>NZ_LT593739.1 GCF_900089075.1 Vaginella massiliensis
CCAAAACGTTATCTGCCATTTTATAAAAAATCCCGCATAAATGAATGAAATTGAACTTAAAACGATAAAAGCGACACCAAAAATTGGAAACGAACATTTGACTTTTAATGAAAAAAGTGTAGGATATTCTTTACTTGAATTTTGGCAATGGAGTGTTTCTGACATTTTGAGTAATGCAACTCGTGGAAGATTTGCAGAATTTATTGTTGGAACTGCTGTTGGAATGAACCCTAAAAATTTACGTGATGAATGGGATGCTTATGATGTAACTTCAGAAACAGGAATAAAAATTGAAGTTAAATCTGCTGCATACATTCAAAGTTGGGCTCAAAAACAATATTCAAAAATTTCATTTTCAATTAGAACTGCTCAATTTTGGGATGCCGACAATGGAATGTCACGAGGAGAACCAAAAAGACACGCAGATGTTTACGTTTTCTGCCTATTACATAACAAAGACCAAGAAACAATTGACCCAATGAAAATGGAACAATGGGAATTTTATGTTCTTCCAACTTGTGTTATTGATAATTATCAAAGAAGCCAAAGTTCAATTACTTTAAATTCTCTTTCCAGATTAACAAATTGCGTAAACTATGATGAACTAAAAGAAAAAATTGAAAATTGCAATGTTCAACAATGTGAATATAAGAAAAACGGCAGATAACATGGGTTTGGCAAAAGCGGGGTTGAAGTTATCATTTTGAAGATTTCAGCACTTTTCGCCGCAAAAAACCATTTAGTTTTTTTATTTTTTGTAATTTTGAAAAAACGAAAATGGTTTTTGCTCGGTTCGGGTTTAGTTGGAATTTCCGGCTTTCTTATCCCCGCCTTCGCCAAGCCCTTTCCCGTTAT
>NZ_LT593740.1 GCF_900089075.1 Vaginella massiliensis
GTGGCGGATTTTTTGCACAAAAGTTCAATAGAATTACTGCCGTTGAACCTTGCACAAATGTTTCATAGAAGCACTTCAGCCGCCATATTGCCAAACCGATGTTACCAGCAGTTATTTTATTCGGGTTTAATTTCAACAGTTGCTTCATTTCTCTCAATTCCTTTTTTAGGGTCTTTTAATAAAACTAATTTTTTGTCAACATATTCTGTCCAGTCGGCTGAATAATATTGTTTCTGTCCTAAAACGCTGTCAGGAACAATCTCGAAACTTAAGCTCTTTATTGCATTTCCTCCACCAATTGATGTTCCAAAAAATGTCGAAGGATTAAATCCAACAAGATTTTTGTCAAGATTTTTTCCGTCTAATTGTTCAACTATTGGTCTTGAATATGTTTTGTTAAATGTCCATTCGTTTAAATAGCCAATTCCGTTACTGTCAACAGTCAAAATGTTGTCTTTTACGTTTGATAAAATGAGATTTATTTCACCTTTATATCCATTAGGAACTATGATTTTCAAAGTCGGTGAATACAATTGGTAGTGAAAAGCTAAAAATGAAATTGTTGTCGTTATCGAAAGAATTGTCAGAAATGAAATCTTTTTGAAAATTAGCTTTAACAGTCCAGATAATATTAAGCAACCTATAATAATTCCGACAATAATCATTCCGCCAAGAAAAAGTCCTGACAAAATCATTCCTCCTGGAACGTTTGTCAACTTGATAAGCAAAGTTGTCAAAAGTCCAACGGATAAAATTCCGAATATGATTTTTAGTTTACGGTCTGTCTTCATAATTGCTGGTAACGGTT
>NZ_LT593741.1 GCF_900089075.1 Vaginella massiliensis
TTTTTCTGATTATCCGTTTATGCACCTGTTATATTCGCAATTACTAGTCTGTCAAAGAGTTTGTCTCCAAAATACCGTCTGTTTAATTTGTAAATAAACTCGTTGAGATACAACTGTAAGTATTTCCTTTTGATTTTATGGTAGTTGCCCAGCAATGTCCGTTTTGCATTACTGATTGCGATATGCACCCATTTGAGTGTTTCCTTGGTGGTTTTGGCGTCTGATTTCTCGGTGACGTGCAATTCCACCAGATCGGAGATGTCAACGTAAGAAGTGCTTTTGTCCGAAAATACGATGGCATCATCCTCCATGCAGTCCCTGACCACGCCGTTGATTCCTTCACTTTGATGGCTATCCAGTACCCTGGCCTTGAAATAACGCACATGCTTCTCCTTTTTGCCCGTTTCGATATCTTCCAACGGGGTGCTTTCGGCCATCACCGCAACGTTCTGCTTTCCCTCGGCTCCCCGGCCACGTGTACCCTTGCCTCGCTCGATTTCCTTACTGGCCACCGAAAAGTAACCCTCATCCAGTTCTATCATCCCTTCCAGTGTATACCTTGCATCCCGGTTGCCCATCGCCCTGCGGAGTTTGTGTACCATCGCCCATACCGGTTCGTAACGCTTCAATCCTAATTGCTTCTGGAGTTCGTTGGTGGAGAATCCCTTTTTTGTGCAACTCATCAGGAACATCGTTTTGTACCACACCAGAAACGGCAGCTTGGAGCTCTCCATGATCGTACCGCTGCGCAACGAGGTGCGGAAACGGCAACCTTTGCATTCATAACTCCATTTACCCTGTAACCAATAATGGGAAGTGCCCCCGCATCGCTTGCAGACAACCCCTTCCTTATCACGCTGCTCCTTGAAATGCAAACGACAATCTTCCTCCGAACCGAAATGAGCCGTAAAACTGAATATGTTCATAATCCCTGCTTTTTGAGCGCTAATATACTAAAAATATTAGGTGTGTTTGCGGAGAATCAGA
>NZ_LT593742.1 GCF_900089075.1 Vaginella massiliensis
TCTATATATCTTCAGGATGAAGTTACAGCCCAATACTCATTTTTAAGCTTAGGGAATACAGGAAGTTTTGAGATAACACGCTATGATAGTGAAAGAGGAATTTTGGAAGGTAGTTTTTCTTGTGATATGTATGACCCACAACATCCTGAAATCATTAAACCAATCAGCGGAAATTTTAAAATCAATATGGAAACTCATCCTAATTATAACTAGTAATGATAAAAAACGTCAGCTAACATGGTATTTATGAAAGACGGGCAAATGGCTCGTCTTTTTTCATTTGGCTAAAATTAAAAATAAAAGTATGTTTACAAAAGTATTTGTGAGAACTCCCGTCCTTCATAAATACCCGAAACGTTATAGCCAATGCTAACAAACGACAGACAACAAACAAATGGATATATTAGAATTTAAAATACAAGACAAACAAAACGACAATTATCAATTTAAGTCTGTGACAATTTTAGTTAACGGAAAAGACCTCATTGACTTATTGAAAGTTTATGAACTGCCTTTCGCAAAAAAAGAAGGTTCAGAAAATATCGCTGGCGGCTATGATGGACTTACTCCTGAGACTTTGCTTAAACACCTGACCAACCCAGACGAATATGACATTGACGATAACGACAAAGTTTCAGTGCTTGAATGTGAATGTGGATGTGATGGTTGCTGGCCAATGAAAGTAAAGGCATACGAATTGGGTGACAAAATCATTTGGGCTGACTTTGAACAACCACACAGAACTGTTGATAGTCATAACTTTTGGGACTATTCAAAATTCGGACAATTGACTTTTGACAAGAATAACTATAAAGAACAATTAGACGTGTTGAGACAGACAATTAATAGTATAACAAAATGAGAGAAAGAAGAAGCACTGGCTATAACACGGGTTTTGCGTCAGGCGGGGTGACGTGCAAACTTGGAGCTTTGTGCTTCTATTCAAGTTCAGTGCAGGTTGACAGTTTTGTGCTCCGATACCCGCCCGAACGCAAAGCCCGAAAACGTTA
>NZ_LT593743.1 GCF_900089075.1 Vaginella massiliensis
ATCGGATAAGGATAGTCATGCGTAAGATTAGCTAGTTGGTGAGGTAACGGCTCACCAAGGCGATGATCTTTAGGGGTCCTGAGAGGGAGATCCCCCACACTGGTACTGAGACACGGACCAGACTCCTACGGGAGGCAGCAGTGAGGAATATTGGACAATGGGTGGAAGCCTGATCCAGCCATCCCGCGTGTAGGACGACTGCCTTATGGGTTGTAAACTACTTTTCTCTGGGGATAAACCTACTCACGAGCTGAGTAGCTGAAGGTACCAGAAGAATAAGCACCGGCTAACTCCGTGCCAGCAGCCGCGGTAATACGGAGGGTGCGAGCGTTATCCGGATTTATTGGGTTTAAAGGGTCCGTAGGCGGCTAAATAAGTCAGTGGTGAAATCCCTCAGCTCAACTGAGGAACTGCCATTGATACTGTTTAGCTAGAATTTGTATGAAGTAGCTAGAATGTGTAGTGTAGCGGTGAAATGCATAGATATTACGCAGAATACCAATTGCGAAGGCAGGTTACTAATACAACATTGACGCTGATGGACGAAAGCGTGGGGAGCGAACAGGATTAGATACCCTGGTAGTCCACGCCGTAAACGATGGATACTTGCTGTTGGATTTTCGGATTCAGTGGTTAAGCGAAAGTAATAAGTATCCCACCTGGGGAGTACGATCGCAAGATTGAAACTCAAAGGAATTGACGGGGGCCCGCACAAGCGGTGGAGCATGTGGTTTAATTCGATGATACGCGAGGAACCTTACCAAGGCTTAAATGTATTTTGCTGTATTCAGAAATGGATATTTCTTCGGACAGAATGCAAGGTGCTGCATGGCTGTCGTCAGCTCGTGCCGTGAGGTGTTAGGTTAAGTCCTGCAACGAGCGCAACCCCTATTTCTAGTTGCCAGCGTTTAAAGACGGGGACTCTAGAGAGACTGCCGGCGTAAGCCGCGAGGAAGGTGGGGACGACGTCAAGTCATCACGGCCCTTACGTCTTGGGCTACACACGTGCTACAATGGCCGGTACAGAGGGCAGCTACCTGGTGACAGGATGCGAATCTTCAAAACCGGTCTCAGTTCGGATTGGAGTCTGCAACTCGACTCTATGAAGCTGGAATCGCTAGTAATCGCATATCAGCCATGATGCGGTGAATACGTTCCCGGGCCTTGTACACACCGCCCGTCAAGCCATGGAAGCTGGGGGTACCTGAAGTCGGTGACCGTCAAAGGAGCTGCCTAGGGTAAAACTGGTAACTAGGGCTAAGTCGTAACAAGGTAGCCGTACCGGAAGGTGCGGCTGGAACATCTCATATTTAGAGCAATACGATGTTTAGGTTATTATGACTCAAATTGTCTTGGCTTAGTTTTTTCTAAAAAAAATAAATAAACGAAATAAAAAGGAAAACAGACCACTCTTTTTAGAGTTTAGAAAGAGTCTCATAGCTCAGCTGGTTAGAGCGCTACACTGATAATGTAGAGGTCGGCAGTTCGAGTCTGCCTGAGACTACAGCTTGGTTAACACTAAAAAAGAGGGGAATTAGCTCAGCTGGCTAGAGCGCCTGCCTTGCACGCAGGAGGTCATCGGT
>NZ_LT593744.1 GCF_900089075.1 Vaginella massiliensis
ACAAGAAAGATTAACAACGCCTAGCACTTAGCTGTGTTTGTTTGATTTTGATTGATTGATTCTTAATCGTTGTTGAAAAAAGTCTATGGGTAATTAGTACTACTCGACTATGACATCGCTGCCTTTACATCTATAGCCTATCAACGTGGTAGTCTTCCACGACCCTTAAAAGAAGTCTTATCTCGCGGCGAGTTTCGCACTTATATGCTTTCAGTGCTTATCTCATCCAAACGTAGCTACTCAGCGGTGCACCTGGCGGCACAACTGATACACCAGAGGTTTGTTCAACACGGTCCTCTCGTACTAGAGTCAACTCCGCTCAAACTTCTAACGATCACAACAGATAGAGACCGAACTGTCTCACGACGTTCTGAACCCAGCTCGCGTGCCACTTTAATGGGCGAACAGCCCAACCCTTGGGACCTTCTCCAGCCCCAGGATGTGACGAGCCGACATCGAGGTGCCGAACCTCCCCGTCGATGTGAGCTCTTGGGGGAGACTAGCCTGTTATCCCCGGAGTACCTTTTATCCTTTGAGCGATGGCCCTTCCATACGGAACCACCGGATCACTATGTCCTGCTTTCGCACCTGATCGACTTGTAGGTCTCACAGTCAAGCACCCTTATGCCATTACACTCTACGCACGGTTACCAAGCGTGCTGAGGGTACCTTTGAAAGCCTCCGTTACGCTTTTGGAGGCGACCACCCCAGTCAAACTACCCACCACGCAATGTCCTTCGTGTGTACGAAGTTAGGCTTCAAGTAAATAAAGGGTGGTATTTCAACAACGACTCCTTAACACCTGGCGATGCTAATTCTTAGTCTCCCACCTATCCTACACATTAGTTACCCGAAGTCAATACGAAGCTATAGTAAAGGTTCACAGGGTCTTTTCGTCCCGTTGCGATTAACCGGCATCTTCACCGATACTACAATTTCACCGAGCTCGTGGTTGAGACAGTGCCCAGATCGTTACACCATTCGTGCAGGTCGGAACTTACCCGACAAGGAATTTCGCTACCTTAGGACCGTTATAGTTACGGCCGCCGTTTACTGGGGCTTCAGTCAATTGCTTCGCAAATGCTAACAACCTTCCTTAACCTTCCAGCACCGGGCAGGTGTCAGACCCTATACGTCATCTTACGATTTGGCAGAGTCCTGTGTTTTTGATAAACAGTCGCCTGGGCCGTTTTACTGAGGCTCCCCTTGCAGGGAGCGACCTTTCTCCCGAAGTTACAGGTCGATTTTGCCTAATTCCTTAACCACGACTCACTCGAGCGCCTGAGGATACTCTCCTCGATCACCTGTGTCGGTTTACGGTACGGGCTGCTTCTCTCGCTATTTCTTGGAACAAATTTCTTAGGATTATCACGCCAGCCGAAGCCTTGGTGTACTATCCCTACTTTACGTAGGTTCAACGTACTATTCCGTCAGTACGCACCTAATACATTCATCCGTCACTTTATTTGAGAGCAGGTACGGGAATATTAACCCGTTTGCCATCCACTTCCCCATGAGGGTACATGTTAGGACCCGACTAACCCTAAGCTGATTAGCATAGCTTAGGAATCCTTGATCTTACGGCGAATCAGTTTCTCACTGATTTTATCGTTACTCATGCCTACATTTTCTTTTCTATAAGCTCCACACATCTTTACAAACATGCTTCGGCGCCGATAGAATGCTCCCCTACCACTTAACTTACGTTAAATCCATAGCTTCGGTAGTATGCTTATGCCCGATTATTATCCATGCCGGACCGCTCGACTAGTGAGCTGTTACGCACTCGTTAAATGAATAGCTGCTTCCAAGCTAACATCCTAGCTGTCTATGCAGTCCAACCGCGTTTATTCAACTTAGCATACATTGGGGGACCTTAGCTGATGGTCTGGGTTCTTTCCCTCTCGGACATGGACCTTAGCACCCATGCCCTCACTGCAGTGAAACATATCTTAGCATTCGGAGTTTGTCAGGAATTGGTAGGCGGTGAAGCCCCCGCATCCAATCAGTAGCTCTACCTCTAAGATACTTAACACTACGCTGCACCTAAATGCATTTCGGGGAGTACGAGCTATTTCCCAGTTTGATTGGCCTTTCACCCCTACCCACAGGTCATCCGAAGACTTTTCAACGTCAACCGGTTCGGTCCTCCACTTTGTGTTACCAAAGCTTCAACCTGCCCATGGGTAGATCACAAGGTTTCGCGTCTAATACTTCTGACTATACGCCCTATTAAGACTCGCTTTCGCTGCGGCTCCGTAGCTGAACTACTTAACCTGGCCAGAAACATTAACTCGTAGGCTCATTATGCAAAAGGCACGCCGTCACCCTTAGGGGCTCCGACCGCTTGTAGGCGTACGGTTTCAGGTTCTATTTCAACTATCTTCTCGATATACTTTTCACCTTTCCTTCACAGTACTTGTTCACTATCGGTCTCTCAGGAGTATTTAGCCTTGGAGGATGGTCCCCCCATTTTCAAACAGGATTTCTCGTGTCCCGCCTTACTCAATTTAACAACTATAACCTTTTCGAATACAGGACTGTCACCTTCTATGGTTAACCTTTCCAGGTTATTCTTCTAAAATTATAACCGCTTTTGGGCTATTCCGCGTTC
>NZ_LT593745.1 GCF_900089075.1 Vaginella massiliensis
AATCTTTCAATATCAATCGATGCCAATCAATATATTATACGGTATTAATCCAAGTTTCCCTGGGCTATCCCGTTGATAAGGGCAAGTTCCATACGCGTTACGCACCCGTACGCCGCTCTCTAAGTAGCAAGCTACTTATACCGCTCGGCTTGCATGTGTTAGGCCTCCCGCTAGCGTTCATCCTGAGCCAGGATCAAACTCTCCATTGTAATAATTATTTCTTTTTACAATGCCTAAATCCTAAAAACTCAAATTGACGGTTCTTGGCTTATTTTGTTTCTTCTAAGTTTATTTTATCTTTCAAATGAACTGCTCTTTTTCTATTCGCAAAACCTTTTTTCAAAGTTGCGAGCGCAAAGGTAAGAACTTTTTATAAATTGACAAAAGAATTTTTAAAATAAATTCGATTGAATTTTTAACTTAAAAAACCTTCTCAAAAATTTTCTTTACCAATGAACTACTGCTTTTTTGTAAAGCGGTTGCAAAGATAACAAGCTTTATACAACTTCCAAGCTTTTTTTGAAATATTTTTTACAGAAAAGTTATTGAAACTTTTAAGTGGTTGAATCAGTGATGAGTACATCATTATTAATATAGAAAAATCAGCGAGAAATCTTATTGTATTAGGAAAACAAACCCTCTATCGAATGGTAAATGAGCCTCGTCAATACCTTTAGAATTCATCCTTTTGAAAGTCAAAAACATCATCCCATCAACATTATGAAAACGATGAATCTGGAACGAAAAAATAAAAATAAACGACAACAATGCGTTTGATAATTTAAACTTTTCTTAAAGCAATTTCCTATTGAAGCCTTGTGATAGCGATTAATTTTACGCCTTAAAAAATGCATGTAAGATAGAATGAGGCTCAATATTTCTAAAACGAAAGAAGAAAAACAATTCGACGATATTTATTTTCGTTATCACGAAAGCATTTACCGAAATATCAGGAAGTTAATCTACGACGAAGATAAGGCATTGGATATTTTGCAAGAGGTTTTTGTGACGCTTTGGAATCATCGCGAAGAAAAATTGAACGACGCTAATTTGGGCGCATGGCTTTTTACTGTAAGCTACAACCAATCGGTAGATTTTCTGAGAAAAAAACTGAAAGAGGAAATTACGGAGGCAGAAAATTTCTTGTACATCCCCTCTAATTACGATGAAAATATGGAGTTCGAACAACAATATTCGCTAAAATTAGAACTCATAGAAGAAGCAATCGAAAAACTTTCGCCCAGAAGGAAAGAAGTCTTCAGGCTTTGCAGATTCGAGGGATATTCGAAAGACGAAGTAGCAAAAAAACTCAAAATTTCGTCAGATTCTGTGAGCGATTACCTCAATCAGTCGAACCATTTCATCAGAGAATACATCAAAAAAGAATATCCAAGTTTCCTCAGTTTGTTTGCCTGCGTTTGTATGCAAAACTTTTTCTGAATTAACCATTATTTTACCTATTGTTAACCTTTTAGTCTATCCTATTTTTTGCCCTTGTTCGTTTTTAGGGTAGATTATGATAGAAAAATTATTAAAAAAATATTGGTCTAAAAAAAGTTCTTTAGAAGAGAAAAAAAATCTTTTAGAAGCCTTAGACAATCAAGACATCATCTCGCCAGCAATCTTAGAAGCATTGCCCGATGATGAAGAGGAATCTACTATAAAAAAAGAAACTGCCAATAGAATTCTCGCAAGAATTCATCAGCAAATAAAAAGTGAAAAGTCGTACCATAAAACTACTTTTTGGGCAAAAATCAGTGCAGCGGCGGCGGTTACCTTGCTTGTTGTGTTTGTTTTTCTTGATCGAAATGAGAAAAAAACTGCTGAGCTTGCGCTTGATCAATGGGACACGATTGCTAATAAAACGCCCGATAGACTCGTGAATATCGTACTGGCCGATAAAACGAATATTTTACTTTATCCGCATTCGCAAGTGGTCTATGCCCAAACTTATAATAAAGAAAACAGAAAAGTTTTTTTAGAAGGTAAAGCGAAGTTCAAAGTGACAAAAAATACAAAATTACCCTTTTCGGTTAGCAGTAAAAATTTCACAACAACTGCCTTGGGAACCGAATTTATTGTAACCGAAAACCTAATAAAAAAGCAAGCTACTGTGGATCTTTTGGAAGGAAAAGTGCGAATCGAAAGCAGCACGAAGGCATCTTTCGAGACGGTTTATCTGAAAGCTGGCGAACAATTCTTTTGGGATATAGCGAAGCAAAAATCTCGAATAATCGAACCTCTAAACGTTGCGTCTAAAAAGCTTATCACAAAAAATTTACCAAGTGTAAAAGAAAAGAAAACAATTGCAAAATCAGTCGAAATCATCGATTTGAGCGACGAAAAACAAGAATTGATTTTCGACAAAACGCCGCTGAAAGAGGTATTCTATCGATTAGAGGAATATCATCAGACCAAAATTCAGCTGGGGAATAT
The DNA here is from genome assembly GCF_900089075.1 of Vaginella massiliensis. Taxonomy (GTDB): domain Bacteria; phylum Bacteroidota; class Bacteroidia; order Flavobacteriales; family Weeksellaceae; genus Weeksella; species Weeksella massiliensis_A. The sequence continues at coordinate 2,437 of NZ_LT593745.1, forward strand.
TCCTGACGGACTTACGTTTACTGCCCGATTCGATTCGTCGGAAGAGCTTTATAAAATATTGGATATAATTTGTGAGTTAAACGATCTTCAATACCAAATCCAAAACCAACAAATTTATATAGAAAAGAAATAAGCTAAAAAAACATAAAATATTAATAATCAGCAATGTAAATTGTCTGACAGCATAATTTATTATCCAGAAAAAAAAACTTTTGAAATAAAAAAAACTAAAATTACTCATCTATAATGAAACGTTATTTTACGCTGTTATCCTTGTGTTTCATCAGCTTGCAAGCGATGGCACAAGAGAATTCTAAGATTAAAGGAATTGTGCAAGACGAGAAAGGGAATGCAATTTCTGGTGCAAGTGTGCAGATCATATCCGATTCAGACGCATCTATTTCGTTTACCGCAACCACCGACGACAAAGGGATGTTTGTGGTAGAAGGACTTTTGTCTGATGAAAAATACGATATCGAAATCGAGCATCTGAGTCATGAACCCTTTTTTATAGACAATTATCAGGTGAATGCTGGCGACAACAATTCGCTTTCAGTCAAACTCAGCCAAAGTATAGGTTTGGACGCGGTTGTTGTTACCGCTTTGGGGATAAAAAGAGAGGAGAAAAAATTGGGATATGCCCAGCAAACCATCGATTCTGAATCGCTCAACAATGCAGAAAACAACAACTGGTCCGATGGTCTGAAAGGGAAAGTTGCAGGGCTAAATTTGATCTCTGCTGGTTCGGGTCCCATAAATTCGCAGAACATTGTTTTGCGAGGGAACAACTCGACCGAACTCCATAAGAATTATGCACTGATTGTGATAGACGGCGTGCCGATGAATCCCGAAATGACCTCTTCTGGTAACGATTCTTCTTACATGGGAGCAGATTCGCCGATAGATTTTGGTAATGCGATTTCGGATCTCAACCCGAATGATATAGAGAGTGTTACCGTTCTCAAAGGGCCGTCTGCAGCAGCATTGTACGGTTCGCGCGCTGCCAATGGTGCAATTATGATCACCACAAAATCTGGTAACAAAGGTAAAAAACTGGGCATAGATTTTCGTTCTTCTGTGATGTTGGATGTCATCAATCACTGGCCAGATTATCAGTACGAATATGGACAGGGAACGCTTCAAAGAAACAAAGATGGTGAGCTATATTATTCGTACGGAAACTCATCAGACGGTAACGCTACGAGTGGAACAAGTAGTGCTTTTGGACCAAGATTCGAAGGACAATTTTATTATCAATACGATCCTAACTTGCAAGGACGAGGAGCAGAACGAACATTGTGGAGACCTTATAAAGACAACAGAAAATCGTTTTGGAACACTGGGGTTACCTACACCAACAATGTCTCGATTTCTGGTGGCGGAAAAGATGGTGCTATGCGAGCTTCTTTTGGACATGTAAAAAACCATTGGATAATGCCCAATACTGGTTTCGATAGCTATACCGCTTCTGTCAACGCCAATTACAAAGTTTCTGATAGATTAAAACTTACCTCTGTGGTCAACTATACCAACAAAGTGAGCGACAATATCCCGGGCACGGGCTACAACAATGGTTCTATTGCTTATTTCATGATCTTCCAAAATCCAAACGTTGACTTAGATTGGTACAGAGATCGCTGGTACACAGGACAAGAATACATCAGTCAGATACAGCCTTTTAGTTCTTATATAGACAATCCGTTTGTCATTGCGTACGATGCAACAAATCCGCTACAAAGCAATCAGATCACAGGTAATATTCAGGCAGATGTCCAACTCACTTCTAAGCTGAACCTCATGTTGCGTTCTGGTCTCAACATGTACAATCAGCTAAGAGAGCAAAATAGACCTCATGATATGAATCGTTGGTTGAACGGGCATTATAAAAGGCAAGATGTACAAAAAAGAGAAATCAATACCGATTTCCTTCTTTCTTACGAAGATAAATTTGGAGAAGATTTATCATTTAACCTAAATTTTGGTGGAAACAAAAGAGATTATCAATACCTGCGCAAAGACGCACAAGTAGACGAGTTGGTCATCCCCAATGTCTATATGTTATCTAATGGTATGAATAGCCCAATTGTAAAAACATACGACAAATACCTCAAGGTAAACAGTTTGTACAGCATGTTGAGTTTAGGGTTTAGAGATCAGATTTTTGTGGATGTTACGGCAAGAAACGATTGGTCTAGCACCTTGCCAAAAGACAATCGTTCTTACTTCTACCCTTCGGTTTCGACGAGTTTCATCTTGTCTGATATTTTCAGATTATCAAATCCGATCAATTACCTGAAATATAGACTATCGTTTGCACAAGTTGGGAACGATGCAGAGCCTTATAGCATCAATAAATATTACCAATCGAACGATTTTCCGGGTTCTTCTACCACCCCAACAACTCTTCATAACATAAACCTGAAACCCGAAATTTCTAAAAGCTGGGAAACAGGGATAGAGTTGTTGATGTTCAGAAAAAGACTCGGTTTAGACCTCACGCTTTATCAGACCAACACCAAGAACCAAATCATACAGGTTCCAACTGATCAGGTAACCGGATTCACTTCTGCTATTATCAACGGTGGAGAGGTAAGAAATCGAGGTGTAGAAGTGATGCTGAATCTAAAACCCATCCAAAATGCAGATTTCAGTTGGCAACTCATCGGGAACTGGGCTATAAACGAAAATAAAATCCTCTCGCTTACCGATGGTGTAGACGAAAAACCTTTGGCGACTTCTGGTGCCGTGAGCGTAATAGGAAAAATCGGAGGTACCACAACAGCCCTCTACGGATACGGTTTTGTGAGGGATGACCAAGGAAACATTGTGTACGAAAATGGTATACCGGCCTACCCTGACGATATTCAATACATCGGAGATGCAGCCCCAAAATGGCGTGCCGGACTGACCAATAATTTCAAATATAAAAACTTCAACCTCAGCATCACCTTAGATGGGCAATATGGCGGAATAGTTTACTCGCAATCTTATCATAAAATGATGGAACAAGGGAAACTAAAAGACACTTTACCAGGAAGAGATACAGGTTTTATCATTGGTGAAGGAGTGGTACAAAACCCAGACGGTAGCTATTCGCCAAACACAGAAGAAGTAAAAATAACAGATTATTATGCAAAATATTATCGCCGTGCGAACGTAGAATCCAACTCGTTTGATGCATCTTATTTGAAGTTACGCGAGGTGAATTTCACTTATAATTTACCTAAAAAATTATTGAAGAATACAGGGGTAGAAAACCTCAGCTTGTCGGTATTTGGTAAAAACTTAGCGGTATGGTCAGACTTTCCATTGTACGATCCAGAAACCGCTTCTATAGAAGGATCTACCATAATACCTGGCGTAGAAATGGGTCAAATGCCTTCTACAGCCTCTATCGGATTTACCCTAAAAGCATCTTTGTAAAACTCAAAAAAACTAAACTAAAATGAAAAAACTTTTTTATAAAATCACATTACTCACTGTACTTTGCTCTGGACTAGCAGCCTGTACCGAAGATTTCGACGAGACGAATATCAATCCGAATTTGGTTTCTGAGGTTACACCAGGTTCGCTTATCAATCCTGTTTTGTACAATTTGGCAAGCAACAATGCGACCAAAAACTACGATATCACCAGCCCCCTCATGCAAGTACACGTCCCATTTCCAGATGTTACAGCTGGCGGTGTTCATCGTTACGATATCACAGACGGAACGGGTAATTCTAGCTGGAATGCAGCTTATCGTTGGTCTACAAACATCAACGAAATGCTGATCAGAAGTAAAGAACTCAACCAACCCAATTACGAAGCCATTTCGCTTACACTAAGAGCTTTTGCATTCGCAAATCTTACCGATATTTTTGGCGATGTTCCGTTCTCCGAGGCTTTTCGTGCAGAAGAAGGCATCACGCAAGCCAAATTCGATTCTCAAAAAGATATTTATCAAACATTGTTAGAAGATTTAGAAACAGCAAATTCACTTTACGACACCAATAAACCGTTGCCCTACGTTGCCGACTTGTTGTTTGGTAATGATCTTGTAAAATGGCAAAAATTCACCAACTCTTTGCACCTGCGTTTGCTGATGCGTATTTCTGGTAAGGCAGAAACCAATGCCTATACAAAAATGCTCAATATCATCAACAATCCACAGCAATACCCTATCATGACGTCTAATCTAGATAATGCGGTTTTGCAAGTTACGGGCATTTCACCCAATGTATCGCCTTGGGCTCGACCGCAAGATTTCAACAACGCGAGAGCAATGGCTTCTTTTATAATAGACCAATTGGTCGAAGCCAAAGACCCGAGAATCAGCAAAATCGCGACCCAAGCCAGATCGTTAGAAGACAACAGCGCTATCGGATACAGAGGGATTCCAGCGGGGTACGATGGCTCCGAAGCTTTTGATTATTCTCCTTCGGGCTTGTTGAGAATTCAGGCAGAGGCACCGATGAAAATTGTTTTTTTTACCTATTCGGAAACTGAATTTATAAAGGCAGAATTGGCGTATAAAGGATATTTAGACAACGCAGAAAACCATTATAAAAACGCCGTAAAAGCAGCTATAGAATATCTTACAGAGGCAGAAACGCCAGCTGATTATTTCGAAAATGATGCGACACGCTACAATGGGACTTTAGAGCGAATCATGCTTCAGAAATATTTGTCTTTATACTTTGTAGATTATCAGCAATGGTTCGAATATCGCAGAACTGGCTTCCCTGTTTTACCTAAAATTCCAGCGGGAAGAAACAACGGAATTGTTCCTTCGAGGTTATTGTATCCGGCATCTGTAAAGATTTACAATAAAGATAATTACGATCGGGCAGCTGCCGCTATGGGCGGAGATGATATCAACTCGAAAGTATGGTGGCAAACTAAATAAAATTAAATTAAAATGAGAAAAATAATTTTTGGACTTAGTGTTTTGGTGAGTATACAACTCAGCGCACAACAAACGATAAAAGGAATCGTTTTCGAAGATATTAATCAGAATGGACGATTAGACAAAAACGAAAAAGGCTTAGAAAATGTGGCGGTTTCCAACGGGATGGATGTCGTTCTTACCGACGCCAAAGGTCGATATACGCTTAGCATAAAAGACGATAATCATGTCTTTGTCATCAAGCCCAGTCGATACAAAACGCCTTTGGATTCTTATTTTTTGCCTAAGTTTTATTATACCCATAAACCAAAAGGCTCGCCCAAAAACTTCAAGTATTCGGGTGTAGAACCTACACCAGTTTTACCAAAATCTGTCGATTTCCCGCTCATTCCACAGCAAGAAAACACCACGTTCACGGCTTTTGTTTTTGGAGATCCGCAGACTTATACCGACGAAGAATTGGTGTTTTTTCAAAAAGCTATTGTAGAAGATGCGCAGCAACACAAACAAGGCGTTTCGTTTGGTATCAGCTTGGGAGATTTGGTTGGAGACGATCTTTTGTTGCAACCAAAGTATAAGAAACAGATGAGTGCATTGGCGCTTCCGTGGTACAATGTGATGGGAAATCATGATATGAATTACGAGGCGACGACAGACGAACTTTCTGATGAAACCTTCGAGAAAAATTTTGGCCCTACCACCTATGCATTCAACTATGCCAATGCGCATTTCCTGATTTTAGATAATATTTTATACCCAAATCCTAGAGGCGGTAAAGGATATTTAGGCGGATTTACACCAGATCAATTAGCGTTTATAAAAAACGATCTAAAAACGGTTTCGAAAGATAAATTGATCGTACTGTCTTTTCATATTCCGATTTTCTTAGAAGGCGAAGACCATTTCGATAATGAAAGTCGACAGCAACTCCTCGAAATTCTAAAAGATTATCCCAACATTCTGATGCTTTCTGCCCACACTCATTACCAGATGCATCAGTTCTACGACAAAGAAAAAGGCTGGAAGGGCGCTCAACCTTTGCACGAATACAATGTGGGAACAACCTCTGGCGATTGGTATTCTGGCGAGCTCAACGAAGAAGGCGTCCCAGTTTCTACCATGAGAGACGGCACACCACGCGGCTATGCTTATCTTACGGTGAAAGACAATCGATACGAATTGGATTATAAAGTTGCTGGCAAACCTTTGGATTATAAAATGGATATTTATACCCCAAAAGTAATTGCAAATAAAGGATGGAACACTTCTTTGGTGTTTGCCAATATTTTTATGGGAAGTGAAAAAGACGAGGTTGAAATTCGTTTTGGAAATGGAAAATGGCAGAAAATGGACAAAACCATTCAGAACGATCCTCGATTCTATTATCAAGTTCAGCGTTGGGATAATGCTAACGAATTGCTCATGGGTAGAAGACCGTCTAACCCCGTAAAAAGTTCACATCTTTGGTACAAAAAACTCCCCAACAATCTTGGATTGGGCGAGCATACGATAGAAGTGAGAGTTAGGGACATGTTTGGACGCACCTACACCAATACTGCAACCTACCGAATTGAAGAAAAAAAGCCTTTAACAAATTAATCCTCATCATCAATTATTAAGGTTTACTGCAATAGAGGTGAAAGCAAAAAGTCTTTTCACCTCTATTTTTTTTATAATTCTAAAATTTTACAGAAAATCTTTTGGTAATTTATTCCCTCTGTAACGTAAGATTTTCGGGCAAATTTTAGCCATCTAGTTTGGATTTTGACTAGCCACACTCCTCCCCTTTTATTCTCCATTAATTGTGGAATCCTTTACCTCATGAGTGTTTATTTGTTTAAGGTATTCAGTGATTCGCTTCGCTTAATTCAAATTTTGTAGATTTACGCTTTAGAATCGCAACATTCGGTGACGAAGCTAAATACTTCAACGAGTTGCGAATTCCTTTACCTCATGAGTGTTTATTTGTTTAAGGTATTCAGTGATTCGCTTCGCTTAATTCAAATTTTGTAAATTTACGCTTTAGAATCGCAACTTGAGGAGGAGAAATAATGACAGGTGACGTGTTGTGAATTCCTTTACCTCATGAGTGTTTATTTGTTTAAGGTATTCAGTGATTCGCTTCGCTTAATTCAAATTTTGTAAATTTACGCTTTAGAATCGCAACGACACGCCAAGAAACTACGCCAATGCTGGGGTTGTGAATTCCTTTACCTCATGAGTGTTTATTTGTTTAAGGTATTCAGTGATTCGCTTCGCTTAATTCAAATTTTGTAAATTTACGCTTTAGAATCGCAACTGACGGTAAAATATTTTTGTGCTTGGATGGGTTGTGAATTGATTTCAAATTTTTGTAGATTTACTCAGTAGAATCACCACCTTCATCTCTCCATTTCCCAATCGTCTTGGGTTGTGAATTGATTTCAAATTTTTGTAGATTTACTCAGTAGAATCACCACAGCCTCTAAAGGTTTCCTAAAAATAAAGCTGTTGTGAATTGATTTCAAATTTTTGTAGATTTACTCAGTAGAATCACCACACAGTTCTTTTTCCCATTGTTCTTATAACTGTTGTGAATTGATTTCAAATTTTTGTAGATTTACTCAGTAGAATCACCACGAGGGTTTTTTGTTTTTTAATACTTCGTTTGTTGTGAATTGATTTCAAATTTTTGTAGATTTACTCAGTAGAATCACCACAATTCATCATTCACAATATCTCCTTCCAATGTTGTGAATTGATTTCAAATTTTGTAAATTTACGCTTTAGAATCGCAACTTTGCGTTCGTTTTACGGTAAACCACAATGTTGTGAATTCCTTTCAAATTTTGTAAATTTACGATTTAGAATCGCAACTGATAATGATCTTCAAGACGCGCGCGCTTAGTTGTGAATTCCTTTCAAATTTTGTAAATTTACGCTTTAGAATCGCAACCTTGAAGACTATTGAAAGTATCAACCTTATGTTGTGAATTCCTTTCAAATTTTGTAAATTTACGCTTTAGAATCGCAACATCGTGCCCTGGGGGGCGCGGATCTCCGCGGTTGTGAATTCCTTTCAAATTTTGTAAATTTACGCTTTAGAATCGCAACAAAGCCTTGAAGTAATGGAAAAACCAAAACGTTGTGAATTCCTTTCAAATTTTGTAAATTTACGCTTTAGAATCGCAACCTACTGGACATAGACATAATAGCGGAGTTGGTTGTGAATTCCTTTCAAATTTTGTAAATTTACGCTTTAGAATCGCAACCTTTGGCTGGGCAATTTGAACCGCCATACTGTTGTGAATTCCTTTCAAATTTTGTAAATTTACGCTTTAGAATCGCAACGTTTCATTGATGTATTCTTTTGCAGAACCTGTTGTGAATTCCTTTCAAATTTTGTAAATTTACGCTTTAGAATCGCAACGATGGCAGTGGAATGAATCGCCAAACGGGTGTTGTGAATTCCTTTCAAATTTTGTAAATTTACGCTTTAGAATCGCAACTACCGCGCATTGCGTTTTCTAAAGTAATTCGTTGTGAATTCCTTTCAAATTTTGTAAATTTACGCTTTAGAATCGCAACTAGGCGTACGCCGTCAACAAGACGAATCGAGTTGTGAATTCCTTTCAAATTTTGTAAATTTACGCTTTAGAATCGCAACAAAATTGCCACAACAACATCATGATTTCATGTTGTGAATTCCTTTCAAATTTTGTAAATTTACGCTTTAGAATCGCAACCTCATTCTAAAGTGTTGATTTAAAGCGTAATAAAAAGCAATCTACAAACCAAAAAAAAGTAAAAAATGCTTGAAGGTTTTATTCTACAAGCATTTTTTTATTTCCTAAAACAATTCTAACTGTTGGGGAACATTGGGCAAATCGGTCTCTTTTTGAGCAAAAAACAATTCCATTTGTCCAAATTGTTTATCCGTAATACACAAAATTCCGACTTTCCCTTCTGGGGGTAAACTTTTTTTCACTCTTTTTATATGCACATCGGCATTTTCTTTACTCGGACAATGCCGAATATAAATCGAAAACTGAAACATATTAAATCCGTCATCCAGCAAATTTTTCCTAAATCGTGTGGCGTAAGCTCGATGCTTTTTGGTTTCGGTCGGTAGATCAAAAAAAACTAATACCCACATGATACGATAAGCATTGTACCGACTAAAACTCATGACAACATCGGATATTGTAGCACTCTATTTTCGCCGGTGTAGCACTTGTACAGCGAACTGCTTGTAATGCTCAAAGCTGTCATTAGCGGACGTTGTAAGCCGTTGATGGTTACATCTCGGGTGGCAATCTGTAGCAAATGAGTCTTGGCATTTTTGTCTAATAGGTATGGCGAAAAAGGTTTTTGCATCCATTCGACTACCAATAGATCCACATACGGACGATAAGGCTCCATCAAATCATCGGCTAAACAATAAGCATTGTATTTGTTTTTGTGAAAGATGCCTATTGTTGGATGCAACCCACTGCTGACAATCGCTCGAGCTACCATACTTCGTAAAACAGCGTAGCCGAAATTGAGGAAATTATTGGGCGCATCACCTTTTCGATCGCGAATAAAATCATCAAACAAGGTAGACCAATAATATTGTGCAGCAATGCCTTCCATATTGGTACTATCGCCAGATTTTACCGAATTCATATACGTAATCATACGGTCATGTGGTAAATTGTTTAACCGTAACACTTCTTTTTGTTGATAAATTTTTGCTTCTACAGTTTGTTTCCATAATTGCTTGCGTAAAGGTTCGGAGCAATTGATTTGATGTTTCAATCGTTCACTATGTTCAACATGTCCACTGATAGGTAACATTAAGCCTAACGGCAGATGGGTTTCATCACAACTAATTAAAGCCACATTGTTTTGTTGCAATGCTATAATAAGCTGCTGACTGATCGTAATTTGGTAATGGTCTAAAACCACAAAACCGATGTCTTCTATCGGAATAGATCCTTTGATTTCTTTTGTATTCGGATCCTCAATAGTTAATCGGTTATCTCTGAACTTCAAATACGAAGCATTACCGATATAAATGGTACGTTTGAGCATGGGTTAAGCTTTTGAAATGTTACCTAGTCTATCTACATTGAGTTTAATGCAGACATTCTTTATTTGTTGTCCATTAAAACTTGTAGTTTCATTGGTTTGCGACCCACTCAATTTGCTAGTTTTAGAATTTATTTTCAAATCAACTTCACATTTATCAATCTCTGATGCGTGGTTTATTGGTCTAAAATAAATATCATTGCCCGTAAATCGATTAAAGGCAAATGTTAAGTCAACTCCAGCATTATCTACCTTAATGATATCATTTTGAGTCAACGTGAACAATAATCTATACTCTTCACCAGTATCATTAAAAACTTTTTCATCTACCGGAATATTATTAGTGTTTGTAGATGTTTGATATTCTATTACATCAAAAAGACTAATTCCTTTAAAAATTCTTCTTGGATTGCTTTTTGACTCTTTCGATCTATCAATCAATTCATAAACTGCAAGATAAATGTTGGTGCCTCCATCATTTACTACAAATTGCTTCGATTTGACTGAATCTTTATCTTCTTCATTCAAAGCTCGTTGATTACCAAAACCTCTTGTAATTTTCACTTTGTTAATTGGATTATGAGGTTTATTATCGTTGAGTTTTATCAAATTTTCAGGTTTATTCATTTCTTCGATAGCTTCAGGGGTAAACGCAATCTCCGGATGTTCTTTTATATCATCCTCATAGCGTTTTCTCAAATTATTGTCAGAAACCATTTCAACAAAAACATTCAGCTTAGAATAATCACGTTTTTTAAACTGAAAATTATTTGCCTTCAAGTGTCCAAACAATTCTTCAATTGTACCAATTTCATTTTCTGCATCAGATACAATTGCTTCAAGTTCCTGTTTTTCTAACAAAGCTCCAAAGTGTAAAATAGCTTCGTCAAAAGGAAGTTCAACAGTATCAAATTGTTTTAGGTGATTGAGCAAAATAGTTTTTGTTCGTCCGACAGTATCTGAAATCGAATTTATTTTTTTACTATCGAAAGAGGTATCTAATGCTGTGCGCAACGTGATTTTATCAACACCATTTATAGTTGTTTTTCCATAAAAGGTATCTTTCCCTAAACTCCGACGAATTGCCCAATTTTCTTTCTGCCCGTTATCTGTATTTTGTCGTGCAAAAGAATTTGGACCGTTTTTATAATAATTCACCCTCTTATTGATTACACGTAGATTTTGCTTGAATGTAGTTATCGTTCTTTGCAAAGCAGTCAAAATCATCTTTTTATAATCTTGACCAAAAGTTGCATCTTCTTTGAATTGATAGTTCATTTCAACCACAGTATCCCTCCGGGAATTGTCTGCATCTTCTCGCCGTGTTTCTCCAGGCAACATATAATACCAGTTGTTTTCATCTCGCTCATCATCTCGTTTGGTAAATTTTATTTTTCGTTTCAGCGTTTGTCTGTTCTTTTCTATCTGTTTTTGCTTTCCATAATTGTCAGACTTGGCGTCAGCGTTAATATTGTTGATGTAATTAACGTGATCTTCTGTACATAATGCTACTATCAGTGCATCCAAGGCGTGATGACGATGATCAATACGCTTAATATCGTATGTTTCGTCTTTCGCACGAATAGTTTCATCCAAATTACAATCGAAATATCGATTACCATTTTTGGAGGTCTGCCAACTTCCAAATAAGTTGGATTGGGTCAATTCATTTAGACGTATATATCTTGGCGCAACTAACTCTGTCCAAACTTCGTCTAATTTCCAAGCCCGTTTTAATTCTGTAGTCACCATTCCCGTAACAGGAAGTACATTTTTAGAGCGGAACTCGACTTCTCCTGGCTCTCTTACAATATGGCTCAACAATTCCATCGCTTTTCTTGCGATATGGCGGGCACTGTTAAGTTGACTACTTATAAATCCTTTCGGGATTTCTTTAGACAGCAATATCAGCCTTTTAGTTCCTGAAAACTGTGTTTTGACAATACTCACATACTCATCATCCGTACAAACAGGAATACCTAAATAGGATTGTCCTTGCTGAGCTTGAATAAATTCTCTGGCAGTTCTATTGTCCTTTAATTTATTAAGATTTACTTCTACTACTACTTTATTACTGAGCGAATTATTAGTTATAGATGATTGTGGAAAAATGTGATCCACATTGTATTTCGAACCATCAAATAACTCCGTTAGCTTTATGATTTGACCGGAATACGGAGAGCGATATCCTTGTTCAATCCAAAGTTTATATTTTTCGAAATCTGCTTTGGTTATGTGTGATTTTTTCAGAATATCCTCGATATCTTTTTTAGAAATCTTAGCATCTTTTAGCACCTTATTTTCGTCGAAGAATTTTCTGTCATTATTCTTGGTATGCTCAGCACCTTCTTCAGCTATTTTCAATCTTTCGAAATGGTCAGGATTTCTGGGATTAGCTTTGAATGGGCTATGCGACAGGTATTCTTCTAAAATTTGCCGCAATCTTTTGTTTTGCGCCTTATTACCAGACATTCGTTTCGTTTCCGCTTCTTTCTCCTTGGCAGACTTCTTAAGTTCTCTTCCTACTTCTAAATGAATTTTTGAAAAGAAATTTGGTGTTCCATTTCCATAGTAATCCCAAATGTCAGCAACTACCTGCATCATTTCCAAAATCACTTTTTCTGCAACAGGATTGTTTAATGAGTGTTGTTTTAACTCTTGATGGAGTTGATTTCGAATATCTTCTGGAGAAGTCCAATACTTCGCTTGAGCTAACTCTGAATGTCTTCCATAAACCAAATAGGATGCTTGTGTCAAATTCAACTGTTGAAAATCATCTGTACTTTGGAAATCTCTAAAAACATTAAACAAGCCTTTCGGAAATGGCAATTCTCCTTTTTGGTAATCGACATTAGTATTTACTACTTTCTCGTAATCGACTTTATCAGTGTCATAATCGATGTTTTTTATTCTTTTTAAAATTTCTTCTTTTCTGTCCTCATTGGATTTTTGCCATTTTTGGTACCAACTTTCTTTCGCCCAAGCATCTTCATATTCCAGCTTTCCTAAACGAATTAATGGCAATAGTTTTTTCAAGGCTTTTTCAGAATAGGCGGAATATCTTGAAGGAAACTTCGGATAATTTGCAAAGTCAACAATGATTTTTTCTTTGATTTCATCGGCAATTTCAAATCCTTTGAAATAGTTAGTGAAAAACGTGGTTATGCTCTTATTGTTGCTTTCAGTACGCTCTTTGTAGCTTACCGAATACAGATAATGCCATAATTCCCTTTCTTTTTCTTGTGTGAGAAAGGCAGCGTAGTTAGTAAAACCACAGCGCTTGAAACGAGTAGCAAAGCTTACGCGAGTTTCGTTTCCTTTAAATTCTTCATCCTCAGGAAAATTCCAAGCGTAATTGCTTTCTTTAGGCTTATAATCGATTTTAAACTTCTTTTTGCAATATGCTAAAAACTGTGCTTGATTTAAAGATTTTCGATTGTTTAACTCTTCAAAAAGCTCTTGATATTCTTTTTCAGATTTGAAATATTCTTTGGTAACGTCTTGGTTGGTTAACTTTTTACCATCAATCTCTTTTTCAAGTTGTATCAATCGTAGATTATGCAATTTATCCCAAATCCTAAATTCCTGAAAATAAGGATGCGAAGCCGAAACAACCTTGATGTAAATAGGCTCTTTTTTGTCTTTAAGCTCTCCCGTTTCTTTATCAACTTCTTGTATTGGATTGCCATATTTATCCTCAACAGTTTTCCAATATTGAACTTCGTATTTGCAATCTGCTATTTCAGACTTCTTGCTTTTTAAAGGTCTTTGATACATCAGAATATCTTCAACTAATAAATGCTGAATGGCATCTTTGTTTTTCAACAAAGCATCTTGATGTTTTTTATTTTTTGGGTAAAGCATTTTAACACACTGTTCAAATATTTCTTTATCTCTCAAACTCGTATGAAAAGCTTGTTGCGTGGAAATAATTTGCTTCAATTCCTCTCGATAGAAATCTCTATCCACCACCTGAAACATTCCACCGATAATCTTTGTGCGATTTCCCGTTTTAGCATCGTTTTTCAGAACATTGTATATTTTAGGTGAAATGTAATTTTTCACATTACCGTTTTTATCAACATAACCATTCAAACTATTAAATTGTAATGCTTCTTTTTCGGTCATTTTCTTTAATAGCTTCCAATTGCTTGCCTTGTTTGGGTCAAGTAATTTGAATTCAGTAAATGGGTCATTAGAAATATTCAGGTTGAGTGATTCACTTTTCTTTGAAGGCTTAACCAGTGCTCCTTTATTGTTGTATAGTCTTGTTAGAAAAACTTCCTCTTTAATTTCATTTTCTGCTTTTTGAAATTTGTTAAAATCAGCATAGTTTGTATCGACTTTCCAACCATTACTGTACTCTTTTAAGTACTTATCCTTTGTGTCTTTTGGAGAAATGTTTTTTACTTTCAACTCGAAAATATCCTCAATTCTGTAAATAGTTTTACTATCATCTATATCAGTTCCTTCTTCATTTAGAATGGTGAGTCTTTCTACAATTTTGACTTCATCAATTTTGTCATTTAATTCAGTAACTTGTTCCGTAGAATATTCTTTATATGAATAGCCATTTTCCAGAACGACATTGAAAAAAACACCCCATTTGTCTTCCGACTTAGATACTTCAACAACTTTCAATATTAGTGGTTCAATCTCTATTTTGCTTGTATCAACCACTTCTTGAATAGACTTGGTAATGCCAAAATCATTAAGTTTTTCTGACAAATCATCAAATTCATCCAAACTATCTGTCTTCTCATATCCTCTTTTCTGATTATAGCTCAGTAATACCCAAGCTAATTCCTCCAAACTAATTTTTTCTGAAAGTGCTTTTTGCCGTAAAAAATACAAAGTCCAATCATAAGGAATTCTGCTTTTCTTTTTATTCTCTATGCTAAGCTCATCAAGCATTTCCTGATAGCTTTCTTTGAAAAGAAATTCAGCTTTTTTTCCTATTTGTTTTGGAAGATAAGCCAGTTTTGGCTCTTTATTTTTCTTGAACTTACCACTTTTTTCACCTTTGTCATTGGAGAAGTCTATTTCCAATTTGTAATGCTTCGGAAGAGCATCCAACAAATCAAGAACTAAGTGCAAACGATCTCTACGAAGTAAATAACGTTCATTTAATCTTCTTGGGCCTCGCTTTTCAGTTCGTTGAGCAGCAGTACTTTTGATTTTACCACTTCGTTCAAAATCACCAATTTCTCCAGCGTCCATCGGTAAAATTCGAGACCCTAAGCCGATAATTTTTACAGTTTTATTTTGGTGGTTAATTTCAACCAAAGCCCACCCGATCGAGTTGGTACCTAAATCTAGTCCTAAAATTGTTTTCATTATTGTTTATTGAATAGATTGTTAAAATTAATAAAAAATGCTAAAGTTCATATCATTAATTGTTATATTTGTGGCTGAAAGGAATTCACAATAAGGATTATTCCGTTGTGAAAACATTTGGGTCACCTCTTGTCCATTAATCAGGAGGTTTTTTTTGTGCCAAAAAATTTTTACGGCAACAACAAAATCTTAAAATCCTTAAACTTTTACCAAAGAATTTCATTTCTTAGATTTTCGAAATACATTCGTAGGATAATTACTAAAACGCATGATTTATCGCTTAAGCTTGATCATATTCACCTTATTGGCAAACCTCCATGTTTTGGCTCAACAAACGACCGAAAAATGGATTCATGGGAATATCATTTTGGATCCAGACGGGGATGTCGCAGAGGGAGTTTATGTAACGAATCTCACGACCAAGAAAACCGTTATAAGTAATTTTTCTGGGAATTTTTCAATTCTTGCCAGTGTAGATGATGTGCTGGAGTTTAAGTCGGATTATTACGAGAATCGACGAATCAAAATTACGCCGCAAATCTACCAACAGCCTAAGTTTGTAGTTCACCTGAGCATCAATATTATCGAACTACAAGAGGCGTTGATATCTGCAAATTTGACTGGAATTCTCACCAAAGATGTGACGGCCGGAAAACGCAAAGACAATCTTACAGAATTGTATAAAAAACTGGGCGTGAACCCCGATATCAACCCGATAAAAGATACAAGCGATTTGAAATTTGGTTTGCTCGGGGGTGATATTTCACTCACGCGATTAGATGTTGGCCGCATTTATGATGCATTAACGGGCAATTTGAAAAAAAGACAAGAATTGATGAAATACGAATCGAATATTGCAAAACATCGACATTTGCGCAACTATTTTGGTGAGGATTTTTTTACCAAAGAACTCAAAATTCCGGCTCTTAAAATTGATGATTTTATCCACTATGCCTTTATCACAAAAGATATGAACAGCGATTTTGATAATCGACTTTATTTAAAAATAATGGATACGTTTACCCAATACGCTCCCATCTACCGCAACTTGTTTCAGCCTGGATTGCTCGATTCTAAATAAAAAAAAACTACCCGAATTGGGTAGCCACTGTATGTTTTTATTCGCGATTTCATTTATCGCCAATCTGGATTCAATGGATTTGCCAAATCTACCCCAAGACTGAACAAAAATCCTTGCTTTCGTCCATCGACCTGAAAATCTGACAAGCCAATATCATAGGACATTCCTGCTCGTATTGCACCGATTTTCACTTTTACGACTGGAGAAATAAACAACGGATCTTTATAATCTTTAGACATCCCTTGTTTGTAAGACACCCCAACATCGACCCCTTGTTCTTGATCACCAAAACCGAGGTGGGCGATCAGATTCGCATCCAATCCGCTGTATCGATTGGCATTGGTACTGTACACCAGAGAGGGTTGCAGTTTTATACCCTCGGTCAAATACCAATCAAAACCAAGATTCAAATAATAAGTTGTGGGCAAAGGTTCGAAATTGTTGATATAATAAAAATTGTTATCAATTGGAATGTCGAGCACCGAAACTCCACCAAAAAAGTTAGCATATTTGAAAGACACGCCCAGATTCATCATCCACGAATTGAAGCGATCTTCATTCAGCAAAGGGTCATTTGGATCGTTTACAATAATATCAGATAAATCGAAGGATTGGGAAAAACGACTTGTTCCGACTCCAAAAGAAACCACATCCTGCTCTTGGTCATAACCTCTGCCGTCTTGTATCGGAATATGATAAGCCGCTGTGAGATTGAATCCGCTCATTTTCGAAGCTCCATTTCGATCATTGAAAAAATAGGTTCCGACTGCCAATCGATCGATAACCGTTGCGTGGGCGCTCAAAGTTTGGGTTTTCGGACTGTTTGGTAAATCGTCCCATTGGTTGCGGTTGCTGGCATTGATGCTGATGTACTCTGGATTTTGACCGGCATGAGAGGGATTGATCAACATTTTATCGCTCACCAAATAATGATTGTAATAAGGCATCGTTTGCTGTGCAATCGACGTAATACTCAACAACCCAAAGGTTAATGACAGCAAAAAGAGTGTTTTCTTCATAAACATTTTTAACGAAGCTAAAATACTATTTATTTTTAACTGTAATATTACCTGAATACTTAATATTTATTTCGATCATGTTATCATTTGATGTTGGATAATCAATCGAGTACCAATAATCTCCAGAAGGCAAAGAACTTCCGTTTTGTTTTCCGTCCCAAAAAAGCACATCATCGATTCCTTCTTTTTTCAAAATACTTTTTCCATAACGGTCAAACACCTGAAAACGAATCACTTTATCATTTACAAAATGCCCAATCGGTTGCCATACATCGTTGCGTCCGTCGCCGTTTGGTGAAATAAAATTGGGCAGATTCAATACATAAATATTCGAAACCGAAACGCCTCCACAACCGTTTTCTCTTACCCAAACGGTATAGTTCATGCCTTTTTGAATATTGCGAAACGTATTGCTAGATTGCCAATGCTCGCCATCCAACGAATACTCCAATTTTCCGCCATTGCCTTCGGCTACCACAGTCAGGTTTCCATTTTCGATGCTTATCGATTTTATTTTAGGTTCTGGATAAGTTTCGATTGTGAAATGATACGGATTCGATTTACAACCGCTTGCATTTTCTGCATATAAAGTATATCGGTCGGCTGGCAATTCGAATGCGCCGTTTTCTGGATCTATACGCACTCCAGCATCATCTTCTACGTAATAGGTAAAACTCGAATCCAAATCAGACAAATCGATGGTCAACAATTCACCAGCACAAACTTTAGGTAAATCGTCCAACGCCACAGTTGGCAAATCTACTTTGGTATAAGGCATGTACAAGGTTATGCTCCCACATTCTGCTGCTCGAGAAATTTCGAAAGCGATTTTTCCATTGTTCGCTGTCATTTCTTGGGCAATTTGCATCGCTGTTTTACTAAACTCAACATCCGGATGTTGCGTTTTGATATAGTCTAACCGTTCTTGTACCCAAGTTTCGGGTAGTTCGCCCTCACAAAATGTAATTGAATTTTGGTCTAAATATAGTTGAGTATTGGTAACCTCATCTGTGAATTGTGCAGCTTGTTTTATGGTAAATTCGCCCCCAATTTTACAAGTTGCATCGTTTGGATTTCTGATTTCGATCGGAATGCGAATTTCATCAGAACTAGAGAAATCTAAGGTTAAAACTTGTTTCGGAATAATGAATTCCTGTTTGTTGATATAAATTGTATAATTCAATACATTTTCCTCAATTTTCTCTTTCAGCCATTGGCTTGTTACCTCAAATTGGTTATCGCAACTGGCAATTTGGTCTGAAATCGCTATTTCAAAACCTGGTTTGTTCACCGAAATGATTTCAACCAGAACCTCATCCGACCAACATTTTTCGCCTGATTTTCGTACTTTAAAACGGATGGTTATTTCAGTATTCGGATTGACCGTTACAACAGGATTATCGATAAAAACATATTCATGATTCGCTTCGAAGATTGTATCCAAATGATTTTTCAAATCGCTTTCTGAAACATCAAATTCTTCTTCAGCAGCCAAACAAGTGGATTTCAATGGATTGATAATAGTTGGGATTACGACACTGCTCTCTACTAAGTCGAAAGTGAGGTTTACAGTGGTATTACAATATCCATCCAATTCGCCAACGACTTGTAATGTTCCTTGCTTTTTGGTCTGAATATACGCCAACAATCCGCTTTCTTCGATTTTTTTATCAGCATCGTCAAAAAACGTCAAAGTCGCTGTAGTTCCATCCAATATTGTTTCTATGGCTTGGTCTACATCACTTTGTGTCAACTCATTCAAACATTCTTGATGTAGTTTTGCCGAAACAAGCGCAATCGGATCGGTTTTGTTTACCGTAAACGTTTTACTTTCACTTTCGCAACTTTCATCTTTATTTACCATTTTCACTTGGAAAATGAAAGTCGGATTTGCTCCAAAATTTATCGGTTGCCCTGCGTTATATCCAGTAAGTTTTACCTGATATAGAGATGTATCTACCTTCAACAACTCTTCCAACTGCGTCATAGTCATTGCATCGCCTTCGCATTTATCAGCTTGAAATTTAGCCTCATCATCAAATTTCGGAATTGAATTCTCTAATTTTAAAGGAATCCAATCAGATTCGGCCGTACAAAATGTAGAAGAGCCTTTGTAGCGCAATTTCAACTTTACTTCACTTGGATTTGGAACATCGAAAGGTGTCGTCAAATCAATATTCCTTTCTCCATTGCCATCGTTGTAGGTCGCTTTTAAAATTTCAAAATTATCGAAATCTATATCAGTCAATACTGCAGCAAGAAATTGATTTTTATCGAAAGGCACCTTGGCTTTACAAGCTGTCAAAGTAGCATTGGGTTTCAGCTTATCATCGAATTCATAGCGAGGTGTAAACGTAAAATGCAAGTGGTATAAGTATTTCACAACGTCGTTATCGTCGCGTACAAATGCATACAAGGTTTGAGCGGTGGTCACCTCTGGTTCGGTATATTCGGTTGACTGATCGAAATCGGTAAAAATTTTGATGTTCTCGAAATTCGTTTCATCTTTGATCTGTTCGATGATCGTTGCGATCGAATACGGATCACCTTCACAATGAGTATTGTAAGTGATTTCTTTTTCTACAGCAGCATGTATTCTAATACTAAATGGATCTTGATCACTATTACCATAGACCGCAATTACAATGGTTTCACCTTTGCGCAACAATTCATCACCCATAAAAGCTTTTGCATAGCCGTTTCCATTATTATAAGTTTCACACCCATCAGATTCACCTTCCCTTAAACCTATTTTTTTCGACTCATCATGCTCTACGCTTCTATCCGCTGTTATCGTACTCGTTCCGTAAAAGACAGATTCTGGAGGTTCATCAACTTCTAACTTCCAAAGAATAAATTTAAAATCCGTTTTATCCGACTCTAAATCAAATGCAAAAGTCATATCAAAACCCGCTTTGAAAGAAAAATATTTATAAAATTTTGTTGGACCAAAACTACATGATGAAGCTGCCTGATAAGAAACTGTATATTGATCTAGTTGCAAATTGTTGAACTCAAAACCATTTTCCAGATGATGAATCGTAGGTTGATTTTGCCCAAAGGTACATATAGACCAAAAAAACATCCACCACAATAAAAATCTTCTCATATATTAAGTCTAAAATGAAAAATAGATAACGTAAATTTTACAATAATATTCTATTCTTCCAAAGAAAACCAAACATTTTGTTGGAATCAATTATCTTTGCAATCTGTAATTTTCAAGAACAAAATGGCGTCATTAGAACAAGAAATAAAAAAGCGTAAAACGTTTGGCATCATCGCCCACCCCGATGCGGGAAAAACGACACTCACCGAGAAACTCCTTCTTTTTGGTGGAGCGATACAAGAAGCCGGAGCCGTTAAAAGCAACAAAATAAAAAAAGGAGCGACCTCCGATTTTATGGAAATCGAGCGTCAGCGTGGAATTTCGGTAGCAACTTCGGTTTTAGCATTCGAATACAAAGGCAAGAAAATCAACATCCTCGACACGCCAGGCCACAAAGACTTTGCAGAGGATACGTATAGAACGCTCACCGCTGTAGATTCGGCAATTGTGGTGATCGATGTGGCAAAAGGAGTCGAAGAGCAAACCATAAAACTGGTAGAAGTTTGCCGTATGCGCAATATTCCATTGCTGGTTTTCATCAACAAAATGGACCGCGAGGGGAAAGATGCTTTTGATTTGATGGACGAAGTAGAACAAAATCTCGGTCTGAGGGTGACACCACTTTCTTGGCCCATTGGTATTGGTGCAACCTTCAAAGGGATTTATAACATTTGGGAGAAAAACATCAACTTGTTTTCTGGCGACAACAAACAAAAAATTGCAGATTCTATCCAAATCGACGATCTGAATTCACCCGAATTGGAAGAAATCATCGGGGAATCGTATGCCGAAAACCTACGCAACGAAATCGACCTCATCGATGGAGTTTATCCAGCATTCGACCATGAAGCGTACATGAATGGCGAGTTGCAACCGGTGTTTTTTGGTTCGGCGCTAAATAATTTTGGTGTTCGAGAGTTGCTCGATGCTTTCGTCGAAATCGCGCCAATGCCGCAACCCAAAGAAACAGATGTGCGAGAGGTAGACCCATTCGAAAATAAATTTTCTGGATTTGTATTCAAAATACACGCGAACATGGATCCCAAACATCGAGACCGTCTCGCTTTCGTGAAAATTGTTTCTGGGAAATTCGAACGCAACAAAAATTACTTGCACGTTCGCCTGGGCAAAAGTATGAAATTTGCTTCACCCAACGCATTCTTTGCAGACAAAAAAGAAATTGTAGACGAATCGTTTGCTGGCGATATTGTAGGTTTGCACGATACTGGAAATTTCAGAATAGGCGACACTCTTACCGAAGGAGAAAAATTCAATTTCAAAGGCGTTCCGTCTTTCTCACCAGAACATTTCCGCTACATCAACAACGCCGATCCAATGAAAGCAAAACAACTCGAAAAGGGAATCGATCAGTTGATGGACGAAGGAGTAGCTCAATTATTCACCTTAGAGATGAACAATCGTAAAGTAATCGGAACGGTGGGCGCTTTGCAATACGAAGTTATCCAATACCGATTAGAGCACGAATATGGAGCCAAAGCCAGCTATGAACCTTTTGCTGTACACAAGGCATGTTGGGTAGAAGTGGACAACGAAAAGTCGGAAGAATTTTTGGATTTCAAACGGGTGAAACAACGTTATTTGGCACGCGATAAATACGATCAGTTGGTATTTTTGGCAGATTCGGCTTTTACCATTCAGATGACACGAGAAAAATATCCGTCAGTCAAATTGCATTTTGTAAGTGAATTCTAATTTGGATTTTTGGGTTCGGATGATCCACTTCCATTAATAAAATAATACCACATGAAAAAAATAATCTTACCGATACTTTTGGCAAACAGCCTTTTCTTTACCGGATGCGCCGAGATGCAAACCATCGCCAACCAATTACCAAACGTATATGGAACCTCGGGGACGAATGTTGGCGGACTCAGCCAAACGACCATTGCTGCTGGATTGAAGGAAGCCTTGCATTTGGGAGTAGATCAAGGTATCGCAAAACTCGGACAAACCAATGGTTTTTACAATTCGCCACTTGCCAAAATTCTACTTCCCAAAGAATTGCAAGGAGTAGAACGCAGTTTGCGCAATTTAGGACTTGGCAGCCTTGTAGAGGAAGGTTTGAAATTATTGAATCGTGCCGCAGAAGACGCTGTACTCGAGGCGAAACCGATTTTTGTAAACGCCATTACGGGGATGACCATTCAAGATGCTGGCGGAATCCTTTTGGGTGGACAAAATGCGGCGACAAATTACCTTCAATCCAAAACGTCTCCTCAACTTTTCAGTGCTTTTCAACCGAAAGTACAGCATTCTTTAGAGAAAGTTGGAGCCCATCGCGTTTGGGAAAACATCATCACCAAATACAATACGATATCGACCAACAAAATAAATCCGGACCTTACTGCTTATGTTACCGAGCAGGCAATCACTGGTGTTTTTAGAATGGTTGCAGAAAAAGAAGCTGGAATCAGAGGCAATATTTCGCAACGCACTACTCCACTGCTCCAACAAGTTTTTGCATTACAAGATAATCGATAAGAAAAAAGGCTTCAAAATAGAAGCCTTTTTTTATCGTTTGATGATAACTTTATAATAATCGTTGATTTCATCTACGCAAACCAACTCCATCAAATCGGCATTTGGCGCAAATCTTTCTTTGATATGAGCAAATGCTTTTTCGACATCCAAACTCGGGTCGATGTTGATACCCGAAAAGCGGATGTTTTTCATATACACATAAAACTCGTAGTCGAAGTTTTCTTCGCCCAAATAAGTGTTGGCAACTTTCCCTTTCCATTTGATGTCGTAGGTTGCTAAATCTTCTGCATCAAAAGGTTTCAGAAAAGAAATATCGTGATTTGCACACGTATCATTGCCCAACATCGAAATACCAAATGCAAGCTCTTCTGGTTTTGCCAAATCTACCGGAAGTGGATCGACCAAAAACTCACGCATAGGCAATCGGTTGAAATCCAACTCGTGAGTGATATGGTTGAGATCTATTCCTTTATTTTTCCAATAGGTGCTCGACATGATGCACTGATTGTAATTGAACCAAAGCGATTTTTCGCTCTCTTGCTCAGACGGTTCATCAATCAGATTTACATCGTCAAAATATTCTTCTTCTTCGTCGTAATTATCAGACTCCAAATGCAAATCCATCCACAACTTCAATTGGCTGTCCAATCGCATACTCCAATTGAAATAGACAACCTTGTGTCCGTTGGGAAAAGGGCTGTTGGTAAAATATATTCTATTGTTTTCTTTGCTCATATAGTGGTTTTGATTAGCTAAAAAGGCAATCAATCTTCTCGATTGCAATACGAGTCAAATTTAAAAGAAAAAGGCAAAACGACTGTAGTTTTTATAAAATTTCTTTTGGAAGTTTTCAATGATTTAATTTTGAATTCATTTAATTAAAACTTGATCAACACAAACCTACCATTTTTTGACACCTGAAATTACAATTTTCGTTCGAATGATGCACGTTTATGAAAAAAACGGAACTAAAAAACTTTCTGCTCCGTTTTCATTATCAAACTGATTTTTTTTATAAAGTTTCTTCCAACCATTTGTAGAATTCTTTATGCCAGATGAGAGAATTCTGCGCTTTGAGCACCCAATGGTTTTCGTCAGGAAAATAAATGAAACGGCTTTTGATTCCTTTCAATTGCAAAACCTGAAACGCTTCTTGCCCTTGCCCCATCGGCACTCGGTAATCATTTCCTCCAACAAAAATCAGCATTGGAGTATTCCATTTGTTCACCATTTCAGCTGCACTTGGGTCGAATTTGGTGTAGGTTTTTTGGGCGGCTTTGTTGTCCATTTCCCACCAAGCACCACCGGCGTCCCAATTGGTAAAGAACAATTCTTCGGTGTTGCCGTACATCGATTTCAGGTTGAAAACACCGTTGTGCGAAATGAAAGTTTTGAATCTTCCCTCATGAATTCCTGCCAAATAAAACACCGAATATCCGCCGTAACTCGCTCCGATAGCTCCCAAGCGATTTTCGTCTACATAAGCCTCTTTTGCGATGTCGTCTATCGCTGCTAAATAATCTTGCATCACTTGTCCGCCCCAATCTTTAGAGATTTGCTCGTTCCACTCAACGCCGTGCCCTGGCATTCCGCGACGATTAGGCGCAACCACAATATAGCCGTTTGCCGCCATCAACTGAAAATTCCATCGTGTAGAATAAAATTGAGATAAAGCCGATTGTGGTCCTCCTTGGCAATACAACAGAGCAGGATATTTTTTGTTTTTATCGAAGTTGGGTGGATAGATTACCCAAACGACCATGTCTTTTCCGTCTGTGGTTTTTACGATTCTTTTTTCGATGTTCGACTTCTCGATCGAATTGTATAAGGCTGCATTTTCGTTGGTCAATTGTTTGAGTTTTCCGTTTTTTAGGTCTACTGCAAACAATTCTGCCGCATGATTCATATCGGTACGAGTGACAATTGCCGTGTTGCCCACGATTTCGTTTACGGATGCTATATCGAATTGCCCATCGGTAATTTGGTTGACGATGGGAAGGTTTTTGGTTTTGAAATTCACTCCAACTTCAAATAATTGAACGGTTCCACCAACCGGAGCATTGAAATAGATTTTTGTTCCGTCTTCGCTCCATTTGTATCCCAAAACTGTTCCGTCCCAATGTTTGGTAAGATTCAGTTCGACAGCTCCAGAGCGGACAATCAAATCATTTTTATCTGCTTCATAACCGTCACGAGCCATCGACAAGAAGGCAAAATCACCTTTGGTAGAAAAACCTGGTGCGGTATCATAGCCCATTTTTCCTTCGGTAAGATTTCTTGTTTGTTGGGTTGCTACATCGTATTCGTAGATGTCGGTATTAGTGCTAAGGGCATAATCTGTTCCGAATTTCTTTTTAGACACATAGATTACTTTTTTGCCATCGGGTGACCAAATCGACTCGGATACGCTGAAGGGTTCGTCTTGCAAAATGTCTATTTTTTGTCCGTTTTTCGAGACGAATGCGTGATCGAATTCTCCGTTATTCCAGGAGTCCCAATGACGATAATTGAGTTCGTTGTAAATCTGAACGTTGGATGCTTTATAAGCCGGATAATAATCTTCGCCAGAAACTTTCTGAAGTTTTACTTTCTCGGTTTCTAAACTATAATTTGTTTTTGCCGCAAGATTTTGGTCTGTAATCAAGCTTTTATAATCCGTTACCAAAACAGGTTTTCCACCAGCAATTGGCATTGCAAAATATTGCTTGTCGTCTTGTTGGGTTTCGATGTTGGGAGTGGCTACGCTATAAACAATTTGTTTTTTGTCTTTGGTAAGTCCGACCGAACTCACCTTTTTCACTTGCCAGAGTTTTTCTGGAGTCATTACATTTTGTGCCATAACAAACGAGGTCATACTGAATGTCCATAACAATACTGATTTCTTGAACATGTTCCTTAATTTTTGCCCTAAAATACTAGTTATTTTTCAATCAGAGAAATCAACTGAGGCTCTCTTTTTTACCTCATCAAAAAAAAATCAAATCAATTACTGAATGAGTTAAAGCAGCTCAACTGAAAAATTTTCGTGATTTTTTTGGGTAGAAAGCAAGGGCATTCGCTCATTAAAACTTTATATTCGTAACATCAAAAACTTATTCGATAATGAGCACAGATTTTTATAAAAAACTTTTAGACAATAATAAAAAATGGGTGGAAGAGAAATTGAAACTCGACAAAGATTTCTTCTCCAAACTGGCCAATGGTCAGCAACCACCAGTTATGTGGATTGGTTGTGCCGACAGTCGCGTGCCTGCAAACGAGATCATTGGTGCCCAAGCGGGCGAGGTTTTTGTTCACCGTAACATTGCCAATATGGTGGTGCATACCGATATGAATATGTTGTCTGTATTGGATTATGCCGTGAATGTGTTGCAAGTTTCACACATTATTGTTTGTGGGCATTATGGCTGTGGCGGTGTAAAAGCAGCGATGAGTAATCTTTCGGTAGGATTGATTGACAATTGGTTACGCCATATAAAAGATGCATACCGATTCAATAAACGCGAATTGAATGAAATTGAGGATGAAGACGAACGATTTGATCGTTTTGTAGAAATCAATGTGAAAGAGCAAGTTTATAATCTCGCCAAAACTTTTATCGTGCAAAACGCCTGGAGAAACAACCAAGAATTGAATATTCACGGTTGGGTTTACGGGGTAGGTAATGGTGTGGTGAAAGATTTGGAAATCAGTATGGACAGTATTGATGATTTGTTTTCGGTTTATCAATATTTGAAATGATTTTTAAAAAAATTTAAACAAAAAAAAGAGAGCCGAAAGCTCTCTTTTTTATAATGATGGTACTAAATAATTTAGTAAGATTCTTCAGAAAATATTTTAGCACTCAAAAACTCACGATTCATACGAGCGATATTGTCTAATGAGATGCCTTTCGGACATTCGATTTCGCAAGCACCTGTATTACTACAGTTACCAAAACCTTCTGCGTCCATTTGAGCGACCATTTTCTGAGCACGTTTAGACGCCTCTACTCTACCCTGTGGCAACAAAGCGAACTGAGAAACTTTTGCGCCCACAAACAACATAGCAGAACCGTTTTTACAAGCTGCTACGCAAGCTCCACAACCGATACAAGTCGCCGCATCGAATGCGTCGTCTGCATCTGCTTTGGGTACCGGAATTGTATTGGCATCGATTGTACGCCCAGAGGTGTTGATCGAAATATACCCTCCAGCTTGTTGAATTCGGTCGAATGACGAACGATCCACAATCAAATCTTTGATTACAGGGAAGGCAGTCGATCTCCATGGTTCGATATAAATGGTGTCGCCGTCTTTGAAAGATCGCATGTGCAACTGACAAGTGGTAGTTCCGTAATCTGGACCATGTGGGCGACCATTGATGTACAAAGAACACATACCGCAAATACCCTCACGACAATCGTGGTCAAAAGCAACGGGTTCTTTATTTTCTTCGATGAGTTGCTCATTCAACAAATCCAACATTTCTAAGAAAGAACTATCGGTAGAAACGCCATTGAGCTGATAAGTTTCCATGCTACCTTTTGCGTTGGAATTCTTCTGACGCCAAATTTTTAAGGTAATATTTATATTTTTAGATGATGCCATTTTCTAATGTATTTTGACATTTGATGAATCGGATTCAAAAAATGTGATTATTTGTAACTACGTGTTTTTAATTCTACGAATTGATAATTCAAATCTTCTTTATGCAACACTTCTTGGTTGATGTCTTCCCCTTTGTATTCCCAAGCGGCAACGTAAGCAAAGTTTTCATCATCGCGAACTGCTTCTCCTTCTTCTGATTGATATTCTTCGCGGAAGTGTCCTCCACAAGATTCGTTTCTGTGCAACGCATCGATTGCCATCAATTGACCCAATTCTAAGAAGTCGGCTACACGACCAGCTTTTTCTAATTCAGGATTCAACTCATCAATCGTTCCAGGTACTTTTACATCTTGCCAAAACTCTTTACGCAAGGCTTCGATTTCGCGGATGGCTTCTTGTAATCCTTGGGCATTACGTGCCATTCCTACTTTGTTCCACATGATCAGCCCTAAGCGTTTGTGGAAATGATCTACAGATTTTGTTCCTTTATTGTTCACAAAGAAATTCAAGCGATCTCTCACCGATTTTTCGGCTTCGTCGAACTCTGGTGTATTGGTCGGAATTTTCCCTGTACGGATATCATCTGCCAAATAATCTGCAACCGTGTAAGGTAAAACGAAATATCCATCTGCCAAACCTTGCATCAATGCAGAAGCTCCGAGACGATTGGCTCCGTGGTCTGAAAAGTTGGCTTCACCCGCCACAAAACATCCTTTGATTGTTGACATCAAATTGTAATCTACCCAAACTCCACCCATGGTGTAGTGAATTGCTGGATAGATATGCATTGGTTGCTCGTACGGATTTTCGTCTGTAATTTTTTGATACATTTGGAAAAGGTTACCATACTTCTCTTCTAACCATTTTTTACCCAATACTTCTACCTCTGCATCCGATGGGTTGTGATTACCGTTGGCAAAAGCTACTTCTTTACCACGTTTGATAATTTCTGAAGAGAAATCTAAGTAAACTCCTTCTCCTGTTTCGTTGGCCTCGATACCATAACCTGCATCACAACGTTCTTTTGCTGCACGAGACGCCACGTCACGAGGTACCAAGTTACCAAACGCAGGGTATCTTCGCTCTAAATAGTAATCTCTATCTTCTTCTTTGATGTCTGCTGCTTTTTTCTTACCAGCGCGTATTGCTTCTGCATCTTCTTTCTTCTTCGGAACCCAAATACGTCCTGAATTTCGAAGCGATTCTGACATCAAGGTTAATTTTGACTGATTTGTTCCGTGGATTGGAATACAAGTTGGGTGAATTTGTACATAACAAGGATTTGCAAAATAGGCTCCTTTTTTATGAATCTTCCACGCTGCTGTAACGTTTGATCCCATTGCATTAGACGACAAGAAATAAACGTTTCCGTACCCACCTGTCGCGATAATTACAGCATGAGCAGAATGACGCTCGATTTCACCTGTAATCATGTTACGAGCTATGATACCGCGAGCTTTGCCGTCTACAATAACCAAATCCAACATCTCGTGACGATTGTACATCTCGATATGCCCTAAATGGATTTGATGGTTCATCGCAGAATATGCTCCCAACAACAACTGTTGCCCCGTTTGACCTTTTGCATAGAACGTACGAGAAACTTGCACTCCACCGAACGAACGGTTGTCTAAATATCCTCCGTAATCACGTGCAAAAGGAACACCTTGTGCCACACATTGGTCGATGATATTTCCCGATACTTCTGCCAAACGGTGAACGTTGGATTCGCGCGCACGGTAGTCACCTCCTTTTATGGTATCGTAAAACAGACGATAGATAGAATCGTTGTCTCCTTTGTAATTTTTAGCGGCATTCACCCCACCTTGTGCAGCAATTGAGTGTGCACGACGCGGCGAGTCTTGATAGCAAAATGCTTTTACTTTGTATCCCAATTCTGCAAAAGTCGCTGCAGCAGAACCACCTGCAAGTCCAGTACCAACTACAATGATTTCAATTTTATCACGGTTGTTTGGTGCTACCAATCTCAAATTAGCTTTATGTCTTTCCCACTGTGTTGCAATGTCTCCAGTAGGTATTTTTGAATTTAATGTACTCATTTTCTTTTAACAATTATTGTGTAACAAAATGGTAAATTGCGATAATAGCGAATCCGACAGGGATTACTATCGAATATATTTTACCGATCGTTTGGATCACTGGTGTGTATTTCTTATGACGAGCTCCAACTGATTGAAACGCTGATTGGAAACCATGTGACAAGTGCAAACCTAATAACACGAATGCTACCACATAAATAATCACTCGCCAAATATCTGCAAACTTAGCGTGTAACTCTCCCCAATAGCGTGTTGCATCTTCTGGTTGAACGTTCACGTATTTTACATTCATCTCATGAACCCAAAAATCGTACATGTGCAATCCTAAGAAAAACAAAATTACCAAACCAGAGATAATCATGTTTCTAGAGGTCCAACTAGAGTTTGCACTACGTTGGTTGTAGGCATACTTTACCGGACGAGCTTTGTTGTTTTGGACTTCCAAAACCATACCCATCACAAAGTGGAAAATGACTGCAAAACCTAATATCGGTTGCATCAGAAATTGAATAATTGGGTTATATCCCATGAAATGAGATACCTCATTGAACATCTGAGGACTTAGTACAGAAAGTAAATTAATGGTGAAATGTTGCAAAAGGAAAATCAGCAGGAATAATGCCGATAACGCCATCGCAAACTTCTTTCCGATTGAAGATTTGAATAATGATTTAGATGCCATAAAGCAATACGTTTAATTTTTTTTAAGAAATTTTACATACAAATTTATTAAAGTAGTTGGTCTCTTCACAATGAATAATATCATTTTGAAGAAATCTGCATTAGTTTAGAACGATTCTTTATAACATATCTTTAACATTATGCTTTTTATTAGAAAAAAAATTAACCTATTTCAGAAAACAGCCTATCCAGACTGAGTTCGTAAAATAGTTTTGGGGAAACGCCTTTCTTGCCTTGCATAGGTTGATTTACAAATTTTTTACCTATTTTGCGTTGAGCAACA
The DNA here is from genome assembly GCF_900089075.1 of Vaginella massiliensis. Lineage (GTDB taxonomy): Bacteria > Bacteroidota > Bacteroidia > Flavobacteriales > Weeksellaceae > Weeksella > Weeksella massiliensis_A. The sequence goes on from NZ_LT593745.1 coordinate 33,038, forward strand.
CGGAGAGGTGTTATCAAAAGAGCGTGTTAAGCACTAAATTAACCTTTTCGTCCAATTTATTCGCCACTACGCCAATGCGTTTCTCGTTGAGCCAGGTGTTAAAATAAACAGCTTATTTAAATTTAAAACGTTAAAGTTTTTTGTACATTGCAGTGAATTTCAACTTTTATTAACACAAATACCCTTATACATAAAACATTATTACTTTTTATTATTACTGGTTTTTATCCCTGTGAGTTTAGTTTTTGCTAGGTATGAAAAGCTACTATGTGGTTGTAAAAAACAACCACTCTATTGAACCCTTATCCAGAATAACAAATTCTGATGGTACTTTGAAATTAACTTTTTCCGAACAGTCATTGGAAAATTTATTTAATAACAAGATTATTTATAAACATGAAAAAGCATTTCCTGAGTCACAAAACCTAAGATTAAAAAATACTTATTATATACGTACAAATAGTACAGTATCAAAAACTGATTTAGCTAGCTTATCAAATGTTGAATTTGTTGAAGAAATTAATTTAAATGAAGGAGGACTTTTATTTGAACCTAATGATTATTTTTTTTTGAAATAGGCACAGTAAAAAATCAAAGTATCCTTGATTTAATTTGAGCTCCTTTAGCGTGGGAGGTAACACCAGGTGATCCTAATATTGTTATTGGAATTGTTGAAACAGGAGTAAACCCCCAACATCCTGACTTAAGTACAGAAGTTCTTCAGCATTTAGGCAACACTACATTGAACACCAGCAGTACACAAACAACGATTAGTTTAAATAATTACCAATCCGGACATTATATCGTTACTCTTGTTTGTGATGGACAAATCGTAAATTCTAAAAACCTAATTAAAAACTAAGCATGATGAGACTTTTTACAATAATAACTTTTTTGAGTGTTGGGCTTTTTGCAAAAGCCCAACAAACCGAACTAATCGAAAACACATGGTATCTAGAAAAATTAGTTTTAAATGGAGAGGAGTTTCTTGCACCAAATAATGAAGAAGTGTCTAAAACCATATTCTTATGTCAAGAATGCGAATCTGAAACTAATGTAGTTTTTTTTTACTTCTGTTTGTACTGAAGTTCTCTTAAATGGTTCCATCGATGATAATATACTTACCTTGCAATCAGGTTTCGTTGATGGAGAATGTAGTCTTGCTGAAACTATTAATTTTGAAGGATATTATCTTGATAACTTTTTCAATGTTGGAATTTTTGATGAATTTTATGACTACGAGTATGAAATTCACTCAATAGATAATGGATTACAGCTAACTTTCACTAATGTAGATGGTAATAAATCATATTATAAAAATCATCATTTATCAATACAAGAATTCAATGTCGTAAATAAAAACTTTCTAACAACTATTCAAGGTGATTGGCTATATGTGAAAATTATCAATTCTACATTCAATCCAAAGGCAATTTCTATATATGATTTGGTAGGAAGATCAATTCTAGGCTCAAAAATCATTAATGAAAAGGTTTTTGTTGGTCAAATTCCGAACGCTATTTACATGGGGCAAATTGAAGATATCAATGGGAATTTTTATAATAAAAAAATCGTAAAAAATTAATAAAAAATATTTCGAGCTTAAAGATATTCAATATACAGCCTGAAATATTAAATCATTACCGTCGGGTTAATAACCAAATACTTTCCGAATTATTGACATTTTTTTCAATCAAAATTTGGTATTTTAAATACTTATTCTATATTTGCAATGCGATTAAGCAATGGCTTTTTCATAGGTTTAAGTTGGTTAGGGAATCCCTTTGTGTTCAAACAGAGGGATTCTTATTTTTATGGATGATATATAATTAGATAATCACTACTTTTACATTTCAATTCAACAAGGCTAATCGTTTGAAATCAAAAGAAAAAATATTTTCTGAATCTGTCGAACAAAACCAAGGCATCATACACAAGGTCTGCCGCATCTATACAGATGATCAAGAGTCTCATGAAGATTTATTTCAAGAGATTGTGTTACAACTTTGGAAATCGTTCGACTCGTTCAAAGGCGATTCGAAGTTGAGCACTTGGATGTATCGCGTTGGGCTGAATACAGCCATCACCTATATCCGCAAAAAATCTAAAAACAATTTTACATCTTTAGAAGACCATCACCACCAACATCTCGCCAACGAATCGAACGAAGAGAATAAAGAAAGGCTCGATTTGTTGTACTTGGCAATAAAATATCTGAATGACGTGGAACGAGCGTTGGTATTGCTGTACCTAGAAGATTCTAGTTACAAAGAAATAGCCGAAACACTTGGGATAACCGAGGTAAATGCTCGGGTAAAAATGAATCGTGTAAAAACAAAACTAAAAGAAATCATGACACAATTGTCGTAAAAAGATATGGAATTAGATGATTTGAAGAAAAGTTGGCAAGAAGCCAACACCGCTACTATTTATGACTCGGCTTCTATTTTCAGGATGCTGAAAACCAAGTCGACCTCGATAGCCAAAGCGCTGTTTTATTTCACTGTTTTTGAATTTTTATTGGTCATAGGCTTTTTTGTCTATTCTATATTATTAGGCAATCAATCGATCGAAAAAGTAACCCTACAATACATCGACCCCAAAACGCTCAAAACCTTCGAAAAGTCTTCCATTGTTGGAATCGTTCTCACCCTGATTTTCATGGTGCTTTCTTACCGATATTATAAAAAAATACGTTTCGATAGTACGACCAAAGAATTGATTTCGAGCATCATAACCTTCAGAAAAGTAATCAACCTTTTCATCCTTTTTACCGTGCTTTTGCTGGTCATCACCAGTGCGCCCATGTACTACGAACTGGGCAAAGGCATTTATCTGAGTAAGCATTCGAACGAAATAAACTCTTCTAACCAAGCAGAAATCTATGGTTATGTAGCTGTTGCGATTGCAGTTTTCTTTATCTTGATCTTTGCCATGCTCTATTATAGCATCTTGTATTTTGCATTCTTAAAAAAATTGATGAAAAATTTGAAAGAATTAAAAGAAGTCGAGTAACTTTGCCCCATGTCCAAAATTGTAAAGAAATACCTTGCTTTCCTTTTTCTTTTTGTTGCCCTTGTGGTAGCAACTGGGCAGACTGTTCATATTCTAGACCATGTGCATCAGAAGCAATCGGTAGAACAAAACGAACTGAACAAACACCAAACGCATTGCGATTTGTGTTATTTGGTTGCGCAAACGATTTCTTCTGCAGGTGATGACTTGGTGGTCATACCAGCGATGATATCTTCTCGTTGGATGAAGATAGAAAAACCTTATATATTTTTTAGTTCTAATTCGTATCATCATTACAATAATCTACGTGCACCACCTTTTGTAAGTTAATTTCAAACTATTTATTCAGTTTTATTAATTTACAATTTCATATTAGCATGAAAATCACCAAAATTTCACTATTTGTACTGACCTTTTTTTTCAGTCAAATGAATTGGGCACAAGATGTTTTTAGAGGACAAGTGGTCGATGAACACAACAATCCAATTTCTCATTTAAATTTTCTGATCAATCAACAAACCGTTTCGACCGATGAGCAGGGCTATTTCGAAGTTCCGCATCAAGAGGCACATCGTTACGAAATCATCATTGATGAGTATGGGTACGAATTGTTCACCCAAAGAGTTGATGCTAATCATCAAAAACAATTCAAAATCGTATTGAAAAATCAGCTGTACGAATTGGACGAAGTGGAGATAAATGCCCATCTGCACGATTTTTATACTGCCAATACCACCCAGGTAAACCAGGAGTATATCAATCAAAACTATGCAGGATCGTTGGCAAAATCGCTCGAAAATTTACCCGGAGTTTCAGCAATGGGCATTGGTTCGGCGAGCTCAAAGCCTATCATACGAGGTTTGGGATTCAATCGATTGGTGGTTGCAGAAAACGGGGTGAAACAAGAAGGACAACAATGGGGCGTCGATCATGGTTTGGAAATTGATCCGCTCAATGTAGAACAGGTAGAAGTGGTGAAAGGTGCAGGTGCTCTGCAATATGGTAACGAAGCCATCGCGGGCGTGATTGTCCTCAAAAACAATAAAATTCCGACCAAAAATACAAGCCATACCCAAATCAATACGCTGTACCAAAGTGTAAACGACAATTATTTGGCTGGCGTTTCTCATTTTACACGTTGGAATAATTTTTTCTACAAACTGAAAGCCTCTTATAGCGATTATGCAGATTATAGAACAACATCGGACCGTTTCAAATATTTGGATCGAGTTTTTAGAATAGAAGACAAACGGGTAAAAAATACCGCAGGTCAAGACCTGAACACAGCGGTGCAATTGGGCTATACAGACCAGAGATTTTCCACGATTCTCAATGTGAGCAATTTTTACCAAAAAGCTGGATTTTTTGCAGGAGCTCATGGCATTCCGCTGGCATCTAATCTGTTGAGCGACGGCGATTATAGAAATATCGATTTGCCTTACCAGAAAGTGAATCATCTGAAAGTGATTTCGGAAAATGAATATAAATTCTCTGCCGATCAAATACTGAAATTCAGTGCATCTTATCAGAACAATTTGAGGCAAGAATGGAGCGTTTTTCATACTCATTATCCAGAACAGCCCATACCAGAATACAATCCAAATTTGGAGATGGAGTTCAATTTATCGACCTACGATGCACAGTTGAGTTTTGATTGGAGGCACAACGAAAAATTCAAAACTATTATAGGAATTCAGGCACAAAACCAGCTGAATACCATAGATGGTTACAATTTTCTGTTGCCAAAATACCAACGCAATCTCTATGGTGCTTATTTGATAGAAGAAATCAGAGCGCACAAGAATCTAAAACTTTCTGCAGGTATACGTTATGATTTTGGTAAGATAAAAACAGAGGGTTTCTACGATAATTATCTGTATCAATACCTCATAAAAAACGGTTACGATGCGTCTACAGCCGCAACATATGCACTTAGAAGTGAAGAAATAAGCAAAGAATATCAGACCATCAACGGGGTGATTGGAGCCAGTTTACATGCAGGAAGATATTGGGATTTTGCCCTCAATATCGGGACCAACTATCGCCTACCAACCGCTATAGAGCTAGGAGCCAACGGCATACACCACGGATCTTTTCGGCACGAGCAAGGTAATAGCGATTTGGACCCCGAGCGTGGATTTTCTACCGATTTGAAAATCAATTTTCATCCGCGTACGTGGAATATTAGTGTGAGTCCGTACGTTTACTATTTTTCCAATTATATTTTCTTGAAACCTTCGGGTACTTTTTCAATTTTACCGCATTCCGGACAAATTTATCAGTACACCCAATCAGAAGCCTTGATAAGTGGTGTGGAAATTGAAGTAGAAAAAACTATGGCAGAACGCCTGAAACTTTCTGCTGTATACGAATACATTTTCAATAAGCAGTTGGGTATTGACAAGAGCAAACGTTATCCTTTGCCTTTTACCCCAGCAAATAATATTTTTGGAGAAGTAAAATATCAGTTGACAAACGAAGAGAAAAAAATAGAAAATTGGCATATATTTGTCAACGCAAAATATGCTTTTGAGCAAAACAGAACCGCCCAAAACGAAGAACTAACAGCTGCTTATTTTCTGTTGGGTGCAGGAACAAAAACCAATATTCATCTGAATAATTTCGAAGCGATAATTGGTATTCAGGCGAATAATATTTTGAACAAGAAATACTTTAACCACACGAGTTTTTACCGCCTGATAGAATTGCCAGAACAAGGTAGAAATATACAAGTTTCAGTAAGTATTCCGTTTTAATCTATAGATGCAAATAATTTATAAAAAATACAGCTTATTGTTTTTCATCGTGCTGCTTTTGTCGGTGCCGATGAACAATTATTTGCATATTCTTCAGCATCAGCAAAGCGTTCATAAAGATTTTCCTCCTCATCAATGTTCGGATTTTATCCATTTCAATGTTTATTTAGAACCGGATAATTTTGAACCACAATTATCGTTATGGACAAGTTTTGCAGATAGTCCACACGAACCATGGTATTCCTTTGGTTTGGTGGTACAGAAGATCATGCACAAAAGCTATGTTCGAGGACCGCCCAAAGCAATGAGTTCACAAATCCAACCTTCAACTACTTGAAAAACAGATTATTAAATCAAACAGAAAAAAAATTAACAAATTAAAAATCTTTAAAAAATCATTCATATGAAAAGCAATATTTTAAAATACAGTTTAGTAAGTTTATTCGCAATCAGTGCATTCTCTTGTTCTAGCGATGACGATACCTTGGATCAGACAAAACCTACCATTGTGATTACTACGCCAAAAAAAGATCAGCACATTCATGTAGGTGAAATGATCGAAGTAGATGCTGTAATTGCAGACGATAGAGACCTGGCATCGTACAAAATAGACATCCACTATGCTGGTGACGGTCATACACACGATCACCTTGTAGCAGAAAAGCCATGGACGTACAACTATAGCCAAGATGTAAAAGGAGTTTTACACAACATCAAAAAAACGATAGAAGTTCCTCATGGCATCCAAGATGGTCAATATCATTTTGGTATCATCGCAATTGATAAAGCTGGTAACGAAAAGAAAACCTATATTGAAATAGAAATTGCAGACCACGACCACGGTCACGTGAAATAATCATTGCTAAATCAAAGAAAACCGTCTCTTAAAAACCATTTTTTGAGGCGGTTTTTTTATGAAAAAATATTTTGAAATACTCCAAAAAAAGACTAATATTATCGTTTGATAAACACCAAAGCCATGAGGATATTTTTGTACTTTTTGCCTCTGTTGTATTTCTTGTTTATTTCTTGTTCGACAGAAAAAAGAAGTCAAACTTTCGAAGAAGAAGAAATGGAAGAACTTCATACCATAGGCGATTCTTTGGCGAATAAAGCCCAATTGGTTTTGCTAAAAAAACTGACGTCGGCAATAGAAAAAAATGGAACAGCATACGCCATAAGCTTTTGCAACACTAAGGCTATTGCGTTGAACGATTCGCTTTCGGATGCCTATCAAGTGAAAATCAGCCGGATTACAGATCAACCCAGAAATATAGACAATCTTATCCATAGCTATTTAGACAAGCAGATGTATGAAAGCTTTAGAGACAACCCAAAACTCTACGATACCATTACCCAAAACAACCACACTTATGTCTATTACAAAAGAATAAATATGGCGCTGCCCACCTGCATCAGATGCCATGGCGTGGTAGGTGAAGACATCCATCATTCGACCCAAAAAACACTCCGCACATATTATCCGCAAGATCAAGCAACAGGTTATAAACTGAACGATTATAGAGCGTTGTGGAAAATAGAATTTGAAAAGAAATTTTAAATGACAAAATTTTTTTTCAGGTTTAAAAAAAATTACAAACAAACCTCATGTAACGAAATAATTTTCAAGGAATAAATATGAGCACCTTTGCAGGCTAAACACCTTTAATCTGAAAATTATTTATACAAGTTTGATGACTTTTCTGATTGGTTCGGGAGTTGCATTGGGGCAAGGAAAAGAAAACTAAGGAAAATTCTATGTTTATTGGGGTTGGAATCATGCACAGTACAGCAAGTCTGACCTAAGATTTGTGGGTGAAAATTACGATTTTACCCTACACCATGTGGCTGCACATGATCGGCAAACGTCTTTCGGGTTGAAATATTTCAATCCGTCCAAAATGACCATTCTGCAATATAATTTCCGTTTGGGTTATTTTTTTCACGATAATTGGAATATTTCTTTCGGTATCGACCATATGAAATAGGTAATGAATCAGGATCAATGGGTGAAGATGAATGGATACATCCGCAATGGTTCATCTTTCTATGGGGATTATGATAATGTACAAAAACAACTGACCAAAGATTTCTTAACGTTTGAACATACCGACGGACTGAATTATGTAAATTTGGAAGTCAGAAGATTCGACAATTTGTTGTATTTTCCAATTTCTAAAAACAAAAAAGGCATAGCTGTAAACCTCACCGAAGAATTCGGTGCAGGTTTTTTGTATCCGAAAACCAATACTCAATTGATGCGGTAAGAACGCTACGATGAGTTTCATTTGTCAGGTTTTGGTACAGTGCTGATGGTGGCAATAAACTTTACATTTGGGATTATTTCTTTATACAATCTGAAATGAAGGGAGGATAAATTCACCTGAAAGACATCAGAACAACAGCCAACAAAAACGACAAAGCAAAACAATCGATTTGGTATTCGCAACAACATATTGTTTTTTTGGCGCTGTGATACCAGTTTTCAAACCAAAAAATCAGGAATAAATCCTGATTAAGTAGCTTATTTTCATGCTGACACAATTGCTTGTTGGCGAATTGTCATCACAAAACGGAAAGCAAACCGATCATAACAAAAGATGCCCGATGATTCTCATCGGGCATCTTTTTATTAATTAAAAAATCAGAATTAGAATGGATATTCATAAATCTTAGATTCATGGAAATATGGATGTCCTTTAGCTTCTAAGTTCAATTTAGACACTGCAGACATTACGATAAACATAAACAATCCTGCAAATGCTACCAAAGCACCGATCTCCATCAGACCAAAATTGTGGAATGGTCCAACTGCTGCTGGCATTATTTGATTATAGAAATCCCAATAATGTCCAAACACAATTAAGATTGCCATAACGAACACGATATTGTATCGACGTTTCATGCTAGAGCTGATCAATACCAAGAATGGCAACAACAAGTTAGCAGCTAGCATCCAATAATACAATGGATATTGCATATTGCGTTGTTGGAAGTATTGTACCTCTTCTGGAACGTTGGCATACCATTGTAACATGAACTGGCAGAACCATAAGTATGACCATAATAATGAGAAACCAAACATGAATTTCGTAAGATCGTGCAAATGGTTATCGTTGAACAATGGTAACGCTCCTTTTCTTTTTAAGTAAATCGAAATAATAGTGATGATCGAAACTGCTGAAACCAAGTGGCTCACCATTCCGTACCACATAAACAATGAAGAGAACCAGTGTGGATCTAATGACATAATGAAGTCCCACGCATACGCTGCAGAGCAAATAGCGAAAGTTACAATACCCAACACGGCTTTGGTATAGAGTTTATTGTAATAAGTGATATCACCTTGGTGTTCATCCAACAAGCGAGTAGCTTTTTTGATGATGAATACAAACATCGACAACAATGCTAAATAGAGCAAACAACGGATAGTCCAAAATGGGATGTTTAACCAAAGTTTCGCTTTGTTTGCGATGTAGATATCGTATTGAGGATCAGCTGGATCAATCAATTCTGGAACCATCCAGTGAAACAAGTGATTCATATGCATTGCAGACAAAACAACAAAAATTCCTAATATTACTGATCCAATTGGCAGGTAAGAGGCAACTCCTTCCATTACACGGGTAACTACCATAGACCAACCTGCTTGACCAACAAATTGTACACATAGGAAAAATAATGCTGTTGCAGCGATACCAAATGCGAAATACGCTGGCACATAAAAAGCAGCCCATGGTCTATTGCTTAGAAGGTTTCCCAAGTGTTCCATATGAGCATTGTGATCAGGATTGAGTTCAACAAACTGATCGCTCACATAATCTCCATAAAAATGAGAAGGATTAGCATGCATCAACTCGGTAATATACGCTGCTGAGTCTGCTGTATTTCCTTTAAAAACAAAGAATCCAATGGCATATAATACAATCCCCACACCTAGCATGATGAGTGAGGTCATTTTTAATCTATTGGAAAATGTATATTGCATGATTTAATCTTTTAACAGTTAACAATTATTTACTTGCAGTTGAATCTGCTGGTTCAACATCAGTTGTTGGTGTAGCAGTTGTTGCAGCATTTGCATCACCTCCATTTTTCAAGGTCATTACATATTCTGCCACTCTCCAACGATCTGCAGGTGTTAACTGCGAAGCATAAGAACCCATCGCATTTTTACCATACATGATCACATGATACACACTACCTACTGTAATATCACGCTCAGCATAGGTCGGAACACCTGAGTATGCTTTAGATTTTACAATAGAACCTTGCCCATCTCCTGTAGCGCCATGACAAACTGCACAGTTTTGGCCGTACAACAACTCACCACGCTTCAGATCTGCTTCTCTATTTGCAGGATTCAAGGGAGAGTTGACTGATTTTGATTGAGCATAACCCCCATTCGTATTCGGTAATGTCCATGGTAGAACATCTCCATCATTACGAGCTACCGTACCTTCAACTGGCTCTAGAGCCGACATATTGTGATTATTCTTGAAAACCGGAACATCTGATGACTCTTTATCATTTGGATAAGCAAAATTTGATTTCTGATATGGATCATACGCTGCTGGATAATACATATCTGGCATATAAACTATGCTTGGTTTTCTTTGTTTATCTGAACAAGCAGTTACTAACAAACCACCTGCGAATAAAAATAAGATAGTCTTTTTCATTAGTTCGCTTCTTCAACTTGATTAATACTTTTCTCAACCACAGGTTCATTCGATCTTACAGTTACTTCTTCTGCCCCTGTTTCTACGAATAAATTTTTGATCGTTTCTACGTCATTTGTATGGATTTCAATCAAAAACTTATCGTCGGTGGTTCTAGGGTCTGGGTTTTGTGCTTTGGCTCCAGGATACATTTTGTTTCGAACCAAATAGGTAAGCGACATAAAGTGTGCTGCACAAAAAACCGTCAACTCGAACATCACCGGCACGAAAGCGGGCATATTTTGTCCCCAAGAGAAAGAAGGCTTACCTCCGATATCTTGTGGCCAATCGTGATTCATGAAGAACCACGTCATGGTTACCGCTAGGGTAGTTCCGAATAATCCATAGAAAAATGCGATATCCGAAATACGAGTTTTCTTTAATCCTAATGCTTTATCCAATCCGTGAACTGGAAAAGGTGTATAAACTTCTTCGATCTCAATATTCTTGTTACGAATATTTTTTACTGCCTGCATTAAATCATCGTCGTCTCCGTAAAGACCATAAACGATTTTAGTGTCCGTGATGCTCATCTTCTGTATGATGTTTTTTATAGCTTTCGCCTGATGATTTCAAAATAGTTTTTAATTCTGCCTGTGAAATTACTGGGAATGTACGTGCGTACAACAAGTAAAGTACAAAGAAGAATCCGTTTGTTCCAATGAAGATCCCAACGTCAACCCACGAAGGCATAAACATTGTCCAGCTCGATGGTAAGTAGTCACGAGACAAGTTGATCACGATGATATCAAAACGCTCGAACCACATTCCGATGTTTACAACAATCGAGATGATGAAAGTCCACAAAAATGATCTTCTGATTGATCGTATCCACAATAATCCAGGTACTAAAACATTACATACTATCAATGCCCAGAATGCCCACCAATATGGTCCTGTTGCTGCACCTGGAGAGAAATAGGTAAAGTCTTCGTATCGTGATCCAGAATACCATGCCACCCACAACTCGGTAAGGTAAGCTACTGCTACCATACCACCTGTTACGATGATTACAATATTCATATACTCGATGTGTTTGCGTGTAATATAATCTTCATAGTGCAATACTTTACGCATGACGCTCAACAAAGTTTGCACCATGGCAAATCCAGAGAAGATTGCTCCTGCCACGAAATAAGGTGGATATACGGTAGAGTGCCATCCTTTGATTACCGACGTTGCGAAGTCGAACGATACGATGGTGTGTACCGAGAATACTAACGGCGTACAAAGTCCGGCCAATACAAGAGTAACTTCTTCGAAACGTTGCCAGTGTTTTGCTCTACCTCCCCACCCGAAAGATAGAATGCCGTAAATTTTCTTTGAAAAGGGTTTGGTTGCTCTATCTCGTACCATTGCGAAGTCTGGCATCAAACCTATAAACCAGAATACAACTGATACCGAGAAGTAGGTCGAGATCGCAAACACGTCCCAAAGTAAGGGTGAGTTGAAGTTTGGCCACAAAGAACCAAATTGGTTCGGAATTGGCATTACCCAATAGGCTAACCAAATACGACCCATGTGGATCATAGGGAACATCCCTGCTTGTACTACCGCAAAAATAGTCATGGCTTCGGCAGAACGGTTGACCGACATTCTCCACTTCTGACGGAAGAGTAACAATACCGCAGAAATCAAAGTACCAGCGTGACCAATACCTACCCACCATACGAAGTTGGTAATATCCCAACCCCAGTTAATTGTTCGGTTTAACCCCCAAACTCCAATACCTGTACCTACTGTGTAAAATACACATCCTACAAATAATAGGAATCCTAGAAAGGCTATACCAAAAGCTGTCCACCATAATTTACCAGATCTATTCTCGATAGGACGAGCAATATCTACGGTAATGTCGTGGTAAGACTTATGTCCTAATATTAGAGGTTCTCTAAGAGGTGATTCGTAATGTGACATATCTTATTACCTTATAAAATTCTTTAATAATTAATTATGCTTTTTTCTGTTCTTTTCGGTTTCTTACTTTCACATGATAGAATACATTGGGTTGTGTTCCAACTTCTTCTAACAATACATATGAACGTTCGCTTGCAGATAATTTTTTCACTTCGCTCGATTCATCGTTGATATCACCAAATACCATCGCTCCTGTCGAACATGCTGCAGCACAAGCTGCTGCATCTTTGAATTCGTTATCTGCTACTCTTCTGTTTTCTTTTTTAGCTTTCAAGATTACAGCTTGCGTTTGTTGAATACAGAAAGAACATTTTTCCATTACCCCTCTTGTACGTACTACAACATCTGGGTTCAAAACCATTCGACCAAAATCGTTGTTCATATGGAAATCGAACTTGTCGTTTTGAGCATAATTGAACCAGTTGAAACGTCTTACTTTGTAAGGACAGTTGTTTGCACAGTAACGAGTACCAATACAACGATTGTATGCCATCATATTCTGACCCTGGCGACCGTGTGATGTAGCAGCTACCGGACAAACAGTCTCACAAGGAGCGTGGTTACAGTGCTGACACATGATCGGTTGGAAAATCACATCTGGATTTTCTGCCTGTGGTTGAATCAATAATTTGTACTGTTGTGGTTCATTCAATCCATCGCCGTTTCCATCCATATTTGGACCTTCTAAAGCAACTTTTTGGGTCAAAGTGTTGTCCGTAATATCTGAATAATAGCGGTCTATACGCAACCAATACATATCACGAGACATACGGATTTCGTCTTTACCTACAACTGGTACATTATTTTCTGCTTGACATGCGATAACACAAGCACCACATCCTGTACAAGCATTCATATCGATCGATAATTTGAAGTGTGGTCCAACACTTCTATCATGCGTCGTCCATAGGTCAACTTCTTTTTCAGGAGTCAATCCTTTCCAAGTTGGCATTACGCCCAACTCGTTCCACTCTTCTCTTGGTCTGTTGATGAAATCATCCAACGAAACTTCGCGAGCAATTTCATAACGTCCCATCAATGTTGGTTGTTGTTGCATGTTAGCAAACGGATGCTTGTCTGATGTATTTGATTTCTCTATTGTTACAGCCGTTGCGCCCATCACACCGCGGTACAATGCGTAAGCATTCACCCCAATGTTGTTCCCAACTTTACCAGCATGTGTTCGTCCATAACCCAATGCCAAACCAACAGATCCACGCGCTTGACCAGGCTGAATAAATACTGGAACTTTTTCTAATTTCACTCCGTTCACCGTTAGATCTACATATTCTCCGTCGAATTGCATACGTCCGTTGTGAACATTGTAATTATCTTGAATTTTAATGCCTAAACTTTCTGCATCCAAAGGGTTTACGGTCAAATAATTATCCCATGAGTTACGCGTAACTGGGTCTGGTAATTCTTGCAACCAAGGGTTGTTTGCCTGAGTTCCATCTCCTAAACCAGATTTGGTGTAGAATTGAATTTCCCAAGTTGATGCTTTAGCTTGTGCTAGTTTTGCCGCATAAGGGGTAGCCATACTGGTGTTTCCTACAAAATCAGTGGTTTCAGCAGTTTCATTATATCCGTTATATAATGCTTTATTGAACGCTATTCCCAATTGTGGTAGAATAGTTGATTCCCAATTTTCTTTTAGGTATTCGTAATATGCCGAAACTTTTTGTACCGAGTCTGATGTTGCCATCATCAAGGTTGGATCGTTCGGATCCTCTACTTTCGTTACTACGGATGTACCTTTCAACCAAGTGATCAAAGAGTCTTGGAATTGACGAGAGTCAAAAACTCTAGCAATTGTTGGTTGTTGTAACGAATAAACACCTGTCAGCGGATTGAAATCATTCCATGATTCTAGAGCATGCGTTACTGGTGCTATTAAATCTGCTTCATTTGTGGTTTCATCCATCTTTTCAGACAAGGCCACTTTTAAAGCAATTTTAGCTAAAGCTGATTTTAACGATTTGGCTTGCGATGATGCATACAAAGGATTGGCTTGATATGAAATCAATACGCCAACATTTCCAGCGTTTGCATCTGCAATAAATTGGTTGAACAAACGGTCGTTCGACTCCTTCAATTTTACAGCTTTATTCGTAACTGCGGTAGAACCAAGTATTTGGTTGATGGCAAAAGCAACGGCAAAAGCTTCTTTGGATCCGTCTGCCAATACCACGGCTTTAGAACCTTTAGCTTTTATTTCATTGGCAATTGCGGTAGCCTCTGGGCTTGCCGATCCTCCCGTTAAAACAGTATAAACTTCTGCTAATAATTTTTCTGTATCGGTAAATTTCTTAGGAATACGGGTATCTGCATTGGCACCAGTAAGTGTCATAGCAGATTCAACTTGAATATGGCGCAACATATTTGGTCCTGGTTTGCGTGCAGCTGCGTAAGAGCCTTCCATTCCGCCACCGTTGTAATCTCCTAAGAAATCTGCGTTGAACGACACTACCAATTCTGACGACGAAAAGTCATAGAAAGGTAATTCTCTTTTTCCGAAAATATCTTCTGCTGCATCTAAAGCATTAGAATAGCTTACTGCATCAAAGATTACGTGTTCAACATTTGGGTATTTTGATTTGAAGTCTTGAATCAATTTTTTTGTAGTAGGCGATGGCAATGAGCTGGTGAGGATCACTGCTTTTTTTCCTCCTAAATTATTCAAGGCATTCACAACTTTTGTATCAAGATCTTTCCAAGAAGTTGCTTTGAAACTATTTGCCCCTGTTTTCACCAACGGATTTTTCACCTTATCTGCATCATATAATGATAATACCGACGCTTGTACTCTAGCATTTGTAGAACCATAGAATTTTGCGTCTTTATTAGCATCGATACGAATAGGTCTTCCTTCACGCGTTCTCACCAATACATTTGCATAATCGTAACCATCGAAAATGGTTGATGCATAGTATGTTGGCACACCTGGTGTAACATCATTGGGTTTCACTACGTAAGGAACAGACTTTACGATTGGTGCTTCACAGGCTGCTAATGTAACTGCAGCTGTACTAAATCCTAAGATTTTCAAAAAGTCACGTCGTGAAGTCTTCGTATTCTCCATGGCATTTTGGTTGCCTAAGAATTCATCAACAGGAATTTCTTCTGCAAACTCATTGGTAGTCAACTGTTCGTTCAAATTAGAATCAGTTAACTCCTCAAAACTTCTCCAGTAATTTTTCTTCGAAGCCATTTATAGTCCTCTTTTAATTATATTAATAATGACATTTACCACACTCTAAACCACCGATAGCATCAACTGTAATTTTCGTTGCGTCACCGTATTGTTTTTTCAATTTCTCGTGTAGCTCTGCGTAATATTCTTTATTGTACTCATTGTTCATGTCAACCTCTGTTGTACGGTGACATTCGATACACCATCCCATAGTGAAGTCGTTCGCCATTTTCACTTCGTTCATTTGGTTCACTTGTCCGTGACACGCAAAACAAACTTGACTGTCTGCACTTAGGTTAAGCTCTTTTGCATTTGGGATTGTTCCTTCTTGAATTGCTTTTAAAATTGCTTTTTCACCTGCAACAACGTGTTGTGCATGAGAGAAATAAACAAAATCTGGCATGTTGTGGATTCTCACCCATTCGATTGGTTTTTGATTTCCTTCGTATTTGTTTGTTTCCGGATTCCAACCGATTGCTTTATACATTTTTTGGATTTCACCAGTATAGAATTTTTTCACATCATCTGCAGAGGCGAATTTTCCAGAATTCACTAACTCTTCTTCGAAGTAATCTCCGCGATATTCTTTGATTGTTTTGTGACAATTCATACAAACATTGGTAGACGGGATTCCTGACACTTTGCCATATTTTGCAGAACTGTGACAGTATTGACAATCGATTCCTTGGATGTCTGCGTGAACTTTATGCGAGAAATAGATCGGTTGTTCTGGCTCGTAACCTTTATCTACTCCAATTCCCATCAATCCCCAATACACAGCGTAAAGAACGATCAGCCCTAACAATCCTAAACCTGCCAAACCTACTGGCTTGTATTTTTGAACCATTTCGTTGAACGAAACAGCCTTATTCAAGGTATCTTCTGTCAAACTTCCTGCTCGTGTTGCGCTTACCAACGCATTTACGCGCAATAAAATCCACAACAACAAGGCTGCTAAAACAACAAATCCGACTGCAATGACACCCGTGTTGGCTGAACCACCATCAGATTTTGCTGGAGCATTGGCTGCCTCAGCTGCTTTTTTAGCATCTTCAAAAGCTTGTTGCCCACCTTCAGGATCAGAAGTGTACGCCAAGATATCATCAATATCCGAATCGCTCAACGATGTAAACGCCAACATCTCTTGGTTGTTGTATTTTGCGTACACCTCGTTTGCATATCGGTCTCCCGATTCTCTTAACGCTTTGTTGTCTTTAATCCATAAATGCAACCAATCTGTACCAAGCCCTTGCTCTTCTTGCAAGCGACTCACAACATTTCTCATTTCTGGACCAATTAACTGCCCATCGATTTGGTGACACGCTGTACAATGAGTGTTGAATAAATCGTACCCATTTCCAGCATCTCCCTGAGCATTAGCAATGGAGAAACCAGCCATCATAGCCACTGCACTCCATAGACGTAACCTTGTTAGAATTCTTGCCTTCATTTACTTATTATAAGTTCGTTGTTTTCTTAGTTAAAATTTGAACGCTTTATTGCAGACAAAAATAGGCTCAATACTTAATAAAATCATAAAGAAACGGTAATGAACTTTATCATTTTGACCAATTTAAAACTATTCTAAATAACAACAATCCAAGTTTTTATCCGAAAACGCTACTATAACAATCAATTCGAACAAGATAAATGAGATTAAGAAATTAATTTGGAATAGTTTTCGAATGAAACATTTATATTTGTAAAAATTTTTAATCCTCAATCTACATGAAGAATTTATTTTCATTACTCATTGTTTTCCTATGCTCAATTAGTTTTGCACAAGAAACAATCGATACACTGATTGTACAAAATAATGGTACAGTAATGATTGAAATGGACCCAGAAATAAATCGCTACATTACTTCTATAGAAAAAACATCTTGCCCAGTCGCAAGCACAAGACCTGCACCCACAACGAACACGTCGAGACCAAAACCAAACACCTCTGACCCTTGCGCTGGAAAAACACAAATGCCGGGCTACAAAATACAAGTCTATTACTCAAAAGACCGTGCACAAGCCAACAAAGTAAAAGAAGAATTCTCGAGAAGTTTCCCTTCTTTCTCGGCCGAAACCGCATATATGGCACCAGACTACCGCGTGTTGGTGGGTGATTATTTCACGAGAAGTTCTGCAAACGCCGATATCAGAAAAATAAAAGGAAAATACAACAGCGCCTTTCCTATACAATACCGCATTCTGTGTAGAAGAGCAAAATAATTTTCGAACGAGCAACGCATCAATTTTGATGCGTTTGGCTTTTTCAACTATTTTTTACAATAATCTATTTAAGATAATTTAAGGTTATTCTTATAGATGATTGTGCTTTATATTTTAAGTCGAATTTACAAGCTGAAACCTAAATTATTTCCGACAGCAAAAATGCATTCTTGATTAGAATTTTAGGATAATGATAACCAAAACTTCCACTTAGAATCTTTAATTTTGACTAAAATTAGCATTTAACCGATTTATTATTTCATGATTGTAAAATTTCCGATAAAACACTTTCTACTCGCTTCCGGGCTTTCTATCTTCTCACCGAGCTGTGCTCAAAAACAGCCGAACAACGAAAACGAAATAGAAGTTGATGAAACGCAACAAACCAATGCCGAAAAAGTGAGGCAATTTTCTGATGAGGAATTATTAGGCAAAGCAAATCCGACCATGAAAGGAAAAGATTACCATTTGCTACCAGAAGTTGCCGATGCATTCGAAGCGATGCGAGCTGAAGCCAAAAAAGCAGGTTTCAATATTCGGGTGGTGTCAAGTTATCGAAATTTTACATATCAAAAAGGGATTTGGGAGAGAAAATTTAAAGCCAACAAAAATCGAGGTTTATCGACCGAAGAAAACATCAGAAAAATAATTGAATATTCGACAATTCCTGGAACTTCTCGCCACCATTGGGGAACCGATTTGGACATCATCGACATCAGTAAAGGCTATCCAAAAGATCCGTTGCACGAAAAACACTTCAATGCGGGTGGGCAAATGCATGCATTCAAGGTATGGCTAGACGAAAACGCCGAAAAATTTGGTTTTTATCTGGTGTATACCAACGATGAAAATCGTAAAGGTTTCAAATACGAACCGTGGCATTTTTCGTACAAAAAAATCAGTCAGCCCATGTTGCAAGAATACCTCACCTTAGACATCACTAACCTATTGAAAAAAAACAAATTATCGGGAAGTGATGCTTTTGACGAATTATTTATACAACAATATATTAACGATAATATTTTGGACATCAATCCATCATTAAAATAAGCATTCAAAAATACCTTAATGCAAAAACACCTTATCAATAACTATGCAAAATCCTTTATTAGAAAAATTTGAATTTCCGCCTTTTTCTAAAATTAAAACAGTAGACTACAAACCTGCAATTTTACAAGCAATCGAGCTTGCACGACAAGAAATAGATAGCATCGCCAACAACTCCGAAACGCCAAATTTTCGCAACACCATAGAAGCGATGGAATTATCGGGAGAGACACTCAACAGGGCGACTTCTATATTTTTTAACCTGAATTCTGCCGAAACAACAGACGAAATGCAACAAATCGCACAAGAAATTTCGCCTGCGTTGAGCGAGTTTGCCAACGATATACGCCTGAATCAGCATTTGTTCGAACGAGTGAAGCAAGTTTACGAAAACCGTGAGAACGAAGATTTGACCGATGAACAAAATTATTTGCTTTCCAAACAATATAAATCTTTTGCAAGAAATGGTGCAAATCTCTCGCCAGAGGAGCAACAAAAACTTAGAGAAATAGACAAAGAACTTGCACAATTGACCTTGAAATTTGGCGAAAACGTGCTCGCCGAAACCAATGCTTATCATTTGCAAATCGATGATAAATCGCTTTTAGAAGGTTTGCCCGATTATGTGAAAGATCAAGCACAGGAAACCGCTAAAACTCAAGGAAAAACAGGATGGATTTTTACTCTGCAAGCACCGAGTTACCTGCCGTTTATGCAATACGCCAAAAACAGAGAATTGAGAGAAAAGATGTATTTGGCAAACGGTACAAAAGGTTTTCAGGAGAATGCGTTCAACAACGAAAAAAATATTTTGAAAATTGTAAATCTTCGTCATCAACGAGCGCAATTGTTGGGTTATAAAAGTCATGCCGATTATGTATTGGAAGAGCGAATGGCAAAAAATCCCGAGACAGTAAACGAATTCTTGAACGATCTTTTGCAAAAAGCTAAACCTTTTGCAGAAAAAGAAATCGAGAATTTATCGAAATTCGCAGAGAAAACCGAAGGCATCAACCCGTTGCAACCATGGGATCACGCGTATTTTGCAGAAAAATTAAAACAGCAAAAATTTAGTCTGTCGGATGAAGAATTGAAGCCTTACTTCAAGTTAGAAAATGTAATAAACGGAGCATTCGAAGTGGCTAAAAAACTTTTTGGTCTACAATTTGTCGAAAACGCCGAAATCGATACTTATCATCCAGATGTAAAAGTTTATGACGTGCTCGATGCGCAAAACAATCGAATAAGCGTCTTGTACACCGATTTCTTCCCTAGACCTGGGAAAAGACCTGGAGCGTGGATGACAACTTTTCGTGATGGTTCTAAAGTCAACAACCATCAAAAAATTCCGCAAGTTTCCATTGTTTGCAATTTCACACCACCCACTGCATCCACGCCTTCGCTGTTGACATTTTTAGAGGTGACCACGTTGTTTCATGAATTTGGGCACGCATTGCACGCAATGTTGGCCAACACCACTTACGAGAGTTTGGCAGGAACGAATGTCTATTGGGATTTTGTAGAATTACCTTCACAGTTTTTAGAAAATTATTGTTACGAACCCGAAGCGCTACAACTTTTTGCCAAGCATTACGAAACAGGTGAAATCATTCCGCAGGATTTGATTGACAAGGTAAAAAATGCAGCCAATTTTATGGAAGGATACCAAACGGTACGCCAACTAAGTTTTGGGCTGTTGGATATGGCTTGGCACGCTGCAGACCCGTCGGGGATTGACGATGTTTATCAATACGAACAACAAACATTCGACTCTACACGCTTGTATCCGGTGATGCATCGTACCAATATGAGCACTTCTTTTTCGCATATTTTCCAAGGCGGATATTCTTCTGGATATTATTCGTACAAATGGGCCGAAGTTTTGGATGCAGATGCGTTTGCTTATTTCAAAGAAAATGGAATTTTCAACGCCGAAATTGCAAAGAAATATTACACTCTTCTCTCTAGTGGTGGAACGGTAGAACCGATGAAGCTTTACGAAAACTTCAGAGGTAAAAAACCAAATAACGAAGCCTTGCTAAAACGCGCTGGAATTCTAAGATAAAAACAAAAAACTCAACTTTTCAGTTGAGTTTTTTGTTATTTCAAAGCCTCTAAGATTGCTTTATTGAACCTTGCGAGGTCTGCTGGAGTTCTGGAGGTAATAAGATTTCCATCGATTACGACATCTTTATCAATCCAATTTGCCCCAGCATTGGTCAAATCTTTCTGAATCGATTTGTAAGAAGTAAGTGTCTTGCCCTTAATTACTTCTGCTTCTATCAGACTTTGTGGTCCGTGACAAATGGCAGCAATAGTTTTTTTAGCATCCATAAAATCTTTGATCAGCTGCATCGATCTTTTACATTCTCGCAATTGATCAGGATTCAGCACGCCACCAGGCAAAATAAGCGCATCATAATCAGAGACTTTCACCTCTTCTTTGTTAATGTTCCGATCTACCGTAAACTCTTCACCCCAATTCGTTTCTGCCCACGATTTTATCGGATCATCGACTGGCGATACAATATCTACCTTGTATCCGGCATCTTCTAAGACCTTTTTAGGCGAAGTCAATTCTACTTCTTCAAAACCTTCTGCTGTTAATATCGCAACTCTTTTATTCATATCGTACATTTTTTTCCTTCTCAAGCTGCAACTTTCATTCCTACTTGATCGTTTGTGAACTATATTTTTTTACAATTTATAACAATAATATCTCCTTTGATTAAATTTTAGTAAAATTTTAACTAAAAACCGGGCAACGCTCTAATAAAAATCATCGAAAAATAACCTGAAATTCTAACGAACTAACCTATTTTTGTATGTCAAAATCTAAAGATGAATAAAATAGAGAAATTTTTCTTTTCGACTCGAACAATGGCAGTCCTTTTATTGGTCTATGCCATCGCGATGGCGATTGCCACTTTTGTTGAAAATGATTACGATACCATGACTGCAAAAGCTTTGATTTATGAAGCGAAATGGTTCGAAATTTTGATGGTTTGGTTGATCGTTCTTTTTATTGCCAATATCAAACGATACGATTTGTGGTCGTTCAAAAAACTGCCAGTTTTCGTTTTTCATATTGCATTTTTATTCATTTTTATTGGTGGTGCGGTAACCCGATACATTTCGTTCGAAGGGCAAATGCCTATTGCAGAGGGCGAAACGACAAACGAAATCATATCAGACAAATCGTATTTCAAATTGATCATAGACGACGAAGAACAGCGTTTGGCGTATGACAATCACGAATATCAAGTAACTTATTTCGATCGAAAAGACAGCACTTCTGCCCTTTTCTATCGCCATTTCGAAGGGAAATACCAATTCAAAGACAAATTGGTCAAACTCAAAACATTCGACTATATCCCGCATGCGCTTGACACGATTGTAAAAACCAATTCGGGCGAACGAATTTTGGAGTTGGTGACGGTGGGTCAAAACGGACGCCAATCTGTTTTTATTAGAAGCGGAGAAATTAAAAGTGTAAACGGTTTGTTGGTAACCTTCAACCGCCCGATGGAAGGAAGCATCCAGATACGTGAAGACGCAAACGGACAAATGTGGATCAAATCGCCGTTCGAAGGTGAGTATGTTGCGATGCAAGGTCAACAAATGGGAATGATTACCGATGAAGAAAAATTCAAAGCTGGAGCTGGAAAATTGAGTTTCAACACCGAAGAACCTTTCAGATTGCGATCGCTATACGCTATCCAAGACATACAATTTGTTGCGCCTTTGCCTCCGTTTACGGGTAAAGTACAATATTCTCAAGGATCGAAATTCAAACAAGATGAGAAAGATTTGCCTGGAGCAATCTTTGCAGAAGTTTCGGTTGGCGACAAAAAAGATACCGTTGTAATCGTTGGCGGTCGCGGACAAACCAATTATACCGCAGACACCACGCTCGACGGACTGAATATTTCGCTTGGATATGGCTCTAAAGCAGTAAAAATTCCATTCAGCATACGATTGGATGATTTCATTTTAGAGCGTTATCCGGGCTCTACCAATCCATCTTCTTTCGAGAGTAAAATTACCGTAATAGACGATGGCAAAGAAACGCCTGAACATATTTATATGAACAATGTGATGGATCATAAAGGTTATCGATTTTTCCAAGCAAGTTATTTCCCAAATGAACAAGGAACTATACTTTCTGTGAACCAAGATTGGTGGGGAACAAATATTACCTATTTAGGTTATTTCTTATTATTTACCAGTATGTTTGTCACCTTGTTTTGGAAGGGAACCCGATTCTGGCAGTTGAATGCTTTGTTGAAAAGTCTTCATCAAAAAAAGACCAACGTCTTGATTCCTTTATTTTTAATCAGCTCGTTGACTTTCGCTCAGACAACAGATAATCAGCAACATATTCACGCACAAGAAGAATCAGCTACCGTTCATACTCCTGAACAGGTGCAATCGTTTGCCAAAGAAATGGACAATCCGCAAGAGTTGGTGAGCAAAATAAAAATTCCTAAAGCACATGCCGAACGCTTTGGCCATCTTATGATTCAAGATTATGAGGGGAGAATCAAACCCATCAATACGCAATCGTTGGACATCCTGAGAAAAATTTATAAAAAAGATAAATACCATGGATTGAGTTCGGATCAGTGGTTTATAGCCATTCAGCTAGACCCGGCGTATTGGGCAAATGCACCGATAATCAAAGTGAACAATTCTGGCGGTCCAGAACTGAAACGCTTGACCAAAGCCAATGATGAGGGCTATACTTCGCTAATGAACCTCATCGACCCAAAAACGACTCGCTATGTTTTGGATGAACAATACAATAAATCATTTTCTAAAAAACCTGCCGAGCGTTCAAAATTCGACAACGAAGTGATCAACGTAACCGAGCGATTCAATATTCTAGACAATACTGCGAAAGGCTATCAGTTGAAGATTATCCCGGTACAAAACGACCCTTCGGAGCGCTGGACTTCTTGGATTTATCAAGGCAAAGAAAATCCAGTAGAAATCGACACCATGGCATTGGGGCTTATCAGCGTCTACTTCAACATGGTATCCAAAGGAATCGAATCGGGCGATTGGAGACCAGCAGACAATGCGATCAATTACATCGAAGATTATCAGCACAAATGGGGTAAAAATGTAATTCCTTCAGCCAAAAAAATAGAAGTTGAGGTGATGTATAACAAAGCAAACATTTTCTTTTGGATCATGATTGCTTATACCTTTATTGGTGGAGCTTTGGTCATATTAGCATTCGTCCAACTCTTCAGAGAATCGAAATTCTTGAAATACCTGACCAATTTCTTCATCCTTCTTACCATTATTGTTTTCGCAATACAAGCGATAGGATTGGGCGTAAGATGGTACCTTACTGGTCACGCACCCTGGTCCAACGGTTACGAAGCCATCGTCTTTATCTCGTGGGTAGGTGTATTGTCTGGACTTATTTTACACAAGAATAGAAATGCTTTTATACCCGCAACAGGCGCTATGGTGGCAGTCATCATGATGGGATTTGCACACGGTGGCTCTATGCTCGACCCACAAATTACACCCTTGGTACCCGTACTCAAATCTTATTGGCTCATCATTCACGTTGCTATCATCGTGTCGAGTTACGGTTTCTTTGGTCTAAGTGCAGTCTTGTCTGTTTTCTCATTGATTATGATGCTGTTTAAATCCAACGAAAAAATAAAAATCTCGCTGAAAGAAATGGCGTACGTAAACGAAATATCCCTCACCATTGGAATCTTTCTGCTTACCGTAGGAACTTTCTTGGGCGGAATGTGGGCAAACGAATCTTGGGGACGATACTGGTCATGGGACCCGAAAGAAACTTGGGCATTCATCTCGGTTATAGTCTACGCTTTTGTACTGCACATGCGTTTGGTTCCAGGCTTACGCGGATTGTGGACGTATAACATTGCGGCGATGTGGTCTATTTGGACCGTCATCATGACATATTTCGGCGTGAATTATTACCTATCAGGGCTACATTCCTACGCTGCAGGCGACCCCATTCCAATTCCACTTTGGGTTTATCTCACAGCGCTGGGAATGCTTTTGCTAAGCGTAGCTTCTAGAATAGGATACAAAAAATCTCATCAAAAATAGAAAAAAGCACTTATGGTGCTTTTTTTGTACATTTATAATTAAAAAAACATGATAAAATACATTTCAATCAGCCTAATTGCCCTGAGTTTTCTAGCTTGCAACGCACAGAAACAAGATAAAAACCTCAATTTACAAAAAGAAAAAAGCATGCATTTACCCAATATTTATTCCTACAGCTTCGAAGATATAAACGGCGAAACCTATAATTTTGCCGACCTAAAAGGTAAAAAAATAATCATCGTCAATACGGCTTCGAAATGCGGATACACCAAGCAATACGAGGGATTGGAACGCATTTATCAGCGATACAAAGACCAAGGTTTAATGGTCATCGGCTTTCCATCAGACAATTTCATGGGACAAGAATACGACAACAACGAAGAGATTGCAAACTTCTGCAAACTGAATTATGGCGTTACTTTTCCGCTCATGACCAAAAGCGATGTAAAAGGAAAAAATCAGAATGAAATTTTCAAATTCTTGACTAAAAAAGAATTGAACGGATTAGAAGATGCGACAGTCGGCTGGAATTTCCATAAATTTCTGATCAACGAAGACGGAACCCTCGCAACCGATTATCCATCGAAAGTTGAACCCGAAAGCGAAGAAATCATCGCTTGGATCGAAAATAAATAATAACCTCAATGAAATTGGACATCTTAGCCATCGGAGCGCATCCAGACGATGTAGAATTGGGCTGTGGCGGCACCATTGCCAAATTGATTGCCAACGGTAAAAAAGTTGGTATTGTAGACCTCACACA
This sequence comes from Vaginella massiliensis, assembly GCF_900089075.1. Classification (GTDB taxonomy): domain Bacteria; phylum Bacteroidota; class Bacteroidia; order Flavobacteriales; family Weeksellaceae; genus Weeksella; species Weeksella massiliensis_A. The sequence goes on from NZ_LT593745.1 coordinate 58,775, forward strand.
GGGCGAACTCGGCACGCGAGGCACAGCAGAAATCCGAAAACAAGAGGCAGAAGACGCCGCAGAAATATTGGGCATAACGGTGAGAGAGAATTTAGGTTTTTCCGACGGATTCTTCACCGATGATCCCGAACATCAACTAAAATTGGTCGAAGTCATCAGAAAATACAAACCCGAAATCATTCTGAGCAACGCGCCTCACGATCGACACCCAGATCATGGCAAAGCCTCTAAGCTAATCGATACTGCGGTTTTTCTTGCGGGCTTACCAAAAATCGAAACCAATGAGCCGGCATGGCGACCAAACAAACACTTCCACTACATTCAATGGTTACCGCTCGAACCAACATTTGTGATGGACATCAGTGGTTTTTTGGACAAAAAAGTAGCCTCTTGCATGGCGTATCAGACCCAATTTTACAACCCAAAATTGAACGACCAGCCCGCTACAGCAATTTCGTCTGAAAATTTCACCAACTCTATCCGCTATCGAGCTTGGGACTTAGGTCGATTGATTGGCACGGAGGCAGGCGAAGGATTTATCGCTCGTAGATACATTGGCGTTCAATCACTTGATGATATTATTTAATCTTTTCTACATTTTTTCTTTGATATTACAAGATTTCAATATTATATTTGCACTCCAATTACGGTGGTTGTAGCTCAGTTGGTTAGAGCGTCGGATTGTGGTTCCGAAGGTCGTGGGTTCGAGACCCATCATCCACCCAAAAACTTTAGAATTTAGTTTCAAAAGAAAATTCGTCACATGGTGGTTGTAGCTCAGTTGGTTAGAGCGTCGGATTGTGGTTCCGAAGGTCGTGGGTTCGAGACCCATCATCCACCCTGCAAAGGCTAATCTGCTTAGGTTAGCCTTTTTTATTCTCTATTTTTCATCAGCTCTATTTAAATTTAAGTCCACTCGACTGCCAAACACCTGGAGGAAATTTAATATTAAAATTCGCTTCGAATACTAAAGATGGCTTGATTCAGCACTTTTAGACTTTAGAAAAAGCTGAAACAGCATTCAATATGAAGCAGAATTCAGTACTTTTACTATTCCAAAAAATAATCATTATGAAAAAAACGCTTATCCTTTGTTGGGTTGCATTCGCTACGATACTCCACTCATGCAACACCCAACAAAGCATGACAAAAACCGAACAACACATGAACACTTTTCAGCCACAATATTATGCCGATTATACCTTAACAACCGACTTATCTCATCTGAGTTCGAATGAAAAAGAAATCATCAAACTGATGATAAAAGCAGCCGATATAATGGATGATTTATTTTGGCAACAAGCTTATGGAGCAAAAATAGACATCATAGATGCGACCAAAGGCGATTTGCGCGAATATGTGAAAATAAATTATGGTCCTTGGGATCGATTAGACAACGAAAAACCTTTTGTAAAAGGCGTTGGAGAAAAGCCTGCTGGTGCAATGTTCTACCCAAAAGACATGTCCAAAGAAGAGTTCGAAAATGCCAATCTGAAAGATGGAAAATCTGAATACACCTTGGTTCGTCGCAATCGCGATGGGCAATTGTACACCATTCCATACCACGAAAACTATAAAAATCAGTTACAAAAGGCAGCAGCATACCTCGCAAAAGCGTCTGAATTGGCAGAAGATCCAGGTTTGAAAAAATATCTTTTGTTACGCTCTTCTGCTTTGTTGAATGACAATTATTATCCGAGCGATTTGGCTTGGATGGATATGAAGAATTCTAATTTGGATATTGTAATTGGTCCGATCGAAACTTACGAAGATCAATTGTTCGGATACAAAGCATCCTACTCTTCTTACGTGTTGGTAAAAGACATAGAATGGTCTCAACGCTTATCCAAATTTGTACAATATCTTCCAGAATTGCAAGCAAATCTTCCCGTAGAGGCTAAATACAAAGCAGAAAAACCTGGAACCGATTCTGATCTGAATGCCTATGATGTGATTTATTATGCTGGAGATTGTAACGCAGGCGGAAAAACCATTGCCATCAATTTACCCAATGATGAACGCGTACAGCTTGAAAAGGGAACTCGACGTTTGCAATTGAAAAATGCAATGCGGGCAAAATTCGATAAGATTTTAGTTCCGATCGCAAACGAAATGATTGATGATTCGCAACAAAAAAACATCAAATTCGATGCATTTTTTTCTAATGTGATGTTCCACGAAGTGGCACACGGATTAGGAATCAAAAATACCATTACTGGCAAAGGAACGGTGCGCGAAGCCTTGAAAGAAACGCAATCTGCTTTAGAAGAAGGCAAATCCGATATCCTAGGTTTGTACATGGTAAACGAGCTGTTGAAGAAAGGCGAATTGCAAGGAACGCAAGAAGATTATTTCGTGACCTTCTTGGCTGGAATTTTACGTTCGGTACGATTCGGGGCGAGTTCTGCGCACGGACAAGCCAATATGATTTGCTTCAATTATTTTGCGGAACATGGTGCATTCGAAAAACTAGCAAACGGCAAATACAAAATAAACGTTGCCAATATGGAAAAAGCGATGAACGGACTTTCTGCTTTGATTCTGAAATTACAAGGCGACGGAGATTATGAAGGCGTAAAAAAACTAGTAGAAACAAAAGGTAAAATAGGAATTGCGCTTCAAAACGATTTAGATAAAATAAAAAAGGCCAACATTCCGGTAGATATTAAATTCAATCAAGGATTGGATGTTTTGGGTCTGAAATAAAATAGGAAGCACAAAAAAAGAGGCGGTATCAAAACTACTAAATTTCGCCAGACATCGATACTGCAAAAAGCTCGGTTTTGGCAAAGAATTTAACGTTACAAGACCGCCTCTTTTGAATTATATCACGCCAATATCTTGACGATAATACTCGTAATCAAAATGAATTTTCTTGATGTTTTCGTAGGCAATAGCACGGGCATCTTCCAACGTATCGCCCATTCCAACGACATTGATCACGCGTCCTCCCGACGTCACCATTTGCTCTCCCTGTAATTTCGCTCCTGCAATAAAAGTCGGACAAGTCACCTTATCCAATCCGCGAATTTCAAAACCTTTGTCGTAATTACCTGGATAACCACCCGAAACCATCACCACACAGCATGCCGATTGATTTTTGAATTCTAAGTTGAAATCTTCTCCTTTTATCGATTTGGTTACTGCATCGTACAAGTCTGTATCCAACAGTGGCAGAGTAGTTTGCGTTTCTGGGTCACCCATTCGCAAATTATATTCTAATAAATAAACGCCTTTTGGCGTAATCATCAAACCGAAGAAAATAACTCCAGCAAATGCCAAACCTTCTTTGATCAATCCGCATTTTGTAGGCTCCAAAATTTCTTCTTCGAACATGCTGAAATGTTCTTCTGTAAACAATGGATTTGGAGCAACAACGCCCATTCCGCCAGTATTGAGACCAGTTTCGCCTTCGCCAATTTTCTTGTGGTCTTTGGCAGCAATAAAAGGAACGATTTTCTTACCGTTGAAAAACGATAAAATCGATGCCTCGAATCCTTCTAAATATTCTTCGATCACCACTTCGTTTCCTGCATCGCCAAAGGTCTTATCTTCCATGATTTCGAGAACCGCTTTTTTTGCTTCTTCAAAATCTTGGCAAATAATCACGCCTTTTCCAGCAGCCAAACCAGAGGCTTTGACCACGATAGGATATTCTTGCGATTCTAAATATTCGATTGCCAACATTGGTCCTCGAAAATTTTTGTATTTTGCAGTTTTCACGCCATATTTCGACATAAAATCTTTGGCAAAAGCCTTAGACGCTTCCAATTGTGCAGCTGCTTTATGCGGACCGAAAATGGCTAAATCTTCTGCTTGGAACAGGTCTACAATTCCTTCTGCCAGCTCGGCTTCTGGTCCTACGAAAGTTAGATCGATCTGATTTTCTTTGGCAAAATTTTTCATTTCCTCAAGGGAAGAAAGCGCCACATTGGTACCAATTTGTGCTGTTCCGGCATTTCCTGGAGCGAAAAAGAGTTCGAGTTCTTTGCCTTTTCGATTGAAGTCTTCTGCAAACTTCCAACCAATGGCGTGCTCTCGACCACCACTTCCGATGATTAATATTTTTGTGGTGGAATCTGAATTATGAGTGATGTTGTTCATTTTTACTTTTCTTCTATTTTTAATGCATAAAATGTCTCATTCCTGTCACCACCATCGGAATTCCGTGTTCGTTACAAGCAGCCACAGAATCTTCGTCTTTGATAGATCCGCCAGGTTGAATAATTGCTTTGATTCCGTTTGCGGCAGCAAAATCGACCACATCACGGAACGGGAAAAATGCATCGGAAGCCAATACCAAATCCTCTTGTACCTTTTCTTTTGCTCGTTCTATCGCTTGTTGAGCAGCCCAAATGCGATTCGTTTGTCCGCCTCCAATTCCGTATGCTTGTCCGTTGGTTGCCACTACAATTGCGTTGGATTTTACCCATTTTACAATTTTTTGAGCAAAAATCAAATCGGTCATTTGTTTTTCAGACGGTTGTGCTTGGGTCACCACTTTCAAATCTTTTGAGAATTGGTTATCGGTCGATTGAACAATCAAACCGCCATCCACTTTTACGTAAGTTACTTTATCAGAAACTGGATTATTGACTTTGATGATGCGTACATTTTTTTTAGCTTTGAAAATTTCTAAAGCTTCTTCTGTAAACGCTGGAGCGATAACGATTTCTAAGAAAATTTTATTCAATTCGACAGCTGTTTTTCCGTCTACTTCTTTGTTGAAAGCTACAATTCCTCCGAAGATTGACATAGGGTCGCATTCATAAGCCTTCAGATAAGCATCGACCACTGTTTCGCCAATAGCAACGCCGCATGGTGTAGAATGCTTCACGGCACAGCAGGTTGTTTCTTCGAATTCGACAACCACTTTGTAAGCCAAATCCATATCTCGAATATTATTGAAAGACAACTCCTTACCTTGTAAATATTCGAAATCTTTCATAGCACCATTTTTTGTTTTATCTACGTAGTAAGCCGCTTTTTGGTGTGGATTTTCACCATAACGCAAGTCCATTACTTTTTCGTAAGAAGACTCTAAGAATTGAGGGAAGTCATCACCCAACAGGTAAGACGAAATAGCCGCATCGTAAGCAGCCGTGAGGTTGAATACCTTTCCTGCACACCTTTTACGGGTTTCGATCGAGGTGGTTCCGTTTTCACGGATTTCATCCATAACTTTTTGATAATCACTCACATCTGTCACAACAGTTACGTCATAAAAATTCTTTGCAGATGAGCGCAACATCGAAGGACCACCAATATCGATAAACTCGATCATTTCTGCTTCTGATAAACCCGTGTTCATTTTTTCGAAAAATGGATACAAATTTACGATGACAATATCGATAGGGTTAATTCCATGTTCTGCAATGGTTGCCATATGATTTTCGTCTGCACGACGAGCCATGATACCGCCGTGAATTGCAGGGTGTAACGATTTTACTCGTCCGTCTAAAATTTCTGGAAAGCCCGTTACATCTTTTACTTCGGTTACTTCAATCCCATTGTCTTGCAAGTGTTTGAATGTTCCTCCTGTCGACAAAATTTTGTATCCTTGATTGACCAAGAATGTTGCAAACTCTAATAAGTTTGACTTGTCCGAAACACTGATTAAGGCTTGTTTCTGCATTGTGATTAGTTTTATATTTTTAAGTTTTTAAAGTTTTATACTAAAAAAACCTCAAAGACCAATAGTCCTCAAGGCGATATGATGGATATTATGCTTCGCTAATTTGCTTTATGGCTTCTACCAAAATTTTCTTTTCTACCTCGGCTACTTTCCGTTGTAAATCAGAAACTTGGTCTTCATCCTCCACCTCAAAAGTTCCTTGAACGATGATGTCGCCCTCGTCTACTTCGGCTGTTACATAATGCACCGTTGCTCCAGAAATTTTATCGCCCGAAGCTAAAACCGCTTCATGCACTTTGGAACCGTACATGCCTTTTCCGCCAAATTTTGGTAACAAAGATGGGTGGATATTGATGATTTTATTTTGCCAGTTTTGGGTAAATTCGGGTTTGAGAATGCTTAGAAAACCTGCCAACACAATCAAATCGATGTCTTCTCCTTCTAAATTATGCGCCGCATCTTCGCTAAAAGTTTTACGGTCGAGCACATAAGTGCGAATGTTTTTATCCAACGATCGTTCGATTGCGAAACAGTCTCGATCTGTCATTACCATCGAGATTTCTACATTCGACAAATAACCCGATTCTACAGCATCGATAATGTTTTGAAGATTTGTTCCTCCGCCAGAAACAAACACTGCTATTTTCATTGTTTTAGAATATGAAATTAATTGGAAATCTTGCGTGATTGGTACTGCTAATGAGCGTACGACAGAAAAACAAGATTTCTACAAAGTTATATCAAATCTTAGACAGATAAAACCTGTATTCATTATTTTTTTAGGTTTAATGGTTGGAGGAAGTTTTAGCCTAAATTAAAGTTTAAAATGGTAAAGAATTAAATAAACAATAATGCTTTCTTGATTTCTTCGTAACTAAGCGCTCCATCAAAATAATCAAAAATTGGTTTGAGGATTTTGTTGTCTACAATTTCGATTTCACCATAGGCAAATCTCACCTTTTCTATAATTTCTTTGGAAGGTTTGAAAGGTGAAAGATCAATACAAGGATCTATTTCTTTTATTTTGCCAAGATGATCTACGATTACAGAGGTCGTCAAGCCTCGTTTTTCGGCAATCTGCTCCAAGCTCAAACCTTCTTTTACATAGTCTAAGGTAATTTCTACGGTTGATTTTTTCTGACCTTTTTCTTTTAACTTATTTTTCTCAACATTTTTGGCGATTTGTTTTCGATCTAGCGTTCCTCCTGCATAACGGATGAATGTAGCCCAAGTAGATTGGAGTTGCTTTTGGTCCAACACCTCATCGATATGATGCGAAAGCTCTTGAAAACGTTTGTCTGCTTTCATGGCCAACGCATCGATTTCTAATGCCGTTTGATTGAGCCCATGCAGATACAGCGATTCTAAGTTGCGCAAACGTGACAAGGCAACGTAACCTTGCCCCTTCTCGAATGCTTTCGACAAATCGATATAGGCAGAATCTAAGGTCATCCCTTGAGATTTGTGAACTGTAATTGCCCAAGCCAAACGCAAAGGAACTTGAGTGAAGGATGCTAAAGCTTTGCCCGTTTCGTCTTCTATTGCCCAGGCTTCGGGTTTTGCAACAAAAAATTCGCCATCGGTAGATTTTACAATTGGCTCATCTTTTTCGGTGTAGCCAGTTACCGTTCCCAAGGTTCCGTTGACAAATCCGACCTCGAAATTGTTACGAACAAACATCACCTTGGCTCCGATTTTCAGTTCGAGTAATTCTTCTGCCAAAACAGATTTTTTCAAAACTTCTATCAAAGCAGAATTTCCGGCAAGTTTTGCCTTGTACAACTTGGCAGTCGCATCGATTTGCTGTAATTGTCCTTTGTTGATTCGATCTACATCTATATTATGGGTAAACAAACGCGTTTGTGACTCCATTTCGTCTGGAAAATACGAGATTCTAGACTCGAGTAATTCAAGGCAACGAGAAGAGATATTTCCCGATCGTATTTCGTTCAACACATCATTCAGTGCATTGTTCGACTGGCGATATTGTTCGGTGAGATAGCAAACGTGCACCCTTGCATTGACCCAAGCCTCAGACATGAAACAGAATTTATCGCGAGACTCTTCCCACTCTTCGCCAATGGGTGGTAATTGGAAGAAATCTCCCGAAAAAACCACTTGAATTCCGCCAAAAGGTTCGTCGTTTTGTTTAAAAAATTTCAAAACAAAATCCACCGCATCCAACTGATTGCGATGCAACATCGATATTTCATCAATGATCAAAACTTTGACTTTTTCCATTTTATCGCGAAAGAATTTTTTTACGCGCAATTTGGCCAAGTAACTTTCCGATACGTGATTTTTTATACCGATTCCCGCCCACGAATGAATGGTTTGCCCGTTCATATGCGTTGCCGCAATACCCGTAGAAGCTGTGATTGCAACGGCAATACCGTGATTTTTGAGGTATTGTATATACTGGTTGAGCACATAGGTTTTACCTGCACCCGCAGAACCAGTGAGAAAGACATTTCGCCCCGATTTTAAGATTGCAAGTGCTTTGGATTGTTGCATGATTGGCTAAAGAAAATGATGAATTGCAAATATATAAATTTTAATACGATGGAATTGGTTTGAAAATTGTTGTGAATAAAGCAAACGTATGAGCTATGATTTTTATTGGAGGAGTTTCAACCAAAGGTAAAACTTTAGAAGAGGGCTATTTTCAATGTCCTATTTGTCAACAGCAACGGCAATACAAATTGCGTAGTTACCGCAAGCATCTTTCCTTATTTTTTATTCCAGTTGTCCCGATAGGAAAATCGGACGAGACGGTTACATGCCAATATTGTAAAACCGAAATGCCGACTTCTGTTTTGAAACAATAGCAAAAGGTCAGGCTTTTTGTACCTGACCTTTTTGATTGTTTTTGATTGGAAAAAGCGATTGAAATTAGTTCAAAACTATTTTTTCTTCGCCTTTTTTTATTTCTCCGATTACGGCACTATTTTCTATCAGATTCAATACTTTTTCTGCGTCATTTTGGTCGACTATCACCACCATTCCTACGCCCATATTGAATGTGCCAAACATTTCATCTTCGTTAATCGCACCTCTTTTTGCTAATTCTTTCATGATAGCCGGAACTTGAATTTTTGATTTTTCAATCACCGCACTCAAGCCTTCTGGCATGATTCTCGGTACATTTTCGATCAATCCACCTCCCGTAATATGCGCAATACCAGTCATTTCGATTCCTGCATCTTTCAACTTGAAGATGTCGTTTTGGTATAATTTGGTCGGCACCAACAAGGTTTCGTATAACGGTTTTCCTTCAAAAACTTCGTTCATATCGGTAAAAATTTTACGCACCAGAGAGAATCCGTTCGAATGAAAACCACTAGATGGTAATGCGATAATTTTCTGACCTTCTTTGATTTTTGAACCATCGATGATTTCGTCGCGTTCAACGATACCAACGCAGAAGCCTGCCACATCGTAATCTCCTACTTGGTACATGCCGGGCATTTCGGCTGTTTCTCCTCCGATGAGTGCTGTACCCGTTTCTTTACACGCATTGGCAATTCCGGTAACAATTTGGGCAGCAACATCCGAGTCTAGCTTACCACAAGCCAAATAGTCTAGAAAGAACAAAGGTTTTGCTCCGTGACACAGGATATCATTGGCACACATGGCAAAGCAATCGATGCCCACTGTGTTGTAAATTTTAGCGTCTAATGCAATTCTCAATTTGGTACCAACACCATCTGTACCCGATACCAATACAGGATTTTTGTATCCACCGATCTGATAAAATGCTCCAAAACTCCCGATGCCATTCAGCACATTGTCGTTGTGCGTCTCAGCAACGGCTTGTTTTATTTTCGATACTGTTTGATAGCCTTCTTCTTTATCTACTCCTGCTTGTTTGTAGGTATTACTCATTTTTTAACGTTTACAATTAAAGTTTTCATTTACTTTTTGCTCAACAACATGCCGAGCTTTCTTCTTTGTTTGTTTGATTGGTATAATTTACAGGATATTTCTCTGTAAAACAACCAAAACAATGGTTTTTGCTTCCAAGTAAATCGATAAGATTATCAACCGTAAGGAAATCTAACGAGTCTACTTGTAGGTATTCTTTCACCTCATCTATTGTCTTGTTTCCAGAAATAAGATCGGCTTTGGAAGGCATATCGATTCCTAAGTAACACGGTGCGATGATGGGTGGCGATGCTGATCGGAAATGAATTTCTTTAGCGCCAGCTTCTTTCAAAATTTTGACCAATAACTTAGACGTTGTTCCACGCACGATAGAATCGTCCAAGACTACAATGCGTTTGTCTTTGATTCTGTTGGCTATCGGGTTCAATTTCAGGTTTACAATTCGTTCGCGCATTTCTTGAGAAGGCACAATAAAAGAACGCGACATATAGCGATTTTTGACCAAAATTGGTTCGTACGGTATTCCCGAGGCTTCAGAAAAACCAATTGCCGACGGGACTCCCGAATCGGGTACGCCAATGACCAAATCGGCATCGACCGGATTCTGTTCATACAATTTTCGACCAGACTCTACTCGGAGATCGTAAATCTCTAATCCTTCTAAATTTGAATCTGGGCGAGCAAAATAGATGTATTCGAAAGCACAAATATCGCGATGTTTGGGCTGATTGAGCGAGTAGGAATGCAATCCAGATTCGTTGACCACTACGATTTCGCCTGGCTCTACATCACGAAAAAAAGTTGCTCCGACCGCATCGAGGGCACAGGTCTCTGAACTGAAAATGTACGCGTCACCCAATTTGCCGATACACAACGGACGGATACCATTTGGATCGCGAAAAGCTGCCAATTGGTTGTTTGCCAACAACAAGACCGAGTAAGCACCTTTTATTTTTTCGGTTCCTTTTTGTATGGCTTCGTGTAATTCTAAATGAGAATATTTTTGGATAGAACGCAAAAGAACTTCGGTATCTGAAGTCGCCAAAAACGGCAAACCTTCTTTTTCCAATTCTTCGCGCAAAGCCGCAACCTCGATTAAATTTCCATTGTGAGCAATAGAAAAATGCGGTTTCCCATACATATTGTAGGTATACAACGGCTGAATGTTTCTTCGGCTTCCGTCGCCTGCCGTCGTATAACGCGTGTGTCCAATGGCTGCATTTCCTTGGTACTCCTCGATTTCGTCTTCCATAGTTTTGAAAACATCGAGTACCAAACCGGCTTTTTTTACCGTTTTCAGCAATCCGTCTTTCAAGAAAGTCACACCACAAGCTTCTTGTCCTCTATGTTGCAAAGCAAATAAACCAAATTGTGTGATGGAATAGGTATTGATATTAGTCGGTGAATAAATACCGAATATACCACATTCCTCGTTTACCGCATCAACGGTGTCGCTTGCATATTTCTTGAGAATATTGCGTTGATAGAATTCTTTGAGGTATTGAGCTTTTAGTTGACTTTTGTAGGATATTTTATCCATTTTTTAATCTTGACTTAATTAGTTAAGAACATTGGTTAATCGGTTGTAAACTTCGTGATAAGCTTCTGATACTTCGCCCAAATCACGACGAAAACGGTCTTTGTCTAATTTCTTTCCGGTTTCTACATCCCATAGACGGCATGTATCGGGTGAAATTTCGTCTGCAAGCAAGATATTTCCGTCTTGATCTTTTCCAAATTCGATTTTGAAATCGGCCAAAATCAATCCTGCTTTTAAGAATAATTCTTTGAGCGCTTCGTTTATTTTATCGGTAATTGCATACAAAGTTTTGAGTTCGTCATAAGTTGCTGCACCCAATAATACAGCATGATGATCGTTGATCAAAGGATCGCCTAACTCGTCTTTTTTGTAACAAATATCGAAAATGGTTACGGGTGATTTTGCTCCTTCTTCCAGACCCAATCGTTGCGCCATCGATCCTGCGACATAATTGCGAACAACCATCTCGAGTGGAATTATGGATACTTTTTTCACGAGTTGTTCACGGTCGTTCAATTGTTCGATAAAATGGGTTGGGATTCCTTTATCGATGAGGTATCGAAAAATCAAGGTTGAGATTTTGTTGTTCATCTCGCCCTTATCTTGTACGGTACCTTTTTTCTGAGCATTGAATGCTGTTGCATCATCTTTGTAAAAGACGATTACTTTGTCGGGATCTTCTGTTGCATAAACTTGTTTTGCTTTTCCCTCGTAAATGAATTCTTTTTTTGATAAGCTCATCGCGTGTAGTGTTGTTTTTTGTTTTGTTTGTTTCGAAATGAAATTCACTTCGTTTGTATGTGTTTGTCTTGATTTTATTATTAAAATAGTTTCGATAAATCGTTTTCTTATCCTCTAAAATAGTCTACTGCATTTTTGAAAATATTCATGTATTCTACTCCTGGAATATTTTTGAACAAGCCTTCTTCGAATCGTTCTGGATGCCCCATTCGACCATAAATCTTTCCGCAAGGCGATACAATTCCTTCTACAGCAAAGGTAGATCCGTTTGGATTATAAGGCATTGCTGACGCTAAGTTTCCTTCTAAATCTACAAATTGCGTAGCAATCTGACCATTAACAATTAGGGTTTCTAACGATTTTTCATCGGCTACGAAACGTCCTTCACCGTGCGAAAACGGAACCCAAAATTCTTTTCCTTCCATTCCTTTCAGCCAAGGTGAATGCGATTTGTTCACTCTCACTTTTGCCAATTGGGCAATGTGACGACCGATTTGGTTGAAGGTAAGTGTTGGGGTATTTTCTTCCAAATCTTTAACTTTTCCGTAAGGTAAAAGTCCCGATTTGATGAGTGCTTGAAATCCATTACAAATTCCTAAAATCAATCCGTCTCGCTCCAATAGATTATGTATTGCTTGTTTGATCTTGTCATTGCGCAAAACCGTTGCGATGAATTTTCCAGAACCTTCTGGTTCATCTGCCGCCGAAAATCCTCCTGGTATGAATAGGATATTCGCTCGATTGATTTCGTTTACAAACGCATCTACCGATTCTTCGATATCGTTGCGACTGCGATTACGGAATGGCAGCACGCTGACCAAAGCGCCTTCTCTACGAAATGCCTTTGCCGAATCGTATTCCGAATTCGTCCCTGGAAATACCGGAATGAAAACTTTAGGTTTTTCTACTTTATGATCTGCATAAGCAAAGCAAACTCGCTCTGCCGTCATATCTTTTTCAGTAATTTTTTGGTTGGTGTTGGATTGATACGGAAATAATGATGCAAAAGTCTCTTTCCATTTAGATTTCAAATCCATCAAATCGATCTCGATAGCGTTCAATCGGAAAGTTGTAGTCTCATTGGTTTTTCCTAATCGATGATAATTCGCCTGAATATTCGCTGGAATCACCAAGTCGTCTTGATGCTCGATGATGATCGCCGCTGGGAAATATTGCCCAAGATCTAAAGTTGTATCTATCTCGAAACCAATCTCGTTACCAAACGCCATATTGGCAAGAGTTTCGGCAATTCCGCCAAATTTTACGGTCATCATCGATCGTACATTGTTTCTGTCTAGCGTATTGATAAAATCGAAAATATCTTTGGTATTCTCACTATCTAACAAATAATCTTGATCTAATGACGGAATAAAAATTGATAACACTGATTGTTTTCCCTGAAGCGTTCCCGAAACAATTTTATCAACTTTTGATGGTGCAACTGCAAAAGAAATCAAAGTTGGTGGCACGTCTATATCTTGGTAAGAGCCCGACATCGAATCTTTACCGCCAATGGCAGGTAAGCCAAATTGTTTCTGCGCCTCTACACTACCCAACAAAGAAGCAAAAGGTTTGCCCCAACGCTCGGGTTCTTGTCTCAATTTTTCGAAATATTCCTGAAAAGTCAAGCGTATATCTCGGTAATTTGCACCTGCTGCAACAATTTTGGTAATCGAATCGATCACGGCAAAATAAGCTCCGTGATAGGTTGACCAGCGTGCAATTTTTGGGTTAAAACCAAACGAAGCAACAGAAACGCTATTTGTAAATCCATCAGTTGGGAATTTTTGTACAGAGACATCCTCTGGCGTGTCCATTGTTTTCCCTCCGAATGCGTTGAGAATAGTAGATCGTCCTACATTGTTATCAAACATTTCGACCATTCCTTTTTGTGAAGCATGATTCAATTCTTGCATCAACTCGATAAAACTTTCCTTGGTAAAAGGTTTGAGCTCGAAAGGATTATCTGCTGCTTCGTCTTTCACTTCTACTTTGGCTTGTTTACGAACGCCATTGGTGTCGAGAAAATGTCGATCGAGTTCTACGATTTTATTTCCTTTCCAAAGCAAGGTCATGGTCTCATCACCGGTAACATCGGCAACACAAGTCGCTTCTAGATTTTCTTCGTTTGCCAACGCGACAAAAGTATCGACATCTTTTGCTTCAACCGCAACTGCCATGCGTTCTTGCGATTCAGAGATGGCAAGTTCGGTCCCATTCAGCCCTGCATATTTCAACGGTACTTTATCCAAATCTACTTTTATGCCTCGAGCAATTTCACCGATGGCAACCGAAACGCCTCCTGCTCCAAAATCGTTGCATTTTTTGATTAGCGCCAACACTTCCGGATTTCTGAAAAGTCGTTGAATTTTTCGTTCTACAATTGCATTTCCTTTTTGTACTTCTGCCGACAAATCGTCGATTTTGAGTCCATCGTGAGTCTTAGAAGAACCAGACGCTCCGCCCACACCATCGCGACCTGTAGCGCCACCAAGAAGGATAATTTTGTCTCCAGCAACAGGTTCTTCTCGTCTTACATATTCTTTTTTCACCGCACCTGCTACAAAACCTACCTCCATGCGTTTGGCTTTGTAACCTGGATCGAAGATTTCGCGAACAAAGGTAGTCGCCAATCCGATTTGATTTCCGTACGAACTGTAGCCGTTCGCTGCTTCTTTCGAAATTTTACGTTGTGGTAATTTCCCTTCTAAGGTATCTTCTATTTTTTCTAACGGATTTGCTGCACCTGTGATACGCATTGCCTGAAAAACATAAGCTCGACCACTCAAAGGATCGCGAATCGCTCCACCTACGCAGGTCGAAGCTCCACCATAGGGCTCTACTTCTGTCGGATGATTGTGTGTTTCGTTTTTGAATTGCAACAACCATTCTTCCTCTTTGCCGTCGACATCGATTGGCACAACAATGGAGCATGCGTTGATTTCTTCCGAAACATCAATATTTTTTACAGTACCATTTTTCGAAAGGTATTTGCCCATTATGGTAGCCAAATCCATCAATCGGATAGGTTTGGTGATATTGAGTTCTTGTCTTATTGTGGTATAAAAATCAAAGGTTTTTTGGAGTAATGCATTGAATTGTGAATTGAACTTCACATCTGTAATTTCGGTCTCGAAGGTCGTATGTCGACAGTGATCGGACCAATAAGTATCCAAGACTTTGAGTTCGGTTTCGGTCGGATTTCGCTGTTTGGATTTGAAATAATCTTGAATGAAAACCAAATCATCCATTTCCAATGCAAGTCCGTACTGCGCATGAATTGCCAACAAAGCAGTTTCGTCTGCTTCTAAAAAACCTTCGACAATCGGCACGTCGCTAGCTTCTGGATTTTGCGGTATTTCTAATTTTGCGAGATCTTTTTCGCGCGATTCTATCGGGTTGATGAGATAAGCTTTTACTTTTTGCAATTCTTCTTGCGTCAACTCTTTATTGAACACATAAAGCAAGCCCGATCGTACTTTTGCATTATCTACGTTCATCAGCACCAAACATTGCTCTGCCGAATCGTCTCGTTGGTTGTACTGACCAGGTAAAAACTCGGTAGCAAAATAGTTGGGCGTATAGGGAAAGACTTCATTCACAGCGTCTTCAACATATTTATAAACCAAATCGGTTACCGGATCTACAAATATTTTGTTGAGCACTTTTGCCAACTGTTGTTCGTCTATATTGAAAAGGTCATAAACGACAAAAACCTTGCATTCGATATGAGAAACAAGGTTTTTGAGTTCTATAGTCGTTTTTTGACTGATGATGTCAAAATCTGATTTTTTTTGAATGAAAAGTCTGTGATTCATTATCTTGTTTGCTGCTTTATTAATCCTTGATGTTAAAGATTTGTATACACTCAACAAACAAATTTATTTCTCGGACAACTCCTAGAAAAAAATCCATTTGTAGTGGCAATTTTACGGTCTGCCGTAGAAACACTCAACCCTATTATGAGAATATACAAATGTTGTAAACTTTAAATAAAATACACTATTTAAAAGTGAAAGACAAAATTAATCAATATTCCAAGGAAAGACAAATGATTCATGACAAAAATATCATAAATTATAAACAATTTGACAACAAAATAATGATGAGGATTTGTGAAGAAAAAAATCATTTGTAGTGAAAGATTTACGGTCTTACGTAGAAACACTCAACCTTATTATGAGCATATACAAATGTTTTCATGAAAAAAACTTTAAAAACTAAAATTACTCTTATTTACCAATCGCAATTTGTCGCAAATTTAAGATAAGATTGTTAATTTCCAAATATTCTTCTATCGAATTATCAACCAAATATTTTCTTTAAATCCAGTCCGCCAAAATTACCCGAACTCATTATCAGAAATACTTTGTTGTCTTTGTTCATTTTTTCTAAATACTCTTGCAATTCTTCTGCTTGGGTCATGACCAAAATCGAGGGGTCGCCAAAGCTGTTTCGGATGTCGTCTGGCGAAATCATTTCCATACGTTTTATCTTCAAAGCTTCGGGATCATAAAAAACAATTTTCACATCGCCTTGGTCCAATGCACCTTTGTATTGCGACAAAAAGTTGGCGTTGAGCGAAGAATAGGTATGGATTTCTAAACAAGCGACAACCTCTTGGTCTTTGTACTGCGTTTTCACAGCATTGGTTACAGAAGTCACCTTGCTTGGTGCATGAGCAAAATCTTTGTAGGCAACAAATTTTGCTGTTCGGTTGAGGAGTTCTAATCGCTTCGAAGCGCCTTTGAAACTTTGAATCGCTTCGTAAAAATCATCTTCCATCACGCCCAGTTGTTTACAAATAGCCTTGGCGCCTTCTAAGTTCATCAAATTGTGTTCGCCAAAAACCTCCAAAGGTATCGGACCGTCTTGCGTTTCGAGATAGGTAATTCCGTCTTTTATAAAGGATTGCGGAACTTCGTATGGAAATTTCTTCAAGGGTTTTTCGATACTTTCGACAACCTCTACCACTTCTTTATCCGTCGCATTATAAATCAATGCGCCGCCATCGACTATGCTTTCTGCAAATTTTCTGAACTGTTCTTTGTAACTTTCGAACGTTGGAAATACGTTGATGTGATCCCAAGCAATACCCGAGATAAGGGCGATATTGGGTTGGTATAATAAAAATTTCGATCTTCTATCAAGTGTAGACGAGAGGTATTCATCGCCTTCCATAATCATGAATTCGTTCTCTTCTGTGAGGTGAACCATCACATCGAAACCTTCGAGTTGCGCGCCCACCATATAATCTACCTCGATGCCGTGAAAATGTAAAACGTGCAACACCATAGTAGTGATGGTTGTTTTGCCATGCGAACCGCCGATTACGACTCTTGTTTTGTCTTTCGATTGCTCGTAAAGGTATTCTGGATAGGAATAAATTTTGAGCCCTAATGCTTGTGCTTTCAACATTTCGGGATTGTCTTCATGTGCGTGCATTCCTAAAATTACCGCATCCAAATCTTCGGTAATTTTTTCGGGGAACCAACCCAAAGTTTCGGGTAAAAGACCACGTTGTTGTAGTCTCGATTTCGAGGGTTCGAAAATCGCATCATCCGATCCGGTTACCTGATATCCTTTTTCGTGTAGAGCTATGGCTAAATTGTGCATGGCACTCCCGCCAATGGCTATAAAATGAATTTTCTTCATCCGAAATATTTGCTTTTTTTGTAGACGTTTATTGCTTCAGTTCTGTGTCAGCTAATGTTTCATCTTCCTCATCATCTAAGTCCTCGTTGAGGTAGTCATCGAGAGAAGAATCTTTGATTTCATCCAATATCTCGTCTATCGGTTTTACTTTGTTGTATTCTGGTGATTGCTCTATGGCATCCATTATTTTTTTCATGATTTCGTCCGACGTATCGTTTTCGTAATCGATATCCAAAGGATCTTTGAAAGTCATGGTCGCTCGAATTCCTTTTTTCTTTATAATCAAACCTTTTTTGTCGAATGCTCGTCGAAATCCGTCGATAACAACGGGGATCACAATGGGTTTGTTGGTCTTGATCAAATGCGCCGTTCCTCTTCTGCCTGGCGCAAATGCTTTGGTCGTCCCTTGCGGAAAGGTTACCACCCAACCGTTTTGAATGGCTTTGTCGATATTCGAAATTTCGTTTAAGTTAACTTTTCGTTGTACATTTTCACCTTTCGATCGCCAAGTGCGTTGCACGGTAACAGCGCCTGTGTAGGCAAATAGTTTGGTAAGGAAAGAGTCTTTCATCGTTTCTTCTGCTGCCACATAATAGAAATCTATTTTCGGATTTAATAGATAAACCGGATTCTTGATGGTGTCGATAAAACCATTCTGAACGCTACAAAAAACATGGTACATGGCAAAAACATCGGCAAAATAGGTCTGATGATTCGACACAAACAAAACATGGGTTTTGGGTAAAGATCTTAATTTTGCAGTTCCTTTTACTTCTAATTTATTGAATCCATTGTATCGATTGTACGTGAGACCTCCTAAAATGAAAATCAAGCTTCTTTTCAGGAAATACAGATGCCCAAAGACATCGCGATAGACGGTTTTCTTTTTTACTTTCTGAGCCAAAATTTAATCTTTTTTTGCTTTACAAAGTTATGCTCTTTTTCACTAATTCTTTGAATTCTTCTAAAATCATTGCGGTTGCTCCCCACAAATAGACTTCTTCACCTATATCATAGCCTGGCATTTCTACAATTTGGTCGCCAACGCTGTAATCGAAACTGGAAATCTCTGCCTCTAAAAACGCTTCTAAATTGATCGGAATAATGTACTGCACCTCCGATTCTTGCGGGATAAAATCTGGAATACCCGGATAATAGCCTACAAAGGGATAGATTAAAAAATTGCTGGGCGGAACGTAAATTTCGGTCAATTGTTTCAGCACTTCGATATCTTCATACACCACGCCCAACTCTTCTACGGTCTCTCGCATTGCCGTTTCGTCAAGCGAAATATCTGCTTCTTCGAATTGACCACCAGGTAAAGACAATTGGTTGGAATGTGGACCATCGTAAATGACGCGCAAAATAAGGGGGAATTCTACATCTCGATCTTCGTTTTCGTACAACAGAATCATTACGGCTGCTACCCGCGGATTGGTCTTTTTGACGGCTTCTATATCAAATTTCTCTCGGTATGGCGGCGAGGCTATTTTCTGAGAATCCCACCCTGGTAAAGGTTCGTTGTAATCTAACAGTAACTCTTTTAAGACTTCTAAATTCAATTGGTATTATTTTAATCAAATGTAAAGAGAATATTTAAAACTGAAAGTCATTTATTGTTTGATATTAATCTATTTCAGCACGGATAAAACGCCTAAACCTTAAAAAAAGTAGGACTATTTTTTTTATTAAAAAGCGAAAGCAATAAATTTGTAACTTAAAATTTAATTCATGGGAAGAGCATTTGAATTCAGAAAAGGACGTAAAATGAAGCGTTGGGCTGCAATGTCCAAAGCATTTACCAAAATCGGGAAAGATATTGTAATGGCTGTAAAAGAAGGTGGTCCAGACCCAGCAGTCAATTCACGTTTGCGTGCTGTAATTCAGAATGCTAAGGCAGCGAACATGCCAAAAGAAAACATCGAGCGAGCGATAAAAAAAGCGACCGACAAGTCGACAGAAAACTATAAAGAAGTACTTTTTGAAGGTTACGGACCTCACGGAATTGCGATTTTGGTAGAAACTTCTACCAACAACAACAATCGTACAGTAGCCAACGTGCGTTCTTATTTCAACAAATGCAATGGGACATTGGGGACGCAAGGTTCTGTAGAATTTATGTTCGATCATTTATGCCATTTCAAAATTGTAAAACCAGAAAATTTCGATTTAGAAGAATTTGAATTTGCGATGATTGATTACGGTGTGGAAGAGGTTTTCGAAGAAGAAGACGGCATAGTTTTATACGCTCCGTTCGAAAATTACGGCACCATTTTCAAAGCATTAGAAGAGAACAACTACGAGATACTTTCTTCTGAGTTCGAACGTATACCGCAAACGACAAAAGAATTGACAGCTGAGCAGCGTGCCGACATCGAAAAGTTGTTAGAAAAATTTGATGAAGACGATGATGTGAATCACGTTTACCACACCATGAAAGAGGAAGACGAGGAAGAAGAATAATCTTGTCTAAATACAAAAAAATCCTTGCCAAGACAAGGATTTTTTGTTTGGTGTTTTTATGCTCTTAGTTCGTGTAACCTGCAAACCATAGATTCAATGGTCGATTTCTTCCTTCGTAACCATCGATCGCATTGATTTGGACTTCTGCATAGCCATCGTTATAATATTTCAGACTCAGCGTCCCAGACACGAAATCTTGATTTCTAATTTCAAAATCATATTCCACAATCTGATTACCACTTATTTTCACACCTTCGTAATACCAAGCAAAATTGAAGGTACGACCGTTGAGATCTAACATATCATAATTGCCTGTAATCGAAGCATTTCTAGGTACAATAATATCGGCCTGAAACAAGGCATCGGTCTGAATAGTATTGTTGTTTGAATTGAGGTAATTGGTAGACAAATCGATCTGATACACTCGGCTTCCATCGGTCAATACTTCTCCGCTAGGGCGAATATTCATGAATTTTATCGGATAGGATAATCCATCATAGGTTACCTCTCCTCTATTCTGGCTATAATCTATCACTTGATTATTTCTCCATCCGTCGTCATCACTAAGACAAGATGTAAAAACAAGCGTCATTGTGAGATACATCAAACCAAAAAGTAATCTTTTAAACATTGCAAACTAATTTATTTCTTTTTCGTAAAAACAAAATTTATACCAATAAAAAAAGGTGCAAAAAATGCACCTATTAAATTTATGAAAAATTGATCTATTTGAAGATTGCTTCCATTTTTTGCCTTTCTTCTTCAGCCAATTCGAGGTCTACCAAAATTCGCCCCGAATGTTCATCGGCAATAATTTTTTTGCGTTGTGCGATATCCATCTGCCGTTGTGGCGGAATTGTAAAGAATGACCCAGCAGATGCACCGCGTTCTACTGGCACAACTGCCAAACCGTTTTTCACATTTTCGCGAATTCTGCTATAGGCTTTGAACAAACGCTCTTCTAATTTCTGTGCGTATTCTTGCGAAAGTTTGATGAGTTTTTGTTCTTCTTTCTCTGTATCTTTCACAATATTTTCTAGTTCGTTTTTCTTGTGAGCCAAATGTTCTTTTATTTTTTCTAACTTCTCGACGAAAGTTGCCTTATTTTGATTTTTGTGTTCGATTTTGGCATTGTATTCCCGAATTCTCTTCTCTGCCAATTGTATCTCGAGCTCTTGATATTCTACTTCTTTTGCCAACGCGTCGAACTCACGATTGTTGCGCACATTGTCTTGCTGTTTGGTGTACTTTTTTATCAAAGCTTCTGCGTTCACAATAGTTTCTTTCTTTTCAGCAATCTGATTTTCTAGATCGGCAATTTCATCGTCAACTTTAGAGATTTTTTTCTCCATTTGAAGAACATCATCGTTCAAATCCTCTACTTCTAATGGTAATTCACCTCGAGTATTACGGATTTCGTCTAGACGAGAATCGATCAATTGCAGATCATACAATGCGCGTAGTTTTTCTTCTACACTCATTTCTTTGCTATTTTTTGTTTCAGCCATAGTTAATAATAATTAACAGGATTGGATTTTATTTCGGAATTAAAGACCACAAAATTAGTAATTTTTTTGCTAATATGTGCAGTCAAAAGATTTTTTGTAAATTGTTCTGATTCAAAATGCCCAATATCCATCAAAACGGTTCGATTTTCTGCCAAAAAGAAATCATGGTATTTGAAATCGGCACTGATGAAAGCATCGGCTCCTTGAGCGATTGCATTTTTGATGGCAAAAGCTCCCGAACCGCCAAGAACAGCCACTTTTTTAATTTTTTTACCCAATAGTTGAGAATGCCGAATAAGCGGTGTATTCATTTGTGATTTTACCAAATCCATAAAAACTTCTTCGTCCATTTCGGCTTCCAATTCGCCAATCATTCCCATGCCAATACGAGAATTTGGGTTTTGCAACGACAACAATCCGAAAGCAATTACTTCGTACGGATGATGGTCTCGCATAGCTTTCAGAATATTTTGCGTGAGATGCGTTGGCACCACAACTTCTATTCGAATTTCTTTTTCGGTATGCAACTCTCCAATTTCACCAATGACCGGATTTGCATTTTCCAAGGCGCGGTATGTCCCATGCCCAGCGATATTATAACTGCACGAATCGTAATCTCCTATTTTACCTGCACCTGCGGCGAATAAAGCCTGTCGCAAAGTTTCAGCGTTTTGTTCGGGTACATAAACAAATAATTGCTGCAAAGAATGCGGTTGCGGAATCAAAATTTTGCGATTTACCAAGCCTAAGCGTTCACAAATTTTGTCGTTGACGCCAACAAACGAATTGTCCAAGGCCGTATGTATGGCATATAAGGCAATATTGTTTTGTATCGCCTTCAGCACAGCTCGCTCGACATAGGTTTTTCCGGTCAGCTTTTTCAAACCAGAAAAAATAATGGGATGAAAACTGACGATGAGGTTGCATTTTTTATCGATTGCCTCCTGCACTACCGATTCGGTTGTATCGAGCGTTACCAAAACGTTGGTCACCTCTAAAGTCTCATCGCCCACTAACAAGCCTACATTATCGAAATCTTCAGCATAGTGCAAAGGGGCGATTTCTTCAACGATTTCTATTATTTGTTTGATTTTCATGACTCAAAAATAAAAATTAAAAGTCAATTTTCGGTAGCGATTCGAGCTTCTATCTCGATTTCTAAAAACTTAAGCCACGAAAAATGTAGGATTATTCGCCCTAAAATTTTCGATTCATTGAAAACATTGACTGGTTTGTAAAAATAATTTTGTTGGAAGTGAGGACTGTATGTGGAATAAATATTCTTGTCTTTGCGTCTATCATTTTTATTTGAGATTAAACAGAAACGAATATAAAAAAAAGCAAGCTCATCGCTTGCTTCCTATATTAATCTAAAATTTCCATATCGAAATAGAGTGTTGCGTTTGGCGGTATCACACCTCCTGCGCCTCTTGCGCCGTATCCTAATTCTGACGGAATAACCAACAAGACTTTAGAACCTCTTTTGAATAGTTCTAAGGCTTCCATCCAACCTTGGATAAGTCCTGTAACACCCACCGTAACTTCTAATGGTTCTTTGCGATCGTAAGACGAATCGATCTTTTCGCCGTTGGCTAATCGTAGAGTATAATGCACTTTGATTGGGTCTCCGTGCACTGGCACTGCTCCATTACCTTCTTCTAGCATTACATATTTCAATCCAGAATCGGTTGAAGATGCTTTTGCCTCCAAGTCTTTCAAACGTGCAATTTCAGCTGCCTTTGCTGCTTCTTCTTTCGCTTTTTTCTCTGCCATTTTTTTTCCATGATTAGCTTTTGCCTCTTCAAATGCTTTTGCTGCGTCGTAGTTTTTGTAATGTTCACCTTTGCGTATTACCTCAACTTTCTCGATTACCACATCTTCTTTTGGCTTATCTTGTGGTCCTTTTTCTACATTTGCAATGGTATCTATAACGTCTAAACCTTCTACCACTTCGCCAAATATCGCATGGCGATCGTCTAACCAAGGAGTCGCCACTTCGGTAATGAAGAATTGCGATCCGTTGGTTGCTGGCCCTGAATTTGCCATCGATAGCAATCCTTTTTTGTTGTGCCGCAACGACTCGTCAAACTCATCTTCGAAGCTATATCCTGGTCCTCCTGTACCCATTCCGTCGGGGTCACCACCCTGAATCATAAAATCTTTGATAACGCGGTGAAAAATAACGCCGTCGTAAAACGGAACCCCTTCGGCTTTTGCTGAGTTTTTTATTTTACCTTCTGCCAGACCAACAAAGTTGGCAACCGTCATAGGTGCTTTATCTTCATAAAACTTAATCAGCATGGTTCCTTTAGAGGTCACCATATTGGCATACAAACCATCTTCTAAACTTTTAAATTCTTCTTTACTCATTGTGCTTGGAATTTTCACACCGCAACTTATTATGGTAAGCATAAGTGTGAGGATTAATACTAGTTTTTTCATTGTTATTTTTTTCGAATTTCGTGAATTTTTATTTCCATAATGATGGGCATGTCTGCCTCAATTTTTTTCTGATCTCCAAATCCTCCATATGCTAAAAACGAAGGCAACAACACGGTCGCTTCCTCCTGCTGATCGATCAATTGCAAAGCGGCATGCAAACCGCGGGGTAAATCTACTCTTCCCAACACAATTTTTTGCACTCCATTTTCTTCAAAACTATAAATGATAGAATCGTCTAGGTTTTTGATTTGATATTCGAATGCTACAAAATCACCTGTTTTGGCCATGGCATCGTTCGCTTTGCCTTCGTTGGAAATCCAAAACCCCATATCGGTTGGTTGAAAGGTGAGTTTAGACGTTTTTCGATAGGCTTCGAACCATTGATTTTCTTCTGCTAAAAGCTGCTTGCCACGTTGTTGCGACCGTTTTAAAAAATCATCGTTGTGATAAGTTACAGGACGCTGAACTACCTTGTCGCCACAGCTAAACAAGCAAAAAATAGCCACCAAAAGCAAACTTATTTTTTTCATTATAATTCAATATTTTTTAGTTGTTCTTGGTATAATGGCAACAAACTTTCGAAATAATGTAGCGTTTCTTCGATAGGCAAATCAGATCGTCCACCAGCGGCATTCATATGCCCTCCTCCGTTGAAATGTTTACGCGCAAATTCGTTGACATCGAAATTTCCTTTGGAACGAAGCGATATTTTAATAAAATTATGATGCGTATCTTCTATAAAAATGACCGAAAAGACGTAATTATCAATGCTCAGCCCGTAATTTACAAAGCCTTCGGTATCGCCTTTCTGAAAACCATTTTCTTTCATTTGCTCGCGAGTGAGGTACATGAATGCAGTACGATAATCTGGCAAGAAAGTCAATTGGTCTAAGGTTACAGCCAATAATTTGAGTCGCGAAGGCGAGCTGGAATCATTGACGTAGGACGAAACCTTGTCTACTTCTACCCCAGCATCGATCAGATTTGCCACAATACGATGTGTTGACGAGGAGGTATTCCTGAAACGAAATCCGCCAGTATCGGTCATGATGCCTGTATAAATACAGCTTGCTATGTCTTTATCAATTTTAGACAAATCGCCCATTGCTTCGATAAAATTGTACACCATTTGGCAAGTTGCTGGCATCGAAGTATCGGAATACATAAAATCGAACAGATCTGGTGCTTGATGGTGATCGATCAACACTTTGGGCGCATGCGATGCTTTTACCCAATTGCCCAAATCATCTATACGACTTAACGTATTGAAATCTAAAATAAAAATCAAATCGGCTTGATGAATGATGGCTTCTGCTCGTTTGGGCTGATAATCTGCTATGACAATGTTTTTTGCTTCGGGCAACCACTTCAGGAATTTGGGGAACTCGTTGGGAGCTACCACATTACAACTATGGTTGAGTTTTTTCAGATACAAACTCATCGCAAGAGTAGCGCCAATGGCGTCACCATCTGGATTCTTATGCGGTAGAATGGCAATCTTTTTGGGCGATGCCAAAAGATTTTTTAAACCTTCGAAATTTGTCATTTGCATAGGTGCAAATATAACGAAATAGACTTGATTTATACATCTCTTTTCTTGAACAACCAATAGCTAAGTGCAATAAACAAGATACAATAAACGATTGCTACGCTACAGATTGCCCAGTCGAATGGTTTTGGGATGAAAAATTCGCCCGTCATCAAGAATTTCCCGATGTCTACCGACGGATAATCTACAACCGAACAATTGACCTCGAATGGCAGATAAGTTGACCATAATTTCAGCTGTTCTGGTGCGTTTTCAAGTGCACTATACCGAACTAAATACTCGATTCCTTTCACCATGGTCTCGCCAAAACTCAACACCACCAGTAATAGAATTGCAAAAGTGCTTTTGCGCAAAAGGAAAGTCAAAAACATCGCCATCACCAAATAACCAAACACCTCTATCAACAACCCAAACGCAAAGACAAAACCACCGAAAGCATGCTGATTCTCGCTATATAAGCTGCCCAAAATCACCACAATTCCGATCAAAATAAAGGTTGAAAAAAGCGAAAGTAAAAACGCCAACAACAATTTCGAAAGAAAAAATTCGCCTTTAGAAAAACCATCGATAAGGTTCTGTTTAACGGTTCCAAAACTGTATTCATTGCTGATGTTGTTGATGAGAATCACGGCAAGAAAAAACTTACCAAACCCCATAAGCCAAGCAATATTGTGCCAGATTACTGGATATTCTAACGCTTTCATTTTGATAAAATCGACCGCTATCCCGTTGATATTCGGGTGAAAATTTGGCAAAATAAAGCCCATCGCAACAATCATTAGAAAATATAAAATCAGAAAAATGCGAGTTCCTCGATTGTAAAAAGTTTTTTTCCACTCGATTAAAAATAGTCGAATCATGCGTTGTAGTTTTGGATTAATTGGAAAAATTGAGTTTCTAAGCTTTCGCGTTTTTGCACCAAATGATTGAGAACAATTCCGCGGTCGAAAAGTTGTTTGTTGAGCTGCTCACCCGTGAGTGCAGTATTCAACCTCACCACTACGAAATTTGTAACTTTTTCTACTTTCGAAAAATAAGGCATCTGTTTCAACTCTCTCACCAAAGCCTCGAGATCAGCTGCACCTAATTCTAAGATTC
Organism: Vaginella massiliensis; assembly: GCF_900089075.1. Lineage (GTDB taxonomy): Bacteria > Bacteroidota > Bacteroidia > Flavobacteriales > Weeksellaceae > Weeksella > Weeksella massiliensis_A. The sequence goes on from NZ_LT593745.1 coordinate 85,291, forward strand.
CGAAACTTGGATGCATCTCTTCTACCGAGCCAGCATACAGTATTTTACCCTTGTTGAGCACCACCACATGCGAGCATACTTTTTCGACCTCATCCAACAAATGACTTGCCAGAATAATGGTTGTTCCCAAAGCTGCAATTTTCTTGATTATTTCTCGTATCTGGATGATTCCCTGCGGGTCTAAACCGTTGGTAGGCTCGTCTAAAATCAAAACTTCGGGGTTATTGAGCAATGCCGAAGCTATTGCCAATCGCTGTTTCATCCCGAGAGAATAGGTTTGAAATTTATCTTCTTTACGATCAGCCAAGCCCACCAATTCCAATTTTTCTTCTATATTTTGATAAGGAACTCCTTTGATCTCGGCTACAATTTCTAAATTCTTTTTAGCCGATAAATACGGGTAGAATTTCGGGCTTTCGATGATGGCGCCAATTTTTTTCATCACCTCGTGAGAGGCATCTTGTCCGAACCATTTCCAACTTCCGCTTGTGGGATTGATAATTCCCAAAATCATCCCTAAGGTTGTCGATTTCCCGCTTCCGTTTGGACCGAGAAGTCCGTAAACATTACCTTTCTCTACCGAAAAAGTAACGTTGTCAACAGCTTGCAGCGAACCAAAACGTTTCGAAAGTTCGTTGATTTCTAAAACTTTTTCCATTGTAATTCTGTCTTTTCGATTAGTCTATATTAAGAAAAATTTCTTACATTCAGCCAGAAAATTTACAATCATGTATCGGATTATTTTTTTAGTTATTTTACTTTTAATTGGCAATTTTTCTTGGGCTCAAGAACTGAAAAACTATCAGTTTTACAACCAAAAAAAGCTAGCGATAAATTTTCATCATGCCGCTAAAATTTTGGCGAAATATGATATTGTACTCTTTGGCGAACACCACAACGACGCCATTATCCATTGGTTACAACTGAAACTCGCAGAAGAGCTTCACAAAAAATCGGAAAAAAAATTGGTCTTGGGCTTCGAGATGTTCGAACGCGACAACCAGGCCGAAATAGAACATTTTCTCAACGGAGAAATAAGCGAAAAAACATTCACAGATTCTGTAAGGTTTTGGTCTAATTACAAGACCGACTACAAACCGCTGATTCTTTTTGCGAAAGAAAGAAACCTGCGCGTAATTGCAAGCAACGTACCCAGAAGATATGCCGCTTTGGTAGCAAAAAATGGTTTAGCAACCTTGGATCAATTGCCAAAAAACGAAAAAAAATGGATGGCTACATTGCCTTTGGTCGTGGACGAAAAAACACCAGGATACCCCGAAATGATCGACATGATGAAAGATCATTCTACCATGAACGCCCAAAACTTTGTTTACGCCCAAGCATTGAAAGACGCAACCATGGCAGAAAGCATTTTACAACATCGCAAAAATGACGAACTCATCCTTCACTACAATGGTGATTATCATTCTAAAAATTACGGAGGTATTTTTCATTACCTGAAGCGTTTCGAGCCGAAATTGAAAGTCGCTGTAATTTCTGTTATAGCAAACAACAAGCTTCTTCCGGAATTTGAAGATCAACAGCAATATACGCCAACCGAAATTTTGTTGGTGATACCCAGCGATTCTCCCAAATCTCATTGATCGACTATCGAGCAAGTTTGCGTGAGGGATTGAAGGCTTGTTTGAGCTCTTGTCTGAAGCGTAGCGAAAGGCAAAGCGAGGCCGGAAAGCCCGACCGAAGGGCACGCCCAAAAAGACTTTCTACTGTGGGTCAACATCGATTTCTAATCGTACCGAACGGTAGGCTGCAACGGTATGCAGTTTTTCTAACTGTTGCAGAATCAATGCTTTTACTTTGGTTAAGGATTGATTGGGTTGAATTTTGAGCATGGCTTGCATGAGGTACAAATTGTTGATGCGTGCAATTGCCGGAGCTTCTGGTCCCAACAACAAATGATTGGCAAAATGTGGGCGCAACAAGTTGATGAATTGCTCTGCCGTCTTCTGTACACGGTCTGGATTTTTGTGTTTGAAACGGAATTGTATCACCCGCACAAAAGGCGGATAATGAAAGGCTTGCCGCTCGTACAAAATATCTTTCATGGTCTGATGATAGTTGTACGTGGTGACGTTCTGCAAGACTTGATGATCGGGTTGAAAACTCTGAATCAACACCTTGCCGCGTTCTTCTCTTCTGCCCGCTCGCCCAGCGACTTGCGTGAGCAATTGAAAGGCTTTTTCGTGTGCTCGGAAATCGGGGAAATTCAGCAATGAATCGGCACGAATCACACCGACCAAGGTTACCTCGCCAAAGTCGAGCCCTTTGGTCATCATTTGCGTTCCGACTAAAATGTCAACTTCTTTTTGTTCGAACTCTTCGATGAGTTTTTCGTAGGCGAATTTTCCTCGCATGGCGTCGACATCCATGCGTTTTATCTTGGCATCGGGGAAGAGTTCTTCGAGCTGATTTTGAATTTGCTCGGTTCCAATACCTTTGGTAACCAACGAATTGCTCCCACAGGCTGGACAACGAAGGGGCTTGCTCTGTGCGTGACCGCAATAGTTGCACTTGAGCAGGTGTTGTAATTTGTAATAGGTAAGGCTTACATCGCAATTGGGGCATTCGGGGGTATGACCACAGCTTTCGCATTCGACAACGGGTGCATATCCTCTGCGATTTTGGAAAATGATGACTTGTTTTTTACGGCTCAGTTCTTCTTGTATGGCATCGCGCAATACGTGCGAAATATCGTTGGTAATTTCTTTTTCTTTAATGGCTTTGCGCAAATCGACAAGGTTGATTGCTGGTAGCGGAACGCGACCAAAGCGCTCGGTCAATTCAACGTATCCGTATCGCCCACTGCGAGCATGATAATAGCTTTCTAAAGCTGGGGTTGCCGAACCTAAAATGACTTTTGCATCGAACATTTTCGCCAATACAATCGCCATATCTCGTCCGTTGAAATACGGTTTTACATCGCTTTGTTTGTAGGTTGACTCGTGTTCTTCGTCGACAACGACCAATCCCAAATTGTCGAAAGGTAGAAAGATTGCCGAACGTGCTCCAATGATGATGTCGTAATCGCCACGCAAAGTCTTTTGCCATAATTCTACTTTTTCGTTTTGATTGAATTTAGCATGAAAAACACCTACCCGCTCGCCATAATGTTTTCTGATGCGATGAACAATTTGCGTAGTGATACTAATCTCGGGCAAAAGATACAACACTTTGTGTCCTTTGCGAATCGCCTCGTCGATAAGATGGAGATAAATTTCTGTCTTTCCGCTTGAGGTGACGCCGTGCAAAAGGCAAACCTCTTCTTGCTGAAAGGATGCATTGATCTGCGACAAAGCTTGACGCTGGGCTAAGGTGAGTTCTGCAATCGCATTGCGTGCTGCTTGCGTCTCTTCTACTCTTGAGGTTTGCAATTGGTAAATTTCTACGATTTGTTTTTCGCTCAGTGATTTGATTACCGCATTGGTGCTCCCTTGTTTTACCAACTCTGAAACTTTGATGGGTTTTTGAAATTGAGTTTCTAAAGTGATGAGCTTCAAAATTGTTTCGCGTTGCTTGGGGGCGTTTTTCAAACCATCTAACGCTTGGATGAAGGCAGAATCGTTGTTTTTGAGTTGAGGGTGAATTCGAACATAATTTTCGATTTTCGGCGTGTACTTTTCGTACAGTTTTTCATCCAACCGAATTATTCCTTTTTCCCACAAAGATTTTAAAATTCCGATTGTCGATTTAGCTTCCGCTACCTGCGCCACTTCGTCTACCGAAAGAATTGACTTGTTCTGTAATGCCCTAAAAACCAAATATTCGCTTTCGCTGAGTTCTTCTAAATGGTCGAAATTTGCATCGATCAGGCGCACATAAGTTGCACTCTCGAGCTTGAGGGCAGACGGAAACGCATTTCGGAAAACATCGCCGAGCGGACATATATAGTATTTTGCCATCCATTCCCAAAGCTCGATTTGCTTTTGCGTCACCAGCGGCTCATCATCCAAAAAAGAATGAATGCCTTTGGTTTTGTACAATTCGGGACGATGTTGATGAATAGAATGCACGATGCCGGTATACAACTTTTGCGTACCAAAAGGCACAGAAACCCGTTGCCCGATTTTGATCTTGCGCAAATCTTCAGCTGTTAAATGATAGGTAAAAGTGCCATCTAAGGCTAAAGGTAATATGATTTCTGCAAAATGCTGATGTTTCATCGTAAAATTAATTCGATTCAAAAATAAGCTTTTTTGAATTCATTAATCGATGGATTTGGATGATTGGATGCCTGTTTTGGCGTTTCTGAAAAGCAATACAACGCCAGAAAGTAACCAGAACCAATACGCCAAGATTTTTTCATCGTAGCTTCTTGTCTCAAAAAAATTGAGCCTGAAAATATAATCGATTCCGTAAGTTGCCATTAATATAACGGTTGTCCAAACCCAATATTTTTGGTACGATTTGTTGATTAAAATCCAAGAAGCAAGCAGTGTAAAATTGGCTAACCAACAGAAGAAATCGAGGCTTGGAAATACTACCCATCCCAAAAGCAATGCGTTGAAACCATAAAATTCGAAGTCGTCGATAGTGAATGGGCAAAGCAATGACACCAGATAGAAAACGATGCTTACGATAAGAAGTTTTGGAATAGCTTTCATAAGCGTGAAGGTACAAAAAACATCCGCTAAAAAACGGATGTTTTTGAATTAAATATTAGACTTTTCTACGTTTGATTTCTTTTTCTATAAGTCCAAGTTCGCGACCAGTTTGCCCTGCAACCGAGGTGTTTTCTTGCGCTCGACGCAACAAATAAGGCATGACTTCTTTTATGGGACCGTATGGTAAATATTTGGCAATATTGTATCCTAAATGAGCCAAATTGAAAGAGATATTATCACTCATGCCATAGAGTTGACCAAACCAAAAATTAGGATTATGGGCATCGATTTGATTTTTTTTCATTTGCTGAATCAACAATTCGCAACTGTGCTCGTTATGCGTCCCAGCAAATAGACCGAAACGTTGATGATGCTTGGTAATAAACTCGATTGCGGCATTGTAATCACGATCGGATGCATCTTTGTTTGGCTGTATTGGCGACGGATACGATTTTTCTTCTGCCAAAGCGCGTTCTTTTTCCATATAAGCACCGCGTACAATTTTATAGCCCAAGAAATAGTTTTGTTTTTCAGCTTTTGCAAACATCTTTTTCAGGTAATCCAAGCGATCGTGGCGATACATCTGAAGTGTATTCCAAATCAACGGGCGTTTGGTATTGTACTTCATCATCATCTCGTCTGTGAGCTCGTCGGCTGCATCTTGCATCCAGGTTTCTTCGGCATCGACCATGATGTTGACATCTGCTTCATATCCTTTGGCACAAATGCTTTTGAAGCGTTGTTTGGTATTTTCCCAAGATTGTTGTTCGGCTTTTGACAAGCTTGCTTTATTACCAATTTTTTCCCAAAGTTCTATTCTTCCCAAAGCAGTAGGTTTGAAAACAACAAAGGGAATAGAAGGATTGTTTTTGGCCAAATCAACCAGCTCCAACATCACATCGCGTACATGATCGAAATCTTCTTCTTCTGTCTGCCCTTCGACCGAATAATCGAGGATAGAACTCACCCCGAACTTGTACAAATCATTGGCAACTTTCACGGCTTCTGATGTAGTTTCACCGCCTACAAATTGGGCATAAATGGTATTTTTGATAAGCGGTTTTACCAAAGGTAAATTTACAATGAATGGAAGTTTGCCAAAGACAGTCCCGCCCAACTTTGTGAGAAAAGGATTGCCGATCATTTTGAAAAGAAAATGTGCTTTTTTTAAATCTTGATTCGATTTTGCTTGAAATGCGAACTCGGTATTGTCGAACAATGACATCATTAAACTATTATGATTATAATCTGCAAATTTAAACATAAAAAAAACCTATAAGCAAACACTCATAGGTTAATTTATAATAACAATAGAAATTAATTTTGAAGTAAAGATGACTTCTATTTTCTATTAATTTTTAGCTTTTTTAGCGTATTTATTTCTAAACTTGTCGATTCGACCTGCGGTATCCACTAATTTTTGTTTACCGGTATAAAATGGATGCGAAGTAGATGAAATCTCCATTTTCACTAATGGATACTCAACCCCATCGATCTCGATTGTATCTTTTGTATCTGCACAAGATTTTGTGATAAATACCTCTTCGTTCGACATATCTTTGAATGCCACTAAACGATAATTCTCTGGATGGATATCTTTTTTCATAACAATTATGATTTCTTATACTATTTAAACGGAGTGCAAAGATAATAATAAATCTATACAAAACAATAAAAATATAAATATTTCTTTATATTTGTTTAGACAAATTTACGACCATGAGATTCAAAACTCCTTTATATCTTACTCTATTGTTTTCGGCAATGACTTTTCAGTCGTGCCGAGAAGATTTTGATTACGAAACCATCACTACTGGACTCAGTTTCAATCGCGACACTGTCAATGTAGACACGGTTTTCAACCATCGAAAATCGGAAACCTATGTTCTAAAAGTTTACAACGCAGATAAGGACAATAAACTAATTCCGAAAATTTACCTCAACCGTGGAAGCGATTCCTATTACGAATTGAATGTTGATGGGAGAGCTGGAAAATCTTTCGAAAACATCGCCATTAGAGGCAAAGACAGCCTATTTGTATTTGTAGAGATACACGCCAAAGATGCAAATACGAATCCGCTATACGAAGACGATTTGATTTTCGAAACCGCTACCGATTCTAAACGTGTAAAATTGTTGTCTTGGGTAGAAAAAGCAGATTTCTTGAAGGATCAGACCTTAGCAACTGCCAACTGGGATCAAAATACAGCCAAGGTAATACAAGGTAAGGTGACGGTAACCAATAGTCTGAATATTTCGTCGGGTACGAAAGTTTATTTTGAAAAAGACGCAAGTCTTACAATCGGAGAAAATGCCAATTTTACGGTAGAAGGAAGCGTAGACCATTTTGTGAAATTCCGTTCGGCTCGCCATGATAGCCGATACGATTCCCTGCCCAATCAATGGAATAAAATAGAACTGAGACCGAATAGTATTTCCACAATCAATTATGCTAAAATCATCGGTGGTGATACTGGATTAGAGGTAAACAAAGCAAAATTAGACCTCAGCAATTCTTATATCGTCAACCATCAATCGTACGGAATTTTGGCAAGAGATGCCGAAATCAATGGGCACAACCTCATTTTGAACAACGCAAACTTGGCAGCATTGGCAATTCTGGATGGCGGTAAATATGCCTTTTACCATTCTACATTTGCCAACTATTTCAACATGATTGGCACTGCAGGACCTGCTTATGCGTTGTATTTGAGCAACAGCAACGAAGAAGACACCTCGAGCAATGCGCTGGTACAGGCAATTTTTGGCAACAACATTTTCTATAGCGATCGTTCTGCTAATGCCATCGCCTTGTATCATAATGCTGGGTCGAGTTTCAATTATCTTTTCGATACTAATCTTTTCAAAAATACAGATCAATCGACTCTGGATGTGACGACTGCTACAGGTTTTGTCGGAAGCATTGTAGGTGAGCCGAAATTTTTAGACCCAAAATACACAGCAAATAATTTGCGATTAGACGAAGAGTCGGCCGCTTGGGGCAAAGGTAAAATAAGTTTTGCTGCCCTGTTCCCAACCGACATTTTTGGTTATACCAGAACATCAAACCCCCATTTGGGTGCTATACAATAAATCAAAAGAGGCCGTCTCAGAAGGCTGCCTCTTTTTTTATAAAAAATTATAAATCCAACTCGAATACTCCAGTGGTAGCCTGCGCCGGAATTACTGTAAAATTTTTCGGGAGATTCATACTCGCAGCTTGCGGATCGATGACATAAACGGGTTTATGATCGGGTACAAAATCGATCAACGATGCAGCAGGATAAACTTGCAACGATGTCCCGATTACGATAAAGATATCGGCCTGCAAAGTAGCTTCAATAGCCTCTTCCATCTTAGGAACCATTTCGCCAAACCATACAATGAAAGGGCGCAACTGTGCTCCGTCGGAAGCTAAATCGCCAATATTGATATCATCATACCAATCCACCACTAGGTCTTTATCATTTTCGCTACACGCTTTCCGCAATTCGCCATGTAAATGAATGACGTGGGTAGAACCAGCCCGTTCGTGCAAATCATCTACATTTTGTGTTATAACGCTTACTTGATATTTCTTTTCTAAGGCTGCCAAAAAACGATGTGCAGCATTGGGTTCTACTTGATTCAATTGCTTTCTTCTCTGGTTGTAAAATTCCAAAACCAAGGCTTTGTTTCGCTGCCATCCCTCGATTGAAGCCACTTCCATGATGTCGTGATTTTCCCACAAACCATTCGCATCACGAAAAGTCGAGATACCACTCTCTGCGCTGACTCCAGCTCCTGTTAAAACCACTATTTTTTTCATTTTGATAAATTCTTTCTGGTGAGTTGTTGTGTTATAAAGGCAATTTCAATACCAATATGCTACGAAAACCTCAGATCGTCAAAATGTCAAATGATCATAAATTACTTTTGAGACAGCCAGTGAGATTTATTCCCATTCGATTGTTGCTGGTGGTTTTGAACTGATGTCGTACGCTACGCGATTGATTCCTCGTACTTCGTTGATAATTCTGTTCGAAACTATTTCTAAAAATTCATAAGGAAGTTTAGACCAAGTTGCGGTCATAAAATCGATGGTGTTTGCCGAGCGTATAACCGCCGTATATTCATAGGTGCGCTCGTCGCCCATTACGCCTACCGATTTTACAGGTAACAAAACCACAAAAGCTTGCGAAACTTCGTCGTATAAATTGTGCTTATACAATTCTTGAATAAAAATATCGTCGGCTTCTTGCAAGATGCGTACTTTCTCAGCGTCGACTTCACCTAAAACTCGGATTCCTAATCCTGGACCTGGGAATGGATGACGATAAACCAATTCGCGCGGAATTCCTAGCTCTACTCCTACTTTACGCACTTCGTCTTTAAACAATTCGCGTAAAGGTTCCAACAATTCCAATTTCATATCTTCTGGTAATCCGCCCACATTGTGATGCGATTTTATGGTTGCCGAAGGACCTTTTACCGATTGCGATTCGATCACATCGGGATAAATAGTTCCTTGTGCTAAGAACGAAGCATCGTCGAATTTTTTCGATTCTTCATCGAAAACGGCAATAAAATCATGTCCGATTGATTTGCGTTTTGCTTCTGGTTCGTCGATTCCTTTTAAATTGCTGAGAAAACGTTCCGAAGCGTCAACCATCTTAATATTCATATTGAAGTGCTTTCCGTAATTTTCCATTACTTTTTTGCCTTCGTCTTTTCGTAATAATCCGGTGTCAACAAAAATACAGGTCAACTGGTCGCCAATTGCGCGATGAATTAAAACCGCTGCAACAGAAGAATCGACACCTCCCGAAAGACCTAAAATTACCTTTTTATCGCCTACAACTTCTCGGATGCGTTGGATTTCGGTTGCGATAAAATCTTTTATAATCCAGTTTTTCTCTGCTTTACAAATTTTAAAAACAAAGTTTTCGAGCATTTTGGATCCGTATTCCGAATGCGTCACTTCTGGGTGGAACTGAACTGCGTACATTTTACGATCTTCGTTTGCAAGTGCTGCGATATCAATATTCGACTTTCCTGAGACTGTAAAGCCATTTGGCGCTTTCACCACCTCGTCGAAATGACTCATCCATACGGTTGATTGCGCTGGAACATCTTCAAATAGACTGTTTTCTGCCAAAACCGTAAGTTCTGATTTTCCGTATTCGCCTTTGCTTCCTTTTTTTACTTTTCCGCCCAATAAATGCGAAATCAATTGCATTCCGTAACAAATTCCTAAAACCGGAACGCCCATTTCGAACAATTCTTTTTCTACCAAAGCCGCTTCTTCTCCAAAAACAGAAGAAGGTCCGCCAGATAAAATAATTCCTTTTGGATTGTGTTTTTTTATTTCTTCTAATGAGGTAAAATATGGGAGGATTTCGGCATAAACTCCGAATTCTCTAATTCGGCGTGCAATTAATTGATTGTATTGTGAACCAAAATCTAAGATGATAATTCCTTGCGTCATGTTTGTTTGTTTGCGCAAAATTAATCAAGGCTGATTTATTTTACTAATATTTGAAGACTAAATTTTGGTATGCAATCAATATCAAAAAAACAAAAAGGAGCTGTCAAACCAACTCCTTTTTTAGATTATTCTTTTTCTCTATTCAATCTTTCGATCTTTCTTTCTACCGCTTCCAAACGAGTATGCTCCCATTTGTTTACCGAAGCCGTTGCCAAAGCATTACCCAAAACATTGGTCATACTGCGCGCCATATCGCAAAAATGATCGATTGGCAAAATTAAAGCAATGCCTTCTGGCGGAATACCAAACATGGTACAGGTCGCGATAACGACGATGAGCGATGCTCTTGGCACACCCGCAACGCCTTTACTCGTGAGCATCAAGACGAGCAACATCAAGATTTGTTTTTCCAACGGCATTGGAACATTATAAACCTGTGCGATGAACATGCTGGCAAACGTCATATACATCATACTGCCATCTAAGTTGAAAGAATAGCCTAATGGTAGGATGAAAGAGACGACTTTAGAATCTGCTCCGTAATCCTCTAATTCTTCTACCAATTTAGGGAAAACTGCCTCGCTACTTGTCGTAGAAAAAGCGATGAGCAAAGGCGCTTTGATGTGTTTCAATAGACTGACAAGTTGTGCTTTTCCTAAAATAAAATAGCCTACAGCGATCAAAACTATCCATAAAATAAATATCCCAACCGAAAAGGCGAGTAAGAATTTTCCGTACATTACAAATACTCCGAATCCATGCAATGCAATTGCAGCGGCAATCGCTCCAAAAACTCCAACTGGTGCAACCCACATGATGTATTCGACCATTTTGAGTACCACATGAGCTACTTTGTCTAACGCTTTGGTGAGGACTTCGCCCTCTTTACCATAAGCTGCCAAAGCCACGCCAAAAAAGATAGAAAAAATTACAATTTGTAGAATTTCATTCGTTGCAAAAGCCTCGAAAACAGATTTCGGAATCACATGGCTCACAAAGTGTTCTAGCGTGAGAGCCGAACTAGAATTTTGCAGCAAATCGCCTGCATCTGCGCTATCGATCGTCAAGTTCATGTTTTCTCCAGGGCGTATAATATTCACGATGATCAATCCGATTGTGAGTGAAATAAGCGAGGCTGTAATGAACCAAACCATTGCTTTACCTCCTACACGTCCTACCAGTCGCATATCGCCCATTTTGGCGATACCCACAACCAAGGTTGAAAAAACCAAGGGAGCAATGATCATTTGAACCAATCGTATGAAAACGGTTCCAAGTAGTTTGATGTTTTTCGAAAAACCGGCAATCGCATCTGGAAAAACGTAATGTACGATTCCGCCTAATGCAACACCGGCAACTAGCCCAATGATGATGGCAATAAAAAGCTTATTGTTTTTCATTTGATGATATTTTTCGGGTGTGAAATTAATAATTTGAAATCACTTTGTGTTGACTATTTCGAATTTTCTTCGAATGGAATGGCCGGATGAAGGATTTCACGAATCAGATTTTCTAATAATTCTTGCGTTTGTTCTATTATACCAAAATCTACTTTATCTACCTTATCGATTGCGAATTTCAACAAATCTAAATTCGGATATTTGAGCGGATAGATACAAAGTTGAATTGCCTGCTTTTCGTGTTCTTCTTGCCTTAGATACAAATGAGCATAAAAGAGCAACTGCAATGCTTTAGCATTTTTTTTATCAGAAAAAACATCTTCGAGCTTTTCCAAAGTGATTTGAAGATCTTTTCCATCTGTTTGTACATTACCTGTTTTGTAATCGATGATTCTTTTGAGTCCGTTTACGCTATCAATCCGATCGACAAATCCTTTCAGTTTGATTGGTGTTTCATCCAAATCAATGATTAGTTCTAATCGTTTTTCTAATGCCAAGACAATCAATTCGTTCGATTTGGCAGTTTCTTCGTCTCTAAACAATACGCCCTCGATTATGCGAAGAACAATGCGCTTTATTAGTAAATTTTGTCCGCGATCGATTTCGCCCTCTTTGTATTCCAACTTGAAATTATCCTCCAACAACTTCACTTTTCGAGCGTGCATTTCTTTGAAATCATTTGCGTGCAATTGCCTGCCTATATAGGGTTTGTAGAGATCTTCTAGCGTTTTGTGCACTATATTTCCCATTGTTTTTGTCGAGATATCTTCTTCTGCCTCTTCTACATCATTTACCCCCAGAACAATTTTCTCGTAAAACTCGATCGGATTTCTCAAATACAAGCCCAGCGCAGTAGGTGTAATTCCGGTATTGCATGCCCAATTGTTGAGCACTTCTAAGGTTTTGGGCGTTTTTTGTATTTGAAATAATTTTTTGGGCACAAGTTCGAAATGCGGTTTGGCAAAACCAAAATTGAGGCGATGCGGACTCTCGAAATGCATTTGCTCGATGAATCTACTTTTGTCGCCTGCTCCCAAACCATCGGGATCAGTATTGTAAATCAGATTCACTCGAGAGGCTCTCGATAGCAGACGATAAAAGTGGTAAGCATAGATGGCATCGTTATCGCTAAAGGTATTCAGCCCTTTTTCTTTGCGAATATCATAAGGTATAAAGGTATTGTTTTGGCGACCAAGCGGTAAAACATCTTCGTTGACAGAGGTGAGGATAATATGCTCGAAATTGATCAATCGCGTCTCTAGAAGCCCCATAATCTGCAAGCCTTCTAAGGGTTCTCCAATAAAACTTAAATTTTCGGTTTGTATCAATTTTTGGTACAACAAATACAGCGTTCTGTAATTGGTCACCGTTTCTAAAACTTGTATTTCATTCGACAATTGTGCAAAAACTTTTTCGAAATAAAAAAGGTGCTCTCGCATAAGCGCATTTGTTTTATCGGTGTTTTGCAACAAGTTTTGAGTAAACGTCAACACTATATCGACGAAATGTTTTGGCGAATTGGGAATTTGAAATAAGTTTTGAAAAAACGAACCGTTGAGGTTATCGAGCAAAAATTGAGGCGAGTTGAAAATGCGGTTATTCGATTGAATGCGCAGTATCAATTCTCGGTCAACCTTTTGCTGAAAAGTTTTCAGCGATGAATTTTCTAAAATTTGAACGATGTTTTTGAAGTAAAACGCCTTGTATTTTCCCAATTTTTCTCGGTTCATTTGCAACTCAAAAACCGATTTGAAGAATTGTGCCAAAGGCACCGTTTTCAACGGAATTCCCATCGAAATATTCACGTGTTGGATATTGGCAGGCAACGCATTCAGCACGGCGGGCAATAGCGCTTCATCTGCCAAAATCAAAGCGGTTTTTTTCAATTCATCTTCAGACTTTTCGCTCAGCAATTGACTGATATATTTGGCTTGCCCAACTTGTTTCGAAATGCCTGTAACTTCAATTTCTTTTGGTTTTTCGAAATCCTCAAACGTCCAATTCCAGTCGGCTAATCGTGCTTTGTATCGACGCAAAAAGGTTCCAGATTCTTGCGCTTCTTGCAGAAAATATGCATCACAATCCCAAAAAATTTGAGCTTGCTTTTCTTTAACCAATCCTAATAAAATCTTTTCTTCGGCGAGCGTCAAAGCATTAAACCCAGCAAACACAAAATTTTGTGTATTCTGCGCCATGAAAGCTGGCAAATTTTCTACCGCAAGCCTGTTTGCCAAACCATGATAAGCCGTTTTTTGGGCAAGTAAATCGGATTTGAATTGCGAATAAAAAAGTTTGACCATCTTCCAAAACTCCAAATGATTTTTCATGATCGGATTTTGTTCTACCGCCTCTTGCTCTACTCCCCAATTTTTGATTCGCTCGATCGACACCAAATAATCGAAAAACAGATTGGGTTGCAAAAGGGTTGAGTCGATATCGTCGAAATCTTTGAGCAGTGTTGGAATCCATTTGATAAAATCATCAAAACTATCCCCTTCTGGGAAACATGTTTTATATGATTTATAAGCCCGAAACCATAAGGGTAAACCAGAAATCAATTGTACTTTGCCCATTTCTGCGACAAAATCTTCTATGCTGATCATTTTGGGTAAAACAATTCCGGTTTGTTGACGCTGAAATTCTTGTTTGATGAAAAGCATGGGTCGTTTACCAGGCAAAACCAAGGTCGTGTGCATAAGATTTTTTGGATTTTGCAACAATGTTTTCACTAATTTCTGTATAAAAGCACTCATGGTTTCGAAAATATTTTTTTACGAAGATACAAGTAGCAACTCAAAAAAAGATGGTTTTGATTGTCTAAAAAAAATTCTGGTCTACAAAATATCGAATAGAGTTTTCTAATTTATAAAAAAATATCCTGCTCGCTATAAACGCCAAACGGATGCAAATGCATCCGTTTGGCGCTAAATTTCGTTGGGTAAGAATAAGCCTATTCCCACTCTTCTTTTATTTCTTTAGCCTCGTAATCGGCTACCATTTCTGCGGCGTAATCTATTTTTTCTCCTTTTCTGAATCGATCCAAGACCGAGTCGAATAAAGAATAAACAACAGGTACGATAATCAACGTAAGGAATAATGACGAAATCAAACCTCCGATAATTACCCAAGCAAGTCCTTTGTTCATCTCTGCGCCATCGCCATTTGCCAAAGCAATTGGCAACATCCCAAACACCATGGCAATGGTGGTCATCAAGATTGGACGCAAACGAGCATGATTTGCCTGTATCAACGCCTCGTGTGTATCAGCACCAGCAGCTTTACGCATATTGGTGAAATCGACGATAAGAATTGCATTTTTGGCTACCAATCCGATCAGCATTATCATGCCAAGTAAGGTAAAGATATTGAGTGAATTCCCAGTCAAGGCGAGGATGACCATTACCCCAATCAATGCCAACGGAATCGAGAACAATACCACAAATGGGTACACAAAACTATCGTACAACGACACCATTACCAAGTACACCAAAATAATTGCGGCTACTAATGCAATCAAGATTGTACCAAAACCATCTTGTTGATTTTCCATATCACCCGACCATATATAATTGACGCCAACTGGTTTTTCTTGTCCGTCCATAAACATTGCAGACCATTCGTTTGCGACATCACCAACGGGTCTTCCGACCACTTTTGATTGCACTTTTACAGCAGGTGCTTTGTCGCGACGTTGCAACAAACTTGGTCCAGAACTCATCTCTACATTGGCGAACTGGCTCAATCGAATTTTTTGACCCTGTGCATTGGTAAACATCAGGTTGCTTACATCTTCGATGGATTGGCGATTGGCATCGGCAAAACGGATGTTGATGTCGTACTCGTACTCACCAGCTCGAAATTTACCATCGGTATTCCCGCTGAAAGCTGTTTGCATGGTTTGTCCGACGCTTGCCAAATTAAGACCCAATGCAGCCATTTTATCTCGATCTATATTGACCCGAACTTCTGGATTTCCTGTATCGGTAGACAACTCGGCATCGACTGCACCTGGAACGGTTTTCAGCAATTCTAATAGTCGAGTTGCCTCTTTTGTTGCCGTTTCGTTATCAGGAGCTGTCACCACCAACTCGATTGGAGCATTCTCAGCTCCCATCAATCCGACCGGAACGGTTTTGAATTCTACGCCCGTAAATTTTTCTTCTAATGCTCGTTTTATTTTGGCAGATTTGATTTCGGTATTCACATCACGCTCCGATTTATCGGTAAGGATGACTTGAATTTCAGACTGATAAGCGGTTGCCTGTACGCCTCCAAAACCAGAAGATTGCTGCCCCACAGTGGTAATCATATCGACTACATCTGGATCGTTGCGTAAGAATCGTTCAACTTCTAAGGTAACTTGATTCATTTTTTCGATGGTTGCATCTTTGGGCAATTCCATTTGAACTAAGAATTGTCCGCGATCTGTATTCGGCATAAATTCTCCTCCGATGAAACCAAAAGCTACTAATCCGAATGATGAAAATAGGATGATAAACGTTCCTACAACGGTTACAATTCTTCTAAAAGTTGTTGTCAAACACCATCTTAGAATATCTGAAATCCAATGGGTAAAATCGTCCAAAATATTTTCGAACCAAAGGATGAATTTTTCGAATAAATTTTTACCAGTTAAATGCTCCAATTTCCCGAATCGAGACGATAACCAAGGAATAATCGAAAAAGATGCCAGATACGAGAACAGCGTTGCAATGACAACCGTCACACAGAACTGCGCCAAAATATTGGCAACCAACCCGCTACTCATTGCAATAGGCAAGAACACTACCACAATCACCAAGGTAATTGCCGAAACGGTGAATCCGATTTCTGAAGCACCGTCGTAAGCAGCACGAATTCTAGATTTTCCCATTTCCATGTGGCGATAAATGTTTTCTAAAACTACAATTGCGTCGTCGACCAAGATCCCAACCACCAACGAAAGTCCGAGCAAACTCATCAAGTTCAAAGTATAGCCCATCAGATACATCCCGATGAATGTTGATACCAACGAGACCGGAATTGCCACCATTACGATGAATGCATTTCGGATGCTATGCAAGAACAACATCATCACCACTGCCACGAGAATTACCGCTAAAAACAAATCGAAAATCACGTGATTGGCTGCTGCAAGTGTAAAATCGGTGGTATCGTTTACCAAACTCAATTTCAAGCCTTGTTCTTGGTAATCAGACTCTACTTCTTGTATGGTTTTTTTTACCAATTCGGATACCTCAACGGCGTTTGCATCTGACTGTTTTTTTACCTGTAATAAGATGGTTGGCTTTTGGTTGAATCGTGCAATTTTATCGACATCTTTTTGGGTATCGAACACCGTTGCCACATCTCCCAATCGAATTTGTGCACCGTTGCGGTTAGACACAATGAGGTTATTCAACTCGTCTACCGACTGAAATTTTCCCGATAAACGGATAGTCGATTTGGTTGAACGAGATTTTAAGCTCCCGGTCGGAAAATCTAAATTCGACGATAAAACTGCTTGCTGTACTTCTGCAATCGAGATGCCATATCCTTGCAGTTTACGCTCGTCTACATTCACTTGTATTTCGCGCTCTTGCCCACCAATCAGGTCTACCTGTGCAACTCCATTTACCCGAGAAAAGATAGGTTCTACTTTCTTATCGAGTAGATCGTACAATTCTTTATCGTTCAACTTGTCGGATGAAATACTCATGGTGATGATTGGTAAATCGTCTAACGAGAATTTGTTGAGCGAAGGCGGATCTACATCATCAGGCAATTCAGACAAAATTGCATTTACTTTTCGCTGAGCGTCGTTGAGGGCATAGTTCACATCGGCACCCGTATTCAACTGAACCATGATTACCGACAAACTCTCGTACGACGAGGCTTCTACTTTTTTTACATTCTCCAAAGATCCTACAGCATCTTCTATTTTACGCGTCACCGATGTTTCGACTTCGCTGGGCGAGGCTCCCGGATACACGGTAGAGATGGTCACGATATTGGTTTCGAATTTTGGAATCAACTCGTATCCCATCAAACTATAACTCAATATCCCGCCCAAGGTGAGCAAAGTAAAAAGTACAATGACCAGTGTAGGTCTTTTGATCGATATTTCTGCTAATTTCATTTTGGCTTTACTTTATGATGTTCACTTTCGATCCATTGTCGAGGTTAATTTGTCCGCTGGTCACGACTTGTTCTCCACCATTCAGTCCGCTGAGGATTTGAACTTTGTTTCCGTAAACTTTACCTGTAGACACTTTGATCAATTTTACAGCTCCATTTTCTACTACAAACAATTGCCCCGAGCTCACGCCGTTTACAAAAGCTTCGGCTGGTACGGTAATCATGTTTTGTGTTTCTACGCCATGATTGGTTTTGAAAGTAGCCGTTGCATACATCCCCGCTTTTAACTGTCCGTTGTTCGACACTTCTATTTCTACTGGAAAATTG
Source organism: Vaginella massiliensis (assembly GCF_900089075.1). Taxonomy (GTDB): domain Bacteria; phylum Bacteroidota; class Bacteroidia; order Flavobacteriales; family Weeksellaceae; genus Weeksella; species Weeksella massiliensis_A. Next base: position 103,224 of record NZ_LT593745.1, read on the forward strand.
AGCGAAGCATCACTTTTAGGAGCGATGAATGAAATGCGACCAGAAAAGCGTTCTTCTGGCAACACATTCACCTTGATGTCGACGATTTGTCCAACTTGGATGCGGCCAACCTGACTCTCGTCTACCAATACAGAAAGTTTGAGCGTATTGATGTTGACCACCTCGAACATGGGTGTCCCGGGAGAAACAATTGCGCCCGGCTCTACCATTCGTTTGTTGATTGTACCGCTAATTCCCGAACGAACATTGGCGGTGTTTTCTCTTACTTTCTGAGCTTGTACAGCGGCTTGTGCGTTTTTCAGTTGTAAGCGAGAATGGTCTAATTGCTGTTTGGTTACACCTCCCGTCTGATAGGCATTTTCGTAACGCTGATTGTCGATGATGGCATTTTGTAAATTGTTTTGTGCCTGACTCATCTCTACGTCGATCGCATCTTTTTTGATGACTGCCACCGTCTGCCCTGCTCCTACTCTCGAACCTTCTTTCACGTAAACATTCACCACTTTACCAGCAAGTTCTGATGAAATTTGAGTTTCTTGTTTCGGGATGAATGTTCCGTTTGCCGAATAATCGGTATTGATATCTTCGCGCGTCACTGTGATCACATTCACGTTGATTTTATCAACTTGTTTTGCTACTTCTTCAACCTGCGCACGTTGTTGATTTCGGTTGTCGATGATTTTATAAGCTGCCAATCCGATCAACAAAGCAGCGACTACAAGGTATATAATTGTTTTTTTCATTTTTTTATTTCGATTAAAAGTCGTTCGTTATCATTTATAATTGGGTGAGATTAAATAATTCTCCTTTGGCTTTTATCAGCCCTATTTCGGCTATTTTATACTCCAACAAAGCATTAGAATAATTGTTTCGTGCGTCTGTAAGGGCATTTTCGGCATCGATAATATCGGTAAGATTTGCCAAACCTTGTTGGTAATTGGCTTGGGTGTTGCTCAACACTTTATCGGCCAACGCCACGTTTTCGGCTTGGATTTCGACGCTTTTCAAGGTGTTTTCAATTTGAGATTTCGCATTCTGATATTCTAAATCGAGTCCTAATTTTGTATCGTTGATTTGTTCTTCCAAATCGAGTAAATCGACCTCTGCCTGCGCAATTCTCGCTTTGGTTGCACCACCAGAGAAGATTGGGACTTTTACGCTCAATCCGACCGAAGCCAAATCTGACCAATAATAATCTTTAGAGGTCATGAATTTCTCACCAAAACCTTGCACTCCATAGTTTGCCGTAAGCCCTACGATCGGGTATAAGGCTGCTTTCTCTGCTTCGCGGGCGTAGGTAAGCAATTCTTTCTGTTTGCTCAACACCTGATATTCTGTTCTATTCTCGGTATTGACTTGCTCGTCGAGGCTCAACAAACTGGGTTCGAGACTCCGTTCTTCCAATTCGATGTCTTGATCTATGGGGTATCCCATGTAGAATTTCAGTGCATTTTCGGTCATGTCTACGGCGTTTACCAATTGTTGTCGCGACGATAAAATATTGTTCACTTGCACATTGATTCGATCCAAATCGATTGGGCGAGCCAAACCGTTATCTACCAAACTTTTGATGATTTTCTGTACTCGTTTGGTATTGTCTAAACTTTTGTCGATGGTTTTCAGTTTTTCTTCTTGTATAAAAACTTCATAGTAAGCTGTTGCTACTCGTTCTATAATTTGCTCATCGGTAAGTTGAGCATTGATAAGGTAAAAATCTCGTGTCGATTTTGCTGCTTTCAAACCTGTAAATACACGTTGATCGAAAAGATTTTGATAAACACTCACTCCTAAATTGGTGTTCCATGGTTGCCCCATTTTGATGACCATCACTCCCTGACCAATGTCCATAGACATTTCTTGAATGATGGCATTATATGTCAAACCAGCATTTGCCGAAATCTGTGGCAAAGCTCCTGCTTTTGCTTCAGAGATTTTATACTCTGCTTTCTGCACTGCTAAGTCTGCTCGTTTGGCTTCTGCCTTGTTTTCTAGAGCATATTGTATTGCCTCTTGTAACGTAATCTTTTTCTGGGCTTGTAAAAATCCGAATAAAGACAATGCGATTGCAGAGACCAAAATTTTGATGTGTCGCATAATGTTTTACTTTTTAAAAAGTGTTTGGAGAATGACTTCTTTTCGACGAGAAAGTATTCGTTTGTATTCTTGATTGGATATGTTGAGATTTTGTTGAATTAACGGACGATTTACTAACGGAAAATTCACCAAAGAAATCATGTTCAGCAAAAACTGAATAGGCTCGACTTTTTCGATATTTCCTTTTTCCATTTCTTCTTCGAGGCACTGAAACAACACGGTGACAATTTCGGAAACATCAGACTGCTCGAAAAAACTACCATTGTTCATTTGCGATACAATATAGGTTTCTAAATACGGATACTTCAACGAATTCTCGATGGTGTTGTCGATAAAAACACTCACCATCGACCGTATGTCTTGTTCGTTATTCTGCAAGATAATCTTGTAACGTTCCATATCCAGCATCTTGGCTTCTTCTAAAATAATACTCAACAAATTGTCTCGCGACCTGAAGTAATAATTGATTAAAGTGCGATTGACACCCGCTTCATCGGCTATCTCTTGCGTGGTCGCCATAAAACGACCTTCTGCAAAAAACATCTTCTTGGCGGTTTCTTTGATGATTTCTTCTGTCTGATCTTTCATTTATACTCTTATTTAACAAAAATGTCAAACAAAATTATTAAACCAATTTGTTTTGACAAAATTGTTAAACCAAAAATTATAAAACTTTAACAATTCGACCTCTATTTCAATTTGTAAATTTGCTATATGTCGAACACAGTTGATCTTATCATTGTAGGCGCAGGTCCGATCGGATTGGCCTGTGCCATAGAAGCCAAAAAAGAAAATCTTCGGTATATAATTTTAGAAAAAGGAACATTGACCAACAGTTTGTACAACTATCCGTTGTATATGACTTTCTTTTCTACTGCCGAGCGATTAGAAATCGGTGACATCCCATTCAATTGCATTGCACCAAAACCCGGGAGACAAGAAGCCTTGGAGTATTACCGAAACATTCATCGTTACCATCAATTCAACTTGCATCTCTACGAAGAGGTAATAAATATAGAAAAGTCGAGCGATGAGTTATTCAAAGTCGAAACCGTCAAGACGAGCTATACAACCCGTCATATAATTCTTGCTACAGGCTTTTACGATCATCCTATCTACCTAGGCATCGAAGGCGAAAACTTACCAAAGGTTCATCATTACTTCAAAGAAGCTCATCCGTTCGCTTTCCAAAAAGTGGTGGTAGTAGGCGCCAACAACTCTGCCGTAGATGCCGCTTTGGAATGTTATCGAAAAGGTGCTCAAGTGACGATGATCATTCGAAATGACGGATTTACCGATCGGTTGAAATATTGGGTAAGGCCGGATATCGAAAATAGAATAAAAGAGGGAAGCATCAAAGCTTATTTTGAAAGCAATTTGATCGAAATAAAAGAAAATTCTGTTATCTTTAAAACCAAACATGGAACGGAAGAAATTGACAACGACGTCGTATTGGCCATGACGGGTTATCAACCCGATTTCGATTTTCTAGAAAATTGTGGAATAGCATATCAGAATCCATACCTGAAAATTCCAATTTATAATCCTGAAACAATGGAGAGTAATGTAAAAAATTTTTACCTTGCTGGGGTGGTTTGCGGCGGTATGGAAACCCACAAATGGTTTATAGAAAATTCTAGAATACATGCTCAACAAATAATAAACGATATAAAAACAAAACGATGAATACGCTATTGGGAAAAGATTTGATGGGAAAAGCCATCAGCGATTATTATCATAACCAACTGAAAGGGAAACTGGAAACCGAAACCAATATTTCGGAATTAGACGATTTCCCTATAGAATACCTCTTTCGAGATTTTGGTGAGATGAACGACCTCGAGCAAAACGCCTTGATGCGTGCCAAAGGTCGTGTTCTAGACGTAGGTTGCGGCGCTGGATCGCACAGTTTGTACCTACAAGATGTGAAACACCTCGACGTCACTGCCTTAGACAAATCACCTTTGGCCATCGAAATCGCCAAAGCTAGGGGTGTAAAAAATGCGATTTGCACCGATTTGCTCTTTTTAGAAGAAACACCGTTTGACACCATTTTACTTTTGATGAATGGCACAGGAATTTTTCAAAACCTAGACAAAATAGATGAGTATCTTCAAAAATTACATACTTTGCTAGTGGAAAATGGCGAAATTCTGATCGATAGCAACGACATCGCCTATATGTACGATCGTGATGAGGATGGCGGAATTTTGATTCCAGCGAATGGTAGATATTATGGTGAAGTGGAATTCATCACGCATTACAATCACGAGATCGAGGTTTTCCCTTGGCTCTATTTGGATTTCAACACCTTGCACCATGCCGCTAGAGCTAATGGTTTTCTGTCTGAAATCGTAATCGAAGATGGACCAGCATATTTAGCTAAATTAACCAAGATATAACCGCACAAACAAACAACTTATATGGAAGGACACTTACCGAAACTCATCGTCGATTTAGCTCTGATCTTAGGTGTTGGTGCAATTACCACAATTATTTTCAAACGAATCAACCAACCTTTAGTATTGGGTTTTATCATCGCTGGCTTTTTGGTAGGACCTCACTTTGAGTATATACCAAACGTTGCCGATGCTCACAATGTGGAGATACTTGCCAAGATTGGGGTCATTTTTTTACTTTTCAGTTTAGGATTAGAATTTAGTTTCAAAAAATTGTTGAATGTGGGAGGCGCGGCTTCCATCACTGCCTTGTTCGAAATCATCTGCATTTGTACAGTGGGATATTTTGCGGGTCAAGCGCTGGGTTGGAGCCAGATGGACAGTATTTTTCTGGGCGGTTTGCTAGCAAGTTCTTCTACTACTATTATCATTCGAGCATTTGAAGAATTGGGTTTGAAACGAAAAAAATTCGCAAGTGTAGTATTTGGCATTCTCATCGTAGAAGATATTGTGGTGATTTTGCTTATGGTGATGCTTTCTACTTTAGCCATCAGTCAGCAATTCAACGGTTCGGAAATGTTTGGCTCGTTGCTCAAACTCTTATTCTTTCTTATCATTTGGTTTGTCGCTGGTATCTTTGTAATACCGTCTTTGCTTAGAAGTCTAAAAAAACATTTGGACGATGAAGCTTTGCTCATCCTCTCGATTGGATTGTGTTTCGGAATGGTTTTCATAGCCGATTCGGTTGGTTTCTCTATCGAGTTGGGTGCCTTTGTTATGGGCTCTATCTTGGCAGAAACAGTTTATGCAGAACGCATAGAACACACAATAGCTTCTGTAAAAAACCTATTTGCTACCATTTTCTTTGTATCGATCGGGATGATGATAGACCCAGCGGCAATGTACGAACATCGTTGGGCAATTTTTGTGGTCACGCTCATTACCATTGTGGGTAAATTACTTTTCACAGGGATGGGCGCGCTGATTTCTGGTCAACCTCTGAAACAGTCTGTACAAGTGGGGATGAGTATGGCACAGATTGGCGAATTTGCTTTTATTGTTGCAAGTTTGGGACTCACATTGGGTGTAACCAGCGATTTCCTATTTCCGGTTGCGGTTGGGGTATCGGCTATTACAACCTTTACTACACCTTATTTGATAAAATTATCAGAACCAACTTACGAATTTCTCAACCGTAATTTACCACCCAAATTCATTCACGCCATTTCTGTATATTCGACCGATACCCAGCACATACAAGATGAGAATTCTTGGAAAAAACATTTGAAAAAAACCTTTACAACCATTACGATCAATACTGTTCTGATCATTGCAATTACTCTGGCCGTGGAGTTTTTTGTAGTTCCCTATCTTTTCGATTTGACCCATAATCTCACCTATGCTCATGGCTTTGGTTTGGCGCTTGCTTTGTTGATTTCGATTCCGTTCGTTTGGGCAATTTTAGGAGATCGTCCGACCAAAAACGAAATCCAGAGTATTTGGAACGAATCGCCTTTCAATCGAGGTCCCATCATCACCATTACCGCAATCCGAATCATTATTTTGATCAGTTTGATTCTCTTCATCTACCATCGCTTTTTCGATAGTATCATTGTGAGTCTTATCTTTACGCTTTCGCTCGGATTGGTGATGTATTTGATAAATCCAGGATTACGAAATTATTACAAAATGCTCACCAATCGATTTGTTTTCAACCTTAATGAACGCGAAATACAATCGAAAAAATCAGAACAAAAATCCCTCTATCGATACACTTGGGACAACACCCATATATCGGAGATCAACGTCCCGAAGCACATCGATTTTGCCGGGAAGACTTTAGAAGAACTCAATTGGCGTAAGCGATTCAATATCAATATTGTATATATCAAACGCGGTGGAAATATCATCCAAATGCCCAGCAGTTCAGATGTGCTTTTTTCGAATGACATTTTGGGAATCATCGGTACAGACGAACAAATTCAGGGTTTTGAACAATACATAAAATCGATCGAGAAACTTATCGAAGCATCAGAAGTCTCGACCGACCTCAACATTACGATGGATAAAGTTGCGGTACCTGATAGCGTATCGGCAGCCCTTTGTAAGAATGTTGGTTGGGTAAAAGACAAGGCAAAAGGTTTGGTTGTCGCGATCGAACGCAATGGTGAAATGATCTACAACCCAGACCGAAACATCCCGATTCTCGAGGGCGACTACATTACCATTGTGGCAGATAAGAAAAATCTACGAGAATTCATTCAAGAAAATCATCTCAAATAATGCTTCGCAAAATCATTCATATCGATATGGATGCATTTTTTGCGTCTGTAGAACAACGAGACCATCCAGACTTGCGCGGAAAGTGCATAGCGGTTGGTGGCGATGGAGAACGCGGTGTGATTTCGACGGCAAGTTACGAGGCAAGACGCTATGGCGTAAAATCGGCAATGTCTTCAATGGTTGCGAAACGCTTATGTCCTGAACTGATTTTTGTAAAAGGAAACTATCAAAAATACAAAGAAGTTTCGCGTCAGGTACGAGAAATTTTTGCAGAATATACCGATCTTATCGAACCATTGTCGATTGATGAAGCCTACTTAGACGTCACCAAAAATCATTTCGATAGGCAGATTGCAACCGATATTGCAAGAGAAATAAAGCAAAAAATAAAAGATCGTACCCAATTAACAGCTTCGGCAGGCGTATCGTTCAACAAGTTTTTAGCTAAAATTGCTTCAGACTACAACAAACCAGACGGATTGTTTGTGATTACGCCAAAAATGGCAGAAAAGTTTGTAGAAGAACTCCCGATCGAAAAGTTTTATGGCATAGGAAAAATGACTGCTCAACGCATGCATTTGATGAACATTCATACTGGGTTGGATTTGAAGAAGCTTCCGCTTGAACGCTTGATAAGAGAATTCGGAAAATCGGGGCAATACTACTTCAACATTGCGCGTGCAATAGACCACCGAGAAGTAAAAGTAGAGCGAATCAGAAAATCGATTGGCACCGAAAATACTTTTCCGAAAGATTTGGAACGCTATGAAGAGATGCATTTGAATTTGCTTCCGATGATTGAAGAAATTTGGGATTGGAGCGAGAAAAATCGAGTCTTTGGACGAACCCTAACTTTGAAAATGAAGTTTAATGATTTTCAGGTTCAAACGAAAAGCAAAACTTTTTCGTATCCCATCAAAAACCGCGAATTATTTTCAGAGACGGTGAGCGCACTTCTCCACGACTCTTTTACCCCTTTCAGACCTGTGCGTTTACTCGGCATTAGCCTAAGCAATCTCGACAACCATAAAGCCAACGGTAAACAATTGGAAATCATCTTCCCGAGTAGGTAAAAATTAAATAAAAGTTTTAGAATGAAATTTTAAAAAAGCAATAAATTTATGGTTTAACTAAAAAACATACTATTTTTGAAAACTTTTTTTCAATATTTTTAATTTTACGTGACTATAAAACACAGATTATGAAAAAACAATATTTACACCTGCTAACAATAGCATTTTTGACGGGTATTTCACTTTCAGCTCAAGAAACAGCAGTAAAAAAATTTGAAACTAAAGCAGCGGTATCAGCTTTTGCAAAAGTAAATTCAGAACCAGTTTTTCTACAAAATGTCAATCCACAAACCGCAATAATGAGTACTAAGTTGCCAAACGGAGAAGGAATCTTTGTGGCAGAAGATTTTCAACTTTCAACCACGACAGCTGTAAAAACTTTTGAGTTTGTAGGTTTTCAGGGAGAAGATAATTTTCTAGACGTTTGTACTGGAGCTTCACTCTACATTTATGCAGACAACAATGGCAAACCAGCTGGAATTCCGACACAATCTGGCACTCCAATATATGAACTCAATCTTGAGAGAAGCGACGAACGAATGCAACTTACAAAATTGGATTCAGACCTAGTTTATAGTTTTTTGATAGACACCTCTGGTTTCGTAGCAGAAGCTAACACGAGGTATTGGGTAATTTTTACACCAACAATTTCTGAGGATACCAACTTGGCTGACGAATTGGTTTTCAATTGGTTTTTCAGTACAGATAGCCATTATAATGATGCCCTTTTAGTAGACCCATTTGATTTGTGGAATGCTGGTATTAGCGATTGGATTTCACTCAACGACACTTTTGGTCCTTTGATATTTACGGATCTTAGAGGATTGGCCATGGCTCTTTATGATGAAAGTTTTTTGAGCACCGAAAACATGGCACTTTCTAAGGAAATCACTATTTTCCCAAATCCAGCATCAGAAAAATTTACAGTAAATGTTAAAGAATTAGAAAGAATAGAAATTTATGATCTTTCTGGTAAACTTATCAGTATTTCTACTTCTAATACAAACGATATATCTTATTTACCAAAAGGTATTTATACCATAAAAGTCAACACTAAAGATGGGCGATCAACCATAAAAAAACTAATCAAAAAATAAGATCAGGATAAAAATATTTTAGAATAAAATTTTAAAACTTTCACCTAAAAACACTGCCTCCAAAGGAATTTAGTCACTTTCTGTTGGAGGCAGTTTAATTTCTATTTTTATCAATCTATATTTTGGGTTCTTGCTGACTCAGGCAATGAAAACTACCCAAGCCCCAAATGATATCGGTAGAATCGATGCCGACCACCTTACGATCTGGAAAACATTCTTGAATAATAGCCAAAGCAATTTTATCTTTTTCGCAACGATAGGTCGGCACAATTACGCTCTTGTTGGCGATGTAAAAATTTGCATACGAAGCAGGCAAGCGCTCCCCTTCACAATACACAGGATCTGGCATTGGCAGTTGAACGATATTGAGCAATCGCCCGTCTTCCAACTTCATTTCGTAGAGTTGTTTCAGGTTGTGTTGTAAAATCTCGTAATTATCGTCTTCTTTGTTTTCTTCTACCACACACAAGACCGTATCTTCGTTTACAAATCGTATCGTGTCGTCTATATGCCCGTCGGTATCGTCTCCTACAATTCCGTCATCAACCCAAAGCACTTGCGATACGTTGTAGTAATTCTTCAGATATGCTTCGATTTCTTCTTTGGTCAGATGCGGATTTCGATTTTCATTCAACAAACACGACTTCGATGTCATCACTACGCCAGCGCCATTAAAATCAACCGCCCCTCCTTCCATGATAATTTTAGGATGAAACACTGGCAAATCCAAGGCTTCGCCTACCCTAGTCGGAATTACATCATCTAAATCGAATGGAGGGTATTTTCCGCCCCAAGCATTGAAATCCCAATCTACAATTGCTTTTTGTTTGGTTTGGTCGTTGACCAAAAATGCTGGTCCATGATCTCTACACCAAGCATCGTTGGTTGGATGAATATAATATTCTATCTGATCGAGAAAGGCATCTGTTTTCATGATATGCGACGCTGCAAACCGTTTCATTTGCTCGTCTACGACATTTATTCTCACCTTTTCGCTCTTAGACAATTCGGCGATGAATTGTGCGTAAGCTGGATAGATGAGGTGGATACGATCTGGCCAAGAAGCTTCTTTGTGCGGCCAAGAAAGCCAAGTTGCTTCGTGTTCTTCCCATTCGGCAGGAAAACGAAATCCTAAATCTTTTGGATATTGAGTGGTGTCTATTGTTTTCAATTTTATGATTCTTTAGCTGATTATATTGTATATTCTATCTGTTTTTGCCTCGTTATGCTGTATGCAAACTATTATTTTTCATTTAGAATGATGATTTACTTGAATTTTTTAACTCTGTAACCACCCTGATAATCATTAAATTAAAAAAAACAATGGGATACAGTTTAACGCTCGCCTGCTCATCAATCTTCGTCTAAAAAACGTTTGGTAATGGGTTGATAAGAATCTATTCTGCGATCGCGCAAGAAAGGCCAATGTTTACGGAAGAAATCAGAATCTTTCAGATCGACTTCCACTACTTCTGTTTCTTCCTTATCGTGCGATGCCAAGTACAGCAATTTGCCTTGTGCATTGGTTACAAACGATCCGCCCCAAAACTTCATTGCACCGTCTTGCTCAAATCCAACTCGGTTCACCGATACCACCGGAACTCCGTTTGCAACGGCATGTGATCGTTGAATGGTCTGCCAAGCGTTGTATTGATCGCGATTCGTTTCTTCGTCTTGGTCGGTTGCCCAGCCAATTGCGGTAGGATAAAACAGAATTTCCGCTCCCATGAGTGCCGTGATTCTTGCCGCTTCTGGATACCATTGATCCCAACAAATCAGCACGCCTATTTTGCCAAATTTGGTCTGGAATGTTTTGTATCCTAAATCACCAGGTGTAAAATAAAATTTCTCGTAAAATGCTGGATCATCGGGTATATGCATTTTTCTATATTTACCCAAATACGTTCCGTCTGCATCCAGTACTGCCGTCGTGTTGTGGTACAAACCTTCGGCGCGTTTCTCGAACAAAGAGGCAATGATTACAACGTCCAACTCTTTTGCCACTTGCGACAAAGCATCTGTCGATGGTCCTGGGATAGACTCTGCCAAATCGAAGTTGTCATAATCTTCTACATCGCAGAAATATAAGGAGGTAAACAATTCTTGTAAACAAACGATCTCGGCGCCTTTTGAGGCTGCATCTTTTACTTTCTGAATTGCTTTTTCTAAATTTTCTTGTTTGTTAGCTGTACAAGACATTTGCACAACTCCTATTTTCACTTTAGACATGATGATATTTGGTATTAATGAACAACAAAAATAACAAATATTACACCAAGCGAAGCATTATCATTGAACTTACAAAAAAATAAAATAACATTTTACAAAAACAACAAATCCATACTCGCATTTTGGTATGGTTTTGTTTTAAATAAATAGGTTTAGGTTGGAAAGGTTATGAGTTATGAGTTTACCCTATTTTCAGTTGCAAATCAATTTTTAAATATAAAACTAAAAAAACAACTGTCGAAAAGCTACTCTATATAAATGCTTTACCTCACAGAAAAAACATTCATCAAGCAAACTATTGAACGCGAGTAATTTTCTTTGCAAAAAATATAAATTTTATTACATTTATGATAAAAATTAAAAAAATTATTCAATCGAGCAATAACTTTAAGAATGTTTTAGCAAAATTTTATAATTTATCGGCTAATTTTCAGGGCTGAAAGTTTTATTTTTGGCGTTGTAATTTCTTAATGAGTCAGAATGAAAAGATTTTTTTATGCCGGCGCAATGATGAGTTCGATCGGATTGTTTGCACAATCGAGTGTAAATGTTGAGGATTACATCCTGAACATGAACCTAGCAAATTATAAAAAAGCAGCCACGGTAGACTACACCACCGAAATAAAAAATCAAACCTCTTTTTCTGCCGTTTCATCGAGTTCGTCTACCAAAAGAGCGGTCTTTTTGAAAGATAAAATCACCTATTCTGACCACGTTTTCGAAGCCTCATCGTTCGATGTTCCGCTGATAACCGATTTTATCCATATGGAATCGTTGGTGAATGAAAATAAACTGTTCGAAGTGCCCGAAATTACGGACACCTACGTGCTGCAAAAACTGACGCACAGTAGACCTTACCTCATAAAACCCGCTTTGGAAATCTTGTATGAAGTTTCGGAGAAATTTAAACTGGAAACTGGCACTAGACTGAGCATTTCTTCTCTGACTCGCACGCTCGAAACCCAACAAAAATTGCGTCGTGTAAATAGCAATGCCGCAAAAGGAAACAGCGCACATGAATATGGTGCAGCATTCGACATCTCGTATGCACAGTATGATGATGGAATAAGAGGAAGAAATTACACCTACGAATCGGTAATGAAAAACATTCTAGATCAATTGGTTACAGAAGGTAAGATTTACTATATAAAAGAAAGAAGACAACCTTGCTTTCACATAACGGTGAGAAATCCTAATTTGGTCTATCCCGAGATGTTGAGTGAAGAATATCATCAACATTTATAATAATTCATCGAAAGTTAGCGTTCTATAGATTGAATGAATTAATTTTGAGTAAATTATCGAACGTGAGAACTTTTTTCGTTTTATTTTTATTTTTGATTTTCAGCACCACACAAGCACAGGCAACCATAGAACCCACCAAAGAATACCTCACCCATTTGTCTGCAGCCAAGTCGCATGGGGTAGATTTGATCATCAACAAAGAACAGCTCGACAAATACATCAATCGAGGAAAATTGATAAAAGTAAAGCAACGCGGATATGGATTTCGCGTGGCAAATCTCTCTCATAGTCATTCATATCTTGTCCCAAAAGGTCAAAAAGTACTAGCCGATATCGCACGTGAATTTGTACGAACAACCGGGCAAAACTTCTTCATCGTTACCTCGCTTACCAGAACATTAGACGATCAGAATAGATTGCGTAGAGTGAACACCAACGCCTCGTCAAATGACAGTTCGCACAATTTTGGGGCGGCGTTCGATATTTCGTATGTACGCTTCAATCACAAACACGAAAGAAATCTTACGCTAGAGAAAGAGTTAGAAAACGTTTTGAAAATCTTTCAGAAACAAGGAAAAATCTATTATGTGAAAGAGAATAAAATGAAGTGTTACCATGTGATTGTTCGCAAATATTAGGCAACACTTCGCTATTTTACTCTTTATACCAACTGCTGTAAAGCAAATAATTATTCGCTATACGTTCTATTTCGCCTTCTTTCAGCTCTTTGGGAACATCTTTTATTTTCTTTGCTGGGATTCCCGCCCACAATTCGCCTTCTTGTACATAAGTGCCTTTGGTAAGAATAGCGCCCGCTGCTATTAGCGAATTAGATTCTACCACACAATCATCCATCACAATTGCGCCCATCCCAATCAGCACATTATCGTGTATCGTACAACCATGCACAATGGCATTATGACCAATAGAAACATTATTACCAATTGTGGTTGGCGATTTCTTGTAGGTGGCGTGTATCGTTGCATTGTCTTGTACATTGACTTTGTTTCCCATTTTGATGTAATGCACATCTCCTCTAATCACAGCAGAAAACCATATCGAACAATCATCTCCCATCTCTACATCTCCCACCACAACAGCATTGTCTGCCAAGAAACAATTCTGCCCGATGATTGGTTTTTTACCATTTAATTCTTTTATAATAGCCATGATGAAAATTATTTTTTGTATGTGTAAAGATACTGGATAATGCCTAAATTTGTAATATGAAAACAGTTTATACAGAAAGTACTCCAAATCCCAATATTTTGAAGTTTGTTTGTCCGACTCAACTCACTTCTGGAGGCATAGAATTTAGCGAAGTCACCGATAACTCAACATCGCCCCTAGCGCAGATTTTATTGTGCATACCTTTCGTCGAGAAGGTCTTCATCACTGCTAATTTTGTCGCAATACAGAAAGTCGAAGCAATTTCCTGGGAAGATGTTCAGGATGATTTGGCAGAGATCGTACAAGATCATTATGACGAAGGAACGGTTATTTTAGCGTCTACTAAAAAAGAGCCGATTACGGTCTATGCAGAAATGACGCCTAACCCCAATGTGATGAAATTTGTTGCAAACCGTTTGTTGGTTCCAGATATAATCGAAATCAAATCACGAGAAAACACGGCTGGCGTGCCCGTAGCAGAGGCAATTTTTGGAGAATACCCTTTTATCGAAGAAATTTTTGTCGCCGAAAACTATATTTCGTTGACCAAAAACAACCAAGAATCGTGGGATTTATGGACGATGGATGTTCGGGCATACATCCTGAATTATTTGCAAAACGATGGCAAAATTTTCGAGCAAGATTACGTCTTCAAAACCGAAACGCCTACGCAAATCCTCATGAAAGACAGCAACGATTATACCGATGCAGAACATCAGATAAAAGCTATTCTCGATGAGTATGTGCAACCTGCTGTTGCCAACGATGGCGGTAATATTGAATTGATCGAGTTTGACGAAGAAACCAAAACAGCCAAAATGCTTTTGCAAGGTGCATGTTCGGGTTGCCCATCTTCTACCGCCACACTGAAAAACGGTATCGAAGGTATTTTGAAACAAATGTTGCCCAATGTGGTAGAAAATGTAGAAGCTATCAACGGGTAGTTTTCGAGCTATCGCAACACAAAGGGTTTCAATTTCTTGAAACCCTTTGCTTTTTTTCTACTTATCTTCTTTATTATTTTCTCTAGTACTTACATTTACTTTTACATTTCCCCAATTCTCTCCTCTTTTGATTCGATAAAGTTGCATTTCGCTTATCCCAAACTCTTTCGCAATCAGGCGTAATCTGGTTTTGCGATTCGGATTTTCGATTTTCTTTTTTATCCGCATCACCTGCGTAAGGGTAAGTTTCATGCCTTTTTGTCTTACTTTCGACTTACGTTCTTCGATGGCTTGCTTCACAAAAGGACTATTTTTCTGATGCGCATACATTTCTTCCTTTGTAGCCCATTTCAGATTTTTCACATAATCGTTGTCTTTATTATAATCCAAATGCAAGACATATACTTGATCTTCCGACGTTTTTTCTAGAAAATTTTCAGCAACCATTTTCGAAAAAAAACGATGCCCATAACTCGCCTTACCATCTTTGAAGTTTTTATACCTAAAAAGTCGGTATCCTTCGGTCATACTTCCTTTTATAATGACACCATCTTCGAAAGAATTGGTAAACGAAATAAAGCGCCCGAAATTCGAAATGGCGTATCTTTTTTTTCTTTTGGGTTCGAAATGAACTTCTTTAAAAGTTTCTCCCGGATAAATTCTAAACATTAATCTCTCTTATATTTCTTCAACATCAATTGAAATGGATTTAAGGTGGTTTAATCCTTTTTTTGGGATTTTTCGATGTAGTGAATCTCAAATATAAGCATATTAAAATGATTCAATCAAAATTAACGTTATATTAACGTTCTGATAAGTAATTGTGCTGCAGTAACAATCGAAAAAGAAATAAAAAGCGCCCAACAACCTGCAAAACCTATCGAAATGGCAACAATTCATGCCAAAAGAAGAGCGTGTTGATTTGAGTTTTTTTGCCAATCCTCGCGATGTAAACGCTTGGATGAAGTGGGAATCAGAATCTGCTACAATCGGTGATGGTCGCTTGAGTATTGTCGATAGCGACATCAATCAAAATGTGGTGTACGAAATAGAAAATTTCGGATGGGAAGAAACTGGAACGTTAACCATTAATTTTAGTGCTAATAACGATGGAAAAACTTTGGTAAAAATGATTTACGAAGGACCAAAATTGCCCTATCTCTACCGTTGGTACAACCTCTTCAAAAACCGAAGTGACTTGTTGGAAGAGAATCTCATGGGCTTGAACGAATATGTAAAAGTTGAACTGAAAAAGCAAAGACAAGAAGGAAAATTATTGGTTGGTGATTACAAAATTTTCGAGACCGATGCCATTACTTTAATTGCCGTGAAGAATGAAACAACGCTAGCTCAATCCAAAATTACCAACGCCATCGATCAATCGTTCGAAGATATTTACAACGTTCTTGCACCCAAATCTGAACAAGAAGAGGGACTGCATATCGACTTGGGTTTTCCTACGATATATTATACCCATTGGGACGAAGAGAAAAATAAAACAACATTTTTTAGCGGAATTCCGTTTATCGAGAGTTTTCCAATCAGTAAACCACTCCAAAAAGTTTCCATCCCGAAAGGGAAATATTTATTAACGCTTCACATTGGTCCAAAAAGTAAGAAAAAAGCAACCCTCGACCTAATGAAACGGTATGCCGAGAAAAACAATCTGAAATTGGGTAAAAAACACGGGGAGGTTTTCCTCAACGATCCTAAAGAAACCGATAGTTTGCTCTTGCAATCGAGAATATACTACGAAATCATAACACCCAAAAAACAATAACGGAATCTGAATGTGAGTTTTTGGTTGACGATTTGACAGGCTCAGGGGACGCGGGATTTCGGATTGCGGATTTGGGCTGCGGAGGCTGAGGTTCTCAAAGCCCAGGCAAGTCCATCTTCTAAAGGTTACTTCGAGAGGCTTTGCATGATAAATATGCTAATATTTCTTTATTTTATTACTTTTTTCTTGATGAAAAAAATGAACCAAAAAAATCAAGGCTTTAAATCGTTTTGGCTAAAAATCCTTTTCACTTCAGGAGTGAATTAAATCGCTCCTTTCAGTCGGTAATTCATTCTATTGCTTCTTGAAAATGATTTTCTTAACGCCAACGATTTAAATGCCGTTTTCCCTTCGACAAGCTTAGCGACCGACTTGAAGAGTAGCATAAACCGTATGACATCTGGCGTCTGCCAAAGGCTCAACGAGACAACAAGTTCTCCGTAAGTTTATTTATATTTCAAGAGTATTGATCCTGACTTGGTTTGTTTTTCATCGATTCGAATCAAATACCAATAACTATCGGTTGGTAGTGCATGTCCGTTGACTTTTCCATCCCAAATGAAATTATCTTTGGCGGTGATTTCGATTAATTTTCGTCCGTATCGATCATAGATTTCTATTACAGCTTCTGGATATTGTGCCAAATGTTTGCTCAGATCCCAAGTGTCGTTCTTGTTATCGCCATTTGGTGTAATGGCATTGGGCAAAATGAACGCTTCTAATGCAATATGTGTTAGACAATCTCCATTCAACGAGCGTATTCTTACGACATATCGCCCTTTTGGTACGCTGAGGAAGGTGTTCGAATGCTGCCATGGATAAATAATCGTTCCGTTTTCATGTTCTAATTGATATTCGACCGAAGAATTTCCGCCACTCGCCACAATAATGATCGAATTGTCGAGATCGGTATTCACGACGAAAGTTGGGAATTCGACCAAAATTACTTCGGTTTGCGCCTTTGCACTACAAGAACCTTTCTCTACAACCACGGTGTAAATCCCTGGCTCACCCACCTCTATTTCAGCTCCTTCGCCTACCAAATTGTGGTTTGCATCGTACCATTGGTAATTGTCATATCCGGCTGGAGCGGTGAGTGTAGTAACCAATCCGGGACAAAGGTAGAATTGTGGAGGCAGTGTAATTGCTATCGATTCTTCGATCGTTACTTTTAGCTGCTTGGTTACATCACCACAAATTCCGTTTTCTGTCACTTCTAAAGTATAATCACCGGCAGAAGTTTCGCCCCAATCAACCGAAATCTGGTTCCCCGAGTCGGTGAGGGGATTTATATCGCCTCTAAAATTAGACTCGAGCACTTTCCAAGTATAGGTAGAAGCTGTTGATCCTTCTCCTCCATTTTCAGATTTATCGACGCTGTATTGCTTTGTCGAACTATAACAGATCATTTGTTGACCATACAGAACAGCACTTCCCAAAGCGAGAAGAGCTGTCGTGCATAGTTTGATATGGATATGATTCAACTTCAACCTGATCTGGATTTTGATGATTAATCGAACTCAATAGCCGAAGTGGTTGTGGTCATAACCGTAGTCGTTGCCGAAATGTTTTGAGCTGCTAGATCGACATTAGTCCCGGTACTCAACTCCATTTTCGTAAGTGTCACCACGATTTTGTCAACGCCAGCATCTGGTGTTACGGTAATCGTGGCCTTACCATCAGCATCTACTGTTATAGGATTCTGATCTGTTGTTGTTCCGCCTGTTATGATGTAGCTGATTTTGCTATCGGCAGCTGCATTGCTTATGCTAAAGGTTGTGGTGTCTGTGCTACAAATCTGCGCATTATCTGCTGTCAATACTGGATATTGAACTGCGGCAATGATGACTTTAATTTCCTTTTCATCTTTACAGCCGTTGTTTGTCTCCACTACCTTCAGCGTGTATGTACCTGCTGGTGTAGTATTCCAATCGATTTGTATACTGTTTTTTGACGTGATTTGATAAGTTATCACAAAGGGACCTGTCATCAAATTTGACGAGCTATCCAAAACAGACCATTCGTAGGTAGAACCTGGCGTTCCTTCGGTACCTTCTGCTGTATCAACAGCGTAGTTTTTCACATCACCATAATTGATGTTTTGTGTTGTTGTTTGCGCTTGTAAACCTAAGACAATCAGCATCATGATTGTCGATAAAATATTTTTTAATTGAAACGTTTTCATATTTTAATTTATTTTTTTAGTTTAATATTATTATTGGCGAGGTTTGAACAATATTTATCGTTGCGGTAGCCGTAGGCTTGGTATCTGGAAACGGAATATCTTGATTGTTTAGTACCATTTTGTCCAATGTAATGACTACCTCATTGTTGTCTGTATGAGTTACTTTAATGGTCGCTTTACCTACAGGATCAACTGCTATAGTACCTGTAGAGTCGGTTGCATTGGTTACGGTATAATGCAGTGTACTGTTTGGTACAGCACCTGTTACAGTAAATGTTACTTCTCCTCCCTTACATACATTTACACTATCCCAAGATACGCTTCCTGTTGCGTTCGGAAGTACCACTTCGACTTGAAAACTAACGGGATCGGTAGAACAGCCTGCATTCGTCTCTTCTACCGTAATGGTATAAATCCCTGGTGCTGCTCCCGACCAATTGATGGTCGCTTTGTTATCATTATCATTAGTATTATGTTGCCCTGTTGGGAAAGTTCCACCACCGCTAATCGACCATGCGTAGGTTGACCCGGGGGTTCCATCTGGAATTGCCCCACCTTGAGTAGGGTCGGTATCTACAGAATAATTGTAATCTGTATTATCACCAAAAGTTAGCGTTTGCTGTACTTGAGCAAAAACTGCACTAGTGAACAAAAGCATGCAGCAAATGATGAATTGTTTGAAGGTAGAATGTATTTTCATACTCTATATTTTTTTTTAGTTTAATCTATTAATTGGCGAGGTTTGAACTTGGTTTACGGTGACTTTAAAAACTTTTGATTTAACTGTTGATTTAGATGTTTTAATACACTCCGAAGGTTTATTTGTTTCACAATCTTGCCACTTCAATTGATAGGTAATCTCGCAATAGAAATAATAGACTCCAGCTGTGTCTAATGGTATATTAACATCTCTTCCTGCACCTACATTTTCAGGATTAGACAAGTTGGAATTAACACTTCTTTTCCATTGAAAATTCGTTTGTATAGAACCACTTGGTATTTCACTGTCGTATTCTATACTCAGTTTGAAATTTTCACCTGCACAAACCTCAATTTCTGAAGTCTCTGATATTTCTATTTTTTTAAAATTTTTCATTTCATCCATCATCGTTGAACAATCAGAAGCGTATGTCCAATTATTTGGATTCAATAATCTAATCAGCCATTCGTTTTTTGAAGTTTGGGAAAGGGGTCCATTGTAATATCTATACCTCTGATTACTATCTTTTGGAGTAAAATGATAATTTTCGATATTTAAATTTGTATTGCTATTTGAAGAACTAGGTAACAAAGAATTACTAGAGTTAATAGGCTCTTTTTTGAGCCAATAATTTTTTGAATTATATGCTGCAATAATTTTCTGATCTTTCCAAAATTGAGAATCTTCCCATTTTGAACCATGTAAAATAAAAAATTGATCTCCATCCGTATTCAGACCAAAGATATTTTTTCTATTAATCAATTTCCAACCATTTAATTTATCTCCGTTTGGACCAGCAATTAATTTCCCTGAAGTAAAATCTATCCTAAACACTGTACCTTTCGTAATCGTCTCATCAACTCTTTCCAACTCGTATGCACCTTCATTTACTTTAAAAGTATTATTTCCGATATAAGCATTATCTGTAACGATTATTCTAGTACCTTTCTCTATATCCTTCAGTCCTACCAAAAAAATATTATCAAAAGTAGCCTGTTGTTGATTAATTTTAGTATCACAATTATTATTATGATTCAAAAGATTCACCCCAACAACCACAATATCACCTTTGTCTAGGGTTGTGGTTTGCCCTAAAAGCATGGCTGTTTTCGCAAAACAAAAAAGTAAAAAGAATAGAAACTTCTTCAAGCGTTTTAATTTTTCACACCACGAATGTAACTTAAAGTTTCAATATGCATTATAGTATCATTAACTTAACTTTAAGATTTAACATGAAAATAATATTGCATTTCATCCTAACTTTAAGCTCATCCTAAAAACAAAAATAATCATGTCTAACATCGACTATATTTTTCCAGAAAAAGCTGCCGATATTGGCAACTTTTTGGTGGGTCGTCTGTTGCCTTTCAGGCAAAAAAGAAGCATTGGACCTTTTGTATTCATCGATCATATGGGACCAGCTTGCTTGGCAGACCATGAAAACCTAGACGTTGGACCGCATCCGCACATTGGGCTTTCTACCCTCACCTATTTGTTCGATGGCGCCATTATGCACCGCGATTCTATGGGCACAGCAATCGAGATTCTGCCCGGAGCAGTAAACTGGATGACTGCTGGTAAAGGTGTAACACATTCTGAACGGACGCCAGAACGCCTCAGAAACAAAGACAAATTTCTTCACGGACTGCAAATTTGGGTGGCACTACCCAAAGAATACGAAGAGATCGAGCCCAGTTTTCATCATATCGAAGCGAGTCAATTGCCCTCTTGGCAAGAAAACGGCAACGATTTTAAATTAATCGCGGGCGAATTCGAAGATAAAAAATCTGCTGTTCCTGTTTTTTCGAAATTGTATATGATCGAAATCAAAGCGAATAAAACCTCGACCATCAGCCTAAAAAACAAGCTCTTTGGCGAAAGTGGTTTGTATATTTTGCAAGGAAAAATCAGCAGTAACGGTCATGAATATGGGAACAAACAAATCTTGATTACGAAAGATGCGCATCTATGCGAATTCGAAATTGAAGAAGGGTCGATCGTCTATATTTTTGGTGGGGAACCATTCCCAGAAGAACGGTACATTCGTTGGAATTTCGTTTCGTGTTCGGTCGAACGTTTGAAACAAGCCGAAGAAGATTGGCGTGCGCATCGCTTCCCGAAAGTGGTGAACGATGATGGCTACGTCCCCATGCCCTGAAAACAAAATCGGCTTCGAACAAAGAGTAAAGCTCGTGCTAAGAAGCTTCTGAAATCACTTTTTCGAAGGCTTTACGAGTGCCGTCTCGCATCTTAACTTCGCCACAATATTGATAGCCCAATTTCGATATGATGTGCAACATGGGCGCATTATCGAAATTGGTATCGATCTTGATGCTTTTACGGTTTTGTTGCAAGGCGACTTGCTCTGCATTTTTCATCATCCACTCGGCCAAACCTTTTATTTTATGATCCTGATGCACTGCTAAGCGATGCACCACCAAATAAGGTGTATTGGTCAGCCATTGCCCGTCGATGTTTTCGTAGGCTTTGTCGCCATCTGCAATGAGCGCGATGTAAGCGATGCATTTGCCCTGAGGGTTTTCGGCAACGTATCCGTATTCATTTTCGATATCAGACTGCAAAACCGTAAGATTTGGGTAACCGTCTTGCCATTGCTCACTGCCTTCTGCTTTTCTTTTGGCAATGGCGTTTTCTATAATCGCCCAACAAGCCGACAAATCGACAATGGTTGCTTTTCTAAATTTTAAATAATTCGTTTCCATATACTTAAACTGAACACCATTTCGGATTGAGTTCGACAATTTGTTGATGTATTCTACACGTTTCGTCGTGTGCACCTGGCAAATATCCTATGCTCATGAGAAATTCGTTCACAATCTCGCCACCCATAAATTTAAAGTTTTTTTTGAACAACTGTGTCCATTCTTCTTTAGTTTTCGGATGATGCGCATCTAACCAATTTTTGAAAGAACCATGGATTTCTTGTATTTGCAGTATTGTTTTAGCGTTTTCGATGGCGGCATTTATTTTCAATCGATTGCGGATAATTCCAGCATTTTGCAACAATCGTTCACGGTCTTGCTCATCAAAATTAGCGACTTTGGCAATATCGAAATTAGCATAGGCTTGACGAAAAGAATTTTCTTTTTTCAGGATGGTTTCCCAACTCAAACCTGCTTGGTTAATTTCTAAAATCAATCGTCCAAACAATTCCTCATCGTCTTCTATCGGAAAACCGTACGAAAAATCGTGATACTGTTGATGCAAATCTTTTCTTTGCCCATTGGGCATGGCTTCGATAGCTTTACAATACGACATACAAGAAGGCGAAAATTAGACAAGTCCTTGTGCCAGCATGGCGTCGGCAACTTTTACAAATCCGGCAATATTGGCTCCTTTCACATAATTCACATAATCAGCTTCTTGACCGTATTCTTGGCACAAATGATGAATGTTTACCATGATCGCTTTCAGTTTGGCATCTACCTCATCGGCAGTCCAATTCATCCGAATCGAATTTTGAGTCATTTCTAAACCAGACGTTGCAACACCGCCAGCATTCGAAGCTTTGCCAGGAGAAAACAGTATTTTGTGATCGATAAAATAATTGATAGCTTCTAAGGTACAAGGCATATTGGCTGCTTCTGTAATGCAAATACAACCGTTTTCGACCAAGGTTTTGGCATCTTCTAAATCCAATTCGTTTTGGGTTGCCGAAGGAATCGCCACATCACATTTCACTTCCCAAGGTTTTTTACCAGCATGAAATATTGCCTCTGGATATTTCAAAAGATAATCTTCGACCCGGTTGTTACCCGAATTACGAAGCGTCAAAAGATAATCGATCTTCTCACCGCTAATTCCGTCTGCATCATAAATATAGCCGTCTAGACCAGAAATGGTTACCACTTTACCGCCCAATTGGTCGATTTTTTTGATCACACCCCAAGCAACATTTCCGAAGCCCGAAACGGTAAAAATTTTCCCTTTGATTTCTTGTTGAATGGTTCGAAGCATCTGTTCGCAAAAATAAACCACGCCATAGCCCGTAGCTTCGGGGCGAATCAACGAGCCGCCATAAGCTAAGCCTTTACCAGTGAGGACTCCCGTGAATTCGTTTCGAATGCGCTTGTATTGCCCGAACAAATATCCGACTTCTCTCGCTCCTACTCCAATATCGCCAGCAGGCACATCGAGATTTGGTCCGATATGTTTAGACAATTCGGTCATGAATGCCTGACAGAAACGCATGATTTCGGGATCCGATTTTCCGACAGGATCAAAATCAGAACCACCTTTAGCGCCGCCCATTGGCAAGGTCGTCAAACTATTCTTGAAGACTTGTTCGAAAGCTAAAAACTTCATGACGCTGAGGTTTACAGAAGGATCGAAACGCAACCCCCCTTTGTATTGCCCGATGGCTGAATTCATTTGAACTCTATATCCGCGATTTACCTGAACCTCGTGCTGATCGTCTTGCCAAACAACTCTGAAAATGATCACGCGTTCTGGCTCGGTCATCCGTTCTAAGAGTTTCATTCCATCGTAGTCTTCGTTAGTTAAAATATAAGGAATCACCGTTGTAGCGACTTCTTTTACAGCTTGTAAAAACTCGGGTTCGTTCGGATTTCTTTTTTCTACCCAAGTCATGAATTCGTCTATCCTTTTTTCAACATCAATATTTTGCATACGTTGTAGTTTATGTTTTGCCAATTGTAGCTTTCAACTGGCGAATGCCTTGCTTAGCTTCAGTAAAGATATTATATCTCGAGCTTTAATGTTGATTTTTAAAATATTTTTAATGTAAATTTATTCAACACAGCATTTTGAATTTTGCTCGCCTAATGAGCGTTCGGTTTAAAAATAAAATCGAGCAGAAAGAGAAAAAACGCCGCTTATTTTAGATATCTTTTCACTCGACGATAGTGTTTCGATTTGATGATTTTTCCGCTATCGGTCATCATCATTGCGGCATAATCCGGATGCTGATTGATTAATTTCAGTCCGTCTTTTTTACCCAACACCATCAACGAGGTCGAAAAACCGTTACACATTTCGGCATTGGGTCCGATTACCGTCACGCTGGTGAGTCCAGTCGACGGCATTCCAGTTTTGGGATTGATGATGTGCGAATATCGCTTACCGTCTATCATCAAAAATTTTTCGTAATCGCCCGAAGTGGCGACAGCAGCATTGGTAAAGTACAGAATATCGAGAAATTTGCCGCGTTTTTTTGGATTGGTAATCCCGATAGACCAAGGCGCACCATTGGGTTGTTTTCCCCAGGTTTGGATATCGCCAGACGCATCGATGATACCAGCCAAAATTCCTAAAGACTTTGCATATTCGCTGGCTTTGTAGGCTGCATAGCCTTTTCCGGTTGCACCAAAACCAATCTTCATGCCTTTGTTTTTGAGGAAAATTGTAGAATGTTTTTCATCTATGATTATGTTCCGATAATCGATGTGCTGAATTGCTTGCCGAATTTCTTCTGCGGTAGGAAGCTGTTCCATCGAATCGTCGAACCTCCAAATGCGATCCATTGCCGCAAAACTAATGTCGAAAGCCCCTTGGGAAAGCTTAGAAAAATGGATGGCACGCTGCGTAAGCTCCAATACTTCGCGATCGACTTTCACGGCTTTTATACCTGCATTTTTATTGACTTCTGATACTTGTGACCACGCACGCCAATCGGAGATTAAATCCTCTATGCGAACGATTTCGGTAATGATCTGATTGATCTTTTGGTGTGCAGTTTCTCGATTTTGTTCTACAATCGTAATCTTGAATCTGCTACCCATCAAAATTGTATCGCTAGAAACCGTTTCTTGTGCCTGTAACAAAGGAATTAAAAAAAACAACAAGCATACGTAAACGAGCCTTTTCATTAGCACTTTCTTGAAAATTAATAAGCGTTCAAATTTCAGCTAAGTTAATAACAATCTGTAAGAATCTGTTTTTGACGTTTGAAGGATTCTAAATTTTGATTCAAGTACTGTTGGCAAATTTCCTCCAAAACCCCTTCAACATCTCGTTGCATGGCGAGCGATCCACAAATCATAATGCTTCCGCCGCTTGCCAAAACCTTAGCAATTTGTTCTGCGTCTCGACGCACAATATCCATCACATAAGCCGAATCTTGCTCGCGCGAAAAGGAGAAATGAGCGCTCGTAAGTAAATTTTGATTTTGATAAGCTTCTGTGAAGGCTTGATAAGCTCTTGTCGTCTGATTGAGGTATCTAAATCCTGCATACAAATGCATTGGTCTCTGATGCATATTGTTGGCAATCATGCCCAAAAAAGGTGCAATCCCTGTACCGTTGGCGATGAGAACAACCGCTTTGCTATGGCGAGGCAAATGAAACGTTTTATTCTCTACCAATCGCGCCTCAAACTGGTCGTTTTCTTTTAGCTGAGCCAGAAAATTAGACCCCAAACCGTGTGGATGGCGTTTTACAACCAACTGTATTTCGCCCTCTATTTTACCAATCGAATACAAGCGTTCGCGATGATCCTTGGCGGGATAAATTGCCAACAAATCGCCTGAATCGAATTTCTGAGTGGTCTTTATACGAAGTTTAAACACCTGATCTTCCTCGTTGATTGGTGAAATTGACTTTACTGTAAAACGTTTCAATTTGGGTAGTTTTTCGGCGTACAATGCGGCTGTAGTTGCCAAATTGAGTCCTTTCAAATCGTTGTATTGTTGTACCCAAGCAACAAATTCTTGGGGTGATTTATCGTTTACCGCATGCCAAGGCATCAAAGGGTTTGCCCATGGTTTTTCTCTCAATTGTTCATCAACTTTTTTAGCAAATCCACAAAAATCTTCGTAAGCATCAGACCCAAATCCTACAACAGTAAAATCGATTGGATGGGATTGATCGATTTTGTTCAGCCGCTTCAAAAACTGATTGGCATTGGTTGGAGCATCGCCCAAACCAAAGGTTGACGTAAAAATAATGAGTTCTTTAGCCTCGGGATAATCGCTGTATTGATTGAGCTCTGAAAAATATACTTTCTGATTTTGCTCTTGGAGTTGCTTGTATATTTTATTGGCAAAATGCAAAGTCGAGCCGTTCTCCGAGCCTACCAACAAAATTGTTTCGGCCTCAGTAGCCGAGCATTTGTTTTTGTGCATTTTGTTTTTCAATCGTTTCCACGAAATCACAAAACCCGAATAGATAAAAAACAAAATATTGAGCGAGGCAATTCCGATAATAATCGCCCAAATGATACTCGTGCGCCCAGTATGCAGATCGAGGCTCCATTTTTCTAACAAAGTTTGGATGGGATATGGCGTTTCTTGGAGAATTTGCCCTGTAAATTGATCGATTACCAATGCTCGATCGCGAAGTTTGAGGGTGAAAAATTCTTCGGGATCTTCCATAAAAGGGAATTCCACCTTTTCTACATCTTTTAACTTAATGGTTCGAAAAACATCGAATTCTGCCCATTCTAGCTGATGTTCTTCTGCATTGGCAATTGCTGGGATTTCGGATGGTTCGATCGCTTGGTTAGGAATAAATTCGAATCGAAGAAGAAATAAATACGTCCCTGTAAGGGCCAAAATAATAATCGGAATCAATAATATTCGTCCGGAAACCACATGAAAATATTGTGCAAAGGAATCTTTGTTGATGCTATCGAAAAAATGCCGAATTCCTTTTTGACGTTTCAGAATAAGGACTGTCCCCGAAAGGGCGATGAGCAACAAAAGAAAAGACACTACTCCCACGATGAAGCGTCCTGTTTCTTTGAGGAACAACGAACGATGAAGCGCCGTTACCGTTTCCATCAACTCGCTTTTCACCAAAGGATCGCCTATCGATTCACCCGTTTCTGGGTTGATGATTTGCTTGACATCGTTTCCATCTTCATCCATTCCCTCCAGGGTCACAAAACCATGATGATCGACAACAAGTTCGAATATCTCGGGATAGGTTGATTTGAGGTTGGGCAACGTCTGAGCCAAAGTAAGTTCATCTGAACCTGCTATTTTGTAGGGCTGAGCTTTTTCTATGATCGGATCAAACGCCAAAATGACTCCTGTAACAGAAGCCATTGTGAGAAATAAAAACGAAATTATTGCCAATGCGAGATGGGCATATCGCCAAATGGAAACCGTCATAACCGAAAAGGGTTAAACTTTGTTCAGTTTCACATAGCGGATATAGCCTTTTCCTTCTGCCTTTGCTGTTACAGCAGCAGAAGTCAACGGAATCTCGACATCTTGTACATGGTATTGACCATCTTCTACAGCCGATTCGAAGCGTAATTTATAGCCTTTGTTCATGTATTTATCTTCAATCGACATCGTCGTTACCGTACGATCGCCAGCAGCAACCGATGCTCCGGTAATTCCGTTCAAATTTGGTTTTTTCTTTTTGTTGAATTTATCCCATTCTTTGAAACCATTGTACCATTGTTTATCTGGTCCCATCATATACAAGGTTTTTACATAAGTCCCTTGTTTATCGACCACCGAAACCACAACATAGGCTTCTAAACCTTTGTAATTCGACATTTGTAACATGCATTTGTACTTAGAACTTTGAGCAAAAGAACATACCGCTAAAGTCAAGAAAAATGATGTAATGATTGATTTGAACATGCTAAATTATTTTATGATTTCAAAAATTCTACTGAAACGTTTTGATCTTTTAAAAATTCGTTTTCACTGGCTAAATCGTAAGCAGTTTCACCAAACTCGGTTTGAATATTTTTTTCCGCTCCGATGGATAATAAGTATTGGAGAATGGTGTCGTCTTGCGACATCATCGCTGCCTTGTGCAAAGGTGTGAGTCCGTTCTCATCTTGAGCATTCACCGCTAGTTTGAAGGGTGCTAAAACCTTGAGCAACTGCAAATCATTTTTAGCAACCGCTGCATGAAGAAGCGTGCTGCCGTCGTGTACCTTTACAGAAAAATCAACTCCAGCTTGCTTTAGCAATTCTAATTTTTGTAAGAAATCTGCCGAAATTTCAGCCGGATTTGCAGGTTTATAACTCTGGATTAAGGCAAAAGCTAAATTTCCGTCTTTTGTTGTTGCATTCGTTTTCGCACCTTTCGCAATCAAATAGCTTACAATTTCTGGCGTACCCGATTGCACAGCAAAAGTGAGTGCGTTTGCACCTTTTTTATTTTGTGCGTTGACCTCTGCTGATTTTGCGATCAAACTTTGCACCACATCTAAATTTTTAGAAGATGCTGCTTCCATCAGAACTGTGTTTCCATCTTGTTTTACTGCATTGATGTCCGCACCTTTGCTTACCAAATAATCGATAATCGCAAGCTGATTTGGTTTTTTCACCAAATAATGCAATGCACTTTCACCGTTCAAACCTTTTGCTTTTGGATCTAATTTCATCGTCTCGATCAAATACTGATAAACTTCGATCGGATTCGACTTTGCTCTTGTACCCTGTGCAGCAAACAACAACGCATGATGAGTAGGTTTTACCCCTTTTGCAACAAGCGTTTTCAACAAATCGAGGTTACCATTACGAGCTGCATAGTCGAATGCTGTACGACCATGAGCGTCTACATCTTTTATCGAGAGACCTTTCGTTGTCAGGTAGTTGGCAATTTGCAAATTGGTGTCATGAGCTATGGCAAACAACAAGAGATTTGCTCCCTCTGCATACTTTTGTTTTGGGTCTATGCCAGCATCGAAAAATTTTCGGTACACGTCTATATTTACCTGTCCGTTACTGGCAGCAAAAACCAAAGGTGTCGCGCCTTTATCATCTGTACGGTTCAGATCAGAACCTTTTCTTATCAAATAATCAATCAACTCCAAATTCCCTTTGTTGGCTGCCCAATGGATATATTGTCTACCGTCGTGCGTATTTTTGTCGATGGCATTCCCAGGTTGATCTATTAAATACTGAATTACCTCGAAATCTGCATTATTATTGATCGCAATACTCGGCACATC
Source organism: Vaginella massiliensis (assembly GCF_900089075.1). GTDB lineage: Bacteria > Bacteroidota > Bacteroidia > Flavobacteriales > Weeksellaceae > Weeksella > Weeksella massiliensis_A. The sequence goes on from NZ_LT593745.1 coordinate 132,323, forward strand.
GTGATTGCCTCTGTTTGATTCCGACGGATTATTCCCTTTCCCAATTTCGGCTTTTACAGCTGCCAAATCAGGATTCGATTTCCAAAAATCTCCGTTCAACAAGGTATTCGTCTGAGCTTGCAAAAATGTTCCTAAAAACAGTAGTGCGAATGCTATTTTCTTCATGCAAATGTTACATTTATTATTTAGACCAAATATAATTAAGGCAAATATAATTGTTTATTTATATTAATTCTAAAGAAAGAATCATAATTTTTATAAACATGTTAAATATCATCAAAAAGCTATTGAGGAGATTTTGGCTAATGTTCGCTTTGGTTAAAAAAATTCAACTCCTTTGTAGAAAGTAAATCGAGGCTTTTGCGTACCGAGTTATTAGTTTGAATCGAAAAATTAGAAAATTTGAAAAAAAATTTGAATTCCTTTGATATCCCTCCTTCATTATACCGAAAAAATGGTGAATATTTCTTAAAATTGCATTTTAGAACAGAATAAACATTGAGTATGTCAGAAGAGATTTTCAAGAAAGTGATTTCTCACGCAAAAGAATATGGATTTATCTTCCAATCTAGTGAGATATACGATGGATTGTCAGCGGTTTATGATTACGGTCAGAACGGAGCTGAGTTGAAAAACAACATCAAACAATATTGGTGGAAAGCAATGGTACAATTGAACGAAAATATCGTGGGTATCGATTCTGCCATTTTTATGCACCCGACAACTTGGAAAGCTTCTGGTCACGTTGATGCTTTTAACGATCCGCTGATCGATAATAAGGATTCTAAAAAACGTTACCGTGCAGATGTTTTGATTGAAGATCACTGTGCGAAAATTGAAGCAAAAATCGAAAAAGAAATTGCCAAAGCTGCCAAACGTTTTGGTGACGCTTTCGATAAAAACGAGTTTGTTACGACCAATGCTCGTGTTGTAGAATATCAAAAACAAATCGATACGATATTGGCGCGCATGGGCAAATCGTTAGAGAATAATGATTTGGATGATGTAAAAGCGCTAATCGAAGAATTGGAAATTGCAGATCCGGTAACGGGTTCTAAAAACTGGACCGAAGTTCGGCAATTCAACCTCATGTTCGGAACCAAGTTGGGTGCAACTGCAGATCAAGCGATGGACTTGTATTTGCGTCCAGAAACAGCGCAAGGTATATTTTTGAACTACCTGAATGTGCAGAAAACTGGGCGCATGAAATTGCCTTTTGGTATCGCCCAAATCGGTAAAGCATTTCGCAACGAAATTGTGGCTCGCCAATTCATTTTCCGCCAGCGCGAATTTGAACAAATGGAAATGCAGTTTTTTGTGAAACCAGGAACAGAACTCGAATGGTACGAAAAATGGAAAAATGTACGCCTCAACTGGCACAAAGCCTTAGGCTTGGGCGATGATAATTATCGTTTTCACGACCACGAAAAATTGGCTCACTATGCCAATGCCGCCGCAGATATTGAGTTCAAGTTTCCTTTCGGATTCAAAGAATTAGAAGGCATCCATTCGCGTACAGATTTCGATTTGAAAGCACACGAACAGTATTCTGGAAAGAAACTTCAATACTTCGACAACGAAACCAATGAAGCTTATGTGCCCTATGTGGTAGAAACCTCTGTAGGATTGGATCGCATGTTCTTGGCAGTCTTTTCGAACTCGTTGAAAGAGGAAAAGCTAGAAGATGGTAGCGAACGCGTTGTATTGGCACTTCCACCAGCATTGGCACCCATAAAAGCAGCAATTTTACCATTGGTAAAAAAAGACGGTTTGCCAGAGTTTGCAGAACAAATTGTGAGAAAATTGCGTTTGGATTACAATGTAATGTACGAAGAAAAAGACTCAATTGGTAAGCGTTATCGCCGTATGGATGCAATCGGGACGCCGTTCTGCATTACCGTTGACCACGATTCTTTGAATGACAATTGCGTAACCTTGCGTCACCGCGATACCATGGAGCAAAAACGAGTTTCGGTAGACGAACTTGCAGCCATTATCGACCAAGAAGTGAACATGAAATATCTGTTGAACAAAATATAAAATCCTTGTTTTTTCTAAAATATAAAGCGAATCTCTCTCGATTCGCTTTTTTTGATGACTTTGGTAAAGTATTTGATTTGTAAAAAACAATTTTAATCAAATTTATTATTATATTATGAGCTTTATTTTAAATCTAATCATATCGGCTATTGTCGTATTTGTTTTAGCAAACATTTTACCAGGCGTTAGCGTTTCTGGTTTTGGAAGCGCACTTATCTTAGCATTGGTTCTAGGATTATTGAATTCTATTGTGAAACCCATCCTGAAAATTATCAGCTTACCAGTCACTATCATTACTTTGGGATTATTCTCCTTTGTGATTACTGCGCTCATCATCTTGCTCGCCGATAAAATAATGGGATCGAGTTTTGAAGTTACCAATTTTTGGTATGCTATGCTTTTTGGAGTTGTACTTGGAATCGTACAGTCTGTTTTTGGAGGACTGTTGAATGAATAAAAAAAAACTTAAACGGCTTCTTTTTTGTTTTTGATAAAATCCTCTGCAGCAGATTCTTCTACGAGTTTTATTTAAAAGATCAGAATGACGAGGAAAGAAAACGAGAGAAAAGTTCTATAGGGTAGATTGCTTGGAGTTACAAAAATAAAAGAAACCGTCTCACAACTGAGGCGGTTTTTTATATAAATAATGGATTGATTATTAGGTGATTAATAAAGAATTCACGATATTTAACTACTTAATTTTCAGCGAAATGAACTACAGAATTAAAGAATATAACCCATCCGGGAGAAAATGATCAAACAATTAGAGGATATGTGGCAATACGCGCAGTGCGTTGCTGATGAAGAAGACCAAGATCCCGAGCCACCGGAGTTCAAAAAAACTTGATCCCGAAAAAATCCAACAGGCTGCAGATAAAATCAACCGGATATTTGCCCAACTCAAACACAACCGAAACTTCAAAAGATTTCCTCTAAAAGGAATTGAAAAAGTGGAAATAGCGTTCGGATTGCATGCTTTAGCTCATAATCTGAAAAAGATGAGTGCGTAAACAAGAATAATCACTCATTTTTTTCTAAATTATTGAATAGCGTTGGTTTTTGACCTCAATTTTTTAATCATAAAAAAACCGTCCCGATTTTATAAATGAGACGGCTTCTTCTAATGATTATTTTTAAGAATCTTATTTACCAGCTTCCGGTGCTTGCCCAATCAAATTCATAAATTCATCTAGCTTAGGTGTGATGATGATTTGTGTACGTCTGTTTTTCGCTTTTCCTTCTTCGGTTGCATTAGACGCAATTGGGTTGTACTCTCCTCGTCCACCAGCTGTCAAACGTTTAGGATCTACACCATATTGGTTCTGCAATGCTTGCACCACAGAAGACGCACGCAAGGTAGACAAATCCCAGTTGTTGCGGATGTTGGTTTTGTTGATCGGCACGTTGTCTGTATTCCCTTCGATCAACACGTCATAATCTCTATAATCTTTGATGATTTTGGCAATTTTACTCAAGGTTTCGCCTGCTGCAGGTGAAATTTCGTAGCTTCCAGATTTGTACAACATATTATCTGCCAACGAAATATAAACTACCCCTTTCAACACTTGTACATCAACATCGCGCATTTCTTCGCGTGATAGCGAACGCGTCAAATTGTTGGTCAATACCATATTCAAAGAGTCTGACTTTGATTTGGTGTTAACTAAGTGCTGAATGTATTTATTAGAAGCTGCAATTTCATCCAACAATTTAGAGATGTTTACAGCATCACCTTTTTTACCATCTAAACAGTTGTTGAGGGAACTCTGACAAGTTTGAAAAGCAGTTTCTAATGATTTTAGATTTCTCCTTTCAGACTCGATCATACTCTCCAAACCTTCTATTCTTGCTCTAGCAGCCGATAACTCGTTTTGTGCAGCTTGTGCTTCTGCATACGTGGTGTTGAACCTCGATTGTAATTCATCATATTGCTTTTGGCTTACACATCCCACCATAAGGGTAAGTGCTAATGCTGCGATTGGGAAAATTGATAATTTCATATTATTTGTTTTTTTACTCATTACGAATATTTCATTAACGAAAATAGTGACTTTTTAGTGTACTTGGTAAAAATTAATATAATTTTATAAAAAAAAACTTCTAATCCGCTCGGAATAGAAGTTTTATTTAATTTATTCTTAACAAATTATGATTAATCTTGTGGAATATACAACACTTGTCCAGGATAAATTTTGTTGGGATCTGTCAGCATTGGTTTGTTTGCTTCAAAAATTTTGTTGTATAGGTTTGGATCTCCGTATACTTCTTTAGAGATTTTAGACAAGGTATCACCGCTCACTACGGTGTACATGGTTTTCGAAAGGTCTGGAATTTCTATTTTCAAAGGTTCTTTCAATGTAAGTTTGTCTTCTACTCCATCTACGCCTTCGATATTACCTGCTGTAGCCAAGATTTTTTGTTTTTCATCGATGTTTTTTGCTTCACCAGAAACAACAACTTTCTCACCGTTCATAGAAAAATGTACACCGCTCAAGTCGAATCCGTATTTAGATACGTGATCTTTTACTTTTTTAGCTTTTTCTTCTGGCGATTCGTTACCTCCAAATAATTTAGATCCTGCATTTTTTATAAATGAAAATAATCCCATAGTTTTTATAATTTTTTAATGGTTAAACATAGTTCGAATATACAATTATTTTGCCATTATCGATAAATATTATTTAATTTTGATTTAAATGTTTGAATCAATTCGTTTTGTGCTTGAATGGTTTTGTTCACACCATCTAGTGTAAGGTCTAATTGTTCCATTTCGATGTTTGCCGCGTTTATTGCTTGGTTCAGTTTAGAGCTTTTGGCGTCGTAGGTATTGTATTTCGTTTCAGATTTTACTTTCTGGTTGTAGAGTTTGTTCAGCTTTTTCTCGTCTTCTTCAAACGATAGCTGGCTGTCGATGGTTGCAATCTTTTGCGCTTCGAGATTTTTTTTGGTCTCCAACTTTAAAAACTCGTTCTGATTTTTCAACATTTTTTTCATCAGATTTGCTTTTGTAGTTTGGGCGTCTATGCTTTGCTTGGTCAATCGCATCATGTATTCATTAGCCTGCGTCAACTCGTATCGGTAGCAACCTTTTCGCATCTCGAAAGATAAGTCTTTAAGTTTCTCATACACCTCTGCATAATCCATAGAACTAGAATTGAGGTACATGCCGTTGCCATCCAAAAGGGTCGTAATTACGGTAAGCGAATCGTTGCCCTCGTCTACCAGATTCAGGTTGACTTTGTATTTTTCGGGTGAATTTTTAAAGGTGATTTCATTCGCTTCATATTTATTCAGCAAAGCCAACTTTCCGTTTCTAGCTTTTACCCAATCTCGCCAAGTGTTGTCGATAGAGGTGTTGCTGCATTTGGCAATGGTATAGCCCAAAGTCTGAACGGTTTGTTTTTTCGCATCGTATTCTACCTCGAACAATTTGCCTTCTTGTGCCAATAAATAATTGCAACTAAAAAAAGTGATAAATAGGATGAACTTTTGGATCATAATTTCAAATTCTTTTACACGAAGTTAGACATTTTCTTCTGTCTAATAAATATTCTTGGAACAAAGCGTGTAAAATCTATTTTAAAAATTATAATTTTGGATGAAAATTGCATTCAGATGAGACCTAAGATTCTAATTATTTACACTGGTGGTACGATTGGAATGGCGATGGATTACCATTCGCAATCTTTAATTCCGTTCGATTTCGACAACCTCATCAAACGTTTACCCGAAATATCGCTCATCGATTGTGATTTTGATTATTTTAGTTTCGAAGAACCAATCGACTCGTCGAATATGCGACCAGAAATTTGGTTACAGATCGCCGAAGTATTAGAAACCAAATACCACGAATTTGATGGTTTTGTAATTTTACATGGTACCGACACCATGTCGTATACTGCATCTGCGCTGAGTTTCATGACAGAAAATCTCGAAAAGCCGATCATTTTCACGGGATCACAATTGCCCATTGGCGAGTTGCGAACCGATGCAAAAGAAAACCTCATCACCTCTATTTTGCTGGCATCTTTACAGAAAGAGGGCAAGCCCATGATACAAGAAGTTTGCATCTATTTCGAATACAAATTATTCAGAGCCAATCGCACGACCAAAATCAACGCAGAGAATTTCGACGCATTCGAATCGCCAAACTTTCCTTCTATCGGAATAAGTGGTGTTCACCTCGATGTGAAAGAAAAAATTCTGTTCAATTATCAAAAAACTGGAGATTTTCGCATCAACAAACAATTGGATTCTTCGGTCGGGGTACTCAAAATTTTCCCAGGAATTCCTCAAACCTTTGTTGAAAATTTACTGCATTCACCCAATATCAAAGCCTTTATTATAGAAGCCTACGGAACCGGAAATATCTTTACCGATCAGTGGTTTATAGACATTTTGCAACAAAAAGCAAAAGAAGGAATTCACCTCATCATCAACACCCAATGTGCAGGTGGCATGGTCGAAATTGGACGTTACAGCACCAGTACGCCGCTTGCCAAAATCGGAGTTATTAGCAGTTTCGACCTCACCATGGAAGCCGCGATTACCAAGGCTATTTATTTATTGGGACAAAATTTAACGCACGCAGAATTCAAAACACAATACGAAACCTCGTTGAAAGGAGAAATGAGTACGCCTTAAACCGACTTACCCGACATGTTGTTGCCATCTGTGGCTTTGAGTTGTAAAAAGATAAGCGTCGAAAGTAGCGTGATGATTCCTAAAACCAAAAACGTGTAACGAAACGTAATTGCAGGAATTTTGGAATAAGCCTCTACATTCTGAAAGAGAATCAATATAAACGAAGCTACTGAAACTCCCAAACTCATCGACATCTGTTGCGTGAGGGCCAACAATGCATTTCCTTCAGACGATGTTTCGTCATCCAAATCGGCAAGAGTAAGAGTATTCATCGCAGTAAATTGTATGCTACTGAAAAAACCTTGAATCACCATCAATGGGATAATATGATAAATCGGAGCTTCGGATTTCAAAATAAAGAAACCAAAGAAAATCACTCCTAAAATCAAGGTGTTGGAAATCAGCGTTTTTTTGTACCCCAACCGATTCACAATCGGGACAACTAAAGATTTTGCCGTGAGGTTTGCCAATGCCGAAGGAATCATCATCATTCCGGCGATAGTCGCAGAATAGCCGTATCCCACTTGCAACATCAGTGGGATGAGCAAAGGTATTCCACCAATTCCCATTCGGGTAAAAATATTCCCGAGTAAACTTACACTTAAGGTTCTAATTTTGAATAAATTCAGATCAATCAGCGGATGTTGTTTGCGTTTCGCATGCCGTACATAAAGCATTCCCACCAGCATGGCTGCTAATAAAATCAAAGCCAAAATCTTGTACGAAATGAGCTGATTGGGTCCTAATTCGAACACCAAAGTTATCAACACCATTGCACTACCCAACAACACCAAGCCAATGCTATCGAAACGAAAAACGGGTTTGGTGAAATTCGGAATTCCGTAACCGCTCAAGATAAACACCACCAATCCGACTGGTATATTGACCAGAAATATCCAATGCCACGATAAGGTTTCTACAAAAACTCCGCCCAATGTAGGACCGAGCAAAGGCCCTATCAAACCCGGAATCGTAATAAAGTTGATGACCTTGAGCAACTCTTTCTTGGGAAAAGCATAGAGAATTGCCAATCGGGCAACAGGCACCATCATCGAGCCGCCGATTGCTTGCACAATTCTAGAAAGCACAAGACCCGACAGTGAATTGGACATGGCGCAAAGAAGAGAACCTAAGGTAAACAGAATGACCGCAATACGGAAAACTCGCTTGCTCCCGAACCGATCAGACAACCAACCACTCAACGGAATGGGGAGTGCCGAGGTCAACATATACGACACAATCACCGATTGCATTTCGATTGGCGATTTCCCAATTTCTCTGGCAATCGTAGGCAAAGAAGTATTGAGTATGGTGCCGTCTAAGGTCTGCATAAAAATACCCAAAGCAGCAACCCAAGGTAAAAGTTTGCGATGACGGTGAGTAACTTCGGTATGGTTGAGCATAGCGTTCGAAGCAGCAATTTTTATTCCTAAACCAGAATATTGCCTATAGATTTTTCGGGTTGATTGAATTTTGGTTTAACTTTAGCCTAATTATTTATCATGTATATCGATTTACACACGCATCATCCGCAAAATAATACAAATGGCATCTCTATCGTCAATGTTTTTCCTCAACAAGAAAGTTTGGGCAACTATTTTTCAGCTGGCATCCACCCTTGGAAAATCACCCCTGCGTGGAATAACGAACTAGAATTTTTAGACCAAAAGCTTCAACAATCGGCTTGTTTGGCTTTGGGTGAATGCGGATTGGACAAAGCAATCGAAACCGATTTAGCTTGGCAAACAGAAGTCTTCAAAACGCAATTAGACCTCAACAAAACCTATCAAAAACCGGTAATCATCCATTCGGTAAGGGCCCATCAAGAAATCTTGAATATACAGCGAGAAATGAAATACCATCTTCCGTTTTTTTTTCATGGTTATACCAAAAACGAAGTGTTGCTTGAGCAAATTCTAAAACAAAAAAATCATGTAAGTTTTGGAATTCATCTGCTCAAAAAACAAAACCTACAAACTATATTTGCAAACCTTACGGAAGATGAATTGTTCTTGGAGACAGATGATGCCCAAATTTCAATTGACGAAATTTACCAAACAGCCGCAGATATTCGTAAAATCTCGGTCGAACGATTGCAAGAAATCATCCAACGAAATGTAGAAAACGTATTGAAAATAAAATTTTAACATTTATGGCAGTTTGGCAAGAACGTGCAGAATTATTATTCAAGCCAGAAGGAATTGAGAGACTGAAAAATGCTAATATTCTCGTTGTTGGCATGGGCGGTGTGGGTTCTTTTGCGGCAGAATTTGTGGTGCGTGCCGGAGTAGGAAAAATAACCATTGTCGATGGTGATACCGTAGACATTACCAACATCAACAGGCAATTGCCTGCCTTACACTCTACCGTTGGACAATACAAAGTAGATGTTGTGGCTGGTCGTCTGCAGGACATCAACCCAGAACTGGAACTGACGGTGATACGAGAATTTTTGACCCCAGAGCGTATGCACGAAGTGGTGACCGAAGACTTTGACTATGTGATGGATTGCATCGATAGCATCACCCCGAAATTGAATTTGATACGCGCTGCCAAAAACAAGAAACTTCGTGTAATCAGCAATATGGGAGCGGGCGGAAAAATGTTGGCAAGTAAAATTCAGGTACGCGACATAAGCAAAACCGATGTTTGCCCTCTGGCAAAAAACATCAGAAAAAGACTGAAAACCATGGGAATATCGAAAGGTGTAAAAGCCGTTTTTTCTACCGAAGTTCCCGATGCTACGAGCTTGAAGCTGACCGATGGAACCAACTTCAAAAAGTCTTTTTACGGAACCAACAGCTGGATACCAGCCTTGTTTGGACTGCATTCGGCAGAAACAGTGATTCGACATTTATTAAATAAAGAAAATTAATCGAATAATTTTTATCTTGCACGCATGAATATTAATTACGACTATCAGACGTTCGAAGATAAGCTTCGGGCTCAATATAAGGCTTACAATCAGGTCATCGAAAAACGGGCGACCAAGAGTATTTTGAATTCTGCTGTAGACTTGTTCGATCAACAACTATACGATTTGTGTCTGAAAATTGCAGAAGAATTAGAAAAAACAGCCACCAACGACAAAGATTTGTACGATGCAAAAAAACTCATCGCCCTGTGCCATTATGCCAAACAAGACCGAGCCAAATCGGATGAGGCTTTTTTTGAATTGACACGCAACAGCCAGAATTCTGACGATTGGTTCAATGCAGTAATCGCTGCCGCAATAAATGAAAACTACGAACGCAGCGAAGCGCTTTTTGCACAAGCTTTGCAAATCTATGCAGATCATGGAACCGCCAAAAACATGCCTTCGGTGCAGTTGATTTTTCATTATCTTTTGGCTTTGCAACAAAATGAGGCTTACGAATTGTCTTACGAAAAATTCAACCTATTGAGACAAGTGTACGAACAAGTCGAATCGAGTGATGAAAAAACTTTGAATCAAAGAGGTTTGAATAGTCTTTCGGTTTTCTTGGAAAGTGCAAAAGAAACTTTGGTCAACATCGACAAAAAAGAACGAGATGTCATGTTCGAAGAATTCAGAACTAAAATGGACGAACGTGGAAAACTCGAAATCAGTAATTTTTTGGATACTTTGTAACTTATTAAAAATCATGATTCTTGATAAATTGTTTTTACCAAAAAAGAAAATAACATTTATTAATTTTTTAAATCTTTTCTTATTAGGATTTGCGGTAACAAACGCACAAGAAACCGAGTACACTTCGTTTGGGAGTGCTCATGCTGGTCTGCAAGGTTTGGAATTGAAGTATGAAGTGCCTTTTGCATATCAATTCATTTTCAAAGGAGGAGCTGGTTTTGGGGCTGGTTATTATGTAGACGACGCTGTGCACTATGTTTGGAGTTTCCAGTCACCTATTCCATTTCTCAAAGCCAATATCGCGTGGATGTACAACAAAGAAAACAGAATTGCCAAAGGTAAATCGTTGCGCAACAACGCTGGAAATTTTGTAGCGCTGCAAGCCAAATATTCTTTTGGCGATAAGCATGATGACGTATTTAACCAAGTTTTGTTTACAGCTATTCATTGGGGAATTCAACGTACCATTTCGGGTAAATTCTATTTCAATACCCATGTAGGTTTAGGATATATGCACGACCAGAATACAAAAGAAAATGCCGTTGCCCCAAGTTTGGGATTGACCTTTGGGTATCAATTTTTCTGAAAATAGTATCGATCAGCTAGGTTTGTAATCGAGTAAAAACCTACCTTAATTGGTGGGTTTCTTTTTCGCTACCATTTTCTTTTTTGCTGGCATCGACCGTGGATATTTTCGGTCGATAAACGATTCGTAGTTTTCTACTGCCTCGAGCTGATCGTTGACTTTTGCAAATAATTTGGCTTCTTTTATATAACGATTGATCAGTCGTTTGCTTTGATCGCGAATATCGGCAAGCTTAGCCTTATTCAGCCAAACGCCAGCCTTATCAACACCTTTGATGCTCATCGCAAAATCGATAAGTTTTTCGGCCTCTTCGAAATCTTCGTTCAAAATCAGACATTCGGCATAGGGCGCATAGATTTTCACATTGTTCAGGTTATAATCCATCGCAAGCTGAAAGTATTCTTTTGCAGTCTCGTAATCTTCCATCACCTCTGCATATACTTTCCCCATCAGCACCAAGCAATCACTGTCTTTCTCATCGTAAGAGAGTGCGAAATTGAGTGCTTCGATGGTTTCTTCCATATTGTATGGAAAATTATCCAATGCTTGAAAATAATATTTTCGATTATTTGAATTCATAAAATCAGTGTTGAATGATAATAAAACTGGGTAATCTTTTGAAACAAAATATGATTCACCTTACAAAAGCGCCTCATCAAAGCCATTTCCGAAATTGGAAATTGTGTAGTGATAAATGAATTTTCTGAACATCATAATCGGCTTTGTCTTAATAGTTCTTGCAAATATACGACATTTTTTTACTAAAACTTCAATTCCCTCGAGAAACCTAACCTTTACACACCCTTGCATTGCATCCGAATGGATAAAATAAAACATTTTCGAAACGAGAATCGACCATGAAAAAGTTTGTTTTTAAATAAATTTTGAGTACATGAAGTTGAGCGTTTTAACACGATTATTTACTAATCCATTGTTAAAAATCGATCAAAATACTTAATGTTTCGTTTAAATTTCAATTGATTGTGAGCTATCTACTCTAATTATACCTATCTTCAAATACTATGAAAGCAGCCTGGATATTTTTTAGTTTTTGTTTCCTCATCAGTTGTCGCACAGATTCATCGAATCTCAATGCACGAACTGAACAAAAAATTGTACAAATGAATCTTTTCGAAGCGGTAAAACACCGAAATATTGCGCATATAAAAACTTGGATTGCCGATGGTAAACCCGTAAACGATAAAGACGTCGACGGCAATACGCCTTTGCATTATGCGACCTTTGCAGATGATTTTACCGTAGCCGAATTACTGGTCAAGGCGGGCGCCGATGTCAATGCGCAAAACATTATACAAGATTCTCCATTTTTGTATGCTGGTGCAAATGGCTATACCAATTTGGTAAAATTATACCTCGATCATGGTGCCAATTTTTATGTTCTGAATCGTTATGGGGGAACTGCATTGATTCCTGCTGCAGAGAAAGGTCATCTAGAAACCGTAAAATTATTGATCGAAGTTCCAGATTTCCCCATCAATCATGTAAATCGATTGGGTTGGACGGCCCTGATGGAAGCTGTGCTATTGTCTGATGGTGGACCAAAACAGCAAGAAATTATAAAACTATTGTTGGATGCAGGAGCCGATAAAAACATTCCTGACCTGGATGGCATTACAGCTTTGCAACATGCAAAAACTAGAAAATTTGAAGCTGTGACCGCATTGTTACAATAAAAAAAGAAGGAGCCTTTGAAACTCCTTCTTTTGTACGATTGCTTATAAAAAGCGAATTATTTATTCAGATACTCTTTCCAAGACTTGATTTTCAGATCTTCTACATTCAAGCTACAAAAAGCATTGATATAAGCCGAAGCTAAACGCGCATTTGTAACCAACGGAATGTTGAAATCTACTGCTGTACGACGAATTTGGTAATCGTTGTCCAACTCTGCCTTGGTCAGGTTTTTCGGAATATTGACCACCATATCGATTTTCTTGTCGTGCAAATACGAGATAACGTTCGGTTCTTTTTTATCCGAAGGCCAGTAAACCAAAGTCGAGTACACGTCGTTTTCGGTAAAGAATCGGTGTGTCCCTTCTGTCGCGTAAATTATATAACCTTTCTCGATCAATTGTTTTGCTGGCTCCAACAAAGCAACTTTCGATTCAATTGGTCCGCCAGAGATCAGCACTGTTTTTTCAGGAATTTCGTAACCAACCGAGAGCATCGACTTCAACAAGGCTTCTTCTGCAGTATCGCCAATACATCCAACCTCACCCGTAGACGACATGTCTACCGACAAAACTGGGTCTGCTCCTGCCAAACGCGTAAAAGAGAACTGAGAGGCTTTCACCCCAACGTAATCTAAATCGTATACCACTTCTGGATGACCTTTTTCCACCTCTAATCCCAACAAAACTTTGGTTGCTTTTTCGATTAAATTATTGCCCGACACTTTCGATACGAAAGGAAATGAACGAGAAGCGCGAATATTGGTTTCGATAACCCGAACTGTGTTGTTTTTAGACAAAAATTGAAGATTCATTGGGCCAGAAACTTCGAAACGTTTTGCAATTTTCGCTGCCACTTTACGCATTTGGCGTATGGTTTCGATATACACTTTCTGAGGCGGATAATACATGGTCGCGTCACCAGAATGAACTCCGGCAAACTCTACATGCTCCGAAATGGCGTAGTCGATGATCTCACCATTTTTACAAACAGCGTCTAATTCGATTTCTTTTGCACCTTGAACAAATTCGGAAACTACAACAGGATAATCTGGCGAAACCTCTTTTGCCAACTTCAAGAATGCTTCCAATTCTTCTGTGTTGGCTACCACGTTCATCGCTGCACCCGAAAGGACATAAGAAGGGCGAATCAATACTGGGAAACCAACTTCTTCTACAAAGTTGTGAATGGCTTCTAATGAAGACAGCTCTTTCCAACGAGGTTGATCGATTCCTAATTCATCTAAGATTTCAGAAAATTTGTGTCGATTTTCTGCATCATCAATACGCAAAGGAGAAGTTCCTAAAATATTGATTTTTTCATCGTATAATTTCATCGCCAAGTTGTTCGGAATTTGTCCTCCTGTAGAGATGATCGTCCCATCAGGTTGTTCAAAATCCAAAATATCCATCACCCGTTCGAACGATAATTCTTCGAAATACAAGCGATCCGACTCGTCATAATCGGTCGAAACGGTTTCTGGATTGTAGTTGATGATAATTGTTTTGTATCCGTTTTTGGCTGCGGTCTGTGCTGCATTTACAGAACACCAGTCGAACTCAACCGACGAACCAATGCGGTAAACTCCAGAGCCTAAGACACATACAGATTTTTCGGTTTCGGTGGCAATGTCGTTTTCAGTTCCGTGGTAAGTGACGTACAGGTAATTGGTTTGTGCAGGAAATTCGGCAGCTAAGGTGTCTATTTGCTTGATTACTGGAACTATTCCGAAGTTTTTACGCAATTCACGAACCGTTAATTCATTACGATGAACATTGGTATTTCCTTTTACCAAAACTGCGATTTGTTGATCAGAAAAACCAGCTAATTTTGCTTTTTTTACTAAATCTGCCTCCACTTGCTCGAAGCGCTCCAAGGCTTCAAACTCTTTCGAAATGTGAAAAATTTTCTCTAAACGTTGCAAAAACCACAAGTCGATTTTCGTTAAATCGTGAATTTTTTCGATAGAATATCCAGCTTTGAAGGCTTCTGTAATGGCGTACAAACGCTCGTCATTTGGCTCTGACAACCAAGTGTCCAACGATTCTCCTTCTGGAATTGTGAATGAGTTGGCAACAAAACCTCTATAGCCGATGTCTAACATTCGAATTCCTTTCTGAATTGCCTCTTCAAAAGATCGCCCAATTGCCATCACCTCGCCCACCGATTTCATGGCAGAACCAATATTTCGGCGAACACCGTAGAATTTGTTCAAATCCCATCGAGGTAATTTGACCACGCAATAGTCTAAAGCAGGCTCGAACATTGCCGATGTGGTTTGCGTTACACTGTTTTTTAATTCGAACAACGAGTAGCCTAGAGCTAATTTTGCCGCTACAAAGGCTAATGGATAACCCGTGGCTTTGGAAGCTAAGGCAGAAGACCGAGACAAACGAGCATTTACCTCAATCACGCGGTATTCTTCTGAAGTCGGATCGAATGCATACTGAATGTTACATTCTCCTACCACACCAAGGTGACGAATGGTGCGAATTGCCACTTCGCGTAATTTGTGATATTCTGAGTTGGTCAAAGTTTGCGATGGAGCGACAACGATAGATTCACCAGTATGTACACCAATTGGATCGAAGTTCTCCATGTTACAAACGGTGATACAGTTATCGTATGCGTCTCGTACGACTTCATACTCAATTTCTTTCCAACCTTTCAAAGATTCTTCCACCAAAACTTGAGAAGAGTAGTTGAAAGCTTTTTCAACGAGTTCTAACAATTCTTCTTCGTTGTTGGCAAAACCAGAGCCTAAACCTCCTAAAGCGTAAGCTGCTCGAATGATCAATGGAAAACCAATTCGCTTACCAGCTTCCATCGCGTCTTCAATTGTTTCTACTGCTTCTGATCGGGCGGTGAAAACACCGATTTGATCCAATTTTTCGATGAAGATATCACGATCTTCTGTTGCCTCGATAACTGGGATTTGTGTGCCCAGAACTTGGACACCGTATTTTTCGAAGATGTTTTCTTTGTTCAATTCAACCGCACAATTCAGGGCTGTTTGACCTCCAAAAGCAACCAAAACACCGTCTGGTTTTTCTTTCTTGATCACTTCCTCTACAAAATATGGCGTTACGGGTAAGAAATAAACTTCGTCTGCAATACCTTCTGAAGTTTGAACGGTGGCAATATTTGGATTGATCAAAACGGTTTTGATTCCTTCTTCTTTTAGGGCTTTTAACGCTTGAGAACCAGAATAATCAAACTCACCTGCTTGACCAATTTTCAATGCTCCTGATCCTAATACTAATACTTTTTTAATATCTTTTTTTAACATCTTGATCTGATTATGCGTTAGCACTTTTATATTTTTTTACTTCTTCGATGAATTCATCAAATAAATACTCTGTATCTATTGAGCCTCCCATGGCTTCGGGGTGAAACTGAACCGTAAAGATTGGTTTCGATTCGTGACGGATACCTTCGCAAGTGCCATCGTTTAGATTGGTAAAAAAGGTGGTAAATCCTTCAGGTAATTTTGAATCGTCTACGGCATAACCGTGATTTTGAGAGGTGATGAAACATCTTTTGGTTCCAACCAATTGTACGGGTTGGTTATGAGAACGGTGACCGTATTTCAACTTATAAGTCGACGCGCCGGCTGCCAAACTCACCAACTGATTTCCTAAACAAATTCCAAAAATTGGTTTATCGCCTTTTAGTGATTCGCCGATGTGATTGATCGTTGGCACGCACAAGGCTGGATCGCCGGGCCCGTTCGAAATGAACAATCCGTCGTAATCCAAGGTTTCGTAATTATAGTCCCAAGGCACTCGAATTACTTCTACGCCACGAGAAACAAGGCAGCGGATGATATTGTTTTTTACGCCACAATCGACCAAAACAATTCTGATATCAGCGCCTTCGTTGTAGCGAATCACTTCTTTACAAGAGACTTGAGCGACCAAGTTATCTAAATTTGGATTGTAAAAATCGACGTCTGTATCGGCAACGATTTTTCCTAAAGTAGATCCTTGCTCACGCAATTTTTTGGCAATCATACGCGTGTCTACTCCGTAAACTCCTGGGATGTTTTGGCTCTTCAACCAAGCGCCCAATTTTTGAACCGCATTCCAGTGTGAATAATCATCCGCATAGTACGAAATCACCAAACCTTTCACCTGAATTTGGTTCGACTCCATCCACTCTTCCACCGAATCGATCATTGCTTTATCATCAGGAACACCATAGTTTCCGATCATTGGAGCTGTCATGACCAAAATTTGCCCTTTGTAAGAAGGGTCTGTCAAACTCTCATTGTATCCAACCATTGCGGTGTTGAATACCACTTCTCCTGCGGTAGAAGTATAAGCACCGAAAGGTTTACCTTCGATCTCTAATCCGTCTTGGAATACTAATTTTATTGTTTTATCCATTGATGATAATGTTAATTTCGGTTTCTAAAGCTGATATGAATTTATCTACGTATTGTTTTGTAATCGTAAGAGGCGGAAGCAATCTGATGACGTTTGTCCCGGCATATCCTACAAAAATATGGTGTTTTTCTAATAAGTTATTTTTCAACGTTGCAATGGGAAACTCAAATTCGATTCCGATCATCGAACCACGTCCACGAATTTCTCGAATTTTCGGGAATTTATTCAATTGAATGCCAATATATTCTCCAATTTCTTTTGCATTATCGATTAAACTTTCTTGCTCCATCACGTCCAAAACTGTAACTGCAGCCGCGCAAGCCAAGTGATTTCCTCCGAAAGTTGTCCCCAATAACCCGTAAGAGGCTTCGAATTCGGGAGAGATCAGCACCCCACCAATTGGGAAACCGTTGCCCATTCCTTTTGCTATCGTAATCAAATCGGCTTTGATATTGGAATGTTGATGAGCGAAGAATTTCCCCGAACGTCCGTAACCACATTGTACTTCATCGGCAATCAAAACCACGTCGTTTTCTGTACAAACGGTTCGCAATTCTTGAACGAATTTGTCTGAAGGTAAAACGATTCCGCCAACACCTTGAATTGGTTCGTAAATAACGGCTGCAACATCACCGTGCGCAATGATTTCTTTGATCGCATCGATGTCGTAGTCTACAAAAGATACTTTGTGATGCGCATTGAACGGAGCAACAATTTTTGGATTATCTGTAAGCGCAACCGAACCCGATGTACGCCCGTGGAAAGCTCCATTGAATGCAATGATGCGGTCTTTTCCGGTATGGAAAGAGGCTAATTTCGCAGCATTTTCGTTGGCTTCTGCACCAGAATTACACAAAAACAGGGTGTAATCATCGTATCCTGATAGCTTGCCTAATTTCTCTGCCAATTCGGTCTGAATTGGGATATGAACCGAGTTGGAATAAAAGCTGATGTTGTTGAGCTGTTCTGTAATTTTTTGCACATAATGTGGGTGTGCATGCCCAATGGAAATCACAGCGTGACCGCCGTACAGGTCTAAATATTCTTGTCCGTTTTCATCCCAAAGAATACAATCTTTGGCTTTGACCGGAGTTACATTCATTAATGGATATACGTTGAAAAGTTTCATTTTTGTTTATGTTTTATGTGATACGTTGTAGGTTATACGTTTTTAATTTTACTGATTAGATTAATTAACATGGCTTTAATTTGTTCGATTTTATTTTCTAAACTTTCAAATTCTTCAGCTATTATGTAATTCAATTCTTTAGCTAATAATAATAAGTATGATGTTTCGTTGGCAGATCCTAAACTGATATTTAAGAATTGTGTTAATTCTTTTGAAGAATATCTTCCACAACCTTCTGCAATATTAGTAGGAATTGAGCTTGAAGCTCTTCTAATTTGAGAAGTTAATCCAAACATTTCATCTTTCGGAAAAGATGAAGATTGTTTATAAACCATTAATGTTAATTCGTGGCTTAATTCCCAAACTTTTAATTTCTTATAATCTTGCATATTGAAACGTATAACTTATTACTTATAACGTACAACTTATTAAAACGCTACCGTCTTTAAATTAAGTCCTAGATTTTCATCCCATCCGAAGATGATGTTCATATTCTGAACGGCTTGCCCCGATGCGCCTTTGGTTAAATTATCGATAATCGACGTTATCAACAAAACATCGTCTTGTTTTTGGATGTGGATCAAACATTTGTTGGAATTTACCACTTGTTTCAGTGCAATTGGCGCATCTGATACCATCGTAAAAGGCTCGTTTTTGTAATATTCTTTGTAAAGCTGAATTGCTTCTTCTGCTGATAAATCTGATTTCAGATAAACACCTGCCAAAATACCCCGGGTAAAATCGCCACGCATGGGTAAAAAATATACTTTGTTGTTGAAATCGGGTTGTAATGTTTGGAGCGTTTGGTAAATTTCGCCCTCGTGTTGATGCGTAAATTCTTTGTAAAAAGAGACGTTGTTGTTTCGCCAACTGAAATGTGTAGAAGGCGACAACGACTGACCAGCGCCTGTAGAACCAGTAACCGCATTGATGTGGATATCGGCATGAATTGCTTTGCTTGCAGCCAAAGGTAATAATGCCAACTGAATGGCCGTTGCAAAACAACCCGGATTAGCAATATTTTTTGCCTCCAAAATAGCCGAACGATTGAATTCTGGCAATCCATAGACGAATGTTCTTTCTTCGAAATTTTTATGGGCGTCTAAGCGGAAATCGTTGCTGAGGTCGATCACCACTGTATGCACTGCATAGTGATGATTTGCAAGAAATTCTGCTGATTTTCCGTGACCCAAACACAAAAAAACGACATCGGCATGCTCATCGATTTGATCTGAAAATACGATATCGGTTTCGCCCAATAAATCGTCGTGGACTTGTGAAACAGGATTTCCTGCATTCGAAGTACTGTAAACAGAAGTAATATTCACATACGGATGGTGAATAAGAACACGAAGCAGTTCGCCTGCCGTGTAACCAGCTCCACCTACGATACTTACGTTAATTTTATTTATCATTTGTTGTTTGTTGTGTGTGTTTGTTGTGCATGTTTTTCTAGTCTGATTTTGGAACAAAGTGGATTCAAATCAATTAATCGAAACTATGAACAATCTTCAATTGATTACCAAATATTTTGATAAATCCTCTTGCATCTCTCGAGTCCCAAGCATCGTTCTCTTCGCCATATACCGCAACTTTAGATTGCATCATATCGTAAGGAGACTCGATACCGATCATCGAGAAGTGGTAAGGATTTAATTGTAATCTCACTTTACCAGTCACTCTTTCTTGCGACGATTCTAAGAAAACTTCTATATCGCGCATCACAGGGTCTAGGTACTGTGCCTCGTGCAATAAAGTTCCGTACCAATTTGCTAACGAATCTTTGTGTAAAAGTTGCCATCTTGTTAAGGTATGTTTCTCTAACAAATGATGTGCTTTGATCAAAATATAGGCAGCCGGAGCTTCGAAACCTACTCGTCCTTTGATTCCTAAAATGGTATCGCCTACATGGATGTCGCGACCGATGGCATACTCTCCGCCGATTTCGTTCAATTTTTGAATCAAAGCGATTGGAGACATTTTTTCGCCATCTAAAGCTACCGGAATTCCTTTTTCGAATACAACTTCGATGACTCTTGGTTCTGTTTTCGATAAAGGTGTCGGATACGCCTCTTCTGGTAGTGCCTCATTAGAAGTTAGGGTTTCTACACCACCAACCGAGGTTCCCCAAATCCCTCTATTGATCGAATATTTGGCTTGTTCCCAACTATAATTCACTCCTTTGGACTGTAAATAATCAACCTCTTGTTGTCGAGATAATTTTTCGTCTCGTATCGGTGTGATGATTTTAGAGTTGGGCGAGATGACAGCAAACGCAACATCGAACCGAATTTGGTCGTTACCTGCGCCTGTAGATCCGTGTACAATATATTCTGCCTCTACCTCTTTTGCATATTGAGCAATAGCAATGGATTGAAACATACGCTCGGCACTTACAGATAATGGGTAAGTGTTGTTTTTCAAGATATTTCCGTAGATTAGATAGCGAACACAATCGGTGAAATATTTTTCTGTAATATCGATGGTCACGTGTTTAGAAGAGCCCAATTCGTATGCGCGAGTTTCGATTTCTTTCAACTCACTTTCAGAGAATCCGCCCGTATTGACAATTACGGTGTGCACCTCCATTCCTTGATCTTTTGTTAAGTTCACCAAACAGTACGATGTGTCCAAACCTCCACTGTATGCTAAAACCGCTTTGTTGCTCATTGTAGAATATTTTTAGTTTTTTAAGTTTATTATTTTTTTTAAATCTTGTATCAATTGTTCTCGAGTAGAATTTTCATTCATTATCACTAATATGGTATCATGGCCTGCAATCGTTCCAATAATGCTGCTAAAATTGGCATCATCTATTTCTGCAGCCACACCAAGTGCATAGCCCACTCGAGTTTTGAGTACGCCTAGATTATTAGAAAACATCAGGCTGACTTGTTTTGCTGGATGCAAAAGTTGGCGTGGTTCATTTTCATTTTCGGTAAGCTGATAAATATACTCTCCTTTGGAATTGGGTAATTTCGAAACTTTCAGCTCTCGCAGATCTCGAGATAAGGTCGCTTGCGTCACCTGAATGCCGTGTGCCGATAAGCTGTTTAGCAATTCGTCTTGACTACCGATCTCTTGCTCAGTTATAAGCGTTTTGATGATTTCGAACCTGTATTTTTTATCACTCATCTTGTATATTTATTCTGAGTAAAATGAATTTTTATAAAGTTAAATTAAAAAAAAACCTGTCAACGAATATTTATTCATCAACACCATTATTTCCATTCGATTCCTTCTTGTTTGCTTTAGCAAAATCATCATCCAAATTATCATAAACCAAGCCCGTACAAATGCAACGTTCCCGATCGTTATCCATCAATATATGGTAATTTTTACAGCCTTTACAACCATTCCAAAACTCATCAGATTGTGTCAACTCAGAAAAAGTTACCGGTTTGTACCCCAACTGTGTATTCATGCGCATCACAGCCAAAGAGGTCGTAATGCTGAAAACTTTCGATCTCGGAAATTTGGTTCTAGACAAGGCAAAAATCGCATGTTTTATTTCTTTACCAATACCAGACGAACGCAAATCTTCACGAACGATTAGCCCCGAATTTACAACAAATTTCTCTTCATCGTAGGTCTCAATATAACTGAATCCGGCAAGTTTGCCTTCATCATCGAATGCTATAATCGAATTTCCATTTACCATTTTACGTTGCAAATAAACCGGATTTCGTTTGGCAATACCAGTCTTTCGTTGCCGTGCAGATTCTTCGTACCAAAGCACCAATTCATCGGCATACTTCACATCATCTTTATTTGCCACCCTTACCAGCATGATATAAAGTTTTTTTTGGAAATTAGAAAAAAATGAAATAAAAATGATGAAAAAAAAAGAGTTTCGAAGTAATAAACCTTTTTAAATTTTTCACTATTTGACTTGCTGTTGAATGCAAGTGGAAATAAATTTTCCATTATTTGATTAAGAATTCAGTTGTTATACTGAAGTGCAAAGTTAAATACTTTATTTTTGTAAAACATTATATTTATTCAAAAAAACTTTAAATTTTATAAAATGTTGAAAATATATAAAATAGGAGGCGGTATAATCGACCATACGGAAGAACTGCATCAATTTCTCGATCGATTGGCAAGCGATAACAACCAAAAAATATTGATCCATGGCGGCGGAAGAGGAGCGAATCGACTTTTGCAACAATTGAGCATAGCA
Source organism: Vaginella massiliensis (assembly GCF_900089075.1). GTDB lineage: Bacteria > Bacteroidota > Bacteroidia > Flavobacteriales > Weeksellaceae > Weeksella > Weeksella massiliensis_A. The sequence continues at coordinate 154,595 of NZ_LT593745.1, forward strand.
CCCAAAATGATTGAGGGAAGACGCATCACAGACCAAGCAACGCTAGACGTGGTGACCGGTTTGTATGCCGGAAATCTCAACAAACAAATTGTGGCTTATTTACAAAAAGTTGGCGCAAATGCAATGGGATTATCCGGGGCAGATGCCAACATGATCCAAGCAAAGAGAAGGGCAAGTCAACAAATCGATTGGGGCTTTGTAGGCGACGTTGTAGAAAATGGCGTAAACCACAGCCTGATAAAATCGTTTTTAGAACTGGGGTTAATGCCTGTTTTTTGTGCCATAACACACGACAAAAATGGACAATTGTTCAACACCAATGCCGATACGATTGCCTCTCAAATTGCCATTGCGATGAGTAAGCATTACGAAGTCGAGCTCAATTTCTGTTTCGATAAGATTGGAGTTTTGGCGGATATTCACGACGAAAATAGTTTAATTCCTAAAATCGACCGAAATTTATACGCACAACTAAAGGCAGAACAAAAAATCTTCGAGGGGATGATTCCGAAGTTAGACAATGCTTTTTCTGTTATAGAACAAGGTGTAAAACAAGTAAATTTGGTGCATGCCCAAAATATAAATTCAGATATTAAAACCGTCATATGTTAAGTCAGAACGATGTAAAACATAAAGCAGTAGCATTGCTCAAAGAAATGATTCAACTCGAATCGTTTTCGGGTTCGGAAGAAAAAACTGCTGATTTGCTTTTTAATTTTCTTGTCGAAAATGGTGCAGAAGTTCACCGACAAAACAACAACGTCTACAGTTTTCACAGTAAAATGGATGCAAACAAAAAAACAATATTACTCAATTCGCATCACGATACTGTAAAACCTGGATCCACTTGGACTTATGATCCTTTTGGGGCAACCTTAGAAGGCGATAAATTGATTGGCTTGGGCAGTAACGATGCGGGAGCGTCTGCTGTGAGTCTCCTTGCCACCTTCTTGTATTTACTAGACAAACCTTTGGCGTACAACCTTATTGTTGCCATCACGGCAGAAGAAGAGAATTCTGGCAAGCTCAATGTAGCAAGTTTGTTGCCACATTTACCACCGATCGATTTGGGAATAGTGGGCGAACCTACCCAGATGGACATGGCGATTGCAGAGCGCGGACTGATTGTCTACGACATCATTACGAAAGGTAAAACGGGACATGCTGCAAGAGAAGAAGGCATCAATGCGATCTATATCGCGAATGATTTTATTTCCAAATTGCGAGCGTTTGAATTCGATAAAGTTTCAGAATTTATGGGGCCTGTAAAAATGACCATTACCCAAATCGAAGCTGGAAAACAACACAATGTCGTTCCCGATGAATGCAAAATGGTCATGGATGTTCGGGTAAATGAATTTTATTCGAATGAAGAGGTGAACGATTGCTTGCAAAAGCAATTTTCATCGCCCGAGATAGAACTGTTACCTCGATCGTTGAGGCTCAACTCGTCGCGAATAGCAGAAAATCATCCGATTGTAGAAAAAGGAATAGAATTGGGTTGCACGACTTATGGTTCTCCTACCCTATCCGATCAATCAATGATGAATTTCACGACGGTCAAAATTGGCCCTGGAGATTCTGCACGTTCCCATACGCCAGATGAATACATCTACATTTCGGAGATTCATCACGGTATTGAGCGCTACATCGAACTTTTGGAAGATTTTAAATTTTAATTCATATACAAAAAAAGAAGCCGTCTCACAACTGAGGCGGTTTTTTTATATAAATAATGGATTGATTATTAGGTGATTAATATAGAATTCACTATATTTAACTACTTAATTTTCAGCGAAATGAACTATAGAATTAAAGAATATAACCAATCCCAAAACTGGTTATTTCCACCTTCGATAGAAGAATTAATTCCGACTAATCATCCAGTAAGAATCGTAAACAACGTAGTTGAGAAGATAGACTTAAAACCTCTTTTAGAAACTTACAGTCGGGAAGGTCATCCTAGTTATCATCCTAAAATGATGCTCAAAGTGATGGTTTACGCTTATATGGACAATATTTATTCCAGTAGAAAGATCGAAAAAGCCCTCAATGAGAACATAAACTTTATGTGGCTTTCTGGTAGAGAAAGCATCGACCATAATACGATAGCCCGATTTCGAAGCAATAAGTTAAAAGCCGTATTCAAAGACATCTTCAAACAAGTGGTATTGCTTTTGGTAGAAGAAAAATTAGTGAGTCTCAAACGAGTTTATACAGACGGTACCAAAATAGAATCGGTAGCTGGAAGATACACCTTTGTCTGGGGAAATTCCATCAAGACCAATCGGGAGAAAATGATCAAACAATTAGAGGATATGTGGCAATACGCGCAGTGCGTTGCTGATGAAGAAGACCAAGATCCCGAGCCACCGGAGTTCAAAAAACTTGATCCTGAAAAAGTCCAACAAGCCGCAGATAAAATCAACCGAATCCTAAAAGAAAAGTCTGACGATCCAAAGAAAAAAGCCAAATCCCGTTACATCCAAAAGAATTTTGCGCCAAACTTAAAGAAATACCAAGAACAAGAAAAGTTACTACAAGAACGCAACTCCTACAGCAAAACCGATCCCGATGCGACCTTTATGCGCATGAAGGACGACCACATGCAGAACGGACAATTAAAACCCGGCTACAATGCACAAATCAGCACCGAAAACCAAATCATCGTCAACTATACCTTACATCAAGACACCAACGACATTCATACTTTAAAACCTCATTTAGAAAACCATAAAAAACTCTACAATGAGCTTCCCGAAGAACTCACCGCAGATGCAGGATACGGAAGTGAAGAAAATTACGAACTTTTGGAGGACAAAGCAATCAAAGCCTTTGTAAAGTTCAACACCTTTGACCAAGAACAAGGCAAATCAAAGAAAAGAAAAAATCCCAAACCCTTTGAACGAGACTCACTCTATTATAATGAAGCGCAAGATTTTTATGTATGCCCGATGGGACAACGTATGGAAAAGCGCGGTGAGCGAAAAGTCCAAACAAAGTCAGGATATAAGCAAACCTATAGTTGTTATAGCGCTAAAAACTGCAATGGATGTCCGCTCAGAAGCCAGTGCTTCAAGGGGAAAAACAACAGGACAGTAGAAAGGAACCATAAATTAGAATACCACAAACAAAAAGCAAGAGAACTTCTCACATCCGATATCGGAGAAATAAGAAGAAAACAAAGAACTGCTGATGTCGAACCTACATTTGCCCAACTCAAACACAACCGAAACTTCAAAAGATTTACCCTAAAAGGAATTGAAAAAGTGGAATTAGAGTTCGGATTGCATGCTTTAGCTCATAATCTGAAAAAGATGAGTGCGTAAACAAGAATAATCACTCATTTTTTTCTAAATTATTAAATTGAGTTAGTTTTTGACCTCAATTTTTTAATCATAAAAAAACCGTCCCGATTTTATAAACGAGACGGCTTCTTTCTTATGTAGTTATTCTACTTGAATTATTGCAATTGGAATTTAACAGGAATACTGAAGTTCAAGATTGCAGCTCTACCATCTTCTGTCTTAGCAGGTACGATGGTTTTACCTCTTCTTTGTTGACGATCGGTAATTCGCTGTAAAGCTTTTTTAGCTTCAGGTCCTAGGTGCTGATCACTTCCGCCAATCGGCTCGATCTTTACGATTCTACCTTGCGTATCGATTTGGAAACTCAATTTAGCTTGTGCTACATTGATACCTTGACGCTCAGCGATATCAACAAAGTCTTGTAATTCATCTTGTAGATCACCAGTCAATCGCTTGTTCAAACAGTCTTGTGCTGCTTGTTTACCTTTGGCTGCTTCTCGCTCACAACCTGGGTAGATCGCCATTACTGCCGCTGTACGAGCTGTAACAGTTGACGGAGCAGCGGTTCCAGTGTCTGATTTTGATTCGTTTTTAGGAACTTGTTGCGTATTCTTACCAGCATTAGGATCCAAATTTACAGGTCCACCACCATCTTGCTTTTTGGTTTCTTTACCTTCACGGTTTTCGAACGAAATGTCTTTTCCTACGATATCTTTCACCTCTGGTACGGTTTCTTGTACTTTTGGTTCTTTTTTCGGTTCTGGAATGATCAATTTCACCTGTGCCGTTTCTTCTTGGTAATGATTCTGAATTGGTTCTGGCTCTGGTTCTGGCTCTGGCTCTACGACTTCTGGTTCATCTGGCACTTCTGGCAACGTTACGTCTTCCAAGGTTACGTCTACCACTGTGTCTTGCTGCGAACTAGAAAGTACTTCTGAGTTGAATAACCATACCACACCGGCAAGTAACAAAATCAATAAACTTCCGCGAAGCAATGCCTTCAAAAGTGCATTGTCTTCGTTCTTACGCAAATCATAAGCACCGTAGGCTTTGTTTCTGTTTTCAAAAACAATTTCATCAAGTGCTTTGTAATTATTTGAATTGTTAGACATTTTCTTAATTTTTAAAATTTTACATCTTACCTATTTACCAGCTTTTTGCTTGTAAACTTCAACCTCTTTAGCATCTGCATCTTTCATACCATATTTGGTTGATTTGGTAATTTCCATCTCATCTAACACATCCACTACATTTTTGTAGTTTGCATCATCTGTAGGTTTTATCACTACTGTAAACAATTGTGGATCTTCTGCTCTGGCTGCCGCTGTGGTAATCACTTTTCGGATACCGTCTGCAGAATAATCTGTTTCGTTCAAGGTTTCTGGTGTCAAGTCCTTCACCTCGCTCTGATGCCAATAGAGCTTATCATCGCCACCAATGATAATGACCAAAATATTTCTGAGTTTTAGGTCAGGCGTATTTTGTTGTAATGTTTTATCATCCAATTTTGGTGGCATGTTGAGGTTCATGATATTCGGTTTGCTGAACGTAGTTGCGAACATGAAGAACGTAATCAATAAGAAACCTAAATCTACCAACGGCGCCATATCCACCTTGGTGGATTGCTTTTTCGAGCGTACTTTGCCGCCGTCATTTCCTGACGATTCTTGTATTTGTGCCATTTTAAATTTCTTTTAATTATTCAGCCGATGTTATCAACTGAAATTTGTTCATATTCTTGTTCTGCAACTCTTGCATCAACAAACGAAACTGAGGGTACGATACCTTCTGATCTCCTTTGATTGCCAAGTTTACATATTCATTCACATCTTTAGCTGCAAAGACCCAATCTACGATTTCTCTGTTTGGACCAATGGTGTCTAAAGGTATACCGGCTTGGCTACTTTGCAAGTATTTTTCGCGATCTGCTGCTGTCAAATTCAAGAACTGACGCATACCTTGCATAGATGTCCCAAACTCTGCGGTTTCTCTGAAGGCTTTCTTTTCACCATCTGTAAATCTTACTCCATATTTCTCACCCATTTTTTCTAAGGTTGGTATTCTATCTTTTTCTTCTAACGAAAATAGAAACTTCCCTTCTTTGGTAATCGAAATTCGCATCATATTGTCGTCGGCCATTTTCAGGGTAGAAACTGAACTTGGGGTTACCACCTCTACAATTTCTGGCTCGCGAAAGTTGGATGTTAAGATAAAGAAAGTTAACAAAAGCCAAGCCATGTCACTCATAGCTGTTAAGTCCATATTCGGACTCTGTCTTTTCGGTCTAACTCTTGCCATTTTTCTCTGTTTGTTTAATTAATCTTTGTTTTGTAAATATATTTTTTTTTATCCCGAGCTCACTTCTCAAGTTGCGCCGTCGGATGATATAGTAGATTAATTGTGTGCAGAGAAAGATTGCTGAATGCTCATTCCTACTTCGTCGATTTTGAAAGTTAAATCATCAATTTTAGAAGTGAAGTAAGCATAAGCGATAATTGCAAAAGCAGAAGCTCCAATCCCCATACCTGTGTTGATCAACGCCTCAGCAATACCAACTGATAATTGAGCAGCGTCTGGTGATCCACCTCCTTCACCTAATGCGAAGAATGCTTTAATCATCCCGATTACTGTTCCCATCAAGGCGATAAGGGTACCAATAGAGGCAACTGTAGACAATACCGTCATGTTTTTTTCTAATGTTGGCATTTCTAATGTTGTTGCTTCTTCTAATGTTTTATTGAGTTGAGCTAGTTTTTGTTCTTTGTTCAAGGTAGTATCGTGTTGCAACGCTTTGTAAGTTGTCAAACCTTCTTTTACAACATTTCCTACAGAACCTTTTTGCTTGTCGCAAAGCGCAATCGCTTGATCGATCTCATTTCTGTTCAATAAAGCACGGATGTCGTTTACAAATTTATCAACGCTTCCGCTTCCTTTTGCTCTACCTAAAACAATTGCACGGTCAATCGAGAAAACAATTACCATAAAGAAAAACGTCATAAGGAATGGGATGATATGTCCACCCTTACGGATAATTCCTAAAAAGTTAAGTGGGTGACCATACTCTACATCTCCACCTTCAAAGTTTCCTGGATTACCAAACCAAAGGTAGAAGATACATGCTGCAACAGCATACAAAATAATAATTGTGATTACTGGATTGATACCTGCCTTCTTTTGAGTAGCCTTAGCGGGTACTTTTACATTCTTTTCCATTTACTAATTCTTTTAAATAATTTATGTTTTAATTAATGTGGGTGTAAAATAAGTGATTTTTTTTTAAATCAACTAAATTTTTTCGATACACATCATGTTAATTTAAGGTAAATATTACTAAATCTTGCAAATTCGTGAAGATTCCAAAACTATTCTTATCCTCAATAATCTATTCGTGTACAAATCATTAGTCAAAATAATGACCTCATCTGTTTACTTTACATAGAACAAATATAAATAAATATGTAATCGCAACGCATTTTTTTTGAAATAAAATAGATTTCATTTCCCTAAATATTTTAAGAAATTTGCCTTTTCAATGCTAAATCATCATGAAAGTTTGCATCGCCGAGAAACCAAGTGTAGCAAAAGATATCGCCCAAGTAATTGGAGCCGACCAAAGGAAAGACGGCTATTTTGAAGGAAATGGGTATCAAGTCACCTGGACTTTCGGGCATCTTTGCACCCTGAAAGAGCCACATGATTACTCAAAAGAATGGAAAAATTGGGACCTGAATTATCTTCCGATTATACCGCCATCGTTCGGAATTAAACTCATCGACAATAAAGGGGTTGAAAAACAATTCAAAATCATCGAACGCTTGGTTGAGCATTGCGACGAGGTCATCAATTGTGGCGACGCAGGACAAGAGGGCGAACTCATACAGCGTTGGGTGTTGCAAAAAGCAAAAAACACAGCACCAATCAAAAGACTTTGGATCTCCTCGCTCACCGAAGAAGCTATAAAAGAAGGCTTTGCTCAGCTAAAAGATGGCAACCAATACAACAATCTGTATGCGGCTGGTAGCGCGCGTGCAATTGGCGATTGGCTGTTGGGCATCAATGCTACCCGTGTTTTTACCAAGAAATATGCTCCTCCAAAGAGCGTATTGTCTATTGGCAGAGTTCAAACACCTACCTTGGCGATGATTGTAGAACGCCAAAAAGAAATCGACGCCTTTGTGATAGAAGAATATTGGGAACTGAAAACAGTCTACCGCAATACAGAGTTTACAGCCACAATCGATCGGTTGAAGTCTAAAGAAAAAGTCGAAAAAGGATTAGAATACTTATTGCAAAAAGAATTCGAAATTACGAAAGTAGAAATAAAAGAAGGAAAAGAAAAAGCACCTCGCTTGTTCGATTTGACTTCTCTACAAGTCGAGGCGAATAAAAAAATGGCTTATTCGGCAGAAAACACCCTGAAAATTGTTCAGAACCTTTACGAGAAAAAGTTGGTAACTTACCCTCGGGTAGACACCACGTATTTGTCTGAAGATTTGTATCCAAAAATACCTGGAATCCTCGAAAAACTGACACCCTATCAACAATTCACCGAAGAGATTTTGGCAAAACCAATCCCTAAAACCAAATACGTTTTCGACAATGCAAAGGTAACCGATCACCACGCCATCATCCCAACTGGCAATTACCCCACAGGCTTGAACTTGGATGAAAAGAAAATATATGACCTTATCGCAAAGCGTTTTTTGGCTGTTTTCATGAACGATTGTTTGGTGTCGAACACCTTGGTAGAAGCGATTGTAGACCAAATCGGCTTCAAGGCTACAGGAAAACAAATTCTGGATCTCGGCTGGCGAGTACTTTATCTGAAGGATAAAGATAAATCTGACAAAGACGAAGAAAAAATAATGCCGAATTTTGAAGTCGGCGAAAAAGGACCACACCAACCTTTTATACATCAAGGCAAAACCACTCCACCCAAACCGTATACCGAAGCAACCTTGTTGCGTGCAATGGAAACAGCTGGCAAGCAAGTAGAAAACGACGAGATGAGAGAACTGCTCAAAGACAATGGTATTGGTAGACCATCGACAAGAGCGAATATCATCGAAACCTTGTACCGAAGAAAATACATCGAAAAACGTAAAAAAAATATTATCGCCACCGCTACTGGCATTCAATTGATCGAACTTATCCAAGACGATTTACTGAAAAGTCCCGAACTTACCGGACAATGGGAATTGAAGTTGAGACAGATAGAAAAAGGCGAATACGATTTGGCTTTGTTCAAAAAAGAACTCATCGCCATGGTTGTAGAACTTACCAACAAAGTAAAATACAGCGTTTATCAACCCATAAAAATAGAATCAAGCTCGAGTCCGAAAAAAACGCAGACCAAAACAGAAGCGCCCAAAATCGAAGGAAGCAAATGCCCAAAATGCAAACATGCTATTTTGGTAAAAGGAAAGACGGCTTACGGATGCCAACAATTTGCCAATTGCGGCTTCAAAATTCCGTTTGTGATATTCGATAAAAAACTCACCGAGCGCCAAATTCACGCTTTGCTCACCAAACATAAAACGCCTAAAATAAGAGGTTTACATTTGGATGATGAGAAGAAAGACGGATACTTGATTTTGAATGTTCTTTTCGAAATCGAATATTCTCCAAATTAAGAATACAAATCCAGATTGGCTTGCAATTTCTTTTTGATTTGATTGATCAACGACTTTGGTTTTATCACTTTTACTCGATCGTTCCAAGACAACAATTCGCTTACAAAATCATCAGTTATAAACAAAGTAAACTCGAATCGTGTAACGTTTTTATCCTCAAACACAAGCTGTTGAGAGTTGTGCCAAGGCAAGGTTCTAACGTAGGCTGCTTGCTTGTTGTTGAACTCCAAAACTACTTTCGTAGGCTCGTCGCCATTCGGAACCTGAATTCCGAAACAATGTTGAAATTTATCTTCGTAGTCAAACTCGATTCCTTGATCTCGTTTCGCAGCAAGAATTTCTACCTTCAGCATGCGATCTAGCCCAAAAATCTTTTGTTGCAAATTTTCTTGAGCAATCACATACCATCGATTTTTATATTCTTTGAGCGCCAACGGCGATGCAACGCGATTACTGATTTCGTCTTCCCCGAATTTTCGATAATCAAAACTTATTTTTCTGTTTTTTTGAATGGCCTGAATCAGTATGGGTAGAAAACTCACATTGGCGGGCGGTGTTTTTTCTAAATGCATAATATCTTCGAACGAATGCATCAATTTCAGGGCATGGAAAGAATTGATTTGTTCTACCGTTTTCAGGAAAAGCTCACTCCCAAACTCATTTTGTACAATATAATAGCCTTTGTGTTTGCGACTGTAGAGAATATCTATCCCTAAAATATTTCTGATCTCTCGAATATCGCGTTGAAAGGTTCGTTTAGAAAAATTAAAAATCGCTTTTTCGTCTCGCAATTGATAAATTTCGAATTCATTTTCTAAGGATTTGTACAATTCTTCGTACGAACAATAAGGTGTTCTGGACAATTTTGTAATGATATTAAAATACCTCGCTATGTAATCTTGTTTTGCCATAAGTTTGAGCTAAAAGAAAATGGATTAATCGAATGACTAATCCATTTCTGTAAAATTATTTAAAATATTCTAATCGAGGAAATCAATTATTGAGCAAATTCTTTTTTGAATGCAATAGTTTTAGCATCAATTATTTTTTTCAAGCCTTCTGCTCTGGCTTGTGCATTCGATTCGTCAACTGTTACCGCTTCTTCGGTCGCCTCGGTCTCTTCAGTCTCCTCTACCATTGGGCTCACGTCTATCGACTCGATTACTTCGACCAATTTCGCAGCCAATTCGTCGTCTACGCTTGGTTGATTTTTCACCTCAACACTCAAAAACACTGCAGGCACTTCGTTATCTTGCGGATATTTCGAATCGGTTGTGAACACGCCTTTATTCTCGATATTGTCAGATTCAATAGCTTTGGCAACTTTATCGGCCAAAATCAGCGATTGATCTTTCATCATGTTTGAATTCGATACTACTGCTGTTACATTTTCTTTTGGTGCATCAGACTCTTTGAAGCTGATGGTCAATAGATAATCTGGTGCTACATTTTTCAGAATATCAGAAGCTTTTTTGGTCTTATCTTGGGTAAGGTCTTTCCAAAAAACAACTTTTACTGCTTCTTTGTTTAGCTGTTCTACTTGTTTCAAAAACTTGTTTACAACATCTTGTTCGTTTTGGTTTTCTAGATTATTTACCACATCAACAATCACTACTTTAGGGTCGTCTATACTTGTAAACGAGAAAATGGTAAAGGCAAACATCATCGCCAATAATCCTTTAAATACATTTTTCATAATCATTAAGTTTTATATTCAACATGAGTAAGACATATTCTAAGCCATAAAATATTAAAAAACGCAAAAAAATGTTAGCATTTTCTAAAATCCGGTTTTACTCCGCATCTGTTTTATCCAAATCCTTATGAATTAAGAGTGTGGCGAGCGGTATGAAAGCAAAAAGAAGGTTGAAAATAAAGGTTTCGTCATCCCACTTGTAAAGTTTCCTCACCAAAAAAGCGAGAATCACGTAAGCAGAAAACCAAAAACCATGAAAAGTACCAGCAAAAGGCATCAACCATACATTACCAAATTGATATTTGATGGGCATCGCCACAAGAAATAACAAAGCACAACTAATCGCTTCCCAAACACAGGCGATTTTGAACCACTTCTTCAATCGTGCATGATCTTCTAATATTTTCATACTTCTATATATAAGGTGTAAAAATAGGTTTTAATGAATAAAATTTCTATGATTTTGATTAGGATGAATTATAAAAAAAATTTTTTATTGTATTTTGTGCTAAAATAATTAAATACCATCCATGTCAAACAGTTTATTAGCCAAAAAAATCAATTTAGATTTATCGATTTGGACAATTGTGTTTCCTATTTTTGCATGCCTCATGCTGATTCCAAGTATTGGAAACATATTCAAAAGTATTCACCCCATCTCTTTCGAGCTGATATCGGGAGGCTTCTTAATCGCTTCTGTACTTGCTGCAGTGCATCATGCCGAGGTTGTTGCCCACCGTGTTGGAGAACCTTTCGGGACTATAATTCTTGCCTTGGCAATCACAGTGATCGAAGTTTCACTCATTGTATCCATCATGGTATCCGAAACAGGAGATCAACCATCGGTATTGGCTAGAGACACCGTATTCGCAGCCATTATGATCATCATTACAGGAATCGTCGGCATCTGTTTGTTGATAGGCGGCGTGCGTTATCGCGAACAGAATTTCATCAAACAAGGTGTTTCGACCGCTCTCATTACCTTGGTTGCCATATCGGTGCTGACCTTGGTCTTGCCCAATTTCACAACTTCAGAAGCAGGTGGAGTTTATTCTGAAAGCCAACTTTTGTTTGTTGCCATCATCTCGCTTATTTTGTATGGCGGATTCATTTCGGTGCAAACTATTCGCCACCGCAATTATTTTCTTCCGAATCATGAAGATGATAACATGTCTGAATTACACGCCGATCCGCCAAATAATCTAACGACAACGGTAAGCCTTATCTTATTGATTTTGGCTTTGATTGCGGTGGTTCTAATTTCTAAAAAACTCTCGCCTACCGTAGAAAGTTTTATCATAGAAATTGGTGCACCCAAATCGTTGGTCGGGATCATCATTGCGACAGTGATTTTGTTGCCAGAAGGACTTGCCGCCCTGAAAGCTGCCAGACGCGACCGATTGCAAACCAGCCTGAATTTGGCTTTGGGTTCTGCTCTGGCTTCGATCGGTCTCACCATTCCGGCGGTGGCCATTGTGTGTTATTTTACAGGGACGACGGTAACCTTGGGCATCGATAGCAAATCGATTATTTTGCTTGTGCTATCGCTTTCGGCTTTATACCTTTCGCTCAATACTGGCCGAACCAACGTGCAACAGGGCATTGTTCTTCTTACGCTATTTGCTACCTACCTCTTCACCACCATCGTTCCATAAAGTCTAAAGAAGCGAATACATTTCTAAAATATTTTGCCTCAAAAAGTTAACACTCTTTGAGGCTTTTTTATTGGACGAAAAGGCTTAGTCGGATAAAATTTGAACCTTATTTCTGAACTTAGAAATGGGTAAATAAAAAACCCTCAATCGTACGATTGAGGGTTTTGTTGTATCATCAAACAGAAGATTATTCTTCAGTTTTTTCTTCTTCAGTAGCTTCGGTAGCTGCTGGCGCTTCCTCAACTTGAACTTCTTCTTTTTTAGTCTCTTTAGTTTTAGGACGTAATGGGTTGTCGAAGTTGAAGAAAGAACCTTCTTCTTTAGTTGCGTTAGCTGCTTTTTGCGCATCTAATTTTGCTATTTCAGCTTTCGTTTTAGCTGCTTCTTCTGCCGCTTTGATAGATGCTGCATCTGGCACAACTTCGAAATCGAAATCTACCTCTACTTCTCTATGGAAGCGGATTTTTGCTGTATATTTTCCTAAGCGTTTGATAGTATTTCCTGGGATTTTGATATGTTTTTTCTCGATATCAACTCCCTCTTTGTTCAATTCTTCAGCTAAATCGGCGTTGTTTACAGATCCAAATAATTTGTCTCCTGATCCAACTTTTGCTTCCAATTTTACTTTCAAACCGTCTAATTTAGAAGCTTTTTCTTTTGCCGCAGCAATCAATTTTTCTTCTTCTGCTTTACGAGCTTCCAAAGTTTTGTTCAATTCCTCGATGTTTTTTGGAGTAGCTACTGTTGCTAATCCTTGAGGAATCAAAAAGTTACGTGCATATCCAGGTTTTACTGAAACTACTTCAAATTCAAAACCTAAACCTTCTACATCTTTTTTTAATATGATATTCATGATATTTTATTCTTTAGGTTTTTATTATTTTAATTGGTCTCCTACGAATGGTAATAAAGCTAAATGACGAGCTCTTTTGATTGCTTTAGAAACTTTTCTTTGGTATTTCAAAGAAGTTCCGGTATAACGACGTGGTAAGATTTTACCTTGCTCGTTTACGAACTGAATCAAAAAATCTGCATCTTTATAGTCTACGTATTTGATTCCGAATTTTTTGAAACGACAATATTTTTTGTTTGATTGTGTCTCGATATCTAATGGAGATAAATAACGAATTTCTGACTCGTTACCACCTGCTGCTTTTTTTGCTAATTCATCAATTGCCATAGTTCAAAATTTTACTTGTTAGCGGTTTTTAATTTGGTTCTACGTTTTTCTGCCCACTCAATTCCATGTTTATCCAACTTCACAGTTAAATAACGCAATACACGTTCGTCACGTTTGAACGCCAACTCTAAATTTGAAACCAAATCAGCATTTTCTGTTTTGAATTCGATCAAATGGTAAAATCCATTTCTTTTGTTTTGAATTGCGTAAGCTAATTTTTTCAAGCCCCAATTCTCTTTTGCTACGATTTCTGCACCATTCGAGGTAAGATAATCGTGAAACTTATTAACTGCTTCCTCTACCTGTGAATCTGATAGAACGGGAGTTAAAATGAAAACAGTTTCGTAATTTGTCATTTTAAAAATGTTTTTATTAAATTAAAATTTATTTATTAGCGTGCAAATATAGTGAAATCTTTTTAAATATCTACAAAAGAATAAATTAATTTATCTGACTGCGCTGCTCTTAACATTTTTCAAAAAAAAATTCAATTTATCTTGCATTTATTCGTTTTCTATTTTGCAGTTAGAAAATATTGTTTGATATTTGCAACCGTAAAAGCTAATGGCTTTTTCATAGGTTTAGGTTGGTTTAATGGAAGTCCTTGTTCAAAAACAAGGGCTTCTTTTTTTTATTACCTTTGGTGTAATAAAAATTTACAAGTTATGACAACAAAATACGAGACCATCGATTCGGCTTTATACATTCAGAATCGTAAAAATTTTGCCGAGCAAATGCAAGCAAAATCATTAGCCGTCTTCAATTCTAATGACATCTACCCTATTTCATCAGACAGTAGCTTACCGTTTGCTCAACATCGCGATATACTGTATTTGTCTGGAGTTGACCAAGAAGAAACTATTTTGGTAATTTTCCCAGATGCACACGAAGAAAAATATCGCGAAATATTATTTGTACGAGAAACCAACGAACACATTGCCATCTGGGAAGGCGAAAAACTGAACAAAGCACAAGCTACGGCAGTCTCTGGAATCAAAACGGTTTATTGGCTTCAAGATTTCCCAGTGATTTTCAGAAAATTGATGGTCGAAGCCGAAAAAGTTTACATCAACAAAAACGAGCACTACCGAGTGACCACAGCGCCTGAAGTTGAAACCAGAGAAGATCGATTCATAAAACAACTGCAACACGATTATCCTGGGCATACTTATTTGCGATCAAATCCTATATTACAACGTTTGCGTTCGGTGAAAAATAAAATCGAAATCGAACTCATTCAGAAAGCATGTGCTATCACCAACAAAGGCTTTCGTAGAGTGTTAAACTTTGTAAAACCTGATGTTTGGGAATTTGAAATTGAGGCTGAGTTTGCACACGAATTTTTACGTAATCGTTCCAAAGGTTTTGCCTACACGCCCATCATTGCATCGGGTAACAACGCCAATGTTTTGCATTATATCCAAAACAATCAGCAATGTAAAGACGGCGATCTTATTTTGTTGGATGTGGGAGCAGAATACGCAAATTATTCATCAGACATGACGCGTACTATTCCCGTAAACGGAAGATTCACACCGCGACAACGCGAAATCTACAACGCTGTTTTACGATGCAAAAAAGCAGCAGAAGATCTATTGGTCGCTGGTAATAATTGGTACAAACTTCATCAGGAAATGGGCGAAATATACACCGCCGAATTGCTACAATTGGGATTATTGGACAAAGCAGATGTGCAAAATGAGGATCCGACTTGGCCAGCTTATAAAAAATACATGATGCATGGCACTTCTCACCACATGGGCTTGGATACCCACGATTACGGAATCTTAACGGATGATTTTGTAGCCGGCATGGTCTTTACCAACGAACCTGGTTTTTATATTCCGGCAGAAGGTTTTGGTATTCGTTTGGAAGATGATTACGTGATCCAGGCAAGTGGAAAACCACTCAATCTGATGCAAGACATTCCGCTCGAAGCCGAAGAAATTGAAACCTTGATGAATGCCTAATGCGGTACAACCGTGAAAAAGTGATTAGCGCGCTAATCACTTTTTTTATTCAATTATAATTTGAACTCTCCTATTCTCGAAATTCTTCCACTCGGGGCAGACCTCAACTGGTCTACATTCTTTGTGCAACAAATCTTTGGCTCCAACGCCTTTCGATGTTAATCGCTTCGAATCTATTCCGTGCTTTTCCAAATAGATTCTCACAGCATTGGCTCGGCGAAACGATAAATTTTGATTATACTCTGCCGTTCCCGACGCATCGGTATGCCCTACAATCGTAAAGGTATAGGTTGGATATTGTAACATCAGTTTTAATATTTCATCTAAAATGATAAAATCTTCCTTGCGAATTTCGTCACTATCAAAATCGAATTTAAGGCTTTTCAGCACCGAATTCGATAAATTTTCGATGGCATTTTTCTTAGAATCGACGCTCAACACATCGATCGGACAACCATTGGCTTCTTTCAACCCGAATTGTGTCGGACATTTGTCGAGTAAATCGTGCACGCCGTCACCATCCGAATCATAATCATAATGAAACGTCACAAACTGATTGTTCGACAAATCGCTTCTATTTTCTACCAACAAATTATAAGGCGTCGCAATATTATACCTTTCGCCCAACTGCTCTATTTCTTTGCGATACCGACCTGTTTTCTTGCAATAATCGCCGCATCTTTCTTCTTCCATCATCAGGTACTGAATTTTCTTTTGAACCCAATAATACTTGATCGCCTCTGCAAAAATGGTTGTTTGTTGCTTCAATTGAAATTCTTTTTTATACGTGAAATCACCGTCTTTACCCGTAATAACAAGCGATTGACTGGGCGTTTTCTTGCAATCTCTGGTCACGAAATTGATGGGTCGATTGGACAAAAATCCGTTAAAATTACGAGGAAAAGTTTCATTCAAATTAAAGGTTGTCGATTTCACTTCAATGTTTCGCAAAATTGGGGTGAGAATCAATTGTTGGAAAGATTTCACTTGCGGCTCTACATCCTTCTCGTTATCAATAATCAACGGTTGAATGCCCGTGGTATATCCTAAATAATTCATCGTTTTGTAATCTACCTGCTGCCCTATTCCTAAAATAAAATAATGCGCATTTTTGAGGTTCGATTGAATATCGAGGTGAATATTTTGATTGGGATCTATCCGCCCATCCGAAGCAATCACAACAAGACGATTGAAATTGTAATCGACCGGAATATTGTTGACGCGTTTCAGTGCATCGGTAAGTTTCAGGCTACCAGCGCTTTCCATCTTCCGAAGCATTTCTACGGCTCTTTGCTTCTGCTCTGGCGTTGCAAAAACAGCCCGCGGCGACAACTGATTGGTGTTTTTGTTGAAGTAAAAAATATTAAACTTCTCTTGTTCGCTCAATTGTTCTATCACTTCCATCATCATTTGGCGAATGTGTTCCAAAGATTTCCCTTTCATCGAACCCGAAGCATCGAGTAAGAAAATATATTCGCGTGGCTTCAGATTTTTCGTATCTATTTTAGCAGGCGGTTGAATATTACCCAAAACGTAACGACAATTTTCGTCTTGGTATTGCAACAATTCGGCATTCATTTGCTCGTCTACATATTCGTAGCGAACGTTTATGGGCGATGCCCAATATTTTGTGCTGATGTATTGGGTATGTGTTGCGCTTTTCGGCTTTTTTTCAAAATCATTTGTAAGACCTTTTACATTTTTGAGGTTTTCGCCAAAAAAATTCAATTCGATCGAAAATTTTTCTGGCGAGAAAGATGCTAAATTATATGGAAAACGTTTGGTTTGAGTGAAATTTTTGGTTCGTTTGGCAATCGGAACGTTCAGCTCAAAAGCATATTGATGCAAATTTTGCTGAACCGATTTTGTCCATTTGATCTCAACCGAAATCGATTCGTTGGGTTGCAAATCAGACAGTTCAACTTCCATTCGAAGAGAAGCTTCTTGATTGGTTTTCAAACTTTGATTTTTTCGTTGGGCTTCTTTTCGCAATTCGAAAATAGATTTGGACGATAATTCGATTGTTTCATCATTTTTTTTGATGACCAGCTGATAAATATTTTGTTCTGGTTGATGTGGAATTACATATTTTACAGCAATTGGCTGCTGACCGACATTCGCAAAATTTTGGAAACTCTCGACCGACGCCAACACTGTTTGAATATTGGAAATCACCCTGAATTCCTGAACTTTTACCGATGCAAATTGCGCTTCGTTTTCTACCTCAAGATACGGGAAAACTCCGTACGATTGCGCTTGCAACGGAACAACAAAAACCAGGAAATACCAAAATAAAAATCGAATCATACGTGAATAATATAATTTGATGAGTTAAAAATATGCCTATTCTTTTTAATAATTGAATAAAGTAATCAAAAACTAACCTAAATTTGTAGCCCTAATTTTATAACCATGCAATTTAATTTAATTGAAGTAGAACGAGTTGATACGATAAGTGCCAAAGATTTTCAGCAGTATTATGTGAAACCACAAAAACCTGTGGTGGTCGAGCGTATTACAGAAGATTGGCCAGCTTATGAGAAATGGAATTTCGACTACATAAAACAAGTTGCGGGCGATAAAATTGTACCGCTTTACAACAACGATCCGGTCGATTCGACCAAGAAAGTCAACGAAGCTGTTGCCCATATGAAAATGAGTGATTATGTTGATTTACTGCAGCGAGAACCAACCGATCTTCGTATTTTTCTTTACAATTTGATGAGCCAAGTACCCGAATTGCAGAAAGATTACAAGATGCCCGATCTTGGTCTGAAATTATTCAAATCGATGCCGATGCTTTTCTTTGGTGGCGAGGGTTCGAATGTTTTTATGCACTACGATATTGATTTGGCGAATATTTTACATTTTCATTTTGCAGGCGAAAAACGTTGCATTATTGTTCCGCCAGAACAATCGAAATACATGTACAAAATTCCTTTTTCGGTGATTTGTAGAGAAGACATCGATTTCGACAATCCAGATTTCGACAAATGGCCCGCGCTGAAAAATCTACAGCCCATGTACGCCGATCTGAAACATGGCGAAATGCTCTACATGCCAGAAGGCTGGTGGCATTACATGAAATACCTCACACCCGGATTTTCGATGAGTTTGCGTGCGTTGGCTCATAAACCAAAAAATTTTACAGAGGCGATTTACAATATTTTCATCATGCGCAATTACGATAATTTGATGCGAAAGATAAAAGGACAACAATGGATAGAAGAAAAAAACGCAAATGCCATTAGCCAAACGCACAAACGATTATCTATTAAATAGTGAAAGTTTAGAATTTTCGACCTTTTGAAAACACCAAAACCAGATAACTATTCTAATTTTTGACAATTATTTGGTTTTGTTTTCTAAATACACTATTTATAATCTGAAATTTTAGATTATTTTTCAGGAAATATGAAACTTTGCAAGCTAATTGGAATGTATGGTTTCTGACAGAAAAAAATCTTGGGCACTTTTGCCGCTCATCCTTTTTATCCTCATCTATTTTTCGGCATCATTGATGCTCAACGACTTTTATGCAATTTCGGCACTCACCGTATTTGTTGCTGTTACGCTTTTGGCCTTTTTACAATTTCCGAAAATACCATTCGACCATAAATTGAAAGCTTTTGCCGAAGGCGCAGCTAACGAGACAGTTTTGTTGATGATTATGATTTTCTTGCTGGCAGGCGCATTCGCGCAACTGGGCAATATGGTTGGTGCTGTACAAGCTATTGTCAATATGCTCATGGCCTATATTCCATCAAATTTTATCATTCCTGGCTTTTTCTTACTGGCTTGTTTTATCTCGATTTCGATAGGCACCTCGGTTGGCACAATTGCTACGCTCTCACCAATTGCGGTAGAAATGGAGAATGTACTCCCGGGCAGTTTACCTATTTTATTAGCAGCAGTTGTTGGCGGATCGATGTTTGGCGATAATTTATCGTTCATCTCCGACACCACGGTTGCTGCTACCCGAACACAGAACGTCAGCATGAAAACAAAATTCAAAGCGAATTTTACATTGGTTCTTCCTGCCGCTGTCGCCACCACAATTCTTTATTATTTTTTATCATCCGCCATAACACTTCAACAATTCGAGTCGCAACAAGCTGGCTATGACATTCTTGGACTTCTGCCTTATGTGCTAGTGTTTGGCTTTTCTATTTTAGGTCTGAATGTTCTATGGGCGCTGTGTATTGGTATAATTTGTTTTGGTCTGATCGCTGTTTTTCATTTCGATTTTACATTTCACGACAGCATAAATGCCATACAAGATGGTTTCTCGAATATGTTTGAATTGAGCTTATTATGCTTAATTATCAGCGGTTTGGTTGGAATTATTCGTTTGCACGGCGGGATAGATTATATCGTACAAATGATTACCAATCGTATCAAAACTAAAAAACAAGCCGAACTCGGAATCGCTTCGCTCACGGCAATTGTAGACGCTGTATTGGCAAACAACACCATCAGCATTTTGATTGTAGGAAATCTGGCAAAAGTCATTGCCGACACACACAATTTGCAACCCAAACGCGTCGCGAGTATTTTGGACACCACTTCGTGTTTTATGCAAGGAATCATTCCATACGGAGCGCAAATTTTGGTAGCGCTGGCGGCAGCAAAATCATTAGGATTCAACTTATCACCTTTAGCCATCATCAGTCATCTCTATTATCCGTTTTTGATTGGCTTTTCGACCTTGGTGATGATACTTTTCTACCAACATCGACCGAAAAACTCCGATTAAATTCAGCAATTGATCGCTACAGCAAAATGAGAAATAACTCGTAACTTTGCCGATATTTTTTTTAGAAAATGAAAAGAGTTGTTGTCGGATTATCTGGAGGAGTGGATTCTAGCGTTGCAGCCTATCTTTTGAAAGAACAAGGCTATGAAGTTATCGGGTTGTTTATGCGCAATTGGAACGATGCAAGTGTAACTTTGGAAGACGAATGCCCGTGGATAGAAGATAGTGCAGACGCTTTGTTGGTTGCAGAAAAGTTGGATATTCCTTTTCAGGTCATCGACATGTCGGAGGCGTACAAAGAGCGTATTGTCGATTATATGTTCAACGAATACGAACAAGGTCGAACGCCAAACCCGGATGTTCTCTGCAACCGCGAAATAAAATTTGATTTGTTTCTGAAAACTGCGCTCGAACTTGGGGCAGATTTCGTTGCAACGGGGCATTATGCACGCAAAACTTCTTTTATCGATGAACACGGCAATGAAATATTCCGATTGCTGAAAGGGGTTGACAACAACAAAGACCAAAGTTATTTTTTGTGCCAACTCTCACAAGAACAATTGAGCAAAGCTTTGTTTCCAATAGGCGATATCGAAAAACCAGAAGTGCGTAAGATTGCCCAAAAATTAGATTTGGTAACCGCCAACAAAAAAGATTCTCAGGGTTTATGTTTTATTGGTAAAGTAAGTCTGCCCGAATTTTTGCAACAGCAACTCAGCACCAAAGAAGGTAAAATCATCGAAATTCAAAAAGATTGGCAGCCTTATACTCGAGCAATTCCCGACTTCAAAGATCAATTTGAAGCCTTGGACTTCGAAGCAAATGGTTTTCAATATCATCCTACCGACGGCGAAGTAGTGGGCAAACATCAGGGCGCTCATTTTTTTACCCGCGGTCAACGCAAAGGTTTGGGTGTTGGCGGTAAAGCAGAACCGCTCTTTGTGCTCGATACCGATGTAGAAGAAAACATTATCTATACAGGGCAAGGTGCCGAACATCCTGGTTTGATGAAGCGTGTTTTGTTTATAAAAGAAAACGAAATTCATTGGGTACGAGAAGATTTGGCGTTACAAGAAAACGAAACGCTCGAGGTGATGGCCAGAATTCGTTACCGACAACCATTACAAAAAGCAACTTTACACAAAGCGAAGTCTGGTCTATACGTAGCATTCGAACAACCGCAATCGGCTATTACCGAAGGGCAATTTTGCGCTTGGTACAAAGGCGAAGAATTGCTGGGTTCGGGCGTGATTGCGTATTGATAAATTGGGAATAAAAACAAAACCTTGTAACTGATACGCATCGATGTATTGACTGATGAATTTTCTAAGATAAACGTTTTTTTATAACTTAAATATTTAGGTCAAAATAACGAAAGACAAACAAGCAAACTCTTCACTTCTTGCCAAATTGTCATATTTTTACCATTGGTCTAACTTTTGAATTTTCCAATCGAAAATAATCATTAAAAACACAACATCAGCTATCATGAACAAAGGAAGTATCAAGGTATCGGTAGAAAATATTTTTCCATTAATCAAGAAATTTTTATACTCAGATCACGAAATATTTTTACGCGAATTGGTGTCGAATGCGACAGACGCAACCTTAAAATTAAAACACCTCACTAATATTGGAGAAGCAAAAGTAGAATACGGCAACCCGATAATCGAAATCAAAATAGACCAAGAAAAAGGGACCTTGCACATCATAGACCAAGGGATTGGGATGACAGCTGAGGAGGTCGAAAAATATATCAACCAAGTGGCGTTCTCTGGTGCAGAAGAATTCATCAATCAGCACAAAGATGCAGACGGCATCATTGGTCATTTTGGTCTGGGTTTCTACTCGGCTTTTATGGTTGCGGATAAGGTCGAAATCATTACCAAATCGTACAAAGACGAAGCTGCTGCGCATTGGACATGCGACGGCTCGCCAGAATTTACCTTAGACGTTGCCGATAAAACAGAGCGCGGAACAGAAGTGATTTTACACATTGCCGAGGATTCGAAAGAATTTTTGGATGAGTGGAAAATTGGAGAATTGTTGAAAAAATACAATAAGTTTATGCCAGTTCCGATAAAATTCGGGACGCGTAAAGAGACTTTACCTCTACCAGAAGACGCTGCAGAAGATTCAAAACCCGAAGAAATAGAAGTAGACAACATCATCAACAATACTACGCCAGCCTGGACAAAAGCTCCGTCTGAACTCACAGATGAAGATTATCTCAACTTCTACCGCGAATTGTACCCAATGCAATTCGAAGATCCATTATTCCACATCCATTTGAATGTCGATTATCCGTTTAATCTAACTGGAATTTTATTCTTTCCAAAACTGGGGAACAACATCAATCTCGATCAAGACAAAATTCAATTATACCAAAATCAAGTCTTTGTTACAGACGAAGTAAAAGGCATTGTGCCCGACTTCTTGATGCTGTTGCGCGGTGTGATCGATTCGCCAGACATTCCGTTGAACGTTTCTCGCTCATATTTGCAGGCAGACGGCGCGGTGAAAAAAATATCGGCGCATATCACCAAAAAAGTAGCCGATAAAATGACCACTTTAATGAATCAAAACCGGGAAGATTACGAGCAAAAATGGAACGATATCAAAGTTGTCATCGAATACGGTATGATTACAGAAGATAAATTCTTCGAAAAATCGGACAAATTTGCATTATACCCAACCACAGACGGAAACTATTTTACCTGGACCGAGTTGGAAGCAGAAATCAAAGACTTGCAAACCGATAAAGACGGAAAAATGGTTGTATTGTATGCGACAGATCGAGAGGCACAAGACCAATACATTCAAATTGCGAATGAAAAAGGCTATAAAGTTTTGTTCTTAGACTCACCCATTGCGCCACACCTTATTCAGAAATTAGAAGGAACAAAAGAGAAAGTAAGTTTTGCTCGTGTAGACGCCGATCATATCAACAAACTGATTGATAAAGATGAGGTAAAAATTGCCAAATTATCGGATGAAGAGAAAGAAAAACTGAAAACTCAGATCACCGAAAGCATCAACAACACAGCTTATACTGTGCAATTAGAAGACCTATCGGCAGACGATGCGCCATTCATCATCACGCAATCAGAATTTATGCGCCGCATGAAAGATATGCAAGCCACAGGTGGCGGCGGAATGTTTGGCATGGGAAATTTCCCAGAAATGTATAATCTAGTCGTGAACACCAACGCAGCAATGGCTTCGCAAATCTTGGCAAAAGAGAACAGCGAAGAAAAAAACAAGATCATCGCTCATGCATTAGATCTAGCAAAACTATCGCAAGGCTTGTTGAAAGGGAAAGATTTGACCAACTTCATCAACAAAAGCTTCAAAGCCTTGAATCAAGAATAATCCTTTTTTATCATAATCTCGTATTTTTTAATACGAGATTATTTTTTTTGTAAAAATAAAAACATAACTTTAATTGATTTTTAATTATAAAACACTTTTATGAAAAAACTTATACTTAATGTAGCTATCCTCGCTTCAACCGTAGCATTGGCACAACCAGTTGGATGGACAGACCAAAACACCAACATCCCAGGATCTCAAGATTACTATGTTTCTGCGATCCATGCGCTAAACGAAAATGTAGTGTGGGCTTTACCACAAGGGCAATCGACTGCTCCAAACCGTTATCCTAATTATGTTTTGGTAACGTCTGACGGAGGAAATACTTGGGTTGCAAAAACAGGTCCAGCACCCTCAGGCGCATTGATTTCTATGATCTTCGGGGTTGATGCGAATACCGCTTTTGCTGTAACAGCACCTTACACTGCTGGACCTAGCACAAACGGATTGTACAAAACCACAGACGGAGGAAATACATGGAGCAAAAAAGCTTCTGTAAACTTTAGCAACGCAGCATCGTTTGCCAACATTGTTCATTTTTGGGATGCGAATACTGGTTTTGCGATCGGAGATCCTGTAAACGGAATATATGAAGCATTCAAAACTACCGATGGTGGAGAAACTTGGTCTGTACTTACTACTGCACCTACTACAACCGACAACAATGAGTTTGGGTATAATGGAGGTTTAGCAGTAAATGGAGAGAACGTTTGGTTGACCTCTTCTACTGGTGCAATCTGGCATACAAATGATCGTGGTGTAACTTGGACCAAACATTTCACACCGATTTCTGACTTTGGTGGCGTAAACGTAGAAGGTTCCTTTGGTCACATCTCTTTCTCCTCTGCAACTTATGGTTTGGTTACTGGATCCGATGAATTATTATTCTACACAACCGATGGCGGAGCCAATTGGGAGGTTTTGGAAACATCTGGATTTTACAATGGTGACATTGCGTGGGTGCCAGGAACAGAAAAAACATTCATCTCGACAAGTGCAGATTTCAACAATATCAATTTAGGATATGGATCGTCTATCAGCTACGATGGCGGAGTTACTTGGAATATCATCGACCAAGAAATGCAACGTGGTGCCATTGGAGCTGCAAATCCGAATGCGGTTTGGGCTGGACACTTCCAAACGAATGGTGTTGGAGGAATTCTAAGATTAGATGGAAGCTTATCGATTGAAGATTTGGCTACAACCAAAGTGAGTTTACATGCTGTTGTAGATCAACAATCCTTGAAATTGGTCTCGAATCAAAAAATCAGCCATGTTACATTGGTTGATATGAATGGGAAAGCGGTTGCGAAGTTCAAAGGCAACACCAATTCTGTCTCACATTTACCAAAAGGCGTGTACGTTGCAAAAGTACAATACGAAAACGGTACTTTTGGTACGGTAAAATTTATAAAATAAATATTATACAAAATTCCAGAAAAAAGGGTAACTTCGGTTATCCTTTTTTTGTATGCGTCAACTTATCTTTTATATCCTAATTTTCATCTGCCCAGGTGTATTATTTGGGCAATACATTCTCCAAGACTCTATTCAAGTCGCAAAACCGCTTACAGAAATTGCCCTTGACGAACAAGGAAATATTTACGGCATTGAGCAAAATCAAACCTTGATCAAAATAGGTGAGCAAAAGAAAATCAGCCGTTTCAAACTTACAGGTCATCTCAACAATTTGCGTGTTCACAGTTCCTTACTTTTGTCGTTGCAATTGAACAACGAATTGCATTTGTTAGACAATCACCTGAATCCGACTCAGGACCCAATTCACTTACAAACAGCTGGTTACATTTTACAACAAACAGACGTCATCGACAATAACTTTCTTATAGGGTACGATGCGATTTCGCACAAAATTATTCAATTAAATTATCAACTGGGTAGGATCATCAACACTTCGCCTATCCTCACGATGATTCCGTGGGAAGAGAAAATAACGAAATTACAATACGACAAGAAATCAATTTACCTCATCACTGATAAAAGTCTTTATACCTTCGATGAGTTTTTGACGTTCAAAAAAAAGCTTGACATTCCAGAATACCAAAGCATCTTGTTGAATCACGGTAAAATTTATCTTCAACATGAGAATCAGCTCATTATTTTCGACCCATCCAACTCAACAACAACCACAATATACAACGGTAAAATATCAAATTTCACAGCAAACCGCACACAACTTATTGTAGATAATGATAAGGTATTGTATATTTACAAATTCACAAATTAGAGTAAAAAATGCATATTGCAATTGCAGGAAACATAGGTGCAGGTAAAACAACGCTTACCAAATTATTGGCGAAACAATACAATTGGATTGCCCAATTCGAAGATGTCGACCACAACCCCTATCTCGATGATTTTTACAATGATATGGCAAAATGGGCCTTCAACCTGCAAATTTATTTTTTGGGAAGTCGTTTTCAACAAGTGAAAGAAATTCGCGAAAGCGGTAAAAACATCATTCAAGATCGCACCATTTACGAAGATGCGCATATTTTTGCGAGTAATCTGAAGGATATGGGCTTGCTATCGACTCGCGATTACGAAAATTACCTGCGCGTTTTCAACCTGATGACAACCTTTGTAGAAGCGCCAGATTTGCTCATCTACCTCAAAGCTTCTATACCAACCTTAGTGGCGCAAATTCAGAAACGTGGACGCGAATACGAAAACTCGATCAGCATAGATTATCTGAATCGTTTGAATGATAAATACAACAAATGGATTGAAAATTATTCGGAAGGAAAACTGCTCGTGATCGATGTAGACGATCTCGATTTTGTGAAAAACCCTGAAGATTTGGGTTATATCTTCAATCGAATCGAGGCAGAAATTAATGGACTTTTTTAGATAACCGAAAATTAAAGAATAGCAAAGCGGCAATTCTCACGAATTCGACCGCTTTTTTCAACGATGGAAAATAAAAATATCGCAAAAGGAGTTTTGTTGGTAGCACTTGGCGCTAGCGCTTATGGCATGCTCGCTACTTTTGTAAAACTTGCCTACAAAGAAGGTTTCACAACCGCAGAGGTCACCACTTCACAATTTGTAATCGGATTGGTCGGACTCTTGATCATCAATTTTTTCAACCGAAAAAAACTTCAACCCCTGAAAAAGGGTGATTTATCCAAATTACTAATTTTTGGATCTTCGATGGGATTTACGAGTCTTTTTTACTACTTATCGGTACAATACATCAATGTTTCTATTGGAATTGTGTTGCTCATGCAATCGGTTTGGATCAGCATCCTGATCGAGAGTATTCTAGAAAAACAATTCCCATCGGCACGAAAAATCATCGCAACGCTCATTGTTTTGCTCGGAACTTTATTGGCGACCAACACCTTCTACCAAAGTATAGAACTTGACATTCGGGGTGTTTTTTGGGGATTTTCAGCGGCCTGTTCATTTGCGACCACCATGTATGTATCCAACCGAATTGCCACCTATCTTCCCAATACTCAAAAATCGCTGTATATGCTATCGGGAGGAGGAATAATAGTCGGATTGTTTCTAATCTTTTCCCAAATAGGGCCTTATTATTCGGATAGTTTCAAAGCAATTTACCTCACTTTTTCGGATAATCAAGCCGGCATCAAAGCTTTTGATTGGAGTATTTTTTGGAAATATGGTTTGTTACTCTCATTATTTGGTACCATTTTACCTCCATTATTACTCACAGCTGGATTCCCGCATACCGGACTTGGATTGGGCAGTATTGTTTCTTCTTTAGAATTACCCGTTTCGGTCATGTTTGCTTTTTTCCTACTGAACGAACAAGTAAAATTCATCCAGTGGATCGGAATTTTATTAATTCTTTTTGCGGTGTTTTACATGAACATGAATTCTCTAAAATCGATGAAAAAATCATCATAAGAAAATTTGCATTCGTGAAGCGTTTTTATGCCAACATCCGAATGGCGGTTTTCAAACCTTCTATGAATTGATCTATTTCTTCTTTGGTATTATAAATCGCAAAGGATATTCTCACCGTACCAGGAATACAGAAAAATTTCATGATTGGCTGTGCACAATGATGCCCCGTGCGCACGGCAATTCCTTTTTTATCTAGAATCATCCCCACGTCGGAAGCATGCACGCCATCTAACTTCAGATTAAACGAGATAGCACCAGAATGAGGAGCATTGGCTGCATAAATTTCGACTTCGGGTAAGGTTTTCAATCGTTGCATAGTGTAATCGATCAAGCTCATTTCGTAATCGTGTATCTCGTTGATTCCGATCGAATTGATGAAATCTATTGCTGCTCCCAAACCTATGATACCTGCAACATCTGGCGTTCCGGCCTCGAATTTGAAGGGCAAACAAGCGTAAGTAGAAAAATCTAAATTTACTTCTTTTATCATCTCCCCTCCTCCATGATATGGTGGCATCAAGTTCAGCAGTTCTTCTTTTCCATACAAGACGCCAATTCCGGTCGGACCATACATTTTATGTCCAGAAAAAGCAAAAAAATCACAATCCATTTCTTGTACATCGATTGGAATATGCGGTGTAGATTGTGCCCCATCGATCAGAACTTTGGCACCTACCTGATGAGCTTTTGTTATGATCTCTTTTATGGGGTTGACTACGCCTAAAGCATTCGATACCTGATTTAGGGCAACCAACTTTGTCTTGTTTGTCAACAATTGATCTAATTGCGAAAGATCTAGAATTCCTTCAGCAGATAACGGAATATATCGAAGTACAGCTTTTTTACGTTGTGCCAACAATTGCCATGGTACAATATTGGAATGGTGTTCGATTTGGGTAATCAGAATTTCGTCGCCTTCGACTAACAATTCACCAAAACTACTCGCAACAAGATTAATCGCCTCCGTCGTTCCTCTAGTAAAAATGATTTCGTGTTCGTGTTTTGCGTTTACGAAAGCTTGCACTTTGCGTCGCGATTCTTCCATTTTATCGGTTGCTTCTTGACTCAAAGTATGAATGCCACGATGTACGTTGGCATTGTAATATTCGTAATAATGGTTCAAAACATCCAACACTTCTTTAGGCTTTTGCGTTGTAGCACCGTTGTCGAAATAAATGAGCGGTTGACCATTTACCTCGCGATCGAGTATGGGGAATTTTTTACGAATTTGTTGAATATCTAGTGACATGAATTGTGCTTCGTTTATTTATCCTACCTTATTAAAAAAGTTGTAAACGAACTTACAACTTATATCGAACTATTTTTTTAATAATCTAAACATTTTATAAATCAAAATCTATACTTACACCCAATTTATCGGCTATCATACGATTTACTTTCGTTGTTACCTGCGGTATGGTTACATGTTGTAAGGCATCTGACGCAAAAGCATAGAGTAACAATGCTCTGGCTACATCTTTCGAAATCCCGCGTTGCTGCATATAGAAAAGCGATTCTTCTTCTAACTGCCCAACCGTACAACCATGAGAACATTTTACATCGTCTGCAAAAATTTCTAATTGTGGTTTGGTGTTGATGCTTGCCGCATCGGACAAGAGCACATTGTTATTCTGCTGAAAAGCGTTAAGTTTTTGAGCTTCTTGATGTACATAGATTTTACCATTGAACACTCCACGTGCCTGATCTGCATAGATTCCTTTGTACAACTCATGCGACTCACAATGCGGTGCATTATGCTCAACAAAGGTATGATGATCCACGAGTTGCTTACCATCAATAACGGTGATACCATCTAAAATCGAATTGCAATTCTCACCATTTTGATAAAAATTTAGATTGTTTCGAACGATTTTCCCTCCAAAAGCAAAGGTGAAAACACTCGCTCGCGAATCGCGTTCTTGTGCAATGAACACATTGTCGATCAACGAGGCGTGATTGCCATCGTTTTGAAACTTATGTATAGCAACTTCTGCATTTTTACCTACATTCACCTCTGTTACGGCATTGGTGAGATTCGCTTTATCGTCTAAGGTCTGATGACGCTCGATAATTTGTACCTGCGAATTGTCGCCAACAACGATTAAATTTCGCGGCTGATACATCACTTCTTGCAACACGCCTGTTGAAAAATAAACAAGCTGAATTGGTTTTGATAAAATCACATTGTTCGGAATATAGATATAAGCGCCGTCTTTTGCAAAAGCGGTGTTGAGCGCTACTAAGCTATCATCTTTGGGTGCGATTTTACCATAGTAATTCTCTATTACCGGCTGATGAGTGGATTTGTGCATAGCACTTGACAATACACAAATATCGGCTTCGTCGTGGGTTGTATTCGACAAAAAAGATGAGTATTTACCATTCACAAAAACAATGAGATAGGTATCTATATCGTGAATGAGATACTTCTTGATGTCTTTGTACTCTAAGGCCGTATCGCCTTCTGGGAATAGCTTGTAATCGATCTTGAGCAATGGCGCAAGATTGGTATATTTCCACTCTTCGTCTTTACGGTGGGGAAATCCTTTTGCCTTGAAAACTTCTATCGCTTCTTGACGGAGGAATTCTATGTTTTTATTGACTTTATTTTTTTCGTCGAACACCAAGTGACGAGCTATCAAATTTTCTTTTAAATCAATCATCATTTTTAGATTTTAGATGCTAATTATTCAGAGGGTTTGGTTTTTTATTGTTGCAAAAGATTCATCCTAAATTCACTGCAACACTTTATTATACCCGAAAAATTAGACTCCTGCTTCTTCTTTTACCCAATCGTATCCTTTCGCTTCTAATTCTAAAGCGAGTTCTTTTCCGCCTGTTTTGATGATTTTTCCATCGGCCAAGACGTGTACAAAATCCGGTACGATGTAGTCTAACAATCGCTGATAATGCGTAATTACCAATACGGCATTGTTCTCATTTCTGAACGAGTTTACCCCATCTGCCACAACGCGTAGCGCATCAATATCTAATCCTGAGTCGGTTTCGTCTAGAATAGCCAATTTAGGATTGAGCATCAACATCTGAAAAATTTCGTTTCTTTTTTTCTCTCCACCAGAAAAACCTTCGTTCAACGAGCGTGATAAGAAGTCTTTTTTGATGCCGAGTAATTCTGATTTTTCACGAATCAATTTCAACATTTCCGATGCGCTCATCTCTTCTAAACCTTGTGCTTTTCTCGTTTCGTTGATCGATGCTTTGATAAAATTGGTTACCGATACACCCGGAATCTCGATAGGGTATTGGAACGATAAGAAGATTCCTTTGTGCGCTCTTTCTTCTGGAGCTAATTCGCGCATATCTTCGCCTTCGAAAAGGATATCACCTGCTGTAACTTCGTAATCTTCTTTACCAGCGATTACCGAAGAAAGGGTCGATTTTCCTGAGCCGTTTGGTCCCATAATCGCGTGCACCTCACCTGGATTGATTTGTAAGTTTAGTCCTTTTATGATTTCTTTGTCGCCAGCTTCTATCTTGGCGTGTAAATTTTTTATTTCTAACATTATTTTTCAGATTTGATATGGTAGAACTCAGCTATTGGAGCTGCTTGTCTTATCTTTTCTATGATGGTTTACTTTTGATATTCCGTATGCTATCCTACCGAACCTTCTAACGAAATTTCTAATAATTTTTTTGCTTCCACTGCGAACTCCATCGGGAGTTTGTCCAACACTTCTCTCGAGAATCCGTTCACGATAAGCGCAATTGCCTTTTCGGTATCGATACCGCGTTGATTGCAATAGAACAATTGGTCTTCTCCAATTTTTGAGGTGGTTGCTTCGTGCTCTAATTGTGCGGTTTTGTTTTCTATCTCGATATAAGGAAACGTATGCGCTCCACACTGATTTCCCATCAACAATGAATCACACTGTGAGAAATTACGTGCGCCTTCTGCTCCTTTCATCACTTTTACCAATCCACGATAGGAGTTTTGCGATTTACCGGCCGAAATCCCTTTTGAGATGATGGTGGATTTGGTATTTTTCCCGATATGAATCATTTTGGTTCCAGTATCGGCTTGTTGGTAATTGTTGGTTACTGCAATCGAATAGAATTCTCCTACCGAATTGTCACCCTTTAAGATGCACGAAGGATATTTCCAAGTAACGGCCGATCCGGTTTCTACCTGCGTCCAAGATACTTTTGCATTTTGCTCACACACGGCACGCTTGGTTACAAAATTGTATACACCGCCTTTCCCTTCACTATCACCAGGATACCAGTTCTGCACGGTAGAATATTTGATTTCTGCGTCATCCATGACCAACAATTCTACCACAGCAGCATGCAATTGATTTTCGTCTCGCATTGGAGCTGTACAGCCTTCTAGATACGAAACATAAGATCCTTCATCTGCAATCAATAAAGTTCGCTCAAATTGCCCTGTTCCAGCCGAATTGATTCGGAAATAGGTTGACAATTCCATTGGGCAACGAACGCCTTTGGGAATATAACAAAACGATCCGTCTGAGAATACCGCAGAATTCAGAGCGGCATAGAAATTATCGGTCATCGGAACGACTTTCCCGATGTATTTTCTTACCAATTCTGGATGTTCTTGTATCGCTTCTGAAATCGAGCAGAAGATAATTCCTTTCTCTGCTAAAGTTTCACGAAATGTAGTTTTCACCGAAATCGAGTCGATAACAGCGTCTACAGCAACGCCAGTCAGTCGTTTTTGCTCGTCTAACGAAATACCCAGTTTTTCAAAGGTTTTCAACAATTCTGGATCGACCTCGTCTAGACTTGCCAACTCTTTCTTTGCTTTGGGAGCGGCATAATATCGAATTGCCTGAAAATCGGGTTTCTCGTATTCTACATTTGCCCAGTCTGGCTCTTCCATCTTCTCCCACGCTCTGAAAGCTTCTAAGCGCCAATTCAGCATCCATTCTGGTTCTCCTTTCTTTTCAGAGATGAGACGAACAACTTCTTCATTGAGTCCGATCGGAAAATCTTCGTATTCGATATCGGTTTCCCATCCAAACTCATATTCTTTTTGTTTGGATAGATCTTCGCGTAAGTCGTCTTCTGTATATTTTGTATTGCTCATTTTTAATCAAATTTTTATTATACGGCAAAACTTTCGCCGCAACCACATGTTCTAGAAGCATTCGGATTGTTGAACACGAATCCTTTCCCGTTCAATCCACCAGAATACTCCAAGGTCATCCCTACCAAATACAAAAACGATTTTTTGTCTACGGCAATGCGAACGCCGTTGTCTTCGAAAACCTTATCGTCTTCTTTCAATTCTTTGTCAAAAGAAAGGTTATACGACAATCCAGAACAACCTCCACTGGTCACCCCTACGCGAACGTAAGTTTCTGCCAATGTTGTGTTTTCTTCTTGTAGTAAGGATATTATTTTGTTTTTTGCTTCTTCTGTAACTTTAACCATGTTTAATTTAGATTAATTCTATGCAAAGATACAGCTTATAAACGATTAATTGTATCGACTTCTATAAATAATATCAATTGTTTAACTTATAAAATCGATTATTGAAATCCGAGTTGTTTACGAACTCTTTTCAGTACTTCTTGTGCTACATTGCGTGCTCTTGATGCTCCGTTTTCTAAAAAAGCATCCAAGCTTGCTTTGTCGTTGATCAAGGTATTGAATTTTGTTCTTGGTTCGGCATATTTTTCTAAAATCAATTCGTACAATGCTTGCTTTGCATGGCCATAACCATACCCTCCGTTGAGATAATTCTGACGCATTTGCTCGGTCTGTTCTGCTGTTGCCAACAGTTTGTACAGCGCAAACACATGATCTGTATCCGGATTTTTCGGATCTTCTAATGGCGTAGAATCTGTCGTGATCGACATAATCTGTTTGCGCAACTCTTTTTCGGGTAAAAAAATGTTGATGAAATTGTTACGAGACTTCGACATTTTATTCCCATCTGTACCTGGAACCAACATCACTTCTTCGTTGATTGATGCTTCTGGCAAAACAAAGGTTTCGCCCATCTGACGATTGAATTTCTCTGCAACGTCTCGCGTAATCTCTAAATGTTGCAATTGGTCTTTGCCCACAGGTACCAAATTTGCATCGTACAGCAAAATATCTGCTGCCATCAAGATCGGATAGGTAAACAACCCCGCATTGACATCGGCGAGATAATCTTGCTTATCTTTGAAAGAGTGTGCCAATGTTAAGCGTTGAAAAGGAAAGAAATTCAATAAATACCACATCAATTCGGTTGTTTCGGTAACATCTGATTGACGATAGAAAACAACTTTATTCACATCCAAACCCAAAGCCAACCAACATGCTGCTACTTCATAGGTGTTTTGCCTCATCACTTCTTGGTCTTTGATTTGGGTCAAAGCATGCAAATCTGCAATAAAAATAAACGAGTCGTTTCCAGACTGCTCAGTCATTTCGATGGCTGGTTGTATCGCTCCTAAAATATTCCCGAGATGTGGGGTTCCTGTAGCTTGAATTCCTGTTAAAATCCTTGACATTTTCTTTGCTTTTTTGAGGATGCGAAGATACGCAAGTATTAGTGATTTTAAAAACTTATCCCTTCAAATTCATCATGTTTTCTACTGGTTTTATGATCCAAAACTACAATTCAAAGATGGATTATTGCGTCGCAAGGATTCCCCATTCATTATTATCTTTTAGGCGATCCATATATTGGTACAAATTTTTGAGCGCTTGAGTACCATTCATCCCGTAATCGTAGATATAATGATGTTTTCCGTTGCTGTACCAAACATCTAGATGCGCAGCTGGCACATCGGTGACAGGCGAATTGTACCGCAAAGTATCTGCATCAAATTTAACCTGATTTACCAAGCGGGTGATTTCTTGCCAAGTCGCAGGATTTAACGTTGCTTTAAATTCGCCTTCTGGCTTGCCTTGCAAGGGTTGCTTGTTCGAAAAATTAAAAGCTTCTGCCAAAAAAGTAGATTCAGCATGTGGAACTAGCGTATAGGTATAGATCGGACAAAAACCAAAACACGCGCCTCGAGAGAATTTTATTTTGGTGATGTTCACCTCTTTCTCTGACGTTGTTGGATGGGTGTTTTTACTGACTTGACAATTGGTCAAAAGCAAAATCAATCCGAAGGGTATAAACGCTTTTAGAGACATTTTGACTGAGATTTTTGAATTATGAATTTGAATCATTCAAAAGTTGAACCAAGCTTTGATTTCGGATGGGCTTCTTGTGCATAAAATCGAATAAATCTTAAAGAATGCTAAAAACAAAACGTTTTTTACGCATAAATTGTATCTTTGTTTGAGCTTATGAATAAACAGATTTTTTACGGAATTATCGGTTTTGGATATTTCCTGATCGGAATTTTTACTTGGTATTATAAATTCTTCATCATCTTTTTAGACCCAACACAAGCCATGTTGCTGGGAATTTTATTTATTGTTTATGGCCTATTCAGGATTTATCGTGCATACAAAGCTTTCAAACAAGATTCAATCTCATGAAAATTCTATCCTACATTGCAATTTCTACCTTGGTTTTCTCGCTGTTCATTGGCTGTAAAAAAGAAAAGCAAGAGGCACAGCCAGCAACAGAAAACACCGAAAAAGATTCTTCGCGCCTACAACGCGCTGGTCATACCTTTGGCGAAACTACTTTTGTGGCAGACCCGACTTACAAAAATTTGGTCGAAGCCTGGGTGGCAACTTATACCACCGATTATCCCGATGTCAAAATCAAGGTTGATTACCAAATAGAAGATTTGGCGATAAAGAATTTTTACGAAGGTCTATACCCTATCGCTATTGTTGGGAAAGAGCTCGACGAATCACAACAAAATTACTTGTTCAATAAAACCACAATCAAATACGTACCTTCGCCCATTGCGATGGACGCCACGATTATGGTAACCAGCACTCAAAATCCGTTGGATTCGATTTCGATTTCGCAAATCAAACAAGAACTTTACAAAAACACGAATCAATACATTTTCGACCGAGCAAATTCATCAAACTTCAATACCGTGAACCGTGTGTTGAAAACCAAAGTGCCAGAAGGTGTTAAAGTTTCTTCGATCGAAGATTTCGACGAAATGATTGCGTTTCTCGAAAAAAGTCCAAAAGCAATCGCGTTCATTGGGTATAATGTATTGAGCGACCGAGACAACCCAAAAATAAAAGCGTATTTGACTCGTATAAAAATATTGAAAATCGTAAACGAACAGAACCAAGTGGCAGAAGCAAACCTGTCTAATATGCGCAATGGTTCATATCCATTCACTCGTTTGGTCTACATCTTGAAAAACGAAAAAGGCTTTGGAATCGGCGCAGGTTTTACTCGTTTTGCGGGTTCGCAACAAGGGCAACTAATTGTGAAAAAAGAAGAAATGCAACCTTATTTCTTATACAAAAGAGAAGTTCGGATACAATCAAATGCCTTATAAATACGAATGATTTTTAGTATAAATTTGAATCATAAAAAAACCTTTCGATGGAATCGAAAGGTTTTTTTATTGAAAATAGAATTTTAATGTGCTTCTAAATCTGGATCTCTGTACTGACAACAACTATCGATCGAATGATAGACTTCATCATCAGCTTTCACATGTTCGGTATCGTGCCCAACTGCAGCAATTGCATGCTCTACTTTGTCCAGATCGGTGATGCGCTCGTTTAGGATGAGAGACAACTCTTTGGTTGCCGGATCCCATGTTGCCATTTTTACCCCTTTCACGCCATACGCTGCTTTTTCTATTCGCTGTTTGCACATTCCGCAAACTCCTTCTACCAAAACTTCGTGTTTGGCATTTTTATTTCCTTTGTTTTGCGCTTGAACCGCGAAGAACAATCCGAAAAAAAAGAAGATTGATAATACTTTTTTCATTGTTATTATAGATTACATTGTTAATTAGTCATTTTTATAAAACCTTGAATCGCAAACCTGCGTAAATCATCCTACCAAAAATCGGCGCATACACCATCGAAGAATCAAAGTCTTGACCAAATGGATTATCGCCACCGTAAATTACTCTTTTTTGTTGATAATCTGTTAAATTTTCTCCACCGACATACACTTCGAATGTTTTAGAAAACACACGCGTAATTTGCGCATTGAGTGTCGAATAGGGATTAGAGAACGCCGCCCATTGATTATTTATTGCATTGTCTTGCGAAGAAGGCAATCGTTGTTTGCTGAACCAATTATAGGTGATATCGAATCGCCAATGTGCGCCATTTTCTGCTTCGTGCGTGGTATATTCGGCATTGGCAAAAAACCTGTTTTTCGCTTGCAAAGCTTGGTTCATCCTACCCGAAAGATAATCGGTTTGTATATCATAATATTTGTAGGATGTTCTCAATTGCAAATGATTAATTGGTTGAAAATTGAAATCGACTTGCATGCTGTTGGCAAAAGAATTTCCGTCTAAATTGTAAAAAAGAACTTGATGCGATGAATAGTCGATATCGGTCACGATTTGGTTTTCGAAAGTGGTTCGATAAAAATCAACACTCAGATCTGCATTTCGGTTGAAAAGTCGAAACTTCTGTGCGATACTTCCTCCAAAATTCCAAGCAATTTCCGGATTCAAATCTTCAAAATCACCATGTTCGGTCGCGATCATAAACGTCCGATTACTCGCCATCAAATTTTGATTTTCGGCATAAATATTAGCCAATCTTTTTCCTCTTCCTACCGAAGCTTTGATCGTGGTATCTTTCCAAGGATTGTAACGCAAATGCAAACGCGGCGTAGCAAAAACGCCCATTCGGTTGTGGTAATCTATTCGTCCACCGGTAATAAGGCTAAAATTGGTTAAATTATCGTAATGATACTCGGCAAAAATTCCTGCAGAGTTATCGATTCGATGTTCTTTTGTAGCATCCGACAAGGCTAAATTTTCACGGTATTGATCCCAGGTAAAACTACTACCGAGCGAGAATTTGTTTTTGGTATTATTGATAATCGATTGGAAAATATAATTGGCGTAAAAACTTTTCTGATCAATATCGTACCATCTATTTCCGAAATAACTGTTCTGGTCATGATCCGAATAAGCAAGTTGTAAGCCCATCGATTGAAAAGGCTTTTCTGGAAAAACATATCCAACTTTTGCATTCAGATCCAATCGTTCGGTTTTGATTTGATAACCCCAAACATCTTTCTGCAAAGAACGTAAACTGGGTTTGAAATCTTTTTCTCCACCCCATTTATCATCTTTCATATACCGCGCGGTGGCAAATCCTACCCAACCTTTTTCGGTATTTTGGTATTGCCAACGATTCATCACATTGATTTGTTCACCCAACGGATTGTCTAAAAAACCATCGTGATTGTGGTCATTTTTCACCAAACGAGAATTCCCATGCAAGAACAAAGAAGAGCTCCATTTGTCATTGAAACGATGATTGTAATGTGCATTAGTTTCTACACGAGCATCCGTAGATCCGTAGAGATTCAGGAAAAAAGGAATATCGTTATTGGGTTTAATCAGCTCGGTATTGATTTGTCCAGAAATACTTTCGTAGCCATTAATTACCGGTCCCATTCCTTTGGTAATGAGAATATTTTCTACCCAAGTTCCGGGAGTAAAACTCAACCCATAAGCCTGAGAAGCACCTCGTACACTCGGAATATTTTCTTCTGCAATAAGGATATAAGGAGAAGTTAACCCCAACATTTTTATTTGCTTATTTCCGGTTACCGCATCCGAAAAATTAACATCGATTGACGGATTGGTTTCGAAAGATTCGGCCAAATTACAACAAGCAGCTTTCAGCAACTCTTTTCCGGTCATTTGCATCGCATTGAAAGGTGAATTTACTTTTCGTAAACTTGGACGACGATCAGTAATGGTAACTTCTTTCAGTTGATTGATATCGGTAGAAAAAAGTTGTGATTTGAATGTAATCGTATTAGAAGAATCCGATGGAAGAGAAAATAATTGTTCTTCATTCTCATAAAAGACACCTATATTTTTACCGGATTCTATTGGGATAGAAAAATTTCCTTCTTCATCGGTTATAGTACTTTCGGTGTTTCCTTCCCAAAAAACTTCAGCACCAACAAGCGGCTGTTTTTGTTCATTAACAATTTTACCTGTATACATTTCTTGCGCATACAGACTGCATCCCACCAAAAGAAAAAGTGGGCTTATAATTTTTTTCATTTTAGATTTTTTGATTTGATTAATCGAATTAGCGACAATTGTTATTTACAAACAATTGAAAATTAAAAGATTAATAAAAATCAGGCGTAGAAAATAAACTGTTGATGGATAAGATATATCGGAGGCGAATTTGTATGTATTTTTTGCGTATCTGGCGCAAAAAAAGTAGAAAATCCTACAAACTCATACCACCATAAATCGGTATTTTTATTTGATAAAAAAGTAGAAACAAACGAAACTTTCAGAATATCAACCGATTGTTTATCGATCATTTTTTGTTGCAAAGCAACTTCTGTACAGCAAGCTTCATCCTCTTCATCATCCGGATTCGGGCAACAATTATTGGCTACCTCTTCTTGCTGACAATGATGATTGTTGAGATGATTAATCGAAATACTTTCGGCAACCCCGTGACAAAGATGCATAGATAATGCAATACCGGTATTTGATAAAAACATCAAAACCGATAACAAAAACACTATATATCTTTTACTTATCACGCTGCAAAGTTAAAAACAAATTAACACATTATAAAAAAGTATTTGTTATAATGTGTTAATTTTCTATGATTATACTTCTATGAAATTCACTTCGTAGGTAATGTCTACTCCTCCGGCTGCTAACATATCGTGTACGCTACAATATTTTTTCACCGCTAATTGAGCGACTTTTCTTGCGCGTTCTTCATCGATATTTTTCCGGTAAGATGAAAAACAATATGGATATTGGTAAAAACTTGTGGAATTTCTTCGCGTCTTTTCCCTTCTACTTCTATTTGAATATCGGTAATTACTTGTCGTTTTTTTTAAATATTTCCCCTAAATCGAAAACACTACAACTCCCCAAAGCGATAAAAACCAACTCCATCGGGCGAACACCTTTCCCTTCGCCACCAATACTTTCTAGACCATCGATATGGACTTTTACATCAGATGATTTTGCTGTGGCTTCGAAATGATACGCTTGGTTTACTCTTGCTAATTGAACTTTCATGGTTATGATTTTATAAAATAATTGAACTAGAAAGAGACAACATTTTCTTATTTCCAATCCGTAACCTATGAATCATCCTACCAAAACACTGCTCGAAAATAAGAGTTTTTTCGGTCTGAAAATTGTATCTTTAGAAGACATAATAATATTTTTTATCATGAATAAATTTACTTTAAATAATGGTATTGAGATTCCGACCATTGGTTTAGGAACATGGCATATAGAAGAAGGCGAAAAAGCATATCGTTCAGTCATTACCGCTCTTGAAGCAGGTTACAGACATATAGATACTGCAGCAGCGTACGGAAATGAGAAAAGTATTGGGCGTGCTTTGCACGATTTCGGATTGCCGAGAAAAGAAATTTTCTTGACAACAAAACTTTGGAATACGGATCGTTCTCCTGAAAAAGTGAAACAAGCTTTGCAAGATTCGATGGGAAAATTACAAGTCGATTATCTCGATTTATATCTAATTCATTGGCCGGCCAATGCGAAACAATTTCCGAACGATTGGGCAAAAATAAACGCTGAAACGTGGGAAGAACTTAGCAAAGCTTACGAAAACAAAACTTTGCGTGCGATAGGCGTTAGTAATTTCATGGTCGAACACTAAGAGGCTTTGCTCGCTTCTACCAAAGTGAAACCCGCAGTGAACCAAATCGAGTTTCATCCGGGATGGTTACAACCTGAAGTGGTTGATTTTTGCAAGAAAAATGATATTGCGGTAGAAGCTTGGAGTCCGCTAGGAAGTGGTCGAGTTTTGGATAATCCGGTTCTACAAGATATGGCAGAAAGATAGAATGTGAATGTTGGGCAATTGTGTATAAAATTTGTTTTACAAAGTGGTATTATCTGTTTACCAAAATCAGAAACGCCTCAGAATATCAACCTAAATATTGACGTATATAATTTTGAGTTGAGCGCGAAGGATTTCGAGATTATCAATCCGTTACCAGAGATTGGTTTTTCTGGTTTGGATCCTCATACCGTGGATTTCTAAACTTACACAACTTAGCATAAACAAAAAAAGCACTGTACAAGAAACAGTGCTTTTTTTTTGTGACCCCGGCAGGATTCAAACCTGCAACCGCTGGAGCCGAAATCCAGTATTCTATTCAGTTGAACTACGAGGCCATTTGGGTTGACAAATTTAAAAAGATATCGCAAGATTCAAAATCTTTTTACAGTTAGAAATGAAAAAAGTGCCAATTGGCACTCATCATTAAAACTCCAACTGATTGATAAACTCTTCTTTCGACAAGTTGGCCGTCGGATTTTCTTTTTTAAATTTTTTGTATCGTTGGTCAATTTCTTCGGCTGCTTCTTGTTCTGCTTTATGTTGTACTTCTTCGAAAAAGGATTTTGAAAACTTCGTGTCCAACAATTCATCCATTGTTCGGATGTAGCCACTTTTGTACGCCGTCATGATGTCGTCTCCATACAAAAGGCTGATTTGCTCCTTTTCTAACAATTGTTGCATTTTTTGCAAAGTCAGGGCATACATGCGATCTCTTGGCATTCCCATCCTAATTTTCACATAATTTCCATTAGCAAAATCAGCTTGTGCGTCTTTTATCCCTTGTTCTTCAGACGCGTTGATATTGGATGGATTGTACAACATATCGATGGGTTGTTTATTGGTTTTTGAATTGGCATTCAAGACTTTCGATTTTTCGCAAGAGAACAACGACAAGGTGAAACTCATTGCTAGAATAAATAATTTGTTCATATTTAGAATAATTTATAGGTTAAACCCCAAAAAACGGGCAAATTCATTATGGTATTGTGTTTTCCATAACCTGGAATTACTTTCGATTCCAATCCATTATCCTTTTTTCCTCCGATATAAAATGCTGGATGAATCGAGAAGTCTAAATACAAATTCTTTACCAAATTCATTCGAGCACCTGCAACCAACTCTGCCCAATAAGCATTTACTTTGTTTTGTGGTAACGCATAAGTACTCACCACCTCGCCCGTTGTGAGATCTCGAACCGGAATTTTGGTATAAGTTTGTTCGTAATGCGCATACGCAAAACGGCTTCCTACATAAAATCCACTGGTAGGATTTGCCTCGTCTTCTGAAACCATGTAATTGAATCCTATTTTACCAAACATGCCAGAAACCTCGGCTGCCCAGCTGTTTTCGTTTATCCTATTATTACCAAAACCCACTTCTGCCACGCCATACCAAGAATTGTGTAAACGATATTGGAGCATTGCCTGAAATTCTTTGCGGTCTGTAAAAAAAGATAAAGCAGGCGTGAAGACATCTACCCCTAGCAAAACATCGCCTCTTTGCACAACTTTGGACGGCAGGATAGTATCGGATACAACGCTATCATTCGGCGTTTGCGCGTTACAGAGGATAGAACTGATAATGATTGTAACGATTGAAAACAACGGTTTGTAAATGTAGATTGACTGTTGCATTGTCTGAGATATCTTTGGTTATGGGTTTTACGTTTTTTATCCAACCATCGGGTTGAGCTAACTGATAGTTTACGTTATCGAAAATAATTTTTCCACCACACGAAGTGTTTTCGAACGCCTGTCCCAACTCGTAACGCATGGTCAAAATATCGCGTTGCGTTCGCCTATAACCGATGATGATTCTCTGCCCTTGCTCATTGAGGTGATAATCGCCATTTGCAAGAGTGTCGTACACCGGCAGGTCGGAGCGTCGATAGATTTCAAAAACAATCGGATGATTGGCAGAATCTTTCACGAAAGGCAGATTGAATTGGCGTCCATAAAGCTTACGATGATTGGCGTATTGATAGACGGTATTTCCGTTCTCATCGACACCCAAGATTTGATTATAATATAAGGTATCGGTAAAAACCTCATCGGTTTCTACATTTCGCAACTCCAAAGTAAGCTCTGGGGCAGCGCTTGGGGTACAAATATCTTCGTCTAAACAACTTACCGCAAACGCACAACCTAAAAATAACGCAAATCGAGGGATTCCAAATTTCATACACTAAGCTTCTTTTCGTTCTAAAAGTACAATATTTTCTACATGATGCGTTTGCGGAAACATATCTACGGGTTGCACTTTTACTATATTGTACTGTTCTTTCATCATCTCTAAATCTCGAGCTTGCGTTGCCGAGTTACACGATACATACACCACGCGTTTCGGATTCATAAACAAGATGTTTTCTACCACTTTTTTGTGCATTCCGTCTCTTGGCGGATCGGTGATGACCACATCTGGAATGCCGTGTTGCTCGATAAATTCCTGATTCAAGACTTCTTTCATATCGCCACAGTAGAACTCACAATTATCGATTTTATTTTGTTTTGCAGCAGCTTTCGCAGCCTCTATCGCTTCTGCAACCGATTCTACACCAATTATTTTCCGAGCTTTTTTGGCAACGAATTGTGCTATGGTTCCAGTACCTGTGTACAAATCATACACCAATTCTTCACCAGTGAGTCCAGCAAATTCGCGGGTCAATTTGTACAATTCATAGGCTTGTTTCGGATTGGTCTGATAGAATGATTTTGGTCCTATCTTGAAATGCAAATCCTCCATTTGTTCGGTAATGTATTCCTTTCCCGAATACACTTGAATAGCAAGATCGTACACCGAATCGTTTTGTTTCGGATTGATCGCATACAATAGTGAGGTGATTTCTGGAAATTTATTTTTCAGGTTTTCTAAGAATGCTTCTCGTTTTTCTTTTTCTTCTCTGTAGAACTGAACCAAAACCATCAATTCGCCATTTTGCGACGTTCTGATCATCAA
Organism: Vaginella massiliensis; assembly: GCF_900089075.1. Classification (GTDB taxonomy): domain Bacteria; phylum Bacteroidota; class Bacteroidia; order Flavobacteriales; family Weeksellaceae; genus Weeksella; species Weeksella massiliensis_A. The sequence goes on from NZ_LT593745.1 coordinate 197,941, forward strand.
TGTTCTGAGTAAACCTTCTTGCTCCTGCAAATCGAAAAAGTCGAGTTGATGCTCGATTGCGTATCGTTTCACTTCTTGCCTTATGGCGTTGGAAGGATCGCGTTGCAAGTAACAAGTTTCAATGTCCAACACTTTCGACCATGCTCCAGGAATATGAAATCCGACCGCATCGCGATCATTGAATTCTTTACCCGATTGGATTTCTTCTAAGGTAAGCCAACGTGCATTAGAAAAGGTAAATTCTAATTTATTACGATAAAAATACTGTTCTTCTGACCCCAAAATCGGTACAATTTCAGCATCCAAATCTTTGAATCCGCCAATTCGAACCAAATTGTTGATAACCTCATCATGCTTGAATTTCAATTGTGCATCGTAACGCATATCTTGCCATTTGCAACCACCGCACACGCCAAAATGCGAGCAAACAGGCTCTACTCGATAGGGCGACGCGTGATGCAAGGCGATAGCTTGACCTTCGAGGTAATTGCTTTTCTTTTTTGAGACCTGCACATCTACCACATCGCCCGGAATCGCCCCTTTGATCAAGACGGTTTTCCCTTCATCTGTTTTCCCTATAGAAATACCTTTGGCTCCAGCTCGTAGAACTTCTATATTATTTAGGATTATCGTTTTTCTCTTTCTCACCATTCTACAAAGGTAAAATTTTATGCGGTATGAAGGTGTTTTTAATGCAATGTTCTGAGCAACTTGTACTTTTTCTGACCGAAAAAATCATAAAGCATAGTTTACAAAAACTCCCATTCTATTTTTTGCTTCTACTTCGCCAGCGTTGAGATTGGAAGAAAGTGTTTGATAGTACTCTAGTCCTAAATTTATTTTTTTGTGCGATAATTCTAGCGCGTATTTCATGAGTTGCAAATCGCCTTTGGTCTTTGGGATTTTTTCTCCAAACTGTTTATTAGCCTCATAAATTTCGTTCTGAAAGCCGATTTTCGCATTAATTCCGCCATTTTCCAACGGAAAAAAGCGTTGCATTTGCAACAATTGATTCCACTGATTTCCGAATCGATATTTTTTCTTGTTTTCAGATTTTATGGTATAATCCGTAATCAATTGCAGGGCATTGTTTTGATATTGTAAGTGATAATGCAAAGCCAATTGAGTGTCCCAACTCCCCGTGCCAAGCTGGAAACTCGGATTGGAGGTTTCGGTAGATTTCTCATCGAATTTTGCAACAGGAATTTTCAGACCACTTGCCAAAGATAATTGATGATGCATTTGTTTTTCTTCTGATGACTTAGTTTTTAGAACTTGCACTATTGTAGTAAGATTTACATCGCCAAAACCGTTTATTTTGTCGTTATTTCTTCCTTTTTTTTCATGAAAATGATAAGGAATTGTGGCTGCGATTACCATTCTATCGTTTAAGGGAAAACGCATCCAAATCATGGTGGTCTGGAAATGTTGCTTTTGCGAAAGCTGTTTGCTAAACGCATCTTCTTGCGCATGGTAATGTTGGTAGAGATAGCGTATGCCTACAAATTTGTTTTCTATAAGGGATTCTATCCCACTATTCATCGCAGAAACAGAGCATCCGCAGGCATCACAATCGACTTCGGGCGAAAAATATTGCGCATGAATAGAATCAGCCGAGACGGAAGCCCAACTATTTGAACTACAAAACAATAATAAAATAATGATAAGATAGAAATGAATTTTTGTCATGATAATAAAATTAGAATTCTGCATAGGCAGGATTATTGATAAACGTCGTATCGGTAAGCGTATGAAGAAAAGCGATAATGGCTGTTTTCTCTTCGTTGGTCATCGCAATTCCGGGGCGAGCACCTTGTAGAAAAATAGTGTCTAAATTTTTTGAAGCGCGGATACCATGGCTATAATGATTGAGCACCGCCTCTAAACTATAAAAACGTCCATCGTGCATATAAGGTGCTGTGAGTTCTACATTTCGCAAACTTGGCACTCGAAACTTCATCCAATCTACCGAATCTAAGGTTACTCTAAATCGACCTGCATCTTGGTATTGAGGATCATAATACAAGCCTGTATTTCTAAAACTTTGGTCGGTCTGCAATGTTCCAGAATGGCACGTGCTGCATTTGTTTTGAAACAAAACTAAGCCTCTGTGTTCTTCTGTACTTAGCTTTATTTTTCCTTGTAGGTATTTATCGTACTTTGAATCAGAAGAAATTACGCTTCGCATAAACTGTTCCAACGCCGAAAGTATTCTATAACCATCAATCTTTTCGTCACCAAAAACTATCCGAAAATATTTTCTATATTCCGCATCATTTTTAAGTTTTTCGATCACTTCTTCCATTGCGCTATCCATCTCTTCGAAAGTGGTGATCGGTATCAGCGGTTGCAAACGAAGATCGTGAAGAACGCCATCCCAATTGAAATGTTTCACAAAGGCAAGATTCTGTATTGGTGGCGCATTGCGAATTCCCAATCGCCCATCTATCCCATGGCTTACATTGTGACCGTGATGGGTAAACGCATTTTCTTGTATATGGCAAGACCCACAAGAAATCGTGTTGTTTCTAGACAGTCGACCATCGTAGAATAGTTTTCTACCCAATTCTACTCCGAGTTTGGTGAGCGGTTTTTGGGCAGAAGTGTTTGTTATTGTTGGAAAATATTCTGGATACTGCAACACATATTCTTCGTCTATAAGTGGTTCTCCTACGTCGATATCATCGGTGATGCAACCCACAAATAGCACCGACAAGATGAAAACAAAAACGACTTTTTTCATCGGGCTAATTGTTTTTCGGCGCCTCATCATTATGCACATGATCTACACGAAACATCCCAGACAAATTATTGGTAACCTCTACCATAAAGGGCGAAGAACCCATCGTATCATCGTTGGTATCATCGAGCAGAAGTTTTTTATCGCCACTCAAAAAATTATTCAGATTTGCCATGATATGGATAGAGGGTTTCACTTTCGTACTCACTCTTGCAGTTGTTGGCAAATTGAGTTCTATTACACGATACAAATCAGCGGTTTGGTTTGCCGTTACATTTCCCATATTTCCTGTATGGTTTTTGTAGGGTTTAGTCGGAAATTCTTGTCCGTATTTTCCTTCTAATTTCACAAAAACATAACCCGACGCCCAAGACCAAGTCATGCCTTGTTGTTTGGCTTCGTTCCAAAATTTTGCCTGCCCATCATGTCCCAAGAGATAAGCCGATTGGTGGATTCCTAAACCAAATCGCAGCTTGGTATACTTGCGTTGCGGAATATCTTTCAGTTGCACATAAACAATGTTGGCTCGTGCATTTTCTTGGTTGATGACAAAAGCTCCTTGATCTGGATTGTTATAATGATAAGAAAAAACTTGTCCGTTTTCATCGATCAGTTCTATATTGCTAATGATGTATTTTAGGGTAGAAAAATTATGAAATTGCCCCAATGCAGATTGCTGAGTGGTAGCACCAAGCACAATTCCGCCTACACCTTCGAAGCCGTTTTCGAATTTCAGTTCTAATTCGCCATCTTTCGATTCATCTATCTTTGCAAAATCATCGTCTGATTTACACGCTGTAAAAAAACTTAAGAATAACAGGCTCAATCCTATTGATAGAGCTAATTTAGAATATTTGTACATGATTATTTTTTTGTTGATTTTTGAGCATAGTTATCGCCTGCGCTTTCTTTTTATCGAAAAAAACGTCGATTTATGCTCTACTAATTTTTTGTTAGGAAACTACCTAAGGTTGTTCATTTAATAATTTACGAATGTCTTCGATTAAGAGTTCCACCTCTGGGTGATATTCTCCTTGCAACGATGGTTTTTTGCCTTCTGGATCTAAATAATTTAATCCAGAATAATACAACATAGGTAAACCGTTTGGCAAATATCGGCTTCTGATTTTTCCGTTTTTGTCTACCAGAGCGAATTTACCACTATGATCCAACCCAGTTGCTTGTGAAACGTCTTCAACATAGATGTTAAACTCTTTACTCAAAGTTTGGATATATGCCCTATCGCCAGTCAAATGATGCCAATTCTTAGATTTCACCCCAATTTTTCGAGCATACTCTGCCAAACGTTGCGGCGTATCTCTTTTGGGATCGATCGTAATCGACAAAATACCAAAATCTGGATGCTGAATTTCGTCTTCTATCGACCTCAAATTCATGCTCATCACAGGGCAAATCGTAGGGCAACTGGTAAAGAAGAATTCAACAACATAGACTTTCCCCAACATGGAATTGCGGGTAATGGTTTTCCCATTTTGATCGGTCAACGAAAATTCTGGGACTTCCATCACGGTAAAAAGCTCGTCTTTCTTGCTGAATTTGTACCAAACAACTGCTATGGAAAATACCAAAAAGGCGCCCACAAAATACAGCATTCGTTTACTCATTGATGTATTTTTCTGGTTCTTTTAAAAATTCTTCTTTGCAAAGGCTAGAGCAAAATCCAAATACCTTAGCATGATAATGCACGGTATCCGACAGATGTTCAGAAGTTTTCATGCCGCAAACTGGGTCTATCTCGTTTGTCACCTCAACATCCATTTGCTTTTCTGCAGCCATATGATGGGCTTTTTTCACTTGAGGTTCGGTTTTCGTCTCACAAGAAGTCAACACGAAAACGCTAAGTATACTGGGAATAATTATTTTTTTCATCGTTTATTTTTTTCTTCAACTCATCTTCTTTTAATGGAAATGAGTCTAATTATTAAATCAATATTTTTTTATAAATAATGGCTTATTTTGATAGTTTTTATTAACCAAAATAAAAAATTAAAATCATCAATAAAAAAAACTAAACGATGTTGGGCGGTTGCCAAACTTTGCGAAGATGCGGGTCAGAAAAATTCAAAACCGTATAAAAAAGTGTTTTATCTTTTTTTGTCGATGGTAGAAAATAATCTTGGTGTGTAGCAAGGACGACGACAAAAAAATCTGCATTGTTTATTTTGGGTTGTGTTTGTTTTTGGGTATCCCGATCAGTCGAAAAATCGTCTTCAAACTGCTCAGACAAATAACATTTTCCGTTGCACAACAGCTCTGGGCGTTCTACATTCACACAATATTCCGTTACGATTTTATCGTATTGCAACACGTATTCTACCATGGGCAACAGTGGCCTGAAACCCATCATCAGAATCATTAGTATGTAGAAAATGTTTTTTGACACCGAATATTTTTCACATTCAAATTTAAGTTAATTTCAGCATCTTATCCATGATTTTATTCAGGTTTTTCTTTATATTCGGTTTAAGATTAGAAAAAAATGGCAGAATTTAATTTAAATGATTTAGAAAAAATCGCGAGCAAACAAGAAATCATCGACTTTTTGGTCGAACACAACATCATCAAAGAAAAAAAATTTCTGAATCAGTTGAAATACGAGAAAGAAATCGAAGTGCTGAAAGAGCGCATGCTCGAAATACAATCTAAAATAATTGAGCAAGAAAAACGCGTGCTAATCATATTCGAAGGTAGAGATGCCGCGGGAAAAGGCGGTGCTATTTCTAAGACGGTAGAATACATGAATCCAAAGAAATACAGGGTCGTAGCTTTGCCAAAACCGACAGAAGAAGAGAGCGGACAGTGGTACTTTCAGCGCTATTTGAAACAGTTGCCCAACAAAGGCGAAATAGTGTTTTTCGACCGATCTTGGTACAATCGTGCTGTGGTAGAACCCGTTTTTGGTTTCTGTACAGAAGATCAACATCAACTATTTATGAAACAAGTAAATAAGGTAGAAAAACTCTTGCAAGAAGACGGAATCATCTTAATTAAAATATTCTTGAACATCAGCAAAGAAGAACAAGCCGTACGTTTGCAAGAACGCAGAGACAATCCGCTGAAGCGTTGGAAATTAGGACTTTTGGATCAAAAAGCACAAGAACTTTGGGATAGTTATACTCACTATATCGACACGATGTTGGAACAAACAGCCAAAGCTCGCTCATGGGATGTCATCACGACCGATGACAAAAAAGAAGCTCAAATCGAGACGATAAAAACCATTATACACCATATAGAAAAAAAACTATCTTAACCTTTTTTTATCCCTCATCAAACGCAATAAAACATGAGCATTTTCAAGATTATAACTAAATATCCGACTGTTGTAGAAGCCGAAATCGCAAAATCTGTCTTAGAAAGTCACGGCATAGCAAGTACGGTTCTTGATCAAAATATGATGATGAATATCGGAACTACAATCACCCAATGGATAAGGTTGCAGGTAAAAAGCGAGGATTTTGAACGGGCATGTGAAATTTTAGAAATAGAAAATGATTTGAAAGAAAATTTTGATGAATAAGTAATAATTATTATTTTTGCACTCGCATTGATTAACCTCTGACGAAGGACGTGTAAGTTGCTCAATCTAAATAAATTATAATTTATAAAATGGAAAATTTAGTAAAATACGTACAAGACAAATACGTAGCTAAAAAAGAATTCCCAGCGTTTGCTGCTGGTGACACAGTAACAGTTTATCAAGAAATTACAGAAGGTGGAAAAACTCGTGTACAGTTCTTCAAAGGAGTTGTAATCCAAAGAAGAGGTCACGGGACTACAGAAACTTTCACCGTTCGTAAAATGAGTGGTGACGTAGGTGTAGAGCGTATCTACCCAATCAACATGCCAGCGATTCAAAAAATAGAAGTGAACAAAAGAGGTAAAGTTCGTAGAGCTCGTATCTTCTACTTCAGAAATCTTAGCGGTAAAAAAGCTAGAATTAAAGACGCTGCTTACTAAGAAGAATTTTTCAAACCATAAAAAAAACCGTTCCATCACGAACGGTTTTTTTATACTCTATTTTTATTCTAAGCCATATTGTTTATCAAATTCGGCTCTTTCTTCCTCTGTCATTTTGCTACGCTGATACAACACCGAATAACCGCCAACCAATTTGCCATTGTCATAATACATCCAATCGGTTACACGAGAAGGATCGATCAAAATCGTATCGTTTAATTTCACTTCGCGTGTTGCTTTGGGCTGAGAATTCACAACCCCAAACAAAGAGTCACCTCTAGCTTCGATGTCGCTCAGCCACAAATGCTCTTCTTGCTCGGTCGATGTTCCGAACTTTTGTTTTACAAAAAAATTTTCGGTTCCTGCTTTTTGTTCTTTGAATGCCGCCCGAAAATCGGCAAAGGTTTCATTGCCAAGTTTGGTAACAGAATCCAATCTCGCCTGCTCTGCTTTTTGCTCATCTACAGCTTTGTAAGCATTTTGGGTATTCTCGTTGGTGCAAGCAAAAAAGCCTAAGCACAGCGCTGTGATCATGATATTTTTTTTCATAATAGCAATACTAAATATTTGGAATAATATACAACAAATAGTGCTGTTATTCAAAAAACGACAAATGCAATTCTTTTGGCTGAGGCAATATCCATGGTTGATGACTGAAATAATGCCATTTGGTTGAAGCCAAATCTACCGTGGGATCGATGAATGGATAAAAATCACTTCCGTTGACCGAAACTCTGCTGTCGACGTATACGCGAATCCCTTTTTCGCCTGTTGGATCTAATTTTCCTTTCAAAATATGGGCGAACTGCCAAATCATATCGGGGCTGTACGCCATTTTTAATATTTGCTTGTTGGTCAAATAATTAGTAATAAAAACTTGTTCTTTTTTCCCAGTTTTATCCAAGGTATAAAAGCTAGTATGTCCTGCTTTGGAACGCAACATCATCCGCCAAGACATTCGATGACCTTCTTCGGTCCAAAAAACATTTTCGCTGATAAAATGATGCCGAATCGGAAGGTAAATTTGCCACATGAAATACAAGACAAAAAAGTATTTAAACACCACGCGAAACATGGTCAAACGGTCATCCTCTGGTAATCTATCCAACAAAAAAGACTTTTTAGGGAATAGTTTTTCTTGAAAAAAATCTGATGGATAAAAGAAAATCAACATCCCTAATGAAAAATATGGAAAAATTCCGATTTGGAAAATAATTGAGTTCGATAAATGAAAAACAAAAGACAAAATCAGTCCGTATTTTCTCAATTTCGGTATCAACATGATGGGAACAATCAGCAAATCGAACAAAAAACCAATCCAAGCAATACCTTGCGCAAATGATCGACTCGCCACGAAATCACCCAAAATATCGAAGTTGTATTGATGTTTGATAAACCCTCCAATCCGTTCGAAAGTTGGCAATAAAAACTGACCATTGAACCAGTCTGGATAAATTTTATTGATGGCTGCAAAAAAGTAAACAATCGAGAGTTGTAGGATAAAAAAATAGTAAATCCAAACGCTGCATTTGGTCGCTTTTATTTTAGGAAAAATCGTACTATCGACCGAAAAGAACCGATGCGCTGGCATGAAGGCCATTGCCCAAGAAACCAACATAAAAAGATAGTAATGATTATTGTAGCTGGTTTTTTGCATCAGGTAAGTAAGCATCCAAAGCAATGCAAACGCAATTGAAGACACCCGATAAAGTGTTCCTGTGGCAATCAAGAGCCCGAGAAATCCCATTACACCATAGAGTGTGACCATCCCTTGCCCAAGAAAAACATGCGTCCACTCGAAACCAATAAAGCTAAAATTGAGTTGCGGCTCTACAAAATTGGTGTTTACCCAACCGGTAAAAATCGCTCCCCAACACTCGAACATGATGAATATACCGAAGAATATCCGAAATAAAATCAAGGTTGAATTATCTACTTTTCGATAGAATAAATCGTGATTCATGTAATGGTTAATTAACGCAGGCTAAGTTAGGTAAGAAATTTATTTATTCATAAATTTGGTTGATGAATGCCAAAAAAATTATATTCTTCGATGGGGTGTGCAACCTCTGCAACTCGACTGTGCAATTTCTCATTAAGCACAACAAATCCAATACTTTGCATTTTGCATCTTTACAATCAGATTTGGGTCAAAAATTCTTGAAAGAAAACTGTCTGAAAATCGAGAATTTCGAAACCATTTATTATTTAAAGAATAAAAAAATCTACAGTCATTCGAGTGCAATTTTAGAAATTTTCAAAGAATTGAATGGCTTTTATCCTTATTTGAGCATTCTGAAAATCGTTCCCAAATTTATTCGAGACGCAGCTTACTGTATGGTGTCGAAAAATCGATACCGTTGGTTTGGTAAAAAAGAAAGCTGTTGGTTGCCAACTACCGAGCTGAAAGAAAAATTTTTAGACTAAATTTCTTGATATCTGCTTGTATAGTCGAAAAAATAATCGACGCACTTTTTTATCGATATTTAGCGATTGCTTCTTGTATTTTTTTTCTACGATTGGCAGGCGACGGATGCGAACTTTGCCATTCTGGCACCGATGCACCACCAGAAGCTTCTTCTAGAATATCCATCACTCCGATCAAAGCTTCGGGGTTGTAGCCCGCTTGTAGCATGAATCGCACTCCCAATTCGTCTGATTCCAACTCATCTTCTCGTCCGTATTTTAAGTTCACCATATTCGCCACCACCTGAGCATAATAAGCCGAATTCATATCGCCAGAGGCGACACCCGCAGCACCAGCGATCCCTTGCGTCAGTTCTTGTTTCGACATCTGTTGCGCACTATGCCGAGCAATCACGTGCCCAATTTCGTGACCCAAAACTCCCGCTAATTGATCTTCTGTCTGCAATCTTGCCAGCAAAGCTTCGGTGATAAAAATCGGACCTCCTGGCAGAGCAAAAGCGTTTACCGTACGCCGATCGGCTAATACATAAAACTGAAACGGGTATTGCGTTCGGCTGGCATCACTGGCGTGTACGATTTTTTCGCCAACCGTTTTTACCAATTGTTGCGCTTGTGCGTTTTGTGACAGTCCGCCAAATTCTCTTGCCATCTGCGGTGCAGAATTGAGTCCTAAAGCAATTTCTTGGTCTTTGCTGAGCGATATATATTGTTTTTCGCCTGTAATTTCGTTTACCTCAGACGAAGAATAATATTTGATGATCGAGAATAAAACAATCCCAATTGCCACTAATATTTTTAGTGATGCGCTTCCTCCTCTTTGCATAATTTGTTGTGTTTGGTTGATTGACTATTTCCTAAGTTTTTGTTTCTTGGTATGGCGTTCTTTCAAAATCATCAATACATCTCGTAAGCTAAAACCCCTGTGGTGCAGTGCCATGAGGTAATAAAAAAATACATCTGCCGACTCTTCCAAAAAAGCAAGGTTGTCTTCTTGCCCAGAGGCGATCACCATTTCTACCGCTTCTTCTCCCATTTTTTTGGCGATTTGCGAAGAGCCTTTTTTATGAACATTTTTCATCTTAGACTTCTTGGCATCTTCCAGCTTTGCCTCTTCTATCAACTTTTCCAATTTCTTTAGAAAAGGGAAAGCTTTTTCTTTTTCTTCTAGTACTTTGGTATCTTGAAAATCCATAACCTTTTTAAAACGTGCTATAAAATTATTTTATTTTATAGATTAATTATCATTTTTAATGAATATTTATCAACTATTATTCCGCATTGTTGTTGAGAATTAGTTTTCTTTACCTTCATCATGTCCTTATAAAATCCAATATTTATCGTAAATTTACAATCGAATAAAACTCACGCAAACAAGAATGAACACAAATGATTTTTCTTTGCGCCATATAGGAAATCATGGCGAACAGATCACCGAAATGTTATCTGTAATTGGTAAAGATTCTATCGAATCGTTGATTAAAGAAACCTTACCTCAGAATATTCGACTGAAAAATGAATTGAATCTGCCCGAAGCACTTTCTGAATTTGAAACTACCAATCACCTTTTGGAAATTGCAAACCGCAATCAAAAAGTAAAAAACTACCTTGGTTATGGTTATTATGGTACGATTTTACCCGCAGCCATCCAACGCAACGTTTTAGAAAATCCTGGATGGTATACGGCTTACACGCCTTACCAAGCAGAGATTGCTCAGGGTCGTTTAGAAGCTTTGCTGAACTTCCAAACCGTAATTTCAGATCTTACTGGCTTGCCTATTGCCAATGCCTCGTTGCTAGACGAAGGTACTGCTTGTGGCGAAGCAATGCATATGCTCTTAGAATCTCGCACAAGAGATCAAAAGAAAAACAATGTGGTAAAGTTTTTCGTAGCCGATAATTTATTTCCGCAATCTATTGCTGTTTTAGAAACCAAAGCGCATGGTTTAGGAATCGAACTGGTTGTAGGAAACTTCGAGACCACAGAAATTACAGACGAATATTTTGGAGCAATTGTTCAATATCTTGGCAAAGGTGGACAAATCAACAACTACCAATCATTTGTAGAGAAAGCAAATGCCGTTGGAGTGAAAGTTGCCGTAGCTACAGATTTATTGGCTCTTACCTTGTTGACTCCGCCAGGAGAGTGGGGAGCTGAAATCGTAGTTGGAACATCGCAGCGATTTGGTATTCCAATGGGCTATGGTGGGCCACACGCCGCATTCATTTCGTGTACAGAAGATTACAAACGCGTCATACCAGGGCGAATCATTGGGGTTTCTCAAGACCGATTAGGCAACTATGCTTTGCGCATGGCGTTGCAAACTCGTGAACAACACATCAAACGAGAAAAAGCAACCTCTAACATTTGTACGGCACAAGTTTTATTGGCGGTAATGGCTTCTTTCTATGCCGTGTATCACGGAAAAGAAGGTTTGAAAAACATCGCCAACGAAATCCATACCAAAGCCGCGGTTTTACACGGTGGTTTGGAACACTTGGGCTACAAAAACCTCAATACTGCATTCTTCGATACCGTTCAAATAGAAGTAGAAAATTCTGATGAAATCGTAAAGATTTTTGCAGAAGAAGAAATCAATGTAAATGGGTTTGAGAAAGGAAAAATCTCGATCACGGTAGACGAAATGACTTCTGAAGAAGATGTATTCGAAATTCTGAGCGTATTTGCAACGATTAAAAACATAGAAGACGGCTTTGAATTTGAAGTTGATGATAATTATCTTCCAAAAGAATTATTGCGCACTTCGGATTTTTTAACGCATCCTAACTTTAATTCATACCACACCGAAACCGAATTGATGCGTTACATCAAACGATTAGAACGCAAAGATTTAGCCCTAAATCAGTCGATGATTGCCCTAGGTTCTTGTACCATGAAATTGAATGCAGCGACCGAGCTATTGCACTTATCTTGGGAAAGAATGGGGAATATTCACCCTTTTGCCCCAAAAGAACAAGTAGAAGGCTATCAAACTTTGATCAAAAATCTTGAAGAATTCTTGGCAGAAATCACTGGCTTCGACGCTACTTCTCTACAACCAAATTCTGGTGCACAAGGAGAATATGCAGGTTTGATGGTGATCCGTTCATATTTCGAATCGAAAGGTGAAGGTCATCGCAATGTCGCGCTTATTCCGCAATCGGCACACGGTACAAATCCGGCTTCTGCTGCCATGGCCGGAATGAAAGTAGTGGTTGTGAAAAACTTAGAATCTGGCGAAACCGATTTAGAAGATTTGAAAGCAAAATGCGAGCAATACAAAGACGAATTGGCTGCATTGATGATTACCTACCCGTCTACTTACGGCGCATTCGACAGTAATATTGTAGAGGTTACTTCTATGATTCACGAATATGGTGGACAAGTTTATATGGACGGGGCAAATATGAATGCACAAGTTGGATTAACTTCTCCTGGGAATATTGGAGCAGATGTTTGCCACTTGAATTTACATAAAACTTTTGCCATTCCTCACGGTGGTGGTGGTCCAGGCGTTGGGCCGATCTGTGTCAAAGCACACCTGGCGCCATTCCTTGGCTCTTCGCCACTCATCGAAACAGGCGGTAAAGAAGCGAAGAATACCTTTGCAGCCGCACCTTATGGCTCAGCATTCATTTTGCCAATCTCTTATTCGTATATCTTGATGTTGGGTGCCGAAGGATTGTTGAAATCGACTCAGGGTGCAATCTTGAATGCGAATTACATGAAAACACGCTTAGAAAATCATTACGATATTCTCTATACCAACACCAACAATGTGGTTGCGCACGAATTTATCTTGGACTGTCGACCATTTAAGAAAGTTGGAATAGAAGTGACCGACATCGCAAAACGATTAATCGATTATGGATTCCATGCGCCTACGGTATCTTTCCCAGTAGCAGGCACCTTGATGGTGGAGCCGACAGAGTCTGAATCAAAAGCAGAATTGGATCGTTTCTGTGATGCTTTGATTGCAATACGAAAAGAAATTGACGAGATTGCCAACGGCGATTACCCGGCAGATAACAACGTATTGCGCAATGCACCTCATCCGCAACATCTATTGACAGCAGACGAATGGGAATATCCTTATACACGTTCCAAAGCTGCCTACCCGCTAGAATGGGTGCGCGAACGCAAATTCTTCGCCTCTGTTTCTAGAATAGATGATGCCTATGGCGATCGCAATCTGATCTGTACTTGTGCTCCTATCGAGGCTTATATGGATTAGAACAAGATCATAAAATATTTATTTAAAATCGCTCTAAAAATTAGGGCGATTTTTTGTTAAATTCTAAAGAAAAAAAGTATTTTTAATCCATTAATCTAAATTTCAATACTATGAAAAATTATGCGGCCGAATTTTTCGGTACTTTTTGGCTTGTATTCGGAGGTTGTGGAAGCGCTATCTTTGCAGCCGGAATTCCAGATTTAGGAATTGGATACGCTGGCGTATCGATGGCTTTCGGTCTAACGGTTCTCACCATGGCTTATGCCGTTGGACACATCTCGGGCGGACACTTCAATCCGGCTGTTTCATTTGGGTTGATGGCTGGCGGAAGATTTGATGCCAAACAACTTTTACCATACATTGTCGCTCAAGTCGTGGGCGCAACTGCAGCCGCAGCAACCTTGTATTTAATTGCAAGCGGAAATGCAGATTTTGCAATCGACAACACCAAAGCTGGTGCATTCGCCGCAAATGGATACGGCGGATTATCACCACACGGCTACTCGATGACGGCTGCATTCTTAGCAGAATTTGTTCTAACGGCGTTTTTCTTGATTATTATTTTGGGAGCTACCGATCGTTTTGCAAACGGAAAATTTGCAGGTGTTGCCATCGGTTTAGGACTTACATTGATTCACCTGATCTCTATTCCGATCACCAATACTTCTGTAAATCCGGCTCGTTCGACATCGCAAGCCTTGTTTGCACAAGGTGATTTTTTACCACAACTTTGGTTGTTCTGGGTAGCACCTATTGCCGGTGCAATTGTCGGAGGCGTGATTTACAAATTTTTGTTACAACGAAACGACTAACAGTCAGAATCAATACGCAAACAAGAGGTTGTTTTTTTGAGATAACCTCTTTTTTTATCTATTGAAAGATTAATGCTCAGAAGATTACAATCGATAACGGATTGACTTAAAAAAAGAACATTCAAGATATTTTTGATTAGTTTGCTTGTAATTTCTTATTATTGTAAAAACATTTGTGCAAATCCCTAAAACATGAAAAAACCATTTTTAATCATCGCAATAACTGCCAGCTTTTCAACCGCTTGGTCGCAAGTAAACTCGTCGAACTTGACATACCCAAACCAAAACGAACCGCAAAAAAACGAAAGCAATCTAGAACGCACCACAAAACCTGATCACAATCGGCTCGATATGCAGCGTTGGCGTTTTGGTGGCGGACTCGGATTGGGATTTGGAAATAATGGATATTTTGCTGTCGGCATTATCCCAAGTGTTGGGTATATAATTTCGGAGCAGTTCGAAGGCGGACTTATCCTTGGATACACCTACTCGAAAGATGATTATGTGAAACAAAATACATTCAATGTTGGGCCATACGTCAATTATTTTCCGATATCCAGTTTATTCTTGCGTGCCAATTATATGTATTACACGGGAAAAGTAACTTTCGACAACGCTAATTCATACAACTACAACTTCGACGAATCGGCGCTGTGGCTTGGTGGAGGTTATCAATCTAGCGGTGCTGTTCGTTTTCAAATAGGGATGATGTACAACGTATTGTACGACAAAAAGAGTAGCCGATTTGCTACGCCATGGCAACCGATTGTAGGCGTTAGTTTTGGTTTTTAAAATCGGAAGAACAAAATCTGATAAAAAAACGCTGCCTGCTTGTTGATGAAAGATTTGCTCGAGTAATCTTTGTAACGAGCCAGCTCTTTTTATTCATTAATAAAAAGATTCATCAACCCGAAATTTCTTATTCTTTTTCGTCGTCGTTGTTTACCGATTCATCGGGCTCTCTGTTATGTGATTGATCAAATTCTTCGTGATTCTGATCTTCTGATTGCAATTCACGAGACAAATCTTCATCTTTCGGTTTGAGCTTGTTTTTGTACAAGTTATAATATTTTTCGAACATCGGCGTCGGTGCATTGTCTTCACCCAATAAGAATCCATACGGTTTGAGGTCTGGCACGGCATCAAAAACAATTTTTACGATAGCCAAAATCGGAATTGCTAAAAACATTCCTGCAATTCCCCAGAAACTCTCGGCAATGATAATTCCGAACAAAACCACAAAAGAGTTGAGTGAGACTTTGGACCCTATCACTTTTGGCGTGATGATATTTCCGTCTATAGAATTGATCCCGATTACCGATACAACGACCCAAAGCGCTTCGGTGAGTCCACTCGTGGCCAAGGTGACAGAGGCTGCGAGAACGGTTGCGGAGAAAATACCCAAATATGGGATGAGATTCAAAATACCGCAAAGGGCAGCAAAGAAAAATGCATATTTGATTCCGATAATCGAAAATATGGTGAACAATGAAAGGGTGATGAAAAGGATTTGTATGCCCAAGCCAATAATGTAATGTTTCATGATCGATTGTATCGAATTCAACACATCTCGAACTTGTCTTTGATCATTTGGCGGAAAACACCATACAACAAATTTCACCAAATGACTTCGATAAAGCAAGAAGAAAAAGATACAAAGAAAGACAAAAGTTGCGCCAGTAATGACAGTTGAAACCGAAACCAAAACACCTCCAACCACACTGGATCCTTTTTGTATTGTTTTCTCGGTATTGTTTCGCAAATATTGTAATTGTTCTTTTTCTGAAACATTAAATTTTTCTGAAACAAAAACTTGAGCTTTATGAACCAAGTCGATCACCTGCTCTTTTATCTCTGGGAAATCGTCTCTGAATTGCACGATTTGCGTTCCTAATAAATATAAAACACTCAGAATTGCCAAGACGAATAGAATTGGCGAAATCAGCGAAGATAAAACTCTTGGGAATCTCAATTTTCTTTCAAAAAAATTGGCAACTGGCAACAGCAACATCGAAAGAAGAAATCCTATTACCATCGGTACGATGATCGATTTCCCGATAATGGCAATGTAAAAAATAATGACTAAACTAACCAAAACACAGGTTAGCCTGACCACAAATGGCAATCCTTTTTTCTTTTTTCTGATTGGTTCTTGCTCTTTTGCTTCTATTCTATTATCCATAATAAAATATTGTTGGACTGGATATTGTACGATAAAAATGGTTTTTTGGGCTGAAAAAAGCTCACGATGCAAATTAATCTAAATTTTCGAAATCGATGGTAGAATTTTCATCATTTTTATCGACTAATAGACCTGATGATTTTCATTTTGATAATCGGAGAAGCGTTCGCTGAAACTCGTGGTACGAAAAATGTAATGCTTTGCAGGCTTGTCGTTTTACGGACCGTGAAAATGTTGAGAGCAGACACAAAAAAAAACTCTCATGGTATGAAAGCTTTTTTGATTATTTTTTCTTTTCGAACATCAAATCTTTTACTTTTTCTTTGTCCTCTTTCTCTTTCGTCAAATCGAACATGGTACCAAAAACTTTATCCCAAAATGTATTGGACACCCCAAATCCCAACTCTTGATTTTTGTAATGATGCAAATGGTGATTTCGCCACAATGGTTTCATGAATTTGAATGGGGGAGCCATTGCATGTATGGCGTAATGCATAGAAGCATACATCAGCCAACCCAAAATAAAGCCTGGGTAAAAAGCGAATGCATATTGCCCCAATATAAGATATTGTATTCCAAATAAAGCTGCTGCAATGATCAGACTGGGTACGGGAGGCATAAAAAGCCTTTGCTTATCGCGCGGATAGTGATGATGATTACCGTGCATGATGTACGCAAATCGTTGCAATTTTGGGTTCTCGCTGATGAGATGAAAGACAAAGCGATGAGCCAAATACTCGAAGAAAGTCCAAAAAACGATTGCTCCTATAGAGATAAGCAACATTTTACCAAAACTCATGGTGTAATGAGTGTAGCCGTAGTAAAAACAGTACAACAAGATGGGCAAATGAATTCCCCAACTCAACTGCGGACTACCTTTTGTAAGTGCTTCGAGAAATTTATTCTCGAACAGTTGTGCTTGTCCTTTATTATTAATTTTCTCAAACTCCATATAAAAGTTTTTTAGCCTCTAACGAAAATATGGTTTTTCGAAAACTAGACCGATTTATTATTTTATGCTAATAAGAGCCGAAAATCTCACAACTTTCGGCTCAATTTGTTTTTATTATCTTTTTTATTATCTTTTAGAAATCTCTACATAATCGCGTGCTGGCGAACCAGTGTAAAGCTGTCTTGGACGCCCAATTGGTTGATTGGTTTCTCGCATCTCCATCCATTGTGCTATCCAACCTGGTAGACGACCTACAGCAAACATTACAGTAAACATTTCTGTAGGAATATCCAATGCTTTGTAGATAATTCCAGAATAGAAATCTACGTTTGGATACAAGTTTCTAGATTTGAAGTAATCGTCTTCTAAAGCTGCTCGCTCCAATTTTTTTGCAATATCCAATATCGGGTCGTTGATTCCTAATTGTTCTAATACATTGTCGCATGCAACCTTGATGATTTTGGCACGCGGGTCGAAATTTTTGTAAACTCGATGCCCGAATCCCATCAATCGGAAAGGATCGTTCTTGTCTTTTGCTTTTTCTAAATATTTCTCAACGTTGCCACCATCTGCCTGAATTGCATCTAACATTTCTAATACGGCTTGGTTTGCTCCACCATGTAGTGGCCCCCAAAGCGCCGAAATACCAGCCGAGATCGAAGCAAATAAGCCTGCATGCGAAGAACCCACTAGACGTACTGTTGAAGTCGAACAGTTTTGCTCATGGTCTGCGTGTAAAATCAACAACTTGTCTAAAGCATCGATAATCACCGGATTCAATTCTAAATCTTTTCCTGGTTTTTTGAACAACAGGTGATAGAAATTTTCTACATAGCCCAACTCGTCGTTCGAGTAGTTGATCGGTAAACCTTTAGATTTACGCTGTGTCCAAGATGCCAACACTGGAAATTTACCCAATAGGGTTACTGCAGCTTTGTACATATCGTCTGGCGAATGTACGTTGACACATTTTGGATTGAAGGCTGATAAAGCCGATGTTAGCGATGACAACATTCCCATCGGATGCGCAGAACTTGGGAAAGCATCTAAGATTTTCACCAAGTCTTCTGTCACATAGTTGTACTCTGCGATGTCTTTATTGAACTGATCCAACTCTGCTTGTGTTGGCAATTCTCCTTTCAACAATAGATACATTACCTCCACGAACGATGATTTTTCGGCAATCTGTTCGATAGGATAACCTCTATACAATAATTTTCCTTCTTCTCCGTCTAAGAAAGTGATTTTACTCTCACAAGCGCCCGTGTTTTTGTATCCTGGATCGAAAGTGATAAGCCCGGTTTTATCTCTCAATTTCGAGATATCTACCGCGTTTTCATTCATTGTTCCCTTATAAACGGCTAATTCTAACTCTTCGTTGTTATAATTTAGTATAACTTTATCTGACATTTTACTTTAAACTTTTGAAAGCGTAATATACAACAATTTTTATTTTTTCGAGACAAAAACCTTACATGAAATTAATCATTTACGGCAGATTTATCTTTTTACCTTGAAAGCTTTCATACCTGGATAAATTGCTGTTTCGCCCAACATTTCTTCGATGCGTAACAATTGGTTGTATTTTGCCATACGATCCGAACGCGAAGCTGATCCGGTTTTGATTTGCCCCGTGTTCAACGCTACTGCCAAATCGGCGATGGTTGCATCTTCTGTCTCACCAGATCGGTGCGACATCACTGCTGTATAACGTGAATTTTGTGCCAATTGTACAGCGCTGATTGTTTCGGTCAACGTACCGATTTGATTCACTTTTATCAAGATAGAGTTGGCAGTTTCGTTTTCGATTGCTTTTTCTAATTTTTTCACGTTGGTCACCAACAAATCATCCCCTACCAATTGTACGCGATCTCCTACCAAATCGGTCAAGATTTTCCAACCTTCCCAATCGTTTTCGTCCATCCCATCTTCTATAGAGATGATTGGATATTTTGCTGTGAGGCTTGCTAAATATTCTGCTTGTTCTTTGGAACTACGCTTGGCTCCTTTATCTCCCTCGAATTTGGTATAATCATATTCGCCATCTTTATAGAATTCAGACGAGGCACAATCCAGCGCCAACATGATTTCTTCACCTGGCTTGTAACCTGCTTTTTCTATTGCTGCAATCACAGTATCCAATGCATCTTCTGTACCTTCGAAAGTTGGTGCAAAACCACCCTCGTCACCTACTGCAGTAGATAATCCTCTATCGTGTAAGATTTTTTTCAAGGCATGAAAAACCTCTGTTCCTTTGCGCAAAGCATCCGAAAAACTTTCGGCCTCTACAGGCATAATCATGAATTCTTGAAATGCAATCGGAGCGTCTGAATGCGATCCACCATTTACAATATTCATCATCGGGACAGGTAAAGTATTCGCATTCACTCCACCAACATAGCGAAACAAAGGCAAGCCCAATTCTTCTGCGGCAGCTTTGGCTACAGCTAAGGAAACGCCCAATATAGCATTGGCTCCTAAACTTGCTTTGTTCTCGGTACCGTCGATATCGATCATGGTTTGGTCTATAAGATTTTGCTCGAATACCGAATACCCCAATAACTCTGGTGCAATGACTTCGTTTACATTTTCTACTGCTTTCAACACTCCTTTACCTAAGTATAAATCACCACCATCGCGTAATTCTACTGCTTCGTATTCACCTGTTGAAGCTCCAGACGGAACAGCTGCTCGTCCTAAAATTCCGTTTTCGGTAACAACATCAACTTCAACCGTTGGATTACCTCTCGAATCCAAAATTTGTCTTGCATGGATATGTGTAATTATACTCATAGTTTAATAATTTAATATTTAATGATTCGTGTTCTTTTAATTTATTTTCAAAATTAATCCAATTGTGTTGTACGCACAAATGATTTGATTAGAATTTATCTCTTAAAATCGTTTATCAATTTCCAGAAAATCATCGCTCGATAACCAACGTGTTATTCCCTTGATATACTGCACGATACATTGTTGGCGGTCTGTTTGCAATTTTGATGGGTTCACCTGTGAATAAGTTCCATTCAGCTTCGTCTTGCGGGCAATACAGTTTTATATCGTCTACCACCACTAAGGTAGAATTTTCTCTTGGGCACATATGCGGCGCATTGCGGTCGTAAACCATAAACCTATTTGCTCCTGTGTTGATCACCACAAGCCCTCGCGTGCCAGCGCCTTCGCCGTCAACATACACCCAACCGCCAGGATTTTGTAGCGGACTGTACAAAGGTAAATTCAGGTTGAGCACTTTGCTGATGATGGTATGAGGCACACAATTGTTCTCGGTATTGTTTTCGCAACTGCTCAAGGTCGACAAAAATCCGACCGAAACTGCGAAGATTAAAAATATAATATATTTTCTCATTTACTGCTTTGATTTAAATTTTTATTATCTTTGTGCAAAGATATAGTCCTGCGCATTCTGAAAAGATATTGTGTAGGATTTTCTTTTTATTTTTTTATAAACACATCAAAAATTAGAAAATTACAATTATGACAAATATACAATATGTAACGAAAGAAGGTTTGGAAAAATTGCGTGCCGAGTTACACGAGTTAGAAACCATAGAAAGACCAAAAATTTCGCAGCAAATTGCAGATGCTCGAGACAAAGGTGATTTGTCTGAAAATGCCGAATACGATGCAGCAAAAGAAGCACAAGGCTTATTGGAAATGCGCATTTCTAAGTTGAAAGATTCTATCGCCAATTCGCGCATCATCGACGAGTCGAAACTCGATTCTTCTAAAGTATCGATTTTGTCTAAAGTAAAAATAAAGAATACTGCCAACGGACAAGAGATGACCTATACCTTGGTGCCAGAAACAGAAGCAGATTTGAAGTTGGCTCGCATCTCTGTAAACACCCCAATTGCAAAAGGTTTGCTCGGGAAATCGGTAGGCGAATTGGCAGAAATCGCTTTACCAAACGGTGCTGTGATGAACTTTGAGATTCTGGAAATTACGTTGATCTAAAAACAAAAAACAATGGCTAGTATTTTCACCAAAATCATCAACAACGAAATTCCGGCATATCGCATTGCCGAAAACGAGCACTACATTGCAATTCTCGACGCATTCCCATTGGTAAAAGGACATGTTTTGGTCATCCCGAAAAAAGAAGTAGATAAAATCTTCGACCTCGACAAAGAAACTTATTTGGGTCTAATGGAATTTGCTTACGAAATTGCGCCAGCGATAGAAAAAGCCGTTTCGTGCAAACGTATTGGCGTATCGGTAATTGGCTTAGAGGTTCCACATGTACACGTGCATTTGGTTCCGCTCAACACCATGGACGACATCAATTTCACCAATCCAAAAATTCAAATTTCGGGTGAAGAAATGCAAGAAATAGCCGACAAAATAAAATCATATTTAGGATAACTTATGAACAAATACATCAAACTGCTGATTGCAGCCCTACTGATTGGATTAGGAATTTATTTGATTAGCGATCGCGAAGTTGGTTGGGGATTCGTTGTGATTCTTCTCGCTGCAATTCCGATCACGCTATTTTTCAGAAACGAATACATCTTGTTGGCTTTTTGGTATTTACGCAAACAAGAAATGTCCAAAGCTATCCAGTGGTTGAATAAAATTAGTAATCCAGAAGGTCAATTGATTCGCAAACAAATGGGCTACTTCAACTATCTGAAAGGAGTAACACTTGCCGAAGAAAATATACAAGAATCTGAAAAGCATATGAAAGCTGCTTTGGATTATGGATTGAGCTTCAAACACGACCGAGCAATGGCAAATCTAAGCCTAGCAGGAGCTGCCATGGCAAAAGGTAGAAAAAAAGAGGCTGAAAATTATCTGAAAGAAGCCAAAAAATTAGACGATAAAGGAATGTTTGCCGATCATATCAAGATGATGCAAGGTCAACTCAAGAAATTCAATTTCAATCCTGGTCAATTGCAAAATCCAAACATGCGCCATCGCGGAAGAAAATTCTAATGATCAGAAAAGAAAACATATCAAACGATGCGTTGAAATGGAAACGTATAGAAGTTTTCTTTGAAGAAAATTTCACCAATGGCGAAACGCCAGATTTGGACACCATCCTTTTCCTGATTGGCGTACAAGAATTGGGACAAGGAAAAAAGCGATTCAAAAAAGACGACAAACTCAACCTTTTGCATATTGCCGTTTGTCGAGTTTTAGAACCTTTTGGCTACTACCGATTTGATGGATTAGATGCCGATGGCTGGCCACATTTCGAACTATTAGAGCCTTTGCCCGAACTGAAAACTAACGAGCAAACGCTACTGATGAAACATGCTATCATACAATATTTTGAAGATCAAAACATCATCAACTTCGAGTCTTAACGATTCGGAGTTTTTTGTTCTTTGTATCGTTCGATTGCAATTTTATCTGCTGCTAAAGTAAAATTGTTTGCATCCAAATCTGCCAACTTTGTCCAAATTAAAGCTTCGATATCCGAATCTAAAACCCTGAGTTTTGCCAACTCGGCAGTAGGAATGCGCGCAGTATAATAGATGAGGACAATCTGCTCTTGCGCATCGAAGGCACTTTGCATAAAGAAATCTTGCGTGTATAAATGGTCTAAAATTTCGACCTCTACATTGAGTTCCTCTCTAAATTCACGCTGCAAACATTCGCGCGTGCCTTCGCCAAACTCCAAACCACCACCCGGAAATTTATAAATCAATTTCCCCTGAAATGGCTCATGAATCACCAATACTTTATCTTCATGCTCCAAAAATGCATAAACGCGAATATTAAATGGTTTCATTTTTCGTCAAATTTATTTCTCATTATAGGCGATCATCATTTCTCGCTTCCCAGGTGGTCCGGGACGTTTTTCGACCTTGAGTCCTAAGTTGGTCAGATGACGTTTCAGACTTCCTTTTGCCGCATAGGTTGTAAACCAGCCGTCGTCTGCCATTTTTTCTACCACCAACTGTAGCAAATCCTTTTCCCATAATTCGGGTTGCGCATGCGCACCAAAAGCATCGAAATACACCAAATCGAAAGCGGATTCGCCTATCGTATTCAAATCAAAAAAATCTTTATTCACTTTACAAATGCTGAACGAGGGCGTTATTTCGGTCCACTTTTCCCATTCGGCTTCGAACATTTTCCGATTGATCGCTTCCACCTCCTTCTGCTCTACCTCCAAAGCTTTGCTCACCGAATCTGCATAATGCAACAACTCGAACTCTTCGCTGTTTATAGGATATTTTTCGACCCCAAGATACTCAATCTTCAAATTATTTTTTTTGGAAAATAAGGCCGTGATTAGTGCATTGAGTCCTGTACCCAAACCCATTTCTAGAATTCTAATTTTATGTTTTGTAGAAGCAACTTCGTCCAATCCGTTTTTTATAAAAACATAAACCGCTTCGTTTACCGCTCCATGTACAGAATGGTAGCTCTCTTTCAGTTCCTCTATGCGCAAGGTTTTAGAACCATCTTTGGTTGAGATGATTTTACGATTCAAGACCATGGTTATTATTTTTACAAATCAGCATAGGAAATATTCGACAAATTAAACGTATATTTGGAAGGCAACAAACAAAAAATAATTATGATTATCGAAAAAATTCCTCAGTCTAGATTCTCTGAAAAAATTTTTGAATCTACAACTTTTGGAAAAGATTTCTCTGACCATATGCTGATTGCAAACTACAAAAATGGTCAATGGAGCGAACCAAAAATTATTCCTTATCAACCCATAAGCCTTACCCCTGCAGCGATGGTTTTCCATTACGGGCAAGCCATTTTCGAGGGAATGAAAGCCTATAAAAATGCAAATGACGAAGTGTTTTTATTCCGTCCGGAAAAGAATTTCAAACGTTTCAACAAATCTGCAGTTCGCTTGAACATGCCAGAAGTACCAGAAGAAATTTTCATGGATGGGTTGAAAGCGTTGATTGATTTGGATCGCCAATGGGTTCCGAAAACCGAAGGAACATCACTTTACATCCGTCCAACTTTATTTGCAACCGAAGAAGCCATCACAGCTAGAAGTTCGACCGAATTTACCTTTGTTATTCTCATGGCTTATTCGCCAAGCTATTACACCAAACGACTATCTGTAAAAATTGCCGATTACTACAGCCGTGCGGCACCAGGAGGTGTAGGATTTGCCAAATGTGCTGGTAACTATGCGGGATCATTCTACCCTACCGAACAAGCAAAATCGGAAGGATACGATCAAGTAATTTGGACAGATGCCGTCTCGCATCAATACATAGAAGAGGCAGGAACCATGAATGTTTTTGTACGAATCGGCGATAAATTATTAACTGCTCCTACATCCGAAAGAATTTTGGATGGCGTTACCCGTGATTCTGTAATTCAACTTGCAAAAGACAACGGTTACGATGTAGAAATAAGACCGGTCGCTGTACAAGAAATGTACGATGCTTACCAAAAAGGAGAATTAAAAGAAGTTTTCGGGGTTGGTACTGCTGTTGTGGTAAACGTTTATGATGCTGTCGGATTTGGTGAGGAGCGATGCCAATTGCCAGAAATCTCAGACGAAGATTCTTTTGGAATGCAATTGAAAAAGAAATTAAACGATATCCAATTCGGGAAAGTTGAAGATCCTTATGGATGGCGAGTAAAGGTCGAGAACCAACAATAAAAAGAATGTTTTCTTAAAAATAGTTAAGTTTCAAATCAGTCTTCGGACTGATTTTTTTGGCATGATTTTTAATATTATGTATTACAAAGTACTATATTTGTAAAATGAATAGAATACAAAAATTTTTGATTCATTGCTCCGGTAGCAGTCTCGAAATTCTTAAAAAAACACCAACAGACATCAACAAACACGCAGGAATTGGCGGTGTGATTTTGTTCACTGGAATTTTAGCATCCCTATCTGCAGGCTACGCACTTTATACAATTTTCGATCAGTTTTACCTCGCTATCCTGTTTGGCTTACTTTGGGGTTTGATGATTTTTAACCTCGATCGTTAAATCGTGACTTCTATGAAGAACAAGGGTTCGATTTTCAGACAATTTTTCATTGCTTTGCCAAGAATTGCAGTTGCTGTTTTGCTAGGAATTGTAATTTCTAAACCATTAGAACTGAAAATTTTCGAAAAAGAAATCGACAAACAACTCAACCTAATAATCGCCAGAAACAAAGCCGAATTATTGCATGAGATAAATTTACGTTATCAAACGATGAATGCAGACTATCATCAAGAACAAAAAGAAATCTATTCAAGAATTGAAAACCTTCGGAATGAATACCAAAATGCTGCAACCGAGTTGGAAAAAGAAGTAGTAGGAACAGCTACCGAAACCACTACCGGTCGTGAGGGATATGGACCAAATGCCAAACGAAAAGCAGCACTCAAAGAACAGAAGAAACAAGAAATGGAGGCCTATATTGCATGGGTACAACCAAGATTGGCAACCATCACCAAGGAAATAGATAGCATCAACAAAGGAAAAGAAAAAGAGATCGCTGCAGCAAATACGACAGAAGAACTCTACAATGGCTTTGCTGCTCGCATACAAGCTTTGGATGAATTAGAATCTAAAAATCCAGTCATGGGCATCGCTTCATTATTCATCGTGCTGGTTTTTATATCTTTAGAAACAGCTCCTGTACTGGTAAAACTGATTGCTCCACGTGGACCGTATGATTTTCTACTTGAAAAACATGAATATACTTTTCGAATATTCGCCAAAGAAGCCATTGAAATTATGGATATAAAATCGGACAGGCGAATAAAAAATGAAATTGCAAAAGGTAATTTATAAACATCATTTTTCGAAAAATAACAGTAGAATAGCAAAGTAAAAGCATTGCTTTCTTTACCTTTACAAAAAATATATCATGGCAGATTTCCATATCAATAGCGTACTTCCGAACGATGCTTACGTCGATATTTTCGAATTGACACAGCCTATCGTCAACCCAAATCAATACCATTGGCGAATCATGTGGTTGGATGGCGAAACCGATTCAGAAGAGTTTCCAATTTACAGCCTTCACCAATTGATCGAAGAGCAAGACGGCATTTTGGTAACATACGAAAACCTAATCAACATCAACGATCGGCTGACTGCACTTACTGGAGCGATCATTGTAGCCAATCGAGATTTGGACAAAATCAACAGTCTTACGGATGACGAAAATCTCTACGATAACGAAATCATTCTCGAACTCACCGACAAAATTTGGCATGTAAGTTCGGATATCGACGAAGTGTTGACAGCCTATGCAAAAGCATTGGGAAAAGCCTAAGGCTTGAAAACTTACAAATTCGATGTCAGCGCAAGATGGATTTTGATCATCTGTTGAGCTTCTTTCACATCGTGCACGCGTAAAATTTTTGCACCCTTTTGCAGTGCCAATAAATTAAGTGCAGAGGTTCCTGCTAGAACTTCTTTCGGTGTAGTATTCAACAATTTATAAAGCATCGATTTTCTCGAGATGCCCACCAATACAGGAAATTCGCCAAAGCCAATCAATTCCAACTTATTGAAAAGTTCATAATTATGATCTAACGTTTTGGCGAAACCAAATCCTGGATCGAGAATGATGTCACTGACTTTCATTTGTTGCAACTGTTTTGCTTTTTCTAACAGAAACTGATTGACTTCTAAGGTAACATCTTGATATTTCGGATCGTTTTGCATGGTTTGCGGTGTACCTTGCATATGCATCAGAACATAGGGTACCTGCAAATCGGCAATGGTAGAAAACATTTGGTTGTCTAGGCTGCCACCCGAAACATCATTGATCAGGTGAGCGCCAGCCTCGATGGTTTTTCTAGCGACCTTGCTACGAAAAGTATCTACCGACAACAGAGCTTCTGGAAATCGCTTCACGATTGCTTCTACCACAGGCACCGTGCGTTGCAACTCCAAATCTTCGCTTACATTTTCTGCTCCGGGTTTGGTCGAATATCCTCCGATATCGAGGAAGGTAGCACCCTCGCTCAAGAATTTTTCTGCTTTTTTCAAAATCAAATCCAGCGTTTCGCTGCTTCCTCCATCATAAAAAGAATCTGGCGTGGTGTTGATGATTCCCATAATTTTTGGTCGAGAAAGATCGATTAGCGTGCCTTTGCAATTAATTGTCATTCCTTTCTTGTACATTTATTACTGAATTTGATTTATTTTTGAATTTGAAACGAATTTATGAAAAATACTGCACAACAATTCAACGATATTATTGCACAATGCCGAGACTTGTACACCAAAAAACTCCAAGATTATGGTGCAGCTTGGCGAGTTTTGCGTTTACCATCGCTCACCGATCAGATTTTCATCAAAATCAATCGAATTCGCACGCTACAAGAATCCGATGAACGAATGGTTGATGAAGACGAAGAAACAGAATTCATTGCTATCATCAATTATGCCATTATGGCTTTGGTTCAATTGGAATTAGGATTTGCAGATCAGCCCGATTTAACGACAGATCAAGCAATAAAATTTTATGACCGATATGCCAAAATCGCCCATGATTTGATGATGAAAAAAAACCACGATTATGGCGAAGCTTGGCGAGATATGCGCGTAAGTTCTATAACCGACCTCATTTATCAGAAAGTATTGCGTACTAAAAGTATAGAAGATAATAAAGGAAAAACAATCGTCTCTGAAGGTTTGGATGCAAATTATTTGGATATGATAAACTATTCTATCTTCGCATTGATATTAATTAACGAAAACAAAACTTCATGAAAATTCTAGTTCAAATATGCCGCCTCGTAGTGGGTGTTCTTTTTATAATTTCTGGATTTGTAAAAATCATAGACCCAATTGGAATGGGTTACAAATTGGAAGAATACTTCTCACCAAGCGTGCTAAACTTTGCAGGGCTGATGAATTTTCATTTGCCTTTGGCAGTCATCATCACCATGTTGGAAATAATTTTGGGACTGTTTTTACTCTTAGGAATTGCAAAAAAATTTACCGTATGGACTTTGCTTGCGATGATTTCGTTTTTCACTTTTCTCACCTTCTATTCGGCATATTTCAACAAGGTTACCGATTGCGGATGTTTTGGCGAAGCATTGAAATTAGAACCGTGGACGTCTTTCATCAAAGATGCAATCTTACTGGTTTTTGTCGTCATTATCCTTTTTGAGCAACGATTTATTCGACCGCTATTCAGTCAGAAAACAAATGCTATTATCATTGCTATCGCTTGCCTTGTCTCTCTTTTTGCAGCCTACAAAGGAATTTACAGCTCTCCTCTTATCGATTTCAGAGCCTATGCCGTGGGTAAAGATCTGAAAAAAGAAATGATGACAGCAGAAGAATTAGGGTTGAAACCTTCTCGCTATGCCGTTTTTTATACATTAAAAAATAAAGAAACCAACGAAACGGTTACCCTCAATGATGCTGAATATATTGCAGATGAAAAATGGTATAAAGCAGATTCGCCCTGGGAAATAATTGAAGATAAAACAGAAAAAAAGCGAATTTATAAAGGATACGAGGCTCCGATAAAAGATTTTCGTATCGATTGTAATGGTGTGGATAAAACCTTGGATTATTTGAATGTACCTAAAGTAGTGATGGTTGTCGTTCCTTTTGCAGAAAAACTTTCTACCGAAAAGAAATTGCGAATCGCCTCTTTCATTCAAAAACTAAAAGATGAAAATATCGACACCGTAATCTTATCCAATAATCCGATCGAAAAACTACATGAACCAGTTTGCCTAGCAGATCAGACGGTGCTCAAAACCATCACGCGTAGCAATCCAGGAATTATAGTCTTAGAAAACGGGGTGGTGAAATCCAAATTTCATTACAACGATTGGCCAACCATAGAAGCATTCTAAAAGTGGGAAAATACATTGTCAACAAATTGTTTTATGGATTGCACACCTTATTGGGAGTTGTTACGGTCGTGTTTTTTCTGTTCACTATTCTACCAGGCGATCCGGCTCGAATGATGCTCGACCAAAAAGAAGATCCAGAACAATTGGCACTCATACGGAAGAATCTTGGATTGGATCAACCAATTCTTACCCAATATTTTTATTATCTCAACGATTTGTCACCAATTTCAATTCATCAAAATCAACCAGAAAGCGACCACTACACGGCGCTGAATTCTGGAAAATACGATTACAAAAAAATAATGAAATTGGGAAACCAAACCCTGGTTTTGAAGACACCTTACCTCAGAACATCGTTCCAGAAACAAGGGAAAACCGTGAATACCATCATAGCCGATACCCTTCCGAACACCATTGTCTTAGCAGTTTCGGCCATTACGATCGCAACCATCATTGGCATTGTGCTTGGGATAATTTCTGCATTGCTCAAAGACTCTTTCATAGACCGTTTACTTTTGGTTGTGACCAGTTTTGGGATGAGCATTCCATCGTTTTTTTCGGCTATCATTATCGCTTATATATTTGCCTTTCTGTTGCACAATATTACCGGACTCAATATGATTGGAAGTTTGTACGAAGTTGATGATTTGGGCGAAGGAAAATATCTGCAGTTGAAAAACCTTATCTTACCCGCCATCACGCTCGGTTCTAGACCTTTGGCGGTTTTCACACAACTCACCCGAAATTCTTTGCTCGAAGTATTGAATCAAGATTATATCCGTACCGCTTACGCAAAAGGATTGAGCAAAAAAAACGTCATCATAAAACACGCCTTACAAAACTCACTGAATCCCGTGGTAACTGCTATATCGGGATGGTTTGCCTCGATGCTGGCTGGTGCAGTTTTTGTTGAATTCATTTTCGGATGGAACGGATTGGGGAAAGAAATTGTGAACGCGCTCAATGCCTTAGATTTACCCATCGTGATGGGCGCCGTTCTTACCATAGCGGTGATGTTCATCATCATTAACATCATCATTGATATCGTTTACGGATTATTAGATCCAAGGGTCAGAATTAAATAGTAAAAAACACAAAAAATATTATAATGAGAAAAAAAATTGTTGCAGGAAACTGGAAAATGAACCTACTGTTCGAAGAAGCACTGAAACTGGCTTCGGACCTTAACGGTTGGATTGCCGACAACCTACCAGAAGCAGAAGTCATTATTGCACCTTCTGCTATCTACCTACAAACGATTCTAGAAAATATAGACGAACAATACCTAAAAGTTGCATCGCAAGATGTGTCTGCATACGAATCTGGCGCTTATACAGGTGATATCTCGGCAAAACAATTGGACTCGATCGGATTAGATTTTTCGTTAGTCGGACATTCGGAGCGTAGAGAATATCAAAAAGAAGATGATGATTTGTTAGCAAAAAAATTACAACAACTCTTCCAAAATCAGCTCTACCCTATTTTCTGTGTGGGAGAAAAATTAGAAGAACGCGAAGCAAATCAGCATTTTGAGGTCATCGAACGTCAAATCTTAAACGTTTTGAAACAACAAGCTCCAGAAAATTTGAGTAAACTCATCATTGCCTACGAGCCCGTTTGGGCGATTGGGACAGGCAAAACCGCCACGCCAGCGCAAGCACAAGAAGTTCATGCGCATATACGCAAAGTGATCGAAACCCATTTCGGAAGCGAATTGGCAATTTCTACCCCTATACTTTATGGTGGAAGCGTGAATGCCAGCAATGCCGAAGAATTGTTTAGTCAGCCCGATATTGATGGTGGTTTGGTAGGCGGTGCTTCGTTGAAACTCGAAGACTTTACGCAAATTATATTAGCAGCCAAATAAGCCTTATCATAAAATAACTGTCAAATGGTTTGAAAACTTGACGTAAATTTGTCTTGTTTTTAGACCATTTTTTATGACCAATTATAACGAATATCAATTTACTGTTAGCCCGACAAAACCTTGGACCGAAATTGTCATTGCACTTATCTCTTCGCTTCCTTTCGAGAGTTTTGTAGAAAACGAAACCGGATTTACCGCTTACATTCCATCCGATCAAGACAACGAAGAAGATGTGAAAGCCTTGTTGGAAGATTTAGAAAATGTCGAAATACACTATACACGACAAGAAATAGAGCAGCAAAATTGGAATGCCGAATGGGAAAAAAACTTTCAGCCGATTATTGTCAACAACCAATGCATCATTCGCGCAGATTTTCACGAACCTTACCAAGATATTCCGTACGAGATTGTGATTACGCCAAAGATGTCTTTTGGTACAGGTCATCATGCCACTACTCATCTGATGGTAGAATATATTTTAGAAAATGATTTTGCTAAGAAAGATCTTCTCGATATGGGATGCGGAACCTCTATTTTGGCGATATTGGCGATGAAAAAAGGAGCAAACTATGCCGAATGTATCGATATTGACGAATGGGCGGTGGAGAATTCTATAGAAAATGCAAAAAAGAACAATGTGCATCTCGACGCCAAAATGGGTGATGTTTCTCTTTTGGGAAACAAATCATTTGACGTTGTTTTGGCAAACATCAACAAAAATATTTTGATGAAAGATATTCCATGGTACACAAAGGTTCTAAATAAAAACGGCGATTTGTTTTTGAGCGGACTTTTGGATGTCGATTTTGATGATATGGTGACCAAGTGCAACGAAAATGGCTTAAAATTTGTGTCTAAAAAACAACGTAACGAATGGATAGCTTTACATTTTATAAAATCTTAAAACTATGCAACTTACCGTAAAACCCTTGATTGAGACAAATCCGGAAATAGAAGTTGATGTTCTAACCGCAGAAACAGAAAAACACCAAATCATTGTGCATAACGATGACGTGAATACATTCGATTGGGTGATAGAATCGCTAATAGAGGTGTGCGAACATACAGCTGAGCAAGCAGAGCAATGCACCATCATCATCCATTACAAAGGCAAATGCGATGTTTTGAGCGGTGAATACGATTACCTCAAACCAAAATGCACAGAATTGCTCAATCGTGGTATTTCTGCAGAGATTGTGTAGGCGCAATTATTCCATCACCAAAAAAAGATCATCAGAATAAAAATCCGAAATGCTATCAGCATCAATAGCAGGTTTGTTGGACTCTTCTATCAAGTAAAGATCATAAATCTTCTCATAAACCACTTGTTCGCGTTTTGCCTCCAAAGCAGTTCGATTATTTTGCAAAACAACTAGCCCAAAAACAACTATTATCAACACAAAACTAGCGGCAAACATCATGGGTCGCCAGCTTGCGATAGTTCTACGATTAGCTTTCACTGTTCGATCAATAATATTTTTTTCTAACTGCGAAAAATATTGATCTGGAACTTTAAACGGATTAGATTGCTTCAAATTGTTCATACTCTTTAGACAATAAATACACCAAAAAGTTTAATCTTGTTCAAGAAAATAGTGTTTAAGCTTTTGCAAAGCCAGATGATAATTGGCCTTCAGCCCACCTACACTCACACCCAAAATCTCACTGATCTCCTCATATTTCAACTCATCGTAATATCGATACAAAAATACCATTCGTTGTTTTTCTGGTAAACCTAAAATAGCTTTTTGCAAATCGAGATGCAATTGATCGCCATCAAAATACGCATCGGAAGTCAACGACTCTACAGAATTATTTAAATAATCATCGATCGAAACTGATTGATATTTACTCTTCTTTTGCAGAAAATTAATCGTTTCATTATATGCAATCCGATACAACCAAGAAGAAAATTTAGATTCACCCTTGAACGTATCGTATTTTTGGTAGACTTTCAAAAAAATATCCTGCGTCAAATCATTAGCATCATCATGTTGCAAAACCATCCGCCGAACCTGCCAGTATACTTTCTGATGATATTCTTTAACGAGTTGATTAAAATCCAAATTCTAATTTTTAGAAGCAAAAATATTATAATTTAGTTGCTTGATCATGATTTTAACGAAGTTTAGCATTTGATAGATCGGGTGAAAAAAGTTATAAGTTATAAGTTAAGAGTTATAAGTTGAAAGGTGAAAATTGATAATTGAAAGCTAATAGCTAACGGCTAGAAGCTAACCGCTTTCAGCTTTCTTCAAAAAAAAATCCTCAACTGTTGGTAGTTGAGGATTTGGTTAAAAAGACTGGCGACGACCTACTCTCCCGCAGTTGCAGTACCATCGGCGCTGAAAGGCTTAACTTCTCTGTTCGGAATGGGAAGAGGTGAGCCCTTTCGCTATAGTCACCCTAAGATTGTGCGCTTCTCTAAGCGTATTTTTTTGACTTCTACTGGTCGATGCTATAGGTTAACAGTTTTTTTCGGTTTTTTTGATTTCGCTTTTTTACTTAGACAAGAAAGATTAACAACGCCTAGCACTTAGCTGTGTTTGTTTGATTTTGATTGATTGATTCTTAATCGTTGTTGAAAAAAGTCTATGGGTAATTAGTACTACTCGACTATGACATCGCTGCCTTTACATCTATAGCCTATCAACGTGGTAGTCTTCCACGACCCTTAAAAGAAGTCTTATCTC
>NZ_LT593746.1:0-309570 GCF_900089075.1 Vaginella massiliensis
CGGTCTCTCAGGAGTATTTAGCCTTGGAGGATGGTCCCCCCATTTTCAAACAGGATTTCTCGTGTCCCGCCTTACTCAATTTAACAACTATAACCTTTTCGAATACAGGACTGTCACCTTCTATGGTTAACCTTTCCAGGTTATTCTTCTAAAATTATAACCGCTTTTGGGCTATTCCGCGTTCACTCGCCACTACTAACGGAATCTCTTTTGATTTCTTTTCCTATGGGTAATGAGATGTTTCAGTTCCCCACGTTCGCCCCATGTTGCCATGGTGACATGCCTTCAACATGCCGGGTTGCCCCATTCGGAAATCTACGGATCAAATCGTATGTGCCAATACCCGTAGCTTATCGCAGCTTATCACGTCCTTCTTCGCCTCTGAGAGCCTAGGCATCCGCCGTACGCCCTTTGTAACTTTTTTTCTCAAGTGGTCTGCTGTTTCTATATATAAATACAGCTAAACCAGTTTGTATAAACACAACTAAGCGTTAGTGTTTGTTAATCTTACTTGTTAAGTATTTTTTATCTTTTGCCTAAGATCTGCTTGCAAATTCTAAGTTTTTTGGCTTAATGCCTCTTATTCTTACTGCAAGTCTAATCTTAAATCAATGTTTTCTCGTTTTCTATAGCTTACTATTGTCTATATCGTTTTATAGTAATAGTAATCTTCCAGTATGTCAATGAACTTTTCGATTGGATGAGCTGCTGAGCTTACGATATTTCGCATGCTTGATTCTGCTCACTCATCACTAGTTTTGGTGGAGAATATCGGAGTCGAACCGATGACCTCCTGCGTGCAAGGCAGGCGCTCTAGCCAGCTGAGCTAATTCCCCTCTTTTTTAGTGTTAACCAAGCTGTAGTCTCAGGCAGACTCGAACTGCCGACCTCTACATTATCAGTGTAGCGCTCTAACCAGCTGAGCTATGAGACTCTTTCTAAACTCTAAAAAGAGTGGTCTGTTTNCCCATTGTCCAATATTCCTCACTGCTGCCTCCCGTAGGAGTCTGGTCCGTGTCTCAGTACCAGTGTGGGGGATCTCCCTCTCAGGACCCCTAAAGATCATCGCCTTGGTGAGCCGTTACCTCACCAACTAGCTAATCTTACGCATGACTATCCTTATCCGATAAATCTTTCAATATCAATCGATGCCAATCAATATATTATACGGTATTAATCCAAGTTTCCCTGGGCTATCCCGTTGATAAGGGCAAGTTCCATACGCGTTACGCACCCGTACGCCGCTCTCTAAGTAGCAAGCTACTTATACCGCTCGGCTTGCATGTGTTAGGCCTCCCGCTAGCGTTCATCCTGAGCCAGGATCAAACTCTCCATTGTAATAATTATTTCTTTTTACAATGCCTAAATCCTAAAAACTCAAATTGACGGTTCTTGGCTTATTTTGTTTCTTCTAAGTTTATTTTA
The DNA here is from genome assembly GCF_900089075.1 of Vaginella massiliensis. Taxonomy (GTDB): domain Bacteria; phylum Bacteroidota; class Bacteroidia; order Flavobacteriales; family Weeksellaceae; genus Weeksella; species Weeksella massiliensis_A. The sequence goes on from NZ_LT593746.1 coordinate 1,426, forward strand.
TCTTTCAAATGAACTGCTCTTTTTCTATTCGCAAAACCTTTTTCAAAGTTGCGAGCGCAAAGGTAAGAACTTTTTATAAATTGACAAAAGTTTTTTTGATTTTTTTTTAATCTTCAGGAAAACAATTCGTCGCGTTAATCATCCGACTTTTCTTCTTCCTTAGCTTTGCTTTCAAAATCCCAACTTCACTCAGGTCGTAACCTGTTTTGGGACTGCAAATATACAACGCAATTTTTCCGAAATACAAATTTTTTAGAAGAAAATTTCGAAACTCTTCCTAACATGATGAAAACCCGTGAGATATGACGAAAAAAAAATAGCTTTATAATTATTTACCCATAGATTTTACGCCACTTTTGTCAATTCTTTAAGCAAAATATTATTCACGATTGGCTCTATTTGCGATTTGTTGACCAACAATTGGTTATTATTTAGGGTGTCTATTTCATAAAACGAAACATTCTTTTTCAATAATTGTAATTGTTGATAAAATGCTTTCTCTTTGTTTTTATCAAAAAACTGAACACCTTCAACGGTTATGATATGCAAATTGGATTGAACAAACTGCAGCAATTCGGCAAGTTTCTTTCTATTTTTGGTAATATCGACCGTTTGAAATAAATTCAACAAATAATCGTGCTCTACTTTAGGCAATTTTATCAGCCAATCGTTCACAATTGGAGCACTTGCAATAGTCAAGAGGTTTTGTATTTTATTCGGAAAGAGCGTCGCCATTTCCCAAGCTATTCCTCCGCCCAAATCTGCGCCTATCACAGTAAATAATTTATCGACATCCAACTGAAACAACGATAACCAAAACAACACTGCCACATCGCGCGCCTCTACTTTTTTGTTCTGATAAAACACCACATTATCACCATCATTGCCTGGAATATCGAAACAGATTACTGTAAAAAAATCAAGGTCGATCGCCTTTCCTTCACCCATCAATCCGTCCCAATGGAGCATGCAATCTGAGTTGCTTTTCAAAGCATGTTGAATCAAAATAATTGGCGCTGTACCAATTTGTTTGCCGAATTGACGGTAATTCACTTTTTGATTTTTAATGATTTGATTGTTTTGCAGAGGCCAAACTGAAACCTCTAAAGATTGCAACTTACTCATGATTTTAAATTTTAATTGTTAACATCAAAAAACCCCGTTAAAAAAAATAACGGGGTTCTAAATATTTAAAAATTGTAGATACACAATATTACCTATCCAAACACCCGCACACGGTACGAATTCGCATCCATTGATTTTGTTTGTTTGAAATGGTAATATTGCTTCTCATTTTTCGATTAATTGTTGATGTAAAATTATGAATCTGTTTTGTGAAATAAAAATTATTTCGGGTTTTTATTTGTTTTTAGTATAAATTCAGGAAAATCACAAGCAAAAACCCATTAAACCGAAAATAATTCTAACTTCTATTTCAAACCTTTTAAAATTTCATGAAAAACAGCCTGGGCAGAGAAAATACGATTTGTTGCCTCATCGATCACAATCGAAACATCGGAATCCAGCACTTCATCTGCTACCACCACGTTGCGGCGAACAGGCAAACAATGCATAAATTTTCCGTTATTGGTCAATTTCATCTTCTCCATCGTAATTTGCCAATCTTTTTCTTGCGGTATGATTTCGCCATATTGTTCGTACGAAGACCAATTTTTGGCATAGACAAAATCGGCATCTTTCAATGCTTCTTCTTGGTTGTACGCAATGGTTGCGCCTTGTGTAAATTGCTCGTCGAGCTCATAGCCTTTGGGCTGAACGATTGTAAAATCGACCCAATCGACCTTAGTAAACCATTGGGCAAACGAGTTGGGAACAGCTTGCGGTAAACGTCTTGGATGCGGTGCCCAAGTCATGACTACTTTTACTTTTTTGGTTAGTTTTTCGGTTGGATTATAATTGATCTTTTCGGCAATGGTAATCAAATCTGCAAAAGATTGTAAGGGATGTAGCGTAGCGCTTTCTAACGAAACTACTGGAACAGAAGATAAATTCTTTACTTTGTTGAACATGACTTCTTGGTAATCCTCATCTCGATTTTGTAATTTTGGAAATGTACGAACTCCTAACACATCGCAATAGGCACTCATCACCTGGATAGCTTCGGTGATATGTTCCTGAGAATCACCATTCATAACGGTTCCGTCTTGCATCTCTAGCGTCCAAGAATCTGCACCAGCATTGAGCACCCAAACGTTTGCTCCTAAATTGTATGCCGCCTTTAGTGAACTTAATCTCGTGCGCAAACTAGGATTGAAAAAGATGAGTCCGATAGTTTTATTTTTTCCTACTTCTTGTTGTGCAAACGGATTTGCCTTGATTTCTAATGCTTTTTGTAGCAATTTGTCGATGTTTTCTACATCATTTACAGAGGTAAATTGTTTCATTTTAGTTTTTATTCGTTCGATTCTAAAACAAATTTAGTGTAAATATAGCATTACCTTTTAGCAGCAGAAGATATTTTTGTAAAATACATTTGGTGGGAATAGGTTTTAACGCAAATCGATCAGCATCGTTGGTTTGCGTTTGAGCGGATTATAAACAATTGGCGCCAAAACCTCTTCTGAAACGAATTCGACTTCTGGTGTTACCCTTAATTTTGCCCTGAAATGATCTTTAATTTCTTTCAGAAAATCTTCCGAATCATTATCCGACACAATTTTTATACGTATAACATCCGTACCAAATTCCGAACAAGAAAGTTCGATCAAATGCATGGAAATAGCATCATAATGCGCCAATAAATCGTGCATCGCTGGCGGATACAACGTGGTTCCTTTATATTTTATCATCTGTTGTTTGCGACCTTCAACTGGACCAAGACGATGGGTAGTTCTACCGCAATTACATTGTTGCACATGTTTGCGAACCAAATCGCCAGTTTTGAATCGTAGCAATGGCACGCCTTCTACGCCCAATGTTGTGATCGTCAATTCGCCCAACTCTCCGTCTTCGACTTCATTATTATCTTCGTCCAAAATTTCTGTAATAATCAATTCAGGATGATGATGTCCTCCTTGCTGAGCTTGGCACTCTGTAAAAGCTGTTGCCATCTCGGTAGAGGCATAGGTAGAATACAATTTCAAGTTCCATTTAGAAGTGATTTTCTTTGTCAAAATGGTCGGTTGAAAATCAGAAGTTCTCAGCGCTTCGCCAATACAAATTACGCCTTCTACGCCACAATTACTAAAATCGATGCGATGTTGTTCTGCATATTCGATCATTTTCAATAAAAAAGACGGAACAGCAATCAGGTATTTTGGTCGAAATTGCAGAATAGAATCCCACTGCAGCGCCGGTATGCCCGCTCCTACTCTAATGACACTTGCACCTAACTGTCGCAAACCAAGGAAATATGCCAACCCCGCCATAAAACGCCGATCCATCGTCGTCATCAATTGGACCACATCTCCTTTTTGCACACCAGCACACTCGAACGAGATGCACTCGTTATATGCCAAACGGTCGAGGTCTTTGTCGGTAAGACCAAAAGTTACCGGATCGCCCAAAGTGCCCGAAGTTGTAGCAAAATCTACAATTTTGGATTTCGGAACACAAAAAAAATCATCGTTGTACAGTTGCACCTCGTTTTTGGTGGTTACTGGTATTTTTTTCAGGTCTTCTAAAGTTCGAATTGCTCGAATATCGATCAGATGTTTTGCAAAAAGACGCTGATAGAAAGGCGAATTGGACTGTAAATAGCGCAATTGTTCTCTCAATTTTTCTTCTTGAAACTGCTTGATTTCTTCTTTGGATTTTTGCTCTATAGGTGGAATCATCTTTTCTTTTTTTGAACTTTCCTGATTTGTTTTTCGATGGAATGCCAATCAGACTTCGTGGTTACTTCTTTGGATCTTGCCAATAGAAAATACTTTTCTGCTTTCGCCAAATCGCCTTGTAATTTAGCATTTATTCCGGCATCATAATACACTTGCCAAAATTCTGGATTGGTCGCCACATACTGCTCGATAAATCCATTATCTAACGCTGTTTTTCTCTCGTGAGCTCGATGGATGGTCAAACGCTTTTTTTTGAACAATTCGTATTGCTCAAACGCTTTTGTGAGCACAAATGGATGCTGCGGTACGCGAAGCGAATCGACTACAATTTTCACAGTCGGATACATTTTTTCTTGCAACTTCGTTAAATCATACACGGTAAATTCTCCCATATTATAAGGAGCAGACGAGACGTAAACCAATTTTTTTTCTGGTCTAAAAACAACCGCATGATGCGCCAATAATTGATTCAAAGCTTTTTCATTTCCCAGTCCGATATCCTGATGATTCAATCCTTTGAGATTTCGAAGAACTTGAACTACTTTTTGATCATCGAAGGGTTTCAAATCGTGAATTTCTTGTTCTAAAATTTGATATCGATATGCCGAATGAGAATTGGCGATATGTTTTTGGTTGCGTTTATCCGCTTCGAATGGTGAACTCAGAAAATGATTGGTACTGATCAACCAACTTCCGCTGGGCTGTACAATGCCTATTTTTTTGGGTGAGCGTTCGATCAAAATTGCTTTTCGATCAAATGCACTCGAAATCATCAACGATTCTGACACAAAAACTTCTCTGGTTTTGGCAATGGCGATTGCCTCTTCTATCGTTTTGGCATATTGCAAAATTTCGCGAACAAGCAGTGCTATAGGCGTTTTTGCTTTCAACGGAATGCTCGATTTCCCAGCATTGATGGTGACCGAAAGCCCTTCTACGTTCATTCCAGATGTTACACCTACAAACCCCGGCCAACCAATCGAAAGATAAGCATATCCATTTTCGGGTTGCACAAATTGAACCACTTTATTTTCTGCAAAATCATCATTCAGATAGAAATCAAAATTGCGTCCGACCAACAATTCGCCGTCCATCGAATTTTCGTCCCAAACAGCGAAAGAAGAGCATCCGACAATCATAAGATCGTTCATCGCATGTCCAATATCATGCGCTGCATGCAGGTATAAGGCTCTTGGATAAGGCTTGGCGATGGAATCGAAATCGGGATTGGAAAATTGGGATAAAGCAAAAATTTCTGTTTTATATTCTTCCGAAATATGCTTTTGGATGTCGCGATTGAACCACCGAAGAAAGAAATTCAAAAAACCTGTTTTTTTCTTATCTCCTAATAATTGTTGTACACCTTCAAAAAAAATCGATTCTTGATTCTGATATAAATCTTGCGTGAGAAGCCCGTTTTTTGTTCCCAAATCGTAAGCATTCCCATCGAGATACATTTCCCAATTGCCTGCACGATTTTTGCGAAGAAAATTATGATCAATCGTTCGAAGACTATCCGAATGGACAATCAATTGATGCGTTGATTTCGGGTAAAATCCTATATTCGGAGTTTGTTTCAGGCTGCGATTTATACCGCAAGAACTGAACAAAAACGCAAGACTTATCAACAACCAATATTGCATAACTATGAATTGTTTTTTTTTATTTTACGTACAATCTCATCGAAACCTCCCAAAATTTCTGAACAAGTAACAAAAGCTCCAATGGTAACGCCCAAAATGCCGTGCATGCGTATATTTTGTCCTGTCAAAAACAGATTGTCGAGTTTGGTTTTTGCTGAAATAAAAGTTTTCATTGGTGCATTCGAATCTTTGGTAAATCCGTACAAATTGCCTTTTTCACAGCCAATAAAATCGCGGTAAGACAAAGGCGTAGAAGCATATACCGATTTTATTTTCGATCGGATAGACGGAAATTTCTTTTCCAATTCATCCAAAACCAAATCAATTTTTTGTTGTTTAAACAACTCATAATCTTCGCCTCGTTCGCCTTTACGCTCTATGGTTTTGGTGTTGTGGGTGTTTTCCCAAGCCTTAAACTCATCAAAATCCATGTACGTCATCACGGTCATCCCATCGGTCCATTGCTGATTTTCTTTAGACACGTTGAACGTTGCAACATACATTGCTGGCCAGTCTGAAGAAGGTAAAAGATGTTCGTTCAATAAATTTGCTGACGAGCGATGATGATAAATATTGCGATTGAGGTAAGGAAAAGTTTCGGGTTCGAAAACAAGGTGTACCGAAAAAACTGAAGGCGTAAAATTGAGGCTATTGATACGCTTGACAAAGGGTTTGGAAAAGTTTTTTTCGCCAACCAACCGAATGGTCTGATTGAGGTTGATATTCGAGATGAAACGGTTGGCAACATAGGTTGTTCCGTCTTTGGTAAGGCAAGCCATCACTTGATTGTTTTCAACAATAAAATCGGTTACTTCTTGGTATTTGTACACTTCTCCCTCCAACTTTTTGAGCTCTCGAATCAGCAATTTAGACAACTGGCTACCACCTCTTATGCATCGCCATGCGCTTTTCATGTACGAATTTACCGACAATGCATGCACATAAAAAGGCGTTGTTTCAGCTTCGCCAACGTATAAAAAATTATTCCCAACCAAAACCGATTTTAGCAAATCGTTGGTGGTCAATTGATCTAAATATTCTTTCAGGTTGATGGATAAAATTTGATCATCATAGGCCATCCTTCCTGGTTGCAAATTGTACATCGGGAACGCATCGCAAATGCGATCTAAATCTTGGCAATACTGCTCCAAAGCTGCTTTTTCATCAGGAAAATGCTGATGCAATTGTGCGATGAATTGGGTATGATTTTGCGCTAGCGGAAATTCTTCTTCGATGTCGTCGAACGAAATTACATCAAAACCATCGAGTGCTAATCGCTGCAATTTCAGATCATTCATTATTCCTAAATATCGAAAATATTGATAGAGATTTTCACCCTCAGCCAAACCGCCGATATAATGAACGCCTGTGTCGAAAATCACGCGATCTCGAACAAAAGTCTGCAAATTTCCGCCGAACTGATTGTTTTTTTCCAAGACCACCACTTTGTAGCCTTCTTTGGCCAAAACAAGAGCAGAAACCAATCCGCCCAATCCGCTTCCAATCACAGCTACATCGTACTTTTTCATCTTTTTTTGTATTGGATCAATTTTCCTAATTGGTGAATTTTTTCGTAATTTTCTAAGACAGTAGATGGAACAGTTGCATCGAAGACAAAAACCTCTTCGATGTTCGGATGAATTTCTGCATCGTATTTTACATCGGAAATGATCAGCACTCGACAATCGGCAAAATCATCTTGCTCATCGAGGTAAGAAATCGAACGTTTTTTCACCAAATAATTCATCGAAGCAATCGCTCTCTTTTCATCATCCGAAATGTAAGTTTTTATCTTTCGGTTGGGTTCGCTCATTGCCAACAAAAAATCGAGTTCGCCCAAATCGTGCGCTATTCTACCAATTTTTTCACGCTCTCCTATCAGGCGATTGAGTTGATGATATACGGTTTTATTTTGTTCGAAACGCTTCTTCATCTCTGTCACAACCTCTGGCTCTTTGTACAAGAAACTCAGAAATAATTTGGTTCGATAATAATTTTCGTTTTCATACTGCTTTCGCAAAGCGCTGAACTGTTTTTTGAATTCATCGCTTATTTTTTTGGTTCGGACAGCATATCCTTTTCCGAATCGTTCGTCATTTGGCTCGATCACTTCGCCAAAAATCGTGAGCAAATGCCCATCGTAAATAATGTAATCATTCTTCGGCCAAACATCCGATGCGCCAAGAAGATATACGGGCTGAATTGGAATATTCAACTTTTCTGCCAAATAAAACGCTCCCTTATGAAATCGGGCGATGGCATTGCTTTCAGAACGTGTCCCTTCTGGATAAATGATGAGCGAAAAATGCGGTTGAATGCGCTGTTTAAACGTTTCAAATTCTACTTCTTCATTTTTCTTTACAGGATAAAAACCTGCCGAACGAACGGCTTTGCCAAAGACAGGAGAATGATAAACCTTGTTGTTGACCAAAAACACGCTGTTGGGTATCGCCATTTTGTTGAGCGGAATATCTAAAGATGAGGAATGATTGGATATGAAAACCGTTTGAGTCGAATTTCGTTTATCCAAATGCAGGATTTTTTTCTTCACAAACGGATTGATGTAGGGGATAGTTGCTAAAAAACCCGTCATCCAACGGTCGATAATTTTTCGTTTGCGAATATGCGAAATCGGTGCTAAAGCATTGAATAGCACTATCAAAATATTCAACACAAAACCAAAAAACAAAAAATAAGCAAAAAATGCAACCGATTGAATCACCAAACGCAAACTCACAGGAGACAATCCTTTGGCTGGACGGTTTTGAAAGAAAAACTTAAACAAGGGCGGATAAAAAACAAAGGTAATCATCACAGCAACCAACACCCCAATAAGCGCCACCGACGAAATGGATTTGAGGGCTGGATGTTGTGCAAAAATTAAGCTACCTAATGCTAAAATAGTAGTGAGCACCGCCAGCAATATAGAAGTTCTATATAACTTCTGTTCGTTGCGACCCGTCGTATATTGTTTCTGCAACGCACTGGTCATGAAAATGCTAAAATCCACGCCATGCCCCAAAACCAATGTATAGACAATCGAACTGAATATGTTGAATTCGATTTTGAACAAGCCCATCAATCCAGCTGTAACAAATCCAGTAAGAGCAATGGGGATAAAACTGGCTAAAGCCAATTCAATTCGTCTAAAGAAAATCCACAAAATAAGGAGAATAGCAATGGTGGAATAATTGATTAGACGATTAAAATCATCGACCAAATTGCCTAAAAAAGTCTCGTTGAGATTCTTGCGATCGATGATCACCAAACCCTCTGCATTGTCGTATTGCGAAACGAATGAATTACGCTGTTGTTCGTCTAATTTTACCAAAGTAGAAACCGTAAACAATCCGTCTTTCTCATTGAAGAATTCAGACAAAATTGACGAGTTGAATGCTTGAATTTCGTCTAACGAAACCGCTTCAAAATCATGAGCAAGCTGTTGAAAAAACTCTTCGTGTGCCTCTGCTGTCAAGCCCAATTCATCTGCACTGAGTCGAATCAACTGTTGAGTTCTCGCAATTTTTTCTGGAGTCCAAAACCGCTTCCAATCATCAAGTTTTTTTTCTTGAATCGCTTTAGGCAAAAGCAAAGCATTGATGGACGAATAATCTAAAATTTCTTTAGACTTCAGATTCGTTTCCAACTGTTTTTCGAGTTGTTGCGAACGCTCTACAGCCTCGTCAAGGTTGCTTCCATGCGCAATTACATAGACCGACTTTTGCATCATATTGGTCGATTTTACCAATTGATTTTCGGCTTGAATTTGATCGATTGGAACAAAATTTAGACTTTCTATATTTTGATTAAACTTGACCTTATCGAAGGTAAAAAAACTCATCGCGACCAACACAACCGACAACCAAAACCAACTTTTCTTTTCATCGAAATTTATTTTGGCTATCTGCTCCACTATATTTCGATTTTCTTTGATTTCGCCCTTCGAAGGATGGTACAAATGCGGAACCAAAATTAACGTGAAAAATCCGCTTGCGATAACGGTAACAAAAGCAAAAATTCCTAAATCTATCAACGCTTCGGAATGCACAAAAATTAAACAAATAAAGGCAACTGCTGTGGTCATACAACTCATGAGTACAGGTCGCGTAATGTCTCGAAACAATTGCGATATCGAGGGATTTTTTCGATAATGCGTCATCACATGCAAAGCATAATCTATGGTGATTCCTAGCAAAACGGCACCAATACTCAACGAAATAGCAGACAATGAATCGCGCAAAAAATATAAAACACTCAGCGCCGTAAGCAACCCAAAAATTGTGGGAATAAAAATGATGATGGGAGTAAAAATTTGTCGGTAAAAAAGCATGAGCAACAAAACCAAAATAGACATGGCAATCAAAACAGTTTTCATGATATCGGTTTTGATTTGTTGTGCATTGGCTACCGCAATGATTGGAGCACCAAAAAAACTAATTTCGGTACGATGGAGTTCGGCATTCAACGCTTGCTGAAGTTCGGTCAAACCTGCAACAAAAGCGGCATTGTGCTTGGTGTCGCCGCTCTTGTAAACCGGATCGATGAACAGTAAAAGTTTCGAATCGTCTTGCGTAAAAATATAGCCGTCGCGGTACTGCAAATCGGTGATCGAACCGATTTTTTGTAATTTTTGCAAAGCCCGAAATCCTAAACCCAAAGGATCTTTCAAAATAAAATCTTGCAACACAACTCCCGAAGGCGACAATAAGGTTTCGAAGTTTTGGGTCATTTTCACCGAAATAGAATCGGTATTCAATTGTGAATCAATCCATTGATAATCTTTTTCATCCAAATAAATAGGCAAGTGATGGTAAACAAATTCGAAGGCTTCTATCATCAACTCATCATCTGCTACACCACCAATATTCTTGATGTAGACGCGATATTGCTCTAGATTATCAACCAAGCGATCTGCGGTTTGCATCATCTCCTCGATCGAAGCGTCGTTTTTGCGCTCGATGATGACTGTAATTTTATCGGAAAACTGCTGTTGTTGAAATACTCTCGTCGTAATATCCGATTTTTCCGAATTAGGAATTACACGGGTAATATCGTCTTCGAGCTGTAGCTGAGTCGTGAAATAAGCTCCCATTAGCAGAAAAACAAGCGCAAAGAACACGCTCCACACGCGATGAGTTGAAATCCAATGATATATGCGATAAAACAGCTGATGCATCTGTATAAAAATCGCCTAAAAATACGGATTTTTCATTAGTTGATAAAGGAACAGCTCGTTAATTGAAAATCTTTTTCAGGATTCGCTTGGGAGCGAAATAAATCAGGGTAAAAAACACCAAAACAGTATTCAATATGCTGATGCGTGTAAAATCTCGGAAAGGACGAAAATGCGAAACACGTTCGACTGGATCGTACAAAACCTTGATCGGAACGTTTTCTACTGGAATATTTCGCCATGCCAAACGCACAATAACTTCGATTTCGAACTCGAATTTTTTGGTATAAAAACGCGTTGGCAATGCGCGTAAGGGATAAAGACGAAAGCCAGATTGCGTATCTTTTAACGAAATTCCAGTCTCGAACCAAAACCAAAAATTAGAAAACCGATTTCCAAAACTCGATTTTTTAGGAATGCCGTCTGCTTCCATATTTCGATTTCCAATCAGCAGAATGTCGCGCCCTTTGTGTTGTTTGAGTCGATCCATAAAAACAACAATATCGTCTGGATAATGCTGCCCGTCTGAATCGATGGTTAGGGCAAAATCGTAATCCAAGTCTTTTGCCCAACGAAAAGCATATTGCAAGGCTTTACCTTTTCCTTGATTTTGAGCAAAATGGTGAAGGTTGAGATTAGAATAGGAAGCTAAAATTTCTGAAGTCTCGTCTGTAGAACCGTCATTGATGATGATGATTTGATCTGTACATTTCAACACGCCGTCTACAACGCGCCTTAGCGTTTTGGCATTGTTGTATGTGGGAATAATCACACAAACTTTAAAGGCTAAAAAATCGTTCTGAAGCGTCAAACTTTAGTCAATTTTAGTTCAACTTTTCTTTATCGGCATTCGTCATCGATTTGGAAACTTTGCTATAATGTTTTATCATTTTCCTTACCTCAGCATTTTGAGAAGGATAAAGCGAAATCAATGTTTTTCGATCTTCTGCAATATGCGTATTGTACTTCATAAACTTTGGCAAATTTTCCTGTATAACGAAGCGTATCAATCGAATTTCGGCATTTTTCGGTTCTTTATTCACCGCATTATCAATTAATTTAGCTCCATTTTTCAGCAATTCGGTCTTTTTTTCTTTATTTCCAAAATATCGAGAATACATGATGCTAGAAGCGCCTTTGTATGCCAATATCGTTGAATTGTTTCCGCTGTAATCTTCCAAAGAACGATAGAATTGCTGAGTAATTTCTTTGTTGTTTGCCGATTTCTGAAATTGTTCTCGAAGCTCGGGCAAAGTGGTTTTCAAGAAAAAAAAACTACAGAATAAAATACTTAATATCAATTTCATATTTTTACTTTTTTATATTCGCCAAAAAACTTTAGCGCTACCGTATGATCGAATTTGGTTACGTTTTTTACCTTTACTTGATCTTCTTCGTTCGAAATCGATAGTTCTAAAACCAATTTCGGATTTTTTTCTGGATTGATGATTGCCATAAATTTCACATTCGACAATTTGATTAATTGCAGGGGTTGTTGCAAAATTTTTTCGGTCGACTCTTTTATGATTTGCATCATGCAAACGCCAGGAGTAACAGGATTGTTAGGAAAATGCCCTCGAAAGATTGGATGCGCCGCATTCAGCGCTAACGTTACGACAAATCGGTTTTCGGCAATTTCGTTGGTATCGATTGTGGTATAAAAATCTGTTAGTAAGGTCATTTTCCTATTTTTGTGTAAATAAATTCAAAATTTGCGTGACTTCCTAAACTTCACTCCATTATTTGAATAAATTTTCGTCCAAAGTTGGATTGGATTTACGATTGCTAAATGTGAACAACGTATAATCGTTGTTGGGTTGCACCATTTTCACCTGCGAAACCATACGATTTTCACCCTCAAAGGTCAAAATCACTTCTTTCATATATTTTTTCATTTGTTTGTCAACCGGACTGAGTTTCACCAATTTGAGGTCAGCTTTTTTCAGAAAAGTTACTGAAAATTCTTTAGAATCGAATAAATTTCCGTTGAAAGAATTCAAAACCAAATCATTCAACTTTCCGAATTGTTTATTGGTCGATAAATCGGTCGATTTTTTCTTCCCTGCTTGGGTAATATAAATGGTTTTATCAGAAAAAAACAGTGTTGTTGTGGCAGGTTTGGTATATTGCCAAAGCACTTTGTTGGGCGATTTCATATACATTTTTCCAGACGAAACCGATGGTTTTTTCAAGAAGGATAGATTTTTGGTTTCGGTAAAATCTGCCGAATAAGTTTTCAATTTCCTCACTTCTTGTGTTACTTCTCTCTTGAATTTGGTAATTTCTACCGTCGACATTGGAGTTTGTGCAAAACCCCAAAATCCCGTCATCATCAAACTAATGAGCAAAACTTTCGCTTTCATTTTCATATTTTTTTAGCTCTTCTATCGTCACCATTTGGTACGATTGTTCATGAAGTACTTTCAAGATTTGTTCCAAGACTTTTACCGTTTTGGTCGAGGTGTCGTGCAAAAGAATCACTTCTCCTGGAGCAATTTTTGGTAAAACACGCCTCAAAATACGCTCTTCATCATCGATTACCGTGTCCAACGACCTGATACTCCATCCGATAACCTCGTGCGGTCTTTTTTGAATTGCCCTGGCGATATTCGGATTGGTTACGCCAAATGGCGGACGAAAATACGTGGTGGGTTTAGCCGTTTTAACCGAAATCAAAGCATCAGTTTTATCTAATTCTGCCAATATTTCTTCGGTAGAAAAAAAACCGGTTTTGGCAGAATGGCTATACGTATGATTTCCGATTAAATGCCCGTCGGCAATGATTTCATTGACCACCTTATCTTGATTTTCGAAACGATGACCAATGCAGAAAAAAGTCGCCTTGGCATTGTATTTTCTCAACAATTTCAGAACGTCTTTGGTATGTTCTGTAGGACCATCGTCAAAGGTAAGCGCAATAACTTTTTGTGATGTTTTTGCTTTATAAAATACCGATGTGAAATAATTTAGACGTAAATCAAATGCTCCCCAACTCGTCAATCCCAGCCAAATAATAGCAGGAATTACCAGCCACCATATCGGCGTTTTGCCCCTCCAAGCAAGAAAAGCCAGCGTGAGCAATGCAAAAATGCAAACCAAAGAAACTAACCTATGCAGTAACATTTCGCAATAATACTATACTATGATTTTTTCCTAAAAAATGATTGTACAAAACCACGTATTTGAGCTGAGCTTTCTTCACCGAATTGATCTGAATTTTCGGGCTGATTTGTTGCTTTTTCAAGGCTTCGCAAGCGAGCAATAATCCATAAGCAGAAGCTGTATGATATTCACCCGAGAAAGGTTTGTATGTACAAAGCTGAGCATGATGTTGATCGAAAAATGACGTATAAAACGCATCGAAGCGATGATCATCATTTTTACCAATAAAATAAGCATCTACAGCCAATTTTGTGAGCTGATTTTCTTCTAAAAATTGCTCCAAAAAATCATCAACCTCATCAGAATTCAATTCGTTTTGTAATTTCACATCCACAATTTCTGCAAAAGAATTTGTTGATGGATTTTCAGATAAACCAAAAAAGGTAGCACCCTCGCCAAAAGAAGCTCCATTCGAGCTTTCAGACGATTTTACGATTTCTTTCAACTGAAGCAATTGATGCGTAACCTCGCCAATTTCATCGACTGCGCCCACTAAAACTTCGTTAGATTCTCTATGCTGAATTTGCATCAAACCGTCTAACAAAGCCGCCTCGAACGAATTACCGCCGTTGGTATAGGTAAAATTGTAAGCATTACATTTCAGTTGAAGCGCGATTTGTGCAGCGACGGTGTTGTGCGTAGATTGGATGAAAGCGGTGGGCGTGAGAAATTCTTCTTGATTATCAATCAGATTCCGCAGAAACTTCTCCGAATCATTCAAACATCCTAAAGCCGAACCTACTATAATCGCATCTGGTATTTGGATTTGCGCTTGTTTTAATGCAAGATTTGCCGAAAAAATTCCCATTTTTATAGCTTTCGACATTCGTCTGAGATTAGCTGCTGGAATCATCATTTTGTAGGCTGGCTCTTGGGCAAAATTCAGAAAATTGGTCACAGCTTGGAGTTGTTGCGTAAAATCTTCGTTGGTATAAGGCTGAACACTCACCGCAGCCATTCCGTTTACAAAACACTTTTTCATGACTGCGTAAATATTAAGGTTGAACAATTTCCACCAAAACCAAACGAATTTGATAAGACGTGTTGAATGGGTTTTGTTTTGATCTCCAATTGCGGAATCAGTCCAAATTCTGGAATTGGGGTTTCGAAATTAAGATTTGCCCAGACTTTCTGTTGTTGCAAAGCCAAAATACAAAACACCGCCTCTACACTTGCGGCTGCCGCCAAGGTGTGACCCGTGAATGGTTTGGTTGAACTAAAACTAGGAACTTGTGTTGCAAAAATTCTTTTGATTGCCGCACTTTCAGACGCATCGTTGTTTGGCGTCGCTGTACCGTGCGCATTGATGTAGTCGATGTTTTCTGCGGTAAGATTGGCTATTTCGAGTGCCTTTTGCATCGCCAAAAATGCCCCTTCTCCCGTCTCGGAAGAAGCCGTTTGATGATAGGCATCGTTGAAATTTGCATAACCAGCCAAATATGCTAAAACTTGCTTTTGATATTTCGAAACCATAGCATCTGATTCGAGCACAAGATAAGCGGCAGCCTCACCAAGGTTCAAGCCTTTTCGCTGAGCATCGAATGGTCTATTCAATTCGTCTGATAAAATCATCAAGGAGTTGAAACCGTTTAGTGTAAACTTCGACAAAGTATCTGTACCGCCAACAATTACCCGATCTAATCTTCCGGATTGAATCATTCGGGCACCGAACATGATGGCATTTGCTGCCGATGAACATGCGGTGCTGATGGTGGTGGTAAATCCTTTGAGTTGCAGTATTTCTGCAATCTTTGAGCTAGAATCACCAGCGTCATGACTCAAAATATATTTTTGCTTTTCGGGATGTGCTTCGTATTCGAAAAAATAATGTTCGCTCTGGTCCATCCCTCCGACCGAAGTCGCCGAAATCAGTCCTGTGCGTTCATCGTTCATCAAGCCGATTCCTGCCTGTTTTACAGCTTCTTTCGCTGCAATTGCTCCCAAAAGCGCTGTTCGAGTGAAGTTATGATCGGTAGGTAATTTGAGTTTTTCGCTCAGTTCTTCGTTAGACAGTTTTACTTCGCCCAGCGGAAAACGGCTCTGATGAACTGTTTTTAGAAACTGAGCGGTGCCTATTCCTGTCTGATTTTGCAATAGAGACAACAGGTTCTCTTCTACCGAATTACCGATAGCCGAGATAATTCCCATTCCAGTAATTGCAATTGGTTTAGACATTATTTTGTTCTATTTTCGGTAATGTATTTTGCCATAGTTTCGATGGATTCGAAAATGGTTTTTCCTTGTTTTGGATCGGTAATTTTTATACCAAATTCTTTGTCCATCAATACAATCAGCTCCAACGCATCGATCGAATCAAGACCTAAACCTTCGCCAAACAATGGTTCTTTCGGGTCGATTTCATCGGCATTGATGTCTTCTAAATTTAGAACTTCTACAACTTTTTGTCTGAGTTCGTTTATTAAATTTTCCATTATAAATGTTTAATTCTTTCGTTAATAAATTTATTCGTTAAAGGATAATTTCCCTCTTCGCCAACCAAATATACGAATGCTTGATATTTATTTTGAAAATAATCTACCCAACCGCATAAAACTTGCGTAGCTTTTTTTGAGCTGAGCAAATAATTGGCCTGAAGATGAACAAGCTCTGCTGGATAGGTTTCGTCGACAAGAAAGATGCTTTCTGACTTCAAATCGTGCCGAATGCTTACTTCGCCAATGGTAATATTGGGCAGTGTGTAAACGAAAACAGCCGGACTTGGGTAATAATCTGTCTCCGAAGCTATACTCGTTTGATGTTTGCAATCGGTATCCAAACTTGCCGAACGATTGGCAAACAAAATCGCCGTATCGGGAACGTGATGATTCTCTAACACCAATTCGCTCGCAATGAAAGCCAGTTTACTCAAGGCATCCATTTTGTAAAATTTGGGGTAATTCCACTGTTGATCGGTATAAATTTCTTTTGCAAAATGATTGAAATCTTCGCTATCGGATGAATGAATAACTTCACCGTTTAGTTTGAGGTTCTGTTTTGTGATTTCACAAAACTGCCTGATGTACAATTGCTTATTTTGCATATTTCTTAACCAAAATTGCGGCGTTCGTTCCACCAAAACCCGATGCAGTTTTGAGTAAAACTTTTATTTCTTTATTCATATTTTCTATAGCGATAGTCAACTGGTGACTAGTTCCAACTTCCTCAAATCCTAAGGATTGAATCACCAAACCTTCCTGCATTTGCTTGCACGCTATTGCCAATTCGAGTAAGCCTGCACAACCTAGGGTATGCCCAAAATACGCTTTGAGACTATTGAGCGGAATAGATTGCATTCCTAATCGATGAAAAGCGATTGCTTCCATCTCATCGTTGTAAAGCGTGGCTGTACCATGAGCCGAAATATAATCGATATCGGTTGCGACAATGCCCGCCTCTTTCATTGCGCTTTCTACACTCCGAAACAAACCTTCGCCCGTGCGAGATGGACCAGAAATATGATTTGCATCGTTGATGTTGCCTTCGCCTAAAATCTGATAGTTCCAAGAAGTTGCCTCGAGCTCGCTAGATAAATAAATTGCACAGGCCGCCTCGCCCAAACTCACCCCTTTTCGGTGGGCATCATAAGGCCTACAGGGTTCGTCACTCATCGCTTGGAATGAATTGAAACCCGATAAAACAAATTCGGTCACCTCATCAACCGCTACAACAAATGCAGTTTTTACCTCATCCATCTGAATCATTCGCTTGGCAAAATTCACTGCCAAAACGCCAGAGGTACACGCATTGGAAATGACGATGGGTTGTCGCTCGAGCATGAACACTTTTTTTAAGGTTTCGGAAATTACGGTAAGATGTGCCGATTCTATCTGCTGTTTCAGCCCTCGGATATTGCCTTTGGTTGTAGAAAGCACCAAAAGTGTGTCGGGGGAAATCCTATTTTTAATCAAAGGCATGAGCGCCAAAATTGCCATTTTTTCGATGCGTGAACAATGATAATCATTCCAACTTTTAGAAAATTCGTCTTCGAGTTTTTCGGTACAAATCTGCGCTCCAAACGCCTCTTGAAAACGAGGAATAGCCTGAATCTTTTTGATTCCGGATTGGTTGGCAAGCAGCCGTTGCCAATTCGACTCCAGATCGAAACCCAAAGGCGAAATTACATTGGCTTCTTGTATAAAAATTGGCTTCATATCAATCCCATTTTAAGTTTCCAATCTAAAATAAAATCGGGGATGGTCAATTGTAAATCACCATCGAGCGTCATGAAAACTTGCACCGTTTCGCCCGTGCACACGATTTTGTTTTGTTGATTGAACAATTCGTATCGGAAAACCAATTTCGCCGCAGCCGAGTCGACGTAAATCGTTTTTATTGTTAAAAGCTCTCCATACCGCAAAGGAAGTTTGTGTTCGCAGGTCGATTTTACGATAGGAATGGCTAAATGATTTCGCTGAAAATCGAGGTAAGAAATCCCATGCTCTCGACCAAAGGCTTCTCGCCCATCTTCGGAATATCGTAAATAATTTCCGTGCCACACAATTCTTAAAGCATCGGTTTCATTGAAACGGACACGAATTTGAGTCGTGTTTTGCAAGCAAATCGAATCAGGCTGTTCGTTTTTTTCGGTCATAGATAATCGCGATTCCTAAGCACAAGCTAAAAAACAAAAATAGGGAAATAATTTCGGGTAGAATCAAACTTAGCCCACCATTTCGTAAAATGATGTCGTAATATCCGCTCAACGCCCAACGCATTGGTGATAATTCTGCAAGACACTGAAAAGTTTTCGACATCATAAAAACAGGCACCCAAACACCGCCAATCGCCGCGAGAATCACCACCAATGTTGCTCCAAATGGCGGAGCTTGTTCTTGGGTTTTGGATATGGTCCCCAACAAAATCCCTAATCCGATCGCGGCTAAACTCGCACAAAACGTCATCAAAACCATCAATCCAAGCTGACCATGCAATTCGAAATTTGGCAATCCAATAAGCGGAAAAACAAGTTTAGCCACCAAAAGAACAGCAAAAAACTGCAGTAAACAAACCAAAAGGTAAACCAGCATTTTGCCCATCAATAAAATAAAATAAGGCATCGGACTGGTGAGCAGTCGATAATTGGTTCCTAAATTTTTCTCTTTTACGATGTTGATTGACAAGGGCACGATAATGAAAAAAATAGCAAACAATGTCCAAGCTGGTACGTTGTGTTGCACAGCATTGGGCTGCAGCTCTTGTGGTGCTGTAGAAGATTCTTTGTACTGAATAAGCGGTTCGTTTGCAAATAAATTGCCAGACCTTCCGCCCATGACTTCTTCGAACGCTTGATAAATTGCTTTGCTCTGCGCTTGATAAATGATTTTTTCTATACCAAATTTTAATGAATTGCGCATGTTTTCTTGGACTGCCGGATCAAAAATCAGTTCGATTTCTTTGGCTTTTGTATGATTTTTCGTTTCGGTTTGAATGGAATCCAAAGAAAATTCGCCCACAATTTCTTCTACATTTCGCTCAACATTTTCGTACAACACTTTCGTAAGTCCTTGAGGAACAATAATTGCCATTTGATATTTTCCTTCGTTCACCAAATTTTTCGCTTGCTTCTCTTCTATTTTTTCAGCCTCTATTTCCGAAACTAATTCGAAAGCTTCGGTTTTCATCAGACCCTTGTAAAGCTCGTTAGAAATTGAATCGTGGTCGTGATCGATCCATAAAACAGGAAGTTGATGATCGGTATTGTCTAAGGTTTGGTACTGAATTGCCGTAACCATGACCACTAAAACCAAGGGCATGATAAAAAGCACCGCCAAACCGCCTAGATCTCTAGACAATAACTGAATTTCTTTGAGTATAGAACGCCATAATTTATACAACATCTCGTAAAGCTTTTCCCGTGAGATTAATGAATACCTCTTCGAGGTTTGACGCCTCTTCATATTTTTCGATCAAACCTCTCGGTGTGCCTTGAGCAATAATTTTTCCATGATCGATGATGGCAATATCGGTACAAAATTCTTGTGCTTCGATCAAATGATGTGACGTATAGACGATGGTCGTCCCTTGTAAATTCAGCTGGGTGAGAAAGGCAATGATGGTTGCTCGCGATTGCACATCGACGCCTACTGTAGGCTCGTCGAGAAATAGTACTTTGGGCTGATGCAAAATTCCAGCAATCAGATTCACTCTTCTTTTCATCCCACCAGAAAAAGATTCCACTCGTTTATGGGTGAATTTTTCTAATCCTAATAAACTCAGATTTTGATGAACCAATTCTTTGAGCCGAGCCCCTTTCAATCCATACATACTTCCGAAATAAAGCAAATTCTCTTTGGCGGTTAGCGTCGGATACAAAGCGTATTCTTGCGGAACAACGCCAATCAAGGATTTGATTTTGTTTTCATCTTTTTTGTAATCCAATCCGTCTATGGTAAATCGACCCGAAGTAGGCTCTATCAAACCGCACAGCAACGAGATGAGGGTCGTCTTCCCTGCGCCATTTGGACCAAGAATGCCAAATATGGATTGCGCTTCGATGGTGAGCGACAAATCTTCTACCGAGTAAAAGCTTTCTCCTCTATACTTTTTGAATAGTCGATCTATTTTGATCATTTTTTGATTTCTTTTTTCAGTCGTTTAAAAAAATCCTCTTCCGTATCGGCCAACCTCAACAGTTGATCGCTCAAATTGTTGTACACATCTTCAAGATGATTTCTCTTTTTATAAACTCGCGAAGCATTGAGCGCAAAATCTCGCCATTCGTCTCCAATTTTTGCCATTTCTATAGCAAAATTATTCAGCTCATCTCGTTTGAGTTTCTGAGAAGCTTCTTGTAAAAAAGCCGCAAAAATATACCGAAATCCTCCACCTCCAGTTCCAATTTCTTCCTGCATTCGAACCATTTGAGCCAGATAATAATTCGTTTTTACATTCCCTATTTTTTTTGGCCATTTTTTTATATCGTTTGCCAGCATTCGCATTCCACGCACCCCAACGATTGGCACAGGCGCAAGCATTTCGTTACAGGTTTTCAGAATTGCTTTTTTTATAGCTTTTACCCAATTTATAGTTTGTGGAAAAGAAATAGGATAATAAATATGACCTTTGGGTGCGAGGGTTCCTTTTGCAAAACGCACGCGTTCTAAATCTTGCTCATTAATTTTGGTCGGAAAATCTAAAACAGGATCACTCACCAGGTATTCGCCTTCTTTTTTACCGTAAATCACCAAATTGTGTCCATTGAAATGAAAGCGATATTCGTCTGGAAAATAAGGTAAATTGTAAACGCCAACTTGTAATCCGCAAGGCGTATTTTCGGTTAATTTACGATCCAAAGCCTCTTGTGCTTTCTTGGGGTTGGAAAACTTTTGTCGTTTGATTTTGATGCCTAATCTTTTGCTTAAACGATTAAAAATAAATCCGGGTATCGGGCGGTAGCTGATTGCTGGTGCATGATTCACCTTGAGGAAGGGTAAATATACAAAAAACAGCCCCGAACCAAGACCAAAAACCATCGGTTCGCTTATCTCGATTCCTTTGTGTTTTAGCAAATTCGACGCAACACCAGATTCACAATGTGCCGATTGATGATGTGTGAATTCTATTTCTATATTATTTTCCATCAAAACTTGTCAATTCTTCCACTGTAATATTGAAAATTTTGGCATATTTAGCCAAGGTTTTGGGTTTTATTTTCTTGAAAACACTCGGTTTTTGATGTCTTTTTATCAAAAATGTAAAAGTATCCATATAGGCGGCCAGTGTTTTCCAATCCATCTTGTTTACTTCCATGAAATAAACGATCGGACTTTTCTGTCCGTTCGCGACTGCATCTTTTGCTACTAGTGCACGTTGGTGCAAGGAATTCAGGGTTTCGGTTTGCACCAAGGTTTTCACTTCCCAGCCTTTTGATTTTTGAGTAGAAAATTTCCCCTCTTCGTCCAATGCATAATAGATCTCGGTAACATTTTGCTTGCTCAAGAAACTCTCGTCTTGTGGAACTTCAGATTTTTTCATTTCGAAGTTGATTGCTTATTATTCCTCAAAATTAAATTTAATTCTCCAAAAGCAACCAATTTGTCTGCGACAAAACTCTCTACTTTGATAGTACACAGATCAACATCTTGCAAAGAATGTTGAGAAATTAGCTTGGCTTTGGTTTCCAATATCTCATCTACAGCGGGCAAATGAAGAATCTGAAAAGTTTTAATGACGCTGATATAGCCTATGGTTTTGGGTTGTGTTTTATCTTTTTGCTTGGCATAATAATGCTGCCCTAAAATACACGAAGCAGTCTGTGCCGCATTTTCTATCAGTCCAGCTTCCTGAAAACGCCCGTTGTGCACCAATATATTGTCAGATTTTATACAATATCGAGTTATGACTTCGTTGGGCGTAAGCTGCGAAATGAGATCGACCATCAACATTGGATCTTGATGCGGTAAAAAATTTTTGACAGCTATGGAACAGGTTGATTTCATAGGGCGAAAAAATTTTTATTCTGGTGCCAAAACCGTTTTCATCTCGCCAACCGATATTATTTCTTGGTCTATTTTGGCGATTATTTGTACCAATGTAACGCCCATTACCTCTTGTAAAATCTCGGCAGAGGTCACAATTTTTTCTCCTAATTTTGGTAAGCGCATAATTTCTATGCTTTTGATCGACCCTATGTAACCCGTTGGTGCCGGCTGATTTTTCAGGTAAAAGCGAAAACCAGTGTGCAAAGCAACCGTTTGCGCCATGTGTTCGATGAGTCCGGGTTCGTTGAGGCATCCATCCAAAAAAAATATATTTTCTTGCTTTACGGTAAGTCCGCCCAAGACCTCTCGCTCGTCGTAATGGTACAGCGCATCGACCATAACGATAGGATCTCGTTGAGGAATAAAACGTTGGATGGTTTTACTATCGTGTATCGGTAATTTCATAAATCAGAATTTAAACCACTGTTAAATAAGCGTAAGCATAAGAAAATCGTCCACTTTCTGGCACCGACAACAAGATTCGTTCTCCTTTTTGCAGTTGTCCAGAATTCATCAATTCTTCGACCATCACATAAATCGATGCTGCCCCAACATTTCCAACTTTAGAGAGGTTCAAAAACCACTTTTCTATCGGAATTTCGTGTCCCGCATCTTTGAATTCTTGATATAATTTTTCTTTGAAATAGTAGGATGAAATATGAGGCAAAAAATAATCGAAATCTTGAACGCTGACGCCTCGTTTTTCTAAAACTTTCAATTGGCTCTCCACTCCTTTTTTGAGGATATATTCGTCGAGAATTTTAACATCTTGTTTGATCGAAAAAATAGATTCTTTCAACCATTCGTCTGTCGAAAAATGTTGCCAAGGTTTGATACTGCCATCGGGCAGCTTTTCGCCTCCGGCATACATGCACGTCTCCAACTCATTGGCATAAGAAACCGAATCCATCCAATTGATTTTCAAAGAAATACCTTTCTCGTTGGGTTTGTTTTGAAGCAAAAAAGCTCCTGCGCCGTCTGATAACATCCAGCGTAAAAAATCTTTTTTGAATGCCAAAACGGGTTGTTCTTCTAATTCCTTTAGACTCTGAATTTCTTTTTCGAAGCGCTCTGCGATCATCCAAGGTGAAACGCATTCAGACCCAGTTGAAATGGCATTTTCGGCCTGACCCGACAAAATTGCTAAAAAAGCAAATTTGAGTGCGTTCATCCCCGAACAACAAATTCCGGTTGAAGCATTCAGCTCGACCGTTTTACCCTTCAACAAACCATGTACCATAGCGGCATGAGAAGGCAACAACTGATCGGGAGTTGAGGTGCCACAAGACAAAATTTCTAATTGATCTCGAGAGAACGATTCGTCGAATAATTGTTCTATTGCATTTTTGGTGAGTTGGGCATTAGTATGCGTAAAATTTTGATGCTGGTCTAGGGCATAATACCTGGTCGTAATGCCGTTGTTACGCAAAACTATTCTTCTCGCTTTGGATGCTCTTCCGTCGATTTCTCCCAAATATTTTTCCATATCCTCATTCCCGATTGGCTGATTGGGCAGATATTTTGAACTCTTTGTGATGTAAACCTTGTTCGACATTATTGATGTTCGACACGCTGATAGTATCGTTTTTGCTTTTGAATTTTATAATAAAAAAATGGATAAAAGATCGTTTCTACCAAATGAACGATCGGTGAAATCATCCAAATCACGACAAGCAAATATAAATGAAAGAGTTTGATTAAGCGAGTTTTTTGGTGTGGATTTCGTTGAAAAAGATTGGCCCAAATGCTAAACAATCGGTTGGCTTTTTTATCCATCGATACCAAAAACCATCGAATTTCTACTGCATTATTTTCTATCAATTCTTGTTGTAGACTGCGATAATCCTCGGATGAAGAATGTTTTTTTATAATCGCGCCAAATTTTTTCGCTGCTTTTATTTCGTGTTCTGCAACGCCAGGCATAGGGAAAAATCCGTGAGGCTTTCTCTTCACACCAGAAAACATCCAGTCGACCACCGTAACGACGCTCACTAGGTTGATGTTGCGATCGGTAAGCGCTATGTTTCCTACCAAAATAGCCTGATTATCTAACAATAGTCGTTTGATTTTTTCTTGTGCATACACCCACATATTTCGACTTCCGCTTATGGTAACCACGGGCTTTCCTTGCAGCAGTTGAAAAGCAAATTTACTTTTCAGAAAAGAATTGATCGGAATAGATGGTGATAAATACCAGACTTGGTAATGCAACAAAATCAGGTCATAATCGGTGGTTAAAATTTTCTGATTTGGTGGATGAAAAGGATGAGGATTCTGCAAAAAAGAATCAGGAAAAACGCCGAAAAATTGTTCTTTATCCCACGGAAACGGAAAATCGTTTTCCATCTGAATATTGTAGAAATCCACCTGATAGGTCGGATCTTCTACAAATGGTAAACTAACCGAATCTGCAATCTCTTTCAATTGCCCAGATTGGGAATAATAGATTACCAAAACGTTTTTCATACCCTTTAATTTTTTAATGCTTTCCAAAAATCAAAATAATTAAACCATTGATACGGATATTGCAAAACAATCTTTTCGACACTTTGGCAATACTCGCTGAGCAATGATTGGGCATCTCGATGTTTGTAGACTGCACGACGAGTAAAGAGATGATAATGCAACTTCTTCTCCTTCATCACATAGACAAAAGCCACCGGCACTTTGAGCCTTGATGCTATATGGTAGGGACCAGCTGGGAACAATGCTCGCTCACCTAACAAAACCTCTTTCAATACTTTATTTCCCTCAAAATAGCGATCACCTGTAAAACAAATGAGTTCGTTATTTGCCAAGGCTTCGTTGATCTGAAAGATGTGCGCCAAATCTTCTTGAATGATGATGAATTTTATATTCGATTTTACCCGAATACTATCCATATAGGCTTTGATTGCATTGTGTTCTAAATCTGTGGTGACAAGGTTGATACTGAGGTCTAAATTCACCTCATCTAAAAAATATTCGGCAATCTCAAAATTTCCGACATGAGCACTGATCAATATGCCTCCTTTTTTCTCGGCAACTAAGGTTTGCAAAATTTCAATTCCGTCGAATTCATAGGTAAACCGATTGCGCATTCCCATCGAAATTGCCGTCTTGTCTATCAAGGTTTGCCCGAAAACGAAATAGCTTTTGTATACTCCAAAAATCGAGTTAAAGATAGAAAATTGTTGGCGATGTCGCAGGTAATAATAGATTGCTCGATTGCTTTCCCAGGCTACTATAAAATAATAAAAAGCTACAAAAATCAAGACCGAATAAGCAGCCCTAACTCCTAGCTTTTTTATACTATAAACAAATATTTTATATCCTAGTAAAGTCCCGCGAGACTTACCATTCCATTGGCTCATCTAAGCACTTTTTTCGTCTAATTTTTGTTGGATAATATTGTAGAAATCTCGAAAAGTTATCATTTTCAAAAAATCATCTTTCACCAATTTTACGCCAAAATTCGACTCGATAATGACCACCAAATCCACATAATCTAAACTGTCGAGATCCAAGGTTTCTTTCACATTTTTTTCGTCTGAAATTAGATCACCATCGATTTCAAATTCTTCTATTAGAATCTCGTTTATTTTATCTGATATTTCGGTTTTAATCATTTTAAATTTATCGTTTAAACTTCTTAATTATCAAAGCAGAATTCGTTCCGCCAAATCCAAAAGAATTGGACAAATATACGTCAAAATCTTGATTTACGGTTTTGTTTGGAATATTTAATTGTGCCGAAACTTCATCCGGATTTTCAAAGTTGATATTGGGTGCTATAAAACCGTTGAGCATCATCAAATTAGAATAGACAATTTCGCTTGCTCCTGCCATCCAGCATTCGTGTCCAGTCATGGATTTGGTCGAGCTGACATAAGGTCGACCGCCGAAAACGTTGAAGATGGCTTGTGCCTCGTTGCGGTCTCCAACCGGTGTAGAGGTTGCATGAGCATTGATGTAGGCGATTTCATCTGGCACTATCCCAGCTTGTTTCAAGGCTTTTTGCATGGCAACAGTTGGGCCGTCTACATTGGGCGTCGAGATATGTCGGCCGTTGGATGAGAATCCGTAACCAATTACTTCTGCGATAATGTTGGCACCGCGTTTTTGAGCCGATTCTAAACTCTCTAATATCAAAGTGGCTGCTCCACCGCTCGGAATGAGCCCATCGCGATCACGATCGAATGGTCTCGAGGCTTTGGTAGGATCTTGATCGCGTGCAGAGAACACACCCAAACCATCGAAGCTTGCCATGGCATATTTGTTGATTTCTTGTGCTCCTCCACAAATGATCATGTCTTGCAAGCCATTTTTTATCATCATAAATCCTAAACCAATCGAATGCGAACCACTTGCACAGGCTGCACTGATAGTCATATTCACACCTTTCAACTGAAAAAGCGTAGACAGATTCATGGTTACGGTAGAATTCATCGACTTGAAGATGGCTCCAGAACCGATCAACGAGGTGTCTTTTTTTTGGCGTACAATGTCGGTGGCTTCTATTATCGCCTTGGATACGCTGTCGTTTCCGTACAAAATCCCCACTTCATGCTCTTGGAAATATTCATGAGGAATTTGAGCATTTTCTAAGGCTTCTAAGGTTGCCAAATAGGCGTATTCTGTTTCTTCGCCAATGGTTACGCGATGTCGTCTATTCAACAATTTTTTGAGGTCTGGAGTTGGAACCTTGCCTGTTAGGGCCGATTTGAAACCGTATTCTTTTCGTTCTTCATCATAAACAATTCCAGATTTGCCTTCGCGTAAAGATTGGGTAACTTGATCGAGCGACGTCCCCAAACACGAATAAATCCCCATTCCTGTAATGACTACTCTCTGCTCCATTGTTTAAGAATATATTCCTCCGTTAATATTGATGACTTCTCCTGTAATGTAAGATGCTTTTTCTGATGCCAAAAAGGCAACCAAATGGGCGACTTCTTCTGGTTTTCCGAATCTATTGGTCGGAATCATTTTTTTGAGTTCTTGTTGATTCATTTCTGCGGTCATGTCGCTCTCAATAAAACCTGGAGCAACCGCATTCACCGTTACATTGCGTTTCGCTACTTCTTGTGCCAAAGATTTGGTCGCTGCTATCACAGCGCCTTTGGCTGCCGAATAGTTGATCTGTCCTGGATTGCCTTTCAGTCCTGAAACCGACACAAGGTTGATGATTCGACCGTAACGACTCCTCAATAAATCTTGAATGAAAAATTGGGTCACATGATAAAAACCATCCAAACTGGTATCGATAACCGATTTCCAATCGTTTTTCTCCATCCACATGAACAGTCCATCTCGGGTAATCCCTGCGTTATTGACAATCACTTCTACTTTAGCGTTCAGATTTTCATCCTTCCAAGCCTGCAAAACCTGTTGGGTTTCGGTCTGATTTGCTACATCAAACTTTAAGATTTCGCCTGTCTTCCCATGTAAATTCAACTCGTTTAAAGTTTGCAAAGCGGCTTCTTTATTGGATTGATAATTGATTAAAATATGATAGCCCAACTCCTTAGCCAATTGTACACAAATTGCTTTTCCTATACCTCTAGAACCACCCGTGACCAATGCTACTTTTTTCATTTAGGCGTTTTTTATATAATCTTTTAATTGTTTAATATACGGATAAAGTATGATATCATCATAGACTGCAGGCACAATATTTCTGATTTCGCGATAAAATTTTCTCGAATTTGTGCTCAATTTTCTTTGTAAGTCTCTTGCTTCTATTGCTTGCGCAATGCTCATCAGATGGATGGCAAGCACCTCAAATGTATTTTCGATAACCTGATTGCAAATTACGGCTGCATTGGTGCCCATGCTGACCACGTCTTGATTGTCGTTGTTATTCGGAATGCTATGAATGTACATCGAATTGGAAAGGGTTTGATTCTCTGCTGTCGTAGAGGTTGCTGTAAACTGAGCGCCCTGCATCCCAAAATTGAATCCTAATTTACCTAAATTGACAAAAGGAGGCAAAATCTCGTTGATTTTCGAGTTGAGTATATAATTCAATTGGCGCTCCATTAGCATGCTGAGTTTGGTAATTGCCAATTTCATTTTATCCATTTCGAACGCCACATAATCACCATGAAAATTTCCGCCGTGATAGACTTGCCCTTGCTCCAAATCTACTATCGGATTGTCGCTAGCCGAATTGATTTCTTGAACCAAAATTTGCTCCACACCCGCCAAACAATCTTTCACAGGTCCCAAAATTTGGGGTACACAACGCAGCGAATAATATTCTTGAACTTTGACTGAAAAAATTTCTTCTGTATTCTGACCGCTGTACAAATGAGCCTGACGAGATCGAATATTTTCACTATCGTGCAAAAACTCTTGCATTTGCTCGGCCACCCACAATTGGCCTTCGTGCAATTTTGCCCGATTGAGCTCAACCGAAAAATGATCGTCGTAGGCCGCCACCAACTCATTTACAAGGCAAGATGCCTGAATTGCCAATTTCAACAATTTGTAAGCATAATGCAAATTAACAACGCCAATTCCAGACATCACGGCTGTACCATTCATGATGCTCAAACCTTCGCGAATGTGCATCTCGATGGGCGATAATTTTTCTAATTCGAAAACTTTTTTGGTTTCTTGTCTTTCTCCTTTATACCAAACTTCACCTTCGCCAATTAAGCATAGCGCCATGTGTGCCAATTGCACCAAATCGCCACTCGCCCCAACGCCACCGTGTGCAAAAATTACGGGGTAAATCTCTCGATTGATCAGCTCTTTCATCAATTCCAAAACCGAAGGATGCACCCCCGAATATCCCAAAGATAAAGTATTGTAACGCGCTACAAGAGAAGCCCTTACCATTTCGGGCGAGAGTAGATTTCCTTGTCCTGTCGCATGACTTCTAATCAGATTGTACTGCAATTGCAACCGCTGATCATCTGCAATTCGATACTGAGCCATAGGACCAAAACCTGTATTGACGCCGTAGATTATTTTATCTTGGATAAAAGATTGTAAGAAATCGAAGCTTTTTTGTACCTGATTTTTAGTTTCATGATCAAACGCTAGAGGTTGCTGATGAAAAACAACGGCTTCGATATCGGCGAACGGCATTAAGATTGGGTTAGGGTTCATAGGATAAGTAGAATTCGAATAATTTTAATATTAAAATTTGTGATGTTTGATGTACCTTCGTTTCACTTATATTGGGTTTACAAAATTATAATATTTTTAACATTATAAAAATTAATTATGAATCAAGAATTTGTTGATGTTTTGATTATCGGTGCCGGACCCGCTGGTAGTATTGCTGCTGCCTATTTGCATCAACATCAAATCCAAACAAAAGTAGTCGAAAAAATGCGATTTCCTCGATTGGTCATTGGCGAAAGCTTGCTTCCAAGATCTATGGATCGATTTGAAGAAGCGGGTTTATTAGACGCTTTGAATGCTTATGATTTTCAGGTAAAAAGTGGAGCTCGTTTCATAAGAGGAAATCAGGTTTGTGAATTCGATTTTAGTAAAAAATTCGGCGAAGGTTGGGATTGGACATGGCAAGTTCCGCGTGCCGATTTTGACAAAGCCATCACAGACGAATTACAAAAAAAAGGAGTCGATATTGCTTTTGAAACCGAAGTTACGCATGTCGCCATCCGCGAAGACGGATCTGACATCACGGTTGTAGACAAAACTGGCGTCTCGTCTGTCATCCATGCAAAATATATCATCGATGCCAGCGGATATGGTCGAGTTTTACCCCGATTGCTCAACCTACACGATGATTCTAATTTGAGTCCGCACTCCGCGATTTTCTCGCACACCACGGAAACCAACCGCCCAGCAGGACGAGAAGGCACACAGATAACCTTCGACATCCTCGAAACCGAAGTTTGGCTATGGGTAATTCCGTTTTCTAATGGCAATACGAGTATCGGAATTGTAGGCAACACCGCCTATATAGAACAATTGATACAAGACGCTGGCTCTATGGACGCTGCTCTGAAACAAGCAATCAATCGTTCAGATTTTTATCGCGAGCGATTCCGAGGACACGAGTTTCTCTTCGAACCAAAATTGCTAAAAAATTATTCGACCTCTGTAAAAAAGATGTTCGGCAAAGGCTATGTTTTGACAGGCAACAGTACCGAATTTTTGGACCCCGTATTTTCGTCTGGCGTTTGTTTTGCCACCGAATCGGGAGCATTGGCTGCCGAATTGATTATCAAAGAAATACAAGGAAAAGCAGTCGATTGGGCAGTAGAATACGAAGCTTACATGAAACGCGGAATCTACGTTTTTTCGACCTATGTAAAAGAATGGTATACTGGAAATCTACAAGAGTTATTCTTTTTTCAGCCCGAAAATCCACAGGTGAAAGAAAAAATTTGTGCTGTTTTGGCTGGTTATGTTTGGAACGAAGAAAATCCGTTTGTTAAAAAACACAACAAAGTGATTCGCAACATGGCGCATCTAATCAAGATGAGTAAGGCATAAAAAAAACAAACCGCAGTTGCGGATTGTTTTTGCATTATTTCTTCAAGGCTTTTTCAAGATTTTTAGAAAAAGTTTTGGCTGTTTTGGCAAATCCTTCTCCTATACGCGATTCGTTACTGAAATTATTTCCGTACTGATCACCTGGCGCTTCTTTGTATTTTATAATCAATTTTTTGTCGCCTTTATTTTTCGAATCTGTAAAAATTAGAGTTGACGAAACTTTTGCGTATTGTTTCATGACAAAAGCATCCCAACCTGGATATATCCAATCTACTCTTACGGTAAGCGTATAGGGCGTATCTTCTGCGTATTTAGAAAACTGAATTCCAGTATCTTTGGTCGCATATTTCGACAACAACTCCATGAATTTCGGTTCCCAAATCGATTCTTTTGCTCCTTTCCATTTATCGATCCAAGCATCTCCATTTCCTGGATTTTTTGAATTTAAATCATCTTTGCGTTTGGCAATGTATTCTGCCTCTGAAATACTATCGGCATTGATTTTCAGATTAGAATAATCGAATACGACTTTCACTTTTTTTTGATCTTTCAGAAAGTTAAAATCACCCAGTTTTATTTCGCTTTTCTGTGCCGTTGCCATTGTTGCAATAGACAACAGCATCATCAATAACATTTTTTTCATATAACGTTTTAGATTTAATCGTATTGGGTATTGCCGAAGGCGGAGAAATCGGTGCGATAAGTTTCGATTTTGCACTGAGGCGAGCCAAAACGAATTTTTATGAGTTAAATTTAAAAATAAAAATCGAATAAAATTCGTTTTTGGCGGTATATTAGGGCAGATGTTGAGTTATTCACTTTAGCCCCGCTTTTGACAATACCTTGTTAGCTGACGTTTTAATCAGAAGTGTCTACTCCACCGTTATTCATTTCCATCATGTTCTTTAACGCTTTTTTATATAATTTTTGATATTCTTCATATGTAATGGATTTTGTGAAATTAATTTTTTTAAATTCTTTGTTTGTATTTTTTATTTCTACAAGATTGTAATATGTGATATCTTTTAAATTATTTCCATATTTTTTTTCGATTTGAATTTCGAAAATTAATCCGGGTAAACCTCCATATAAGCTTGGCCCAAAGGGACAAGTCATTTCTTCACTATAATATGCCGTAACAATTATATTGTCTTCTAAATTCTCATATATTGCTTTTTTTAATATATAGGTTTTAAATTTTTTCTCATCGTCAGATATTAGTTTCCAATTAAATTTTGGTATGGAGTCTTCAATGAAATAATTTTTTCCTAATGATGATTTTCTTTCATACATTTTATTTTGTTCTAGGTTCACAAAGATAATACCTGAAGAAGCCATTGTAAAGAAATCTCCTTCTTCTTGGCGGTTGTTTATCTTGGGGATATATTCAAATTGTGACATTTTGGAGTCGTACAATAATTCAAATTCTGCCGGTATTGAATGATATTCTTTTCCTTTTTCATCAATATGAGTAGAAGTTACTAAATATAATGCACTAAATTTATCATTATCTAAATTTTCTCCAACTTGAGAAAATGTTAAAGATGACGGTAAAATAAATGTCATAATCAAAATTATATATTTCATAATATGATATTTAATTGTTTAGATCATACATTTCAATTACATTGGGTGTGTAAATTGTGGCATTATTGCAACATTCTTTGTAATCAAAGTATGCTTTTTTTGCATCGGTGATTATTTGTTCCCAACTTTTTGTGTTTGTTAGCTCAATTGTTGGAGCAATTTTCAAATCATCATTTAATTGATTTATTTTTATTGCCCACAAATGAATTACATCATTTTCCTCTCTTACATCTAATATTAATCCTGGTAAACCATAAAATTTCCATGGTCCATCTTTTATAGGGATTGATTCTGTGAAATAAGCAAAATAGGTTCTTCCTTTATAATCAAATTTAGCTTCACTGCACTCAAATCCTAGAATGATTTTCCTATTACCAGTTAACGTATATTTCACATCTATGATAGGTTCTTTTATTGTTATTTTTTTTTGAAATAATACATCCGAATATGAAAATATATTTTTTTCTTTAAAATTTTTATAAACTTGATTTTGAACAGAATCTATTTCACCTATAATATTTCCGTCCATATCAAAATCAATTGTGTTTGGTTTAAAAAAATATTTTGGAATGTTAAATACTGATATTTCATTTTGATGAAGCAATTTGCCTAATAACGTGTCCTTTGGATTTACTTCCGAATATTTATAATTATAATAGTAGTCTATTTGAATTGTCTGAGAATTACATTTAGGTATAAAATAATATGTAATCAATAGTAGATATAGAATTTTCATATATTGTAATTTTATATATTAAAAGTGAGACAAATATTGCCTCACATATAATTATCCTTGTGGTTCAAAAGCCTGTATTGCCATACTTCTAGCACAAGATTGTGCTTCAGGATACGTAGCCGCTTCACAACAAAATAATTGCCCGCCTGCAGAAACACAATAGGTTACACTCATATCCTCGTTAATTGTGTAATACTCATACTCATTTACTTTGGTGTTATTTGAGTTTTGATTTGCAACCGCAAAACTACCTACTAATAAAATCGATAATGATAAAAATAAATTTTTCATAAATATATAAATTTAAATTGGCGCCTACACTCTTTTTTAAAGTCGTTCTTTCAGTTTCCTCCTACTATTGCAAAATTTATAAAACCACTTGTTGTCAAGTACTTTCTTCAATTTTTTTCATTACAAATCAAAGTTTCAATGAAAAGTAATCCGAAAGCTATTTTATAAAATGTCAGCTACCACTTAAATATACGAAATAATACTTTATATGCGACTTAAATTTTAAAATCACCAAACACTGTGTATTAACACTCTATATCAATATTTATTTATAAATTAGTCATTCTATTCATAATAAATATTTGTTTGCGTAATTCAATAATATTTAAGATCCGAACTCGCCAACTTTACAATCGAAATTGCCCAACATAGAAACAAAAACATTATCTGGATTTTCTTTTACTACTAGAAAAAAATATTAATATTCTACATATATTTTGTAAGTCTCGCTATTTTGTCATTAAATAAAGCTTGGTATATCCAAAATACTAAAGGCAACAGAAATTTTGTAGATATAATAGAATGCTATCAACATATTACAGAATCTCTATTAGATGAATAATATAAACTCGCTAAAAGAATGAGAAAAACTGAATTAATATTTAATATAAAGAAAAACTCGGACTAAAATTAGGAAAAATGGAACAAAGTCTATGTGCTAGATACCAACCAAGGAGCCTTAATCAAGCGGATCCACAAAGGGCAAGATAACGAGCATATTACTCTAGTATCAGAAAATGAAAAATACGAACCTTTTGAGTTGCATTTATCGCAGATTTATGCTGTTGCCATAGTCATTGGTGTCGTAAGACTTGAGTAAAGTTGCGAATTGATCATATTGTAACCACTATTTATTCGACCAATCGCAAGATTACTATATAAACTAATGTCAATCAATCAAATACACCAAAAGTATTAATATTTATTTCGGGATTACACCCCTGCGAATATTAGTTTTTAACGCTTAATAAATACATCCAAGAGAGCTACACCTACGAGATTCGTATATTTTTTTTACATAAAGTGAATTTAGAACTGAATTTAGAACTGAATTTAGAACTGAATTTAGAACTAATATTTTAGCGTGATTTCTATTTTCCAGCAGAGAACAAAAAAGCATAAAAAAACAGCCAATTAAAGTGTATTGAAAAGCTGTTAAATCTTATTTTTTACGCTACAACAGTACAATTTGGGTAGTTATCACCTTATATTGACAGTAAAACCGTTTCAATAGTAACATAAATGGTATTAATGCAGTAGTAAAATGGTAGTAAATGTACATTTTGTTTTGTTTGCATAAAAAAGACTTTTTTGGTTATTAGTATTATGTACATTTTGTTTTTACCCCCTTAGTTTGCTAAATTTACAAAAACACTCTTGTTGTCAAGCACTTACTTCATTTTTTTTCATAGCAAATCAATGTTTCAATGAAAAGTATTCCAAAAGCTTTTTTATAAAATGTTAGCTAACGCTCAAATTTACGCTTTTTGATTATTGGTCAAACTCGATGACTTCTAAATTTTCTATTCTACCAGCATTCAATTCGAATCGCAACATGGTACGCACTTGTTGAAAACCATGTTTGCCCGCAGCTCCCGGATTCATGTGTAACAAATGAAACTTGGGGTCGGGCATCACTTTCAAGATATGCGAGTGCCCACAGATGTACAATTTGGGTTGATGAGTTTTGATCAAATCTTTTACACGGCTCAAATATTTTGGCGGATAGCCTCCGATATGCGTCATCAAAACTTTTACCCCTTCGAGCTCGAAAATCTGATTTTCGGGGCATTCGTTTCTTATGGTTGCATCGTCGATATTCCCATAAACCGCCCGAACGGGTTTCAGCGCCTGCAGCCGATCCAAGACTTGTCGATTACCGATATCACCAGCGTGCCATATTTCATCTGCCTTTTGGGCATGTGCCAAAATACGATCGTCGAGATAGGAGTGCGTATCGGAAAGTAAAAGTATCTTTTTCAAATGTTGTATTTTTGTATTTCAAATTTAGGATATCTTGCGATACTTTTTAGAATTAGCCTACAACGGAAAAAATTATTTTGGATGGCAAATACAGCCTCAGCAAATCTCGGTACAAGAAAAAATTGAATATTGTTTATCAACCCTACTTCGGCAACCCATCAGTATCACTGGAGCGGGCAGAACAGACACAGGCGTTCATGCCCAAAAAATGTTTGCTCATTTTGATTACGATCTACCTTTACCCGAAGATTTCGTAAAAAAACTAAATGCTTTTTTGCCACAAGATATTAGCATTTATGCGATTCATCCTACGAAAAAAGATGCGCATGCGCGTTTCGATGCGTTGTCGAGAACCTATCATTATTATATACAACAAGGTAAAAATCCGTTCAATTTCGATCAATCTTGGCAAATAAGACACTCACTGAATGTGGATTTGATGAATGAAGCTGGGAAATTGTTGATTCAAAAAACCGATTTTGGTAGTTTTGCTAAATTGCATACCGATGTAAAAACCAACATTTGCGAAGTTTACAAAGCCGAATGGATTTACCTGGAAGACAGATTGTTGCGATTCGAAATCACGGCCGATCGCTTTTTACGCAACATGATACGTGCAATTGTGGGAACATTGGTAGAAGTGGGACAAGAAAAAATAAACGTCAAAGATTTTGCACAAATTATTGAAAAAAAAGACCGTAGCTTTGCAGGAGCATCTGCACCAGCACAGGGATTATTTTTGGTGGATGTACAATACCCAGAAGACCTCTTCGAATCATGAGCGAAAAAAACAACACATCGTTTGATTATAATGGACTGAAACGCGTCATTGGCATCGGAATGCAATCCAAAGGGTTGTTTTTCACGGTAATTTTTATAGCTTTCATGAGTTCGGCGGTATCCATTTATCGCCCTTATTTAACGGGAAATGCCATTGATGAATACATCTTGAATCATGATGCTCCTGGCTTACAAAAACAATTGATCCTCATTGGTATTACCTTGGTCTTGGAAGGAATTTTAGCTTTCTTTCTGATCTATTTGGCAAACGTTGTCGCTCAACGGGTCATTCGTTTTTTACGGGTAAAATTGTATAATCATTTACTGACATTCAAACTCGGATATTTCGACAAAACACCCAATGGTGTTTTGGTGACACGCTCGGTGTCGGATATCGAAACCATTGCAGAGGTCTTCAACGATGGCATCTTGGTAATTTTGGGTGATTTCTTACGCATCATCTTCATTGTTGGAATGATGTATTACATGAACTGGACGCTTGCCACGGTTGTGATTTTGATTTTACCTTTGATGATGATCATCACGCGATTTTTTCAGAAAGCCTTGAAAAATGTGTACCAAGAAGAGCGAACCTTTACCGCAAATCTCAATTCTTTTGTACAAGAACGCCTAACAGGGATGAACATCATTCAACTTTTCAACCGAGAAAAACGGGAATACCAAAAATTCATCAACATCAACAACCAACTGAAAGGCACTTACCTGAAAACGGTGCTTTATTTTTCATTACTATTTCCGGTGGTCGACATTGTTTCGGCGACTGCAATTGGTTCTATGATTTGGTTTGGCGGATTACGAACTGCGGTCCATGGCGATGTTTCGGTTGGTGACATCATTGCGTTTATTTCGTTTACCACCATGCTCACGCAACCTATGCGACAGATTGCAGAACGCTTCAACTCGATACAACGGGGGTTGGTAGGAGCTGATCGAGTTTTCAAAATATTGGATTCAGACGAAACTTTGCCCAACACTGGAAGCTTACAATTGGATCGTATAGAAGGTAAAATTGAATTTGAAAATGTAAAATTCTCATACGTACCCAACAACCTGGTTCTGAAGGGCATTTCGTTTACCACCCAACCCGGCGAAACTATTGCGATTGTAGGTTCTACAGGCGCAGGAAAATCGACCATCATCAATTTACTAAGCCGTTTTTACGACATCGATTCGGGTAAAATATTGATCGATGGGCATGATTTGTACGATATCGAAATAAAAAATCTTCGTCAACACGTGGCTGTTGTCTTGCAAGATGTTTTCTTGTTCAACACCACGATTTTCGATAATATAGTATTGGGAAACAAAAACATTAGCTTGCAAGAGGTAGAAAATGCAGCAAAAATTATTGGAATTCACGATTTCATATCAAAACTTCCGAAAGCCTATTATACCGAAGTTAGCGAACGAGGTTCGACCTTGTCGGTAGGGCAGCGACAATTGATTTCGTTTCTACGAGCATACCTTTACAACCCTCAGATTTTGGTGCTAGACGAGGCAACTTCGTCTATCGATACCGAATCGGAGAAAATGATCCAAAGCGCGACAGAAAAATTGACCGAAGGGCGTACTTCCATCATTATTGCACACCGATTGGCAACCATAAAAAATGCAGAAAAAATACTGGTAATGGATAATGGAATGATTGTTGAATTTGGTACACATGAAGAATTGTTGGCTAAGAAAGGATTTTATCATAATTTGTACGAAGTTCAGTTTTTAGAAAACGATGAAAAAAAATAAAGAAGAATTAAAGTAAAAATAATAAAGAATTCTTACTTTTATTGTGTTAATATTTTAAACTATTATAAATACATTGAAACAATGAAAAAAGCAATTTTAGGATTATCAGTTTTAGGTTTGGTTGCATTTACATCATGTAAAAGCGAAGCGGAAAAAAAAGTTGACAACGTAAAAGATACGCAAGAAGTAATTTCTGAAACTACCAACGACGCTACAGAAACCGCAAGAGACGAGGCAGTAAACGTTATGGAAACTCTTGAAAAAATGCCAGCTTTCAGCTCGCCAGAAGCAAAAACATTTGCAGACAAATACGCTGCTTATGTACACGAGTTGAAAACAGTAGCTGCATCTGGAGACCAAGCTAAATTGGCTGAATTACAAGGGAAAGCAGTAGAATATACTAAAGAAATGGCAACACTTGCTCAAAAACTTACTCCAGAAGATGCAAAAAAATTGTCAGATTGGGCTGCTGAATTACAAAAATCATTGAACAAATAAGATTCAAACAAGTTTTTTGTATAAAGGCACCTTCGAAAACGAAGGTGCTTTTTCATTTTATAATATTATTAGTCGTAAGTTTTCTTAACTTTATTGCAAATATTATATTCTTATGACCCTCGTGCAATTGCAGTATGTCTTAGCGGTAGCTGAACACAAAAACTTTACTGTTGCGGCAGACAAATCGTTTGTCACTCAACCAACGTTGAGCATGCAAATACAAAAATTAGAAAAAGAATTGAACATCGAGATATTCGATCGCACTTCACATCCGATCAAAATCACGCAAATCGGTCAGAAAATCATCAACCAGGCGAAAGTCATACTCAAAGAAGCCAACCGTATGCAACATTTGGTAAACGAAGAGAAAGGACAGTTGGAGGGCGATTTCAAAATCGGAGTAATCCCAACCATTTTACCCACTTTGGTTCCGCTTTTTTATAAAACTTTCGTAAAGAACAATCCGAAATCGAATCTCATCATCAAAGAACTTCAGACCGAAAAAATAATCGAAGAGGTAAAAGAAGGCTCGTTGGATTTTGGGATTGTGGTGTCGCCGCTCTACGAAGATCAATTGATAGAAAAAACGCTCTATTACGAGCCACTTATAGCTTATATTCCGCCCAATCATCGGTTGGCAGGACAAGACCTCATTTCGGAATCTGATTTGGATACGGCAGACTTATTGATCTTACAAGAAGGCCATTGTTTTCGCGATAATGTTTTGGCGTTGTGCGAGACTTCTAAATTGAAGCAAAGTCCGATAAAACTTGAAAGCGGAAGTTTTGATGCTTTGATAAAACTTGCAAATGATGGTTATGGGATGACTTTGTTGCCAGCCTTGGAAGCCGAAGATTTACCGAGCGATTTACAGCAAAACCTTCGACAGTTCGAGCATCCAGTACCAACACGTGAGGTGAGTCTTATCTATCATCAATCGCAACTTCGGGCAACGTTTGAGAACGAATTGGTAAAGACGATACAAGGTATTTTGCGAGGAAAAATATTTTTGGAACAAAACGATGAAAACCACACGGTAAGCTTGCCATAATAATTGTTGAACAGCAAGAACATAAAAAAATCCGACCAAGAGAATTTTGATCGGATTTGTTTTTTTATAAAACTTTTTCTCGGTATGTTTTGAGAAAAATTAGATTGCGTAACGGATGTATCCTTTTACAGTAAGATCTGGATTTACCGCTTTTACCATATCTTTTACCGATGTTTTACCATCTTTGATCGATGCTTGGTGAACCAGTGTATTCTCTTTGAAGAATTTTTGAAGTTTACCTTGCGCGATATTTTCTATCATATTTTCTGGTTTACCTTCTGCAACCAATTGCTCTCTAGCGATAGACAATTCAGTATCGATTACCGATTGTTCTACCTGTGTTTCGTCTAAAGCCACCGGATTCATTGCTGCAACTTGCATCGCAACATCATAAGCAACCTCTTTTGCGCCGTCGTGATCACCAGACAAAGCCACTACAGCTGCGATTCTGTTACCAGCGTGGATATAAGCGTTCAATGCAGATCCTTCGATGGTTTGGAAGTTACCGATTTCTATTTTTTCACCGATTACTCCTGTTTGCTCTGTAAGTTTTTCTTCTACCGTGATACCGTGGAAAGGTGCTTTCAACAATTCTTCTTTGGTAGAGAAGTTCAATGCTAATTCTGCCAATTCGTTTGCCAATTTTACGAAATCTTCATTTTTAGCCACGAAGTCTGTTTCACAGTTCAAAGCGATGATTACCCCTTTGTTGTGTGCTTCGTTTACTTTTGCGATGACAGCACCTTCGGTAGATTCGCGATCTGATCTGTTTGCTGCAACTTTTTGACCTTTTTTACGTAGGATTTCTACAGCTTTATCGAAATCTCCTCCAGCTTCTTCCAAAGCTTTTTTAGAATCCATCATTCCTGCTCCAGTAGCATTTCTCAATTTACTTACCTCAGCGGCTGTTGCTTTATAGCTCATAATTCTTTTTTGTTTTATTAGTATTTTTTGTGTTGTAACGAATCAAAAGTAGCTCATACATCCGAAAATGTAGGAGCTACAGTTTTTGTGATTATTTCGATGAAATGATCATCTAAGATTTTTTAAGCTTCAGTTTCTGTTTTTTCAGCTCCTTCTTTTGCTTTTTCTTTCTCAGCTTTACGCGTAGACAGACCTTCTTTGATAGATTCAGCAACAGTAGACAAGATGATATCGATAGATTTAGAAGCGTCATCGTTTGATGGGATTGCGTAATCTACGACACGTGGGTCTGTGTTGGTATCTACCATAGCAAAAACTGGAATACCTAATTTTTTTGCTTCGGCAATTGCGATGTGTTCGCGCACGGTATCTACTACGAATATAGCAGATGGTAGACGGGTCATATCTGCAATAGAACCTAAGTTTTTCTCTAAACTAGCTCTTTGACGATCGATTTGTAATCTTTCTTTTTTAGACAATGTTTCAAACGTTCCGTCTTTTTTCATACGGTCGATTGAGTTCATTTTTTTAACTGCTTTACGGATAGTAACAAAGTTAGTCAACATACCTCCAGGCCAACGTTCTGTAATATAAGGCATGTTAATTTCTTCAGCATGTTTAGCAACTACATCTTTTGCTTGTTTTTTGGTTGCAACGAAAAGGATTTTACGTCCCGATGCTGCGATTTTACCCAATGCTTCAGAAGCTTCATCTAATTTCACTGCAGTTTTGTGAAGGTCGATGATGTGGATTCCATTTTTCTCCATGAAGATATAAGGAGCCATGTGTGGATTCCATTTTCTTGTTAAATGACCAAAATGCACACCAGCATTTAAAAGGTCTTTTACATTTACTTTTGCCATTTTCTTATTTTCTTAGTTTACGTTCCGTTTTCTCAACAAGCAACAAATGAGTGGTCATGTATTCGCCTCAATTGTTTAGATGCTAAACCAACGGAAAATGGATTTTTTAATAATTTGAATAATCGATTAACGTTTAGAGAATTGGAATTTCTTACGTGCTTTTTTCTGACCGAATTTTTTACGCTCAACCATTCTTGGGTCGCGTGTCAATAATCCTTCTGGTTTCAAAGAAGCTCTGAATTCTGCATCTACTTCGCATAGTGCTCTAGAGATTGCCAAACGAATTGCTTCTGCTTGACCTGTATGTCCACCCCCAAACACTTTGATTGCTACATCGTATTTATCTTTTGTTTCTGTAAGCAAGAAAGGTTGTTGTACTTTGTAACGTAAAACCTCTGTACCAAAATAATCTTCTAAAGAGCGACCGTTTATAAAGATTTCACCGTTTCCTTCTTGTAAATATACACGAGCGACAGATGTCTTTCTACGTCCTATTTTATGAACTATTGCCATGGTTCTAATTATAAATATTGGTTAATATCTATTTTTGTTGGTTTCTGAGCTTCGTGCGGATGCTCTGCCCCTTCAAAAATGTATAAATTTT
The DNA here is from genome assembly GCF_900089075.1 of Vaginella massiliensis. Taxonomy (GTDB): domain Bacteria; phylum Bacteroidota; class Bacteroidia; order Flavobacteriales; family Weeksellaceae; genus Weeksella; species Weeksella massiliensis_A. The sequence goes on from NZ_LT593746.1 coordinate 43,219, forward strand.
TCAACAATGCTGCTCCTAATTTATTTTTAGGTAACATTCCTTTTACAGATTTTTCGATCAAACGTTTCGGATCTCTATTGTACAACTCTTTAGCTGTCAACGATCTTTGACCTCCTGGATAACCTGTGTGACGGATGTATAATTTATCCTCCCATTTGTTACCCGTAAGTTTGATGTTTTCTGCATTCAACACAATTACATTGTCTCCACAATCTACGTGAGGCGTGAAGTTTGCCTTGTGTTTCCCTCTGATTAGCTTCGCAATACCTGACGATAGGCGTCCTAAACTCAGGTCAGAAGCGTCCACTACTACCCATTCTTTCTGAGCAGTCTGTTTGTTGGCTGATGTAGTTTTGTAACTTAACGTGTCCACTATCTTGATTTTTAATATTTTACATAAATCCCGACGCTATGATCGGGGTGCAAATGTACGAATTCCTTTTTGTAATCCAAAAAGGAATTTGCAATTATTTGTATTTTTTTAGAATGCTTTTATTATAACTTGGCAAAGATAAAATTTTTACCGATTAAATTAAGGCTTTATCATACGCCAAAATCTGTTGTGTTGTGCTGCCCAAATAATCTCCGCCGTACTCAATTACATCGCCAGGTTTCAACCAAATTTGTGGATCTTTTCCCATGCCCGAGCCTGCTGGTGATCCTGTTGATAATATATCGCCTGGCATAAAAGATAAAAACTGACTGAGGTATGAAATTAATTTGGGAATACGATAAATGAAATCTCGCGTATTACCATCTTGCATCATTTCGCCGTTGAGCTTCAACCACAATCCAACATTATTGATGTCGGCAATCTCGTCTTTGGTTACAATCCACGGACCAACTGGTGCAAAGGTGTCGCAACCTTTTCCTTTATCCCACGTCCCTCCTCTATCGGTTTGAAAATGTCGTTCGCTAATATCATTCATCAACACATAACCGTAGACGTAATCCATTGCCTCTTCTTCTGTTACGTTGCTTGCTCGTTTGCTAAAGATGACTGCCAATTCGGTTTCCCAATCCATTTTCAGCGAGCCAAACGGCTGCATAATGCCGTCTTGCGGACCGCAAAATGACTGATTTGCTTTGAGGAACATGATGGGTTCGGGTTGCTGTTCTAACCCCGTTTCTTTTACATGGTCTTCGAAATTGAGCCCTACACAGACTATTTTCCCGGGCTTTTCTAGCGGTGGTCCAAGGCGTACCTCGTTTGCGACTATGGGTAAATCTTGGCGATTGGTTTCGATATAATCCATTAATTCTTCTTGCAGAGCTTCGCTTGCAAAAAATTGTTCATTATACTCAATTCCTGAAGCTGAGACGTCGTATCGCACATCATCGATTACGATGCCCAACTTTTCTTTTCCTTTTTCTCCAAAACGGATTAATTTCATTTGTTATATTTTTTCCGTTTGCAAATATAGGGTATAAAAAAAGGAACCAAAAAGGCTCCTTTCATTTATTGAATTTTAAATATTATCGTTTCGCTATTGAACGAGAAATAACAATTTTCTGAATTTCTGAGGTTCCTTCGTAAATCTGCGTAATTTTTGCGTCGCGCATCATGCGTTCTACGTGATACTCACGTACATAACCATTTCCTCCATGGATCTGAACTGCTTCGGTTGTTACATTCATCGCGGTGGTAGAAGCGAATAATTTTGCCATTGCACCAGATTCTGAAATGTCTTTTCCTTCATCTTTCTCAACTGCTGCTTTGAAGCACAACATTCTTGCTGCCGTGATATTCGTAGCCATATCTGCCAATTTGAACGCAACCGCTTGGTGATTGATAATTTCTGTACCAAAAGCTTTACGAATTTTAGCGTAATTCAGGGCCAATTCGTACGCTCCTTGTGCAATTCCTAAAGCTTGAGAAGCGATCCCGATTCGTCCTCCGTTCAAAACGTTCATGGCGAATGCGAAACCAAATCCATCTTCACCTATGCGGTTTTCTTTTGGCACTTTCACATCGTTGAAGAATAAAGAGTGCGTATCCGATCCGCGGATTCCCATTTTTTGTTCTTTTGGTCCTATTTCGAATCCTTCCCAACCTTTTTCTACGATAAACGCATTGATTCCTTTATGCTTTTTTTCTGGATTGGTATGGGCAATCACCAAATAAGTAGAAGCGTTGCCTCCGTTGGTGATCCAGTTTTTGGTACCATTCAGTAAATAATATTCGCCCATATCTACTGCTGTGGTTTTTTGTGATGTTGCATCTGACCCTGCGTCTGGCTCAGATAAACAAAACGCACCGATTACTTCGCCTTTTGCCAACGGCACTAGGTATTTTTGTTTTTGTTCTTCGGTACAATATTTTTCCATCCCGGCACAAACCAAGGAGTTGTTTACCGACATGACTACGGCAGCAGAAGCGTCTACTTTTGCAATTTCTTCCATTGCCAAAACATAAGACACGCTGTCCAGCCCTGCTCCTCCATATTTCGGGTCGACCATCATTCCCAAAAACCCGAGTTCGCCCATTTTTTTCACGGCGTTGTGTGGGAAGGTTGAGGTTTCGTCGCGTTCGATAACTCCCGGTAATAATTCTGAAACAGCAAAATCACGTGCTGCTTGTTGTATCATCAATTGTTCTTCTGTAAGCTGAAAGTTCATTTATTTTTTTGTTTGTTTTTGTTATTTTTTTATTCAAATTTTAAGGACAAAAATACGCCTCGTGTTTTCAGGTCGTACAAGGTGCCGGTATAATTCGGATAGTTCTCTTCGTCTTTGTCTCGTACCATCTCATTATTAAAGAAAAATACACCTTTGAGTGCGGGTGTCATTTTGAACTTTTTAAAATAGATATCGACCCCAATTTCTGCCTGCCAATTGAAATTGTTGGTGGTGGTACGGAAAACTCCCGCCAAATTATCATCTTCTTTGTCTTGATTCGATTGCAAATTCATCATATACCCGAATCCTCCTTGCATATAAGGGCGTGTATTGAACCAACGATTGCCATGAAAATTGATCAGAATTGGAATTTCTACATAGGTAGATTTTACGTCACGTTTGTAATCGGCTTCGTTCACCAACCCTACATTGCGAAAGTATAAGGTACGCTCGGCGAAATGGATTCCTGGTTCTGTCTTGAGGTCGATGTAATCATTTACCCGCATTCGACCAACAAGTCCGACCGAAAACCCAGGTGAATTTTCTTGAGCTAAATACACCATTCCGTCTTGGTCTGCTCCGTCATCTTGTATTCCATTGTCAGAAAATTCTTTGGGTACAACTTTGTACGAGAGTAAATTTGTTCCTAAATAGAATCCGAACGAAAATTTTTTCTGATCGGTAAATTCACGATTCCATTCTTTATCGTAATTGGGTCTAAATTGTCCGAAAGAACTTATACCTAAAACGGTCGCGATAAGTAATAATTTTGCCTTCATAACTTTTATCGGAACGAATATAATCAAAATTTATTTTACAGCAACGTAAATACTTGCTATTCCAAATGTTAAACGATGATCTACGGGATTTTTAAAATTTGTTCCGCTAAGTATAGCTTTCATTTCTTCGCCTTGCGGAAAAGCACTGATAGACTCTGGCAAATAGGTATACGCGCTTTGATCCTTGGAAACCAATCGACCAATCATGGGCAATAAGGTTGAAGAATAGAAGCTGTACAACTGTTTCATGGGGAATTGAGACGGATAGGAAAACTCCAAAATCACAAAGGTTCCGTTGGGTTTCAACACGCGGTGAATTTCTTTCAAACCCTTTTCTAAATTTTCGAAATTTCGCACGCCAAACGAGACCGTAACACAATCGAACGAATGATCTGCAAAAGGCAAATTCTCTGAGTCGCCTTGGATCATCTCGATTCTATCCGACAGTTTTTCTGCTGCTACTTTTCCTCGTCCAACTTCCAACATTCCGGCCGACAAATCCAAACCTGTAACGCGCGCATTGGTCTTTTTTGCCATCATTATCGCCAAATCACCCGTACCAGTGGCAATATCGAGAATTGTTTGCGGGTTCGCTTTTTGTACAATTTCGATTACTTTTTTGCGCCATTGTACATCGATACCTCCCGACAAAACACGATTCAACAAATCGTATTTCGGCGAAATATTATCGAACATCTGTTCTACTTGTTTTTTCTTGGTAAGGTCCGACTCTTGGTAAGGAGTAACATTATCGTGTTTTGCCATTCTCTTTATTCGTAATTTTCAAAATAAAATTGTTTAAAATCTTTTTCGTTGAAAATCTTCATCAAATCGGTATGTTTTTCGCCTTTTTTGATAAAAATTTTCGGAAGATCTTCGTCGAGGTTATAATAGAAATTCTCTATATACAGCCGATCCGACTTCAAAATACTGCCAAAATAGACTTTATCATCGATTGTAATATGGTTTGATTTGAAAAGCGAATCGACATTGTTTCGCATTCCATAAGGTCTTTTGAAGGTATAATAGGTCTCGCCTGTTGGGTTCAACAAACCGTTTGCTTTCTTTATGTTGATTACCGTGTCTATTTTTCTGTCGCGATAGACGTATTTTACTCGATTCTCGCCACGCATCAAATCGATTCTCATGGTTTGATTGGGAGCGATGACAAACTCCTTACCGTTGATATCCAACGCCAATTGTTCGGAAGAAGGATTGTCGATAACATAGCCCATTTTCTTTTCTAAAAAGGTCGAATAAATTATATAAAGGACGCCAAACGTAACCAAAACGACCAAAAAACCTACTAAAGCTGGATTTCTTTTCATTCGGTAAAAATAGGTATAGTTTAGAAAACCAAAAAATCACAGTTTGCATTTTTTATACTAAATGATTTAATCTAGCTATATTTGCATGAATAATTAAAAAAATATTTTCAATTTTAACAATGATAAATTCAGTAATAAAAGGTAGCGGGAGTTACATCCCAAAAAACGTCGTTTACAATGCTCATTTCGTTGATTACGAATTTTATGACGAAAAAGGCGAGCGAATTGATAAACCAGGAGAAGAAATTATCAAAAAATTCCAAGAAATCACCGAAATCGAAGAAAGGCGTTATATCGATCAAAATATACTGAATTCTGAAATTGCAACCATTGCCGCCCAAAAAGCTTTAGAAAAATCGGGCGTCGACAAAGAAGCTTTAGACTACATCATTGTTGCACACAATTTTGGTGATATAGACCCCGTCAGTCGTCAGATCGATATTATGCCCTCTATGTCTGCCAAAGTGAAACACAATTTGGGTATAAAAAACCTGAAGTGTCGCCCTTACGATATGACTTTTGGTTGCCCTGGCTGGGTAGAAAGCATGATATTGGGACATCAATTCATCCAAGCTCGATTGGCAAAAAACATTTTAGTCATTGGCTCAGACACTTTATCGCGAGCAGTGGACCCGCACGATCGTACCGCTATGATTTTTGCAGACGGTGCAGGCGCAGTCGTATTATCTGCCGAGGAATCAGACGAGAAATACGGAATTTTGGCTTACAACACTTTGTCGTATACGGGTGATGAATTGCGATACTTAGAAAATGGTCCTTCGCTGAAATCAGGCTACGTGGGTTCGAATAAAAATATTCGCATGAAGGGTAGAAAAGTTTATGAATTCGCACTGAAAAACGTACCCAACGCACTGAAAGAAACCATGGAAATCACCGATCTTGACATCGATGATTTGTCGAAAATATTATTACATCAGGCCAACGCCAAAATGGATCACGCCATGATAGAACGTTTTTATAAACTCTACAATCGGGCGGTGCCAGAAGGTGTAGACCCTATGACCGTCCAAAAACTAGGAAACACTTCGGTTTCTACGATTCCGATCATGTACGATTTGATAGAAAATCATTTGTTGGGCAAACACCAGTTCTCGAAGGGAGATCATCTCTTAATGGCTTCTGTGGGAGCAAGCATGAACATCAATGCGTTGGTTTATAAATACCGCTAACCCATGTCGAATTCTTTTGGTAAGATTCTACGTCTAACAACCTTTGGCGAAAGTCATGGCCGAGCAATTGGTGGAATTCTCGATGGTTTTCCAGGGAATGTTGCCTTAGACTTAGAAGCGATCCAACATCAATTAGACCGAAGAAAACCTGGACAATCTTCTATCGTTACGCAAAGAAAAGAATCAGACACTGTTCAATTTCTATCGGGCATTTACAACGGAAAATCGACTGGGGCGCCGATTGGTTTTTTGATTGAAAACGACAATCAGAAATCGAATGATTACGATCATCTCAAAGATGTTTTCAGACCATCACATGCCGATTTTACTTATCAGAGCAAAAACAAAAACCGAGACCATAGAGGTGGTGGCAGAAGCTCTGCCAGAGAAACCGCAAATTGGGTGGTAGCTGGCGCCTTGGCAAAACACCTCATTCCAGAAATCAAAATCAACGCCTACGTTTCTGCTGTAGGAAACATTCGGGTTGAACAGCCCTATACCGAACTGAATTTGGATCTTATCGACAGCAATATGGTGCGATGCCCAGTTGAAGATAAGGCCGAAGAAATGATCGATTTTATAAAAAAAATAAGAAAAGAAGGCGATACCGTTGGCGGTGAAATAAGCTGCGTCATTCAGCATGTGCCCATTGGTTTGGGCGAGCCTATTTTCGACAAACTGCATGCTCGATTGGGGCAAGCGATGTTGTCTATCAATGCGGTAAAAGGATTTGAATATGGCGAAGGGTTTGCTGCTTCGCGATTGCGAGGCTCGCAAATGAACGATTTATTCGAAACCGATGGGACAACCAAAACCAATTTTTCGGGCGGTGTGCAGGGTGGAATTTCGAACGGAATGCCAATTTATTTCAAAGTTGCATTCAAACCCGTTGCAACCTTGATGCAAACGCAAACAGCACTTTCTGCCGAGCACAAACTTATCGAATTGCAAGGTAAAGGTCGCCACGATCCTTGTGTAGTTCCGCGAGCTGTACCCATTGTAGAGGCATTGGCTTCTTTGGTTTTGGCAGATTTTACATTGATCAACAAGTCGAAAACATTGTAAAAAAAATTGGCATTTATTTTGAAAATGTTGTTTTACCAACAATTATTTTCTATATTTGGAAACGTAATACTGTAATTGTATGAAACACTTTTTACTTTTTATTACTATATCACTCTTTGGTTTTGCTGAGTTATCGGCACAGTCGGGGTATAGAAATGCACCGTTGCAGACGCAAGTTGAGGCGAAATCGGTGGTTATTTCTCCGAATCCAGCGACAAGTCTTGTCGAAATCAATGCAGAAACTTCGGGTAAATTGTCTCATGTCATCATCTACTCTATCATCGGCAACGAGGTGTTGAATGCCAAGGCAGATAACAATAATCTCCGATTGAATATTGGAAACCTAAAAAAAGGTAAATACATCGTACGCTCATTCTTCAGCAATGGTACGTCTGAGGTTACCACCCTCATAAAGCAATAAAAGCAATAATCAAGAAAATACGATATAAAAAAAAGAGGCTGTCTCAAAAGTGAAACAGCCTCTTTTTTTGTTGCCATCAGCTTATTATTTTTTCATGGCTTTGCTATAATTTTCGTCTACTTGTTTCCAATCCAAAACTTTGAAGAAATTGGTCAAATAATCATCACGTTTGTTTTGGTATTTCAGATAATAGGCGTGTTCCCAAACATCTACACCCAAAATTGGCGTACCAGGCTCTTTTGCTCCTGGCATCAACGGGTTGTCTTGATTTGGAGTTGAAGTTACTGCCAACGAGCCGTCTTCTTTCACAATCAGCCAAGCCCAACCAGAACCAAACTGTTTAGATCCGGCTTCTTTCAATTGTTTCACCAAGTCGTCTAAGCTACCAAATGTTGTTGTAATTTTGGTCAACAATTCTGCAGAAGGCTCGGCAGTAGGATTTGGCGAAATCAAATCAAAATACATCAAGTGGTTGTAATATCCACCAGCATTGTTGCGCAATGCGCTGTTGTTCATATCCAAATTCTTCAAGATATCGACAATGTTGTTACTTGTATTTCCACTCTCTTTCAATGCAGTATTCAGTTTGTTGATGTATCCCAAATAGTGTTTAGAAAAGTGAACCTCCATTGTTTTACCATCGATGTATTCATTTACCTCATCGTACCCATATTTCAATGGTTTTATTTGGAAAGTTCCTGGATCAGCTTTCACATCTGTCGGGTTGCCCAAAGTTTCTGTTTTATCGTCTGTTTTCACTGCAACGGTATCATTAGAAGATGGTGTCACTACTGTATTGGTCGATTCTTTACAAGCGTATGTCATCAACAACATCAAAGAAGCACCTAAAATCAAGCCTTTTTTCATTTTATTAACGTATTTTATTTGAGTTGATAAGTTAGCAAAAATTATACTAAACTTGAAATTATCAATTTTAATATTTTGTTAAATTAAAACAAGTTAACTTTCTCTCAACAAACGCAACTCATTTTTCAAACTTAATAGCTGTTCTTGTAATTGTAGAATTTGCTCATCCTTCGATTTGATGAGTTCTTTGTATAATTCTTCAATTTTTGCTGTGGAAGTTATATTATTGGTATTATAATATCCTGATTGTGAACAAGCATTGAAAACGACCTGATCATTGAAGTTTTTAATAGTTTCTGAATCGACCTCTAAAACACGTGCAATTTCGTTTAATTTTTCTTCCGAAATTTTGGTCTTACAATTCTCAATATCAGAATAAGAGCTTTGACTTATCGATAATTTATCAGCCATATAACTTTGACTAAGATTCTTTATTTCACGTACTTTTCTTATTTTATAACCAATAACAGTATCCATAAACACAATATTTTATCAATCAAATGTAATAAATTATTGGTTATGAAATTTGCCATATCCTTCACTTTATGAATATTTTCAACTTATTAAACAATTTCAAATAACCTAATAATTATGAAAAAATTTATTTTAAAAGGAGGCTTGATTATAGCCTTAGCTTCAAGTTCAATTTTTTATGCATGTAATAACGATGATGACACCGTTGAACAAACAGCCGAATTACAAGGTAAAAAATCACCTGTAATAGGAGAAGACATCTTCTTCAGATCAGATTACAAAGAAGATGTTACCAAAGGAGGTGGAGTAACTTTTGTATTTGATATAGGTAGACGATCGTCCCCTACTTGTAAGGGATTTGGAATCTGTCGCCTTGCTGCATTTGGTATTTGGATTGTTGTCCAGCCCAAAGCAAATCAAGCAATAGGAATTGACAAACAAAGTTCTCTAAAATTTATTACAATTGAGTTAGAATCTCCTATAGATCCTGCAGAATTCGACACACGTTTTTATGTTGATGAAGAAATAATTGACGACAATGGTAATTATAAAATCAAGGCAGGTGTTTATAATTTAGATTCTACGATCGGTTTATATGGTGGTTACAAATTACCTTATTTTGAATTGTAATTAATTATTAATATTTTAGGGTGTGAAATTCACACCCTAAATTCAATAAAAACAAACCTATGAAAAAACTTTTTCTATTTTTCACATTATTTATATTCACTATCGTATCTGCTCAAACTAAATACGAGACTCTTACTATTACCAATTACGACAGTATTCTAAAAAAGCTTGACTCAGAAAACCAAAATGAAATATACAATCTAAATATTAATGATTTTAAGCAACTTGTATCTAAATCAGCAAAACCATTTACATTGGTATATACATATGCTTGGTGGTGTGGTCCTTGTCGAAAAAAACTACCACAGGTTTTAGAATTTAAAAATAAACATCAAAACAAAGTAGAATTACTTATTTTAACAGGTGAGAAAAACCCAAGCAAATACCTTTATATGACTAATAAAGAATTCAATACTAAATACAATATTTTATTCCCAACATTTAATATCTCTGATGAAATTTCAACAAAAAGTAAAAAGAAATTTCACAACTTTATTCAAACAATTGTACCTGGACATTCAGACTACGGAACTGGTTTAAGTCTTAATTTATTAATTGATAATAAAACTTCTGAAGTTTTGTATGCATCATTTACTGAAATAGAAACAACAGACTCAATCTTCTCCAAACTAAACTCTTTTATTTCAAACAATTAAAAAACTCCAAAATCTCAATGGAATTTGGAGTTTTTGATGTAGCGTAAAAATATCGTTTTATTTTTTGTAATTCACCACGGCTTCAATAAATGCTTGTGCATTTTCTACCGGTACGTTTGGCAAAATGCCGTGCCCCAAATTGGCAACGTATTTATAGGTTCCGAAATCGTCGATCATTTCTTTTACCATTTGCTGTATCACCGCTGGCGGCGACAACAATCTCGACGGATCGAAATTACCTTGTAAAGTTTTTCTGAAACCTGTAAGTTCTCTTGCTGTATGCGGCGATACGGTCCAATCTACCCCCAAAGCCGAAGCATTGGATTTGCTCATTTTTTCGAGTGCAAACCAACATCCTTTTGCAAAAACTACAACCGGAACCAAAGGCGCCAATTCGTTGACGATTCGCTCCATATATTGCCAAGAAAACTCGTCGTAATCTTTTGGCGAAAGCATTCCGCCCCACGAATCGAATAGTTGAATGACATTTGCGCCGTGTTCTACTTTTTTCTTCAGATAATCGATCGTTGTTTTGGTAATTTTTTCTAACAACAAATGTGCAGCTTGTGGTTGCTGAAAACAAAAAGCTTTGGCTTTATCAAACGATTTTGACCCTTTCCCCTCTACTGCGTAACAGAGAATGGTCCAAGGCGAACCTGCAAAACCAATAAGCGGAATTTTGTTGTCTAATTCTTTTTTGGTAAGATCGATCGCCTGCATCACATAACCCAACGATTCTTCGATATCTGGATCGATAAGATGCTGTACATCTTGCATAGAACCAATCGGATTTTCTAACCAAGGTCCCACTCCGTTTTTCATCTCGAAATCCATCCCCATCGCTTGCGGAACCACCAAAATATCTGAGAAAATAATGGCTGCATCTAAGGGAAATCTCCTGATCGGTTGCATGGTAATCTCTGCAGCCAACTCTGGGGTTCGACAGCGTGTGAAGAAATCGTACTGGTCTCTAAGTTCGATAAACTCTGGAAGATAACGTCCTGCCTGACGCATCATCCATACTGGTGGGCGTTCTACTTCTTCGCCTCGTAGAGCTTTTAGATACAAATCATTTTTTATCATTTTCGATAGTTTTTTATGGTTTCCAAAACTGCTTCAACCGTGGTGTTTTTTGCAGTAATTATTGGATTATTAATTTTAGATTTAATGGCTTGTGTCGTGGTTTTACCAATCGAAAACAGCACACTCGAATGCGGTATTTCGTTTTCTTTGATAAACGATTCGAAGCTCAGCGGACTGAAAAATGCATAAGCGTCGAACTTTTGCATCATTTTATTGGTAATCGGTCGGGTATGATAACACACCACCTCGTGAATGTGATTTTGGTTGACACTCAATTGGTCTATTAAATAATCGCGACGACTTGTTCCGCTAAAAAACTGAAATTTTTGATGCTTCACATCTTTCAAATGTAGCTCAAAAAGATCTGCTGCATACTCTTCAACTGCGACAATCCTGCGATTTTGCTCTTTCAGCATATTGGCCGTTTTGTGCCCTACCACAAAAAAATCACCTTCTACAATAATGCCTTGTATTGCTCGTGCAGCATTCTGACTCGTCACAAGATGTTTTCGCACAACTGATTCTATTTTATTTTCAATGATATTCTTTTCTTCTAATCTTATTTCCAAAGTTGGAACAACTCGAATCTGCATTTCATTTCCGAGAAAATCTCTGAGGAGCGAATCTGAAATCTCTTTGGTAAATAGAATAGACTGAATCACGATTTCTTCAATTGTGTTTTGATTTGTTCGATCATCTTTTCGGCACCCAAGATTTTGCATTTTTCTGCCATTTTTCGACCAAAATTTTGGAAATCTTGCTTCGTAAAATGCTCTTCGACTTCTAATTTTTGTTGGCCGTCTAATGAAAGAATCGCACCATGAAAATGATATTGCTCTTCTCCAACTGTTGACACCAAAGCTCCGATTGGCGCTGTACAGCCCCCTTCTAATATATTGAGAAATTGCCTTTCTACCGTGGCTTTCAATTCGCATTCGGTGTTGTTGATATTGGGCAATTCGTAATTCTCTCGCGTTACCACTCCCAAAATTCCCTGCGAGGGTGCAGAAATCATCCAATCGATGACTTTATAATGTAATTTTTTTGCGGTTAATTCTTCTAGAATTTCTGCTCGATCTAAACCAGCTAAGGCGAAAATAGCTCCATCCCAATCGTTGTCCAAAAGTTTTTGCAAACGCAATTGTACATTTCCTCTGAGGTCGACCAATTGATCGTTCGGATATTGGTTCAACCAAAACGCACGACGCCGCAAACTACCAGTTGCAATGGTACGCACTTCTTTTTCGAAGATTTTTTCTGATTTATAAACCAAAATATCAGCTGCGTTGGCACGCTCGGGATAGGCTGCTAAAACCAAGCCTTCTGGCAAAACTGTCGGTACGTCTTTCAACGAATGCACCGCAATATCGATCTTGTCGTTGAGCAATGCAATATCCAACGATTTGGTAAATACACCGGTAAACCCTAATGAATAAATAGGTTGTTTGAGATTGAGATCACCTTCTGAACTGATGGGTACAATTTCGGTTTCACATCCTTTTTGGGTGAGTAAATCGGATACTTTATTCGCCTGCCATAATGCTAAAGGACTCTGACGAGTCCCTATTCTTATTTTTTTCATGGAGATATTAAGCTTCTTTTAAACGAAACATTTTTTGCATTAATTCGTAGGTGTCTTCTGCTTGTTCTCGATTTTCGAGCAGATAAGATGCAAACTGATTGGTCATTCGTTGAACCAACTTACTGGCCAAAATGATTTCGTTTTCGTCCAGTTCCATATTATCTTTTTTCATATTATGGACTTCGCTGTGCTGGATGAATTGCAACCTTGATTTGAACGATTGAATATAGGGCACCAACTCTCTTGTTTTCAACCACTCACCAAACTCTTGCATCAATTCGAGAATGATGGCTTCAGCATCTGGAATTGCAGCTTTACGCGTTGCTATGGTGTCGTCTACCATTTTCGAAAGTCCATCAACATTGAGCAATCTGATATTGTCGCGCGTAGCCAAGCTATGGGCCACATTTTCTGGAACCGACATGTCGATAATCAACATTTCTTTATCGAATGGAATCATCTCTTCGGTTATGGTGTGGTTGGTTGCCCCTGTAGCGACAATCAAGATATCGGTATTAGCTAATTCTGAGATTAATTCGGTGTGATCTTTTACGATAACTTCGTATTTATCGCCCAAAACATCTGCTTTTTCTCGGGTTCTGTTGACAATGGTGATCTGTGCTCCATTGGCATGTTTTACCAAATTGGCACAAGTATTTCGTCCAATTTTACCCAGACCGTAAAGTAGAATATTTTTATTGGCTAAATCTTTATAATTGTTTAAAATAAAAGCTACCGCAGAAAAGGCTACAGACGCCGAACCATTGCTCAGCAATGTTTCATTCTTTACGCGTTTGCTTATTTGGATGGCGGTATTCACCAAACGCTCGAGAAAAGCATTGGTCGATCCCTGTTTTTTGAATCGTGAAAACCAAATTTTGATCTGCCCAATGATATCAAAATCGCCAAGGATCTGACTTTCTAATCCGGATGATACACGAAACAAATGTTCTACGGCTTCTCTTCCTTCTTTTATGGTTACAAAATTTCTAAATTCTTCTACGCTTCCCTCTGTAAAACGACAGAATTGTTGGATAAGTTCTTCTGCCGAAGTTGCAAAACCGTAGCACTCTGTGCGATTGCAAGTAGAAACCACAAAGTAATGATCCAAACCATTGAGGCTTGCATCGCTTACAAATTTTTCTACCGTTTCTGGAAAAAATGTAAATTTACCACGAGCTTCCGCATCAGCTTTTTCATAACTGATTCCGATCACGTAGAATTTTTGGTCTTTTTTATCTCCTCTTATCGTCATTCGTCAACTAAAACTGAAGCAAAATTACGCTGAAAAAAAGAGAAAAATAGCTTCAAAAAGAAAAAAATAACGCCAAAAAGTAATTGTAATTATTTTAGAACTAATCTAAATTATTGTTTAAATTTGCGTTGTAATCCTTTTTGTACAGCAACTTAAGCCGTCGAAAAGAATTTTACATGACAAGCATCAGTTATGAATCGGAAGTTGAAAAATACCCACAAAAGTAAAATCAAAGAGTATAGCATTGGTAATGAGACTTATATTGTTCAGCTCAACAATTTTACAGATTCTACCGATACCATCCTCAAAGGCTTAGACAAGCGATACATTCAATTCTACTTTTGTACAAAGGGAAATTTGATTTTCAATTTCAACCATGGAAGTTACAAAATCAACCTTACCGATGGACATAGTTTTTTGTTTTACAACCCGAATCTCGACATGCCTTTGAATCTGAATATCTCTGCCCAGAGCAAAGTCTTGATTATTGCAGTATCGATAAAAACCTTACACTCTATTTTTGCGCAATACAACATCAACAACGACATTATCGAACGCACACAATTCGACAAGTTTTACGAACAAAAAAGTTTCACAAGCAATATGCGTGCAATTCTCAACCAAATCGAAAACATGAACCTGAATCCTGCTTTCGAGAATTTGTATTTGTTGGGGAAAATGTACGAAATGTTCACCTTATATTTCGCCAATATCGAACACAAACGAGATTATTGCCCGTATTTGGACAATGAAGTCCAGGCCAGAAAATTGAAATTAGCAAAAGATATTTTGGTAGAAAATCTCAGCAAACCGCCTTTGATGAAAGATTTGTGCGAACGAGTCGAATTGTCTGAATATCACCTGAAAGAAGGCTTCAAAAAAATCTATGGCAATACGGTTTATGGTTATGTGTTGGATAAAAAACTGGAAATTGCAAAAGAAAAACTGATGGCTGGACAACACAAAGTGAAAGAAATTGCTTTCGAAATTGGCTATGAAAATCCTTCCCATTTCATCGCCGCTTTCAAGAAGAAGTATGGCGTGACGCCGAAGCAGTTTACCAAAGAAAACAACTGATCTTTGACGCCTGAACCATGAGTTTTTGACTTTGAATTTGCTTTCGAATCGCTTTCAGATTTGAGGAAAATTATTTATTTCTTTACGAAATCAATATTCCTTTTCAGTCCGCTAAATTTAGTTCGTTTTACAGGAGATTTTTTAAAAACTTTCCTGAAAACCTCTTCGGTAATTTCTTCCCAATCTTGTTTACTGAACTGATTGATTTGTTCCTGAGCAACGAATTTTTGCTCTTGGGTCGGAAGCGAAAATCTATTCCACGGGCATACCTCTTGGCAAACATCGCAACCAAAAATCCAGTCGTCAAACTTGCCTTGCATCTCATCAGGAATTTCATTTTTCAGTTCGATAGTGAAATACGAAATGCATTGACTCCCATTCACTGTTTTGTTGGGCAAAATCGCCGCAGTAGGGCACGCATCGATGCATCGGGTACAGCTGCCACAATGATCTGTTTCGATCGGATTATCGTACGCCAAATCCAGGTCGATAATGAGTTCGGACAGGAAAAAGAAAGACCCTTTTTGCTTGCTGATGAGCAATGAGTTTTTTCCTACCCAGCCTAAACCCGCTTTTTGTGCCCAGGCATGTTCTAAAATCGGAGCAGAATCTGCAAAAGCTCTACCTCTCACCTCGCCGATTTCTTCTTGTATGTAGTGCAGCAACTCTCGTACTTTTTCTTTCACCACAAAATGGTAATCTTCGCCTTGGGCATACATCGCAATTTTGTAACCATCGGGGTTGCGATCCAAATCTTGATAATAATTATAACTCAAAGAAATCACCGATTTGGCGCCCTCTACCAATAAGCGTGGATCTAAACGCAGATCGAAATGGTTTTCCATGTAAGACATCTGACCATGGTACTGGTTTTTTAGCCACTTTTCTAACCTTGGAGCTTCTTCTGCTAAAAAATCTGCTTTGGCTATGCCACAACTCAAAAAGCCTAATTCTTTGGCTCTTCTTTTGATGAGTTGCGAACGCTTTTCGAGCGTAAAGATTGATTCGGCTAGAAGCATTATTATTAAGGTATAGATAGGATGAAAAACTAATCGAAAAGTTCTTGTTGATTGGATGAATTCCCACTAAAATTGATGCCTAAATGTCGGTATGATTTTTCGGTTGCAATACGACCTCTTGCCGTACGCATCAGGTAGCCTTCTTGTATCAGATAAGGCTCGTAGACTTCTTCCAAAGTTCCTCCGTTTTCGCCTACGGCTGTTGCGATCGTCGTAATTCCGACAGGACCACCCTTAAATTTTTCTATTATCGTTCTCAGAATTCGGTTATCCATCTCATCCAGACCATTCTGATCCACTTTCAGAGCTTTCAGACTAAATTCTGCAATCGGCTTATTGATTCTTCCGTTTCCTTTTATCTGAGCAAAATCGCGGGTTCTGCGCAACAAGGCGTTTGCAATTCGAGGCGTTCCGCGGCTTCTACTCGCAATTTCTATAGCGGCATCTTCGTCTATTGGCGAACCCAGAATGCGAGCGCTGCGTTCGATAATTGAGCTCAACAATTCTACATTATAATATTCGAAACGAAAATTGATACCAAAACGCGCCCGAAGAGGAGCCGTCAACAACCCCGATCTTGTGGTGGCGCCGATCAAGGTGAAGGGATTGAGCCCGATTTGCACCGAACGTGCATTGGGACCAGACTCTATCATAATATCGATTTTGAAATCTTCCATTGCCGAATACAAATACTCTTCGATCACGGGCGACATCCGATGTATTTCGTCTATAAACAAAACGTCATTCGGTTCTAAATTCGTCAACAATCCCGCTAAATCGCTTGGCTTATCCAACACTGGACCCGATGTGATTTTGATGCCAACACCCAATTCGTTCGCAATGATATTCGCCAAAGTCGTTTTGCCCAAACCTGGAGGACCGTGCAGCAAAACATGATCCAAGGCTTCTTCGCGTAGTTTTGATGCTTTTACAAAAACTTCTAAATTTTCTAAAATATGAGTTTGACCTGCAAAATCGTCGAAACGTTGCGGACGCACCGTATCCTCATTTCGTAGATCATCATCTGGATAAAAGTCGCGATCTGGATGCAAAAGGTCTGACATATCGTGATATAAATTATTATGATAAAGTACAGTGATGTAATTACAATATATCGCTGTATTTTTGCACTACAAATTACGGAATAATTTTTTAGAATATTCAATATGAGCAAAGGAATACTGTTAGTCAATTTAGGTTCACCTGATTCTACCGATGTACAAGACGTGCGGACCTATCTACGCGAATTTTTAATGGATCCTAAAGTTTTGGATTCGCCTTGGCTCGTGAGAAAATTTGTGGTAGAATGTTTTATTTTACCCAAAAGACCAGTAAACTCGGCAGAAGCTTATCAAAAAATTTGGACAGACGAAGGTTCGCCATTAATTATTTATTCTAAAAAACTACAACAAAAAATTCAAAACAAAGTTGATGCGCCTGTTGGCTTGGCGATGCGATACAAAAATCCGTCGATAGCAGCCGGATTGCAAGAGTTGTACGATAAAGGCGTACGCGAAATTTTGGTCATTCCCCTTTATCCGCAATACACCATGAGCACGACCGAAACTGTTGTCGATAAAGTAATGGCGGTACAAAAAAAGAAATTCAAAGACGTAGACATCAAATTTCTGAAGGCTTTCTACAATCATCCAGATTACATCAAAGTCTTGGGAGATTCGATTAGAGAAAAGTTACCTTTACAATTCGACAAACTATTGTTCTCGTATCACGGAATTCCAGAACGTCACGATAAGAAAGCAATCGCATTTGGCAAACGCAACAACATCAAGGTCGAAACATACCGAAATCAATGTTTGGAAACGAGCCGTTTGGTTGCCGAATATTTGGGTTTGTCCGAAGATCAATACCATACCTCTTTTCAGTCGAGACTAGGTAAAGATCCCTGGATACAACCCTACACCGATCAGACCATAGAAGATTTTCCGTCGCAGGGCATAAAAAACCTCGCCATTTGTACGCCCGCCTTTGTTGCAGACTGCCTCGAGACTTTGGAAGAAATTTCGATGGAAGGCAAAGCGCTTTTTTCTAAAGCTGGCGGCGAAAATTTCACCTATATTCCATGTCTGAACGATCGCAACGATTGGATAGAGGTCTTGGTGAAATGGATAAACGGTTGGTTGAACCAATAGAAAATAATATCTTTGTTTCTTCAAAATTTAATAAAATCACCTTTTAAAAAAGATTGATTGAATGAAGAAATGGATTTGGTTTTTTTATCTTTTGCTTGGGAGTAGCGTTTGGGGGCAATTCTTAGACACCAACGGCAACCTGCTCTTCGACGGTAGAAAATACCTGAAATCTAAAGTCGACACTACGGGCAGAAAATCGGGCTGGGTAGTATCGGGAATCAACACTTTACAAATCAATCAGAATACATTTTCTAATTGGATTTCGGGTGGAGAAAATTCTGTTTCGGCGACAGCAAAAATTGATTACGAACTGAATTACCGCAAGCGAAGCCATTTGTGGGACAACCGTTTCCTTATCGAATATGGTTTTATGGATCACAAAACTTACGGAACACGCAAAACCGCCGACAACATCAACATCACCACTTCGTATGGTTACCTTTTCAAAGATTATTGGTACTTGATTGCTTCGGTAAACTTGCGTTCGCAATTCGACAAAGGTTTTGATTACAATGTAGAACCCTACAAACAGTTGTCCAATTTTATGGCACCAGGGTATCTTACCGTCGGGATTGGAGCAAATTATATCCCGAGTCCGCATTTTCAATTGAATATTCATCCCGTGACCTCTCGTACTACTTTTGTATTAGATAAAAATTTACAAACCAAAGGAAATTTTGGTCTCAGAAACGATGGAGATATTGCCTATTTCGAGATGGGAGCTTATGTTGGAGCCCGTTACCGAATGAAGCTTTTTGAGAATGTCTATTTCGACAATACCATTGGAATTTTCTCGAATTATTCTCACAAACCGCTCAACATAGACGTTGTCTATGCCGGCAATTTCGATATGAAGATCAACAATTTCATGTCAACTCAACTCTCTTTGAATTTGGTTTATGATGAAGATCAGATCAAAAAAACGCAATTCAAACAGACCTTAGGCGTCGGACTCACCTATAAAATCAGCAATCAAAAACCGCCAAACGAACGCAGAAAAAGAAGAAAACAAGACCGCATGGTGCATCCGACCCAGATTCCGATACAAGATTTGAAATTTAGACGCAGTTATTACAATAGAATGAAATTTGATTCTGTATTTTTGCAAAAAACAATTTCAGAATCTAATCTGAAATCAGAAACAATTTTCAACCCTTAAAATTAAACATTCTAGAACTATGAAAAAATTTTTCGCATCACTATTGATGCTCGGGCTTGCTAATGTTTATTCGCAAACGGTAGATGAAAACGGATTGAAAACTGACAGTAAACGCTACCTGAAAGAGCAAAATTACGATGGTCGCACAGCAGGATGGTTCATCAGCGGAAACAACTCGTTGCTATTCAGCCAAAGTGCTTTTGACAATTGGGTTGCTGGTGGTGTAAACTCTTTTTCGTTGAACGGAACCATGGATTACGAATTCAACCTTACGCGCGGTAAACACATTTGGGACAATCGTGTTATTTTAGGATATGGTATTTTGGCAAACAAAGGCGAAGATCAACGTAAAACCAACGATATCATCGACCTTACCTCGTCTTATGGTTACAGCATTGGCAATCATTGGTATTTAGCAGCAATGATGAATTTCAAAACGCAATTTACCACAGGATATGATTATACCGTAGATCCAAAAGAGAAAATCTCGAATTTTATGGCACCGGGTTATCTTTCGTTCGGACTTGGGGTGGATTATAAACCAAATGAAAATTTCCAAGTTAACATTCACCCAGTTACACCACGTTGGACATTGGTTACGGATAAAGATTTACAATATGCAGGAAACTTTGGTTTGGAAAAAGATGGCGACTCTTCACTATTCGAGTTTGGAGCTTACCTTGGCGCACGCTACAAATTGCAAATAATGGAAGGCATCACCTACGACAATCGTTTGGGAATCTATGCCAATTACTTAGACAAACCACAAAACATGGACATTGCCTATGCTGGCGTTTTGGATATGAAAGTGAACAAATGGATTTCTGCTCAAGTAGCCATCAACCTATTGTACGACGAAGACCAAATCAAACGTACTCAGGTGAAACAAACTTTAGGAATTGGATTCAATTACAAATTCGACAACCAACCAGTTGCTGAAGTAGATACTGCTTTGATGACAGAAGAAATTCCTTACATCGAAAATGACGAACCAGTTTTGGTATCTGCAAACACATCAGAAACAGTAGATTTACAATTATAATCATCACCATCATCAATACAGAAAGAAAAGCATCTACTAGGATGCTTTTTTTTGTTTGAAGAATATCCGTAATTTGTAAGAAATAGAAGCTATATGAAACTCATAGGACCATTCAAACAAATCATTACGCTAGAAAATTTACCCTTAAAAGGACCGCTAAAAGACGAACAATTAACCTATATAGAAAATGGTGGAATCGTTGTAGCACACGAGCAAATCGTGGCTGTTGGTGATTATACTTGGTTGCAAAAACATTACCCAGACAGCGAATTAGAAATCATCGAAAACGAGCAAGTGCTATTGCCGGGTTTTGTAGATGCCCACACCCACATTTGTTTTGGCGGAAACAGAGCCAAGGATTTTGCCATGCGACTAAACGGTAAATCGTACCTCGAAATCGCAGAAAGCGGTGGCGGAATTTGGTCTACCGTGACACAAACTCGGGCAAAATCGGAAGAAGAATTGACGGCGATTTGCTTGCAAAATGTACAAAAATTGATACAGCAAGGGATTACCACAGCAGAAGTAAAAAGCGGATATGCTCTTTCGGTAGAAGGCGAACTCAAAATGATGAGAGCGATAAAATCGGCGAAAGACAAAGCATCTATCGATTTGATTCCCACATTTTTGGGTGCTCATATGAAACCCAAAGACTTCGACGGAAGCAACCGTGCGTATTTGGATCTTTTGATTGAAGAAGTTTTTCCGATTCTGCAAAAAGAACATCTTGGTAATCGCGTTGATATTTTCGTCGAACAATCGGCATTTTCTGTAGAGGAAGGCGATTATTTTTTAGAAACTGCAAAAAAACAAGGTTTCGAACTCACCGTTCATGCCGATCAATTCACGCCTGGCGGCAGTCATTTAGCCATCAAACACCAAGCACTCAGCGCAGATCATTTAGAGTTTTCGGGCGAAGACGAAATAGCAGCTTTGGCACTATCAGATGTCGTAGCAACCGTATTACCCGGCGCTTCTATCGGGTTGGGAATGCAGTACGCACCAGCCAGAAAATTATTAGACGCCAATTGTTGTCTATGCATCGCCTCTGACTGGAATCCTGGTTCTGCACCCATGGGCAACCTACTCACGCAAGCCTCTATATTGGCAACATTCGAAAAATTATCGATGGCAGAAGTATTAGCCGCAATCACCTATCGAGCTGCAAAAGCCTTGGGTCTGGATGATCGCGGAAGTTTAACTCCAAACAAAAAAGCCGATTTTATCAGTTTCGAGACCGATGACTTCCGAAATATCATTTACTTACAGGGTCAGTTGCAACCTGCCATGGTTTGGAAAAATGGAAATCGAATCTTTTGCTAACGATTTATAATCAATCAAAATAAAATATTCTTAGTGGTACTGAAGAGAATATTCTTAATTTTGCGTACTATTTTTTGCATATGATACAATCAATGACCGGCTTTGGAAAAGCAGTTGTCGAATTACCAGAAAAAAAGATAAGCATCGAAATTCGATCTTTGAACAGTAAAACATTGGACCTGAACACGCGAATTCCAAGTTATTACAGAACCAAAGAATTGGATATTCGAAATCTTATCTCTGAAAATTTACAACGCGGTAAAATTGATTTCAATTTGAGTTGCGAACTCAACGCAGCTGCACGCAGTCAGAAACTTAATGCAGACCTGATTCGGGCTTATTTAGAAGATTTCAAAAAAATTACACCACAGGTTGCAGAAGCCGATTTGTTGCCCGTTGTGTTGCGCTTGCCCGATGTGTTGTGTACGCCACAAGAAGAATTGGAACTGGCAGAGTGGGATCAGATCAAACAAACCATTTTGGAAGCGATCAACGACCTCAACCAATTCAGAACAGACGAAGGCAATGCTCTGGCAAAAGAATTGCGACAATACATCCTTCAGATCTTGAATCTTTTAGAACAAATAAAACCTTTTGAGGGTGAACGAATAATTACAGTTCGCGAACGACTAGCCAAACGATTAGAAGAATTGGCTGTAGAAATCGACCAAAATAGATTGGAGCAAGAACTGATTTATTTTATAGAAAAGTTCGATATCACTGAGGAAAAAGTAAGATTGAAAAATCATTGCGAATATTTCTTGAGCGAATTGGACGCTGAGCAATCAAACGGAAAAAAATTAGGTTTTATTACCCAAGAAATTGGTCGAGAAATCAACACCCTTGGATCGAAATCCAACCATGCTGATATGCAAAAAATTGTAGTTCAGATGAAAGATGAGTTAGAAAAAATTAAAGAACAAAACTTAAATGTTTTATAATGAATAGAGGTAAACTAATTGTGTTTTCGGCCCCTTCTGGCGCAGGCAAAACAACATTGGTAAAACACGCTTTAGAAATCTTCAAGCAAGATTTAGCATTTTCCATCTCGTGTACAACACGCCAAATGCGAGAAGGTGAAACGCACGGAAAAGATTATTACTTTTTGGATCTGGAAGATTTTAAACAAAAAATTGAACAAAACGAATTCATTGAGTGGGAAGAAGTCTACACCAACAACTTTTACGGTACGTTGAAATCTGAAGTTGACCGCTTGATGGATGAAGGGAAATCGGTAATTTTTGATATTGATGTAGAAGGAGGACTCAACATCAAGAAACTTTATGGCAAAGATTGCCTTACGGTTTTTGTGCATCCGCCATCAATCAACAGCCTGAAAGAGCGTTTGCGTGCTCGCAATACCGAAACCGAAGAAAAGCTGAAACAACGATTAGAAAAAGCAGACCTCGAAATAGCAACAGCACCCAAATTCGATGTTGTTTTATGGAACGATGATTTGGACAAAGCTAAAAACGAAACGGTATCGATTATCCGAAATTTCTTGAATTTACACCATCAGATATAATGCTAAAGCCTTTGAAAAAAGGCTTTTTTTATACTCAATTGGGAATTATGCGTTTCAAGAAACGTAATTTGTGCGAATATTCTTGCGAATCGGTATTGAAAATGCCATTGGTGTCCAACGGATCGATGCGTACTTTACCATGTGCATGGATGATTTTACCATATTCTAACACAATTCCAACATGAATAATCTTTCCATCTTGGTTGTCGAAAAATGCCAAATCACCTGGCTCTGTTTCTTCTAAGAAACTCAACACCTCGCCCACCTCGGCTTGTTGCGATGCGTCTCGGGGCAGTTTGTACCCACAAAGTTTGTAAACTTGTTGCACCAAACCAGAACAGTCGATACCAAAAGTAGATTTTCCGCCCCACAGATAGGGAACATTGAGGTATAAATTGGCAAAATCTATCAATAATTTTTTCACTTTCACTGCTTGTATCACCTCCCCTAAATATTGAAATTCTTTTACACCGAAACCAAAAGTATTCTGGTTGTAATTTGGTAAAACAGCTCCCAAAGGCAAGGTAAGTGGTAAATCATTTTCTACCGCCAGATTGAATGCATCGGTCGTGTAAAAATTCATGTTCAGCTGTTGATACTCGTTTTCGGAAAGCTCGAAAAGCTGTTTGGGATCAACAAAGCCTTCATATCCATCAAAATCTGCTTTTATTTTGACCCATTTTTTTTCTCGTTCGAGTATGACTACTTTCTCACCAAAAAGCAATTGTGTTACCATCTCTGCCATATCGGTATTGGCTGATCTAACCGGAGCTACACTTACCTGACAAATTGCAAAACTCATTTCTTACGAATTAGGGTTATACCATCTCGAATTGGTAAAATTACAGAATCTACTCGTGAATCTTGGGTTACCATGCGGTTCAGTTCTCGTAAAGAACTGGTCTTTAAATCATTGATTTGCTCGTCTAAAACTTTTCCGTACCAAAGTACATTATCAATTAGAATCAAACCGCCCTTTCGCAACAAGGCTACAGCCTGCTGATAATACGTGGGATAAGATTGTTTATCTGCATCGATGAAAATCAAATCTACAGATTCGTTTTCAATGGTTTCCAAGCCCAACAATGCAGAACCGATTCGGTAATCTATTTGATGGGCAAAATGAGACTGATCAAAATATTTTCTCCCCAAATATTCCAATTCATCGTTAATGTCGAAGGTAATAATCTTACCATCAGCCTGCAAGCCTTCGGCAAGACACAAGGTCGAATAACCCGTGAAAGTGCCAATCTCCACGATTAATTTAGGCTGAATAATTTTCGAGATTAAACTTAACAATCGCCCCTGATAATGACCAGAAATCATATGCGGTTGGGTAGTCACCTGATAGGTTTCTACCAACAAATCATGCAACAATTCTGAGTATGGAGAAATATGCTCGTCTAAATATTGTTCTAGTTTCGGATCGATTGGAATCATAACAATCAAATATCAACAAAAATAAAAAATCGCAAGAAAACTCTACAACTTCCTTACGATAATCTTATGGTAAATGTATTTATTTTACTTCTTTCAGAATAGCATCTACCACAGCCGGATCCACCAAGGATGAGGTGTCGCCAAAATCATGCTTTTCACCCGAAGCGATTTTGCGCAAAATGCGACGCATAATTTTACCACTTCTTGTTTTTGGTAAATCTCGTACAAATTGTATTTTGTCGGGTCTTGCAATCGCCCCAATGGTACGCGAGACCAGCGATTTTATTTCGTTCTCCAATTCGAGAGACGGCTCATGCCCTTCGTACAGGGTAACGAATGCATACAAGGCATTTCCTTTGACATCGTGCGGGAATCCGACCACCGCGCTTTCTGCAACAATTTCGTGCTCGTTGATTGCGTTTTCTATTGGTGCGGTTCCCAAATTATGTCCAGAAACGATGACCACATCATCTACTCTACCCGTAATTCTATAATTTCCCATTGCATCGCGATATGCACCATCACCTGTAAAATAATACCCCTCGAAAGTAGAAAAATAAGTGTCGATATAGCGCTGATGATCTCCAAAAATTGTTCTTGCCATAGAAGGCCAAGGGAATTTAACCGCCAAACGTCCTTCGGCTTTTTCTGCTTTTTCATCTTCAAGTTCGTTTCCTGCATCGTCTATAAGCGATACTTGAATTCCGGGAAGTGGTAATGTAGCAAAAGTCGGACGTGTGGGAGTAATCCCAGCCAAAGGCGAAATCATGATGCTACCAGTTTCTGTTTGCCACCAGGTGTCAACGATTGGAGCATTACCTTTTCCAATATAATCATTGTACCAATGCCAAGCTTCTTCGTTGATAGGTTCACCAACAGAGCCTAATACTTTGATGCTCGACAAGTCGTACTTTTCGACAAACGAAAGAGATTGTTTTGCCAACGATCTTATCGCGGTAGGCGCAGTATAGAAATGGCTCACATTCAGTTTTTCGACCACCTCCCAAAATCGCCCGAAATCTGGATAGGAAGGAATACCTTCGAACATCACTGAAGTAACGCCGCACAACAATGGCCCATAAACGATATATGAATGCCCTGTGATCCATCCAATATCTGCAGTACACCAAAAAATATCGTTTTCATCCATCTGAAAAATATTATCGAAGCTATAAGCCACTTCGATCATATAACCTCCGCAGGTATGCACCATTCCTTTTGGTTTGCCCGTTGAGCCAGAGGTATACAAAATGAACAACGGATCTTCGGCGTCCATCACTTCGGCGTCGCAGTGGTCGTCAACCTTTGCCATTTCGTCTATCCAAAATTTATCTCGACCGCCCAACATGGCAGTAGACTCGAGTGCTCTACGATAAACGATTACATTTTGTACAGAAGGGCAACTCTTCAATGCCTCGTCGCAAATCGCTTTGAGGTTGATTGATTTTTCACCCCGAAAAACTTCGTTTGCTGTGATCAATACTTTACATTGTGCATCATTTATTCGGCTCGCTAAGGCTGAACTCGAAAAACCTGCAAATACAATAGAATGCACTGCTCCAATTCGTGCACAAGCCAACATCGCAAAGACCAATTCTGGAATCATCGGCATGTACAGACAGACCCGATCTCCTTTCCCTATTCCATTGTTCTTGAGCACATTGGCAAATTTACAAACTTTATGATGCAGTTGTTTGTAGGTTATGTGTCGAGTTTCTTCTAAGGGATTGTTGGGTTCCCAAATAATGGCAGTTTTGTTGCCTAATTTTTCTAAATGACGGTCTAATAAATTTTCGGTAATGTTCAATTTTCCAGATTCGAACCATCTAAAATCGGCAGTTCTGAAATCAAACGCCAAGGTGTTCGACCATCGTTGATGCCACCGAAAGGTTGAAGCTACTTCGTCCCAAAAACTGTCGGGATTCTCGACACTTTCTTTATAAGATTTTTTATAATCAGAAAAAGATTGAATTCTTAAATCTCTTAATTGTTTCATATCGTGTTTGTATTGTTTTGTCTAAAAATAATAAAAAAAGCGTTAAATTAATAATTCAACGCTTTTTTATTCATTTTTTTAATTTTTATTTTCCTTTGTAGGGACTCGCATTATAATATTGTAAGGCTTGCGGCAATACTTCTTTGATTTTTGCAATTCGCGTAGCATCGCTAGGGTGCGTACTGAAAAAGTCTGAGCCTCCTGATTTTCCTTGCGACATTCTCTCCCAAAATGGAACAGCTTCGCTAGGGTCGTAACCTGCCATCGCCATAAGATATAAGCCAGTGACGTCTGCATCCAACTCCATCTTGCGCGAATAATTCAACAATACTCCTTGTCCGCCAAAATTGTACAATTCTCCAATGACGTTTGCGTATTGTGAGTTAGAAACGGCTCCACTCAACAGTTGACCTCCATATTGAGCAAAAACTTGTTGTGAAATCTGCTCTGCACTATGCCCTGCCAATGCGTGACCAATTTCGTGTCCCATCACAACTGCTAAGCCAGTTGCGTTTTTGGTAACGGGTAAAATTCCAGTATAGATGGCAACTTTACCTCCGGGCATACACCATGCGTTGACTTGATTATCTTGTATCAAACTGAATTGCCATTGATACCCCTGCAATTGACTCGAAATTCCTAATTGTTGATAGTACTTTTCGGCAGCAAATTTTAATCGTTCACCAACGGTTTGCACCATTTTGGCATCGGCTGTCCCAGTCACAACTTTACTTTCTTTCAATACTTGGTTGTATTGAGTAAATGATTGTGGGAATAATTGCGCATTTGACACAATCGACAGAGATTTGCGTCCCGTAACTGGGTTTGTGGAACAAGCTGCAATCAGCATTCCTATACCCAAAGTCGAAATTATAATTCTTCTCATTTTTATAATCAGTTTGGTTAATGTCCTAATTTCTTTTTTATTTCATTCAACTTCATCAACGCTTCTACAGGCGTTAAGGTATTGATATCTGTTTTCAGAATTTCTTCTCGAATGGCTTCCAAAATCGGATCGTCTAACTGAAAAAAACTCAATTGCATTTTGTCTTCAGTAAGCTTTTTAGTACGATCGGTAAGCTTTTCGTTGGCATGTGAATTTTCTAAAACTTTCAAAATTTCATTCGATCGATCGAGCACCCATTGCGGCATTCCTGCCATTTTTGCGACGTGAATTCCGAAACTATGTTCGCTTCCGCCAGGGACTAATTTGCGTACAAACAAAACGTTGTCTTTGGTTTCCTTTACACTTACATTGAAATTTTTTATTCGTTCCATACTCGAAGCCATTTCGTTGAGTTCGTGATAATGGGTTGCGAATAAAGTCTTGGGCTTTGTTGGATGATTGTGCAAATATTCTGCAATCGCCCAAGCAATAGAAATTCCATCATAAGTGCTCGTTCCACGACCAATTTCATCTAACAAAATCAAACTTCGTTCCGAAATGTTATTTAGAATGCTTGCCGTTTCGTTCATTTCGACCATAAAAGTAGATTCACCAGACGAAATATTATCGGAGGCTCCTACTCGTGTAAAAATTTTATCTACAATTCCGATACACGCCTCCTCTGCTGGGACAAAACACCCCAATTGAGCCATGATTACAATGAGTGCGGTCTGACGTAACAATGCCGATTTACCAGACATATTTGGACCTGTGATCATGATGATTTGCTGATCGGTCTTGTTCAATTTCACATCATTGGGCACGTAATCTACGCCAACTGCTAATTGTTTTTCGATTACGGGATGCCGCCCGTTTTTGATTTGCAAATCGAGATTATCGACAACGGTTGGTTTGTGGTAATTATTTTCTACCGAAATTTCAGCGAAAGTAGAAAGAACATCCAAATAAGCAATTTGATGCGCCGTTTGCTGTATAAGTTCTATTTCTAAAATAATTTTTTCGATGAGGTGTTGGAAAAGTGTGGTCTCTAATGTCAAGATCTTCTCCTCTGCCCCCAAAATTTGGTTTT
This sequence comes from Vaginella massiliensis, assembly GCF_900089075.1. Lineage (GTDB taxonomy): Bacteria > Bacteroidota > Bacteroidia > Flavobacteriales > Weeksellaceae > Weeksella > Weeksella massiliensis_A. Next base: position 71,875 of record NZ_LT593746.1, read on the forward strand.
CGTACTCTTTCAGTTCCTCGGTAATATAGCGTTCTGCATTTACCAGGGTTTGTTTGCGAATCCATTCTTGCGGCACCTTGTCTTTGTGCGAGTTTCTTACTTCTATATAATAACCAAAAACGTTGTTGAAGGCTATTTTGATAGATGGAATTCCAGTCTTTTCAACTTCGCGCAAACGCATTTTTTCTAAAAAATCTTTTCCCGAAAACTGAATTTCGCGCAATCGATCCAATTCTGTCGAAACTCCTACCGCGATAACATTTCCGCGTACTAATAAATGCGGTGGATCATCGGTCAAGGTTTTTAAGATTTCGGATGAAATAAAATCCAAACGTTCAACTGACCCAAAAAGTTTTTGTAAATCTGCCTGATTGGATTGTTGAGCTTTTCGCTGAATTTCGAAAACGATTTGAAGGCTCTGTGCAAGTTGTAAAACCTGCTTTGGCGAAATTTTCGCAGTTGAAACTTTTGCTGCATAGCGTTCGATATCGGATAATTGCCCCAACAAAGACCGAAGCTGTTCACGCAAATCATTTTCAACAACCAAATATTCAACCAATTGTAAGCGCTTCTCTATCAACTTTTTATCTTTCAGAATACTGACCATCCACCGGTGCAGCAAGCGACCGCCCATCGGACTGGCAGTCTGATTGAGAATATCCAACAACGCAACTCCTTTTGGATGCGAAGGATACAGCAATTCGAGATTGCGAATAGTAAAGGGATCCATCCAAACGTATTGTTCCAAATCTATACGTTGAATAGAGGTGATATGCTTCAGATCGAAATGATGCGTATCATCTAAATAGGCAAAAATAGCGCCCGAAGCTATCACACTTAGGATTTGACCTTCTATCCCGAAACCCTTCAGCGAATTGGTTTTGAAATGATTGAGCAGTTTGTCTTTGGCATAATCTAACTGAAATGCCCAATCTTCTAAATGAAAAATATTCGGATTATCTAGGAAAGGATAATTTGTTCTTTTCTGTAGGATGATCTCCGAGGGTTGATAGCTTTGTATAAGCTTTTGCAACTGTTGTTGACTCCCTTGGAAAACCAAAAATTCGCCAGTAGACAAATCGAGAAGAGCGGCACCAAAATTTTTATCTTGATGATGAATTGCCATTAAAAAATTATTTTTTTTGGCATGCAGTACTTCGTCGTTTAGAGCCACACCTGGCGTTACCAACTCGGTTACACCTCGTTTTACAATGCCTTTTACAGATTTTGGGTCTTCGAGCTGATCGCAAATGGCAACTCGCAATCCAGCTTTTACCAATTTTGGCAAATACGTATTGAGCGAATGATGAGGAAATCCAGCCAGCTCTTTATCTTTCTCCGAACCATTTGCACGTTTGGTCAATACAATATCCAAGATTTTGGAACATAAAACCGCATCCGAACCGAAGGTTTCATAAAAATCTCCTACTCGAAACAATAAGAGCGCATCGGGATATTTTGCTTTGATGGCATTGTATTGTTGCATCAAAGGTGTTTCCTTTTTCTTCACTATTTTTGACAAAAATTATGGCTTTTTGAAAGAGGCTAAGTTAAAGATTTTAGAACGGATGAGAAAATTAAAATTAGATGAATTAGGAAGAGTTTCTACAGAAGAGTACAAAGAAATCGATAAAATTCCGGTTGTCGTGGTCTTGGATAACATTAGAAGTATGCATAATGTGGGAGCTGTTTTTAGAACGGCGGATGCGTTTTTGATCAAGAAACTGTACCTGTGTGGCATTACGGCAACTCCGCCACATAAAGAAATTCACAAAACGGCGATTGGCGCAACCGATAGCGTAGCTTGGGAATATGAAAACGATTCTGTTGAGTTGATAAAAAAATTAAAAGCGGATGGTTATACCATTGTTTGTATAGAACAGGTCGAAAATAGTAAGGCTTTTCAAGATTATACTGTAGATTCTGATAAAAAGTATGCTATTGTAATGGGCAACGAAGTAGATGGTGTTCAACAAGCTATTGTCGACATTACCGATGACTGTTTAGAAATACCGCAATCTGGCACAAAACATTCGTTGAACGTGAGTGTTTGCACTGGAATCGTATTGTGGAAATGGTATGCCGCTTTTGTTTTGCAAAAATGATTGGATAGGTAATAAGTTAACCATCCACCTATCAATACAACCATCCGAAGAGGTTTAATTTCTTCGGATTTTTTTGTGAATCGCCATTTCAGGATGGGACAAAAAAAGCTCCGAAAAAATTTCGGAGCTTTTTGTATCTAGTTACGAGGGTTCTTATTCTTTAATTTTGAATACTACTCGTCTGTTCTCTAAGTTTTTCCAAGCCGGACAGTTTGTATGAGGATCACACTCTTTGTGTTTCAAATCAGACTCACCTTTGCCGATTGGCGTTATTTGGTCTTTATTTACACCTTTGTTAACTAAGTAACGAACAACTGAAGCAGCACGTCTTTCTGACAATCCTTGGTTATATTGTTCAGAACCAGCAGCATCTGTATGACCTTCCACCCAGAAGTTGTACTGAGGATTCTTGATAATGACTTCTGCAGCGTTATCTAGTTTAGGATAAGAAACTGTTCTGATTTTATCAGAGTCATAATCAAACTCAATTCCTTTCAACCAATCTGTTAATTGATCAGCGATAACATCACCAGACACTACCGTCTCGGCTACCGGACAACCTTTGTTGGTTAATGGACCAGGAATTGTAGGACATTCATCTTCTGTATCTACTAGACCGTCACCATCCGTATCCAATGGACAACCTGAACCATCGACTTTATAACCTTCTGGTGTATTTGGACATTTATCCCATTGATCACAAACCCCATCGTTATCTTCATCTATACATTCGAAGGGTGTTGCTACTGGGGCTAAGATTGGTTGTACCATATAAGGAGCCCATTGCAAAGATTCTCTATCGGGACCAAATTTATAATGAACCCCTAAAGACAATGTAATCATGTTATCGTCACGTCCTTCTTCAGTATCCGCAGCAGTCCAATAGCCTGGCCATGGATCACCAGAAGCGTCAAACTCTTCGTCACCGCTCATAAAATACATTGCGCGAAGTTCAACGTCAAATTTATTATTGATTTCGTATCGCAAACCAGCTCCACCTTGGAAAAATACTGATTTATCTCCTAACTTCTGATCTGTAATTACGACATATCCATCTGGACCACTTCCTCTAAAATTGTTGCGTTCTGCTTTATACCCTAATAAACCAGCTCCAAAATAACCGTGAAGTGCTAATTTTAACTCAGTTCCATTATCAGAACGTCTCAATAGATTAGAAAAATTAACATCTCCTAATAAAGATATTGCATTATATTTTGTACGCCCATCTACTTTCCCTCTATAATTTGAAATATAATAATCATCAACAGTTCCATGTTGACGAGTTTTTCCAAATTGATACATCAAAGACATTCCGAAAGCATGTGTAAGCTGTCGGTTCACTTGAAATTGGAAATCATAACCCGGCTTAAAATAACCAGCGTCCCAACTTACCAAGTCGGTATTTTGCAATACATTACCCCCAGCAAAAAAGCTAACTGACCAATCGTTAAATTTCTTATCTTCTTTAGTAAATTTGTCGTCATACACATAGTTTTCTCCAGAAACTACTTGAGCCTGAGCCTGTGATGAAAACAAACCTAAAAACACTAAAGAAACAGATATAGTAAAATTCTTCATAGGTTTTTTTTTAAATCAGTTAATTTTCTTAATATTAATACTTTAAATTAAATTATAGATGTTTAAGTTTTCCCTCTTTAAGACTTTACAAATATATAATTATTTACAACATTATTAATAAATCGTTTACAAATTTTCTATTAAAATTTCTTGGATGGGGGATGATGAGTGTTTCCGATTTATAAATAATTTCGCCTATTTTCAGAATATCGATATCGATTAGGCGGTCGGTATACTGCTCTCCATCAAGAGGTTGTTCATAGACACGTCCCATTTCCGATTCTATTTCTTTCATATCTCGAAGCATCTTTTGAGGCGAAACTCGACTTTCAACACAAATAATTTGATTCAAAAAACAATTATTCGAGGTAAATCCAACTGGCTCTGTCTTTATCACATCTGTTTGTTTTACAATAGGATAACCTCGAACTGCAATTAATTCTTTTGCTTTTTCGATATTCAATTCTTTATTTCCTAGATTTGTTCCAAGTAACAAAATGGCTTTATTGTACGACATACTACAAAAGTATTAATTAGAAGATTAGATATGAAAAATTTTTTTTCTAGAGTATTTTCTACCATCGTTGGTAATTTATTAACCTTTGCAATTCTCTTTGCATTTCTTACAGTATTGATTCTTGTATCCTCTATCGGCAGCGGAACGAAAAACACTATCGTTCCAAAAGCAGCCATATTAGAACTTACACTGGATTCTCCTATAATGGAGAGCGAGATGGACAGAACTCCACTTACATTGTTCAACTTATCTGAAGAACATACCTCCTATTACTTGAGCGATATTCTCGATGCCATTGAGGCAGCAGCTACAGACGATCGTATCCAAGGTATTTCGTTGAAAGTAGATAATTTTCAGGGTGGATTTACCCAAGCAGATGACATTCGTCTGGCATTAGAAAACTTCAAAAAATCTGGAAAATTCGTCTATGCTTTTAGCAACAACAGCTCGCAAATCTCTTATTACATCATGTCTATTGCAGACAAAATTTACCAAAATCCACTAGGAATGTCGATGGTACAAGGACTAAGTGCTGAAATCATGTTTTACAAGAATTTTGGTGATAAATATGGCATCGATTTTCAGGTTATACGACATGGAGCGTACAAAAGTGCCGTAGAACCTTATCTTCGCGATAATTTATCTGAGGAGAACAAAGAGCAAATAATAGATTATGTCGGAGACATTTGGAACAATATTGCAACAAAAACTGCAAAATCCCGTCAATTATCCTTAGAACAATTCAACACCAAAGTTGACAGTCTATATGCCTTCAATCCAGATCTTGCAAAAAAAAATAAGCTGGTCGACGAACTCTCTCAAGAGTCTGCATACAATCTGATGTTGATAAAAAAAATAGACGAAACAGTCGAAAATGTGAATGAAAAAACCGAGAAAAAATACTTCACCAACTTAGAAGATTACATCTTGCAACTCAACAAGAAAAAAGAAAAAGACGTCATTGCAGTCTTATACGCTTCAGGCGGAATTAGCGAAGGTGACGGATTCGAAGGAATCCAGTCAGAAACCTACATCAAAGCGATTCAAGATATTGCAGAGAACGACAAAATAAAAGCGGTAGTACTGCGTATAAACTCGCCTGGAGGTAGCGCAAACGCATCCGAAGCCATCTTGTACGAACTGAAACAGCTCCGCAAGAAAAAACCTGTTGTGGTTTCGTTTGGCGATGTCGCTGCTTCCGGCGGATACTATATCGCACAATCGTCTGAACGTATTTTCGCCAATGCCAACACCATCACAGGGTCTATTGGTGTTTTAGGAATGATTCCGAATGCAAAAAAATTAGCCAACAATATCGGGATCACAACAGATATTGTAAAAACCAATGCCAATGCAGATCAGCTAAAATCTTGGACCAATCCCATGAACGATTATACCGAAATAACCATCCAAAGAAGCATCGAATATATTTACCATCAGTTTGTAAATCGTATCGTGGAAAATCGCAACATGACTTTCGAAGCAGTTGATAAAGTGGGCGGCGGACGCGTTTGGTCTGGAAGCCGCGCCATGCAACACGGATTGGTTGACGAAATCGGAAGCTTGCAAGACGCCATCAATTACACCGCAAAACTCATAAATGCTGATCGATACAAATTGGAAAGTTATCCTAAAAGAAAACAAGCATTCGAAGAGTTTATGGAGTCGTTGGGCGGTAAAACCACCAAAGAAGCGCTGGCTCAAGAATTGGGCAGCGAAGGATATGCACTTTACGAACAAGTGAAAAACATCCAAAATCAACGAGGAGCACAATTACGATTGCCCTTTACAATGAAAATCAAGTAAGCTTCAAAATAACTTCGGTATTTTATAATATTCGACACAACATATCGTTAACAATTTTATGATATTTTTAATTCGAAATAGGATTGTATTTTGAATTAAAAATATCATACTTTTGTAGCTATCATAAAAATTATCAAAAATTTAACTGAGACTTAGAAAATAAATGGGACTGTTTAATTTTTTCACACAAGAGATTGCAATTGATCTTGGAACAGCAAACACATTAATCATTCATAATAATAAGGTTGTCGTAGACAGCCCTTCTATTGTTGCCATTCACCGCAGAACCAATAAGGTAATTGCCGTAGGCGAACAAGCAAAACACATGCAAGGAAAAACACACGACGACATCAAAACCATACGCCCACTGAAAGACGGCGTGATCGCAGATTTTGAAGCGTCTGAATTTATGTTGACCGAGTTCATCAAAAAAATACCCGGAATTCAAGGTAAATTATTCTCTCCATCGTTGCGAATGGTCATCTGTATCCCTTCAGGAATTACCGAAGTAGAAAAAAGAGCCGTAAAAGACTCTTGCCAACGCGTAAACGCAAAAGACGTTCGCCTCATCTACGAACCTATGGCCGCCGCAATTGGAGTAGGAATAGATGTTACCCAACCAAAAGGAAACATGATCATCGATATAGGTGGCGGGACTACCGAAATAGCTGTATTGGCATTAGGTGGAATCGTTTGCGACAAATCGGTAAAAATCGCTGGCGATGTCTTCACCAACGATATTGCTTACTATTTGAGAACCCATCACAACCTCTATATTGGTGAACGCACTGCAGAACGCATCAAAATTGAAGTTGGCGCTGCAGTAGAAGAATTGGAACACGAGCCAGACGATTTACCAGTACAAGGTCGTGATTTGATTACAGGAAAACCAAAAGAAATCACCGTAAATTATAAAGAAATCGCAAGAGCATTAGACAAATCTATCCTTCGAATAGAAGATGCGGTGATGGAAACTTTGTCACAAACGCCACCAGAATTGGCAGCAGATATTTACAATACTGGAATTTACATGGCCGGCGGAGGTTCTATGCTTCGTGGATTGGATCAACGTGTATCGAAAAAAACAGGTTTGCCAGTCTTCTTGGCAGATGATCCTTTGCGTGCTGTTGTGCGTGGTACTGGAATCGCTCTAAAAAATATCGACAAATATACATTCTTGATGAAATAATAATTTTTTGAGCTAAGTATCGATGTATTTTATTATAAATTTAATTAGGAAAAACGGCTATTTTTTATTTTTTCTATGCTTACAAATTATTGCATCGATACTTATTTTCAGATACAATGTGTACCACGAAGTTGTTTTGGGTAAAGCGAGCACCAACATTGGCGGAGCAATCGATCAACATACTTCAAAAATTTCTAGATTCTTCAACCTCCCAACCCACAACAGAGCATTACAAGAAGAGAATGCAATTCTTCGAGAGCGTTTGTATGCATTGGGCGTAAAAGATGCCAAGACAGGCGTTTTTCAACGTTTAGATTCTGTACAATATCATCAGACTTATTCCTTTATTCCAACAGATGTTATCAATAATACCATTGTGCATTCGCATAATTTCTTGACCATCAATCGCGGTAAAAATGACGGAGTTCAGGTGGGCGACGGTATCATATCGCAAAATGGAGTTGTCGGAATTGTCACGCGCGTTACCGATCATTATGCAAGAGCATTATCAATCTTGAATACCAACACCAAAATAAATGCTCGACTGAAAGGAAGCGAATATTTTGGTACGATGGTTTGGGACGGAAAAGATCCGCGCTATACTTATCTTACAGAAATTCCAAAATATGTTGATGTAAAAGTGGGCGACACCATCGAAACCGACGGGAAATCTCCCGTTTTCCCAGAGGGTATTCTCATTGGCTCTGTTGCCAGTAAAACCATCGACAATGTTTCGGGTGACTTGAATATCAAAATCAAACTGAAAGAAAATTTTGCCAACATCAAATATGCCTATGTGGTAACCAATCTTCAGCGAAATGAAATTATAGAGGTAGAAAAAGATCAGACAGCAAATCCAAATCCAAATGTTCAATAGAGATTTTTTTATTCAAGTTCTGAAAATCATTTTTCTGATACTGCTTCAGACTTTTATCTTTGATCATATCGAAATCATGGATAAAGCAAAACCTTTTGTCTATATCTTATTCGTCATTTTTTACCCAATTTATAACAATCGATTTGCTTTTCTTTTACTAAGTTTTGTTTTGGGATTGGGCATCGATTTCATGGAGCAAACAGGTGGTATTCATACTTTTGCCACGGTAGCTGTAGCTTTTTTCAGACACCGAATCTTGAAGGTCATTACAGGTCAATCTTTTGAGGAGCAAGACCGATATAATAGCTACGAAATCTCGACTATGCAATGGTTTTGGCTTGCTCTTTTCATTACCTTGGTGCATCATCTTATCTTGTTTGTTCTCGAAAACTTCAAATTAGCTCACCTATTAGAAGTTGTCGTGAGCGCCTTGTACAGCACAGTACTGACCCTGATTTTTATTATTTTCTATAAAATCTTATTCAAAAGAAAACAGCGAATATGAAAAAATTAGTCGTCATATATGGCCTTATTTTTTTCATTGTTGTCTTGTTTATTGGCCGTTTAGCATATTTACAATTGATTACCGATCGTTATCAGTTGAATGCTTTCAACACCTCGATCAAACAAGAAATAATCTACCCCAACCGCGGTGATATTCTCGATCGCAATGGTAAATTATTGGTATCCAATACGTATTCTTACGAATTGAATGTGGTTCCAAAATTAATTTATGACGATTTCGATAAAAAAGGGTTTAGTCAAATGGTGGGCATCAGCACCAAGCAATTCGACTCAATTATAGCGTCTATAACCACTGCACCCGACTATAAAAAAATGACGCCTTACCCCTTTATGAAAAATATTTCTCGTGAGCATTTTGCCCAAATGCAAGAGCGATTATATCTTTTTCCAGCCTTTTCTATCGTGAAGCGACCAGAACGAAAGTATATGGTAAAGACTGCCGGAAATATTTTGGGTTATATCAACGAGGCTAATCCTGCTTATATCAAAACCGATTCTACGTATTATCAGCCTGGTGATTTGGTAGGCATTACTGGTGTAGAAAAATCGTACGAAAAAGAATTGCGCGGTATAAAAGGCGTAAAAAATCATGTTGTAGACATCAGGATGAATGTCGTGGGACCGTACAAAAATGGCGAATTTGATCGCCCTGTGAAAAGCGGTAAAACGCTAAAATTGACCATCGATTATGATTTACAACTCATGGCAGAAGAAATGTTGCAAAACAAACGAGGAGCCTTGGTCGCAATCGACCCGAATACTGGCGAAATCTTGGCACTTGCTTCTGCACCAACCATTGACCCGTCTGACTTCCTGAATTCGACTACACGCAATGCGCTCATTCGCGATACCTTTGCTCAACCAACCTTTGATCGGGCATTACAAGGGACATATCCGCCAGGCTCTACCTTCAAAATGATTACCGCTTTGGCAGGGATGCAAATGGGCACCATGACACCAGAAACGCGTTATACTTGTAAACATGGCTTCCGCTATGGGCGTATGCGAATCGCTTGCCATTGCGGTAAGTACTACGCTCCACAGGGCCTAGAACGTGCCATAGGGAAATCTTGTAACAATTATTTTTCTGAAGCTTTCCGCGATATCGTTCGCAAAGATTCTTCGGATTATTCGGTAGGAGTGAATGAATGGGCTCGTATTATGAATAGTTTTGGTTTGGGTAAATTCATGGGAACAGATCTGCCTGTAGGAAGCAAAGGAACCATTCCGACTTCTGATTTTTATGATCGGATGATGGGCGAAGGCGTTTGGAATCCGTACCGCATCATCTTCAACGGTATGGGGCAGGGTGAAATTACAACAACGCCCTTGCAAATGGCTAATTATACAGCAGCTATTGCTAATAAAGGATTTTATTTTACACCTCATATTGTAAAAGAAATCGAAAATAATCCCATCAAAGATTCCAATTATATCGTACCCAAAAAAACCATGGTAAATCCAAAATATTTCCAAACGATATTGAATGGTATGGAAAACGTTTTCACGATGGGAACTGCCCGAAGTTTCAGAATCAACGATTTTGTACAGCTTGGAAAGACGGGTACTTCTCAGAATTCGCAAGGCGAAGACCATTCACTATTTGTACTGATTGCACCCAAAGATAAACCCAAAATTGTGGTGGCAGCTATAATAGAAAACGGAACTTGGGGTTCTACCTGGGCTGGACCAATGTGCAGCCTTGTTGCAGAACGTTACCTTACCGATACCATAAAACGTACAGCATTATTCAATCGGATGAAATCTGGTAACTTGAATGCTCGCTACCAAAAACAATGGATCAACACGCTGAAGAGAAAAGGATTGTATAAAGAACCCGTAAAAAAAGATAGCATTGGTACAAAGCAGGACTCTACAGGGCGTTGATTGGATCACGATATTCTTAGGATTCATCTTACTCATTTTCGGGATCATGAATGTATACAGTGTGCAACATGATTTGGGAATGAAACAAATGCTATGGGCTGGACTCGGCATGGTGATGATTTTTGGGCTGATGGTCATCAGCAACAACAATCGGAATTTTTTCGAGACCAATAGTGTGGTGATCTACGCCATCTCTATCTTGCTACTAGCAGGAGTTTTGGTCGTAGGAAAAGAAATCAACGGGGCTAAAGCTTGGTATAGAATTGGCAGTTTGTCTCTGCAACCGGCTGAGTTTGCCAAAATCAGTACTGCCTTATTGATTGCGAACTTATTGAATCATTCTAACTCTCATTTGAGAGATCTGAAAACGCTTGGGCAGATTTTACTCATCATGCTCATCCCGATTAGTCTGATCATGCTTCAGCCAGATTTGGGCTCGGTCATTATTTTCTGTTCCTTCTGCATTCCATTATACCGAGAAGGTTTGAATCCAGTTTTAATTTTCATTCCTATTATCGGACTTGTTTTATTCCTTATTTCCATTGTACAAATTCCTTTTTATGTACTGCTTATCTTTGGGTTTATCATCCTATTTATCGTCTTGCTCATCAATGCTTTCTATTACAGCCACGATATAGAAGAATGGGTTTATGGGGTGATGATCGGACTCTGTTTTTTCTTTATTTTAATCATTGTATCGAGTTATTTGGTTTCTAATTTATCTGAAGAAACTCGTGAATCTTTCGGTCATTTATATCCCTCTCGCTCTTTATTTTTCTCAGATCCAATCCGATTCAACGTTAATCTTTTCGGATTTTTGGGCATTTTACTATCGGCGACACCTGTGATTCTATACAAAATAGACAAGCGAAAAGAAGTGATGAATTCGCCTTTTAAAATCAATTCAGGATTCAAAACAGATATTCTCACAACATCGGCAATCATCTCTACGATTGCGTTGCTTTTTGTGATGACGCTTAGTTTCATTTCACCCATCGTATTCGAGAAATTACCCAAACATCAGAAAGAACGTGTTATGGTGCTCTACGAAGGTGAAGGAAAATACCGTGACACCTCTGGGTACAATTTGCTCTATGCCAAAACCGCTATCGGCTCGGGCGAACTTACGGGTAAGGGCTACCTACAAGGAACGGTAAAACAAGGGCGTTTTGTGCCAGAGCAACAGACCGATTATATTTTTGCTACTGTTGGGGAAGAATGGGGGTTTTTGGGCAGTGTTGGTGTTGTAATTCTGTATGCGCTTTTCATTGCTCGCATCTATTATTTGGCGGAGAGCCACACCAATGTATTCGTTCGTTTTTATGGTTACAGCGTCGCTTCTATCTTGTTTTTTCACTTTTTTATCAATATCGCAATGGTGATGGGGCTATTCCCAACCGTTGGAATTCCACTACCTTTTTTCAGTTATGGTGGAAGTAGTCTTTGGGGCTTTACCATTCTCATCGGTATTTTTCTAATCATCCATTATCAACACAAACAAAGTTTATTATAAAAAAATCGCTATCAGCGTCTGATAGCGATTTTTAATGCTTAAAGTTCGTTGATATGATTTATTTTCTTTATCAATTTATTGTCCTTGTCGAGCAAAAAAAGCGTCGGTGTAGAATTCACTCCGTACATTCGGGCGATCTCGCTATCCCATCTTAACAATTCGGTCGTATTGTACCATGGTAAATCTTTGGTCGCTTCATCAAACGCTTGCTGTTCGACATCTAGAGAGACGGCAACGATTTCGCCACCATCTACTTTGAATTTTTTATAAAAATCTTTTATATACGGCATTTCAGCAACACAAGCTGGACACCAAGAAGCCCAAAAAACGACCAATTTTTGATTCGCCTTTACATCGTATAATGATTTTTTACCCTTAATCGCTTTGTCGAAATTGAAGTTGGGCACTCGCTCTCCTACTTTCAGGCCTTCGATGTTGAATACCGCGTATTTCAAATCTTCGTGAACATTTCCTGATAAAGCCTTCGCTTTATTGATTAAATCGGCATTGATGGTTGGAAATTGTTTCGGGTTGAAAATGTTGATTAGATTCGCTAAAATCATTTGTCCGCGCGACGATTTTAAATCAAACAGATTCACAAACTGATCTGTAATCGCCTTCATTCCTTCTTCGCTTTTGCTAGTGTTAGCACTTTGCGTAAAATATCCTTTTAGATAGTTGAGAATCAACACATTCATCAAACCTGATTGCTCGAGACGTTGGTCATCATTTTTCAACACGGTCACAATTTGGTCCAAACCTTCTTTATTGAATCCACTAGAAGTATGTTCAGCCAACTCGTTCAGTTGTAAATAATAGGTCAAAAGTTCGGGCTTGGTTGATGAAACACCCTTGCTTAATTTCTCGATACGATTGATTTCCTTTTGCAATGCGGTATAGAATTCATCGGTCGGATTATAATAATTTTTCAACTGTTCGAAAACCGAATATCGCAAGTCTTCGTACAATGCATTCTGCAAAGAGATCTGGTATTGCTGGGCAACTCCACCCTTTGTAAATTCTATGTTGGACTGTAATCGATTGGGAGATGTCGCCTTGAAACTCACATCTTGATTGTCTGACATGATTTTGATGGTCTCCCCATTGGCTAAACCGAGCTCGACAATTCCGTTATATTTAGTGGGTATTTTCAATATAAAATTCCCATTTTGGTTGGTCGTGGACTTATCGATCAATTTCAGAATACTGCCTGTGTTGATTTTAGCCGTGACCATTTGATTGGGATAATTGTTGATGCTTCCCTCAATTTTGAATTGTGCAAACGTATATGAACTTAACAAAAGTCCAACGCCTATAACGATATTTTTCATAATGCTATAAATAAAAAAACCTCAATCTTGGATTGAGGTTTAAATATACTATAATTTTCTTATGCGACCTTTTGATTGCGTTTTTTATTCACAACATAACCAACGCCAAGTGTAAGCGCAAACCCGAATAAGATTACTTGGTAATCATCGACTGGAGTTTTAACTTGAGATCCAGGACCATCACATTCTACACCCCCACAAGGTTCGCTTGGACAATCGTATCCACATTCATCATCATAAAAATCCTGAGCTTGAACGAAATTAAATGTCAATACAAATGTAACTATGTAAAATTTGGTTAAAAATTTCATAATTATCTATTTAATGGTTTAAGGTTAGTCTACTAATAATTTTTGTGATACTACAGATCCGTCATTATACGAGGTTTTGATTATGTACAATCCTTTATATGCAACAGGAAGATTCAATTTTAGATCCTTATTAACCGATTTTACTTTCTGTGTACTAACTTTTTGTCCATCCAAAGCAAATATTTCTACTACCCCCTCTTGTTTCGATTGATCAAATTTTACTCTATAATCATTTTCAGATGCCTTATAAACGATAGTTTTGTAAGCGTCGACAGATAGGTCGTTGTTTCCTAAATTTCCTTTTGGATAGTCTTTCCAATAGAATTCGTATCGATTATTTGTCTCCAATGCTGACGCTATCGTTATAGGCAACTCAAAATCAGAGGTAATTTCATGCGCTACCTTTTCTACTTTGTCATATAGGTAGAATTTTGCATCACCGTCGAATTTCTGAACTGGAGAAGTAAAGATTGAATATTCTTTCAGTCTAAACTTCAAGATGTATTGCTGACCTATTTTAACTCCAGAAAACTTCATTTCGATTGGTTTGCGAATGTAGTCGTCTTTAAAGGTGTTTACTAATGTTCTTGAATTGGCTACGGGTGTTCCGTCTTTCTCTTCTTCTACGAAATAGATTAAGTTCAAATCACTACTTTCCAAATCATTCCCCGATTCGAATACACTCGAAGTTGACAAGAAGATCGGACTACCCACTCGTTCTCTGGCTGTGTTGTAAATACCAACTTCCATTTGATAGAAGTTTTCTGCATTGTTACCTCTTGGTGCTGATCCTAGATTTAAATCTAGTTTATGCTTGAAAGTTTTTACATCATTTCCTAAGTTCACCGTAACTGGAACGATTGGAGTTGTATTGCCAACTCGATTAGTAACCGTTACACGGAACATTTCTAACGGACGCAACAACAAGGCTTCTTCGTTACCTACCCATATACCATTTTCACGTTTAGCTCTCACATAAATAGTTTTACCTGCAGCAACTGTAGAACCATCTTCTGCAGTCCAAGATTGCTCAAAAGCATCATTAGCTTTTAGCACATAATATCCGTTATTGATATTAGAAGTACTAGATCCGCCAATGGTCAACCACTTGCTTGGGTCAGACAAGTCTACATTTGAAGTAAATGGATTAGCGAAACGATACATATTTTTTCCGAAACGGTATAACGTTCCAGGATTACTACGTTCCCCTAAATATGACTTATAGGTTTCCCTATAGTAATTTATATTATTCATCCATTGTGAATAATTCATACCTGCAAAAACATCAGCATTAATACCTCTTGGTGTCCCTTGCCCAGTTGAAATAGTAACGGCTGCTGGAGCTGGTTTTCCTTTATATGGAATAATTTTATTTCCATCGTAGAAAGAGTTAAGACCAGCAGAGTATTGATCTTTTTCCAAGTTTAGCAAGTAGTAATAACCTGGCTTAAGTTGATGAGAATTATGTACCGCATCGTTTTCGATTTGAGGATTGTCCCAAATCATCAAGGTTTGCCTATAACGACCTCCACAATGAACATTCACTTGACAATCACCTACAAAATCTGATGCTGTTTTCCCCTCAAAAGCATTCATCAGTTCTGTCACTGCACCTTGAAAAGGTAGACCAATCGGATACCAATCAACGCTTGATGAAGCAACAGATTTCTTTTGTTGGGTCATGCGTGCAGTAACAGCATTATTATCAGTTCCAAAGATGATCAACTGTCCGTAAGGTGAAGTATTAGCATTTTGCCCTTCAGTCCAGACATTCACAAACTGTGTACCATCAAGTTCATCAGATACATTGCTTCCTTTCTTAAATCCTCCAGTGTAGACATTCCCTTTATTTACAATTGTGTTTGTCGCTTTCGTATTGATAAAAAAGTCACCTGAATTATAAAAAAGCGTGTTTTCTTTTATAGTAACAAATGCTCCTCCGTTAACATAAGTGTTAGACTGAGCATTAACTAAAGTAACAAAAGATAAACTTAAAAAAGTAAGTATATTCTTTTTCATATGATTTTAGTTTGGTTTGATTAGTTTTTTTTAAAAAAACAATTCAATGCAAATATATAAAATTTATTTGCTTAAACAATTCTTATTCAATTTATTTTATATCAATTTTTATTTTTTCGGTATAGTCTTCTATATTGTACATCACATCGGTAAACACTTCTTCTGCTACAGAGCGGAGTCCGCGAGCACCCAACCCTAATTCGTTTGCACGGTCTACTATATAGTCTAGGGTTTGTTCTGTGACTTCCAGTTTTTTTCCATCCAATTCGAATAATTTTTCGTATTGTTTTATCAATGCATTTTTGGGTTGTGTAAGGATTTGCTTCATCGCTTCTCGATCCAAAGGTTTCAAAAAGGTAATGATTGGCAAACGCCCAATCAATTCTGGAATGATTCCAAAATTTTTCAAATCCATGGCATTTACTTCTTCTAAAAGGTTTTCTACATTTTTTCCTTTTTCTTCTTTATTGAAACCAATCACGTTCTTATTAAGACGATTGGCGATATGGCGATCGATTCCAGAGAATGCACCACCAGCTATAAATAATATGTCTTTGGTATTGACTTCTACAAATTTTTGATCTGGGTGTTTACGTCCTCCTTTCGGTGGAACATTTACTACTGTTCCTTCCAAAATTTTCAACAAGGCTTGCTGCACACCTTCGCCCGAGACATCTCGTGTAATGGAAGGGTTGTCGCTCTTACGCGCGATTTTATCGATTTCGTCGATAAACACAATGCCTTTTTCTGCCAATTCTATATTATAATCTGCTGCTTGTAAAAGTCGGGTCAAGATACTTTCTACGTCTTCACCTACATAGCCTGCTTCGGTAAGCACTGTGGCGTCTACTATGGCAAACGGCACGTTCAGGAGTCGAGCAATGGACTTGGCTAGTAAGGTTTTTCCGCTACCGGTTTCACCCACCAAGATGACATTCGACTTGTCGATTTCTACTTCATCGGGCTTGGTATCATACAGTACCCGTTTGTAATGATTGTACACAGCAACCGACAGAATTTTCTTGGCCTGATCTTGTCCAATGACATAATCATCCAAGAATTCTTTGATTTCTCTGGGTGATTTTAAGTTTAAAGGTTGAACAATATTTTGCTCTATGTTGAAGCGAGCTTCTTCTTTCAGAATACCGTAAGCTTGTTCGATACAATTCTCACAAATATTTCCTTCTACTCCAGATACCAATATTTGTACTTGTTCTCTACTCTTACCACAGAACGAGCATTTATTTTCTTCCAATCTTTGCTATTTTTTGAGTTTGCAAATTTAGCACTAAATTATGACTAAGGAAAATTCTAATTACAAAAAATCCTCTTCCATTTGAAGAGGATCATTTCATTATCTGTCGTTGTTTATTTTTCTATTGGGCAACAAGACTTCGTCAATCAAGCCGTAAGCTTTTGCTTCTTCCGATGTCATCCAATAATCTCGTTCACCATCTTTCTCGATCTGCTCGAAGCTTTGACCAGAATGATAAGCCAAGATATCGTACAACTCTTTTTTCAACTTCAAAATTTCTTTCAAAGTGATTTCCATATCGGTTGCTTGTCCTTGTGCACCTCCAAGCGGTTGATGAATCATCACGCGTGAATGTCTTAGAGCGCTACGTTTTCCAGGCGCTCCGGCAGCCAACAAGACAGCTCCCATAGACAACGCAGTTCCGGTACAGATGGTTGCGACATCGGGTTTTACCAATTGCATGGTATCGTAAATACCTAAGCCAGCATACACTCCACCTCCTGGTGAATTCACATAAATCTGAATATCTTTGGTAGCATCGGCGCTTTCTAAGAACAACAATTGAGCCTGAATAATATTTGCAATTTGATCGTCGACTGCGGTTCCTAAAAAAATGATACGATCCATCATCAGACGAGAAAACACGTCCATTTGTGCTACATTGAGTTTTCGTTCTTCGGTGATGTATGGTGTTACGGCTTGGATATAACCATCAACAGTAAGACTGTTGATACCAGCATGTTTGACTGCGTAATTTCTAAATTCTTGACCAGCGTTTTTCATTTCTTATAAATTTTCTGAGGTTAAGTATACAAAAATTTATCCAATTTATGCATTTGCCTCTTCTACTTTATTTTGAGCTGAAATAATGTCAACAAACTCATCCAATGTCACTTTTTTCGCATCCAATTTTGCTTGTGATTTGAAAACCGCTAACATTTTGTCAGTAAAAACTTGGTAAGATAAACGATTATATTCTTCTTGATTCGAAATTGCGCTTGCAATGATAGAGTTCATCGTTTCTTCTGGAATGGTATTTTGACCGTACATTGCCAATTGCTCCTTGATTGCGGTTTCGGCAGCAGCTTTTACTTCGTCGGCTGTTACTTGAATATCATTTTCTTCTGCAATTTTACTTTCGATCAATTGGTATTTGAGGCTTTTAGAAATTTTTTCTAACTCCTCTTTGGCTTGTTCGTCAGATGTAATGTTGTCGTTCGAGAATTGTAACCATTTTACCAAAAATTCTTCAGGTAATTCTACCGCCGTGTTTCCGATCAATTGTTCTACCACTTCGTTGATTAGCTGACGATCGGTTTCTTTGGCGTACATTTTTTCTGATTCTTCTTTGATTTTTGCTCGGAAAGCTTCTTCAGAATCTACAGCACCCTCACCGTATACTTTGTCGAATAATTCTTGGTTGATCTCGGCAGCATTCATCTTGTTGATCTCCTTTATTGTCAAAACCAAATCAATTCCATCTTCTCCCATTTGTTCTTCTGCAATATTGAACACCGATTGTGCTTGTTCTGCATCTTCGAAAATATCTTTGGTGTTGGCTTCAACGGTTTCTCCAACTTTTTTAGCTTCGAAAAGTTTCTGATCTTTTACATCTTCCAAACGGATGTAAGTGTTCTTTGTAGCTTCTTCGTTGTTTTTCTCTTTCACTTCAACTTTCAAAACTGCATTTTCTTCTACAGTTTCTAGAGACTCCATAGAACCGTAACGTTGTGCAAAATTGTTGATGTATTTATCAACTTCTTCGTCGCTCACATAAATTTCATACGCTGGAACTTCAATCTTTTTCAAGTCCACCTTTACTTCTGGAGCTAATCCAATTTCGAAATCAAAATTCAATTGTTCTGCATCCCAATCGAGGTTTTCTTGCGCTACTGGAATCGGATTTCCTAAGATCGAAATCTTTTCTTCGTTGATATATTTTGTCAGTTCTTTTTGTAATAATTCGTTTACTACATCAAAAATCACGGGCTTTTCATATTGTTTTTTCACAAAACTCATGGGTACATGACCTTTGCGAAAACCTTTAATGTTTGCGGTTTTCTTGTACTGAAGTAAGACTTCGTCTACTTTGCCCTGATAATCTGCTTTATCTACAGCAACGCTGATTACTGCTGATAATTTGTCTGTTGTATTTTTAGTAATATTCATCGTTTGAATTTGGGTTGCAAATGTACAATTTTTTATCCAAATTGTTAACGCTTAATTTTTTAAAAACAAAAAAAGCTCATTTTTATAATCTGAGCTTTTTTCTTGTATTTTTTGAGTGGATTTTTTTACTGTCTAATCTTCGTAATCTGCATACGACGGATCGAGTACAAAATCTTCCATGAATTTGGTTGTGTAATTACCTGCAATGAAATCTGGATCGTCCATCAATTGTAAGTGAAACGGAACGGTAGTTTTGATTCCTTCGATATAGAATTCTTCCAAAGCGCGTTTCATTTTCTGAATCGCTTCTTCTCGCGTCATTGCTGTGGTAATCAATTTTGCAATCATCGAATCGTAGTTTGGCGGAATGGTGTATCCGGCGTATACATGGGTGTCTACACGCACTCCATTTCCTCCTGGAATATTGATCGATGTAATTTTACCTGGCGACGGACGGAAATCATTATACGGATCTTCTGCATTTATTCTACATTCTATAGAATGCATGTTTGGATAATAATTTTTTCCAGAAATTGGTTCTCCCGCAGCGAGTAATATTTGTTCTCTGACCAAATCGAATCCTGTAACTTGTTCGGTAATCGGATGCTCTACTTGGATACGCGTGTTCATTTCCATAAAATAGAAATCGCCGTGTTTGTCTACCAAAAATTCGATTGTACCAACCCCTTCGTAACCGATAAATTCTGCAGCTTTTATAGCGGCTTCTCCCATGCGTTCACGTAAATCTTCGGTCATGATTGGCGAAGGCGTTTCTTCTACCAACTTTTGGTTGCGACGTTGAATAGAACAGTCGCGTTCTGATAAATGGCATGCTTTTCCGAATCGATCTCCTGCAATCTGAATTTCGACATGGCGTGGTTCTTCGATCAATTTTTCCATATACATTCCGTCATTCCCGAAAGCGGCTGCGGCTTCGGTACGAGCAGATTCCCAAGCGTGTTGCAAATCTTCTTCCTTCCATACTGCACGCATTCCTTTTCCGCCACCACCAGCGGTTGCTTTTAGCATAACCGGAAATTTGATTTCGCGTGCAACGGCCAATGCTTGTTCGTAACTTTCTAGCAAACCATCAGACCCTGGCACAACGGGTACTCCAGCTTCTTTCATGGTTGCTTTTGCGTTTGCTTTGTCGCCCATTCGGTCGATTTGGTCTGGCAAAGCTCCGATGAATTTGATCTGGTTCGAAGCACATACTTTAGAAAAGGTAGAGTTCTCTGATAAGAAACCATAGCCTGGATGAATCGCATCTGCATCTGTAATTTCTGCCGCTGCGATGATGTTGGTCATCTTCAGGTAAGAATCTTTGCTCGGTGCAGGTCCTATACAAACGGCTTCGTCTGCAAAGCGTACATGTAAAGAAGTTTCATCGGCTTTTGAGTAGACCGCTACCGTTTTTATCCCCATCTCTTTTGCAGTACGTATTACACGCATTGCGATTTCGCCTCGATTGGCAATTAGTATTTTTTTGAACATCTTTTTTAATTTGAAATTTAGATTATTTTGAAAATTAGAAAGCCTTATTCAATGTAAAGATTTTTATCTCAACATCTATTGTCTCACATCTAAAATTCTAATTAAGAAGGATCTACCAAAAACAATGGTTGGTCGTATTCTACCGGAGTTGCGTCATCAACTAATATTTTCACGATTTTACCTGAAACTTCTGCTTCTATTTCGTTGAATAATTTCATTGCTTCTACGATACACAATACTTTTCCTTCTGCAATGGTGTCACCAACTTGTACAAATGGTTCTTTTCCTGGCCCAGCTGCTCTATAGAACGTCCCAATCATCGGCGATTTCACGGTGATGTAATTGTTGTTTTCTTCTGCTACAGGTGCTGCCTCTTCTGTAGAAACTGGCACTTGTGGCGCATTTACAACGGGTGCTGGAGCTTGCAACTGAGGTACGTAAACTTGCTGTACATCTACTGTTTTTGACGATTGCCCGTGCAGGGTTTTGATTTTGATTTCGATATCTTCTTGCTTGATGCTTACTTCTGCTACTTCAGCTTTTGATACGAATTTGATTAAATTCTGAATGTCTTTAATATCCATAATTGTGTTTTTTGCCTAATTCCGTTATCTGTATAAATTTACCTAAAAGATTTCAAATTTATTAAAAAAAATAAAAAGCTGCTTCTTTTTTACAAGAAACAGCTTGAATTTTATTTTTCGGTAGGATTATTCTGAAACTTCTGTTTCTTTTTCTAAAACTACGCGTCCTTTGTAATACAATTTACCATCTGACCAGTGAGCTCTGTGATATAGGTGAGCCTCACCCGTTGTTTTGTCGATTGCTAATTGCGGAACCTCGATTTTGTAATGGGTTCTTCTTTTATCTCTTCTTGTACTTGACTGACGTCGCTTAGGATGTGCCATATCTATTTACTTTAATTCTTTAACTTATATTCTTTACTTATAAAAAAACCTTATGGTTTCAAATCTTTTAATTTTGCCCAACGCGGATCGATATCTCCATCATCGTCGTCCTCATCATCAGTATCTGTTACCGAATCTTCGATATCGTCTTCGTCTACTTCTTCTACCATGTATTGATTCAATAATCTCAACACTTCAGAACCGCTATCTCCCGTCAACACATCGGGATGAATGCGCTTTGTGGGGATGCTCAACAAGATTAATTCGTATATCAATTGTGCTACATTCAACTGATATTCTTCTCGTGGTATCACCCAAATTTCATCATCTGCGTCGTCAAATTCATCACCGAACTTCACAATCAACCGAGAAGAATGCTCAATCTTTTGTTCAAACTCTTCATTCGACAGATCGCAAATCAAATTCACCGTTCCTTTGAGTTTTATAAACAATTCGAGCATGGTCGAACGTTTTTCTAATTCAATACTCACGCTGACTTTTGGTTGACTAAAGTCTTGATCAAATTGAAACAAATCAAAGAACGCTTGCGTGATTTCGTAATCAAATTCGGTCTTGCCCAATGGTAGACCAGAGAAAATAATATTGTAATTTTTCAACTTATCCATCACACAAAAGGTTTGCAAAGATAATATTTATTTTTAGTATTTAAAGTCTTTTATATTTTTTTCTAATAAAATTATTCAACTTCATCTTCTTCACTATCAATATTGACTTTGGTAGGTCGCAGAACATTTTTTGTAAGTTCGGAATACTCCTTTCGATTCTCGAAAATTCTTATTGCCGTAAATATAGCTTGCTTGAATGATGTTTCATCGGCAATGCCTTTGCCAGCGATATCGTAAGCTACACCGTGATCGGGTGAGGTGCGTACATGGCTCAAACCTGCTGTATAATTCACACCTTCTTCGAAACAAATCGTTTTGAACGGAATGAGTCCTTGATCGTGATACATCGCCAACACTGCATCAAATTGATCGAGCATAGCTGGCGAGAAAAAACTATCTGCCGGATAAGGTCCAAATGTTAAATTGCCTTTTTCAAGTTGTTGATTGATCAAAGGTGCCAGAATTTCTTCTTCTTCCTTGCCCAGCAATCCTCTATCTCCTGCATGTGGATTGAGCCCTAAAACTGCAATTTTTGGACGCTCGACTGCAAAATCTTGAATCAAACTTTTGGCAATCTGTTTCAGTTTGAATTCAACATTTTTGGTGGTAATATGTTGTGCCACTTCTTGCAATGGAATATGCTGGGTAACCAAACCAACTCGAACTTGGTCCGATACCATAAACATCAGCGGTGTTCCGCCCCAAACCTCCCCCAAATACTCGGTATGTCCTGGGAAATTGAATTCGTTTGATTGGATATTTTCTTTATTGATCGGTGCGGTCACCAACACATCTGCAACACCGTCTTTCACGGCTTGAGCAGCAGCTTTCAGCGACTGAAATGCCAACTCACCTGCCAGTGGCGTCGATTTACCTAATTGGACTTCGGGTTGTTCTCTCCAGAGATTTACCACGTTTATTTTACCATCAACGGTTTTGGATGCATGGGGTATACCTTGAAAATAGATTCGGTCTAATTTCAACTGATCTTTATGAAAATTGAGCAGTTTTGTCGCGCCAAAAATTATTGGGGTGAAAAAATCGGTGATGTCTTTATCCATCAAAGCTTTCAAGATTACTTCGACACCTATACCGTTTGGATCACCAATCGAGATAGCTACCCGTATTTTTTTTTGTTCGCTCATAGATTATTCTACTTTTGAATTCCGAAAAAATTTTTTATAAATGATTACCACGACTTTCCCTCCCAACCACGAAAAGAAAAACAAGATGGGCAGGAGCAAAATTTCGTACCAAAACGGATGATACGGCGTAAAAATGACATCCAACAAGCCAACGAGCAACAAGATAAAACCAATGAGCATCGCATAAGCCAACTTGGCTCTCTCCACGATAATAGCGGTCACTGTGCCTCCAATCATTGCTCCTATGCCAGAGGACAAGAGTAACGACCAAAAAAATCCACGCTCTTGATTTACAGCTGATAATTTAGAGAAATGTTTCAGCACATGTCGCCATTCATCAAAAATCAACCCATCAACTTGCCAGCCATAAGATGTCGCAACATAGGTAATGGCAAAGGTCATAAAAGCCAATGCCAATACCAAACCTGTAATTACAGCAATGGTATTGCGTACTACCGAACTGTGTTTTACCATAATTTTTATATTATCCTTCTACCTGTGCTATCACCGAGATTTCAACATTCACATCGCGTGGCAATCGTGCAACTTGCACGCATTCTCTTGCTGGGTAAGCGTCTGTTGAAAAATAGGAAGCATAAATTTCGTTCAATTCCCCAAAGTTATTCATATCGCTCAAAAAGATGGTCACTTTCACCGCATTGTTGATACTTGTACCAGCCTCTTCAAGAATTGCATTTACATTGGCCATGACTTGATGCACCTCGTCGGCAAACGAAGACGTTACGACCTCTCCTGTTTCTGGATTCACAGGAACTTGTCCTGATACAAATAACAAGCCATTGTACACAATTCCTTGCGAATATGGCCCTATAGCTTTGGGCGCTTTTGTGGTATGAATTACTTTTGTCATGATGATATTTTTTTTATTAATTATAAATTAAAATCCACTGTTGTAATACAACGAATTCGAAGATTGCTGATCGTATTTGATCGCATCGCTCAAGATGGAGGCTTTGATACCAATAAAAAAATCCCACGTTTTATACACCCCGATTGGAATCCAACTAAAGGTAAGGTTGAAACTTCGTAAATCACGAGCGAAACTCAGACGCGTTCCCACCAATTCTTTATTCACAATATCGTAAGTTCCGTTGGCCGAAATTTGCCAATAAGGCGATGGCGAAACAGAAGCCGTCATTGCCAATGTAGCGGCGTCTCTATTTGTTCCGTCTATCAATCTATTATGGGTGTATCCTAGATTCATGCCAAAAGTCCAAGGAATGGCAAAACGTGCATAATCTTCGTCGTCGAAATAGAAAACCTCGTCGCGCACGGTTCCTTGTTTTTTATAAGCTTTGGCGTCAAATTTCTTCCCACCAAAAGTGTTGTTATCGAAACTGTAACCAGTATTGACATTGAATGATGCTAAACGAAATGCCCCCAGCTCATCGATTTTGGTATACGCATTGGTAAGGGGGTCGTAATCGATTTTGTAGGGATCTATTATGCCGCTGAAATTAAATTTCATTTTACTATCGAACAGACTGGTTGATCCCGAGAAATTAACCGGACTCAATTTGAATTCATCCGCAGTAAAATTGTACGAAGAATTGATATTGAAAAAGTCGAATATTTTGATTTTTTTGAATCCTTTCGGATGTTTATCATCCCGCACTTTCAACTCTAAATTATTCGCCAAACTGAAATTCAGAGAATTGGTCACCATAGTGTTGGGCACACCATACAAGGTGTTTTCGAAATAATTGTAATATTGTAGCGCCACATTGGAGCTACCCAATTGCGGAACCTCGTAATAATCTATGTATTTCGCACCTGTATTCGGACTAAAACTATAGCCAATACTCGGGGTCAACACATGTCGAATACCCTGAATTTTAGCGTCTTTATTTTTCGCCAAAATTTGTCCGTAAAAATTGGTACTCACACTAGCCGACGTACTGAAATTCCCAAATCGATAAAAACCATTCAATCGTTGCGTGATCGTTTCGGCAGAATTTGCATCCCAATATTTACGCGTATTATTCAACGCCCAAACTTCTTGATAATTCGCCGAGATCGTCAACGGAAAATAATTTGCCAAAGTCACATTGGTTGATAAATCGAGGTGATGACGAGCGCCTGTTTTCATCTCGTCTTGCCACATGGTTTTGGTAAAAAAATTCTCGTCGCTGGTCGAAATTTGGTTCGCCATATTCATGCTATAAGTCACACCCAAATTGTGCAACAGACCTTTGCGTGGGCCAGATTTCGGAGCAAACGGAAATTGTCTACTCATGTTTACCGTAAGTCGCGGCAAGGTTAAATCGATCTGCCTAGTTTGATAATTTTGCGAATGCGAAGCATCTAAGTTTAATGTTAACGGAAGATTCTCGAATGATTTTCGCAAACTGATCGATGAATTGGTGGTATTGGTATAAACATCTCCACTGAGGTAATTTGAATTCTGAATCGATTCTCGAAAATATTGACTACTCGAAAAATTGACACTGGCATTGAACGTAAGATAAGGATTCGATTTGATATCTTGCGCATGCGTCCATCGCACATTATACAATTTCGACTGCGAAAAGATGTTACGTGGATCACGAACTCCTCCCGGACTGTTGGCTGTAAGCCCTTTGATACCCGTGATTCTGTTTTCGTAACTTGCACCAAAATTACCACTGAATCGGTAATTGACTTTGTAGCGGCTCAATACATTTACACCCCAACTCCCTTTGGTATAAAATCGGGTTTCTAATTGGAGGTCGGCATATTCGCCAATGGGCATATAATAGCCCAATCCGTCGAGGTAGAATCCAACATCGGCACGCTCACCAAAAGAAGGCAACAATATTCCAGCAGAGCGTTTGCTTCCCATAGGGATATAAGCAAAAGGCAAAGCCAAAGGCGTCGGTACATCGTAGATGCGCATATGGGTTGGTCCTGCAATCAGAATCTTTTCGTCTTTCTCTTTCTTGTCGACCAGTTTTCCTTTTGTGGTACGCAACACATAATCTGGCTCGTCTGTCTTTCCTTCTTTGAAATAAGTATCGGTCGTATAATCGGCACGAGACAAATACATCACGGTATCGTTGATTCGCTTCACTTTATCACCAACGATCACTCCTTCACCTTCTTCCAATCGTACATTATAAGCAATACCAACCTTGGTCTTGAAGTTGACCTTGAACGCATCTTGCTCGAATTTGTTTTGACCTTGCGTAAAAACAGTTCGTGTCACCACATTGCCTATGGTATCGCGTTTACCTTCGGCATAGACATCGCCCGAGTTCCAATCGATTTCGATGTACTCTGCCTCTATTTGCATATCGTTATAATCAACCTTGGCATTTCGCAAAAGGTAAGTGATATTCTTTTTCCGATCATGCACCTCATCCTCGGACGCACGCACCACAGTATATTCCAATCTTTCCTTTTTTACTGGTATAATGGTATCCAGTTTGATGGAATCTTGATTTACAACTCCATCATTATTCGGCGTAATTTGACCAAAAGAAATCGAGCAAATTACGAAGGGCGAACAGAATATAATATGCTTAAATGCGTTTGTAAACAAGTGAAAAATTAATTTTTGTTTTTAAATTGCGTCAAAATTAAAATAAAAAAACCATCTTACAATATGCATTATAAAATGATTAACATACAAAAGTACCTATTTTTATTGCTATTTGTCTTGGCGAGTTCGCTTTTTGCTCAAAAAAACTTCGTTGTGGTGTTGGATGCTGGTCATGGCGGGCACGATGCAGGAGCAAGAGGCGTAGCAGATTTAGAAAAAAATATCGCATTAGACGTTACCTTGCGACTCGGTAAAATGATCGAAAAAGAATTCAAAGATGTAAAAGTAGTGTACACGCGTACTACCGATGTCTTTATAGAATTACACGAACGCACCCGAATATCGAACAGCAATCGAGCAAATTTGTTCATTTCTATCCATTGCAATTCGGCGACAAACAGAAGTGCATACGGTACCGAGACATTTGTCATGGGATTGAATAGAATGAACGAAACAGACGAAGTATCGAGACGAGAAAACTCTGTAATTTTTCTAGAAGGCAACCAAGAGATCTATCAACGATTCGACCCTACCGACCCTGAAGCCGTCATTGCATTCGAAATACAAAACGCCGCTTACAAAGATCAAAGCATTCGTTTTGCAGATTTGGTCGAAAAAAACTTTGTGAGAAACAACCGTTATAGCCGAGGGGTAAAACAAAGTAACTTTCACGTTCTACGAGGCAACGCCTCACCATCGGTATTGATCGAGTTGGGCTTCATTTCCAATTCGGAAGAGAGTTATTATTTGGCTTCGGATACTGGGAAAGAAGAACAATCGACCGCGATTTTCAAAGCTTTCAAAACCTTCAAAGAAGAATTCGACCGCAAGATGGGGCGATCTGGCAAACAAACGGTTGAGACAGAAAAACCAAAAGAGGTAGAAAAGCCTGTCGTAGGTAAAAATTTCAAAATTCATTTCCTTACCAGTAAAAACAAATTTGCACCCTCATCGCCAATGCTCAAAGGACTTACCGATGTAGAAATTGTACAAAAAGGTAGCGAGTATCTTTATTATTATGGAAACACCAACCTCATTTCTGAGCGTGACAATCTTTTGGCTTTCGTAAAACGAAAAGGTTTTCCAGATGCCCAGTGGGTAGAAATCGGTAACAATCAGAAACTAGAAGGAAAGCTCAATTATCGAGTTCAGTTCATGACATCGAACAAAAGATATCGTGACAAAGACAACAAATTCAATGGACTGCAAAATGTAGTACGCATAAAAGAAAGATCATTGTACAAATACTATTTCGGAGAAGCAAAATCGATGGAAGCAGCACAAAAAATACTCGAAGAAGTACAGAAAAGAGGTTTTAGAAATGCTTTTATCGTAACCTTTGACCAAGACAAACCATTGTAATATTGATTATTTCTAAATAATATTTCTGTTATTTTTGTAAAAATTTTAAGTAGTGAAGATTTCAAATGAAGTAAAGATCGGCGCCGTAACCCTGATTACCATCGTAAGTTTTTTTATGTTATACAACTTCTTACGAGGGAGCAAATTGTTCTCCAGAGGAACAACGTATTATGCCGAATATGAGAATGTGAGCGGATTACAACCTACAAAACCAGTATCAATAAACGGATTGAAGGTGGGTAAAGTTGACGAAATAAAAATTATTCAAGGGCAACCATTGCGTTTTTTGGTGAAATTTACAGTCACAGAAGACGTTGAATTTTCTAAAAATACCGTAGCTCAAATCTTTTCGCCAGGAATCATGCAGAGTTCAGAATTGCAACTCTTGTTGGATTACCAAGGCGAAATGGCAAAAGATGGCGATTATTTGAAATCATCGGTCAATGCAGGTTTGTTGGGTGAATTAGGCGGTCAGATAGAACCAACGCAACAAAAACTAGATACGGTCTTGGTTACACTAGACCGAACGCTAAAAGCAGTCGAACACCTATTAGACAACGACAACCAACAAAACATCAAAATCCTCATCGACAACCTCAATAGAACGGTAGGCTCTTTCAACGAGACAGCGCGCTCATTCTCGACCACAGCATCTAGCGCAGACGGATTGATACGTGAAAACCAAAAAATCTTGAATTCTACTCTAACCAATGCCAACAGCATGCTGGCATCTGCTAAGGTTTCTGTAGACAAGTTTGGAAACACCGCCGATAAGTTGAACAATTTACAACTAGAGCAGACTTTGGCAAACTTCGAAACTGCCTCAAAAGACCTCAAAGACCTCATGAGTAGAATAGAACGAGGCGATGGAACATTGGGCGGATTGTTGAACGACAAAACCATGTACAACAACCTCAACGAAGCCACCAAAAACCTGAATGAGCTGATGCTGGATTTGAAGCAAAATCCAAATCGATACGTCAACTTTTCGGTATTCGGAAAAAAAGCGAATTAAAACAATATAAGAACTCACTAACATGATTCAGTATTTACCCAACATTATTTTTGCTGTATTGCTTATTGTAGCAGCAACTGTCTTTGTTACAAATGCTAAGAAAATCTTGCGCAACATCCGCTTAGGACAACCCATCACCCGCTGGGATCGTAAAGATGAACGTTGGAAAACCATGGCGCGTGTAGCATTCGGACAAAGCAAAATGACCGTCCGACCAATCCCTGCATTCTTGCACCTCATTGTCTATATAGGATTCTTGCTTATCAATATCGAAGTGATCGAAATCTTGATCGATGGTTTGTTCGGTACTCATCGCGTACTGAGCTTCATGGGTGGATTCTATAATTTCATGATTGGATTCTTCGAAATCTTAGCCTTCGGTGTTATACTTGCTTGTGTACTATTTTTTATCAGAAGAAATATTGTACACGTACGTCGCTTGGTAATGGGCGAATTGAATGGATGGCCTAAAACCGACGCCAACCTCATTTTGTTGATGGAGGTATCTTTCATGGTGGCTTTATTATTGATGAACGGTGCCGATGCAACATTGCAAGCACGCCAATACCCACACTTTGTAGAAGCCGGAGGTTTCCCAATCTCTAGTTGGTTAACGCAACCCTTATTCGAAAATCTACCATCAGACACTGTTTTGGTGTTCGAACGTGCAGCGTGGTGGTTTCACATCATCGGAATTTTCTTCTTTGCCAACTATTTATACTATTCAAAACATTTACACATCATCTTAGCCTTCCCCAATACCTGGTTCTCTAAATTAGAACCAAAAGCAGAATTCAACAATTTGGCATCGGTAACCAACGAAGTAAAAATGATGATGGATCCCAAGGCAGATCCTTACGCAATGCCTGCAGAAGGAACAGCAGAAGAACCGAGTACATTTGGTGCAAAAGATATTTTCGACCTCAATCAGGTGCAATTGTTGAATGCCTATACCTGTACAGAATGTGGGCGTTGTACATCGGAATGTCCGGCAAATCTTACAGGCAAAAAGTTATCTCCGCGAAAAATCATGATGGATACCCGTGACCGTATAGAAGACGTGAGCAGAATTTTGGATGCCAACAACGGGCAATGGAAAGACGATGGCAAAACATTGGTCAACGACTACATCTCAGCAGAAGAATTATGGGCCTGCACCTCGTGTAACGCGTGTACACAAGCCTGCCCAGTAAATATAGACCCATTGTCTATTATCGTAGACCTCAGACGTTATTTGGTGATGGAACAATCTGCAGCGCCACAAGAATTAAACTTGATGATGGCAAACATCGAAAACAACGGAGCTCCGTGGCAATTCAATACAGCAGATCGGCTGAATTGGGCTAACGATTAAATTATAAATTAAAAAAACGTATCAAAACACAATACCATGTCAACATTAACTGTGAAAACAATGGCTCAATTTATGGCAGAAGGCAAGCAACCAGAAGTATTATTCTGGGTAGGATGTGCCGGAAGTTTTGATGATAGAGCAAAAAAAATAACCCGTGCTTTTGTAAAAATATTAAATCATATAGGTGTTGAATTTGCCGTTTTAGGTACAGAAGAATCCTGCACTGGCGATCCTGCAAAACGCGCCGGAAACGAATTCACATTCCAGATGCAAGCCATGATGAATATCGAAGTATTGAACGCTTACGAAGTGAAAAAAATCGTAACCACTTGTCCGCACTGCTTCAATACCCTGAAAAACGAATACCCATCATTGGGTGGCGAATACGAAGTATTGCACCATTCACAATATCTACAACAATTGATCGACGAAGGCCGTTTGAAAATAGAAGGAGGCGAAAAATTCAAAGGACGCCGAATCACTTTTCACGACCCATGTTATTTAGGACGAGGGAACAACATTTACGAAGCCCCACGAACGCTGATCGAAAAATTGGACGCCGAATTGGTAGAAATGAAACGTTGTAAAACTCGTGGATTATGTTGCGGTGCTGGAGGTGCACAGATGTTCAAAGAACCCGAAAAAGGAAACAAAGACATCAACATCGAGCGCACAGAAGAAGCCTTAAACGAGAGCCCAGAAGTCATCGCCACGGGCTGTCCCTTCTGTAATACTATGATGACAGACGGGGTAAAACATTTTGAAAAAGAAAAAACAGTTGTGGTAAAAGATTTGGCAGAATTACTGATGGAAGCACAAGATTTGTAAACATTGCATTTACAACTCAATAATAGAATCGGACTTAAACAGTCCGATTTTTTTTAATCCATTCTACCCATAGATTCTAGTTCTCTTAGTTTCGAACCCAAAGATTGCGTAAATTTGCATTACATAAAATTTCAGAATATGAATTTAGCAGAACATGCAAGAATATGGATTTTCCAGTCGAAAAGACCATTCAACACGCAAGAAATTAAAACCATCACCAATAAATTCGACGAATTTCTAAAAGATTGGAATGCACACGGAGCTGCCCTCCTCGCCGATTATCAAATCATCGACAACCAATTCGTCGTCGTAGGAGTCGACGAAGACCAAGCCGCTGCAAGCGGTTGCTCAATAGACAAACTCACCAAACTCATCAGAACAATAGAAGAAGAATACCAATTTGGATTTTTAGATAGGATGAATGCAGCCTATCAGCAAGCCGATACCCTAAATATTGTACAGCTCAACGACTTCAAGAATATGGTAAAAAATGGTGAACTGCCCGATTCGGTAATTGTTTACAACAATGGTTTGACTGATCTGAAATCCTTTAGAGAAGCTTGGAAATTACCCCTGAAAGAAAGTTGGGCAAAAAATTTAATTTCAACATCTTAATCATTACCTTTACCTTTAATTTATCAAACTAAAAATTCAATTATGAAAGGAAAAGGATGTCTTATCATCGGAGTTATAGTAGCTCTATTGGGCGTTGTTGTATTCTGGGGGATCAGTAAATACAACAGTTTTGTACCCGCACAAGAAAACGTAGAAGCACAA
Source organism: Vaginella massiliensis (assembly GCF_900089075.1). Classification (GTDB taxonomy): domain Bacteria; phylum Bacteroidota; class Bacteroidia; order Flavobacteriales; family Weeksellaceae; genus Weeksella; species Weeksella massiliensis_A. The sequence goes on from NZ_LT593746.1 coordinate 104,007, forward strand.
TGGGCCAACGTAGAAAACACTTATCAAAAACGTGCAGACCTAGTTCCAAACTTGGTCAACACCGTAAAAGGTGCAGCAAATTTCGAACAATCGACACTCACCGACGTAATCAATGCGCGAGCTAAAGCAACCTCTACGCAAGTAAACATCGACAATGTAGATGACTTAACACCAGAGAATATTGCAAAATTTCAAGCGGCACAAGACCAATTATCAGGCGCTTTAAGTCGATTATTGGTTTCTGTAGAAAAGTATCCAACGCTCACCGCAACTCAAAACTTCCAAAGTCTTCAGGCAGAATTATCATCGATAGAACAAGAAGTATTGTTTGAAAGAAAGAAATACAATGATGCTGCAAGAGGTTTCAACTCGTTGATAAAAACTTTCCCAAACAACGTGATTGCAAACTTTGGAAACTTCAAAGAGAAAGGATATTTCGAGGCAACTGCAGGTGCAGAGAATGCTCCAACGGTTAATTTTGAATAATGGATGAGCAAAGCCCTCGTTTCTTCAACAAGAAACAAGAAAAAAAAATCATCAAAGCGATCATAAAAGCTGAGAAAAAAACCAGTGGTGAGATTCGAATTCATGTCGAATCTCAACCATCTGATGACCATATTCAACGTTCGATCCAAGTCTTCAAAGATTTGGGAATGCAAAACACAAAACACCGAAACGGCGTATTGTTTCACATTTCACCAGCTGATCATAACTTTACCATTATCGGCGACGAAGGCATAAACGCCGTAACACCCGAAAACTTTTGGGAAGAAATAAAATCGGTGGTCATTGCCCACTATCAGCAACAGCAATACACCAAAGGAACTATAGAAGGTATAAAAATGACGGGGAAAGCATTGAAGAAATACTTCCCACATGAAGAACACGACGAAAATGAATTACCAAATGAAATTAGCCAAAACTAGCTCGTTCTTACTTCTCTTTTTCGCTTCGATCTGTATTGCATTTGGGCAAATCACCTCATCGCAAAACACCAAATCTTATTTCAAAACTCCAGAGCAAGTGCTGGCAGAGAAAACTCCGCCAAAACGCATTGTCAACGATTATGGTTTGCTTTTCGACGCGATGCAGTTAGAAGCGCTGGAGAAAAAATTGGTGGCGTTCGACGATTCTACTTCAACCCAAATTGCCGTGGTCACTTTTCACGAGTTGAACGGCTATCCTTTGGAAAGCTTAGCAAATGAAATCGGAGAAAAATGGGGTGTTGGACAAAAAGGCAAAGACAACGGTATCGTGATATTGATCAGCGACAAAGACCGCAAAGTAACGATACGCACTGGTTATAGTGCACAAATTCATGTACCGCCAACCATAGCCAACAACATCATTCAACACGATATGATTCCCTATTTCAAACAAGGTGATTATTATCGTGGCGTTGACCAAGCAACCACTTCGTTACAAACCGCTTTACAAGGTAAATACAAGCAAGACAAACAGCGTAAGCAAGACGATGATGGTATCGATTTGTTCACCTTGATACTCGTTATTTTCTTCATCATATTTATCGTTTCTATCTTGTCAAAAGGCAATAATAACGACCAAAACAACGGGAACGGTCGCAGAAGAAGAAGCCTGCTGGATGACATCATCATCATGAATTCTGGTAGCACCATTTTCCGTGGAGGCGGATTCGGAGGCTCTTCTGGTGGCGGAGGTTTCGGAGGCGGATTTGGAGGTTTCGGAGGTGGAAGCTTCGGTGGCGGTGGAGCGAGCGGAAGCTGGTAATGCTAGCCCAATTTGATAAACAAAATCTTACAATCATCCTAAAAAGTCTTTAGTTTTGTACTGAAGACTTTATTCTTTTAAGTTCAACTCATGAGCAAATTCAATTCAATATTTTCTACACAACGAACCAACAGCCCAAACGAATCGATCGATACCCGATCAGAATATCAGCGCGATTATGATCGCATCATCTTTTCGTCGGCTTTCAGAAGATTGCAAAACAAAACACAGGTTTTCCCTTTACCAGGAAGTGTGTTTGTGCACAATCGTTTGACGCATTCGCTCGAAGTTTCCTCGGTTGGACGCACTATGGGAAGTTTGGTCGGACAATACATTGCTCAAAATTTTGATTTGAATGAGAAGGCATATAATTTCTACCAACACAGTTTGTGCGACGTGATTTCGGCTGCAGCACTTTGTCACGACATAGGCAATCCTGCTTTTGGACATTCGGGCGAAGACGCGATTGCCTCTTATTTTGATCGAAACGAAGAAAAATTAAAACCGCTTTTCACTCCCGAACAGTGGACAGATTTGGTTCATTTCGAAGGTAATGCAAACGCTATCAGAATTCTCACCCAGCAACAAAATGGCAAATCAGACGGCGGACTTCGGTTGACGTATACTACTCTGGCTACCATTGCAAAATATCCTTGTGAGTCTATTGCTCGTGATAAATCGGTTTTGCATCGTAAAAAATTTGGCTTTTTTCAAACCGAAAAAAATACGTTTTTGCACATCGCTGAGGCGACCAATATGCAGCAAGAAAATCAGCATCCGCTCGTCTACAAACGTCATCCATTTGTGTTTTTGGTAGAAGCTGCCGACGATATTTGTTACAACATCATCGATGTAGAGGATTCGCATCGTTTGGGGATTATCGATCATGACAAATGTCGAAAATTGTTTTTGAATTTGATTGAGTCATTGAATCCTGAGCAGATTGAAAAAACGAAAACGAACCTAAAAAAAATTACTAACAAAAACGATCGTATTGCGTATCTGAGAGCAAAATCGATCAATGCCTTGACCAATAAATGCGTCGAAGTCTATCTCGCCAACATCGAAGCAATCTTGAGTGGTAATTTTGAATTTGCGCTGCTGGATGTCATCAAAAATGAAACTGAACTGGTTACTAAAAAAGTTTTGGACGAGATTCAGCGTTTTTCGATCGAAAACATTTACAATCATCGCTCTGTGGTAGAAATCGAGAATGCGGGTTACAATGTAATGTCGGAATTGCTAACGCAATTTATCCCGCCGATCATCAAAGAAAAAAACGAACGAAAGTCGTATGAAAAGAAAGCTTTGAAATTGATTCCAGATCAATTCCTCTACGATCAAGCGAGCGTTTACGAACGGGTGATGGGAATTTTGGATTATGTTTCGGGCATGACCGATAATTATGCAACAGAATTGTATCGACGCATCAAAGGAATCGAAATTGGCATGCACAATTAAGCAGATTTATTGCCTTTATTTTTGACAGAAATCCAAGCGTTTTTTGTCCACTTCGAAAGAATTTGTCTGTTGTATAATCCTATCATTTTTCTCAATCTACGATTTCGAAAATCGCTTCTTGTTTGTTGAGAAATAAGAATTTTTTGATGAGCAATTCTACGCTCAAATTACTATCGATGGGCGTTATCAACTGTGCGATGCGTTCTTTTGTTTTGATCTGATGATGCAATTCATAGTAACCATAGCCTTTGAAAACACCTTCCTCTATGTAGAAAAAAGCGTGTTCGCCAACTTTTCTTCCTTTATCGATAATCACAAAAGTATTGAACGGATACGCTGCTTTATTTACGATTTCTTCTACACGGCCATTATAGTCCTTGGGCGATTCTGCTTTTACACAAGCTCCCCTGCAATTACCCATTTCATACGAAAAACAATTGGTTTCTGCCTCTTGTAAACCATTCAGTTTTGGGCATAATAGGTATTCGTTTGTAATCTTTCGCAACATGGCAACGGCTGCACTGCGTTTGCTGAACGATAAAAAAGGCGCCTGCTTGCGACCTCTACCAATCTCTAACCGATGGTAAGATCTTTTCGAAGGAAGGAAGTAAATACCATAATTTTTTTGGTTTGCCAAAGTTGCATTCAGCGTCGGAAGATTCTGTTGCAATTCGTTGTATTCTTTAATGGCCGCCAACAATTCGCTTCCGGTAACTTCGTAGGTAATATATTTGGTATAACGTTTTATTTTACTCGATTCGAAATTCTTGGCAGAGTAATACTGATTCACCTTGAATGCAATATTCGAACTGCGTCCAATAAAAATGATTTCGTCCAATCGGTTATAAAAATAAAACACGCCAGTCTTGGTCGGTAGATCTTCGAGCAATTTCAGGTATTTTTCTTTTACCTTTTTATCTGTTCCTAAACCTTTTCTTTTCTGGATGATTTTTTCGGTGTCTTTGTCTCGCAGAATCTGAAACAATTTCAAGGTGGCACGGGCGTCGCCCGAAGCACGATGGCGATCGGTAATTGGAATACCCAAATTGGATGTTAGCTTACCCAGGGAATACGATTCTTGATTGGGAATCAATTTTTTTGCAATTTCTACCGTATCAATCCACTCTTTTTCGTAATGATAGCCCAATTTCAAATACTCTTGATTCAACATGCGGTAATCGAATTTCACGTTGTGCCCTACCAAGACACAGCCTTCGGTAATCTCGATAATACGTTTGGCAATCTCATGAAATTTTGGTGCTGTGAGAACCATTTTATTGGTAATATTGGTCAGTTTCTGAACAAACGGATCTATTTTCCGCATCGGATTCACCAATGAAATGAACTGATCTACAATCTCGTTTCCATCGTATTTGTAAATGGCAATATCGATGATCGATTCCTCGCCTACTTTGCCACCTGTAGCTTCTATGTCTAAAATTGCGTACACGGTTTATTTTTTTCCTTTCAATGCATCCAACACAATTCTCATCCCCCAATCGATCAATTTGCGTGTTGCTGTTCTGCTCACATCTCTCGCCATTCGACTATCGGTCCAGTTGGTTTCTTTTGGTGTAGTTCTCCCGGTTGTGGTCGTCGTTCTAGACTGTGGCTGTGGTTTGGCTTGTTGTAATTGTTCTATTTTCTGCGACAATATTTCGTTGGCACTATGCCGATCAACAGTTGTGGCATATTTTTTTACCAATACCGATTGGTTGACCAATTGGTCTATCTCACTTGTAGATAAAACATCCATCCTAGAGTTGGGCGATCGCATATAGGTATGCGCCAACGGCGTCGGAATCCCTTTTTCGTCTAAGGCTGTAATGAATGCTTCTCCTATCCCAAGCTCGGTAATGAGTTCGTCTGCCTTGTAATAGGTCGAAATCGGATAGTTTTCTACGGCTTTCTGTATTTGTTTCCGATCTTTTGCTGTGAATCCTCTTAGGGCGTGTTGAACTTTCAACCCGAGCTGACTCAATACACCGTCTGGAACATCGCCTGGTACTTGCGTTACGAAAAACAATCCGATACCTTTCGAACGAATCAATTTTACCATGGTTTCGATCTGATTCAATAAGGTTTTGGATGCTTCGCTAAAAATAAGATGGGCTTCATCGATAAAGATGACCAATTTCGGTTTATCCGCATCGCCTTGTTCTGGAAATTGAGCGTAAATCTTATTCAATAAACTCAACATAAAAGTCGAGAATAAATTGGGCTGACTCTGGATGTCGGTCAACCGAATGATATTCACAACACCTTTACCGTTTTTGGTTTGCAACAAATCGAATACATCAAAACTTGGTTCGCCAAAAAACTTGGTCGCTCCTTGTTGTTCCAAGGCTACAATTTTACGCAAAATAGCACCGAGTGATGCTGCAGCAATTGAACCGTAGTTGGCCGAAAGTTCTGTTTTACCCTCGGGGGTATCGGTTACAAATTGCAATACTCGCCGAAGATCTTCCAAATCGATCAAAGGTAATTGCTTGTCTTCGCAATATTTGAATATAATGGATATGATGCTGGACTGCGTCTCATTCAACTCTAAAATTTTACTGAACAGTACAGGGCCAAAATCTTCTACCGTCGCCCGCAATTTAACCCCAGGCTCATCACTGATCGATAACAACTCTGAGGGTGAACCTGCAGGAGAAAAAGGAAGATCTAAAATTTCGTGACGTTGCTTTATAGCTTCGTTTTGTTGGTCGCCCGCAACGGCTATTCCAGACAAATCGCCTTTGATGTCCATCAACAAGGTTGGAACGCCTTTTTCCGACAATTGCTCGGCAATGATTTGTAGCGATTTGGTTTTCCCTGTACCAGTTGCACCGGCAATCAGCCCGTGACGATTCATCGTCTTCAGGGCAATTGCAATTTCGGCTTCTGTAACCACTTCGCCATCCAACTTGGGTTTTCCCAACACAATTTTATCGCCTTTGTAGGTATATCGTGTATTAATTTCTTGAATAAATTGCTCTTTATTTGACATCTTGAGGTTCGTTTTTAGGTAATTTATAATTGACAAAAACCGGATAATGATCCGAATACTTTTTACGAATGATATGACCACTTATGGGTTTGATAGCATTTGAATGAAAAAGATAATCGATTCGGATAGGGAAATTGAAACTATGAAAAGTTGTTGCATTCCCGCTACCCACAGCAAGGAAAGAATCTTTTAAATATTTGGTAAGTTGAAAGTATTCATACGATGCTGGAGTCGCATTCAAATCGCTTCCGACAATTATTGGATGTTTAGATTGCTTGATAAATGGCATGATCTCATTCAACTGATGTTCGTGTCTTATCATTCCGGCAACTAATTTACTTTCTATCTCTTTGGTCTGTTGCTCTGCCTCTAGAGAATTTTCGGCTTCGATAGCAGATTTTACCAGTTTCTTGTCTATTCGCATTGTTTCCAAATAAATATTGATGATGCGAATGGTATCGCTCCCTGTATCGATATCGGCATAAGCCGCAATACCTTTGTTTTTATCTTTCGGGAAGTTGATTTGTTTGGTTTCGATGATCGGATATTTGCTGTAGATCGCCAGTAAGTCGTAATGTTCACTATAATAATCTTTCAAAACCTCGTCTAACACCGAAAAATTTTTTTCGTATGCTTCTTGAAAAATCATCACATCGGTCAAGTTTTCGGCAATCAATCGATCGGTTCCATCGTCTCGTATGAAATGAGCGTTGAAACTCATCACCGATAAATCTGGTTTCTCATCTGAAGTTTTTTTGAAAAAATTGAGCGGATAAGAGAGTGAAAAAATATAAAAAACACCAAGCGAAAGGATGAAAATTCCAATCGCGTGACGCCAACTCACCAATATCCAGTACAATAGAAAAATTACTACCACACAGAAAATCAATACATAACCAATAGCCAGGTAATTGAAATAAGGCAAAACAGAAGGAGTATAGAAGGCGTTTAAAAAAACGGAATACGCCATCAACAAAATCAGCACGTTGATGAGCATTACCATTTTATTAAAAAAATTTAATTTAGACGCCGACGATTTCATGATCTACCTTCTCGAAATAAAAAATCTTTTTCTTCCTTCGACAAACTTTCATAACCAGAACGAGAAATTTTGTCTAAAATTGAATTTATTTTCTTTTGTTTCTCAACCTTCATCGAGTTGTATTCATAATCATCTTTTGGAACATGAGTACGTGAAAAAGGTTTAGATTTTGATGTTTTAAAGGTAGACTTTTTATCTCGTCTGAAAAAGTTTTCGATCGCACGAATTGCTTTTCCTACAAAATCGTTGCCTTTCTCGAATTGTTTCATATACAAATAGCCCGCAAGCGCAGCTCCCAAATGCGACAAACTCCCGCCAGGATTCTTGCCCGCAAACAACTGAAACACATCCAATCCAACCAAAAACAAGGCAACATAATACAACGGAAAACTTTTCGGAAAAAATAACAATCGCACAGGAATGCGAGGATTATAAGAAACTAAGGCAAAAAAAACTGCAAATATAGCGGCAGAAGAACCGACCAAAAAATTGGCCGAACGATCGAAACTAGAAGAAAAAACCACGAAAAAAATGGCTCCACTCAAAATTCCAATCACGAAAAAAGTAACAAAATCTTGATCTCTGAAATAGCGTAAAAACATGACGCCCGCGTAGTACAACAGCAACATATTGAACAATAAATGCAACAAATCGCCATGCATAAAAGCATAACTAAAAATTGTCCAAGGCTTGGTGAAAACTTGCTGATAATCATACGATAACGCAAACCAACGATCCATAGAAGTCGTGGGCATAAATTGTTGTAGTAAAAACCCAATAATCAGAAAACTAAAAAAACATACAACATTGTAATAGATCAGCTTGGTCGCTATATTTCCCGTTCTGTACCTCAGTTTGAGGTCGTCTAAAATACCTTTTATCATTGTCTAAATTGTTTTTTCTTCCAATCTCTGATAAACAAAAACCCGAGCAAAGCTCCTCCTAAATGGGCAAAATGAGCAATATTGATTCCGCCAAACGAAGTATTGGATATGCCTGCATAGAGCTCTAATGCGATAAGAATGGGTATAAAATATTTTGCTTTGATGGGTATTGGCAAGAAAATCATCATCAGTTTGGCATCTGGATACAAAACTGCAAAAGCAACCAAAATACCGTATAAAGCTCCCGACGCACCAACCATTGGCGTGATGTATTCTATTATCAACTGCCGAGCATCGCTATTATTGTATATTTCTTTTGTAATCAATTCACCATCAATGCCTCTTTGCGCCATGTGTTGAATTTCGTTCAAGCTCAAACCTGCCGAAGTCACCGCCTCTTTCAACGATTGAACCTCGAAAAAGGTTACGAGATTCAACAAGCCAAAGCCGGCGAATCCTGCCAACAGGTAAAGCGTTAAGAATTTCTTTGGTCCTATCGTCATTTCTACCGTAGAACCAAACATCCATAACCCAAACATATTGAAAAAAATATGCATAAAATCTGCATGCATAAACATATGCGTCACGATTTGCCAAGGTCTGAAATTTGGAGATTCTGGATAAAAAGCTCCTAAAATCACATCGAGACTGATGCCCTTAGAAATCAGAACAAATTTTGCTAAAAAAAACAACCCATTGATAATCAATAGATTTTTCGTAATAGGTGGAATACGATTTCCCATAAATTTATTTTAATTTTTTTTCGATTAATGCTGTGCTGAATTGCAAGAACACGGGTTTGCCATAGGGTGTAAAATTAGGTTCGTCCAAATCCAACAATTGTTGTACCAAAGCAATTGCCTGCTCTTTCTTGAGGGTTTCACCTTTTTTGATTGCCGAATTCTTTGCAAAAATCTTTGCAAATGATCGATCGAAATTTACCACATCGTTGAAGTCTAATTCTTCTACAAAATCGGCAAAAATTCCTACCACGTCATTCTGATCTAGATCTACAGGAATCGCTTTTACAGCAATAGACTGCGCTTCGAATTCTAAATCGAATCCATAACTTATCAACAATTTTTCGATCGATTTTATTTTATCTATATTCACCAAAGTCGCCTCCATCTCTATCGGAAACAACAACTGCTGAGCAAGCGCATGCCCTTCATTTGCCTGCAAAAACCGTTCGTACAACACTTTTTGATGCGCTCTATGCTGATCGATAATCAACAAATCGCCCCTATACTCCACCACCAAATAGCGATGATTCCATTGCAAAACTTCGAGCTGTTGCGCATCTTCGAGCTCGAACAATGCTTCTACCTTGCTATTTTCTGTGGCAATCGCCTGCACATCTTTATAATAATCCAAATTTGCCCGAATAAGGCTAGAAGACGGACGAGAAACGGGTTCGGTGAAAGGATTGAAATCGGGTTTTACAGAAATTTTAGGCTCAACAATCGGTTTGTCTTTTGATACATTGAGAAAAGCCCAATTGGGATTCTGATCAAAATCTAAGCTGGGCGCAATATTGAATTGCCCCAAACTGTGCTTGATGGCAGTGCGCAACATCTGAAAAATCGTTACATCTTCTTCGAATTTGATTTCGGTTTTGGTCGGATGAATGTTGATGTCGATTTTACTCGGGTCGATTTCTAGGTATAAAAAATAACTCGGCGTGTAGCCCGCTGGCAACAAACCTTCGAAAGCATCGATGACGGCTTTGTGCAAAAACGAATTTTTGATGAATCGATGATTGACAAAGAAAAATTGTTCGCCTCTCGATTTTTTGGCACTTTCAGGTTTACCCACAAATCCGTTTATTTTTACAATATCGGTATCTTCGTCTATCTTCAACAATTGCGTTTCTATTTTTTTACCAAAAACTTGTACAATGCGTTGTTTTAGATTGCCCGCTCTTAGATGGTAAACATCGGCGCCGTTGTGCATCAACTGAAATGCGATATCGGCATGAGCCAATGCAACCCGCTGAAATTCGTCTTGAATATGACGAAACTCTACTTGATTCGATTTCAAAAAATTTCGCCTAGCTGGCACATTGTAAAACAAGTTTTTTACCGCAATCGAAGTTCCTGTTGTCGCCACCACAGGTTCTTGATTTTTCACTTCGCCACCTTCGATCAAAATCAGCGTACCCAATTGCTCTTCGGCTGGCTTGGTTTTGGTCTCTACCTGGGCAACGGCTGCAATCGAAGCGAGCGCCTCTCCACGAAAACCTTTGGTCCTGATGTTGAAAATATCTTCTGTTTGTCGAATTTTAGAAGTTGCGTGTCGCTCAAAAGCCATTCGAGCATCGGTAAGGCTCATTCCTTTTCCGTTATCGATCACCTGAATCAAGCTTCGACCAGCATCTTTTACAATCACTTTTATTTCGGTCGCACCAGCATCTACCGCATTCTCCATCAACTCTTTGATCACCGAGGCTGGTCGTTGCACTACTTCACCGGCAGCAATTTGATTGGCAACATGATCTGGTAATAATTGGATAATATTTCCCATCTATTCTTTGGCTTGCTTCTTATGTATAAGCTACAAATATACGAACTTATGTAGGCTTTTTTGAACTAAGTAAAAAGAATCAATATGCATTTTTCATACTGCCGTATACCTCATCGAATGCGTTTCCTATGGTTGGATTTTGATTTTGAAAAGGCTATGAAAAGTTTAAGTATTAAAAACAAACTGAAATATTTGTAATAAAATATGCAACGACAGCCAGAAAATACAGAAAACATTCTGCAAATTTGCGAAAGAAAATGCTGCATGAAAATATCATTACAAAACTGGCTCATATTGCTTTTATTGTCGCTTACTTGGGGGAGTTCTTTTATCCTAATCAAACAAGGTTTGGTCTCGTTCTCACCTTTCCAGGTGGGCGCTTTGCGCATGACGATCGCCGCTGGATTTTTGTCGATTTGGGGTTTTAGAAATCTCACTGCAATTCCGAAATCTAAATTGAAGTGGGTAATCATCGCGGGAGCCAACGGAAATTTCATTCCCATGTTCCTTTTCCCAATTGCACAAACACGCGTAAGCAGCTCTATGGCAGGCATTCTCGATTCGCTTGTTCCTATCTTTGTTCTACTTTTCGGATCTTTATTTTTTCGTCAGAAAACTTTAATCAACCAAGTTTTAGGAGCAATCGTTGGTTTTATTGGTGCTGTTTTGTTGATTGGTTTTGATGGTTTGAACGGTGAAAATAGCTTCTGGCATTGCTTGTTGATTATTTTAGCCACAGCGATGTATGGAATGAATAGTTTAATCATTACGAACAAACTTTACGATATTCCTCCATTTCGGTTATCGACCTCGCTTTTTACAATTTGGCTTTTTCCTGCCTTGATCATTCTATTCTTTTCTGGTTTTTTCGAAAATTTTGTTGGTACACAAGTCCAATGGCGAAGCTTAGGCTATGTGGTGATTTTAGGGTTTATCGGGACTGCTTTGGCTATGATGTTGTTCTACCGCCTGATTCAATCGACGGGGGCTATTTTCGCTTCGATGGTGACTTACCTCATGCCAGTTGTCTCGGTATTTTGGGGAATAATGGTGGGTGAAAATATCACGTGGATACACCTGATTGGGTTTGTTCTTATTTTGGTTGGCGTTAATCTTATCCAACTGAAAAATGCAAAAAATCAACTCAATAGCTGTTGCGAATCATCAAATCATACAGCGATTAACGAGGAGTTTCAGTCAAAAGGTTGAGGTTGGATGATGAGCATCCTTAGAAAAAATCAGCCAAAAAAAACCAATGATGCTGAATGGGCATTTGATTTATTGTCGAATCATGTCGATGTGCGGAATTGCGTCTATTAAATATTCGTCCGAAACGGTTACGAAACCAAGTGATTCGTAAAAATTTTTAAGGTATGCTTGCGCCGAAATTCTGATTGTATTTTCGGGATAAAGATTCTTCAAGATTTCGATAGCATATTGCATCAGTTGCCGACCATGATTTTGATTACGGAATTTTAGATTCGTCAAAACTCTACCAATTGCTACTTCTTGGGCATAAGCGACACCAACGGGTAACAATCGGGCGTAAGCAACAATTTCTTCGTCGATTTCTGCCCAAAAATGGAGTGCCTGCAAATCTTTATTATCGCAATCTTGGTAATGGCAATTTTGCTCCATCACAAAAACTGCTGTTCGCTGTTGCAAAATACGATACAATTCGTTGGGTTGTAATTCTTGAAATGATTTTAATTTCCAAATCAGTTTCATCTTAATCCAATTTAGAATATTTAGCCAAAATATTTTCGAATGTTTTTTGTGGTAACAAGTTTTTCAATTTCACCGAGAAACGTTGCATTCTCTTACCGATATAATAATGCGGTTTCAAATTTTTACGATGCATCAAGCTTTCGATAATCGGAATTAACTTTTCGGGCGGTGTGCCATGCTTCACTTCTTCGTCTATATAGGCAACCAAATGCTGGTATCGCTCTTTATGAAAATCAGACACCGTACTTTTCACGCGACTTTCTGCAATATTGGTTTTGATATCACCAAAATTGAGGGTTGTAATCTCTATACCAGTATTGCGATTTTCTAAACGCAAGGCTTCGGTAAGCCGATCTATTGCGCTTTTGGATGCCGAATAATAACCTCTATAAGGCAGACCCATATTACTTGCAATCGACGAAACATTGAAAATGTATCCGCTTCCCAAGGTTCGCATATGTTGTAAAACCGCCTGAATGGTGTACAAAGTTCCAAAAATATTGACATTAAAAAGTTTCTCGACATCTTCTTTCGAAGCGTCTTCTACAGCGCCCAACATCCCTATCCCAGCGTTATTAATCAAAACATCGATGCGTTTGCTTTCTGAAATAATTTGTTCTATCGATCGAAAAACATTTTCTTTATCGGTAACATCGGTCGGAATGTGTTTGAAGGATTCTTTACCATTTGATGAACGCGAAAGTCCATAAACAAGATGCCCTTTTTGCTGAAAATAATTCGCCAAGGTGAATCCGACTCCAGAAGAAGAGCCGGTGATTACCACAACTTTTTGCTTCATAGCTTCGGTGTATTGCTTAGGCTACAAAGCTACTGAAATCGTGAAAAGATAAAAAACTGTTGTCTATCGTTTTTTTATTTAATTGAACATTAAAGCATTATAAAAAATATGTCATTTTTTTTATAAATTGATTTGTATAGTTCAAAATCAGTCCTATATTTGCAATCCGAATACGAAAGGTCTCTTAGCTCAGCTGGTTCAGAGCACCTGCCTTACAAGCAGGGGGTCACTGGTTCGAATCCAGTAGGGACCACAAGAAAACGTTCTTATCTTTGTTTTAATTTTTAGAGGGCTCTTAGCTCAGCTGGTTCAGAGCACCTGCCTTACAAGCAGGGGGTCACTGGTTCGAATCCAGTAGGGCCCACAAAGTAGTTTTACTTTATCTTTCTAAAAATTTATTGGGCTCTTAGCTCAGCTGGTTCAGAGCACCTGCCTTACAAGCAGGGGGTCACTGGTTCGAATCCAGTAGGGCCCACAGAAAAAACCTCAATATCTTGTGATGTTGAGGTTTTGTTTTTTTATACAATTCAATCCTAAAAAAAGACTCAATTGCTTGAGTCTTTTGATTGTTTAGAGGTGAATATGTTCACCTGTTTTGGTAATGAATGCTTTTTTTCTAAATAAAAACAACAAGATTCCGCCAACCGTAATTGCCGAATCGGCGATGTTGAACACAGGTTGAAAAAATTTATAATGCGTACCACCGACAAAGGGCACCCAAGTTGGCCAATCGAACTCTACAAGCGGAAAGTACAACATATCGACTACGCAGCCTTGCATAAAACTGGCATAACCACTAAAGTCGGCTGTTGCCAAACCATGATACCCCATCCATGCCTTCATTTCTTCGTTGTAGGTTGTTCCTTGGTCGAAAATGATACCGTAAAACAAACAATCGATCACATTACCTAAGGCTCCTGCCAAAATCAAAGCAAGAGGAATGGCGAAATAATTGTTTGCTTTTCTAAACATCCATTTGGTTACAAACCAAATGATTAAACCAATAAGCACAACGCGTAGAATGGTCAACAGATACTTACCGAATTGTCCGCCAAACTCAAAGCCATATGCCATTCCTGGATTTTCGACAAAGGCCAAATGAAACCAATCGAACACCTTGACGCTTTCGTACAGTTCGAAATTGGTTTTGATATAGAACTTCGACAATTGATCGATTATCAAAACCAATAGCGTGATACTCCAAACTTTTTTCAAAACAGTATATTATCGTTGCATATTTTTAGCTTCTATACTCAGGGTCGCGTGTGGAACTAACTTCAACCGTTCTGGATTGATTAATTTTCCTGTTACACGACAAATGCCGTATGTTTTATTTTCGATTCGAACCAAAGCATTTTTCAAGTCGCGAATGAATTTTTCTTGTCGCGCGGCAAGTTGTGCATTTTGTTCTTTGCTCATGGTTTCCGAGCCTTCTTCGAATGCTTTGAAAGTTGGCGATGTATCATCTGTCCCGTTCGATTTATCGTTCATGAAAGATTCTTGTATCAGGAATAAATCTTTCTCTGCTTGTTCTAGTTTTTCTTCGATAATCGACCTGAATTCTGCTAATTCCTTATCAGAAAACCTTACTTTTTCTTCTGTATTATTCATCATAAGTTTATAGTTTATTAAGCGTTAAATTAAATTGTTCATCATTAATATCAACCGATGTTCCTTCGAGGATTGAGCTTGTGAAAATCAAACTCTCTGCCAAAGTTTCGGCACAGATGTAATCTCGATTAGATTCTACTGCTTTTTGGATGATTGGGTTGTTTTCGAGCTTTATTTCGATCTTATCTGTTACATCTAGACCAGAATCTTTTCGAATATTTTGAATTCTATTAACCAATTCTCTTGCGATGCCTTCGTTTATCAATTCCTCTGTAAGCGTGAGATCCAACGCTACGGTAAGATTACCATTGGAGGTAACCGTCCAACCTGGAATATCTTTGGTCGAAATTTCGAAATCTTCTACCTCTAAGGTATAGGTTTTCCCTTCTATATTCAAATCTATTTTTCCTTCGGATTCTAGTTGCAAAATCTCCTCGTTCGACATTTGAGCTGTTGCATTGGCAATTGCTTTCATTTCTTTTCCAAATTTTGGACCTAAGGTTTTGAAATTCGGTTTAATGGATTTCACTAAAATGTCGGAAGCCTCTTGATTGGTCAACAGTTGAATTTCTTTGACGTTGACTTCTTGTTTCAACAGCGAAGATACTGCCTCTAGATTTTGTTTCATCTCCTCGTTCAACACTGGGATGATTACTTTTTGCAAAGGTTGACGTACCCGCATATCACTCAACTTACGCAAAGACAAAATCATGCTGGTTGCTTGCTGAGCCAAGTGCGTTTGTGCTTGTAATTTCTCGTTGATTAGCTTTTCGTCTTCTGCTGGTATCAAAGCCAAATGCACCGATTCTGCAGGATTTTTGCCTGTTACGGCATTCAAATCTTTGTATAAACGATCCATAAAGAACGGAGCTACTGGCGAAGCCAAAATCGCAACGGTTTCCAACACGGTGTAGAGTGTTTGGTAAGCTGCAATTTTATCGGTAGAATAGTCTCCTTTCCAGAATCTTCTTCGCGAAAGGCGTACATACCAATTGGATAGGTTGTCGATTACAAACTCTTGTATTGCACGAGTTGCTTTGGTTGGCTCGTATTCTGAATAGAATTTATCGACATTTTTTACCAAGGTATTCAACTCTGATAAAATCCATTGATCCAACTCGGCACGTTGTTCTACTGGAATTTCTTCTTCGACATAAGTAAAGCTGTCTACATTTGCGTACAGTGCAAAGAACGAATAAGTATTGTACAAAGTTCCGAAGAATTTGCGGCGTACCTCATCAACTCCTTCCAAATCGAATTTAAGATTTTCCCAAGGTTGTGCGTTCGATATCATGTACCAACGGGTTGCGTCGGGACCGTAGTTTGCCAATGTCTCGAACGGATCTACTGCATTTCCTAAACGTTTCGACATTTTTTGTCCATTCTTATCCAATACCAATCCATTAGACACTACATTTTTGTATGCGATAGAATCGAATACCAGTGTTGCAATGGCATGCAGGGTATAGAACCAACCGCGCGTTTGATCCACTCCTTCGGCAATGAAATCGGCCGGATACATGGTTCCATTATCGATTTCTTCTTTGTTTTCGAACGGATAATGCACTTGTGCATAAGGCATAGCACCCGAATCGAACCAAACGTCGATGAGATCAGCTTCGCGTTTCATTGGTTTGCCCGAAGCCGAAACTAAAACGATGTCATCTACTATATTTTTATGCAAATCAATCAGCTCGTAATTCTCATCACTCATGTTGCCTACCTTGAAACCTTCGAACGGATTTTTGGTCATGAATCCTGCCTCGATTGATTTTGCTATTTCATTCATCAATTCTTCTACCGATCCTATGATGATTTCTTCTTCTCCTTCTTCTGTACGCCAAATTGGCAAAGGAATTCCCCAGTAACGTGAACGCGAAAGATTCCAATCATTTGCATTTTCTAACCAGTTACCAAATCGGCCTTCGCCTGTTGCTTTTGGTTTCCAATTGATTTCTTTGTTCAATTCTACCATACGGTCTTTGACGTCGGTAACTTTGATAAACCAAGAATCCAACGGATAGTACAAAATAGGCTTATCTGTACGCCAACAGTGTGGATAACTGTGCTTGTATTTCTCTACTTTGAAAGCTCTGTTTTGCTCTTTGAGTAGGATGGCGATTTCTACATCTACCGAACGTTCTGGCGTTTCGCCCTCATCGTAATATTCATTTTTTACATATTTCCCACCAAAACCATTTGGCAAACTGGCTACAAATCGACCTTGTAAATCTACCAAAGGTACAGGATTTCCATGCTGATCTAACACTAACATCGGCGGTACGCCTGCATCTTTGGCAACCTTGGCATCGTCTGCACCAAAGGTTGGCGCAGTATGCACGATTCCAGTACCGTCTTCTGTGGTAACAAAATCTCCTAGAATGACCTGAAAAGCATTTTCTGCATTCTCGTAAGGCAATGCCCACGGCAACAACTGCTCGTATCGTGTACCCACCAATTCGCTTCCTTTGAATCCTTTCGAGATTTTGAAAGGAATACTTTTGTTTCCGCCTTCGTAATGCTGCAAATCTTCATCAGATTCGATTTCGAAATACGGTTTTGTGAATTGTTTAGCCACAAGATTTTTAGCTAAAATCACTTTTATTGGCTCGAAGGTGTATTGGTTATAAGTTTCGATCAACACATAGTCGATATTTGGTCCCACGGTGAGCGCTGTATTCGAAGGCAACGTCCAAGGTGTGGTTGTCCAAGCCAAAATGTACACATCACCAGCGAGATCTTGTAACAGTTTCGAACTTTCTTTTTTCGCTCTGAATTGTGCCACAATGGTGGTGTCGGATACATCGCGGTATGTGCCAGGCTGATTCAACTCATGAGAAGAAAGCCCGGTACCAGCCTTTGGCGAATACGGCTGTATCGTATAGCCTTTATACAACAAGCCTTTGTCATAAATTTGTTTCAACAGCCACCAAACCGACTCCATATATTTGGGCTTGTAGGTAATGTACGGATTTTCCATATCAACCCAATAGCCCATCTTTTCGGTAAGTTCGTTCCATTTGTCGGTATAACGCATCACGGTACGTTTACAAGCTTCGTTGTATTCTTGTACCGAAATTTTGGTTCCGATATCTTCTTTGGTGATTCCCAATTCTTTTTCGGTTCCCAATTCGACAGGCAAGCCGTGCGTGTCCCAACCTGCTTTTCGAAAAACTTGCTTTCCTTTTAAAGTTTGATAACGGCAAAAAATATCCTTAATCGAACGAGCTAAAACATGATGAATTCCGGGCATTCCGTTTGCCGATGGTGGTCCTTCGTAAAATACATAAGAATTCTTTCCATCGCGAGAACTGATACTTTTTTCGAAAACGTTTTGTTCTTTCCATTCATTCAACGTTTCATCTGCTATCCGAACTAAGTCTAAATGCTTATACTCTTTAAAATTCTTTGCCATTTATTTAAAAAATTTCATTTTTATCAAGGTTTGCGAATATACAGATAATATCGCTTTTATCCTATACAAAACTGTACAGCTGAGTGTTAATTTACAAAATGTTAATTATTCGTAAAGATCGCAATTAAAAATTATCAAAAAATAAAAAAATTGTATTTTGGTTTCATGAAAATATTCACGCAAAAATCTGGTTTATTTATCCTCCAGCTTGTTTTAGTATTCAACTTGGTTGGCTGTAGAAAAAGCGTTGAATACGAACGCTTGATACCGACCGATGCCCAAATGGTCACCGTAATCAATCCGAAAACGATTGCCTCCAAAGGAAATCTTGCCCAATTGGATCGTTTTCAATTCGTTCAATTTATCCAAAACAGTTTATTAGAAGGCTCAAAAGAAGAACTGAAAATCTGGCAAGAATACAAATCAGCACCCGCAAAGATTGGGTTGGATCTGAATCGTCCGATCTATATTTTTACAAAAGAAATTCAGAAAAAAATATACGTTGGGCTCAGCATGAAGATGAACAACAAGGATGATTTTGAAGAATTTATCGAAAAAATTTATGAAGCTAAACGCAAAAAAAAGGCAAAGTTTAAAGAAAAAGATGGCTTTACTTTTTTGGAAAATTTCGAAAAACCGCTGATTGGTTGGAATAAAAATTCGGTTTTCGTCTTGGCATCAGAATATGGAAATCTGCCACAGCATATTGACGCGGCGTATCATCAGATAGTGAAGCAAGATTCTAGCTTGTACGACAATCCAAGTTTTGGCGATATGATGAGTAATTCGCAAGATATAAGCGTTTGGTACAATGATTTGTTTCTTGCAAAACTGAATCCACAAGCGGTCAAGAATACCCCGAAATCTTCTAACTACAACTACTGGATCACGCATATTTCGTTTGTAAGCGACGGCATCAGTTTTACTCATAAATTTCATCCAAATTCGACATTGAAAAAAGAACTCGAGAAAAAACCGATTTGGAAAAAAGCAACACAATCTGACCTGTTCGATTTCGTTCCTCAAACATCATATTTCAACCTTTACTTCGATATTTATGGCGAACGAACATACGATTTACTAAACCAACAACAATTTGTAGATCAATTACTTACGCAAGTCGGAATTGAATTAGACCAATATCCGAACAGTTTCGAAGGCAATATGATGATGAGCGTTTTCGATTTTCGAAACCAAAGCTTTGGTACACAGCTGGATACCGACGCGAATGGATCAAAAATTTCGAAGCTTAACGAAATGAGCATCCCGCTTTTTGTATTGGTCGCCAAAATGAAAGACAAGGCTTTTATTGACCAATTCGTGGCTCAAAATTCTTCGAAACTCAGCGTTAAAAATACTTATTGGCAATGGAATACAACAAAACAATTTCCACTGTACCTCAGCCAGCAAGATGATTATTTATTTGTGACCAACAGCGAAAAACAGATGCAAAAATTCACTCAAAAAACAACAGAAAATCCGAGTTTCAAACAAAGCATCTATGCCGAAAATGCAAAATATCCTTTGTACTTTTATGCCAACTTGGATCTCGATCAATATCCCGTAGACGCGCAGCAATTGCTGCTCAGAATGTTGCCGCAAGGTAGCCATGAAATTTGGCAACCATTGTTCGATCAGTTGCATTATTTAGACCTGAAACAAACCGATCATTATACCAAAACTGGAAAAATATTTTTCAAAGATAATAAGCGAAATGCGTTAGAAAATCTATTAATTGGCTTGGACAGAAGCTACACCAACTTATTTTTACAAAATGCAAATTAAAATTCGTCATCTCATCCCGCATCCGCTCAAAGAATTTGGATTTGAAGAGTCGATGATTTGGGACAAAACCTACCGATTCGACCAAGGAAAATACTACCAATTGGTGGCAGCTTCGGGAATTGGCAAGTCGACTTTCATCAATATTTTGTACGGAATAAGGCACGATTACGAGGGAGAAGTAAGATTTGACCAACAAAATATTCGTGATTTGAAAGAAAAAGATTGGACCAAGATTCGAAATACAAAATTGGGCTATGTTTTCCAAGGATTGCATTTGTTTGAAGAGCTCAGCTTAATGGAAAACATTCAGTTGAAAAATAAGCTCACCAATTTTGCAAGCGTCGAGCAGATTGAGCATTGGATAGAACGCGTTGGATTATCGCAACATTTGTACAAAAAAACGCAATTGTTATCGTACGGTCAGCGCCAGCGAATTGCCATTGTACGAGCCTTGTGTCAGCCGTTTGATTTTTTGTTGCTCGATGAGCCTTTCAGCCATTTGGACAAAGAAAATCAGACGCTGTTATTGGATTTGATAATTGAAGAGGTCGAAAAACAAAAGGCCGGAATTATAGTAACTTCGCTGCATACCATAACCGATAAAAGAATAGATCATGTGGTGGAACTCTAAAAATCTTATCGATAAGTTGTTTCGTAAGAACCTCAGTTTTTTACGTCTAATTTCGTTTCTCATTTTTTCGTTTATCGGGTTGTTTATCATGCTGTTTGCGATGAACTTGTATTTGGATTTGGCACCAAAATTTAAGGACAAATCCAACATTTGGAAAGGACAGTATCTGGTAATCAACAAAAAGATATCGGCTTTCCAAACCTTGAGCGGACAGCAAGCCAATTTCGATTCGGATGAATTGGAAGAGTTGAAAAATCAGGATTTTGTAAAAAACATCGGCACATTTCAAAGCAGTCAGTTCCCTGTAAAATTACAGATTAGCGGAATTGCTGGGATTAGAGGTTTTTCTACCGATTTGTTTTTGGAATCGATTCCGAACGACTTTCTCGATGTGGATCTTGCATCTTGGCAATGGAAAGAAGGCGATCGCACAATACCGATCATTATTCCAAAAAATTACCTCAATCTGTACAATTTCGGATTTGCAAGTAGCCAAGGTTTGCCACAGGTTTCGGAGAGTTTGTTCAAACAAATTCCGTTTCAGATTGTGATTGGTAAAGGAGAACATCAACAAATTTACCTCGCTAAAATTGTGGATTTCACTAATAAAATTAATACCATTCTGGTTCCTGATCATTTTTTGACTTGGGCAAACGGTCATTTTTCTACCAAGAAAAATCTACAACCTTCGCGCATCATCATCGAAACAGTCGACCAAGCCAATCCCGCTACCTTGCACTATTTGGAGCAACAGAATTACGACCTCAATCGAGATGAATTGAAAAATAATGAGGTGATGTTCTACCTGAAACTTGCTTTTGGGATTGTGGTGGGCATCGGATTGATTATCATTTTGGCTTCGTTGTGGTTGTTGATCATCAATTTCCAATTGATTATCGAACGCAATCGAGAAAAACTAAGAGATTTACATTTTATTGGATATTCACCAAAACAACTGATTTCGCCTTATATGAAATACGCCTTTGCGAGTTTGTTTTTTACGTTTTCCCTCGCATTGGTTGCGGTATTTTTGGCCATGAAATTTATACATCAACGGCTGAGCGACCTAGATTTAGATGAATCGAAGCATTTTGGCGTTGTGGTCGCGATTGGATTTGGAATGTTGGTTTTGCTGCTCTCATTCAACTACCTGACGATAAGAAGTTCTATCCGCAAAAGTATATCATAAAAAAAGGTTTCCTTCAGAAACCTTTTTTTATGATGAGCTATGCAATGGGCTAGAATTTATATGCTGCTCCGATTCCTATTGTGCCGGCTGAACTCTTGTCTACATAGTTTCTGTTGTCGAACACATATTCATGACGAGAAGTAATGTTCTTGAAGAATCCAAAAAATGTAAATTGATCGAAATCGTATCCGATTTTTGGTTGAGCATAAAACCCTCCGTCTACATCACTGCTTAGCGAAACAGCGTATCCTAAATCTAATCCGGCGTAGAATGGATCTGCAAAATGATAGGTTGCAGAAGCAGCTACAGGCAAGAAACTTACATTGGCAAATTTAGATGTTCCTACGTTATTGCTTTCGACATCTTTCCCTACAAAATGATCGAAGGCTATTGCACCACCAACTTTCAAATTATCAATCACTTCTACGCGATATGCAGCATCCACACCAAAATTGAACGAATGCGTTTTTGAAATATCACCCGTTGGGAAACCTAAATGAACGCCCAATTCTAAACCTTCTTGAGCCTGAACGCCTAATGCCATTCCGAAGGAAAAAGCTAAACCTAAAACAATTTTTTTCATAATTTTTATATATATAATTTTTACAGAATCAAAAAAAATACCATAAAAAAAGAGTAGTCACAAAACTACTCTTTTCTTATGATAATCAATTACGTTTTCTTAGAATTTGTATGCAACACCTACTCCTACCGAACCGATGTTCCAGTCGTTGGTGTATTTTACATTCAAGAGTTCGTATTCGTTTTTACCAGCTACTCCTTTGTAGAAACCGTAAACGTCAACTGCAGCTCCGCTATATCCTACTTTTGGTTGGTAATAGAAACCTCCATCCATATTGTCTTTTGTAGCGAAAGCATATCCTAAGTCAGCTCCGACAAAGAAATTTTGAGTTGGATTAAATTTAGCTGAAGCTGCTAAAGGAATGAATCCAAAATCGTCTACATCATCTTTACCAATGAAGTGGTCGTAACCAGATGCTAAACCTAATTTGAAGTTTTGTGCAATTGGATAAAGGTACGCCACATCTATACCGATATTGAAACTTGATACATCACTCACATCACCTACAGGAATTCCGACATGAACTCCACCCTCAACACCAGTCGTTTGAGCGTTAACACCTGCGATACCGAATACTGCAACAGCTGCAGCTAAAACTAATTTTTTCATAATTATAATTTTAAATTATTGTTTCATTTTTGAACATTGGTATAATTCCAAAACGTGTGCCAAAATGCTTTAATCAAGTCAAAATATTAGATATTAAAAATATTAAACACTAATAATCAATATTTTGCAGTTAACAAAGTTGTCAATTATCATAAAAAAAAGCAGCACCAAAAGTGCTACTTTTCTGTCTTTTTTCGTGTCAAAAAGGTTATTCGCCCACCAATTTATACATATCGGTTTGTTCTTGATTGTAATAAACAGTGTCGATATCAGCAATGATACTCAAGGTTTCCATCACTTCGTTGAATTTATTTACCACCTGCACTTCTTCGCTCGACGAAATCTGATTATCTTTCATAAATTCATTATACAATTTAATGAAAGCCAATTTCTTAGGTAAATACAAATCTTTGAATTTGATCAAAGCGGCTTCTTTCTTCGCAGAAGCGGCCAAAGAAGAAATCTCGTTGTAGTTGATCATCATCAGATCGTTGTTCACACTGCTTAGCTCTGAGCCAACTGATGCCGATACTTTTCCTTTTATTTTTTCTAAATATTGTTTATTCTCTTCCAATCCGTTTTTGGCAAAATCGATGAGTTGTTTCGATTTCGAATCTTTGCCCAAGTTTGCATAAACACCTGCAATTCTACCAATATTCAATCCGTACCCATACTGTGGCCATGCAGGAATTTCTTTCATCAGCTTGTCCAATACTTTTTCTGCTTCATCTTTTCTTTCTTCGGCAATGAGATCTTCGGCTAATCTAATGGCAACATTGCGGAAAGAAGAGGCATAATTGCGCTCGTTCTGACTGAATGAAGCTTTTGGGTTGTTGAAGCCTCCCCATCTGAATTGTTCAAAAGTTCGTTTCAGTGCTTCGGGATTCGAATTTCCTATTTTTCCGTTACTGCCAAATTTGTTGTAAATCGGAACGAATTTGTACGATAATCCTGCGTATTCTAAATAGTTTTGCAAATAGAAAATATTAGAATTGTCATACACCCCGCCTCCACTGAAGTACAAAGCGCGATCCCAATTGTAGTTTGCCAATAGTGACAACATCAACAAATCTGCTTTGTATAGGGTGCGTCTTTCGATATTGATGACAATGTGGTCTACAATTTTGTCTTTGTCTTTCGGATTTACCAATCCGTATTTCAAGGCATTTTCTTTGTTTACGGGTACAATAATTTTGCTTACGGGTAAGAAATTGGCTTGCCCAACTTGGTAGCCATAAAAATCTGCCAATGCTTTTTTCGCCGGATTTTTATTATCCAAAATAAAATCCATCGCTTCCTTGGCCGTCATACTGTCTTGGGTTGCATACTTTTCGACGCCAGCCAAAACTTTATATGCATTCAAGACCTGTGCAGCATCGATACGCTGATCAACCATATAGGTTTGAGCTTGCTCTACTGGCATCTCGGTCAGCTCTGCAAGCGTTGTGCCTTCTTTTACGTACGAATTTACCTCATCGAAGAATCCTTTTATCGTCGAATTCATAATGAGAATATTGTCGTTGGTTCCGTTTTGATAATCGGTATATTTCAAATTCGAAGGTAGTCCTTGTGCATTATAAGTTCTGCGCAGCAATTGTTCGATATTCCACGGCGAATGAGCCAGAGTAAGATTGGCAATCTTCACATCGTCTCGGAACAATTCGGTTTCTTGTAGCCCCCAAAGCGGATAGGTATCGTTGTCCCCATAGACAAACAACACCGAATTTTTGTCCAATCCGACCAAATAATTGTACGCCAAATCGTGAGCAACAGAACGCTCGGACCTGTCGTGATCATCCCAATTCTGAAATGCCATCAAGATTGGAACTATCAGCGTAAGTGCTGTAATGGCAAACGCTGCTTTGGAGTCTAAGGTTTTCTTTCGCAATTTTTCTAATCCCAAATAAATTGCCGACACGCCTATTCCTACCCAAATGGAGAATGCAAAAAATGAACTCACCAATGCATAGTCGCGCTCTCTAGGTTCGAATGGTTTTACGCTGGTATAAAAAATGATTCCAACACTGGTCAACATAAACAAGGCTAAAACCGCCCACCAATGGGTGAAATTTCGATTGAGTTGAAAGAAGAAGCCCAACAATCCCAACAACAAAGGCAGCATATAGTATACATTATGCCCGTCGTTTTTGTATTCGATAGGTAAAGTTTTCTGATCGCCCAAACGCGGTGTATCGATAAACGAAAAACCAGAAATCCAGTTTCCTCTCACGGCTTCAAAACGCCCTTCTAAATCGTTCTGACGCCCAGAGAAATTCCACATGAAGTAGCGCAAAAACATATAGTTGATCTGGTAATCGAGGAAATAATTGAGTTGCTGCCCAAAAGTTGGCGGCTCTATTGTTAAGATTTCACTATACTGTTTCAGGTCGGCGACCTTCAAGCTACCATTTTGTTGTTTAGCAATGAGATCACCATAAGCTCTTTCTGCTACTTGACGTTTCTGCGCTTTGGTTTCTTCATCATCTTGATAGTTATTAAAATAAGCAGTATTCAAAGAAAATTCAGGGAAGCCATAGATTGCGGCATAATTCTCCATAACGTCTGGCTTCTGATCGAACATTTTCGGGAAGAATTTCACATATTTATCATTGTACACATAATCTTTCCGATCATAAACTTTTACATATTTCCCAATTCGATTATCTTTCACATATTCGGCTCCCGTCGTTTTGCTTACATAATTTCCGCTTGCATCTCGTTCTATTCCATCATCGGCAATGTGAGCAGTATAGACTGGTCCATAAGTTGTAGGCCAATCGCCGTATTGTTCACGGTTGAAATAATCCAACATTCCCAAAGCCGTATCGGGGTCGTTGAGGTTCATATGCGGATTTGCATTGGCTCGTATCGGGATCACCAACCAAGAGGTAAATCCGATCAGCATAAAAATCACACACCACACCGCGGTATTGAAAAGGGGCGATTTTCTTGAGTATTTTATTAATAAATAGAAAGTTCCTAAAATCAAGATGGTTGTGATAAAGGTACCCGAATGAAAAGGCAACCCTAAACTGTTGACTGCAAAAACCTCGACTTTACCATAAAGCTTCATGGTTAAAGGGAAAATCAATTTGAAAGTGAAAGCCAAAATCAAAACCGTTATGATATTTCCGATAATAAAACTTTTGACACTGAATTGATTTTTACGAGCATAGTAGAAATAACAAACCACAGGCACTGCCAAAATTGCCATCAAATGCACCCCAATCGACAAGCCGATAACTAGCGAAATCAACACCAGCCATTTGTTGCCTCTCGGCGAATCGGCGTCGGCATCCCATTTTACGCCCAACCACACGATGAGCGCAGTAAACAACGAAGCCATAGCATAAACCTCTCCTTCTACCGCCGAAAACCAAAAAGTATCGGAAAACATAAAAACAGAAGCGCCTACCACGCCTGCTCCTAAAGTAATGATTTGCTGCGATTGGCTAAGCGGAATATCGTTGACCGAAATCGTATTATATTGCGTTCCGAAAAATAATTTACGAACAAAAAACGTAATGATCCAAAACAAAAGCATTACCGTAACTGCACTATAAATTGCAGAAGAAGCATTGATAATGGTCGCATAATGCGCTCCGTCGCCAAAAGCTAAAACACTCCAAACCGCTCCGACCAACTGAAAAAACGCCGCACCTGGAGCGTGGGTTACCCCCAATTTGGCAGACGATACAATGTATTCGCCACAATCCCAAAGACTCAGGTAGCGTTCCATAGTAGACAAATAAACAATTGCTGCAACCAAAAACATGGCCCAGCCCAAATAATTATTCCAAGTATTGAATTTCAATTTCATAATCAAACAATCCTATGACCTTGCGAAAATACTATTTTTTTGATTATTGGTCGATTCTCGAATAGTTTTATATTTATTAATTTGATTTCTCATGCATTTACTTTATATTTGCTTGGCAAAAAGCAATGCCTTTATCTGATAAAATTATCCAAACAGGATTCACCTTCGACGATGTACTTTTAGTACCATCTTACTCAGAAATCCTCCCAAATCAAGTTTCGCTTAGAACTCGTTTGACCGAAAAAATTCAGCTCAACATCCCAATTGTTTCGGCTGCGATGGACACCGTTTCCGAATCTAAATTGGCCATTGCCTTGGCACGTGAAGGCGGTCTTTCTTTTATTCATAAAAATATGAGCATCGAAGAGCAAGCCGCACAAATCGACCGTGTAAAACGATCTGAAAACGGTATGATTGCAGACCCTATTACCCTAACCCGAAAACATACCCTGCGCGATGCCGAAGAATTGATGGAGCAATACAGCATCTCTGGATTACCGGTAATCGAGAAAGACCGTACATTGGTAGGAATCATCACCAATCGCGATATTCGTTACCAGAAAAATTTAGATCAATTGGTAGAAGAAGTCATGACCAAAGAAAACATCATCACGTCTGACATCAATACCGATTTGGATAAAGCGAAAGAAATTTTGCTGCGAAATCGTATAGAAAAATTACCTATTGTTGACGAGCACAACAAACTGATAGGACTCATCACCATCAAAGACATCGACAACTTGAGCGAATACCCCAATGCAACAAAAGACGAAAGAGGAAGATTGCGCGTGGGTGCTGGTGTAGGTGTTGGCGCTGAAACGTTGGAGCGCGTACAAGCCTTAGTTGAAAAAGGCGTTGACATCATTGCGTTGGATTCTGCTCACGGTCATTCTAAAGGAGTGATCGACAAAGTAAAAGAAGTACGACACGCATTCCCAGAGTTGGATATTGTAGGAGGAAATATTGTAACGGCAGCCGCAGCAAAAGATTTGATCGACGCTGGAGCGAACGCTCTAAAAGTAGGAGTTGGTCCAGGATCTATTTGTACTACTCGCGTTGTAGCTGGCGTTGGTGTGCCACAGCTCTCGGCAATCTACGATGTACACGAATATGCCAAAACCCGAAACGTCTCGATAATTGGTGACGGTGGGATAAAACTCTCTGGCGACATTGTAAAAGCAATTGCGTCTGGTGCAAATGTCGTGATGTTGGGCAGCTTGTTTGCTGGTACAGACGAAGCGCCTGGAGAGGAAATCATTTATCAGGGTCGAAAATTCAAAACCTATCAAGGAATGGGATCTTTGGCTGCAATGAAACGCGGATCGAAAGATCGCTATTTTCAATCGGATGCCAAAAAATTGGTTCCAGAAGGGATTGAAGGTCGCGTGCCTTACAAAGGTTCTATACAAGAAGTGGTGTATCAGCTTTGTGGTGGATTACGCGCCGGAATGGGCTACTGCGGAACCGCTACGATTGACGAACTCATCAACAACGGCAAACTGGTTCGCATTACCAATGCTGGACTCAACGAAAGTCATCCGCACGATGTAGTCATCACCAAAGAAGCTCCGAACTATTCGAACTAATAAATTCTTTTCGATCTAAACAAAATCGCTCTACAACTAGGGCGATTTTTTATTTACCTCCATTCGACCAAATACGACTTCAAGATGTTGAAATCGGACTTCTTACCGTTGAAAGTTTGCCAATTGGTTGTTGGATAAATCGTTGCTCCATTCGCTAATCGAAGCGGCATAGAAAATCCTTCTACCACCTGAGTATAACGAAACTGTAATTGATCATGTTCGATCTTTGTCTCCAACAGCGGAATTTGAGTTGTACGCAGGTATTGCTCGAAAAAAGCTTTCAGATCTAAACCAGATTTTTGCTCCAAATATGCCTCAATATCTTTTCCGTCAACCGTTTGATGATAAAAATCTTTGTTGAGAGCACGAAGGATATTTTTGAACTTTTCATCATCATTCAACCAGGTACGAAAAGTGTGAATCATATTGGCACCTTTGTAATACATATCGCCACTCCCCTCTTGCTGCACCCCGTAAACGCCAACAATCGGAATATCATTTACTATTTTCATACGCGTACCAATCACATAATCTCCGGCAGCTTTTTTACCAAAATGCGTTTCTACAAAAAGCGTTTCGGCATAGGCTGTGAAAGCTTCGTGCACCCACATATCGGCAACATCGTTGGTCGTGATATTGTTTCCGAACCATTCATGTCCAGCCTCGTGAACAATGATAAAATCCCACTTCAATCCCCAACCCGACCCCGAAAGATCACTGCCCAAATAGCCGTTCATAAACTTATTACCATAGGCAATTCCGCTTTGGTGTTCCATCCCAAGATGAGGCGATTCAATCAATTTGAAAGAATCTTCGTAAAAAGGATACGGTCCAAACCAATCTTCAAAACTTTGGAGCATTTTTTCGACTTCGCCAAAATGGATCAAGGCTTTATCCATATTATAATCCAACACATAATGATTGAGTTCTAAATTCCCTTTCAGTCCTTTATAATTCTTTTTGATGTTGAGATAATGTCCTATCGAGGGGATGAGGTTGTAGTTGTTGATCGGATTTTTCACTTCCCAAGTAAAACTTACCTTTTTGTTTGGAAGTCGTTTCACTTTGCTCAACTTTCCGTTTGCAACCCCAGTTAACCCTTCTGCCACAATGATCTCTAACTTCGCGCCATGGTCTGGTTCATCGCCCTGATAATCTTTATTCGGAAACCAAGCACTTGCACCCAAACCTTGCACTGCAACACTTAGCCAGGGTCTGCCTTTTTCATCTTTCGTAAAAATCCATCCGCCATCCCAAGGCGCATTCACGGCTTCGTGTGGATGTCCGTTGAAATATATTTTCAATTCGTTCTTTTTGGGTTTGAGCAGATGAGCTGTTTTGACGAAAAATACATTTCCCTCGCGAGTAAATTCGGCCTGTTTGCCGTTGATTAACATTTGAGTTATCTGCATCGGTTCTTGCAAATCGATCTGCATCAGCTGATGATGATTTGGCTTGGTCACTTCGAATTTGATGCGATTCACACCATTTATTTTTTTCTGTTTTTCATCCACATCAATAGTCAAATCATAATGCTTCACATCCCACCAATCTCTGTATTGCGTATTGCTTCCACGCAAGGTATCTTGTCTGGTATACGTTCTTTTGTGATGCAATACTTGAGCCTGGGCGAAACTTGTAAGTAGTAGGATGAGGGTCAAAAAGTAATGTTTTTTCATTTTAAGCGTTTTGTCAAAAATAGTATATTTAGACCAAAAAATAAATTCGATAATCTTAAAAGAAAATGCTCACTTCGGAAGAAATCAAGACGCGCATCAAAACCTTTCGAGAACAGCAGGCGACTGTAGAAGGTGTACAATTTTTGATGGCACAATACGATTTATCGCATCCTTTGTTGAAGCAAATTGTTTTTCGAGAAGAGGAAAGTCAGAACTCTCTGCTTTTAACAGCTGAAGGTTCAGCAGAAACTGGATTCAGAATTCGAATTCCGAGAAATATTCTAAACTTCGATCTCGATTTGGTTGTCAACCTGCTGATGCACGAAATTTATCATCTACACCAACGCTCTGGTGATCATTTCGTTGACGAACGAAGCGAACGAGAATGGCAGGCGTATACCGAAATGATTTTTCATCAGCGATTTCCACAATTGCCAACGGTCGAAGATCGTTATTTGATAGGTTTTGCCAAAAAAGCCTTACATTATTACAGTCAAATGGGCGAAGGCAGTACGTTGCAAAAAAAATATGCTTCGCAAAAAACTGTCGTGGAACAATACTTAGAATACCTCGAAAACAAACAACCGAAATCACATGTCGAATGGGCAGATTTCGAAAAATTGGATATGCGAGTTGGGACAATTTTAGAAGTCAACGACTTTCCGAAGGCTCGTAAACCATCTTACCAACTTTTGATAGATTTTGGGGAAGAAATCGGCACAAGAAAATCTTCTGCCCAAATCACAGCCTTGTACAAAAAAGAAGAATTGGTGGGCAGACAAATCATGGCCAATATCAACTTTGCACCAAAACAAATCGCCAACTTCATGAGCGAATGTTTGGTAATGGGCGTTTACCACGACGACCACGTTGTATTGCTTGATGTAGAGCGAGCTGTGCCAAACGGCTCTAAAGTTGGATAACCGTATATGTGACAATATGTCACCTCGACAACTCCATTTGTCATAAAACTTTCCAATGGCACAAAGATTGACTATTAGCTAGTCGTAATCACAATTAATAAATCAAAAAACTAAAAAATATAAACGAAATGAGCAAAATAATTGGAATTGACTTAGGAACTACTAACTCATGTGTATCGGTTATGGAAGGATCAGATCCAACCGTAATTCCGAATGCAGAAGGTAAAAGAACCACCCCATCTATTGTAGCATTTGTAGAAGGTGGTGAAATAAAAGTAGGTGACGCTGCAAAACGTCAGGCTGTTACCAACCCACACAAAACGGTATATTCTATCAAACGTTTTATGGGTACTAAATTCAATAACGATCAAGCAGAAATCGATCGCGTTCCTTACAAAGTAGTGAAAGGAAACAACGACACGCCTGTAGTTGATATCGACGGACGCAATTATACACCACAAGAAATCTCTGCTATGATTCTACAAAAAATGAAAAAAACAGCAGAAGATTATTTGGGTCAAGAAGTAACACGTGCAGTAATTACAGTACCTGCCTACTTCAACGACGCGCAAAGACAAGCGACCAAAGAAGCTGGAGAGATTGCAGGTCTCAAAGTAGAACGCATCATCAACGAGCCTACTGCAGCGGCTTTGGCGTACGGATTAGACAAAGCGAATTCTGACAAAAAAATTGCAGTTTACGACTTGGGAGGAGGTACTTTTGATATTTCTATCCTCGAGCTGGGAGACGGTGTTTTCGAAGTATTGTCTACCAATGGTGATACACACTTAGGAGGCGATGATTTCGACGATGCCATCATCAATTGGTTGGCATCAGAATTCCAATCGGCAGAAGGCGTTGACCTGAAAAAAGATGCGATGGCATTGCAACGTTTACGCGAAGCTGCAGAAAAAGCGAAAATCGAGTTGTCATCTTCGGCTCAAACCGAAATCAACTTGCCGTATATCACCGCAAACGAAACCGGGCCAAAACACTTGGTGCAAACCTTAACACGTGCAAAATTTGAGCAATTGACAGACGACTTGGTGCGACGTTCTATGGAGCCTTGTAAAAAAGCATTATCAGATGCTGGATTATCAACTTCTGACATCGACGAGGTTATTTTGGTAGGAGGTTCTACTCGTATCCCAAAAATCCAAGAAGAGGTAGAAAAATTCTTTGGTAAAAAACCTTCTAAAGGAGTAAACCCAGACGAGGTGGTAGCGATTGGAGCTGCAATTCAGGGTGGTGTTCTGACAGGAGATGTAAAAGATGTCTTACTATTAGACGTTACACCGCTTTCTTTAGGAATCGAAACCTTGGGTGGAGTTTTCACGAAATTGATTGAAGCCAATACGACTATTCCGACCAAAAAATCTGAAATTTTCTCTACCGCAGCAGACAATCAGCCAGCCGTAACCTTACGCGTAGGTCAGGGTGAACGTCCGATGTTCAACGACAATAAAGAAATCGGAAGATTCGATCTTACCGATATTCCACCTGCACCACGTGGAGTGCCACAAATCGAAGTTACATTCGACATCGACGCCAACGGAATCTTGAATGTTTCTGCCAAAGACAAAGGAACAGGAAAAGAGCAAACCATTAAAATAGAAGCGTCATCTGGTCTAAGCGAAGCAGACATCGAACGCATGAAAAAAGAAGCGCAAGAAAATGCTGCAAAAGACGCTGAAGCCAAAGAAAAGGTTGAAAAAATAAATGCGGCAGATGCGTTAATCTTCCAGACCGAAAAACAACTGAAAGAATATGGCGACAAATTGCCAGCAGACAAAAAACAACCAATAGAAGATGCACTTACCGAAGTAAAAGCTGCACACGCAAGTCAGGACGTAAAAGCAATTGATGCTTCTATGGAAAAACTAAACACTGCTTGGAATAATGCTTCGCAAGAAATGTACGCTGCCATGAACCAAGGACAAGGCGATGCTGCACAAGGTGCTGCAAATCCAGACCAAGGCAATGATTCTGGCGATGATGTACAAGACGTAGAATTCGAAGAAGTGAAATAACGAGCAATTAACATCACGCAACAATAAGCAACAAACCGCTGTAAACTATAGGTTGACAGCGGTTTTTTTATGCCTTAAAATTCCTCTCCTCATTTCTGTTTTATTGCAACACTATCCTCCAAAATTATTTATGGAAACATTTTTGCTATAGAATTATTGACATTTAAATCAATAAGTTACTATAATTCAAATCTTGTCATTGAAGAATTTTATTCAATTTTCATCTAAAGGCATTTATTGCATTCCAGGAAAATTCTATTTAGATCCATGGAAGCCGGTAGACTATGCAATAATTTCTCATGGACACGCAGATCATGCACGTTCTGGAATGAAACATTATTTATGTCATCACTACACCAAACCTATTATTCAACATAGAATTGGTAAAGATATATCTGTTGAAAGTATTGGATACAATGATCCTATCAATATTAATGGCGTTAAAGTTTCTCTTCATCCAGCAGGACATTTAATTGGTTCTGCTCAAATAAGATTGGAATGGAAAGGTTATGTATTTGTATTTTCTGGAGATTATAAAGTAGATGAAGATGAAATTAGCACTCCTTTTGAGCCTGTAAAGTGTCACACTTTCGTTACAGAATCAACTTTTGGCTTACCTATTTATAAATGGCAGAAAAACGATATCTACAAAGAGCAACTAACGAATTGGGTTCATCGTAATCAAGAAAACAATAAAACCAGTGTCTTTTTTGGGTATTCGCTCGGAAAGGCACAACGCATTATGAAATTAATTGAAGGCATTGATGAAATTTATGTTCATTCGGCGATTGATAATTTAAACAAAGCTATAGAAAGTACGGGTTATGAAATTCCAGAATACCATAGAATTGACTGGGATAATAAAAAGCAAATGGATGGTAAAATTGTGATACTTCCTCCTGCCCTATTAGGTTCTAATATGATTAAGAAGGTTCCCAATGCAGCGACAGCAATTTGTTCGGGTTGGATGCAAATTAGAGGTAACAGAAGATGGAAATCTGTTGATGCTGGCTTTCCTGTCAGCGATCATGCGGATTGGGATGGATTAATTTCTGCAGTTAAAGCAACAGAAGCCGAAAAAGTATATGTAACACATGGGTCTCAGGCTACTTTTGCTAAATATTTAAATGAAATTGGGATTGAGTCTTATGAGCTAAAGACAGAATATGGCGAAGAAGAAAAATCCGAAAGCGAGTTAAAATCCTGACCATGAAACACTTCTCTGAACTTATATCTACCGTCGAAATGACTAATAAGACCAATGCAAAGATTGCTGCATTGGCTAACTATTTTGAGACGGCCGAGGACCGCGATAAATTGTGGTTAATTGCGCTGTTTACTGGAAAAAGACCAAAACGACCAGTGAAAACAACGCTTATGAAAGAATGGGCGATGGAAATCGCTAACATTCCGGAATGGCTATTTTTAGAAAGTTATTCTGCTGTGGGTGATTTAGCAGAAACCATTTCCCTCATTTTACCTGAGCCTCAAAATGAAATCAACAAACCTCTTCATGTTTGGATGAATGAATTAAAAGAACTTAAATATAAATCTGATGAGGACAAAAAAAGCTATGTAACTAAAGCTTGGAAAGGATTATCTCAACAAGATAGATTGATTTTTAATAAATTAATTGGTGGAAGCTTTAGAATAGGTGTTTCTAAGAAAACATTGGTGAATGGTTTATCTAAATTCTCTGGCCGAGATGCAAATCAACTTATGCATAGCATCATTGGTAATTGGGATATGAATTCCATTAGTTTCAATGAATTAATTTCTGGAAAACACATTAATTATGATGATTCCAAGCCCTATCCTTTCTGTTTGGCCTATGCCCTTGAAAAGGATTTGAATGAGCTAGGTTCACCCCAAGAATGGCAGGTAGAATATAAATGGGATGGAATTCGAGGTCAAATTGTAAAAAGAAACGACAAAATCTTCATTTGGTCGCGCGGTGAGGAATTGGTAACCAATCAATTCCCTGAATTGGTAGAGGTTTTTAAAAATCTAAAAGAAGATTTCGTTATCGATGGCGAGATTCTACCACTGAAGGACGGAAATGTTTTACTATTTAATGATTTACAAAAAAGATTAAATCGTAATAATGTTACCAAAAAGCTTTTAGAAGAGGTTCCGATTGGTTTTTATATGTATGATTGCATGGAATGGAATGAAACTGATATTCGTGAAAAACCTTTAAAATTTAGAAGAGAAAAATTAGAGGAATTAACTGTAGATATTCAAAGTGAACTCATCAAACTCTCTGAAATTATACCATTTGAAAATTGGGAGGAATTAAGAAAAATTAGAGAAAAAGCCAGATCTATCAATTCAGAAGGATTGATGTTGAAACAAAAAGTTTCACCCTACCATACTGGAAGAAAAAAGGGCGATTGGTGGAAGTGGAAAGTCGACCCGCTAACGATTGATGCTGTTATGATATATGCGCAACGTGGATCTGGGAGACGAAGTGGTCACTATAGTGATTATACTTTTGCTGTGAGAGATGGTGAGAAATTGGTTAGCATTGCCAAGGCCTATTCTGGATTAACGGATAAAGAAATTCAAGAAGTTAGTCGATTTGTTCGCAAAAATGAAATTGAAAAATTCGGGCCAGTTAGAACTGTTAAACCGGAACTTGTATTTGAAATTGCATTTGAAGGAATTGCATTAAGTAATCGCCATAAATCTGGTGTTGCTTTAAGATTTCCAAGAATTAAAAGATGGAGAAAAGATAAAACGGTCGATGAAATTGATACGATTGAAAGCGTCAAAGCTTTAATTGATTCACTATCTATTGATTAATTTAAAGGATTAAGCGAGTGTCGAAATTTAAAAATAGTGAAGGATATCAAATCATTTCTGACTGGATGCACTCCAACGGTAATGAGGCTTTTCAATTTCAAGAAAAAACTTGGGCGAAATTCAGCACAGGTCATAGCGGAATGGTCGTTGCACCAACGGGTTATGGTAAGACTTTTTCGGTTTTCTTGGCTGTTCTGATTGACTATTTAAATCATCCAAAAAAATACGCTGGCAAAGGAATTAAACTCATTTGGGTTTCTCCTCTTCGCTCTTTGGCCAAGGATTTACAGCGTGCGATGCAAGAAGTAATTAATGAGGTTGGATTAGATTGGGTCGTTGAAACAAGAAATGGTGATACGCCTGCAAAAATCAAACAACGTCAAGCGCGATCGATGCCGGAGATATTAATCGTAACACCAGAAACGCTCCATTTGTTGTTCGCCATGAAAAATCATCAACGATTTTTCAAAAATATACAATGTATTGCCATAGATGAATGGCACGAACTCTTGGGCAGCAAAAGGGGCGTTCTAACTGAATTAGCGATTTCTTATCTTCAAAAATTTAACACTCAACTTAAAATTTGGGGCATTACTGCTACCATTGGAAATCTAGAAGAAGCTATGGAAGTTTTAATTCCATATGACATTAAAAAAATTTCTATTCAAACCAGATTAAAGAAAAAGACAGAAATTGAAACTGTATTTCCTGATGAAATTGAGGTTTTACCTTGGGCAGGACATTTGGGTTCTAAAATGGTGGACAAGATTCTTCCAATTATCAATCAAGCAGAAACGGCACTTATTTTCACCAATACGAGAAGTCAATCTGAGATGTGGTATCAACTGATTTTAGCTGGCGATCCATCTTTAGCAGGATTAATTGCCATTCATCACGGCTCGATTGACAAAAACCTAAGAGAATGGATTGAAGATAATTTATCCTCAGGACGATTAAAAGCTGTAATTGCTACTTCTTCATTAGATTTAGGAGTTGATTTTAAACCGGTAGACACCGTCATTCAAATTGGTTCTGTGAAAGGAGTTGCTAGGTTTCTACAAAGGGCAGGTAGAAGTGGCCATTCTCCTTTTGAAACCTCAAAAATCTATTTTATTCCGACGCATTCTTTAGAATTAATTGAAATTTCAGCAATAAAAGAAGCGGTTAAACAAAAGGTGATTGAAGTTAGATCTCCCATGGTTTTAACCTATGATGTTTTAATCCAATTTTTAGTGACTTTGGCTGTTGGTGATGGTTATAGAGAGGATGAAATCAAAGAAATTGTAGAAAGAACGTATGCTTTTAAACTTTTAAATGAAGAAGATTGGGCATGGGCATTTAATTTTATTACCCAAGGCGGACCTGCATTAAAACGTTATGAAGAGTATCATAAAGTTGAAGTTCAAGAAGATGGTCTTTATAAAGTCACCAATAGGAGAATTGCGTTGCTACATCGCATGAACATGGGCGTGATTGTGAGTGATGTGTTGATGAAAGTTAAATTCAGAAGTGGAGGTTACATCGGAATGGTCGAGGAATATTTCATCTCAAAAATGAAAATTGGAGATAAATTTATTTTAGCTGGTCGAACTTTAGAACTTTTAAACATAAAAGATACCATCGCTTATGTGAAATCTTCTAGCGGAAAAGCGATTACGCCCAGTTGGCTCGGTGGTCGATTACCTCTTTCCTCGGATTTAAGTCATTTTATGAGAACTAAGTTGGCGGATGCCCTTCAACCTACGCCAAAAGAAAAAGAATTAAAGTTCTTAAATCCTTTGTTAATACGCCAAGACGAACGCTCTCATATTCCCAAATCAGATGAATTTTTGGTTGAAATGATAAAAACCCGCGATGGGCATCATCTCTTTATGTACCCTTTTGAGGGTAGACTGGTGCACGAGATTTTTGCGTCGATTATCGCCTATCGTATTAGTTTGATTAAACCCATTAGCTTCACTATTGCTATGAATGATTATGGTTTTGAACTTTTAAGCGATCAGGAAATTCCATTAGATGAAGAGAATTTATTTAAAATTTTAAGTTTAGATAATCTAATGCAAGATGCGGTGGCCAGTGTAAATGCAACGGAAATGGCTTCTAGAAAGTTCAGAGATATTGCAGTGATTTCAGGTTTAGTCTTGCAGAATTATTATGGTAAAAGTAAGAATTACAAAAGTCTGCAAAGCTCTACAGGTTTAATTTTTAGGGTTTTAGAAGATTATGATCCCAATAATTTATTATTAAAACAAGCTTATACCGAAGTATTTGACCAGCAATTCGAGGAAGTTCGTTTGAAGAAAGCATTTAATAGAATTGCACACAGTAAATTAATTTTTAAAAGAGGAACAGCCTTTACGCCGCTTAGTTTTCCAATAAAAGTGGATAGCCTCCGTGCGAGTATGAGCAACGAAGATTTGGTGAAAAGAATTGAAAAAATGCAAAAGTTGATGTAGTTTTATAAACTCAAAAGATAGAAAGGTTTG
This sequence comes from Vaginella massiliensis, assembly GCF_900089075.1. GTDB lineage: Bacteria > Bacteroidota > Bacteroidia > Flavobacteriales > Weeksellaceae > Weeksella > Weeksella massiliensis_A. The sequence continues at coordinate 142,337 of NZ_LT593746.1, forward strand.
GAGATTCAATTTAGTGGAGAAAAATTTATTTTAGATACAGGAAAAGCTTTATATCATGTTGATTCCAAAAGTCTTATCATCGCTGATGTACATTTAGGAAAATCCACTCATTTTAGAAAAAACGGTATTGCTATTCCTAGTAATATCGCCGAAAGTGATTTAAGTCGTTTGGCTGATTTAATTAATAAATACGCTCCGAATCAAGTTATTATTGCAGGAGATTTCTTTCATGCCTCTGCCAATTCAGAAATTGAGATTTTTAAATCTTGGAGAAATAAATATTTAAACTTAAAATTCATATTGGTTAAAGGTAATCATGACCGATTAAAAGTTTCTGTTTATAAAGAATTAGGCATCGAATTAGTTGATGAAAACTTAGACTTTAAAAATTTTATCATAACACATCATCCAAGCGAAAAGCCTGAATTTCCAAATATTTGTGGACATATACATCCGGGGGTGAATTTAAAACTAAGTGCTCGACAAAAAATTAGATTAGCGAGTTTTCTTTTACAGAAAAATCAATTAATCCTTCCAGCCTTTAGTGAGTTCACAGGACTTGATACACGTTTACAATCTACAGGAAAAAATTTTGTTATTGCTAACGATAGAATTTTAGAGATATAAAAAAACTCCCTTTCTAATGAAAAGGAGTTTGAATTTTTAATCTTGAATTAAAATTAAACAGAAATCATTTTAGCTTTTTCTTCTCGATCCCAATTTCTGTGTTTTGCAATGGCAGACGAAAAATCGCTAGGTTCTCCATCAATAAAAATAAATTTATCTTCTTTGTAATCCTTAGCTTGACTATTCTTTAATAAGTCTTCTGCATTAGCTGTAACTGCAATGGCTTTACAATATTTGTATGATTCATCAATGAATTTAAAGACTTTCGCCTCATTCATTAAAGCATTTACACTCTTACCTCCTGGAATAAACAAGGCATCATACAACACCGATTCCGTCGTCATTAGAGCTGCATCTACCTTATGCTCCATACCCTCATTACACTTGATCGTTCCTCCGTGTGGAGCAATTAATTTCACCATCGCATTTTTGGACTCTAAATGATCTTTAATAGACTGATAATCTTTCATGTTAAATCCATCAGCGACCAAAACAGCAATCATACGAGCATCAATTCTGTCCGACTTAATATGCGTCATACTCAAGGCTGGCGATTTTTCTAAATACACCTTAACATCTCCAGGTTGATCAGAGCCATCGGCATCTGCTCCAATCGCTTGGTTGACTGGCATATCGATGGATTTTGGAACTTTTAAACCTAAATTCTTAGCTACCTTACTCGCCAAATCCTCATTTATCTTATTAATCTGAAACAACATTCTCTCTTGAATATGTTGCTGTGTACATTTTCCTAATTCAAATGAGTAAGCATTTACCATGTGATTTTGTTCCCAAGGCTGTAAACTTCTGAATAGCAACGCTGGTTGAGAATAATGATCAGAAAAACTTTCGCTTCTAGCTCTTACTTTATGTGCTTCTACTGGAGCTGGAACAGAAGTAAATCCTCCCTCAGCCATTTTAGCCAAATGCGGACATCCGCCTGCTAGACTATTTGGGAAATAAGATGATTTTCCTTTGTGAATTTGGGTTTGAAACTGTCCGTCTCGTTGATTATTATGAACCTCATTAATTGCTCGATTAATCGGTATTTGATTAAAATTCGCGCCACCTAATCGGTAAATCTGGGTGTCATGATAAGAGAACAATCTACTTTGTAACAAAGGATCATCAGAAAAATCAATACCGGGCACTACTCTACCTGGATGAAAAGCCGCTTGTTCGGTTTCTGCAAAGAAATTTTCAGGATTTCGATTCAGAGTCATTTTACCTACAATTTTAACCGGTACTATTTCCTCTGGAATTAATTTAGTCGCATCCAAAATATCAAAATCGAATTTCATTTCATCTTCTTCTGGAATGATTTGCAAACCTAATTCCCACTCTGGATAGTGTCCTGCTTCGATCGCATCCCATAAATCTCTTCGGTGATAATCTGAATCAGCGCCATTGATTTTAACCGCTTCTTCCCAAGTTACTCCGTGAATTCCTAACAATGGTTTCCAGTGAAATCTAACGAAACAAGATTTTCCTGAAGCATTAACCAATCTAAAGGTATGAATACCAAAACCTTCCATCATACGCAAACTTCTAGGAATGGCTCTATCACTCATCGCCCACATATGGTTGTGCAAGGTTTCAGTTGCATGCGATACAAAATCGTAGAAAGTGTCATGCGCAGATGCCGCCTGTGGAATTTGATTATCTGGCTCTGGCTTCACCGAATGAACTAAATCTGGGAATTTCATTCCATCTTGAATGAAGAAAACTGGCGTGTTGTTTCCAACTAAATCGTAATTACCTTCATCAGTGTAAAACTTTACTGAGAATCCTCTAATATCTCTCGCCAAATCGGGTGAACCTCTAAAACCTGCAACCGTAGAGAATCTAACGAATACAGGCGTTTTACGACTCGTATCTGTCAAAAAACCTGCTTTGGTATATTTTTCTAAACTTTCATATAGTTCGAAAACACCGTGTGCTGCACTACCTCTTGCGTGTACGACTCTTTCGGGTATTCTCTCACGATCAAAATGTGACATTTTCTCACGATGAATAAAATCTTCTAACAAAGAAGGACCTCTTTCTCCCGCTTTTAAAGAATTATTGTCGTCATTAATTTTAACACCATCGTTGGTCGTCATTGTGTGATCAATCGGACATTTCATGTCCTTTTCTAAATCCTGAATTTTTTTTTGAAGTTGGTTTGTTGTCTTTTTTCATATTGATAAAGATTGATAATTAATATATTTCTATGTTTTAAATATTTTAAAACTGATTATCCGTTTATGCACCTGTTATATTCGCAATTACTAGTCTGTCAAAGAGTTTGTCTCCAAAATACCGTCTGTTTAATTTGTAAATAAACTCGTTGAGATACAACTGTAAGTATTTCCTTTTGATTTTATGGTAGTTGCCCAGCAATGTCCGTTTTGCATTACTGATTGCGATATGCACCCATTTGAGTGTTTCCTTGGTGGTTTTGGCGTCTGATTTCTCGGTGACGTGCAATTCCACCAGATCGGAGATGTCAACGTAAGAAGTGCTTTTGTCCGAAAATACGATGGCATCATCCTCCATGCAGTCCCTGACCACGCCGTTGATTCCTTCACTTTGATGGCTATCCAGTACCCTGGCCTTGAAATAACGCACATGCTTCTCCTTTTTGCCCGTTTCGATATCTTCCAACGGGGTGCTTTCGGCCATCACCGCAACGTTCTGCTTTCCCTCGGCTCCCCGGCCACGTGTACCCTTGCCTCGCTCGATTTCCTTACTGGCCACCGAAAAGTAACCCTCATCCAGTTCTATCATCCCTTCCAGTGTATACCTTGCATCCCGGTTGCCCATCGCCCTGCGGAGTTTGTGTACCATCGCCCATACCGGTTCGTAACGCTTCAATCCTAATTGCTTCTGGAGTTCGTTGGTGGAGAATCCCTTTTTTGTGCAACTCATCAGGAACATCGTTTTGTACCACACCAGAAACGGCAGCTTGGAGCTCTCCATGATCGTACCGCTGCGCAACGAGGTGCGGAAACGGCAACCTTTGCATTCATAACTCCATTTACCCTGTAACCAATAATGGGAAGTGCCCCCGCATCGCTTGCAGACAACCCCTTCCTTATCACGCTGCTCCTTGAAATGCAAACGACAATCTTCCTCCGAACCGAAATGAGCCGTAAAACTGAATATGTTCATAATCCCTGCTTTTTGAGCGCTAATATACTAAAAATATTAGGTGTGTTTGCGGAGAATCAGATTTTAAAATAATAAAAGCGCTTAGTCATAAGACTAAACGCTTTAAAATTGATATCTTTCTAAATTTCTAGTTTTCCTTCCTCTCCGCCATCGCCACCTTTATCGGCGCCTGTTATCGCTGAATAAACCATTAACGCTATATCTACAAATTTACCGTGTTTAGTTGCCCAATATTTTACATCTAAAGGTTTAATACCAATAACAGAAACATTTGGATCTTCTTTCCCTTCCTTAAACCAAGCATTTGCCGCAACCGACCAATGTTCGTCAATGGTATTTTGATCTAAATAAATTTCAGCTGTTCCATACACTGAAAGGTATTCAGAGTTGGAATTATTCATAAAATATAATTGCGTTTTGGTATCTTTTTTCAATTCATAGTTTTTGTCGCTGTCCCTACCACTCAAAAACCATAGAATTCCATTTTCATCCACCTCTTGCAAAGTCATAGGTCGCGATGGGATCGGACGTTCATCTAATTTGGTAGTCATCATGCAAATCCTTGCACTCTCAGCTAATTCCTTTAATTTATCAATAGCTTCTTTTTTGAAATAATTTTTCTCAGACATAGTATATTTTTTTATAGTATGCATCAATTGTTATTCCGTAATGTGATAAATTAAGGCTTTAACTAAACTTTATTTAAAAATAACATACTATAAAAAAAAAACGCTCCTAGAGGTGTTTCTAAGCGTGTTATTTTATAATTCAAAATAATTTTATTTAAATATCTGATAATTGAAGTTGCTCGAATTTAAACCCAGCATCTTTTAAATTTTTAGGTTCAATATTTTGACTTCTTAAAACCAAATCTGGAGAAGTTCCAATTATTTTAGTTCCGATATTGATTAAAAATTCAGGAGCTGGTAAACCTATTGGCATCTTATATTTATTTCTCAATTCTTGCATAAAATCAGCATTGCTCAAAGCATTTCCATTGCTAAAATTAAAAGCTCCCGTTAGTTCGTTTTTCATGATAAAATCCAAAGCTCTTGGCAAATCTTTTTCACCCATCCAGCTTACCATTTGTTCGCCAGAACCAGCAGCTCCGCCTCCACCTAATTTCACTAACTTTTTAAGCATGTGCAATGCACTTTCTTCGCTTTCACCTAAAATCAATGAAATTCTAAAGACAGTTTTTTTAGTTTTATCATTGGCGTATTTATAGAAGGCTTCTTCCCATTTCTGACTTAGAATTGATAAAAAATCATCCCCTCTACTAATATCATTCTCCGTACTTGCAACCTCTTTACTTTCCTCATAAATAGCTGCAGAAGACGCATTCAGCCACATCTTAGGAGGATTTTCGCATTGCTCTATAGCTTTACCGATAGCTTCCGTACTGTCTATACGAGAAGAAAGTAGTTTCTTTTTGTTTTCTTCCGTAAAACGAGTATTGATATTTATACCCGCAAGGTTAATCAGAACATCTGCATTTTCTAATACATTAGTCCAATCACCTAAATTCTTGCTGTCCCATTTTACAAAATGAATGTTTCCTTTACTTTCTCTTTCAGAACGTGTGAGAATATAAATCTCATATTCATTTTTAAAATAATCTTGGATTAGACCACCTAAATATCCCGTTCCTCCTGATAAAACCATTTTCTTCATAACCGAATTTTGTTCATTTTCCATACTTAGTAAATATAATGGTTTTTAAACTTAATGAATCATTTCCCAAAGTGCAATTGAAGTTGCCATCACAACATTCATACTTGTGTTTTTACCATACATGGGTAAATGAACACAATAATCACATTCTCTTATTAATTCTTGAGAAATACCAAAGGCTTCATTTCCACAGATGAGTGCTTTGGCTTTTTGAGTAAATTCCAATTTTGTAATATCCTTACTTTCAGAAGTATATTCTAGCCCAATAACCTCAAAATCTTCATTTTTTAACGCATCAATTTCAGAAATTAAATACAATCACCTAAATTTACCTACAGAAGTTCTTTGGAATGCAACCAAGAAAATTAACTATGCCTACGATGCAAGCGGTGTAAAGTTGAGAAAAATTGTAACCGATGGTATCAAAGTAACCCAAACCGATTATTTAGGAGGCTTTCAGTACCAAAACAATGATTTACAATTCTTCCCAACATCGGAAGGGTATGTAAATGTGGTGACCAATAAAGTTAGTGGTGGCAGAACTTATAATTATGTCTATAACTATACCGACCATTTGGGTAACGTACGGGTGAGTTATGCGTGGGATGATAAAGAACAAAAAGCAAAAATCTTAAACGAAAATCATTTCTATGCATTTGGAGGCAAGCATCGTGGTTATACTGGGCTTATCAGCACACCTGCCATTATAGAAGAAGGAGTAGCCATTGAATCGGGCGGTTTACAAGTGATCTCTACACAATATTCTGGGAGCAATACCTTTGACTATGCCTACAACAGCAAAGAGTTGCAAACAGAAAGCGGATTCTACGACTATGGATGGCGACAATACATGCCCGATATTGGCAGATGGAACGGTATAGACCAATTGGCAGAGCATTACAACAGTATCAACCCTTATGCTTATGTAGCCAACAACCTAGTTTCGTTTACCGATCCTGATGGAAGAAGAATTGATAGAGACATCAACGGGAATTATACGTTTACTGGTTTTGATGCTTTGATGTTAGAAAGTTATTTAAGTGCTGGGGGTGATTATGGCCAATTGATTGGGTCATTAAATAGTTATAACGGCGGTGATTTTGGAAGTGGTATCATTAGTCATTTTTGGCTCAACTTCAAAACGGATGTATTATCTAATATCAAAATCAACTCAAAATTAAACACTGTTAGTTGGATCGTAAATGCCCAAAGTACAGGAGCTGAATCTGACAATTTTCTAAAAGGTGTAATTGAGCTTAAAGAAGCTTATATTAATGTGGGGAAACATGTCATAGAGAAAAATTTTTATTTAAATGTCGTTGAAAGAAATTTTAATGGAATTCTTGATTATACTGAAGTTGGTGTAAAAGGGTATAAGAAAATCCCTCATCATGTAAAAAGGCACTATGCATATAAATTATCTAAATTTACTGGTATAAAATCTGGAGAAATTTATCAAAAAACTAAAGGATTCGTGAATAAGACTGGGAAATTTGTGACTAAAGCAGGGAACTATGGTAACGTAGCATCAGTTGCTGTAGGAGTTGTAGATGTTTTAGATGATGGTAATATAAAAGCTTCAACAGTAGTTAATATGTCACTTTTAGCAGTTGGACTAGCATTTCCAGTAACCGCTCCATTTATATTGGCATATGGTGTATTAGATTTCACTTTTGATATTAGTGGGAGAATTGATAATAATTTTAATGGGATTGACACAGGTATATATGATAAATAAAATTATAAAACAATGGCTATTTATAAATTATTGTGGACAAAAAATAGGGCAGTTTAGAGGGGCTGATTTAAAATTAGCTCTTTTAAATGTAACCACTTCAAACGTTTCATTTATTATCTATGGAATTATTTTTTTCATATTCATCAAATTAGGTTTTAGAAATGTTTATTTATATTTATTGATATCAGTTTCCTTTGAATTTTTAGTGACTAGAAAACTTGTTAAAAAATATCTCGATCAGACTATTTCTATTTCTGAACTACAAAAACAGTATAAAATCACCCATATAAGGATTAGAATTTTATTTTTTTTATTATCTATTTTATTAGTTATTCTTTCGGTAATTTTATTTATAGTAATAATTTCAAGTTTAAAATATTTTTAATGAAAAATAGAATTAAAAAAAATGAGAAAATATCGTTTAGTTAAATTAAATCTAACCAAATTATATTACTATAGCTTTGTGAGTTTAATTCTGTATTGCTTTATCATAATACTGCTAATGGTGTTGATTAATAATATTTACCCAAAAATCTTAAATGTAAAAGGAGTATTTATAATTACAGCTATTATTTATGGAATGTTTATTTACAAAATAATTTATAAAAGAAGTGATCAAGAAGTTGTAATCAGAGTAAATAATAAAAAAGTATCAATAGATAATTTAGAAATTCCGTACGATGAATTACATGTAATATAATTCAAAAATAAACTTTTTAGTCACTATCCTAAAGTGAAAATTTTATATGGAAATCATCAAGAATATTCATTCAGAATAACTAAATATGGAAAAGATTTTTTCGAGTTTGAGGGGGCTATTATGAATATTATGCAAAACAATAAGAATACTCTTAATCGATGAATTTATGATAAGAAAAAACAATTTTATTTTATTTTTTTTTGTATTCTTTTTAGTAGAATCGTGTTCTGATATAGATTGTGAAACGCTGAAAACGGCAGCTTTGGATAGAGAATGTCTATTGATAATGGAAAAACTACTTCCTTATGATGAAACTACACTTAATGCCAAAGGAAAAAGTCTAATAGACAATAGTGAATGTATATGTAAAGATAGAGGGAGATGGAGGACTCAGTATAGAGATGAGATAGAACCAGGAGATACTATCATCAAAAGAAAAGGAGAATTAACCTTTAATATTCATAAGAAAGATACTGTGATTACACATCATTGGCAATGTGAAGGGAAAGTGTATAATTCAGATGGAACTGTGAAGGAAGTTCTTTACCAGATAATTCAGGACAATCCAATGCTAATTCTACAATTAAATCCTTCTGAGATTCAGGAATACTATTCCATTTACGACAGCTTGAATGACGTTTTGATTCTAAACCTTCAAATCCATTTTCTAGATAATTTGAATACCATTTATAGAAAGTGCTTCGTGCAATCCCAAATTCACTTAAAGTTCGTTTAACTCCAATTTCAGAGCGAGTTACAATCTGAATAATTTTGTGTTTATCACTTGCTGATAATTGCATATATTGCTTGAATTTTGTTTATAATCCAACGAGTTCAAGGTTTTTTTACGATATCATAGCGAATAACTAAATCGGCTACAATCTCTTTTAAACGCTGATTCTCTTTGCGTAAATCACTGACATCATCACTTGTTGCTTCTCGTGTAATATCTCCGGATAATCGCTTTTTACCTGCTTCTAAAAATTCTTTATTCCACTTATAAAATGGAGATTGTGAAATAGCATATTTGCGACAAACTTCAGCTACTGAAATCTCAGCACGTAAGGCTTCCATCACAATTAAAAATTTTTTGTTCCGCTGTAAATATTCGTCTTATGTTTTGACGAATATATTTTACAAATTTTTCAGGAGTTTTCTTTTTTGAATTTGCCATAATTAAAATTAATGCTTTTAAAAACAATATCTTAAATTTTAGGTATATTTAAACAGATGTGAGCTTGTATTTAAATCTCAAATCAATAACAAAAAAGGGATTTTATTTGTCCCTCATTTGTACCATGAAAGTATAAATAACTGATAATTAGATAACGTAATTTTAGAAGAATTGAAATAATGAGCAATTAACTTCACGCAACAATAAGCAACAAACCGCTGTAAACTATGGGTTGACAGCGGTTTTTTTTGGTGAATAATTAGTGTTGTTAGAATGAATTTGCTAGTTGATTGTACCGAGCTTTAGTGTATTAATTTTTGTAAAACTTCTGGCTTATCGGTTGTGATGTAATCAATTTTCTGATCGAGCAGCATTTGCATATCTTTTTCCTTGTTTACGGTCCAAGAATTTACTGTCAAGCCTAGATTCTGAGCTTCTTCTATCCAAGTAGGATTTTTCACGAACAGAGAAAAATGATAATCAATCCCCGTGAATCCCAACTGTTTTATTTCGGCAGGCGTTAAGTCTCCTTTCAGATAAGAAACATGACCTTTCGGATTGTGTTTGATCAATTGTTCGCAAATATTTTTGCTAAACGAGATGTATTCTACCTGATCTTCTACACCCAATCTTTTCACCAATTCTAAAGTCGCCAAAACTGCCCGATTTTCATTTTCTTTGTTTCGATGAGGTTTCAATTCATAAATCATTTTTAGTTGCGGATATTTCTTTCCTTCTGTCAGATAGTGTTCGACTGTTGGGATTGGCTCTCCGTTTTTCAACTTCAGTTTTTCGATTGCGCTGTACAGATTGTTTTCGATATTAACTCCCTGAATTTCTGCGTCGTGGTTCACTACCAAAACTCCATCAGCGGTGATGTATACATCAAATTCGCTTCCGTAAGCTTTTATTTCATTCGACATTTTCAGCGCCTGAATAGAATTTTGGGCATTGTTTGGCGTGTCCCAATACCCGCGATGAGCAACCACTTTGGTTTGTGCGTTGAGCACGGCTGTAAGCGAAAAAATTCCTAGCATTAATGCTTTTTTCATGTTCTTTTTCATATTAAAATTTACTAGTTTTTATTTAGAAAGCATACCTCAATCCTATCTGAATTTGATATGGATTTCCGGAATAGCTTGTGGTTCTTGTATTGATATTGACGTTGTACACGAATTCTTGTTTTTGAGGATCGAAATTTTTGATGGAATAAATAATTTGTTTTCCCAATCTTCTCGAGCGTCCCCATTCTTTGTTGAGTAAATTTGCAACATTAAATATATCGGCAGAAATCTCGAAGCTTAACTTATTTACAATGTTAATTTTTTTTGATAAACGTAGATCTATGTAACCATAGAAACCGTTTACACCGCCATTTCGTTCTGCAATTTTACCAAAGCTGTTACGGATGTATTTTTTTGTACTTTCCTCTACATTTGGATTATCAAGAATTGCTTGAATTCCTTTTTTTATATATTCTGGAGTATTCGGATTATTTATATCATAAATATAGGTTAAATCATTTGAGTTTACGAAATCTGCATTCATGTTGCCAGATACTCCCAAAGAATAACGAGTACCTCCGATTGCCGAAAATCTCACCCTGCATTTATTCCCCATAAGGTAGGTGATGTACCATAAACAATGCGTCTGTTCCTCTTTTTCTATCAAATTGACCAAATTGTGGAGAAGAAGATAAACCATATTTTCTTCGAGCAATATCTACAAATCTATTTAATGAAGACTGAATCAGATTATACCTGCTTCGTTTTGCTCATTCTGAATATCTGCAATGATAAGCGGTGATGAGTGAGCTTGATGATCCCAGGCAAAGAAATAATGAAGTTTATCTTTAATGATTGGCCCCCCTAGTGTAAAACCAAATTGATATTTAGAAAACTTCGAGTCTCGTTTATTCGCTCTTATATCATACGGGCTAGAAAGCCAATCTGTACGTCCGAACATAAAAACACTACCAGAAAGTGTATTTGTACCAGATTTCGTAACGGTATTTATAGTACCTCCTCCGCTCCTTCCTAATGTCACATCGTACGCATGAGTTACTACAGCAAACTCTCGCGCAGATTCCATGGATATTGCATAGGGACCTCCATTACGATTGGTGGTTCCTCCAGGTGTAGGGTTTTTAGCTGTCATTCCATCAATCATAAAATTTGTAGAAGAAGCCAGTTGACCCGAAAGATTACTTCCCGAACTCAATGGTGACAAATCTATCAAGGATGTAAAATTTCGCCCGTTAACTGGTAAGCGCTCTATATCTTTTGCAGTTACTGAAGTTGAAGAACCAATATTCTTTATTGTGATTATCAAAGAGTTTCCTGAAACCTCAACAGCATCAATTTCGATAATATCGGATAGATTAGAATTAAATTTAAAATCAACTTTTATTTCATCACCGAGATTCAAATGATAACCATTTTTTACTTCTTCTCCCAACTCATCAGAATAAGCAATTATGGTGTATGCCCCCCCTAATGGCAATTGTTTAAAATAAAATTCTCCTTTTTGATTTGTAACCGTTGTAGTTGTAAATCCGGTGGACTCGTTTTTAACTTCAACTGTAACAGCATGAATTCCTTGTGGATTTTCGTTACTTATCTTTGCCGAAATAGAACCTTGTGTTCCCTGACCATCAACACAAATCGTAGAGGTGGTAATCGCAGCAAGAGTCGTAATTTGTCGTATCATTTTAGATAAAATTTTATTCTTTTTAATTTTATATCCAAAAATAGCTTCGAGAAACAAGCTAAATGTTACGCCAAATTGATAGCTTGGTTATTTAATCGTTAATCATTAAAGGTTTATTTAGATTAAAGAAATATGCCTCTCTGCACGAGCTAAAAAACTGCTGAAAACAACCTGATTTTTGTGAAAAATATTTTAGATGCAAAACTATTTTCAATTCTATTCACAAAATCTATCTGTCTATATGTTTAGCTTGCTTTTTTCAGAATCATTTTTGTGTTTCAATTCATAGATTCGAAGGATTGATAAAGACCGTAGAGATTGGGAAAAACCTTTTTTTAGACCAAGACAAGAGAATCCTTTTTACCATCGAATCCTTTCGCCAGTATTTCATATTCTTTCAGGTTTGAAATCCTGCGCAAATGGAATGGTGCAGATCATCAGTTCGTCAATCCCGTTCACTTGCTGTTCATTTTTTTTTAAGAATAATCAACCCACCATTTTTCCAGCTTTCCCTTTTTTGTAAAAAAAACCGCCTCGATTTCGAGACAGTTTCATTTCAATACGCTATTGTGCTTATTTTTATTTATTATACGAAGGCAGCGATGGGTTTGTTATAATGCTGCATTTTCGCGCATAGACGACAGTGGTTGCCGTATTGTTCGTGAGATCGGTGTCTGTAATTTCCGTACTGTTTACCGTAGAAACACTTTTGAAACTCTGATTGTTTGGAATGGATTTTTTAAAGTAGTTCCCGGTGATCGTAATGATTCCTGAGGATTTTCTCGCCAAACCTACCTTACCGGTGATATTATTGGACGTAAAATTGCTGGTTGGCAGGGTGGAACTTGTAAATCCAGTAGTTGAGAGGCTTGTTATTTTAAATTTAGTGATATCCAGAAGATTTCCTGCAGCGTCCTGTATCTGATTGGAAAAATTAATATCAGCTAAATTTGCCGGGGTATCATTACTTACTTCAATCGAAAAAGTAACAGGGTTCTCTTTTATATCATTACACAGTGATGCAGAATTGGATCTGCTGTCCACACGAATGTTTCCCGGCGTTGTCAGTAAGACATTTCGGATTTCATGGAAATTAAATCCTCCGCCAGTTGAAGCAGCAAAGCCTAACTTTAAGGTAGGTGGCAGTGGGTAAGTGGTACCGTTCATTGTATAATTGAGTACCTCGGTGAAGGTGGTTTCGTTTTGTTTTCTCCACTTTATGTTGATTAAATAATCGTTTCCGGATTTTGTAATGTAAACTTGCACCCTTCTGTAAAAAACAGTAGGAGATGGTCGCGAAGATACAATGGTGTTGTAATCAATTTCATCCCGGGCTCTTATAGCATTATCATTTCCTGTTCTGTCGCCCAATGCGATGTGGGTCAAATAAGGGTTTGATGCATTAGGCGTTGCTGAGGTTGGCCCACGCAGTACAATTGCATTTGGGACCACACCAGCGGTTCCTCCGGTCCTGCCTTCTGCTGCACGAGCGAAATTTCCGAATTCATCAAAGCCTACACCGATATATCCTCCACTTAGGCCCGTGGTATTGCCAGTGTTGGCATAACCTAAAGATCCACCGTATCCTCCCAATTTGAAGTTGGCATCCGTTATACTTCCGTCAAAAAGAAATAAAGAAAATCCGTCAGCACCTAAGTAACCATCATATGAAGATCTCCAAGTCACATATTCAAAATCAGCAATAATACCCAAACTTGTAGGAAACGACTGTTGTACATACATGTAACCTCTTTGGCTACCTGTACTGTTGGTAAGCCGCAGCCACCCACTTCCGATGGGATCAACTCCTGTGGCCGCTGTAAGGGTAGCGTTATCTCCGATTTTTAATCCGGTAGCGTCATTTGTTTTTAAGGGATTGGTAATGGTAAACTGCGCGGGAACCATTCCCCAAGTGAACAGTAGAGCCAGGCAAAACGTTTTAAAAATTTGCTTCATCATCGCTTATTTTACCACAAAAACAATATTCATAAAACTTGCATCAGAAGCATTTCCTATCACGTTGTAAGACATTACGCCATCAGCAGTTATAGATACATTGTTCATAAGAGAAGTATCGTAATAGGTAACATAATATTCCAGTTCATTTTTTGGAAGAGTAGGAATACTGCCTGTCGATCCGGTACTTTTTACTGGGGGAGAATTGAACTGTGTATAGTACAAATTATACAAATCCATCGTTTTTGTTCCCAAGGTGGATGTGTTCACCAATACCGATGGCATGTAGAAAAATTTTGGGAAATTGTTATTTCGAAAAGCACCAACCCATTTGCTGATGGTGTTATCATAGTAATAAAATCCCGGAGTTCTAATGTTGGAAGTTTTGGTAGTTACAGGATTGGGAATGCTGGTAACATAAACTAAAGCAGCATGCTGATTGGCACCATAGGTAGCATCCTTGGCTTTCAGGTCGTCACCGGAAATTCTTGTTACCAGTACTCCATCGGCTACCGTAGCAACCGAGGATTTAGAAACATCCAAAGTAGTGGAGGGCGATGTAGTGTTGATTCCTACTTGTGCATGAGCATAAATCGCAGATAGAATCCCGATAAAGCAGATAATTTTTTTCATTAATTTGGTTTATTTTATATATTGTTTATGCTTACAAATTTAAACATTTTATTAATTATAAAAATTCAGAAAAATTAATTAAAAATTATATATTCTGTGTTTCAAAAGCTGTTTTTGTAAATAGCGGGTACATTTACAGATGAAAATTTCGGAAAAACATAGTTGCTTTATTATTTTAAGAATGTTACACGAATTTTTTATTTTAAGAAAAATGACCTCCTAAGGATCTCACGGATTTTTAGATCCCAACGTTGCCGATTTTATCCAGTGTCATAATTGTTTCTAAATCAGCCCAAATCCTTTCGCCAGCATTTCATATTCTTTCAGTTTGAAATCCTGCGCAAATGGAATGGTGCAGATCATCAGTTCGTCAAACCGGTGCATTTGCTGTTCATTTTTAAGATAATCAACCACCTCATTGATTTCTCCGCGGATGTGCCATTTTTTATTCTGCTCCATAAAAAGCCGTTCTGCATCACTTAAAGGATAAGTCTGTGCATCTTCGGGTGACATTCTGCGGATGCGCTGTCCGGTGTGGAGCTGCATACGGGCAATATCGGAAGAAAGCGCCTGAAATTCGGCTTCTTCATGCGTTTCAGCAACGGTTACCATATAGCACGCTAATACTTTCGGTTCTTTTTGAAAAGCTGAAGGTTCAAAATTTTCGCGGTACACCTCAAAAATATCCCGGTCGATAGTTCCGGTAAAGAACTGGACATAAGCGTAACTCAAACCCATTTTTCCGGCTTCCAAAGCACTGTTTCCGGTGGAACCCAGCAGAAAAACCTCGGGCAGGATAATTCCTGTAGGATTGGCGATCACATTCTGGTTGAAATAATCCTCGCCGTTTTCATCGTTCATTAAATGTAAAGTTTCCGAAAGTTTTTTATAAAGATCCTGAAAACGTGTGTCTTTGCCTTCTGATAAAGCCAAAATGGATTTCCCGTCGCCGCCCGGAGCGCGTCCTGCCCCAAAATCAATTCTGCCCGGGGCATAAGCGGATAAAGTTTTGAAAGTCTCCGCCATTTTGTACGGCGAATAATGCATCATCATCGTGCCACCGGAACCCAACCGGATTCTTTCGGTTTGCCCGGCAAGATGCGCAATCGAAATTTCAGGCGCCGAACTGGCGAAACCTTCCGTATTGTGGTGTTCGGCAAACCAGAAACGGTGGTAACCCAGTTTATCCGCAAATTTTACGGCTTCGCGCATATTTTCTAAAGCTTTCTGCGGAGTTTGCCCCTGTGAAATGGGTCCCTGGTCGAGTATGGAGAGTTTCATTTGTTTCTTTTAGAAAAAGTAATATTGTATGGGTACAAAATTCTTAAAATAAATATTATCTTGGCTCAAAATTACATTGATTTTAGTAATTTAATTCATCGTAAAATAATAAAGACTGCCTTTTCTAAAGCAGCCTTTCACTTATTATTGCATGATGTTTTATCCGTTCAGTGATTTGCTCAGATTCTGAGCGTCTGTGTTACTTGGATCATACTGTAAAGATTTTGCAATGTGCATTTTTGCAGCATTTTTATCAGTTTCAAACAAAGCGTACGCAATAAAGAAATGTGCATAAGCCAAATTCTTTTTGTTGGCTTCCACTTCCTCAGGTTTTACCATGGCAACATACTTTTCGTAAGCCGCTTTGGCACTTTCGTTATTTTTCAGATTTTGGTAGGCAATTCCCTGGCTGTAATAAGCTGGAGCCCAATCTGGCAACACTGTTGAGATTTGTGACCAAGTTTGTAAAGAATTATTCCAATCGGATGCATTTTGGTAAGCTACCGCCAGTTTAGACAAAGCTTTATATGTCAAAATAACACCTGCCAATGAAGCGGGCGAAGCCACAGGATGTCCAGAGCTTATCTTTAACACCAACTCTATCATAGGCTATTGCCCAATTACTTCTACCACTCCAAATGCAATTTATCCGATCACTTCTTTTATTTTCAACGGAACAGACTATCCATCGAGTAGTGAGGAAGGACAACCTGCGTATGAAGATTTTAGCAATATAGAGTTTGAAGAAGCCAAACTTTCATCATTCCCGATTACGATTAGTGGGATTGGATTTGCGGGATTCCGATTCGGTGCTACTGTATTTATAGATTGGAGTTCTGATGCTGATTTCGACGATGAAGGAGAGCAATATTTTGTAACTCCCGATACATTCCTTGGAGGAACAGAAGCATTCAATGAGTTTACTGGTATGATTACAGTACCGAGAACGCTACAATAGGTAAAGTTCGTATGAGCGTAAAGTATATTTACAACAGCTCATTCACAACCCTCAACCCAGCTCTTAAATCGGCATGTACACCTGTGAGCAACGGACAAGTAGAAGACTATACAATCGAAGTAGAAGAAGATTTGGGTGTGGATGATGTTATAGGAAAATCTAGCCTAAGCATTGCTCCAAATCCGTTCACCAATACGCTCATGATTTCTGAGCCAAACAAGGTAAAATCTGTACAGTTTACAGATCTTACAGGCAGACATATAAAAACACTTGATGCAGCTTCTGAGCTCAATGTTTCTGATCTGAAACCTGATTTATATCTTATAACGCTCCTCATGGATGTTTAGAACGTGTATATGTTCTCGAACATTCGAGAGCAACTTTTTTATCTCATAACAGCCAATAATTCCTATCGATTTGTAATAGAACAAAAAAAAATTATTCTACCCTCACCACCTCTATATCAACCATTTTGGTGGGACGATTTTTGTGGTTTTTAACAAATTTTAGCAACTTTCGGTGGCATATCCTATCAAAAAACTTCCTCATTTCCCATATATATTGATTATTTTTGAACCTTATTCGAATTCAAATTAGAAGTATGAAAAAATTAATCATCGCTACAAGTATAATAGGACTTACACTTTTTGCATGCAAAAAAGAAAACAAAGACCTAAAAGTTGTAGGAACAGACGCCAATGGAAATGAATTAGTGATTACAGAAAATGGTGATACCATACAAAAAAGTGAAGCAGAAACGGCGACTGAAAATGTTCTGAACCAAGACGACAACGCAAAGCAAGCATTGATCAAAAACGAAGATGATACGTATCGTTTCAAATACAACCTTACCAAAGGAAACACTTACCCAATCAACCTTACGGTGATTACCACTCGCAACGTTTCTGACGGGAAGCAAAGTATAAAGATGACCAATGAAAGCAAAAAGAAAATCGATTATACAGTACAAGACTTCAAAGATGGCATCTATACCCTGAAAGTTACCTTCAGACAATATGCAGAAAAACTTACTGACCCTGCAGGCAAGACCTTGTCTTTCGACACCAATGCCGCAAAACCATCGAATCCAATGATTGCCATGTCTTGGCAAGTTTACAAATCCATTATCGGTAAAAGTTACACTTTGAAAATAAACGAACAAGGAAAAGTAACCAGCATAGACGGGCTAGCCCATATACGTACCGGAATCGAAAATTCGTTGAAATCATCACTCAATGCCGAAGAACAAAAAGCTTTGTCTGAAATGTTGAAAGTTTCGCTTAGTGATGAAGCCATCAAATCGCAATTCGAAGAGACGATGAATATCTATCCAGACAAAAACTTGAAGCTGAAAGAAAGTTGGTCGGATGAAAACAAAATCAACGAAGGACCACTCAAAGGAAAGTCTAAAATCACCAGAACCCTGGCAAGCATCGACGAGCAATCAACCAAAATCGAGGTGAAAGGCACCCAAAATGTAAGCGGAAGCCAATCGCAACAAATACCGATATCTGAAAAAGAACAAACAACGGTAAAACTTACCTTGAACGATAATTCTACGGTAAACGGCGATATTCTATTGGAAACCTCATCGGGATGGATCAAGAAAATCAACATTACCCAAAAGAAAAATGTAAAGGAAATACAAGAAGCTCAAGGTCAGAAAATGACTCGTACCGAGACCACCACTGTACAAACCATTGTAAATTAATTCGAATATGAAGACCATCTTAGTAGCTGTTCTATTTTTTGTAATATTTTTATTTGTCTTTCGTATCTTCAAAACCTATTTTGTCGTTCGAAAAGTCTATAAAGATGTAATCAACGAGCAACAACGCCATCAAAATAATACGTCTTCGACCCGAACGTCATCTGAGTTTGACAAACCAAAATACAACATAGAAGCCGAAACGGTAGAATATGAAATAATAGAAGAAAAGGATGAAAAATAAAAATCTAATATTCTCATTGGTAACCTTAGTGTTTTTTGCTTTGGTTGCCATTTTTTATTGCGCACCGGTATTTTCTGGCAAAGCCATTGTGCAACCAGACATTATCAACTATGTCGGAAGTTCGAAAGAAATGTTGACCTATCAAGAGCAATTGGGCGAAAATGTATATTGGTCCGATGCCATGTTTGGCGGGATGCCAACCTATCAGACTGGAGCTCAATATGATGTTGACATCATCAAATCAATAGACCGTTTGATACGGTTTCTACCTCGCCCAGCCGATTATATTTTCTTGTTATTTGCCGGATTTTTTATTTTAGGTTTAACGCTTTTTCGCAATTGGAAATACGCCCTTACCGGATCTATTTTCTTTGCACTTGGCGCCTATTATTTCATAATCATTGCTGCAGGGCATAATGCCAAAGTGCATGCCATTGCGTATTTTGCTCCTCTGGTTGCTGGTATTCTGTTGCTCTACCGCAGAAAATATATTTTGGGATTTCTGCTCACCGCTCTATTCATGGGGTTGGAATTGGCGGCAAACCACATCCAAATGACTTATTATTTGTTTTTGGTCATGCTCGTTTACGTCATTGTGCAAGCTTACGATAGTTTCAAGAAAAAAGATTTAGCTCATTTTTTCAAAGCTTCAGGTTTGGTGGCAGTGGCAACAGTACTTGCCTTAGGGTTGAATGCTCCTCGTTTGTTGAGCACCTACGAATATTCGAAAGAAACAACGCGTGGCAAGTCGGATATGACGCTTTTACGAAGCAACGAAAGTGGATTAGAAAAAGAATACATCACCCAATGGAGCTATGGCAAATTGGAAACGCTAAACCTTTTCATTCCCAATCTCTACGGAGGAGCCTCTTCGGGGGGTGAAGATCATCTGAAGCATTACATTGCAACCCTGCAAAACATGCAATATACTTTAGGTGAAGATGAATTCAACCAACAAGCATTTCAGATGTTGGTGAGCCAATCGCGTAGCCCATATTGGGGCGAACAACCTGGAACTTCTGGACCTGCATATCAGGGTGCGGTTGTGGTCTTTTTGTTTGTACTTGGATTGTTTTTGGTTCGCGGAAAATGGGAAAAATACAAATGGTGGTTACTGAGCGCTACCGTGTTGAGTATTGTTTTGGCATGGGGTAAAAATTTCAGCTTGCTCACCGATTTTTTCATCGATTATTTTCCGATGTACGATAAGTTCCGTGCTGTTTCTTCGATTCTTGTCATGGCAGAATTGACGATGCCTTTGTTGGCTATCTTGTGCCTGTACGTTTACTTTCAGGAGCAAAATCATTCGACTGAAACAAAAAAAATAGTACTCTATGTAAGTGGGACGGTGGTCGGATTCTTGATTCTCTTATTTTTATTCGGTGGAAGTATTTTTTCATTCACCAATGAATTCGATGGGATGATGAAACAACAATTCATTCAATTGGTGCAACAATACGGCCCGAATAATGTTGGGTTTTGGGACAACAACCTCAACGAACTCAACAAAGCCATTGTACAAGACCGCATCGAATTGTTCAAGGCCGATACCCTTCGCACCTTAATTTTTGTATTGCTCACAGTTGTTGTCTTGTTGGCTTATCATTATCAAATTTTAAAAAACAAAACCATTGCTTTGTTTGCGATAGGTTTATTTGCATTGGTTGATGGTTTAACGGTGAACAAACGTTATTTGAACGATGATAATTTCATCTCGAAACATTATGTCGATAATCCTTTCCCAACCGAGATGTCGCCTCGTCTGGAGTCTGAAGCTAACCTCAACAATCAGGTAATGCGATTGGCGTATCAGGTGCCGATCAACAATACTTTGAAACAAATTAGCGATAAAGACAAAAGCCATTATCGAGTTTACAACGAAACTTTAGGAAAATTCAACGAAGCCACAACTTCTTATTTTGTCAATTCGATTGGCGGTTACCATGCAGCCAAATTGGGTCGCTACCAAGACATTATCGATGTGTATTTGTCAGATGACCCGAAAATGGAAGCGCATGGTATAAAAGATCGGACGGGCATGGTCAATGTACTCAACATGCTCAATACCAAATATTTCATCTTCGGTCAAGTGAACGAGCACGAAATCAATCAGAATCCGCAAGCTTTGGGAAATGCTTGGTTTACGAGCGATATCAAATGGGCAGAAAATGCCAACGAAGAAATTTTGGCGATTCAGCACATCGATCCTAAGAAAACAACGATTCTGAATAAAAATTTACAAAAAGAAAATATCAATTTCGTAGCAGATTCTACTGCACAAATCAAATTGACCAACTATTCGCCTGCCCGATTGTTGTACGAATCGAATTCGAAAACACCACAATTAGCGGTTTTCTCTGAGGTATTTTATCCTCACGGATGGAAAGCCTTTGTCGATGGTAAAGAGGTCAATATCTTGAAAGCAAATTATTTCTTGCGTGCATTGCCGCTGGATGCCGGAACCCATAAAATTGAATTTGTATTTGAACCAGAAGTCATTGCCACGGGTAAAATTGTTGCGATTGTTTCTTTGGTCTTGTTGCTCATTGCCATAGGTTTTGGCGGATTTACCTTATGGAAAAATCATAAAGATCAACCAAACACCGCAGCAGAAGTAGAATAAATAAAAACTTCCGTTTTGTGATGAACAATCGCTCGACGCAAGTGTTTTTTAGGGATATAATTCATGCCAGATAAAAAAGTTTTAATCATTAGCTATTATTGGCCGCCAGCTGGTGGTCCAGGCGTACAACGTTGGTTGAAATTCACCAAATATTTGCCAGAATTTGGTATAGAACCGCATGTGTATATTCCAGCGAATCCATCCTATCCGATTTTGGATGCGAGCCTCGAAAAAGATATTCATCCTAACGTAAAAATTATTCGGAACAAAATCTGGGAACCTTATCAATTGGCCGAAAAGATAAATCCGAAAAACAAGGCTTACAAAGGCGGACAATTCGAAAAACAAGAAAATCAATCCATTTTATCCAAAATATCAGTTTTCATCCGTGGAAACTTTTTCATCCCTGATGCACGAAAGTTTTGGATCAAACCTTCTATACATTATCTCATAAACTATATTGCCGAACATCAAATTCAGACCATCATTACCACTGGGCCGCCACACAGTTTGCATTTGATTGGTTTGGGTCTGAAAGAAAAATTTCCAACGCTGAAATGGCTTGCCGATTTTCGTGATCCGTGGACGCAGATCAGTTATCATAAAGAATTGAAATTGACCAAATGGTCAGCGCAAAAACATAAGCAATTGGAAAGACGCGTGCTGCAACAAGCCGATATGGTGTTGGCGACCAGCTTCGGTGATGCTAAAAATTTCGAAAACTTGGGGGCAACCAATGTAACGGTTATTACCAACGGATTTGAAGCGATCGAACGCATACGTAAAGAAGATCATCAACATTTCGATATGACCTACTCTGGTGGTTTGGAAATGTTGCGAAATCCACTCGTGGTTTGGCAGAGTTTGAGTGAACTTTGTCAGGAAATTACAACTTTCGGAGAAGACGTACGCCTGAATTTCTACGGTTCGCTGGCAGCCGATGTAAAACAAAGCATACTCGATGCTGGGCTACAAAGCATCGTACGCGAACACGGCTATGTACAGCACAAAGACAGCCTGAAGGCGATTCAGCATGCTAATATTTTGCTTTTGACCAACTTCGATAATCCGCAATCGAAAGGTATAATTCCGGGTAAATTGTTTGAATATATGGCTACTGGAAACCCGATTTTGGCTGTTGGACCAGCCAATGCAGATGTGCAAAAGATAGTGGAAGAAACGCGTGCTGGGAGTTATTTTTTACATGATGAGAAATCAAAAATCAAAACATTCATCCAACAACAATACCTGCTGTGGCTGAAAAATCCAGAGGCGGTTTATTCTCCAAATATTGAGGCGGTAAAGCAATACACTCGAAGAAATCTCACCGAGCGTTTGGTAGAATTACTCTAAGTATTCGTACTGCTGAGAATTGCTATAAAATCGTATCTTAGAACCAAAAGACAAACAACAAAATATGGGAAAGTTGAATGCAAGCATGACGCTTACGATTGGATTGCTGTTTTTGATTGCAGGTACGGTGATTTATTTTGCTAATGGCGCAAACGAAATAGAACTGTCGAACGCCTTGGTCATTGGGCTCGGTATTTTGGTTAGCATTGTTGGCATCATCAAATACCTACAAGAGAAACGAGATCAAGAATCATAAAAAAAGGGAACTTGAAACAGTTCCCTTTTTATATCGAATATCAATTAGATTATTCTTTGTCTTCAGTTGCTTCAGTAGCATCTTCAGCTGTTTTTTCTTCTTTTGTAGAAGCTTTTGCTTTAGGTGCTTTTTCTTCAACTTTAGTTTCTTCTGCGGTAACATCGGCAGCAGCTTCAGCTTTTTTCGAAGAAGAACGACGAGAACGACGAGTAGTTGTTTTCTTTTCTTCTTTTGCGTTGGTATAGATTTCGTTGAAATCTACCAATTCGATCAAAGCCATTTCTGCCCCGTCACCTAAACGGAATCCAGTTTTGATAATACGCGTGTATCCACCTGGGCGGTTAGCTACTTTTGGAGCTACTTCTCTGAATAGTTCTGCTACAGCTTCTTTGTTTTGTAAATATGAGAAAACTTGACGACGATTATTGGTGTCATCTGTTTTCGATTTTGTAATCAACGGTTCTATATATCTTTGTAAAGCTTTTGCTTTGGCAACCGTAGTGTTTATTCTCTTGTGTGTGATCAACGAGATCGCAAGATTCGATAACAACGCTCTTCTGTGAGAGGCTGTACGACCTAAATGGTTTATTTTTTTTCCGTGTCTCATTTTAAACTAGTATTATTCTACGTCCAATTTATATTTTGTGATATCCATACCAAAGTTCAATCCTTTGCTTTCTACCAATTCTTCTAATTCGGTTAATGATTTTTTACCGAAGTTTCTGAATTTCATTAAATCAGACTTTGCGAAAGAGACCAACTCTCCTAAAGTTTCTACTTCCGCAGCTTTTAAACAATTTAATGCTCTTACTGACAAGTCTAAGTCGACCAATTTGGTTTTCAATAGTTGTCTCATATGAAGAGCTTCTTCATCATATGCTTCTCCTGATGCAACTTCTTCTGCTTCCAATGTGATTCTCTCATCAGAGAACAACATGAAGTGGTGAATTAAGATTTTAGCTGCTTCGGTCAATGCATCTTGTGGTGTAATCGAACCATCTGTTGTGATGTCTAGAACCAATTTTTCGTAATCGGTTTTTTGTTCTACACGATAATTTTCGATGGCGTATTTTACGTTTTTTATTGGCGTATAAATAGCGTCGATAGCGATTGTACCGATTGGTGCAGAAGCTTTTTTGTTTTCTTCAGCTGGAACGTATCCTCTACCTTTCTCAATTGTAAACGAGAGAGTCAAGTTAACTTTTGAATCTAAGTTAGCGATTACCAATTCAGGGTTTAACACTTGGAAACCAGAGATAAACTTACCTAAATCACCTGCCGTTAATTGGGTCTGTCCTGAGATAGTTGCAGTTACATTTTCAGCATCTGATTCATCAATTTGTTTTTTGAAACGAACCTTTTTCAGATTAAGAATAATTTCTGTAACGTCTTCCACTACCCCTGGAATAGTTGAAAACTCGTGCTCTACACCTTCTATTTTGATAGAGGTAATGGCATATCCTTCTAAAGAAGATAATAAAACTCTTCTTAGTGCGTTCCCAACCGTAATCCCGTATCCCGGTTCTAGTGGTCGGAATTCGAATTGTCCGATCTGAGTGTCAGAATCTATAAGGATTACTTTATCAGGTTTGATGAAATTTAATATAGACATTATTATTTCTGATTTAAGGTTTATTTTGAATACAATTCGACAATCAATAATTCTTGAATATCTTCTGGAATTTGAACTCTTTCTGGTGCTTTGGTGAAAGTTCCTGATACTTGTTCGTCGTTCCATACCAACCACTCGTATTCTCTGCGTGCGTGTAGAGAGTTTTTGATTGCGGTCAATGATTTAGATTTTTCTCTTACAGCGACTACGTCACCTTCTTTCAATTGGTACGATGGTATGTTGACCACTTCACCGTTTACCGTGATGTGTTTGTGCGACACCAATTGGCGTGCAGCGCTACGGGTAGGTGCGATACCAAAACGGTATACGACGTTGTCTAGACGAGACTCGCACAATTGTAGCAACACTTCACCGGTAATACCTTTAGAAGCATTCGCTTTTTTGTACATGTTTGCGAACTGACGTTCTAAGATTCCGTAAGTATATTTAGCTTTTTGTTTTTCTGCTAATTGTATAGCGTACTCTGATTTTTTAGCTCTTCTTTTGTTTGGTCCGTGTTGTCCTGGAGGATATTTTTTCTTTTCGTAAGCTTTATCATCTCCAAAGATTGGTTGACCGAATTTTCTAGCGATTTTAGTTTTTGGTCCTGTATATCTTGCCATGATTCTTTTTTTTAATGATTAAAATTTCTATTAAACTCTTCTCTTTTTAGGAGGTCTACATCCGTTGTGTGGAAGTGGAGTAACGTCAACTATTTCTGATACTTCGATTCCTCCGTTGTGAATAGTTCTAATAGCAGATTCACGACCTTGACCTGGTCCTTTAACAAATACTTTCACTCTTCTCAATCCTGCTTCGTAAGCGACAGTTGTTGCGTCTTGTGCAGCAACTTGTGCAGCATAAGGGGTGTTCTTTTTAGATCCACGGAATCCCATTTTACCTGCAGATGACCAAGAAATTACTTCACCGTTTTTGTTGGTCAATGTAATGATTACATTGTTGAACGATGCTTGAATATGAGCTTGTCCAGTAGCTTCTACTACTACCTTTCTTTTTTTAACGACTTTCTGATTTTTTGCCATGATCCTATTTATTATTTAGTGGCTTTTTTCTTGTTAGCAACTGTTTTCTTTTTACCTTTTCTAGTTCTAGAGTTGTTTTTTGTTCTCTGACCTCTCAATGGTAATCCTAATCTGTGACGAATACCTCTTTGACATCCGATGTCCATCAATCGTTTGATGTTCAATTGAATCTCTGATCTCAACTCTCCTTCTACTTTGAAGTTTTCGTTGATTGAGTTACGGATTGCGTTGATCTCTTCATCAGACCATTCACTAACTTTTTTGTCTTCTGAGATATTGTTTTCAGCCAATATCTTAGCTGCTGTACTTCTTCCGATCCCGTAAATATATGTAAGACCGATAATCCCTCTTTTGTTTTTAGGTAAATCTACACCTGAAATTCTTGCCATAATCTAAATAATTAACCTTGTCTTTGTTTGAATTTAGGATTCTTTTTGTTGATCACATACAAACGTCCTTTACGACGCACAATTTTACAGTCAGCGCTACGTTTTTTGATAGATGCTCTAATTTTCATTTTTCTACTTTTTTAATGATCCAACAATGCCAGACAGCATTGTTATCTGTCGGTTATAAATTTTAATTAAAATTTTCTAAAAAAATTAGTAACGGTACGATATTCTGCCTTTGGTAAGGTCGTACGGTGACATTTCTATCTTTACTTTATCACCTGGTAATAGTTTGATGTAATGCATGCGCATTTTACCAGAAATATTACATACCACCACGTGACCATTCTCCAATTCTACACGAAACATCGCATTGGATAAAGCTTCGGTAATCGTACCATCTTGTTCAATATGTTTTTGTTTTGCCATATGAAACTTTAAATCTTATTTTTATTTGTTCTACCTGATGACATCATTCCATCGTAATGTTGATTCAACAGGTAAGTGTTTATTTGTTGCACTGTATCGAGAATCACGCTCACCATAATCAATAGTGAGGTTCCACCGAAGAACATTGCCAAACTTTGTTCAACTCCAAACAATCTTACAATTGCAGGTAAAACAGCTACCAAAGTTAATAAAATTGCTCCAGGAAATGTAATTTTCGACAAAATATCGTCTAAATATTCTGCGGTATCTTTTCCGGGTCTTATTCCTGGGATGATTCCTCCATTGCGTTTGAGGTCTTCTGCCATCTGATTTACTGGTATGGTAATAGCAGTATAGAAGAAGGTAAACACGATGATGAGTAATCCGAAGATAATATTGTACTCTAAGGTAAATGGATCAGCCATTTTCACGAAAAATTGTTGAATTTTGCTATCTCCATCTAAGAAATAACTTGCGATAGTACCAGGTAAAAACATGATTGCTTGCGCAAAAATTATCGGCATTACACCTGCTGCGTTTACTTTCAAAGGAATGTAAGAGCGTACAGAGTCTGTAACCGAACGGATATAGCTACTGCTACCAACTTGGGCACGTTTTACGTATTGTACTGGTACTTTGCGCACTGCAGCTACAATCATAATACAGAAGGCAATTACTACGATGAGTCCGACTATTTCTAGTAAGAAAAACAATCCGCCAGAGGTATCGGTCTCGAATGAGTTCAGTAATGCTCTTGGTAGATCTGCCAAGATCCCCACCATAATCAGGATTGAGATCCCGTTACCGATTCCTTTATCGGTAATTTTTTCTCCCATCCACATGGCAAAGATTGTACCGGCTACCAAAATAATTACCGATGGAAACCAGAACCAAAAATTGGATGGTGCCAGTAGGTAAAATGAATAGCCAGAGGCTGGATCATACGGCAACAATTGCGATGTGGTCAAAGTGAGGTAAGCTGGTGCCTGCACCAAACATATCCCGATGGTTAACCACCGGGTAATTTGAT
The DNA here is from genome assembly GCF_900089075.1 of Vaginella massiliensis. GTDB lineage: Bacteria > Bacteroidota > Bacteroidia > Flavobacteriales > Weeksellaceae > Weeksella > Weeksella massiliensis_A. The sequence goes on from NZ_LT593746.1 coordinate 169,627, forward strand.
TCACTTTGTTGCGTCCGCTTTCTCCTTCTTTCTGTAATTTCTGAATGTATGGTACTGCTAGCCCCATCAACTGCACTACAATGGATGCAGAGATGTAGGGCATAATACCCAACGCAAGTATCGAGGCCCTACTGAAAGACCCTCCGGTAAAAGAGTTTAATATTCCTAAAATCCCTGTATTGGCTTTTGCTTGATCAGCAATGAAGCGATTTACTTCATTGATGTCTACACCTGGAAGTGGTACATATGAACCGAATCTATATACCAATAACAAAGCAAAAGTTAATAATAACTTTTGCCTTAGTTCTTCAATATTCCAGATATTTTTTATGGTCTGTATAAACCCTTTCATCCGAAAAATTACTTAGCGTTAATGATTTCTGCTTTTCCACCAGCTTTCTCTATAGCTTCTTGTGCTGTTTGAGTAAACTTGTCTGCAGTAATATTCACAGCGGCTTTTAATTCACCACGACCTAAGATTTTCACCAAGTCGTTTTTGTGAGCTAAACCTAACTGTACGATAATTTCTTTGTTTAGAGTATCGGTGATTTTTTTGTTATCTACCAATTCTTGGATCGTGTCTAGGTTGATCCCTTTATACTCTACACGATTGATATTTTTGAATCCGAATTTTGGTAAACGTCTTTGTAATGGCATTTGACCTCCCTCGAAACCGATTTTTCTTGAGTATCCAGAACGCGATTTAGCACCTTTGTGTCCACGTCCAGCAGTCAAACCATTTCCACTACCTTCACCTCTACCTTTACGGAATTTATTTTTAGTTGAACCAGCAGCTGGTCTTAAGTTACTTAAATTCATTTTTTTGTTCTTTTAAAGGTTTAAAAGCGATTATGCTCTTTCTACAACTACTAAGTGTTGAATTTTTTTGATCATCCCTTCGATTTGTGGGGTTGATTCATGTTCAACAACTTTGTTCATTTTTGTTAATCCCAAAGCTACTAAGGTTGCTTTTTGAGATTTCTCACGATTGATAGCACTGCGTACTTGTTTTACTTTTACTTTGCTCATGATCTCTTAATTATCCGTTGAACACTTGATTAATTGAAATTCCTCTCTGGCGAGCAATAGTCTCTGCGCTTCTCAACCCTAATAATGCACAGAAAGTAGCTTTCACTGCATTATGTGGGTTAGATGATCCTTTCGATTTTGATAATACGTTTTGGATACCTACCGACTCTAATACTGCGCGTACTGTACCACCAGCTATAACTCCGGTACCTTTTGCAGCTGGTCTGATGAATACTTGCGCTCCACCGAAACGAGCTTCGTTTTCGTGAGGAATTGTATCGCCAATCAATGGGATGCGCACCAAATTTTTCTTTGCGTCTTCAATAGCTTTTGCGATTGCAGATGCAACGTCTTTAGATTTTCCTAATCCGTAACCTACTACTCCATTACCGTCTCCTACTACTACGATAGCAGAGAACCCGAATGCGCGTCCACCTTTTGTTACTTTGGTAACACGTTGTACTCCAACCAAACGATCTTTAAGATCTAATCCTGTTGGTTTTACTCTTTCTACGTTATTGAATCCTAACATAATTTCTTTTTCTTTTTTAGAATTTTAGACCTGCTTCTCTAGCACCGTCTGCTAAAGCTTTGATTCTACCATGATAAACGAAACCGTTACGGTCAAAAACAACAGTTTCAACTCCTTTTGCGATTGCTTTCTCTGCCAATGCTTTACCAACAGCTGTAGATACTTCTGTTTTTGTACCTGTAGCAGTCCCTTTTTCACGAGAAGAGGCAGAAACGATAGTAGCTCCTGTTAGGTCATCGATAATTTGAGCGTAGATTTCTTTATTTGATCGGTAAACTGTCAAACGTGGTTTTTCAGCTGTACCAAAAATATTGCGACGTACTCGTCTTTTTATTCTTTGTCTTTTTTCTACTTTAGATAATGCCATTTTGCTTAAAATTTTTATGCAGATTTACCTGCTTTTCTTCTAATTACTTCACCAACGAATTTGATACCTTTTCCTTTGTAAGGCTCTGGCTTACGGAAAGATCTAATCTTGGCAACAATCATCCCTAATAATTGCTTATCGTGTGACGATAAAGTAATGATTGGGTTTTTACCTTTCTCTGTCAAGGTTTCTACCGTCACCTCTGAAGGGATTTGCATCACGATGTTGTGAGAAAATCCTAAAGACATATCTAAGTTTTGACCTTGGTGTGATGCTCTATAACCTACACCCACCAATTCTAATTGTTTTTTGAAACCTTCTGTAACACCAACCACCATATTGTTGATTAATGCTCGGTACAAACCATGTAAAGATTTATCTTCTTTTGATTCTGATGGGCGAACTACTGATAATTTTCCATCTTCTATTTTGACATCGAATCCTTCTTTCAACTCTTGAGTCATGGTTACTTTTGGTCCTTTTACGGTAACCACGTTATCTTTAAACTCTACGGTAGTTCCTGAAGGTATATTGATGATAGCGTTTCCTATTCTCGACATAATTTCTTGTTTTTAAAAATTAGTAAACAATACATAATACCTCACCACCTACATTTTCTTGACGAGCTTGTTTGTCTGTCATCACGCCTTTAGATGTTGAAATAATTGCGATACCTAAACCATTCAAAACTCTAGGAAGCTCTTTTGCACCAGCATACTGACGTAAACCTGGCGAAGAAGCTCTCTTCAATTTTTTGATTGCTGGTTCTTTTGTCATTCTATCATATTTCAATGCGATTTTGATTGAATTATGACCTTTCTCATTCGTCTCGAATTTGTAATTCAAGATGTAACCCTGTTCAAAAAGAATTCTTGTGATTTCTTTTTTCAATTTAGAGGCTGGGATTTGCACTACTTTGTGTCCCGCCATCATTGCATTTCTTACACGCGTAAGATAATCTGAAATTGGATCTGTATACATAAATTAATTTTAGAGTATAGAGCAGTTGCTCTACTTTTAAAATTACACTTTACAAAATGCACTATGCATTTGGGTTGCAAATATATGGCTTATTTTTTAATTAGCATCTATATCCTAAATAAAAATTTAAATATTTTTATAGATGCCAAAGACTTAGCCTGCTCATGGGTTTTGGACATAAAAAATCCTTACTCAAAAAAATGAGTAAGGATTTCTATCGTCTAGTTTCTTGATGTGTTTACCAAGAAGCTTTTTTCACTCCTGGGATTAAGCCTTCGTTTGCCATCTCGCGGAAAGTCACACGTGAGATCCCGAAAGTTCTCATGTATCCTCTCGGACGTCCTGTTAATTTACAACGGTTGTGTAAACGAACCGGCGAAGCGTTTTTTGGTAATCTTTGAAGACCTTCGTAGTCACCAGCGTCTAATAAAGCTTGACGTTTTGCTGCATATTTTGCAACCAACTTTGCTCTTTTACGCTCGCGCGCTTTCATTGATTCTTTTGCCATAACTATTATTGTTCTTTAGTGAATGGTAATCCAAACTTAGTTAATAATGCTTTTGCTTCTTTGTCTGTGTTCGCAGAAGTTACAAAGGTAATATCTAATCCTTGAATTTTCTTGATTTTGTCGATATTAATTTCAGGAAAGATGATTTGCTCGGTAATCCCAAGGTTGTAATTTCCTCTTCCGTCGAAACCTTTCGCGTTGATTCCTTGGAAGTCGCGTACACGTGGTAAAGCTGCAGTTACCAAACGATCTAAGAATTCGTACATTTTCTCACCGCGTAAAGTTACTTTTGCACCGATTGGCATTCCTTTACGTAATTTGAAAGCGGCCTCATCCTTTTTAGATACAGTACCTACTGCTTTTTGACCTGTAATCAATTCCAACTCTTCGATTGCGTAGTCTACAATTTTTTTGTCTGCTGTTGCAGCACCCAAACCTTGTGACAAGACAATTTTCTGTAGTTTTGGAACTTGCATGATCGATTTGTAACCAAACTCTTCTTTGAGAGCTGCTACAATTTCTTCTCTATATTTTGCCTGTAGGCGAGGTGAATAATTTGTACTCATCGTTAAATAGCTTTACCTGTTTTTTTAACAATTCTTGTTTTCTTTCCATCCTCCACTTTGTAACCTACTTTCGCAGCTTTACCAGTTTCTGGATCTACCAAAGCCAATTTACAGACATAGATTGGAGCTTCTTTTTCGATCACTCCTCCTTGTGGGTTTTGTGCGCTTGGCTTTACACGTTTTTTTGCGATGTTCACCCCTTCAACAATTGCTTTTGCTTTGTCAGGGAATACACGCAATACTGTACCTGTTTTCCCTTTGTGAGAACCAGATAATACAACTACGTTGTCTCCTTTTTTAATTTTTAACTTTGCCATGTTGAATTGATATTTTATAATACCTCTGGGGCTAATGATACAATTTTCATATATTCTTTGTCACGTAATTCACGTGCCACTGGACCGAAAACACGTGTTCCACGCATTTCGCCTTGTGTATTCAATAACACACACGCGTTATCATCGAAACGGATGTATGAACCGTCTTTTCTGCGAACTTCTTTTTTAGTTCTTACGACAACAGCTTTCGATACTGCTCCTTTTTTTACGTTACCCGATGGGGTAGCTTCTTTGATGGCTACCACGATTTTGTCTCCTAAAGAGGCGTATCTTTTTCTAGTTCCGCCTAATACGCGGATTACTAATGCTTCGCGAGCTCCTGTGTTATCTGCAACTTTTAATCTCGATTCTTGTTGTAACATAACTTATATTATTTAGCTCTTTCTATAATTTCTACTACTCTCCATCTTTTGTTTTTAGACAAAGGACGGGTTTCCATAATACGCACGGTATCTCCTTCGTTGCATTCGTTGGTTTCGTCGTGCGCGGTGTACTTCTTAGTTTTCAACACGAACTTTCCGTAGAAAGGGTGTTTTTGTTTTTTGGTCTCGGCTACAACAACAGTTTTATCCATTTTGTTTGATGTAACTAAACCAATTCTTTCTTTTCTTAAATTTCTTTCCATCAGTTCAAAATTTAGTGATTACTGTTGTTTTTGTTTTTCTGTTAGAATCGTCATTAGGCGTGCGATGTTTTTACGTGCATTTCTAATTTCGATTGGATTTCCGATTGGAGAAATTACGTGAGTCATTTTCAGGGACTCGTAATTTGCTTTTTCTTCAGCAATTTTTGCTTGTAATTCCTCTAAGCTAAGATTTCTAATATCTGCTGTTTTCATTCTTGTACGTTTTTAAATATTAGTTTTGGAAATCTCTTGCGACAACAAACTTGGTTTTCACTGGCAACTTTTGAGCTGCAAGGCGCAATGCTTCTGTTGCAACTTCTAGTGGAACACCTCCTACTTCGAAAAGGATACGTCCTGGTTTTACGGCTGCTACCCAATATTCTGGCGCACCTTTACCTTTACCCATACGTACCTCTGCTGGTTTCTTGGTAATTGGTTTATCTGGAAAGATTTTGATCCATAACTGTCCTTCACGTTTCATGTAACGAGTAGCGGCGATACGTGCTGCCTCGATTTGACGAGCGGTGATGAATGATTCTTCTAGTGATTTGATCCCGAAAGTTCCGTAAGCTAATTGGTTTCCTCTTTGCGAGTTCCCTTTCATCTTACCTTTCTGGGTTTTTCTATATTTAACTCTTCTCGGTGATAACATAATCTACTTGTTTTTCGTAGTTAAACTTAATTAACGTTTTCTGTTGTTTGAACGTTCACCTCCTCTTCTGTTGTCGGATCTCTTTTGTTTCTTTTGCAATCCAACTAATGGAGATAACTCTCTTTTCCCGTATACTTCACCTTTCATAATCCATACTTTGATCCCTAAGCGACCGTAGGTTGTATGAGCTTCTGAAATGTGATAATCGATATCTGCACGGAATGTTGATAAAGGAATACGTCCGTCTTTATATGTTTCTGAACGTGCCATCTCTGCTCCGTTTAAGCGACCAGAGATTTGAATTTTGATTCCTTCTGCATTCATACGCATAGCCGATGTAATGGCCATTTTGATAGCTCGACGGTAAGAAATACGATTTTCGATTTGTCTAGCGATACTATCACCTACTAAGATGGCGTCTAATTCTGGTCTTTTGATTTCGAAAATGTTGATTTGAACCTCTTTTCCAGTGATTTTTTTCAACTCTTCTTTCAATTTATCAACTTCTTGTCCTCCTTTACCAATGATGATACCTGGACGAGCTGTGGTTACAGTAACTGTAACTAATTTCAAAGTACGATCTATATAAATACGAGAAACTCCGGCTTTTGATAAGCGTGCACGTAAGTATTTACGTACTTTTGCATCTTCAGCAATCTTGTCACCGTAATCATTTCCACCGTACCAGTTAGAATCCCATCCTCTGATGATTCCTAAACGATTTCCGATTGGATTAGTCTTTTGTCCCATATTATTGATCTTCTACTTTTTGTTTATCTTCTTTAGTTCCTAAAACGATTGTCACATGGTTTGAACGTTTTCTGATGCGATGCGCTCTACCTTGTGGTGCAGTACGGATACGTTTCAATTGACGTGCGCTGTCTACGGCGATCGTTTTTACGTATAAACCTGCTTCTTCTACATCTGCTCCTTCGTTTTTTACTTGCCAGTTTGCGATAGCGCTCAATAGCAATTTTTCTAGGCTGATAGAAGCGTGTTGTTTAGAATATTTTAAGATTCCTAAAGCTTTTTGAATTTCAACTCCACGGATTACATCTGCCACTAATCTCATCTTGCGAGGAGAAGTTGGTACATTATTTAATTTCGCAAAAGCTATCTGCTTGTTAGCTTCTTTGATTTTTTCGTTACTTAATCTTTTTCTAGATCCCATGGCCTTCTACTATTTTTTTCCTTTGTTTTTAGCTCCGGCATGACCTCTAAAAGTACGTGTAGGAGCAAACTCACCTAATTTATGACCTACCATATTTTCTGTCACATATACTGGGATGAATTGTTTCCCGTTGTGTACAGCGATCGTTTGACCTACAAAGTCTGGAGAAATCATAGATGCTCTAGACCAAGTTTTGATCACGTTTTTGCTACCCGATTCTACGTTAGCCAAAACTTTTCTTTCTAATTTATAGTGGATGAATGGTCCTTTTTTTAATGAACGTGCCATAAATTATTTTTTTCTTCTTTCTACAATATATTTGTTAGACGCTTTCTTTTTCGAACGGGTTTTGTAACCTTTCGATGGTATACCTTTTCTAGAACGTGGGATACCTCCGGTTGCTCTACCTTCACCACCTCCCATTGGGTGATCTACTGGGTTCATAACCATTGCTCTTGTTCTTGGACGGCGACCTTTCCATCTAGATCGACCTGCTTTACCAGAAACTTCTAACTGATGATCTGAGTTGGAAACAACTCCGATAGTTGCTTTACACTCCACTAAAATCATTCTCACCTCTCCACTTGGTAACTTCACGATGGCGTATTTACCATCACGTGCTACTAATTGAGCATAAGTACCTGCACTTCTAGCCATAATAGCTCCTTGTCCTGGGCGCAACTCGATGCACGAGATCACGGTACCCAAAGGAATATTTTTTAGCTTCATTGTGTTACCTACTTCTGGTTCTACTGCGTCACCTGTAAAAATTTGCTGACCAGCTTTTAGACCATTTTGAGCAATCACATAACGTTTTTCACCGTCTTCATAGGCAACCAACGCGATGAAAGCTGTTCTGTTTGGGTCATACTGGATAGACTCTACAGTTGCTACTCCGTCTTTGTTGCGTTTGAAATCGATGATACGATATTTTTGTTTGTGACCTCCTCCGATATAACGCATTGTCATTTTACCAGAGTGGTTACGTCCACCCGATTTAGATTTACCTTCTACCAATGATTTTTCTGGTTTAGCACCTGGTGTTAAGACCGTAAAATCATTAACGATTCTAAAACGTTGTCCCGGGGTGATAGGTTTTAATTTTCTTACTGACATTTTTTAAATCTTATATTATCCGAACAACTCTATTTCTTGACCTTCAGCTAACTGAACGGTCGCTTTTTTCAACTTATTTGTTTTACCAATTTGGAAACCTGTTTTGGTGTAACGGGTTTTCATTTTTGGTGCAGAAACCAAAGTATTCACTTTTACTACTTGAACACCGTAAGCTTTCTCTACAGCTTCTTTGATCTGTAATTTGTTTGCTTTAGTATCTACATAAAACGAATATTGCCCTAACGCTTCGATATTGTTAGTCGCTTTTTCTGAAATTACTGGTTTTATTAATATTGCCATTTTCGTTTTATTTTCTTAAATTTTCTTGAATAGCTTCTAATGAACCTTCTAAAAACACAACTTGTGATGCATTAATCAGGTCGAAAACATTGATTTCGCTATTATTTACTACTTTAGCTTTTGGCAAGTTACGTGACGATAGGTACACGTTTTTGTTTGCTTCTCCTAAAATAAACAAGGCTTTTTTGTCTTCGATTCCCAAACCTTTCAACACATTAATGAAATCTTTTGTTTTTGGAGCTTCGAATGTGAAGTCTTCTACAATTTTGATTTCATTGTCTGCTAATTTTTGAGACAAAACAGATTTTTTTGCTAATCTTTTTTGTGCTTTATTCAATTTGAAAGAATAGTTGCGTGGTCTTGGACCAAAAACACGTCCTCCCCCTCTGAATACTGGAGATTTGATAGAACCTGCACGTGCTGTACCTGTCCCTTTTTGTTTTTTGATCTTTTTGGTAGAACCTGCTACTTCATTTCTTTCTTTAGCTTTATGTGTTCCTTGTCGTTGAGCAGCCAAATATTGTTTAACTTCTAACCACACAGTGTGTGTAGAGGGCTCAACACCGAAAATCGCTTCGTCTAACGAAACTTTTCTTCCGGTTTCTTTTCCTTGGATATTTAATACTGCTACTTCCATCTTCTAACAATTACGTATGAATTTTTAGGACCTGGGACTGCACCTTTTACTACTAAAAGATTCTTCTCAGCATCTACTTTTACTACTCTCAAATTCTGAACGGTTACTCGTTTACCTCCCATTCTTCCAGCCATACGCATTCCTTTGAATACACGAGATGGATCCGAACCAGCACCGATAGACCCTGGCGCTCTCAAACGGTTGTGTTGCCCGTGGGTTGATTGCCCAACTCCACCGAAACCATGACGTTTAACCACACCTTGGAATCCTTTACCTTTTGAAGTACCTGTGATACTTACAAATTCTCCTTCCGAAATCAAATCTACTTTAACTTCGTCTCCTAGGTTTAATGAATCTACGAATTCATCACCATAGAACTCAACCAATTTGCGTTTTGGTGTCGTCCCTGCCTTCTTGAAATGCCCTTTCAGTGCATTCGAAGTGTTTTTTTCTTTTGCGTCATCGAAACCAAGTTGGACACTTTTGTATCCATCTTTCTCTAAGGTTCTGACTTGTGTAACCACACATGGTCCAGCTTCTACGATGGTTACCGGAATGTTTTTCCCGTTTTCATCGAACAAGCTTGTCATGGCGATTTTTCTACCAATGATACCTGACATTTGTTTTAATTAAGTTAATAATTGTTTTATAATTCTATTTCAGGCAGTTGAAGTTATGATAACTTTTAGAGATTCCCTGCCTAAAATTAGCATGCAAAGATAAGAATTTATTTAAAGCATACAAATTTTATCTAAGTTATTTTCTTTGAATTGCTTAAGATATTTTTCAGTCGATTCAAATGAATTTGTAAAAACCACAAAATCAACACTTTAGCAAATATGATTAGGTTATAAAAAAAATCCGTTCGTTGCGAACGGATTTTGTTTATGATTTAAAGTATTACTACACTTTAATCTCTACTTCTACACCACTTGGCAATTCCAACTTCATCAATGCGTCTACTGTTTTGGCAGAAGAAGAATAGATGTCCAACAATCTCTTATGAGCTGTTAATTGAAATTGTTCACGCGATTTTTTGTTTACGTGTGGTGATCTCAAAACTGTAAAAATTCTTTTGTGAGTTGGCAACGGAATTGGTCCATTGACAACTGCACCTGTTGATTTTACAGTTTTCACTATTTTATCAGCTGATTTATCAACTAAGTTGTAATCGTATGATTTTAATTTTATTCTAATTTTTTGACTCATTTCTACAATAATTAAGCGTTACCTTTAGCTTTTTCGATTACTGCTTCTGCGATATTTGCAGGAGCTGGTGCGTAATGATCGAATTCCATAGTAGAAGTTGCACGTCCTGAAGATAATGTACGTAATGAGGTTACATATCCGAACATTTCTGCTAATGGTACTAATGCTTTGATTACTTTAGAATTGTTTCGATCATCCATACCTGACACTTGACCACGTCTTCTGTTCAAGTCACCCACGATATCACCCATGTTTTCTTCTGGTGTCAACACCTCCAATTTCATGATTGGCTCTAGGATTTGAGCTCCTGCTGCTTTTGCAGCTGCTTTGTATCCTAATTGTGCAGCCAACTCGAACGACAATTGGTCAGAATCCACTGGATGGAAAGAACCGTCTTTCAAGATTACTTTCATCGAATCCATTTCGAATCCAGCCAAAGGTCCGTTTTTCATTGCAGCTTTGAAACCTTTCTCGATAGAAGGGATAAACTCTTTCGGTACGTTACCTCCTTTGATTTCTGAGATGAATTCCAATCCTGTTTTTCCTTCGTCTGCAGGTCCCATTTCGAAAATGATGTCGGCGAATTTACCGCGTCCACCAGATTGTTTTTTGTATACCTCGCGGTGGTCTGCAACTTTAGAGAACGATTCTTTGTACTCTACTTGTGGTTCACCTTGGTTAACTTCTACTTTGAACTCGCGTTTCAAGCGGTCTACAATGATATCTAAGTGCAACTCACCCATTCCAGAGATTACAGTTTGCCCAGAAGCTTCATCTGTTTTTACTTGGAAAGTTGGATCTTCTTCGGCCAATTTTGCCAAAGCCATTCCCAATTTATCAACGTCGGCTTTTGTTTTTGGTTCTACTGCAATACCAATTACTGGATCTGGGAAGTCCATAGATTCTAATACGATAGGATTTTTCTCATCACAAAGAGTATCTCCTGTTTTGATGTCTTTAAATCCTACTGCAGCTCCGATATCACCAGCTTCGATACGCTCGATTGGTTCTTGTTTGTTTGCATGCATTTGGAAGATACGAGAGATACGTTCTTTGTTGCCAGAACGTGTGTTCAATACATAAGAACCTGCATCTAATCCACCAGAATATGCACGGAAGAATGCTAAACGTCCAACATAAGGGTCGGTAGCAATTTTGAATGCTAAAGCTGCGAAAGGCTCGTCTACAGAAGGTTTTCTTGACGCTGGTTCATCTGTTTTTGGGTCTGTTCCCGGAATCGCTTCTTTATCTGTTGGTGAAGGTAAATAACGACAAACAGCATCTAACATGAACTGAACTCCTTTGTTTTTGAAAGACGATCCACAAGTCATTGGGATAATCGACATATCCAAAGTTGCAGCACGTAATGCGTTGTTGATTTCTTCTTCTGTGATAGAGTTTTCGTCCTCCATGTATTTCTCCAACAAATCTTCGTCGTAAGCAGCTACTTCTTCGATTAGTTGTGCACGGTATTGTTTCACATCGTCTACCATGTTTTCTGGGATATCTACGATATCGAATGTCATACCATAGTTGTCATCGTGCCATACCATTGCACGGTTTTTTACCAAGTCTACTACTCCTTTGAAGTCTGCCTCGTCACCGATTGGCAATACGATTGGCACAGCATTAGACCCTAACATGTCTTTTACCTGCTGACATACTCCTAAGAAGTTAGCTCCTTGACGGTCCATTTTATTTACGAATCCTAAACGTGGAACTTTGTAGTTGTCTGCTAATCTCCAGTTGGTTTCAGATTGTGGCTCTACCCCATCAACTGCAGAGAACAAGAACACCAATCCGTCTAATACACGTAAAGAACGGTTTACCTCTACGGTAAAGTCAACGTGACCAGGAGTGTCGATAATGTTGAAGTGATACGCTTTGGCATCTGGCAATGGTTTTCCTTGCTCTGTTGGGAAAGTCCAATCTACAGTAACTGCAGCAGAGGTAATGGTAATACCACGTTCAGCCTCTTGCTCCATCCAGTCGGTTGTTGCAGATCCCTCGTGCGTTTCACCAAGTTTGTGGTTTTTACCTGAGTAAAATAAGATACGTTCTGTGGTTGTAGTTTTCCCTGCATCGATGTGTGCAGCGATCCCAATATTTCTTGTATATTTTAAATCTCTTGCCATTGTTATTAGAATCTAAAGTGTGAGAATGCTTTATTTGCTTCAGCCATTTTGTGGGTGTCTTGACGTTTTTTGAACGCAGCACCTTCTTCTTTAGCAGCAGCGATGATCTCACCAGCTAATTTCTGAGCCATTGATTTTTCATTACGTTTGCGAGCGTAAGAGATTAACCACTTCATAGCAGTTGAAATTTTACGGTCTGGACGAATTTCCATTGGAATTTGGAATGTAGCACCCCCTACACGACGAGAACGTACCTCTACGTGTGGCATAACGTTTGACAATGCGTCTTTCCAAATTTCTAATGCCGATTTCTCTGCATCTTCTTTGCGTTGCTCTACGATATCTAATGCATCATAGAAAATCTTGAACGCTACAGATTTTTTACCGTCTAACATTAAGTTGTTTACGAAACGTGTTACTAACTGATCATTAAATTTAGGATCTGGAAGTAAAGGTCTTTTTTTAGCTCTTGTCTTTCTCATTGTTCCTTAAATTTATTTTTTAGCCTCTTTAGGACGTTTCGCTCCATACTTACTTCTACGCTGTGTACGTCCGTTTACACCAGCGGTATCAAGTGCTCCACGTACAATGTGATAACGAACACCTGGTAAGTCTTTTACTCTTCCTCCTCTTACCAATACTATCGAGTGCTCTTGAAGATTGTGTCCTTCACCGCCGATGTACGCATTCACCTCTTTCCCGTTGGTCAACCTTACACGCGCTACTTTACGCATAGCCGAGTTTGGTTTCTTAGGGGTAGTCGTGTAAACACGCGTACATACACCGCGACGTTGTGGACATGACTCCAAAGCAGCCGATTTACTCTTCTTGGTTAGGGTTTTTCTACCTTTTCTAACTAATTGTTGAATTGTTGGCATACTAATAAAATATTCCTTTTTTTAATTAAATTTCCCATTTTTGGGCATGCAAAATTACAAAAATTATTTTCTAAAAAAAATGTTTTTAAATTTATTTCTATTGATTATCAATTGTAATGTGTAGAAAAAAGCATTTCCGAAGCTTCTCACAAATGTTTACTGAGACCTTAGGATGCTTCGATGAAAAGATTTTTAAAAAAGATTACAAAAAAACGCTTCATCAAAAAACAATATCGCATCCAATTGTTTAGGAAAAACATCACCAAATACTTCAAACTGATTTTCATCACATAATACCCTTCATTACTTTTGGATAGATTTACATTAAATAAACACTTATCCATTATTTCATAACATTTTATTAACATTAATACAAAATAATGATTCGACATTTGCTCAAAATTTTAACGCTACAATTCGATAAGTTTAGCAACTAAAAATCCCTTTATGGAAAACATCTTTATTATTATCCTCATCACATTGGTACTTTTAGCAATTCTAGACATTATGGTTGGTGTAAGTAACGATGCTGTAAACTTCTTGAATTCTGCTATTGGTTCTAAGGCAGCAAGTTTCAGAACCATCATGATTATTGCTTCTTTTGGTTTACTAATTGGTGCTATCTTCTCTAGTGGTATGATGGAGATCGCCCGGAGCGGAATTTTTGTACCGTCGATGTTTAGTTTCTACGATGTAATTCTGATTTTCCTCTCGGTAATGATTGCAGATGTTATCCTGCTCGATTTATTCAATTATATCGGTTTCCCTACTTCTACCACGGTTTCCATTATCTTCGAACTCTTGGGTGCGGCAACTTGTTTGGCACTTATAAAGGTGATCGGTGGTGACCAAGCGTTGCACACAGTAGTAGATTATATCAACACCGAAAAGGCGTCCGAAATTGTCATCAGTATTGTATTGTCTGTTTTCCTATCTTTTATCATAGGTTCGGCGGTACAATATATCACCCGTTTTATTTTCACCTTCAATTCAGAAGCGAGAATAAAACGTTACGGAGGGCTTTTGGGAGGAGTTGCCATTACCGCTATCTCTTTTTTCATTTTGATAAAAGGAGCTAAAAACCTAACCTTTATTAACGATGCTTCAAAAGCATGGATTGCCAACAACCAACTTCTTTTGATCGGAATAAACTTTGTTTTCTGGAGCATTTTTTCGCAGATTCTCATATTTCTAAAGGTAAACATCCTTCGCATTATTATCCTTATCGGAACCTTTGCTTTGGCTTTGGCTTTTGCAGGAAACGACTTGGTAAACTTCATCGGTGTGCCAATTGCGGCATTACAATCATACGATTTTTACATGGCGTCTGGAGCAACCGACCCAAATACTTATATGATGAGCGAATTGGCGAACAACAATGTGAAAGCGCCAGCATATTATTTGGTGATTGCGGGTGTCATCATGATTTTTACGCTTTGGACTTCTAAAAAGGCGAGAAATGTAATTCAGACAGAATTAAGCCTCAGTAAACAAGATGAAGGTGTAGAAAAATTCAGTCCGAACTTGCTGTCGCGCGTCATCGTGAGAGGTGTAATATTGTTGGGTAATTTCATAGATAAGATCCTACCAAAATCTTTTCAGTTGCGTATAGAAAAGCGTTTCGAAAATCCGAAAAAACAAAAAACCCTTCAAACCGAAACTACAGACGAAGAAGCTTTTGATATGATTCGGGCTTCGGTAAACCTTTTGGTTGCCTCTATTCTAATCTCTATTGGTACTTCGTTGAAGCTTCCGCTTTCTACGACCTATGTAACCTTTATGGTGGCGATGGGAACCTCTTTCGCAGACCGAGCTTGGGACAGAGATAGTGCAGTTTTCCGTGTGGCTGGAGTTTTCAATGTGATTGGCGGATGGTTCATGACTGGGATTACGGCGTTTGTGATGGCGGCTATCATTGCCCTTACGATGTTCTATGGTGGCGTAATTGGAATTTTGGGAATGATTATCGTTTTGGGAATCCTCCTTTTCCGTTCGCACAAAAGTTACGAAGACAAAAGCAAGGCGAAAGAAGAAGTTTTGGTTAGCTTTACAGAAGAAGACATCAACTCTATACAAAAGATTTTAGCCAAAAACAAGAAACAAATCGGCAAGGCTTTGTCTAAATCAGCAGACAGTTTTGCTTTATCGGTAAAAGGAATAGAGCACGAAAATCTCGGATTTTTATCAGAAAACAGAAAGAAGATAAAGAAACTGATGTTTTCTGTAGAAGAACTGAAAATTAATTTCTACCGAATACTACGCACCATGGATCTTTCGAATATCAACTCGAGCAAGATTTTCGTGCAATCGTTCGGATACATTCAGAACATTGTTATCAGTATCAATTTCATCAACAATTCTATCCATACCTATATCTTCAACAACCACAGACAGTTGAAACCCGAGCAGATAGAAGACCTGAAAGCCATCAATTCTGCCTACAAAAGACTGATGTTTTATATTTCTAAGCGATTTTTGGACGATGATTTGAGCAGTCTGACCGACGTCGAAAACCTGCGCAATTCTTTTGAAGAAGTCTTGAATGTTGCCATCAGCAACCAGATAGAACGAATTCAGCAACAAAACATTAGCCAAAAAAGTTCTACCCTGTATTTCACTATTCTTACCGAGATAGAATATACCGTAGAGCGAGTAGAAAAACTCATCAAGCTCTACAAAGGAATAGATGCACAAATCGACGCACAATTGGAAGCGCAAAGCGATGAGCAAATCCACGAGCAAAACAATGAGCAATAGCAGTTGTTGACATAACATCCGAAACAGTTGCTTTAATTGCAATTGATTTCGTTGACGCTTATTGCTGGTGTTATTTATATAATAATAAGGTTGTCCTAAAAATAAAGAAAGCCAATCAAACGATTGGCTTTCTTTATTATATCATCTCGATGGTATCTGCTCAATATTGCTGAAAATCGGCTTTCAACTGCTCTATTTTAGCAACCAATTTCGATTTTACTTCCGTATAATCTTCTGGCTTTTCTAAGGTATCGTTCACCGAAAAATAAAATTTGATTTTGGGTTCTGTTCCAGAAGGTCTGCAAGCCACTTTGCTACCGTCTTCGGTATAAAAAATCAAAACATTAGACTTCGGCACCTCGATGGTTGTCTCTTCACCAGTGCGTAAGTTTTTAGAAATAGAGGTGAGATAATCATCGACTTTCACAATGGATGAACCCGCAATCTCTTTTGGAGGATTCGCCCTGAAATCGACCATCATCTTGGCAATGAGTTCTGCACCCTCTTTACCAGGTTTTACAAGCGCAATCAAATCTTCTTGATACGCTCCAACTTTGGTATAAATGTCGATCAACTTTCGATACAGTGAACTCCCTTTTGCTTTTTCGACAGCGGCTATTTCAGCAATCAGTAAAGACGAGGTGACCGAATCTTTATCGCGTACAAAATCACCAACCATAAATCCGAAAGATTCCTCACCGCCGCCAACAAACTTCAACCTTCCTTCTTCTCTACGAATCATGTCTGCAATCCATTTGAATCCCGTAAGCCCTACCAAACATTCTACGCCAAATTGCTTGGCAATAGCATAAAATATATCGGAGGTCACAATCGTAGAACCAATGAATTCTTTACCTGTAATTTTCCCGAGTTGTTGCCATTGTTCTAGCAAATAATACGTGAGCAATGTATTGGTCTGATTTCCGTTGAGCAACACCATTTTCCCGTCCAAATCTCGTGTAGCAACGCCCAAACGGTCGGCATCTGGATCTGTACCTATCACCAAATCGGCGTTTAGTTCATCTGCCAGTTTCAATGCCATTGCCAAGGCTTCTGGCTCTTCTGGATTGGGAGATTTTACGGTTGGAAAATTTCCGTTTGGCTCTTTTTGTTCTTCAACCAAATGAAAATCTTTGAAACCTGCTTGCTCAAATGCTTTTGGTGTGATGGCAATCGAAGTTCCATGAATGGTTGTAAAAACGATGCGAACGTCTTCTCGCCCTGTTTTGTTGAAGGTCGAATTCTCGATTGCTGCATCTATGAATTTTTGATCAACCTCTGCTCCAATATAGGTAAGCAATGCATCATTACCGTCGAATTTTATAGCAGTTGGCTCAACTTTTCCTACCTCGGCAATAATCGCTTTGTCGTGCGGTGGAACAATTTGTCCGCCATCGTTCCAATAAACTTTATAACCGTTGTAGATTGGCGGATTGTGCGAAGCGGTGAGCACAATACCTGCGTCGCATTTGAAATGTCTTACTGCAAAAGACAATTCTGGAGTAGGTCGAAAACTTTCGAAAAGATAGACTGCTATGCCGTTTGATGTTAGAATATTGGCAACAATCCGAGCAAAGGTATCCGAATTGTGACGAACATCGTAGGCGATTGCGACCGATTTTGTCTTGTCTGGAAATTGTTGATTCAGGTAGTTTGCCAAACCTTGAGTTGCTGCGCCCAAGGTGTATTTGTTGAGGCGATTGGTTCCAACGCCCATTATACCTCGCATTCCGCCAGTACCAAATTCCAAATCGCGATAAAATGAGTCGTCTAATTCGTTCGGGTCATTGTCGATCAAATGCTGAACTGCATTTCGCGTTTCTTCGTCGTAGGCTTCGCTGAGCCAAGTTTTTGCTCTATCTAAACTTGTATTCATGCTTTTATTTCTTGATTACTTGTGCCTGATCAGATACTTTGGTGTCTTTACGAGGGTCGCCAATATACTGTATCAAAGCGGTGCCGCTCGCCTTTCCTATCAAAGCGCTTTTGGCATTTACAATAAAGTTTACATTGTCTTCTGCTAAGAATTCGGTGTCGTACGCTACAAAATTACCCAAATCCAAATTTGACTGATCATAAGCTTTGACCAACAATTTGTTTACTGCTCCTTGTAAATTGATTTGAGATTGATTCTGAGCTTTGATTTCTACTTCATTGGCAATGATATAGGCTTCTTCTATACGCGCCTGATCTTTTATTTTTAAATCCAATTTATCTACATTCAGCGTGCCGCTCACCTTCACATCGGTAAGTCCGGAAATTTCAAGATCTTCAAGTTCTTTGGTCACATAGAGGTATACACGATAATTGTTGTAAGTGTCGACTTCTTGCGTTTCGGATATCAAAACAATATTTCCTTTCGAATTGATTTTCAGATTATCGATGATGTTTTGATGGCTTTCGACCTCTACTCTGTTTTCGTTCCCTTGCAGTATTGTGACTTGGCAGTTACAGTCGACTTCGATTGATTTTATGTGCTCGACTGCAACCTGATGCTTGATGTCGCCTGGTCCCTCGCCATCGATAGACGAGCTACAAGCTGTAAATGAGACCAGAGCTACTGTTGAGAGTAATAGTTTTTTTATCATGTTGGTTGTTTTTTATAATTAATATATGTTGATTTGATCTTTGATGGCGTACATTTTTTTGTCTGATGTTTTACGAATAATCAACTCGCCAAGAAAAGCTGCTAAAAACAATTGAGTTCCTAAAACCATCGAAATCAACGCAATGTAAAAATACGGATTATCGGTAACCAAACGTGCAGGCGTCTTGGTGATGTAGACTTTCATCAATTTGTCCAACCCAATATACGCGGCGCAGAAAAATCCCATCACAAACATGACAGAACCCAAAAGTCCGAAAATATGCATCGGTCGATTGCCAAATTTGGAGATGAACGACAAGGTGATCAAATCTAAAAAGCCATTTACAAATCTGCTGGTGCCGAATTTCGAAACGCCGTATTTTCTTGCCTGATGCCGCACTTGTTTTTCGATGATGTTGCCATAACCATTGTATTTTGCCAAAACCGGAATATAACGATGCATATCACCATACAACTCCAAACTTTTTGCCACCTCGGCACGGTAAGCTTTCAGACCACAATTGAAATCGTGCAACTGCAAACCCGAAGTTTTACGCGCTACTGCATTGAACAATTTCGAAGGTAGGTTTTTTGTGAATTTCGGATCTTGGCGTTTTTGTTTCCACCCCGAAACAATATCGGCTTGCTTGTTGATCAGCATGCTGTAGAGATTCGGGATTTCTTCAGGAAAATCTTGCAAATCGGCATCCATCGTAATGATCACCTGGCCTTCTGCTTGGGCAAATGCTGCACTTAGCGCCTGCGATTTTCCGTAGTTTTTTCTGAAACGGATTGCCTTTATTTCTGGGTTGAATTTCGACATGTATTCGATTACCTGCCACGAGTCGTCTGTGCTACCATCGTCTACAAAAATCACTTCGAAGTTATAATCGTACTGATTGCATATTTTTTTGATACGTGAAAACAATTCTTCCAAAGAATCTTGTTCATTCAACAACGGTATTACGATAGATAGTTGCATTAGTAAACTCGTTTTTTAAGAAACTGTGAAAAGAACACCGATATGACGATGTAAAATAATAAAACAAATGGATAAAACGTAAAAAATATCTTAAAAGAAAACAAGTTACGATTCAAAATATTGTTTTCGTCACTCACTTTTTCTATTTCTTCTTTGATTGCAGGATCATTATTAGCAATAAAAGTATCCAAAAGTCCTTCTTTCAAAGCGTCTTGAGCCCATTCGCCAACCGTATTGAAAAAAATAAAAATCACGATCAAACTCAACGTTCCGCCAAGAAACAACGGAATAAAACTCTCGCGCATTCCTTCTCGAAAAGTCATCAAATCTTGCACTGTTGTTGCATTTTCTGCCTTCTTTCTGGACAAGGTAAACACTTTGTAGAACGAATATCCTCCGTACAATGGTACTACTAAAAAGGAAATGATTGCGATCGAGATGGTATAATATTGCTGAGGAGTAATGGATGCATTGAAAGTATAAATGGTATAAAAACCAAAAAACAATAGCAGTGTGAGCCCGGCTAATATGAGCCCATCTTTATAGTAAGCAACAAATTGATTCATCGCACAAAGATAAGGATTGTGTGGATAATAAAGCATTTTTGACAAATTTTATCATCGACCAACCGAGCTGTTTGTAGCAGGGCTTTCCAGCATCTTACCGATGATTCTTTTACTGGAGTTTGATATTTCAGGATTGGTTATTTTAGGTATGAAAAGCGAAGTTCAATAAATTACATCATCTAAAATCATAAAATTCAAGCAGTTGCAGAAGTGAATTTAAATTTTCTTTAGAAAGACTTTTGTATTCTGATATTATTCGTAAATTTGCACCGGCAAGTCCTACACAACCAGCTCCTGTAGACCCCTCCAGGACGGGAACGTAGCAAAGGTATACGGTCGTAGCGGTGTGATGTAGATCGCTTGCCACTTTTTTTTTAATTTCACTTCAACTATTTTTTTACCCCTATTTTTATTCGTAATTTTGCGTCCATTGATTTGTATTCAATGGAAAAAAACACACCAAAGTTCATTTTTGTTACAGGTGGTGTTACATCTTCTTTAGGCAAAGGGATTGTAGCTTCATCGTTGGGTATGCTTTTACAAGCAAGAGGATACCGTGTAACTATTCAGAAATTAGACCCTTACATCAATGTCGATCCAGGAACGCTCAACCCATACGAACATGGCGAATGCTATGTAACAGAAGATGGTGCAGAGACCGATTTGGATCTTGGCCACTACGAGCGATTCCTCAACCGCCCTACTTCACAAGCCAATAGTGTGACAACGGGACGTATTTATCAGACCGTGATCGACAAAGAGCGTCGAGGAGATTACTTGGGCAAAACGGTGCAAGTAATTCCACATATTACAAATGAAATCAAACGCCGCATAAAACTGCTTGGTAATACAGGCGATTACGATATTGTCATTACCGAGATTGGGGGAACTGTAGGTGATATCGAATCTTTGCCCTATATAGAATCGGTGCGCCAATTGACCTGGGAGTTGGGCGAAAAAAATTCGATCGTTATCCATCTCACACTTGTTCCTTACCTTACAGCATCGGGCGAGTTGAAAACCAAGCCCACTCAACATTCGGTAAGAACTTTGATGGAAAGCGGGATACGTGCAGATGTTTTGGTTACGCGTAACGAGCACCATTTGCCTAAAGACTTGAAGGCGAAGTTGGCACAATTCTGTAACGTGAAAAAAGAAAACGTAATCGAATGTTTGGATGCCGATTCGATTTATGGTGTGCCTTTTTTGTTACATGAACAAAACTTTGACGAGGTTGTGCTGAAAGGACTTGACTTGGCGCACGACCAAACTCCAGACTTTAGCGATTGGAATAAATTCTTACAAAAATCAATGCATCCGAGCAATGAAATCGAAATTGCGTTGGTCGGAAAGTATGTTTCGCTACACGACTCATACAAATCCATCACCGAAGCTTTTACCCATGCAGGCGCAGCTGTCGACACAAAAGTAAAGATACGTTGGGTCTATTCTGGTGACATTACAGAAGAAAATGTAGGCAATCTCTTGGCCGATGTCCATGGTATTTTGATCGCTCCTGGTTTTGGAGATCGCGGAATTGCAGGTAAAATAATCGCCGCAAATTATGGTCGAAGACACCAAATTCCAACCTTGGGTATTTGCCTCGGAATGCAGATAATGGCAATCGAATTTGCCCGAAATGTTTTGGGTTACGACAAGGCCGATTCTACCGAAATGGACACCCAAACTCCAGCACCAATAATTTCGCTGATGGATAGCCAAAAAAATGTAACCGACAAAGGTGGTACGATGCGTTTGGGCAATTGGGCTTGTGAACTTTTGCCAGACTCTAAAATCTATTCGATTTACGGTACAGACATCATCAAAGAGAGACACCGTCATCGTTACGAATTCAACAACGAATACAAACAAGAATTTGAAGATCAACACTTCAGACCAACGGGTATAAACCCAGAAACCGAATTGGTAGAAATCTTGGAGTACGAAAATCATCCTTTCTACATTGGTGTACAATTTCACCCAGAATACAAAAGTACTGTAGTTGCTCCTCATCCACTTTTTATTAGTTTTATAGAAGCAGCAAATCATCACTCATTAAACGAAAAGATAAATGCAAAACGAGAAAAAATTTGATTTTAACCAACTCATCGGTTTCATACTAATCGGTGTTTTATTTTTGGGATACTATTGGATGACCAAGCCAACCGAAGAAGAATTGGCACAAGCCAAAAAAGAGTTGGCACTGAAAGAACAACAGCAAGCCACTGCAACACAGGCTCAACAACCCAATAACACTGCCAACGCAACAATAGATTCGGCACAAATAGTGACCGAGGTAAAAAACATCAGCCTTGAAAACGACAAAGTGAAAATCGACCTCAATGGGTTGGGCGGACAAATCGGCTTGGTCGAAATAAAAAATCATTTGGCTTACGATTCTACCAAAGGTAAAGACGCACAACCTCTTTATCTGGTAAAAGACGGAAACAACCGTTTCAACCTTAGCTTCAAAGACAAACAAGGTAGAATCATCAATACTGCCGACTTGCCATTTAGTTCATCTGTTCAGCAAAACGGAAATGCTTCTATCGTTACCATGACGGCAAAAATCAACGGCGGTGAAATCAATTATATTTATACCTTCGATAATACCTATGGGGTAAATTTCCAAGTCAATACGCGTGGTTTGAGTACAATGACCAGCGATCAACAAGTCGCGTTGGATTGGTCTCTGAATGGCTTCAGTTTAGAAAAAGGAAAAGATCAAGAACATTATTGGTCGCACACCTACTATCGATTGAAAGATAATAAAGATGTAGAATACGAATTGTTTGGAGCCGACAAGTGGACCGAAAAAGAAAGCATCGATTGGATAGCCTTCAAACAACAATTCTTTGCCTCTATTTTATCGTTTGACGAAGGTTTGAAAAACACCTCTGCAAGCTCGGAAAACATCCCGGTTGACGACCCAAAATACAACAAAGCCTTCAAATTCAATGCTAATTTGGATTTGAAAGCTGGCGAATTGAATCATCAGTTTACATGGGATTTTGTTCCGTTGGATTACAAAGAACTCAAAACCTACAACGACAAAGACTTTCAAAACATAGTCTCGTATGGTTGGGGAATCATCGGTTGGTTGAACAAGTTTTTCTTCCTCAACATCTTTCAATGGTTAGCCAACTTAGGGCTGAAATATGGTTGGGTAATCTTTTTGATGACTATTGTGGTAAAATTGGTTTTGTCACCAATCATGTACAAACAATACCGTCAAAGTGCAATGATGAAAGTTTTACGACCAGAGTTGAACGAGTTGAACGAGAAGTACAAAGACCCAAAAGATGCCATGAAGAAACAGCAAGAAACCATGGCAATCTACCGCAAAGCAGGCGTAAATCCGTTGGCAGGTTGCTTGCCCGCATTGTTGCAAATTCCGATATTCTATGCCTTGTTCCGTTTCTTCCCCAATGTGATCGATCTTCGCGGTAAACCTTTTTGGTTTGCAGAAGACCTTACGGCATTCGACTCTGTGATTCAGATTCCTGATTGGATTCCGTTCCTTAACGGTCACTTGAGTATTTTTGCCATGTTGTACATTGTTGCCATGCTGGTCTATTTCAAAGTATCGGGGTCTATGGACAATTTTGGGAATATGCCACAACAAGAAGGAATGCCAAATATGCAATTCATGAAATACATGATGTATGTAATGCCGATTTTCTTCTTTGTTTTCCTCAACAATTATGCTTCAGGTTTGTCTTGGTATTATTTGGTGTCGAATGTCATCAACATTTTCATTATTCTTTATATTAAAAATGTTATGATCAATGAAGAAAAAATTCATGCCATTATTCAAGAAAATAAAACCAAACCTAAAAAAGAATCTAAATTCTCTCAACGCATGCAAGAAATGATGAAAAAAGCACAAGAAATGCAGGCAGAACAAGAGCGAATGAAGAGACAAAACAAAAAATAAGTTGATTTTCTGTTTATATTTTTTAGCCTTATCCTGTTTGCGATGAGGCTTTTTTGTTGTAAAAATTATTCGAAAAAGTTTTGAAAAACTCCTATGAAAAAAAAATTTCTTCCTCTAATAACGCATTAAACCCCAATCTTTAAAACACAAAAAAACCTCCAAACGGAGGTTTCTTTTATCTCGATAAATGTTTAGACTTATTATTTTTCCGAAGCAGTTTTGTAGCGTGCAACGGTAAGTTCTTTAGAAATGGCTGAGCGTTCCATTTTTATTTTTCCGGCTCCAGTTTCCAAAATAATATGATCGTCATACAGCTCTCCTACTCGCCCATGAATACCCGAAGTCGTGACCACATTATCACCTTTTTTTATTTCTTGTTGAAATAGTTTTTCTTTCTTTTGACGTTGCATGGTTGGGCGAATCATGAAAAAATACATGATGAGAAACATACCACCAAAGAGAATAAGCGTCGACCATCCCGAGCCTTCTGTTGCCGTTTGCAAAAATATAGTTTGTAGCATTATTGAATCGATTTAGTGATTATTCTACCACGTTTGCAGAAATTGTAAAGGTTTCTTGCCCCGTTGCTGTATTGGTGTTCATCGTTACGGTTTTTTGCGTTTTACCAGCAACAGAACCAGCTGTAAATTCAACTTTGATAGAGTCTTGCCCACCAACTGGAATTGGTTTGCTTGGAATTTCTGGAACGGTACAACCACAAGTAGCCGATGCGTCTTTGATGATCAAAGGACTTTTACCATCGTTAGAGATCACGAAATAGTGTTCCTTTTTCTCGTTCATTTTCACATCTCCGAAATCAAAATTACTTTCTTTCAAGGTCAAGATCGGAGCGTTTGCAGGATCAACCACAGCCTCGGCAATTGCCGCTTGTTCTTCTTCTGTATATAAATCTGTCGCACTTTCTTTTTTACATGCTGTAAAACCTAAAGTTACGCCTAAGATTCCTACTAAAATTACGTTGTGTTTCATTTCTCTGAAATATTTATTTTGTTCAAATATAATCAATTCTCGATAAGCCCTCTACCAAATTTGTTAATTTGATTTTCATTTTTCAATTTCTTTAGAGACTTATCCAGTATTCCATTGACAAAGATTCTACTTTTTTCGGTCGAATAATTTTTTGCCAATTCGATGTATTCATTTATCGATACTTTGGTTGGGATGCTCGGAAAGTATTTGAATTCGGTAATGGCCATTTCTAAAATGATCAGATCGATGGCTGCAATACGATCGAGTTCCCAATTTTCGGCCAATTCGCCAATGATTTTTTTCGTTTCGGACTGATGTTGTAAAACGCGCCGAAACAAATCGCTCACAAACTGCTCATCATCATCGTCTTTATAAACCTTGAACAAGCGCAGGTTTTCGTGGCTCTTTGCCGTAAACGATTGTATCGTATTGTATACCATAGTGTTGGCTATATGCAAATCATCTGCCCAATAAATTTGGATGCCTTCGAACCAGTCGCTCAAACTATCATTATCGGCTATGAAATCGATAAAAAATTTGGTAATAAACTCTTTATCTTCGGTTAACGATGAATTGGGATTTGCCATATAGTCTTTGTACAAATCACTTTCTACCAAACTCTTGAAAATGTTGTTTGGATAGGTATCGTAGATATCCCAAGTCAACTGGCTGTTGTTGGCATTGTAGGTTTGCAACTCGTTGTTGATTGACAAAAAATGTAGAATACGATTGTTTACAAATTTCAAGTTAGGATTCAAATCCTCTTGCGTTGGAAGGTTTTTAGTTTTGGCGATCTCAATTTTATTTTGAGCGATGTCTTTTTGGATTAGCAAGGTGTTCAATAGGTAAATATACAGGTCGTAAATTTGATCGATGCCCTGCAACATATTCTTTTCAACTATTCGCTGATTAGCATCTAATCCTTGGCAATTGAATGCATAAATATTTTGCATTACCTTTTCTCGAAGTTGTCTCCTTCCCAACATAATTTCAATGATATAACGTCTAAATTTTGGCAAAGGTACGTAAAATTGTAATTTTGCCTAGTGAAAGCTTTAAAGAAATTAAACAAATTTTTGTGGAATTACAAATGGAAAATCATTTTTGGTTTTCTATTGGTGCTGGCTTCCAACTTCGTAAACGTCTATTCGGTAAACTTCATCGGGAAAGCCTTGGATTCTGTGCAAGAGTTGTTGACCAATTTTAGCGAGTCGGGCGCTTTGGACATCGAACAGTTGAAACACGGTTTGTTGATGACCGTGCTGATGTTTGTTGGACTTAAAATACTTGCGGGCGCCATCACGATTGGCACCAGACAAATGATTATTGTGACTTCTCGCCTCATCGAATATGACCTGAAGAATGTAATCTATGATCATTACCAAAAACTTTCGCTTATCTTCTACAAAAAGAATAAAACAGGCGATTTGATGAACCGTATCACCGAAGACGTGGCATTGGTGCGCCAATATCTCGGCCCTGGAATCATGTATCCGATGGATTTGATTACGCGAACCTTGATTTTATTCTCTTTCATGGTGCAAATCGATAAACAATTGACGCTATACACATTAGCACCACTACCACTATTATCGTTCATCATCTACAGGGTCGCGATAAAAATCAACGAAAAAAGTAAAACATTACAAAAACAACAATCGGTGATTTCTTCTTCGGTACAAGACACCTTTGCTGGTATTCGGGTAATTAAATCCTTCAATACCGAAAACTTCATCATGAACAAGTACGAAGAAAATGCAGATGATTATCAAACCAAAGCGCTATCGCTATCGCAAACGCAAGCAGCTTTTGGTCCTATCATGGTAATTGTGGTAGGATTGAGTAATTTGGTCATTCTCTACATTGGCGGACAAAAATACATGCAAGGCGAGCTCACCATCGGCGTGATCGGTCAGTTTTTCATGTACCTCAATATGCTCATTTGGCCTTTCACTTCACTGGGTTGGATTACCATGATTGTGCAGCGCGCAGAAGCTTCGATGGCTCGAATAAACGAATTCCTCGATCAAGATTCAGAAATCAAAAATCGTACAGAAAATCCTACCCCAATAAAAGGCGAAATTGAATTCAGAAATGTAAGCTATACATACGAAAACACCGGCATAAAAGCCTTGGATAAAGTTTCGTTTAAAATCAACAAAGGCGAAACATTGGCGGTCATTGGTAAAACAGGTAGCGGCAAATCGACCATTGCCTTGCTCGTTGCCCGCATGATACAACCCGATAGCGGCGAAATCTTACTCGATGGCACCCCCATCGAAAGCCTGAATTTGCATTCTCTACGAGAAGCCATTGGTTATGTACCTCAAGAATCATTTTTGTTTTCAGACACCATCAAAAACAACATCTTGTTTGGAACAGACTCAGAAGACGAGGCGAAAGCCGTCTATTATGCCAAGCAAGCTATGGTGCACGACAACATCATCAATTTCGAAAATGGATACGACACCATTGTAGGGGAAAGAGGCGTAACGCTTTCAGGTGGACAGAAACAACGCATTTCGATTGCGAGAGCCTTGGTAAAAGAGCCTAATATTTTGATTTTTGATGATTCGTTATCAGCAGTTGACACCGACACCGAAGAATTGATTCTGCATAATCTAGCATCTGAAATTGAATCGAAAACCTGCATCATCATCACGCATCGCATCTCATCGGCAAAAAATGCTGACAAAATTTTGATATTGAATGATGGAAAAGTAGAAGCATTTGCGAGCCCCAAAACCTTGATGGAATACGATAATTACTACGCTACCTTGTACCACGATCAATTAAAAGAAGTTTAAATTTTCATAATTTTTCTTGTTTTATGTTAAAATTTTTATAGATTTGTTAAAATAGATACAACAAATACCACTATAAACATGAGCGAATTTGATAAAAATGAGAGTGTAGATACAGACGGTATCTATTCGAAGGTTTTAAGAGCTGGGCGCAGAACTTATTTTTTTGATGTAAGAGAAACAAAAGCCGGTGATTATTATCTTACCATTACCGAAAGCAAGAAAAACACAACCGAAGACGGTAAATTTCAGTACAAAAAACACAAAATTTACCTTTACAAAGAAGATTTTTTGAACTTCAAAGAAATGTTAGACGATACGACTTCTTACGTGTTTCAAGAAAAAGGTGAAGTGGTGATATCAGAAAAACATCAACACGATTACAACCCGAGAGCTGAGGCAAACGCTAGCGTTACCGAAGATTTTACGAATATAGATTTCGACGATATTTAAAATCGAGAAAATGGATACAAATGAAGCCGTCTCACAACTGAGGCGGTTTTTTTATATAAATAATGGATTGATTATTAGGTGATTAATATAGAATTCACTATATTTAACTACTTAATTTTCAGCGAAATGAACTATAGAATTAAAGAATATAACCAATCCCAAAACTGGTTATTTCCACCTTCGATAGAAGAATTAATTCCGACTAATCATCCAGTAAGAATCGTAAACAACGTAGTTGAGAAGATAGACTTAAAACCTCTTTTAGAAACTTACAGTCGGGAAGGTCATCCTAGTTATCATCCTAAAATGATGCTCAAAGTGATGGTTTACGCTTATATGGACAATATTTATTCCAGTAGAAAGATCGAAAAAGCCCTCAATGAGAACATAAACTTTATGTGGCTTTCTGGTAGAGAAAGCATCGACCATAATACGATAGCCCGATTTCGAAGCAATAAGTTAAAAGCCGTATTCAAAGACATCTTCAAACAAGTGGTATTGCTTTTGGCAGAAGAAAAATTAGTGAGTCTCAAACGAGTTTATACAGACGGCACCAAAATAGAATCGGTAGCTGGAAGATACACCTTTGTCTGGGGAAATTCCATCAAGACCAATCGGGAGAAAATGATCAAACAATTAGAGGATATGTGGCAATACGCGCAGTGCGTTGCTGATGAAGAAGACCAAGATCCCGAGCCACCGGAGTTCAAAAAACTTGATCCTGAAAAAGTCCANATTTATTTTAGCATAATCATTTGCCCAATTAGCGTGCGAGTTTCTTGTAGACAAAAAGCAACAACAAAGCACCTACAACCGCTACAAAAAATCCTCCCAAAGACCATTTATTAGGGTCGTAATCGAATATCAAAGTACTCAACCAACCACCTACAATAGCTCCAAGAACACCGATTACAATCGTCACAATAACCCCACCTGGCTCTGGACCAGGCGAAATCATTTTTGCAATTATCCCTGCGATAAGTCCGAAAACTGCCCAAGAAATCAAGTTCATGATTAAACCAAAAATTAAAGCTGAAATTAACATATTTATAGTATTTTAGTGTTATAATTAGTTATATATCAAAAAACATTCCTAAAGTTTTAAAATTTTATTTTATTTTATAATTTTCTATAAACCATTATGTTATAATTAGAAATCCCTTAACTTTGAAACTCAAATCAAGACCAAAAAGTATATAAAATGACTTTAATAAAATCCATTTCTGGAATTCGTGGTACAATTGGCGGACGAACTGGCGACAACTTAACCCCAATAGACGCTGTAAAATTTGCAGCTGCTTACGGCGCTTGGCAAAAAGCTAAACAACCCAACAAACAATTGAAAATTGTAATTGGCAGAGACGCTCGAATCTCGGGCGAAATGATCAGTCAGTTGGTTGCCCAAACCCTAATCGGACTCGGGATAGATGTGGTAAATCTAGGATTATCGACCACGCCAACTGTAGAAGTAATGGTTCCAAAACTGCAGGCAGACGGAGGGATAATTCTCACAGCTTCGCACAATCCAAAACAATGGAATGCACTGAAACTGCTCAACGAAAAAGGAGAATTCATCTCTGGAGAAGACGGCAAACACATTTTGGAAATCGCCGAGAAAGAAGACTTCAGTTTTGCAGAGGTAGATGACCTAGGTACACTCGAATATTATGAAACCGCAATTGATGAACATGTCGAAATGATTTTGAATTTACCCCTAGTCGACCGAGAAAAGATAGCGTCAAAGAAATTCAAGGTGGTCATCGATGCTGTAAACTCTACAGGCGGAATTGCAATTCCTAAACTTCTAGACAAACTTGGAGTAGAATACGTGAAACTTTATTGCGAACCTACGGGGCATTTCCCACACAACCCAGAACCGTTGAAAGAACACCTGACCGATATTTCGGCTAAAGTAGTAGAAGAAAAGGCAGATTTCGGAATTGTTGTGGATCCCGATGTAGATCGCTTGGCCATCATCAACGAAGACGGCTCGATGTTTGGCGAAGAATATACCTTGGTAGCTATTGCCGATTATGTGTTGAGCAAAACCCCTTCTGCGACCGTGTCGAACCTTTCGTCTTCACGAGCTTTGCGCGACGTTACCCAACAACACGGGCAAGCCTATCAACCTTCGGCAGTTGGCGAGGTAAATGTAGTAGAAAAGATGAAAGAACTCGGAGCAAAAATCGGGGGCGAAGGAAACGGAGGTATCATTTATCCAGAGTTGCATTATGGTCGCGATTCTTTGGTAGGCATCGCTTTGTTTCTCACTCATCTTGCCGAGCAAGAAAAGTCTGTAAAAGCTTTGCGCGACAGCTATCCTGCTTATTTCATGGCGAAAGAAAAAATCGAACTCACACCAGATATCGACGTGGATGATTTATTAGAAAAAATTCAGCTTGTCTATCAAAACGAGGAAATCAACACGGTAGATGGCGTAAAAATCGATTTCCCAAACGAATGGGTACATTTACGAAAATCTAATACAGAGCCTATCATCCGTATTTATACCGAAAGTACGTCAGAAGAAAACGCGCAAGCACTTGCTCAGAAAATGATTTCTTCGATCAGAAACATTATTGATAAGTAGTTGATAAATCTATTTTCGGTATTGTTTTTTAATGCAATAAAGCTATACCTTTAGCGTATGGATGAAGAACAATTCAATAATGATCTCATCGAGCAATTCGAAAGCATGATCGAGAACAACGAACAACATTATTTCGATACCGAACAGCTTTGTGAGATCATTGGCTTTTATTTGGAAGTAGGCGATAACGATTATCTGCTGAAGGCGATACAATATGCCTATACTTTGTATCCAGAAAATATCGATATCCAGATAAAAGAACTCGAATTTTTTGTGCAGACCAATCAGTTGCACCGCGCCTCTGAACGCATACAAGAACTACAAGAAATCGTCAACAGCGATGTAGACTATTTGCTGGCAGTAGCAAAATTTTGGAGTCTGAATGGTGAAGCACGAAAGGCAATTTCTTTCTTCGAAAAAGCACTCGAATCTGAAGAAGATTTGGATTATATCTACAATTGTATCGGAAACGAATATTTGAATTTGGATGAAGCCAGCTTAGCATTATTCTATTTCAAAAAAGCGCTAAAAGTAAATATCCATAATGATTATGCTTTTTATTCGGCCATGCAATGTTTCGAAGAGTTGCACCTGATCAACGAATCGATCGAATTCTTATTGCAAATCATCGACGAAGATCCCTATTACGAAGCAGCTTGGATGCAACTCGGAATTCAACATCTCGCTCAAAAGAATTTTGAAGAAGCCTACAAAGCATTTGATTATGTGACGGTTATAGATCCGCACAGCATCTCGGGTTATACCCAAAAAGCCTATTCGCTAGAGCAATTAGAAGACTACGAATCGGCCATCAAAGAATACGAAGAAACCTTGGCTTTGGATGACACGGCAGCTTTCACCTATTTGCGTATCGGCGAATGCTATCGAAAACTCAACAAACCTTACAAAGCCCTGAAATCTTTTCATCAAGCCATACAAGACGATCCGCAATTAGACAAAGCTTGGATTGCCACATCGGATTTGTACGAGTCGCTTGGCAACTTTCAAGACGCTTTGTATTATTTAGACCGAGCAATAGACCTCGACAGCGCAGTGCCAGAGTACTGGAAAAGACATGCTTATCTCAATATACAACTCGGTAAATATGAAGAAGCCGCGAACGATTATTACAAAATGGTAGACCTAGAACCGCTTAATTTTTATAATTGGATCGGATTGGTCGAAACGCTCATTGTAATAGGCGACTTCAAACGAGGAATACAGGCGGCAAAAAAAGGCTTGCAAAACTTTCAACGGGCCGAATTGTATTATCAATTGAGCAATTGTTACTATCTCGATCAACAAGAAGAAAAAGGCTTAGAAGCTTTTCAGAAAGCCATGGAACTAGACGAATCTTTGCGATTGGAGATGTACAAAAAATATCCTTACCTGAAAAGAAAAACATCGAACCAACAAGATAATCTGAATTCTTAACATTAGCACAACCCGATTTTACTTAACTTGAGGACAAATTCTACGAAATGAATTATGTGGCTCATCAAGTTTTATCGTTTTCTCGACCAGCAATACAATTGGGAAATTTGTTGGGTGAAGTCGTGAAAGGTAGAAAATATGAGCATTACCCTTCCGAGGTTCAGCAAGGTATTCTGTTGCATCGGTTTATCGACACTTTTACCGATTCGCATCCGCTTGTGCATCAATCGACCAAATTGCTACATCATCAGCAAGGCAAATATGCCCCAATTGTGGTAGATGTGCTATTCGATTATTTTCTGATTAAACACTGGGATAAATTTGTGAATGAAGAATTTAGCCTATTCAAAAACAATTGTTATACACTTTTCCAAGCCAATACAGTCCTCTATCCCACCCGATTGAATGAAATTCTGCATTATATGTTGAAGTATGATTGGTTTCTGACCTATTCGACCTTAGAAGGCGTGAGCAAAACACTGAAAAACATTAGCAAACGCACCCGTTTCGAAAATCAACTGAGCCACACCGAAGAGATTATCCAACAAAATTTAGAGAACATAGAAGAAAACTTTTTGCTATTTTATCCCGAATTGGAGAAGAATTGCCATGAATTTCTTTTTGGATAAGGTCAAATTTTCTTAGCTTTAGCCGAACAAACAAAATTGAGAAATGGACCTTACATTCAACAAAAGAGAAGATTACAACAAGCTTGAATTGGGTAAACTTAAACGTAAACTTGCAGAAGTCTATCTGGGTGGAGGACAAAAGAAAATAGATTCACACAAATCAAAAGGAAAACTTACCGCCCGTGAACGAATCAATTATTTATTAGACCCCAAAAAACCAAGTATAGAAATTGGCGCTTTGGTAGGCGATGAAATGTACGAAGAACATGGCGGTTGCCCATCTGGAGGTGTAGTGGTAAAAATAGGCTACATAGCTGGTAAACAATGTATTGTAGTTGCAAATGATGCAACTGTAAAGGCAGGTGCATGGTTTCCGATTACGGGAAAAAAGAACCTAAGAGCACAAGAAATTGCGATAGAAAACCGATTGCCTATCATCTATTTGGTAGACAGCGCAGGTGTGTATTTGCCTATGCAAGATGAAATTTTCCCAGACAAAGAACATTTTGGTCGAATCTTTCGTAACAACGCCATCATGTCTTCTATGGGAATTACACAAATCGCTGCTGTAATGGGAAGTTGCGTGGCCGGAGGAGCCTATTTACCAATCATGAGCGACGAAGCCATGATTGTAGATAAAACAGGCTCTATATTTTTGGCAGGAAGCTATTTGGTAAAAGCTGCTATTGGAGAAGATATTGATAACGAAACACTTGGAGGCGCAACCACCCACTGCGAAATCTCTGGTGTTACCGATTACAAAGCGAAAGACGACAAAGATGCTTTGGATCGAATAAAATCCATCGTAGGTAAAATTGGTGATTACGAAAAAGCAGGTTTCAACCGAATAGAATCGGCAAAACCAGCACTCGATGAAAACGAAATTTACGGAATTTTACCCATCTCTCGTGCCGAGCAATACGACATGTATGAAATCATCAAACGATTGGTAGATAATTCTGAAATTGATGAATACAAAGCAGACTATGGTAAAACCATCATTTGTGCCTATGCTCGCATCGATGGTTGGGCTGTAGGTATTGTTGCCAACCAACGCAACATCGTGAAATCTAAGAAAGACGGAATGCAGTTTGGTGGCGTAATCTACTCAGACTCTGCAGACAAGGCAACACGTTTCATTGCAAATTGTAATCAAAAGAAAATTCCGTTGATATTCTTACAAGACGTTACCGGTTTTATGGTAGGATCAAAATCTGAACATGGCGGGATAATAAAAGATGGTGCAAAAATGGTAAATGCCGTATCGAATTCTGTAGTTCCGAAATTCACAATTGTGGTAGGAAACTCTTACGGAGCAGGCAATTATGCCATGTGCGGAAAAGCCTACGATCCACGCCTGATTGCCGCTTGGCCTTCTGCACAACTGGCTGTAATGGGTGGTGAACAAGCTGCAAAAGTATTGTTGCAAATACAAGAAGCAACCTTAAAAGGAAAAGGTATTGAATTGGATGAAGTTAAAAAAGAAGAACTATTGGCGGAAATTACCAATCGATATACCAAACAGACAAGTCCGTACTATGCTGCTGCTAGACTGTGGACAGACGCTATTATCGATCCTCTGGATACTCGAACCTGGATATCGATGGGTATCGAAGCTGCGAATCACGCTCCAATTGAAAAACCATTCAATTTAGGAGTTATCCAAACCTAATTGACTAAAAAATTGTTTTGATCATATAGCCTATGTCGGACCAAAAACTCTGGTTTTGCACATAGGCTTTGTTGATTTTTACCTTATCGGGCCAAATCACTTCATCGTTGTATTTCTGCGGGTTTTCTTGCTCGGCAAGCAATTGTTCTTCGTTTCGGTATTTGAGTTGCACCGGCCCTGTTAGCCCTGGTTTTACAGTCAGTATTATTCGATCATCCCCCTGCAATTTGTCGGCATAGCCCGCTATATCTGGGCGAGGCCCTACAAAGCTCATATCGCCTATGAGCACATTATAAAGCTGTGGCAACTCATCCAACTTGAACTTGCGGATAAACTTCCCGAATTTTGACATATGGTGTTGATGATTTGCTGTACGCAGGCTTCGTATTTTGTAAATGGTAAAAAGTTTTGCCTGATAGCCTACCCGTTTTTGAAAAAAAACACCAAACTGTCTTGTATCAATCGTTGCTAGAATAATCAATAAAACAATTAATCCCGCTAATAAAATTAACAGGATTAATGCAAGCGTTTTATCGAATATGATTTTCAACATCTATCGTTTAGATTTTTTACTGAATTGCGAAAAGAATCGTTTGATTATCCCAACCCAATTGTTTTCATAATATTCATCTTCTTCGAAATAGCCGTAGCCATAACCATAACCATAGTTTACACCATAACCATACTCTGAGCCATAGCCATATCCATAGCCCATTTTCACTTGGTAATCGTTGAGCACAATCCCAATATTGGTCAGTTCTCCATCTTTATACCTAGAGTCGATCACTTTCAGGAAGTTGCGTTCCGAATAATTATGGCGGCTGATGTATAAAGTTGCATCGGCAAATTTCATCAAATCATACGAGTCAGAAACCAAGCCAATTGGCGGCGAATCGATGATGATATAATCGTAAATGTCTTTTAACTGATGAATCATTTGCTCCATCTTGCTACTCAGAATCAATTCTGAAGGGTTGGGCGGAATTGGTCCAGCTGTGATAACGTCAAGATTTGGTAATTCTGTTCGCTGGATCACCTCTTGGATGTCGATATCTTCAACCAGATAATTGGTTACCCCAACGTAATTGTTGATTTTGAAATCATCGAAAATTTTCGGCTTACGCAAATCCAAACCAATCAACAATGTTCTTTTATCACCCGCTCCAAATACCGAAGCGATATTCATCGAAACAAAGGTTTTCCCCTCACCACTGATAAATGAGGTAACCAAGATTGTTTTATTGGTAGGGTGAAGATTAGGTTTTTTGTATAAAAACTTAATATTCGATCGCACAGCACGAAAACTTTCCGAAATTCCAGATTTTGGACGATTGATAACAACCAGAGGGCTAAAGTTTCCTAAATTCCCGATCATACCTAATAGTGGAATATCGGTGCGTGTTGTGATATCTTTTATCACTTTTACCTTCGTATCGAACAACTCTCGCAACACTACATAAACAAAAGGTAGTAAAAATCCGATCAACAATGCTTTCAAATAATTGCCTTTGTGATCTGGGTAAATAGGTCTCTGACCTAAATTTTTAGCCTCATCCACTATTAAGATATCAGAAACATTTGAGGCGATTTGCAATTCGGCATTATTCAATTGGGTCATTAAATTATTGTATACCTCGTCATTAATTGCAAAACCTCTGTTTGCTTCTAAGAAGTTAAATTCTTGTTGAGGTAAAAATTGTGCTTGGTATTCGTATTCACTTAATTTGCTTTCAATATCGCGCAATTCGGTGTTCAATTTTTGTCTATGCGCCCTCACCACATTGTCGATCGAGTTTCTAGCCTCTCGAATCTTTTCATCAATCAATCTTATCTCCTCTGCTTGAGGCTGGTAAATCATCAACATCTCTTTCTTTTGATTTTCCAAGCTTTCGATCTCATTCACATAAGACATATAATACGCAACGTCTAAGCCTGCAATATTCAGCGCAATCATGTTGTTGACGCTATTGTTTGCTTTTGGAATGAGAGAGTTCAAAGAATTGATCTTGTCGATCATCATCACCCGTTGGCGATCCAACTCGGTGATGCCCGAAATGATCTCCGATTTCTTACCAGGGAAATCGTAAATACCTTCAGCTTGTTGCAAGGCAGTGAGATTGTTCGAAGCACTATCGAGCTTATTTTTCACACGACTCAATTGATCTTTGATGTAATTTTTTGTCTTATTTGCCGCAAGATTTTTCTCAGCTAATTCATTACGCATCAATACTTTTAAGGAATTATTGATGACATCAGTGGCTTCATTTAAGTTTGTTGCCGTTTTCTTTACCGATACTATATTCGAACCATTTTGAATAGGTGCAATGGTAATATTCTGAGCCGCACGACTTATTGCCTCATTCAACGTAACCAGCTTGTATGAATATTTATAGTCTGGTAGATAAGCTATATGATTTTTCTTGACCTTGAACCGATAGTTAGTCCCTTCTATCCATTGATTGTATTTTGCCACCATTGGAGTTTTTAGATATCCTTTTCGATTGATAATCGAATCGTGCTGATAGTTATAAACTCGTCCTGTTCCAGTCGCTCTCGAAATCTTAAACGTCGTCTCATTGACGGGCTCAATATAGATTTCTTGATTGATGATTTGATTATGGGTAGTATCAATTTCGATGTTATAGGGCGCATCTAATTTATAGGAGTCCGATTTTTTTAATCTTCCTTCTTCATAGTAAAACACATATCCTTGCGTTTCTTTTACCACAAAGTTATTATGTGTTCTAGAAGACATGACGTAGGACAATGTTTGGACTCTATTATTTGAACCTCCCCAAATGAAATTAATCGAATTAGAAGCGCTGGCAGCCGAATTACTGTTGATTCCACTACCTACACGAAATGTTGCAGACGACTGATAAACATTACTGAAATGCCAATTGTTGAGGTAATAGGCTATCCCTAACGCCAAAAGAATGGAAGCAACAAATAATGGCCAATGATTGATAAGTCGAGGAATCAACCGCTCAAAATCTAACGGTAATGCTTGCGTTTTTTGACTGTTTTTAATAACCGTATTTGTTTTATTCGTTTCCTGCATGTTCATTATAATTTATCAAAAAACAAATACACTCCTAAAACTGTTGCCAATACACCCATAACTGTAGTCACGACAGACAGTGGATTCAATCCTACGCCCCAAACTTTTTCTTTGCGTGGGTTGATTACGATGATATCGTTGTTCTGAACCCAATAGTACTCAGAATTCATTATCGACTCCTTGGTCATGTCAATAAATACCTGTTGAGTACCTTGAGGAGTTGTTCTTATCACGCGAATATTCTTCAGATCTTGGTAGATATTTCCATTTCCGCCGCCTGATCTACTCAAAGCTTCTAACATAGAAAGTGTTCTACGGTTAGTAGAGTAAGTCCCGTTTGCACCTTCACCGACTATAGTATATTCAATACCAGCCAACTCTACATCTATAAAAGTTCCTTCTGGTGTATAAATTTTATAAAACTCTGTTTTGATCTTCTCTCGAGCTTGTTCGATAGTAAGCCCTTCTAAATGAATTTTACCAATCCTAGGCAACTCTATCGTTCCATCTTCTCGCACGTATACCCCTCTATTTGTATTTGTATTTGTATTTGTATTTGTATTTGCTCCTCCAGAAGTAGAATTATTTACGATAAAATCACTTAAAATCCCCATTGAGCTTGGCTCTCTCGAAGAGACTTTAATCAGAATATTATCGTATTTCTGAATGTGATATGTTGGTCTATTAAAGTCTATCATTCCTTTCTGATCCAATTTCAATCGCTCATCTGGCTGTATCAACTGAATGTCTTTTAGCGATATACAGGATTGAATTGACAGTAAGAACAGAAATAAAAAAATCGGATTAAATAATTTATTTTTCATTAAGGCTTAGTTTTAACTTTTTCTTTTTCACTAGGTAATGTATAATGGCTACAAAACTAAAAGATAATATCAAAGATAACAAGAAAAAAAGATTGGGCTCCATTCTCCGTAAAAGAAAGCCTAATACAATGAACACCACATTCACTACACCAATGAGCAGACTGGTTTGTTTATGATTCAACCCTAAAAAAATCAGTTGATGATGGATATGATTCTTATCTGGACGGAGAGGGTGTTTCTTGTTGAGTAAACGAATGGTAATGACCGAAACTGTATCAATAATCGGGATCGCAAAAATATACAATCCAATAACGGGTGCAGTCGTAAGATGAAAATTTGGCTGTGAACTGATGTAAAGGAATCTAATCAACAAGAACGTTAGTATAAACCCTATTACCATCGATCCCGTATCACCCATAAAAATTTTATACTTTTCTGATAAATTGAATCGTAAAAATCCCAACAAAGCAGCAAGTACTGCTACTGCTAATGCACCTGCTGAATAATCGTACAAACGATAAAAAATAATAATAAAAGTAGCGCAAATAATAATACCAACTGTACCTGCAAGCCCATCAATCCCATCGATAAGATTATAAGCATTATTGAGGATAATAAATACAAAAACAGTGAACAATACACTGATCAGATAGGGCAGTTCGTAAACACCAAATAAACCGCCAAATGTTGAAATTTGAATTCCAGATCCAAAAATGATCAACAACGAACTGATGATTTGGGCATATAATTTTTTATCAGGAGCCACGACTAATAAATCATCCATCAACCCTACAAAAAACAAAATGGTAATGGACGACAAAAAGAACGAATAATTGTAATTAATTTCTGATGAAAAGATAGAATAAGCGATTACCAATGCAAAATAAATAGCAACGCCACCTAAAGTAGGAATTTTCTGGAAATGAGAGCTTCGATGCCCAGGAACATCCATCAATTGTTTTCTGTGACTCACCCTGATAATTTTTGGTATCGAAATCATTGTAATCATCAAAGAAACAAGGAATGCTCCAACCACATTGATATAGATAGGCGAGATATTCAACGAGTAGAGGTAATCTAGTATTTTAAAGCTTTCCATATTTCTTTAGACCGTTAAATGCCCAACAAATTGTATAAAACACCGAACTGAAAACATTCAAATTCAAGTATCGGTAATATACATCAAATTGTTTGAACGCAATTTTAATTTTGTTACGCGAGACTGAATTGTCACGTATTCTATATATGCCAAGCGCTTCATTCAAAGCCCTCGCATGAGGGATTCTTCGCATTATATCCAACCACATCGCATGATCTTCTCGCAAAGGTACATCGGGAATTTTTACTAAACCAACTTTTTCTTTATCATAAAGTGCAGTTAACATAGGAATAGGACAATTGTACAGCAAACGCTTGAAATCTACATAATCAACAGCTTCGAAATCTGGCAGTATTTTCACCAATTCATCATTTACCCGCTCGTAATTACTGTACACCAAAGCTTCGTTGTGTTGCTGCAAATAATTGATACTTTTTTCTAAAAAATCTTCTTTCCAAAGATCATCACTGTCAATAAAAGTGATGTAACGACCTTCTACTTGCTTCAGCCCCTGGTTTCTAGCCTCC
Source organism: Vaginella massiliensis (assembly GCF_900089075.1). Taxonomy (GTDB): domain Bacteria; phylum Bacteroidota; class Bacteroidia; order Flavobacteriales; family Weeksellaceae; genus Weeksella; species Weeksella massiliensis_A. The sequence continues at coordinate 209,583 of NZ_LT593746.1, forward strand.
GAGGCTCCAGAATTATGATTTAAAACGATCAATTTTATTCTATCGTCGGCTATTGATTTTATGATTTTTACCGAATCGTCGGTCGAACAATCGTCCACAACCAACCATTCCCAATCGGTAACCGTCTGTGCACTTATCGATTCATAGGTCTGCTTGATGAACGCTGCAGAATTGTATACTGGTGTAATGATTGATACTAACGCCATAGACCGTAAACCGCTGTTGGATGAAAAAACGTTCGATAATTTCCAAAATTTGACTTATGCCCTTGTTTTATTTGCAACCAGAAAAACAATACAATGGTATAGGTGAAAAAAGAATAAAATACAAAATTCCGTGTTACTGAAATATTCTTCAAATTCACCAATACTCGACAAACAACCAAACCTAAAAATACGGTATAATAACCTGGCAGTCGAATACCAAAAATACCTTTCCCTAAGAAGAAGTATAAAACAACGCCCATTAGAAATAAATTACGAAAGGCAATATAAAGTTCGTCATCCTCTGTATTTTTATTGTAGAGCATGATTGCCCCTACCGTCATCAATTTTACAATATCCCCTACTGCAAACTCGCCCGTTTGCATCAAATCGCTTTCGTAGGATTCGTACTTATCCTGACCTACTGGCATGAACTGCATAATGGTATCAATTATACTCGTAAGCCCGGTAAAATTTGCTATAATCGCGACGATTACTGCTACTCCAATTACTGGAGTCGACACTCTAATTTTCACTATCCAATAGGCTAAAACAAAAACAATTATGGACTCGTGAAATTGATAGCCGATCGTGATACACAAGAGAAAATGCCAAATTTTCCTATCGATTACATAACGTACACTATACATGGCGATAGCGTTTGCCAATCCTTGTCTGATGTGCACATGCTCTTCGAAAAAATAGTTGGGTATCGAATACATCAACAATGCTAACATTGGATAACCTGCATAACGATAAAATGTCGAGGATTTGAGCATCAACGAAACCGTCACAACAACCAAAGTCAACGCACCAAAATCAAACCCCATCGAATACAAAAAGTAATTCAGATAAAGATACCCCGATTCCATCCCTACCAATTCGCCAAAGCGTGCAATATCTGAAATGGCAGTCTCACCAATCATCTTAAAGGTTTCAAAATATGCAACCCAATCCGGACTAAGGGCATACCCCATTCCGGCCGTGAGAATCATAATCAGTACAATAAGCCGATAATACAACTTATCGATAATCATATCTTTAGACACTTCTTGTATAGCGCCAATGGACAAAATCAATACAATGAAATTGTATATAAAACTCATTTAGATTTTTTTTAATAGGTCTAAATTGATAAAAGATAAATAATAATAAATTCTTTTATTTAATGGCAAACTTACTATATATTTCGAATCAAAGCGTTGTAAATTTTTGATTTTCTGTACCGATAATCCATTCGACTTCAAAAAAACTTTCAACCGATCGATCATTTCCGACCTCAATTTTCGGTCTTTTACATAGGCAACATAGCCCAAATATGAATAATATCCTTGCAGAATCTGAAAGCGTTCCAAATCTTTTCTGAAATGCTGATAGGAACTCTGCTCGAAATAATTGGTTACATTTTCGATAGCCAAAAACATATCCAGACCTTTTTGGGTATGGGTTTTCGTAATAGAATTTTGGCGTTCGAAATATTTATAATAAGGCTGATTGATTTTCGAGATAATCATAGAATCTAAAACCAATTTCGGAATCAATTCGATGTCTTCGAAATGAATTCCTTTTCGGAAACGATGCTTTTCGAACAAAGAACGCTTAAACAATTTGTTGCACGCAAAACAGCTCATCTCACCAAAAATCGTCAGATCTTCTTGCAAGACAATTTTCTCGGGAAGTTGCGGCGATTGCGGTAAATCTCGAAATTCTTTTCCGTCTTCATCAACCTTTACCAAATTACAAAAAACAATATCGGACCGATGCTTTTCTGCCAAACCAAGCATCGATGCTAACATCTGCAAATCGATATAATCATCCGAATCAACAAACGCAATATAATCGCCTTTTGCAGCATCCAATCCAAAATTTCTCGCATCGCTCAACCCTCCATTTTCTTTGTTGATGACAAGCACGCGCTCATCTTTTTGGGCATATTCTTCTAAGATTCGGTGCGAATCGTCTTGCGATCCATCGTTTACAACCAACAGTTCAAAATCAGAAAAAGTCTGATTCAGAATAGAATCGAGACATTTCGGCAAATACGCTGCGGTATTGTAAACCGGCACAATGACAGATATTTTGGGCGATGAGTTCATTTATAATTTTTCAAAAATGGTTTCGTATTGTTGAATAATGATCTGCTTACTAAAACGCGAATAAATGCTCTGCTTGATTTCTTCTGCCGAATGTTTTTGGGCTAAAACGGAAATGATTTTCTTGGCAAAGCCTTTTGTATCTGCAATCGAGTGGATTTCACCATTGACTTTGTTTTGAATAATCTCGGAGATTCCGCCAAGACAATTGTTCGCCAAGCTGTAGGTGCCACACGCGCCAGCCTCTAACAACACATTTGGGAATCCTTCGTATCGCGAAGAAAGCACAAACAAATCGGCTGCTTGCAAGTAAAGAAACGGATTCGCAACATTGCCAATAAAACTCACTTTATCGAGTTTCAAGTCTGCTTTTTGTTGCAACAAAGTTGCTTTATAGGCGCCGTCACCCAAAATCGTCAGCCAGATTTTCTCTTCCTTCAATTCGTTCATCACGCGCAACAGCAAATCGAAGCCTTTACGTGGCGAAAGATTTCCGATTGCCACAATATTTTTAAAATTCGTGTCGAATCCTACCGCCGTATTTTCTCTTCTCATTCGATCAATCAAATCGAAATCAACCGGATTATTGATTTTCACAATCCGATTTTCTGCGATTCCGAAATTTTTTATCAAATCGGCTTTCATATCATCGCTTTGCGCAATGATTTGATGAAAGTTGTTGTAAAATCGGTAAAAAAACAAAATTTCTTTTCGGGTCACATGTTGCGAAACAACGTTGGTCTCTCGTGTGATGAATTTGGTTTTCTTGAAAAACGGAATCAGCGGCGATAGAAATGCCGAAATCTCGCCCCAACCTGTGAAAACAATAGCAGGCTGGAGTTTTTTTATCAAAGGAACAATTTTAAAAATCGAATAACGAATTCGCGAAACCTTCAATTCGATAATTTCGACATCCTCTTTCAGATGATTCAGGTAATGCCCTTCTTTTTTGAACAACACCAGTTTCGGGCAAAACTTTGTGCGATCCACCTCGTTACAAAGCGTTGTAATCACTCGCTCTGCGCCACCCTGATTGAGGTCTGGCAATATGAATAGTATTGTTTTCAAAGCCTAATCGATTCTGTTGTTGATGTATCCTTCGGTTGCTTTTTCATTGAGTATAATGCGCATCGGATTTCCTACCACAATCGAATTGTCGGGCACATCGCGTGTTACATAGCTATTTGGCGCTATCAGAACGTTGTTTCCTATCGTAATTCCTCCAACAATCACCGCATTTGTTCCCACCCAAACATCATCTTTCAGCGTTGGATACCCTTTCGATTCGCCACGATTGGTTTGTCCGATTGTCACACCGTGAGCTAAATTACAATTCTTCCCGATTTTCGCTTTGGGATTCACCACAACATGTCCCCAATGCCCCAAATGCAAACCTGCACCGATTTCGGTTTTGGCCGAAATTTGATAGCCGTATTTTATAGAATATCTCCTCAACAATAATCGATAAAAGAATCCTAACGGATGTTTCATTGGGTATTGTTGGGCTTTTCGCAGAAAATAGATAAAACGAAAACCTGGACTCATAAATCCTTTGAACAAAGGAGCGTTGGTCCAATATCCGAAATTTCTATAAAAATCTTTCTGAATAATTGTTTTCATCTTAAAGGTTTAAATATTGTTCGATCGAGTTCACGGCATTCTTCAGTTCAAAAGGTAAGGCTTTTGCCTGAATTTTTTGTTGATATTTTTCAGCCTCTTCGGGATGTTGGATAAAAAATTTCATTCCGTTATAGATTGCCTCTTCTGAATTGTCGACGATATAACCCAATTCGCCGTCTTGCAGCATTTCGCTCACGCCCGAAACATCGGTGGCTATAATTGGTTTTGCCAATGTCATCGCCTCGAACAACACCGTTGGATAACCTTCGTAGCGCGACGACAAAATATAATAATCTGCTTGGGTGAAATAAGGGTATGGATTTTCTTTGAAGCCGATCAAATGAGCTGTTTTATTCACTTGTAGTTCATCTACCAATTTTTTGATATTCGGAAAATCGTAGCCATCGCCAACAATCCAAATCTGATGTTGGAATCCCTCATCCAACAAACGGCGATGCGCTCGCAACAATCGATCGAAACCTTTTTGCGGAAAGACTGTTCCGATCGAAAGAAACGTTGGTTCGCTTTGTCTTTTCTGTATGTCGCAAGTCGCTGTTGACAAACGCTTGATTTCTTCCACGTCAATCGGATTGTAAATGCGAACAACTTTGCTTTTTTCTTGTTCGGACGATGCCAAATCTAAAAACAATTGTTTGATTTTCTCTGAAATCACCAAAATGCGATCAAATTTGAAAAATGTTTTCAATCGATCTTCGGTGTATTCTGGAATGTTGGAGAGATCGTTATGAATCCAAACGATTTTCTTTGACGAACGAATGGGCGAATTTAGAATTTCATCGGCCATCCCGTGAATTGCTGCAAATTCGATATCGTAGTTTTTCTGGGGTAAAATGAATTTGTACAACAATTTCGGAAATCGCTTCAGCATAGCTTGATAAATAACTCGAAACGCTTTTTGAGGAATATCTTGAAGTCGATTTGTTGTAATCATTTCGCCTTTGTTCAGGTAATAAACCTTGATCCAAGATGGAACATCTTTTAGGTATTTTCCCGAGTAGAGGTTCAACAACAGGTCGATTTCGTATTGGTCTGGCGAAAGATTTTTCAGAAAAGTGACCAATACTTTTTCGGCACCCCCATGACGAAGCGAGCCAATACGTATTAATATTTTCTTTTTATCTCCCATTATTTTGCAGTTGATTTTCGCTTATAAAGATAAAAATCCCGCCCGGAAGGTTTGAATTTATAGATTTTATCCAAAATCGGGTTATCGGACTTGGCGACATCGGCAATCTTAAATTCTTTGATCAATTCGTAATCATCATAGATGGATATATCTGCCAATTCTCCTTTGAACATTGGCTTGAAATCTTCTAAAATATAATCTGGTTTTGCCTTGTTAATCAAATTAGAGAACCCTACTGCTTTTCCATTTTTCACGATATTTTCATCGGTCAGTCGTTTATCTACCAAACCTACATAGTCTATTACCTTTAATTTTGAAAAATAAGGAATATACCCTGCTGGTTCTAAAAAAATATACTTATTCTTATTTGGTTCTATCGAGTCCAGATATAATCCTATTTTACGTGCATGATTCCACTCACCGTGACCAGTCGCAATAGAGTGTACCGCCTGATAAGCTGTAAAAGGAATAAATACGAGTAAAAAGTAGGCAACAGCAAATGTTTTGTATCTGTCCGAATCTAAAACTAGTGCGATAATTGGTAAAAACAAACAGATTTGTGGAATCCAGTAATACCAATCGAACCAAGAATTTGCCATTCCGAATATGAGCGTTTTAATGATTCCGAACACAAATAAAAATCCGATAACTTTTTTGCGTTGCGTGTCCCATTTCTCTGCCAAAACATAGAGGCATGCAGAAGAAATGATGAACAATAAAATCGTAGAAAAATTATAAATCGAAGTTGGAAACTTAATCATTCCAAAAAAATTTGGCCCAAAAAATTTGAAAGCTGCCCAACGCTGTGATATGGAAGGCATTTCATAATTGTTTTTTTTGGAAGTGATGGTATTGTTTACAATTTCGCCAAAATAAAACCAATTGAAAGCAAGCGTTGTAAGTATAGCTAAAATTCCACCCAGCATCAATGCTGTATTCCATTTGCGTTGTTGAATGCAGTCAAAAACAAACAGAACCCCAAGAAATATACACGTGTCTATCCTTGTCCACAAGATAAAAACCGGGAGCAGGATGAACGCCCAATTTTTTCTTTCTACCAATCCAAATTTTATCAATGCCATGTAGAGAAAGAAAAGTAAGCCGAATTCCATCCCTAAAATAGAAATTTTTATAGCCGGAGGTAAAAAACTAACAAAGAGGATAAACAATATCACTTGATTGGTAGATGAAAACAACAATTTCCCCAACCAATAAATTCCGATAGTCAATAGAATAGTGTTGAAAATCAATAATGGATACACGAAATTTTCCTGGCCAAAAATTGATTGAAATATAACGCCAATAAACACATATAAATGAGTCGTTGAAGCCGAAATTTTTTCTGCTCCATTGTAGCCATACACGCCATACTCCATAATATTACGGGCTACACGCCAAGAAATCAGTGCGTCTTCCTGTATGTGTTTAGTAAGAAAAAATAAGGTTTTCAACAATATGATGATGACAGAAGAAATTAGAATTTTTTTCTTGTTTAAAATTTCATTCATTGTTTAGTTTTTTTAAGACAAATATACATTATTCATTGAACGACTTAAAATATTGCTTTTGAGCCAATTCGAACATCGCTTTATCGCCAGAGGTGTCACCGTAAGCCAATATTTCGTCGTACATTTTTAGGTCGATTTCGTTCTGGATACGGCGTGCTTTTTCTTCGTAATTGCAATTAGGCGTTGCAAAACTCCCCGTAAATATTCCGTTGTCATTAAATGCAGCTTGCGTACAAATGAGTCCGCAACCAAAATATTCTGCGAAAGGCTCTAACCACAAATCTGTGGAGGCAGAAACGATGTATTTATCGTGATAATTGTTGATAGCCTGTAGAAAGTCTACTGCTTTTGGTCTTAGGATTTTATCTTTATTTTCTTGAAAATAGCGTTTTGCCAACAGCGAAATCTCTGCTTTGGAATAACCTTTCAGAAAACGAGCAATAAAAGCTTCTTTTACTTTCGAAGAATCTTTCAACTTCAGTTTTGCCAGCACAAATTGTGGCACAAAACACAGATAAACAGCACGATAGCTATCAGGGAAGCTAAAATGTAAAAAATCGAACAGAGTGTCTACTTTGGTCAAAGTTCCATCAAAATCGAATAGGTGTAATTGTCGTTGCATGCTCACATTTTCAGTTTCTTGAAAATCACCTCTGGAATGTTGCGAATAATGATCATAATTACCCACCAAATAGGCGTTACATAGACAAGGTTGCGTTTCTTTTTGTATGCTTTATAGATGAGGTTGGCCGCCTGCGTTGGACTGGCGGTCAAAGGTTTTGGCGTTTCGATATCGACCGTCATTTTGGTATCCATAAATCCAGGTATTACCGAGAGAACATGCACGTTTTTATGGTACAAATAGTTGCGCAAACCTGCCAGATAAGTCGTAAAACCTGCCTTGGCACTCCCATAAACAAAGTTGCTTTGACGACCACGTTCACCGGCAACCGAAGACAATCCAATAATCGTTCCTTTGGATTTCAATTCCATTTTCTGGGCAAAATGATTGATCAAAACCATTAATTTCGCATAGTTGATGTTCACAATTCTGGTCGTATTATCATCGTTATACAAACCGTTCTCGCTATCCAAACCTAAGTATCCGGCAGCACAAAAAAGCAAATCAGATTCGATCGAAGCAATTTTGTCTAAGGGTTCGTCTTTCATCAAATCATAAGCAACAACTTCGCATGGTTGCTGGTATTTCACCCAATAATGCTGAGCCAATTTTTGCCCTGCCAAAGGATTGGAACTGAATAGATAAACCATTGGAAAACGTTCGCCTTCGGTGAGAATTTTCTCGACGAATGCTTTGGAAATATCAGAATTAGAACCGATAACTATCATAGCTTATTTTTAGAATTTGTTGCAATGCGCTGATTTTGCAATGAATCGAATTTGTTACTATCTACATTTTGAAGATAATCGGTGAGCGAAGACCTCGACATGGCATCTTTGGTACGGTAAATACGCCCGCCATATTGCTCGACCAAATCGTCTAAGCGACGAACAAGATTGGGCAATTCTTTATTGATTTTGAAGTCTAATGCTAAGGTATAACCTGCAAACGGGAACGAATTGTAAGCGTTTGGGTTGTTTGCACCAAATAGCTTCAACACCACCAGAAACGAACCATTTCCGCTGCGGGCGATGGTTTCCAAAATTTTACGCATCCCTTCTTTAGCGTTTTCTTTCGGAATCACAAATTGGTATTGAATAAAGCCATTTTTACCATAAATACGGTTCCAGTGATGCACCGCATCTAAAGGGTAAAAAAAGCTTTCGTAATCGATAATTTCTTTCCGATGTTTTTTGAATTGTTTGTTGAAATACAACCAGTTGAATATTTTGATACTGAAAGGATTCAGTACAAAATTCGGGAAATTAAAAGGAATATTGAGCGTATGTTTCTTTTTGATTTTGAAAGGATTAGCTTTCAGCTTTACAGGCAGTTCTTCGAGCTTGGCATGTTCGCCACGCAGCATAATCGATTTGCCCAATCCTTTTCCTTTTTGGAGGCAGTCGATCCAGGCAACGGTATAGGTCCACGATTCCGATTCGTCCATTAATCGATAGATTTCATCCAAGTTTTTCGCCTGTATCGCTTCGTGTTTGATGTAAGCCGTCTCTACTTTTTTCAACCTAAATCGAGCCGATAAAATAATGCCGGTCAATCCCATACCGCCAATCGTTGCCCAATACAACTCTGAGTTTTCTGATGCCGAGCAACGCTTTATTTCGCCATTATCGATCATCAGATCAAAATGAATCAAATGTTCTGAAAAACAGCCGTCGATGTGATGATTTTTACCATGAACATCGGAAGCAATCGCGCCACCAAGCGTAATGAATTTTGTGCCCGGGGTAACGGCAATGAAAAAACCTTCTGGCAAAACGACTTCTATAATCTCTGACAGCAACACACCGGCTTCGCATTCTATAATACCATTTATCCGATCGAAATCGATAAAATGATTCCAGTTTTTGGTAGAAATGATATGATCCTGAAGTGAAGCATCGCCATAGCAGCGTCCTTTACCTCTGGCAATGATATTTTCTGCCGACGCCAACGATTGTCTGAATTCTTCTATTGAACTTGGGCTGGATACCTGAGCGACAATTTCTGGATAATTGCCCCAGTTGCTTACGCGTTGTTTGCGACTTTTGTTTGTCATTTGATTTTATTTGAAATAAATAAGTAGGGTAAACGATACGACCCATGCCAAAAATATCATTTGCAAAAACACATCTTTGTAAACCATTTTGGTTGGCGATTCGGTTTTGTTGAATACAATTGTTTGCTGTAAATACCGAAGGATTGCCAAAACAACGAAGACAAAGGTATAAAATACATAGTGGTGAAATCGCTCTTGCACCTCATCTGCCAAAACAAACATCACATAAAACACAATGGTTATACTACAAGTAACCGCCAAAGCCGTATTGAGATAACTTTTGTTGTAACCTTCTAATGATTTTCTGGTGTTGCCTTTGATTTCTTCATTGAGTACCTCACCTCGGCGTTTGCCCAATGCCAGAATGAGCGCTAATGAATAAGTGAGAACAACGGTCCAATCGGATATGGGAAGACCAGTAATGTATCCGCCCAAAAACACGCGCAAAAGAAAACCAAAAGCAATGATATTGACATCGATTACGGGGATGTGTTTCCAACCGAAAGAATAGCCGATATTGAGTCCGAAATAGACCAAAACGATGACCAAAACTTTCCACGTGGCGAAGTACCAACACAGACCAATAGCCACCGTAAAGAGAAGAGCCATAACAATCAGGGCATTTTTTGGCGCAATTGCTCCACTTGCCAAAGGTCTATTTTTCTTTTCTGGGTGTAGCCTGTCGGCTTCGACATCTCTATAATCGTTGAGGATATAGACACAGCTAGATATGAATGAAAAAATCACAACCCCAAGAATCGCAGGAAAATAATATTCGGACATCAACAGTTTACCAGAAAAGAATACTGGTAAAAAAACGAAGACATTTTTCACCCATTGGTGAACGCGAATGAGGTTTAGAAAATTTTTCAATGCATTTAGGTTTTGGCAAAGTTAAGTATTCTTGTGTTAATAGATGGATAGGACGAAAAACAAAATTACACGAGCTGTTGAATCTATAACACCCTATCTATCAACCTACAAATGATTTTACAGCTTGTTTTATATTGGTTTTGATGTTGTTTTATTTTCACAGCAATACCCAACTTATTTACAATAAATTCTGATTTTTGATATAGTCTATAAAAATTTCATTAAACTTTTCAACTGCCTGTTGATTCAGATGATTCGAATCATAGAAGTCGAGCGTATCATTCAAATCTATAAGCTTCTGAAAGTTTTTGTATCTCCCATAAGTGTTTAATATCGAATCGACCTCATCAGAATTTGTTCTTGAGTTGTAGAGTCGATTCGTAATTGGAGCTTGAATAATGATGTATGGAATATTTTTATTCTTTAAAAACCTTACGTTTTTTTCGAGGTATTGAAGTTGAATTGGATTTATATACCATGCTCTACTCTTTTCTTCCATCATAGGATTTTTACGAAACGCGGTTTCGACAAAACCTCCCCAAATATAGCGATCATCATGTCGTAAGAACTCCTCATTAAAGGCGTCGCTCAATCCTACGACCTGTCTAAAACTCCCCTAAATGGTAGAATTAAGAACACTAATATTTTTTATTACTGCGAGAGTTCTAATATAATTCAAATCAATTTTATTGTTGGCCGCCAGATCAAGCGCAGATTCAACTCCATCTAATTCTAATGCGCCGTCATAAGATTCGAGCACAACCAATTTTGGGTTTAACTGATCGAGGTACTGATTCAATAATACATTTGCTTGTATACGAGTTTGAGCACTTGAACCAAGATTGAACATTTGCAATCCATGTTTCTCAAAAACTCTTGTATCAAATCCGCGATAAGCATGAGAAGATCCTAAAATCAACAAATCGATATCTTTATAATTTGGAATTTCTTTGACACGTGTATTCAGATGTCCATAACAACCTATACAGTTTCTTACATTTTTCGCCATGAAACTAGGCATCATCCAACTCCACAAACATAAAACCACTATATAAAACAATATAGCAAATAGTGTAAATTTGATGAGGTTCTGAATAAACTTTTTCATGATTTAAAATTGAAAATAGATAAACGGACTTTCATTTGTTTGCATAAACAAACCAATGATAAGAATGATAAACGCATAAAAACACCATCTTACCAAGCGTGGTTTATTCGAAAATATTTTCTCGATTCCATAGTTATTCTCTCTTCCAAACCATTCTACAATCATAAGAAATGCTATCAAAACAAGCGTTGCTACAGCGGCTTTATTTAAACTTGGGAAGCTAAACAAGGTAGACGAAAACATATGCTGTATGTATTCTAAGGCATGTGTTACATTCTCTGCTCTAAAAAAAATCCACGCCAAAACTGCTAGATGAAATGTTACGAGCATCTGAAAAGTTTCTTTTAAACTAGGCAAAACTTTAGCTTTTGCCACAATATCCATATTATTTCGGTTGGTTTTCATGATAATAGAAGGCATGATAAAAAGAGCATTTAATCCACCCCAAACGATGAATGTCCAATTGGCGCCATGCCAGAAACCACTGACCAAAAAGATGATAAACGTATTTCGGATTCGCATCCAGTTTCCGCCTTTGCTTCCACCAAGTGGTATGTACAAATAATCTTTGAACCAGGACGAAAGTGAGATGTGCCATCTGCGCCAGAATTCTGCTATATCTCGTGAGAAATAGGGAAAATTAAAGTTTTTCAAAAGATCAAATCCCAGCATTCGCGCCGTTCCCAAAGCGATATCTGAATACCCGGAAAAATCACCGTATATCTGGAAGGTAAAAAACAGTGCACCCAAAAACAATTCGCTTCCGGAAGCAGTTTCATAATTTGCAAAAATTTGATTGGCATAAATAGCCGAATTATCGGCAATCACCATCTTCTTAAACAACCCCCAAAGGATTTGTCGCATACCGTCGGTCGCTCTTTCATAAGTAAATTTTCGAGCTTTCTGGATTTGAGGAAGAAGGTGGGTCGCTCTTTCGATGGGTCCTGCCACCAACAACGGAAAGAAACTCACAAAAAGTGTGTAATCGATCACATTTCGAGTGGGTTTTATTTTATCATTATAAATATCAAAAACATAAGATAATCCGTGGAATGTATAGAAAGATATTCCGACAGGTAAAATGATGTTCAAGGTTGTAAAATGCGGCTGAAATCCGATGGATATTAATAATTCGGCAAAGGAATCAATAAAGAAATTATAGTATTTGAAAAAGCCGAGAAAACCGAGATTTAAACCGACACTTAAAATCAGCCAAAACTTCTTCCGGGCTTTGTTTTCTGCTTCATGAATTTTAATTCCGGAATAGTAATCCAAAGCTGTAGAGAAAGCCAGCAAAAACACAAATCGCCAATCCCAACAACCGTAAAAGTAATAACTTGCAACAAGTAAGAGCAGGTTTTGCCATTTATAATTTTTCTTGTTCATTGCCCAATAGACAATGAAAACGATGGGGAAAAATATTGCAAAACTTAATGAGTTGAAAAGCATACAAGATAAATACTTATGATTTTATGCTTAAATATAGAAAACTTAAAGGCAGTGTGAATATACTGAGAATTTTGAATAACGGATGTTTCAGCTCACCTTGAATAGTTGATAATGTATTATTACTCTTTAATGCAAAAACCTGATATCCAATCAGATTTCTGAATAGAGCCTTCGGATAAGCCAATAACTTCAATCCGTAACTGTTGAGAAATGACAAATGGCCTTCTTTCAATCCATAAACATTTTTACCCGTCCACCGAGTGTTGGAAACTGAAGCTTCATCGTTTTCATCCTTTAGGTAATAGCGAACAATTTTATTGATAAACCGTGTCTTAAACCCTTTGGAATCGTATTCATTAAAAAGCACAGATTGTGGTATATAGCCTTTGTCGGTATATTTAGAAAAATCCTTCCCTTCGATTAGTTTTTGATAAGTTTTCGAAATAAAAATTCCATTTTTATCGCCTCTTACCTTGTATTTGTACCGCATATCGAAGATACTCCCATCGAAACCATCATTCGGGTATTGATCTCCGACAATATTTCCCTGCTCATCTACAGATAATCCCATGACCGCAACAAAATCTTGCTGATTTTCTATTTTTTCGGCTTCGGTGAATAAGATTTCTAATGAATCTGGCGGATATTTATCATCAGAATCGAAAACCATGTGGTATTTTGTATCAACTTTTCTGATTCCCTCCAAAACGGTGAGAAACTTATGCTGATTCGGATGGTAATAGTAGGCTATAGGGAAAAATGCCTCTTGCTTGAAAGCCTCGACCACCTCTTTTGTGTTGTCTGTCGAACCATCGTCCATGATGATCCATTGGAAAGCTTTGAAGGTTTGCGACTGCAATGAATCAAAAACCCGATGCAAAGTAGCTGCCCGATTGTATGTTGGCGTGATGATGGTAATTTCTGGTTTATTTTCCATTTTTCAGTTGGTATTGGTTTTCGAACACCGCGATTACTTCATTATAAATTTTTTGAGCATCGAATTTTTCGGATGCATTTTCTGCTCCTTTTTTCAAGCGTTCGACTAAAGTTGGCTCGGTTAAGAATCGTTTCATGACGTTGTAAATCTCATCTTCATCAAAATTTACCAACAAACCATCTTCATCATGCGAAATCATTTCTGGTATTCCTCCAACATTGGTACTGATGATGGGTTTGCCCAAACCCAAAACTTCTCCTACTATCAAAGGATAGGACTCGGACCGTGAAGGTAAAATAAAAAAATCTGAGGCTGCAATATACGGATATGGATTCACTTGGGTGTCCAACATCTTGAAGGTTTGCTCTACTTGCGCTTCTCTTATTTGTTTTTTCAGATTATCCATTTCATTTCCGCCTCCGATTACCGCTATCGAATGAGGAAATCCATCATCTAAAAGCCTTTTGTGAATTCTAATCAACACATCGTATCCCTTGCGACTATGCAATCTCCCAACCGAAGAAAAAACAGGTCGTAATGGGTAATCTACTTCAAAAAGTTTCGATTTTTCTCTGGCTTCCTGAATATTGATCACGTTATAAATCACCGAGCTTTTGGGGTAACTCACCTTGTATAAATCTTTTATAACTTGTCTAGTCTGAGCAGAACCAAAAATCATCCAATCAAATCTTTTCATCAATTCGATTCTCTTGTTCACTCTAGCTTGATTGTTGTCGTAACTCACATCGGAATGAAACCAACCGATTTTTCGTGATTTTTTGTTAGGCGAATTCAAAACCCATTCAAATTCAGCATAGCCGGGCGCTACTTCAATATCGAATTCATCTTTTACTTTTAGCTTGTACAAAACAGCTGGAAATTTATCATAAAATGCTAATTTCAAACGCCGTAAAGCAAGCTGAACTTTCTGAATCAAAGGATTTTGACTGAAATCTTCTTTTCCTTTGGCAAGTGTAATGAGCCGAATGTCTTTCGGGATTTCGGATCGGAGTTCGCCTTGGTAAAGATTAAGCATCAAGGTCAAATCGAATTTATCCTTAGGTAAATTCCTTAACAAATCAAGCACCACACGCGGCACACCGCCCATTTCTAAGGAGCGTAATCGAAAAAGTACTTTTATCTTAGGTTGTTTCATATTAATCATCTACTGCTGCACCTAAATTACGATATTGTTCTTTAAACTTATCGGCCCATTTCTTCCATTCTGAATATTGGGCATCGGGATGGTTTACTTTTTCTAAAAAAGTCTGAATGTATTCATCCGAAAAATCTTTAGGATAATTTTCCATCGCATCGAATTCGCCTTCAAACCAAGCTTCGTTCAAAATATAATTCATACGATTAACGTCTAAATGATACCCGTATTCATGATAAGAACCAGTAGCCGAAGATTTGAAAGTGGTTTTTAAATATTCTTGATGGGTACGCGCAAAGATGGAGCTTTTATTTTGGTGATACCAAACCGCTGCATTACGCAATTGTTGCTTCTCATCCACTCTTCCTTTTGCGTCTTTCCAAATGGCCAACCAATAATCTTTTCGATACAAACCCATCAAAATCGAATTAATCGCCCAATATTTTCTTTTGGTGGTATTATCTACTAATTTTAATTTATACAGCATTGTAAAAAACTTGTATTTATTGTACATGAACAAATCCATGATCAACTTATTCGATGTAAATAATTTTTGGGGTTGCGCTTTGGTGACAAAGTGATTTAATTTTTCCAGTTGCAAATATTGATCATCGGCATAATTTCCAAGCCATCCTAATTTTAACAAAGGAATATTGAACTCCTTCATATTCTTTACCAGCTCATCCAAATTCACCGAAGCTGTAAACCAAACGTCGTCCTCGATTACCAATACATAATCCGCTGCATTAGAAACCGTTTGGTACCATAAATCCGTCGGAATCTGAAATCCATCGATTTCAGTACCTTTTTCCAAGTTTTCTTCAATAGCCTTCACTTTTCCATCGTACTGTGAAGACTTCAGAAATTTGATTTGTGGATAAGTAATATGCAATTTATTCAAGTATTTTTCAGGCGTTCCATCGTCCAAAACCTTGATTTCGTAAACTCCTTCTACATTTTGTAAAATAGATTTTAAACAACGATCCAAGTAATGAGGACGATTAAACGATTTAATTACAATACTAATCATCTTAATTTTCTCATCATTTTTTTGAAAAATGTGTTTTCCTTCGCATAAATATAGCGAGGTAAATTATCGATTTCATTTATGGGCTTGCCATACAGCATATTTATTTTTCTTCTTTTACATGTATCCAAAAGCACCTGATGCCAATTTGAATTGAGTTTTGATTTCTTCGATTTATCTTGAGAAACACCTTTGTCATGAATACGATACAAATATTGAAATGTGTCGATGAAATAGAAATCACCTTTTTCATACAACTTCAAATACAAATCTTGATCAACCGCCGATGTTAGGGAGGAATTAATCCCTTCGGTTAACTCATAAATATCTTTTCGAAATGTAAAAAAATGTGCTACTTCAAAGTTAATATTAAAGAAATATTTCTGATTATTTTTGATCTTTTGAGTAAAAGTGAAATCTCCTATTTCAGTTGATTCTTCATTGATCAGCTTTATTTTTGAATAGGTAGCAATAGTCTTTTCGTTATCATACATAGCTACAGCCTCTTCTATTGCTTGAGGAAGTAATTGATCATCGGGGTCTAAAAACCCACAGATTTCACCTTTTGCAAGCTCAACACATCTTCGTTTGGTAAAACCTACTTTTTTATTTTCTTCGTTCTGTACCAAATGAATACGAGAATCTTTTTGAGCCAATGCTAACAATTTTTCATAAGAGCCATCTGTCGAATAATCATCAACAATTACAATTTCAAAATCTTGAAAGCTTTGCTCATTGATCGAAGCATAACACCTTTCAAAATAATTCCAATTATTATAGTGTGCAATAAGAATAGAATAGACCATTTTAATTATTGGTAATTTATTAATATCGGTAACACATTATTGTCATGTATAATATGATGTCTGTATTTTAAACATAACAGAGCCCAAATTTGCGATAGTATATGTAATAATTTAATTGGATATCCTTCATTCCTACCTTTAATATCTCCTGGATTAGCTTTTAAAGCTTTTTCATAATAATCCATCCTTCTTAATAACTCTAAATACCATTGGGTAGTAAATGGAGTATTTGATTTACAAATAAAACCACCTGTTCCAACACAATGCCTGTAATAATAGTATAAATCTTTATCAATAATTCCTTGCCCACGTCCCATTCCTCTTCCATGTAGTTCTGTATATCCTAATACCCATTTATCTGAGTATTTATCAATTTTATTAAAAGATTCTACCCAACTATTTTCATTAAATTTAATATCTTGATATCCACCCCCATGAAAATGCATAAAATAACATCGTAAATAATCAGACTTATGCACTAATGATAAATAATCGTATGCTGGATGAAGAGGATGTTCTGGTAATATATATTCATGTAGATTTTTAGGAGTAATAAGTTTAACCTCTACACCAGAATTATCTATAAGTGATTGATAACCTCTTTTGCGATTTTCGGACATCTCGTTATCACCAGTCCAAAAACAATATATTACCCGATCAACTTTTGATTCTATACCAGGAAAAGGTTCGTAATCATTTTGTAAAAATAAACCTGGATATCTTTCTTTATTATATTTATATTTAAAGATTTCTTGTCTTTTAATACGCCAATTTTCTCTTAATTGATATAAAAATTGATATGTTTTAGCAAAATTATTTTTTGCTATATAACTTAATTTATTTCTTAAATATCCCATTTTATTATAAAACTATATAGTTTACCAATAACATCCATTTTCAACTTTATTAAATCCTTTTGGTTTTTCGTCCGCAAAAACCCATCCATTACCTCTTAAAGAAGTATAATGTGTCCATTCTTCCCAGCGCTTTCCTTTTATTCCAAATAATAATTGGGTTACCCCCCCTAAATGAATTGCTTGTTTTCCTAACTTTTTTATATAGCTTGCCAAAGGTAGCCCATAGGCTCCACAACCTAATATTGCCACATCAAAATCAACTTCATCTATTTGTTTTTTCATATCATCTAGAGCATCAAACCAAGTCACATAATTAGTTTTTTCGTCTGCTATAGACTGAACGGCTTTAATTGTTAATAAATCAAACTGAGGTAAAACATCTTGATCTAAATAAATATTAGATCTATTTTTATATTGTGCTTTAATCGTTTCTTCAAAAGGATGAATTACCAAAACTTTTTTTCCTTTTAATGCGTTTGACCAAGGATTAGAAAAAAACCAAGGTTCTAATTCTCTAATATTACATAATTGTACATCATGAGGTATAGTAGGTATATATAACTCCAATTCATTCCAAACGCCTAATACATCCAATTCTTTTGCTGACTCTAAATACATCTCTACAAAACGAGGAAGTAATGTCTTATCATTAGGAAAGAAGCCAGATAGTTTACATAAATTATCTAAGTATTTTGAAGAATCATTCCAATTGATTCCTATTTCACCTACTAAATATTTGTAAATTCCAACAACATCATTTGGTATTTTATCAATTAATAATTTATTTACAATTGCTCTCGATTCTGTACTACCAAATCGCGCAACCATCATAGGTTTACCTTCTATAATTTTTTGAAAAAGTAGATCATTCGTTTCTCTATTTTTACTTTCAATCTTAAAATGTTGATAATATTTATTTTTTCTTAAAAAAAAGGGTCTTGTTCTGTTACCAATTCTATATAAATAATGGAAATTATTTTCAGTTATCAAATTCATATTTATAATCTATAAAATCATTAAAGAGATATTATTTTATGTTCTTGTTTATTAACTATGACCGAATTCGCCGGAACATCTTTGTGAATCACACATCCGGCTCCTATGACGACATTATCTCCAATGGTGACACCTTTCAGAACGGTTACGTTGGTAGCAAGCCAAACATTATTACCTATTTTTACAGGCGAAGTAGAGAATTCATAATGATTGGTTTTAATTACTCCATTAAAAATATCAATTTTGTGGTTGTTGTCATAAATTTTTACATTTTCACCAAAAAGGCAGTTTTCCCCAATAGAAATTGACTCTAAAGCGACAATAGAGGTATATTTGTTGAAGAATGTTTTTTCGCCGATTTCTAATTTAGCGTTATTCCCAACAGTAATATTAACTTCGGAATTAAGTTTTACGTCGTCGCCTATTGTAATTTTTTCTGCATTTTGGTTAAGCTCGAAATAATGAATATCGCCTAAACGCAAGTTTTTCCCAATAAAAGATTTTGGGTGATTTAAAAGTGGAGCTGTATAGTAAATTTTTAATAATTTCCTTAAGATATTGACAAAAAAAATCATCCTTTAAATAGAGCTTATAATATTTACAAATATAGATGTTTCGCCATAAATTGCATATTTTTACACAAAATATAATCTTATGGGAGAAATATCTCGTGTTGGTAAAACGTTCATTGCCTATCTGAAAAGACCTTCCCTGTATCCCGAATTGGGCCGAAAAATTGTTAAAATTCTTTTTAACAGGAAAGCTTCATTCAAAGGGAAGGAAAAAACGCTGGATTGGGCTTCTAAAATTGCCATTTCAGAAGCTGAAGCAGTAGAAAAACTTTTTGGTAAAAAAATGCAGAATTTTTCTGAAATTTTTCCCTCTGATTTTGTAAATGCAACCGCAAAACAAAACGCCTGCCCGATAAAAATGGGTGGTGCAGGTGCTTTGGGACTCATCTATGAAGCCTGCGAATTTACCAAAGCCAAAAATGTTTTGGAAACCGGAGTTGCTTACGGCTGGTCGTCTCTTTCTGCTTTGAAATCGCTTGAAAAAAGAGGGGGTACACTCTACAGCAGCGATATGCCTTATCTAAGTCAGGATGGCGATCAATTCGTCGGATGTGTGGTTCCAGAAAATCTGAAGAAAAACTGGAAACTCTACCGTTTTGCTGACCGCGAATCTCTACCTAAAATCTTCAGTGAACAGCAAGAATTTGATGTGGTGCATTACGATTCTGACAAGGCGTACAGTGGCATGTCTTGGGCATACTCACAGCTTTACCCGCGCCTCAGAATGGGCGGTGTTTTTATCAGTGATGACATCAATGACAATTCAGCATTTCAGGATTTTTGTGAAAAGAACAACATCCAGCCTACGGTTGTGGATTATGAAGGCAAATACATCGGGATTTTCATCAAATAAATAGATTCCTTAGTTAGCATTTCCGTTCCAGTTTACAAATGTGAAGAGTTTCTAGAATAATGTCGGGATTCTGTAAGGTTCAGAAACTTTTGAAAATCTGGAAATTATTTTGGTGAATGATAGTTGCTTTTGTTGTAATGTTATTCGAATGGTTGATCGAGACATTCTTGCCTATTCTAAAAGTTGTCGTTGGCGAAGTGTTCAACAAATTGTTAAACCCTAAAATAAAATCATTCGATATCTTACTGCTTTGTGAAGAAAACAAACTTCTTTGATAAGGAACAACAAAAAAGTTAATTGCATTTTTCAATTTGAAAAATATCTTTTCTGATTATCCGTTTATGCACCTGTTATATTCGCAATTACTAGTCTGTCAAAGAGTTTGTCTCCAAAATACCGTCTGTTTAATTTGTAAATAAACTCGTTGAGATACAACTGTAAGTATTTCCTTTTGATTTTATGGTAGTTGCCCAGCAATGTCCGTTTTGCATTACTGATTGCGATATGCACCCATTTGAGTGTTTCCTTGGTGGTTTTGGCGTCTGATTTCTCGGTGACGTGCAATTCCACCAGATCGGAGATGTCAACGTAAGAAGTGCTTTTGTCCGAAAATACGATGGCATCATCCTCCATGCAGTCCCTGACCACGCCGTTGATTCCTTCACTTTGATGGCTATCCAGTACCCTGGCCTTGAAATAACGCACATGCTTCTCCTTTTTGCCCGTTTCGATATCTTCCAACGGGGTGCTTTCGGCCATCACCGCAACGTTCTGCTTTCCCTCGGCTCCCCGGCCACGTGTACCCTTGCCTCGCTCGATTTCCTTACTGGCCACCGAAAAGTAACCCTCATCCAGTTCTATCATCCCTTCCAGTGTATACCTTGCATCCCGGTTGCCCATCGCCCTGCGGAGTTTGTGTACCATCGCCCATACCGGTTCGTAACGCTTCAATCCTAATTGCTTCTGGAGTTCGTTGGTGGAGAATCCCTTTTTTGTGCAACTCATCAGGAACATCGTTTTGTACCACACCAGAAACGGCAGCTTGGAGCTCTCCATGATCGTACCGCTGCGCAACGAGGTGCGGAAACGGCAACCTTTGCATTCATAACTCCATTTACCCTGTAACCAATAATGGGAAGTGCCCCCGCATCGCTTGCAGACAACCCCTTCCTTATCACGCTGCTCCTTGAAATGCAAACGACAATCTTCCTCCGAACCGAAATGAGCCGTAAAACTGAATATGTTCATAATCCCTGCTTTTTGAGCGCTAATATACTAAAAATATTAGGTGTGTTTGCGGAGAATCAGAATATCTTTCTCAGCAGATTGATCATCCAACATTTTTTTGTCAAGTTTAACAATTTTAAATCTAATATTAGAAATTCATATTTTTATATCATTCGTCCTATAAAATTGAAACATCTAGCCTATTTTTGTACCCTATAAAACAGAACCTTATAAAGATATAAAGCATGCAGCAACCTTTAGTCAGTATCAGCATCCCGGTATACAAATGTGAAGATTTTATTGTGCGATGTATGGAGTCGGTGAAAGCGCAGACCTACCCGAATATCGAAACCATTTTTGTAAACGACGCGACACCCGACAATAGCGTTGCCTTGATTGAAGAATTCATTCAAAAAAACCCTCAACTTTCGATGCGCGTGGTTCATCTTGAAAAAAACCAAGGGCTTTCGGTTGTTCGAAATCGAGGAATTGACGAGTCTTCTGGGAAATATATTTATATGTTGGATAGTGATGATTACATCACCCCTGATTGCATCGAGAAACTGGTGATCAACTCAGAAAAATACAATGTAGAAATATCGGTAGCCGAAACGGTTTGCGAATACGAAGATACTGGTGAACGCGCTTATCTTTTTCGTATCAACAGTATCAATTCTATCGTGATGGAAAACGAAAGAATCTTCAAACGATTTGTTTATGGTGATTGGCCAATCATTGCACCGAATAAATTATATCTAAAAAGCTTTATTACGAAGAACAATTTACGATTTGTCCCGAATCTCTATTCTCAAGATGAGCTTTGGGCTTTTCATTGTGCAGAAAAATTGAATTCGATCAGTTTTATACGTGACACCACTTACATTTACTATTTGCATAGCAAATCTACAATTGCCAATAAAAAGAAAGTAAATTTCGAAAATCATCAAACGATTTTAGAATGGTTTACCAAATCTTATCACGAGAGCAAAAATGCTGAACGCAAAAAGTGGATTCGCAAGAAAATTGTGAATTTCAAAGATTTGACGATGCGCATGCAATATAAATTTATGCGAGATGATGTCGACTATTGGAAACAGAATTACCGCAGAACGCAAAAAGCACCTGGGCTGAAATTATCGGATTATCTGACAAAAGATTTCACCAAAAAAGAAAAGAAAGTCAATATTTTTTATAACCTCCCGGCCGAATTAGGTTTCCGACTTTTCAAGAAAAGGTATGAAGGCTAATTGACCACTGAGTTTTTTAGGTATAATACTTTCTAATTAAATTTTCTAAATAATCGGTTTTGTTGTCGAAATCAAAACGGTAAGCCAACTCGCTGACATCGATGCTGTAATGTTCGCCTTTGGGCACAAGTTGTACATCGGCTTTTGCCTCGAAAACCTTTTCGAAACCTTTGATAATTTCTGGGATACAAAAATTAGCGGTATAGGCAACATTCACAATTTGGTTTTTCTTGTTCTGCTTTATATAAGACAGGGCTATATTTTTCACATCTTCTACGTCTATCAAATTTCGCGTCGCAAACTGATGAATGGTGAGGGGTTCTTGATTGCTGAATTGCCGATAGAGATAATTCATCAGAAGATTCGGATTTCCACCTTTTCCTACGGCATTGCTCACGCGCAAAATCAGGTAGTGGCTGGCTTTTTCTTTGATGATTTCTTCCATATGCAATTTATGCAACACATAAGGACTATTGTATTTAGAGGAATCGTAAATAGAACACGTGCTGAAATACACGAAAAGAAGTTTTGGAAACTTTTTTAAAGTTTCTTCTATCAAATTTTGCTCTCTCAAGAATTGTTTTGGATCGGCTTCGGAAGAATTCGAAACACCAGACGCAAAAAACAATATATCATCTGAATCGACCTCAATAAATTGACTTGCAATTAAACCTTTTCCTATGATCATTGTATATTGTCTAAAATGATTTTAGATGAATTCCCTTCTCCAAAAGGATTTATAAAAATGTTATGATCGTTTTTCATTTCTTTATAGAATTCTTCTCTTATTTTCTGTTTATTAGCCCCTACTAAGACGCCACATCCGCACTCTAAAACTTCTGGACGTTCTGTTTCATCTCTCAAAATAATAACTTTTTTATGTAAAGTAGGAGCTTCTTCTTGTATTCCGCCAGAATCGGAAATAATCAACAACGATCGAGCCATCAACTTTACAGCCTCTATATAATTCAAGGGTTCTATAAATTGTAAGTTGTCTGGAGAGGATTTAAAATTTTTGAAAATAAATTCTCTTGTCTTAGTTCTGGCTTTATTACAAGTATATAATCAAATGTCTCCGTATTACATTTTTTAAATTCTTTTAATTTTTTAAAATAAAATTTATTATAAAAGTCATTTTCCAGTTTATGAATGTATTGTTTGTTGTGGTTAACAACTCTATTATAGATATTTAAAATCTTGTCGGTAAGATTTTTTCCATAGCTGTATCTAGGTCTTTTAGTAAAATCAATATAAGAAACATGATAACCTAAATTATTCAGCCCATTAACTAAATATTCTAATAAACTACCTTCAATTTTTTTGGTATGTGGATAAAGTACAACTAAAATATTATTTTTATTCAATTTCTCCAGAATTTATAAATTTGCAAATCTACACTTCCTGCAATTCTACCATTTTTTTAAATCGTTCAGATTTCTCGGTTAGTTCCCTAAAACTACCAAAGTTGATAATCTCACCATGATCCATCAGGTAAACAGTGTCTACATTCTTTATGGTGGATAGCCTATGGGCGATAATGACCATCGTCACCTGACCGTGTAGCATATCGATGTTGTCTTTAATGTGCTGCTCCGTTTCAGAATCCAATGCAGATGTTGCCTCATCCATAATGAGGAGCTCCGCATCTTTATATAGTTCTCTCGCTATAGAGATTCTCTGCTTTTGCCCCCCAGATACCAAAATACCATTGTTTCCTAATTTAGCATCTTCGCCCTCTTCCAAAGATGCGAGAAACTTTTTCATAGATACCATTTCCATCGTTTTGTGGAATTTTTCTAAATTCTCTGGCGTTTTTTCCGCCCAGAAGGTCACATTGTTATAGATAGTATCGTCAAAAATTACAGGCTCTTGAGTAATATAACCAACACGCAAGCGAAAAACATCGAGATTGCTATTATATAAATCGGTGCCATCTACCTTCACCATCCCTTGATGGGGAGGTAAGAGTCCACAGATGATATTTGCAAGTGTGGTTTTACCAGCGCCACTTTCTCCGACTAAAGCGATAGATTTTTTTTCTGGAATATAAAGGTTGATATCTTTAAGAACTTGAGTATTGCCAAAGGTAACGCCTACATGATCAAGGTCTATATTGTGGATTTGAGGAATTATATCAGCACCCTGGAATTCTTTATAAGTCTTTAATTCACTTAGTAAGCCTTCTATAGATTCTAAACCAGCAGATGAACCTAAGAAGCTGTTCCAAGAATTTTGCATGGTAGCGAGATGAGCTAATGCTCTATAAAATAATAGTAAACTGACAAGGATAGAACCAAATTCACCCCCCATAATATTTACCTGAATCAAAATAACAATAGCAATAATGATAATAATTAAGGGTTCTCTCAAACTTTCTGAAATAGCACCAACCTTACCTATTTTAAAAGTGTATTCTTCATCTTTCTCAATATTTTTGCGGAGCTTATATTCAAAAGTGCGGAAATAATTAGTAGCTTTTAAGTATTTAAAATGAGAAATAGCCTGAATTAAGTTGCCATTAAAATCGTTCCCTATCAAGGTTTGTTTTCGAGAATACTCTTTGGTGATTTTATTAACATATTTATATATGAAATTGGTAATAGCGCCACCAATACCTACCATTATAGCAAATTGCCAGTTAGACATAAAAGCCAAAACTATATAAGTCAAGACCATTACAACATGTTGCATGGTATTAAAATAGGCTACCATCGAGCCAATCAATCTACTTGTTTCTCCAATCATATTGTTCTGGATTTTACCAACATCTAAGGCGGTAAACCCTGTATATGATAAGTTTCTCAGGCCGTCTACCAATTTTAGACGGATGGTTCGAATGGCTTTTAATCTTATTTTTGTAAAATAAAGAATCCGGATATAATAGAAAATACCTTTTAGTATAAAAAGGCTAATCATCATTATTAAAGCTGTAGTTAAATTTAGCTGTAAACCAATATTTTCAATAAAATCTACTACAAATTTTAATTTCCCCAGAGAGTTATCGCCCGAATCGCTACCAGTGGCTAAACTTAGTAGAGGGATAAACATCGCCAGTCCCAAGCCATCCATTAAACCAACTAAAAAGTTAAGAATAAGGTAACCGTAGATATGAAAGCCAATAATTTTTTTGAAATAATTAAAATAACCTTTTTTAAAAAAATTAAACTTATTCAACATTTATTAGTTGTTTATTATCTTTTTCAAATACGCTCCATAACCGCTTTTTCCATATTTTTCGGCAGCGGCTAAGAGTTGTTCTTTGTTAATATATCCTTTTCTATATGCGATTTCTTCTATGCACGAGACGCTTACGCCTTGGCGTTTTTCGATCACTCGTACAAACTCTGAGGCTTCGTGCAGCGACTCAAAAGTCCCGGTGTCCAACCAAGCAGTGCCTCGATCCATGATTCCAACTTCCAATTCGCCTTTTTCCAAATACACTTTATTGATATCGGTAATCTCGAGCTCGCCGCGAGCAGAAGGTTTTAAACTTTTAGCAATTTCTACGACTTGGTTATCGTAAAAATATAAGCCTGGCACTGCATAATTTGACTTCGGCTTGCTTGGTTTTTCTTCTATCGACAATGCTTTTTGATGTTCATCAAAATCAACAACACCATATCGCTCTGGGTCTGCTACTTGATAGGCAAATACACAACCGCCTTCGACCTGAGTTTTGCTCTCCAGCAACTTCGGTAATCCTGACCCATAAAAAATATTATCACCCAAAACAAGAGCAACTTTTTCATCGCCAATAAATTCTTCTCCAATGATAAATGCTTGCGCCAAGCCATCCGGGGTCGGTTGTACGGCATATTGTATCGTGCATCCAATCTGTGATCCATCTCCTAATAATCGCTGAAATGGCTCTGAATCTTGTGGTGTTGTGATGATTAATATTTCTCGAATACCCGCCAACAACAAGGTCGACAAAGGGTAATAAATCATGGGTTTGTCGTACACCGGCATCAGTTGTTTACTTACAGAAATCGTTAACGGATAAAGCCTTGTACCAGAACCTCCTGCGAGAATAATTCCTTTCATAGTCTATGTTAGTTGTAATCGTTTAGTTTAATGTTGATATTGTTTATCGTAATAGTTTTGATAATCACCCGAGGTCACATTTGCCAACCATTGTTCATTTGCCAAAAACCAATCAATCGTTTTCGACAAGCCTTCTTCAAAGGTTACCGAAGGCTTCCAACCCAAGGTTTTGTTTATTTTTGTCGCGTCTATCGCATAGCGCAAATCGTGTCCCGGACGGTCTTTTACAAAAGTGATGAGTTGTTCACTTTCTCCTTTTGCTCTCCCCAACTTTTCGTCCATTTGTCTGCACAATTCTTTCACCAAATCGATATTCGTCCACTCGTTGAAACCGCCTACATTGTAGGCTTCGCCTGTTTTTCCTTCGTGAAAAACCAAATCGATCGCCTTGGCATGATCGATCACATACAGCCAATCGCGCGTATATTTTCCGTCGCCGTAAATAGGCAAAGGTTTTTTGTGGATGATATTGTGAATGCAAAGCGGAATCAATTTTTCTGGAAAATGATTTGGTCCGTAATTATTCGAACAATTGGTGAGTACAATTGGCAAACCATAGGTGTCGTGATACGCTCGCACAAAATGATCTGAAGACGCTTTGGAAGCCGAATAAGGCGAATGCGGATCGTAAGCGGTTTCTTCGGTAAAAAAACCATCTTCACCTAAGGTTCCATACACCTCATCGGTGGAAACGTGATGAAAACGCTTTCCTTCAAAATCTCCATTCCAAATATGTTTGGCAGCATTGAGCAGATTTACGGTTCCGATAACATTGGTCATCACAAAATCCAACGGATTGCTGATCGAGCGGTCTACATGCGACTCTGCCGCCAAATGAATAACGCCATCGGGGCGATGTTGCTCGAAAATCGCGAATATGTGCGCAGCGTCGGTAATATCGGCTTTGATGAACTGATAGTTCGGCTCATTTTCTATATCGCGCAAGTTTTCTAGATTTCCGGCATAGGTAAGCGCATCTAAATTGATGATTTTATAGTCTTTGTATTTTTTTACAAACTCACGAACGACATGAGAACCTATAAAACCCGCTCCACCTGTTATGATAAGTGTTTTCATAGTTTTCTTTTGGTACAAGAATTCTTATAATTCTAATTTTTTTTGAACTGTTCTTATAACAAATACTAAACAATGGTCAAAAAAATAATTATCCGGATGCTGAACAAAAAGCTGTTCTTTTCAACATTCAAATCAATCTACAAATTTAAAAAAGTTTTATGATTAATAATTATATCAAGTAAATTAGCAAAAAATTAATAAAATGTCCATTTCAAAAGAAATAAAACGAGTTACAACCGAAACCTTACGCTCGATGAAAGAAAATGGTGAAAAAATCGCCATGCTCACTGCCTACGACTTTACCATAGCGACATTGGTGGATGCTGCAGGCGTCGAAGTCATTCTTGTGGGTGATTCGGCTTCCAATGTAATGGCGGGTCACGAGACCACTTTACCTATCACGCTCGATCAGATGATTTACCATGCGCAATGTGTGGTAAGAGCAGCCAAAAGAGCTTTGGTCGTAGTCGATTTGCCTTTCGGAACGTATCAATCGGATCCTCAAAAAGCCTTAGAATCTGCCGTGAGAGTCATGAAAGAATCGGGTGCCCACGCGATCAAAATAGAAGGTGGTAAAGAAATCGAAGAATCGATCAGAAGAATAGTCAACGCTGGTATTCCTGTGATGGGACACTTGGGTCTAACGCCGCAATCGATCTATCAATTTGGTTCGTACAAAGTGCGAGCGAAAGAAGAAGCCGAGGCTCAAAAATTGATGAACGATGCGAAGCTTTTAGAAGAATTAGGTTGTTTTTCTTTGGTGATGGAAAAAATTCCGACTGAATTGGCAACTCGAGTAACCCAATCTATTCAAATTCCGACCATAGGCATTGGCGCAGGTCATGGTACCGACGGACAAGTCTTGGTGGTACACGACATGTTGGGTCTGAACAACGAATTCAACCCAAAATTTGTTCGTAAATATTTGAATCTTGAAGATCAAATCAAAACGGCAATTTCACACTATGTTTCGGATGTAAAATCAGTCGATTTTCCGAATCAGAACGAACAATATTAATCGCAAGAAAAGATAATGACTCCTGAAATTTTATACGAAGACAACCATCTTCTCATCGTCAACAAAAAACCAGGAGAACTGGCGCAAGGCGACGACACGGGAGACGTGCCGCTTATCGACAGCCTGAAACAATACATCAAAATACGCGATCAAAAACCCGGAAACGTTTTTTTGGGCTTGGTTCATCGACTCGACCGCCCAACTTCTGGTATTTTGCTTTTTGCCAAAACTTCGAAAGCTTTGACACGCATGAATGATGCTTTCCAAAAACGTAACATAGACAAAGTTTACCGAGCTATTGTACAAGGCACTCCGCCAAAAGAATCGGAGCGATTGACGCATTATCTAAGAAAAAATTCTAAAAACAACAAAACCACCGTCTATCCCAAACCTACAGATGGCGCCAAAGAGGCCATACTCGATTATCGTTGGTTGGGAAGTCTCGACAATTTCAATGTGTTGGAAATCGAATTGTTTACGGGTCGTTCGCATCAGATTCGTGCTCAATTGAGCGCGATTGGTTGCCCAATAAAAGGTGATTTGAAATACGGTGCAAAACGCTCCAATCCAGATGGTAGCATTGCGTTGCATGCACACAAACTGAGTTTTACGCATCCTGTAACCAAAGAAAACATCACGGTTATCGCTCCTCCACCAAACGATGCGGTTTGGAATGCAAGCTTGGTGTTTGATTAAATTGTAAATTTGTATCGAATTTCATTTTCATGAATCAACTTCTTTTTTTTATCGTCAAATCGTGTTCACGTCTACCATTAAGCGTGCTCTATGGCTTTGCAGATCTTATCTACTTTGCGCTGCATTACCTCGTTGGTTACCGTAGAAAAGTGATTTTCGACAATCTGAAAAATTCGTTTCCAGATAAAACAAAGAAAAAACTGAAACAGATACAAAAAGAATTTTACAGAAACTTTGCCGATTATCTGGTAGAAACGCTGAAAGCATTTACCATCAGTCCAGAAGAACTCGCCAAACGGCATACGCATTCTGGCTTAGAAATCATGGAGCAAATACGTTCAGAAAACAAAAATGTATTGCTGATGGCTGGGCACGTTTTCAATTGGGAATGGTTTATCGGTACGGCTCTCATCCTACCAACACCACAAAACATCGCCGTTTATCACCGATTGCGAAATGCTTTTTGGGATAAAAAAATGTGTGAATTGCGCGCGCGTTACAGAACAACGACAGTAGAAATGCGCAGCGTCATCAGACATATGTTGAAGACACCAAACGACGGCAATACCACCTATCTTTTGATAGCAGACCAAAGTCCGAAAAAACACGAAATTCATTATGCTTTGCATTTTTTGCATCAACAAACTCCAGTTTTTTCTGGTTTCGATAAGCTGTTGACCAAGAAAGATTTTGCGGTTGTGTATGCCAAAACAACCAAGATAAAACGCGGTTATTACCACACAGAATTCATCAGAATCCCACCCAAAGCCGAACGTTTTATAGAACGAGAAGCGGTAGATAAATTCTACCAATTATTAGAACAAACCATACAAGAAAACCCCAGCAATTGGCTTTGGAGTCACAAACGTTGGAAACACGCATAAAAAACAAATCCCCATGGACAAGCTCGCAATTTGCATCCTCAATTGGAATGGTCGAAATCTTTTGGAAGAATTCCTCCCGTCGGTGGTGAAACACACTGCAGATCACCCTATTTATATCATAGACAATTTATCAACCGACGATTATTTGCGTTTTTTACAAGAAAAATATCCTCAAATTCGCATCATTCAGAACCAAGAAAATTATGGTTTTGCAAAAGGCTATAATGTCGGACTGCAATCGGTCGAAGCCGAATATTATTGTTTATTAAATTCGGATGTAGAAGTCACCGAAAATTGGGTCGAACCCATCCTTCAATTATTAGAACAAGATGCCGACATCGCTGCAGTACAACCCAAAATTTTATCGTACCGAACCAAAGACGAGTTCGAATACGCTGGCGCTGGCGGAGGGTTTATCGACAATCTGGGATTTCCGTTTTGTAGAGGTCGCGTCTTTTTTTCGTTAGAAAAAGATGAACATCAGTTCGATGATACCATCGAAGTTTCTTGGGCTTCTGGCGCTTGTTTGTTTGTAAGAGCAGCAGATTTTTGGGCAGAAAATGGTTTCGATGAAGATTTCGAGGCGCATATGGAAGAAATCGATTGGTGTTGGCGCCTGAAAAACAAGGGCAGAAAAATCATGTATTGCGGTTCTGCTACCGTTTATCATTTGGGCGCTGCCACGCTGAAAAAAGATTCGTACAAAAAACTCTACCTCAACTACCGAAACAGCTTGTGGATGAACGTGAAAAATCTACCCAAAAACCGTTTGTTCACGCATATTTTCGCTCGCCTATCCCTAGACGGACTAGCGGCTATTGCTTTTCTTCCTACCAAAGGTTTTCCGCATCTCAAGGCTGTTTTTTGGGCGCATATGCATTTCTACCGAGACCTAAAAAAAATGTATAACAAACGAGCTGTTCATCAAGCATCTTCCTATTATCACAAGAAACATGTGGCGTTTAAATATTTTGTTTTGGGTAGAAAAAAATACAAGGATTTGTAATTTTTAAACTAAGAGCTCCTCACACAACCGAAAATTGCATATCTTTATTAAAATAATCGTTAATATAGTTTATTATGAGAGCCCTGATAATTGTCGATATGCAGAACGATTTTGTCCCTGGAGGACGTTTGGCTGTTGCAGGAGGAGATCAAATCATCGAGCGCATCAACCAATTGCAACTTCGATTCGATCTTGTGGTTGCTACCCAAGATTGGCATCCTGCCGACCACAAAAGTTTTGCTTCGCAGCATCCAGCACACGCCCCATTCGACGTCATTACACTCGATGGTATATCGCAAACGCTTTGGCCAGACCACTGTGTACAAGGAACGGAAGGCGCTGCTTTTCATCCGGCATTGCACACCGATAACATTCAGGCAATATTCCGAAAAGGTATGAATCCCGAAATCGATTCGTACAGTGGTTTTTTCGATAATGCTCATCTGATTGCAACGGGACTTCACGGCTATTTGCAAGAAAAGAAGGTAAAAGAAATTTTTGTTTGCGGTTTGGCGGCAGATTTCTGTGTCTATTTTACGGCCATGGACGCTCTGAAATTAGGCTACAAAACGCACATTCTAGAGCGTGCAACCAAAGCCATTGATGAAGAAAGCTTCGATGAAAAAGTAAAGGAATTTATCGTGCGTGGCGGTTTTTTATCTTCGTATATCGATTAATTTGTAACATTTCCTTACCCCAGAATATTAACTAAAAAAACAAGTCATGAAAAATTTCATTTTCAGCTTAATGCTAAGCATTGGGAGCCTTACGGCAACGCATGCACAACAGCAAAACATAGAAGCCAGCTATGTGATGACCATCAATTTGAATGTTGAAGAGACCCTGAAAAACGTTCCGAAATCGTTTCAGGCAGAAGCCAGAAAAAATTTAGAGGCTATCAACAAAGAGGGGATTTATGTAGATTACACCCTGACGTCTGACGGAAAGCAATCGGTTTATAAATTGATAGAAAAAATCAGCAACGACAATTCTATTTCGGCACAGGTTGTACAAATGATGACGATGATGGATAAAGAGCCCATGTACAAATTCTTAGACAAAAACGAGTACACCAAACTCTACGATATTTTTGGTAAGCGCTACCAAATAAAGGACGAATTAACCAATTTTGATTGGAAAATAAGCCGAGAAAAATCGAAAATCAATGGCTACGATGTGACCAAAGCTACGGGCATCATCAACGACAGTATTCCTGTAACTGCCTGGTACGCAACACAAATAAATATCAAAGATGGACCAGAACGCTTTTGGGGTTTGCCAGGACTTATCGTAAAAGTTGAGTCTAAAAACGATAAAGCCGATTTTAGCATCCAACTGAAAGAGTTGAATATCACCGATAAGCCTGTAAAAATAAACCCTCCGACCGAAAAGAAAACTTATACCATGAAAGAATACGAGGATGAAATGCGCATTTGGGAGAAAAATTTTAGGGAACAAATGAATCAAGGAGTAGACAAAGATTGATATTCAACCAAAAACTATACATGAAAACTCAACTGATCTTTATTTTAGGGCTATTTGCCCAAATCACCATCTTCGCACAAGAGTGCACGCTGAAAGGTGCTTTGCAAAACGACTCGGGAATTCCCGTAACCGATGCCACAGTCTCCTTGTTCAACGCGCAAAACGAGGGCGTAGGCTTTACCTATTCTGACAAGGAAGGGCTGTTTCAGCTTTCGGCTCCATGTGCGGCAGATTACGAAATAGAGATCGAACACGCGAGTCACGAATTGCACATCGAAAAAGTTGATTTGCGCAGCAACCAAAACCTCAAAATCAGACTCAAACAAGGCGAATCAATCAACCTGAAAGAAGCCATTGTAAATGCAAAACAAGCTATAAAAATCAAAGGCGACACCATCGAATACGATGCAGACTCATTCAAGGTTGGAAACGAAGAGGTCTTGGAAGATATTTTGAAAAAACTTCCTGGCATTGTGGTCGAAAACGGTAAAGTTTACCACAACGGTAAAGAAATTACCACGATTACCGTGGGCGGACGAGAAGTTTTGGGCGGAAACACCAAACTCCTCAACAAAAATCTACCGTCTGATGCCGTAGACAAAATCCAGCTCAACAAGAAATTCAAAGCCAATCCGTTTGCATCTTCGCTTCAAGAAGACGAACAATTTTCGTTGAATATCGAGCTGAAAGAAGACAAGAAAAATCTGGCTTTCGGGAACTTCACCATTGGTGGCAACGCCGATGAACACGCCGATGCACAATCGAAAACCTTTTATTTTAGTAAAAAAACAGATGCCACCCTGATCGGAGATTTCAATACCTATGGCAAACAGGTATTCGACCAAGAAGATTATTTTAGCTTTTTTGGCGGTTTCTCCGAATTCAATTCGGAAGGTAGCATCTACTCATTACGATCGGCCAACAGCACATTCTTTTTTTTAGGTTCCCAAGAAAAAGCTCGTGAAATGAACACCTTCACAGCTGCTACTCATGCTGGCTTCGAAGTGAACCCACGACTGACCGTTACAGGATTTGGGATGCTTACCGGGAACAACATTCGGTACAAACAGCTCACCGAACGTTTTTATAATTTGAATAAAGAACAGTACGAACGCGACAACGAGACCAACACCCAAAATGTAACTTCGGTGATGGGGAGAGTTCGACTCGATTATTCGCCAACCCAAAAAGGACAATTGAAATATCGATTGAACTATAATCATACCGATAGCGATTTGGAACAAAGTTTAGAATCGTACAGAAACCATGATTTCTATTCGAATATAAAGGTGAAGAATTTGCGCAAGAATAGTTCGATTTCTCAGAATCTAAGCTATATTCAAAAAGTTGGAAGCGATCATAATATCGGATTTTATTTGCGTCATCAATACCAAGAAGAACAACCCGATTTGTGGATCAACGCAAGCAATCCTATTCTATCTACGGTCTATAACACCAATTTTACCGACCTGAAAAACATTAGAAAAACCCGCGTAAACACGTTGCAATTCTATACCGTTTACAACCATCTCTTGACCAATACTGCCAATCTGAAACTGAAAGGTGGAACTAATTTCAGTAAGCAAGGCATGGACATCACAACTTTTGGTAACGGAAACGTGGTCGAGGGCGATTACATCACTGGGAATACCGACTTCGATTATCAACAGTATTATTTAGACGCTACATTGACCAAAAAAATCGACAAACTGCAACTCGATTTGGGTGCTGGGCTGCATCATATTCGATATGCGATTGATTATCTGACCAATGAAAAACGCAACGACACCAAAATGTTAGTACATGCGCAAGCCACGTACAACATCTCGAATGCTCAAAACATAACTTTGGTGTACAATCAAGATTATAATTATCCCTCGATTATCGATCTGAATCCGATGTACCGATTGAATAATTATTATGCTATTTTTTACGGAAACACGGCACTCATGCCAAGCAAAACGCATCAATCTAATTTGAGTTATCAATACTTCAACTCGTTTTCGTTTTTCAGTTTGTATGCAAACCTGGGCTACACCGTGCGCGAAAACTCGATACAAACAGCTTCGGTGTTCGAAAATGGATTTTTGGATCAACAGACCACCTTGATCAATAGTCCAGAAAATGAGAAAACTTGGAATGCTAACTTATTTATTTCGAAACGTTTTTCTAAAACTTACAATCTGCGAGTCAACAGCAATATATCGCATGCAGATTATTTTACATTGATTCGATTGAGAGACAACCAAACGTTGCTTGATCAATTGACCAATACCACTATTTTTTCGCAATTCTATAATCTGAGAAATATTTTCACCATTCAAAAGAAAGTAGAAATTACAGCCGGATTGAAGCTGATGCTCAACGATTATGAATCGACCTCCAAACAAAGTTTCAAAACTTGGCAACCCCATTTAGAATTCGCTTGGAGTCTCTTGGACAAATGGTTGATTCTGTCTGATTTTAATTACCTTTTTCAGTACCGAAACGGCGATCTCATCAACGAGGCGAAACAATTAAATGCATCTGTGCGCTATAATATTGCCAAGAAAACGACCCTTACGCTCATCGGCGGAAACTTGTTGGGTAACGATATTTTGTACACCAACTCGTTCAATGATAATTATACCCAAACCACTCAAAAAGAAGTTATCGGGCGTTATTTGTTGCTCAATTTGAGGTATAAGTTTTAATCATAAAGTTGTTTTGGAGACTGTGAGGACTCGAAGCCCACGAAACCCATTTCCTAAAAGGTCACTTCGAGAGGCTTTGCATGATAAGTATGAATGTTTATCTTATTACTTTTTTGTTGATACAAAAGTAACCAAATACTTCGACAGGCTCAGCACAAGCAATCAAGGCTGTAAATCGTTTTGGCTAAAAATCCTTTTCACTTCGGGAATGAATTAAATCGCTTCCTTCGGTCGGTAATTCATTCTATTGCTCCATGAAAATGATTATCTTAACGCCAACGATTTAGATACCAGTTTTTCTTTCGAGAACCTCAGTGACCGATTTCGGGAATCATAGCCTGATAAAAAAGGTTAAACAACATCAACTTGCAAAAAATGCCAAGGCTGCCTCCATTGCTTGGACGAATACGGCTGGCATTTCATCAGATTCCCAAGGGTGCTGTGAACCGAAAGCATGATTACAATTGGGCAAAATTTTCAGAATGACATCGTCGTTCCATTGTTTTATCGCTTTGGCTTCGCTCACATTTACCGATTCATCTTCGTCACCGTGCAGGTTGAGATAGGGTTTGTCGAGACGTGCCAAATTCTTTTCGATACTCAAGCGGTCTTCATTTTCGATAAAATTCTCGTAAAACTGATAATGTAAAGGCATCATTTGTTTGGTTCTTAGATTCTCGAAACGATACACTCCACTTTCTTTCCAAGCTTCGAGAGCTTCTTTGGGATAGGTTCGGAAACGGTTGAGGTCCGAAATTGCACCCAAGGTAACGAATTTCTTTACTCGAGGATCTTCTATACCTTTGAGTATGGTAATTCCGCCGCCACGCGAATGCCCCATAAGAAAGAGCTGATTCGGGTCAATTTCATCCGACGGAATCAATTCGCCTGCCATCGCTTTACTGATGATGATGTCCAAATCGTCTAATTCTGTGGTGTAATTGTTCTCACCAAAGGTATCTAAATCTCCAAAATTCATCGGGTCGTCTAAGGTTGTACCGTTGTAAGAGAAATTGAATTTGATGAAAGCAAAATCATGCTCGCCCCAAAACTTCGCCATCAGATCGAAACATCCATGATCTTTGAATCCCTTGAAACCGTGACAGAAAATCAGAATTGGTTTCTTGATTCCATTTGCTTTGTAGCACACATCGTACAATGCTTGTCTTGCTCTACTTCCTTGGTAAATATTATTTTTCTTAAAAATCATTTTTTCGAAAATTCTTCTGGTTATATAATCTTTTTCTATCGACCAACCTCGCGCTGGCGAATATTCTCTTCCGTACATGATGATTTGGATGTGCAACTTGTTCCAATGCGATTTCGGAAAGATTGACTTTGCATCGCGTTCAGTTTCTGCTACATTTTTGCCTTTGGTCAATTTCCACAACTTCATCAAACGGTGAATATGGGTATCGACCGGAAAGGCTGGCTCACCAAACCATTGCGCCATCACCACCGAGGCCGTTTTGTGCCCAACTCCAGGTAATTGCTCGAGTTCTTCGAATGTAGAGGGCACTTCGCCATCGTATTTTTCTACCAAAATTTCGGACAATTGCTTGATGTGTTTTGCCTTGTTGTTCGACAAACCAATCTGCCTGATGTAGTGTTTGATTTCTTCTACCTCTAATTTTGCCATCGCCTTGGCATTTGCTGCTCGAGCAAAGAGTTCGGGAGTCACTTCGTTTACCTTTTTGTCGGTTGTCTGAGCCGAAAGCAAAACCGCAATAAGCAAGGTAAAAGCATCTTGATGATCCAACGGAATGGGAGGATTGGGGTATAACCTTTCCAACTCGTTGATGATGAATTGTATGCGTTGTTTTTTGAGCATCATAGTGTAAACTATTCTCTGCCAAATGTAAGAAAGACAATCGGCAAAAACGAAGAAATGCGTAGGTTTTAAAAATTTTTTAAGTTTCGTTTGTAACGAAAATCAATACTTTAGACTAACTAATTAGAACGAAAGTCATTCGCTTGAAAAAGCAAGAAGCTATATTTTTATAGCGAATCAACCAGCACATATGATAAGGGTATGAAGGTTTATTTTATTACTTTTTTCTTGATAAAAAAGTAACCAAAAAATTAAGGCTGTAAATCGTTTTGGCTAAAAATCCTTTTCACTTCGGGAATGAATTAAATCACTCCCCTACGGTCGGTAATTCATTCTATTACTCCATGAAAATGATTTTCTTAACGCCAGCGATTTAGATGCCGGAGTCTCTTTGCGAAGTTCGAGGGATGAGGCGGCTGAGGTTTTCGAAGTCCCGAAGCCTAGAAGTCTATAAGTCATTTCCTAAAAGGTCACTTCGAGAGCCTCAGGGAACGATTTGAGGGATCAGTGACCAGGATTTGATGCTTCATTCAGCTACCTCAATTCGGACGTTGAGTAAAACCGAAACATCATTTTTGCATTCAACAGGCTAGCAGATTAAGTTTATTTCAGGTAAATGGCTTACGCACGACGGGGAGTATTTCGCCTTTTTCTAAACAATAGCGTATGACTTCTTCGGCTTTTATTTGCTTGGTGTAGTCTACTTTATCGACTACGAATCCGGCATTTTCTAACCGCTGATAATAATCTAATCCGTAGACTCTTACATGGTCGTATTGCCCAAATTTTTCTTTTCGTTCTTCTTTGGATGTGATGGTCGGATCTTCGTAGGTTTCGGGTAGTTGATAACTAATCGGCACCTGAAAAATGCCCCAACCGCTTGGTTTCATCACCCGAAACAACTCGCGCATGGCTTGATGATCGTCTGGAATATGCTCTAATACATGGTTGCAAAAAATAACATCGAAAGTATCGTCACCAAAAGGCAAATCGCAAATATCGGCTTTTACATCGGCTAAGGGTGATTCTAAATCCGAAGTAATGTATTCGAGATTTCGCATTCTTCGAAACATTTTATAAAATGCCTGTTCGGGTGCGATATGCAAGACCTTGAGTTTGGCAGTTTGAAAATTGGTTTCGTTGATCAAATACAACCACATCAACCGATGGCGTTCTAAAGAAAAAGTTGCTGGCGCCAATACATTATCTCTTTGTTTTCCGTAGCCATAGGGTAACATCTTGTAATAGCCCTGCCCGTCTATGGGGTCGTAATAGCGGTTACCTTTAAGAAACCAAACCAATATTGGACGCACAACATAACTCAGTCGGATAAGTATCGGACGAGGAATGCTGTTGATCAATTGTTTGAAAAGTTTTTTCATTCCTATGCTTAGGATTTAAATAGATAGGGTTTTTCTTCGTCGCTCTCGATTCCCAATGCGTCGTAGATGTATTGAAAAGTTGACAACAATTTTGGTTGTCCGTTTACGATGCACACATCGTGCTCGAAATGCGCCGAATATTGGTTGTCTCGCGTAGTGACAGTCCAACCGTCTTTATGAAATTTTACCTTTTCGGTTCCCATGTTCACCATGGGCTCTATAGCAAGCGCAATTCCGTCTTCTAATCGTTTTCCTGTTCCTCTTCTTCCGTAGTTGGGCACTTGCGGATCTTCGTGCATGGTTCTACCCAAACCATGTCCGACCAATTCTCTCACAATTCCGTAACCATATTGCTCGCAGTGTTGTTGTATTGCGTGACTTATATCGCCTATGCGGTTGCCTTTACGCATTTGTTCTATGCCTTTGTACAACGATTCTTTGGTTACGCGTAGCAATTGTTCTGTCTTTTGGTCGATGTTGCCCACCGCAAAGGTATAGGCGTGGTCGCCATAAAACTCGTTCATGTACACGCCACAATCTACCGATACGATATCGCCGTCTTCTAATGGCACATCGTTTGGTATGCCATGCACCACCTGCTCGTTGGGTGAGATGCAAAGGTTTTTGGGAAAGTCATACATCCCGAGAAAGGCTGGATAGCCGCCATGGTCGCGGATAAACTCTCCGCCCAATTTATCGAGGTGATTGGTTGTAACGCCTGGTTTTATTTCTTTTGCCAACATGCCCAAGGTTTTAGAAACCAATTGAGCACTGAGGTACATGAGTTCTAATTCTTCTTGAGTTTTTAAAATGATCATAATCTAAAAAATCCTCTTTTTTTCTTTTTGGGTTTTTCTACCCCATTATGCAGATTGAATTCTATTTTTTTGGTAATAATCTGATAGACTTCGCCCCAACCAGGAAAACCGCCCAAATTTCGATCGTCTATGAAAAGGTCTGCGTTGATTTTTCTGCTTTGCGTTTCCAAATCGAACACCTCGCCTTCGAAGCTAGAATTTATGGCGTAAAATTCGATACCGTTTTCTTTACAGAATTGTACCGCTTCGTCCAATCTTTCTCCCCAACGATAGGTCCAAAGAACCAATCGATGCCCATCGTTTTGTAATTTTTTCAAAGTTTCGAACGCAAACAATTTTGGCTTTCCTATGCCAGGATATTTATCGTCTACAATGGTTCCGTCGAAATCTACTGCGATTATTTTTGAATTCATACTGTGTTTTGTGTTGTTTATGGTTTAGTTTTGGTTTTTAATTTTTCAAGTTACAATAATATTTCCAGTCATCTCGCTCGGAATTGAAATATTCATCACATGTAAAATAGAAGGTGCGATATCTCCCAATTTGCCATGCGATACGTGCCAATGTTTGTGACGATCGACCACTATTAAAGGCACCTGATTGGTAGAATGTTGCGTGTTGGGTGAACCGTCTGGGTTTTTCATGTAGTCTGAATTGCCATGATCGGCCAAAATGAATAAGGTATAATCGTGCTCCAACGCCGTTTGTACAATTCGCCCAACGCATTCATCCACAACTTCTGCAGCCTTTACAGCAGCTTCGAACACGCCGGTATGCCCGACCATATCGGTATTTGCAAAATTCATACAAATAAAATCTGCCGATTCTTGTTCTATTTCGGGGATGATTTCATTGGTGAGGTCATAAGCCGACATTTCGGGTTTCAGATCATAGGTTGCAACGTCACGAGGCGAAGGCTTTAATATTCTTTTTTCGCCTTGGAATTCTACTTCTCTTCCTCCAGAAAAGAAAAAGGTAACGTGCGGATATTTTTCGGTCTCGGCAATTCGTATTTGTTTTTTACCATTCGACTCGAGCACTTCGCCCAAGGTATTGGAAATCATCCCATCGTCGAAAATGATTTTCACTCCTTCGAATGTCTTGTCGTATTCGGTCATGGTAATATAATTCAAATTCAATTTAAACATCTGAAATTCAGGAAAATCACGCTGCGTCAACACTTCTGTAATCTCCCGACCACGATCTGTTCTGAAATTGAAACAAATCACCACATCGTCGTTTTCGATAATAGCAATCGGATTGCCCCCTTCATCGGTATGGATTATAGGTTTCAAAAACTCATCGGTTATTTGGGCATCATAAGCATTTTGTATTGCCGCCGTAACGTTCTGAGTTCGTTCGCCCAAACCGTGAACCATGGCATCGTACGCCAATTTTACCCGCTCCCAACGCTGGTCACGATCCATCGCATAATAGCGTCCTGTAACACTTGCCAACTCGCCAATTGTTTGTTGCATATGCTCTTGCAGCGCCGTAATAAAGCCGATTCCTGAGGTAGGATCACAATCACGACCATCTGTGAAAGCATGCACAAAAACATTTTGTTGCAAACCAAATTCATGAGCAGCACTGAGCAAACCTTTGAGATGATTGATATGCGAATGCACTCCGCCATCGGAAACTAATCCGATAAAATGTACTTTTTTTGAATGATCTAGAGCATATTGAAAGGCTTGTTTTAGAACGGGTTCTTGTAGAAGGGTATGCTGTTCTACCGCCATATTGATGCGTACCAAATTTTGAAAAACGACACGCCCTGCGCCCAAATTCATGTGTCCTACTTCTGAATTTCCCATCTGCCCTTCTGGCAAGCCAACGGCTAATCCGAAGGTGTCGAGCGTATTGTTGGGGTATTGGCTTATCAAACGGTCAATATTGGGTGTTTTAGCCTTTTCGATGGCCGAAACTTCTGGGTCTGGATAGATCCCCCAACCGTCTAAAATCAATAATATAGCTTTGTTTGTCATTCGATTTGAAAGAATATTGTTTAAAAAGAAAATCCAAAGTTAAGAAACTTTGGATTTATTTTGGTTTTTCTGTTGTCTAATTTGCAACTTCACTGATGAATTTGATTCGCATCAATCGCAATTCTTCTTCCTCATAATCCTCACCAAATTCTTTGAGTAAAACCGCCATTGAATCGCTGTCGGACTCCATCAAGAAGTCGTAAATCTCTTCTTGCTGATCTTCATCCAACACCTCATCTATATAGTAATTGATATTCAACTTTGTACCTTGATACACAATGCTTTCCATTTCAGAAAGCAAATCCTCCATACTCAAATTCTTGGCAACAGCCACATCGTTCAGGTCCATTTTGCGGTCGGTAGATTGGATGATGTAGACTTTGTGACTGGCTTTGTCGGCAACTTGCTTGATGACCATGTCATCTGGACGAGTAATGTTGTTTTCTTCGACATATCGGGCGATGAGTTCAACAAAATCTTTCCCGAATTTTTTAGCTTTTCCTTCGCCAACGCCAAATACATTTTGCAATTCTGCCAAGGTGGTTGGGTATTGCATCGTCATATCGTTGAGGCTGGCTTCTTGGAATACTGCAAACGGTGGTAATTGGTGTTTTTTGGCAATTTTCTTGCGTAAATCATCCAACAATTTAAAGAGTTTATCGTCGAAAACTGCTGGTGCTGCCACCGGATCTTCGTTCTTTTTGCCTTCGTCTAACAATTTTTTATAATCTACATCTTCTGCAATTTCGAATTTTACTGGATTTTGTAAAAACCGTTCGCCTTTTTCGGTCAGTTTAATGACTCCATAAGTTTCGATGTCTTTGCTTAGATAATCGTTCACGATCAATTGACGAAGGATGGATTTCCAGTAATAATCTTTCTGACTTTTACCGATGCCGAAGAATGGTTTGTTTTGCAGATCGAACGACTTGGTGATTGAACTTTCTTTACCTTCTAAAACGTTGATCAAATCATTTATTTTCAACTTTTGGTTGGTCAGTTTTACAATTTCTATGGCTTGCTTTGCATCATTTGTCACGTCGATCATCTCTTTTGGATTGCGTCGATTGTCGTCCATATCTGCTCCTGCACCATGATTTTCATCGAACTCTTCTCCAAAATAATGCAACAAAAATTTACGTCTCGACATCGAGGTTTCGGCATAGGCGGCAACTTCGT
The DNA here is from genome assembly GCF_900089075.1 of Vaginella massiliensis. GTDB lineage: Bacteria > Bacteroidota > Bacteroidia > Flavobacteriales > Weeksellaceae > Weeksella > Weeksella massiliensis_A. The sequence goes on from NZ_LT593746.1 coordinate 252,041, forward strand.
TAAGTAATTGCAAACCTACTTCTCGCTCTGCGACAGGTTTGCTTGCCAAAAATTTTTCTAGCTTTTCGATGTCTTTGTAATCGTAAAAAGCTATGCATTCGCCCTCGCCTCCATCGCGACCTGCACGTCCAGTTTCTTGGTAATAGCTTTCTAAAGATTTCGGGATGTCGTAATGGATTACAAAACGCACATCGGGCTTGTCGATTCCCATTCCGAAAGCGATGGTCGCCACCACTACATCTACCTCTTCCATGAGAAACATGTCTTGATGTTTGCTTCGGGTTTTGGCATCTAAGCCTGCGTGGTAAGGAATTGCTTTTATACCATTTACTTGTAACAATTGCGTCAATTCTTCTACCTTTTTACGACTCAAACAGTAGATTACACCCGATTTACCAGCATGCTGACGAATGTATTTTACAATTTGTTTGTCTTGATTGACTTTTGGTCGTACTTCGTAATACAAATTTGGTCGATTGAACGAGTCTTTGAAAACCTTTGCGTTTTGCATGCCCAAAGTTTTCTGTATATCTTCTTGTACTTTTGGCGTTGCTGTTGCCGTAAGTGCAATAATGGGTGCGCTGCCTATTTTTTGAATGATATTTTTCAGGTTTCTATATTCTGGACGGAAGTCATGCCCCCATTCCGAAATACAGTGTGCTTCGTCTATCGCAAAGAAAGAGATGGAAACCGATTTGAAAAAATCGATGTATTCTTCTTTGGTCAAAGATTCTGGCGCTACATACAGCATTTTGGTTGTCCCTGCTTTTATATCGTCCATCACCTTTTTGGTTTCAGACTTGTTGAGAGAAGAATTCAGCACATGCGCAACTTCGTTATTCGACAATCCTCTAATCGCATCTACTTGATTTTTCATCAGGGCGATAAGCGGCGATACAATGATGGCTACACCCTCAGACATCAGTGCCGGCAATTGATAACACAGCGATTTACCACCACCTGTTGGCATCAGTACAAAAACATCTTCACCATTCATTAAGGTTTGAATGATTTCATCTTGTTGACCTTTGAATTGGTCATAACCAAAAAATTTTTTGAGACTGGAAGTTAAATCCCTCATTTGAGTTTCCATTATAATAAGTTAATGCAAATTTCGTTTCCTTATCTTTTTAAAAATAAAAAATAAATTTTAAACCGTATATTTGGGCGATGAATATTTATTCATTCTACCCATTAAACCGAAACAAGAAAGGAGTATAAAGATACACATAATTAAGCTATTTACCATAAACTTTAGTTTTGAAAAATAAAAATTTAACATTAGTTGCTCAACAGGTTTTCCGAGAAGAAATTGAGGAACTAAATAGGATTGCAGACCGAATAAGTGATTCTTTTGAGAAAGCGGTTGAAACGATTTTTAACACTAAAGGAAAATTGGTCATCTGTGGGATAGGGAAAAGTGCACACATCGCACAGAAAATTGTAGCAACGCTGAATTCCACTGGCACTCCTACCCAATTTTTGCACGCGTCGGAGGCGATACATGGAGATTTAGGACTTTTACAATCTGAAGATGTTGCGCTATGCATCTCGAATAGTGGCAACACCCCCGAAATAAAATACATTGCACCCCTACTGAAGAATCGAGCCTCACAGCTGATTGCCATAACCGGGAACACCCAATCTGCACTCGCCAAAACCGCCGATATTGTGTTGGAAGTAGCCGTGGAGAAAGAGTCGGGGCGATTTAACCTTGCCCCCACCTCGAGCACCACAGCCCAATTGGTAATGGGCGATGCTTTGGCGGTAGCCTTGATGGAAATCCGAGATTTTCAACGCACTGAATACGCTACTTTTCATCCAGGAGGTGCGTTGGGAAAGCGTTTGCTTTGGAGGGTAGAAAACATTGTAGATCCTACCAAAAAGCCTAGCGTAAAAATAGATTCTAGCATAAAGGACGTCATCAATTCGATGACATCGGGCAAATTAGGCGTCACAGTAATAGAAGATGAAAATCAGCGCGTTTTGGGCGTGATTACCGATGGCGACTTGCGCCGTATGTTGATGAAAGAACAAAACCTGGATATGCTTATCGCAAAAGATATTGCAAGTTTGCATCCTAAAATCATCAACAAAAACGAATTGGCGACCAACGCACTCGAACTCATTAGAAAATACAGCATAGGCCAATTGATTGTGATTGACGACCAAGCAAAATATTATGGTATACTTGATGTACACTCGATTTTAGCGGAAGGAATTGAATGATGAAGACGAAAGATAAAAACAACACAGCCGACATGTCGTTTTTGGCACATGTAGGCGAACTCAGAGGACATTTGGTACGATCTGCAATTGCCATCCTCATCGCAGCCATTTTAGTGGCATTTTTTTGGCGATTTTTGGTAGATCACGTCATCATGGCGCCCTTAAAATCGGATTTTGCTACCTTTAAATTTTTCAACTTCTTGGGTAATTTATCGGGAATCGGCGATTTGTACACCGAAGAATTTGACATCTCAAAAGATCTGACCAACTTAGACCCATCGGGGCAAATCACCTCGCAGATCATGGCAATTTTGGTGAGCGGACTCATCATTGCAATACCTTATATTATCTACGAAATTTGGAAATTCGTTAAACCTGGACTCAACGAAAACGAACGCAAAAATGCTTCGGGAACTGTGCTAGCCATCACTTTTTTCTTTTTAGCCGGCGTTTTATTTAGCTATTATATGTTATTGCCATTATCTACCCAATTTCTATTCACCTACGACCCTTTTGGCGTTGGAAACACTTGGACTTTACCCAAATACATCAACCTTTTTGTGCAAACATTACTGTCGATGGGCGTTATTTTTCTGATGCCAGTTTTTGTTTATTTTTTCACTTCGATTGGTTTGCTCACACCACTTTTTTTACGCACCTACCGCAAACACGCATTTGTGGTCATTTTGGTTGCTGCAGCAGCACTTACACCCAACGATATCCTGAGCATGTTTGTCGCCACCATTCCGCTCACACTCTTGTACGAATTGAGCGTAATCGTATCGAATAGAGTATATAACAGACAATTATCTGCCGAGGAAAAAGGCTTAACAAAGAAATAAATTTATTATGCTTGCATAATAAAATCTTTTTTGTATTTTAGCGAAAGAAATAATATAAAACATATTAAAAATCATTAGAATGAAGATATTAGTTTGTATAAGTAGTGTACCAGATACTACAGCAAAAATCAACTTTACTTCGGACGGAAAAGAATTCGATAAAAACGGAGTACAATTTGTGATCAACCCACACGATGAATTCAGTTTGACACGCGCTGTTGAATTACAAGAAACACAAGGCGCTACGGTTACAATTCTCACCGTAGGAGATGCAAGCGTAGAACCTGTAATGCGCAAAGCGTTGGCTATTGGTGCCAACGACGGTATTCGTGTAGACGCCGATGCACGTGACGATTTCTTTGTTGCTACACAAATTGCAAAAGCAGCCAAAGAAGGAGGATACGATTTTATCTTAACCGGTAAAGAATCAATCGATTACAACGGTGGTGCAGTACCAGGATTGGTGGCAGGACTTTTGGATTATGCCTTTGTAAACGGTGCTATCGGAATCGATTTGGAGGGAAATACAGCAAAAGTAACCCGTGAAATCGATGGTGGAAAAGAAAAATCTACCGTTGCTCTACCTGCGGTAATCGCTGGGCAAAAAGGTTTGGTAGACGAAGCAAGCCTTAGAATTCCAAACATGCGCGGAATCATGCAAGCGCGTACAAAGCAAATCAACGTAGTTGCAGCAGAAGAAACGACTTCTAAAATTACGGTTGTAGGTTATCAAAAACCTGCATCGCGTGGTAATGTAACCTTGGTCGATAAAGACAACGTTGCAGAATTGGTAAGATTGTTACACGAAGAAGCGAAAGCAATCTAATTATTCACCCTAAAAAAATTAGAACAATGGCAATATTTGTATTTGCAGAAACCCATAACGGACACTATAAAAAAGCAGCTTTAGAAGCTGTTTCATACGGAAAAGCTATCGCTGATTTGGCTGGCGATACCGTAACGGCAATCGCTTTCAACCCAACAGAAAATTCAGAAAACTTATACCAACATGGTGCATCGAAAGTAGTTAAAGTAGACAACGCAGCACTGAAAAACTTTGACGCTTCTCTATATGCTAAAGCAATTGCAGAAGTTGTAAATGGTGCAGAAACCGTTGTTTTACCATCGACCAACGATTCATCATCAATAGCCCCTCTTTTGTCTTTGAAATTGAATGCTGCTTTGGTAACCAATGTAGAAAAAGCACCATCGTCGTTAGCGCCATTCACGGTAGACCGCAAAGCCTTTTCTGGTAAAGGTATCGAGACTGTATCCATAGAAGGAGCAAAAGTAATCACCGTATTACAAAATGCATTTGGTGTAAAAGAAAATGCAGTAAGCGGTACCGAAGAAAGCGTTTCGGTAGCTGTATCAGAGGCAGACGCAAAAGTAAAAGTAGAAGCCATAGAAGAAGCATCTACTGGTAAACTCGACTTGAAAGAAGCAGAAATCGTAGTCTCTGCAGGTCGCGGTTTGAAAGGTCCAGAAAACTGGGGTATGATAGAAGAGTTGGCCGATGTTTTAGGTGCAGCAACAGCCTCATCGAAACCTGTAGCCGATATCGGATGGAGACCTCACGCAGAACACGTAGGACAAACAGGAAAAGCCATCGCGCCAAACTTGTACATCGCAGTTGGAATCTCGGGTGCCATTCAGCATTTAGCGGGTGTAAATGGTTCCAAAACAATTGTTGTAATCAACAATGATCCAGAAGCGCCTTTCTTCAAAGCAGCAGACTATGGTATTGTTGGTGACGCTTTCGAAGTGGTTCCGAAACTAACCGAAGAAATCAAAAAACTGAAAGGTTTAGCATAATAATTTAATTTTAAAAGTGTTACAATCCGAATTACCTCGATGATTCGGATTTTTTTATTTTTTTTAAATTTCATAAGATTTTGATAATTTTACCATCTAATGAATCATGTAATAAAATTAATCATCAAAGGCATTTCTTACAGCCAGACACAGACTGGTGCCTACGCCTTGATTTTGGAAGAAGAAGTTGGTGGCCGCAAATTACCCATTATTATCGGGAGTTTCGAAGCTCAATCTATTGCTTTGGCTTTAGAGAAAGATATCACGCCGCCACGTCCGCTCACCCACGATTTATTTCTTTCGCTCGGAAAAGAATTTCAGTTCAATGTAAAAGCGGTATACATCTACAAACTAGAAGATGGCGTTTTCTATTCTAACATTGTTTTTGTAGACGACAAAGGACAGGTTGCCGAGATAGATTCTAGAACCTCGGATGCTATCGCTTTGGCAATTCGATTCTCTGCACCAATCTATGCGTATACAGAAGTGGTAGAAAAAGCTGGCATTCACTTAGAAGAAATACGAGAAGAGGAAGAAAGCATCAACCAAGCCATACAGCAAATAGAAGACGAAATCAGTACGATTACAGCAGATATAGACTATTCGGAATGGACCGATAGCGAATTGGAAGAGGCTATGAAAAAAGCTGTAATGGAAGAAGATTACGAGATGGCGGCACGCTATCGAGACGAATTAGACAAAAGGACAAATTAAATCTTACTCAGCACTATGTCTATAAAATTACGACTTACCGTCATGAACTTTTTAGAGTTCGCTGTTTGGGGAGCTTACCTTACCTCGATGGGAAATTATTTGGGTTCTATAGGGTTGGGCCCAAAAATTGGGCTATTCTATGCCATGCAAGGGATTGTTTCGATTTTTATGCCTGCAATTATGGGTATTGTTGCCGATCGATGGATTCCGGTCCAGCGCTTGTTGGGACTCAATCATCTGATTGCTGCCATCTTTATCATCGCAACCGGATATTATGGCTATACGGCGGGCGCAAATGTTGATTTTGCAAGCATGTTTACACTCTATTCTTTAAGCGTCGCATTTTTCATGCCGACCATTGCCTTGTCCAATTCTACGGCTTACAACATCTTGAAACAGAACAACCTCAATCCGATCAAAGCATTTCCTCCTATCCGAACCTTTGGTACGGTAGGTTTTATCTGTGCGATGTTGTTTGTAAATTTCTCTGGATTGGAAAATGGATCTTTTGGTTTTAATTTTTCTCATAATTCTGGTTTCGAAAGTTTCCAATCGAGTTACTATCAATTTTATGTGTCGGGCATTTTAGGAATAATTTTATTCTTGTATAGTTTTACCCTTCCGAATTGTCCGATCAGTAAAACTTCGGAGAAACAGAGCATTTCTGAAGCTTTTGGTCTGAAAGCTTTTTCACTTTTCAAAGATCGAAAAATGGCTATCTTTTTTATCTTTTCGATGTTGCTTGGGGTATCATTACAAATAACCAATGGCTATGCCAATCCTTTTATCACCTCCTTCAAGAACATACCAGAATACGCCAATACGTGGGGAGCAAATAACGCCAATGCCTTGATCTCGTTGTCACAAGTTTCTGAAACCTTGTGTATTTTATTGATTCCTTTCTTTTTAAGAAAATTCGGAATCAAAATTGTGATGCTCATGGCCATGATTGGTTGGGTATTGCGATTCGGGTTGTTTGGTATGGGTGACCCAGGGTCTGGCGTTTGGATGTTTGTATTGTCGATGATAGTGTATGGTATTGCCTTCGACTTCTTCAATGTTTCGGGTTCTTTATTTGTCGACAGTGAAACCGATCAGAAAATTCGATCTTCTGCTCAAGGCGTTTTCATGATGATGACCAACGGTTTCGGGGCTACAATCGGGATGTTGGTTGCCCAAGGCATTGTAAATCATTATGTATTTGCGCACGAAGATTTGGGCATGCAACTAGAAGGCTGGCGTACATCTTGGTACATTTTTGCTGCTTATGCGTTGGTAGTTACCGTTTTGTTTGCTATCATCTTCAAACATAAGCACAAGCCAGAAGAATTAGAAAGTATTTCGCATTAAAAGACAAAAAAGGCTCCAGATTTTGGAACCTTTTTTTAGCTTCTTTGGTAGGTTATAATATCGAAACTGTATTGATGCTTTTCATCCTTATCATGATGGGCTCTGCTTATTTCTTCCCAATTATTTTCATCCAACTCTGGAAAAAAAGTGTCGCCGTCGAACTCATGATGTATCTCGGTCAAATAAATTTTATCTGCCATATCGATTACCTGCCGATACAATTCGCCTCCACCAATTACAAACACCTCATCGTCTAACGCAAGGGCTTTTTCTAAGGCAGCCTTCAACGAAAACGCTACCACTATTCCATCTGCACAAAACTGCTGATCACGTGTAACGACTATATTGATACGATTTGGCAGAGGTCTTCCAATCGATTCATAGGTCTTTCTACCCATGATAATGGGATGCCCCGTGGTGATATTTTTGAAATGCTTGAAATCGTCTGGCAAATGCCACAACAATTGGTTGTTTTTACCAATTACATGATTACTGGAGACCGCTACTACAATGCTTATCATTACAACTCAATTATTTTTTGATCAGGATATAATTTACCTTTCCGTCTGATTTTTTCGGTTGGAATTTTTCATCAAGTTCTATCAACTGATTTCCCTCTATACGAAAAGTATTGGGACCCACCGCCACATTGTCCAACATCAACGTCCTGCCATCGTCTTGTATGGTATAAATACCTGTTGTAAACAATTCTTCTTTGGTCTTGTCGTCTATGGTTTTGTATACATAAGTATTATCCGGATTGAGGGTAATGCTATACGTCAACGGATCTTGATGATCGAACTTCCCATGAAAATCTTCTTGTTGTTCTACCACCACTGCTTCTGTTGTGGCAGAATCTATTTGGATGGAATCTGCTGGCGTAGGCAGGTCTACCTCTTGTATGCTGGACTCTTGCTTGCCACAAGACCAAAAGTTAATACCAAGTAAAACGATAAGTGCTAATGTGTTTTTTTTCATGATTCAGATTACTGCTTTTTATGCTACTTTGGCATAAAGATAATGAAAAGCCATAAAAAAATCCCTTTTTTCGACAAAAGGGATCAAAGTATTTTGTGTCTAATGAGCCGAAAGGCATGCATTAGAAAATTTCTCTTGCTGCAAAATGGAAAGCGGCTTCGATAGCTGCATTCTCATCACTATCCGACCCGTGTACTGCATTGGCATCAATCGATTCGGCATATTTATTACGGATTGTTCCTTCTGCTGCTTCTTTCGGATTGGTAGCACCGATCAGGGTACGGAAATCTTCAACCGCATTGTCTTTTTCTAAAACCGCTGCTACAATTGGTCCCGAAGTCATAAATGCAACCAACTCACCAAAGAAAGGTCGCTCTTTGTGAATCGCATAAAAAGCTTCTGCATCTTGCTTTGCCAATTGTGTCATCTTTGCTGCTTTTATTTTGAATCCAGCATCTGTAATGTCTTTCAAGATATCACCAATATGACCTTTTGCTACAGCATCGGGTTTGATCATTGTAAATGTAATGTTATTTGCCATGATAATTATTTTCTTGTTGTTTTTGGGAATGCAAAATTAGAGATAAAAGATTAGAATACAACAAAAAATATCGCTCAAATTGAGCGATATTAACATTATTAAAGATATATTAATAAAAGGAGAAATTATTGTAAGCTGATTCCACCACCTGATTGGGTCTGATTTTGTTGAACTTCTCTACGGGTTCTCACCTTTCCTCCAAAATTGTATTGGAAGCCTAAGTAGTATGTTCTCGATTCCCATTGGAAAAATCCAGTTGCATCGTACGGTCTTACCATATCGAAGCTCGCTTTCATGGTTTTGAATAAGTCGTTCATGCGAGCATTCACGCTAGCTTTTCCATCCATAAATGTATACCGAACTCCCAAATCCATACGCCACATTTCTTTCATTTTACCTTGAAAATTCTCGAACGGCCCTTGATAGAACGCAAAATTCTGAATACTGAAATTTGGTGAAACGGTGAACGTATTGCTCATGCGTCCTGTGAAACGATTGGTTCGCATTTCTTCGTTTTGCAGGGTTTGCATATTGGTATTGAAGAAGTTCATCGAGGTCCAATCGCCGGCCAAAAACATCGAGAACCATTTTGCCCAACGGTAATTGAAGCTCACCTCCAAGCCATATTCATCGGTCTTATCGTAGTTTTCCGAAGTCTGGATTATCTGTCCAGGTACGTCTGGGTTTTCTTGCGAACTGAACATGATATTGTCTGTGGTATGACGGTAAAAAGCGTTGAAGTTGAGACCGCCTTTTGCCAATTGTTGTTGTAGTCCAAATTCGTAAGCGTCTGTGTATTCTGGTAATAAATTCGGATTTCCTTGATTCGACATCATTGGCGAAGACCATTTCGGCACAGGCGTCAATTGATAAATTCCCGGCCTTGTGATACGACGACTATAATTCAACATCAATTGGGTTTTGGGCGTCATGTCGTAAGTAACATAAGCCGAAGGGAAGAAATCTAAATAATCTCGTTTGTAGGTACCAGCATCATCTGGCGTTATGGTATAATTTACGTCATCTTCGGTTTGCTCGGCACGCACCCCAACTTGAAAACCAAATTTATCGAATTTTTGCTTATAATTCACATATGCCGAATAGAAGTTGCGGGTAAAATCGAAGCTCGCACCTTGGTAAATCGGATTTCCGTTGGTGTCGACCATTACATTTCCATTCGCATCGTAGATGATTTTGTTCGAATCGAATACATTGTCTTTTTGTTCTTGTCTAAATTGAATTCCAGCCTCAATTTTTCCTCCATCGATGATTTGATTTACATAATCCAAATTCACTCGCGTATTGGAGGTTTCATCGAAACGATTTTCAAAATAACTATTCAAAACCGGATACTCGTCGGTCATCAATCGTTTGTCGGGTGTATCGGCTTTAGAATAGAAAGCATCGAGTGTCAGGCTGTGATCGTCTTTGTTGAAGTCACGCTTGAAATTCAAACTATAATCTTGCGCATCGAAATCAGAATTGATTTTCGAGGTGTTGATATATTTATTTCCCGCTCTCAGAATGTCGTAATCAAAACTACCGCTCCAATTGTTGTTGTATTGATTGGTATAAATGGTGAGCGCCGTTTTGTCGTTAATAAACCAGTCGAAACCTAATTTATAGCTGATGGTTTTCGCCTTGTTTTTGATTTCGAAATCCTGAACTTCGTTTCTAGTATAATTCACCATTTCACCATGATGAATAGTTGGTCGATGATTGTAATTGTAATTTCCAAATAAGTTGAAATCGCCAACATTGATATTGGCATTCACCGAATTGGTATAACGCAATTTTCGCCCATACTCTACGCCAGTATTCAATCCTACATTATAGCCTTTGTTGCGCTGTTTGATCAAGATAATATTGATGATACCCGATTTTCCATCTGCCTCATATTTTGCCGAAGGATTGGTAATAATCTCTACTCGTTGAATTTGGTTGGATGGAATTTGTTTCAATAATTGATCTGCCGACAACGAAGACGGTTTGCCATCTACATAAACCCGAACATTCTCGTTACCACGCAAAGACACTGCGCCCGTTTGTTGATCTACATTCACCGAAGGAATATTATTCAAAATTGCAGCAGCATCTGTCCCAGCACTTACCAAATCGTTTCCGACTTCTACCACGCGCTTGTCTAGATCTGTGCGATAGGTTGAAACTTGCGCACGTATGAAGGCTCCCTTCAATTCGATGGCCGGTGAATTCTCCGTTTTTAGGCGAATTTCACCCATGTTCAGCTGTCCGTCTTTCACCTCTACCAACTGCTCATAAGGTTGATACCCAAACTCGATGATTTGGATTTTGTAGGTTCCGTCTGCCACATCTTCTACCACAAAATACCCTTGTTCGTCAGAATTTACTTCTGCAACAAATTCATTGGTCGTCGGATGAAACAATACAACATTTACAAGTGCAAGATTTTCGTTTTGTTCATTCAAAACTCTACCAGAAATCTTAGCTGTTTCTTGGGCAAAGGTTGAATACGATAATAAACTAAACAAAACAACTAGCGATAACTTTCTGATTTTCATGTGTCTAAAATATATAATACCTTGTTATACAATATATAAACCCAAAGGATTTCATTGCGTTTTATCTATTAGACGCCAATTTTTATCATTTGTTACACGAATCGATTAAAAAATTTTCATAGTATTTTCTTTACAATAAAAGTCGAACAAGTTTCTTATTTTTGCTTAATCTTAAAATCTATGTATTTTGAAATCAATTGTAATTCTTGGTGCAGGCAATGTTGCTTTTCATTTGACCAGAGCGCTTATCGAAAATACTTTCAACGTAAGGCAAATATTCAACCGAACATTAGAAAACGCAAAGGAAATTGGTGAAGCTCATCGTATCCCCTATACCGATAAGATTTCTGAATTAGAAAAGGCCGATTTATACATCATTGCGGCAGCCGATTCTGGAATCGAAGAGTTTTCACATTACATCCCATTCGATGACACTTTGGTGGTGCATACTTCTGGTTCTAGCCCCATGGCTGTGCTGAAAGGTGATTATCGAAAAGGAGTATTGTATCCGCTGCAAACATTTTCAAAAAATCGTCGGTTACGTTACGATGAGATTCCTTTTTTCATTGAAGCAGAATGTAAAGAAGACGAACTTTCTTTGGTAAAATTGGCGGATAAAATCTCGAATGAAGTGCATGTCTTGCCCTACGAAAAACGAATGCAAATTCAGATGTGCGGCGTTTGGGCAAACAATTTTGTCAATCATCTTTACTACATCGCAGGCGATATATGCAAACAAAACAATATTCCGTTCGATGTTTTGAAACCGCTAATCGAAGAAACCGCCGACAAAATTGAAGACTTAGAACCATTCGAAGCTCAAACTGGACCTGCCAGAAGAAACGACCACATCATCATCAATCGTCACCTAGAAGTATTGCAAAACGATTCGCGATTATTAGAAATATACCAAGTATTAACAAAATCGATCAAACGCACTTACGGACATGATTAGCTATAAAGAAAAACTGAACCACATCAAAACCGTAATTTTAGATGTAGATGGCGTACTGACAGACAATTCGCTCTTATTATTGCCGACAGGCGAAATGGTTCGCAGCATGAATTGCCGTGATGGTTACGCCATAAAACTAGCACAAAAACAAGGTTTGAAAATTGCCGTAATCACAGGTGGAAACGACAAAGCCGTGGTCGATCGTTTGAAGTACTTGGGCATTAACGACATCTACACAAACGCCCAAGATAAATTGGATGCGTTCGAAGATTTGGTGTTCAGCTACGGATTGGATCCAGATGAAATTGCCTACATGGGAGACGACTATCCAGACATTGCTGTGATGCAGAAAGTCGGACTATCGGCTTGCCCCAACGATGCATGCATGGATGTAAGAAAAATGACAGAATACATCTCACCCGAAAATGGTGGAAAAGGTTGCGTAAGAGATTTGCTCGAGCAAATTCTCAAAGTTCAAAACAAATGGTACACCAACAATGAGCACATTTCCTCTACCTAATCTTGCCAATTACGAAATTATTTTAGCATCACAATCGCCTCGTCGCCGAGAATTGTTGTGGTTACTGGATATTCCCTTCCGAACCATTTCACTTGACATCAACGAAAGTTTCGATCGCCAACAATACAAAGCCGGCGAAATCACGGCTTTTTTGGCTACTAAAAAAGCTAATAGTTATCCCGATTTGAAGGAAAACCAAATCCTTATCACCGCCGACACTACTGTTTGGCTGGATGACGAATCGCTTGAAAAACCGTCGAACGAAGACCAAGCACGCAACATGCTGAAAAAACTTTCGGGCAAAGCTCATTCAGTCTTCACCTCGGTTACGCTAAAAAGCACAGAAAAAGAAATTAGCTTTACCGAAGAAACCAAAGTGTTTTTCAGAACGTTAAGCGAAGAAGAAATTGATTTTTACATCCAGCAATATCAACCTTTCGACAAAGCAGGCGCATACGGCATACAAGAATGGATCGGACTCATCGGTATCGAAAAAATAGAAGGTGACTATTTCACCGTGATGGGTTTACCCACCCAAGCAATGTATTTGCATTTAAAAGATTTTGTAAAATAAAAATGGAATCGAACGTACTCTTGGCTTTCTCGCTCACCCTCATAGCAGGACTTTGCACCGGAATCGGGAGCTTATTGAGTGTCGTGTACAAACGATTCAACCCAAAATTCCTCTGCGCAGCATTAGCATTTTCTGCAGGGGTGATGATCTACGTCTCGTTTGTCGAAATTTTGGCGACAGCTCGTCTGTCATTAGAAAATATCTACGATCAAAAAACTGCTTCCATTTATACCGTAACCGGATTTTTTGTCGGAATCTTCTTCATCGCTTTTCTCGATCGTTTCTTACCCGAAAATCAGATTCATACAGAAGACGAAAACGCTCCAAGTAATCAAAAATTGATGCGAATGGGGCTCTTAGCTGCATTGGCCTTGGGGTTACATAATTTTCCGGAAGGGCTGGCTACCTTTATGGGCGCCATGGCAGATCCTGCATACGGTGTTGGCATCACCATCGCTATTGCCATACACAATATCCCCGAAGGAATTGCGGTTGCCGTCCCAATATATTTCGCAACCAAAAGCAGAAAAAAGGCATTTATATATTCGTTTCTTTCTGGTTTGGCAGAGCCAATCGGGGCACTGGTAGGATATTTTATTTTTAAAAATTTAATGGACGAACACTTTTTCGGACTCATCTTCTCGAGTGTTGCAGGAATTATGGTTTACATTTCATTCAGCGAGCTCATCCCAACCGCCAACGAATACGGCAGCCAACGCCTCACGCTTTGGGGCATCATTGCTGGCATGGTACTCATGGCGATCAGTCTACTTTTGTTTTTGTAAGCACCCTAAAATTTTCCTCATCAAAAAGATTTTCTATCCTAAAAAAATTTCTTTTTGAATAAAAAATAGACATCAACAAAAAGAATAGATTAAAATATCTTCCTATTCTGTACCTTTGTCGTAGCTACAACAAAACAGTAGATTTCATCAACATACAAAACACAAATCAGCAATAACGATGACAAAAATCGGAATTTTAGGCGGTGGTCAATTAGGCTACATGTTCCTACAAAATGCCTTACAATACCCCGTAGAAATTAGCATTTTAGACCCTTCACCTCATGCGCCTTGTGCGCTACATGCTCATCACTTTGTGCAAGGTGATTTTGCAGATTATGATACCGTAATCGAGTTTGGAAAAAACTTAGACGCTATCGGAATCGAAATCGAGCATGTGAATACAGATGCGCTTCGCGAACTGAAAAAAATGGGAAAACACATTGTGCCAGATCCAGAAGCCTTAGCCATTATACAAGACAAAGGTGTGCAAAAGGAATTTTACGATCAGTATCAAATCCCGACGGCACCCTATTTTATTTTAGACCAATGGGAAGACTTAAAAAATAAAACCGTTGACTTCCCCCTATTTCAGAAAACTAGAAAGGGTGGATACGATGGGAAAGGTGTTCTATTTCTGAAAGATAACAACAATTTGGATCACATGCTTCAGGCAACTTCGGTATTCGAACAGCCTGCAAATGTGCAAAAAGAAATTGCCGTGATTGTGGTTGCCGATCATATGCACAACATTGTGACCTACCCTTGTGTTGAATTGGTTTTTAACGAAGAGTATAACTTATTAGACTATCTTTTGATGCCTTCTTCTTTACCAACTGAGGTCGCACAGAAAGCAGAAAACATTGCCAAAGACGTGGTGCGAAATCTAAAATCGGCTGGAGTTTTTGCGGTGGAAATGTTTTGGACCAAAGAAAATGAAATTTGGGTAAACGAAACTGCATGCCGCGTGCACAACTCGGGACACTCGACCATAGAGGCAGCAAAATCATCACAATTTGATCAGATGCTCAGAACTTTGTTGAAGCTGCCGTTGGGCTCTACCGAGCTTTTGACCACTTCTGCAATGGTCAATCTAATTGGAGCAGAAGGTGAATCGGGCGAAGCGCAGATCGAAAACATAGAAGAAGTTCTGAAATTATCCGGAACTTTTTTGCATTGGTATGCGAAATCCGAAACAAGACCTGGTCGAAAAATGGGACACATCACCTTACTACACGAAGATATCGATCAACTAAAGGAGAATATTGCATTGGTCAACAAAACAATTAAAATAATTGCTAAAAAATAATTTTATGGTAGGAATCATTATGGGCAGCGACAGCGATTTGCCAATCATGCAAGAGGCTGCAACAGTACTGGATGAACTTGGCGTAAATTATGAACTGACGGTGGTTTCGGCTCACCGAACTCCGATTCGAATGGTAGAATATGCACAAACCGCAAAAGAACGTGGGCTGAGCGTGATCATTGCTGGGGCGGGCGGCGCAGCTCATCTGCCAGGGATGGTAGCTTCTCTTACCACATTGCCAGTTGTAGGAGTTCCTATAAAATCGTCTAACTCTATTGATGGCTGGGATTCTATTTTGTCTATCTTACAAATGCCAAACGGAATTCCTGTTGCTACAGTGGCTTTGAATGCAGCAAAGAACGCCGGGATTTTAGCTGCACGCATTATTGGCTCACATGACGAAAAAGTTTCGGAGAGTTTAAAAAACTATCAAACCGAAATGGAAGAACAGGTCAATGAAAAGATCAATAAAATCAAATTTCAATTTCCGAATAGTTTCGACCACAAAACAGAGCAATAAAAAAAGCAGTTCGTAACGAACTGCTTTTTTGTACTCCCTAGGGGAATCGAACCCCTCTTTTCAGAATGAAAATCTGATGTCCTAACCGATAGACGAAGGGAGCATCTTTGTTTCAATTGCAGGGCAAAAATAATAGCTTTTTTTTAACATCCAAATTTTTTTTGAATGATTTATTGCGTTTTTTTATAAATTTTTCCGAACCTATTCATTATCAAACCTCAAAAGCATGAAGAAACGAAATGACTTGGGCTGAAAAAACTTAAAAAATGAAGCTTGGTCTAACGAAATTTCAACCAATAAAAAAATGCAGCTCCAAACGAACTGCATTTAAGTACTCCCTAGGGGAATCGAACCCCTCTTTTCAGAATGAAAATCTGATGTCCTAACCGATAGACGAAGGGAGCGCAAATATCTAATCCTTCTTTTCTATAATCGTCTTCCGAAGAAAGGCCGAAGTATAATTCTATAAAAGAACTATACAGCGACATTTCATTTCTCTTAGAACGACACCAAGGTCATTCTACAAACAAAACACAAAAAACAATCTTAATCAATTTCCTACTTTTATGAGGAAAAAAAATCGCAACGAACATTTGCTATCTGTTGCGAAACTTTGTACTCCCTAGGGGAATCGAACCCCTCTTTTCAGAATGAAAATCTGATGTCCTAACCGATAGACGAAGGGAGCACTATATAGTGTCTTCTTAGGTTCTTAACCCAAAGAATTTACGTGCTTACTCAACTTGCTTTTCAAGTTAGCCGCTTTGTTTTTATGAATGATATTGCGTTTAGCCAACTTATCAATCATAGAAGAAACTTTTGGCAAGTTTTCTTGTGCTACCGTTTTATCTTCCTCGTTTCTCAAATTTTTGATTGCTGTACGAGTAGATTTGTGGTAGTATTTATTTCTTTCGCGTCTAACTGCGATCTGTCTAATTCTCTTTAAAGCTGACTTATGATTTGCCATAGCGAATAATATTAATTATCTTCTTTTTTTGGTTCGGCAAAGATAAATATATTTTATTTATCTAAGCAAATTAATTTTTAAAAATATTGACTTCTTCAACCGCTTTCGTTCAGATGAGTTAAAAACCCAACCTCAAAAGCGGATGCAAAGTTAAACATTATTTACAAATACGCAACTATTTTTAAAAATAAATTTGAAAGACCTTGTATGTTAATAAATGTTAAAGTAGTTAAAATATTGTCAAATGCAGTATACGAGCAAGTCTATTAGAAACAACTTTTCTATTTTTGGCATGCTAAAACATCAGAGTAAGACTCAAAATAGTGAATATGAAATCGAAATTAATAGGAGCTATAGCAGGGATTTTTACCCTAATATTAACATCGTGTGGAACCACTGCCAATATTACCGATCATAACTCTTCTCACCTAGCTAACAGAAGTTTCGCACCTCAAGCTAAATTTTTCAATGCTCAAAACAAATTAATCAATAAGCGTGCCATAGAAGTTTCTCCAATAAAAATTAAACAAGAATTTCAGACGCTTGCCGTGTTGAATACCATTGTCGAGGAAACCAACACCATCTTTACCGATTTGCTTTTGAAAGAAGCAGAAACTTATTTGGGAACGCCGTACCGCTATGGAGGTACGACACGAAGAGGAATCGATTGCTCTGCATTTGTACGAAATGTATTCTCGATGTTCAACAAAGAATTACCAAGGGTTTCGGCAGACCAAGCAAAGGAAGGTTTTCGAGTTTCGACAGACGAATTGAAAGAAGGCGACTTGGTGTTTTTTGCAACCAAAGGTAGAGGTCGCGTAACGCACGTGGGCATTGTTCATGGTAAAAATGAAGACGGCGTGGTGCAATTCATTCACTCATCAACTTCGAAAGGCGTGGTGATCACCCCTATTACCGACTCTTATTGGGGTAAACGTTTTTTGTACGCAAAACGAATCCTTTAAATCAAACACTGATTTTAACATAAAAAGCATCATCTTTCAGCTTTGGGAGGTGATTTTTTTTGTGATCTAAAAAAGCTTTGCAAACTTTAAAAAAAATGATTAACCAAACTCAGTTTTATACAACAAAAGCAGACTTTCGCCCGCTTCATCTTTTATAAATTTTAGGATTTTTAATAATATGATTCTTAAAATTGAACCTCGAGATGAACACCACTTACGCTGGTCGCAGCTGATAAACAAAATGTTGCTCGAAATTAGACGAAAAGGAATTCTGCAAAAATACTTTTCATAGAACAAGCTGTAGGCGCTTAACTCAAAATCAATCTTTTTCTTTTTCATAGCATAACGGTACATAACAGTGCCAAATGTTGTATTCGGATTAAGGCGTTTGTCTTGGTTTTTGTAGGCATCCAAATTGAATTTGACGTCATGTTGATCTCCAGCATAAAAATGCAAAACAACCTGATGCAACTGATTGGTAATTCTTCTCGAAGTTGACATCGCAGAAAGTTTGTTTTTATAATTCGTCAGATTGTATTTGTACTCCACTCCTATCCATTTTAACAAGCGGAAATTGGTGTCGAAATTGCTCGTAAAATGGTGTTATCGACCTCGTTCAAATTATCGTTTAGCAATTGATCATAGATTGCAAACTGATACGATGAAACCAAATTGAAAGTCGTTTTAAGCTTCGAAACGTACTGACTGATTTTTCCGTTTAGCGAATGATTTTTTGATGATTTTTTTGTTCAAAGCTTTGCAAAACTATACTCTCATCGGCAAGGTATCGATAATTATACAACCTATTGTTTTCTAGCTAATTGTAAGAATACCCTATATTAACCAACAGCGATTTTATTGGATTTTTGTATTCTAAACGCAGCGAAGAATTCCATCTTTTAAGCTCATTAAAATCGCCATTATTTTTTTGTAGAGTATGAAATTCTGGTGCAAGGCAAAGGCATAATTCATGGCACGCACTTTTATTACATGAGACAACAAAAATTTAAAGCGTTTAAAGAAGATTTATTATACGGATGAAATCCCAAATAATTCGAAAGAAGCATGATTCAAAAACAGGTAGCGCCCATATTTTATGCTTTATTTTTATTAAATAGCATCATCAGCATCAAGGCAACAATGGGTAAGCACATCAAAATGATATAAAACCGATTGATTTGTAAAAGTTCTGGAAAATAGAGAATAGTGCCTAAAAGTCCAAAGATAGAACCGCCCAAATGTGCTGCATGTCCCAAATTTCCGAGATTATTTCGCATGCCGTAAACCGAAAATCCTAAATAGACAATGGCAAAAATCCATGCGGGCATCGGAATCACAAAAAAGATTCCCAACATCAAAGTCGGATACACAGCAATCGCAGAAAATAACACGCCCGAAACGCCACCCGATGCACCGACCGCCGAATAATTGGGCTGATTTCTATGCTCGAACAAAGCCAAAACATTCCCTGCAACAATGGATAAAAGGTATAATACTAAAAATAAAATACTGCCAAGATTCTGATTCATAAAGGAAGTATCGCCAAAAACAACCAGTGGATTCCCAAAAAAAGACACTACAATACCAGAGAAGAAGTACAGGGTCAACATATTGAAAATGAGATGCGTATAATTCACATGCAGAAAACCAGACGTGAGGAGTCGGTGATATTCTTTTTGGTTTTGGATGCGTGCAACATTGAATTTATACTTTTCGAAAAAAGCCAAATCAGAGAAACCTCTCATACTTACAACCGCATTTACAGCGATGATGACTAAGACGATCAGGGGAAAATTGTTCATATTTTATTCTTTAAATAAGGTTTGTTGCGACCCCTCGAGATCTGTTTTTTCTTGATCTTCTGGCGCTTCTTCTATAGTTTCTTCAAACGCAATTGGCTCTAACACTTTGATTTGTCGCAGCTTGTGTACGGTCAACTGATTGCCTTGCGCCTTAATTCCTTTCACGGCGATAAATTCTTCTAATTCTATTTTTTCTGGTTCTCGTTCTTGTCCTCTTTCTTTAGAAAAAACCAATTCGATTACGGGTTTATAAGCTGTAGAGACCAATTCTACAAAAGATTTTTCGTCTTCAGACGGAAAGAAGTTTTGCACATTCAGCGTGTCTTCTAATAAAAATCTTTTCACGAAATATCGGTTTTTTTCTGCATCGAAATAGACACAGGTCAGCGGTTTGTGAGGACGCCATTTTTCTATTACTTGAAATTCGTCGCTGAAATGATTTGTCAAATCGAAACTCATCAGTCGAGCTTCGCCTTGTTTGGCGTTGAGCGTAAGGATTTTGTCCTCGCCTTTGAAATGGCCCAAAAATCGTCCTCGCTCATCTGCATTCAAACGTTTCACGGCATCATCGAACCATATTTTTCTTGGTGCCAATGTAGAGACGCCTTCTTGTTTGAGTTCTACTTTTTTTATCGGATATTTGGTCACCAGATTTCCTTTAGAAGCTCTGCCTTTCACCGCCAAATCTGCAAAATCGATATCGAATTTTAATTTTTTGATGCGTTGATGCGTTTTTAGAATAATCGACACCACTTCTGCCTCTCCGTTCGGATTTGCCGAGAAATACAAAATTTCCGAGCCGATGTTTCCGTTGGTCAAATCGTATTCTTTGTCGCGCGTAATAGCCGTTACGGCAAAACGTTTTTGGTAAGCCGGACCGTTTTTCCCGTCGCGATAAATCATGTTGTAAATGGTTCGCTTATCGTTTCTACGCCAAACGCCAACATGCACAATTCCTTTTCCTACAAAGGTTTTCGAGTCGACTTTGGTCACAATCATGGAGCCGTCGTTACGAAAAACAATGATGTCATCGATATCGGAACATTCGAACAAAAATTCGTCTTTTCTGAGCGAAGTTCCAATAAAACCTTCGGCTCTATCGACATAGAAACGGGTATTGGCAATCGCCACTTTTGTAGCATCTATGGTATCAAACGCCCTGATTTCGGTCTTTCTTTCTTTTCCTTTTCCATATTTCTCTTTCAGCGATTTGAAATAGTCTACCGCATAATCCACCAAGTTTTCTAGGTTGTATTTGACTTGTGCTATTTTCTCTTCTAACGATTCTATGTACTCTTTGGCTTTGTCTAAATCGAATTTTGAGATACGTTTGATGCGTATTTCGGTAAGTTTTACAATATCTTCTTCTGTTACCGCACGTAGCAAATGTTGGGTAAATGGTTTCAAACCTTCATCTATGGTTTGGATCACGCCTTCCCAGGTTTCTTCTTCTTCTATTCTTCGGTAGATGCGATTCTCGATAAAAATTCGTTCCAAAGAAGAGAAATGCCATTGCTCTTGCAACTCGTCGAACTCAATTTCGAGTTCGCGTCTGAGCAACGCCAAGGTGTTATCGGTATTTCGACGCAGGATGTCTGAAACGGTCAGAAACTCTGGTCGATTCTCATCGATTACACAGGCATTGGGCGAGACCGAAATTTCGCAATCTGTGAATGCATAGAGCGCGTCTATGGTCTTGTCTGGACTGGTTCCGGCCTGCAAATGAATGAGGATTTCTACCGTTGCCGCCGTGTTGTCTTCTATTTTCTTAACTTTGATTTTGCCTTTATCATTGGCTTTCAGAATAGAATCGATCAGCGATCCGGTTGTTGTACTGAATGGTATTTCGCTGATACGAAGCGTCGATTTATCGACTTGAGCAATTTTTGCTCGAATACGAACTTTCCCACCCCGCAATCCATCATTATAATCTGCGACATCGATCAAACCTCCAGTCTGAAAATCTGGAAAAAGCTGAAATTTCCTTCCCCTTAGATGAGCGATAGACGCATCGATGAGTTCGATAAAATTATGTGGTAATATTTTGGTCGACAGACCAACGGCAATCCCTTCTACGCCTTGTGCCAACAGCAATGGAAATTTTACAGGCAAATCGATTGGTTCTCGATTTCGACCATCGTAAGACGGTTGCCAGTGTGTAGTTTTGGGGTTGTAAACGACTTCTAATGCAAACTTTGTGAGCCTAGCTTCTATATAACGAGCTGCTGCTGCACGATCGCCTGTCAAGATATTTCCCCAATTCCCTTGGGTATCGATCAACAGTTCTTTTTGCCCAATTTGCACCATGGCATCGGTGATGGACGCATCGCCATGTGGGTGATACTTCATCGTATTGCCGACCACATTGGCTACTTTATTGTAACGTCCATCTTCTAATTCTCGCATCGAATGGAGAATTCTGCGTTGTACGGGTTTCAACCCATCGAATATCGAAGGAATGGCACGTTCTAAAATAACATACGAAGCATAGTCTAAAAACCAGTCTTCGTACATTCCAGATATTTTTTTTATACTTTCGCCTTCTTGATTACTCATTTTACTAATAAACTACTTGACTGTTGAACCTATTCGACAAATTGAGACGTTGCGATTTGTTGTTTTGGGTGATAATATTTTCTAAATCTTCTTTTACTTGTTGTAATTCTTTTTTGGGCATATAGCTTAGGCTAAACTTGACTTTGGTAATGCCAGTTTTGCTTTTTTTGGTTCTTATGAACAACTGCAATTCTGTTTTCAGTGGCTTTTGTATTACCCGATAATCTGCAATTTTAGATTTAGGAATATCGATCTTCTTCTCATTATTCATCAATAATCTTGATATTTCATGATTTTTTGTTCGCAAATTGAAAACTTCACCAGCTGTATCGTATTCATAATACTGATTGCCTCGGTACAAAAGAATGGCAATCACGGCAATATAAGCTCCTAAACTCAGTGGTAACGGAATATGGTTGGCAATCACTCGTACGGGCAACGCATACACTAGGACGATCATAACAAGCACGATCAAAAGTGTCAGGTTCAGCCATTTCATGCGAGAAATAATATGAGGGTTCTTAATTTTCATTGATAAATAGATTTCACAGGTTTTTGAGGGTAAATGGTTTAATTCTGAATAATATCTAACGTTAGATTATTGATGATAAATTCTTGTCGTGTTGGGGTGTTTTTACCCATATAAAATTCGAGCAATTGCTCTATGGTAGTATCTTTCCCGATCATCACAGGCTCGAGGCGAATATCTTTCCCAATGAAATGTTTGAATTCGTCTGGCGAGATTTCTCCTAAACCTTTGAATCGCGTAATTTCTGGGTTTTTACCCAATTCGTTTATCGCCGCCAAGCGTTCTTCTTCGGTATAGCAATAGCGCGTTTCTTTTTTATTTCGCACTCTAAATAGCGGTGTTTGAAGAATATACAGATGTCCGTCTCTTATAAGTTCTGGAAAAAACTGAAGAAAAAATGTAATTATCAGCAAGCGAATGTGCATCCCATCTACGTCGGCATCTGTAGCGATCACCACATTGTTGTACCGCAAATCTTCTAAGCTGTCTTCGATATTGAGGGCGGCTTGTAAGAGGTTGAACTCTTCGTTTTCGTAAACAATTTTCTTGGTCAAACCATAAGTATTGAGCGGCTTACCTCTAAGGCTAAAAACAGCTTGTGTCTCTACATTTCTACTTTTTGTGATAGAACCACTCGCCGAATCGCCTTCGGTAATGAACAGAGTAGAATCTAAGCGCAATTCGTCTTTTGGGTTGTTGTAATGTTGGCGACAATCTCTCAGCTTTTTGTTGTGCAAGCTTACTTTTTTGGCGCGATCTCTTGCCAATTTTCGAATTCCAGACAGTTCTTTTCGTTCGGTTTCCGATTGTCTAATTTTTCGCTCTAAAGCTTGTGCAACTTCTGGATTTTTGTGCAAAAAGTTGTCCAGATTCGTTTTTATAAAATCGTTAATATACGTTCGCACAGTTGGCAAACCTGGTCCCATATCGGTTGAACCTAATTTGGTTTTGGTTTGCGATTCGAAAACAGGTTCGATCACTTTAATCGATACCGCTCCAATAATGGATTTTCGAATATCGGTAGGATCGTAATTTTTATTATAAAACTCGCGCAAAGTCTTGACTACAGCCTCTTTAAAAGCTGCAAGATGCGTCCCTCCTTGCGTGGTATTTTGTCCGTTTACAAACGAATAATAGGTTTCGGAATAGGATTTGGAACTGTGGGTCATCGCAATTTCGATGTCCTCTCCTTTCAGGTGGATGATATCGTAAATGGTTTCTTCTTCGATATTGTCTCGCAACAAATCTTTGAGTCCATCTTTAGAGAAAAACTCCTCTCCGTTGAAAATTATTTTGAGTCCTGGATTGAGGTAAACGTAATTACGTAACATCTTTTCGATGTACTCTTTTCGAAACTTGAAATGCGTGAAAATAGTACCGTCTGGAACAAAAGTAATTTTGGTTCCATGTCGCAACGAGCTATCTTTTTCTTCTTCTTGTTGCACGAGTTCGCCTTTAGAAAATTCTGCGATTCGCGTTCTTCCTTCGCGCACCGATTGGACCCTGAAATAACTCGAAAGGGCATTCACCGCCTTGGTTCCCACCCCATTGAGTCCGACAGATTTTTTAAATGCCTGAGAATCATATTTACCACCAGTATTCATTTTCGACACAGCGTCGACCATTTTACCAAGCGGAATTCCGCGGCCATAATCGCGAACGGTAACCTCATCATCACGCAAATTGATTTCTACCGTTTTACCTGCACCCATCACAAATTCGTCGATACAGTTGTCCACGATTTCTTTCAACAGAATATAAATTCCGTCGTCTTGCGAAGAGCCATCACCCAACTTACCGATATACATCCCCGGACGCATGCGGATATGCTCTCGCCAATCGAGCGTCTTGATGTTGTCTTCGGTATACTTTATGGATGAATTTTGTAATGCTGAGTCTGTTACATTATCTGCCATAGCACAAAAATATAAAAAAAATTTTTGATTTTAAAAGCAAATAAAATGCTTTCCGTCAAGAGGTAGCTTGAGGTTTGAAACAGAAAGAAAATGCTTTTGCTTATTTCTCGAAATTGAATGGAGCAAACGGAAGGATTTTAATGTGCGGCAATCATCCCGAAAAAACAATTTCAATTCCTCTTTCGGTTTTTGCCACGATTTTGGAATATGAAGTTTAGATTTTATTTCGATCGAAAACGAAAATCTTTAGCAATCGAACGATTGAAATGAAAAGAAGCTGTATCAAAAGAAGGCTATTACAAGCGCTCTACTCCATTGAAACAGCTTCTTTAGGGTTTATTTTACCATAGTTTTTCTAGAAACGACTACTTTATCGTTATAGAAATTCACAATGAAATCCCTTTTGACAATGCAGAAACGTCTACTGCTTGGTCTTTTACTTGTTTTACTTTTTTACCAGTTAAGTCAAAAACTCTGACCTCGTTTACATTCTCAAAACCTTTGATTTTAACTACCTCTTGATCTGGATTCACTACAACTTGATCTTTCGCAACGTCCAAAACTCCTAAGCTTGGTGAAGATTCTACTTTCACGTCGTCGAGCGCAATGAAAAATATATTGGTACTATCGTAATATCTGAATACGATTTGAACATTTTGCCCTGCAAATTCAGAAATATCCACGTTCACCGTTTTGGCTACAGTTGTGTAACCTGCGTCTAAAGTTTCTACGAAAACTAGCGTTCCGCTTCCGGTAAATGCAGCGCCTTCCGGAATGACATAAGCAGCATAATGCTCTTCTAAACCTGGGATATCAGTCAGTGCAGTCAATTTGAAAGATAAATTCAAAACACCATCTTCTGGTAAAGAAATCGACGGACTGGTTAAGGTGTTGTCTGGCGTTAGCGGGAAAAAAACAAGACCAAGACCAAGCAAAACCACCTTCGAAAGCTGGAACATCTTCATCAGGAGCCTCAGCATCATCTACAATTTCCCAAACATCGTTCACACCATCGCGATCGGCGATTGTCCACAAATCGGTTGTTACCGCACTACTAAAATTCTCGTATAATACGGTAGTTGTCTGAGCAAACATTGAGGTTGAAGAAAGGACAGATCCTAAAAGTAATAAATTTTAAATCACATTCGTTATTTTTAATATTGTAAGTAAATACAATAAAAAAAACCCAACATCTAAAGTTGGGCTTTGTATTGGATCGTGTTTTGATGCTGTTATACATTGAATAAGAAGTGCATAATATCGCCATCTTGTACGATATACGACTTGCCTTCTAAGTTCAATTTTCCAGCTTCGCGGCATTTGGCTTCTGAACCATACGTCAAGAAATCTTGGAATTTGATGACTTCGGCACGAATGAATCCTTTCTCGAAATCGGTGTGAATGACACCAGCGGCTTGCGGAGCTGTCGAACCTTTGTTTATCGTCCAGGCGCGAACTTCTTTTACACCTGCCGTGAAATATGTTTCTAAATCCAACAAACTATAAGCCGAACGGATAAGGCGATTGACACCTGGCTCTTCTAAACCTAATTCTTCTAAAAATATTTGACGCTCTTCGAAGGTTTCCAACTCGTTGATATCAGCTTCTATTTGCGCAGCAAGAATCAACACTTCTGCCTTTTCGTTTTTCACGGCTTCTTTTACGCGTTCGACCAACTCATTGCCGTCCTTAGCAGAAGATTCGTCTACATTGCACAGATACAATACAGGTTTTGCGGTAATCAATTGTAACGCCTCTACAATCTCTTTTCCTTTTTCGTCTAAGTCCATTTCTCGAACATTCTTCATCTCTTCGAGATGGGCAATTACAGCGGTAAGCACTTCTACTATTTTTTGCTCTTCTTTGTTACCTGCTTTGGCTGCTTTTCTAGATTTTTCGATGCGTTTGGTCACCGTTTCCAAATCTTTCAATTGCAACTCCAAATCGATTGTTTCTTTGTCTCTTATCGGATCTACAGTACCATCGACATGCGTAATGTTTTCATTTTCGAAACAACGCAATACGTGAATGATGGCGTGGCATTCTCTGATATTTCCTAAAAACTGATTTCCAAGCCCTTCGCCTTTGCTTGCGCCTTTTACCAAACCTGCGATATCTACTATCTCTACCACGGCAGGCACTACTCGTTCTGGTTTTACAATAGCTTCGAGCTCATTGAGCCGAGTATCGGGTACAGAAACTGTTCCTACATTGGGTTCTATAGTACAGAAAGGATAGTTTGCCGATTGTGCTTTGGCATTTGACAAACAATTGAATAAGGTTGATTTACCAACGTTTGGCAATCCAACAATTCCACATTTCATATGTTGTGATTCTTTTTATTAATACTGATTGATCAGAAAATCGTTCTGAAATTTTTGCAAAGATAATGATTTCCATCTAAGCGCAATATCCCTTCACTTCTAATCCAACTTACTTTTACGCATTCGACTCATCCGACCAAAACATAGAAAAAAATAATCGAACTAATAATTTTTTTTAGATTAATCTTAATGAGTTTTAAAAACCGTTATTATTGCGTTAAAATACGGTAGATTTAAAAGAATTTTTAACTCCATTTTTCTATTTTTCCTACATTTATCCCATTCAATTAGAAAAAAATTATGAACATCAAAACAATATTAGCTGGTCTATTTCTCGTTGTAGCGTCTTTTTTACAAGCACAAACCGCCGGCGAAATCATGAATAAAGCTTATAACCAAGCCAAAATTGAAAACAAAAATGTTATGCTGATTTTTCATGCCTCTTGGTGCAGATGGTGTAAAAAAATGGAGAAAAACATGGAAGACCCTTTGGTGAAGGATTATTTTGATGATAATTATATAAAAGTTTTTATCACCGTTGAGGAACGTGGCGAAAAAGCAAAATTGAACACGCCCGATGGAGACAAATTGGTAGAAAAACTAGGCGGTAAAAATCAAGGTTTGCCGTATTGGGTGATTTTGGACGAAAACGCCCAGGTATTGAAAGACTCGAAATTCGAGGGTGAAAACATTGGCAGCCCGGCTTCGGCAGAAGAGGTTGATTTGCTAATTTCGATTCTAGAATCTACCGCAAAAAACACCAAAATAAATGCCGAAAAAATAAAGCAAGTCTTTCTCTTGAAAAAGAGTAATTAACGCTTCGGCTCTGCGCAATTTGGCTCGTTACTTATTGGTCATCACCTGAAAAACCTCTTCCAGACTTTGGTATTGCCCTTTGAACTCTTCTATCGATTGGTCGGCAATAATTTCGCCTTTGTTCAACAGTATTACTCGAGAACACAGCGCTTCAACCTCTTGCATGATATGCGTCGATAGGATCACCGTTTTTTCACGACCAATTTCGCGAATCAATTCTCTGATTTCTATAATTTGATTAGGGTCCAGACCATTCGTGGGCTCGTCTAGTATGAGAATTTCTGGGCTAGACAATATCGCTTGAGCCAGACCAACTCTCTGTTTGTAGCCTTTCGATAATTGTTGTATTTTTTTATTTTTCTCTGGGGTCAATCCTACACGGTCGATAAGCGTATCGATGTTTTCTTTTTTCACGCCTCTCATATTTGCCACAAACTGCAAATATTCTTTTACATACATCTCCGTATACAAAGGATTGTTTTCTTGCAGGAAACCGATGAGTTTTTTGGTGTGCAAAGGATTGTTTTTTATCGAAAAATCATCAACCAAAACTTCGCCCGCATCTGGTTCTATAGCATTGGTAATACACTTCATAAGCGTCGATTTTCCTGCGCCATTCGGACCGAGAAGTCCAACAACCTCACCTTTTTTTATAGAAAAAGAAACATTTCGTAGCGCTTGTTGTTGACCGTAAGATTTAGATAAATCTTTAATGATGATTCCCATTGCATAATATTTGCGATAAAATTAAAAAACCTTTAGACCATTTAAAAATTATATTAATAATTGCTTGCAACTCTTGTAGAACATCTCGCATTCTACTAAAGAAAAACTGCCCAAAAAACCACCAAAAATTAGGCAAACGATTTTTTGATCAATGCCGTCGAAATAACAAGTTTTTTAAATGGTTTAATGCGCTATAACTCTTAAATTTGTCGGTATGATGAAAAACAACAACTGGATAAGCCAATTCGAAAAACCCCTCATCATTGCAGGTCCTTGCAGTGCAGAAAGCGAGCAACAAATGATGACCACAGCCGAGGAAATCGACAAAGATTATGTACAAGTTTTTCGGGCAGGAATTTGGAAGCCACGCACAAAACCAAACAGTTTCGAAGGTGTTGGCGCAATTGGATTGAACTGGTTGAAAAAGGTAAAAGACGAATTTGGGATGATGATCGCAACAGAAATTGCCAATGCCAATCATGCCAAATTAGCCTTAGAATACGACGTAGACGTACTGTGGATTGGCGCTCGCTCGAGTGTAAATCCGTTTACTGTACAAGAAATTGCCGAAGCTTTGCGCGATACCGATAAAATTGTTTTGGTAAAAAATCCGGTAAATCCAGATTTGGACTTGTGGATTGGCGCGCTCGAACGCCTCGAAGGTCAAGGAATCCGAAATTTGGGTGCTATACATCGAGGTTTTTCATCCTACAAAAAAACAAAATACCGCAACGATCCACAGTGGCAAATTGCATTGGATTTCAAAAACAAATTGCCAAACATCCCAATCATTTGCGACCCCTCGCACATTTGCGGTAATCGCGAAGGATTGTTCGACGTATCGCAACAAGCCTTCAACTTCGAATACAATGGCCTGATGATCGAAACGCACTGCAACCCAGACGAAGCTTGGTCCGATGCGGCACAACAGATTACACCAGCGAGATTAAAAGAAATTTTAGTAAATTTAGAGTTGCGACAGTCAGATGATCCAGATTCGATTTACAAAACTTGTTTACAGAGTTTACGTCATCAGATCGATGAATTGGACAGCGTAATTTTGGATGCAATTGCGCAACGAATGAAGATTGCAAATGCGATTGGCGAATTGAAAAAGGAGCATAATGTAGCGGTTTTTCAGCCAGAACGATGGAAACAAATCAAAGAAAGTTCGATAAAAACAGGAGCTTCTCTCGGTCTTTCAGAAGATTTTATAGACAAGTTATTACAAGCGCTACACCAAGAATCTGTGGCACAACAAAACAAAGTGATGACAAAAAAAGAAGAAAAAAATTAATTCGGTTTGAAGGGAATTGTAACAAAATCTACTGGTAGTTGGTATCACCTTCGCACAGAAGATGGCGCCGCTTACCAAGCCCGAATAAGAGGTAAATTCAGAATGGCAAACATCAAACACACCAATCCAGTTGCGGTTGGAGACGAGGTCGATTTCGAGATCGACAAAGATGGAATTGCCGTGATTACCAATATTCACGATCGTAAGAATTACATCATCCGCAAATCGGTGAATTTGTCCAAAAAAACTCATATCATCGCGTCTAATATCGATGTTGCTTTCTTGGTTGTTACCCTGGCAAACCCCAAAACATCTTTTGGTTTTATCGATCGTTTTCTGATTACTGCCGAAGCCTACCATATTCCCGTGGTTATTTTATTCAACAAAATAGACGCTTATACGCCAGAAGATTTAGACGATTTGGCTTTATACAAACACATTTACAATTCGATAGGTTACGAAAGTTTGGATATTTCGGCCGAAACCGGTCTGAATCTGGATTTGGTAAAAGATTTAATGAAAGACAAAACCAGTCTAGTTTCTGGACATTCCGGAGTTGGAAAATCGACCTTGATCAATGCTTTGCATCCAGGTTTGAACCTGAAAACGCATCAGGTATCAGATTTTAATAGTAAAGGACAACACACCACTACTTTTGCCCAAATGTTCAAATGGCCTTTTGGCGGCTTTATCATCGATACGCCAGGCATCAAAGAGTTTGGTTTGGTACATTTCGACAAAGCAGAGCTTCAACATTATTTCCCAGAAATATTCGAACGCAGAAGCGAATGTAAATTCGACAATTGTCTACACCTCAACGAACCCAAATGTGCTGTACGCGATGCGGTAGAAGCCATGGAAATTGCACCGTCGCGCTATGAAAATTATTTAACCTTTTTGGAAGAAGAAATATATAACGAAAAATAAAGATGCGAGCGATAATACAACGGGTAAGTCACGCTTCGGTAAAGGTAGACGGAAAAATCACTGGTGAAATACAAAACGGATTGTTGGTTTTGGTCGGATTTGAACCAGAAGACACACAGGTCGACTACGATTGGATAGCCAAAAAAATTCTGCAATTACGAATCTTCAATGATGAAGACGGTGTTATGAACCTCAACTTGGATCAGGTCGATGGTAATTTACTGGTCGTGAGCCAATTTACGCTTCATGCTTCTACGAAAAAAGGCAATCGCCCTTCGTATATTTTAGCATCAAAACCCGATTTGGCAAAGGCGCAATACGAGGATTTTTTAGACCGTATTCAAAGCGATTTTCATAAACCTATTCAAACCGGAATTTTTGGAGCAGATATGAAGGTCGAGCTGTTGAACGACGGACCGGTAACCATTCTGTTAGATTCGAAACTGAAATTCTAATCTGTTTTCGACCAATTTCTTTGCGAAGCATTCTACCATTACAACACTTCGTTTAGATGATACAATATTCTCGTAAAGTGGGGTTTTGATCCAGTTTTTTATTTTTAACTTTAAACCAAAAAAATTGACATGAGTTTGAAACAAGCCCAACAAGATGTAGACAATTGGATAAAAGAACATGGCGTTCGTTATTTCAACGAGTTGACCAACATGGCGCAATTGACCGAGGAAGTAGGCGAAGTTGCTCGTATTATTGCCCGTCGTTACGGTGAACAATCTGAAAAAGAATCTGACAAAAATAAAGACCTTGGCGAAGAGTTGGCAGACGTCATTTTCGTTGCCCTTTGCCTGGCAAATCAGACAGGCGTAGACCTTGAGTCGGCGTTTTATAAAAAATTGGAAATAAAAACCAAACGAGATCACGATCGCCATCAAAACAACGACAAGTTGAAATCATGATACAGCTTAGCAGCAGCGGATTGCCCGTACGAGGCTCGATACAAATCACAGGATCCAAAAGCGAGTCGAATCGCTTATTGTTACTCAATCAATTGTATCAAAACACCCTGAATATCGAGAATCTATCGAACGCTGAAGACACGCAATTGATGCAAAAAGCTTTAGTAACAAGCGACAGTCTTATCGATATTCATCATGCGGGGACTGCCATGCGATTTCTCACGGCATATTTTGCTATACAAGAAAACAAAACGGTTACCCTTACAGGCTCTGATCGCATGAAACAACGCCCAATACAAGTTTTGGTCGAAGCATTACGAGCCTTAGGAGCTGATATTTCGTATTTAGAAAAAGAAGGATTTCCGCCTTTGAGAATTTCGGGTAAAAAACTTCAGCAATTCTCCATTGTAATTCCGGCCGATGTGAGTTCGCAATATATTACGGCGCTCATGCTCATCGGCACGCAACTAGAGCAAGGTTTAACCATCGAATTGCAAGGCAAAATCATCTCGAAACCTTACCTCTTGATGAGCATAAAACTGATGAACAAACTTGGAATTGATGCGAATATACAAAACAACACCATCAGCATTAAACCTAAAAAAAATATCGAAAGCCGAACCATACAAGTCGAGTCAGATTGGAGTTCGGCATCATATTATTATAGCATCGTGGCGTTGAGTTTGAAAAGCGAAATTCAAATTTCGACCTATTATGCAGCTTCGCTTCAGGGCGATTCGGCTTTGCAAGCGTTGTATCGAAAACATTTTGGCGTAGATTCAACATTCGATAACGGCATATTACATTTAAAAAACAATCCAAATTTCGAATTATCAGAATACGTAGAATTGGATATGAATCACACGCCTGATATTGCCCAAACAATTGCTGTGACTTGCGTGGGAAAACAGTTGAAATGCCATCTCACTGGTTTGGAAACGTTAAAAATAAAAGAAACAGATCGTTTACAGGCTCTAAAAAACGAATTGGAAAAACTTGGAGCGATTGTACACATTACGGCAGATTCGCTCCGAATTACAGGATATCGAGAGAAGTTTGATGAAATTCCAACATTCGAAACTTACAACGATCATCGTATGGCAATGTGTGTAGCACCTTTGGCTGTCTTACATCCTATCGCCATCGAGCATCCGGAAGTGGTCGAAAAATCTTATCCCGATTTTTGGCGAGATTTGATGACTTTAGGGTTTCAACTGCATTAAAAAAATATCAAACCAATGCGCCTCTTTCCTAGAAACAACTTGGGGTATTAGGCAAAATTTTGCATGTTTACCAAATTCGAATAGACTCCTTTTTTTTCTAATAAACTCTGGTGCGTGCCTTGTTCAATGATCTTACCATCGTCCATCACCACAATTTTATCGGCGTTTTGTATAGTCGATAATCGATGAGCAATGACCAACGAAGTTCTGTTTTGCATCATGTTGTTGAGTGCGTTTTGCACCAATTTTTCTGACTTGGTATCCAACGCCGAAGTTGCCTCGTCTAACACCATGATCGGCGGATTTTTATAGACCGCTCTGGCAATAGACAAGCGTTGCTTTTGCCCTCCTGAAAGTTTATTGCCTCCTTCGCCAACCGATTCGTTGTACTGTTGAGGCAAATTGACGATAAATTCTTCGGCATTTGCAATACGAGCAGCATTTTTTATTTGTTCAAAATCGGGCGTATCGTCTCCCAACGCAATATTATTCGCAACGCTATCATTGAACAAAATCGAATCTTGTGTGACGAGTCCGAACAACGCTCGATAAGAATGCAAAGTGATGTCTTTGATGTTGATGCCATCGATCAGAATTTCACCAGAACTCACATCCCAAAAACGGGTGATGAGATTTGCTAAAGTAGATTTACCAGAACCCGATTGTCCGACCAAAGCAACCGTTTCACCCTTATTGATTGTCAGATTAAAATCCTTCACAACCAACTGATCTTGATAACCAAAATTTACATTTCTGAATTCTATTTGATGGTCAAAAGACTCCAAAACCTTGGCATTTGGTTGGTCTTTGATGGTAACATCAGAATCTAAAATATCGAAGATACGTTGAGCTGAAACTTCGCCTTTTTGTACATCGGATAAGGCTTTAGAAAATTTCTTTATCGGATCTAGTAAAGTATAAAAGGTTGCGATATAAAAAATAAATTCCGAACCAGATAAGCCCTTGCCTTCCAAACTCAGTTTCCCTCCAAAAAAGACAATTAGACCAATGGTGATTGCGCCCAAAAATTCGCTCATAGGCGAAGCCAATGCTCGCTTTCGCATCACTTTCTGAAGGTAATTTCGATAGTTGTTGATCGAAAAAGAAAACCGATTTTTGATCTGATATTCGGCGTTGAATATTTTGATAATCTTGAGCGAACTCAAAGTTTCGTCTACAAAAGTAATGATATTCGACAGCTCTTCTTGGGCATTTCGAGCGGCGCGTTTCAAACTTTTCCCAACCAGCGAAATCAATGCGCCCATAATCGGGAAAACCAAAATCGCAAACCAAGTGAGCTCTGCACTTGTATAAAACAACACCCCAATAAAAATGATGATCATAACAGGTGAACGCACAATTTCTACAATGGCATTGAGGATATTGGCTTCGATTTCATTCACATCATTCGATATTCTGGTAACCATATCTCCTTTTCGTTTTTCGGTAAAAAAAGAAACCGGCAATTCGATAATCTTGTTGTGCAAGTGCTCTCGCAAATCTCGGGTAACCCCTGAACGGAAGTCGATCAAACAGTATTCTGACAAGTAACTGAAAAGATTTCGAAAAAGAAAACTTACAATGAAAACGACGCATGAAACTGCCAACACATACAATTGTCCTTTGGTTTGGGTAAGTTCTTGCATCCAATATTTACTGTAATTCGTAAGGTAATCTACGATGCCCAACAATTCGCCCGAAAACTCGGGTTTGGTCACGATGGTTTGTTCGTCTTCGTTGAACAAAACCCGGAGTATTGGCATCATGAATGCCAAGGCAATCACATTGAAAATCGCATAGAGCAGGTTGAAAACGATGGCGGTAACAAACGATGAACGGTATGGTTTGGCGTATGATAAAGCCCTTTTGTACAAACTCATTGATTGGATATAATGGGGCAAATTTAGCTAAAAAAATGACCCAAAGCACGAAGACTTCAGGTCACGATTTGTTTTTTGATACAGAAGCGGTTACTTCACTCTTTCCCAAGTTTGGGTACGCCCTACAAGCGAGATTCCGATGTAACCTCTTACATCTAGCTTGTTTTTATCTTTGCTATTGAGCGACATTTTTGCTTTGTATTCTTTTCCACTGTTCGGATCCAATATCGTTCCGCCAGACCACTCGTTACCGTCTTTTTTCAGGTTGTTGAGGATTTGCATTCCCACGATTGGTTTGTTTTTCAAATCTCCTTTACAATCGGTGCATTTTGCGTTTTCTTTTCCAACTGTCAGAATTTTGATAACTTTACCGTACAATTTTCCGTTTTTCTCGAATATCTCAACATGTGATTTGGCTTTTCCTGTTTCGTCATCTATCGTTTTCCAAACACCTACGGGAGATTGCGCGTAAATCGCACCGGAAATCATTAGAAACAAACTGATGAATAAAGTCTTAACCATAATTTTAAATTTAAATAAAAACTAATTTACAATAAATTTTTTGTTTATAAAACAGTCTGTGTAACATTTTTCAATACTTGTGCCAATTTCTATAACAATTGACAACGAAATGATTTTTTTGGATGAAAAATGTTTTAAAAATAAATAAACAATTTAGGTTCTCGATTATCGCTTTTTCATCGCAACTTTAGGGGCGTAAAATGAATTTTTAGGAACAATTAAATAAAGCCGAACCTCAATCCATGACATTTTGACTTGACTCAAACCCTTAGTATTAAAGATATTATAAAACTAAAAAAAAAATAAAAATTAGACCGTGACATTTTGTCGTGATTCAATATTTGGAATTGGTTTTGCTTTTAATCCATCAAACAAAAAAAACAAATCAACATGGATTTCAATCAATTTACTATAAAATCGCGAGAAGCCATACAGCAAGCCCAACAACTTGCTGCTAGGCATCACAACCAAGCCATAGAACCTGCTCACCTATTGAGCGGAATTTTGGAAGTTGATGAAAATGTAATTTCGTACATCATCGAAAAACAAAACGGAAATATGGCTTACATCAAAGAGCAACTCGAAAACGAGATCAAAAAATTTCCGAGAGTAGAAGGTGTACAAGGTAATCATTTATCCAATCAGGCAAATCAGATCCTGATCAACGCTCAAAAAATGGCAAAAGAAATGCAAGATGACTTCATCAGCATCGAACATATTTTCTTCGCTATTTTGGAAGATACATCAACAACAAGCCAAATTTTAAAAAACCAAGGATTAACATTAACTAACAGTAAAAAAATCGCATTAGAATTGAGAAAAGGAGAACGCATCACATCAGAAAACGCAGAGAGTACTTACAATTCGCTCAGCAAATACGCAAAAAATTTAACCGAATTGGCGAGAGAAGGGAAACTGGACCCTGTCATTGGTCGAGACGAAGAGATACGCCGAGTGTTGCAAATCTTGTCGCGTAGAACCAAAAACAACCCCATCCTCATTGGTGAGCCAGGTGTTGGTAAAACGGCAATTGCAGAAGGTATTGCCCACCGAATCATCAGTGGCGATGTGCCAGAAAACCTGCTAGACAAATTGATTTTTTCGCTCGACATGGGAGCCTTGGTTGCTGGAGCCAAATACAAAGGCGAATTTGAAGAACGCTTGAAAGCCGTAGTGAAAGAAGTTACCTCATCTGACGGCGAAATCATTTTGTTCATCGACGAGATTCACACCCTTGTTGGCGCTGGCGGAGGTGAAGGCGCTATGGACGCCGCAAACATCTTGAAACCTGCTTTGGCAAGAGGCGAGCTACGCGCAATTGGTGCAACAACACTCAACGAATATCAGAAATATTTCGAGAAAGACAAAGCGTTGGAACGTCGTTTCCAGATTGTCATGGTAAACGAACCAGACGAAGAATCGGCAATCTCCATCTTGCGCGGCATCAAAGATAAATACGAACAACATCACAAAATAGGAATCAAAGACGAGGCTATAATTGCAGCCGTAAAGCTTTCTAACCGTTACATTACCGATCGATTCTTACCAGATAAAGCCATCGATTTGATGGACGAAGCCGCTTCTAAACTTAGAATGGAAATGAATTCGAAACCAGAAGAATTAGACAAACTCGATCGTAAAATTGTACAATTGGAAATCGAAATCGAAGCCATAAAAAGAGAAGATGACGAAAAGAAACTGAACCTGCTGAAAGAGGAATTGTCTAACCTACAAGAAGAACGCAACCAGCTGAATGCCAAATGGCAAGACGAAAAAGATAAAGCCGACGAAGTACAGGATTTGAGAAAATCGATAGAAAACATCAAATTCGAAATCGAACGAGCAAAACGTGAATACGATTACGCCAAAGCATCTAAACTAGAATTCGAAGACTTGGTGAATGCAAAAAATGCCTTGACCCAAGCAGAAGCCAAACTAGAAGAAAACCAACACAACAAATTGGTAAAAGAGTTTGTAGATGCAGACGATATTGCCGAAGTGGTGTCGAGATGGACTGGCGTTCCTGCACAAAAAATGATGCAATCTGAACGAGAAAAATTATTGAACCTCGAAGAAGAATTGCACCAACGAGTTCTAGGGCAAGAAGAAGCCATTACCGCTGTTGCAGACGCAATACGACGCTCTCGCGCAGGCTTGAGCGACGAAGGCAAACCAATAGGTTCGTTCTTGTTCTTGGGTTCTACTGGAGTTGGTAAAACAGAATTGGCAAAAGCATTGGCCGAATATTTGTTCGACGACGAAAACGCAATGACCCGCATCGACATGTCGGAATACCAAGAAAGACATTCAGTGTCGCGATTAGTCGGAGCGCCTCCGGGCTATGTAGGGTACGATGAAGGCGGACAATTGACCGAAGCCGTACGCAGAAGACCATATTCGGTGATTTTGCTAGACGAGATCGAGAAAGCGCATCCAGACGTGTTCAATGTATTGCTACAAGTGCTGGATGACGGACGATTGACCGATAATAAAGGACGATATGTAAACTTCAAAAATACGATCATCATCATGACCTCTAACTTTGGAGCGCACACCATTTTGGAGAAATTTGCCAACATCAACGAAGAAAACTTGCAAAGCGTTTACGACGAAACCAAACAAGAAGTTTTCGAAGAATTGAAGCAAAACTTCAGACCAGAATTCTTGAATCGTATCGATGAAATCATCCTCTTCAGACCACTGAGCGAAAACCAAATCAACGGTATTGTCGGCTTGTACCTGAAAGATGTTGCCAAAAAATTGGCTCAACGAGACATTACCCTCGACATCACGCCAGAAGCAACAGCATATTTGGCACACAAAGGATACGATCCTCAGTTTGGTGCACGTCCACTGAAACGCGTAATACAACAAGACATTCTGAATGAATTATCGAAAGAAATTCTGAAAGGAAATATTCAAGATAATGATGCTGTATTGATCGATTATTTTGATGAAAAAGAAGGTGAAAATAAACTGGTTTTCAGAACGAAATAATGAGTTTTTTCATAGGTTTTATATTTAGTTGGTGCCTGTCGACTTTCGTCGACAGGCTTTTTTATGCATAAAAAAGTAATTGTGTAAGGGTATAAATCAGCAACCCGACCAAACCACCAACCAGCGTACCATTGACGCGAATGTATTGCAAATCTTTCCCCACTTCGAGCTCAAGTTTATTGCTCAAATCTCGACCAGACCAATTGCCAACGGTATTGCTTATCAAGTTTTCGACTTCTCCCACATTGCGCAAAATCATCCGATAGATAAAAAGGCGAATCCATCCGTTGAGACGCAATTGCAACGATTCATTTTCAGCTAAATTCTGGGCTAAGTTTTGAATATTTTTTCGAACATAACGCCTCAAAGCCGAATCGTTTTGCTCAAAACCTTGTTGAAAATTATCTTTCAATGCCAACCACAAATCCTTTGCATACCCGTCTACTCGATCTGGGGTGATAAATTCATCGCGCATGGTCGCCAATTTTTCTTGCCATTCTGCAGAAGTTTTGATTTTATCTGCCGTTTCGAGAATGATGTTTTCCAACTGCTCGCGTAGCTGATGTTTTTCGTCCTTTTCTACATCTTCTATAAAACTCACCAAACCGTCTACCACGCCTTTCGAAATTTTTTTGCCCGCAAAAATGGAGATGATCGGATGCTTCTCATCCAATTTGTCTTTTATCAAAACATCACTTTTCAGCATGAATTCTTTCGCTTTCGGCAAAATCGCATTCAATAAATCGGTGTGTTTATTTTTTTCTACTAAATAACCGAGTCCTGAAGCCGCTAAATTCTGAAGATCGAATTGCTTGAGCACCTCTATTCCTTTAGAACTGATAAAGTTGACTACCTCGTCATCGTTCAGATCTCGAATGATTTTTTCTACAAATTTCATCGATTCTTCTTCTAGCAATTCCTGATTCGCTGGTTTCGCCAACCAATTATTTGCGATGCTCACCACGTCCAACTTTTCGATATAGGGGCGAATGGTCTGAGCCGTCAAAAAATTATCTTTGACAAAAGATCCTAAGTTTTCGCCGATAGCGTTTTTGCTTTTCTCGATGAGGTTGGTATGCG
Organism: Vaginella massiliensis; assembly: GCF_900089075.1. Classification (GTDB taxonomy): domain Bacteria; phylum Bacteroidota; class Bacteroidia; order Flavobacteriales; family Weeksellaceae; genus Weeksella; species Weeksella massiliensis_A. The sequence goes on from NZ_LT593746.1 coordinate 291,151, forward strand.
GAATTTTCAGTCCCATTGGATAGCGAAACAAGGCAGTTACCGCAAACCAATCGGCCAAGGCTCCTACCATGGCAGCTTCGGAAAAGGCTTCTACGTAGCCAATCCATTTTGCAGCGGAAGTTTGGCTCCAATAGACCATCAACACATAGACAACCGCCATCAAGATAAACAAGCCTGTGGCGAGGGCTTTGTGCTTTTTGAGTTGCGCTTTTTTTTCTGCTTCGGTCATATCTCGTTTTTACAAAATTTTTCACAAATACTCAGCCATTTCTAGCTTTGCAAGGAATTATTCAGTCAATTCGGGATAGATTAAGATCGGAATTTTAAGGGTTTTGAGTAATCTTTTGCTGTGATTGAGTTTGAATAGCCGTTGTATATTACTCATTTCGCGATGAACGACGCAGAGGATATCGAGGCGTTTGGTTTCTACAAATTGCGCAATACCTTCGTCAATATCTTTATGGTATAAAATGGTAATTTCTAGGCTTTCTTCGTCGAATTGTTTTTCCCAAACGTTTTTATTTGTTTCTTCTGCCGTATTCAATATTCCCGATTTTGTGATGTGAACCACCTCCAACGGATAGTTTTGTCGTTGTGCCAAAGCAACCAGCTTCTCGAGTATTGGATATTCTTTTTCGAGCAATCGACTTGCGAAACCTAATCGTTTATGGGTCTTGAATTTCACATGATTGGGTACTGCCAATACGGGAATAGTATTGAGGTTTGCTACATTCAAGGTAGTGGTTCCTAATATTTTATCGTCTACAGAATTTTCACCATCTGTCCCCATTACGATGTAGATGTAATCATTTTTTTCGCTCAACTCTTGTATGGTGATGAGCAAATCTCCAGTAACGATGTGCCCGGTAATTTGAATTTCGAAATTTTCATTTTCTTGATCGCGCAACTGTTCGAGGTAATTGAGGTAATCGTCAAATTTTGTTCGTTCGGCTTCCTCAATATCAATTTTCAGTTTAGATGTCGCATGCAAAACATCGATATCGGCATCGTAGACTTTTGCCAAATTCAGAGCGTACAAAAAGGCTGTATTAGCAGTCTCAGAGAAATCTGTCGGAAATAATATTTTTTTCATGTCGATGGTATTTTAAAGCTTGTTTAAAGGTAATAAAATTGAGAAATAAATCCGAAGAAACTTGCATTTACAAAAAAACCGAAGAAAAACTTCGGTCGAATATTTTATATTTTTTGACTTTAATATCCAAAACGTTTCAGATCTTGATCTTTTTTACGCCAATCTTTGCGCACTTTTACAAATAATTTCAGGAAGATTTTTTTTTCGAAAAACTTTTCCAAATCCTCTCGTGCTTCTTTTCCTACCCGAGATAATGCCTCGCCTTTATGCCCAATGAGGATTCCTTTTTGCGAATCGCGTTCGACATAAATATCGGTTTCGATATAGATCATGGTCATTTCTTCTTTGAAGCGCTCGGTGACCACTTCTACGGCGTACGGAATTTCTTTATCGTAATGCAACAAGATTTTTTCGCGAATCACTTCGTTTACAATAAAACGTTCGGAGCGATCTGTCAATTGATCTTCGGGATAGTACATTGGTCCGACGGGCAACAAATCTTTTATCTTTTTGAGCAACAAATCCACGTTGAAGTTTTCTTTGGCCGAAATCGGTAAAATCTCGGCTTTTGGCAACAGTTCGTGCCAATGCTCCACCGCTTCGTTCAATTTCTCTTCGGTGACCAAATCAACTTTGTTCAGCAACACAATTACAGGGCGTTTGGTTTTGGTCAAACGTTCGAAAATCTCTTCATTTTTCAATCGTTTCTCTCCAATTTCTACCACATACAATAGGATATCAGCATCTACCAGCGATTCTTTTACCGAATCCATCATCTTGGATTGTAGCTCGTATGCAGGATCCAAAACCCCAGGCGTGTCTGAAAAAACAATCTGATAATCGTCGCCTGTTAAAATTCCTTTTATGCGATGCCGCGTGGTTTGTGCCTTGTGCGTGGCAATTACCAAACGTTCTTTCATCAAAAGATTCATGAGGGTAGATTTCCCTACGTTCGGATTACCAATGATGTTGACAAATCCCGATTTGAATTGTTCGTTGTTCTCCATTTTGCAAATTTACACATTTTAGACGGGAAGATTTTGGTCGATTTTTTTTATTCTAAACAATATTTGGTTAAGAATTTGAAATAGAATAAAAAATAGTAGTACATTAGAGTTGGAAAAAACATAGAACGATGAAAGCAGAGTTAATAGAAAAAGAGGAAGTCATCAACTACAAATTACTTGATGCTCCTGTGGAAGAAAGACATGTAGTGAAAGAAAAATTGCAAGGTGCAATGCGATTGGGTAACGAGTTCAAATCCAAGTCTTACATCACCTTTCAGACAGATGAAGGACCTAAAAAAATCGAAACTACCGTTTGGAATGTTACCGATAATTACATCCAAATCAAGAACGGAGTATTCATCCCGATTAGCTCATTGATTGATATTAGTTATTAAGTCTATACTTTTTTCATAGTGAAGACGCCTAAAATTAGGCGTCTTTTTTTTACCTTAGTCAAATGAATCAACGAACAGATTTTTCGGACTTATATTTCGATCGAAAATTGAATTTCACCAATCATTCGATCAACCCTATAGAGTTGGATAGTGTACAAGTACAAGATGTCTACACCTACGAAGATGTGAAAGACCTCAGGCAGATTGATTTTTTACCCGGCGTCGCTCCCTTCTTACGAGGTCCATACACCACCATGTACGTTCGACAACCATGGACAATTCGCCAATATGCAGGTTTCTCAACTGCAGAGGAATCTAATGCCTTTTACAAACGGAATTTAGCCGCTGGGCAGAAAGGACTCTCGGTTGCTTTTGACTTGGCTACTCACCGAGGCTACGACTCGGATCATGAGCGTGTTGTGGGGGATGTAGGGAAAGCTGGCGTGGCAATTGACAGTGTAGAAGATATGAAAATTTTGTTCAATGAAATTCCATTAGACAAAATATCGGTATCCATGACCATGAACGGTGCAGTATTGCCGATTTTAGCATTTTATATCGTCGCTGCCGAAGAGCAAGGAGTAGCGCAAGCGCAATTATCTGGAACGATACAGAACGATATTTTGAAGGAGTTCATGGTGCGTAATACCTACATCTATCCTCCGACCCCATCGATGAAAATAATAGCGGATATCTTCGAATACACTTCACAACACATCCCACGATTCAATTCGATATCGATTTCGGGCTACCATATGCAAGAAGCTGGCGCAACACCAGTTTTAGAAATGGCTTATACCTTAGCCGACGGATATGAATATGTAAAAACTGGAATAGAAGCAGGCTTGAAGGTGGATGATTTTGCCCCGAGGCTTTCGTTCTTTTGGGCGATCGGAATGAATTTCACCCAAGAAATCGCCAAAATGCGTGCAGCCCGTATGCTTTGGGCAAAACTGATGCAAGAATTCGAACCTCAAAATCCAAAATCGTTGATGCTGCGTACGCATTGTCAGACATCTGGATGGAGCTTGACCGAACAAGAACCCTACAACAATATTGGGCGTACTGCAATCGAAGCACTGGCCGCTGCACTTGGTGGCACACAATCGTTGCACACCAATGCATTAGACGAGGCTATAGCACTGCCAACAGATTTTTCGGCCCGAATCGCACGCAACACCCAAATCATCTTGCAAGAAGAAACGCAAATTTGCCGCACAGCAGACCCAATGGGCGGAAGCTTTATGATTGAAGCTTTGACCAACGAAATGGCAAATCAGGCATGGGGCTACATCCAAGAGGTAAAAGAATTGGGAGGCATGACGAAGGCTATCGAATCTGGAATCCCTAAAATGCGAATAGAAGAAGATGCCGCCAAAAAACAAGCCAAAATCGACTCTGGTGAAAATGCAATCATTGGCGTAAACGCTTACCGTTCGCAATTGAAACAAGACGAATTCGAAATTTTGGAAGTCGACAATACAACGGTGAGAACCAAACAAATAGACCGTCTGAACCAAATAAAACAAACGCGTGATCAAGCAGCGGTAGAAGAAATTTTAGCAAGACTCACCAATGCAGCCAAAGACGGAAGTGAAAACTTATTAGCTTTAGCAATAGAAGCTGCAAGAAAACGCGCTACATTGGGTGAAATTTCAGATGCTTTGGAAGTCGAATTTGGTCGTCACAAAGCCGAAACTAGAGGAATACAAGGTGTATACGCTATGGGAGCAGGAAGTATGAATAGCTTTGAAGAAGCTCGAAAATTGGCAGATAAATTTGCCGAAGAAGAAGGTAGAAGACCTCGTCTAATGGTAGCCAAAATGGGACAAGACGGACACGACAGAGGAGCAAAAGTAGTCGCTACCTCCTATGCCGATATGGGATTCGATGTCGATATTGCGCCTCTATTTCAAACCCCAAAAGAAGTGGCAAAACAAGCCGTAGAGAACGATGTGCACGTTTTAGGAATCTCTTCACTTGCGGCAGGTCACAAAACCTTGGTACCCGAAGTGGTGAAAGAATTGAAATCTTTGGGAAGAGAAGACATCTTTATCGTAGTTGGAGGGGTAATCCCAAGACAAGATTACGACTTCTTGTTCGAGCATGGCGCCCAATCGATCTTCGGACCAGGGACTAACCTTGCAGAATCTGCGATTGAAGTGTTGAGTAAATTGATGAATAAAAAATAATCCCTTTTCTAAAAAACCTCATCAACCAATGAGGTTTTTTTGATATCTAAGGAATAGATCAATCAACTTGATGACTTACCGAAAACTTGTTATATTTGCTCTGATTTTCTAATCTATGTTTCGAAACCATACCACCTTGAAAAAAATAATCACGATTCTTTGCTTTGTTTTCATTGCATGGTTCCTGCTTTATTTTTTGGTCGGCGATACTTTCCCGTTTGATTTTGCCAATCAAAACTTGAAACAATTATTTCCGAATGTTTTGGTTTTCTTGGCTGGTGTAGCCATTTACATTCTTTTGCTTTTGCAAATCAATTTGGATAAAAAATGGGAGTTTTCTAATATTCTAAAATTTGTTGGCGGTATCATTTTGGGTTTTATTCCGTTTATTCTTTATGGTTTTTTTTCTATCCAAACTTGCCCATTTTGGTTGCAAAAACAAGAGTATCATCAGACCTTATTCCAATCGAAATTGAACCAAAACGAACGAATTGTTTTGCGAAAAACGACTTGTTTAGATTGCCCTACAACCAAGCAAGATACGGTAAAATCTAAGGTTTATGCTGGTTTCATCCGAACGACCCAAAAAGCAAACCTGCATCAATTGAATACCAAATACTGGCAGAAAATCAGTTTATGATTTAAACCATCGGTTCTTTTTTTCGTCTAATACACAGCTACATTTTAGAAACTTATAATCCACTTATGAGAAAAATAATCATTTTTCTATGCTTGCTCCTTGGTTTTTGTTTGCATGCTCAAGAAAAAATTATGTTGAAGGGCATTGTGCAAGACGCCCATTATTTTCCGCTGTACGATTCGGAAGTGAACCTTGCAAATGCGAGTGATTCTACCCTCATTGCGCAAACTTCTACCAACGAAAAAGGTGAATTTACATTGAAAATAGAACCGCAGAACAAGGCTGTATATTTGCTTGTGCAAGACGCTTTTGAGGGTGATTATATCCAATCTTTCGAACGCCTAGATGAGTCCATCGATTTTGGTAAAATTACCAACAACCCGATGGTTTATGATTTGCAAGAAGTGGTCATTACTGCCGATGCATCGGCGATTGTTGTAAAACAAGACACCCTTGAATTCAATGCAGAGGCATACAAAGTAAAGCCTAACGCAAACTTAGAAAACCTGCTGCGTGAGTTGCCTGGATTTGAGCTGGATGACGATGGCACAATCACCGTAAACGGCAAAGAAGTAAACGAAGTTTTGATTGATGGCGAACCATTTTTTGGTCGAGATGGAAAAGTTGCGCTGGAAAATCTGCCCGCAGACATCATCAAAAAAGTACAGGTTTCGGATTACAAAACGCAACAAGAACGTTTCGCTGGGCAACGAAGCCGGTCGGACAATTCTACGCTAAACATCACCTTGAAAGAAGATAAAAAACAAGGGTATATGGCAAAAATTACCGCTGGTTATGGCACCGAAGATCATCATGAATTAAATGCCTTGCTCAATTATTTCAAAGCTAATCGCAAAATCAACCTCATCGCCTCGTCGACCGATATTGCGTCTACCGAACTCCCATCGGGTACGGGTTCTAGAGGACGAGGCGGAATGGGCAGGCGTGGTTCTAGTGGTGTCACAACCAACACTTCGGTTGGATTGAATTATAACGACAAACTCAACGACCAAACCAAAATTGGCGTGGATTATCGTTTCGATCAATCGAAGACAGATAACGACCAATATCAACGGGTTGAAAATCTTTTGCCCGACCGTCCTTTCATTAGTGAGTCCAACACCCAATCGGCAAACAAGTCTGACAGCCATACGGCGTCGGCGACTTTGGAATGGGAGAAAAACAATACGAAGATTTTTTCAACCCCAATTTTAGTCAGACCAAATCCACTGCCCATCGTAGTTACGAAGACATTACCACGACCAACAGCGGAGAATTTCGCAACGAATGCGCGGGTGAAACTTCTAACGAAAGCCTAAACAACAGCTTCAGAAATCAGTTGACCTTGTATCAGAAATTCAAGAATAATACCTATCTGAATTTCAATTTCGACTTTAGTTACAACGATGCTGATGCTGATCTTTTTACGAATGAAACGACGAATTATTTAGACAGTATCGATATTCGTAACAATTATCAACGCAATTTTTGCAAAACAAGTTCTTATACGATGGACTTGAATTATAATTTCGCACTGTCAGATTCGATACAGCTTGCGTTGGGTACCATTTGGAATCGCAACATCGATTCGAACCAAAATAAAACCTGGGATTTCGACGCCATCAACAATAGTTATGATGATTATAACGACGAGCTTTCTCGTTTGTACGAAACCACCTTTTCGCGTTGGAATCCTTATACCCAATTCACCCTGAACAAAACTGCATGGATGGTGAACATTCGACTCGGCACGAACATCTATCATCAAAACAGTTTCGGGTCGTACAGAAGTCGCGATTACGAAGTGAATAAAGAGAAGATTTCACCCGCCATTGAATCAAATTTTCGCTACAAAAATGGCAACAATACTTACAGCCTAAGCTATCGTTACAATACAGGTTTGGCTTCTACCACCCAATTGTTGGCTTTCGAAGATTTGTCGAGCACACTGAATATTGTAAGAGGTAACCTCAATCTAGATACGACTCGCAGCCATAATGTGAATTTTTTTTATTCTAATTTCGATCGCAAAACTCGTCAAGGTTTCAATGCTTCGTTGGGTTATAATTACGAGGAATCGGGCATCATCAATATGACCACCTATGACGAAAACTTTGTGCGCTACACGACCTACGAGAATAGTAGTGGAAATTACCGTTTGAATGGTTTTTTGAATTGGAATAAACAATTGACCAAAGGCATTCACAAATTCCGCGCAAATATCGGACTCAACGCAAGCTACGCACGCCAACAAAGCTACGTGTCGAACGAGTTGGCACAGGCATACATCAGCAGCATTGGGCCAAGCATAAGACTCAATTGGGATTATGGTGATTACCTCAGCCTATCGCCGAGTTACCAGATGCGATACGCAGCAAGTGACTACATCAACAATGTGTTGGATAGAAGCCACAACCTCAATCATAATTTTGGATTGAGAACCATAACCTCTTGGCCTAAAAATCTTGTTTGGACCAACAATTTTACCTACAGCAACAACTCGCGAATGGCAGCCGGATTCAAACGTGATTTCTTTTTATGGAATACACAGTTGATGTATAGATTTTTGGATGATAAACTGGAAGCAGGTGTAAAGGTTTACGATATTCTGAATCAGAACAACAGCTATACCAGAAGCATTACCGACGAAGCGATTACCGATGAGCGAAACACGATACTCACTCGTTTTGTGATGTTTTCGGTAAGTCTGAACCTGAATCAGTTTGGCGGTAAATCTAGATCGCCCGAAAACAATCGCCCTCCAAACCCAGCTATAGATGGATTTTAGAATCTGTAAAAAGCATCAAAAACCAAAAAATCCGTCGACAAGGACGGATTTTTAATGATATTTTTAATCCTATTAAATCAAACCAAAAAGCTCATCACTTTTTCTACCGTTTCGTCTAAATTCAGCTCCGAATTGTCGATAATTATCGCATCTTCTGCGGGTTTTACTGGCGCTATTTCACGAGTAGAATCTATCCGATCGCGTTCTACAACATTAGCAAGAACCTCGTCGTAATCAACAGTTCGTCCAGATTGCTGATATTCTAAAAATCGGCGTTTTGCTCGAACTTCTGGAGAAGCCGTGATGAAAAATTTATAATCGGCATCTGGGAAAACAACCGTACCGATATCTCGCCCATCCATGACTATTCCACCATTTTTTGCTATTGCTCTTTGCAAAAAAACGCAATAATCGCGAACGACCTTCAGCGCTGCAATTGCACTTACCTTGTTGGAAACTTGCATCGAACGAATTTCGGCTTCTACCCTTTGTCCGTTTACAAACGTTTCATTCTTATGCGTTTCGGGATTTCGTCTGAATTCGATTTGTATCGAATGGATTTGTTTGCTCAACTCGTCGAGCAACACATTTCCGAAATCATCAAACAAATGATGCTCTATGGCGTACCACGTTACTGCACGATACATGGCTCCGCTATCGATATGGGTATAATGGAGTTTCTGAGCTATGATTTTGGACAAAGAGCTTTTGCCTGTTGAGGAGAATCCGTCGATGGCAATGATTAAATTGTGTTTCATTCTATCACGAAGTTGAAAACAAAAATAATAAATCTCTTCACATTTACAACCAAGGATTGCTACGCCAATAATCGCGCCCCTGAATCAATCGGTCTAGATTGACCACCAAACCAAAGTGGTTGGCACCGCCCGATTTATGGTAATTGGCATGAGCATACTCGAATCGGAAGGCATTTACCCGAATACCAAAACCATAGGTGAGCCCAGAAAACGACCGAAGGTCTTCTACCGCTAAGTCGTTTCCTCTTTTGAAATTGTAGCCCAATCGCAAATTAAATCCTTGTTCTGGAAACAATTCGACACCCAAAGATACGTGATCGATGATTTTTCGACCATTCGAAACTTCTTGTCCGTTGGCATTATATGGTTTGGAGATATTGAATTTCTGAAGATCGTGCAACGTCATATTCAATTCTATCGGGACATGCTCTAGGCGATGCGTTACCCCCAAATTAATCTGCAAAGGCATTTTTTCGGTTTTACCGTCATAGGTTTTAATCTGGCTTCCGATATTTCTTGCCACCAATGAAACATTGATACGATCATCGAAATTGTGATAAGAAATGCCTACATCGGCTGCCACAGCCGAGGAGGTATAACTTTCTATTCGAGAGTTGATGTATTTTACATTGGCTCCGACCGAAAAAAAATCGCTTATTTCTCTTCCATATCCCAATATTATGGCTGCATCATTCGCTTTGAAATCTCCTGTTAAATTTCCAAAATCATCTGCTCCTATCAATTTTCCGTAATCTACATATTGCCCATGCAACGAAACATAGTCATAATCTGAGAGCTGATAAACGGTAGAAAAAGTAGCAAAATTCACATCGGCAATATAGGAAACATAATTGATCCCGACTTGCCCATGCATGTCGGTATTCATTAGGGCTGGATTCCACAACGACATATTAGGGTCGGCATCCCAAGACGTCTGGGCATTCCCTCCCAAAGCGGCTTGTCTTGCAGAGGTTGTAATATTGAGAAACTCGTACACACGTGTCCCATCTTGTGCCATAGCAGCTGAATGGTAAAGGAGAAAAAGCATCAAAAAATGATAGATTTTACGCATGTACAATGTATTAAAGCTGGTTAATAAACGTGTGAATTCAAAATTTGGTATATGGCGTCGTCAAAAATATTAATATTCTACGCGTGCAACAAAATAGGTCGTGGATTCATCTGCAATTTTGAAATGAATGCGATCCGATTCTTCGAAACGGTAAATCGTCACGAGCGTATCGTTTGCCAATTCTCGTAAGAAATTCATTTCGATGACCTTAAAAGGACGATTCAAAACAAAATCAACTGCTAAATAATTCAAACACCACTCGAAATATTTTATATTGTTCACATGATTTACCACGTCTAAATCCGATAACATTACGCGATGAGAAGCTAGAAATTCAAACGGAATATGGTCGAAGTCGATTTTAGCATTTTCTTGCTTTGTGGCGTGCAATGTTGGGTATCGCTCTATGGAAGACGAATCGATTGCCAAAGCCTCTGGTCTTCGTTTTTTGGTATTGAAAACCGCCCACAAACTCGAAGCGCCTACTAGTTTTTTGCCTTGGCGTGTTACGGTAAAATTACGGATAGACTTTGGTCCACGCAAAACTTCTACCCAAGTGTCGATGACAATCTCATCATTGAGTTGCGGCATTTCTTCGATTTCGATTCGGAAACGACTCATTACCCAAGCCTGATCGTGCTGTTGTAGGTCATCAAAGCCTAGCTTGGCAAAATCGGTATGATTTGCTGCAGCATTTTGAAGCAAATTGGTCAATTCTGGATATTTGAGCGAACGATTGGGATAGGTCTGACTGTAGTTGAGTTGATGCGTTTCTGAAAAATATGAATGTCTATTTTTTGAATTCATTTAACTCCTAAAACGTTTTTTATAATTTTGATTTAAAATCACTCATCATGATAGCGGCAACACCAGCTTCGACACCTTTGTTACCGTGTTTTCCTCCAGATCTGTCGATGGATTGTTGTTCGTTTTCGTCGGTGAGTACACAGAAAATAATGGGCATGGCGTGTTTGATGTTGAGGTCTTTTATCCCCTGTGTTACACCTTGGCAAACATAGTCAAAATGAGCCGTTGCACCACGAATCACACAGCCAACAACAATGATTCCGTCTAAGTTTTGGTTTTTCGTTGCGACTTTATCCGCACCATAGATGAGTTCGAAACTACCCGGAACTTCTTTCAGGAGAATATCTTTTTCTGCCACTCCTAAATCGAGCAAGGTGTCCTTGGCGCCATCTCGTAGGTTATAGGTAATGTGATTGTTCCATTGTGAGGTAATGATTGCAAATTTCTTTCCTTTGCCAGAGGGCAATTGGGTTTTATCGTATTGGGATAGGTTTTTGTTTTCTGTTGCCATTTTGCAAAATTTTGAGTAAAAATACGGGTTTCTATGAGCATAAAAAAAGTCGGAACGATGATAATTCCGACTTTACTATTTTTCTAATGCTACTATTATTGCTCTGTAGCATATTTCAAACGTTCTACAAATTTTTCTGCTTCGTCATTATTGGCGCTAGGATATTTGTCGGCGATGGTTTGAAAATATTTCAATGCTTCGTCGTTTTTACCAAGGCTCATGGCGATATGACCTGCTTTAGTGTAATACATCTGCTCGATTACAGCAACTTCTGAGGCTTTTGCAGCTTTCACATAATACGGTAAGCCGTCTTCTACTTTACCCGATTGCACCAAAGCATTCCCAATCATTCCGAATTTTTGGGCTTTCAGCACCGCATCATCTGTATCGAAATCTTCGAACATTTTGATTGCATTGGTATAGTCGCCTAATTTGTAATAAGCCACTCCTGCTTTTAGTTTTGCCAAATTACCTGCATCTGTATTGCCATATTCATCAACAATTTGTTGTAGACCTAGATAGCTCCCTTCGCTGCCGTTGAGTGCTTTTGCGATAGAATCTTGGTCGAAAAGTCGCTCGGCTGTCACCATTTCTGATAGCGCCAAATCCGACTTTGGTTCTACTACCAATTTCAGGTATGCAAAATACCCCAAAGCAACCAATACTATAGCGCCTATGACGATGCCCAAAACTTTTGAATTTTTCTCTACAAAATTTTCAACGTTGAAGGCGGTACGATCTAGTTTCTCTACAAATTCTTCTGTTTCGAATTCTTGTTTTTTATTTTTCTTCGACATGCTAATGAATTAAAGCGATTGCAAAAATAAGTTTCTATTTGATTATTTGCAATATTATTTTTGATGAATTACAATGCCTTAGAAAAGATAAGCCACCGATAGATTCAACAATTTTGGAGCGTACTCTGTTTTATAATTAGAATTGTCGTGAATCCATTCTGACGAAACTTTGCCAAAACCAAATTCGTATCGTAGATCGAACAAGAATTTAGACACTTCCGCACCTACACCAATATGCATTCCCACGTTGAACTGGTCTTGCTTTGCATTGGTCAATTGGTTGAAGCTGATATCGTCTTCGAAATAATACGAAAAAGTTGGACCTGCTTGTACATGGGATAATCCTAAGAATTTTTTACCTACGGCAACAGGTATATCGATGCGTTTTTTACCTACCGTGTAGTTGATGCCTTGTGTTTCGTATTCGTTCTCGAATTGGGTATACAACAATTCTGGTTGTACATAAATGCCAGCCAAATTTGCTCGCATCAAGACTCCTGCTTGAAAGCCTGTACGTCCTTCTCCTTTTGATTTGAAAATGTTTCCGGCATTGTTCCAAACTGTTTCGCCGCTGTCGGCATTGAACACTGCTCCTGCTTTTACTCCGAATTCTAAATTCTGTGCCGAGGCGAAGTTAACACCGATCGCCATCAAAGCGGTTAAAAAGATTTTTTTCATGGTTATATGTTTTTTTCTCTTAGTAATGCATTCCTCAATTTGGTGAATAGTTCCGAAGAATAAACAAAATCTATGACCGATTCGTTGTCTGCAGTCAAAATTTCATCCTTTGTACCTTCCCATTCTAGATATCCTTTTTTAAGAAAAATAATTTTATCGCCGATTTCCATTACCGAATTCATATCGTGGGTATTGACCACCGTGGTTGTATCGTATTCTTGTGTGATATCGTAAATCAATTTATCGATCACCAGCGCTGTTTTGGGATCCAATCCCGAGTTGGGCTCGTCGGCAAACAGATATTTTGGATTGTTTACCATTGCTCGTGCGATGGCAACTCTTTTTTGCATCCCTCCAGAAATTTCTGACGGAAATTTCACCAATGCTTCTTTTGCTATTTCTACCCGATCTAGCATTTTTCTTGCGCGCTCGTCGGCTTCTCTAGACGATAAATTTGAGAACATCTCCAACGGAAATCGTACGTTTTCTAGAATATTCATAGAATCGAACAATGCACTTCCTTGGAATACAACGCCAATTTCTGATCTTAATTGTTGACGTTGCTTAAAATCGTAGTCAATAATATTTTCGCCATCGAACAAAATTTCGCCCGAAGTTGGGGTCAACAATCCTATAAGACATTTCAGAAAAACGGTTTTCCCAGAACCACTCTGCCCGATAATCAGGTTGGTTTTGCCCTGCTCGAAATTGAGTGTCAGTCCTTTCAACACTTCGATATCATCAAAAGATTTTTTGACATTTATTACCTCGATCATTAGCTCAAAATTGTTTGGGTTAGGATTAAATTGATGATGATGATGGATACCGAGGTCCAAACCACGGCTGTTGTGCTCGAACGCCCAACTTCTAACGATCCACCCTTCACGAAATAACCGTAAAACGAAGGAACTGTAGCGATTACAAAGGCAAAGACCATGGTTTTGAAAAACGTATAAACGTACATTTTTGGTGCCATAGCCATTTGTAGTCCTTCGGCAAAATCGGCCGATGCCCACATCTTGGTTGTCACACCAATGAGGTGTCCGCCAAGTATTCCGAATCCGATACTGATTGCAATGAGTAAAGGAAAAAAGAAAACACAGGCGATAATTTTGGGTAGGATGAGATAATTTGGCGAATTTATTCCCATTACATCTAATGCGTCTATCTGCTCGGTAACGCGCATGGTTCCGATACTCGAAGCGATATACGACCCTACTTTACCCGCCAAGATAAGCGAGACAATGGTAGGTGAGAATTCGAGAATCAAAACAACTTTGGTTGCATACCCAATATAAGAATCTGGAACCGGAATTTCTGAACCTCTAAAGTTCTGAGCCATTTGTATCGCTACCACCGCACCCATGAAAGTCGAAATAAAGGTTACAATTCCTAGCGAACTCATCCCGAGGTCCATGATTTCGCGAACGATTAACTTCCAGAAATATTTAAATTTTATAGGTTTTTGAAATACCTTTGTCATCAGCAGAGCGTATCTCCCTATATTTTCTAACATTTTCATCTCTGCAAAAATACTATTTAATATGAATTATTTGGATTAATGCTTTGTGAAAAACAGTAAAATCATACAATATATCCCACAAAATTCAATCCAGTTTGTAGAAGAATGGTTTAGACCATATAGCATCAAGCTGCGTATAACGAAGGATCGTAAAACCAAATTGGGTGACTACAAGAAAATTGGACTTCAGCATGCGATTTCGGTAAACGGAAATTTAGATCCAGAGGCTTTTTTCTTTGTTCTGACTCATGAATTTGCGCATCTGAAAACATATGAATTGTATAAAAACCAACGCATTCTGCCGCATGGCAAAGAATGGAAGTCTATTTTCGGAGATTTGTTGCGCTCCTCTTTCGAGGTCTATGCCGATGATTTGAAACCCACAATCCTGAATCATGCCCAGAATCCCAAAGCAAGTGTAACGGCTGATCCGCACATCGCCAAATACCTCATCTACAAAGATTACCAAGCATTATACCTAGAGAGTTTGCCAAGGGGAGCTTGCTTTTTTATAGGGAAGAGAGCGTTCGTGAAAGGGGATAAAAGAAAAATACGGTATCTTTGTACAGAGAAAGAGACAGGTAGACGATATTTAATCAACGGATTAGCTTTAGTTAACTTAACGAATGAGAAACAATAATCAATATGCCATCATCATGGCAGGTGGTATTGGAACGCGATTTTGGCCACTGAGTACCACCAAAAAACCAAAACAATTTCATGATATTTTAGGAACGGGTCGCACCTTTATACAAATGACTTTTGACCGATTAAAAAAAATCGTGCCGCTAGAGAATATTTTTGTCGTGACCTCACAAAATTATGTCGATATTACGATGGAACAATTATCAGAACTGCATCCGTTGAATATCATAAGAGAGCCACAAGCGATAAACACTGCGGCTTGTAATCTTTTGGCATCGTTGATTATCAAACGCATCAACCCGTCGGCAAAGATTATTGTAGCGCCTTCGGATCATTTGATTTTGAACGAAGAGGTTTTTGTAGAGCAAGTGCAATATGCTTTTGAACAATGCGATAATGAAAAATTGATTACGCTTGGTATAAAACCTACGCGACCAGAAACAGGCTACGGCTATATCCAATACAACCATTTGGGAGGCGAACAATTGGCAAAAGTGAAATCGTTTACCGAAAAACCTAGCCTAGAAATCGCAGAAACCCTTGTGAAAAATGGCGAATTCTTGTGGAATGCCGGAATATTCATTTGGAGTGTAGACGCTATTTTAGGCGCTTTTCAGGAATATTTGCCCAATATGTACAGAATCCTAAACAAATATTTCGAGAGCGGAACCAACAATGAAGTGGTCTTGAAATCTCTCTACTCTACCCTAGCAAAAGTATCTATAGACGTGGCGATTCTAGAAAAGTCTGACAAGGTGTATGTTGTGCCTTCTAATTTTGATTGGACTGATTTGGGCACTTGGAATTCGCTGTACGAATATGGAAAACCTAATGAAATCTCGAATATCACCAAAGGAAAACACATACAAGCCTATAATACAAAAGGATGCATCATCTACAACACCACCAAAAAAGCGATGATCATCGACGGATTAGAAGATTTTATTGTGGTGGATACCAGAGAAGGACTTTTGATTTGCCCGAAGAAAAACGACCAGGACATCAAAACTTATGTGAATGACTTGAAGCTGAGCAAAGGAGAAAAATTTTGTTAGCATAG
This sequence comes from Vaginella massiliensis, assembly GCF_900089075.1. Lineage (GTDB taxonomy): Bacteria > Bacteroidota > Bacteroidia > Flavobacteriales > Weeksellaceae > Weeksella > Weeksella massiliensis_A. The sequence goes on from NZ_LT593746.1 coordinate 307,116, forward strand.
AAAAAAGGCTGTCCCATACTGCTTTGTTGTCACACCGAGCATAGGAATACTAAACTCGCCCAACTGAGCATTTGGCACAGCCTTACTTTATTACCTTGTGAACAACATTTCGCGGTATTTGGTCAACGGCCAGAGATTATTATCAATCAGTTCTTCCAACTCATCGGCATGATAACGAATTATCTCGAACAGCGGTTTCACTTTTGTAGCAAACGCTTCGGCTTGTTTTTGTACATCTGAGATTTCAGAAGCCTTTCCAGATTCTTTTACCAAGATATCAGCGTTTGTTTTTACCGCATTGATGTGATCAGAAATCAATCTAATCAAATCCATTTGATCTTTTGCCAATTTTACAAATTCTTCTTCGCCGAAAATATCTTTCAACCCTTTTACATTTTTTATCAAAACGTTTTGATAAGTCACTGCTGCCGGAATGATATGGCTCAAAGACAAATCTGCCAATACATTTGCTTCGATTTTGATTTTGGTCGAATATTTCTCTAATTTGATTTCGTTGCGGGCATGCACTTCGCGTTCGTTGAGCACTCCGACTTCTTCGTATACAGCTATAAATTCTTTCTTCAACTCAGATTTCAACGCTTCTGGAGTCGATTTATAATTGTTCAAGCCTCGTTTTTTTGCCTCTCTTACCCAATCTTCTGAGTATCCATCACCTTCGAACAAGACATTTCGAGAAGATTTGATATATTCGCGCAACACGTTGAAGATGGCTTCATCTTTGCTCAATCCACCATCGATCAATTTATCAACCTCTTTTTTGAAATCTCGTAATTGCTTAGCAACAATAGTATTGATCACCGTCATAGGCTCGCCACAATTTGCCGAAGAACCCACGGCGCGAATTTCGAATTTGTTTCCTGTAAAAGCAAAAGGCGAAGTTCTATTGCGATCGGTATTGTCTAATAAGATTTCTGGAATTTTTCCTACCACATTCAGTTTAAGGTCTGTTTTTTCTTCTGGCGACAATTTACCTTTTGTTACTTTCTCCAACTCATCCAAAACAGCCGTCAATTGCGATCCTATAAATATCGAAATAATAGCTGGTGGTGCTTCATTAGCACCCAAACGATGGTCGTTGCCTGCCTCTGCAATTGCCGAACGCAACATATCGCCATAGGTACTTACTGCTTTTATAGTATTGACAAAAAAAGTGAGGAATTGTAGATTTTTCTTCGGATTTTTTCCTGGCGACAATAGGTTTTCGCCTGTATCGGTAGACAAAGACCAGTTGTTGTGTTTACCTGAACCATTTACGCCTGCAAACGGTTTCTCGTGCAACAAGACTTTGAAATTGTGTTTTTTAGCAATTCTTCCCATCAAATCCATCAACAACGAATTGTGATCTACCGCTTGATTGGTTTCTTCGAACATGGGAGCACATTCGAATTGGTTTGGAGCCACCTCATTATGTCGCGTTGTAATCGGAATTCCTAGCTTCATACATTCGATTTCCAATTCTTGCATATAAGCCATTACACGCATTGGGATTGCTCCAAAATAATGATCGTCTAACTGTTGCCCTTTGGCAGGCGAATGCCCAAAAAGAGTACGACCTGTCATTAGCAAATCTGGTCTCGAATTGTACAAATTGAGATCGATTAAGAAATATTCTTGTTCCCAGCCAAGTGTAGAAGAAACTTTGTTTACATTTTTGTCGAAATAGCGAGCCACCTCTGTTGCGGCTTCGTCTACCGCCTGAAGGGCTCTTAGCAACGGAACTTTATAGTCTAAGGTTTCGCCTGTATAAGAAATAAAAACAGAAGGGATAAAAAGGGTAGTACCGATAATAAAAGCTGTAGAAGTGGGGTCCCAAGCTGTATAACCCCGTGCCTCGAAAGTGTTGCGAATACCGCCGTTCGGAAACGAGGAAGCATCGGGTTCTTGTTGCACCAACAACGATCCGTCAAATGTTTCAATCGCTTTTCCGTTTTCTATTGGCCTGAAAAAAGAATCATGCTTTTCGGCAGTAGTCCCTGTAAGAGGTTGAAACCAATGGGTAAAATGCGTAACGCCTTTCGACATTGCCCATTCTTTCATTGCCGACGCAACAAAGTCTGCACTATCGCGAGAAATTTTTGTTCCCTTTTCTTGTGCAGAAATAATTTCGATATAAACGGGTTTTGGCAAATACTCTCGCATTGTATCGACCGAAAAAACATGTTGATTGAATAATGATGACAATTTCTCATTCACTACAATCGGAACGGCTTGACGATTGGCAGCATTTGCTAATGATCGAAAACGTAATGATGACATAAAGGATGTAGATTTATATTATTCGATTACAAAAATATATTTTTTTTAGACACACCCCTATATTTTTCAGGGTGGTATTTTATTTTTTTTATAAAAAATTACAACACCCCATAGAAAACTATCGAGAGAGAGAGAAAAAAAAAAAAAAAAAAAAAAAAAAAAAAAAACCAGATTTATA
>NZ_LT593746.1:309706-822206 GCF_900089075.1 Vaginella massiliensis
AAAAAAAAAAAAAAAAAAAAAAAAAAACGACCCTGATTTCTCAAAGTCGTTTTAGCACTCATATAAATAAAAGTTGTAGGATTTACCTAAATCTATCTATAGATTTCACAAGATTTTCGTCCTTTCGGATAAGTCGATTCGCCATATAAATAAGTGCGATCGGAATAATCGGAGCAAAAATCCAAATACCTTTCTCAGAAAAACTTTCTCCAGGTAAGATTAATAGATAGTAAAGTAAAAAACCTAAAATCAAAAAATTCAAAACAATGTTCAACCAACCTAGCTTCAATTGCAACTTTCTATTTTTGAACAATAGAATGGTGACGAACGATAAAAATGCCGAAAAGAAGAACGCTAGCGTGGCTAGTGAATCTCCATTTGCAGGATTCGAAAGCCAATCGACTACCAAATCGTACATCTTAGCTGCATTCAAAGCAAAGATACTGGAAATTATTCCACTAAAAAATAAAAAAACACTTTGTTTGCGTTGTATCATTTAGATTAATATTTCGCCACAAAACTACGGATTTTTTTTTGAGTTTAATCAAATATTCGTAGTATTGCAGTGTAAAACGCTTATACAACCACAAATATCACAAATCATCTTTTTGATTTCCAATCACTTTATACCATTAAAATTCTAATTTTAAATATTACCTGTTGTAGGAATTATGTTTGACTTATCAGAAATTAAGACCAAAAAACTACCTCAATTACAAGAAATTGCAGCACAACTGCAGATAGTTGGGTACAAGAAACTTAGAAAAGGAGAATTGATCGATGCTATCACTGCTTATTTTACCGATCAGCCTGCTGAGCCCGAAGCGACAGAAGAAAATTCTGCAAACACAGCAAACGAGCAAGCGGAGCCAAGACCGAGACGTAAGCGGATGAAAATTCAACATCCATCGGTCGGCGAAGACAACACCACAACGTCAATTGCAGCGACCACTGCCGATGAAACCGTAGAAAGTAGCGACCAGGTTGCCAAAGATTCACCAACCACGCCCAACAATCGAAAGCAGTACAATAAGCCGCAAGAACAGCAAGAAAACAAAAAATCTCAACACCATAACCAACACACTCAACGTCAGAAAAATCAGCAGAAAAACAACGATCAAAACGACAAAAAAAATAAATATCGTGCTGCAAACTATGAGTTTGACGGCATTATAAAAACTGAGGGTGTTTTAGAAATTTTACCCGATAATAATTACGGTTTTTTGCGCTCGTCTGACTTCAACTATTTGTCGTCGCCAGATGATGTCTACGTTTCTCAGTCGCAAATTCGACTTTTTGGTTTGAAAACAGGTGATACCATTTTGGGAGAAGTTCGCCCACCGAAAGAAGGCGAAAAATATTTTCCTCTGATCAAAATTATCGAAATCAACGGTAGAACGCCAGATTTTGTACGAGATCGTATCGCTTTTGAACATTTAACGCCGCTTTTTCCAGACGAAAAATTCAATCTGAGCAACTCGCGTTCGTTATCGAATCGAATTTTAGATTTATTCGCTCCTATCGGAAAAGGACAGCGCGGTATGATTGTCGCACAGCCCAAAACAGGTAAAACCACCCTTTTGAAGGACATTGCAAATGGTATAGCGCAAAACCATCCTGAGGTTTATTTGATCGTCTTGTTGATCGATGAGCGCCCAGAAGAGGTTACCGACATGAAACGCTCTGTAAGGGGCGAGGTGATTGCCTCTACCTTCGACGAAGAAGCTTCTAGACATGTAAAAGTTGCCAATATTGTTTTGGAAAAGGCAAAACGAATGGTAGAATGCGGGCATGATGTGGTAATTCTTTTAGACTCGATTACGCGTCTGGCTCGTGCATACAATACGGTTTCGCCTGCATCTGGTAAAGTGCTATCTGGTGGTGTAGATGCCAACGCATTGCACAAACCAAAACGCTTTTTTGGTGCTGCAAGAAATATCGAAAACGGAGGTTCTTTAACCATTATTGCAACAGCACTGATCGATACGGGGTCTAAAATGGATGAAGTAATCTTCGAAGAGTTTAAAGGAACTGGAAACATGGAGTTGCAATTGGATCGTAAGATTGCCAACAAACGCATCTTCCCAGCGATTGATTTGGTCAATTCGTCTACGCGTAAAGATGATTTGCTATTAGACGAAATGACGCAGCAACGCATGTGGATTTTACGAAATCACCTATCAGACATGAATCCGGTAGAAGCAATGGATTTCTTACACAAACGTATCAAAGACTGTAGAAGTAATGAAGAATTCTTGATTTCGATGAACAAATAATCTCCTAGAAGCACACCTCTTTTCGTAGCTAAAAAACGTCTTCAGAAATTTGTGGCTAAGATATTGATAGTTTTTCTCATTAATGAAAAAACTAAATAATCTATGAAAATGTTAAAAAAGAAAATTCATTTACTAATTATTGGCATTTTAGCCTCTAATTTATCCATCGCTCAGAGTTCTGATATGAAGAATATGCTGAAAATCGGGGTGAACGCTGGAGCTTCTACTGGTCAAAATACAAGTGCGAATACAGGTTTAGATATTTCTTACCAGAACTTAGTAGTGCCAGGCTTTGGTTTGGGAGTCGCTACAGGCTACAATCATTTCTTTGGAAAGGAAAGAGATTTCAACGGTATAAAAATCGACAACAACGATTTTGGTGTCATTCCCGTAGCAGCGCTCATCAGGGTTTACCCTGGAAAATCTGGCTTCTATGGCGGTACCGATATTGGGTATGGATTTGTGGTAGGAAAAGATCAAGTTGCCAACAACCAATACCCAAGCGAATCGCCTTACAATGCCGATATGCCAAACGGTGGACTTTACCTACGTCCAGAGGTGGGTTACCACAACCGCAACTGGAATTTCTTTGCGCATTTTACCAAAGTTTTTGTGGGAGACGACGGAAAGGTTGGTAACGACAAATTCAATGCTGGTACTGTGGGGGCAGGCGTTGCCTACAATATCCCTTTAGGAAAATAATATTCGCGTTGATATTGGAAAAAGAAATCAGTTTTTAACATCTACTCCATTATAATAATCCCCCTGTGAAAGGTGGATTTTTTTTGGCATGAAGTTGCCGTACTCATTTTCATTCTTGTCCCCACAAAAAAAGGTTGAGAAACCTTTCCCAACCTTTGATTCAATCACACAATTGACTCCTCAATTATTTCTTAATCAATTTAGTAGTTTGTACTTTACCGTCTTCTGTTGTTACTTGTACCAAGTACACGCCAGTAGCTAAGTGCGATACATTTACTTGTGATTTTGCAGTATCTAATTTATAATTTGCTACTACTCTACCGCTGACATCCAACACCGAAACAGCTTTCACTTTTCCTTCTGCTGTAATATTCAACACGTCAGAAACTGGATTTGGATAAATTTGTAATCCTTTTTTGGTTACATTTTCAACACCCATGTCGTCTCCTACTTTTACAGCATAATCTTCTGCTTGTCCGTAAGTAGCTCCCATACATGGATCACCTAAGTTTACTGTACCAAACATTTTCTTGATTCGCATACGCGTTACGCCATGTACAGCATCTTGTGGTACAGAAATCGTATAGACTGCTTGTTGCCCATCGGTACCGGTTGAGTTTACAACTTTCAAAAGATTCGAATCGATATACGTTTCGTTTGCATCAAAAACTCCGTTTCCATTCCAGTCGATGAACACAGCGAAGTTGCTGGTATAGTTACCTCCTGTATTTCCTTCTAACTTGATCGTATACTCGTTTCCTGGCATTACAGCTGCTTGTTGATCTAAGAATATCTCATGCGCTGGTGATCCATTTAACGTAGCATCTGTTCTGTTAGCGATTCCGGCAAACTCTACGTATGTAATTGGTTCTATGTTATCACCAAACATACCAGAGAATGTCAATGGTCCACAGTAAGGAGAATATGCACTAGGCGCCGTTGTAAATGTAAATTCTTGACAGTTCTCAGAAGCTACAGATCCTTTTTTAGCAACTACTGTCCACGAATAAGTGGTCAATCCTTGTAAGCCTGTAACCGAAAATGAGGTGCTAGTAGTATCACCTAACAACTCTCCATCTAAATAGAAATCGTATCCGGTAACATCAGCCGACGGCGCTGTCCAAGTGAACATTACTCCTCCTTCATAGTCAACATCTACCGCTCCATTCGCAGGCGAAACCAAGGTCGGACAAGGTGGTGGTGCAGGCGGTGTATTCCCATCTACTACCTTGATGTCGTCTACCAAAAGTATAAACTTATCCGTGGTATTGTTCACAAAAGCAAAGCGGATATTTTTCCCCACATAATCAGCCAAACTCACCGATCTCTCTACCCATGAACTCGACTCAGCAGCGGTAGAATATAAGGTCACGTCGAAATCAGCAACCGTGTTTCCACCATTGGTAGAAAGCATTAATTTATATCCATCTCGATATTGAGGGTCTTGTGCTTTTGAAGTCCACACCAATGTCGGATTCCCCGTTAAGTTAACCTGTGGAGAAATCAACCAGTCATTCGAAGTACCAACCGGACTGTACCAAGAAGTACTCATTGCAGCAAAATTACCCGCAGGACCACCAAAGTTACCATTTGCACCTTGTCTATCGATGCGGTTCCATGCGTTTGTGATGAATGCTACTGCTGTAGCTGGCGTGTTTCCATCGACGTCGATTACTGTCCAAGCTGAAATACCTGGTCCATTGCCATCGAAGTCTTCTTGAAAAAGAACAGTTTGAGCGTTTACTGCCGACAAACCTCCAGCTACGAATAATGATAGTAAAAGTTTTTTCATATAATGTTTATTTAAGATTATTTAGTTAATATCGCGACTATTTTATTGATCACAAAACAATTCTTATTAAATATTATCAGAATAAAACTATTTTAAATAAAATTTTATCATATTTATAAATATAAAAACATACAAAATATATTGATTTACAACAGTTTACATTTTTAATAAACTCATGATTTTTTTATAATATTTTTTTGATTTAAATCATTCTTTCCACCTCATCAAATTGTGAAAGAGGGTAAAAAAATCTGATTTTTGTCGTTTTATCGCCTGTAATTCATTTTAGAAATACGTGACCATCAATCAATAGCTAAAAAAAGCTTTACCCGAGAACGAATAAAGCTTGTGTTTTGTTTGTTTTTATAAAATCAGCGTGGAGAGTTCTTCCCATTCTTGCATCAACTTTTCCAACAGCAATTGTGCTTCATTATAATCATTCAATTCTTGCTCGGTTTGGTTACCTGCTGCGATTTTGTCTTCTATTGCTGTAATTTTATTTTCGACTGTTGTAATTTCTGTTTCTATTTTGGATAGCTTATTTTTCAGACGTTTTTGTTCTTTTGCTTCCTCAAACGACAATTCGGCTTTTGGCTCTTCTTTTTTAGGTTCGGGTTTCGATTCTACTTTTGGTTCATCAAAACCTTTTTCCACTTCGCGGAAATTTCCCGCCTTCACTTCGACCAAATAATCGTCGATACCCGAAAGATATTCTTTAACTTGTCCGTTACGGAAATCGAAAACTTTGGTAGCCAAGCCTTCTAAAAATTCACGGTCGTGCGAAACCAAAATCACAGTTCCGGTATACTTCAGCAAAGCTTTTTTCAACAATTCTTTCGATACAATATCCAAGTGGTTTGTGGGCTCATCCATAATCAACACATTGAACGGACGAAGCAATAACTTGCACAAAGCCAACCGATTACGCTCACCCCCAGACAAAACAGCTACTTTCTTCTCAACAGCTTCACCGCCAAACATAAAGGCTCCTAAATAATCTCGAACGTGTTTTCGTGTTTCTTCGGTTGCAGCATTTTCTGCTTCTTCCAAAACCGTGAGCTTATCGTTGAGGACATGCGCTTGATTTTGTGCAAAATATCCGATTTCTACATTATGCCCGTGTTTTATTTTACCGGTGTAAGGAATCTCGCCAACGATGGCGCGCGAAAGCGTTGTTTTACCCTGTCCGTTCTGCCCAACAAAGGCAACTTTTTCGCCTCGATTGACATAAAACGATACTTGATCAAACACTTGATGATCGCCAAAAGCAACGCCTACATTTTCTAATTCGAAAATAATTTTACCTGGCTGAATGGCATCTACAAACCGAATATTCATTTTGGTAACGTCATCATTCTCGACTTCGATGCGATCTATTTTGTCTAATTTTTTGATGAGCGATTGCGCCATCGAGGCTTTGTTGGCTTTCGCACGGAATTTGGCGATGAGATCCTCGGTGTGTTTGATCATCTGCTCTTGATTCTTCTGAGCTTGTTCGAGTTTTATTTTGCGATCTTCTCTCAGCTCTAAATATTTGCTATAATTTGCCTTGTAATCAGAGATTTTACGATTGGCTATTTCGATGGTTCTATTGGTTACATTGTCCAAAAATTGACGATCGTGCGAAACCAAAACTACCGCTCCAGGATAATCTTTCAAGAAATCTTCGAGCCAAATAATCGAATCGATGTCCAAGTGATTAGTAGGCTCATCGAGCAACATCACATCGTGTTGTTGCAACAACAGTTTTGCCAATTCGATTCGCATTCGCCAACCGCCAGAGAACTCATCGGTCTTGCGATGAAAATCAGATGCTCTGAATCCTAACCCAATCAGAATGCGTTCGATTTCTGCGTCTTTGGTGTATCCGCCCAAAAGACCGTAGCGTTCTGTGAGCGTCGAGATTTCTTCGATCAGTTTTCCATATTCATTCGATTCGTAATCGGTGCGTTCGGCTAATTCTTTATTTACGAAATCGATCCGACTTTGTATCTCGACCAATTGCTCAAAAGCAGAATCGGCTTCTTGCCAAACGGTTCTTCCTTGCACAAAATCGATATCTTGCGACAAATATCCGACCGTCACCTCGCCTTCGTACACTACTTCGCCTTCAGACGGTAGTTGATCCTTGGCTAAAATTTTCAATAAGGTCGATTTTCCTGCTCCATTTTTACCAACCAAGCCTACACGATTGCCTTTGTTGATACGAAAAGAAACGTCTTCGAATAAATAATTTCCTGAGAAAAATACCCCTAAATTCTGAACTAATATCATGCTGCAAAAATAAGGGTTATAAATGAATTATGAATTGTTGAACAAATGATAATATCTTGTAATTGAAGCCAAGGGATCTATTGGCTCGCCAGATTCGATATGGCGATATAATTGTTCGGCCATAGAAGGCGCCAGCATGGTTCCTCGTGTTCCCATGCCATTGATGCAATACATATTTTGATAAATTGGATGAGCACCAACAATTGGTCGACGATCTTTTACAGTTGGGCGTATAGAAGCCTCATGGCTTTTCAGTTCGAACGAAGCGTCGATTACTTTTTGCACACCGTTTAGCAATTCGTCTTTTGCCTCTGGGGTGGTATCGTAATTCAAATTGTCGCGATCGTAGGTCGCGCCTATAAAATACTCGTCGTTGTGCATGGGGAACAGAAACTCTTTTCCTTTCACTACGGCTTTTGGCAGGTCGACTTTGGTTTTCACAGTCAGCACTTCGCCTTTAACACCGATAATGGGCAAATTTTTGAAAAACGGATTGTCTATAATATGATAGCCTTCGCAAAAGATAATTCTTTTGGTTTGGATGGTCTGATAACGAATAGAATATTCCTCGATTTGCAACAGATTGTAATCGAATGTCTGCTGAAGTAGAAGATTATTTTCGGACAGATATTTTTCCAAATCCGGAATCAACTCGCGTAAATTAATTCGTCCGGTATCCAGAACTTCGCCCGATCCATAAGGTTGTTTGATGATTTTATAGTTTTCTAACTGAGTATAATCTGTAGACAGATACGAAATTAAATCTGGATGCGAATGTGACTTTTTGTCCCAAGTATTGAGTTCTTGCTCATCGTTGAAAATTCGATAAACGGGTAAGGTTTCGGTATATTTTTTTTGAAATAATTGTTCGTAAAATCCAAAAAGCGATTTCATTTTACTCAGCTGATTGGGCGCATCCCAAACCAAAGAAAAGCGTTTCAAAACCACCGGATTATAGAGTCCGGCGGCAACTTTAGAAGCACAATGCGACTCGTTATTGATCACCAAAAAAGAATGGTTGTTCGCTAATAAAAATCTAACAAAAGCCGTTGCTGCCACGCCTAAGCCTACCACCAAATAATCTACTTCTTTCAACTTGTTTTCTTTTTGGTCAAAGGTAATATTTTCTACCTCTTTCTGTCTGTTTCATCTTCTAAAAAAAACAAACCGACGCTGTTGAAACCATTGCCTTACCGAGTTTGAGAAAATTGCATTCGTAACATTTCCTTAATATTTTATACAGACAAACTTAAACTTAAATTGATATTTTGTTAAACCCAAGGTTATCACCGAATGTTACTTTTGTGTCGACAAACTTTGAGAATACAACTCTACAATCATGAAACAATTTTACATTTTAGTCGCTTCATTGGCAAGTGCAATGGCTTTTGCCCAAGATGGAGTAATAGCAGGAAAAATCGTAGATGGTGAACGCAATTTTTCTTTACCTGGCGCAACCATTAAAATAGAAAACAGCAACCGATACACCGTTTCGGACCAAAACGGAGGCTACGAATTTCTAAGCCTACCCGAAGGTACTTACAACGTCTATGTAGAATATTTGGGTTATGTCACGGCTTCACAAGAGGTAACAGTGAGTGCAGACCACAGCACTACCGCTAACTTTGAGTTGTTCACTGGGGTCGAAGAATTGAACGAAATTGTGATTGTAGGTGACTATCTTCGCGGACAAGCCAAGGCATTGAACCAACAACGCAACAACGCCAATATTTCCAACATTATTTCAGCCGATCAGGTTGGTCGTTTCCCTGATGCCAACATTGGTGATGCGTTGAAGCGCGTTCCTGGTATCACCATGCAAAACGATCAAGGTGAAGCGCGTAATATCATTGTACGCGGTTTGTCACCCGAGTTGAACTCAGTTACCTTAAATGGCGATCGTATTCCTTCTGCAGAAGGAGATAACCGAAACGTTCAGATGGATTTAATTCCGTCGGATATGATTTCATCCATCGAAGTCAATAAAACCCTTACCTCTGATATGGACGCCGATGCCATTGGTGGATCGGTAAACTTACTTACCCGTGCCGTGCCAAACCGAGAGCGTATATCGGTTACCTTGTCTGGCGGCTATGCGCCAATTCGTGAAAAAGGTTTGTACAACGGAGCTTTTATTTACGGAAATCGTTTTGCTGATAACAAGTTGGGCATCATCGCTTCGGCAACATGGTAATCGCAAAATTTTGGATCTGATAATATTGAAGCGGTTTGGGATAAAGACGATAACAACAAGCCATTCATTAGCCAAATGGACATTCGTAAATACGATGTGCAACGTGTGCGTAGAAGTTTCTCTTTGAGCTCTGATTATGTGTTTAATGAAAACAACCGCATGGATTTCACGGCGATGTACAACTGGCGAGATGACCGCGAAAACCGATACAGAACACGTTACAGAGATATAGAATTGCAAGACGACGGCAGCTATATCGGAGAAATAAGAAGAGAAACCAAAGGCGGAATCGATAATAACCGCAACAAAAATACTCGTTTAGAAGATCAAAGAGTTCTAAACTTCTCGTTGCGAGGAGAACATCTTCTTTCTGCAAGACTGGATATGGATTGGGCGGTGTCTTATTCGAAAGCCAGCGAAGACAGACCAAATGAGCGTTATATGGATTTCAGACAAAAAAAGGTTGTCATGGGGCAAAGCGTAGCTAATGACGACAGTCCGTTCGTATACGCAGTTGCCGGCGAAAACCCTGAAAAGTTTGAGTTGCGAAAAATCACTGAAAACCACAATTATACACAAGAAGAAGAAATTGGTGCAAAAGTAAACTTCCGTTTACCGCTTTCGGTAATTGATGGCGAGAAAGGACGTTTGCGTTTTGGTGCGCGTGTTCGACTTAAAGACAAAAAACGCGACAATATTTTTTATTCGTACAAACCACTTAATGCAATGGAAAGTTTGGCTCAAACGCCAAATGTGTATTGGAGCGGCGAAAACTTTCATCCAGGTTCGCAATATGCACCAGGATATTTTGTAGACCGTGCTTACTTGGGCTCGTTAGATTTAACGAATCCGAATCTATTCAAAGAGACTTTAGAACCAGCAGAATTCTTATCGTCTAACTATAAAGCCAAAGAAAGCATTACCGCTGGTTATCTACGTCAGGATCAAGATTTTAATGATAAAACCTCTATCATTACCGGCGTTCGTTTGGAGCATACCGCAATAGAATATACCGGAAATTATGTAATGGACGAAGAGGATTTATTGGGCGAAATTAAAAACAAAAACAATTATCTTAACGTTCTACCAAGCGTTACGCTGAAACATAAATTTACCGAAAACTTCATTTTACGCGCAGCGGTTACTACAAGTTTGGCTCGTCCGAATTATTACAATTTGGCTCCGTACGTGAATGTAATTCAAGAAGATGCCGAAATTGCAGCTGGTAATCCAAACCTGAAGGCGACCTACGCAACCAATTTCGATGTCATGGTTGAAAATTATTTCAAAAATATCGGGATTGTTTCTGGAGGCGTTTTCTACAAAAATCTTAACAATTTCATTTATACCTATAACAACAACGTCTACACGGCTAATGATTTCAGTGCCGACTTCCCGACGATTGCAAACCCAATACCTGCAGGCGAAAACTGGGATTTTACACAGGCAAGAAACGGCGACAAAGTGTCGGTGTACGGATTTGAGATTGCTTTCCAGCGTCAGTTAGACTTTTTACCTGGTAAATTTTTCAAGAATTTTGGTTTGTATGCCAACTATACTTACACAAAATCTGATGCTAAAGGAATTACCAACGAAGACGGCGAAGCGCGCACTGGTTTAGGATTGCCGCGTACAGCACCGCATATGCTCAACGGATCGTTGGCTTGGGAAAACAAAAAATTCTCGGCACGTTTATCGGCTAACTTCACTTCGGCGTATTTAGACGAGATCGGTGGAAATGAATTTGAAGATAGCTACTACGACAAGCAATTCTTTTTAGACTATAATATGTCGTATAAATTCATGTCTAAATGGCGCGTATTTTTCGAAGCCAACAACCTTACCAATCAGCCGTTACGCTACTATCAAGGCGAAACCAACCGTCTGAAACAATTAGAATATTACAAATCTCGTTTTATATTAGGTATTAAATACGATTTCTAATGAAGTTAAAAAATCTTTTCTCACTATTATTCTTTATTATTATCAATACCATGTATGGTCAGCATCAAACTGGCCATACATTTGGCTCAGCGGTTTCGCAAGACCTACAACCCGAAAAAGATGGCATTTCGTTTTTGGCAATTGGCGATTTTGGTCGGCACGGAGCTTTTACTCAGAAAGAAGTGGCGCGAGATATGGGCGCTGTGGCAAATATTTTAGATCTGGATTTTACGGTTGCTGTTGGTGATAATTTCTACCCTTCAGGAGTTCAAAGTACGCAAGATTATCAGTGGATTTCTTCGTTCGAAAGCATCTATACTCATCATTCGTTGCACAGTCCGTGGTATGTAGCCTTGGGCAATCACGATTACGAAGGCAATATTCAGGCACAGATAGATTATACTAAAGTGTCGAGACGATGGGAAATGCCTGAACCTTATTTTGAAAAACGAATTGAAATTAAGAAAGGTAAATTTCTACAATTATTGATTATCGATACCAATCCTTTTGTATCTAAGTATCAGCAAAAGACTGCCAAATATCTTGGAATCGACCAGCAAGACACCCAAAAACAATTGGCGTGGTTGGAGTCTAAATTAAAAGATAAAAATCCGGAAATTGTTTGGCGAATTGTGGTGGGGCATCATCCTTTGTATTCGGGCGGAAAGCGTAAAACAGAGCAAGAAACCTTAGAAATAAAAGATATTTTCGAGCCTCTATTCGAAAAATATTATGTAGACGCCTATATCTGCGGGCACGAACATGATTTGCAAATCATAAAAAAGAACAAGCGAAAGCTCATGCAGTTTTTATCGGGTGCAGGCAGCGAACTTAGAGAGACGGGCAAAACCGAAGGAACGCTCTTCGCCGAATCGGTTCCTGGATTCATGGCATTTACCCTTACGCAGCATTCATTGAAAGCATACGTTATTCAGTCTGAAAAAGATAGCTTTAAAGTTGTTTACAAAACCGAAATTAAAAAATGAAAAAGATAATAATACTTTCTATCGTAGCTTTGGCAACCGTTTCATGCGGTTCTCAATTGGCTCCTGTTGCCAAAAATGCGCTGAAGCCAACGGTAATTACCGAACCCACTCCTCACGATACAGACGATCCGGCAATTTGGATTAACCGAAAAAATCCTGCGCAATCGCTCATCATCGGAACCGACAAAGAAGAGAAGACGGGCGGACTCTATGCTTATGATTTACAAGGAAAAATTGTGAACAAGGTTTACCCTATGGATCGACCAAACAATGTGGACTTGGCGTATGATTTTGATTTAAACGGTACCAAAATCGATATTGCAGTCGTTACCGAACGCAAACAAAACAGAATCCGCATTTTTTCTCTGCCCGATTTGAAACCAGTGGACAACGGAGGCATCATGGTTTTTGAAGATAGCGAACAAAAAGACCCGATGGGAATTGCCCTGTACACCAACCCAACGAGTGGTAAAATTCACGCCATAGTCGGACGTAAAGAAGGTCCTTCGGGCGAATATTTGCATCAGTACGAATTGTTGGATCGAAACGGATTTGTTGAAGCGAAACTTGTACGGAAATTCGGGGCGTATTCTGGTAAAAAAGAAATCGAAGCCATCATGGTTGATAACGAATTGGGCTATATTTATTATGCCGATGAAACGGCTGGCGTTAGAAAATATTACGCCGACCCAGAAAAAGGAAACGAAGAATTGGCTTTTTTTGGGCAAAACGATTTTAAACGCGACCACGAAGGCATTGCCTTGTATAAAACCAGCGAAACTGCAGGCTATATTTTGATTTCGGATCAGCAAGCCAACAATTTTGTGGTGTACAAACGCGAAGGCGAATCAAACAAGCCACACGAACATCGAATGATTGCAAAAGTTCCGTTTTCTAGCATCGAATGCGATGGCGCCGATGCGGTGAATTTTAACTTTGGCGGTCCCTTTACTCACGGAATTTTTGTTGCCATGAGCAACGGTAAAGTTTTTCATTATTACGATTGGAAAAACATTCAAGCCGAAATTGATAAACAAGCCCATTAATTTTTTCATTTTTATTTAAATATCCTTGCCCTGCTCTCTGAGTAGGGTTTATTTTTTTATGGATGAAATGGTATTTGGTAGTGAAAATGCTGATTAGGAAAAGTTTAATAAAATTAATTAATGACGTTCACTTAAATTAACCTAGGTCTAAAACATAAAAAAACCACTCTAAAAAGAGTGGTTTTTGAAATATGATCATTTTCGAATGTTGTATTGTTACGCGTTGAGGGCTTCTGCTCCAGAAACAATTTCTAAAATTTCGTTTGTAATGGCTGCCTGACGGGCTTTATTATACTCGATAACCAAGTTGCGTTTGAGCTCTTCGGCGTTATCGGTTGCCTTGTGCATGGCGGTCATTCGCGCTCCGTGTTCAGAGGCATTAGCGTCTAAAACAGCTTTGTACAATTGAGTTTTCAACGTCAACGGAATCAAATCGGTTACGATTTCTCCTTTTCCTGGCTCGAAGATGTAATCCAAACTATCGTTCGAATTTTCTTCAACTTCTTCCAACTCTACGGGTAAGAATTGTTCGTCCTGAACTTCTTGTACAGCAGCGTTGATGAATCTGTTGTATACGATACGAATCTGATCGTATTCGCCAGCGACGAAATCATTGGTGATCTCGGTTGCAATCTCGGCAACATCGTTGAAATTGAGGTTGTCCCAAATGGTTGAGGCATTCAATTTGATGTTTCCGTTGCGTTTGAAGGCGTCGAAAGCTTTTTTACCAATGGTAATCAATTCTACCTGTTTGCCATTCAATTCACCCATCAAAAGCGAATTGACTTTTTTGATAATACTAGAATTGTAACCACCACAAAGTCCACGATTCGAATTGATAACGACTAACAAAACTTTGTTTACGTCACGTTTTTCGGTCAAAGCTGATCCAACTTCAGAGTCTAAATTAGAACTGATGTTTTGTACCAACTCGCGCAATTTGTTGGCGTAAGGACGTAATGCTACGATAGAATCTTGTGCTTTTTTCAACTTTGCAGCCGACACCAGCTTCATCGCCGAAGTAATTTGCATGGTAGATCCTACTGAAGTAATCCTGTTACGTATTTCTTTTAAGTTTGCCATAATCTACATTGGATGGACTAAAGGCAGGGAAGTCCAGCTTCCCTACTTTATTTATTAGTTATATTTTCCTGTTGTTTCTGCAATCACGGTATTCAAGGTATCGATGATGGTATCGTCCCATTTTCCGTTGCGTATTGCTGTCAAAGTATCAGTGTACTTAGCGCGCATCAATTCGATAAAATCAACTTGCCAAGTTTTTACTTGATCTACGGGTACGTTTTTCAACAATCCGTTGGTTCCTGCAAAAATTACTGCCACTTGCTCTTCTACAGCGATCGGTGAATTTACGTTTTGTTTCAACAACTCTACGTTGCGTTCACCTTTTCCAATTACGTTTAGCGTTGCCGCATCCAAATCAGAACCAAATTTAGCAAACGCCTCTAACTCACGGTATTGTGCTTGGTCTAATTTTAGCGTACCCGAAACTTTTTTCATTGGTTTGGTTTGAGCAGATCCTCCTACACGAGAAACCGAAATCCCTACGTTGATCGCCGGACGAATACCAGAGTTGAACAAATCTGACTCCAAGAATATTTGGCCGTCTGTAATAGAAATTACGTTGGTTGGAATATAAGCAGAAACGTCACCCGCTTGAGTTTCGATTATTGGTAAAGCAGTTAAAGATCCTCCACCTTTTACGATTCCTTTCATAGATTCTGGTAAATCGTTCATTTGCGATGCGATGGTGTCGTCTTTGATGATTTTTGCCGCACGCTCTAGCAAGCGAGAGTGTAGGTAGAACACGTCTCCTGGATAAGCTTCACGCCCTGGCGGACGACGCAACAAGAGCGATACCTCACGGTAAGCTACTGCTTGTTTGGTAAGATCATCGTACACGATAAGTGCTGGACGACCAGAGTCGCGGAAATACTCACCGATTGCTGCTCCTGCCATAGGTGCATATACTTGCATTGGTGCAGGATCCGAAGCATTAGCCGCAACGATTACGGTGTATTTATCTGCGCCGTGTTCTTGTAAAGTTTTCATGATTCCGGCTACTGTAGAACCTTTTTGTCCTACTGCAACATAGATACAATAAACAGGTTCGCCACGGTCGTAAAATTCTTTCTGATTCAAGATGGCATCCAAAGCCACAGAAGTTTTCCCAGTTTGGCGGTCACCAATGATCAACTCACGTTGTCCTCGACCGATCGGAATCATCGAGTCGATAGAAACGATCCCTGTTTGTAATGGTTCGTTTACGGGCTGACGATAGATTACCCCAGGAGCTTTACGCTCGATTGGCATTTCGTATAATTGACCTTCGATAGGACCTTTCCCATCGATCGGGTTTCCTAACATATCTACAACACGCCCAAGCATTCCTTCTCCTACATTGATAGAGGCAATTCGGTTGGTACGTTTTACTGTATCTCCTTCTTTGATAGCCGTTGATGGCCCGAACAATACAATACCTACGTTATCTTCTTCTAAGTTTTGTACCATTCCTTCCAAACCATTCGAGAATTCTACCAACTCACCATATTGTGCGTTGTCTAATCCGTATACTCGTGCAATACCATCCCCTACACTTAGAACGGTTCCTACTTCTGCCAATTCTACTGTAGAATCGAAGCTAGAAAGTTGTTGTTTTAAAATTGCTGAAATTTCAGCTGGTTTTATTTCTGGCATCTTTGAAATATTTAAAATTTAGGAATGAATTCGTTTTTTGAAAATTCCTTTCTTAAGGTTGCTAATTTGGTTTTAATGCTGGTATCGATTTGTTGATTCCCTACTCGCAATACAAATCCACCAATCAACGACGGATCTATTTTGTTTACAATTTTCACACTTGCATTGGCATCTATAGATTGTTTGGCTTGTGAAATGATTTTGTCTAATGTAGCTTGATCCAAAGCTACCGCAGAGGTTACTTCTGCCGTTACAATTTTGTTGGCAAGATCGTACTGACGTACGTAGGCATCCGCGATCTGACTCAGCAAATTTTCGCGTCCGTGGTTTATTGTTAGGGCAATAAATTTTTGGATTGTAGCTGAAAAAGATTTGAAAACCTCTCTTGCTACAGCTTGTTTGCGTTTTACATCGAAAACAGGAGAAGCTAGAAACGAACGCAAATCAGCACTATCTGTCAAGATTGTTTTGACGTCTTTCATTTCGTTATACACCAACTCCGATTGACCAGCTTCATTGGCAAATTGAGCCAAACCTTTTGCATATCTGTTTGCTGCTCTTAAACCTGCCATTATGAATTAAATTTTACTTGATCGATTACTTGATTTACCAACTCTTCTTGAGCTCCGGTATTGCTTAATTCTTTTGCCATTAATTTTTCTGCAATATCCAAAGACAATTGAGCAACTTGATTTTTGATGTCTGCCATTGCAGCAGCTTTTTCGTTTTGGATTGCTTCGCGAGCATTCGACACCAAGCGATCTGCTTCTTGTTGTGCGGTGTCTTTTGCGGTGTTGATGATGTTTTCTTTCATTTCGCGAGCTTCTTTCAAAATGGCATCGCGTTCGATTTTTGCTTGCTTGATCAATTGTTCATTTTCTGCATTCAGAGAAGCCATTCTTTCTTCTGCTTTTTTGGCTGCGTTCAAAGCGTCTTCAATCGATTTTTCGCGCTCTTTTACAGAAGTCAAAATTGGTTTCCAAGCCAATGATCTCAAGATCACCAACAAAATAACGAATACTACCGAAGTCCAAAATACAAGACCTATCGAAGGAGTGATTAAATCCATGGTATAGTTTAAATTTTTATTTCAATTAAATTTCAATCAATTTCAAAAGAATCAGCTTCTACAACCAACCGTTACAGAAGCATGATTACTTTTTCTCAAATTCTTATCCGTTACCTAATAACGCAACAACGATACCGAATAATCCAGCACCCTCGATAAGAGCTGCTGCGATAATCATTGCTGTTTGAATTTTTGATGCTGCTTCTGGTTGTCTAGCGATTCCTTCCATAGCAGATCCACCGATTTTACCGATTCCTAGACCTACTCCTAAAACTGCTAAACCTGCTCCGATTGCTGCAATACTTCCTGTCATGATAATTATATTTAATATTAATAAATTATTTTAAAATTTTTAATGTGTTTCGTGTTCGTGATCTGCAACTGCTGCTCCAATGAATAAGGCTACCAACATGGTAAAAATAAACGCCTGCAATACAGCCACCAACAATTCTAAGAAATAAATGAACAAAGTCAATGGTAATGCACCTGCCGAAACTGCTTCTGTTTGGAAAATGAAGATCAACGAAATGAGCGATAAAATAATGATGTGACCAGCAGTAATGTTCGCAAACAAACGAATCATCAAGGCAAATGGTTTGGTCAAAACACCAATCAACTCGATTGGCGCCAACAATATTTTTACGGGCACTGGCACGCCTGGCATCCACAACATATGTCCCCAGTAACCTTTGTTTCCAGATAGGTTGATTACCAACAATGCGATCACCGCCAACACCAAGGTAAAGGCGATATTACCGGTAAGATTGGCTGCTCCTGGCAATAATCCCAACAAGTTGTTGATCCATATAAAGAAGAACAAGGTCAACAAATACGGCATGTAACGAGCATATTTTTTCTCGCCAATGTTCGGGATTGCCACTTCGTCACGAATAAAGATGATGATTGGCTCCATAAAACCAGCTATTCCTCTTGGCACATATCCTTCTGTTCCTTTCTTTTTATAATTTGTTGCAACCGCTCCAAATATCAACACCAACAATACGACCGAAATCAACATTGAGGCAACGTTTTTGGTAATCGAAAAGTCCAACGGTTTCTCATTAGCGATGACCATTTCACCTTTTTCGTTGGTACGATATTCTACTGCACCTTGTGCATTGGTTTTATAAATTTTTTCGTGATAATTGAAATAATGCTCCCCATCAACCTCTGCCACATGCTCGTTGTGGTGAAATTTAGACGACATGAAAACCTTCAACCCATTGTCCCACAAAATCACAGGCAACGGAATTGTAAAACTATTTTCACCTTCACCCCAAAAATGCCAATCGTGCGCATCTGCTAAGTGGCTCATGATTACAGGAACCGGATTGTATTTACTTGTACCCGATTTTACGCTGGCTGCTTCATCTGCATTTTTTTGCGCTTCGCTTTGTACCAACGCTGGAAAAGTCGTAACCGTTGGATCAACCGCATCGGCTGCTTTGGCAAAGCCAAACGCAAACAAGAATAACAAAGTGAATAATGTTGAAAATTTCATCTTTTAGTTTTATGATTCTAAATTGCGTGCAAAATTATGATATTCTTAACTACAAACCAAAGCCAACTGCTAAAAATCATTAAAATGTTTAGTCTTTGTCTTTTAAGAGTTTAACGAAACTCAGAACCTCGGCAAACAAAAGTAAGAAATATGCGATAATTAATTGGTATATATTGTCTTTAATTTCTTGATTTACAAACACCCAAGCCAACACCACCGCCATTTTTGCAATCATACCTCCCAAAAAAACCGAACCTACATGCACTGGATATAATTTTTGGATCATGACCGCATTGAAGATGATCACCAAAGTAATGATGCCGATTACGACATAACATTTTACAATCAATTCTTTGGGCGAATCGGGTAAAATAAAACCTGATACGAAATAATGCACCCCAAAAAACACAAGGCTCAGCAACAAAAACCAAAGCAGAATCAGCAATCTATTGTTCATTTTTATCGTCAGATTTAGGCAGTTGTTTAATCATCAAATACAATCCGAAAAAAACACCGATCAACGCCAAACCAGCCGTAAAATATGGCGTATCGGTTTGGTATTTTTTATCTAACCAATGTCCAACATAAGCAAAAATGGCAATCACAATTCCCATTTGCATTCCCATTGCCGAAAATTTTAAATATTGATTAATGCCCTCTGTCTTACGTTTTGGTTTCATAAATTTGTACTTTTGCAAAAAATTTCTTGTGGTAAAGATAGGAAACATAACATTACCCAATTTCCCTTTGTTGTTGGCTCCCATGGAAGATGTAAGCGACCCGCCATTTCGTCGATTGTGCAAAATGAACGGTGCCGACCTTATGTACACCGAATTCATTTCTTCTGAGGGACTCATCCGCGACGCCATCAAAAGTAAAAAAAAATTAGATATTTTCGATGACGAAAGACCCATTGGCATTCAGATTTTTGGCGGAGACGAAGAAGCCATGGCTTTATCGGCAAGAATTGTAGAGACGGTACAACCCGATTTGGTAGACATCAATTTTGGTTGCCCCGTGAAAAAAGTGGTGTGCAAAGGAGCTGGAGCCGGCGTTTTGAAAGACATCGACCTCATGGTACGCCTTACCAAATCGGTGGTCGAAAGCACACACTTACCAGTAACAGTAAAGACCCGTTTGGGCTGGGACCACGACTCGATAAACATAGACGAAGTGGCAGAACGCTTACAAGAAACAGGCATTAAAGCCTTGGCTATTCACGGCAGAACCAGAGCTCAAATGTACAAAGGTCAAGCCGATTGGTCGCCTATTGCGCGTGTAAAAGCTAACCCAAATATCGAAATACCAATTTTTGGAAATGGCGATATAGACTCGCCCCAAAAAGCTATAGAGTACAAAGAAAAATATGGCGTAGACGGCATCATGATTGGGCGAGCTGCCATTGGGCATCCGTGGATTTTCAACAAGATAAAACATTACCGCGAGACGGGAGAATTCTTGCCAGAACCAAGCTTACAAGAACGAGTAGAAGCGGCTAGAAATCATTTGCATTGGGCAATGGAATGGAAAGGTGAGCGCACCGGAATTCTAGAAACCAGAATGCATTATACCAATTATTTCAAAGGAATTCCGAATTTCAAACCGTTCAAAACACGCTTAGTTACCTTAGATTCGGTCGAAGATTTAGAAGCTACCTTCAAAGAAATCGAACAATCTATCGTCTTGAGCAACGATCAATAATCTTCACAAAAACAATATCAAAACAAAAAAAATCCATCTTCTAAACGATGGTTTTTTTTCATTAACAAAACAATTAACTCTTTAATGACAATTGTCTACTATTTGTACATCTTCGGGTTGTAACGTGTCGTATTTCATCAAAACAACATCATTTACATCGGCACGAGAGCGCAGTTTCACCGCATACACATCTTCCCCACTTCGTAGGCGATGGTTGCAGAAGGACGACGGAAAGTTCCGCCTGTTTCTATCACAACTCCTTCGACACATTTCCCTGTTTTGCCAATTGAGTATCTAACTTATTTTTGGCATATTGACTGTATCCAAACGCAGCTGCAGCAAGGACAAAAAAGGCGATATAATAATACTTTTTCATAGGTTTAGTTTTTGATGAATTATTGGATTTTGTATAACCCAAAAGTAGAAAACCTATTTTCTATTTTTCTCCCTGATTGTAGCTATTTTTCTGATTTAGATATTTGATGAATATTTTTCGATTCTACCGAGTTGTCGTATTTTTCGTTTTGAGGGCATACAAGGCAAACGTTCCCAACCAATGACTTCCCATATAATCGTCGTTACTAATATTGTTCAACGAATAGCGAAGATGCTGATCGGCGAGTTGTCTAAAATGAGGTTTTCCTAATTTATCACCAATAATATACAAGGCTGTAGCGCGAGAAAAATTTACTCCGTCCAAATGCACCAATTGTCCATCTGTTCGATCGGAAACGATTCCTGGTTGCAATTGAAAGCGATTGTTGTATAAGTCTGGTAAGAAATTCTTGAACCACTTTTTGTATACCTCATCAGGAGTAATCTTTGACATGATCAACGCTTCTTCTAAACAAGGTGATAAAAAATCGCTTCCGCCAGGCTCATACGCAATAGCACAATTCGTATCTTTTGCATACAAACGATTCGCATGTTCGATGATTAACTTTTTAAACGCTTCATCTTTCACCGAAGTCGCATAATCGATGGCTAAACTCAAGCCAAAAGCAGAGTTATCATGTGTTCCTGTACGAACAGGATAAACCAATTTCGGTAAATATTCTTTGTATTTAGCAACAATCAGCTCCGATAACGGTTCTAAGTTTTTCGCCCATTTTTGCGCATCGGCATCTTGCCAAGTATTTAGTTCCATTTGCAATTGCAGTAACCAAGCCCAACCATAAGTTCGCTCGAAATTCCGATTGTTTTTGTCCTCGAAAAAAGCTTTTTCTATCCGCACATTTTCGGGCGTTATCAGTTCATTGAGTTGATTTCTAACCAAATTTTTCTCATCCAATTCAGGAAAATCTTTCATCAGTTTCACGATCGACCAAAATCCATGCACCGAAGAATGCCAGTCAAAACATCCATAAAATATAGGACGTAATTGTTTCGGCGTTTTTAAATCTGCATCGCTTCCTAAAACATTTCCTAATTTGTTGGGATATTCTATCGTCATGCAATGCGTAGGTAATTCGAAAATCTTTTGTGCTTGTTCTATTTTCAATTCTTGTGCAAAAGCGGTCGAAGAGACTAAAACAGACAAAAATAATAAGCCTTTCATAATTGTTATTTTTACGAAGCTAATAAATTTATAAACAAAAAAACGACCTTATTTAGAAGTCGTTTTTTATGTAATACAAATTATTAAAGGGAAGATCTTTTTATAAATTAAATCTAATACCACCCATTAAATACCCTGATAACGTTTTAAGATTTACATAACCTTGATAATCTGGTGTAGAAATATTTCTTAGTATAGTATTTCTATCCAGTTGTGTGATATCAAAACCTTGTATAAACAAGTCAAAATATTTTAATTTATAATCTATTTCAGTATAAAAATTCCAATTCGAATTCTTTAATTTCTCAATATTTTTGATTATTTGATTATCGTTAGACACACCAAGTTTTATATTTGTTTTATTGTAATTAAATGTAATACCAAAGTCGTTCTTGATATTAAATATTGTTTGTTTATCAATTTCTTTATTATCATTCACAAATACTTGAAATGTATTTTTATAAAATACTTGAAATTTCGATTTAAATCTTGAAGTAAAATTAGTGTTCAAATTAAAGTTTGTAGAGTAAAGATTATTTAAATCATTATTAACCTTCTGAACATTTTCTGCATAATTAAAAACACCATTCATTTTCAAAGCAAGAGGTAGTTTCTTAAATATATAATCATAATTGATAAAAAGTAAAAAACTATTATTATGTTCTGCTTTGAAATAGCGTTTATAAATCAAATTATTTTGAAATATTAATTCTTCAGCTATATTATTTTTATTCTGATCGTAACTTGCATTTATAAACAATGTTCTGCCTTTAGATAGGTTTAATTTTAAATAATTTAATGAAATACTATTCGATTTTTTTATAAACAATTGATCGATTGTAGATTGATCTAACATTGTTAAATAATCTATCCTGCGTTGATTATTATTAAGAAAATCTAACGTAGGAATCCCAGCATCTAAATACGAATATTTCAACGTGAATTTTCCACCTTTATTCAATGTATAAACCAATGATGCCACTGGTGAGATACTAAAATTTTGTTCTAAAGGTTTAGAGAAAGAATTATAATAATTAAAAATAAAACTAGATGAAATTAATAAATTGCTATTGTATTTATAATTAAAGTTACCACCTGTTTCTACATTAACTAATTTATTACTTTCTGTTTCTTTCTGAGAAATAAATGTTGATAAATCAAAATTCTGTAATGAACTATTGGTATATAAATTATATGAAAATTTCTTTTTGTTATTTTTGATTGAATATCCAATTTTATAATGTTCTAATTTAGTCCTAAACCAGTTATTTTGATTATTATCTAATATTCCATAATCCTTTAATTGCGAATTAATTTCTAATGACAATTCTCCTAACAAATCATCACTTATAACATTAAACCAATTAATTTTATTAATACTATTTAGCTGTTTATTGTTCTCTAAATAATTAATCTGATTAATGTTAGAATTTATTTTATTTTGTGTAAATCCAAATTTAGAATCTACAACAGCATAATTTTTAGTATTTATTTTCCAATCTAGATTAAAAACATTTTGAACAAATAATGGTTTCTCTTCAATTTGTTGATTTTCATTCAACTCAAATAACACATAATCTTTATAAGTATCTTGTTTTTTTATGGCAGAATTATAATCAAATAACGTGTAATTTTCAATTAATAGCTTATCATTAATTTTATGATTATAATTGATAGAAGAAAAATAGTTTTTACGTTCATAAAAATTTCGTTGTTCTTTTAAAAAACTTGGTATATCCTTATCTTCAATTTTAGAAACGCCATTACTATTTCTTTTAATGGATTGATTTAATTCAAAATAATCTTCCATTGTCATTGCTACTTCGCCAATCGTATTGTAATGATTAATAAAAGCTATGTTGCCTTTTTTATTAAAATTGAATAAATTTAATCTGTTATTGGTATTCAGATCATTGCCTAAAGCAAAAGAAGCATTGCCAGAAATTGTATTTTGATAATTTTTTTTCAGTTTTATGTTTAGAACTTTCTTCCCACCAGAGCCAAAACTTTTTAAAATATCATTCGGTTGATAGTTAGAAATTAAATCTATTCCTTCAATCATTTCATTCGTGATATTTTTAGTTGCGAGTTGATGTTTATTTCCGAAAAATTCTGATCCATCAATCAAAATATTATCCATTTTCTTCCCTTGATAATAAACTACTCCGTTCTCATCAATCTGTAAACCAGGTAATTTTTCAATCAAATCTCCTAGATTTCTTTCATTCCCTGTTCTTATAGCTTCAAGATTATATTGAATTGTATCTTCTTTTTCTTTACCAAAACTTTTATTATTTACTACAACTTCTTTTAGATTCACCAAATCATCAAACATTATTACTTCTATGTCTTTATCTTTATTTAGAACAATATGTTCTACTTGTTGAGAAAAATTAAGTGCGTTAATTTTAAGTTGATACTCTCCTTGTTCTAAATCAGTAAATAAGAAAAATCCGTTCTCATTAGTTTTCTTAAAACCTTTGAATGTCTCCTCTATAAATAACTGAACCACTGCATTATTGAGTGGTTCGGAGTTATCATTTTGTACATGACCTTTTAAAGTTAATTTTTGAGCAAATAATAATGTGCTAGCAAAAAAAAAGAATTTAAAATAAATTAACTTATTTATCACTTTATTATTCACTCTTAATAATAATTCTATTTGTTTTTACTCCAGATGAATTTTCAAATCTTGAAGATGTATTAGTAGACTGTTGTTTTAATTCATCCATTTTTTTCGTGTATTCTTCTACTGATAACACATTTGTAAAAGTCGGGAGTTGTATTTCTTTTTCACTACCATTTATAGATTTTAGAGAAATATGTTTTTTATCTGTTTCTATTTCAACTATTAATCCAGGTAAACCATTAAATATTTCAGGACCATCCGTAATTGCTATTTCAGTAACATACCATGCCGTGACTAATCCTAAATTCGCATCCTCTAATGTTGCTTTATGTGCTTTATATGATCCTACTGATTTTGTTTCATTCGTGATTTTCCATGAATTTTGTAAATCACTTTTTTGCATAACAGTAAATTTTTCACCTTTAATTTCTGTTGTCTTATAAATTGTAGATGTTTCTAAATTTTTATAAAACACTTCACCTACAAAATTAAAATTCGTGTTTTTTATTATTTTCTTATTTCCATCATTTTTCTCAACATGATTGTTATTTTCATCATCAACAACTGTTTTATAAATAGATTCTTTCCCATTAGTTTCTAAAATACTTAATCTAGGCTTCGAAAGTTGATCTTTAACCATTTGTTGAGCTTGTGGCGGTAATTGAGCTATTTTACTTTCATCTATTTTTAAAGTCTGAACATATTCTATTGTGTATGAATCTTTTTTATTAACATTTTTCAGTTCATTATTCTCCATATTTACTTTATTAACAGAATTAATATTAGATGTAAATTGATTTTTTGAAGCGATATACTTTTCAGTGCATCCGTTCATTAATGTTAAAATAACTAATACTGTATACATTTTCATTTATTTATTAAGGGCCCTTAAATTATTAAAAAATTAAACTACTTTTAGAAACAAACAATACCAGATTCAAAATAGTAGCTGTATTCCCAAGATCCATCACTCCATATTGTTAATGATTCTTCTTCGTACTCATAGTAAAAACAATCATCAATTAAAGAAGTAATTTCTGAATTATTATTCTTTAATTCTACTTCATTCGCCATAGCGTAAGTTCCGAAAAGTGCAAAAGCACCTGCTAATAAAATTTTTCTCATGTTTAGTTATTTAAAATGTTAATTGATAATTAGTGTTGATCAACATCCCAAATAAATAAATAAATAAATAAATAACCAAATTAATTAGTTAAAAATGAGTAACTTTAATTAATATTATCATTAATTCATCGATAAGCTTAGAGTAATTTAATCAACTTTAAAATTTTCAAGTGCTTCTTTCGCTTGTTTACTTTGAGGAAAATGTTTCATATTATATTCAAAATATTTTTGTGCTAAATCAAACTTCTTTTGCTTCAAAAAATAAGTTGCTACTAAATGGATATAGGTTTCTTGGGGTTGAAATGTATAATTTCTTTTCGATGAAAACGCTTTAAATGTATTTTCAATTAGATTTGGTTGATGGGGAACATCTTTAATGTTGATGCGATACCCATCAAACATCCAACGCATAAAATCAATGTTTCCATTCATGGGTACCGATCCGTGTTCTTCATCTGCATATTGACGGTAAGTATAATTTAACGATGGATGATTTGAATCGTTAATCAATGAATGAACCGCTTTTATTCCTCCATAATGCTCTTGCAAATGTCCAAAATTTTGACTCTCACCCACTTGCGTAATCATCAAAAATCGATTCTCGAAAGAATGATTTTCTAAGTTTTGATAAAGATTCAATAATTCTTTGTCATTAAACCAAATACTTGGATCGTGCGCAACATATCCATTGAAAGTTTTGGGGTGATTGTACAAGGTTTTCAACGCAAAATAGCCACCCAAAGAATGTCCAATTAACAAACGAAAATCATTCACACGATAATTTTTCTGCATAAAAGGAAACAATTCAGTTTGAATATAATTGAGGAAATTAACATCATTCATAGGTGTAAAATCTTTTGTTCGATCACCATTTTTATTTGTAATTCCAACAATAATCGATTCGGGCATTTCCGGATAAAAACCAGATTGAAATTTAGAAACTACGCCTGTTAAAAACGTAAAATTCGATTCTCCATCTAACACATAAATCACAGGATAACTTACTTTTTGAAGTTTATTATTAGAATACGATTCGGGAAGATTCACCCAAATTTCTCGTTCAGTATTTAAGATTTTGGAATTTATTTTTTGGATTTTAGCAATAGACAGTTTCTCTTGTGAAAAACCGATTTGAGAGAAAATCAAACAAAATAAAAGTAGGATTTTTTTCATGTATAAAATTTTTCTAAAAATAGTTATTTAGAATTATTCTACACAAATGATTTTGGACAGCAAAAACGACCTCATCATGAAGTCGTTTTTCTATATAATTTGTAATTTTTTAACTAAAAATATTCCATTTGAGCCCCAATTGTATTTTGAAACCGCGGTAAGGTACACCCGGTACCGAAAAATAATTGCGCTTGCCAAACAAAGCGTTGAGATGATCGCCTCGAATATAAAATCGCATATTGCGAACTTTGGCGTTGAGGAATAAATCGACTATAGGATAACCTCCTATTTTTTGAGCCGTTGCTTCATCTTGCAAATAAAATTCATTGATCAACGGGAAAAAACCTTGTGCATCGTAGCTTGTAAAATAATACGCACTCACCCCAGTTTGCAATTCGGCTTTTCCTTCAAAAACTTTTCCTTGCCAATACAGGGTTTCGCGAACTATAAAATCGGGCAAAGGCAAATACGCTTCGTTGTTGGTAACTTTCTGATACTGAATAGTAGAAACCAAATTGAATTGTTGAAATTGCAAATGATTGCGTCCTCGAATCTTGAAATAATTGATATTGTCATCCAGTTGCTGCACAATAAAATTGCGGTCTAAATAAGGTTGATTCCCGATATGATAAACAGCCGCCTCGAGCTGCGTTTTCAACCTATCCAACGACAATATACCATACAATTTTTGGGTATTCACATTATCGAAAGCATCGTTGTAATAATTGAAATTGGCAAGTGCATTTTGATTATAAATCAAATTGAGCGACGGAATATTGGACCGTGCCAAAATACCTGCTGTGAGGGTGTATTCTCTTAGCGGACTCACATCTAAAGCCGCATCGATTTTGTACAAACTTCCATGATGGGTCGATTGTAAAAACTCTAGCTCGCCACGCAGTTTGAGCCGCTCATTCCAATCGAAATGTACATCTCCGACCACGCCAATCAAATTTTCTTCCCAATCGGACGGTACATAAGACTGATAGCCTTCGAAATAAGCAAAATCTTTTCTACCTTCTAACCTTAGATTCTGAAATTTCACGCCTGCATCGAGCGTCAATTTATCTGACCATTGAAAGCCTGCCGTGGTCACATTGCTCATCGATTTCAATTCTTTCTCATTAAAAAATACATTCGACACCAACGGATTCTGATCGTTCAGCAAGAAATTAAAATCTTCTGCGTTACTGTATACTTTATATTTCTGATTTTCGAAGGTGAATCGATTGGCCAATTTTACAGCATAATAGCTTGTGGAATCGGTTGGATTCAATCGCGGTAAAATCCCATAAGAAGCCGCCAAGAAATATCGCCTAGAATCGAATTTTGAAGTCGTATTGTTCAAATTTACCGCGACATTGGCTGCATTGGTAAGATTGCGCTCCTCAGCTTCGATAAAATCATCAATGTCTTGTATGCCAAAATTTTCTTCGTTATCGATATTTTGGGTTGCAAAATGCCCCCAAACATTCAAGCGTTTATCTTTGGTATGATAATTCGAACTCAATACGAATGCATTGTTCGACGCCAAAGATCGTTGATACAAGCCTCGAGATCGCAGCCCTCTGTATTGCACCGCATAATTGAATTGCGAATTGAGGTTGTGGGTAAAAAGCGACGAAAGATAATTCCCTTCGCGAACGCCATTTTCGTACACAAACTGGGTCATGGGCGTTTTGACATCGAAATACCGAATGGCATCGGCATAGAGATAGTTGAAGCGTTTGCCAGTTGGTAAAAGCTCTTGCTGAAAGGGTTTGTCATAGACTTCTAAAGCGCTTAACGTTTGTCCGATGTTTGGAAATTGCATCTTGGCAAACAAATCTTTCCCTATAAAATTTTGATTGTAATACGCATCAATCGTGAGGGTGGTATCTACAATTTCTCGTGCGGTTTTATCGGTCCAAAATTGATAATCAGCCAACGTGCGTTTTACATACACCACCGAATCGTTGCGTGTTTCGCCCTGCAATGGTCGTCTTCGAATGGTATCGGCTTCGACTACCGAATAGGGTGAAGTATCTGACGCTTGGTTTCGGTCGCGTTCTATTTGTGCAAGCAAGGGCGTACACAAAATAGCGATATAGAGAAAAATAATCTTTTTCATACACTGTTGTAAGATGCTACAAATGTAATAGAAAATTTTATGTAAAATAAAAAACCCGCTCGACCGAGCGGGTTGAAAGTATGGTAAAAAAGTGAATTCTTATTTCCACACTGGATGTTGCGTCATGTTAGGATTACGGTTCATTTCACTCAGCGGCATAGGTATTACCCAATATTTACTATCTGCTGGCATTGAGCAAGACAAACAATTGGTTTCTCTTTCGAATCCTAATCCATTTCGTTTTAGGTCTGTGAATCGATGACCTTCACCAATGAATTCGATTTTTTTGTCTGCCAAAATCGCGGTAATTGCATCCCCAGAATATGGATTTGCCCCTCTTTCTGCTGCATGTTCATTCAACAATGCTAAGGCAGCTGCGCTATCACCTTTTTTCGCTAAAGCTTCCATTTTGATGTACTTAGCTTCTGTTGCTCTCAACACTTTCACGTTTACCGTCCAGTTACCA
This sequence comes from Vaginella massiliensis, assembly GCF_900089075.1. Classification (GTDB taxonomy): domain Bacteria; phylum Bacteroidota; class Bacteroidia; order Flavobacteriales; family Weeksellaceae; genus Weeksella; species Weeksella massiliensis_A. The sequence goes on from NZ_LT593746.1 coordinate 338,968, forward strand.
TCGCCGGTGTTTCTTGGCCATTTTCTCAACCAAACTCCTTTTGGAGTATCGGTTACAGGTGCTCCACTGGTGTTGAACAATCTTTTTCTTTCGTCACCGCTATTGATTTGGTTGTAGAAAGCTTCTCTAGCCAATAAACTTCTGTGAGATCCAGAGTTTGAATAGAACGTACTGATGTGGGCATTTACTGCCAAATTGTAATTCGCCGTCTGGTTGATCTCGAATAGAGTTTCTGGTTGTTGTTCCAACAAAGCAACATTGGTAGAAGTGAAATAGTCGTACAATTTATCCTTTGTAATAGGAGGTTGTGCCGCCATTACCTCATCTGCCAATGCAATTGCTTTGTCGTAATCCCCAGAGGCACCTCTGGTCAAATAAACTTTAGACAGGATTAATTTTCCTGCTAAAGGAGAAATAAACGTTTTAGCATCGGTGGTTCTGAAGTTAGGGTTCATTTCTACAATCCCTTCGCTAAGGTCTTTGATGATTTGGTCATAAACCTCTGCAACCGTTGCTCTAGAGTATTTGGTGTTGGGATTATAGATTCCTAAATTCAATGGTATACCAAACTCTTGATATTGCCCAGATGTTGGGTTGCTCGAATAAAGTTGAACCAAAGTGAAATATAGGAAACCTCTCAATAGTTTTGCTTCTCCCTTCAAGCTTTTTGTAACATCTGTAGTCGGAAGCGATCCTTCGTTGATTACAATATTGGCTTGATTGATCCCATTATACCCCACATCTAAGAATCCTAGATCCGAGTCACCAGACCAGCTGAGATTCTGATAAGAAACATTGTATCCATCATTGCTGTTGCTGACAAAAATATTGTCTGATACAACATCATTGAAAATCAAGTATTGTGCACCGTAGAGACCAGCCCCTCCTACGCTATTGTAAATACCGTTGGTAACGTATATTAACTTTGTTTCTGACTCTATGTGACCGGTAGAGGTGTCATAGACATCTCCCAATTCATATTTAAGGTCCAAATCGTTTTCATCGCAACTCGTAAAGGTCAACAAAGCTCCGATAAAAAATAGTTTAAATATATTTTTTGCTTTCATGTTTCTTTTTTTTTAAAAATCAATCGTAAATCCTAACGAGATACTTCTCATGATTGGAGATGTATTGTCGTACAATCCTTTTCCTCTCCATCCACCTGCGGCGTTTGAATTCGATTCAGGATCGAAGGTTAATTTATCATCAAATGCATACAACCAAAGGTTGACTCCTTTTACGTAGACTGTGAAATTGTCTATTCCTGTCTGAGTTTTGAATTTATCGCCAAAAGAATAAGCAAGTTTGGCTTCTTTCAAACGTATATGATCACCTTTGAAAATCCATCTAGAAGATGGTCCAGAAGATGCTGTTGGAGTACCATTGTGGCTTATTCCTCCCGCAATTGGTTTCGGATTAGATGCATTCGGGTTGTCTGGCGTCCACACATCATACAACGCATCGGTAATTTGAGTGGTTGTCATATCTGTACCGTCTGACAATTGGTAGTTTTGCCAACGGTTGTGTACATAATAGTCGAACTGCCCTGTAAAGAATACCGAAAGCGTAATATTTTTGAACGTGAAATCGTTTTTGATACTCAATAAGTATTTAGGGAATGCTGATTTCCCCATCCATACGCGTTCTGCTTCTGTTCTTGTGTATACATACTCGTTTTTGTCACCATTTTTCCACCAGCGTGGTGCACCCGTTTGTGGATCTACACCTGCCCACAAAAATGTATAATATTCACCAACTTCTCTACCTTCTGCCAAAGCACGCATGCTATTCGATGTTCCGTCTAATTCGAAAGTACCTTCGGCTTCGAACAATTTTACGAGCTTATTCTTGTTATACGAGAAGTTACCGTAAACATTCCATTTGAATTCTTTATCCAATGGTCTTGCAGTTACCGTTAACTCAATCCCTTTATTCGAAATATCTCCAATATTGGTATATCGAGAGTTCGGTCCTCCTACGGTTTGCGGCAAACCAAAAGCATAAATAGCATCAGCCGTTAATTTATCATAAACATCAACAGAGAAACTTAAGGCGTTGTTCAAGAATGCAAAATCAACTCCAGCATTCCACTGTTTAGAAAGCTCCCACGAAAGATCTGGATCACCCGCATCAGAAATTCCCATAGTTGGCTCAGCTGCATAACTTCCGGTTCCTAAAATAGCGTAAGCATTGTATTGAGCTCCCCAATTATCAGCATACGGAATGTTTCCGATTTCCCCATAACTCAATCTAAAGATGAGATTTGAGAAAGGCGATGATGAAAACTCACGAGCAACATCCCAACTACCACCTACAGACCAAAAGACACCTGCTTTATTATTTAAACCTAATGTAGAGTTGGCGTCGCGTCTCAATTGACCAGATAGGGTATATTTACCGTTGTAAACATAGTTCAATCTAGAGAAATACGAAATCTGCTTCCAGAACAAAAAATCATCCCCACCTCTTAATTTATCTGGGTTAACGAAAGTAAGGTATGGTTTTGGTTCTGATAAATCTGTTCCTCCTGCATAGAGATAATTGTACTTATGCTCTTGGTACTCCATTCCTGCCCAAACTTGTAAATCGTGTACATCGTTGAATTTGTTACGATACGAAACCGAGTTTTGCCAGTTCCAGTCAAACGCAGCGTTCTTTGTCACTTGCACTACCCCGTTATTGCCATATCCGTCACCCACAGATGGATCCCAATATGACTTTTCGTTCAATGCTTGGTATTGCGCCCCGTACAATGTGTAAAAGTAGAAATTCTTCGCAAATTGCCACTCCGCATTCACCGATCCTAAAAACGTTGTAATAGAACCAGTTAAGAAATCTTTTTCTAAAATTCCAAGTGGATTAAATTTATTCTCTGTTCCGGGAGGTATTTGTGTGTTCAAACTTCCATCTGGGTTATACACCGGATATAATGGTAAAATATTCCATCGAGAGTTCCATGGGTTGGCATACGCTCCACCATCGTTTATCGTGCGGCGTTCTACATTCGAAAAGTTGAGGTTCAATCCTACGTTGAACTTTTCATCAATTCTATGTTCGAGAGCAGAGTTTACCGATATACGGTCGAATTTGGTATTCAAGATAAGCGGTAAGTTGTCGTAATAAGATCCCCCTAATCTGAATGACGTATTCTCGCTACCTCCCGTCATCGAGAAGTTGTATGTTTTTACAGACGAAAGGCTTCTGGTAATAACATCTTGCCAATCGGTATCGGTAACTCCATCGTATTGGTATTGATTCACAGTATAAGCGCGAGCATCATCCATCGTGCCATGCAAACCTGTGTTGAAGTTTGCTAATGTTGCCCATTGCATAAATTCTGAAGCGTTCATGAATCGTTGATTATCGTATGCTATTTCTTGAACAGCCATATCAGACGACACATTGAATCTTGTTTTTTGGTTGTAACGACCTTTTTTGGTTGTCACCACAATCACCCCATTCGCACCACGCGCACCGTAGAGCGCTGTTGCAGAAGCATCTTTCAATACCTATACCGATTCTATCGCGTTCGGATCGATTGAAGCCAATGGGTTCCAAGATTCCATCAAACCTGCGTTATCAGTACCTTTACCTACCACAACCCCGTCGATTACGTACAATGGGTTAGGCGTCCCAACCAAAGAACTTACCCCACGAAGCGTGATGATGTTGGTTGACCCTGGATCACCCGAGTTGGTAGAGAACACCAAACCAGCCACACGACCATTCAAAACTTCATCAATAGAAGCGGTCGGCGCCAATTCGAAGTCTTCTTTTTTTACAATATCATACGCTCCAATTTTCTGAGCAGCATCCATTTTAATTCCCCCTACCAAGGTAACCCCTGACAACTCAATTTGGTCAGTTTTTGTTTTGGCAAATTTCACTTCGCCAAGGTTATTTTTGGTTACCTTCAAGCTATAGATTTCACCATTCGAGTCGATGATGGTTAAAGTATCTCCTACTTTTGCATCGATCGAAAAGCTACCATCTAGATCGGTATATGCAGTTGCTCCTGTAGATTCAACTTTTACTTCTGCGTCTTCCAACACAAAGCCAGTAGAATCTTTCAAAACTCCTGTCACCTGAGCCATTGCGAATCCTCCGAAAAGGAATAACGACAATGTTCCTAAAGTTGTAAATTTTCTCCTCATATGTATTATAAATTACTTATTTTCTATATTGCTTCACTTAGCAAAAATGTTTAAAAAAATTGATATTTCAAAATATTTTGTTAAAACTTTAATAAATTAATATAAAAAAAGCCAGAATTGTGACAACTCTGGCTTTTATTTGCAATTATTTTGCTTCGATTAGTGCTGGTATTCCGTTCCGTTTTTTCCGTCTTTCAACTGAATTCCTGCATTGGCTAGGCGGTCTCGAATTTCATCCGACAGGGCAAAATTCTTATCTACTCGCGCTTGATTTCGTATTTCGATTAATAATTTTATTGCCTCGTCTAACTGATTGTTTTGACCATTCGCCTGATCGTTTCGCAACCCTAAAACTTCCGTCACAAAACCTTTGAACTCGTTTTTCAACAAATCGAGGTCGTCCTTACGCAAGCTTCCGTTGTTTTCTTTGATCGAATTGATGATTTTCACCCCGTCGAATAAATGAGCAATGAGGACAGGCGTGTTGAAGTCGTCGTCCATAGCTGCATAGAGCTTCGAAACCCATTCTTCTATCTCGAAAGTAGAAGCCTCTTTCGCTTCTAGTGTTTCTAAGGTTTTCAGGGCGTCCATCAATCGGTGATAGCCTTTTTCTGATGCCAACATGGCTTCGTTCGAGATGTCTAAAACGCTTCTGTAATGCGCTTGTAAAAAGCAGAAACGTACGACGCTTGCCGGAAAAGGTTTTTCAAAAAAATCATTATCGCCCTTCACCAATTGCATGGGCAAAATATAATTTCCGGTCGATTTGCTCATTCGTTGCCCGTTCATGGTCAACATATTGGCATGCATCCAGTATTTCACAGGTTCGTGCTGATGTACTCCTTTGGCTTGAGCAATTTCGCATTCGTGATGCGGAAACTTCAAATCCATTCCGCCCCCATGAATATCGAAATAGTCGCCCAAATATTTGGTGCTCATCACGGTACATTCTAAATGCCACCCTGGAAAACCATCGCCCCAAGGCGAACTCCATCGCATGATGTGCGCGGGTGAAGCGTTTTTCCAAAGTGCAAAATCAACGGGATTTTTCTTTTCGCCTTGTCCGTCGAGGTCACGGGTGTTCGAGATGAGTTCTTCGATATTGCGGTTGCTCAACTCGCCATAATTCAATCCTCTTTCGTTGTACGCCAACACATCGAAGTAGACCGATCCGTTCACTTCATACGCCAATCCCAAATCGATGAGTTTTTGCGTCAGTTCTATTTGTTCAACAATATGCCCCGTAGCTGTAGGCTCGATTGTTGGCGGTAGCAGATTGAAAACATCCAACACTTTATGAAAATCTACGGTATATTTTTGCACAATCTCCATTGGTTCTAATTTTTCCAATTTCGACTGTTTCACAAATCGATCATTTTCAACATTTCCGTCGTCGGTCAAATGCCCTGCATCGGTAATATTGCGCACGTAACGCACTTTATACCCCAAATAATTGAGGTATCGATAAATCATATCAAACGACATGAAGGTGCGCACGTTTCCTAGATGCACATTGCTGTACACGGTTGGTCCACAAACGTACATCCCTACTTTGTCTTGATTGATGGGTTCGAATGTCTCTTTTTGTCCAGATAATGAATTGTAAACTTTTAATTGATTCGATTTGATCATAAAGTATCGTCAATAGCGGTTATACGTTAAATGTTGTTTTCAGGTTGAGGTAGGATAAAAATTCTTTGCGAAGATTTTCGTCTTCTTTGAATGCTCCTCCATACTCTGCTGTTACGGTACTCGATTCGATGTCTTTGATTCCTCTAGAATTTACACATAAGTGTTTAGCATCTACGATACACGCCACATCATCTGTACCCAAAGCCTCTTGCATTGCTTTCACAATTTGCATGGTCAATCGTTCTTGGACTTGTGGTCTTTTGGCATAATACTCCACAATTCTATTCATTTTCGATAATCCGATCACGCGTCCATTCGAGATGTACGCCACATGTGCACGCCCTACAATAGGCAAGAAATGATGCTCGCAGGTAGAATACACCACGATGTCTTTCTCGACCAGCATTTGGTTGTAGTTGTATTTGTTTTCAAAAGTAGACATGCCGGGTTTGTTTTCTGGTAACAATCCGCCAAAAATCTCTTTCACAAACATTTTGGCAACACGTTTTGGGGTTCCTTTCAGGCTGTCATCGGTAAGATCCATGCCAAGGGTTTCCATTATTTTTCTAAAGTCTTCTTCGATCAATTTCACCTTTTCGTCTACCGACAAATCAAAAGCGTCTTCGCGCAATGGGGTTTCCAAATTGGTAAGAAAATGATGATCATCTAATTCGTCTATATGTTTATCACACATCGTCTCTAAAAAATTTTCACAAATTTATTGAAACTAAAAGATATTCGCATCATAAGTTCTATAAATTGGAAAGAAATCACCAAATCGAGCAAATTGCACACAGGACTGAATTAGAAAAAATCCAGTCAGCTCGTCTAAAAAAAACAATTTGAAAAGGATTACAATTATCCCGCACAGAAACCATTTGTTTGTAAAATAATTTATTATTTTCGTTCAAACAAATGGTTTTGCTTTTTTTGGTATGGAGCAAAAATAAATTCAATTTCTCTTCTACCGATCGGCAAACCGCAACTCAAACAAATTTATACAACAGATGAAAGGAAAAATTTTAGGGATTGATCACGTTTCATTGGAAGATTTTCTAAATATCACACACCATTTAGACCGTTTTATTCTTTCAGAAGAAAGTAAAAAACAAATTGAAACTTCGCAACAAAATGTAGCCAAAATTGTCTCTTCTGGGCAAACCGTCTACGGAATCAACACGGGTTTTGGGCCACTTTGCGACACCAAAATTTCGGAAGAAGAAACAAAACAATTGCAACACAACTTGCTCATCAGCCATGCTGTAGGTGTGGGCAAACCCATCAAAAAAGAAATTGCCAAATCGATGCTTTTGGCAAAAGCTCACGCCTTGTCCAAAGGTTACTCTGGTGTTACCTTGGCGGTTGTCGAACGCATCATGTTGATGGTAGAAAAAGATATCATCCCGGTAGTACCCGAAAAAGGTTCTGTAGGAGCTTCGGGTGATTTGGCGCCGCTTTCGCATCTTTTTTTACCGTTGATTGGAGAAGGAAAAGTTTGGGATGGAGATAGAATTGTTCCAACCAAAGAAGCTTTGACCAAACACGGATTAGAAGCCTTGAATCTTTCGGCAAAAGAAGGGTTGGGACTCATCAACGGAACGCAATTTATTTTAGCGCACGCCTTGCACGGATTAGAAAAATTTGATTATTTACTGAACTTGGCCGATGTTGCTGGCGCTTTGTCACTCGAAGCTTACGAAGGCAATACGAGTCCGTTCAACGCGGCATTGCACACCATTAGACCATTCAAAGGCACACAACTCGTTGCCGAACGCATGCGAAAATTATTGGAAGGTTCGGAAATTGCATTTTCAAACAAAGCGTATGGACGCGTACAAGATCCGTATTCGTTACGATGCATCCCGCAGGTCCACGGCGCTTCGCGCAATGCTTTTTTCCATTTGAAAGAATTAGCAGAAATCGAACTGAATTCTGTAACCGACAATCCTATTGTAGTCTCGGACGAAGAAGCGATTTCGGGTGGGAATTTTCATGGGCAACCTTTGGCAATGGCATTGGATTACGCAACAATTGCAGCATCTGAATTAGGAAATATATCAGACCGAAGACAATATTTACTACTCGAAGGGAAATATGGTTTACCAAAATTATTGACCGAAAGTTCTGGGCTCAACTCTGGATTCATGATTCCACAATACACTTCTGCAGCACTTTGTACCGAAAACAAAACCTTGTGTTTTCCGGCATCTGCCGATAGCATTCCGACCTCTTTAGGACAAGAAGATCATGTTTCGATGGGAAGCATTTCTGGACGAAAATTCAATCAAGTATTGGAAAATGTAGAACGAATCTTGGCAATCGAACTGATGTATGCCTGCCAAGGATTGGAATTCAGAAGACCGAAAAAATCGAGCCCAATCCTCGAAGAGGTTTTTGACGCAATACGAACAGTCTGCCCAAAACTCGAAGACGACCGCTTGATCGGGAATGATATCCAAAACATTATCGAACTCATCCAATCCAAAGACTTCAAACAAATTGTAGCCAAAACCGTTTGATAAACATAAACCGAGCTATCGCAACAACTTTCTTTTCGAGTTCTTGCCCGTTGTGCAAACGCTCGCGTTACAGTTGTGGCGATAGCCTTGGCTTTAATATTAATATCGTAAATAATTTAGAACCTCGCTTGTAATTGCAAACTTCCTGTATGTATGGTAGATGAATTCTCGTTTTTGCGCCCATCATACGAAAGATTCAATTGTAAAAATGAGTTGATCTGACGTTGCAACTGCAATTGCCAAACAAAGTTATCGCCCGCACGCAAGCCTTCCATCATTTGGTTTCCGACAACCGATTCTTGATTGCCTTCGAAAAGATTGTTGATGTAACTGAAATTTCCCAAAACGCTCATTTTACTTACCAAATTCCATTGCAATTCGGTTTTCAATTCGTGTTGCTTTAGCATTTCTACGCCCGAGACATTCGACTTGTGTTGATAGATATAAAATAAGCTACTTCGCAAATCCGTCCCATTTTGCAACTCCAAACTAGGCGATAATTTGTATTGATCCAACTTGAAACGCCTCGAAACAAAAGTTTCAGAATCGCTCTGAACGTCACTCTTTTCCAACTCGAGATTGGCAAAAAAATTAGCTATAATGCGGTATTTGAGCTTCAAATTATGAAGAGTCTGATCTCGAAATTCTGATCCAGTATAAATATAGGTTTTGGTCGTTTGTTGATTGAAATTGTAGGTTGCCTGCCAACGGTATTGTGCGTTTTGATTGTAATAAATTATCCCTCGCCAATTGCGTGTATGCCCCAAGGTTTCATCGGTATTGATGAATGGATTGAACAATAAAGCGTCTCCTTGTTTGAGGGAAGAATTGGTCGACAACAAAGAAGTTTGTAGTAACCAACGCTCGACAAAAGCATTGGAGGTGTTGAAAATATCTTTGGGTCTGAAACGTGCCGAAACACTCAATTTGTTTTTATTGGTTTTGATATAATCGAAGGTATTGGTATAAACGCGAACGTAATTTGCCTGATCGATAAATTCGGCCATTTCGAATTCATCGATTTGTTCTATGCCATCGTTGTTGTAATCGGTCCATTTGTAAATTCCCATTCCGTCTGCCACTCTGATGTATTGAAACTCGCGCTGAGCCTCGACGCCACTTCCCAACTCATAATCGACATTCAATTGCAAACCATTTCGCAAAAACGATTTGTACCATTTGAGGTTGCCCGTCATGAAATTTTCGTTTGGCGTTTGCTCGAAACGATAGTTTACATTTCTAAAATGAAAATTGAATGCCAACTGATGATTCGCCTCGTTCAGCAATCGAGAATTGAAAATAACTCCGTTGCTACGCTGCATAGTGTGCCAATTTGCCAATCTTACCGAATCGTCTTTTCTGGTATACAAAATCATTTCCAGATTCATTTTCACAGAATCGATTCTGCCTGCTTTTAGCTGAAATTCGTTCCAACGAAAACTATTATCCAGCAAACCTGTCGTCTTGCTTTTCCATTCGTTTTGCTCACCATAAAACTTGGTTCCAATCCAATATTTAGGCGAAAGTTTCCGAACATAATCGGCGTCATATTGCACAAAATTGGTTTCGTCGCTTACTTTGTCGGTTGCCAGATACGAGAGTTTGGCGATTGCCTTGTCTTGTGCTGTTTCATATTTGCTCGAAAAATCGTGACGCAAACCGCGATATTTGGTTTTATATTCTAAGAATTCCGCTCCATAACTCAAACCTAAATTTTTATTATAAAAAACCTCGAGCCCCGCCGAGAAATAAAGATGATCAACCTTCATAAACTCGCTGTCTACATTGAACGTTCTTTCGAACTCAATGGCGCGTACTCTTTCGGGAGAAACGAAATTTTTCTGCCAATATTCTACCGATGCTTTTGGTGTGATTTGCCATTTTTCGAAATCGAATTTCTTCTCACCGTAAACTCGACCTGCAAAACCTACGTTCTGCTCATCGTCCAAATTAGAAAAAAGATTGAGGTCTTGATTGCTCAAAGCTAAATCGATGCCAACCGTCTGGTTTTCATCAAATTTATATTGCGAATTGAGGGTATAAATCTGAAGTTTGGTAGGCGCAATCAGTCTTTTTATCGGTTCGTAATCCCCTTGCAAGACGCCTGCAACTGGCGCTACATATTCGAACACTTTCCCATTTTGTGTGGTGTTGATTTGTCTGTAATTTCCTTGTCCGACGCCAACATGCAAAAACGAAACCTGATACAATTCTTCTGCAGGATCGTTAGAATATTCGAAAATCAATTCGTTGTTTTGGTAAACTTTTCGATACAAAACTTTGTTCGAATCATAATCAGACCGAATCGCCGAAACGCTGTACATCAGATCTGGATCGTTTCCTGCCTCGCTCAGGATTTGTTTATCTTCGTCGGTGAGTTCACTGCTGAGCGTATTTTTTTTGGCATCGCTTTTCGAATAAAAATGTCCTGCTACACTGAGTTTTTCTGACTCGTGTTCGACGCCTCCGTACAAAAACAACTGCGAATAATTTCGGCTATTGTAGAGGTATTCTACCGCAATTCTAGAATTGGATGTGATGAGTCTATTCGATGTAAAAGTGAGCTCGCCCGTGTTGTAATTGATGACATAATCTTTGTCTTCGCCACGCTCTTGTAAAATTCCATCGATATAAATGCGCTCGGAGCCCGAAATGATGATAACGTACAATTCGTTGTGATTTCCTCTCAACTGATATGGTCCTTGATTGCCGTCTTGTCCGTTAAAACTTTCGCTATAAAATTCCCCACGCGTGATGCTGCCAGAAGCAAAAATTTTGGTTTGAGATTTTTCGCTTGTCAAATTGGTTTCTAATAACAATCCCGTCACTTTTTGTCGAAAATTGTTGAAATAATCTTGCTCTTGTTCCAAGTCGATATGTCCAGCACGAACCCTAGATTGAGGCGTTGCCAATTCGATGTACACTTTATCGAATTCTTGCAAACTTTGGGTATAACCATCCGATTCTATAGGCACGTTGTTATCGGCGATTGCCGCTGTTACCGTAACGTCTTCGGTCAATTTACCCGACAATTGTAGGTCGAGTGATGATTGGGTGGAGGCACTTTGATTATTTCCAAATCGAATTCCGCGAACAAGCGAACCTTTGCTTTCTAAGCCTTCGAACAGCTCATTGGTTTCTTTTTTGAATTTTACGTCTTCGTTACGGTGAAACTCATCTAAGTTTTGGGTTTGGATGATGAGCGAAGGATCTTTTGCAAAAACTTCTTTTTGAACCAATTTAGGATCAACAAAATAGCGAAACGTGAGCGGTTGTTGCCAATAAACCGAATCGATGATGAGCTGTTGTTTCTCGAAATCGATGCGGTAAAACGATGGATTTATGGTTTGATGTTGAGCGTCGAACAGGGAAATTTTTTCGGGCAATATGCCGAACCAATCGAGTTGAACGGTGTCTTTTGCCAAAAAAGTTTGTTCTCTTTGGTTCGAGTTTTTCCACGGTTCTTCTTGTGCTTGCGTTGTTACAAACATCAAAAATAAAATGGCAAAAGCCAACCGATGAAAAAGATAGTGCCCCATTCTGATACAAATAACGTAAAATTTTGAATTTTATGTATCTCGTTTTGCATTTCCCCAACAGCATTAGAATTTTCGGAGTTGAACAAGAGATTCTGGAATAAAAAAAGCCGTCTCGTTTATAAAATCGGGACGGTTTTTTTATGATTAAAAAATTGAGGTCAAAAACCAACGCTATTTAATAATTTAGAAAAAGATGAGTTATTATTCTTGTTTACGCACTCATCTTTTTCAGATTATGAGCTAAAGCATGCAATCCGAACTCTATTTCCACTTTTACAATTCCTTTTAGGGTAAATCTTTTGAAGTTTCGGTTGTGTTTGAGTTGGGCAAATGTAGGTTCGACATCAGCAGTTCTTTGTTTTCGTCTGATTTCGCCTATTTGGGAGGTGAGAAGTTCTCTTGCTTTTTGTTTGTGGTATTCTAATTTATGGTTCCTTTCTACTGTCCTGTTGTTTTTCCCCTTGAAGCACTGGCTTATGAGCGGACAACCATCGGGGTCTGTTTTACTGTAGGAATTTCGTTCTTTAAGTATAGCTTCTTGTTCTTGGTATTTCTTTAAGTTCGGGGCAAAGTTCTTTTGAATGCAACGGGACTTGGCTTTTTTCTTTTGATCGTCAGACTTGTTTTTGAGTATCCGGTTGATTTTATCTGCAGCTTGTTGGATTTTTTCGGGATCAAGTTTGTTGAACTCCGGTGGCGCGTGATCTTGGTCTTCTTCATCAGCAACGCACTGCGCGTATTGCCACATATCCTCTAATTGTTTGATCATTTTCTCCCAGATGGGTTATATTCTTTAATACTATAGGTCATTTCGCTGAAAATTAAGTAGTTAAATATAGTGAATTCTTTATTAATCACCTAATAATCAATCCATTATTTATATAAAAAAACCGCCTCAGTTGTGAGACGGTTTCGTTTTGATTTAAATCTAAATTTATTAAAAATTAAATCGCATCGATAATTCCGTTCAAAGTTGCAGACGGACGCATAGCGGCAGAAGTTTTTTCTGCGCTCGGATGATAATATCCGGCAATATCTTGCGGTTTGTTTTGTGCACCAATCAATTCTTCGTTGATTTTTGCTTCTTGTTCTTGCATTGCTTTTGCAACTGGTGCGAATTTCGCTGCCAATTCTGAATCGGTCGATTGATTGGCTAAGGCTTCTGCCCAATACATCGCCAAATAGAAATGAGATCCCCGATTGTCTATCGTTCCCAATTTTCGTCCAGGCGATTTGTCTGTTGCCAAGAATTTTGCGTTGGCTTCATCCAAAGCATCTGCCAATGTTTGTGCTCTTGGGTTGTTTTGTGATTGTGCCAAATGCTCCAAAGATGCTTGCAATGCCAAGAATTCGCCCAAAGAATCCCAACGCAAGTAGCCTTCTTCGATGAACTGTTCGATGTGTTTTGGTGCAGAACCTCCGGCTCCAGTTTCGAACAACCCTCCGCCGTTCATCAACGGAACGATAGACAACATTTTAGCCGATGTTCCTAATTCTAAAATCGGGAATAAATCGGTCAGATAATCACGTAAAACATTACCAGAAACCGAGATGGTATCTTTTCCTTCGCGAGCACGTTTCAAGGTTTCTTTCATGGCATCTTTCACATCCATTATACGAATATCCAAACCTGTTGTATCGTGGTCTTGTAAATATTTTTCTACTTTTTTGATGATTTGTTGGTCGTGTGCTCTTGCTTTATCTAACCAGAAAATTGCTGGGGTGTCTGATAGACGAGCTCTGTTAACTGCCAATTTTACCCAATCCTGAATTGGTTCGTCTTTGGTTTGACACATTCTGAAAATATCAGAAGTTTCTACTTTTTGTTCCAACAAAACATTTCCATTTGCATCTTCTACTTTGATTGTTCCGTTTGCAGGAGCTTGGAAAGTTTTATCGTGCGAGCCGTATTCTTCAGCTTTTTGAGCCATCAATCCTACGTTGGGTACCGATCCCATTGTGGTTGGATCCAAGGTTCCGTTTGCTTTCATATCGTCTACTACTGCTTCATAAAAACCAGCATAAGAACGATCTGGGATAATGGCGATGGTATCTTCTTCTGCACCATCTTTATCCCACATTTTACCTCCGTTACGGATCAACGCTGCCATAGAGGCATCAACGATTACGTCTGATGGTACATGGAAGTTCGTAATTCCTTTGTCAGAATTTACCATTGCTACTCGTGGTCCATTTGTCCATGCCTCATCGATAGCTGCTTTGATATCGCTCTCTTGTGGATGCCCTTTGATTTTTTCGTACAAATCTGCCAAACCATTGTTCGGATTCACATCCAATTCAGCGAAAACGTCAGCGAATTTTGTAAATACCTCTTTGAAGAATGTTTCGACCACTGCACCAAAAATCACGGGGTCAGATACTTTCATCATCGTGGCTTTCAGGTGAGCCGATAGCAATACATTATTATTTTTAGCATCTTGAATTGCTTCTTCTACAAAGGCTTTCAGTGCGTTTAAATTCATCACCGAAGAATCAATCACTTCTCCTGCTTGCAATGGTGCAGCTGCTTTCAATTCTTTTACCGTTCCGTCTTCACCATAGAATTTGATGGTGTATGTTGTGGCATCATTTACTGTAGTCGATGTTTCTGTACCGTAGAAGTCGCCTTTTTGCATGTGTGCAACTTTGGTTTTACTATCGGCAGACCAAGCTCCCATCTTATGCGGGTTTGCTTTTGCGTAATTTTTTACAGCTTTTGGGGCACGACGGTCTGAGTTTCCTTCGCGTAAAACAGGATTCACGGCAGAACCCAAAACTTTAGAGTAACGTGCTTTTATTTCTTTTTCTTCATCATTTTTTGGCTCAGCAGGATAGTTTGGCACTGCATACCCTTGTGATTGAAGCTCTGCAATGGCTTCGTCTAATTGCGGAACAGAAGCCGAGATGTTTGGTAATTTAATGATGTTCGCCTCTGGTGTTTTTGCCAAAGCGCCTAGCTCTGCCAAAGCATCTCCTATTTTTTGATCTTCTTTTAGAAACTCTGGAAAATTCGCTAATATCCTACCTGCCAAAGAGATATCTCTTGTTTCGACCTCAACATTTGCGGCAGAAGTAAACGCTTTTACAATAGGTAAAAATGAATACGTTGCCAGCATAGGTGCTTCATCTGTAAGCGTGTAAATGATTTTTGATTTAGACATTCTATTTTGATTTTTTATCCTTGAATAATTTTGCTAAAATGCACACAAATATAAAATTTTATCGCTGAAATTGCATGATTTTGAACGGTTTTATGATATTTTTTAGGTGAAATCGAATGCTTTAAAAATTGATGCAACGATCTCCACGCAAATTGTGCACAACCTCATCGTAACTTATAAAAAAACCTCAGTACTAAACTGAGGTTTGACTATTCCATGAAAATTACATTTGAAACAATGGACGATCACTCATAAAATCGTTCACTTTATCGGCAATTTCTTCTAATTTTTCTTCGTTATCGATATTCATCAAAACCTCATCGATGAAATCGGCTACTGTTTGCATATCGGCTTCTTTGAGTCCGCGAGTTGTAACTGCAGCTGTTCCCAAACGAATACCAGAGGTCACAAACGGAGATTTGTCGTCGAAAGGTACCATGTTTTTGTTACACGTAATTTCCGCTTTTACCAAGGCGTTTTCAGCAGCTTTTCCTGTAATTCCTTTGTTGCGAAGATCGATCAACATACAGTGATTATCTGTTCCGCCAGAGATGATTTGGTAGTCTTTCGCCACCAAAGCATTTGCCAAAGCGTTTGCATTTTTCACCACTTGTACTATATAATCCATATACGCATCAGACATTGCTTCTTCAAAAGCCACTGCTTTTGCCGCAATCACGTGTTCTAACGGTCCACCTTGAGTACCTGGAAAAACGGCAGCATTCAAGATTTGAGACATCATTTTCACTTCTCCTTTTGGTGTTGTATGTCCCCAAGGATTTTCGAAATCTTTGCCCATCAAAATTACTCCTCCGCGAGGTCCTCGCAAGGTTTTGTGCGTTGTGGTAGTCACGATATGGCAATGCGGCATGGGGTCATTCAAAATTCCACGAGCAATCAGCCCAGCAGGATGTGAAATATCGGCTAATAAAATTGCTCCGACCTCGTCTGCAGCTTCTCTAAATTTCGCATAATCAATATCACGAGAATATGCCGAAGCACCACAGATAATCAATTTTGGTTTTTCTTCTCTTGCTTTTTGCAACATGGCATCATAATCGATACGACCTGTTGCCTGATCTACCCCATAAAATGAGGTTTGGTAATTGATTCCAGAAAAATTTACAGGTGAACCATGCGTGAGGTGTCCACCATGCGAAAGATCGAATCCTAAGATTTTGTCACCAGGTTGGAGACAAGCTAAAAACACCGCTGCATTGGCTTGCGAACCCGAATGCGGTTGAACATTTGCATACTCGGCGTTGAACAAAGCTTTGATACGATCGATGGCAATCTGCTCTACCTGATCGACTACTTCGCAGCCTCCATAATAACGTTTACCAGGATAACCTTCTGCATATTTATTGGTCAAAACAGAACCCATTGCTTTCATCACATTGTCTGAAACAAAATTTTCAGAAGCAATCAATTCAATTCCATTGAGTTGTCTTTCTTTTTCGTCTTCGATTAAATCGAAAATTACATCGTGAGCCATTTTGTTGTTAGTTTTTATATGGAACCAAAGATAATAAAATCGTAGCGATAAATTATTTTAACTTCGATATTAAATGAAGTCGAAAGTAAAAGATTTTTCTAACTTTAAGAAATGAATTCACCTATACATTGCATTGGTTTGATGTCGGGAACGTCGCTTGACGGACTGGATATTTGTTATGTTCGATTCGATTCTGAGCAAGATTTTGAGATTATTTCTGCCCTAACAATCGAATATCCCGAAAAATGGAAGTATAAACTCAGGTCGGCTTATCATTGGAAATCTGAAGATCTTCTAGCTTTGGATGTAGAATACGGCTATTTTTTGGGCAGAGAAGTTGCCCGATTTATTGCATTACATTCAATCGAAAAGTTGAATTTCGTAGCTTCTCATGGGCATACGATTTTTCATCAACCGAATCGTATTTTTACCTTGCAAATTGGGCATGGTGCAGCAATCCGTTCAAAATTGAATGTTCCTGTTGTTTGCGATTTCAGAACGCAAGATGTGGTGTTGGGCGGACAAGGCGCGCCGCTCGTGCCAATTGGCGATGAATTGCTTTTCGAACGCTATGACGCCTGTCTGAATTTGGGTGGATTCTCGAATATATCGATGAACCGTGGAGGGAAAAGAATTGCGTTTGATATCTGTCCCGTAAATTTGATTCTCAATCACCTTGCCAATCAGTTGGGATATGCGTTTGATTGCGATGGAAAAATTGCATCAAAAGGTGTATTGAACAAGGAATTGTTCGACCGCCTCAACGAGCTTGAATATTACCAACTCGACCAGCCGAAATCTTTAGGATACGAATCTGTTGAGCAACTGTATTTGCCACTGATCGAAAGTTATAAAATCCCGGTAGAAGACCAGCTGCACACCTACACACAACATGTTGTTTATCAAACACATAAAACAACAAAACAATATACCATAGACAATATATTGGTTACAGGTGGAGGTGCCAAAAATACGTTTTTGATGCAATTATTCAGCGAGATTTTTTCTACCAAAATCATCATTCCCGATAATCAACTTATCGATTACAAAGAGGCGTTGATTTTTGCTTTTTTGGGTTGGCGACGTTTGCAAAATAAAACCAACTGCCTAGCGAGTGTAACAGGAGCAAAATTCGACCATTCGAGCGGAATCGTTTATCTTTGACGCTGAAACTTTGTTTGATATTCAAAAGAATTCAAATTGGGCGATGTAATAGGTTTTTTGGATACTTTTTCTGAAGAGTTTAGTATATTTGTTCAACTTAAAAAGCTTCAACCTTGATGACAAACATTTTCTTTTCAGTCGGTTTGAAACTCAAAATTGAGGTTTTTAATAATTTTTTTATCCACTACTCGTCTAGATTACTGAGCTTTATATGAATTCGCTTAATTATACCGAAACCATCGATTGGTTATTTTCTAATTTACCCATGTTTCAGAAAGTTGGGAAATCGGCTTTCAAGAAAGATCTAACGAATATCGAGGCTTTGACCGCCTATTTGGGAAATCCGCACAAAAAATTCAGAACAATTCACGTGGCGGGCACCAACGGTAAAGGCAGTACCTCGCATATGTTGGCATCTGTTTTACAAGAAGCTGGTTACAAAGTTGGGCTCACGACTTCGCCACATCTCAAAGATTTCAGAGAGCGAATTCGGGTAAACGGCGAGCTGTGCAGCAAAGATTTTGTAATCGAATTTGTGGCAAAACACCATCAAAAAATTATAGATCAACACGCCTCATTTTTCGAGATTGCGATTGCCATGGCTTTTGCCTACTTTGCAGAGCAAGAGGTAGACGTAGCGGTGATCGAGACGGGATTGGGCGGACGATTAGATTCTACCAACATCATTTCTCCCGACTTGTCGGTGATTACAAATATTGGATTGGACCATACCCAATTTCTCGGCAATACTTTGAGCGAAATTGCGGGTGAAAAAGCCGGAATTATCAAAGCCAATACGCCGGTGGTGATTGGTGAAGCAACGCCAGAAACTCGGAAGATTTTCGAACAACATGCGGAAGCAAGAAACGCAAAAATCATTTTCGCAGAAGAGCATCAGCAACCAAAATTAGCCTCTGATTTGAAAGGAATTTATCAGCAAAAAAATATTCAAACCGTATTGAATGCCATCAAAGAGTTGAAAAATTTGGTCTATTCGATTGACCAAAATGCGGTGGAAAAAGGATTGAAGAACGTGGTAAAAAACACGAAACTGAGGGGAAGATGGGATATTTTGCAAAAAGAAAACCCGACCATTGTTGCCGACACGGCGCATAATCCGCACGGTTTGAAGCTTATTGCCGAACAGCTAAGCCAAACAAATTACAGCAGATTGCACTTGGTTTTGGGTTTTGTGAATGATAAAGATGTGCTGGAAAGTTTGAGTTTCTTTCCAAAAGAGGCGCTATATTATTTTACCCAACCCGATGTGCCACGAAAATTCGAAATAAACGAGTTGAAAAAAATCATCCCGAAAAACCTCGACGCAAGATATTACAACAGCGTCACCGAGGCTATTGACGCAGCAAAATCTGCCGCGTTTCCAGATGATTTGATCTACATTGGCGGCAGTACCTTTGTTGTAGCAGAAGCTATATAAGTCAGAAAAAAAATTAAATCCGTTGAGTTTTTCAACGGATTTAATTTTTTACTTTGCAGTTTTCGTTTCAGAGACAGACCAAATTTTATATTTCAGTTCATAGTCTTTGGGTAGGTAAACCACGTAAGGCAATTTGCTGTTGTAGGATACCATTAGCGATGGTGCAAAAATAAATTGATCTTTGAGTGGTTGATTTTCTGGGCATCCCATCATGGTCGAAAAGACCTCCCCATTAGTTTTGAATTCGTAATAATGATATCCCCAACCCTCTAAATTCAATTCGTTTAATTCTCCAATCAAACCTTGGCGATTACAATCTACTTTGGTGTTTTTACCTGCGAGAAGTTCTATTTTGTAATCGCTTTCATTTTTCTTTTCTGGCACTGTGATGACCACTCGTTTTTGTCCCGATTTCGCTTCCGGATACATCGAAACATCATGTTGAGTCGATGATTCTAGCTCTGAGTTGGGTTGTGATGAGCCACAAGAAGCCAAAACGAATAACGAGCCCAACAACAAACCGCCGATATTATACTTAATTGTTTTCATTTTCTTGATTTTAGATACTATTGTAATTCAAAAACTGGGCTAAAGTTATTTTTTTGAACAAAAAAAAGGACTTCTTTTGGAAATCCTTTGCTTATCGAATTAAAAAATTATTTCAATTTCTTTTTTACTTCTACCGTTTCATAAGCCTCGATGATATCACCCACTTTGATATCGTTGAAGTTTTTGATATTCAAACCACATTCGTATCCTTTGGTTACTTCTTTTACATCGTCTTTGAAACGTTTCAGAGATGCCAATTCGCCATCGTGAATCACGACACCTTCACGGATAACGCGTATTCTGGAGTTTCTGGTAACTTTACCGTCTAAGACCATACATCCTGCAATTGTTCCGACTTTAGAAACTTTGAAGGTTTCACGAATTTCGATATTACCTGTGATTTGTTCTTTAAGTTCAGGAGAGAGCATTCCTTCCATCGCTTCTTTCACATCGTTGATGGCGTCATAGATGATAGAATAGGTACGAATTTCGATTTCTTCTCGCTCTGCGATATCGCGCGCAGTTCCGTTCGGACGAACGTTAAATCCGAGCACGATTGCATCAGAAGCACTTGCCAACATGATATCTGATTCGGTGATTTGTCCCACACCTTTCAAGATGATGTTAACCTCGATTTCTTCGGTTGATAGTTTTTGCAACGAGTCGGTCAAAGCTTCTACAGATCCGTCAACGTCCCCTTTTAGAATCACATTCAATTGTTGGAATCCTCCTAAAGCGATACGGCGTCCGAGATCTCCTAATGTTACTCGTTTTTGTGTACGGATATTTTGTTCGCGTTGCAATTGCTCACGTCTCGATGCAATTTGTTTCGCTTCGCGTTCGTCTTCGTAAACTTTGAATTTATCACCCGCCGTAGGCGCACCGTCTAATCCGAGTATGGTAACCGGTGTAGATGGACCTGCTTGTTGTACGTTTTTGCCGCGTTCGTCGAGCATTGCACGCACTTTACCGTGGTTGGATCCCGCTAAGAGGTAATCCCCAACTTTCAATGTTCCGTTTTGAACCAAAATAGTGGTAACGTATCCTCTACCTTTGTCTAAAGAAGCTTCTACAACTGTACCATTTGCCAGACGTTTCGGGTTGGCTTTTAGTTCTAAAATCTCGGCTTCCAACAAAACTTTTTCTAGCAAATCATCAACGCCCATCCCTTTTTTGGCTGAGATTTCTTGCGATTGATAAGTTCCTCCCCAATCTTCTACTAGTAAATTCATTTGTGCCAATTGCTCTTTTACTTTCTCTGGGTTGGCTGTTGGCTTATCGACTTTGTTGATGGCAAACACGATGGGTACACCTGCTGCCTGAGCGTGTGAGATGGCTTCTTTGGTTTGTGGCATCACTTGGTCATCGGCTGCAATCACGATGATTACAATATCGGTAACCTGAGCACCACGAGCACGCATCGCCGTAAATGCTTCGTGTCCGGGGGTGTCTAAGAATGTTACGCGTTTACCGTTGGCCAATTTTACATTATAAGCACCAATATGCTGTGTAATTCCACCAGACTCACCTGCAATTACATTGGCATTGCGTATGTAGTCTAACAAAGACGTTTTACCGTGGTCTACGTGTCCCATTACGGTTACGATTGGGGCACGTTCTACCAAATCTTCTGGGTTGTCGATTATTTCTTCTTCGGTTGAAATTTCTTCCTCAGCCGAAGCAAATTTTACATCATATCCGAAATCATCTGCTACCAACAAAATGGTATCTGCCTCTAGGCGTTGGTTCATGGTCACCATGATTCCTAGCGACATACAGGCAGAGATTACTTCTGTTACCGCTACATCCATAAGCGATGCCAATTCGTTTACGGTAACAAATTCTGTCACTTGTAAAGTTTTGTCTTTTGCCATTGCTTCTTCTTCGAGCTCGGCCATTTCACGACGTTCTTTACGTTTATCTCTTCTGTGTTTTGCAGCTTTAGACCCTTTGCTTTTTCCTGTGAGCTTGTCAAGGGTATCCTTGATTTGTTTTTTAACTTCTTCATCGCTCAACTCGACTTGTGGCGCGGTTCTCGAACGAGGATCGAATCTACCTTTGCTATTTTGGTTTCTGTTTTGTCCTCCTTGTTTACGACCTCCTGCACCGGTGTTGCGATTACCACCTTGTTGGTTTGGTCTGTTTTGATTTCCTTGACCTGTGGTATTGTTTGCACCATCTGTTTTTACATCCTCGGGTCTTACCCCTTTGCGAATGCGTTTGCGTTTTTGTCTGTTCTCACCAGGTGCAGTTTTTTTGTCATCTGACCTACGCTTGTCGCGATCGAATTGTGAAAGGTCTATTTTCTGACCAGTAAAATTCGGACCGTCTAATTTGGTATAAACCGTTTCGATTTTTTGACCATCTTCTACACCTTCTTCAGCAACTTCAGCCTTATTTTCGGCTTTCGGTTCTTCAACCTTTTTTGTTTCAGGTTGTGGTGTTTCGATTCTCTTCTCAACTGGTTTTTCTACATTTTCTACTTTCGATTTTTCTTTTTCCGCTTCTTTTTCTTTTGGTTGAGCTGGTCTGACTGGTTTTTCGAACTGTTCTAAGTCGATTGTTTTGATGATTTTCGGTCCAACAACTTCTTCTTTAGGTTCTTCTTTAGCGACTGGTTCTTCTGCTTTTGCTGGTTGTTTTTTTTCTTCTTTTTGAGCAACTGGCTTCAACGTATCGAGGTCTATTTTACCTACCTCTTTCGGACCAGAAAGTTCTACTTTTGTGGTTTCGATTTTTTCTACTCGTTGTTGTTCGGCTTTTTCAGCTGCTTTTTTTTCTGCCGCTTTTTTATCGGCAAGTTTGTTCAATACAACTTCATCGGATGCTGCTTTTTGCTTGGCATCTGAGCGGAATTCATTCACTAAGATATCGTAGGCTGACATTTCAAGTTTTGTATTGGGATTTTTTTCGACATCGACCCCTTTTTCACTTAAAAAATCAACGGCACGATCAATTGAAATGTTTAATTCTCTTAATACTTTACTTAATCTTATTGTTTCCCGCATATTGAAGCTGTCTGTTTTTTTCGTTTGCAAATGTACGAATCTTTATTTAATTGCTTTGTTAATTATATTAATCTTCGAATTCTTCTTTGAGAATTTGGATCACGTGAAGCACCGTTTCTTCTTCGAGGTCTGTACGCTTTACCAAATCGTCTACATCTTGTTCTAAAACGGCTTTTGCAGTGTCTAAACCGATCGATTTGAAGGCGTCGATTACCCATTCGTCGATTTCGTCTGAGAACTCTGCAAGCTCAACATCCTCATCCTGAACGCCTTCTCTGAAAATATCGATTTCCATATCCAACAATTTCGATGCTAATTTTACATTGTGTCCTCCTTTTCCAATCGCTTTCGATACTTCTTCTGGTTTTACATAAACCAAGGCTTTTTGATGCTCTTCGTCTATTTCGATTTTCGAAATTGCAGCCGGACTCAATGCTCGAGCGATGAATAAATTGAGGTTTGTGGTGTAATTGATAACGTCGATATTTTCGTTGCGTAACTCGCGTACTATGGAATGGATTCGAGAGCCTTTCATCCCAACGCATGCGCCAACAGGGTCGATACGATCGTCGTAAGATTCTACGGCTACTTTTGCTTTTTCTCCTGGGATTCGAACTACTTTTTTGATGGTAATCAATCCGTCGAAAATCTCTGGAATTTCTAATTCGAATAGTTTTTCTAAGAATTTTGGTGATGTACGCGACAACATAATCTGAGGTTTGGCTCCTCGCAGTTTCACGTCGTCTACAACGGCACGCACGGTTTCACCTTTTCTGAAGAAATCAGATGGTATTTGATTTTCTTTGGGTAAAATCATTTCGTTTTGCTCGTCATCCATGATGATGACGTGTTTGTTGCGAATGTGGTGCACTTCTCCAGTGACGATTTCGCCTTCTAAATCTTTGAACTTGTCGTAGAGATTCGCATTGTCGTGTTCCATCACTTTTGCGACCAAGGTTTGGCGTAAGGTAAGGATTGCACGACGACCCAAATTCTGAATTGGTATAAGTTCTGACACTTCTTCGCCAATCTCGAAATCTGGTTCTATTTTGCGTGCTTCTGATAGTTCGATTTCGGCACTGTCGTCTTCAGAGAATCCATCTTCTACCACAATTCGGTTGTGCCAAATCTCTAAATCTCCTTTATCTGGGTTGACAATAATATCGAAATTATCATCCGATCCATATTTTTTACGTAAAACAACCTTCAAGGCTTCTTCTATGATTGCCATCAGGGTGATACGGTCTATGTTTTTATCTTCTTTGAAATCTACGAAAGATTCGATTAATGCCAAATTGTCCATTCTAAATATTTTTAAAAAATGACTTTTATTACCGCTTTTTTGACGTCGGTATAATTGATTAATTCTTCATATTCTACTGTAATTTTCCCTTTGCCTATTGGCTTTGGTTCACGGGCTTCCCAAAAGACTTCTACCGCCTCCTCGTCTGCACTCACTATCTCGCCTTCGATCACCTTATCATTGGTCAAGGTAATCTCGATTGTACGGCCGATATTTTTGCGATATTGCCTTGGTGTTGTCAATGGTTTCGACAAACCTGGTGAAGAAACTTCTAATGCAAAATCTTCTGTTTCGCGATCTAGATTGTGTTCTACGTGTCGGCTAATTCGCACAACCTCTTCTATTGGCAAACCTTCGTCGCCATCTACCAAAACAACGATCTTGTTGTCTGCCGATATCGACCAATCGACCAAGAACAAAGCGGGATTCTCTGCTATCGCTTCGTCTATTAATTGTTTTACTCTTGCTACGTCCATATACAACGAAAAAGAGAGCTGTAATAAAGCCCTCCTCTATTAGATTCATTCAATACGTTGCAAATTTACAAAAAAAATAGAAACATCCTATAATGTTGATTTAAAATTATCTGAAAGAATACCAATCCATTACGTCGACGATGAAGATTGCTAGGAATATTAAGGTGAGGATAATATCGTAACCTGTGGTCAATAAGAATCCTACAAACGAGCCTAATGCAGCACTCATCGCCCTTTTGTGATCTTGAGTGTTATGCAACAATTCGCCGACGAAAGCACCCAACAATGGTCCCAACAAAAAGCCAAACGGAGGAAAAAACAAGCCGACAAAAAGTCCTAAAACCGATCCCCAAACACCATATTTAGAGCCGCCCCATTTTTTGGTCATGTAGATCGGCAACAAATAGTCGAGCAGCGCCCCTATGGCTACAAAAATTCCTGCAACGATAATCAATCCCCAGCCATAGCCACAATCGCCAGAATATTTGAAGATAAACAAACCCGCCAATGCGAGTGGTGCGCCAGGCAGAACAGGCAAAACGGTTCCTACCAAACCCAAAACGAGCAATAGACCGCTAATGATATTGATAATCGAGTCGTCCATGTTTTTTTGTATTTTTAATTTATGATTATCCGTGTAACTTTGTCTAGAGAATAATTTCTATTTGATAAACACGAATATATGAAGTATTTGTTGCAAGAAAAATCATTTTATCAAGAATTTAGCGATGCGATGCACTCCCTTGCAACTAAACATCTTGCTTTTGATCTTTCTAAGGGATTTTTCAACGTCTTGGAGATTGCATTATTGACGGTTGTAATCGTGATTATCGGGTATTTGTTGAAATTGATTGTAGTTCCTATTCTCAGAAAACTTAGCATTGCAATAGAATCCAATTTTCTGAATTTTTTGGTAAAGCATCGGGTGATTGAGTATAGTCTTTATATCATTCCGTTGAGCTTGGCTTTCAACCTCAATATCATTTTGTTCAAAGCCAATCGATCGTTTTACCTGCTAAACGAAAAAATCATCAAACTCGGGTTTGTAGTACTTTTGACCCAAATCATCTACCGAATCATCAACACCATCACCGATTTGTATAGAGAAGAAAACAGTTACACCAATGTCGGGATTCGTACTTTTGGGCAATTGACCAAGATGTTCGTTACGTTTTTTGCCATCATTTCTGGGATAATGATTCTCTTTACGGTAGACACCAGCACCATCATTGCTATACTCGGAGCCTTGACGGCAGCCGTGATTTTGATCTTTCGCGATGCGATATTGGGCTTTGCTTCGGGTTTGCAAATTTCATATTCAAAATCGGTAAAAGAAGGCGATTGGGTTTCGATAGAAAAAGGAAAGATAGATGGTATTGTGAGGGAAATCAACATCAATTTGGTAAAAATAGAGCGATTCGACAAATCTGTCGTGACTGTACCAACTTCTGACCTCATCATGTCGCAGGTGACCAATCACGAACCCATGTTGCTTTCTGGGACGAGAAAAATTCAACGTTCCATTGCTTTCAACGTGAATTCTTTTAAATTTTGTTCAGAAGAAATGTTGGATCGCTTCCATCATTATTATTTAATCCAAGACTATATCAGCGAAAAGCGTCAACAACTATTAGCTTACAACAAAAATATTCCAAGCTCGGAAATCGACATCAACGGCAGACAATTGACCAATATTGGTGTTTTTAGGATTTATGTCGAAAATTATTTGCGCGAAAATCAACACATCTCACAGCGAGATCCAATCATCGTGAAGCAACTTCCAGTAACCATGCACGGAATGCCGCTTGAGATCAACTGTTTTGCTTTGGCTACCGATAATTTGGAGTACGAAAGAATAGCGTCCGATATTTTTGATCATTTATTAACCGCTTGTCGAAGCTTCGATTTGGAAGTGATGCAAAACGTCTCGATAAGCCATTTAAAACAAGAATAAACCATGACAAAATTAAGTGTAAACATCAACAAAATAGCAACCATACGCAACGCGCGAGGAGGCAACACTCCAAATTTGGTAGAAGCGGCTATCAAAATCCAGCAATTTGGTGCGCAAGGCATCACCGTGCATCCCAGACCAGATGAGCGACACATTCGCTACCAAGACGTTCTGGATCTGAAGCCTATTGTTTCTACAGAATTCAACATCGAAGGAAAACCCATAGACAGTTTTATGGATTTGGTTTTGAAAGTAAAACCAGAGCAAGTGACTTTGGTACCCGATGCCGAAGATGCAATCACCTCGAATGCGGGCTGGGACACCAGTAAACACCTCGAGTATCTGACCGAGGTCATTGGCACTTTGAAAGCGGCTGGAATTCGCACCTCTATCTTTTTAGATCCCAATCCAGCCTTGGTTGAAAGCGCAGCAAAAACCGGTGCAGATCGTATCGAATTGTACACCGAAGCCTACGCTACCGAATTTTCTAAAGGCAATCGAGACATTGTGCTTCCCTACAAAGAGACAACGCTGTTGGCTATAGAACACGGATTGGAAGTGAATGCAGGACATGATCTTAGTTTGGACAATCTGCAATATTTCATTACAGAAATCCCACAGATTGCAGAAGTTTCGATTGGGCACGCCCTCATTTCAGAAGCCTTGTATCTGGGACTAGAAAACACCATTCAATGTTATTTACGTAAAATAGAATTAGCTCAATTGCAACATGGATAAAATATTGAACAGTAAAATCATCGGCGATCACCCGCAACATCTTATGGTAATTCATGGTCTATTCGGACAGTTGGATAACTGGAATACTCATGGGAAAAAATTTGGTGAATATTTTACCACTCACCTTTTAGACCTTAGAAATCACGGTCGAAGTTTTCATGACGATGAAATGAATTTTCGGGTAATGATTGAAGATCTTCTTCGGTACTTCGAGGTTCACGGCATTTCGAAAGCTCATTTTCTAGGTCACTCGCTTGGTGGTCGATTGGTCATTGATTTGGCCATGACAAAAGGGGAAATAATCGACAAGCTGATTGTTGCCGACATGGCTCCAAAGGCGTATCCTCCGCATCACAATGCGATTTTCAAAGCTCTGAAGTCGGTCGACTTCTCTCGAGTTGAATCGAGACAAGATGTAGAAGAAGTGCTGAAGCAATACATACCAGAAGTGGGCGTTCGGCAATTTCTGTTGAAAAATGTCTACCACACCGATCAAGGCTATGCCTTTCGGTTCAATTTAGAGGCGTTGGATAGAGCCTACCATACGTTGGTTGGCGAAGACTTGAGCGCAGGAGAATTCTACGGTCCAACCTTGTTTTTGGCAGGTGCAAAATCTGATTACCTTTTGCTCGAAGATGAGTTTGAAATAAAGAAACGCTTTCCCAATGCTGAAATTGATCGCGTATCGAATGCTGGGCATTGGTTGCATGCCGAAAATCCAACCGAATTCATGGCGAAATGTTTGGAATTTTTATTGAGAGCGTAGTTTCTCGTTTAATCTCTAAATTTTAATTCATCATGAAAAATATTTTTACACTCCTCCTATCTTTCGCGACTTTTGGTGCATTTGCACAAGAAATCATCTCTTTTGAAGCAAGCGAAGGCTACACATTGGGTACAATTCACAACCAAAATGGCTGGGAAGTTACCGAATCTGCTGACGGACTTATCACCAATCAGATAATTACGAACGAACAAGCAAAAGACGGAATTTATTCTTTCAAAAATGGACATCAGGATGAATACGAACCACAGTGGCTCCCGATTTTCGGAGTTCATAAAGCGTTTGCCCAACCCATGGATTATAAAACTTTCAGCATCTCTTATGATATTTTCGTAACCGAAAAACTAGGCTCTGATTTCGAATTTACCACTTACGGAATCAATCCTGAATCCGAAGAGTTCTCACCAATTATTGGACTTGGAGTGGAAAATCGTGGTTTGCTTTATTATATCAAAAACGAAAATTATCAAGCTCAGTACATCGATGGAATCAATTGGCAAACCAATACATGGAATACGATAAAGATCGAAATTAAAGGTGAGCAAGTTTCGTATTATTTCAATAACGAATTGGTTGCCACGAGCACAATTTTCAGTCAGCTTCCTATTGTAGGAATCAATTTTTTACACAACAATTATGGAGGTAGTGCCTACTATGACAACATCATCATCAATGAAGAAGAGTTGGCAACAAACGACCTGAACGCTACTGCTATCGCCTTATACCCGAATCCGGTCGATGCGCATTTTACCGTAGAATTACCAAAAGGCGAGGATTTGAAATCTGTAGAAATTTTGAATTCAACGGGACAAAAAATCTTAAGCTCCACCAGCAAAACAACTGCTGTAGAATCGTTGGCAAACGGGGTTTATCTCGTGAATATTACCACAAGCAATGGAAAAATTTACACAAAGAAAATCATCAAAAAATAATTCAAACCGAAAGGCTCTGAAATTCAGGGTCTTTTTTTTATTCGATGGTTCGGAAGTGAGTGATTCTGAAGGGTAAATATTGATTCACCAGCAATTCGCTGGTAGAATAGAAATAGAGTTCGACATCGTCCACCATCAAAGCACAAATATAATCTCTACCCTGAAAATGCACTTTGGTCACCGTGCCATAAACCTCACTTGCATCATCTATGACAATTTCTTCTGGATAAATGACAACCGTTCGATGAGCTTCTGACCCAATCAAGGGAAGTTTTGCTGCAGGAACTACCGAAACAAAACCAAACAATTGTGCCACATATTTGTTTTTAGGATGTTGACGAACCCATTTTATTGATCCCATTTGTTCGATTCGACCCTTGTTCAGAACCAAAATTTTATCGGCGGTGTAGAAAGCATCATTCAGATCGTGAGTTGTAAAAATAAGGCTGATGTTGTTTTCTTTACAATAAGTGTAGATGCGCTCTCTAATCTGCAATTTCAGGCTTTGGTCTATACTCGAAAAAGGCTCGTCGAGCAACAAAAGTTCGGGCTGTAGCGCCAATGCTCGGGCGATTGCAACCCGCTGCCTTTGTCCGCCACTCAGGTATTTTGGATGAATGTCTAAGAAGTCTTGCATCTGAACTACTTCTAAGGTTTGCCTTACGATTTTATCTTTAGCCGCCAAATCGAAGTTCGAGATGTAATGCCCTACATTCTCACCAACAGTCACAAAATCCATCAATTCGAAATCCTGTGCAACGTATTTCATCATGCTGTGCCCTGGTATGAGGTTTCTAGATGGTCCTTTGAGTATTTTCTCGTTCCATTTGATTTTTGCCTTCTGATAATCGAAATCCATCAAACCATAAATCAACCGAATCAAAGTAGATTTACCGCTTCCGCTTTCGCCAATGATGCTTAATATCTCGCCTTTTGGTAAGTTGAAACTTATACCAGACAAAGCCTTTTGGTTGTTTTCGGGGTATTGAAACGAAAGTTCAGAAACTGTGAGCACGTAGAAAATTTTGTACAAATTTCTAAATTTTAATTCAAAACATTAAACTTGCAAGTCATTAATTTTAGGAAATTGATGTACATCAATGTTTAATAGAAAAATTAACCCTTATCTTTGCAAAAAATTATTTTAAACATAAAACAATGAAAAAATTATTTTTGAGTTTGGCTATCGTTTCTTTTGTAGCTCTTACTTCTTGTGGAGGAAATACAGAAACTGTACAAGCTACTGATGCTACTGAAACTACAAATGCATCTGAAGGAGCAGAGACTTTTGTTGCAGATTCTACAAGTACCATCAATTGGAAAGGAGGAAAAACTTTCGACGATATCAACAAGCCAGAAGAAGGACACTATGGTGTGGTAAAATTACAAGCTGGTGAAGTTCATGTAGCAAACGGGGTTTTGGAGAGTGGATATTTCGTGGCAGATTTTACAACTTTCGAATCAAAAGATTTGGATGCCGATGCAGAAAGCAAGGCAAAATTGGACGGCCATTTGAAATCTGCCGATTTCTTGGATGTTGAAAAACACCCAACAGCTAAATTCGAAATCACAGGTGTGAAAGCATTGACAGAAGGCGATTACAACACCGAAATCTCTGGAAACTTAGACTTCCGCGGAATACCAAAAAACATCACATTCAAAGCGAATGTTGCAGTTGATGGCGATCATGTAAGCATCAAATCTGAAGAATTTGGAATCAACCGTAAAGACTTCGGTATTACCTTTACAGGTGGTGGTGGCTCTATCATCAAAGACGAGGTATTGTTGCAAGCAGATATTACGGCAACCAAAGCAAACTAAGCCGTTAAACATAACACTTTCGAAGGTCTAAAATTTTTTTAGACCTTTTTTTGTCAAAATGTTAGCCATTTTTTTTGTGTTTTTATTAGAGACTTAATTATATTCGTAGTAGATATACTAAACTATAAAATTTCTAATGAACACAATCAAAGTCTTCCATCCAGAAGAAACTTTTATTTATCACATCGACAAGACCTTGTGCAAGGTTGTTTTCCAAGGAAACAGAACCTGTTTGCTAGTAGAATTGCATAGCAACGACGATCTGGAACATGTTGAGGCCGATTCGTTACAAAACGATTTTCCTCAATTATCATTATTCATCGATGATTTCCCAATCGATGTTTCTTCTACCGAAGATCTCAACGGCAAACAAATCAGTATTCCGTTCGGATTCGAAGAAATCGAAGATGAAGAAGGCGAAGTGCAAGAAGTTTATTACACCTCGCTCAACGCAGCCGAGGAAGAATATGAAATGGTGAAAAATGAATTGAATTTCGAAAAAAATCAGGAAGGAACTCTCCAACTAAAATGGATTGGATATGTGCAAGATTTCACCGAACAAACCGATGACGATCTAAAGTTTGAGGTAAATGCGACCTTCAACGATTTCGAATTCACTGACGATGATTTCGAATAAAAACAATAAACCTCATCATAAAAAAAAGAAGCCGTCTCACAACTGAGGCGGTTTTTTTATATAAATAATGGATTGATTATTAGGTGATTAATATAGAATTCACTATATTTAACTACTTAATTTTCAGCGAAATGAACTATAGAATTAAAGAATATAACCAATCACAAAACTGGTTATTTCCACCTTCGATAGAAGAATTAATTCCGACTAATCATCCAGTAAGAATCGTAAACAACGTAGTTGAGAAGATAGACTTAAAACCTCTTTTAGAAACTTACAGTCGGGAAGGTCATCCTAGTTATCATCCTAAAATGATGCTCAAAGTGATGGTTTACGCTTATATGGACAATATTTATTCCAGTAGAAAGATCGAAAAAGCCCTCAATGAGAACATAAACTTTATGTGGCTTTCTGGTAGAGAAAGCATCGACCATAATACGATAGCCCGATTTCGAAGCAATAAGTTAAAAGCCGT
This sequence comes from Vaginella massiliensis, assembly GCF_900089075.1. GTDB lineage: Bacteria > Bacteroidota > Bacteroidia > Flavobacteriales > Weeksellaceae > Weeksella > Weeksella massiliensis_A. The sequence continues at coordinate 370,747 of NZ_LT593746.1, forward strand.
ATTCAAAGACATCTTCAAACAAGTGGTATTGCTTTTGGCAGAAGAAAAATTAGTGAGTCTCAAACGAGTTTATACAGACGGCACCAAAATAGAATCGGTAGCTGGAAGATACACCTTTGTCTGGGGAAATTCCATCAAGACCAATCGGGAGAAAATGATCAAACAATTAGAGNATGACCCTCTCAAATAATTGATACTGACCGTAGCCAACTCGCTGTTTGGAAATTTTCGGAACAATTTTTCGTCTGCTTGCAAACCTGCTTCTCTACAAATGCGATGAAATATATCGACTTCTAGAATGTACTGATCAGAAAAACCATGCGTCGCATCATACGCTGTGACGGGCGTTTGCCCAAGATGACCCGCCGCAACAGCAGGCGGAAGGGTGTGCAATTCTATCAACAATAAGCCAAACTTCTTCACATAGGGAGTCCATTTGGTGAGATGATTTTTTAGATTTTCTTCGACATCGTTGTTCGACAATCGTTTGCCTCTAAATGCAAAAGCCGCTGTAGAAGTGCTCACGCGCCCCGATTTGGTTTCTTTTACATCTTCCCAAATGCGATTGTGATCCAAAAACGTTCTGATATTCAACAAATCTTCTAAATTGATGTTGTAATCATGCTTCAGATCGTGAGCCAAATTATCTGGTGCACCAATATCGCCCCAAATCACCTTTGCCCAAATATCATTTTTGATGAGGTTGGTTCTCGTCACCTTCAGCGCCGCATCGTTATAATCTGCTCCTACTAAAAAAAGCGGGTATTCGTCCAAATATTTGCCACGAAGTGTTTGGCGTTCAATCAGCTCGTAAAGATGTTGCAACAAAGCGCCGTTACCGCAGCCCATATCGAGAATTCCTTTGGGTTGCTCTTCTAATGGTCGATTGAATATATCGATAATGAATTCGTCTATCACTTTGAAATAAGTCGCATGCGCCCCACCACTTCCCCAAACATTCATTTCGCGATTGACATGGATTTCGTCGCTACCGCTTTCTATTTCTCGTACTTTAGCAGCTTTGCCGTAGAGCAATTCATTCATTTTAGAAAACATGGGCAGATAGGACACCGTAACGCCATAAGCCGAAGCGCGACGAGCAAAAAACAAGCCTTTTTCGGTAAACGTATAATTCCCACCGTTTTTTTCGAACCAGCCCAATTCGCTCAAAGCTTTTAATATTTTGTCGAAATGTTGTGGATTTTTGTGGTATTCCTCTGCACTGAAAGAGGCTTCCATAAAATATTTATGAAACAAGCCATTCATACCCAAACGAACGATCAGCGGTGCAATAAGCGCTCCTTCTATATGTTTACAAATCTGATGATGGAATTTCTTGTCTGCCACGTCTGCCAACGGATCGATCAAATAGGTTTTGTACTTGTTGTACAGCTCGATCCAAGAGTTACAAAATTCTTCGTTGGTCTCGATACTATTGCAAACCGTATCTTGCGCCAAAAAATTGGCGAGGTCTTGGTAAATTTCGAGTTGCCCAAAAGCACGATCAGAATACTTGGTAATACTCACCGTAACCGTGTTGGAAAAATTGTCTACCCGATGATCCAAAAAATTCTGAGAAGCCAACACCCGCAAAGCAACATTGAGGTAGCCTTCGTTTGCCTGAAAATCGTTTGCCAATTTAGACAGCTCGCATTCTTTAGACGTGACTAGGCGATGTAAAATTCCTTTTTTTGCCAAAGCAGCAATCACAGGCGCAACCACAACGCCGTCTAAGTGGCGAAAAATCTGTTCTCTTAGTTCTTTTTTATCCATGAAATAAATTTATAAAAAAATCCGACTTTCCGTCGGATTTTTCTTTCGATTTGATATTATTTTCGATGTTAATCTATTTTCAAAAAGTTTCCATTGAGGTCGAATTTCAATTCGAGGTCGTTTTGCAACAATTTCACTTCTATTCCTTTACGATCTCGTTGGATAGATTTTACAGCCATTTCTGGAAAGTTGGTGTTCAAATATTTGATGATCGAAGCTGGAGCAAAACCCATTGCGATTGATTTTCCTGCTTTGTTTTCTACCTCTTTCCATTCGCCATTGGAGTCGAACTCAATTTTTGTTCCATCGCTTAGGTATACTTTGTATTCGTCGCCACCAAAGGTATTTTTTTCTTTGGTAATTTGCCCAACTGAGGTTTCTGCAAAGTGTTGATTAATAAACTCTTTACTATTGGTCGGCAAACCATTGGCATCAACCGAGGTTTCATCTGAATCTAAAACTGTATTCGGTGCGTGGTTTACGGTTGTGGTAGCCGTCTCGTTGAGCATTTCTTTTTTGTTGTCGCAGGCATAAAAAACCAAGAATGAAGCAACAACAAGGGTTGTGAATGTTTTTTTCATCTTTAAATATTTTTAATCCTCTATTCGAAGAAAATCTGCTTGAGGATTGAATTTCAAATCTAAACCGTTGGACAGCTCCACATCAAATCCTTTTCGATCTCTTTCTATTTTTACAATTTTTGCTCTAGGAAAAGCTTTTTTTACATGATTTGCAATTTTTTGAGGAATTATCTTGTTCGGAACTGCCTTTTGCTTGGCGTCGATTTCTTCCCAATTTCCGTTGGCATCAAATTCTATTTTTGTACCATTGTTCAAATACACTTTGTATTCTTTCAACCTTCCCATTTTCGATTCTTTGGTTGCGTGTGCAATTTTGTTTTTACCAAAGTTGTTCACGATGAATGTTCTCGCCGATTCGGGTAGCTCGCTCGTGGCTACAGTAGTTTTCTGAGCAAATGCATTTGCTCCTAACATAATTGCGAATCCGAGTATTGCGTTTTTTAGTTTCATTTTCTGTTGATTTAATTTGTTTTATTGATTGAAGTTACAATAAAAATTAGATTTCTTGACAATAATGAAAATTTTATTTGTTTTTTTGGTTTGATAAAGGGTATAAAACTCGACTTATTTCTGAACCAAAATGTAATATTGCCAAGGTTTTAGACTCAATTTTTGATCGGCTTCTAATTTCAATTCGTCTCCCTTCATAAAGTTTTTGAATGTTCCGTTTATCGGCAAGATAACTTCTTTATTTGTTTTGGATAAATTCCCTATAAAATAAGCTTCGGTATTGTTTTTTTGGCGTTTGAAAGCCAAGATTGCTTTGTCATCCGAGGTCTTAATTCGTTCGTATGTTCCTGCATTTTTACCGCCGTTGAAGGCTTCGTTGGTGATTTTCAGTTCTCCTAATTTCTCATATAGGCCGCGCATTTTTGCAGTCGGATTGCGATCGATCGAATCTTTTTCGAAAAGCTTCAATCGGCGATTGAAATCCTCTTCCTGTCCGTTGTAGATCAAAGGTACAGAAGGCAAAGCGTAGGTAAGTGCCGCAAAGATTTCTACGGCATCACCCATTCTTTCGTATTCGGTTCCGACCCGAGAATTTTCGTTGTGGTTAGTGGTGAACAACATTTTATAATCGTCTTGCTCCCATTTGTATTGAATGCTGTCGAGATAAAGATCGATTGCCGATACATTTTTCTTTCCTTTTGCAATATCGTTCATGATGTGATACAATTCCCATCCGTAAGCTGCATCAAAAACTCCGGCTTTCAACAATTCTGGTTCTTCGGTTTGGCCCAGCATAAAAATTTCGCGCATGCTTGTCAACTCCTGCTTCGCTTCTGTCCAAAATTCGGTTGGAATCTTGTCTGCCATAGCGCAATGGAAACCGTCGATTTTGAATTCGTCTAACCAGTATTTCATCTCAGCAATCATGGCTTTTCGCAATGCTGGATTGTCGTAATCCAGGGTCACGACATCCGACTGATTTTTAGGCGAGACAAATTCATCTTTATCATTTTTCTCATAAAATTCTGGGTTGGTTTTCATCCAAATATGATCCCAGGCAGTCTGATTTGCCACCCAATCCATAACAACATAAATCCCATTTTTGTGCGCTTCGGCAATCAAAGCTTTCAGATCGTCTGCTGTCCCAAATTCTGGATTTATCTTGCGATAATCTTTGATTGAATAGTACGACCCTAAATCGTCTTGGCGTTTTTCTTCTCCTATCGGATGAATGGGCATTAACCAAAGTATTTTGACGCCCAATTTTTTGATGTTCGAGATTTCTTTGGTCACAGCGGCAAATGTACCTTCGGGCGAAAACTGGCGAACATTTACTTCGTAAATTATTGCGGTTTCTGCCATATTGGCGGTATAAGGCGCGATAATAGCCTCTTTATTTTTTTGTTTTTGCTCTCCCTTTTCGGTCACTGTTTCTTTGGTACAACTGCTCATTGTCACCCCAAAAATCAGGGCGGTAGCAATGATGATATGCTTTTTGTTCATGGTATTAAAACTGAAAACTTTTCTAAATATTGAGTTTGATGTTGTATTTTTTATAAAACGATTTGATGTGACCAACAGCCTCTTCTGCCGTGTCGACTAAGCGATAGAGCTCGAAATCTTTCTCGCTGATATATCCATCTTCGAACATTCGATCTTTTATCCAATCGATCAGTCCAGACCAATACGATTTTCCGACCAATACAATTGGAAATCGCCCCGACTTCTTGGTTTGCACCAGGGTCAATGCCTCGAACAATTCGTCCAAAGTTCCGAATCCGCCTGGCATCACAATAAAACCTTGCGAATATTTCACGAACATGACTTTGCGCACAAAGAAATAATTGAAATTGATTGCAAATTGATAGTCGATATAGTCGTTGAGTTTTGCCTCGAAAGGTAAACTAATCCCAAGACCAACCGAAGTGCCTTTTCCGCGTTGTGCCCCTTTGTTTGCGGCCTCCATAATGGCTGGTCCCCCGCCTGTAATGACACCGAAACCTGTTTGTGTTAATTGATAGGCAATTTCTTCTGCAATTTTGTAGTATTCGTGATCGGGTTTGATGCGTGCCGATCCAAATATCGAGACACAAGGCCCTATTTTCGACATGCGTTCGTAACCGTCTACAAACTCACCCATGATTTTGAACAAAGCCCACGAATCGTTGATTCTTATCTCGTTCCAATCTTTGGGTAAAAAAGGCTGTATGATTCTGTCTTTTTCCTTTTCTTCTTGATTTGTCATAACTTCATTTAATTAAAAAAACCGCTCCTTTATTGGAACGGTTCAATATACAAATTTTGATTGCTTATCGTTAATCTCTACTCATAAAAATTCTTAAAACATACCAAAACAATAACATCAGCGAGGCAAACAAAGACAATGCTGCTGGCACGTATTGGTCGGTTGCGTATTGATATTTGAGTTGATACGTATTGTATAAGATGGAACCTGCAGCCAATGCACACATCCCGACCGAAAACCAAAGCCCCAAATCGAAGCCAAAAAGCATACCGGCTACAATAAGCCCAATGGCAAGAAAGAAGCCTATCGTAAGCGCGCCTCTAAGAATAGAAAAATCGGTTTTCGTTACAAAAACCACGGTCGATAATCCTGCAAACAAGGCAATGGTCACCAAAGCAGCCTGTTTCAGAACCTCGGGATTGCCAAGGTATAAGACATAGGCAATCATCGGGACAAAAATGAGGGCTTCGGCAACGATGAAGATGAAGTATCCTAAATATTGCTTGCTACGATCCATCGATTCGTTTGCCATTCGTTGTGCAAAACTGGTCACCAACATGAACCCAACCAACAAAGCCAACCAAAGGTAACCTTGCGTAAGGCTGAACATGAATTGCACCAATTTTTCTGACTGCAACATCAACGATTCTACCACAAGAAACGCCAACACCCCACCGGCAACATGCCCGTAGGTATGTTTATAAAAATTTGCTCTTTCTTCTACCGTAGCATTCGACACGGTTTGCATTTTCGAATTTTGATAATATTGTTCGTTCATAGAATTCTATTTTTTCTGTTGTCTAATATATAAAATTTAATCTTATTGTTTCTTTATTATTTTATAATCGATTGATTTCGAGCAGTTTTTTGCCATTCGACCAATCCGTTGATTGCCAATAGCGTAAACACCATATATTGAAAAGACGAAATTGCATAACCTTTGTACAACAACAAGGGAACCATCGCCAAATCACCAGCAATCCAGAAAATCCAGTTGTCTATTTTGCGTTTTGCCATCATCCACATTCCGATCAAAAAAATGCCAGTAAGACTTGCGTCGATATAGTCTACGGTAGAATAATGGTGCTGATATGAATAGGAAGCCGAAAGATCGAATCCGTTCTCGATCAGAGGTCTGTAGTAATAAATCACCAAAATCAAGAGAAACGTAATGGCGAATAAAGCCGCAGATTTCAGGTAATCTAATTTGCTTGCCCAATTGACTTCGACATGGATTTGATCGTCTTCTACATTTCGACTCCATAAAAACCACCCGTAAATGCTCATCACCGTGTAATAGAAATTAATCAAAGTTTCGCCATACAAACCCCAAGTGAAATACAGATAAATGTAAAGAAAAGTAGATACGATACCAGTCGGATAAACCCAAATGTTACGCTTCATGGAGAAGAAAACCGATAGCACACCAAAAAAAGTTGCGGTTGCCTCCATCGCGATCTGAGTGGCAGAATAGGTGGTATAAGGCGCTACTAAGTATTGTAAAAATTCACTCATTTTGTCTTTTCTTTCAAGCGTAGTCCAAAACCCAAGTAAGGTAGAAGTCGCCTATTCGTTTGTAATGGCCATAATATTTTCGGCTCTTTTTTTCGTCGGAGATCCAGCAACTGATGAGGCTCTCTTCTTTCAATTCGAATTCCTCTATTCGGTAATGGTGTAAAAAATTCCACAGATTGCCACCATTTAATTTGTACAAACACTCTTTCAGTCCCCAAATGATGTGCAGATATTCTACCTCATCGTCTTTATATTGGGCAATCCAATCTTGTTCATCATCCCGAATGAATTTTGTTCGAATATTTAGAATTTTGTTCGGCCTCGACTTCTCGAGGTCAATCCCCAAAGGTAAATCGCTCACCCCAACCGCAACCACACCATAAGAATGCGTGATCGACAGCTCGTTGGAGGCAGGTAAATACGGTTTACCGTTTTCGTTATACAAAACATCTAGATCGATATCCAACACCTTCAGACAAGCTCGAAGCCCAAGGTATTCTTTGGCCTGTTTGGACGCGAGGGTCAAATATTTCATGATACGGTAGGGGCTCAACTGCAGAAAATCGAGCAGTTTCTCGTCGCTTTCGCTGGTTTCCCAACAAAGTATTCGGGTATGGTGTCTGAATTTCAGGTCTTTGATGATGGGCATTTGCGTCTTCTTGTGTCAGGAGCAATTTAAGAAAAGTATTTTAAACCATGATTTGGTTTGCCTTAAAATCTGCGTGAACGTAAGAAATTTCTTAACGCTTGCCGTTTTAAAACAATTAGAAAAATAGTCTGTATATTTGCATAAAATTTTACATTAAAAAATATGGCAACAGAAACACAATATATTCCATACAAAGTAAAAGATATTTCTTTGGCAGAATGGGGTAGAAAAGAAATCGCCTTAGCAGAAGCAGAAATGCCAGGCTTAATGGCAATACGTGAAGAATATAAAGCAGCTCAACCATTGAAAGGCGCTCGCATCGCAGGTTGTCTACACATGACCATACAAACCGCAGTTCTGATCGAGACCTTGGTTGCCCTAGGTGCAGAAGTTACTTGGTCTTCTTGTAACATTTTCTCTACTCAGGATCATGCTGCTGCGGCAATTGCTGCAGCTGGTATCCCAGTCTACGCTTGGAAAGGTATGAACGAAGAAGAATTTGACTGGTGTATAGAGCAAACTTTATTCTTTGGCGAAGATCGTAAACCATTGAACATGATTTTGGATGATGGTGGAGACTTAACCAACATGGTGATAGATCGTTATCCAGAATTGGTTGCAGAAATCAAAGGATTGTCTGAAGAAACAACAACTGGTGTACACCGCCTCTACGAAAGAATGGAGAAAGGCACCTTGCCAATGCCTGCCATCAACGTAAACGATTCGGTTACGAAATCTAAATTCGACAACAAATACGGATGTCGCGAATCTGCAGTAGACGCCATAAAACGTGCAACAGATATCATGATTGCTGGTAAACGTGTTGTGGTTTGTGGCTATGGTGATGTTGGTAAAGGCACGGCTGCTTCTTTCCGCGGAGCAGGCGCTATCGTTACCGTTACCGAAATCGACCCAATCTGTGCTTTGCAGGCTTCTATGGAAGGTTATGAAGTGAAAAGATTAGAAACAGTGGTTGAAAATGCAGACATCATCATCACCACTACCGGTAACTTTGGTATTGTACGTGGCGAACACTTCGAGAAGATGAAAGACAAAGCAATTGTTTGCAACATTGGACACTTCGACAACGAAATCGATATGGCTTGGTTGAATACCCATTACGGTTCTACTAAAGAAGAAATCAAACCTCAAGTTGACAAATACAACATCAACGGAAACGATGTTATTATCTTGGCTGAAGGGCGTTTGGTTAACTTAGGATGTGCTACTGGGCACCCTTCTTTCGTAATGTCGAACTCGTTCTCTAACCAAACTTTAGCACAGATCGAATTGTGGACGAATGCCGAGGCTTACGAAAACAAAGTTTATACTTTACCAAAGCATTTAGACGAAAAAGTTGCAGCGTTACATTTAGCAAAATTAGGTGTCGAATTGGAAAAACTTTCAGAAGAGCAGGCTGCATATATCGGCGTGCCAGTCGATGGACCATTCAAACCAGATTATTATCGTTATTAATTTCCTAATGATATTGAAAAACCTCGCCAAAGGCGAGGTTTTTTATTCTTTAGATTGTTGATGGTCTATGGTTTAAAAGGCTACACCTTATTCGAAAATCACCCTAACCATTCGGCTAAATCAAATCACTTTTCAACAAAAACCGAAAGTTTAATGATAAAAAAAGGAACACCTTTTTGGCATTCCTTTTTTATATATGATCATCAAAATTGATTAATGTCCTTGTTGTTTAGCTTGATCTTCGAGCATTTTCTTCAACTCAGCTTCTTGCTCAGGTGTCATTTCAGGCTGATTTGGAGCTTCTTTTACTTCCAACAATTCTACTTCGAATTCCAACGCTTGGTTAGGTCCAATTCCGCCTTGCGGCGCTCCATTTTCGCCATAAGCTAAATTGGCTGGAATGTAGAATGTATAGACAGCGCCTGGCGACATCAATTGCAAACCTTCTTGCCATCCCGGGATTACGGCATCCAACGGGAATTCTACTGGTTCTCCACCATTTTTGTCGGTGGTATCGAAAACTTTTCCGGTTTCTAAAATTTTACCCGTGTATTTTACTTTCACCAAAGAATTGGCGTTTGGTTTTGCTCCTTTTCCTTCTTTTTTCACTACGTAAACCAAGCCACTTGCTGTGGTTTTTGCACCAGAAGCTTTTTTCTTTTCTTCGATCAATTTGGTCGATTTATCTTGATTTTCTTTTTTCAGAACATCTACGTGTTTTTGTGCATATGTCATCAAGAATTCGTTCCCTGCTTCTTTGGTAAGCAATAGCTTTCTTTTTCTTACCACATCCATAAATCCTTGGATAACAATGTCGCGATCAAACTTCCCGTCGAGACTTTGGTTGGCAATCACCGATTCTATGGTCTGCCCTATTTGTTGACCAATGGCATACGATTCGCGCTCTTTTCCTGCGTTTAGATAATCACGAATACCTTTTTCTACCTCGGCGTAGTTTACGCTATCCGACTCTGTCAAACGAGAATCCAACATGGCTGCTTGATCTCCTAAAGATGTACCAAAAGCGTAAGAGGCTTTCTGATCATCGTTTTCCAACTTATCAACTGTTTTACCAGACTTGTTACAAGAGGCTAAAGTAGCGACTACAACAAGGCTTAAAAGTATTTTTTTCATAATTGACTTTAAAAATTTATGCAATTTTACAAATAATTAATCGATTTATGCTAGTTTTTTATCGAAAGTATTCGCTTTACAACTCACTATCAATCAAACAAATTCAATCCGAAATCTTGTATAAGCTTTATCAATGCTGGATTTTTATCGCTCATTTCTTGTGCGATTTGTTTTTTGGATTTGATATGATTTACGCTTGCTAAAGATGGACTTACTTTGGTTTCGATTCGGAAGGCATAATTATTCAAAAAAGCTTTTAGCCCATTTACAATTCGATCTCGAAAAACCTCGAATTCTGCTTCTGCCGAGCCGGAACTCAATTCAATCTCTATCAATTCGTCCGACACTTTCGAAAGTTTAGCCGTTTCGAACACATTATATTCCGGAATTCTTTTTTCTGTTTTCAACTGTTGAAGAAAATCTTTCCAAAACACGGCGATTTTCTTTTCATCGAATGCGTCATTGGGTTTGTTGAGGTCTAATGACTCTTCTGTCGCAATTGATTCTGGTTTCTGATCCAACTCAATATTAAGGCTAAACGCTGCCTTGCGCTGATTTTTCAGCGGTTTGTTGACCCTTGTGGTGGTGTTTTTGGAGAAGTCTTCCGCAGGAGCTGAAACCGCTTGAACTGTACTCGCTGGCGCCTCGTTGTTTGAGGGTTGTACTTTTTGCGGTGTTGATTGATGCTCTTTTGCTTTCTGCTCGTCAATCGATCGGAAAAAAGCAGGTGTGATTATCCTATACTTTTTTTTTTAAATGTTTCGGATGTAGGATCCATCAGCGAAGCAATCTGCATCAATGCAATTTCGACAGAAAGACGAGGATTCTTGGAAGATTTGTACTGAATATCGGTCTGATTGCAGATGTCTATACCGCCAAACAAAAAAGCATGCGAACATTTTTGTGCGTGTTCGAGGTATTGAGCTTTGGTACGCTCGCCAACTTCTAACAATTCTACCGTTGCAGGTGTTTTTGCCATCAGCAAATCGCGAAAATGCGCTCCCAAACCGTTGATAAAAAGATGTGCATCAAATCCTTTATTCAATATTTCATTGAACTGTATGATGGCACTCGGAATGTCATTTGCCAATAAAGCATCGGTCATTCTGAAGAAATAATCATAGTCCAACACATTCAAATTCTCTGCAACTTGTTCCAAAGTCAGATGTCCATTGGTGAAAGTAACCATCCGATCGAAGATTGACAAAGAATCACGAAGTGCGCCATCTGCTTTTTGTGCAATCAAGTGCAAAGCGTCGTCTTCGTAAGTTACGTTTTCTTTATCGGCAACAAATTTCAGATGTGATTTGATGTCTTCTACCCCGATTCTTTTGAAATCATAAATCTGGCAACGCGATAAAATCGTTGGGATGATTTTGTGTTTCTCGGTTGTCGCCAAGATAAAAATTGCATGCGCTGGAGGTTCTTCTAATGTTTTGAGAAATGCGTTGAAGGCTGCAGTAGACAACATGTGCACCTCATCGATAATGTAGACTCTGTATTTCCCAACTTGTGGAACGATTCTTACCTGATCGATAAGGTTGCGAATATCGTCTACCGAGTTGTTGGACGCCGCATCTAACTCGAAGATATTGAACGCAAAATCTTGATCGCCTTCTACCCCATTCTCTTCATTGATTTTACGAGCCAAAATTCTGGCACAAGTGGTTTTCCCTACACCGCGAGGTCCACAAAACAGCAATGCTTGCGGCAATTGATTACTCTCTATTGCGTGTTGCAAGGTAGCCGTAATGGCTTCTTGCCCTACCACATCGGGGAAATCAACGGGTCTATACTTACGAGCAGATACAATGAAATTGTCCATAACCATGCAAATATAATTGTTTTCGTTCGGTAAAAAAACATTCGACGGGAGGTTTTTCTTATCCTAAATTAAAGTATCATTTATACAAACATATTTTCTATTTTTGCAAACAAACCATATATCTAAGTTTCCATACACAATGGCTATAAAGAACACAGAACCAACCATTAAAACATCAAAATCGAAGTTATTCAAAACCATAATTGGCGTGATCTTCTTTTTTGTAGGTCTCATCTTGCTCATGTCGATGATTTCTTATTTGTTCAACAACACTTGGGACCAAAGTCAGATTTACGAGCTCACCGACCGCGAGGTGGTTGCAGATAATATTTTAGGGAAAATTGGCGCTTTATTAGGCGAAACTTTCATTCGAAACGGAATCGGAATTACCGCTTTATTCCTACCTATATTTTTCATGTTATTGGGAACAAAAATCGTCACCACCTGGAAAAAAATCAAACCTTTCCACTTTCTCTACAATGCGTTATTTTTCTTGATTTGGTTGCCTGTTTTCTTAGGTTTTATAGCTCCCAAAACCGATCTATTATCTGGAGCAATGGGATTCGAAATCAATGATTTTAGCCAAAGTCTGATTGGCAAAATCGGAGTCGGAATTGTTTTATTGCTCAGCTTTATCATCTACGCCATTCTCCGTTGGCGATTGACTTACGAGAATATTCAGCAACGCATCGAAGAAAAAAGAGCCTTGAAATTGAAAGAGGAAGAAGAAAGACAAGCCAAGTCGCTCGACGAAAAAGAATCAATGGAAGAAGATCCATTTGTAGAATTCGACACAAAACCTTCCGCACAAACTTTACCATTAAATCCCAATGAACCTTTGCCTGCAAGCCAAGAGAACGCAGAAGATCTGATTTCGCAATTCAATGCTGAGGTTACGGCTCAAAAAAACGAAAAAAAAATCGTGCTTCTCGAACCAGAAACCAACGATTTACCAGCGGTTGAAGAAGTTGAAAAAGGGGAAGAGCAAAAACACACTACAGATGGTTTGGAGCTCAAAATAGAAACCATTAACGAAGAAGAGACTTTAGACGAAATAGCAGAAAGCTTGGTGAAAAATCACGGAGAATACGATCCGCATCTCGATTTGCCAAATTTCGAATTTCCGCCTTTGAGCTTGCTCAACAAGTACGACAACGGCAACCAAACCACCATAGACCAACGAGAGTTGGAAGCCAATAAAAATAGAATCATCGAAACCTTATCGAACTATGGGATTGGCATTTCACAAATAAAAGCAACCATTGGACCTACGGTAACCCTGTACGAAATAGTACCCGAAGCCGGCGTTCGAATTTCGAAAATAAAAAATCTGGAAGACGACATCGCATTGAGTTTGAGCGCTTTAGGAATCAGAATCATCGCGCCAATTCCTGGTAAGGGAACCATTGGTATCGAAGTGCCCAACTCGAACCCTTCTATCGTTTCGATGTATTCGGTGATCGCTTCTCAAAAATTCCAAACGGCCAATATGGAATTGCCGATTGCTTTTGGTAAAACCATTTCGAACGAAACCTTTGTTGCCGATTTGGCCAAAATGCCTCATTTGCTGATGGCAGGAGCTACCGGACAAGGGAAATCGGTAGGTTTGAACGCCATCATTGCCTCTTTGCTCTACAAAAAACATCCGTCTGAATTGAAATTTGTAATGGTGGATCCTAAAAAAGTTGAGCTAACGCTTTACGCCAAAATCGAACGCCATTATTTGGCAAAACTGCCCGATGCCGAAGAAGCCATCATCACCGACAATACCAAAGTTATCAACACCCTGAATTCGCTTTGTATCGAAATGGATGAACGTTACGAATTATTGAAAAATGCCTTTGTACGCAACATCAAAGAATACAACGCCAAATTCAAACAACGAAAACTAAACCCTGAACACGGACACCGCTTTTTGCCTTACATTGTGTTGGTTGTAGACGAGTTTGCCGATCTCATTATGACCGCAGGGAAGGAAGTCGAATTGCCGATTGCTCGCCTTGCACAATTGGCTCGCGCTGTGGGAATACATTTGATCATCGCAACCCAAAGACCGTCTGTGAACGTGATTACGGGAACCATAAAAGCCAATTTCCCGGGTCGAGTTGCCTTTCGAGTGACCTCTAAAATCGACTCTCGAACCATTTTGGATTCTGCAGGAGCAGACCAATTGATCGGAAAAGGAGATATGTTGTTTACCACCGGAAACGATTTGGTGCGCATCCAATGTGCGTTTGTCGATACACCAGAGGTCGACAAAATTACTGAATACATTGGCAACCAAAAAGGTTATCCAGACGCCTTGCACTTGCCAGAATACGTTGGCGAAGAAGGCGGAGCATTGGACATCGATCTGAGCGAACGCGATCAACTCTTCGAAGAGGCAGCCCGTATTATTGTAGCATCTCAACAAGGTTCTGCCTCGTTGTTGCAACGCAAACTGAAGTTGGGCTACAACCGCGCAGGTCGTCTTATCGATCAGCTAGAAGCCGCTGGTGTTGTTGGGCCGTTCGAAGGGAGCAAAGCGCGACAAGTTCTCATCCAAGACGAATTGAGTTTGGAACAGTTGTTGAATAACTTGAATTAACAAAATTGTCAAAAAAAGATGAAGAACAAGTTATTTCTATTGCTGATGATGTTCGCAAGCACAGTTGCTTTCGGACAGAATGCTAAAGGCTTGTTGGAGAAAGTGAAGAACAAATACAACAGTGCCAGTACGTATTACATCAAATTCGATTTCAGTAGCGGAGGTAAAACCCAAACAGGAGAGGTTTTTTCTGCAAAACAGAAATTCAATCTCAATGTAATGGACATCAATCAAATCTACGATGGTAAAAAATTATACACCATCTCGAATGATGAAAAAGAAGTCGTAATCTCGAATGACGACAACATCGACGATGTATTGACTCCGACGAAAATATTGAACACCTATTCTAAAGATTTTAATTATACCCTCGACAAAAAACAAACCATCGGGGGCAAACCCATACAATTTGTAAAACTCACACCAAAATCGAAAGGTTTAGGCATACAGTATGCTCTGCTAGGAATCAATACCAACAACAACGAAATCTATCAATACAAAGAAGTCGGCAACAACAATTCTACGACCACAATTACGGTAAAAGAATACTTAGAAAATTTAATTATTCACAAAAGTTACTTTAACTTTGATGCCAGTAAATATAAGTCGAAAGGCTATATTGTGACACAATTGTAATTGATGATTAAGAAACTTGATTCTTACATATTAAAGACCTTTATTGGTCCCTTTTTCTTCATATTTAGTATTTTATTTTTCATTTTCATTGTCCAATTCGCTTGGCAACAAATGGATAAATATGTAGGAAAAGGCTTGGATTGGCTTACCATTGGTGAGCTAATCTTTTATATGGGTATCAATGTGATACAGTTGGTTTTACCGCTTACCATTTTGCTGGGTTCAATCATGACCTTTGGCGGATTCGGCGAACGCTACGAACTAGCAGCCATGAAAGCGTCTGGCTTGTCGTTGGTACGTATTCTTCGCTCTGTGTTTGTATTGGTCGTGTTTTTATCTGTTGGCTTATACCTTTTTGGCGATTACATGATGCCCTACTCGCAAAGAAAGGCAAGACAAATCATGTACACCATCGTCAAAAGTCGGCCTGCTATGCAAATTTCAGAAGGTATTTTTATCAATACCATACCAGGATACAGCATGAAAGTGAATCGTGTAGAAGGCGAAAACAACGAGAAACTTACCGATATTTTCATCCATCAACAATTGGTAAAAATGATTCGCGACGAGAACGGGCACGAACAGGCCGTAGACCAAGACCCAATGACCATCATTGCTCAAAAAGGATCGCTCAAGACCGATTCTGTGAATCCAAGATTTCTAAAACTCGAACTGTTCGATGGTATAGCTTATACCGAAGAAGTTTTTGGTAAAAATTTTGAGCAACGAAAACGTCAGAACAATGAAACAACCAAGTTTGACACGCTCAATTTCTACATCGACATTTCGTTGTTGGTCGATAAAACTACCGATCAAGACCCAGGAAATCATTACAAAAATTTACAAGCAAAAGACCTCAAACTACTCATCGACTCGGTAAAGCTAGCCAATCAAGAATTTTATACTCGCTCTGCCGAAAACAATTACCTCAACGCCATCTATTACGATCAACAGATGAAAGATTTGTCGGAGCAAAAGAATGCAGACAATCACCCCTCGATTACGTTAGACAAGGTCAATCCAGATCGTAGAGACCTCAACCTCAACAATGCCATTATATCGATAGAGCGAGACATCAACAACAACCATTTCAATATTGAAGAAGACAAAAGTCGAAAAAAATTCATGTCGAGAATTACGCTTCATTATCATAGAAATTGGTCTTATGCTGTCACCTGTATTATTTTCTTTTTTATCGGAGCTCCGCTTGGCGCTATTGTGAAAAAAGGTGGAGTTGGTATGCCCGTTATCATATCTATTATTGTTTTTATCTTATATTTTATCGTTAACTTGACAGCAGAAAATATGGCAAAAAATGGAACAATGCACCCTTTCTTAGCGGGTTGGGCGGCAAATTTTCTATTCTTTCCGTTTTCTATTCTTTTGTTGCTCAAAGCAAACAACGATTCAGGGCTATTCGACCTGAGCAAATACACCGATCCTTTGATAAAATTCTTTGGAAAATTTAACAAAAAAAGACCGACAGAACACAGTCGTTACCAATAACAAAACAACATGCGAAACACAATATTAAATACCATAGACGAAGCATTAGAAGACCTAAGACAAGGAAAAATCATTATCGTAGTCGATGATGAAGACAGAGAAAATGAAGGAGATTTTATAGCAGTAGCCGAAAAGGTGACTCCTGAGATGATTAATTTCATGGCAACACACGGTCGTGGATTAATCTGTGCACCTCTGACACAAAAACGCTGTAAAGAGTTGGATTTGCAACCAATGGTAACTAAAAACACCGTGTTACACCAAACAGCCTTTACAGTTTCTGTAGATTTGATTGGTCATGGCTGCACGACTGGCATTTCAGCTTATGACCGATCTAAAACCATCGAATTTCTTGTAAAAGATGACACCAAACCGGAAGATTTTGGTAGACCAGGACATATTTTTCCTCTAACTGCCAAAGATGGCGGCGTGCTTGTAAGAATGGGACACACAGAAGCAGCAGTAGATTTGGCGCGCTTAGCCGGCTTTAAGCCAGCAGGAATTCTAGTCGAAATATTAAATGAAGACGGGTCGATGGCCAGACTTCCAGAGTTGTTGGAAATTGCTAAACAATTCGATCTGAAAATTATTTCTATTGAAGATTTGATTGCTTACCGACTGAAAAACGAATCTTTGGTAGAAAGAATAGAAGAATTCGGAGCGAAAACTGTTTTTGGTGAATATGATTTGATTGCTTATCGCCAAACCACAAACGATCAAATACACTTTGCCCTGAAAAAAGGCGAATGGAACGAAGACGAGGTGGTACCCGTGCGTGTAAAATCGACCAACAGCTATTACGATTTGTTTGCTGCCTTGCAAAACGGCGAAACCCCATTACTCGAGAAAACCGCAAAAATCATAGAAGAAAGTGGCAAAGGCGTCATTATCTTTATCAACAATGTATTGAATCCGGAACTGATTCATACCAAATTGAATTTGTTTAAAAAATTCTCTGAAGGAAAAGTAGCCTCTGGTGTACTACCAGCAGATGAAAAAGACCACGGAATAGGATCGCAAATTATAAAAGATTTGGGTATAAAAAGGTTGAATCTCATCACGCGTACCCCAGACAAGCCACAAACCACGCAATATGGTTTGGAAATCGTAGATTACACCAAAATAGAATAAAACGAAAGAGGCTGTAAAAATTACACTTTGGTAAGCTCAGTTTCTGTGTCTGGATGAGCTCGTCGGAGTGCATGGATAACGACAAAAGTCAATCCTCGTATCCACGCAGTGCAACGATATGGCGGAACAAAACAGCCTCTTTACATTTCAACTAATACTAAAAAATTTAAACACTTTTTGCGATTATAAATTTAGGGAGGCTGTCATCCTTACGCATTGATCTAGGATAAGAAAAATGTCCTTTATTTTTTTCTTACCACTCCCGATCCATTATTATTGATTATGAGTTTGGGATTTGCTTTGTAGTATACATCACCCGAGCCCACTATATTCACTGCCAATTCATCTTCGACCCAAAGCTCTGTATCTCCAGACCCGGCAACGGTCAACGTGGCTTTGGAGGTCTTCATGCCCAAAGCGTCTACATCACCAGAACCATTGATTGTTGCTGTAAAATTTTGAGTAAATCCAACCAAATCTACATCTCCCGACCCTAGAATGTTTACGTTCACCCGTTCTGAATTCGTATTCATTTTCACGTCGCCAGACCCTAAAATTGTGATGGTCAAACTTGGCACTTCGTTTTTACTCGTCGATTTGAAATCACCCGAACCGTTAATCTCTACACTCTTGATTGTATTGGATTTGAAACGTACTTTTACATTTGATTCTGTTTTGATCGAAATCCCTGGTCTGATGCCTACGATCAATTTCTTGTCTCTTATCTCTGTTGTGATATATGGTAAAATATTACGCTCGGCGATGACTTCAATTTTTTGATCGAAACTTCCAGATAATACTTCGACGTCTACAAAAGACCGAAGATTTACTCCTGTAAAATCTGCCGTGTTACGCTGTTCGGTCTCTATTTTTCCGTTACCTATCACCGTTGTTTTTTGGGCAAACAGCCCGATGAACATCAAAAATGTCATACAAAAAGTTAGTGTTTTTTTCATCTCGTTATTAATTAAATTTTATATTTCCGTAAGTAAAACTTAGCGCAATCGAACCTCCACCAATGCCTTTACTCCCTGCATAAGAATGACTATTACGCGCATGATTCGAGCTTGAAAGTTGAAGTCCGTTCGGGAGCGTTACATCTCCATAATTAGAACTCGAAACGAATGCGAAAGAAGCGTTGTTATCGATGCCAATACTTGCGTTGTAATAGTTGCATTTTAGCACCAGCTCATCAAACCCAGCCAAGAGCTTGTTGAGTTTCATCGTACCGTAATTTCCCGAAAACGACAACAATTTTTTTACACTTCCGAGCACATGATTCGAGTAATTTCCGGTGATTATTACAGAATTTACCTGATTGAGGTTGAGATTTCCGTAGTGCATTTCTAATGCAAGATTCTCTACCCTGTGCATGACAGCGTCAGAATACTTGAACACCATATTGATATTATTAGCGTTTTCTAGATTGAGCGTAGAGTAAGAGGCATTGATCACCGCCTCGTTGATGCTATTGATGCTTGAATTGGTTGAGTATTGCATCAAAATTCGATTGGTTTTATGTTTGAGATTGCCCAACCTGATATTACCATATTTTGCCGAAATAAAGGTCTCGTTGTAAAAGGTGTTTCCAATGATATCTCCAAACAGGTTATAAAGCTGAACTTTGGCATTTTTTGGGATTTTGACCAAATAATGAATTTCTATCGAAATTTTTTTACCTCTTTCGCTCTTCAGTTCTGTGGAGGCACTCACTTCGTTGCTAGAACTATTGAATTTGACATCGATGCTTTGCAATCGACTCGCTGCAACTTTTTGATCTCGAGACGACACCTCGATGGTCACCTCGAATGCAATTTGATGCTTGTTCCAATGTTCTACTTTGATGTTTCCATACTTATTGTTCACGATGAGGTTTGCCTCTTCATTCACGTTGAAAACTCTATTAATTGTTTTGGTCTGAACGTATTCGTATCTCTCCGAAACGCTCGCAAAACTAGCATTAGAACAGATGAAAAGGCTCAAAATCAGCCAGAATTTATAATATATTTTCATGATGGATTTGATTTAATTGCGATTTTAGTTTAAGGTTGTAGATGAGTTTTTCTAGTACGTCGATTCTCGCTTTCAGATTCACGATTACCGATTCTACTACTTTTGGATTTCCGCCACTTTTTTCTAAATCCAACACCAATGTTTCATATTCTTTCTCTAATTTGTCGAGTTCACCCAAGCTTTGCGTTATCATCGCGTTGTTGTCAGCCGTTTTATAACGCTCAATTTCTTGCAATTTAGATTCAAGAATAGACGAAAACACCCCATTTTTATCATCCAATGATTTGGAATACATCGCCAACTCTACCGAATCTGAGGGCGATGTTTCGTTTGTATTCTTTAGCAGATAAATCCCAACGACCAAAAACAACGGCAACAACATAGCGGCATAATGATACCCGCGAAAAACAAATGGCTGACGGAATTGCTGTTTTTGTAAACGTTTTGCAAAACGCTTTTCGTGCCCAACTCTCAACCCAGCTTCATCAAACAACTCAGCTTGATGGGCTTTTAATAATTTATCCAATTGATCTTCCATACTGCATTTCGTTTAAAATTGTTTTCAATTTTGATTTTGCTCTACTCAATAATGTTCTCGAATTTTGATGCGATATTCCCAAAAGAGAAGCCAACTCTTCGTGGCAATATCCTTCGAAATAATACAAATTAATCATGAGTTTATATTGCGCTGGCAACGCTTCGATTCCAGATTTCAACTGTTGTACATCAATTGCTTTGTAATCCATACTTGTTTCTTCGATGATGTGGTCATTTTCTAGCTCTACCTGTAGTTTTTTTTCTTTTCTCAACAGGTCTATGCTTTTACGAATTACAATACGCTTGAGCCATGCCCCAAAAACCACTTCACCCTTGAATTGCTCCAACTTTTGAAAAGCGGTAATAAAGGCTTCTTGCATTGCATCTTCTGCCAAAACTTCGTCTGCAATTATTCTACGGCTCACACCATACATTGCGGCAGCATAATGCTCGTAGAGTTGCTTTTGCGATTTTTGATCGCCTTGTATGCATCGCCGAATTAATTCCTTTTCGATATCGAGAAATTTTGTCTTCAAAAGTCTTGATGTTAATTACCATTAAGACGAAACATTTTTGCAATTGTTACACGCAGAGATAAAAAAAACATTCGATAGGATAAAATTTTATTTTAAGCCTCAAAAATTCTAATTTCGCTTCTATGAAAATCATTAGTTACAACGTAAACGGCATTCGTGCAGCATTGAACAAAGGGCTTGCAGATTGGCTGAAAGCCGCAAATCCAGATGTTTTTTGTGTACAAGAAACCAAGGCAATGCCCGAGCAAGTCGACATCTCCGAGTTGGAGCAGTTAGGGTATACGGCTTATTGGCATTCTGCTACACGCAAGGGTTATAGCGGTGTTGCCATTTTTTCGAAAATAAAACCCAACCATGTGCAAATCGGTACAGGTATCGATTACATCGACTTCGAAGGTCGCGTCATTCGGTTAGATTTCGACCATTGCTCCGTGATCAGTCTTTACCTGCCTAGCGGAACGAATATGGATGTACGGTTGGATTTTAAATTACAGTTTTGTGAAGATTTTTTAAATTATATCAAAGAATTAAAACATTCTAAACCAAATCTCGTTATATGTGGAGATTATAACATCTGTCATGAAGCGATCGACATTCACGATCCCGTACGCAACGCAAAAGTGTCCGGATTCTTGCCCGTAGAACGCGAATGGATGAGCCGTTTTATGGCAGAATGCGACATGATCGATTCCTTTCGGTATTTTGTAAAAGAATCTCATCATTATACTTGGTGGAGTTACCGAGCAAATGCCCGAAACAACAACAAAGGATGGAGGATTGATTACAATATGGTAAGCAAAAGCCTAGAAGAAAAGATGAAGAGAGTCGCCATTTTATCAGAAGCAAAACATTCAGACCACTGTCCTATATTAATAGAATTAGACTTTGAAACAACTTAAATCATGAAAAAAACCTGTTTATGCTTGCTCTCATTAGCCGCCATTAGCTCTTGTGTACCCCTCAAGAAATACAACGATTTGGAAGATCGATATTATCTGCTGTTGCAAGAGAAAAACAACTTCCAAACGCAAATGAACGACTTAGAGAATGCGCTGTTACAGAAAGACAACGAATTGGCGCAACTCAACCAAGAATTACAAAACAAACAAGCAGAACTCGACGAACTGCAAAACGCATTTGAAGCCTTGGCACAAGACTCTTCGAAAGACTTGCAAGACAACATCGACAAAAACAGAGACCTACTCGATCAATTGGCAACAACCCGAAGCGAACTCACCGCCAAAGAAGCCGAGCTGAGTGCAAAAATCAACCAAATCAACGAACTCGAAAATCTATTGGCACAACAAAGAAAAGCAATTGCCTCGCTCAAAAATTCGATAGACGACGCTTTACGCGGATTTGACGGAAAAGGAATCACCGTTTACGAGAAAAACGGACAAATTTATGTTTCGATGGAAAACAAATTGCTCTTCAGCTCAGGGAAATGGGATGTGCGAGAAGAAGCTAAAACCGCTCTGAGCCAATTGGCAAACGTACTGAAAAAACAAAGTGATTTGAACATCTTGATCGAAGGCCATACCGACAGCGTACCTTACAACACCAAACAAGGAGAAGTTCTCGACAACTGGGATCTTTCGGTAATGCGCGCAACCGCTGTGACCAAAACGTTGGAAAACTACAACGTAAGACCAACGCAGATGACAGCTGCCGGGCGTAGCAAATACATCCCAATTGGAGATAACAGCACAGAAAGTGGTAAAGCCAAAAACCGACGTGTAGAAATCATCATCACGCCAAATCTAGAGAAAATCAATAAAATATTGAATCAATTATAAGTATCTTTGAAGCCACAATCTAATGTGGCTTTTTTTATAACATGAAAATCATAGGCGACTCTCACAATTTGGTCATTCGTGAATTTTTGGACATCGATGCGTTCGATATTTTTCAAATGAATTCTGATGCAGAGCTCATGAAAATGGTTCATGAAAAACCCTATCAATCCATAGACGAGGCGTCGTACTTCATAGAACAAATGCTGCATCATTACCAAGAGCACAACTATGGTTTGTACGGTGTTTACGAACTTCGAGGCGGACGATTTGTTGGCTGGTGCGGTTTGCGTGCGACCAAATACGGCGCAATTCTGAACGTGCGAATCAAACGTAAATTTTGGAATAAAGGCTACGCAACCGAAGCGCTGAATATTGTCATCGATTATGCAACGAACCAATTGAAATTGCCCAAAATAGCAGCCAAAGCACAACCCCAAATCCCAGCGACACAGAAAATTTTAGAAAAAACCATTTTGAAACCCAACGAGCACAACCCGTTGATTTTCGAATGCAAATTGGACTGAGCTTATTGCTTTGGTGGATAATTCTTCAACAGCTTTGCAACGCCTTTGTTTATAGCGCTTTCTCGCATTTCTGGTGAAGCGTTCACTGGCATTTGTATCGTAAGAATGCCTTCCCAAACCAATATTTGCCCGTCTTTCATTTGCACAACAAATTCTTGATTCAGTTTTTTTTGATTAATCGGAATTCCTACCGAAACGCCTCCGCCAAATCCATAATTTCCGCCACCCAAACCAACTCCGACCGCAGTGCTTCGATTTTCTGACAGATATTCTTTAGGGGTAATTTCGATCATCAATTGTGCATCATCAGCAAGATTGAGTCCTTTTGCACTCAATTCTCGACCAAGCGTTGCCAACAAACGTTGCTTGTCTAAATCGTTGAGCGTGCTGTTTTCGCTGTTGATTTGATACGTTTTGTAATTCGAGAAATTTACCGCACGGTCGTAATCTACTTGTACATTTTGTGTAGAGCAAGCAAGTAAGCTTAGCCCTACTAAAACCAAAAGACTTATTTTTTTCATTTTAATTGATTTTCGATGTATTTTTTCACAATGTTTCGCAGCGAATCGAAGGCTATTTCATCCAAATTAATGTCGTCTATCTTTACCCATTTTACCGAAGCTATTTCATCCAACTCTAGATCGAATTGCAACGAATTGAGCTGCTTGACTTCGAATGCAAAATCACAGGTTTTGTACTCTATACCTTTGTAGAGGTACGTATTGGGCTGTGACATCAGGTAATGCAAACGTTCGAGGTCGACCTCGAGGTTGAGCTCTTCTTTTAGCTCGCGACTTGCGCCTTCTTCTGCCGTCTCGTTGGGATCAATAAATCCGCCAGGCAAATCGAGCATTCCTTTGTGGGGTTCTCTATTGCGTACCGTAAACAAAATTTGGTCTTGATGTCGCAATATCACTGCTGTTGCCGAGGCTACATTATGAAAATATTCCATTCCGCAAGACCGACAGATGAATTGGTGATTGGCGATAATTTCGATTTGATCGGATCGACAGTTTGGGCAAAAATGGAACTTAGTTTTCATGCTAATTTTTGTTTCGTGGGTGATGATTCAAAATGGCATGTCGCAAATGATCTTGATCGATATGGGTATAAATCTCGGTAGTTACGATGTTTTCATGACCCAGCATCTGTTGTATCGCTCGCAAATCTGCTCCGTTTTTCAATAAATGCGTTGCAAATGAATGGCGAAAAGTGTGCGGACTTATATTTTTTTTGATTCCGGCGATGATGGATAATTCTTTGATGATGGTAAAAATCATGACACGCGTCAATGGTTTCCCCCGTCTATTGAGAAATAGAAAATCTTCAAACCCTTTTTGTATGGGTTGTTGCACCCTCACAAAATCTTTGTACAGCTCGATGTATTTCACAGTATAATCGCTTATGGGCACCAATCGTTCTTTGTTCCCTTTTCCTAAAACTTGAATAAATCCGTCGTCAAAAAACAAATCAGACAGCTTCAAATTCACCAATTCAGACACCCGCAACCCACAACCATACAGCATTTCGATAATGGCTCGGTTACGTTCTCCTTCGGGTTTGGATAAATCGATGACCTCGATCAATTTATCGATTTCATTTTCTGATAATACATCCGGTAATTTCGTGCCAATTTTTGGACTTTCTAATAATTCGGTTGGATTATCTTCTCTAACTTCTTGATATTGAAGAAAATTAAAAAAACTTTTGAGTCCTGATAAAAAACGTGCTTGCGAGCGTACGCTATAGTTTTGGGCTATAAAATGAAGGTATTCTGCCAGAGATTCGTAGCTGTGTTCGGATGGCATAAATGGTGAAAAATCGGCAAGTTTCTGGATATCGCGCAAATAATTCTCGATTGTATTGGGCGACATTCGTTTTTCCAGCTTCAGGTAAACGGCGTATTCAGCCAATAATTCTTCCCATTCATTCATCTTTTCCTGGTTTCGAGTTCAAAAACTTTTTTGATCATATCATCGTGTGGCAACCAAAATTGGTAATAAGCCTGCGTTCCGAACATGAAATTTCCTACCGTAGACTTGATAAAATCATTCACAACTGGGAAATAATCATCTTTCACCAATTCACGTTTCAATCCAAGCATTTCTAAAAATGAAGTCTGAAAAATTGCTCCAGAAAAATATTTATTGAAAGCATTCTGCGATTGCAACATGGGAATTTGCCGCACTTGGTCTGTTTTCTTGAAGATGAAATCTTGAAAATATTTTTCGTCTTGATTGTAAGCCAGCCAATTGGCAACCGATAGGGTATCGAAAGCCACAAATTCGTCTGGCACAATTCCGCCACCGCCATAGACAATCTTACCCGACGGCGCTACGAATTTGAGTTGTTCGTTGAGTTTGATGCTGTCGCGAGAAAACAATTCGCCCGATTTCACCCGTTGTTGAAAATCTTGGTTGTATTCTTTTTTATCTATCGTGTATGGCTTTTGGATCGAGCGCCCACTTGGTGTAAAATATTTGGCAACGGTGAGCCTTACCCGCGACCCGTCGCCCAACTCGATTTCGCGTTGCACCAATCCTTTACCGTAAGAACGCCTCCCGACAATAGTTGCTCGTCCGTAGTCTTGTAATGCCCCTGCAACAATTTCGCTCGAAGAGGCAGAGCTCTCATCGATCAGTACATAAATATTCCCATGTTCGAAAAGCCCTTTGTTGGTCGCATAGATGTATTTTTTCTTTTGATCCTTATCTTGGGTAAAGACAATGAGTTCGTTTTTGGTAAGAAATTCATCGGCTATCTTCTCTGCTTCAGACATTATACCGCCTGGATTTCCTCTGAGATCGAGCACCAATTTTTTCATTCCTTTTTGGAGCAATCGATCTAATGCTTGATGAAAGTAGGTAGAGGAATTTTGGCTAAATCTTGCCAGTTTTACATAGCCCAAATCTGCTGTCAACATATGTTCACCCACAATAGGATTGATCGGAATTACGCGTCGTTCGGCTTCGATTTCTATTTCTTTTCCGTTTCGCAACACTTTCAAATTCACCGTAGTGCCGTTTCTGCCTTTGATCAATCTCGAAATTTTAGCTGCATTTGAGCCCAACACATCTTGATTGGATACGGATAAAATTCGATCTCCAAATTTGAATTTCGCTGCATTTGGGCTGTCTACCATTGCATGGGTAACGACCAAAGTATCGTTCAGCGATTTGTATTCGATGCCAATACCCACAAATTCACCATTGATTTCTTCTTCCGATTTTTCGACCACCACGCGTTCTAAATATTTGCTATGCGGATCGAGCTGGTCAACCATATAACGGATGGCATCGTCAACGAGCTTTTCGCTGTTCACGCCGTCGATATACTGCCCATCGATAAGCGACACGAGTCTTCGTATTTTTTGCTCGTTGCCACTGTATTGTATTCCGATCATTTCGTCGTTGCTGTCGATGGTAAAATCATATTTTTTTCCGATGAGAAATCCGATCAGAAAAATAATCAGTACCACGATCACGATGTTTAATATTTTGAAGAATTTAGTCATTCCATCTCGAGTTGCGAAAGCGGAATCTGATCAATAATTACACCAGCTTTTTGTAGAAAATCTAAGCCTTCTTGATCTTTATAATCTTTGATGTAAACCAAACGGATAATGCCTGCTTGATGAACCAGCTTGCTGCAGTCTTTGCAAGGCGAAAGTGTAAGGTAGAGCGTTGCGCCAACACACGATTGAGTAGAGGCTGCCACTTTGAGGATTGCATTTGCTTCTGCATGGAGCACATGCCATTGGGTTTCACCATTTTCATCTTCACATTTATTGTCGAATCCGCTGGGTGTACCGTTGAATCCGTCGGAAATGATGGCCCGGTCTTTTACGATGATTGCGCCTACTTTTTTGCGTTCGCAGTAGGAGAGTTTGGCCCATTCGAGTGCCATTCGTAGATAGGCTTTATCGTATTTCTTCTGTTTGTTTTGATCCATAGATTAGGCTTCTTGTTTGTTTTTTGTCCACAATGGAGGGATGAAAAACGGGAATGGGTTTCTAAAAAACGCTTTGATGACTTGACCAATCAGCGGAAAAATATTGGTAAACGGAATATTGTTCGATCTCATCGCTAAGAGCAACGACAAGGTAAAACTTACAAAGAAATTGAACCCACCAATGAGGAACACCGATACGAACGCAATGATAAGTGGTGCAATATCGAAATGATATCCCATACCTCCTACTCCAATTGCCAAGTTACCAGCGGCAAACGTAATGTGTCGGATATCGAAAGGGAAACCAGTGAATTCACCGACCAAGAAGGCGCATCCCATCATGAAACCGAATACTATGTTACCAACCACACCTCCCATATTTAGCTGAAACCAATTGGCAATTCTTCTACGGCTACTCATCGAAAATATACTCTTGAGTACAGGGTGATTGTAGATGCGTTCGGGAATGTTATTGAATCGTTGATAGTTGATGGTAAGCCCAGAAATGAGTCCAGAAATAAACAAGAAAACCCCTGCAATAGAAGCGTACCAGAAGATTAACTTGTCCATAATCACAAGTTCTTCCCAAAATTTATATGCTTTAGAATATTTGATGAATTTGATATTCAGTAAATCATTGATGAGGTAAAACAACCCCAATGAAACCACAAAACCTGCAATCACGTTGCCCAAGAATGCAATCAACTGCGAGCGTGAGAGTTGTGCAAATAGCGTTGTAAATGCCTTTACATCTACCTCGTTTCCTTCTTTTGGTTTGATGGCTTGTGAAAGACGTGCGGCAGTCATAGACGGCTGTTTGGTGGCTAAGGTCCAATGCAAAAGATAGATTGCACAGAAACCAATAGCGTAATTCAAACTATAAAAAAAGCCTTGAAACAAGGGCGAAGCATCTTCCACATTGCCAATCGAAACTTTTATGAAACATAAAAAAGACACGATGAAACCACCTCCTAGCGCTGTCGAAAACATTTTTACATATTCTTTGGCTGTCGAAGTAATGTATTTTTCCCCCGTTTTACCATTATGGTAGGTTGCCAAGAATGTGATGAGGTAAATAGTAGAACTCAACTGGTTGCGAACATAGTTGGTAGGCGAATAGAAATCTACCCACGATTTTGAAGCTTGGGCAATGAATTCGATCACACCCGCGGCATTGAGCGTATTGTACATATTGAGCAATCGCTGAAGCCTTGCCAACTGCTGCTGCATGGTGTTGAGCCTTGTGGCAACCCTGAGTGAAATACCCTTGAAATCTTTTTGTAATAAAATATTCTCTAAAAGCGTTCGACAATCGACAATGAGTTTCTTGAGTTCCAGTACGTCATAACTTACCTCGTGCCGGTCTACAATGCGATTGATACGCAAAGAGAGTTTCGAAATCGGATTGTCGAGGTAGTTCACCTCAGTGCTATAACGTAACAAATCGCGCTCAGAAAAACCGCCCGTGATGCGATCGTTGAGAATCGAAATTGCCTGCAACATTTGCGATTGTATAGCGGTGTACATTTCTTTGAGTGCGTCTTCAGAAAAATCTTGATAAAGCGCCTGATAAAACCTCAACCATCGGTCTTTTGGGATAATTTTAATGAAATTGTAATTCTTCTGATCGTAAAAAATTTCGTTTATCAACGAGGTCAATTCGTTGTTGTTTTCGATTTGCGGCAATATCAGGTCGGTGATCCTTTTGGTAAAAACTCCAAAAGATCCATCTGCCAAGGTGATGCCCGAATCTGCCAAATAAGACATGAAGTTGATGTTACCAAAAATGCTTCCAAATATCGTAAGAAATTCTTGGCGAAAAGATTGATCTCTGTTCAGTTTATTGATTAAATCATCGATAAAATCGATTGCATTGGGGTACTTTTTTCGGGCGTACTTCAAAGACTTTATGATGAAACTCTTATCATATACTTGGGATAAAGTTAGTAAACCTTCTAAATTCATGCTAACTTATTTTTAAACAAAAGTATTAAAAAATACGTTGATGATTTTGTTTGTCTTTAGAATTTAAAAAATTTATCGCTGATGTTGGGATTAATTTTTATTTCGGAAAAATATACCACATATTCGCCTCCTTCTTTTGGTTTTCCTACAATTTTCATAGCAAATTGCAGACCATTGATTTTCTTAAAATTAGAATAAATCAACTTTTCGTCTTTGTTATCTTCTGCAATCAAATTGTAAGTTTTCTTGTCGAAATAGAAATAGATAAAATTCTTGTTTTTTTGCAACGAAATCTTGTAGCAGTCTATTCCCTCGACGGTTTCTTCGCCAATGTATTTTAGTTTAAAGCCTTTTTTCTTGTACATCAACAAATCCGAATCGAATGCGTCGGGTTGATAGTTGGGAACGACGACGTTTTTTTTCAGAATATCAGAGTACGTCCAACCGTTTGTTCCGTCGTAGCCTTCGTTCAGAATTTCTTTGTTGTTCATTACAAAAGCAACTCTTTTCAGATAAGGTCTTTTGTGATAAACAATCATCGGCAAGGTATTGTCTACATCCAAGCTCACCTCGCCTTTGAGGATGATACTATTGAGATTATTCCACGCTTTTTCGCCACCAGTGACTTCGATATTTTTGTTTACAATGTCTTCTGCATTTTGTGCAAAAGAACTGATTGCCAACATAAACAGGGTAATAATTGTCAGTTTCAACTTCATACAACTTCGTTTCGAGAGTTGAAAGATAAAAAAATCCATACAAATACTGTATGGATGTGCTAAGATTAACTATTTTTAAGATATTCTTTTTTGGCTAATCTATTTTGATGTGTGCCCAATTATCGCCGCGTATGATGCGATAAATTTGCCCTTGAGAAATGTTGTATTGTTTTGCCAGTGTGGCAACTTTTATTTTTTTGTTGGAGTTTGCTAATTTTTTCTTCAGGCTCCGCACCTGCTTTTCGGTGAGTTTGCTATTGGGGATGTTGTCTTTACGAGATCGACCTTTCATTCTCCTGAATAGGTCTTTGTTGTGTTCTTTCCATTCGGCTTCGTCTGCCCATCTCAGGTTGTCGACTACGTTGTTCAGCTTGTCGTGATCCAAATGCAAGACGTATCTTTTGTTTGTCGGATTGGGAAGAAAGGTTTCGGCAACCATTTTGTGCACATAGCGAGCTGTGCGCTTCCCGTCGTTTTTTGTCATCCAAATAGCCTTGTATCCGTTGTTTATGGCACCTTCTAGTATTTTGTATTTGTCAGATCCCGCGTAGAGTTTCTTTACGAGCCCAGATTTCGAAACTTTGAAACTTCTTTTGTTGGCTAGATCATCTGCTTCATAAGCTTTCCAGACTTCTTTCATCTTTATGGCATTTTTAGGTTTGATATAAAACACATCAACTTTTATACCATAGCATATGTTGATTTACAGATTGTTCGGATTCTGGATAAGCTGTTTTGCTTTCTCCAAATCTTCTGGCACATCGATTCCGATTCCGACAAAATCGGTTTCCAAGACTTTTATACGCATGCCGTGCTCTAGGTAACGCAGCTGTTCGAGCTTTTCTGCCAATTCGTTTTGCAACATAGGGAGTTTGGCAAACTTGAGGATTGCTTGTCTACGAAATGCGTACACCCCAATATGACGATAATAGTTTGGATTGGCGTCTTGGTCTCGCAAATAAGGGATTGGCGATCGAGAGAAATACAAGGCAAAATCGCTCACATCGGTTACAACTTTTACCACATTGGGATTGGCAATTTCTTCTCGATTGGTGATTTTAATTTTTAGGGTCGATAATGAAATTTGCCCTTTGGTATCTTTCAAGAAACTCTCTTTGAGCAACTTCAGCGCTTCGGTATTAATGAAGGGTTCGTCGCCTTGTACGTTTACCACTACGTCGCAAGTTATATTTTCTATGGCTTCGGCGATGCGATCACTTCCGGTTTCGTGTTGGCTTTTGCTCATCAAAACTTGTCCGTTATGCGAAGCTATTTCGTCGAAAATCTCGTGCGAATCGGTCACGACATAGACTTGGTCGAACAAATCTGAGGCGACAACATTGTCGTATGTGGTGCGAATGATGGTTTTGTTGCCCAACATTTTCATGAGTTTTCCTGGGAAACGAGTCGAGGCATATCTTGCCGGGATTACAGCTACGAATTTCATTTGATCGATTTCTTTGCTTACAAAGTTGATAAAAACTTCAAATAAAAAAGAATTAGTTCTTGGTATTCTATGAATTCTTTACCTTTACATAAATTTTTTAGATGAAAAATTTAGACAAAATCATTCTATTAATCTTATCAATTGGTCTGGTCTATTTGCTTATTTTGGATATAAAAGCAGAACGGACGTCGACCAGTCACCAAGAGCAAGTCGAACTAACACCAAATTGATGCAAAACGAGATTAAAAAATCATTAGCTATTCTACTTACTCCAAATGGTTTTTCGTATTGTACAGCCTTGGAGAATGATAAAGGTAGAAAAGTTCAAACTCCGATAAACTTCAGAGTTGAAGAAGCGCATGCGCAGCAAATAGAAAAGGAAATTGAAAATGAATTGAAAACGAATTTGGTCTTTCATCAACCTTACGAACAAATCAATTTGGCTTTTTTGTCACACAAAATGCAATTGGTACCCAATGAATACCTCAAGATTGCCAACGAGCAACTTTTGCAATTGGTTGGCGATGAAGATGATACCATTATACTCGACAGTCCGCTAGCATCGTTAGACGCAAGCATCGTTTACGAAATTCAACCTTTCATCAAAGACACTTTATTGAATATCGATAACCTAAAAGACATCCAACTTTTCCACGCAGGGCAAATTCTTTTAGACCATCTTGAGCCGCAGGCGATGACGAATGAAATTTTCTTGAATTTGAACGATCAAATTTTAGAAATCGTGATGTATCGCGATGCAACGTTGCATTTCTACAATCATTTTCTGATCGAGTCTGTCGAAGATTTCTTGTATTATACTTTGGTAGTCATTCATCAGCTAGAGCTGGATGTAAACGAGGTTTCGGTAAAAACTTTTGGTGAAATCACCAATACATCTGACTATTATATTCGACTAAAAAAACACATAAGAAAACTCGCTCTCGGATTGAAAGATGAGTTTTTGTGCGAACATTTCACTTTATATCATTTATTATAATGCGCATTATATCAGGAGAATTCAGAGGAAAACGAATTCAAGCACCCAATAATCTACCCGTAAGACCTACCACAGATTTTGCTAAAGAAGCCTTGTTCAATATCCTGAATAACGAATGGTATTTTGACGAGATTGAGGTTTTGGATCTTTTTGCCGGAATTGGCAGCATCAGCTTCGAATTTGCCTCTCGTGGCGCGAAACACATTACAGTCGTTGACCTGCATTTGCCTTGTATAAAATTCGTTGATCAAACCGCCAAAAAACTGAAAGCCGATGATCGTATACAAACGATAAAAGCCGACGCACTAAAATTCACCTCGAAACCGGCTCTTCGGGCATATGATATTGTTTTTGCAGATCCGCCTTACGATATGAGTTTGGAGGAGTACAAAACTGTAGTCGATCAGGTTTTGGACAACGGTTGGCTGGCAGAAGAAGGCACGCTTGTTTTGGAGCATCCAACACAATACAAATTCGAAGATCATCTGCGTTTTACGCTACACAAAAAATACGGCAACGTCAATTTTAGTTTTTTCTCTTAAAATTTTTAACAAAACATGATGATTTTCATGTTTATTTTTTTTTATTTAAAATTAGTCTATTTAAATTTGCATCGATTTATTTAGATTCAATAAAAGTAATATGAGAAGGAACAAAATACTCTTAACCACAATTGCACTTATATCGTTGCATAGTGTGTATGGACAAGAAATTAACGATTCTGTCAGAAATCTAGACCAGGTTGAAGTCTTTGGAGACCGAAACCGTAACCAACGCGGCTTGGAAACCATTACTCGTTTTCCGGCTTCACCGCAAAGTCAGGTGCAATCTATTTCTGTAATTTCAGAAAAATTGATCGAGGAACAAGGTGCTTTAACAGTGACCGACATTACGCGTAATGTACCGGGTGTTACTCTATTTTCGTCGTATGGTGGTGTTAGAGAATCGATGTCTATACGTGGTTATAGAGGGGTGCCTGTTTTGAAAAATGGTGTTCGCATGGAGTCTGATTTCAGAACCAGTTCGGCGGTTATCGATATGGCCGGTGTAGAATCTATCCAAGTCATAAGAGGTACTGCTGCCCTGACTCAAGGTATCGGAAACTCGTTGGGTTCTGCAGGTGGGGTAATCAACGTAACCACCAAAACTCCTCGTTTTACCAACGGAGGTTCTATCTCTGCTCGATATGGTAGCTGGAACAACATCCGTACAACATTTGATGCGCAACAAGTGCTTACCAATAGCAACAATTTGGCGGTTCGCCTTACAGGAGCTTATCAGCGAGGCGATAGCTATCGAGATGTGGTGAGCAACAATTCGTTTTACATCAACCCATCGTTGGCATGGAGAATAGACAACAAAACCGAGTTTGTAGCAGAAATGGATTATTACAAAGGTGAACGTACGCCAGACAGAGGTACTGTAAACTTAGCCGATAATTTTACACAAGCTTTGTACGATATGGGTTCTAAATTTACAGGCTTCGATATCG
Source organism: Vaginella massiliensis (assembly GCF_900089075.1). Lineage (GTDB taxonomy): Bacteria > Bacteroidota > Bacteroidia > Flavobacteriales > Weeksellaceae > Weeksella > Weeksella massiliensis_A. Next base: position 404,232 of record NZ_LT593746.1, read on the forward strand.
ACAACAACGAGGTGAAAAACTTTTCTTATGCTGGTCGTATCACCCGTAAGTTGACCAATAATATTTCGGCTAGAGTTGCTTATTTCTATAACAATTACAACTCAGATCAATTGGGTGCAACATTATCTGCCGTACGCGGAAGCACACAATATAACCTACGCAATCGTGGATTGGGACACTCATTCAAAGACGATAGAAACGCTACGTTACAAATCGATTTGATGGGTACGAAAATGTCGTTCGGAAATGTGAATTGGAGCTGGCAAGTTGGGTACGATTATACTTTCAATCGAGTAGATACTCGTTCGGCTACTGGAATTGCGACCATTGACCAAATCGATGTATTGCAACCGATCAACAATCATATTACTTTAACCCCAGAGCAATCAGAATTATTGAATTGGAATCCAGATAAAACCCGACTTACAAAAGGATATAGTTACGGATTCATGACGCAACATCATATCGATTTTTATGATCTGATAAAATTGGTAGGAGGTGTAAGATATAGCTACTCTATTGATTATCATGACGAAGCGATAGACCCCACTGTAGGGCTGATGATAACTCCAAGCAAAAACATCAGCATCTATTCGTCTTACGCTACCAATACCAGTTTGCGTTCTGCAATGAATCCGATGCGTGACGGATCGGTTGCTGGACCTTCGGTAACCAACCAATTTGAGGTAGGCGTAAAAACGCAGTGGTTAAACGATCGTTTGAGAGCCAATGTGGTTTACTTCAACATGAACAACCAAAACCTAACCTATCAATGGTATGATCAAGGTGTGGCTACTGGACTTTATGAGAAAGCAGGAAATCTGAGAAGAAAAGGTGTTGAGGTAGAAATCGCCGGTCGTCCATTACCAAACGTACAAGTAATGCTCGGATATGCATATTTGGATGCTGGATACGAAAATTCACCACAGTATGTAGACGGTTCTCGACCAATGAATGCGCCGTACAATACGGGTAGTGCTTGGGTACAGTACAGATTCCAAAACAATGCTTTAGAAGGATTAACTGCTGCGTTAGGGTTCTATTATGTTGGAGAACGACCAGTAAACGACCAAAGTTATACGCGTGACGCGCACGGAACTTGGTATGGTGGAAACCGACCATTCTCGATGCCAGATTATTACACCTTGAATGCGCAATTGGGATACTCGATGAAGAAATTCGATTTCAGACTTTTCTTCAACAACATTACCGATCAGATTGGATACAGCTCTTACTATCGAGGTGGATTCATCAACCAGAACGACCCGTTTAATATTGCTGGGCAAGTTGTGTTTAAATTTTAATCCCTCATTTCAATAAATATAGTTTTAAGTTAAAAAAGGAAGTGCGCAAGTGCTTCCTTTTTTGTATGTGAAACTTTTTGTATAACTTTCGAACTTTAAATTTTGATTATGAGACTTTTTATTACCCTATGTTTATTGCTCACGGTTGGCTTTACAGCTGCCCAACAAAACAATTACGAACTCCCCAAAACAATTCCAGACTTTCAGTACCTAGACATTCATCAAAACAAGTTGTATAGCAATGTCGATTTACCACGCAAAGGCAACACCCTGATTGTTTTCTACACTACAGAATGCATCCATTGTCAAATTGCAGTACAGCACATGAGCGAGAATTTCGAGCGATTCAAAAATACTCATGTTGTGATGATTACGACTTACGACAAGGCAGCCATCGAGGCGTTTGTCAACAATTTTGCGCCAGCGATGAAAGACGCCAAAAATGTAACATGGTTGCAAGATACCAACGATGAGTTTTTGTTCACGTTCAATCCAATATCCTATCCGTCTTTTTATTTGTACGATAAAAGTAGAAACTTGCTTACTTACAAAAAAGGTTCTATTGAATTTCGCGATGTATTTGATTATGTAAAATGATAAGTAAATCTGCTATAAAACAAAAAGGTCATCCGAATGGATGACCTTTTTTATGGAAATGAATTCAGGATTATTTTCCTTCTTCCATTTTCTTTTTAAGTTCTGCCAACGAATCGATATCACCCAATGTAGAGGTTTCGATTTTGTTATTGTTCTCAGCAACTTTTTCTGCTTGTTTTGCTTCTTCTTCGCGGAAAGTAGCGGTATGAGAAACCACAACGCGGCGGAATTCTTTGTTGAATTCGATTACTTTGAATGTTGTTTCTTCACCTTTTTTCACACGAGATCCGTCTTCTTTCTCTAATGTACGAGCAGGAGCGAAAGCTTCAACTTCTGCATCTTCAAATTGTACAGTAGCTCCTTTGTCGAAAACATCTACTGCTTTACCAGTGTGTACAGTTCCTACTGCATATTTGTCTTCGAATTTATCCCAAGGGTTTTCTGTCAATTGTTTGTGTCCTAAAGACAAACGACGAGCTTCTACGTCTAATTCTAATACAACCACGTCTAATACATCATCAACCGAACAGAATTCTGATGGATGTTTGATTTTCTTAGTCCATGACAAATCAGAGATATAGATCAATCCGTCGATTCCTTCTTCCAATTCTACGAATACTCCAAAGTTTGTAAAGTTGCGTACTTTTCCTTTGTGTGTAGAACCTACAGGGTATTTCGCAGTGATATCTGTCCAAGGATCTGGCGTTAATTGTTTGATCCCTAAAGACATTTTACGCTCTTCGCGATCCAAAGTCAAAACAACTGCTTCTACTTCATCACCCACTTTTACGAAATCTTGCGCAGAGCGTAAGTGAGTTGACCATGACATTTCAGACACGTGAATCAATCCCTCTACTCCTGGCGCAACTTCGATGAAAGCTCCATAATCAGCCAAAACAACGACTTTACCTTTTACTTTATCTCCAACTTTTAAATCAGCATCCAAAGCATCCCATGGATGTGGCTCTAATTGCTTGATTCCCAATTGGATTCTCGATTTATCTTCGTCGAAATCTAAGATTACTACATTGATTTTCTGACCATCTTCTAAAATTTCTGATGGGTGGTTGATTCTAGACCAAGACAAGTCTGTGATATGGATCAAACCGTCTACACCTCCTAAGTCTACGAATACACCGTAAGAAGTGATGTTTTTCACCTCACCTTCCAAAACTTGACCTTTCTCTAATTGAGCAACGATTTCTTTTTTCTGTTCTTCGATGTCTGCTTCGATCAACGCTTTGTGAGAAACTACTACGTTTTTGAACTCTGGGTTGATTTTAACCACTTTGAATTCCATTGTTTTCCCAACATATTGTTCGTAATCACGAATTGGTTTTACATCGATTTGTGATCCTGGTAAGAAAGCCTCGATTCCGAAAACATCTACAATCATACCTCCTTTTGTACGAGCTTTGATGTAACCATTTACAATTTCTTGCGAATCGTGTGCTTTGTTTACTGCATCCCAAGCATTCAATGTACGTGCTTTGCGGTGAGATAAAATCAATTGACCGTTTTTGTCTTCACGTTGATCAACCATTACCTCTACTGTATCACCTACCTTAAGATCTGGGTTGTAACGGAACTCGTTCAACGAAATTACCCCTTCTGATTTGAAGTTAATGTCAACAATAGCTTCTTTATCAGTCAAGCGAACAACTTGTCCTTTGAAAACTTCTGTCAATGATAAATCTTCCAATGTATCATCGTACATTTCTTCCAACTCAGCTTTCTCTTTACGATCTGCTTCATCCAATCCAGATTCAAACGAATCCCAGTCAAATTCTTCTTGTGATACGTTTGCGTTTACTAAATTGTCTACTTTTGGTGTTTCAACAACTTGTTCTTCAATTGCTTGATCTTTTGTCTCTTTAGACATAATAATTAATAGTTTGTATCTCGATCTGCTATTATTAGGAAAATATGGAGATAATTGATCGAGAGAGGTTTAACATAAAATTTTGCTTCTTCCTTCTACATCCATAAAGCGGATGCAAAGATACGATTTTTTATAAATAAATGAAGAGTTTTAAAATGAAAGTTATTTTTTAAAAGTTAAGAGTTATAAGTTGAAAGGTGAAAATTGATAATTGAAAGCTAATAGCTAACGGCTAGAAGCTCACCGCTTTCACTTTTCTTCAAAAAAAAATCCTCAACTGTTGGTAGTTGAGGATTTGGTTAAAAAGACTGGCGACGACCTACTCTCCCGCAGTTGCAGTACCATCGGCGCTGAAAGGCTTAACTTCTCTGTTCGGAATGGGAAGAGGTGAGCCCTTTCGCTATAGTCACCCTAAGATTGTGCGCTTTTCTAAGCGTATTTTTTTTGACTTCTACTGGTCGATGCTATAGGTTAACGGTTTTTTTCGGTTTTTTTGATTTCGCTAATTTATTTTACTTAGACAAGAAAGATTAACAACGCCTAGCACTTAGCTGTGTTTGTTTGATTTTGATTTTGATTGATTCTTAATCGTTGTTGAAAAAAGTCTATGGGTAATTAGTACTACTCGACTATGACATCGCTGCCTTTACATCTATAGCCTATCAACGTGGTAGTCTTCCACGACCCTTAAAAGAAGTCTTATCTCGCGGCGAGTTTCGCACTTATATGCTTTCAGTGCTTATCTCATCCAAACGTAGCTACTCAGCGGTGCACCTGGCGGCACAACTGATACACCAGAGGTTTGTTCAACACGGTCCTCTCGTACTAGAGTCAACTCCGCTCAAACTTCTAACGATCACAACAGATAGAGACCGAACTGTCTCACGACGTTCTGAACCCAGCTCGCGTGCCACTTTAATGGGCGAACAGCCCAACCCTTGGGACCTTCTCCAGCCCCAGGATGTGACGAGCCGACATCGAGGTGCCGAACCTCCCCGTCGATGTGAGCTCTTGGGGGAGACTAGCCTGTTATCCCCGGAGTACCTTTTATCCTTTGAGCGATGGCCCTTCCATACGGAACCACCGGATCACTATGTCCTGCTTTCGCACCTGATCGACTTGTAGGTCTCACAGTCAAGCACCCTTATGCCATTACACTCTACGCACGGTTACCAAGCGTGCTGAGGGTACCTTTGAAAGCCTCCGTTACGCTTTTGGAGGCGACCACCCCAGTCAAACTACCCACCACGCAATGTCCTTCGTGTGTACGAAGTTAGGCTTCAAGTAAATAAAGGGTGGTATTTCAACAACGACTCCTTAACACCTGGCGATGCTAATTCTTAGTCTCCCACCTATCCTACACATTAGTTACCCGAAGTCAATACGAAGCTATAGTAAAGGTTCACAGGGTCTTTTCGTCCCGTTGCGATTAACCGGCATCTTCACCGATACTACAATTTCACCGAGCTCGTGGTTGAGACAGTGCCCAGATCGTTACACCATTCGTGCAGGTCGGAACTTACCCGACAAGGAATTTCGCTACCTTAGGACCGTTATAGTTACGGCCGCCGTTTACTGGGGCTTCAGTCAATTGCTTCGCAAATGCTAACAACCTTCCTTAACCTTCCAGCACCGGGCAGGTGTCAGACCCTATACGTCATCTTACGATTTGGCAGAGTCCTGTGTTTTTGATAAACAGTCGCCTGGGCCGTTTTACTGAGGCTCCCCTTGCAGGGAGCGACCTTTCTCCCGAAGTTACAGGTCGATTTTGCCTAATTCCTTAACCACGACTCACTCGAGCGCCTGAGGATACTCTCCTCGATCACCTGTGTCGGTTTACGGTACGGGCTGCTTCTCTCGCTATTTCTTGGAACAAATTTCTTAGGATTATCACGCCAGCCGAAGCCTTGGTGTACTATCCCTACTTTACGTAGGTTCAACGTACTATTCCGTCAGTACGCACCTAATACATTCATCCGTCACTTTATTTGAGAGCAGGTACGGGAATATTAACCCGTTTGCCATCCACTTCCCCATGAGGGTACATGTTAGGACCCGACTAACCCTAAGCTGATTAGCATAGCTTAGGAATCCTTGATCTTACGGCGAATCAGTTTCTCACTGATTTTATCGTTACTCATGCCTACATTTTCTTTTCTATAAGCTCCACACATCTTTACAAACATGCTTCGGCGCCGATAGAATGCTCCCCTACCACTTAACTTACGTTAAATCCATAGCTTCGGTAGTATGCTTATGCCCGATTATTATCCATGCCGGACCGCTCGACTAGTGAGCTGTTACGCACTCGTTAAATGAATAGCTGCTTCCAAGCTAACATCCTAGCTGTCTATGCAGTCCAACCGCGTTTATTCAACTTAGCATACATTGGGGGACCTTAGCTGATGGTCTGGGTTCTTTCCCTCTCGGACATGGACCTTAGCACCCATGCCCTCACTGCAGTGAAACATATCTTAGCATTCGGAGTTTGTCAGGAATTGGTAGGCGGTGAAGCCCCCGCATCCAATCAGTAGCTCTACCTCTAAGATACTTAACACTACGCTGCACCTAAATGCATTTCGGGGAGTACGAGCTATTTCCCAGTTTGATTGGCCTTTCACCCCTACCCACAGGTCATCCGAAGACTTTTCAACGTCAACCGGTTCGGTCCTCCACTTTGTGTTACCAAAGCTTCAACCTGCCCATGGGTAGATCACAAGGTTTCGCGTCTAATACTTCTGACTATACGCCCTATTAAGACTCGCTTTCGCTGCGGCTCCGTAGCTGAACTACTTAACCTGGCCAGAAACATTAACTCGTAGGCTCATTATGCAAAAGGCACGCCGTCACCCTTAGGGGCTCCGACCGCTTGTAGGCGTACGGTTTCAGGTTCTATTTCAACTATCTTCTCGATATACTTTTCACCTTTCCTTCACAGTACTTGTTCACTATCGGTCTCTCAGGAGTATTTAGCCTTGGAGGATGGTCCCCCCATTTTCAAACAGGATTTCTCGTGTCCCGCCTTACTCAATTTAACAACTATAACCTTTTCGAATACAGGACTGTCACCTTCTATGGTTAACCTTTCCAGGTTATTCTTCTAAAATTATAACCGCTTTTGGGCTATTCCGCGTTCGCTCGCCACTACTGACGGAATCTCTTTTGATTTCTTTTCCTATGGGTAATGAGATGTTTCAGTTCCCCACGTTCGCCCCATGTTGCCATGGTGACATGCCTTCAACATGCCGGGTTGCCCCATTCGGAAATCTACGGATCAAATCGTATGTGCCAATACCCGTAGCTTATCGCAGCTTATCACGTCCTTCTTCGCCTCTGAGAGCCTAGGCATCCGCCGTACGCCCTTTGTAACTTTTTTTCTCAAGTGGCCTGCTGTTTCTATATATAAATACAGCTAAACCAGTTTGTATAAACACAACTAAGCGTTAGTGTTTGTTAATCTTACTTGTTAAGTATTTTTTATCTTTTGCCTAAGATCTGCTTGCAAAATCTAAGTTTTTTGGCTTAACGCCTTTTCTTCTTACTGCAAGTAATCTTAAATCAATGTTTTCTCGTTTTCTATAGCTTACTATTGTCTATATCGTTTTATAGTAATAGTAATCTTCCAGTATGTCAATGAACTTTTCGATTGGATGAGCTGCTGTGCTTACGATATTTCGCATGCTTGATTCTGCTCACTCATCACTAGTTTTGGTGGAGAATATCGGAGTCGAACCGATGACCTCCTGCGTGCAAGGCAGGCGCTCTAGCCAGCTGAGCTAATTCCCCTCTTTTTTAGTGTTAACCAAGCTGTAGTCTCAGGCAGACTCGAACTGCCGACCTCTACATTATCAGTGTAGCGCTCTAACCAGCTGAGCTATGAGACTCTTTCTAAACTCTAAAAAGAGTGGTCTGTTTTCCTTTTTATTTCGTTTATTTATTTTTTTTAGAAAAAACTAAGCCAAGACAATTTGAGTCATAATAACCTAAACATCGTATTGCTCTAAATATGAGATGTTCCAGCCGCACCTTCCGGTACGGCTACCTTGTTACGACTTAGCCCTAGTTACCAGTTTTACCCTAGGCAGCTCCTTTGACGGTCACCGACTTCAGGTACCCCCAGCTTCCATGGCTTGACGGGCGGTGTGTACAAGGCCCGGGAACGTATTCACCGCATCATGGCTGATATGCGATTACTAGCGATTCCAGCTTCATAGAGTCGAGTTGCAGACTCCAATCCGAACTGAGACCGGTTTTGAAGATTCGCATCCTGTCACCAGGTAGCTGCCCTCTGTACCGGCCATTGTAGCACGTGTGTAGCCCAAGACGTAAGGGCCGTGATGACTTGACGTCGTCCCCACCTTCCTCGCGGCTTACGCCGGCAGTCTCTCTAGAGTCCCCGTCTTTAAACGCTGGCAACTAGAAATAGGGGTTGCGCTCGTTGCAGGACTTAACCTAACACCTCACGGCACGAGCTGACGACAGCCATGCAGCACCTTGCATTCTGTCCGAAGAAATATCCATTTCTGAATACAGCAAAATACATTTAAGCCTTGGTAAGGTTCCTCGCGTATCATCGAATTAAACCACATGCTCCACCGCTTGTGCGGGCCCCCGTCAATTCCTTTGAGTTTCAATCTTGCGATCGTACTCCCCAGGTGGGATACTTATTACTTTCGCTTAACCACTGAATCCGAAAATCCAACAGCAAGTATCCATCGTTTACGGCGTGGACTACCAGGGTATCTAATCCTGTTCGCTCCCCACGCTTTCGTCCATCAGCGTCAATGTTGTATTAGTAACCTGCCTTCGCAATTGGTATTCTGCGTAATATCTATGCATTTCACCGCTACACTACACATTCTAGCTACTTCATACAAATTCTAGCTAAACAGTATCAATGGCAGTTCCTCAGTTGAGCTGAGGGATTTCACCACTGACTTATTTAGCCGCCTACGGACCCTTTAAACCCAATAAATCCGGATAACGCTCGCACCCTCCGTATTACCGCGGCTGCTGGCACGGAGTTAGCCGGTGCTTATTCTTCTGGTACCTTCAGCTACTCAGCTCGTGAGTAGGTTTATCCCCAGAGAAAAGTAGTTTACAACCCATAAGGCAGTCGTCCTACACGCGGGATGGCTGGATCAGGCTTCCACCCATTGTCCAATATTCCTCACTGCTGCCTCCCGTAGGAGTCTGGTCCGTGTCTCAGTACCAGTGTGGGGGATCTCCCTCTCAGGACCCCTAAAGATCATCGCCTTGGTGAGCCGTTACCTCACCAACTAGCTAATCTTACGCATGACTATCCTTATCCGATAAATCTTTCAATATCAATCGATGCCAATCAATATATTATACGGTATTAATCCAAGTTTCCCTGGGCTATCCCGTTGATAAGGGCAAGTTCCATACGCGTTACGCACCCGTACGCCGCTCTCTAAGTAGCAAGCTACTTATACCGCTCGGCTTGCATGTGTTAGGCCTCCCGCTAGCGTTCATCCTGAGCCAGGATCAAACTCTCCATTGTAATAATTATTTCTTTTTACAATGCCTAAATCCTAAAAACTCAAATTGACGGTTCTTGGCTTATTTTGTTTCTTCTAAGTTTATTTTATCTTTCAAATGAACTGCTCTTTTTCTATTCGCAAAACCCTTTTTTCAAAGTTGCGAGCGCAAAGGTAAGAACTTTTTATAAATTGACAAAAGTTTTTTTGATTTTTTTTAATCTTCAGGAAAACAATTCGTCGCGTTAATCATCCGACTTTTCTTCTTCCTTAGCTTTGCTTTCAAAATCCCAACTTCACTCAGGTCGTAACCTGTTTTGGGACTGCAAATATACAACGCAATTTTTCCGAAATACAAATTTTTTAGAAGAAAATTTTGAGGTGTTTTTAATTCACTAATTTACAATAGATTATACTTATATAGTAATAAAAAAACGGATAGCTTTTCTACTATTCACTGTCGTTATCCGAATTATTTTCATAAAAAAACTCGGTACAAGACCGAGTTGACAAACGTTTTAATGCGATTAATATTATTTTACTTTTTCTACAATTGCTTTGAATGCTTCTGGATGATTCATCGCTAGGTCGGCTAAAACTTTACGATTCAATTCGATTCCAGCTTTTTTGGCTGCACCCATAAATTGTGAATAAGACATTCCGTGTAATCTAGCTCCGGCATTGATACGTTGAATCCACAATGCTCTGAAATTTCTTTTCTTTTGACGTCTATCACGGTAAGCGTATTGTAAACCTTTTTCTACTGCGTTTTTAGCAACAGTCCAAACGTTTTTTCTTCTTCCGTAATATCCTTTTGCAAGTTTTAAGATTTTTTTTCTTCTTGCTCTTGACGCTACTGCGTTTACTGATCTTGGCATAATGTTTAATTTTTTTGTAGTAGGCGAACTTGCGTTACTTTTGTAGGCCTAAAAACAGGGTTAAATAATGAATTAATAAACCAGATTTCGTTTTTATATTAAACTAATCTTAATTGCTTTTTAACGCTTTTTTCGTCGGATTTGTGTACCAAACCTGTTTGCGTTAAGTTACGTTTTTGTTTTGTTTCCTTTTTTGTAAGAATGTGGCTTTTGAAAGCGTGTTTTCTTTTGATTTTACCTGTACCGGTTAATTTGAAACGCTTTTTTGCTCCTGATTTTGTTTTTAATTTTGGCATGATTACAAGGTATTATATTAAAACGTTTGTGTATTTTATTTTTGTTTTATTTTTTTGGTGCCATCATCATGATCATCCTTTTCCCTTCTAGTTTTGGGAGTTGCTCTACTTTGCCCACGTCTTCTAATTCTTGGGCAAGTTTTAGCAACAAGATTTCTCCTTGGTCTTTAAAGATAATCGATCTTCCTTTGAAGAACACATAAGCTTTAAGTTTAGAACCTTCTTCTAGAAAAGAGCGTGCATGACGTTTTTTGAATTCGAAATCGTGATCATCGGTTTGTGGACCAAAACGAATTTCTTTTACCACCACTTTTTGTTGTTTCGCTTTGATTTCCTTTTCTTTTTTCTTTTGTTCGTAAAGGAATTTCTTGTATTCTACGATTCGGCAAACTGGTGGCACTGCTTTTTCGCTAATCATTACCAAATCTAAATTTTGCTCTTGAGCCAACTCCAAAGCTTTATCGATAGAATATACTCCAGGTTCTATACCTTCTCCTACAACGCGCACTTCGTCTACATCAATGTTTTCATTGATTTTGTGCTGATCTTCTTTGATAATTCTGGCTGGACCTCTGCCGCCTTTTCTTCTTATTGCGATAGTATTCTAGTTTTTAAAATTAATTCAATTTCATTTCGTTTTTCACGAAGGTAATAAAATCTTCTATTTTCATTTCGCCCAAATCACCTTGCCCATGTCTTCTTACAGAAACTGTTCCGTTTTCTGCTTCTTTTTCACCAACAATCAACATAAATGGGATTTTGTTCACCTCTGCATCGCGAATTTTCTTCCCAGTTTTTTCGTTTCGATTGTCTATCAATCCGTTAATTTCTTCTTCGGCGAGCAAATTTAATACTTTTTCTCCAAATTCTATATATTTTTCGCTAATTGGAAGTATGGTGAATACATCTGGCGTCAACCAAAGCGGTAAATTTCCGGCTGTATTTTCTAACAAAATTGCGATAAAACGCTCCATAGAACCGAATGGCGCTCGGTGAATCATTACTGGGCGGTGTTTTTCGTTATCGGCTCCGGTGTAGGTCAGTTCGAAACGTTCGGGTAAATTGTAATCGACCTGAATTGTTCCTAATTGCCATTGTCTTCCTAGGGCGTCTTTCACCATAAAATCTAATTTCGGTCCATAGAAAGCTGCTTCGCCATATTCGATCACGGTTGGCAATTCTTTTTCTTTGGCTGCTGTGATGATTGCTTGTTCTGCTTTTGCCCAATTTTCATCAGACCCGATATATTTTTCGCTGTTGTCTGGATCACGTAATGACACTTGTGCCGAGAAATTCTCGAAGCCTAAATTCGTAAACACATAGAGTACGAGGTCTATTACTTTTTTGAATTCTTCTAGCAATTGGTCTGGTGTGCAAAAAATGTGGGCATCGTCTTGGGTGAATCCTCGCACGCGAGTAAGCCCGTGCAATTCGCCAGATTGCTCGTATCGGTAAACAGTTCCAAACTCTGCATAGCGTTTTGGTAAGTCGCGGTACGACCATTGCGATGTTTTGTAGATTTCGCAATGATGCGGACAGTTCATCGGTTTCAATAGAAATTCTTCGCCGTCGTTTGGCGTATGAATTGGTTGAAAAGAATCTGCTCCATATTTTGCGTAGTGCCCAGAGGTTACATACAATTCTTTTTGTCCGATGTGTGGTGTTACCACCATTTCGTAGCCTAAGCGTTGTTGTTGTTTGAGTAAGAAGTTTTCTAACTTTCTTCTAAGAGCGGCTCCTTTTGGCAACCACAACGGCAATCCTTGTCCTACTTTTTCTGAGAAAGCGAACAAGCCTAATTCTTTACCCAACTTGCGGTGGTCTCTCTTTTTTGCCTCTTCTAGCAACTCGAGATATTCGGTAAGGTCTTTTTGTTTTGGAAAGGTAATTCCGTAAACGCGTGTCAGCATTTTGTTTTTCTCGTCTCCTCTCCAATAGGCTCCTGCGACATTCATGATTTTAGCTGCTTTAACAAATCCTGTGTTTGGCAAGTGACCTCCGCGGCACAAATCGGTGAAGTTGTCATGAGCGCAGAAGGTGATCTCCCCGTCTTGAAGATTGGAAATCAGTTCTGTTTTGTATTCATTGCTTGCGTATTCTGCCAACGCCTCTTTTTTGGATACGGGATAAAGCTTGAATTCTGACTTTTTCTTTGCGTTTTCTAGCATGGCTTTTTCGATTTTATCAAAATCTTTTTCGCCAAACGATTCGTCACCAAAATCAACATCATAATAGAATCCGTTTTCGATAGCGGGTCCTATGGTCAATTTTGCGTGAGGATAAAATTGTAAAATTGCTTGTGCCAATAAGTGTGCAGAAGAATGCCAAAATGCTTTTTTACCCAAATCGTCATTCCACGTCAATAATTGTACAGTTGAATCTTCGGTAATTGGCGTACTCAACTCTACTTGTTGATTATTGACCAATGCCGATAATACATTACGTGCCAATCCTTCGCTTATGCTCAACGCTATATCGTAAGGAGTTACATTTTTTTCAAACTGTTTGACGCTTCCGTCTGGAAGGGTGATATTGATCATCTTTTTTACGATTTTAAAGATGCAAAATTACATTAATTTTTTTTGATTTAAAAGCTAAGATTTTGCTCGTTTGAAATAGAGCCAAAGCGTGAGAAATCCGAACACTACATTTGGAATCCAAGTGGCTGCGAAAGATGACATATAACCTTGTTCTGAAAAGGTTTTGGATACTTGACTAAAAAATATGTACACAAAAGCGAGCGTTACCCCTACAGCGAGGTTTATTCCGATGCCTCCGCGGCGTTTTTTCGAAGACAAACTCAGAGCCAAAATGGTCAAAATAAAGGTAGAAAAGGGCGAGCTAATTCTCGCGTGCAATTCGTTTTCATACACCACCACATTGGCAGAGCCTTTGCTTTTTTGCGAGTCGATAAAGCGCTGTAATTCAAACGAATTCATGGTTTCTGCAACATAGCCTTCGGGCAACAACTCATCGGGTGTTACCGAAAGTTTCAGTTTTTTTTCTGGAAAATAAAAAATAGAATCTTTTTGAGGATTGATGATGTAACGCTGATGAACGTTTCTCAACAAATAAGCCGAATCTTCATCGCTCCAATCGAACGAAGACGCCAAGATTTGCTCTTTCATTGTAATCGAATCGAATCGTTGGTAAGTGAAGGTGTTTCCTAATTTTTCGGTGCGATCATAACTTTCGACAAAAACATATTCGTTTTTAGAAATTTGTGAAGAAATTATTTGACGTTTATAATAACTCTCTCGATCGCCATTGCTCAACAAATGCACGTATTGATAAGCATTTTTCTTAACATTTGCCCAGGGCAAAACTATATTGTTCACCATCATTGCAGTAAAAGCCAGCAAACTCGCTACGATGATGTAAGGTCTTGTAATTCGAAAAAAGCTGATTCCGCCAGCCTGTATTGCTACAATTTCGGTCTGTGCAGTGAGCCGAGACGTGAAATAGATGACCGAGATAAAAACGGCTACAGGCAAGAAGGTGTTGATGATCCAAATTGCCCAAAAAGGATAAAATTGTATCAAGGCTTCCCAAGCTGAAGAGCCAGTAGAATTGATGCGGTCTAATTTCTGACTCAGGTCGATAATAATCGCAATAGACGACAAGATAAGAACCATGAAAAAAAAAGTTCCTATAAAGTTTCGAGCGATGTATTTATCTATAATTTTCAAACTACAGACGTGTTTTTAGTTGTGGAATCATTTGATTTTTCCACTCGGTAAAATCCCCTGCTAAGATATGTTCTCTTGCAACACGAACCAAATCTAAATAAAAGGCTAAATTGTGCAAAGAAGCAATTTGTTTTCCTAAAAATTCTTGTGCGTTGAACAAGTGACGTACATAGGCTTTGGTATACTCATGATCGACAAAGCTAGTGCCACTTTCATCCAACGGTTCGAAACAATCTTTCCATTTGGCATTTTTCATATTGATCACGCCATTCCATGTAAAGAGCATTCCGTTACGCGCGTTTCGGGTAGGCATCACACAGTCGAACATGTCAACACCCAAAGCTATTCCTTCCAAAATATTCCAAGGCGTTCCTACACCCATCAGGTAGCGTGGTTTATCTTTGGGTAAAATTTCGGTGACGATGTCTGTCATTTCGTACATCACGGGTTCTGGCTCGCCCACCGACAGTCCGCCAATTGCATTGCCGTCGGCTCCGAAATCAGCTATATATCGTGCCGACTCTTGGCGTAAATCTTTGAAATCGTTGCCCTGAACAATCGGAAACAATGTTTGTTGATAACCGTATAATTCAGGGTTTTCATTCAGCCAAGTTCGACAACGCTCCAACCAGCGATGCGTGACCTGCATGGCGCGTTTGGCATCGTGATATTCTGCTGGAATGCCTGTTAACTCGTCGAAAGCCATGATGATATCGGCGCCAATATTTCGCTGAATTTCCATGGATTTCTCAGGTGTAAACATGTGATACGAGCCGTCGATATGAGATTTGAAACGAACTCCATCTTCTGATTTTTTTCTACTAGACGCCAACGAAAAAACTTGAAATCCGCCACTATCGGTTAAGATGGGTTTGTCCCAATTCATGAATCGATGCAAGCCACCAGCTTGATTGAGGATTTCGATTCCAGGACGAAGGTATAAATGATAGGTATTGCCCAAAATAATTTGAGCTTTCACCTCTTCGACCAAGTCGCGTTGTTGTACCGATTTTACGGTACCAACCGTACCAACTGGCATGAAGATAGGGGTCTGGATTTTGCCATGAGCCGTCTCGATTTCCCCAGCTCTCGCTTTAGAATATTGATCGTTTTGTTCTATAGAAAATTTCATAGGGTGCAAAGATAACGCAAGTTTCCTATTTTTGGACGTAAAAAAAGCAGTTCGTTGAGAACTGCTTAATTCTATTCTTAATTAGAATACTTGTATTATTTTGTGAAACGCAAAGCCATTTTACGGTCTGCTGCTCTTTCTTCATCCGAAGCTGTTTCTGGAACTGTAGCGAACTCTTCACCGTAACCTTCGGCAGCAACCACTTGCTGACCAACTCCTAATTTTCCTAACTCAGCTTTCAAGAAATCTGCACGTTTTTGTGACAATTCTTTATTATTCGCATCATCACCTACCTTATCGGTGTACGCTCCGATTTTGATTTTAGCGTCTGGGAATTTTTTCAAGATAGATGCTAAGTTGTTCAATTGTTTTTCAGACCCTGGCTCTAATTGATCCGTTGTACCAAATACGAAGTTTACATTATCGAAATTGAACCAACGATCTTTGAAACTTTCTTCAGTTCCATTTTTGTACTCGTCAGATTTGATAAAATTGACCAATTGATCTTCCAACCCTCCTTTGTATCCAACAAGCGACAATCCGTCTAAATCGTACGTTGCTTCTTCTCTTGCTGTTGGTGTAGTTACTACTCCGGTATTTTCTACATGTGCTGGATCTTCTACTAACGTTTTATCTTCTTTTTTCCCAAGCCAATTATAGAGTAAATAGCCAATCAATAATAAAATAACGAGCGGAATAAACCACTTAAGGAAACCTCCCCCACCTTTCTCGTTTGTAGTTTCTCTACCCTGATAAGGCGCTTCTTCTCTTACTTGATCACGTACTTGATTGTATTTCTCTTTTACATCTTCTGAGGTTTTGTGCACTTGTTTCGTTACGCTTTCTTGCACATTATGTGCTTTTTCAGAAATAGTTTCTGTTGCATTATCGAAAAGATTTCCTAAGCCTCCTAAGCCCAATGCTCCTAAACTTAAACCTGTTGGTAATAAAGCTGCCAATTTTGTACTTGATGATCCAAGCAAATCAGAAAACTGATTAGTATTTAGATTTTGATCGTTGGCATATTTACCGAGCCCACCAAATCCTAATGCTGCTGCTAAGTTGAGTAATTGATTGGATGATGTATCAGATATTCCTGCAAATTCTGCAATCTTTGAAACTATTCCGTTTTGTTTCTCTCCGAAAATACTCGCCAAAAGCGATTGTACAAGTGGTTGGCTTGTCAATTGATGAACATCATTCGACGCAGAAAACTGGCTACCCAGTTGTTTTACTTGATCTAATATATTTGGTGAATCGTGGTGTTTATTTATCAATCCACCCAAAACCAATGGTATAAAAGCAGAGAGTGCTTTAGAAATTCCTGACTCGCTTTCTCCAAAGGTAGTAGCGGCATTGTTTACCAGCTCTGGAGTTATGTATCCTTTTACAAGGTCGAAAATGTTTACTGACATAATTTTTAGAGTTTTTATTAGGTTAAATATTTATAATTATTCAATTAGATAAAGCTAACTAATATTTTCCATATCGGTGTATACCAAATGTTAAAATATTTTTAATATCATCATATATTGTGCCTTTTTGGTCAAGTCAAGTTATTTTTGAAAAAAAATTAGATCTTTTATGTCAAACTCACGCTTGTCAATTGCGACACAAACCCCGTCATATAACAATCCAGAGAACTTACAAGAAACCTTAGAACTAACAACAGAAGAACTTTTTTCGATCCCAAAATTCTTGATAGAAAAAATAAGTGCTTTTGGTTGGAGTTTGGTAACGGCTGTACTCGTCTTGATCATTGGTTTTTGGATAACTTCTTGGATAATGAAACTCATTGAAAAAAGAATGATCAAACGCAATGTCGATTTATCTATACGATCATTTGCCCTGCCCATTATCAATATTGTATTGAAGATCTTGGTCATCATTCCAGTCATCGGGCAATTGGGTTTAAATGTTTCGGGCTTTTTAGCCACTTTGACTGGAGTCGGATTGGCCGTTGGTCTAGCGCTGCAAGGTTCGCTTTCTAATTTTGCCGCTGGCTTGTTGATTATACTTTTCAAACCTTTCAAAATAGGCGACTACATCGTTTCTCAAGGGAACGAAGGAACCGTAGAGTCGATCAGTATGTTGAACACCGTAATCTCGACACCCAAAGGTTTGGTCATCACTTTACCCAATGCAAACCTGTTCAACAATCCTATCACCAATTATTCTATAAAAGAATTTCGCAGACTGGATGTGAATGTTGGCATATCGTATAATGACGATTTCGACAAAGCTCAAAAAGTTTTATTAGAGGTTTTGGATCAAAACGAATTGGTAGACGACAACCACTCTAAAACAGTAGAAATACTCGCATTTGGCGATAGTAGTGTAGATTTGGCTGTGCGCTGCTATGTAAAAAACAGTGATTATTGGACCGCCTATTGGCAACTCTATAAAGCCGTAAAAGTAGCCTTGGACAAAAACGAAATTTCGATTCCGTATCCACATACCCAAATGATCATCAAGAACGAAGACAGTGCGCCTTCGTCATCGCTAAATCCTCAGAGTTGATGAAAAAAATTGTCTTGAGTTTTGGTCTTTTGATTTCGACCGTAACCTATTCACAATCATTTGCTGTAGAAGAAAAACTGCAGACCTATCCGTTCAGCAATCAGCACGTGGGATTTGTGTTGTACGATCCTTCTACAAAGCGCGAATTGGTCAATTATAATGGTACAAAATATTTTTTACCCGCGTCGAACACCAAAATTTTCACGTTGTATAGCGTCCTGAAAAATCTGAACGATTCGATTCCTGGACTGATGTATGCTGAGACGGAAGACGAATTGCACTTTCAGGGAACAGGTGATCCTACATTTTTACATCCGAAATTCGACAATAGACGAGTTTTTAATTTTCTGAAAAACAGTCCGAAAAAATTGGTTTATCACGCCAACAATTTCAACGATACCTCAATAGGTCTGGGTTGGTCTTGGGATGATTTTGACCAAACCTTCTCTTCGGAAAGAAATGCTTTTCCGATTGCAGAAAACATGGTCACGATAGAACGCCAAGGAAATACCTTATCGAGTTTCCCGAAAGTGTTTCAATCATCCATCGTGTCGAAAGAACAAAAATTCAATAGAGATCCTTACCAAAATCAATTTTACATCGCACCAAAAAATGCCACGCTTCGAGTTCCTTACATCACAAATCCAGAACTGACGCGTACGATTTTGGAAGAAATTCTCGGTCGGAATGTTGAGCTTTCGAAAGAAAAAATACCAATGCCAAGTCAACTGCTTTTCAGTACTTTGGTAGAACCCGTTACACGTCTGATGATGGAAGACAGCGACAATTTCTTGGCAGAACAGCTTCTGATAACCGCTTCGGTAAATGAAACTGGGCAAGTTGGAGGAAAACAAGTGATCGAACAAATGACCAATCATCATTTGAAGCGTCTGAGTCAAAAACCTATCTGGAACGATGGTTCGGGCTTGTCGCGGTATAATCTGCTCAGCCCAAAAAGTATGGTAGAACTGCTGGATTTATTGTTGCAAGAATACCCCGAAGAGAAAATTTTCAACCTCCTAGCTATCGGAGGGAGAACTGGTTCGCTAAAAAATTATTACAAAAGCGCTACGCCCTATCTCTTTGCCAAAACGGGCGGCATGTCGAATACGGTAACGCTCAGCGGTTATTTGCGTGCAAAATCTGGAAAGCTCCTGATTTTCAGCCTGATGAACAACAATACCGGAATGGACGGAACCAAAGTGAGACGCGAAAACGAAAAATTCTTGAACTACGTTCGAGATTTATATTAAAGTCTAAAAGCATCCATAAAAAGAAGCCGTCTCGTTTATAAAATCGGGACGGTTTTTTTATGATTAAAAAATTGAGGTCAAAAACCAACTCAATTTAATAATTTAGAAAAAGATGAGTTATTATTCTTGTTTACGCACTCATCTTTTTCAGATTATGAGCTAAAGCATGCAATCCGAACTCTAATTCCACTTTTTCAATTCCTTTTAGGGTAAATCTTTTGAAGTTTCGGTTGTGTTTGAGTTGGGCAAATGTAGGTTCGACATCAGCAGTTCTTTGTTTTCTTCTTATTTCTCCGATATCGGATGTGAGAAGTTCTCTTGCTTTTTGTTTGTGGTATTCTAATTTATGGTTCCTTTCTACTGTCCTGTTGTTTTTCCCCTTGAAGCACTGGCTTCTGAGCGGACATCCATTGCAGTTTTTAGCGCTATAACAACTATAGGTTTGCTTATATCCTGACTTTGTTTGGACTTTTCGCTCACCGCGCTTTTCCATACGTTGTCCCATCGGGCATACATAAAAATCTTGCGCTTCATTATAATAGAGTGAGTCTCGTTCAAAGGGTTTGGGATTTTTTCTTTTTTTTGATTTGCCTTGTTCTTGGTCAAAGGTGTTGAACTTTACAAAGGCTTTGATTGCTTTGTCCTCCAAAAGTTCGTAATTTTCTTCACTTCCGTATCCTGCATCTGCGGTGAGTTCTTCGGGAAGCTCATTGTAGAGTTTTTTATGGTTTTCTAAATGAGGTTTTAAAGTATGAATGTCGTTGGTGTCTTGATGTAAGGTATAGTTGACGATGATTTGGTTTTCGGTGCTGATTTGTGCATTGTAGCCGGGTTTTAATTGTCCGTTCTGCATGTGGTCGTCCTTCATGCGCATAAAGGTCGCATCGGGATCGGTTTTGCTGTAGGAGTTGCGTTCTTGTAGTAACTTTTCTTGTTCTTGGTATTTCTTTAAGTTTGGCGCAAAATTCTTTTGGATGTAACGGGATTTGGCTTTTTTCTTTGGATCGTCAGACTTTTCTTTTAGGATTCGGTTGATTTTATCTGCGGCTTGTTGGACTTTTTCAGGATCAAGTTTTTTGAACTCCGGTGGCTCGGGATCTTGGTCTTCTTCATCAGCAACGCACTGCGCGTATTGCCACATATCCTCTAATTGTTTGATCATTTTCTCCCGATTGGTCTTGATGGAATTTCCCCAGACAAAGGTGTATCTTCCAGCTACCGATTCTATTTTGGTGCCGTCTGTATAAACTCGTTTGAGACTCACTAATTTTTCTTCTGCCAAAAGCAATACCACTTGTTTGAAGATGTCTTTGAATACGGCTTTTAACTTATTGCTTCGAAATCGGGCTATCGTATTATGGTCGATGCTTTCTCTACCAGAAAGCCACATAAAGTTTATGTTCTCATTGAGGGCTTTTTCGATCTTTCTACTGGAATAAATATTGTCCATATAAGCGTAAACCATCACTTTGAGCATCATTTTAGGATGATAACTAGGATGACCTTCCCGACTGTAAGTTTCTAAAAGAGGTTTTAAGTCTATCTTCTCAACTACGTTGTTTACGATTCTTACTGGATGATTAGTCGGAATTAATTCTTCTATCGAAGGTGGAAATAACCAGTTTTGGGATTGGTTATATTCTTTAATTCTATAGTTCATTTCGCTGAAAATTAAGTAGTTAAATATAGTGAATTCTATATTAATCACCTAATAATCAATCCATTATTTATATAAAAAAACCGCCTCAGTTGTGAGACGGCTTCTTATATTATCAAGTGTTTTACTTTCTTAGTCCAAAGGCTCAACAGATACATAAGATCTGTTGTCACGTTTTTTAGTAAAAACAACTTTTCCGTCAACCAAAGCAAACAATGTATGATCTTTTCCAATCCCTACATTATTCCCTGGATGGTGTTTTGTACCTCTTTGACGAACAATAATGTTACCAGCGATTGCTGCTTGTCCACCAAAAATTTTAACACCTAAACGTTTCGATTCTGATTCGCGACCATTCTTCGAACTACCGACTCCTTTCTTGTGTGCCATTTCTAGTTACTTTTTAGGGTTAATAATTATGATTCTGCAGTTTCTTTTTCAGCTTTTTTAGCTGTTTTTTTAGCTGTTTTTTTAGCTGCTTTAGCACCACCTATCGATACAATTTCGATTTTAGTAAATTGTTGACGGTGACCGTTTCTTTTTTGGTAACCTTTTCTTCTTTTCTTTTTGAAGATGATTACTTTGTCTCCTTTTACGTGTTCAACGATTTTAGCAGTAATGCTAACTCCATCTATAACTGGGGCGCCAACTTCGATAGAACCGTTATCGGTCAACAAAACACGATCGAATTTTACTTCGTCTCCTGCCTCGCCTTTCAAACGGTTTACGAACAATTGTTGGTCTTGTTCAACTTTGTATTGAAGCCCTGCTATCTCTACAATTGCGTACATGTTATTAAAAAATTTATTTAAAATTGAGTGCAAATATACATCATTTTTTTATAATCCGAATCATTTGTTGTTAAATAATTCAATTATTAAAAAAATCAGCCCCGCAAACTTATTTAGAAAAAATAAAAATAAGTAAATTTGCCGCAAGCTTTGAATTATGAAAAAATCTTTAACAGATCTTTTAATCGGTCAAAAAGGTAAAATCGCAATCGACGAACATGCCCAAGTGCCGTCTAAATACATCGAACTAGGATTGACGCCTGGAACGGTTGTAGAACTGAAATCGAAAGCGCCTTTTGGTGGACCAATTGGTATAAAACTCAACGAAAACAAAGTGCTTATTGCCATCAGAAGACAAGATGCGAAGACGGTAATGATTGAAAAGATATAGAATGAAAAGAATTGCGCTAGTCGGGAACCCAAACGTGGGTAAAACCTCTATATTCAACCAATTAACCAATCTCAGACACAAAGTAGGAAACTATCCTGGTGTGACGGTTACCAAAAAAGAAGGAATCGTCTCTAAAAACGGAAAACAATACAGCATCACAGACCTTCCTGGGACGTATACCTTGTTTCCTAATTCGATGGATGAAGAAATTGTGTTTGATGTATTATTCGAAAAAAATCAGGAAGAATATCCTGATTTGGTCCTGGTTGTAGGAGAACCTTCAAACCTGAAGCGTGCCATTATTCTATATCAGCAAGTGAGAGAACTGGGTTTGCCCGCATTGTTTGTCGTCAACATGGTCGACGAGTTGCAAGAAAAAGGGGTAAGCCTCGATTTATCGAAACTAGAAGCTTATTTGCAAACCAAGGTTATTGCCACCAATGCGCGCTCAAATGAAGGCTTGGAAGAGTTGATCGATGCGTTTGAATACGAGCCGCAAGCCTATCAATCACAATTTGCTATTCCGCAAGAATTTTTGCCCGTAGTGGCGCAAGTCCAACAGCAATTTTCGGTCGATGAGTCTTATCGAGCTTGGCAGATTTTGGCTCAGAAACAAATTCGAGCATTCGACCAAGAAAGAAACCAACAATTACAAACATTAAAAAAAGAAAACAACGTCATATACAAACGATTACAGGTAAAAGAAATCATTCAACGTAATCAACAATTAGAGAAAGATTTAGTCGATATTGTAGAATATCATCCGAATCATCAACCCAGCACAAGCGAAAAAATAGATAATATATTGATGCATCCTTGGTTGGGTTATCTTTTCTTCTTTGTGGTAATGTTTTTGATGTTTCAAGCCGTGTATGTTTGGGCAACACCTTTTATGGATTGGATAGACGAAGGTTTTGCTTGGCTCACCTCTTACCTCGAAACAATAATGCCAGAAGGCCCTATTGCTGACCTCTTTGTCAATGGCTTTGTAGCAGGTATTGGCGGAATTGTAATTTTTGTACCGCAAATTGCCCTCTTATTTCTCTTGATTACGATCATGGAAGAAACGGGGTATATGAACCGAGTGGTCTATCTATCCGATCGTTTTTTGCGACCATTCGGGCTGAGTGGTAAAAGCGTTGTGCCGTTGGTTTCTGGTATTGCTTGCGCTGTACCAGCGGTAATGTCGGCGCGAACCATAGAAAGCACCAAAGAACGCCTGTTGACGATGTTGGTAACGCCATTTATGACTTGCGTTGCTCGATTGCCCATCTACCTGATCATCATAGAATTGGTAATTCCTGCTAAAAAATTTGGCATTTTCGATTATAGAGGAATCGCGTTGTTTTGCATGTATTTGCTCGGTATTATTGCAGCTCTAGGTAGTTCGTACCTCTTGAACCTGATTATAAAAGCTAAGCACCGCTCTGTTTTTGCAATTGAGTTGCCTAATTACAAAATGCCCGACTGGCGCAATGTCTTTGTCAGTTTGTACGAGAGCGTCTCTGGTTTTGTGTTTGGCGCGGGTAAAATCATTTTGGCAATGGCTGTAATCCTTTGGGTGTTACAAAACACGAGTTTCAGTAAAGATTTCTATCGTGCAGAAGAAATAGTTCAAACTCAAAATCCGCAACTTTCCGATGATGATTTACAGAATGAAATCAACGCTTACAAAGCGACACATTCTATCTTAGGGAACATTGGGCACGCGATAGAACCAGTGGTGAGACCTCTAGGTTACGATTGGAAAATGGGTATTGGTCTCATATCTTCTTTTGCTGCTCGAGAGGTTTTCGTAGGGACAATGGCAATGGTGTATAGCATGGGAGATGATGTGGACACAGAAGATGAAGAACAAAAATCAACTTTGCTACATCGTATGAAAACAGAGATCAATCAGAATACGGGCAAACCTGCTTATAATCTAGCTTCTGGCGTTTCGTTGCTATTGTTCTATGCTTTTGCGATGCAATGCATGAGTACAATTGCCATTGTAAAGAAAGAAACGGGCTCGTGGAAATGGACACTCATCCAAGTGGTATTCATGTCTGGATTAGCCTATTTATTAGCGTTTATTGCTTATCAAACACTTAAATAAATCAAACCATGTCTAATATTTATATACAGTACGGATTTATTGCGATTGTTTTTTGTTTCGCCATTTGGTACCTCATTCGTTTGGTGAAAGACACATTCAAAGGGAAAAGTGGCTGCAGCAAAGGTTGTGGTTGTGATGATGTAAAATCGCAGTTGAACACAAAAGGTAAAGAATAAAAAGAGTTTGTCTCATCACCTACAATATCCACACTGAGCCTTGGACTGTGCAGATCATCATGAGACAACCTCCTTTGTTTTTTAATTAAAAATAGCAACTTCGCTTCCCTTTCGGGTGGTCACACTTTTTCGTTTGCCATTGAGATCAAACGCTACCATATTTTGCTGATCGGGATACACATCGGTAAGCATCGACATTTTTAGACTCAAGCTTTCTATTTTCGTAATATTCTCTGCCTTCATGTAAATGCGCGTCATTTTATCATTGGTCTGAAAACCAAAATACGAGATCCTTACCGGAGAATTATTTATCGTCAAAACAATTCTATTTCCGATGTATTGCTTCAGCTTTGCATCAAAACTAGATTTATTGGCAGTTTTCTCGCCCACTACTTTTTCTAAATCTGCTGTGAGAAATCGAGAAGTTATCGTAAGCACTGCCATATGATTATCGTGTTCAACCTTGGTTGAAGAAGAGTGAAACCCTTGTGCCGAAACAAAAGACGAAGCCATCACCAATAAGATCAAGTATAATTTTGCGATATATTTCATTTTATTAGGTTTGTCATCTATTTCGCCAATCCAAAAGCAATGCCAATCGAGGTTAAGCGCTTACCTTTAACATTCTAGCATTACGCAAACCACAATTGCCAAGGAATGCGAGATAGAACGATAAGCAAGGCTACCACGGCAAAAATGACCACATTGAAGCCAACAATACTCGAGCGTTTCAGTTTTGCATTTGCAATCGTCATAAAGGCAATTCCGGCAATCATCATCATCGGATGTTCTACCGTCAACAAACGGGTTTCTGCATCTTGCATTACCGAAGACATATCGGCAAACAATTTGTAACGCCCTGTGAGAAACAGAGTCAAGAGCCCAAAAACCAATTGTAGATGAAAAACAATCGTAGTAAATAAGCCAATTTTTTTGATGGTGTTGTCGGGTGATTTCTTAGAAATCGCATAGATCAACGAAATAACCACAAAAACTACCGCCATAAGGAGGACCAAATAAGCCCAACCACTATGTAAATGTTTGATAAATCCCATTTCTTAAATTTTAGTTCTTTACAAAAATAGAAAACCTTTTTGGAATTCAAACAATAAAATATCACGATGCAATGCACTCACAGGGTTTCGATGTTGATGAAAAAACAATTAATTTCGCAAAAAATTTTTATAATGGGAAAGGATAAAATCAGAAGGTTTGAAGAAAATAAAACGTTCGAAAATGTAGTGCAACCGACACGAGAAGAAGTTTTGAACAATTTTCCGTTGAAAGGAAATTGGCGAAAAGATTTCTTCAAAAACGATTTGCCAATTGTACTGGAGTTGGGTTGTGGCAAAGGAGAATACACAGTAGCTATGGCTCGACTCGATGCCAATCGAAATTTCATCGGGATAGACATCAAAGGGGCTCGCTTTTGGCGAGGAGCAAAAACTGCCATCGAAGAAAATTTACCAAATGTTGGATTTCTTCGCACCCAAATCGAATTGATTCATCACCTTTTTGACCGAAACGAAGTGGACGAAATTTGGATTACTTTTCCAGACCCCCAGATCAAATATCGCCGAACCAAACACCGATTGACTCATCCAGAATTTCTCAATCGATACGCCCAAATCTTGAAGCCAGAAGGCACGGTAAACTTAAAAACCGACTCAGAATTTTTGCATGGTTACACGCATGGTGTTTTACAGATGCTCGGGTACAAAGTACTCAAATCCTCGCACGATGTCTACCATCCTGATCATGCAGACATCCCAGCGATTGTGACGGATGTACAAACGTTCTATGAATCTAAATTTTTAGAAGAAGGTAAAAAAATTACGTATATTCGTTTCAAATTAACACCTTAAAAATCAGTTAAATGCTTCTGAGAAAAAATTTATTACTCTCTCTTTCACTTTTGGGTAGTGGGCTATTTGCCCAGCACGCGCATCGGCTACCCGAGGGTTCGCCAAAGACGTTTTTCTATGCGACAATGGACGCAGATCATGCAGAAAAACTTAAATTTTTACACCCACAAGATGTGAAGATAGTACAGCGCACGAACAACGAAGCTGCCGTGCATTTGAGCAATCATGCCGCATCAGATTTGCATCAATTTGTATTGTCTCACGGTCCTGGTTTTATCCAACATCCGTCCAAAGAACAGGCGTTAGAATATGTTCAACGCCCTCAGGATCGAAATCTGAGCGTCTTGAATTTCAACATTACCGAAGACGAATGGGTCAATCAGCTCATCAACCAAGTAAAAGAAGAAAACATCGAATCTTTAATCTTGGCTTTCGAGAGCATTCATACACGCCATCATCTTTCTACCACCAACAACGTTGGAATGGACTACATCAAAAACAAATGGCAGGAAATCATCGATGCATCGGGGCGTAATGATTTGAAGGTTGAGTTTTTCACCCACAGAAACACCCCGCAAAAATCGGTGATTTTTACCATAGAAGGGAACGAAGAAGCCAGTGAATTCATCATCATTGGTGGGCATGCCGACAGCATCGTGAGTGCCTCATGGAGTGGCAATTACGAATTGCGTTCGCCTGGTGCGGATGACAATGCGAGCGGAATTGCCACGATTACCGAAGCACTTCGCGTATTGGTTGAAAACGGTTTCAAACCCAAAAAAACAATACAAATCATGGCGTTTGCAGCCGAAGAAGTTGGCTTGGTTGGATCTAACGAAATTGCAACTAAATACAAAAACGAAGGGAAAAATGTAAAAGCTTATGTGCAATTCGACATGACCAACTACAAAGGATCGACCAAAGATGTTTACATTACAACGGATAGCTACAACTCGAACGATCTGAATCTTTTTTTGGTTGAATTGATGGAACATTACAACAGCAAAGCAGATCAAAATGCTTTCACCTATGGTTACACGGTTTGTAATTACGGTTGCTCGGATCATGCTTCTTGGGCCAACAGAGGCTTTCCTTCGGCTTTCCCATTCGAAGCGAGTTTCCACGACAGCAACCCATACATCCATTCGGCAAACGATACTTATGCCCGATCGAATAACAGCAGTAGTCATGCCGCTAAATTTGTGAAACTGGCATTGGAATTTTTGGTAGAAGCAGCAAAACCTTCGGCAGATTTAGGCTTGGATAATGTTATACACCCTACTTCTAAAATCGCTGTGCATCAAAAATCATTGCATTACCAATTAGATAAAAAAATGCTCAACAACCGAGTGAAAATATTGAGTCCGACTGGACAAACCGTTTACCAAGCGAGCGAACTGAAATCTGATGGAAGTCTCGATTTGTCTGCTCTGACGTCTGGGCTATACATTGCTATTTTCGAATCGTCGCATGGCGGAAAGTTTACCTCTAAATTTTTATTGAAATAAAAAAAAGAGGCTTCGGCCTCTTTTTATTTCGTATGTCGTCATTGGATAATGACCCGCTTAATTATTCAAACTTTGTAAATAAGCAATCCAACCTAATGTTTGGTATTCTTTGGCTGCGGTTTTGAAGTCTGGCGCTTTGTACAAACCTCGCCCCACAATCATAAAATCGGTATGATAATTATTGAATACGATTTCTGGTGTGTTGTATTGCTGTCCTTTGCTGTCGCCCAATGCCGAAACATTTACGCCTGGCGTAAACAACAACAACTGGTTGCCCACTTTACGCTGTGCTACACAACCCAAGACGTTGGGTTCGTTTTCCGATACATTTACAGCTTTAGAGAAATAATAATCATCGGTGAGTGCGCCTTTAGAAGACATTTCTACAATCGTTACCACGCCTGTATTCTCGAAAACTTTTAGACTGTCGGCACCGCCAATCGGATGCACCGTAACCAAATCTGCCCAGTCGGAGATTTTGTAAATCGAGCGTTTGAATTGCAGTTCTTGCGTATTCCCAATATCTCCAAATTTTCTATCTTCGAACAACAAAAATTCTTTTTCCTTTGCCAAGGCTTTGAGTTTGATGATCAAATCTTCTGAAAAATCTTGAATAATATCGGAGTGTAGTTTCAATGCTACGATATGATCGCTTACCTCGTTGGCAAATCGCAACACCTCGTCTGCGGTTATCAGATCGGCAGAAGCAATCAAGTTCGATTGTTTTTTCAGAGCCAATTCGACCAATTTTTTCCCGATCGGATGCTGAACTTTCTTTTCTTCTAACGGCAATCGTTTCTCTTCGATGACTTCTGGCGGGTTATTCAAAAATTCTTTTATTTCTTTCACCTTCTCGTCTGTCAAACGATGGAATTTATGCAAAATGTCGATCACTTCGTTGATGGTAAACAAGGTTTTGATATGAAAACCTCGTTCTTTCAATTTTTCAATTCCGCCCTGTTCGCGATCCAACACCACAACCAAATCGTGTACGACCAATCCTTCTCGTTCTACTTGATCGATGGTTTCGAGCAAGCTTTTGCCCGATGTGATTACGTCTTCGACCAATAGGCAGGTTTGTCCGTCTTGGTAAACCCCTTCAACCATTCGTTTGGTTCCGTAGCCTTTGTTTTCTTTTCGTTTGATTATCAACGGAATATTAGAGGTCAAACTCATGGCAGTTGCCATAGGCAAAGCAGCGTAAGGAACACCACAAATCAGATCAAACTCACGATCATCTACCAGTTCTAATAAATTATTTGCTAAAGTTTTGAGCAATTGTGGCGAAGAAGCCAGCGATCTAAGATCGACATAGAAAGGGGATTCTATCCCGCTCTTCAACGTAAATCTTCCAAATTTTATGATTCCTAATTCGTATGCTTTCAATAAGAAATCTTCGCGATGTGTCATTTGAGTAATGTTTGAGCAAAGTTAATAGCTTTTAAACAAAAAATCATTGTATTTGCAGCATAAATTTAGATTTGACCAACTTCGTAAGGTTTAGAAATAATATTTGAATATTTTTGTTACATAATTAGATAAAATGAACACGATAGAAAACGCAACAGCCAATCTACAAACCAAAGGTTTTCTCGACCTAAAAATACCCGAAGGAATAGATTTGATAGAGGAAATTAATCGATTACGAAAAGAAAAAAACGCCGTGATTTTGGCGCATTATTACCAAAAAGGAGCGATACAAGATTTGGCAGATTATTTAGGAGATTCGTTGCAACTCGCCCGAGCAGCAGCCAAAACCGACGCCGATCTCATTGTTTTCTGCGGGGTTCATTTTATGGCTGAAGCCGCTAAAATCCTCAATCCTACCAAAAAAGTCGTGTTGCCCGATACAAAAGCAGGCTGTACTCTTGCCGACTCTTGTAGCGGTGAGGGTTTGAGGGAATTCAGAGCACAACACCCCAACGCCATTGTGGTGAGTTACATCAACTGTGATGCAGGTGTGAAAGCAGAGTCAGACATCATTGTCACTTCGTCCAACGCCGAACACATCATCAATTCGTTGTCCAAAGAACAAGAAATAATTTTTGCTCCCGATCGCAACCTTGGTCGTTATCTGAATCAGGTTTGTAATCGAAACATGATCCTTTGGGACGGCGCTTGCTATGTGCACGAAGCTTTTTCGCTCGAGCGAATAGCACAACAAATGGCAGAACACCCCAACGCGAAATTAATAGCGCATCCAGAATCGCAAGAAGATGTTTTGCGCATGGCTCATTTTATTGGGTCGACTTCTCGGTTGTTGGATTTTGTGGTAGAAGACAGTGCCCAAGAATTTATTGTGGCAACCGAAGAGGGCATCTTGCACGAAATGGAAAAGTTGGCACCGCACAAAAAACTCATTCCAGCATTGGTAAAAGACGAAACTTGCCATTGTAGCGAATGTGCTTTTATGAAGCTCAATACGCTCGAAAAATTATACCTCTGCATGAAATACGAATTACCCGAAATCACAATAGAAGAAGATTTGAGAGTAAAAGCCTTGGCTGCAATAAATAGAATGTTGAACTTATCTGAAAAAATTAAATAATGCAAGATGTTCTGGTAATTGGTTCTGGTATTTCGGGATTGTCGTATGCACTGAAAATAGCTTTGCGACACCCAGAGGTGAACATAAAAATTGTGACCAAAGCCAACGAAGACGAATCCAATACCAAATATGCGCAAGGCGGCGTTGCGGTTGTTACCGATTTTGAGCACGACAGCTTCGAGAAACACATCGCCGATACGCTAAGAGCTGGCGACGGACTCTGCAAGCCAGAAGCAGTAGAGGTTGTCGTAAAAGAAGGCTTAGATCGTTTTCACGAAATGATGAATTGGGGCGTGCGTTTCGACCATACCGAAAATGGTATTTTGTCATTAGGAAGAGAAGGCGGACATACAGAAGACCGCATCGTGCACCACAAAGACATCACGGGAGCAGAGATCGAACGAGCTTTGTTGGTAGAAATTAAAAAACACGCAAACATTCAATTACTCACTCACCATTTTGCAGTTGATCTGATTACCGAACACCACATCGAAGGCAAGGATGAAAACCGAAATACCATTACCTGTTACGGTGCCTATATCTTGGACACCAAAACAAAAAAAGTTGAAAAAGTTGCGGCAAAAATCACCCTGATTGCAACGGGCGGTTGCGGACATGTGTACAAAAACACGACCAACCCCGTAATTGCCACAGGAGACGGTATTGCTTTGGCACATCGGGCGGGAGCAACCGTGTCGCATATGCAATTCATACAATTTCATCCGACCGCTTTTTATAGTAAATTCGATGGGCAATTATTTTTGATTTCAGAAGCTGTACGCGGATTTGGAGCGAAATTGATGAATCGACAAGGCGAAAAATTCATGAAAAACTATGATGATCGCGAAGAATTGGCATCACGCGATATTGTGGCACGTGCCATCGACAACGAAATGAAACGTCTGGGTGATGAATATGTCTACCTCGATTGTCGCCATCTCGACCATGAAAAGTTTTTGAATCATTTTCCTAATATTTACCAAAAATGCAAATCGGAGGGCTTCGATATGTTTCAAGATTTGATTCCGGTGGTTCCGGCTTCGCATTATTTATGTGGCGGAATCGATGTCGATTTAGAAGGTCAGACCCGCATTGCCCATCTCTTTGCCATTGGCGAATGCTCCAACACAGGACTTCACGGTGCCAATCGTTTGGCGTCGAATTCGTTGTTAGAAGCTATGGTTTTTGGACACCGTGCAGCGATGAAAACAGCAGAAATGCTTACCAACAGGGCATTCGATACCCAAAAAATCAGTCAGATTCCCGAATGGAAAGACGAAGGACTACAATGGCAAGACGAAATGGTTTCGTTTCAATATTTCAGAAAACAGCTACAAAACATGATGAGTGATTTGGTGAGTATTGTTCGCAGCAACGACCGTCTGGACCTCGCCCTCAAACAACAACAAGACATCAGCAAAGCGGTAACAGAATTGTACAATATGTCGATTGTAACGCCGCAGTTGTTGGAATTGCGAAACCTGACAGAAATTGCGGGGCTCATCATCACGCAAAGTATAGCTCAGTCGGAAAATCGAGGAACATTTTATAATAAAGACTTAGATTGATGCAGCGAATTCTACTCCTATTATGTATCCTATTTTCGATGTCCGCTGAAGCGCAAGAAAAAAAAAGTGGTCCGATTTTCCCAGGTTGTGAGCAATCAAAAAACTTGAAAGAATCTACCCTTTGTTTCAACCAAGAATTGAACAGAGCGTTGGCGCACGAACTGCAGTATTTTGCAATTGTTGCCGACTATTTAGAAATTGCTAAAGCCAAAGCCAAAACCAATTTTATCGTGAACAAAGACGGCTTGTTTACCGATGTAAGAATCGATGGCGACAACGCAGTGTTTAATGGATTCATATTTTCAACTTTTTATTTGTTGAATTCGAGATTAGACCGCGCCAAACTCAGCATTATACCTGCAAAAAACGAAAAGG
This sequence comes from Vaginella massiliensis, assembly GCF_900089075.1. Taxonomy (GTDB): domain Bacteria; phylum Bacteroidota; class Bacteroidia; order Flavobacteriales; family Weeksellaceae; genus Weeksella; species Weeksella massiliensis_A. The sequence goes on from NZ_LT593746.1 coordinate 436,261, forward strand.
GCAAAGCCATCAACACGCCATTTTCTATTCCTGTGAAATTTGATTTGGATGCAGCTCGAGACGAATTTCCTAACTTCAATCGGCGCAATCGGGTGCTGTTTACCTTCTACAACGAACGCGACAAAGAGGATATCGAAATTAGAATCGACACCACTTACACCATCTCGACTTACGCAATTGGAGATCAGCACGAGTTTTTTTTAGGAAATTATAAATCCTTGGTCGATTTGGCAATGTTGGCGCCGTATTCAGAGAGCATTCAACAAAGTTTTCATACGGGAACAACCTTGGTAACCAAAGGCATTTTGAATCAAAAAGTGTACACCATTCGACTGAAAAATTTCTTCAACAACGATCCAGCATCCGATGTGTACATCGAGGTTTATCGGGAAGAAAACAATGAATGGAAAGAATATTACCGCTTCAACTCAAAAGAAGAATTTAATGAATCTGAGTTTGTAAAACTCACTTATCGATAAACATTATGAATACATTTCCGCCCTATATCACCCCAGAAAAATTGGATCATTTCATCGAGCAAGCCTTTGCCGAAGACGTTGGCGATGGCGACCATTCCTCACTGGCAATCGTGCCCAAAGATGCGGTACAAACCGCTGTGCTGAAGGTAAAAGACAACGGAATAATTGCTGGAATAGAATTGGCAAAATACATCTTCGAAAAAGTCGACCCTACCTTCGAATTAGAATTTTTGGTTGAAGATGGACAACAAGTACAATTCGGAAACGAAGCCTTTCGCATTACAGGGAAAGCGCAACGAATTTTGACCTGCGAACGCTTGGTTCTCAATTGCATGCAACGCATGTCGGGAATTGCAACCTACGCCAACGAAATGATGCAATTGGTAAAAGGAACAAAAGCCAAAATTCTCGACACTCGCAAAACAACGCCAAATTTTCGGATGTTCGAGAAATGGGCAGTAAAAATTGGTGGAGCAGAAAACCATCGGTTTGGATTGTTCGATATGGTCATGCTAAAAGACAATCACGTTGATTTTTGTGGGAGCATTACCAAAGCAGTGCAACAGACCAAATCGTATCTTGCTCAAAACCATCTCGATTTGAAGATTGAGGTAGAAACTCGAAACCTGGCAGAAGTTGAAGAAGCCTTAGCTGTAGGAGTAGATATTATCATGCTCGATAATTTTAGCCTCGAAGAAATGGCAAAAGCTGTAAAACTGATAGACCATCGCGTGAAAACCGAGGCCTCTGGCGGTATTACAAAAGAAACTGTGAGAAGCATCGCCGAGACGGGCGTAGACTATATCTCTTCTGGTGCCATTATACACTCGGCACGAAATTTTGATTTAAGTCTAAAGGCAAACGTTATTTATTAAAAATTTTAGGGAAGTTGCACCGAAACATCCTTAAAAATTTAACACTTTTTCTAATTAACTCGGTTGAGTTATCGTCCTAATAACAAGAAATTTTTTGCAATAAAAAAGCGAAAAATGTCATACTTTCAAAATTATTATTTAACAATTAATTAACATTCGGAGTTTAAATAGTTTCGACATTTGCACCGTAAACTTTAAAACTATTTTTAGGATGAGGTTAAACTCAATGAAGCTTTTTATAGTAGGAGCTTTCGCTTTAACAGCACAACTTTCATACGCTCAAGTTGAGCCTACGGATTCAACTCACATCCAACATGATACCATCATGGATGATGAGACCGTAAACTTAACAGAAACTTTGATTATCGGTAAAGGGGTAATCGACTTGCAAGAGAACCGTAAAACGCCAGTGGCTGTTTCTACTATCTCGCGCCAAGAAATCCAAGACAAAGCAGTTGGTAACGTAGAATTCCCAGAAGTAATGGCAAACACGCCTTCTGTTTACGTATCTGACCAATCAGCAGGTTTTGGAGATTCTCATATGTATTTACGTGGATTCACAGAACAAAATACCGCTTTCTTATTAAACGGGCAACCGATTAATGGTATGGAAGATGGTAACATCTATTGGTCGAACTGGTCGGCTATGAACGAGGTAGCAAACGCTATAGAGGTACAACGTGGTTTAGGATCTTCTAAATTAGCAATTTCTTCTGTAGGAGGTACGGTAAACATCGTAACCAAAGCAACAGACAAAAGAGAAGGAGGTTTCGCTCGCTTTGTTGTAGGTAACGATAGCTACTTGGCTGGTACAGTATCTTACAATACAGGTCTCAAAAACAAATGGGGATTCTCTGTTTTATTAAACCATTGGCAAGCACACCGTAAATATGCTTATGGTACTGGCGGACAAGGACAGGCTTATTTTGTATCGGTAGGATACCAACCAAACGAAGATCATAACATTAACTTCATGATTTTTGGTGCACCACAATGGCACGACCAAAATTATTCTACAAAAAGGACTTCTCAGTGGGAAGAAATGGGTGGAGATAAAAAATACAACTCAACCTACGGATACTACAAAGGTGAAGGGAAAAACTTACGTCGTAACTATTACCACAAACCGGTAGCAAACCTTAACTGGGACTGGACAATCAACGATAAAATGAACTTATCGACCGTTGCTTACGCATCTGTTGGGACAGGTGGAGGAACTTCGGGAGTGGGTAGAGCATCTAGCACCACAACAGGAGGATTAAACGGAAGAGGATATATCAATTTCGATCAAATCGAAGCGAATAACTTATTAGACCAAGACGGAATCGGAAACAATGGTGGGGTAGACATCAACGGAAAACCAATCAACAATGCGGCTATTCGTTCTTCTGTCAACAACCACTCTTGGTACGGAGCTGTATCTAACTTTACGTTTGATACCCAAACAGGTATTACCTTAAACATCGGTGGTGATGTACGTTTCTACAAAGGTCAACACCATCAACAAATGATCGACTTATTCGGATTGAAAGGTTGGTCAGAAAAAAATAAAGTAACAGGTGATGCAATTGTGGTTACAGAAACTTTCTCAACTAATCCTTGGAAAGCACTTTTCAAAACTGCTGGTAAAGATCAAAGAACTAACCGCGACTACAACGAAGACATCAATTACCAAGGTGTATTCGGTCAGGCAGAATACGAAATCGGAGGATTCACAGTATTTGCTCAAGGAGCTTTATCAAACCAATCATACCAAAAATTCGATCGTTGGAACTATGGTGGAGTAGAGCACAAATCAGAAAAAGTTAAGAAAACAGGATGGAATATCAAAGGAGGTATGTCATATACTTTCTTAGATAACAACGCATTTTTTGTGAATGCAGGTCGTTATTCTCGTCAACCTTTCTTAGATAATATATTTACTTTCAACACCGTAGATTTACAAGAACCTTCTGTTGACAACGAAGAAATCACAGGTTTCGAAGCAGGATACCGTTACAAAACTCGTAACTTACGTGTAAATGTAAATGCTTACTACACCAAATGGGGAAACCGTTTCTTATTAATGGATTATGGTGAAGAAATCATCAAGGATCCTGCAGGAAACATCTTAGACTCTTACAACTACTCAGAATACGCAAACAACGTAACACAAATCCATAAAGGAATCGAGGTTGATTTTGATGCAAGAATCGAACGTATCTGGACAGTACGTGGATACGTTTCTTATGGTGATTGGCAATACGACGGTTCTACTCCAATGCAACGTAGAAACAACGATGCTGGGACAATCGTAACTCAATATGATGATGTAGATCTTACTGGTATTAAAGTTGGTGATGCTGCGCAATTCACTTTCGGTATGGGTACTAAATTAGACGTAACTCGTTCGTTCTCTGTAGATATGGACTTCAACTACTATGCTAACATTTATTCGCAAGTTGATGCTAAAGAATTGGTAACCAATTTACATAACGGAAAACCATACAAACCAAACAAATTATCTCCATATGCAAAAGTAGATTTAGGAGCATCGTACGAATTGAAATTCGGAACTCAAAAATTACGTTTAAGAGGTAATATCAAAAACTTGTTCAACGACCAATACATTATCCGTGAAAACAGAAATGGATACGGTTATGGACTTGGAAGAACTTGGAACGCTTCAGTAGCATATAGCTTCTAATTTCAGAAACGATATTTTTATCGTATCAAATATTTAAAAGGCGGACTTCGGTTCGCCTTTTTTTGCATTAAATTCGCATCATGAAAACATTTATCAGACCAGACTATTTGCAATCTGGCGACAAAATAGCCATCGTAGCGCCCGCAAAACGCATCTTGCCACACGAGCTAGACGAAGAAATCGAACTGATACAATCTTGGGGGTTAGAAGTTGTTTTGGGTAAAAATCTTTACCACTCGCATTACTTTGGTTACGCCTATGCCGGCACGTTAGAAGATCGCTTAGCCGATTTTCAGCAAGCCTTAGACAACCCTTCGGTAAAAGCCATTTGGTGTGCTCGTGGCGGATATGGCGCCATTCAACTGATAGATGAACTAGATTTCGGAGCGTTTATGCAACACCCAAAATGGATTATTGGCTATTCAGACATTACGGTTTTTCATGCCAAACTTCATCAATTGGGCTACCAATCGATTCATGGCGTGGTGGTGAAAAAGTTGAACCTTCCTTACCATCCCGAGTCGTACCGAAGCGTAAAACAATTACTATTCAACCAATCTTTTACCTACGATATTCCACTTCATCCCCTGAATAAAACCGGACAAGCCGAAGGGATTCTAATTGGAGGAAACCTTTCGATAGTGTACAGTTTGTTGGGATCGCAAACCAGCATCAATCCAAACGATAAAATTTTGTTTTTAGAAGATTGGTACGAAAACTGGTACCATGTAGACCGTATGATGACGAGCTTGAAACGAGCCGAAATTTTACCAAAAATCAACGGATTGATTCTCGGTAGCTTTACCTTTATGGATGTAGAAGAAGAAAACACAGCCCATTATACCAATCCGTTCGATCCCACCACTTATCAAATCATTCATCACCATTTAGCACCCTACAACATTCCAGTATGTTTTCAGTTTCCTGCTGGGCATACGGGACACAATATCGCCATGAAATTCGGTGAAAAAGTAAAACTTAGTATTCAGTCAAATTCTGTAACTTTGCAGTATATATAATACCCTATGAATAACTTAACTGTTATCGATCATCCTCTTATAAAGGCAAAAATTACCCAAATGCGAGATGTAAACACCACCACCAAAATGTTTGGTGAATTGGTTGATGAAATTTCGGGTTTGATGTGTTACGAAATCACACGCGATCTAGAAGTAGAAGAAATCGAAATCGAAACACCCATTACCAAAACCAAAGGATATCGAATCAAAGGAAGCGACTTGGCGATCATTCCGATTCTCAGAGCAGGATTGGGAATGGTAAAAGGAATACATCAACTGATTCCGACCGCAAAAATTGGGCATATTGGGTTGTATCGCGACCACGACACCTTACAGCCAGTCGAATACCTTTGCAAGCTCCCAAACGATCTGGAGCATCGCAATGTGATTTTGGTCGATCCCATGTTGGCAACAGGCGGTTCTGCGGTAAAAGCAATTGAAATCCTTAAAGAACGAGGAGCAAAATCCATCCGATTGGCTTCACTGGTTGGTTGCCCAGAAGGCGTAGCAGCCGTGCACAACACCTACCCCGATGTTCCGATTTATTTAGCCGCAATGGACGAGAAGCTGAACGAAAAAGGCTACATCGTGCCAGGTTTGGGAGATGCAGGAGATCGATTGTTCGGAACGAAATAATGGCACAACACAACGACTTTGGAAAAGAAGCAGAAAATCGGGCGAAAGATTATCTTTTGCAGAAAAAGTATATAATATTAACACAAAATTATCATTTTCAAAAGGCTGAAATTGATATTATTGCACTGCAAAACCATCAACTCATTGTCTGCGAAGTAAAAGCCAGAAGTACTGGCATTTTTACACCTCCAGAAATGACGGTGAATAAAGCGAAAATGAAAAGATTGATGATGGCTGCCGATCAATACCTCTGCGAAAACAATTTGGATGCAGAAGTACGATTCGACATCATTGCCATCACCAAAACCAACAACACGTGGAATATAAAGCATATAGAAGATGCTTTTAATAGTTTAGAAATTTAATTTAAGATATGGAAATCATCACCCAATTGTTCGACTTTGTCATGCACATCGATCAACACCTCAGCTATTTCGCAAACGAATACGGTTTGTGGCTATACGCCATCCTATTTCTAATCATTTTTGTAGAAACAGGCGTGGTGGTAATGCCTTTTTTACCAGGCGATTCGTTGCTATTTGCTGCCGGTATGTTGGCCGCTCAGCCCAACGACCTCAATGTAATCGTGATGATGCTGATCTTACTTGTAGCTGCAGTTCTGGGCGACACTTTGAACTATTCTATTGGGAAGAATATTGGTATGAAAGCGGTAAAAACCAAAATTTTCGGAAAACAATTTGTTCAACCCGAACACCTCGACAAAACGCATCAGTTCTACGAAAAATACGGAACCAAAACCATTGTCATTGCGCGCTTTGTACCTATTGTGCGCACGCTTGCACCTTTTGTCGCTGGTATCGGAAAAATGAAGTACATCACTTTTATCAATTACAACGTTATCGGCGGATTCATCTGGGTATTTGGCATCACGCTGGCCGGTTATTTCTTAGGAAATATTCCACTGGTTCGAGACAATTTTTCTAAAGTTGTATTGGGTATAATCGTTGTTTCTGTACTGCCTATATTTTTCGAAATCTTAAAAGAAAAATTCAGTAAAAAAGCTTAGTCCAATCGACTAAGTTTTTTTGTACCTTTCCTACAATGGAAATCATCGATTACATACTGCATATAGATCAATACCTCGAAACATTCCTCAATCAATACCACGATTGGTTCTATGTCTTTTTGTTTTTGTTGATCTTCATCGAAACGGGTTTGGTTTTCATGCCATTTTTACCCGGCGATTCGTTGCTCTTCGCAGCCGGAATGCTGACGGCGACTTTTCCAGAGCAACTGCATATTGTTGTCATCATTGTTGTGCTATGCGCCGCAGCTATACTCGGCGACTCGCTCAATTACACCATCGGGAAGAGAGTCGGAAGGCAACTTATCCACACCAAACTAATGGGTAAAAGAATCATCCAAGACAAAGCCTTGCAAAAGACCGAAAATTTCTTTTCGAAATATGGTATAAAAACAATTGTGATCGCACGTTTTATTCCGCTTGTGCGAACAGTTGCGCCTTTCGTGGCTGGCATTTCGAAAATGCACTACAAAACCTTTATCCAATACAATATCATCGGGGGTGTTACTTGGATATGCCTCATTACGCTCATCGGTTATTTTTTGGGCAACATTCCATTTGTACGTCAAAATTTCGAAATTGTCGTGCTTTCCATTATCGTGCTTTCGATCGTTCCAGTCGGAGTTGAATTGTGGAAATCTAAAAACTAAAAGCACAGAACTGAATCATTTTATTGAATTATTTTTCGAGGCTGGTTCATAGTTCTTAACTTGCACCGCAAACAGAAACGACTATGATCGAAATAAAGGAAGTCATCAGCAAACAAGACCGTAAAACCTTTGTTTTATTTCCATTCGAATTATACCAAAATAATCCGTATTGGGTTCCGTCGATGATTAAAAATGAAATGGAAACTTTCGACCCGAAAAATGAAATTTTCAAGACGGTTACGGCAAAATTTTACCTGGCTTACAAAGACCAAAAAGTGGTGGGGCGTATAGCGTGCATCATCAATTGGGAAGAAGTAAAACAGTTGCACAAACCAAAAGTTCGGTTCGGTTGGTTCGATTTTATAAATGACCTCGAGGTAGCAAAAAATCTTTTAGAAAAAGCCGAAGAGATGGCAAAAGAACACCAACTCGCTTATGTAGAAGGGCCAATGGGATTTTCGAATATGGACAAAGCAGGCATGCTGACTTACGGTTTTGATCATTATCCGACCATGATCGGATTGTACAACTATGCGTATTATCCTCAGTTGCTCGAAAAATTGGGCTATCGACCCGAAGCCGAATGGTTAGAATACGCTATGAATATCGAAAATATGGATTCGGTACACAATGTGATTCGTATCTCGAAATTGATCGAAAAACGCTACAAAGTGCATTCGATACCATTCAAAGACACCAAAGCGATGATTGCGCGCGCCGATGAAATCTTCGATTTGTTGAACAAGACCTACGCAGATTTGCAGAGTTTTGTGCCTTTTACCGACGAACAAATCGAACATTACAAACGCAAATACCTCAAATTCATTCATCCAGATTTTGTATCCTGCGTAGAAGATGAAAGTGGTAAAATGGTTGCCTTTGCGATTACCATGCCCTCTTTTTCTAAAGCCTATCAGAAAACCAAAGGAAAAATGTTGCCGTTTGGATGGTACTATTTGATGCAAGCGCTCAAGAAAAACGATCATGCCGAGTTTTATTTAATCGGAATAGATCCTGCGTATCAGAACAAAGGAATAAGCGCTCTTATTTTCAGAGATTTGTATAGGAATTATCAAAAACGCGGAATCACCTCTATGGAAACCAATCCACTATTGGTAGAAAACACCAAAGTACAACAATTGTGGAAAGATTTTTCGCCCGAAATACACAAACGTCGTTGCACCTATCGGAAAGATATGCTGTAATCTTCTTCACCTTATTACAGGATAATTATAGGATGGAAATAAAAATAAAAGAAGCCTCAACTAATTGAAGTTGAGGCTTTTCAAGTACGGGCGGAGAGACTCGAACTCTCACACCTTGCGGCACTAGATCCTAAGTCTAGCGTGTCTACCAATTCCACCACGCCCGCAAATCTGATCGTTTTGGACTGCAAATATACATTATTTTTATTGTTGACAAAATTTCATCAATCAAATTTTTTATTCAGTTTATTCATTTAAATTTGCATTAAAGAATGTAAAAAAAATGGAAGTAACAGGTAGGATAAAAAAAATATTTGAAACTCAGAACATTACCGCAAGTTTCAAGAAACGAGAGTTTGTGGTTACAACGCAAGAACAATATCCGCAAGATATTTTGATAGAGATGACGCAAGACAAAACGAGCATGCTAGATCAGTACCAAGAGGGGCAAGAAGTAAGGGTTTCTATTAATTTGCGTGGTAGAGAATGGATCAATCCAGAGGGCGTTTCGCGATATTTCAACACCATACAAGGATGGAGAATAGAAAACTTGGCGAACGCAGCACCAAACCCGGCACAATTTCAGGATATCCCGACGGCTCCGCCTGCAGATTTTTCGCAAGATCAGGACGACGATTTACCATTTTAGCATAAGAATAATTAACTTTACAACGCGTTTTCATCAACGCGTTTTTTTTTGCTATGATTTGGCTACAAAAACATGAATTGTATTTTCCGGATTATGAATTCACTTCAGAAGAAGGGATTTTGGCAATTGGCGGCGACCTATCGCCAGAAAGGCTCATTTTAGCTTATCGTTTGGGCATATTTCCTTGGTTCAACGCCGATGATCCTATTCTTTGGTGGTTTCCTCCAGAACGGTTCGTACTTTTTCCGCATGAATTAAAAGTTTCCAAATCGATGAAAAAAATTTTCAGAGCGCAACAATTTACCTTTACCGAAAACACTGCATTCGAAGAGGTCATCACCAACTGCTCTACCGTTCCAAGAAAAGGGCAAGATGGCACTTGGCTCACACCAGAAATGATTGCGGCGTATATGGAGTTGCATCGCCACGGAATTGCAAAAAGTGTAGAAGTTTGGCAAGATCAGGAGTTGGTCGGCGGTTTTTATGGCATCGATCTCGGGCATATTTTCTGCGGCGAAAGCATGTTTGCTAAAGTAAGTAATGCTTCGAAAGCTGGATTCATCCAATTTGTGGCAAAATATCACCAACAATACCAACTGATCGATTGCCAAGTGTATACTAATCATCTAAAAAGTTTGGGAGCCAAACTCATCGACGCCTATGAATATTTGGCTTACCTCAACGGGTCTAATTCTTGAAGTTGATCGAATATTTCAGGTTCTTGTATTCGTACAAATCTGCATTGAGCGACCCTACGACCAAAGATGCTTTTATCGAAATCGGAATCATATTGGGGTCGTCTGATATCCACATCGTTACACTTTCTGAGGCTTTGAAGACGCGACCTTCTTGCACGTACGGTCGAATCATGATGGTATTGATGTTGCCAAATTTGGTTTTCTTTACTTCTCTGCCCAGCACTTTCACTTTGAAATTGTAAGTTTCGTCGCCTAGAAATATTTTTCGATCGATCATATCCCCATCCTTCAAATCTCTGTGGTTTTCATTTCGCATCGAATAGACCACCGAAATCAGATCATAAACATTGCCATTAAATTTTACAGAAGACGATTTGTTACGTTTCAGATCATCCACAATCGCATATTCGTCGGTATGATTGAAGTAATAAATTTGATGGCGAGTATATCCTCCTTCGCTTATATTTCGAATAAATTTAGATGGTTTGAATGTTCTCTTGTCGATAAACGTTTCGTAAACATCATCTACCTTATAAAACGCGCGTACTGCACCCGAAGAATTTCCCTTTCCTACAATATGAAAGTGATCTTTGCCATCATACTGCGCATCTTTTACATTCAGCGTTGCAAAACCTGCATTCAGTCCGGTGTAATGGATACGGTATTTCAGGTATTCTCCCGACTTGAAGTTTACCTGTGCTGTTGCAAAAAGACTACACATTGTAAGAATGAACCCAAAAATATATTTCATAAAATCGTTGCTTTTTTTTGACAAATATGTCAAATTCTTTGCCAAAATAAAACCCGCTTACAACAAACGGGTTTTGAGGTATAAAAATCTTTTCAGAAAATGCTTATTGTTCTTGTGCATCTTCTGGATCCATCTCTTGAACTACTTCTCGCGAGTGGCTGAGTTCACCAGAGACATCGATCACTTTTTTTATTTGAGGCACATGTTTTTTGATTGTACTTTCGACGCCCGATTTCAGAGTCATTTGGTTTACCGAACAAGCAATACAGGCACCCATAAGTCTTACTTTCACAACATCATCCTCAATCGATACAAGTTCGATATCACCACCATCTGATTTGAGAAAAGGTCTTATTTCTTCCAATGCGTTTTGTACGGTTTGGTATAATTCTGTATTCATAGCTAATTTTTATTTACAGCTGAGCATCCTGCCATAGTGGTAATGCGAACAGCTTCGGTTGGTGGTAAGGTATTGTTACGCTCTATTAAACTTTGAACCGTGTTTCGAGCTATATTTTTATAAATTGCCGCAATTGCAGAATCTTCTTGCATCGCTGCAGGTCTACCAACATCAGCCGCCTCTCTGATCGATTGAATGATCGGAACTTCGCCCAAGAAAGGAACCCCTAAATCATCAGCCAAATGCTTCGCTCCATTTTGACCAAAGATATAATATTTATTGTTTGGTAATTCATCTGGTGTGAAATAAGCCATATTTTCTACAATTCCTAAAACTGGAACATTGATGGCCTCCATTTGAAACATGCCAACACCTTTTCGGGCATCTGCCAAGGCTATCGGCTGAGGCGTACTCACAACTACCGCTCCTGTCAACGGAATTTGTTGCACGATTGACAAGTGAATATCACCAGTACCCGGAGGTAAATCGATCAACAAGAAATCCAATTCGCCCCAATGGGCGTCACGCAGCATCTGATTCAATGCTTTGGCTGCCATTGGTCCACGCCAAACGATGGCTTGGTCGGTATTGGCAAAAAATCCTATCGACAATAGTTTGATTCCGTAATTTCCTACGGGTTTTATTTTCGTTTTACCGTTGACCTCTACAGAAAAAGGTCGCGCATCTTGCACATCGAACATGATGGGCATAGACGGACCATAGATGTCAGCATCTAGCAAACCAACTTTGAATCCCATATTCGCCAAACTGATCGCCAAGTTAGAAGATACGGTAGATTTCCCAACGCCACCTTTACCAGAGGCTATAGCAATGATGTTTTGCACGCCTGGTAGCGGATTGCCTTTTATTTCTTGTTTTGGTTCTACTTCTACCGTAATATTCAACTGGAGTTCGGCGTCGGGTAGGTTTTCTTTGAAAGCGTTTTTCAGTGCAACTTCCAGCCGTTTTCGCTCGTGCATCGTTGGGGTTGGTGAAACAATGTCCAAAATAATTTTGTTCCCCATCACCTGAGCATTTTTCATCCAATTTCGAATTCCCAATTCTTCGAGCACTTGATATATTTGATCTCTTGTGTAAGCCATTTTTTATTTTATAAGTTGCACAAATTTACAAATTAAGCATGGGACGATAAAATCTTGTTCACTGATTTTAATCGTTTTATGTTATATCACAATAAATTTCTTTAATTTGCTATGGAAATCAACAACTATGGAAGAGCAGATTTTTTATTTAGGACAGATCAGAAAACACATCATCGATGAGTTGGAATTGCATTCTCTGCAACAACTCTTGTACATCCCGGTCGGATTCAAAAACAATATTTTTTGGAATGCCGCGCACGTCTTGGCAACTCAACAATTGATCATGTACTATTTGACCGACAATAAGATGTATGTTGATAAAACTTTTATAGAGAAATATAAAAAAGGGACAATCGGCAATACGGAGGTTACCGAGAAAGATGTAGCCGAATTGATTGAGGTGCTCGAGCAAACGCCGAAAGTTCTTTATAAAGATTATCGATCAGAAAAATTGGCCTATTATAAACCATATACAACGAGTTTTGGTGTAAAATTAGAATGCATAGAAGATGCCATCCAATTCAACAATGTGCACGAATCCATGCATTTGGGCTATATCATGGCTATGAAAAAAAATTTACCGTTTTAACGAAATACAAAAGGTCTGAAAAATCAGACCTTTTTTTTGATGAATCATTATTTCTTTTTGAGTTTTACCGTGAAATGACGCAAGATTGGTGCTTCCCATTCGATTTCGTATCCCGATTTTATTTCATCTCGACGATCATAAACATTTTTTAGCGCCGTGGCGATGTAGTCCAAATGATTCTGAGTATAAGTTCTTCTCGGGATTGCCAATCGCAACAATTCTAACTTCGGATAGCGATTTTTTCTCGTTTCGGGGTCTCGATCCGCCAACAAAGTTCCTATTTCTACCCCTCGAACTCCAGCTTCTTTGTACAACTCGATGCCCAAGGTCTGCGCCGGAAAATCTTCGCGCGATAATTGCGGATAAAACTGTAAGGCGTCTACAAACACAGCATGTCCTCCAATAGGATATTGGATAGGAATACCAAAACTTCGCAACTTCTCACCCAAATATTCTACTTGCGAAATTCGAGCGTGCAAATAATCGTATTCGGTAGCCTCGTCCAATCCTTGTGCTAAAGCACCCAAATCTCTACCAGCCAAACCTCCGTAGGTCAAATAACCTTCGTAGATGATTCCAAAATTACCAGCTTCTTGGTAAAGTTTTTCATCGTGCATTGCCAAAAAACCGCCAATATTCACCAAGCCATCTTTCTTAGAAGACATCGTCATCCCGTCTGCATAAGAAAACATTTCTTTTACAATTGCTTTGATGCTCTGGTCTCGAAACTCTTCTTCTCTTTGTTTGATGAAATAAGCATTTTCGGCAAATCTTGCTGCGTCGAAAAAAACTGGAATGCCGTATTGATCTGATAATTTTTTTACCGCTCTAATGTTTTCTATCGACACCGGTTGCCCGCCAGAAGAGTTGCAAGTCACCGTAATCAAGGTCAACGGAATGTTTTCTTTTCCATGTTTTTGGTAAAGATTTTCCAACTTTTTCAAGTCAATATTTCCTTTGAAAGGATGTTCTCTGTCTACTTCGAAAGCTTCATCTATGGTGCAATCTACGGCATGCGCTTTACGAAATTCTATATGTCCTTTGGTCGTGTCGAAATGGGTGTTTCCGGGTATAATGTTGCCTTCTTTTACCATCACCGAAAACAAAACATTCTCGGCTGCCCTACCCTGATGTGTCGGAATCAAATAGGGAAATCCAGTGAGTTTTTCTATGGTATTTTGCAGCTTCTGAAAAGAACGAGACCCGGCATAGCTTTCGTCGCCCAACATCATTTCGGCCCACTGCTTATCAGACATGGCGCCTGTTCCGCTATCGGTCAGCAAGTCGATGATGACTTTATCGCTTTCTAAATTGAAAAGGTTGAAATGTTTTTCTTCGATCCAACGACTGCGTTCTTCGCGTGTAGAGAATTTGATTTCCTCAACCGTTTTGATGCGGTAGGGTTCTATAAATGGTAATTTCATTTTGTTGTGTTTGATGTTTTAAATTTAACTGAATTTTATTCATTTTTAAGTAGTTTCGTAGAAATCTTTTTTATGACTTTTGATTCGCATCAATTTTTGACTTCAGACCACAGCCGAGAACCTTTCGAACATTGTAGCGTTTGTGGCGAAAGCATCGTAGGAAAAACCTATATTGTAGAAAAAGCATACCAACGCAATTATGTAGATCGGGAATTGATTACCGTGTTCGAATTGGTGGTTTGCGACCCTTGTCGTTTGCAAATGAATCAAGATATTTCGAATGAGTCGAAATCCAATATACAGCAATTCATCACCGAAAAAACAACCGTTATCGAAAATCGTTTTGCAGAAACGCAAACATCCCAATCAAAGCAACATGCTCGTTGCATAATCACAGAAAAACCAGTTGAAGATTGCGACGAATTTCAGGTTGTTTTCATTCATCAACCAAATTTTCACTCACAATTTCCGATGTTTATCTCGGATGATGCCATCGAAATGTATCAGGCATTGCTATCGGATCATACCAAAGGTTTTTTCGATGATTTTATGGACAATATCGGCGGCTTGCCTCCTGCGCTGGAAGATTTGTTTAACTCCAAAAAAACTTTGTTGGTGTTGTAAATTCCTTCAGACCAAAATTATAACAAAGGCGCCAACAAGCGACACAAAGAAGCTATCGCTCTCGAAACCACCGAGATAGACTTCCACTGATCATAGGTAATTTGCTTGGTGTGCAATAAATCGGCATCGAATTGCCTTTGAAGTTTTGCGATGGATTTTTCGTCATAAAAAACGGCTGAAATTTCGAAATTGATAAAAAAACTGCGATTGTCCAGGTTCACCGTCCCCACAAAAGCCAGCTTGTCGTCTACAACAATTGTTTTGGCATGCACAAAACCTTTTTGGTACAAATGCACGTTTACGCCACGCTTCATGAGGTTTTTCAGGAAAGAAAGTGACGCCTGTTGCACGATAAAAGAATCGCCTTTTTCGGGTAAAATAAGATTAACTTCCACTCCGCTCGAAACGGCAATCAACAAGGCTAATTTAAATTCTTCGGAAGGAATGAAATATGGCGTGGTGATGCAAACTTTTTCTTTTGCCAGCGTAATGGCCAAAATCATCGATTCCATTGCCGAAGGCACATCGGAACCTGGCGAAGAATACGAAAACCCGATTACAGAGCGCACAAGTTTTGGGCATGCAACCGCTTGTTTGGGAAAATGATAAGCTTTATTTTCAATCGGATACATTTTGCCGTCTGTCATCGACCAACTGAGCCAAAACTGAAACTCTAACATGTCGACCGATTCGCCTCGTACGCACAATGAAGTGTCTCGCCAATAAGTCTTATTATTTTTGTGATACGACTGGGTATTGATGTATTTATCTGAAATGTTGATACCACCTACAAAGGCAATTTCCGAATCTACAATCATTATTTTCCGGTGATTGCGATAATTAGAATTTGCCAAAGAAGAAAATCGAACGGGCAGAAAGGTTTGGTACTGCAACAAACTATCTTTGAAGAGTGTTTTGGCTTTTCTATTGAGTCTTGGTGATCCAAAATCATCTACAATAAGACGAACAATCACGCCCTGCGCTGCTTTTTCCAACAAAATTTCGATTATTTGGCTACCGATAAGGTCGAATTCGAAAATGTAATATTCTAAATGGATATGATGTTTCGCTGCGCGAAGCGTTTCTAAAAATAGCGGGAATTTTTCTTCTCCGTTGATCAAAACTTCTATCTCGCTGTTGATGTACGAAGGCGAAGACTTGCTGTGGTACAGGTACTGAAAAACTTTGCTAAAACTCCCGATGCGTTGGCTTATAAGCTCGAGGTTGTCGCTGTTTACAGAACTTATACTTTGCCAATGATTTCTGATTTGTTTGCGTTGTTGGGCATCTATTCTCGATAATGTTTTTTCTTTATTGAATTTCTGACCGAAAAAGAAATACAAAATCAGTCCTACAACCGGCACAAAGACAATGACCAAAATCCAAGCAATGGTTTTTTCGGGTTTTCTGTTTTCTATGAGAATGGCGAGAATTACAAACACATAGATAAGCGAAATCGGAACCCAATACCACTCCACCAAAAACTGCCAAATCTGATGTAAAATTTCTGAAATCTCTGCCAAAACATCATCTCTTGATGCCCTAATATAAAAAAAACTCATCACAAGGACGAGTTTTGTTTTGTATTCTTGGCAAACTGTTTTGTTTACTCTACCACTAAAATAAAATAGTTTTTCTTTCCTTTTTGCAACAACACATAGTGGTCTGCGATAAGATGAGTAGCATTCAGCACAAAATCTTCTGCCACTTTTTCTTTGTTCACCGAAATAGAATTTGCCGTAAGCTCTCTTCTGGCTTCTGAATTCGATTTTAGGAATCCTGATTTTTCTACCAAAACCTCAACCATTGGTATTCCGTTTTCTAATTCTTCTTTCGCAATTTTAGCTTGTGGCACGCCCTCGAAAACAGAAATAAAAGTCTCTGCGTCTAAACTTTTCAGATCCTCAGAGGTTGATTTGCCAAACAATACCTGCGATGCTTTTTCTGCTTTGTGCAGTTCGTCTATCCCATGAACCAAAATGGTGATTTCTGTTGCCAATTTTCGTTGTAAGGCTCTCAGATGAGGTTCTTGACGATGTCTTTCGATCAAATCTTCGATGCTTTCTTTGTCTAAAAAAGTATAAATCTTAATATATTTTTCGGCATCTACATCTGCCTGATTCAACCAAAATTGGTAAAATTTATACGGAGAAGTACGGTTTTTGTCCAACCAAATATTCTCTCCTCCTTCAGATTTTCCGAATTTGCTCCCGTCTGCTTTGGTGGTTAACGGACAGGTAAAAGCAAAAGCTTCCCCTTGTACAGTTCTGCGAATGAGCTCGGTTCCGGTGGTGATATTTCCCCATTGATCCGAACCTCCCATTTGCAATTTGGCTCCCAATTCTTGATAGAGGTGCAGATAGTCGTAACCTTGAATCAATTGGTATGTAAATTCGGTGAACGACATCCCAACACTCGATTCAGAAGACAACCTCGATTTTACAGAATCTTTTGCCATCATGTAATTTACGGTGATGTGTTTTCCTACCTTACGGGCAAAATCGATGAAAGAAAAGTCCTTCATCCAATCGTAATTGTTAACCAAAATGGCAGAATTTCCATTTCGACCGTCGAAGTCTAAAAATCGTTCTAATTGCGATTTGATTCCTGCAACATAACGCGCCAAAGTTTCTTCGTCCAACAGATTTCGTTCGGCACTTTTGCCTGTCGGATCGCCAATCATACCCGTTGCGCCACCAACCAAGGCTAACGGACGATGCCCATGGCGTTGTAAATGCACTAACAAGAAAATCGGAACCAAACTTCCCACGTGCAGAGAATCTGCTGTAGGATCAAATCCAACATAACCGGTTGTCATTTCTTTGTCGAGTTGCTCACTTGTCCCTGGCATGATGTTGTGGATAAGACCACGCCATGTCAATTCTTCTAACAATGCATTCATAATCTTTAGTCTATTATTGGCTTGCAAAGTTAGACATTATCTTCTAAAACGTTAGCATTCTACCTCAAAAGTGTGTTGTAGCGTTTTGATTATCCTCGTTATTAAATCCGTATTTTTTTGGTTCAAAATAGAAAGCAGCACATGGCGCAATAGCTTTTTTTGTTTCGAAGTTTTGATTATAGAATATTTTTACAGCTTTTAGGACTTAAAATTTTAATTATTTCGCGGTTAGTCCTATTTTCGTACTATGATTTTTGTAACCGGTGGAACAGGTTTGGTTGGTGTGAATTTGTTGTTGCGTCTTACAACACAGTATGCGCATATTCGTGCATTGAAACGAAAAAATTCTAACCTCAATACCGTGAAGGATTTTTTCGAAAAACACGGCGCTGGCGAACGTTACCAACAAATCGATTGGGTCGAAGGTGATCTGCTCGATGTAACTTTTGTTGAGGAGGTTTTACAAGACGTCGAAACCATTTTTCATGCTGCAGCTTTGGTGAGTTTCGACAATCGCCTCGACGACGAAATCATTGCCACAAATGTTACCGCAACCGAAAATCTGGTGAATGCAGCCATCGAGGCAAAGGTAAACGATTTTGTTTTTGTGAGTTCTATCGCAACCTTAGATGATCTCAATCCGCTTACCAAAATGTTGGACGAAAATTCTGCATTCAATCCAAATAAAAAACATTCGACCTATGCTTTATCAAAACTTCGTGCAGAAATGGAGGTTTGGCGTGGATCACAAGAAGGACTGAATGTGATTGTGGTGAACCCCTCTATCATCATTGGCAGTTTGGACGGCAAGCGAGAAAGCGAACGCATTTTCAGGAATCATTTCACTAATCGTTATGCGCCAGCAGGTGGTTCTGGGTTTGTTGATGTACGCGATGTCGTGGCTATTCTTCTCGAATTGCATCAGAAAAAAATTTATAATCAGAAATTCATTTTAAACAGCGAAAATGTGTATTATTTCGATGTGCTGAATCGAATCGCTGAAAAATATCATCAGAAAACCAAAAAAGTTCCAAACTCGCTTTTGTACGGAATTCACAAAATATCACAACTAGGAAAACCTTTTGGATTGCCAAATCTAGATAGAGGAACCTTGAAGGCCATTACAACCTTGACGTCTTATGACAATCATAAAATAAAATCGACCTTGCATTATGATTTTATTCCAATAGACGAGGCGTTGGACTATCATTTTGAACATTATAAACAACTAAAACTATAATTTTGTTCCATGGAAAATCAATTCGTTTCACCACTATCAGACAACCTTATTCTTACTGCCGGAAGCGTACAATCGCAGAGTCCATCGAATATCGCTTTGATCAAATATTGGGGCAAAAGAGACCAACAAATCCCAACCAATAGTTCGATAAGTTTTACGCTCACGAATTCTTATACGGAAACAGAATTGAAGTACGAACCCAAATTTGGGAATGATTTCGATGTAAAAGTTTTTTTGGAAGGAGAATACACCGAAAGTTTTGCGCCAAAAATCTTGAAATTCTTTGAACGAATCGAAGCTTACGTTCCTTTTTTACGCGCTTTCAGCTTCGAAGTACACACGCACAATTCTTTTCCGCACAGCTCTGGCATTGCCTCTTCGGCTTCTGGCATGAGTGCATTGGCAAATTGCCTGATCAAAATCGAAAGAGAATTGGGTGCCCAATATTCTGAAAAAGAAGCACACCGCAAAGCATCGTTTTTGGCTCGATTGGGCTCGGGAAGCGCTTGCCGATCGACTTACAAAGGTTTGGTCGAATGGGGTAAAAATGATTTTATGATTGGCAGTTCTGATTTGTATGCGATACGATTGGACGACAACCAGATTCACGAGGTTTTCAAGACGTTTCGCGACACTATTTTGTTGATTCACGAAGGGCAAAAATCGGTTTCGTCAACCGTAGGACACAATTTGATGAACAATCATCCCTACGCTGAAAAACGATTTGAAGTAGCAAATGACAACCTGAAAAAACTGTTGAGCATCTTAAAGTCTGGCGACCTAAAAGCTTTTGGCGAATTGGTAGAACACGAAGCTTTGACGCTGCACGCCATGATGATGACTTCGCAGCCAGCCTTCATTTTGATGAAACCCAACACCGTTGCCGCCATAGAAAAACTTTGGCAATACCGAAAAGAAACGGGCAAACACCTTTATTTCACCTTAGATGCTGGTGCCAACATTCATTTGTTGTATCCAGAGCAAGATGCAGCTGCTATCGAAGAATTCATCGAAAATGAGCTGAAACAATATTGTGAAAAAGGAAATTATATCAAAGACAAAGTGAGTTTTTAACTCACTTTTTTTGTTTTACAACGCTGTATTGCTTTATTGGTCTTCGTTGAGCAAATTTGTTTATCTTTTCATATACCTGAGCACCAAATAACTCAGCCCAGTCAAAATGCACATTATAATCTGAAAATAATTATAATCTGTTTTCGATTGGATTATTTCGCCCAAAATGTCGAACAAAAAGAAAATCAGAAACAAAGCAAAGAGACCATTTTTTTCTTTCATCAAAACTCTTTTCCAACTGAAAGGCGTATCAGGCTTTTTGAAGTTTTTGAAATTAGAAATAAAGGCTGGTGATTTTTCGGCCCATTGGGTATATTTTTCTCCCAATTTGTTTCACAAAAATTGTTCTTCGGCGTACATAAATCTTTCGTAATAAACCCAGTAGAATAGACAAAACGCAACGATAAACCAAAAATTTCCGGTTAGCATGGCGGGAGCAATCCACATCAAAAAGTTACTGAGATAGAGCGGTTGTCTTACCATCGAATACATTCCGGTGGTATTCTACGTGTCTGCAATTTGTCCTTCTTTTGTATTTCTTCCAGAGGTGTTTTTAGGCGCATGCCTTACCGTTTAAACTCGCACAGCCAGCCCCAAAAGTCCGATGAAAAGAGCCGTCATTTCGTAATAAATTTCGTATGGCGTATTTTCTAAGAAAAATTTTCGGGATAAACCTCCGTCCTCACGTAAAGGATGATCCTGATGGATAAAATGATTAAAGGCAAAAAGCTTCTGTGTTTGAATAGCCAATTTCCCTGTTTTTCTAATTTTTCTTGTAGTGCCATTTTTATAGCTTTATAAAATTATTTTGTTTCGAAGCAACTATTGTGGCAATATTGCAAGAATCAATTATTATTTTTTGATGTAATCGAGAAGAATTTAAAACCTCCTAAAACAAAGAAGCTCAACATCGTTTAAGCTATTTCTTTTATTAAAAAATAGCCTACATTTCTTTTAATTCGACCTTCAAACTTTCTTCCCAATGAGGGATTGCTAAACGGTAAGTGTTTTTTATTTTTGACTTATCTAGCAGGCTATAGGCTGGGCGTTTTGCTGGAGTTGGGTAAGCCGATGTCGGAATCGGATTGATCTGGATCGACGAATTGGTGAATTCTTTTATTTTAGAAGCAAATTCGAACCACGAGCATTTGCCCTCGTTCGAGTAATTGAAAATTCCGTACGTTAGCTCTTTATGACTTAAGATATCCAAGATTGCTTTTGCCAAATCTATTGCATTGGTTGGCGAACCAATCTGATCGTTGATGATGCCAATTTCTGATTTTTCATCAAAAAGGCGCAGCATGGTTTTCACAAAATTATTTCCGAAACGCGAATAAACCCAAGCGGTACGAAGAATGATGGTTTTTGGATTGGAAGCCAATGCAAAGTGTTCGCCCGCAAGTTTGGTTTTGCCGTAAACCCCAATCGGATTGGTTGGGTCTGATTCTAATCTTGGCGTTGCAACGCTTCCATCGAACACATAATCGGTGGAGATGTGCACCAACGGAATGTTGAATTGTTTTGTTTGTTCGCCCAAAATTTTAGTTCCAACTGCATTTACACGATACGCATTGTCTCGGTTTTCTTCTGCCTTGTCTACAGCGGTATAAGCGGCGGTATTGATGACGATGTCTACCGGATTTTCTTGAAAAAACTGTTTCACTAAGGTCTCGTTCGTAATGTCAAGTTCTTGTGAAGTTTTAAAATAAAATTCAAAATCAGGATAATCCGTTGACACCAAATGAATTGATTGCCCCAATTGACCATTTGCACCCGTAACCAAAATTCTTTTCATCGCCAATTGCTTTTGAACGTTTCGAAACTTTGTGCTTCTCGGTCTTTTTCGGATAAAATCATCTGATCGAACGGAATTTGCCAATCGATTGCCAGATCTTCATCTAAAGGATTCACGCCGTTTTCTGACGATTTGTTGTACCAATTATCGCATTTATAAAAAAAAGTTGTCGTCTCTGATAATACCGAAAAGCCATGCAAAAATCCTCTTGGGATAAACAATTGTTTTTTGTTTTCTGCGGATAGTTCTACGGCTATCGATTGCCCAAAAGTGGGTGAATCTGGACGCGCATCGACTGCAATATCGAGCACTTTGCCTTCGATGACGCGTACCAACTTGGCTTGTGCGTATTCACCAGCTTGCAAATGCAAACCTCTGACAACGCCATATTGCGAACGCGATTGGTTGTCTTGCACAAAGTTTGGGGTAAAGCCCAAAATGCTTGATAATTTCTCTTGGTTATACGACTCGAAAAAATAGCCTCGTTGATCTTCGAAAACCTGTGGTTCTAAAATAAAGCATCCTTGGAGTGAAGTTTCTATTCCTTTCATGATATAAAAAAGCCACTAATGACTTAGTGGCTCAAAAATAATTAAATTTTTTTTATTATTTGATTCCTAATTCTGCTTTTACATCGTTGAACATGTCGTATCCTCCCCCAAAGTAGATTACCGCACTTTCTTGTAAAACGTATTTGATGTTTTTCTTTTTAGCAGCTGCAGCAATTGCTTTGTTTGCTTTTTGATAAACTGGCTCGAATAGTGATTTTTCTTTGTCGATCATTTCTTTTTGAGCGGCTTCTCTGTAAGTTTGAATTTTTTGTTGCAAAGTTTGCTCTTGCTCTTGGTATTTTTTATCTGTCAAGATTTTTTGTGCCTCTTCTGGAGACTTGCCTTGCAACTCTTTTTGCGCTTGCTCGTAAAGCGTTCTTAGTTGACCTTCGAATTTCTCGATTTCGGTTTTATGTTTATTTGCTAATGCTTCAAAATCAGAATTGGCTTTCTTGTATTCTGGCATTGCGTCCAATACTTTATTATAATCAACATGCGCTACTTCTTGTGCAAATGTTACGAGTGTTCCGAAAACGAACATTGATAATAAAGCAAAAAATTTCAAATTTTTCATATTCATAATTAATTGTATTAAACTTTAATTGATATTTCGATTATTTTTTAATGGCTTTGTTTGTATTATTTCTATTGTTGATGGTGGTTTTGGTATTGTTTCGATTATTGGTATTATTAGTAGTGTTGTTTGTTGTTTTGGTATCAAATTTTTCGGGTACTAGAATTTTTAAAACCTCTCTACTGATATCGAATCTTGGGTCGGTGTAAACCATGATGAGGTCGCTTCCTTTGTCGAAAACAAAACTATAGTTCAACCTGTCTGCTACTTGTTTGGTTGCGTTGTAAATCTGGTCTTGTATGGGTTTCACCAAACTTTTACGCAAATTTAGCAAATCGCCTTCTGGACCATATCGTTTGTCTTGTAAAACGCGAATATTGTTTGACTCTTCGTCTATTTTAGCTTGTTTAGCTTTCACTTGTTCGTCTGTCAACAAGATTTTCTCTGCCTCGAATTCTGCTTGCATTTTTTGCAGCGTTTCTTTTTTCAATTCCAATTCTTTTTGCCAAGCTTCTGTTTGTCTTTTCAGACTACTTTGGGCATTGGTATAAGCTGGATAGTTGTTCAAAATATATTCGGTATCGACATAACAAAAGCGTTGCGCCGTTACCACATTCGATAGACCTATAAAAAGAAGGACTAAAAAAATCAACTTTTTCATATGTGTCGTGTTATTTCGAAAACTATGCCAAATATCTTTAGAGTTTTGGCGAATTTAATAAATTTAAAATGATTGACCAATAATAAAATGGGTTTGCCAACCAGATGGTTCTGTACTGCCAATTGGCCTGTCGAATCCATAACCGAAATCGAAGCCTAACATACCGAACGCTGGCATGAAAACTCGAACACCTAAACCAGCAGAACGTTTCAGTTCGAATGGTTTGTATTCGCGTGCGTTTGACCAAGTGTTTCCTGCCTCTGCAAAAGTAAGGGCGAAAATCTTAGCAGTCTGACTCATGGTGATCGGATAACGCAACTCGAACATGAATTTGTTGTAAATTGCTCCTCCACCGTTTGGCGTGATATCGCTTCCGGTTTGCCCTCCATAATTCGATGAATCTTCATATCCCCGTAGGGTTACAATTTCCCGACCATCGAATCGTTGTTGCATCAATCCTGTTCCTCCCAAATAGAATCTTTCGAACGGTATGGTGCCAATTTTTTGATTGTAGGCTCCTAAATATCCAAATTCACCTCCAATCTTTGCAACCAATTTACCTGCAAGTTCTTTGTACCAATATGCCTTGGTTTTTATCTTGTAATACTCCAACCACTTGATTTTCTCTTGTGGTTCTATTGTGGTATAATCTTTATTGTTGATCAACGAATAAGGAATGGTAAACGTTCCCGAAACGCTGAATTCTGATCCGCCTTGTGGGAAAACAGGGTCTGGACCAGCAGAGTTTCTAGAGAGTCCGATGGTATAATTCAGGTTGTTCGATATCCCTTCAGAGTATTGTACTCCGCCTATAGAGAACAAATTATAGTTATGATAATCGTATCGCTGATAAGCAACCGAGTGGCTTAGACGGAAATAATCATCGGGCCAAGTGAGCAATTTGCTGATGCCGACATTCGCTCCTAAAATATTGAGTTTAGTGCGTTCACCATTCAGATTTTGCGAACTTGCATCACGGAAATTGTAGCGTGAGTAATAGAACGATGTCGAAAGCGAGGTTGGTCGCTTGCCACCAATCCATGGTTCAACGAAAGAGAAACTATAATTTTGGTATCCATATCCGGCTTGAGCACGTAGCGACAATTGTTGTCCGTCACCCATCGGAACTGGTTTCCAAGCTTCTTTGTTGAACATATTTCCTATCGAGAAATTCCCAAAGGTCAATCCCAAGGTTCCGATGAAAGTTCCTCCACCATAACCACCTTGCAGCTCAACTTGCGATGCCGATTTTGGTGCTACTTTCCAGTTAATGTCTACTGTATTGTTTTCGTAATTGGGCTGAACGTCTGGAGCGATTTGCGTTGGCTCTAAGTAATTGGTCGCTGCCAATTCGTAAACCGTACGTTTGATGTCGGTTTTCGAAAAAAGATTCCCTGGCTGGGTACGCAATTCGCGGTATAATACGTGGTCGTGCGCCTCGGTATTTCCAGAGATTGTAACGCGGTTGATGGTGGCTTGCGTTCCTTCGTGAATTTTAATTTCGAGATCGATGGTGTCGTTCTGAATATTTTTCTCGATCGGAATGACTTGCGCAAACAAGTAACCGCTATCCATGTACAAGGTTTGGATGTCGTCATCTTTTTCTGATCCGGATACTTTTTTACCGATTCCTACCGCATCGTATCGGTCTCCTTCTTTGTAAGAAAACACGCGCGCCAATTGCTCTGATGTATAAACAGAGTTTCCAGCAAACGAAACTTTACCCAGATAATACGGACGTCCCTCGTCTACCTTGACTACAATTTTCACGTTGTTTTCGTCGAGTCTTATAATGCTGTCAGAGACAATTTTGGCATCACGAAAACCTGCCGATTTGTATTTCTCAACTACTTTTTTTAGGTCTTCTTGGTATTTTTCGTCGATGAGTTTCGATGGTTTAAAGAAGTTAATCGAGCGGCGTTTGGTGTCTTTCATTGCCTTGCGCAATTTTCGATCAGATAGTTCTTGGTTTCCTTCGAATTCAATGTTTTTTATTTTTACTCGTGGTCCTCGATCTACTACGACTTCGATATTTTCTTTTTGATTATCGGCAACCGTACGGTTGAATTTGATTACGGGTTCTGGATAACCTTTCCCAAGGTAATAGTCTTGGATATTGTTTCGAGTCTGATTCAACAAATTGTTGGTGATTTTCACACCTGGGTTCAATTTGTTTTTCTTGATGATTTCTTCTTTTTGTGATTTTTTGATTCCCGAAATATTGATTTGTTGTAGCTCTGGCAAGCCCATCAGATTCAACTCCAACACCACCTCGTTCCCTTGTACCGAAGAAATATAGATGTTGATATCCGAGAACATGTTCGAGCGCCAAAGTTTTTTCACGGCGTTGTTGATTTTGGTGCCCGGTATTTCGATTTCGTCGCCCAAAGAGAATCCAGCAAATCTTAAAATTTGATTTTTACTGAATTTGGTATCGCCGGTAAGGTTTACATCTTTTAGAATATAAGTTCTCACGGCGTTCAAATTATTAAAATCTTGACTTTGTGCGGTATAAAAGTCAGGCTGAATGGTATCGTTTACTTGTGCATTCACCAAGCTAAGATACGCACCCAACATCCACATTGTCCAAGTTATTTTCTTCATACTTCTATATAATTCTAGTAGACTAGATTAATTGTTCACTGATTTTTCCGAAACGTCTTTCTCTGCCTTGGTAATTCAACACGGCTTCATATAGGCTTTCTTTGTTGAAATCTGGCCACAAAATTGGGGTAAAATACAATTCGGCATAGGCAATTTGCCAAAGCAAAAAGTTGCTAATTCTGGTTTCGCCACTGGTTCTAATCATCAGATCTACCATTGGCAAATCACTGGTATACAACGAAGAAACAAACAACTCTTCGTTGATCTCTTCTAATTGTATTTCGTTGTTTTTATATTTTGATGCGATTTTTTTGGTCGCTTCTAAAATCTCTTCTTGCGCACCATAATTGAGTGCGAGTGTCAGGGTAGAACCTGTGTTGTGTTGGGTGAGTTCTATCCCTTTGTTCAATTCTTTTTGGGTAGCATTTGGCAATTTGCTGATGTTCCCAATCACATTCAATCGTACGTTGTTCTCGTGCAGCTCTTTTATTTCTCGCTGAATTGTTTGTGACAAAAGCGTCATGAGCAACGAAACTTCTGGTTTCGGACGCTTCCAATTCTCTGTAGAAAAGGCATATAGCGTAAGGTACGGAATTTTCAGATCACGGCAAGCCTCGATAGCAGCTCTTACTGCTCCCAAAGCATTTTTGTGCCCGAAGGTTCTTTCTTTTCCGTTCTTTTTTGCCCAACGACCATTGCCGTCCATAATGATGGCAACATGCTGAGGCACTTTCGTTAAATCTATATGTTCTAAAATCTCACTCATTAATTACAATAACATGGTGGTCGACCAAAAGCATAGGTTAAAGATAGACCTGTAAAAACATACCAATCGGTGTTCGAAATATTACCTATGGTCTTATATTCACCGATTACGCCTCTCAGCGAACCGTCTTCATTGTAAATATTATCGTTAAAAGAGTAGGCACTCAAATCCAATCTATCGGTATTGGTATAGCGAAATCCTACCTCTGCTGCTATCACCCAATTGTATCCTACTTTCAATTTATACCCAGCGCCTACTGGAAAAGAGAAATTGGCTACTGTTTTCTTACGCGTATCTATCCCAACGGGTTCTATTACATTTCCGTTTTCATCAACTATGACTGTTTCTCTATAGTAAACTTCGTTTTCGCGAGAGCTAAAAGCACCAATACCTGCAAATATGAAGGGTGAATGGGCATTGCCTTCGTCGTTGATCGGAAAGAAGTTATATTCAAACAACAGCGAACCTTCTGCAATATTATTTTTGAAAAAGGCTTTGCGCTGTCTTTTGTATAACTGACCCGAGTTCATATCATGATCGTTTACCTGCGCATAGCTCAGTCCCAATCGAAATCCCATGTGCGGATTGAAGTTGAAACGGTACAGAACTCCACCAACAGCGGGCACTCCCAATTTTCCGTTTTTTAGTCTTGACGGTATTGGATTGATATAATTTTCACTTCCGATATCTGATATTAGGTTTGCTCCACCTAAAAAGAGACCGAGCTCGTGCCTTTGTGCGAACAACGACGTTGTACTAAGCAACATAATCAATGCAATAATGTAGTTCTTCATGTCTTATATAATAGAATAGTCGTTGTTTATATTTTGATTTTGAACGAGCAAATATAAACAAAACTGATTTCAAGATAATTGATTTAACAAAAATTAAGAAGAAATATTGCGTTTAATTTCGTTTATCTGATCCCCAAAGCAATTTTTCGCGTAAGGTTTTGTAATAATTCGGATCATTCGTCTCAACAATATAGATATAAAAATCCGCCTTTTTTATGGTGATTTCTACCGAAGTTGGCAAAGCTAAATTGCGCGAATCCAACGACAGAAAATATTCCTCGGCACGGCTTTTTATTTTCAGGTCGATCACATTATGGTCGTCCAATATCAAAGGGCGAACATTCAGGTTGTGAGGAGCAATAGGCGTTACGATAAAGTTTTCGTTCGACGGATGCACAATAGGACCGCCGCAACTCAACGAATAACCCGTAGAACCCGTTGGCGTAGAAACGATGAGTCCGTCTGCCCAAAACGAATTCAGAAACTCGCCGTTTACCCAAGAATCTACGGTAATCATCGAAGTGGTTTCTCTACGAGTAACCGTAATTTCGTTCAGAGCAAAATTGTGTTCCAAATCGATTGGATCATCAGAATGAATGGTCAATAAACTTCTGGGAACCAATTTGTATTCGTCTCGAAAAATATTTTCTAATTGGTCTAAAAAATAATTTTTGTTGATGGTCGCCAAAAATCCCAAACGTCCGGTATTGACCCCAACTATCGGGATACCACTTTGCTGAATGTACGTTATGGCATTGAGGATGGTACCATCGCCGCCAAAAGTGAACATGAATTTTGCCGACTTGTCAAGCGATTCGTAACTATCAAACGTTTCGATCGCCGATAAATCGCGCTCGGTATAGTTGGTTAAAATCGTTCTGAATTGCTCTTCGATGCA
Source organism: Vaginella massiliensis (assembly GCF_900089075.1). GTDB lineage: Bacteria > Bacteroidota > Bacteroidia > Flavobacteriales > Weeksellaceae > Weeksella > Weeksella massiliensis_A. The sequence continues at coordinate 464,953 of NZ_LT593746.1, forward strand.
ATAATCTACCTTTCGACTTTCTAAAAAAGATAAAAAAGGATCTACGATATCGTGCAAAGATGTGCTTGTTTTCTGACCAAATAATGCAACTTTCATCGACTAGAGTTCGTTTTTTTTATAGATTGATGTATTTGAGCAATTGATTGTAACGATCGGTCATCAAGCCGGTTTTTTCATCGTTGTAATATTTCTGAATCACCTGATAACCATACCGTTCCAAGGTTTCGCCAATCGATAAAATGTTTTCTGATCTGACTTTGATCAAAACCTTCGAGCGATCTTCTTCTTGCCCCAAAATAAAAACCCCCAGCAATTTGCTGTTGTGCGACTCCACAATATTGGCAATTGCCGCAACAGACAGGTCTACCGTTGGGATGGTGAGCAACATTTCTGCCCCAGCCTCTTCCATAAACAAGGTGGTCGCAATACGATCCATCACATCACTCTGCAAGATGGTTCCCAAATATTTTTCTTCACTATCGAGCACTGGTACCATATTGGCATGGTGCTGATGCATCATTTTTATCGCGTCCAAAACCGTGTGCGCATTGCTTACGTAAAACTTTTCGGCAAAGTTTTCATAATCCGAAGCATCATCATAACTCATATCCAACAAATCTTCTTCGGCAATGTTTCCAATGAATTTCATTCGGTCGAAAACAGGAATATGGGTTAATTTTTGATCCTGAAGCAACTGCAAAATCTCCAAAGCGCCCTGTTTCTTTTTTGCAGGAATAAAATCAGCATTCAAATATTCGGTCGTGTACATGGGACAAAGGTAATTATTTTAATTGATTGCGCTGTTTTTTCGGCATGCCTTTCACTACACAATCATACGAATGATCGATAAGCGAATAAACAAGCGCAGGTTCTATCGTATCGGCTACACAAATTGTATTCCAATGTTTTTTACTCATGTGATAGCCTGGCGTGACGGCTTCGTACCGCTCTCTAAGCTCGATTGCGTAATCTGGATCGCATTTGAGATTGATTTTGAGCGGAATTGAATGGAGGTTGGAAAGGCAAAATATTTTGCCCAAAATCTTAAATGTTAAAACCTCATCGTCGAAAGGAAAATCTTCTGTAACCCCTGATTTTTGCAAACAATACAAGCGAATTTCTTCTATGTTCATCTTGGACTGAAATTTGATAAGAAATGTAAGTAAAAATTATGTAATTTTGCATTGAATTTCAGAACTATATGAAGAATCCTTTATTTTACGCAAAAATTCTTTTGTTTGGTGAATATGGTATAATCGAAAATTCTAAAGGCCTGACCATTCCTTTCAGTGATTACAACGGCGTTTTGAAATTCGATGCTTCCGAAAATTCTACAGAATCCAATCAACACCTCAAACGTTTTGCCCAACATTTGGATCAACATTTTGCGGCTGAGTTCGATACCAAGAAATTTCTAGAAGACGTAGCACAAGGCATGCACTTCGATTCCAATATTCCGCAAGGTTATGGTGTAGGAAGCTCTGGCGCCTTGGTTGCGGCGATTTATGATAAATATGCGGTTGATAAAATCGACATCGACCAACAATTATCCAAAGAAAACATTGCCAAACTGAAGAAACTTTTTGGGCAAATGGAATCTTTCTTTCATGGCACAAGCTCTGGGATAGACCCGCTGATTTGTTACATGAAAATACCGTTGCTAATTCAATCAAAAGACGACATCTCGACCGTTGGGATGCCCGCAGCGAAAGAAGGCAAAGGAGCAATCTTTTTGATCAACTCTGGAACACCTGGAGAAACAGCCCCGATGGTACAAATCTTCTTCGACAAACTGAAGAACGACGGCTTCAGAAAAACACTCAAAGAAGAGTTTATAAAATACAACAACGCCTGTATAGATGACTTTGTCAAAGGCGAATACAAAACCTTGTTTTACAACCTCAAGAAGCTTTCTTCTTGGGCATTGGAACATCTACAACCCATGATCCCAACAAAGGTAATGGAACTATGGAAAACTGGCATCGAAACCAATTCGTACTATTTGAAACTTTGTGGTTCTGGCGGCGGAGGCTACGTTTTAGGTTTTACAGAAGATTACGAAAAAGCATTGCCTTATCTGAAAAATTTCAACACCGAGATTGTGTACCGATTCTAAAAAATTATGAGAGATGTATTCGTAAAGATAATTGCACTCTTCAATGTCGTGCGAGGGTACAATCTCATCATTTTGGCATTAGCTCAATACCTGGCTTCGTTGTTCATTTTTGCACCCACAACCAATCACATGCAAACCTTGTTGAACCCGAAACTCAACGGGATAATTTTTGCATCTGTACTGAGTGCTGCTGCAGGTTATATCATCAATAATTTTTACGATTTAGAAAAAGACGAAATCAAGCGTCCGTTGCTCGCTTACCTCAACAAAAAAGTATCACAAGGCTTCAAACTTCGGTTCTACCTGTTCCTCAACGCGTTGGCGCTTGTAATTGCAGCCCTTGTTTCTTGGCGAGTGTTGGTATTTTTTGCGCTGTATCAATTTCTGGTATGGGTCTATAGCCACCGTGCCAACCGAGTGGTCTACATCAAAAATCTTTTCTCGGTTCTCATTCGGGTCATTCCTTTTTTTGCGCTATTTCTTTTTTTCGAAAATTATTCTTGGAATGTTTTTTCTCACGCAGGTTTTCTTACAGCGCTACTTTTCATCACCGATTTGGTCAAAGATTTGAGTTCGCAAAAGGCAGATGCAATTTACGGTTATCATACTTTGCCACTGGCATACGGCGAACAACTTACCAAAATTGTCTTCTGCATCGGCATTCTCATCGCGATCGGATTTGCCGCTTACCTCGTGAATACACCCGAAATTGGCTGGATGAAATATTATTTATACAGCACTTCTATCATCCTCATCTTCATCGGATTTATTATTTTCAGAATTTCTTCTATACAAGATTATAAAATCTTACATTTGATTTTCAAGGCGTTGATTGTGATGGGTGTGATAAGTATTATTTTCATCGAAATAAAACCCCTAACTTTGTAACCAATTGTATACAGCCGAACATACAATTTTTTAATACCAAAATTTTAATATGAACGCAAGAGATAACCGATCTTCTAGAAATAATAAAAATTCGAATCCAAAATCGAAAGACAATCGTAAACCATCGACTTCCAACTCGACCTTCGGCAAACCGAAATCGAGCAATTACAAAGGTAAAGATGTGTACAATGTTTACAACAAAAATCGTTTTGCAAAACGCTTGCAAACTCCACCAAAAGACGATGGCACCATAAGATTGAATAAATACATTGCCAATGCAGGGATTTGCTCTCGCCGCGAAGCAGACGAATACATCGCAACAGGTGTGGTAACCGTAAACGGAAATATCGTAACCGAAATGGGATACAAAGTGCAACCTGGCGACGAAGTGAAATTCGACGGGAAAAAGATCACGGCAGAAAAAAATGTCTATTTCATCTTGAACAAACCCAAAGGATACATCACCACCTCGAAAGATGAAAGAAACCGAAATACCGTGATGGATTTGATGGCAGATGCCACAACGGCTCGCATCTTTCCAGTTGGGCGATTAGACAGACAGACCACTGGCGTGCTTTTGTTCACAAACGATGGATTTTTGACCAAAAAACTCACGCATCCGAGTTACGACGTCAAGAAAATATACCACGTAACCCTCGACAGAAAATTGACCAATCAGGATATGGCCGAAATAAAAAAAGGCATCCGCCTGATTCCTGAAGGTGTTGCAATGGTAGACGACATCAGCTTTATCGAAGGTGAACCACACAACCAAGTTGGCTTGGAACTCCATATCGGTTGGAATCGCGTTGTGCGTAGAATTTTCGAAAAATTGGGGTATACAGTAGAAAAACTCGATCGTGTATCATTTGCCGGACTTACCAAATCGAAGTTGAAAAAAGGCGAATTCAGAGCATTGACCCAACAAGAAATCAATTATTTGAAAATGATATAATAATTTTCGAAAAATCTCGTCTTATAAGATGAGATTTTTTATCTCGAAACATGAAGTCATTGTTCGCAATAAAAATTAATACCAAATGAAAAAAATAGCACGTTACTTTATCTTATTGCTTGGTCTTGTCTCTGTTACTGCCTGCATGGAGTATAATATAGAAAATGATTTAGAATCGTCTACTGTCGAAGCTCACTCTATTACGCTTGACGGGGAGAAATACTATATCAAATCAGAATACTCGCCCAATCCACTCAGATTAACAATTACGGAGGGCGAGAAATTGAACAACGCTTGGGTACACCTTACAGGCTACGATAAAGACAGCAAAAAACAGCTTGCCATAGCGGTTTCGATACATTATGATCGAGAAAAAGGAATCACCGGAAATTATATAGCAAAAGAAAACGCTGAGGGCGAAACGATTTTCGAACATGGGGACTATGACTTGTTGAATAGTTTTTACAACCTTCGCGATACTGAAAGTAGCACAGAAGATAAAGGCTCGAAAGGAAAGGGCACTTTTTACATAGAAGATAAGGGCAACAAAGAGTACAACGTGAAATTTGATTTTGAATACAAGAACGGAAAAAGAGCTCAAGGAAATATCACTGGAGAATTTTCAGTAGAATAAAAAGCGACTCTGCCGAGTCGCTTTTTTGTTTATTTTAATCATTAAAATTATCCTAATAAGAATCTTCCGCTCGTTCGCCTCTTACAATTGCCAAAGCCGAAGACGTCCCGATTCGTTTCACGCCCAGCGCAATCATCTGCTTGGCTTCCTCTATATTTCGTACTCCGCCAGAAGCTTTCACAGGCAACTGTCCAGCGTTTTCCAACATCAGTTTTATCACGTGTTCGTTTGCACCGTTGGGTTCGCCATTTGGCGTTTGGTAAAAGCCTGTAGACGACTTCACAAAGACATTCGACACCTCGTCGGCGCCAATTTTTTCTTCTACAATTTTTCGAATCAGTTTTGTAATTCCTACGATTTCTTCATCGGTAAGTGCAGCAGTCTCGATGATCCATTTTACAATTTTTCCCTCTCGTATTGCAATGCGAGTACAGGTCTCTATCTCTTCCGAAACCTTTTCTAAGTTGCCTTTTTTGTAAGCAGTATAGTCTACCACAAAATCCAATTCGTCTGCACCGTCTGCAATTGCTTTCTGGGCTTCGCGCATTTTTTCGTCTAAGGTGTAATCACCTTCTGGAAAACCAATTACCGTTCCCAGTTTTACAAGACTCGATTGCGAATCCAAAATTTCGCGTACCGAGCGCACATAATCTGGACGAATCATCACGGCGTAGAATCCGTTTTCAATTGCCTCTTGCGTCAATTGGTGCACTTTCTCTAAAGTCTCTGAATTAGATATTCCTGCTTGCTCTGGTGTTTTAAGATAAGTTGAATCTAAGTAATCTTTTACACTCATTGTTTACCATATTTTATAAAGAATGATTTTATAAGAAATTACAAAATCTTCAAAACCATCCGCCTTCCTTAATTCCTATTAAAAGCAAATTTAAGGCTAATTATGCTAAAAATAGGAAAATGATCGCTTGGTCCACCCATATATTTTTTACCATCATAGGTTCTGATTGGGTTATTTCGCTCATTATCAGGCAAATTCAACAATGGATTTGGGTTGAATATTTTTGATGTTTGCCATCGAATTGAATGCGATTTCGATACAAAACTTTTCGAAAACAACATTTGATCAAAGATCAGCCATTGTTTTTTATACACCAATGTCCCAGAACTGAATCGCATCATTTTCACAAACGGATTGAAGAGTTCTTTTTTTACGAGCTGACTTTCTACTGCGCGTGTTTGCAAAATATCAATCAGATTCGAATTGGTTGGCGTATCGTTGAAATCACCCATTATCACCAGGTTAGCATCGGCGTCTAGCTCAAAAATTTGGTCTATTTCGCTACGCATTCGTTGCAATAGCAAAGCTCTTTTGTGAAGATTGAGCGCTGCGTCTCGCTTAGACGGAAGATGTAAAACAAAAAAATAAACAATCTCATCGCCCAACTTGGTTTTTACCGTCAAAATATCTCGGGTATAACTTCGCAAACCATTTGCATCTTTGAAAACCAATCGCAAAGGTTTTGAATGCAAAATCTCCACGAACTCTTTTTTATACAAAAAAGCCACGTTAATTTTCCGTTCGTCCAACGAATCGTAAAACACATAATCGTACCGCTGGTTTTTGAGTTTTGGATGGGTGATAAGATCTTCTAAAACCGATTCGTTTTCTATTTCGGCCAAACCAATTACCGCAGGAGATTGATTGGTTTCTTGTCGACCGATATGATACAAAACTGTAGAAATCTGTGTAAGTTTGTGGGCGTAACGCGAATCGTTCCATTTTTGCTTATTTCCTATAATATAGGATGGTTGATCTGTCGAAAAATCGTGCCGTGCATAAAAATTTTCGACATTATAGAAAGCAAAAGTTAGATGATTCAAAATAGAAATTTTATATTAAGCTAAGATTTATCCCACAAGCGTAACCATGCGGTGATCTCGCAACAAAGATAAAGAATATGACAGTACAATACATCTTCGAGCTATTTGGGGTTTTTGTTTTTGCCATTTCTGGTGCTTTAGCTGGAAACGAACGGCAGAAACACGATTGGTTCGGCATTGCATTCTGTGCCTTTGTAACGGCAATTGGTGGCGGTACCTTACGCGATCTTTTTCTGGGTAGCAAACCGCTGGTTTGGTTCGATGATATGAATATCATTTATGCGGTGTTTGCAGGCATTCTCTTTACCGGTGTGTTTTACAAAACATTCGACAAATGGCGTAAAACCCTAGTGCTTTTCGATACGCTTGGTTTGGCATTGTTCACGATTGTGGGCTTGGAAAAAGCGCAAAGTTTTGGTGCAAATAATTTCATTGCGGTGCTCATGGGTATGTTTACGGCTGTGATGGGCGGCGTGCTTCGCGATACGCTCATCAACAAAACTCCACTAATTTTTATGGAAGAAATCTACGCAACGGCTTGTATCGTAGGCGGAATCCTGTATTTGTTGCTCGATGGTTTTGGTTTGGATCGTAACCTCAACTTCATCATCTCGGGCTCTGTCATCATCGCCATTCGATTAATCACCGTGAAATACAACATTTCCTTACCTAAATTTTACAAAGAATGATTATTAAAAAATTCGATTCCTCTATTTGGACTGGCCGTTTGGACGAAGAAGATGGACTAGGCGGACTTCGCTTACATCAAATCATCACAGAATATACCGCAGAGCTTGCGTGTTCGAAAGTTTTGGTCGGATTTGAATCTGATGAAGGTGTAGCGCGAAACAAAGGCCGAGTTGGCGCCAAAAACGCCCCAAATGAAATCAGAAAAGCCTTGGCAAATTTGCCTGTTCATTTTGACCACGAAAAAACAAAAGTTTCGGATTACGGAAACATTGTTTGCGACGATAAAATGCTCGAAATGGCGAGAGAAAAACAAATTGAAATCGTTTCGAAAATCATTGAAAACAATCAACTACCCATTGTTTTGGGAGGTGGTCACGAAACTGCTTTGGGCAACTTTCTTGCCCTCGCAAAACACGCTCCTTCGATTACAATCATCAATATCGATGCGCACTTCGACCTGCGAAAACCCAACCCTATTTCTACCTCTGGAACGCCATTCTACGAAATGCACGACTATTGCAAAAGCAACAACATGCCCTTTCAATATCTCGTGATCGGGTTGCAAGAAAATGGAAATACGCAAGCACTTTTCAATAGAGCAGATGAGTTTGGCACCCAATACATCATGGCCGATGAAATTCACGCCAACCTCAATCAGGTTTTAGATCAACTCAAACAATTTATCGCCCAAAACGACACAATTTATCTAAGTTTGGATATGGATGTTTTCGACGGAGCCTTTGCGCCTGGAGTAAGCGCGCCAAGCATCAACGGCTTGACTCCTTTCCAGGTGAAATACCTCATCAAGCTGTTGTTGAATAGCGGAAAAGTGAAGTTGTTTGATGTGGTAGAACTCAATCCGACCTACGACATCGATCAAAGAACAGCAAAACTTGCCGCTCAAATGGTGAACGAAATCATAAAATATTTATATTAATCAAAATATTGTAACCTTTTGCGAGTTTCATTCGTATACCATAGAACAGTCGAATGAAATAGTTCGATGAAATGTGTTGGTTAAAATAGTATTTATTAATTAACTTTTTATAAGGTCATTGTTCAATGAGACAGCTTAAAATCACCAAACAGGTTACGAATCGCGAAACCGCATCATTAGACAAGTATTTGCAAGAAATTGGTAAAGTAGATTTAATCACAGCAGAAGAAGAGGTTGAATTGGCTCAACGCATCAAGGCTGGTGATCGAGTAGCATTGGAAAAGCTAACCAAAGCAAATTTACGTTTTGTGGTGTCGGTAGCAAAACAATATCAAAACCAAGGATTGAGTTTACCCGATTTGATCAACGAAGGAAACTTAGGTTTGATAAAGGCTGCACAGCGATTTGATGAAACACGAGGATTCAAATTCATCTCCTACGCAGTTTGGTGGATACGTCAATCTATCTTACAAGCTTTGGCTGAACAATCGCGTATAGTACGTTTGCCACTCAACAAAATCGGATCGATCAACAAAATCAATAAAGCTTATGCTTTGTTGGAGCAAGAACACGAACGTGCCCCATCGGCTGAAGAAATTTCAGAAGTTCTAGACATGTCGGAAAGCGACGTAAAAGAATCATTGAAAAACTCGGGTCGCCACGTATCGATGGACGCTCCTTTGGTCGAAGGAGAAGATTCTAACCTTTACGATGTTCTCAACATTGGCGAATCGCCATCTCCAGACACGCTTTTGATGATGGAATCTTTGAGAGTAGAGATCGAACGTGCCTTGCAAACGTTGACACCAAGAGAAGCAGATCTTATTCGATTGTATTTCGGGTTGAATGGTCAACATCCCATGACATTGGAAGAAATTGGTGAAACGTTTGATCTTACCAGAGAACGTGTGCGTCAGATTAAAGAAAAAGCAATCAGAAGATTGAAACACACTTCAAGATCTAAAATCTTGAAAACCTATATCGGGAAATAATTTTTAGATTTATTTAATGACTAAGCAATCCTTTTGGGGTTGCTTTTTTTTTAAATATCCATTTCAATGATGAAAAAATCAAAAATATACAATCGGCTATACCAACAAAAAACAAAGATTTTTCTGCTGACTGTGTGAAATGGCAACAAAGTTTTTTTGATGCTCTTTTTAATCCTAAATTTGCATCACAAACAAAACAAAAAACAATGCCAATTATTGCCCCATCGATCTTAGCAGCAGATTTTGCACATCTTGCCCAAGATATTCAACTCGTAAATAACTCCAAAGCAGAATGGTTTCATTTAGACGTAATGGACGGCGTTTTTGTGCCCAACATTTCGTACGGAATGCCCATTATCGAACGCATCAATCAATTGACCGATAAAACGCTCGATGTTCATCTTATGATTGTGCAACCAGAGCGTTACATCTCGACCTTCAAAGCCATTGGCGCCGATATTCTCACCCTACATTTCGAGGCGAGCACTCACCTACATCGTAGTATACAAGCCATCAAGACCGAAGGGATGCAAGCGGGAGTTGCCCTCAATCCACACACGCCGGTGTCGGTATTAGAAGACGTGATTGCCGATTTGGATTTGGTACTGATTATGAGTGTGAATCCTGGGTTTGGCGGACAGAAATTCATAGAAAACACCTATCGAAAAATTGAAAAATTGGCTGAAATGAAAGCTGTTCACAACCCCAATTTGATTATAGAAATAGACGGCGGCGTGAACATTGACAACGCACCAAAACTTGTTGCTGCTGGCGCTGATGCTTTGGTTGCAGGTAGTGCAGTTTTCAACGCCGACAATCCTGAATTGTACATCGAACAATTGTTTAATAGCTGAAAAATGTTCTAAAAAAATAATCCAATCCTGTTCTACAAAGGGACAGGATTTTTTTGACTTCAAACAAGTTTTTCAATTTATTCAAAACATGGAATCCAACGAAAAACGAGGCAACAAAAGCTTTACCCTCAACGAGATTAAAGATAAAATGGCAAAATACTGTCTTTATCAGGATCGTTGTCATTGGGAGGTTGAACAAAAATTAAACGGCTTCGATTTGATTCCGGAAGCAAAAGAGGAAATCATTACCAAATTGTATCAATACGGTTTTATCAACGAACAACGATTCACAGAGACTTTTGTGCGAGGAAAATTCAATCAAAAAAATTGGGGTCGAAATCGCTTGAAAATTGAGCTCAAGAAAAGACAAATTCCAGAAAAAATGATTCGAGAAGCCTTAGAAACACAGATCGACTCGGAACAATATTTCGCGACCTTACAACAGCTTGCCCATAAAAAGTACAATTTGCTAAAAGCCGAGCGTGATTCATTCAAAAAACAACTCAAAATCAAAAATTTTTTAGCCTACAAAGGCTACGAATACGACTTGATACAAGACGTTCTGAATGATTTGTTTAGAAAATAATGGCCGAAATTGGTAATTCTTGCGCCTCATCAAAATTCATCATGGCATTGATTCGTTTGAACGACCTAAAGCTTTTCAGGTCGTCAAGCCTTATGGTTGCCAATTCGATTTTTCCTTCTTCCAAAAGTGCTTGTCGCATACATCCGGCCAACAGACATTGCTTCGGGCTAAACCATCGTGCTCCATCAAAAAAAATGAGGTTCGTATAGGTGGTATCAGTGAGCACACGGTTTCTCATCAAAATAAGGTCGTGGCAATTATGCTCGTTCAACAAGGTTGCAAAGTATTGGCGTTGAGACGATTTGTAAAAATACGTGAAATCTTGTCGCATTTCTACTGCTTTGAGTGTTTCGATTGGCACAATCTGATACTCATGAATGTGAATATCGATGATGTCTTGGGTGTACAAAACTCTTACTTTATACTTGCCCGTGCGGAATTTTTCTGGAATCTGAATGCAGTTTTGGAGGTCGATAAAGTTGAGCGACCCAAAAATCATTTTTCGGGTAAGATTCATCCGACGATTATGGAAACGCAAATTTCTGAGTATCCCGTCGATGAGGCAAATGGTTTCAATATAAGGGTACATATATTTTTTGAATCATTTCGTTGTATTCGCTATGAGCATCACTTTTGTGCGTAATTCCTCCTCCGCTTTTGTAAAAGCATTGTCCGTCAATTTCTTCGATAAACCTGATCAAAACACCGCTGTCTAAATTTTCACCATCGAAAACGCCAAAAACACCCGTATAATAACCGCGATCATAGCCTTCGTTTTCGAGAATCAGCTCTACTGTTTTCTTTTTTGGTGCACCAGAAATTGATCCAGCAGGTAACAGTGCATCGAAAATGTCTCCAAGTTTTGATGTGTAGTTTGCTGGTAATTTTCCGACAATTTCTGAGCTCACTTGCAACAAATCGTGCTGATTGGTTTTCAACTGATCGATATAACGGTAGCGTTTCACCTCCACATTTTCGGCAACCAAACTCAAATCGTTGCGTATAAGATCTACAATCGTAGCATGCTCAGCAGCTTCTTTTTCGTCGTTCAGCAGTTTTTCTTTGGCGTTGGGAATTGTAGCATCTATCGTGCCTTTCATAGGATATGAAAAGATCTGATTGTCCGAAATTTTCACAAATCGCTCTGGAGAGAAACACACGAAGTTTGGCGTCAATAATTTGAATTTTGCCTTCGCAGTATGGTAGATTTCGACCAACGAATGGGTCGTTTCTATTTTGGTTGGTTGTGTAAAATTTAACAAGTACGAATCGCCGCGAAGAATCGCCTGGTGCAACGATTGAAACTTTTGTAAATACAACTCGAATGCTATGGGAGATTTCTGAAATTCGATGGGTTGATTTTTCGGTTGAGCCTTGCCTTCTATTTCGTAGCAAATGGATTTGGGAAACTGATTCAATTTGAAAATTTCTCCTTCGGTTTTCTCAAAATTAATCATGAAAAAAAAGGGTTCTTTTTGAGCTCCCCACGCATTCATCTGTTCGATTATTCTCTTATATTCCATTATAATATTAGCGCCAAGATATCGTTTTGTTTCGAATATGCCAAAGCTTGGTAAAGCTATAAAAAAAGTTTTAAAAAGTGAAATTCGAGAATCAGACCCAACGAGTTGATGTCGAGTGCGTTTTTCTAATTTGAGTTCTGCGATGCGTTCACTTTTTGTTTAGTACATTTGTCTAATGAATAATTCAAAAAAAAAGTCGAATGATGCACAGCGATTTATTAGAAATTATAAAAAATAGACGATCAATTTACCCTGTCGAATACAATGGAAGCGAAATTACAGCCGAAGAATTGAGCTTGATTTTGGAAGCGGCGAATTGGGCTCCGAGTCACAAAAAGACAGAACCATGGCGATTCAAAGTAGTGAAAGGCGATGCCAAAAATAGATTGAAGGAGTTTATGAAAAGGGTTTACATCCAATCGACCGATCCCGAAAAACTCAGCGAAAGAAAAATACACGACCTTGCTGAGAAGTGCGATCGCTCCGACACGATTTTGTTGATTTCGTTACAAGACACTCAGAAAGTACCCGAATGGGAAGAGCTTGCCGCTACGGCAATGGCGGTGCAAAATATGTGGCTGATGTGCGCAACCATGAATATTGGTTGTTATTGGTCTTCGCCCCTAAACATTATTGCCAATATGGAGGAATACACCCCGATGGAAGACGGCGAGAAGTGTGTGGGAATTTTTTACATGGGAAAAGTCGATCCCAGAGAACGTCTTGCAACCCGAAATCCGATTGAGGAGAAGGTGAAATACTTGTCGTATTAGTATAAAAAAATCCGTCTGCAGAGACGGATTTTATATTTAGATTAGTCTTGATTTGCGCTTATTCAACTGTAACAGATTTTGCTAAGTTGCGCGGTTGATCGACATTTTTACCTAATTTCACGGCAATCCAATAAGACAACAACTGCAACGGAATTGCGGCTAAGATTGGCGAGAATTCTTCTTCTGTCTCTGGAATTACCACATAATCATCTGCCATGCTTACCACTTGTTCGTCGCCTTCGTTCACGATTGCGATAACTTTTGCACTACGCGACTTGATTTCTTGAATGTTGGATACCACTTTTTCGTAATAGCCTTTTTTGGTTGCAATTACAATAACTGGCATATTCTCGTCCAACAAAGCGATTGGCCCGTGCTTCATTTCTGCAGCCGGATAACCCTCGGCGTGGATGTAAGAGATTTCTTTCAATTTAAGTGCACCTTCTAAAGCCGATGGGTAATTGTATCCTCTACCAAGATAGATTGCATTTCGATTATTTTTATATTTCTCTGCAATCGGTTCGATCACACCCTCACAATTCTCCAAAATCTTGGCAACCTTAGATGGTATTTGCTCCAATTCGCGAATCAACAAGTTGAAACGTTCGTTGGATAATTTTCCTTTATGTTTTCCTAATTTTATAGCGATCAAGGCAAGAATGGTAAGCTGAGCGGTGAATGCTTTTGTAGACGCTACACCAATCTCTGGTCCAGCATGCGTATATGCGCCTGCGTCTGTAATGCGTGCAATGGAAGATCCTACCACATTGTTGATACCAAAAATAAAGGCACCGTTTTCTTTTGCCAATTTCAAGGCAGCTAAAGTATCGGCTGTTTCTCCAGATTGCGAAATCGCAATCACCACATCATTCTTTTTGATGATTGGATTGCGGTAACGGAACTCTGAGGCATACTCTACTTCTACTGGAATTCGTGCAAAATCTTCGATCATATATTCGGCTACCAAACCTGCGTGATAAGAAGTTCCGCAAGCTACGATAATGATGCGTTTTGCATTTAAGAATTTTTCTTGATGATCCCAAATTCCTGCCATTTTGATGATGCCTTCCTCTACCAAAAGTCGACCTCTCAAGGTGTCGTGTATAGAGCGTGGCTGCTCGTAAATCTCTTTCAACATGAAGTGTTCATAACCTCCTTTTTCGATTTCTTCGATATTCAACTGCAGTTCTTGGATGTTTGGAGCAACTTCGCTATTGCTTTCTATTTTACGAATATCAACTTGTTGACCCAGTTTGATTGTTGCCATCTCACCATCGTCTAGGTAAACGGCATCTTTGGTAAATTCGATAAACGGAGAAGCGTCAGACGCGATAAAGAATTCGTCTTTACCAATACCTATTGCCAGCGGTGAGCCCAAACGCCCAACAACGATTTCGTTTGCTTCGGTTTTGTCTAGTACTGCAATCGCATAGGCGCCGATAACTTGGTTAAGGGCAAGGCGTACCGCATCTGAAAGGTTCAAATTATTCTCGTCTTGTAAATATTGAATAAAATTTACCAAAACTTCAGTATCGGTATCACTATGAAAAACAAAATCTTTTTCGAGCAACAATTGTTTGATGGTATCGTAGTTCTCAATAATTCCGTTATGTACCAACACAATACGCCCATTGTTGCTCAAGTGTGGGTGTGAGTTCACGTCATTTGGAGCACCATGGGTTGCCCAACGTGTATGCCCTATACCTACGGTTGGCGTTTTATTGATTCCTTCGCTTTTATTTTCTAAATCAGAAACCTTTCCTTTGGTTTTTACCAATTCGAAATTATGATCATCGGCAAGTACAAGACCGGCACTGTCATAGCCGCGGTACTCCAATCTTTTCAATCCGTTGATGATGATTGGGTATGCTTCCCGATACCCAATATATCCGACAATTCCACACATATACGTTTATTTTTGAGTGTAATATATTATTAGTTTAAGTTTCTTTTCTTGATCTGCTGACAAGTTTCCATGGAAAACCAATCGATATGGAGAGCTCACACGGTCGTTGGCATAAGGGTTGGTTTTAGATAAAATTTCAGCGTTTTTATTCAATAAGAAATTCCCCATCGAAATCACCATTTGCTGATCTTCAAAAACCTCATTTCTTTCGAGAATACTTTTGATGTGATCGGTAATATCCAACTCATATCGCCCCTCGTCTTTTTTGAAGTTATAGATTGGATTGAAATGAACATTGCTTGGATAAACATTCACAAATCCATTAGGATTCAATGGGTTATCGGTATAATACCTCGTAAGATCCGAATACAATTTTTCTACATACGACCCTTGTGATTTGTAACGATTCCATGCGAGCAAGTAAGGTGCTTTTTGTTTGAGATCGGCATAAGATTGATCTACGTTGAGCACAACTTTTGCTCCTGTGATGTACCAATTATTGGCTTTGATTTGTGTTTTCAAATTGTTGAGATCGTCTTGGTTGAAAAGCACATTGATCCTAGTTCCATCCATACCGTTGAGGTATAATTTTTCTGATCCTCTTTCTCTGTTCGGATTTTGCACGGCATTCAACAATTCTGCACCGCGAGTGTGGTCGAATTGGTTGATCTGAACGGTATAGCCCGCTGCGGTTTCGGTCCAATAATTATCAAAAGAAAAAGTAAGCGTTTTCTGAACTCTTGGATTCTCGGTATCGGAAGTATTCGAATTGTCTTCGGTATAATACATTCTTAGATCCAATTGATTGGGATTGAACTGAAAGTAAAAACCATTTTCATCTTCTACCGAAAGCTCCAAACCTCGCAACACATTGCGAACGAAGGTGGCATTGTCACTAAGATTTCCGTTGAAACGGTTGTTCAAGATTTTTAGGGTAAAAAAGTCTTTATCCAACGGAATTTTTATAGAAACTTTCTCCTCGTGGATTGGTTTCGAATCGTCTTTCAGACTGATGATATTCTGTTGTACTGTTTTTTTCACCGTTGCAGACCCAAGAATGGTTGGCAATACGTCGATTTGATCACGCGATCGATAATTTCTATTCGAAAAATAAGCCGTATCATACAACAAGACGGTATTTATCTCACGAACATTCAATCGCATTGTGGCTTCTTTGTTTCCATAAATCGAGTCCATTTCGTAGATATTCTTATACCAAATGGTGTCTTTTTTGGTCGTATCACCTTCAGGAGCCGTATAAATCTTGATGGTATCTTGGTCTACGGGCTTGTCTTTGTAATAAACTGGAATGCGTAGAACAACCGAATCGACCACCGGATTATTCCCAAACGAAGGATTGCTCGACGATAAACGTACCTGAGTAAATAGTTTAGCTTTACTTTTGCCAAATACTGGCTCATCAAATACACCCAGCACGGCATTTTTCAATACTTTTTGGTTAGACAAAATGGTATCGGTAGTGGTGTTGTAAGCCACCAAATCCATCTCGAGCTTAGCGCCTGTAGCTCCTGTCCCAACCAATTCATCACCAACCGTCAAGGGTTCGTTTTCGCACGATTGCAACATTATAGAACCCAAGAACAAGGTTGTTGCGATAGTCAAGCCATTCAATAATTTCTTCATGTAATACTGATATTCGTTTAGTTTTCGTTGATTACCTCTTCTCTATAAAATTGGCTGTAAACCTCATTTGTAGTGTTGCCAAGTTGATAATCTAACAACGGTAAATTTTTGTTTTTAATGTAATCTTCTATCGCGGTCGGAATTTTCTCTTCTCCTTTTACCAAGGCATCTGCATATTCTATCGATGCTTGGATCACCCCTAAATGATCGGGCTTCTCGAGGTATTTTTTCACCTCATCTGCAACACGGTCGAAAGCCAATTTGTTGACAAAATCTGGATTCATTTCTCCTTCGAAACCATTGTCATACAACGAAACCACAATTTTGGTATCTTCAAAGAAAGGGTCATCGTGATAATATTTTCGTAAATACAACGGAACCACACCAGCCATCCAACCCATAACGTGCACCACATCGGGTTTCCAGTTCAGTTTTTTCACAGTTTCTAAAATTCCTTTCGCAAAAAATATTGCACGTTCGTCATTGTCTGGTGCAAACTCTCCGTCTTTGGTGGTATAGAGTTCTTTGCGTTTGAAATACTCTTCGTTATCGATAAAATAAACCTGAAGTCTCTCATTGGGAACAGACGCAACTTTGATGATGAGCGGTTGATCGATATCATTAATTATCATGTTCATCCCCGACAATCGAATGACTTCGTGCAATTGATGACGGCGCTCGTTGATCACCCCAAATCTCGGCATGAAAATACGCACATCTGCTCCGTTACTTTGCATCATTTTTGGTAAGCTCAAGGCTTGTGAAGACATTGGATTTTCAGGAAAGTATGGCACCATTTCGGTAGTCACATACAAAATTCTCTTACCTTGCATAATGATTCTCTTTTCCTAATGTATAAAAGTAGGTCACAAAATTACGAAATATTATTGACATTTCTTTTGATATATTTAGCTTTGTCCTGAATTTAGTTTTTTTTTAACAACTGACAATCATGAAAATATTTCGATTCCAAGCAGACCTCAAGCAATTCGTAAATGCCCTTCTCGCCGAGCATAAAACCATAGGTTTTGTGCCTACAATGGGGGCTTTGCACGACGGGCACATGTCATTGGTACAACAGGCAAAAAAGGACAACGATGCGGTCATTGTGAGTGTTTTTATAAATCCAACGCAATTCAACAACGCAGAAGACCTTGCCAAATATCCACGCACCGAAGAGGCCGACCTCGAAATGCTCATCAGAAACGATTGCGACGCTGTTTATATACCTGCTGTAGCTGACCTGTACGAGGCAGACGAACAAGCCAAGAAGTACGATTTTGGTGGAATAGAAAAGGTGATGGAAGGGAAATTCAGACCCGGACATTTCGACGGTGTTGCAACCGTGGTGTCTAAACTGTTGAAAATCACACAGCCGACCAGAGCTTATTTTGGTGAGAAAGATTTTCAGCAAATACGCATTATACAAGAAATGGTGAAACAAGAAAAGCTTGCGGTACAAATTGTTCCAATGCCTATACATAGAGCCGAAACGGGCTTAGCATTGAGCTCTCGCAACGCCAGACTCACGCCAGAATTTTTAGAAGCTGCGCCTTTTATTTACAACACCTTGCAACAAGCCAAAACACTGAAAAACGAGGGTAAATCGGTAGAAGAAGTTAAAAATTTTGTTGTAGAAAGCTTTGCATCCTCATCATTCGATTTAGAATATTTCGAGATCACCGACGAAAAGAAATTGTTACCGCTCACCCAATTCGACGCGATGACTCCTGCAAGGGGGTTTGTCGTTGCCTATGCAGGCGACATACGACTGATCGATAATATCGCATTCTGATTCAAAGCAATGGAACTAAAAAAAGCGTCTAAATGGTCTTGATTTTGAAAGAATACCCTAACTTTGCAACATTATGATGATAGAAGTTTTTCAGTCTAAAATTCACCGAGCAAAGGTGACAGACGCAAAATTGAATTACATAGGAAGCATTACCATCGACGAAGATTTGTTGGCTGCTTCTAATATTTTGGTGGGTCAAAAAGTACAAATCGTGGTGCAAGAAAATGGAGAGCGATTCGAGACTTATGTAATCAAAGGTAAAAAAGGCAGTGGCGAAATCTGTTTGAATGGGCCTGCTGCTAGACGTGTACAGGTTGGCGATACCATCATCATCATCGCATATGCCATGATGGATTACGAAGAAGCGAAAACCTTCGAGCCTACAATTGTTTTTCCGAACGAAAACAATCAGTTGAATTAATTTTTTTATCTAAAAATACATGACAGCCAAACTCAAACAGCTGCTTTTCTTGGTAATTGCTATAGGTTTTGCTGTTTTTTTTATTTATATCACGGCTAAGAAAATAGATTTTCACCATGTACAATCGGTACTGAAACAAACCAATTACTTTTGGATTCTCTTGTCGATGGCAATCAGTATTTTCACCTATTGGATACGCGCCAAACGCTGGAATTTACTTTTAAATCCTATTGGATTATACCCCAAAACGGCAAGTAATTTTTGGTCGATTGCCTTTTCTTATTTTATGAATCTCACAATTCCAAGAAGTGGTGAGGTTGCCCGTGCTACTTCGCTGTACAAAACGGCTCAGGTTCCCATAGACAAAACCTTTGGGACGATTGTGCTAGAACGAGTCATAGATTTGGTTTGCCTGCTGTTGGTAATCGGATTGTGTTTTGTGCTGAATTATGATTTACTTCTTCGATTCTTCAGTTTAGGAAATTTAGAAAAGGGTAGTCAGCCAGCAACTTCATCCAATTTTTCTTATGTTTATTTAGGATTAGGCGTCTTTGTATTGTTGGCAATCCTTAGTGCGTTATTTTGGAAAAAGATTGTAAAAAACAAGGTTTTCAAGAAAGTAAAATTGTTCTTATTAGGAATTGTAGAAGGATTGAATTCAATATTGAAACTGAAGCGTCGTAGCGAATTTGTGGGTTGGTCTGTTCTCTTATGGATTTGTTATTTTCTGATGACCTACGTGGTGTTCTTTGCCTTTCCAGACACCTCGAATCTCGGGCTGAAAGAAGGATTATTTCTTTTGGTGGCAGGTTCTTTTGGAATGATTTTGCCTGTAACTGGCGGTCTCGGTTATCCATACATCATGTCGATTGCCTTTGCTGCAATGTATAGTTTGAACAACGGCCAAGAGGCATTGGGTAGGAAAATAGGCGATTATTTCGGGCTGATTTTATACCTCGCGCAGATCATCTCGATGATTGGTTTTGGTTTGCTCGCGATGATTTATATTGCTCGCCAATCCAAGTCTAGTCGGCCGGCATAGATTCGTTCAAAATCAAGGCTAAAAAGTTTGACGCTTCTTGGTAGAGATTTTCTCTGATTATTTCGTATTGCGAAGATTTCAACTGATTTTTCAGACTTCTTGTATCGATGACATATTCGGTAAATTGGCGAATTTTGTGTTCTGGTATTTTCAGAAATTCTACATAATAATCCACCGTAAGGTAAAGAATCAATGCGTCTATTTGATCGGCATGTCGGAAATAGTTGTATTGTCTTTGCATTTTTTTACGGTAACCCGTCAAGGTGCCTATCAACGCTATCGGATCTAAAATTCCGCCCGAATTGACCATGCTGCTGCTGTACGGATTCACCTTTATATCTCGCAGGCGTGGGTCTAATCCAAGATTTCGATACAGACTGATGATGGCGTCGTCTGTAGGCTTTACATTGTCTTTCAGAACCTTCGATACGCTATGCAGGCGAACTTCGTCTAACTCGATGAGGTTGATGTTGAGATGGACTTCGAAATATCCTCTTTTTATCATCTCGGGCAAAATTTTGATCTGACGCTCTTTGGTCCAGTCGGAAGAAATCTGTACGACATCGTTTGTTTCGACCTTTATAGAAAACAAACCGTTTTGGTTGGATTGCGTTTTGGCATTATTCCGCAAATTTTCTATTTGGATACCGTGCAATTGATCGTAACCCTCGATGGGATCATCGATGATGATTTTACCCGTAATCATTTGTCCGAACGAACTCATCGAAAACAAGAGTAGGAACAAGAGTAAAGTTTTTTGCATAGTGTGTGTTTTCAACAATTATCAAATCTATAAATCGAAACGGCTGAAAATGAGTTTTTAACAAAACTTTATCAGTTTCCTTACATGGTTTAAACAAAAAACTCTGCCGAAGCAGAGTTTCATTATTTGCGTTTGAAAATCTTTTGGATGTTTTTGATGATGTTTTTGTACCATGGCTGCGCCGATTTTACGTAGCCATATCCGTAGCCATAACCATATCCGTAGCCATAACCTTTCTGGAAATCGACATCGTTGATCAAGATTGCCATGTTTTTCAGCTTACGCTCTTCAGACAATTCTTTGATGTACGGAATCATTCGTTTATCTAAATAATTAGACCTTGCAACATAAATCGTCAAATCTGCTTGGTCGGCAATCAACATGGTATCGGTCACCAACGACACCGGAGCGGTATCGACCAAAACATAATCGTAATGTTGTTTACCGTACTCGATGATTTCGTTGAATCGCCCATTCATCAACAATTCTGACGGGTTTGGTGCGATGATTCCAGAATAAATCACATCGAACTGATAAGGATTCGGATGTTGGATAATGATTTCTTCGGGGTTCAACGAGCGATCGATCAAGAACTCTGTGATTCCTTTAGTAAAGCGTGCCTGGTCTACAATTCCCAAATAATCGAGCACTTTTGGCGAACGTATATCTGCCCCGATCAATAGCACTTTTTTGTTGGACATGGTCAACACCTGCGCCATATTGGTCGATACAAAGGATTTCCCTTCGCCACTTACCGTAGAGGTTACGAAAATAACATTGGATCCTTCTTGTTTTTGTGGTAACAAGAAATTGATATTGGTGCGTAGAATACGAAACGCTTCTGCCAAGCTGCTGCGATCGTTTTCTTCGATGATATTTTTATCTGATGTTGGAATCTCTCCGACAATTGGCGCATTGACCATTCCTTCAAAATCTGATTTGTCTTTGACCTTATTATCCAACATAAATTTGATGTATAATACCGCAAACGGTAAAAGCGTACCTAAAATCAGCGCACCTAAATAAACGATGTTGCTCTTGGGTGATACTGGTCGGTTGTTGCCGAAAGCTCGATCTATGATTTTGATGTTGTCTGGCGTTGCCGAAGCTTTGATTTCTGCCTCTTCTCGTTTTTGTAATAAAAACAAATACAAGGCCTCTACAATTTGTTGTTGTCTCGAAATGTCTCGAAATCCTCTCTCTTTTGAAGGTAGTTGTTTGATTTGACCTTTGATCTGACTTTGTTTGGCTTGTACACTACCCAAAGCTGTACGCATGTTGTTGCGGTAGATGTTCAAACTTTGTCTTATCGATTGTCGTAGATCTTTGATACTCTCGTTCAACGGTTGTATAGCAGGGTTGTCTTCAGTCATCGATTTCAACATGTCTTGCTTTTCGAGCATCAACTCGTTGTACTTGTTTATTTGAGACGAAATCCCAGGGTCGTTGATTCCGATGTTAGACGGTAAAAGATCGTTTCGACCTGCTGTCACCGCTCCATTTACATAGTCTGCAATTTGCAATTGGGTAGAATAATCCAAAACTATTTTCTCATTATCTGCCGCAGATTGCAAAAATATGTTGGCTTCCGAACTTACATCGGTGATGTCGTTCGATCTTTTGTACGATTCCAAATCTCGATCGACGTCTGCCAAATCGCCTGTAACCAACGCCAAACGATCGTTGATGAATTTGGTTGTTGTTTTGATGAGCCTATCGGCATCGTTGGTAATGTCTTTGTTGTAAACATCTATAATCGAGTTGACGACGAGCAATGCTCTTGGTTTTAGGTTGTCTATCATTCCAAGATTTACAATCATGGATGATTTGTCCGAGTTTGGCTCAACATTCAATTTGGAACGGTAATAGTTCACCGTGCTCATAATCGGAGAGACGTTGATCACCATCTGCGTTCCGATATTATCATTAAAATCTTTATTGGGTATGACGATGAAATCGCCAATTCTACTCGGAATTTTTTGACCAATTTTGTAGGTACCTTTCTCGGCAATGCTACTTTCTTCTATCGCAAGATTGCTTTGATCTTTTATTTTGATCGAAATGCTCCCCAAATAATCATCGTTGTAGGCCAAAGTGTCATTCAGAAAAGAGATTTTCACCGGAGAATCGGATTCGAGCACTTCTGCTTCTTTGATGCGTCCACTTCTGTAATAACGCTTGTGCAACTGATGGTCTTGTACAACTTTGAGCATGAGACGTCTCGACTTCAAAACATCTATTTGGTCGGACACCACCGCATTACCACCGTCGCCCAACATTGTGGCAGCATCTCCCAAAGCTGCTAATTCTGATGAAACGTTTTTGTGTTCGCTCAACAATATTTTTGCATCTACAGCATACTCTCGCGTGGCATAGCGCAAATACAAGAAGGCTCCTAATAACGCCAAAACTATCGAGAGTATAAACCATTTCCAATAATAGGCATATTGCTCTAAGAGCTTTCTGAAATTGATCGATTCGTCTGCAGTCGTTTGACTTTCAAAATCTAAGTTCTTATTATTTGATGTCATGTTATCTTGATAATACAGAAATTACTGAAATAATTATACCGGCTATCGATACAAATATTGAATAATTCACCACCGACGATTGAATTTTAGATCGATTCGGTTCTACGTACACCACGTCGTTTTGTGCCAAATAGAAAACGGGCGAATCCAACGCCTCTCTTGAGGTAAGGTTTATGCGGTGCGTTTCTTTCACACCATTCTGCTCGCGTATCACCATTACATTTTCTCTCACCCCTTGTATGGTAAGATCTCCCGCCATACTCAAGGCTTCTAAAATCGAAACTCTTTCGTTGGGCAATGTAAATGTTCCTGGCTTTTGTACTTCTCCCATCACACTCACTCTGAAGTTGGTAAAGGTCAAATTCACCCCAGGGTCTTTGATGTAACGCGACAACTCTGCTCGCATTTTGTTGATGGCTTGTGTGCGGGTTAATCCTCCCAATTTGATCTGTCCCAAAACCGGAAAATCGATCATTCCGTTTTCATCCACGGTATAAGTCGATCTAAACACTCCGTCTGAAGAACTGCGCGTCTGATATACACTGCTCTGGTTGAATGGTTCTGTAGCTCTTACATCTGCCGCCGTTACAGAGATAGCCAATATATCATTGGTCTGAATTTTGGGAATGCTTTGCTCGTAGATAGAATTCAACCGTTCTTGTTCATCTCCTTGAAAATATACCAATTGCTCGCGCGATGCACAAGAAAAAATCAGAAATGGAATGCACCACACTAAAAATTTGTTCAATTTATTTGCCATATATCTATTTGTCTAATACTTCGTAAGCCGAATTTTGTGAAATATATTCAGGTACGATTTCTTTTATACGTTTTACCAATTCGATGTTCTCTTGTCCAGAGAATTTATGTTTTGCAAAAATAGTCAAGTCTACAATTTTATCCTCAATAAAATCGTCACATTCCCTCACTTTAGCAATCATTATTTTTTCGTGATGCGTTTTGGCTGTGTTTTCATCATTCGCCAAAAGTTCTTCATAAATTTTTTCACCTGGGCGTAAACCCGTGATTTTTATATCAATATCATCTGGATACCTTAATCCACTGAGGGCAATCATTCTTTTAGCCAAATCGATTATTTTTACAGATTTACCCATATCAAACACAAAAATCTCACCGCCTTTCCCCATGATAGCCGCCTCCAAAACCAACTGGCAAGCCTCGGGTATGGTCATGAAATATCGCGTAATCTCTTCGTGTGTTACCGTCAGGGGACCGCCAGCCTCGATTTGTTTTTTGAATAACGGAATCACCGATCCGTTGGAACCCAACACATTACCAAAACGAGTGGTGATAAAATTGGTTTTTGATTTTTTGTTCAGGCAGCTTACATAGATTTCTGCAATGCGTTTGGTGGCCCCCATCACATTGGTCGGATTCACCGCTTTGTCGGTAGAGACCATAACAAATTTTTCAACCCCGTATTTCACTGCTAAATCCGCCACATTTTTTGTACCTCTGACATTGGTATTGATCGACTCAAAAGGGTATTGCTCCATCAAGGGTACATGCTTATATGCTGCGGCATGAAATACAATATCTGGACGAAAATGGTTGAAAATTTGTTCCATTCGTTTGAGGTCTCGAATGTTGGCAATCACAAAATAGGTTTCTTCACTATTGGTTGATTTGAAGCCTTGTTGAATATCGTATAAGGCAGATTCGGCAATATCAACCAAAACCAATTTTTTGAAATCTTTTTGGGCAATTTGCCTCGCCAACTCACTCCCAATAGAGCCAGCCGCTCCCGTTACCATCACCACTTTGCCTCGAATGTCTTCGTTGATTTTTGGGTTGTTGAGGTTAATTGGTTTTCTGCCGAGCAAATCTTCAATTTTCAAAGATTTTATTTGCCTAGAAGAATATTTCCCGTCTAACCAGTCGGTCGCTGGAGGAATGATTTTGATTTCAACGGGTAATTTTTCCAATCGATTAGTAATCTCAAACAGCTCAGCATTCGAAATGTTTTGTATCGAAATAATGATTTGATCTATTCTGTTTTTCCTTACAAAGGACTCGGTTAAAACACTAGGGCTCAACACCTTCACACCCTGTATCGTTGTGGAGTGCTTTTTTTCGTTATCATCTACAAAAGCAACGACCATATGGCTTTTGAGCGTATCGTTTTGTAAAACACCAAGCGTAATCAACCCAGAATCACCCGCTCCATAGATAATTGATCTTACTTTGCTCGAGGCTTGTAAAACGTAATTCCGATAAAAACTCTTGTACAGTACGCGGCTCACCACCATCATTACCGTGGAGATAAAAACATGAAAAACAACAATTGAGTAGGAAAATCTAAATACGTAAAGCCATGGTATGGCTGAAAAATGGTTGCGTACCAAATATCCTATCAGTAATAAGGTCATGCAGCTCACAATGCTCGAATAAAATATCTTATTGGCATCGTTAAGCGTGGTCTGCCTGATAATTCCTTTATATGGTTTGAACAGGATAAAGGCAATGAAATAGACAAGGAGGATAAGCGGTAAGCGATGCACCATGCGATCGAGATCGAAATCACCCTTGAAACTATTGAAAATAAAGTTGGCAATGATGTAGCTCACACCAACAATAAGAAGGTCTATAAATAATACGACACTTCTCGGAGTTTCGTTTTTTAGCCGCTGTTTTAAAACACTCATACTTAGCAACATGTATTTAATTTATCCTGACAGTACAGGCTACCAATTGCAACAATAATATAAAAATAAACAATTTGGCAATACCATATAACAAATAGCACACCCTATTCGATAGAAATTATTATTTTTTGAATGTTTTTAGAATGATTCTACTTATCCGCTCACGCTCTTCCTCGGTAAGATTAGAGCCAGACGGCAAGCACAATCCGTTTTCAAACAGCTGTTCTGCTACTTTGCCACCATAA
Source organism: Vaginella massiliensis (assembly GCF_900089075.1). Lineage (GTDB taxonomy): Bacteria > Bacteroidota > Bacteroidia > Flavobacteriales > Weeksellaceae > Weeksella > Weeksella massiliensis_A. Next base: position 490,753 of record NZ_LT593746.1, read on the forward strand.
TAAGGTGCGTTGGCAAACACCGGTTGCATGTGCATAGGCTTCCACAGTGGACGAGACTCGATGTTGTCTTCTAGCAGGGCTAAACGCAAATCTTCTCTAGTAATGCCAGCAATTTTCGGGTCGATGGTAATCGCAGAAAGCCAATGATTTGAGTAGTAATCGGAACTTGGTTCGGTAAAAACCTTCACCCCGTCCACTTCTGCAAACAAATCTTGATAAAATTTGTTCATCTTGCGACGAGCCTCTACACGATCTGCCAGTACCTCCATCTGTCCACGTCCAATACCGGCGGTAATGTTCGACATTCTATAGTTATAACCGATATGCGAGTGTTGGTAATGTGGCGCGTTGTCACGGGCTTGTGTCGCCAAGAAAACCGTTTTGTCTTTATCTTCTTGGGTTGGGCATACCAAAGCTCCGCCACCCGAAGTGGTGATAATTTTATTTCCGTTGAAAGACAGCGCTCCAAATCGACCGAAAGTACCGCATTTTTTGCCTTTATAGGTCGACCCCAAGGCTTCTGCTGCATCTTCTATTACTGGAATATTGTATTGATTGGCAATTGCCAATACCTCCTCTACCTTGAACGGCATACCGTACAGATGGACTGCAATAATGGCTTTTGGCGTTTTGCCTTTTGCGATACGGTCTGTAATCGCTTCTTCCAACGCAACGGGACAAATATTCCAGGTATCGGGTTCAGAGTCTACAAAAACGGGCGTAGCTCCTTGGTAAGCAATAGGATTGGCAGATGCCGAAAACGTCATCGATTGACAAATGACTTCATCGCCATACCCAACTCCGCATTCGATCAGCGCCAAATGAAGTGCGGCAGTGCCGGCTGATAATGCGGCCACCTGAACGTCTGATTGTAAAAATTTTCGGATGTCTTCTTCGAAGCCATTAACATTCGGCCCTAAAGGTGCTACCCAATTGGCATCAAATGCCTCGTGTATGTATTTTAATTCGTTACCGCCCATGTGAGGGGAAGATAACCAGATTTTGTCGGTCATTTTTCTGTGTAATTTTTTTGCAAAGTTAGTTATTATTGATGTGTAATTTCATTAATCTTAATAATTTTTCCTGGATTACCTACTACCGTAGCACCGTCGGGAACATCTTTAATAATAACCGCACCAGCGCCAATCGTACACCATTTTCCTATCTTGATTCCCTGAATTACAGATGCACCGATTCCTATATGTGTACCTTCGCCAACAATTACATTTCCTGCTAAAGCCACATTTGGAGAAATATGAACAAAATCTTGAATGGTACAATCATGGTCAATGGAGGCATTCGTGTTTATAATGCAGTGTTTACCTATTGTTACATCTGCATTTACAGATACTCCCGCCATTCCGACTGTTCCTATTTCTATTTTTGATCGTTTGGAAATATTAGTCGACGGATGAACTAAAACAGGATAAGTTAAATCACTATTTTCTTCGGAGATTTTTTTTCGAATATGGTTATTTCCGATTGCTATCATAAGATTGGATACATCGGTTGGGATTTGATGTACTACTTTATAATTGAATATAGATATTTTAGTTTTATCAGTATCAATGAAAGCTTGTACTTCAAAACCGTTTTCTTCTGCTATTTCAGCAATTACCTTTCCATGACCACTGGCTCCGTAAACATATAAACTCATTCTGTATTCAATTTATCTAATAAATAAATTTTAACCCATTCCGGAATTTCATCTGCATAAACCTCCACATCATTTCCATTTTTTTCAATTAAAACATTTTGCATTTGATTATCTGATGAATTGTCAAAAATATAAGCTCGATCTGCAATTAAAAAAGCCTGTGAAAATAATTCTAAAGATTTATAATAGCGATTTACAATTTTGTTATCTTCTACGTCATGTCCACCTTTAATTTTTCTGATATTAACTCTGTTTATATTAATCGAAGGATCTTTGGTACTAATGAAGTATAAATATGTTTTAAAGCCCTTTTCTTTCGCTTTATTTAGAAAGGCAACTTTTGATTCATGGGACATGACGGTTTCAAATGAAAAAGTTTCTTCACATTCCAAAAGGATATGTCTAAGAAACTCTGCTACAACAGATGCAGTGTAACTGTCAATATCAAAATCGGTTGTTAAAATACCGTCTGAAAGTACAATAGAGTCTAATATTTCAGAAGTGATTCTTTTATCTTCTGCCGAGATTATTGGTTTAAAACTTTCCCAATCAGCCTGAGTTACTGTTATTGGTAAATATTCATTACAATCGATAAAGTTAGTAGTGTTAAACTTTCGTTCTATAATATCTGCATTAATAAACGAACCAATGAAACATTTATTTTGAATTTCATTTATCAAGGTTGACTTACCTGAGCCATTGGGACCAGCAAACATACGAAAGCGTTTCACTTTATTTCTTTAGTTTAATTCTTTTCTGTTGTACTTTAACTGTACTGAAAGTAGCACGACCTAAAACACTTCTACGACCATCTGGAGCGACTTCAACCAATTGACCGTTCTCCACTGTTTTATAAGCTAATTTCAAGGCTTTGTTTTCACGTATCGCTTTTGCTACCGCTTTTTGTTGTAGCTGATCTAAATCTTTTTTTTCAACTTCTTCTAAGGTTTTCATAATAGATCTGTTAATATTATAAAGATACATAATATTCTTCATTTAGTTATTCCCATTAAAAGGTTCGGCGGTTGCCTGACCTTCTTGACTGATGCCTTCACTTTGAAATACTTTTTTGAAGGTGGTAAAAAAAACCTTTAAATCTGTTTTGAAACTCACATGATCTACATACCATACGTCCAATTCGAACTTTTTTTTCCACGAAATGGCATTTCGCCCATTTACTTGCGCCCAACCGGTGATGCCCGGTCTCACCTCGTGCCGTCGCTTTTGTTCTTCATTATACAATGGCAAATATTGTGGCAATAAAGGACGTGGCCCAATCAGGCTCATATCGCCTTTGAGCACATTGATTAGTTGAGGAATTTCATCCAAAGATGTTTTGCGTACAAAAGCGCCTATTGGCGTTAATCGTTCTGCATCGGATAACAAGTTTCCATTCGCATCTTTCTTATCGTTCATGGTTTTGAATTTAATGATCTTGAAAATCTTTTCGTTCAAACCTGGGCGTTCTTGCAAAAAGAAAGGCTTGCCTTGGTTGGCAAAATACAGGGCAATCATCACCACCAAAAAGATAGGACTTAATAGCAACAAACCGAAGAAAGCGGCAAAAAAATCGAATAGGCGTTTGATATAGTTTTTGTACATGGATTTGAAAAACATTTGTGTCAAATTTATTGCTTTTTTCCTTTTATCTTACCCTTTGTGTGTTTTCATTTAATTAATTTTTTCGGATGATGGAATTGACGAAAAGTAGAATATCTGGCATTATCTCATTTCTAATTTCTGATATTCTTTTAATATTTCGTTCCAGATATATTTCCGTTCATAATTCGAAATCATGATTGCCCTGCTTTTTAGTCCCATTTGTTCAGATTGTTTTTGGTTGTGGAGGCACCACTGCATTTTTTCTTCTAGCAATTCGCTGTTTTTTACTGGAACAATCCAGCCGTTATCGCCATCTGCAATGATTTCGTTGCATCCATTAATGTCGGATACAATGCAGTTCAGTTGCATGGCTGCTGCTTGCATCACTACATTGGGAAAGCCTTCTCGATAACTTGGGAATGTCAAAACATCTGCCATCGCAAAATAATCGATCACATTGGTTTTATAGCCAACCGCATGTATATTGGAATGCGTATCGATCAGGTTTTCTGTTTCTGGTTTTAAGGGATCGAGTTCTCTTTCGAAGTTGCCCACGATTACCAGATGCGCATTCGGATTTTTGCTGTGAAGGTTGTTGAACGCTTCTACCAACTCGTTTAACCCTTTATCTTTCACCACTCGCCCAACAAACAAAAAAACGAAATCATCATCCTTAATACCCAAATCTTTTCGCATTTCTCTTTTTGTTTCTTCGGTAACCAACGCCGGGTCGAATTGCGAGGTGTCTATTCCATTCGAGCTGCCTTTGCCTATTACTTTCAGTTTCTGTGGAGAGGTAAATTTTTCTTCTAAAATTATTTTTTGTAAGCCCAACGAGTTCGGATATACCTTTGTTGCGCAGGCATAGGTCAGTTTTTCCATTTGATTGAGCAATTGTCTTTTGGCGCCGGTGGCAACCGTGAGCGGCATGCCGGCAACGGTATGCAATCTGTGCGGAACTCCTGCTATTTTTGCCGCCATCATTCCCAGCAAGCCTGCTTTGGGCGTGTGGGTGTGAACGATTTGTGGTTTTTCTTTACGGAACAATTGTACGAGTTGGACAAGCGCTTTTAGGTCTTTGATGGGTGTTATCGAGCGTGTCATTTCTATTGCAATGGTTTTGATGCCTTCGTTTTTGGCAACATCGTCCAAAGCTTCGCCTGCGCTAGAAACGCCTATCACTTCGAAGCCATTGTTCGACATGAATTTCAATTGTCCTTTCAACAATCCTTTTAGGGAAACCGGCACGGTGGTGATGCGGATGAGTTTAGGGGTCATTTCACTATAATGTTTCTGTTAATAAAAAAATCTGAGATGTACAAATGCTTTATCCAGTTTAATAGCCATAGAAATACGGTTTTATTCGTATTTTTTAGGGTTATAACCACAAAAAGTTTACGGAAATTAGGTTACTTATAGGTATATCCCGAAAATTGTTTTCTAAATCTTTTGATGATTGGTTTTGCATTGTTGGTTGTTTTTATACTCTCTTTTGTGTTGCTACGACAAAAAACCATGAATTTTTCTCATAAATTCTTCTATACCTCTACTGTTCAACTCTTTTTCAAACATCGCTCTATTGGTGGTTGTATCATCTGTCAACGATTTAATAATTGCATTTGACAAGGCATTTGCATCATCGGGTTTGCATTTTTCAACACCTGGAATTTCTTGAATTCCACCTGCACAGAGCGTACTCACCACTTTGTTGTTTTGCGACATCATTTGCAGCAGCACATTAGGAAACCCCTCTCTTCTAGAAGAAACGACACATACTTGCGCGTTTTTGAAATACGGATAAACATTGTTTTGATGCCCTAACAATTTCACCTGATCGACCAAAGATAAATCGGCAATCAACTTTTCTAAAAAAGCCCTTTGTTCGCCTTCGCCTAAGATGAACAACTTCAAATTGGGCGAAAAACTCAAAACATCTTTAAAAGCATGAATGAGCACATCAACTCCTTTTTCGGGGATCAATCTTCCTGCCGTAACAATAAATTTTTCATTAGAACCAATCGGCGTGTTCTGCGAAACATTTCCGGGGTATTTAAATGGGTTTGGAATGACGTGCACCTGAGTACGACCAGAGAGATAATGACAATGCTCTAAAAGAACTCTTTTCATTAAATCTGTCTGACAAATGACCAAGTCAATATTTCTGTATCCCAACTTATAAGCTAATTTATAACCGAATAATTTTTTACCTGTATATCGTCCAAACACAGAGGTTGACTCTCTTACGATTAGTTTTTTGGTTCTAAGAAGTTTTAAAGTTCTTAAAAAACCCAAGCCAGCATTCACCATCAGATGAGAAGAGTATACCTTATCGAAAGCAGCATTACAAATTGCCCTTAAAAATGTAAACGCATTTTTGTTGCAATAAACGACGTTTATTGTTTCGCTTATTGATTGCCAAAAATCATTGGTTTTCGCACCCCAAATAATGATGGTGATGTTATTATTGCCGTGAGTGGCATAATATTCTGCAAATTGAAAAAGTACCTGCTCGGCGCCTCCAAGCTGATCGCTTATAGAAACTATTGCAATTCTATCGCTCATTAGCCTTGTTGATTATCGGGTTTTAAATTTTATGTTTCTCTGTTTATTAGATATATATTGATAGTCTGTTGAACTTTTCCGCTTATTATTGTATAAAGTATTCAAATTATAAAAAATCAACTCAGGTAATAACCCCTTGCCGTCTTCATACGTAAATGACCCTTTGTTACGTGTCCAAAAAGCATTTTCAACCACTATTTGACCTTGAATTGGTTTTAATTGGTCAATATTTTGATAGGCATTATTGAAGCCAGCATATCTAAAGGCTTGAACCGAACCTTCGTCTTTATGATTTTTGATAGAAATTGAAATGCTTTGTGGCTTAATATCTATGAGTTTACGTAAAGAGATAAGGATAGCAAATACATTATTTTTAGTGATTAAGTTATTAATCTCAATATTATCAATAGTATCAAATCGTCCATTAGGCTCAATATCAAGTGCAGCTTGAGGGCTTTTACCTTTGGTATTTTCAATTGTAACATTATTTATTCTTAACCCTTTTGCAGTTGTAACAGATATACCATTTCGTCTTGCGCCAGCAATGTAGCTATCGTTAATCGTGATATTTTTGTTAGTAGTTATTTTATTGGCATTGCTCTTTCCTAAGTATATGCCATCGCCCCAGGCATTATATAATTTTGCATTTCGAATACTCACATTTTCTGACGACCTTATCGCGATACACATCCCCCATTCTCCAGTACGTGTCTTACCTTGAAAACGTTCTTGTCGTTCTGCATAAATTGTAGGATTAATTACTTTAACGTTTCGGACGTTTTCGATATTCAAGACTTCATATGACCTCGTATTTGAAGGGGTTAAAATTAGCGCAGCGTTTTTCTGAAAAATAATTTCTGAGTTACTCTTCAATTTCAACCCTTTGTAATTGACTAAGATGGGAAAGTTTGGCATTAATAATTTATCATTTTCATTAATAGCCTTTTGCAAATATTCTGTATAATCTTTGTCTCCTTTGTTTGAATAATTTGCAGGCAAATACTTAGTTGCATCTACTTGACCAAATACAAATCCATTACTGATAAACAGCAAAACAAACAAAAAACTACATCTTAATAGTTGCATTGTCATAACGTTTATAATTTGAATAATATGCAATACTGAATGTTAAAACAAAAAAGAAATAATAATAATTAAGGACAAAAAAAGTGGAACTATTGGTAGATAGAGACAATAAACAGACTAAAGACATAATGGCAACAGACTGGTTTCTTTTATTTTTTATTTTTAAAATAAACTTCACAAAGCATATCATTAAAACTATGAACAAAAAAGATCCTATATAGCCCAATCTCACTAATAATTCGATAAATCCATCATGGACACCTAAAACAGTGTCTTCGGTTTCACTTTTTATTTTACCACCTTCAAACCCAGCACCGAACCAAACATTTCCTTCATTAAAGTCTTTTAAAGCTCGATCTTTTAAGATATCCCGACCATTATATCCCATATAGAACAAGTGCGAATCGGCACTGTTAGGTGTTATGTTAAATTCAGTAGCGAAATACTTAAAAACTTCTATGGCTTTGTAAGATAGAAAAACACTTAGAAATATATAGCAAATAATCAGGAACGATTTTTTATTTGAAGCCTGTATTCTATTAAAATATAAAAAACCTAATAAGCCTAAACCTAAAGCCAAGGCTGCGCTTCTTGAACCAAAGCTAATAAGTCCATAAATCACAAGAACCGATAATATTAAATAAAACCTTTTATTTCTTTTAATAAATAGAGAGAAGGGCAATATCATTACTAAATTGTGAGCCGTGATATTTGGATTACCCATTAAACCGGCAGATCTTGTTAAATTCCATTCATTAAATGATACTAAAAACAAACCAAATAAAACCAATATAAAGGTAGATAAGCTTGTTAGATGCTTTGCTTTAATAGTAGGTGCAATTGCGTTGGAATATAAACTGTACATTATGTACAAAATCATAATGACAATTGATTGCAAAAACTTCAACAAACTTAGGTTTTTCTGAATGTACATCCCTTGAATTACAGAGTATAAAAATATTATAATCAATAAGATGGAAATGGTATCAAATTTTGCTTTCTTCCAATTTGATAAGAAAAGGAATGTGATATGTAGTACAATTAACGGTACTCTTAAAGCCGGGATCCACTGTAACAGGAAAATAATTCCCATGGATACTATTAAGAAATTAATTAATTTGTTACCTCCTATTTTATTCACTTTTCTAGCGTTTAATTACCTTTTTATTCAACTAATCTACCATAAAAAACTGAGGGTTGAATTTTACTTTATGAAAGTCTAAATCTTTATCCCTGTACCCTTCGCAGTTAACGTATGCCTTCATAGAAAACGCATAACAAATTTCAACACCCATCATTTTCTAAGAAACTCTTTCAATGCTAACTCTTGCACCCAAACTTTGCCTTTTCTAAACTCGTACTTGCCTTCGGCAATCCGTTCGTAATAACCCGCGACACCATCTACCACCAACTGTTCGCAAGTATCAACTCCTATAAAAATAGAACTTTCGATAATAAAATATTGATTTAGTTTTTTGCTATACAATAAATCGGTAGCCAAAAAAGTTGTACCAAAAGCTTCTTTTACTTTGTAGGCTATTTCTAAGGCATCAAAAGGAATCTCCTTTTTTTCTATATTACCTGCTCCTGAGGCTCTAAAGTCACCTTTATTTGGATAGCGATAATAACCGAAAAGTTTATCACCAACCACCATAATCCTTAAATCAAAAGTAGCATCATCGACAAACTCTTGAAAATAGACATAATTTTTTTGTCGTTGATAAGGAAAATAGGTTTTTCTTCCTTTGAAAGAAAACGCTTCGTTTATCAGTTTCAGGGCTTCTTCTTTGTTTGATAATTTATCAACTCCGTAAGAAGATGAACCTGTGGTTAACTTTGATATAATAGGAAACTTACACTTATTCACATAATCAATTGCATCTTTTTTAGAATGAGATACAAATGTTGGAATTTCCTGAAAACCAAAATGTTTATATAAATAATGAGCATTTATCTTATCCTCATACGTCCATACCTCATCAAAACTTGGCAGACACTTTTTCCCCATTAATTTGTCTAAGACATAGATTTTATTGGTTGCAATATCTTGTGTCGAGACATCAGAACTTGTATGCCAAATAACTACATCATAGTTTTTTGCTTGTTCTTGCCAATCGCTCTTGTAGATATCGTAATATTCGTATTGTATGTTGTTGTTTTTGAGGAAGCGCTCGTATTTAGGATAATAAGACCGTTCTTTCACATATCCCTCGTAATCGTCCCCGTCTTTTACTAAACCTACTTTTATATTTTTATCAATCGAATTATCTAGTAATACGACTTCGGCCTTATTGAGCTCTTCATCTAAACGATCGAGTGGAATTAAGTCGTTTGTCGTCTTAATTCTTCTTTTGATGTAATATTTTTTGAGGAACGGTATCGAAAAAACAATATCTTTTATTTGGGTTCTGCTAAGCATTATTTTTATCTTTTTTGAAAATCATTAATTCTTTGATCTTTCACTATACCATTTTCTACAATTAAGGCGTTTTTTAATACCTCTGTAGGATTATCTTCTATTAAAAAGTCTATAGTTTTAGCAACTTCTTTACTCAAGCTTCTAGAGATTGTTTTATAAAAGATAGACGGCGTATGATCTACTGCATAATGCACCACACCGTCAACTTCATAAGTAGGGTTGTCCATTGTGGTTGGAATACAAGTTTCTACCCCTCCATTTCGGTCGCAACTTACATCGATAATCAAAGCGCCTTTTTTCATACGCTTCAAATCTTCCTTATAAATAATGTGATCTGTTCTTTTTGTATCCCAAAGAATACAATTAACAACTACATCGAATTGATCTAATTCTTTCTGGAAAAGTTTTTCGGTTTTCCTATCATATACCGTTACATCTGCTCCCATAAAGGTAAGGATTTTCAATGCGCCTTTTCCGATATTTCCACGTCCAATGACAGCCACTTTGGTATCATATGGAAATAATCCATGTAAAGTATAGGCATGCATAATAGCGGCTTCACCTGCTATTTCATTGTTGCGCCAGAAGGTATGGCGTCCATCTTCAAACATATCTTCCCAGGCATATGCTGTCAACGAATTGTTGATCAGGATATCTGTAATATCTCTATTCTGCACCGCATGTACCCAGCCATAGATAGTTTGGTTTTTTAATTGAGGTAAATATGCGGCATCTCCAATTTTTCCGTCGCAAATGATGTCTTTCGAAAGCACCTCTTCTTGGCTCACCACGTTCACTCCCTCTGCAATGTAATCTTGGTCTGTGTAACCCAATACCTCGCCATAGCCAGTCTCTATAAACAGTTGGTTTTTGTTTTTTATGTTTTTTATGTCTGCTGGTATCAAACATCTTCTTTTCTCGTTATTTTTCTGACTTATCGGAAATCCTACTGTTTTCATTATTTGATATTTTTTATATGTTTTATTATTTCGTCTGTATATTCACCAAAAAAAGGTCTTCCCGCATATTGTGAAAAACGTATTGTTTGACCACCTAAGTTAATTTCAATACACCTCCAGTTTCCACTATTATCTAAACACATATCTAAACTTATCAGACTGGCAAACACTAACTTTTCTGCAATATTAATGGAAGTCTGGATCAAGGAAGGATAATTTTCAATTATTATATTTTCAAACTGTACATTAGAATTGGGATGTTTAAAAAATCTTTGACCCAATTTATTAATTGCGTAACTATTTAAAAAACCATTATTATCTATATTACAAACTAGACCTCCTGCAGTTTCATTATCTAGACTTCCATCTTTACCCATTCGTAATGAAGCGTTCAAAACAACAATTTCATTATTAAAAGGTCTCCTTAATAAACAAACCCTAATCGTATTTATACTTTCTGAGTAAATTTTATTTAATGAATGATGCTGCACTAATTTCTCTTGAACAACAACATTATTAAATTCTTTATTTTTGTCAATGATTTCATTTTTTGAATTTAAAAAATAGACATCTTTTCCTCCATAACTATCTACATTTGGTTTATATACTATTGGAAAATTTATATCTAAAGCTTCTATATAAGCAATAATATCATCAATTTTATTTAACTGACTATCATAATAGTTACCATTTATTTTATGGAAATAACAATTAGGGAAAATCCCCATACCAAACCATTTATTATATATACTCTTGTTTTCTAAAAAAGATATATTACTTAAACTATTCAATTTTGGTTCTAAATACAAGGGAAAAAATTCTTCTGGTATTATTCTCTTATCAAATTTCCCTGAAAAACTTTTACATATTTCAGCTGTTTTTAAATTAGCATTTTTTGAAATTACACTCCAATAATCTTTGTACTCTTTAACTTCTTCTGGTGTTAATTCTATTTTTTTATATTCTCCATTATTCTCAATCGCAGAATGCCTTTTCTTAAAACTTAATTTTACACTTACTATAGTTTTATAGAATAATAGTTTTTTGAAGATTTTTTTTAACTTTTTTTTCATTTTAATGTACGTGAATATTTTTTATAATATACAAAAGCTAAAGTGCCTAATAATATTTGGCTAAACATAATATTTAAAGCTCCTCCTACCATCCCCAAAAAATGAATCATTGGGTAAGCAGATACAAAGCCAATCAAAGAACTAAAAATTGTAATACTCATTACAGTTTTATCGGCACGGTGTACTAATAAAAAATTAGTGGAATATATACTATAAATCCCTATAAATAAAATTCCAATACTTAATATTAATAGAACGGTAAAAGCTAAATCATCATGTATATTTAAAAAATAAAATAAAACGGGATGACTAAGCAAAACCAATGCTATGACTAGCGCAAAACAGAGCATTGAAATTTTAGCAAACTTTTTAAAGTATTTTTTATTTCTATTTAAATATGGAAAAAACACTCTAGATACAATTTGTATGAATACACTTTCTAGCATAATAATCTTTTTTATAGCATCAAATACTCCAATTGTATAAGTGTTTACTACAATTCCCATCAAAAAAATAGATGTATTATTGAATAATGTTGGCACAAATTGGTTGACAAAAACAGGAAAGTTGCTTTTGAACGTTTTAATTATATATTTTTTTTTGAGCCAAATGAATTTCAGTTTATATTTTTTTATCAGCAAATACTGCCCCACCAGCCCAGCGCCAATATATCCTACACTATTGAGCAAAGCATATTTCCAATAATCTTCTGTGGTTCTGACCAATAAAAAAATACACGCTGTAAAAAAAACCTTAATCCCTACATTTAAGAAAGCGATATATTTCATTTTCTCGATACCCTGGAAAAACCATTCAGGAAAAAGCATATAGCCAAAAAGCATCAATGCTGTACAAAAAAACACCGTTTTTTCTTCATAAAATGGCGGATATGCGAGTACAATAATCGCTATGGCAATCCACGAAAAAAGTAGAATAATCGATTTTACGGTAAGAACTTTGCTGTAGATGATGTTCAATTTTTGAGGGCTATCTCTGAAAACCGCTACATCTCTCGTTGCTGTAATTCTAAAACTATAATCGGTAATCGATGAGAAGTATGCAATAAGCGAAGCAGCCAAAACCACCACGCCGTATCTGTCGAACCCTACCGTTTTTATCATATACGGCAAAACCACCAACGGCAAAATAAGGTTGATGACTTGCAAGGCTCCTAAAGAAAAAAAATTCTCTATCAGCGTTTTTGCATCTTTGTTTTTTAGTAGCTGTTTGATTTTATCCTTCACGATAATCCGTTATATCCCTTAAACCATTTTACAAATTCTTTTACCCCTTGGGCTATACTTATGCTGCTTTTATACCCTAAGTGGTTTAGTTTTGTGGTTTCTGCCCAAGTTCTGGGTACATCGCCAGCTTGCATGGACATCATATTCTTTTCGGCCTCTTTGCCTAATTCTTTTTCTAATGTTTCGATGAAATCCATCAGAGACACTGGCGAACCATTCCCAATATTGAAAAGCTGATAGTAAGGATGCTCTACGTCTTTGGTTGGCGGATTTTCTAACGAGATGATAATGCCATTCACAATATCATCGATAAACGTAAAATCTCTACTCATATCGCCATTATTAAAAACTTTGATTGGTCGATTTTCGGTTATCGCAGTAGCAAATAACATGGGCGCCATATCTGGTCGACCATACGGACCATAGACGGTAAAAAAACGTAAGCCAGTCGTAGGCAATTGGTACAAATGACTGTAGGTATGCGCCAACAATTCGTTGGCTTTTTTGGTCGCCGCATATAAACTAACCGGATAATCTACGCGGTCGTCTTCTTCGAAAGGGACTTTGGGATTTTCGCCATACACCGAAGAGCTAGAAGCATAGACCAAATGGTTCACTTTTGCATGACGACAACATTCTAATATATTGACATAGCCAACCAAATTGCTGTCTACATAGGCCATAGGATTCTCTAAACTATAACGCACGCCTGCTTGTGCTGCCAGGTGAATGACGGCATCGAACTGATGTTTTGCGAATAATTTTGGAAGGTTTTCTCGGTCTTCTAAATTCAGGCGAACAAAAGAAAGCTTCTCGGTTCGAGAAGAACGTGTTTCTTTGTTCCAACACTCAGCATCCGACCGATCGAAGCCTAATTCTTTTAATCGAGCAAATTTAAGGTTTACATCGTAATAATCGTTGATATTATCCAAGCCCACTACTTCATAACCCAATTCGATCAGTTTTTTTACGGTAAAAAAACCGATAAAACCGGCAGCTCCTGTAACTAAAACTTTTTGCATCGCTCTTCGTTTTTAATCATTACCAAATAAATCTCTCGTATAGACTTTCTCTTGTACATCGTGTAATTCTTCTGCCATACGGTTCGAAATAATCACATCGCATTCTTGTTTAAAGGCGTTGAGGTCTTTTGTTACTCTTGATCCAAAGAATGTTTCTTCTTGAAGAACGGGTTCGTACACCACCACTTCTATGCCTTTGGCTTTGATGCGTTTCATGACTCCTTGTATTGCCGAAGCCCTAAAATTGTCTGATCCCGACTTCATGATGAGTCTATACACTCCCACTTTTTTTGGATTTTTAGCCAAAATAGAGTCGGCGATAAAATCTTTTCGGGTTCTGTTGGCGTCTACAATTGCCTGAATGATGTTGTTTGGTACTGCGTCGTAATTTGCCAACAATTGTTTGGTGTCTTTGGGTAGGCAATATCCTCCATAACCGAACGATGGATTGTTGTAATGTGAGCCAATTCTCGGATCCAATCCTACGCCTTCTATGATTTGCTTGCTGTCTAAATTATAGGTTTGTGCATAGGTATCGAGCTCGTTGAAATAGGCAACACGCAAAGCCAAATAGGTATTAGAAAACAGTTTGATTGCCTCGGCTTCTGTAGAGTTGGTAAACAGGATTGGAATATCTTGTTTGATAGCGCCTTCTTTCAATAAATTTGCGAATACGGCTGCGCGTTCGTTTTGTTCGCCCACAATAATTCTAGACGGATAAAGATTGTCGTATAAGGCTTTACCCTCTCTAAGAAATTCGGGCGAAAAAATCACATTTTCAATTGCTAGTTCTTTTTTAATCTTCTTGGTAAACCCTACAGGCACCGTCGATTTTATTACAGCAGCCGCTGCAGGATTGTAGGTTTTAATATCCTCCAATACCGCTTCGACACTTTTGGTGTTGAAATAATTGGTTGTGGGATCATAATCTGTTGGTGTTGCTATGATCACAAAATCAGCTCCTACGTAAGCTTCTTTTTTATCCAAAGTCGCTCTGAAATTCAAGGGCTTCGATGTTAAAAACTCGGTAATCTCCTTGTCCTCAATCGGTGATTTTTTTTGATTCAAAAGCGCCACTTTCTCGGGAACTATGTCCAAGGCAACTACCTCGTTGTGCTGCGCCAACAAAATAGCATTTGATAAACCTACATAGCCCGTTCCAACAACCGTTACTTTCATTTTCGCTTTGTTTTTTGGTGAACTGTTTAATCGTTTACTTCTTCACGGCTATTTGCCTTGCTGAGCCTGCCGAAGTTTCAGCCCTTCGACAGGCTCAGGGTGACAAATGGGTTATAAAAACTATTACAATCTATTATCTGCTTCTTCCAATATTCCTTTCACGTCGTAGGTAATGCAACGGTCTTTTTTGTAGGGCAATAGGTCTAAGTTCAAGAATTCTTTGTGAGCAACCGTCAAAACAATCGCATCGAATTTCTTGCCCTCTACTTGCGAGCAGCATTCTGCCAAATCTTGACAGCTCGTTAGGCCGTATTCTTTTTTTACTTCTTCTGGGTTGGCCCAAGGGTCGTAGATCGAGACTTTTACTCCGTAATCGATCAGACCGTGGTATACATCTACGGCACGGGTGTTGCGTATATCTGGGCAATTTTCTTTAAAGGTAATTCCCAACATCAAAACATTGGCTTCGTTGACATGAATTCCTTTTTTTATCATGGTTTTGATGATCTGCGAGGCTACGTATCCGCCCATACTGTCATTCAAACGACGACCTGCTAAAATAATTTCAGGGTGGTAGCCGTGTTCTTGTGCTTTCTGAGCCAAGTAATATGGGTCTACACCAATGCAATGTCCGCCAACCAAGCCCGGTTTGAACGGTAAAAAGTTCCACTTAGTACCCGCAGCTTCCAACACAGCATGCGTGTCGATGTCTAGGATATTGAAAATTTTGGCAAGCTCATTGACGAAGGCAATGTTGATATCGCGTTGCGAATTCTCGATCACTTTGGCTGCTTCGGCAACCTTAATGCTTGGTGCCAAATGAGTACCAGCTGTGATGACCGACTTGTAGAGGTCGTTTACGATTTCGCCCACCTCTGGTGTTGAACCAGAAGTTACTTTCAATATTTTCTCTACCGTATGTTCTTTATCGCCTGGGTTGATACGTTCTGGCGAATAACCTGCAAAGAAATCTTCGTTGAATTTCAGTCCAGAAACTTTTTCCAATACAGGAATACATTCTTCTTCGGTCACCCCTGGATATACTGTCGATTCATAAATCACGATATCGCCTTTTTTGAGGACTTTACCCACGGTCTCCGATGATTTATACAAAGGTGTCAGATCTGGTTTGTTGTGTTTGTCGACTGGCGTCGGAACGGTCACGATATAGATGTTAGCCTCTGCGATATCCGAAAGTTGATGGGTGCAGAACAATCCAGCTGTGGGTTGCGATGTGCGGGGTTCGTCTTCGTTTTTTTTTGTTTCGGTAAATGGATTTTCTTTTACCAAAACCGATTGTAAAATATCGTCCTCGACTTCTAAGGTAGAGTCTGTACCACTGTTTAATTCTGCTATTCGTGCCTGATTGATATCAAAGCCTACTACCGGATATTTGGTTGCAAATAAACGAGCCAAAGGCAATCCTACATATCCTAATCCTATTACTGCAATTTTTTTCATATGATGTGATGATGATTTTTTGTTTTTTTGTTCTTCTGTGTTTTTGTTCTTCTGTGATTTTGTTTTTGTGTTTATGCTTTTGCGAAAATGCGAAAATACGATTAGCGAAAAAACATTTACCTCTCCAAATTCTCCCAATACCAGGCTACGGCTTCTTTTAAGCCTTTGTCTATGGTATGCGTTGGTTGGTAGCCCAATAGGGTTTTAGCTTTTTCTATCGAAGCCAAAGAATGTGGAATATCGCCCTGACGATTGGGACCGTGCTTCACTTCTACGTCTTTGATTTCGGGGTCGAATTCGCTCAAATAATCTTTGAGATAAGCCACCAAGCTGTTCAGTGTTGTGCGATCGCCAACTGCGGTGTTGTAAACCGTGTTTATGGCGTCCGGATTTTCGGTCAGCATCGCCAATTCGTTCATCTGAATTACATTGTCTATATAGGTAAAATCTCGTGAATAATCACCAGTACCATTTATGGTTGGTGACTCATGATTCATCAACTGTTTGACAAACAATGGTATAACAGCAGCATAAGCTCCGTTCGGATCTTGTCTTCGTCCGAAAACATTGAAATATCGCAAACCAATGCACTGAATGCCGTAGGTTTTACTGAAAATATCGGCATACAATTCGTTTACATATTTTGTGATGGCATACGGAGACAAGGGTTTACCGATGATATCTTCTACCTTAGGCAAGTTTTCAGAGTCGCCGTAAGTAGATGAAGATGCCGCATAAACAAAGCGTTTCACTCCAGCGTCACGAGCGGCGGCCAACATATTCAAGAAGCCCGACACGTTGACCTCGTTCGAGGTTTGCGGATCTTTTATCGATCGAGGTACGGAACCCAGCGCTGCTTGATGCAACACATAATCCATGCCTTCTACGGCTTTTTGGCAGGTTTCAAAATTACGAATATCGCCTTCTATTAATTCGTAATTTTCATTCGATAAGAATGGCTCGATGTTGTGTCGATGTCCGGTTGCGAAATTGTCTAAACATCGTACAAAATAACCTTTGTTTAAAAAATATTCGGTAAGGTTAGACCCGATAAAACCGGCTCCTCCGGTGATTAAGATGTGTTTCATTATAGCTTTAAGAATTTGCCTTTGTAACTTTTTGACTTTCTTTTTCAAAAACCACTTTACGCAGAGAGGTGCTCGAGAATCTGTGGTCTCTACAATTGTAATATAATTCTATTCCTTTTTCTTGGCAATAAGCACGCCCAGTGAAATTTTTATCTCTGTACTCTTCTCCCAAAATACGAACGTCTATTTTGAACGATCGAAGAATATCCTCTAAATCTTGCTCGGTAGCATAAGGTACGATTTCGTCTACAAACTTGCAAGCTTTTAGCTGTATATATCTTTCTACCACAGTTTGCGTTGGTTTGTTTTTTTCCGGACGATCTAAAGTTGGATCGGTTTGTAATCCTACAATCAAATAATCGCATTGTGCTTTTGCGTCTTCTAACATTTTTACATGCCCAGCATGCAATAAGTCAAAAGCACTGAAAGTAATTCCTACCTTTTTGTTCTCCATAATTGTAAGTGTTAGGTTAATAGTTTTTGGTTGTTGATTTTATATTTTTTATACTCTAGAATAGTCGTCTTCGATACGAATGATGTCGTCTTCATCAAACGATGAGCCATGTTGAACTTCTACAAATATTAAAGGCTGATTTCCGATATTCTCTATCCGGTGTTTTGCTTCTACAGGTATTTTTATCACATCCCCTACATCGAGAAAATGCTCAATTCCATCTAGTGTTACTTTAGCTTTTCCTTGCACAATAGTCCAAACCTCTGATCGATGGTAATGGTATTGATAAGACAGGCGTGCACCTACTTCAACCTCAACTCGTTTAACTTTATGAGTTTCAGCATCATCCAAGACATAATATTTTCCCCAAGGTCTTTGTCCTATTTCCATTGAATAATTATAATCAGGCGACAAATATACAAAAACTAGGGCTTGATATGTAAACTTAATTTGAAGAATAAAAAAAAGCCTTTTTTCAAAGGCTTTTGTGATGTGGTGCCTCCAGGAATCGAACCAGGGACACAAGGATTTTCAGTCCTTTGCTCTACCAACTGAGCTAAGGCACCAACTCAATTGCGGATGCAAATATAATAATTATTTTTACTGTTCTGCAACTTTTACTTAAATTATTTTTGTTGCCAATCTATCGCGCTTAGGCAATTCTACTCGACCTGGGTACAGCAAAAGCAAAGAGGCTGTTTCATTATACAAAATCTTTTTCGGTTTATTGTCGCAATGGGGACGCGACTCGAAATCGTTCGTATTCTGGAGGCAGCCTCTTTTATAGGGTTGTATTCTGTATCTTAGTGTTCTGCAGGAACGAAACGATCGTAAGCCGCTTGGATAATTTCCAAAGCTTGAGCTTTATCACCGTAACCCTCTACCACACAAGTTTTGTTTTCTAAATCTTTATACGTTTTGAAGAAATGTTCAACTGCCTTCAACGTATGCGGATTCATATCGTGGATGTCTTCTAATTGATTCCAAGTCGGATCGGCTACTGGTACACAAAGAATTTTTTCGTCTTGTCCTTTATCATCCGACATGTTCAATACCCCGATTGGCTTCACCTCGATTATACATCCCGGAATTGTTGGCTCTGTAAGGAAAACCAACACATCCAACGGGTCACCATCCAACCCTAAAGTGTTGGGTACAAATCCATAATCTGCTGGATAGAACATTGGTGAAAATAATACACGATCGAAACGAATAAGACCTGTTTCGTGGTCCATTTCGTACTTGTTACGAGAGCCTCTCGGGATCTCTATAATTGCATCAAAAGTCATTTTTGTTAATTTGATTATCTTTTTTTAAGTCCTTGTTCTGAAAACGATTAGAACGACCATTGCGTTCCAATTGAAACGCCAAATTTACGAACATCTGGCAAATTATTATAATTTCCTCGCCAATTAAAATCAATTCGCAACGGACGAATATTTCCGATCCCAATATTTTCGATTCCAAATCCGTATTCGAAATAGATTTGTTTGTTGGGCGCAAGATAGTCGATTGAAGAGCGATTGATGCGGATATTTTCTTCCGAAATATTCCCTGCAGCCGCTCTGATAAACGCCACTTCTCGCCACTTGAGCTTTTTGATGAGCGGAATTTTGTTCAGGAACCAGCCTTTGAAATGTTGTTCCCAAATCAGCGAGGCATATTCGTCGGTAACAAATTCATAATAATTGAGCTGACTGAAGGTCCCGTTGACCAAGCCGTAACTCTCGTTGCCTGGCAACGGACTGAGGAGCGTGAGTGGAACAGGCTGAAAAGTTTTGCCCGCTTCGAAAATCACATTTGCCATTCCTAAAGAACTGATGAGTATCGGTTGTTGATAACGAAATTGCAGTTTATCGTAAGCAAAATCTGAATCGATTACACCTTTCAGTCCGCGGATATAGCGCAACATGATGGTCGGATTGAGGGTCGAAATCTCGTACCTGTCGATTCCCCATTGTCCCCATTTAGCGGTTGGTTTCCAAATCAGCGAAAGCCCCAAACTAGAGTTGGTAAGCGTGGATTGCTCCACACCATTTTTTATAAAATTGATTTTAAATAGAATCGGATCTGCCGATTTTACTCGCTGATAATTTCCATCCAACCGAACCACAAAATTTTTCCAAGGTTCGATCGAGGTATAAACGTTGGTGATGTTGTTGTTGCTCAGCGTGGTGTTGTCTCCCTGATTCAGAATCGATGAAGACGAAAAACTTCGCGTCATGATTCCGTCTGATGCCGTAAGCTGCGAACCCAATTGCTCCACATCTCGCTTGGTTCCCAAACCCACCTGAAAACGGTTGGTTCGATTGAACATGACGCGCGCTTCTGTACCGTATTTTATTTTTTGATCTTTGAATCCGTAAGCTGTATAGGCTGCAATTCGCCACATATCGTTTTGAGAAAAATAGGTTCTTGCCCCCGCACGTAAACGAAATCCTTCGATGTCATTGTAACCAAAGGTAGAATACAAGTCGCCAATATCTAAGCCCTTGCTCACGTTGTAATAGCCCGATGCAAAGGTTTCTACCGTTTTTACTATTCGCTGGAAACGAGGCACTTTGTTCAACTCGTCTAATGTTTTGTACACGCCTTTTTCTTCTTCCGAAAGCGCTTCTGGACGATTGCTATCCCAAAACGCATCGGATTGAACGTTCACTGCCATTTTCGAGGGGTCGATTCGTTCGCTATAAAATTCATCTTTGTACCGCGTCTTCAAATCATAATCGTAAAACCTCAGTGTTCGGTGCGCAAACAGACCTTTTGCGTCTTCCTTTTTAGAAAGCATCGACATGTCCATCATCGAATAATATTTCAACGGATAATACACCTCATCACTCTCGATCTGGAAAGTCAAATTCAGGTAAATATCTTTGACGAAGTTGACATTGATATTCTTGCTGCTTTCCATCACAATTTCCTTTACCGCATAGTGTTCGGTACTGATGTACATATCGCCTTTGAAAGTGTATTCGCCCTCTCTACGAGGTGAATATTTGATGCGATAAACCCACTCGCCGTCTAAGTCTAAAGTGTCGCGTAGCTCATAATCATAAACCGCAAAGCCGTCTTTTGCCAATGGACTCACGAATTTGATGTCTAAGAAATTCAGTCGAGCTTCGTAAATATTAATGTCTTTGAAGAGGCTTTTGGTGATCTGGGAAACCATTTCATTTTCATCGAAACCCGATGTTTTATTTCCCAATAATTCTTTTCGAAAATATTTTTGGGGCAGATTGGTTCCAGAAACTCGGTAAATAGATTCGTTGAGAAATGCAGGTAAATAGGTCTTGCCATTGATGCTCGAAGTGTCGACACGCTCGAAAATAAACTCAAAATCTTTGAAGATTTTTCGTTTCATAAACGCACTATCGATATTGCTGATGTCGAATTGCAATTTTTCGTACTCTTTATAATCGAACTGCGCCACCTTGTCCAACCCATTGCTTTTATCTTTTTCCCAGACTTTTCGCAAGATGTCGTAGGCTGGATTTTCTTTTTTCTTCAATCGTTTTTTTTGTTTGGTAATTACCGCTCCTTCTAGCTCTATGTTTTCGTCGGCAATCTCATCCGATTCGGATTCTGGTTTCATCAACAAGCTGAAATCGTAATTGATTTTTTTGATGATCGGAAGCGAAACATCTTCGTATCCCAAGCGCATGAAAAGAATTTCGGTTGCTGTTTGGGTAGATTCGATATAGAATTTGCCATCTGTGTTGGTGGTAGTCACCACGTTCAGCTCTGGTAAAACAACGTCTACAAAAGGGATGGGCTTGTTGGTAAGCGAATCGAGCACATAGCCCTGAATTTTTACTTGAGCCGATAAAATCGTGAACAATAGTAAGAAATATAGACAAAAAAGTTTCTTCATGAGTCGAAAAAAACAAAGTCTAGCAAAAGATATGCTAGACTTAAAATTATGATATGGTTGTCGCTTATTTATTTTTTATACATCACCGATTTTACAGCATCTACTACTTCTTTTACCTGCGGATACCACTTCTCGAATAAATTTGGGGCATAAGGCGCCGAAGTATCTTTGGTGTTGATGCGTTTTACAGGAGCGTCTAAATAATCGAAGGCTTTTTGTTGAACCATGTACGTAATTTCTGATGAGACATTGGCAAATGGCCAAGCTTCTTCTAACACTACCAAACGATTGGTTTTCTTTACCGATGCAATAATGGTTTCGTAGTCCAATGGTCTAATGGTTCTGATATCGATGATTTCTACCTCGATGCCTTCTTTTGCAAGTTCGTCTGCTGCCGCATAAGCCTGCTTGATTACCTTACCGTAAGAGACCAACGTGACATCTTTACCTTCGCGTTTGATGTCTGCTTTACCAATCGGAATCAAGTATTCTTCTTCTGGAACTTCCATTTTATCACCATACATCTGCTCAGATTCCATGAAAATGACTGGGTCGTTGTCGCGAATGGCAGTTTTCAACAATCCTTTTGCATCGTACGGATTAGACGGCACCACCACTTTAAGCCCAGGAACGTTGGCATACCAACTGTCAAAGGCTTGTGAGTGGGTTGCTCCCAATTGTCCTGCCGAAGCAGTTGGCCCACGGAAAACAATAGGACAATTCATCTGCCCGCCCGACATTTGATAAATTTTTGCCGCATTGTTGATGATTTGATCGATGGCAACCAATGAAAAATTGAAGGTCATAAACTCTACAATCGGGCGACAACCAGTCAAAGTCGATCCTACACTAATCCCTGCAAAACCAGCCTCTGCGATCGGCGCATCGATTACTCGTTTTGGACCAAATTCATCCAACATACCTTTCGAAGCTTTATAAGCACCGTTGTATTCTGCTACTTCTTCTCCGATTAAAAAAATCGAAGGATCTCGTCTCATTTCTTCGCTCATTGCTTCGGCGATTACTTCTCTAAAAGTTTTTATAGCCATCTGATTTGTTACGTTTTATATTTTTCCAAAAGCAAATGTACGTATTTTTCAAATTTCAACCATTTTTTTAGATTTTAATCCTTGTCTTTTTGTTTATTATGCTACTTTTGTAAATGTCGATGGTGCTCTATTTAGGAGTTAAAAGGGAATATGGTGAAAATCCGTAACTGTCCCCGCAACTGTAAATCTCACTGCGTTTTCTTGCCACAAAGCCACTGTTTATCGTCTAAATGGGAAGGTCGGCGAGAAAGAGATCAAGTCAGGAAACCTGCCATTGTTGCTAATGTTTAATTATTAAAACTTTCGGTGGAAAGGTTTTCGATAACATGAAAAAATCATTCTTATTACTTGTCTTTTGTCCTTTGCTGGCGTATGCGCAACAAGATACCATTGCACTGAAGAGTGTTGACATTAGCGATTATTTTCTAAACGCTAACCAGCATCAACAGGTTATTGAACTGAGCGACTCCACTCAAAAACAGCACGAGGCTTTGTTGAGTGATATTATCCAGTTCAGAACGCCTATTTACCTCAAACAAAACGGCGCCGCAATGGTTTCTTCTCCGTCTTTTAGAGGGACAACTGCTTCGCAAACTGCGGTGCTTTGGAATGGTATCAATGTGAATGCTGCCACAAACGGGCAAGCCGACTTCAACCAATTTTTCAACAATGCCAGTCAGCGCATAGATGTGAAATTGGGCGGTGGTAGTATTGCTCATGGCACGGGAGCAATAGGCGGAAGCGTGCACCTGCAAAATCATTTCGATTTTGGGCAAGGTTGGCAAAACGAACTCTCGTTGCAGGTGGGTAGTTTCGAGACTTATCATGCGCATTATTTTACACAATATAGCAACGACCGATTGGCTGCGCAATTGGGGTATAATCGTTTTCAGACCAAAAACAATTATCGCACACCCAACGAAGCAGGTCGTAATTTGAATGGAGAATACCTTTTGAACCAATTCAATTTGGGCGTTGCGTATAAACTAAATGCCCACAACCAGCTGAAACTCATCAGCGAAACCAACTTTGGCGATCGGCATTTTTCGTTGGTCAGCCCTAATGAAACACCGACCAAATACGAGACTTGGAATCATCGATTCTTAACCGAATGGAGCTTTGCTCAACGCCGTTTCGAATCGAATTTAAGGTTGGCTTACCTCAACGAAACTAGTGATTATTTTACTAGGCTCACCTCTCAAAATCCGTCGAGCCTCAATGTCGAAACTCTTCTTGCTAAATATTGGGCTGCCTATCGCATTACACCCAATATGAAACTGCATTTCTTGACCGATTTTTCGCACAACCGAGGAAATGGCGACAAAATCGATGATAAGAAACGGGACATTTGGTCTGTAGGTTTGATGATGCAGCATCAATTATCGCCTACGTTTCGTTACGAAATAGGCGCGCGTAAAGAGGAAACTTCGGCTTTCGAAAGTCCAATCCTCTATTCGATAGGTTTGGTGAACGAGTGGACAACTTGGTGGAAAATGCGACTACATCATTCCAAAAATTACCGCATTCCAACCTACAACGACCTCTATTGGGAGGCCAGCGGCAATCCGAATCTAAAAGCAGAAAATGCGTATCAGTTCGAGATGGGAAACGAATGGAAATTCAAACAGCTAGAATTGAAATGGAATTTGTACTACAATACAATTTTGGACCTGATACAGTGGGTACCGAGCGGGTCTAGCAGTCTTTGGGTTCCTATAAATCAAGCAAAAGTGAAAACCTACGGAAGCGAATTGATGCTTTTGGCAAGGTATAATAAACTCAGCTTCGATGCGTTATATGCTTATACGCAAACGCACAATGAAAAAACCGATAAAGCGCTGATTTACACACCCGAACATCAGGTAAAAGCGAGTTTACAATTTCATCAGAAGTGGTGGAATGTTTTTGCCCAACTCTTGTACACGGGCAAGGTCTATACCTTGACGGACGAGTCTGAGCAACTAAACGATAATACCGTGGTGAATCTTGGTGGGAGCGTCGAACTATTCAAAGCGTTTGATTTGCAAGTTAAAATCAACAACATTTTCGACCACTACTATCAATCTTTACTGAATCGTTGGATGCCTGGAATAAATTATCAAATAACAATCTTATATAAATTTTAATCATGATGAAAAAATCTCTCTTAGTTATGGCGATCCTAAGTTTAGGATTCATGACTTCTTGTTCAAACGACGATGATGCCCGAATCGACAATGAAGAAATTATTGGCGAATATTCGAAAGGAATTCTAGTATTGAATGAAGGTAATTTTGGTCAATCAAATGCAGAGGTAACCTTTATAGACCCTTCTTTGACATCGGCTACGCAAAACCTTTATCAAAAAGTAAACGGGGCAGTATTTGGCGATACGGCACAAAGCATGTATGAAGACGATGGTTTGCTCTATTTTGTGATCAACAATTCGAACAAAATTGTGGTGGTACAAAAACACGACTTCAAGAAAAAAGCCGAAGTCACCACCAATCTAGAGTCGCCACGCTACTTGGTAGAAAAAGGCAATCATTTGTATGTTACCAATTGGGGCGATAGCAACGATCCAAATGATGATTATGTGGCAGTTTTCGACAAAAAAACTTTGTCTCTAGTTACGAGAATACCCGTAAAAGAAGGTCCAGAAAGAATAATCGAAGCAAACAACAAAATTATTGTAGCGCATAAAGGCGGATGGGGAACTGGAAACAGCGTCAGCTTTATAAACCCTGCGACTCAAAAAGTTACACAAAACATAGAAGTAGGCGAATACCCAGATGGTATCGCTGAGGCAAACGGTACCTTGTATGTGCTTTGTTCTGGCTCTTCTTGGAGTCAACCTAGCACAAGCGGAAAGTTGGTAAAAATAAACCTCAACAGCGAAACCGTGACGGCAACCTTGAATTTCAACGATGGAGAAAACCCTGCGTTCTTAGAAAAATCGAACAATCAATTGTATTACACGCTAGGTTCTTCTGTTTACAACTTTGCACCCAACGCAACGCAACTCCCAAGCACGCCAATATTCAACACCAATGTAACGACCTTGTACGGATTTAACGTAGAAAACGGAATATTCTATGTTACCGATGCCAAAGATTATGTTTCGCGCGGTGAATTGAAAGTTTTTAGACCAAACGGAGAATTGATGAAAAGTCTCGAAACAGGAATTATCCCAAACAGTGTGATGGTTCTCGATTAATCATCAACATCTCATGAATTATTTTTAAAATCCAGTGTTTTAAACACTGGATTTTTTAATTGTTTTGAATAAAAACTTAGCGTTGAAAATAATAATCGAAACAAAAATCAGCGAATACGCCACAATTTGTGCCGTCGAAACCTGTTCTTTATAATAAAATACAGCCAACAAAAAATTGATAATCGGATTGATGTAAATGAGAATACCAACCGTAGACGAATCGATGCCTTTGAGTGCAAAATTGTTCAGAATCATGGGAATCGTGGTAAACAGCAAGACCACCAAAGCTATACTCTTGAAAAATCGGATTTCGGTCGGAAATGGTCCAGAAAACCAAAAGTAAAATGGCAGTAAAATAATCGATACAACCGAGAGTTGAAGCATCAGCAGATTGAAGCTGTCGAAAATACTGAGGCGTTTCTGAACAATAATATACGTAGCAAAACTAAGCGCAACAAATAGACTGAAATATAGCTCTCTGAAATGTCCCAACGACATGATTGCACACGCAAGGGTACTCAACCCAATGGCAAACCATTTGGCACTGGAAATCTTTTCCTTCAAAATCAAAACGCTCAGCAAAGTCGTTACAATAGGGCAAATAAGATACGACAACGAAGCCGTTTGCACACTCACGTGATTCATTACATAGATAAAAACCAACCAATTCGACATCAGCACCAACGAACCGCCTACCAGCCTGTAAATCATTTGTCGTTGAACCTTTACCTCCTGAGCACGAAAAAGCTGCAGGTCTTGTCGCAATCGTTTCTTTCGAAATCCAAACCCAACGAGCAACAACAGCACCGTACTGAAAAACAATCGATAATACAAAATATCCATCGAGGGATAATCGCTAATCGGACGTAAGCCGAACGAAAAAAAACCCCACATGAAATAGGTAAGCAAAGCCGCAAAAAAATAGTTAGATTGTTTCATCTTGGCAAATGTACAATTTGTATGGCAGATCGCACATCGAAGAATTTCAGATAAAAGTCGGATTCGAAGCATCCCCAAAAAAGAAATCTTTACCTTCGCAACAAAGTTGAACTGATGGAAGAATTGTTTTCTGACGAATATTTTATGCGAAAAGCGCTACAAGAAGCGGAAATCGCCTACGAAAAAGACGAAATTCCAGTAGGTGCAATTGTGGTTTGCAACAATAAAATCATCGCCAAATCGCACAATCTCACCGAAACCCTTACCGATGTTACCGCCCATGCCGAGATGCAGGCAATAACTGCTGCCGCAAATTATCTTGGCGGCAAATATCTCAAAGAATGTACATTATACGTCACCCTAGAACCCTGCGTCATGTGCGCTGGAGCCTTGTATTGGAGCCAAATTTCGAGAGTGGTGATTGGTGCGGCAGATGAAAAGAGAGGTTTCAAAAGCAAAATGTTGCAGCTGCATCCAAAAACAGAAATCGTAGAGGGTGTATTGGCAAACGAAGGAAAAAAATTGATGCTCGATTTCTTTCAACAAAAAAGATAAAAAAACCTCAACAAACAATCTTGCTGAGGTTTGGGAGGTTCCTAGCGGATTCGAACCGCTGTGGACGGTTTTGCAGACCGCTACCTAGCCTCTCGGTCAAGGAACCATTTCCGTAATTGGATTGCAAATATAAAAATTAATTTAATATTCTAAAAATTTACCGGTAGCGTTTTTCAAGTATTATGCTCACTTTCTCTACATGCCCACCAATTGGGGGATTGATTTTAGAGAGTTTTATTTTCGCTCGTTCTGCATTGGGCACTTCTACTCCGATGCGGTCTAAGATACGTTTGCACACATGCTCCAGCAATTTCGAGCGGATGCCAACTTCTTCTTTTACAATCGCATTCAATAAAACATAGTCTACAGCATCGATCAGCTCGTCTGATTCACAAGCCTGCGAAAAATCTGCTTCAACCTCCAAATCTATCAAATAATCAGACCCGATTCTCGCCTCTTCTTCCAAACATCCATGATTCGAATATATTTTGATTTTCTCTAGTAAAATAATTCCCATACGTTAAGTTTATTTTTTTGTTTCAAAAATAAAGAAGACTTGACAATCAAAGTTGCTGTCAAGTCTTCAGAAATTCTATGAAAAATTAGTATTTACTTTGCACCGAATCGCTCTGCAACCTTGTCCCAATTGATAACGTTGAAAAAAGCTTCGATATAATCTGGTCTCTTGTTCTGATATTTTAAATAATAGGCATGCTCCCAAACATCTAATCCCAGAATTGGGAAACCTTCGCATCCAACACCTGGCATTAGTGGATTGTCTTGGTTTGCCGTAGAACAAACCTCCAATTTACCATCTGCTTTTTTGCACAACCAAGCCCATCCAGACCCAAAACGAGTTGCAGCTGCTTTAGAAAACTCTTCTTTGAAAGCTTCAAAAGACCCGAAAGATTCGTTGATTGCGGCTTCAACCTCTGCTGTTGGTTTGTTGCTTCCGCCTGGCGTCAAGACATCCCAAAATAGGTTGTGGTTGTAGAAACCTCCTCCGTTGTTGCGAACTGCTGGTTTATCTACACCTTTTACCAAAATTTCTTCGATGGTAAGTCCAGCCAAATCTGTTCCTTCAATCGCTGCGTTTAGATTATTCGTATAAGCCGCATGGTGTTTGTCGTGGTGAATCTCCATTGTTTTTGCATCAATATGAGGCTCTAATGCGTCAAATGCATACGGTAAAGCTTTTAATTCGAATGACATAATGTAATCTTTTTGTTTGTTTTATTTTTTACATTTTAAATTTAGCAAATATATCGCAAATGAATGGCAACGTAGCGTCTATTTTAACAAATATTTAAAAATTATTGTTTAAATTTAGTAACGACTTTTTAATTAACGAATAGCATCCTTATGAAAATCCTTCGGAAAATTATAAAATACATCCTCATCATCTTTTGTTTACTCGTTTTAGTTCTATTTGCAACGGGTAACGATTACATCATTCGAGGTATAAAACTCACTTATCTGAAAGGGCATAAAACGGCTAACATAGACGATTACAAAGATTTTGATAACAATGTTGTGCTCGCAGCTAATCCTCAACCTTGGCACCATCATCCCGACTATAATCGCATTCCGCTCACGAAACAATTGAAAGCAGAATTGGAGACCTACCAAAGCGCAGCATTTGTGGTTATAAAAGATGGCGAACTGCTTTGGGAACATTATTTCAACAATTACCGCGACCAGAGTCTGACCAATTCTTTTTCTATGGCAAAAACCATTACAACCATGATGCTGGGCAAGGCGATAGAACAGGGCTATATCAAGAGTTTGAACCAGAAAATTACCGATTTTTTACCCGAGTTTTCAGACGATCCGTTTGGTAAACACTGTACGGTGGGGGATTTGAGCGCTATGACTTCTGGTTTCGATTGGGAGGAGGATTATTACTTTCCGTTGAATCCGACAGCCAAGGCATATTATGGCGACGATATCGAAAAGCAGATGCTTTCTTACCGTTTTGTGTCTTCGCCAGGCGGACATTTCAAATATCAATCGGGCGATACACAGTTGTTGGCAATTATCATACAACGGGCAACAGGCAAGAGTTTGGCGCAATATTTTAGCGATCATTTTTGGAAACCAATGGGCATGGAGCGAGATGCTTTATGGTCGAAAGATAGCCAAGACGGCATGGAAAAAGCCTATTGTTGTTTCAATTCCAATGCAAAAGATTTTGCCAAATTGGGACAATTGTTGTTGAACGATGGCAAATGGAACAATCAAGCTGTACTCGATTCTGCTTTTGTAAAAAAAATGGTCTCGCCAAACCTTAAAGCTTTCGATGCTGGCGAAGTTCCGATTTATGGTTATTCGGTTTGGACAGATTACCACTATCAACCGCAACTTTATGCCATGTTGGGGCATCTTGGCCAACGTGTAATTGTAGTGCCATCAGAAAAATTAGTCATCGTTCGGCTTGGTCGGCTAAAAGATCGAACTTCTCCCAACAAAGGTGCGCTACCAGACCCAGACATCTATATTTATGTAGACGAAGTGATGAAAATGATTCGACAAATTCCTTAAATCAAATCGTATGAAACCGTTGAGCTTGAATAAAATTTTGTTTTTGGATATCGAGACTGTTCCAGAATTTTCGAGTTGGAATCTGATGGAGGAACGCGCTCAAAAACTTTGGACAGACAAGACCGCATTCCAACGTAAAGATGAAATTTCGCCCGAAGAATTCTATCACGAAAAGGCTGGCATCTATGCCGAATTTGGGAAAATTATTTGCATCTCATGTGGCATTATTCATCAAGACCGCATTAGAATCAAAAGCTTTTATGGTCACAATGAAGAAAAGTTGCTCAACAATTTTGCTCAGCTGCTGCAAGAACGTTATCAACAAGAAGACCAATTGTTGTGTGCGCACAATGGCAAAGAGTTCGACTTCCCTTATATGGCGCGTCGATTGCTTATTCATCAAATTCCTATTCCGAATATTCTACAACTACAGGGCAAAAAACCTTGGGAAATTCAACACTTAGACACGATGGATATGTGGAAATTTGGCGATTACAAACATTATACCTCGCTCGATTTGTTGGCGCATGTTTTAGGCATCGACACGCCCAAAGACGACATCGATGGTTCGCAAGTCGCCAGCGTATATTATACCGAAAAAGATTTGGATCGGATTGTTCGTTATTGCGAAAAAGATGTGGTGACGTTGATCAATATTTTTCTACGAATGCATTATATGCAACCGATTGAAAGAGAATAAAAAAGGAAGCTGTTTAGGCTTCCTCATGATCTTGATCCGTTTCTACTTTTTCTTTGAGTGTGAGTTTGATGATTTCTACCGAGTTGCGGTACATCTGCATTACTTTTCCTTGATAGCTTTCTAAATCGATCTCATCACCTTCTTTTAAATCACGGTCGAAACATACCTCGCTTATCAAGCCAGCCAAGGTGTCATAATGCTCGCTTTCGGCAAAAGGATAGGGCAACAAACGGTTGATATCGCTGATTGTATTGTGGGCATTTACCAGATAAACGCCTTCTGCCAGCCGTTTCACAATCGGATCTTCGTTGTCGTACTCGTCCTGAATTTCACCTACCAATTCTTCTAAAATATCTTCCATCGTAACAATTCCAGTCAGCTCGCCAACCTCGTTGGTCACCACAGCCAATTGAACGTGTTTTTTCTGAAATTGTTTCAAAACATTTTTTATCAAAGCACTTTCTGAAATGAACAAAGGCTCGCGAATCAACCCTTCTATTTCGGTCTGAGTCGGATTCGCCAACAAAGCGCGCATCAAATCTTTGGTATAGAGTATACCTTTGATATTGTCCAAAGTATCTTCATAAACCGGAAATCTAGAATATCCTTCGGTTATCGCGTAGTCGATCGCCTCTTTTATGGTTGTTTTGATTTCGATTGCCGAAACATTTTTGCGTAAGGTCTGAATATTCAATACGCGTCGATCGTCGAATTCAAACACATTTTGTATCAAATTCCGCTCAGACTCTTCAATTGCACCGCCTTCTTGTGATTCGGTAATGATCATTTTCAATTCTTCTTCACTATGAATTTCGCCACCATGAATTGGTTTTATACCCAACAATCGCAATATAGCATTTGCCAAACCATTCATCAACCAAATCACTGGGCGGAAAACAAAATAAAAAACCCTAAGTGGCCATGCAATAGTGAACGTTGTTTTGGTCGGATATTGGATGGCTAACGATTTCGGAGCCAACTCCCCGAACACAATGTGCAAAATGGTAATGATAACGAACGCCAACGGAAACGCAGCCTTTTGAGCGAAACCAGCCCATTCGGGACCAGCCAACCCAATAAGTTCAAACGACTTCACGATTACAGGCGAAAGAGAACTTTCTCCAACCCAACCTAGACCAAGCGACGCCAGGGTTATACCGAGCTGAGTTGCAGCCAAGTAAGCGTCTAGATTGTTGACAATGGTTTTCGCTGTATCGGCAAGATTAGAATTGATATCTTGGTTTACTTCGATTTGCGAAGACCGCACTTTTACAATGGCAAATTCTGCCGCAACAAAAAAACCATTGAGTAAAACCAGAAAAATGGTTAGTAGTAATTTCCATAACGAAATATCATCGGTGACGTTGTGGTCGATATTGACAGCCAACAACGTCATAATCTGGGAGTGTGTGTCCATTCTTTAAATTTAGTACTAACTCGGTTTCAGGTTTTATGAGTTAGGAATTCTAAATTTCGAATTTAAGAAATTTTTGAATTCAATGTAAAGTTAGAAAAATTTTACAATCCTATCATTTTATTTTACTTTTGATGAATAAGTTTTTGTACAACATGACCGACTGGATACTGAAAATTGAGGATTTGAATTTGCATTTTGGTGATCGGCACATTTTAGACGACGTGAGTTTTACCGTTTCCAAAGGCGAAACTTTGGGCGTTGTAGGAGAATCGGGCTCTGGCAAATCGGTCACAGCATTAGCCGTCATGGGATTGTTGAGTCGAAACGCAAGTATCGAACAAAACAGCAAAATATTATTCAACTCTTCTTCGGGTGTCATAGATTTAGCCAAATTGGATCGAGCTGCTTTCGAAAAAATTAGAGGAAACGAAATCGGAATGATTTTTCAAGAACCCATGACATCCTTGAATCCGAGTATTCGATGTGGGCATCAAGTAGAAGAAACCATACTGTTGCACCAAAAACTTTCGAAAACCGAGGCAAAGGCTAAAGTTTTGAGACTTTTCGAAAAAGTAAAACTTCCAGACCCCGAACGAATTTACAAAGCCTATCCGCATGAATTATCGGGTGGTCAGAAGCAACGCGTGATGATTGCCATCGCCATCAGTTGCGAACCAAAATTGCTGATTGCCGATGAGCCTACCACCGCATTGGATGTTACCGTGCAAAAGGCTACGCTCGACCTGCTGAAAGATTTGCAACAAACTGAAGGCATGAGCATGCTATTCATTTCCCATGATTTGGGTGTGATTGCCAACGTGAGTGAAGAAGTTTTGGTCATGTTCAGAGGAAAGGTAGTCGAAAAAGGAAAGGTAAAAACAATTTTTCAGGATCCAGAGCAGCATTATACCAAAGGACTCATCGCTTGTCGTCCACGCTTGAACGAGCGATACAAAAGGTTGCCAACCGTGAAAGATTTTCTTGAGAATGATAACTATCAATCCGAAATTTTCACAACCCAAGAACGCGAAAAATTTCATGAAAAGCTGTACCAACAAGTTCCGCTGGTCGAGGTAAAAAACCTGAAAAAATATTTCTATTCTTCCTCTGTTTTTGGGCCAGAAAAAATAGCGGTAAAAGCCGTAGACAACATCAGTTTCAAGGTTTATCCGGGCGAGACACTGGGGCTGGTGGGCGAATCTGGTAGCGGAAAAACTACGCTTTCGCGCAGTCTG
Source organism: Vaginella massiliensis (assembly GCF_900089075.1). Classification (GTDB taxonomy): domain Bacteria; phylum Bacteroidota; class Bacteroidia; order Flavobacteriales; family Weeksellaceae; genus Weeksella; species Weeksella massiliensis_A. The sequence continues at coordinate 524,062 of NZ_LT593746.1, forward strand.
CTCTTGTTAGAAAAACCCAGTAGTGGAGAAATTTTTTTTGAGGGTAAAGACATCAGCAAACTCAACAAACACGAAATCAGAAAGTTGCGAAAAGATATTCAAATCATTTTCCAAGATCCTTATTCGAGTTTAAATCCTCGTCATACCGTTGCTCAAATCTTAATGGAGCCAATGGAAGTTCATGGGATTGGAACAAACAAAGCAGATCGTAGAAAAAGAGCTGCCGAGTTGCTAGAAAAAGTAAGCCTGAATGCGAGTGATTTGTCGAAATATCCGCACGAATTCTCTGGTGGTCAACGCCAGCGCATCGGCATTGCCAGAGCCTTGGCTTTGGAACCAAAGTTTATCATCTGTGACGAGAGTGTATCGGCATTAGACGTTTCTGTTCAGGCACAAGTCCTGAATTTGCTGAACGATTTGAAGGCTGAATTTGGTTTTACGTATATTTTTATTTCACACGATTTGGCTGTGGTCAAATATATGAGCGATCAATTATTGGTCATGCAACATGGCGAACTAAAAGAATTAGCCGATGCAGATGAGGTCTATGCAAACCCCAAAACACAATACACCAAAGATCTAATCGATGCGATACCGAAATTATAATAAAATAAAAAATATGAATTGTATTAAAGATAAAGTGGCTTATATCACTGGTGGATCCAAAGGTATAGGCTATGGAATTGCACACGCTCTTCTAGAAGCAGGTATGAAAGTTGCCATCTCTGGACGCGATCAAGAGGCTATAGAGAAAGCAAAAATTGATTTGGGCAACCAAAATGTTTTAGCCATTACCTCCGATGTTCGAAATTTTGAAGATGAACAGCAAGCCGTAAAATCGATCATCGAAACTTTTGGCAAATTAGATGTGGTCATCGCCAATGCAGGTTTAGGAAAATTTGCACCTGTAGACGAAATGAGTTTAGAGGATTGGAATGTGATGATCGACACAAACCTCACGGGCGTTTTTCATACGCTGAAAGCTGCTGTAGAACAACTGAAACAAAACAAAGGACATTACATCTCGATTTCGAGTCTTGCCGGGACTAATTTCTTTGCAAACGGAGCCGGCTACAACGCTTCTAAATTTGGTGTCGTTGGTTTCACACAAGCTGCCATGCTCGATTTGCGAAATTACGACGTGAAATGCACCACCATCATGCCTGGTTCTGTTACCTCGTTTTTCAACGACCATACCCCAAACGAAGAAGATAGCTGGAAAATACAACCCGAAGATATAGGGCAATTAGTGGTAGACCTTTTGAAAATGAATGCCAATGTGCTTCCGAGTAAAATAGAAGTAAGACCTACAAAAACAAGCTTGTAGAAGTTTGATTACAATGATTGACAAAAAAAGCAACTCATTTTGGTGAGTTGCTTTCTTTTTTGGTAAGCTTATTTTTTTCTGTCTGCTGGCTCCGATTTGAAAGTTGATTCTCTTTCAACCAATACAGGCTTTGTTGTTCTTTTTTGGTTTGTCTGAGCATCCTTTAACGTGAAAGGTTTTGCTTGTGTGTTAACGGCTGCGCTTTCACTAGTAGAATTTTCTTGTTTTTTCAGCCTTTTCGCAGGTTCTTGTTGTGCAAACGTTACAGTAGCAACAGAAAATAATGATAATAAAAGTAATTTTTTCATAATATGTGTTTTTTGACTTCATAAATATAAATATCTTTTTTAAATAAAAAAACAATCTGCAAAAAATATTCATATCAAATCATTGTTTTATTATAAATTTGTATACTTTTTAGCAAAAAATGGAAAAAAATCTGACGATCATTATACCCGTCTACAACGAGCAAGACAATCTCGAGCGAGTAGAGCAAGAGTTGAGCGCTTATGTAGAAATATCTTCTTTTCGGGCCAAAGTTCTCCTCATCAACGACGGATCTTCAGACAACAGTTTGGCTATTATAAAGAAGATTGCCGATCGTAACGATGCTTTTCATTACATCAGTTTCGATAAGAATTATGGGCTTAGCGCCGCCATCAAAGCGGGCTTCGATTGGGCAGATACAGAGTGGGTTGGTTATATCGATGCCGATTTGCAAACCTCACCCGATGATTTCGAAAAATTGATTCCGTATGTGCACGATTACGCGTTGGTTACAGGCGTTCGTGCCGATAGAAAAGATTCTTTTGGTAAAAATTTGTCATCGAAAATTGCCAATAGCATCCGACGTGCTTTTACGCATGATGGTATGGACGATACAGGCTGTCCGCTGAAAATTATTCGGACCGAATATGCCAAAAGAATCCCGATGTTCCAAGGTTTGCATCGTTTTTTACCCGCTATGATTTTGTTACAAGACGGTAAGATTACGCAAGTGCCCGTGCGACATTTTCCGAGAATGGCAGGCAAATCGAAATTCAATTTATGGAATCGTCTTTTGGGCCCACTCTCCGATTGTTTTGTCTATCTTTGGATGAAGAAAAAATACATCAATTACCGCGTAAAAGAAACAAATGTTGAACACTGATTGGTACATTTACCTCATCGGTTTCGTTGCTCAATTGCTTTTTTCTAGTCGATTGATTTTGCAATGGATTGTTTCTGAAAGAAACAAACAGGTACTGACGCCCAAACTTTTTTGGGAATTTAGCTTGGTGGCTTCTATACTTTTGTTTTTATATGGTTATTTGCGCCACGATTTTGCAATTATGCTCGGTCAAACGTTGACTTATTATATCTATATTCGCAACATTCATCTGCAAAAACATTGGAAGAGTGTTCATTTTCTGATTCGTTGGGGCTTGATTTTCTTCCCAGCGGTAATTGTGATTTATGGATTCAATAACGGAATTTTCGATGTGGATAACCTTTTCCGAAACGAAAAAATTCCGTTGTGGCTTTTAACCTTGGGCATCGTCTCGCAAGTGTTGTTTACCTTTCGATTTGTCTACCAATGGATCTATTCAGAATATAAAAACCAATCATCTCTGCCTGCTGGATTTTGGATTTTGAGTTTGGCTGGAAGTTTCTTCATTCTCACCTATGCCGTTATTCGTCGAGATCCTGTTTTATTCATTGGGCATTTTATGGGATTTATCATCTATATGCGAAATTTGTGGTTGATTTGGAAAACTAATAGCGAATGAAAACTGAACTAAAACATCATCTTTTTCTGGCATTCGTTACATTGGGAATGTTGTTGTTGAACTTGGGAATTACGCCTACCAATATCATGGAGGCTAGAAACCTCATCTCGGCAAGAGAAATCATCCAAAATAACGAATGGATTTTCACGACGCTCAACGGGTTACCTCGGTACGAGAAACCACCTCTTCCTACATGGATTACCGCTATTTTCGGGAGGTTTTTTGGTTTCGATAATCTGTATTTCCTTCGGTTGCCTGTTGTTCTCATTACCATGGTGATGGTGTTTTATTTTTATCATCTTGTGAAGCATTTTTCAAACCACTTTCAGGCCTATATCAGCAGTTTGATTCTGATTACTTCGTTTTACATTTTTTTTGCGGGTCGAGACAACAATTGGGATATCTACGCCCATAGTTTTGTTGTGGTCTGCTTGTTCTATACTTTTATTAGTCTGAAAAAGAATTTTTACCCTTATTACCGATACTACCTTGTCTTGTTGGCAATAGTAGCGTTGGCGGCATCGATCATGAGCAAAGGTCCTGTGGCGCTGTATGCGTTGTACTTGCCTTTCTTTGGGGCGTACTTTATTTGTTATGGGAAAAAACCTAAAGGCATTGTGGGTACAGCACTCATTATTACTGTATTGGGAGCTGTTTTAGGGTCTATCTGGATGTATTATGTGAGTACGCATGATCCCAAAATGTTTGGTAATGCAGCTACAACTGAAGTTTCGCGTTGGGGAAGTTACAACATTCGTCCGTTTTATTACTATTGGAGCTTCTTCACCCAATCTGGTATTTGGACACTTGTTGCATTTATTTCGCTGCTCTATCCTTACATGATAAAACGAGTGGAGGATAAAAAAGCCTATAGATTCGCTTGGTTTTGGACAATTTTTTCGTTGCTTTTACTTTCAATTATTCCAGAAAAAAAGACGCGCTATATTCTCCCTACCTTGATTCCGTTGGCATTTTGCAGTAGTTTTTACATCCAATTCTTATGGTCGAATTTCAAAACCTTAAATAAAAAAGATTCGTGGATTGCTAAGATTTGCTTTGGCATTATCGGCGTTGTAGGATGTCTTCTGGTAGCGCTTATTCCCTACACCATTTATAGCAATCAGTTCTCTTTTTGGAGCGTAGCTCTTACCGTGAGCGGATTGTTGTTCGGAATTGCAATTTTCAGGGGATTGAAGCATTTACAATTTTCTAATGCATTCTACGGTTTAATTCTCTTGATGCTTTCGGTTGTTGCCTTTGGGTATCCGCTGATGAGCCCGAATTTCGACAATCCCCATTACACCTCGCGAGAATTCATCCACAACTTAGAACATCGATACCAAATCAAAACTTACGAATCCAATGGTTTTGTACCCGAATTGGTTTTCTTGTATGGAAACTCGATTCCCGTTATCGATCGGAAAGAAAATGTTTCTTTGCCCAAAGAAAAGCGTTTTGGTCTGTTGGTCGAAGCAAACGACACGGTTTATATAGATTCTATTTTTGGCGACTATCGCTACAAAAAGCTCATACAATTAGACCTCAATAAAGCGAATCCTAAAACACCTTTTTACAACAAACGGCTACAACGCGATTACTATTTGGTAGAAAAACCTAACAAATAATTGCTGTACAACATGTCGAGAATCGGACAGAAGCCTTAACTTTGTTCAAAATTTAATACTATGTTGGTAGTTTCTTATATTCAAGAGAATAAAGAAAAAGTAATTGAAGGTTTGAAAAAACGAAACTTCAAAGAACTTGAACTGATTGATGAAATTTTAGAAGTCGATGAATTGCGTCGCAAAACACAATTCGAGTTAGACAATGTAGCCGCAGAGTCCAACAAACTTTCTAAAGAAATTGGTGAACTCTTCAAGTCTGGAAGACAAGACGAAGCAAATGCGCTGAAAGCGAAAACTTCTAGCTTGAAATCATCGAGCGAAGAACTATCCAATTTATTGAATTCGTATAAAATTTCTTTACAAAACCTTTTGTACCAAATACCAAATGTACCCAACGAATTAGTAAAAGCCGGCAAAGACGAAAATGACAACGAAACCGTTTTCGAACAAGGCGATGCAACACCCAAAAAAGGTTATTTGCCGCATTGGGAAGTTGCCAAAAAATACGATCTGATTGATTTTGAATTGGGTGTGAAAATTACTGGAGCAGGTTTCCCGGTATACAAAGGAAAAGGAGCCCGATTGCAACGTGCTTTGATTCAGTATTTTTTAGACAAAAATGCCGAAGCAGGTTATGAAGAAATTGTGCCGCCGTTTGTGGTAAACGAGGCATCTGGTTACGGTACAGGACAATTGCCAGACAAAGAAGGTCAGATGTATTACGTGAACGAAGATAATCTGTATTTGATTCCGACATCAGAGGTTCCGGTAACCAATATTTATCGCGATGTGATTCTGCAAGAAAGCGATTTTCCTATCAAAATGACATCGTATTCGCCGTGTTTTCGTAGAGAGGCCGGCAGTTACGGGAAAGATGTACGCGGGTTGAACCGTTTGCACCAATTCGAAAAAGTAGAAATTGTACGCCTCGAAAAACCAGAAAATTCGATGGCTGCTTTGGACGAGATGATCGAACACGTAAAAGGTTTGTTGCACGAGTTGGAGTTGCCTTATCGCATCTTGAGGTTGTGCGGTGGCGATACAGGATTTGCTTCGTCTATTACCTACGATTTCGAGGTGTTTTCGCAAGCACAAGAAAAATGGTTGGAGGTGAGTTCGGTTTCAAACTTCAATACCTTCCAGGCCAATCGGTTGAAGTTGCGCTACAAATCGGCAAACGGCACACAACTATGCCATACGTTGAATGGTTCAGCGTTGGCGTTGCCGCGTATTTTGGCGTCTATTCTCGAGAACCATCAGCAAGAAGACGGAAGCATCAAAATTCCGGAAGCTTTGGTGCCTTACACCAGATTTACCGAAATTCGATAGTAAATTATTTTATACCTAATAAAAAAATCCGATGCTTGGCATCGGATTTTTTGTGCATTAAATTTTGTATTATTGAACGCTACGCGTCATTTTGGTTAGAAAAATTAAAGATTGATTCCAATTCATTAATTCGCACTTCTGATCAGAATTGTATAAATTGGTAAGTGATCCGAATATCCATCTGCACGGAAGGTGTCGCCACTGTAAGTACGATGAGGTGATCCTTTATATTGTCCAGATTGCGAGATGAGATACGCTTTGTTGTAAATCTCGGTTCTGAAGACTTTATAGGTATCAAAATCGTTTGAATTGGTAACCAAACTTCCCGTCATGATGAATTGGTCGAACAGATTCCAAGCATCACGATAGGTGAGGGTTCCAATCCCTTTTTTGAAATATGGAATCATCGGATTGTAATATCCGTCTGCCTTTACCTTCTTTTTCTCCCCTGCTGGTTTGAAGGTGTCTCGTATGCTCGGACTTACCGGATCGTCGTTGAAATCTCCCATTGCAATTATTTTTGCGTTCGGATTTTTAGCTTTCAACTCGTTCATGATATCGCGCATTACTTTTGCCGATTCTATACGACCTGGCATGGTCACCTTCTCGCCCGCACTACGAGATGGCCAGTGGTTGACGATGAATGTAATTTCTTCGCCATCTAATAATCCCGTTACCGCTAAGATATCTCGAGTATATCTTCTTGCGCCATTTTCGTCGAAAATATAAACAGGATAAGGTCGGGCAAAAGTCGGTACAAATCGATCTTTCTGATACATCAAACCTACATCAACCCCTCGAGCGTCGAATGAATTGAAATGAACCACGCCATAATTATATTTTTTCAGATGTGACGTGTGGGCAATATCGATAATATTTTGGGCATTTTCTATCTCGCACAAACCTACGATGACTGGTGGAGTTTTGGTTACATCAACACCCAATTCAGAAATCACACGTGCAATGTTGTTTATCTTGATTTGGTATCGTTTAGAAGTCCATACTTTTTTTCCTTTCGGTAAAAATTCGTCTTGTAAAATAAGAGGACGAATGATTTTTTTACCTTTCAAATTCTCGTAAGTATACGGTAATTTGTACTCTTCTACCTCATATTTATCTATTTCGGAAACTGGAATAGATATATGATAATCAGGATCATTAAACTCTTTGGTTCCATCGATATAACCAGCAGATTCTATGGTATCGAAGATATTTTCTACATTGTAAAAAGCAACCGTTGCACTTTGGTATTTTTGGGCATTAGCAGTTTGCAAGACAACTCCTATGCAGAAAAGTTGTAATATTAACGTTAATTTATGTATTGACATTTTAGCGAATTAAAAATTTGTTAAATTTGTAAACTATTTATTATAACTCACGTAAAATTAAAAAATAAAATTGTTATTGATGAATAAATTATTATTAAGTATTTCATTCTTCTTGTTATCCTTGATGTCGATTTGGGGACAAACCAAGGTACACGGAGTAGTGAAAAATGTCACAACAGATAGTGAGGTTTACAATCTGAATGTGCGACTGATTGGATTTTCGGATGAGCCTGTCATTAGTGATCGTATTGGTTATTTTCAATTTGTAGAAGTCCCGAACGGTTCTTATACCCTACAAATTTCTGGGCCAAACTATGACCTATACCAGCAAACTGTTACTGTATCGAATGAATTCGATTTAGATTTGGGTAACATTTTTGTTACCTATAATCCTGCAGCAGCAGAGGTAGGTTTGATTACTTTATCGGAAGATGAAGTATCTTCTGACGAATCTTCTCTCGCTTCGAATTCAGGTATATTGCAGTCGTCTCGCGATATTTTTGCCAGTGTTTCGGCTTACGAATTAGGAGCCTACTGGTTCAAACCAAGAGGATACGACAACAAATACAACGATATCCACTTCAACGGAATTCGTATGAACAAAATCGACAATGGTCGTGCAACCTTCAACAACTGGGGAGGTTTGAATGACGTTACTCGTCGCCCACAAGAAATCACCTACGGTATCGAACCATCTGAAACTGCTTTTGGTGATATTGGAGGGGTAACCAACTTCGACACTCGACCATCTACCATGCGAAAAGGTGTTGGCTTAGCGTACTCAATCTCCAATCGTTCTTACCGCCACCGTGTGATGGGAACTTACAACACTGGTTTGATGAAAAACGGTTGGGCGTTCATGGTTTCGGGTTCTCGCCGTTGGGCAGAAGAAGGAGTAATTGAAGGTACATTCTACGATGCTTGGGCTTACTTCTTGGGAATTGAAAAGAAATTCAACGAAAATCATACCTTAAACTTTACTGCGTTCGGAGCGCCAAATCGCCGTGCTGGTGGTTCACCAAATACGCAAGAAATGGTTGATTTGAAAGGAATCTATTATAACTCTTATTGGGGATGGCAAGATGGCGAAAAACGCAACGAACGCGTTCGCAAGACTTTTGAGCCGGTTTTCCAATTGACTCACCATTGGAATTTTGATTTGAAATCAAAATTAACCACCACATTCTCTTACCAATTTGGTAAAGACTCTGGAACTCGTTTGGATTGGTACCGAGCAGGAAACCCTTCGCCTACCTATTACCGCAATTTGCCGAGCTATTATCTCTACGCAAACCAAGGTGCAACGACCAGCGATATGGCTTATATCGACCTCGTAAACAAATGGAGAAATGGGGATGACTATGCGCAAATAAACTGGAATAGCTTGTATCAAGCCAATTACAATATGACAAATTATAACGATGGGAGATCTGTTTACTGGCTGGGAAGAGACGTAACAGCAGACAAGGTATATGCCTTCAATACCAATTTGTCATCACAATTCAATGAAAATATCGATTTCATTATTGCTTTAGCATACCAGAGAACAAAATCTGATTTGTACAAAGAAGTAGCCGACTTGTTGGGAGGTGAATATGTAAAAAACGCCGATGATTACGCATCAAATACCATTGCAAATAGTTACGATATGAACAATCCGACCTATATCGCAAAAAAAGGTGACCGATATGAGTACAACTACGAGATCAATCGTAATTATGCCGATTTATTCTTCCAATCAAAAATCAAGGGAAAATTCTTAGACGTTACCATAGGGGCACATGCTTCTTACACAGACTTCTATCGAGATGGTAAATACAGACATTATTTGTATCAAGATCTTTCGTACGGAAAAAGTGCAACCTATGATTTTTGGAATTTTGGTATTAAATCACAATTCTTATTCAAATTAGATGGTCGAAACTTCATTACATGGAATGGACAATACTCAACAGAAGCGCCTACAGCTGACGAAGTTTTCCCGAATGCTCGTTTGCATGAGGTTACCATCAACGAAATCAACAATGCCGAGATTTTGTCAACTGATTTGAGCTACGTTTACCGCGCACCTCGTCTGAAAGCTCGTGCTACAGCATATTTCACTCAAATATCTAACGAAACCGATAAATCGTTTGGATACATCGACGGAAGACAAGGTACAACAGGTTCTAATACCTATTTTGCTGCAGAAGTGTTGACTGGCGTTGACAAACAACACATCGGGGCAGAATTGGCAGTAGAAGGACAAGTAACCCCAACAATCAAGGTTTTTGGAGTGGCTTCTTTAGGACAATTTACCTATACCAACAATCCTAAATATTATTTGTTTTCAGACGATTTGATCACCACAGAATACAACAACGGATCGTATGTATCGGTAGGTGAAGCATACCAATACTTTGGTGATGTATACCTGAAAAACTACCGCATTGCTGCCGGACCACAAAACGCAGGCACTTTGGGATTAGAATACCGAAGCCCTAAATTTTGGTGGATTGGTGCCTCTGCAAATTACTTAGCAGACAACTACATAGACATTGCAGCCTACAGAAGAACTCCGCATTTTGTTGCAGGATACACTGGTGGCGAAATCACCGAAAGCAGCTTGCGCGAGGCATTACGCCAAACCAAAACATCGGATGAATTTATGTTCAATTTAAATGCTGGTTATTCGAAACGAATAGGAAAATATTACGCCCTGATCAGCGGATCTGTCAACAACCTATTCGACAACAAAGAATACATCACAGGCGGATTTGAACAATTGCGTTTAGGATCTTTTGCCAATGCAACCAACCCAGCCTATAGAACCATGATGGGACCAAAATATTGGTACGGAATAGGAAGATCTTACTTTGTAAACATAATTTTTAGATTTTAATAATACGAAACAAAAACAACATGAATAATTTAAAACATTTTTTAACTACCCTAAGTTTAGCTTGTGGATTAATATTCATCAATTCTTGTGTGAAGGATGATGAGTTTGCTTTGCCACCAACAGAAGGTTGTACCGGTATGGTAACCAACACCACTTTGGGAGAATTGTACGATATGGTAAACGCTTCTACAGCTCAAAACAACATTGTTGAGTTTACAGAAGATAAAATCATCGAAGGTTACGTTATCACATCAGACGAAACAGGAAATTTCTTCAAAACCATTTCTATTCAAGATTCACCAGAAAACCCAACAAAAGGGGTACAAATAGAAATCGACGCGTATAATCTATACACAAAATACCCTAAAAACAGTAAAGTACAAGTTAACTTGAAAGGCTTACATGCCGGAATGGATAGAGGGGTATTGAAAGTTGGATCTCCTTACACTTCTGGTACAGGAAACAACGCCGAAACTCGTGTTGGTCGAATGACCGAAGCATTGGCAGAAAACAATGTAAAAAAGACCTGTGAGGCGGCTACTCCAATCGTTCCAAGAGAGTTCAACAGCTTGAATGAAGCTTTGAAACCAGAAAACATCAACACCTTGGTAACGATTCACAATGTACAATTCCAAAGTCCAGAAACAGACCTTACCTACGGCGATACGTCTAGTGCACAAGCGACACTGAATAGAGTTTTGGTAGACAAAGTAGGAAGAACAGTTGATTTACGAAATAGTGGTTACGCTTCTTGGCGAGCAAATCCACTGCCAACACAATCTGGATCGATCACCGTATTGGTTTCGATCTTCAGAAATTCTTACCAAGTATTCATTAGCGATCCAGAAACAGACGTTAATTTTGATCAACCTCGTTTCGACAGCAACGGAGGCGGAAACAACAATACCGAAGCAAAAGACTTATTGTTCAAAGGTTCAGATTTCGAAAACTGGAGCGATTTCTTGGCTCAGTTGAATAGTTATGGTCTAAGTAATGGATTAGCAGTACAAGGGCAAGGAACTGGTCGAGATGGTTCTAATTCTTTCTATTTGAATGGTCAAACTGGTAGCACAAACCCTTATGTGTTTACAGCCAAAGCTGGTTCTGTTACAGTACCTGCAAACCCAACTAGAATTACACTTTGGGTAAAAGGTAGTGCTGCAAAATCATTATCGTTCAATGTATACACTACTGCTGGTACTATTTACTACAATTTAGGCGAATTGTCGACTAGCAACAATGTTACCCTACAAACTTCGAGTAATAATCAGTACACAGGTGCTGTAAATACCAACGGTCAATGGGTAATGGTTACGCTTAATATTAGCGGAAATACATTAAATACTTCTGGAGACTTATTTGCATTAAAAGCAGGCTCTGGAACGAAATACGACATCCATATCGATAACATCAAAGTAGAATAATTATTTTTGATGCTCACAAAAAAACCTTCAAGCTTCGCTTGAAGGTTTTTTTTTAGTAGGACTTTAAACCAAACTTCCCAACCCTTTTTGAAACTATTTATAGTCCAAAATAACTTACGGTAATCGTAAAAATTCTACCTATTCTGTACTGCTTCCATCCTATTCTTTCAGCACTTTTTGTGTGATGGTTTCCCCATCAGAAAAATAAACTTTCACCAAATAAACGCCTTGCGTAATTCCTTGCAGAGAAACAGCATCATTTTGGTAAAACTTTCTGATGATTTGCCCTTTCATATCGATGACTTCAACCTTTTCTACCACAGCATTCGATTTTATATGCAGTTGTGCTTTGGTAGGGTTTGGGTATAATAGAACGGTTTGTTTATTAGAGGTTTGAATCGAAAGATCTTCGTCTAAATACTGCTTTGCTTTCGCAAAATCGGGAATTCCGTACCCATAATCATTATCCGGATTGGTGTAACGATCTGCCGAACGGAACAAAATCGATTTCAATTGGTCTACCGTAAATTCACTTTTTCCTTGAATCAAACTTGCGATTGCTCCTGCAATAATGGGCGAAGAAAACGACGTTCCACTCGCCGTAGTAAAGTAATCTCCAAAATAATAATTGTACAGCGGAACGTTACCTCCCATAGCCATCAGCTCAGGCTTTATGCGGTTATCTGCAGTAGGTCCGTAAGAAGAAAATCCGGTAACGAAGCCATCGTCAAAGACCGCACCAATTGCCAAAACTCCATTGCTATCTGCAGGAAAATTCATTTTACCCCAAGCGTTAGCGCGTTCGTTGCCCACAGCATTCACCACAATAATTCCTTTTTCTACCGCAACATTTGCTCCTTTGGTAATGTAGGCAGTGTTGCCGTCTAGCTCTGCGTGAGTATAATTGTACCGCGGATCATCGAAATCATAATACCCCAACGACGAATTGATGATAGCTACTCCTAAGCTATCTGCTCGTTCGGCTGCCATTACCCAATACACCATTTCGAGCGGCGTTTCGGCTGGCGCATATTCGGTGCGAAAAAGGTACAAATCTGTATCGTAACCAGTGCCTGTATAGCTTGCTGTTTTGGCTGATATATTGCTCAAAACCATGGTCCCGTGGGTGTGCGTATTGTGGGCGTAAATTTGCTGTGTTTTTTGTACAAAATCGTATGTGTATCGGATGCGATTGTTTTCGCGAATGTATTGGAAAGCGTCCATGACATCTACACCCCAAAAACCTGAATCGAATACCGCCAATTTTACATTTTTACCCGTAAAACCTTGTTCATGCAAGGCTTGCAAATTGAGTTGCTGTATGAAAATATCGGAATCTAATAAACTGTTTAGATCCTCTTTTTCGTAAAATTTTGATGCGATTTTGCTCTTTGGTTGAGCGTTCGGATTACGGACAAAGGTCTGCACTTGCTGAACAAATTCTTGCGATTGCAACCATTCTCTTTGCGACTCGGCAGTAATTTCTACTACTACGCCATTCAACCATTTCGAATATCCAAGAATCTCGAATTTACTTTTAATCTGCTCGCTATACGCCTGATGAATTGGCACATCGCGCAAGTCGATTTCTATTTTTCTATCTGTACGCCTCTGGAGTGCATCTTGTGACAACATCAGCAACGGATTGGCAAAATAACTGGATGCATAGGGCTTGTCTTTAAACTCGATAAACACCAACTCTTGTGCATTCGCAATGCTGCAAAGCCATGCAATAAAAAGTAGAAAGTATAATTTCATAACTGAATTTGATTTTTTTTAACTTGTCGAAAAGTTACTCATTTTCAGTTATAATTCATCGATAAATTATGCTTTTGCTTCGATCTGCTTGCAAGCATTTTTGTCGAAAATTTTCGAAACTTGAAATGGCGTGTAATCTAGCTGTTTGTAGCCTTAGTACAAAAAACTATCCTAACTCGTACGCCAAACAAGGTCGGCAAAGAGGATTGTTGTTTAGGCGTTTACGATTCCGCTTTTCAACAAATATTCAGCAATCTGCACTGCATTGGTCGCTGCTCCTTTGCGCAAATTATCGGCTACAATCCAACAATTGAGCGTGTTGGGTTGCGAAAAATCGCGTCGAATTCGTCCTACAAAAACCTCATCTCTACCTTCTGAATAGAACGCCATAGGATAGGTATTGGTGTCGGGATTGTCTTGTACGATGACACCTTCGGTTTCGCCCAAAATTTTTCTAACTTCTTCGAGAGCAAAATCGTGTTGAAACTCGATATTCACCGACTCGGAATGACCGCCTTGCACCGGAACGCGAACAGCCGTAGCCGTAATCTGCAGTTCGTCTGCTTGCATTATTTTTTTTGGTTCTCGTGTGAGTTTGAGCTCTTCTTTGGTGTAAGCTGTTTCTTCGTCGAAAGAATCACAATGTGGCAAGGCATTTTTGAAAATTTGATATGGATAAACTTTTTCTGCTTTTTCTCCTTTTATCTCGCTTTCCAATTGTTGTACTGCGCCTTTGCCTGTTCCTGTTACCGATTGGTAGGTCGATACCACAACGCGTTTTATACCGTATTTTTTATGTAACGGATGCAGCACCATCACCAATTGTATGGTAGAACAATTTGGATTGGCAATGATTTTATCTTCTTTCCTAATCACATCGGCGTTGATTTCTGGCACCACCAAAGGTTTGTCTTCGTCCATTCGCCAGGCAGATGAATTGTCGATGACAATGGTGCCTTGCTGGGCAAAGGCAGGAGCCCATTCTTTAGAAATTTCACCGCCCGCAGAAAATAGGGCAATCGCTGCCTTGGCTGCAACCGCATCTTGCATAGAAACGATAGCATAGTCTCGATTTTTATAGCGTACCTTCTTCCCTATCGATTTTTCTGATGCTACTGGAATCAGCTCTGTAATGGGAAAATTTCGTTCTTCTAAAACCTGCAACATGATTTGTCCGACCATCCCTGTTGCGCCTACTAATGCTACTTTCATTTGCTCGATAATTTTGCTTACAAAAATATGGATAATCTTCATAAAAAAAGCCGATGAAAATCATCGGCCTTCTAAAGTTTTATATCCTTTATGATTATTTCTTGATGAATTATTGGATTCTAGTAACTCCTTTATCATCTTTTACTCTCAAGAAATATACACCTTGAGACAGATTAGAAACGTTTACTTTACCGTTCAAGTCTACTTTAGCTGGGATTACGCGTCCTGTAACGTCAGCGATTTCAACTTTTGCGATTTTAGAGTCTGCCAAAGATACATTCAATTCTGTAGATGCTGGATTAGGATAAACACCTAATTTATTAGATCCTAACTCTACAAGTCCCATATCTGCAGTCGTACCGTTTACATGGAAAAGCATTGATTGCTCGAAACCTAATTCTGAGATATTTGTAGGGTTGTCGTCCACACACTCTGTACCTGGCCAACCGATGTACGATGGACCTGTTTGTGGAGCTTCGTTGTTACCCAAGAAAAGACCATCAGTATACGAAGATCCGTCAGAAGCTAATAGTACCGAAACCGCAACAGCTAATTTTTTGTTTGCTGGGAAAGAAACTTCGTCAAACAATGGAACATCTTGCCATCCTGGAGCGTCGAATCCCATTGAACCATACGCATCTTCATTCAATCCTGCCAAAATAGACTCTGCATTGTAGTCTCCTTCAATTGCTGCAAATGCAAGTTCAACAGTGTTACTTGCTCCTTGTGGGTTTCCGTATACACCAACGCTTACTGGTGTGAAATCACTTGTAATACCGTATTCTGCAAAATCGAAAAGTCTAGAAAAGTGATTCGTAACTCCATTTGCATTTGAACATGATACCAAACTATTTCTAGTATTAGGATCAGTATATTGAATCAACTGATGCTCTCCTGCTACTCCATTTGCTGGAGCAGTAGCAATCATTTCTTTGTTCGATTTTACTTCCTGAAGTTGAGCCATTTGCCCGAATGCAGCAGAAAATGCTACCGCTGATAAAAGTGTAAAGATTTTTTTCATAATTGTATGATTTTATAATTTTATAATTTTTTTACTAACTGAAAGCTAATGTAAACAAAAAGAAGCCGTCTCACAACTGAGGCGGTTTTTTTATATAAATAATGGATTGATTATTAGGTGATTAATATAGAATTCACTATATTTAACTACTTAATTTTCAGCGAAATGAACTATAGAATTAAAGAATATAACCAATCACAAAACTGGTTATTTCCACCTTCGATAGAAGAATTAATTCCGACTAATCATCCAGTAAGAATCGTAAACAACGTAGTTGAGAAGATAGACTTAAAACCTCTTTTAGAAACTTACAGTCGGGAAGGTCATCCTAGTTATCATCCTAAAATGATGCTCAAAGTGATGGTTTACGCTTATATGGACAATATTTATTCCAGTAGAAAGATCGAAAAAGCCCTCAATGAGAACATAAACTTTATGTGGCTTTCTGGTAGAGAAAGCATCGACCATAATACGATAGCCCGATTTCGAAGCAATAAGTTAAAAGCCGTATTCAAAGACATCTTCAAACAAGTGGTATTGCTTTTGGCAGAAGAAAAATTAGTGAGTCTCAAACGAGTTTATACAGACGGCACCAAAATAGAATCGGTAGCTGGAAGATACACCTTTGTCTGGGGAAATTCCATCAAGACCAATCGGGAGAAAATGATCAAACAATTAGAGGATATGTGGCAATACGCGCAGTGCGTTGCTGATGAAGAAGACCAAGATCCCGAGCCACCGGAGTTCAAAAAACTTGATCCTGAAAAAGTCCAACAAGCTGCAGATAAAATCAACCGAATCCTAAAAGAAAAGTCTGACGATCCAAAGAAAAAAGCCAAATCCCGTTACATCCAAAAGAATTTTGCGCCAAACTTAAAGAAATACCAAGAACAAGAAAAGTTACTACAAGAACGCAACTCCTACAGCAAAACCGATCCCGATGCGACCTTTATGCGCATGAAGGACGACCACATGCAGAACGGACAATTAAAACCCGGCTACAATGCACAAATCAGCACCGAAAACCAAATCATCGTCAACTATACCTTACATCAAGACACCAACGACATTCATACTTTAAAACCTCATTTAGAAAACCATAAAAAACTCTACAATGAGCTTCCCGAAGAACTCACCGCAGATGCAGGATACGGAAGTGAAGAAAATTACGAACTTTTGGAGGACAAAGCAATCAAAGCCTTTGTAAAGTTCAACACCTTTGACCAAGAACAAGGCAAATCAAAGAAAAGAAAAAATCCCAAACCCTTTGAACGAGACTCACTCTATTATAATGAAGCGCAAGATTTTTATGTATGCCCGATGGGACAACGTATGGACAAGCGCGGTGAGCGAAAAGTCCAAACAAAGTCAGGATATAAGCAAACCTATAGTTGTTATAGCGCTAAAAACTGCAATGGATGTCCGCTCAGAAGCCAGTGCTTCAAGGGGAAAAACAACAGGACAGTAGAAAGGAACCATAAATTAGAATACCACAAACAAAAAGCAAGAGAACTTCTCACATCCGATATCGGAGAAATAAGAAGAAAACAAAGAACTGCTGATGTCGAACCTACATTTGCCCAACTCAAACACAACCGAAACTTCAAAAGATTTACCCTAAAAGGAATTGAAAAAGTGGAATTAGAGTTCGGATTGCATGCTTTAGCTCATAATCTGAAAAAGATGAGTGCGTAAACAAGAATAATAACTCATCTTTTTCTAAATTATTAAATTGAGTTGGTTTTTGACCTCAATTTTTTAATCATAAAAAAACCGTCCCGATTTTATAAACGAGACGGCTTCTTTTGTTGTGAATTTTAACAATTCGACGCTTACACGAACTCGTTATAAGCAGATTTCAAATTTTCTGCGATGACTTCTGCAGAGTGCCCTTCGATATGATGACGCTCTAACATGTGCACCAATTCACCGTCTTTGAACAATGCCACGGCTGGCGAACTTGGCGGGAATGGAGCAAAATGTTCTCTTGCTTTTGCTACCGCATCTATATCGTAACCTGCAAATACGGTAGTGAGGTTGTTGGGTACTTTGTCGTTGTTCAACGATAAGATGACACCTGGTCTTGCTGCACCTGCTGCACAACCACAAACACTGTTGACTACTACCAAGGTGGTTCCTGGTCTTTGCAATGCTTCTTCTACTTTATCTGCTGTCGAAAGATCTTCGAAACCGTTTGAAGTGAGTTGCTCCTTCATCGGTAATACTATTTCTGATGGATACATAATATGCTCTTTTTTATATTTAATGATTACAAATTTACGATATTCTCTTATAATACCTAGAATCCTTACCTTTGAAAAAAAATTTGGATGTCGTATACGTTTCCTAAAGAAGAAAAACTGAAAAACAAAAAAGCGATCGAAAAACTATTCGCCGAAGGCAAAAGCTTCAGCCATTTTCCCATCCGAATTGTTTACCGAGAAAATGAACTGATGATGAATAGGGTAGCGATAAGCGTATCGAAAAAGCATTTTAAGCATGCGGTAGATCGCAATCTGTACAAAAGACGTATGCGAGAGGCTTACCGCCTGAATAAAAGTATTCTACTCGAAAAGTCGACGACTTACGATCTCATGTTTCTCTTTCTTAGCAAAGAAAAAACTTCTTACGATACCATAGAGCAGGCTTTACAGAAAGTCCTGAGAAGACTTATTTCGATTTCAGATTCTCTTGAAGTCGATCAGCTTTCAAGAAAATAAGACTGAGTATTATACCCAAAATACCTCCAAAAATTCCGCCAAGAAAAGGTAAGTTTTCGCCTGCCATTACACCCAATTTGTAATCGATACTGTACAGACAAAAAGCAATGCCGGCAACAAAAAGTAGGATGGTGATGTATAAAATCTTTTTCATTATATATTGAATTCGTTGATGAACAAGGTACCAATGTTTGTTGTAAAAAGTTTGATCGCGATAGAAAGCAATACGATTCCGAAAACTTTTTTCAAAATACTCAAAACGGCTGGACCTAATATTTTTTCTAATTTTCCGGCAAACTTCAAAACCAAATAGACGATAATCATGTTGAGCAAGATGCCAACTACAATGTTGATGTCGTCATATTGAGCTCTAAGCGAGAGAACGGTGGTCAACGATCCTGCCCCAGCTACCAAAGGGAAAGCGATGGGAACGATGGATGCCGAATTTGCTTCTACTCCTTTCTGTATCTCGATTCCTAGGATCATTTCCAAGGCAATCACAAAGATGACAAAAGCACCGGCAACAGCGAAGGCTTCTACGTCTACATTGAACAAGGTGAGGATTTTGGTCCCGAAAAACAAGAAAGAAATCATCAAAACTCCCGCTGCGATAGCGGCCTTTTCCGATTGGATATGTCCTACTTTGGAGCGGATATCTACAATGATAGGAATACTGCCCAATATGTCGATTACAGCAAACAAAACGGCGAAGGTGGCTCCGATTTGTGATAACGATAACTGTTCGAAAATTTGCATAACGTAGTTTTGATTTTGTAGCAAATTTAAATCAATTCTTTGGGATTTAAAATTTAAGCTTTCAGCTTTTTTCTAATTTTGTATAAGCCATCCAAAAAATGTTTTTTCAACCTTAGAATTATGGCGGCGTCAGAATCGTTTCAGCAAGTTTTCGGTTTGTAGATACAGCGCATTTTGGTCTACAAATTCGGTAGAAGGTGCGTATTTGGCTTGTTGTGCTTTGTTGAGTAAAGTCTGCCATTCGTCTACAAGCTTGACATCGATTCCATTCGCTTTCATGAGTTCTGCTGCTCTGAAATCGGTGAAATTTGCCAAATCCAAATCGGTATAATGTCGCGCGAGGTCGATCAATATTTTCTCTAATTGCGCAAAGAAGTTTTTATCATCAGCATTCAAATGATTTCGCAATGTCTGTAAGGCTTCTTGGTAAGACCATTTTTGTTTTTTGACCACTTTTTTTGGAGCTTGTTCGGGTTGATTTACAGCTGTTACCGATTTATTTTTTTTCTTCTTTTTATTATTTTTCAGCATCAAGAATCCAAACAATACCGCAAGTGCAATTCCGATCAGCCCTAAAAATCCAACCGAAAAGAATTCGTCTTTTACCTTCTCAGGTAATTTTTCGGTAATTTTTGGAAGCAGCTGATTTTCGTTACCCGAATTGGCCAAATAATCGTTCACTTCTCCCACTTTTGCCGTCGAGTCTACTTTTTCTGGCGCTAGGTCGCCTTTTACCTGCAATTGAATTGGTTCTGATTTCAAGGTTACATATTTTCCAGATTTCGGATTGAAATACGAAAACTCTATGGGATCTAAATGATATTCGCCACCATATTGTGGGATGAGCATGTGCCGCTCTGTAATTTTACCAGTATATCCTTGCGCTGTGGCTTCAAACTTTTCTTGTTTTTTTGGAGGATAAATCTCTAGATTCTCGTTGCCTTTGAGGTTGGGCAAGGCAAACTGATTGAGGTTTCCAGTCCCATTGATTTCTACTGTAAAATTGGTGGTTTCGTTTTGATTGAGCTTATCTTTGCTCAATTGCGTTTTCATCGTGAAATCGCCCACGGCTCCACTAAAATTTTTTGGTTTGCCTGCTGGTAATTTTTTTACATTCAGATAGACTGGATTACTGCTTATGGTAACCGGTTCTGCACCATAAAATCCTGAAACCATAAGGTCTAAGGTAAAAGGTTCTATTTTGATGTTCCCAGCGTCTTGCGGAAACAAAAGATAACGCACAATCTCTTCGGAAATGTAGACGCGTCCATTTACCATTTCTTGTTTCATGCGAACAGCTTGATCGTCCTGATTGATTACTTTTGCATCGAGACCCGAAAAATTTGCGGCTTTGAAGTTTTTTGCTCTATTGAGCAGGCTGTAATCGCGTGCATACAATTTTACCGATAAATTTACAGCTTCGTTTACGTAGGGATCTTTTTTGGATACTTCCGAACTCAGAAATGCACTTTGTGTGCGATTGGGTTGCGCATTGTATGCTGTTTGTGGTCTTTCGTTTACCACAATATCTATGGGTTTGGTCGCATAGGTTTTGCCGTCGATCACTACTTTTGCCGAGCCTATTTTGTATCGTCCTTCTCGTTCGGCAACCAAAACTAGTTCTACGCCAGATGAAGATTGCATTTCACCGTTGATCACTTGAAAGTTGCGCACACTATTTTCGCCCAAAACATGGAAGCCTGCAAAGTTGGGGAAATTAATAGGCGAATCGACCGAAATCGAGCGTGAATCGCTGATGAGATAAAATCCAACTTTGAATTGTTCACCAACTCTTACTTGGTCTGTGCTTGCCTCTGATTTGAATGTAATATTCTGAGAGCAAACCAATGTAGAAAGTAAACCGAATAACAGTGCGATGTAGTGTTGCAATTTCATTACCAATCTTTGGTTGCGTTTGTTCTAGTTTTTTTTGCTTTTTTTTCTATAAATTTTTGTTGCGTCTGTGCTTCTTGGTTTTGTAAGGCTTTCAGTATGTTTTCTCCTTTATTGTTGTGCGCGTTTTGCTGTTCTGCTCCTGCGCCGCTATCGCCTTGTTTTATTTGCGGATTGGCTTGTTCTCCCCGTCCTTTATCGTTGCCATTTTCACCTCCACTTTGCGATTGTTGCGCGTTTTCTTTTTGCTGTTTCGAATCATCACCTGGTTGTTGTGGCTCTTGTTTCGAATCTTGATTTGGATTGTTTTGGTTATTTGGTTCCGATTGATTTTGCTCTTGGTTCTGTGGCTGATCTTCGTTGTTTTGCTGGTCTTGATTTTGTTGTTGATCTTTCTGCTCTTCTTTTTGTTGTTGTTGCAAAAGCTTTTTTGCCAAAGCAAAATTATGCCGAGTGTGTTCGTCGTAAGGATTATTTTTCAGCGCGTTTTTGTAACTTTCTACTGCTTTTTTATAATCTTTCTCTTGCATATAAGCATTTCCCATATTGTGATAAGCCTGATGCTTCTCTGATTGGTCTCTAGCCAATTGTGCTGCTTTGTTGTAATGCGAAATGCTCTCTTTATAACGTTTTTGTTCATAAAGGGTATTGCCCAAGTTGTAATTCGCTTTTACCGAATTTGGATCTTCTGCCAATGCTTTTTTGTACGAAAATTCTGCCTGATCGAATTTTCCGTTTTCGAAACGCTTGTTGCCTTCGATAATGTTATCCTTCACTTGATTTTGAGCAAAACCAAATGTCGATAGCAATACCAAAAAAATAAAACAAAATTTATTTAAAAAGCGTATCATTATATCGTACAAACTTATCTCTTTTTTCCGTTAAAATTCTTATATTCAGTTGTTAAGATTTCTATAAAAAGTAAAACAATTGCTACGCCCAAAAACCACTGAAAAATATGTTTCATGTCTCGGGTAGAAGAAGTCGCGATTTGGGTTTTGTCTAATCGTGATTTGTAATCGTTGATTTGCTTCACCAATTCATTGGTAGGCGCATCGCTCAAATACATTCCGTTGGTCTGATTTGCCAATTTATTCAAATTGTTGCTTTCTAGGGTTGTGACCACGACCTCGCCGCTCCGATCGAGTTTGTATTCGCTGCTATAAGGGGTCTCGACTGGAATTGGTCCTCCTTTTTCAGTTCCGATTCCGATCGAAACAACATGAATCTGATTCTCTTTTGCCAATCGTACAGCAGCGGTAACCGTGTTTTCATTATCTTCTCCATCAGACAACAAAACCATCATTTTACTCGTATTGGGAGCGCCTTTCAACACTTTTACTGCTTCATCAAAAGCCACCTGAAAATTGGTTCCTTGGTTGGAGATGATTTTGGTCGAAATGGTGGCAAGATAGGTATCAATGGCGGCATAATCGTTGGTTAGAGGTGAAATGGTATAAGAATCGGCTGCAAAAACAATCAAAGATGCGCGGTCCCCGCCCAAGGTATTCAACGATTCGCTGATGACACGAGAAGCTTTTAGCAGGCGAGATGGTGCAATATCTTCGGCATCCATACTGGTCGAGACGTCCAAGACGTAGACGATATCGATTCCTTCTCGTGAAACTTCTTTTTCTTCTGTTCCAGCTAAAGGGTCCATGAGTGCGAGAATGATAAAAAATAAGGCAATGCAAGATAAAATCAGCTTCAGACCAAATTTTTTTGGCAAACTGTAAGGAAAGACAAATTCGAAAAGATGAGCATCGGCAAAGGTTTTTCGCACAGTTTCTCGCCATTGGTACACACGATAAGACAAATAAATGATCATTACCAAAGCCAAAAGCCACCAAGCATTATGTAAAGCTCCCCACTGCATTAGACCAATTGTTTAAAAAGGGTTCGACGTAAAACAAGTTCGAGCAACAGCAATATCATCGCCGGAAAAAGAAAACGAGCAAACAATTCGGTATAATTGTAATACTTGATTTCGTTGATTTCTGACTTTTCTAAGCGATCTATTTCATCGTAGATTTTAGAAAGTGAATTGTTATTTGTCGCTCTGAAATATAGACCTCCTGTAACATCTGCAATATTTTGCAACAGTGGTTCGTCGATATCAACGGGCAACATCTCGAAGAAATAATTGCCCAGCATATCGTAACCCGTAGGGAAAGGCGCTAAACCGTTGGTTCCCACGCCTATGGTGTAAACTTTGATCCCTCTAGAAGCAGCTAAATCTGCAGCTGTTTTTGGCGAGATATAGAGCAAATCATTGGTCGGATCTATACTTTCTACGCCATCGGTAAGGAGGATGATTACTTTACTCACTGCTTTACTGTCTTTGAGGTGGTTAACAGCGGTTGCCAATCCAACGCCTATTGCTGTCCCATCTTCCAATTCGCCAGTTTGCAAGGCGTTGATTTCTCTAAACAATATCTCGCGATCGGTAGTCAAGGGCACGCGGGTAAGGGCCTCACCAGAATAAGCGACCAAACCTATTCTGTCTGTGTCTCTACCAGCAGAAAACTTTATGGCGACATCTTTCAGGGCGGTGATTCTGTCAGGTTGCAGGTCTCTTGCCAACATACTCAGCGAGGTATCGACAGCTAAGATAATGTCGACTCCTTTGTCTGATTTTATTTTGGTCGAAACGTCTACAATGCGAGGCCTGGCCAATGCTACCATACACAAGGCAAGTGCCAGCATGCGGATCACATTGAGCAGAGGAGCCAAGCGATACAGCGTATTTTTCGAATTTCCGAAAGCTCGTAACGTGCCAATTTTCATGGCAGGGCGAGTTTTCTTCCTTTGTTTTATTTGCCAATAAATCACCATAGGAATCAAAATCAACCCGAAAAGGAACCAAGGATTCTGAAATTCGAAATTTGTCATTAATCTTTTATTTTTCTATAGTTTTCTCCCGTCACGCTATCCAAATTTGTTTCGGGGTTTTGGGGTATATCGATGGGTTTTATGTAATTTACAAAGTCTTCTACCCATTTTCGATAGCTCGTATTTTTTTCTTCGGGCAGGGTTTGTTTGGCAAATTTTACCAAATCGGCATCGTACAAAAATTGCTTCAGCGTTTGGATTTCTTCGTTTTTCAACTCTTCTTTTTTGACCAATGCGTCGACTACTTCATCCGACAATAATTCTTTTGCAGAAAAATGATAAACTCGCCCTATATAATGTTTCAAAGCTAGAGAAAGGCGGGAATAATATTCCTTTTGTTCGCCTCGTTGTAAGTATTTCTTTTTATCGATTGATTTCAGCTCGTCCATCATTTCTTCGAAAGGTGTTTTGATCAGTTGTTTATTCAGACCTTTGCTTTTCGATCTGATGTAGAGAATGACCAAAACAATTGCAATCAGCAACAACAAAAGTGCAACAATACCGTAAATCCAATATTTTTTCCAATAATCGTCTAAGGTATAATCTTCTAGCATAATGGGTTTATTATCTGCTAGTTGCGGATTTTTTTCGTCTACGATTACGTCGTGCACTATGATTTGGTAGGAGGCAGATCGGACGGTATCTTGGTTCACGACAAAGGCGAGCGGTTTGATAAGAAATCTACCGGCTTCGTAGCTGGTAACCCTCAATTTCAGTTCTAATTTCGAACTTCCGTCACGCTTGATAGTGTCGAGTTTTTGCTCCAACACTTCGATGTGATAAGATAGGGTGTCTTGAATGCTTGGAATTTGAATTTTATCGGAATCAGAAAAGGGTAGTTGATAGGTTAAGCGAATAGGCTCTCCTATTTTGATTTGCGTGGGTTCTATCGAGGATTCGACTTGTGCGAAAACCAAAAGTTGAGCAAAAAAAAGCAAGTATAAAAAACTCAATTTTTTCATGTATTAGTTTCGTTTCGCTTTGAAATAATTCAACAAAGGTTTGATGTAATCTTCATCATTTCTGATGGATAAACTTCCGGCATTATTTTTTTTGAATATGGCATGAAATCGACGATCCAATTCTGCAAAATAGTAGGCATATTGCTGGCGAACTTCGGGCGATGAGGTGTTCACCATGCGTATTTCGCCTGTTTCGTTGTCTTGTAAATGCAACATGCCCACATCTGGGAAAGTACCCTCTTTTTCGTCATAGATGCGTATCCCAGTAACATCGTGTTTTTTAGCTAAAATTCGAAAATTTTTTTCGTAATCCGAAGCGTCAATATAATCAGAAAAAATGAAGACGTTGCTTCTGCGTTTTGTTTTTTTCAGAAATTCTTCTAACGATTGTTGCAAATTAGTGCCTTTGTTTTGCGCTTCTGTCGCAATCAATTCTCGAATGATGCGCAAAACGTGTTGTTTTCCCTTTTTGGGTGGGATAAATTTTTCGATACGATCTGTATATAGAACCAAACTGACCCGATCGTTGTAGGTGATGGCAGAAAAAGCGAGTGTAGCACACAGCTCGGCAATGGTTTCTATTTTGGTTTGTTTGCGTGTGCCATAATATTCAGATGCAGAAATATCGACCATGAGATAGAGGGTTTGTTCGCGTTCTTCTTCGAAAACTTTTACAAAAACTTCATCATATCTTGCGGTTTTGTTCCAATCTATATTCCGAACATCATCGCCGTATTGATAGGGTCTAATTTCCGAAAAAATCATACCTCTTCCTTTGAACGAACTGTTGTATTCGCCCATGAAAAGATCAGACGCTTTTCGACGACTTTTGATCTCAATACGTTTTACACGTTTGATGATTTCATTTGCATCCATGCTGTTTTATGGAACCGGAATTATATTCAGTATAGTATCGATGATTTCTTCTGGTGTCACATTTTCGGCTTCGGCTTCGTAAGTGATGCCTATTCTATGACGCAAAACGTCTTTTGCAACAGCTCGTACATCGTCTGGTATTACAAAGGCTCTACGTCTGAGGTAAGCGTAAACTTTGGCTGCTTGTGCCAAGTTGATGGATCCGCGTGGCGATGATCCGTACGAAATCATCGAATTCATTTTTGTCAAGCCTACATTATCGGGAAATCGTGTTGCAAACACAATTTCGAGTATATATTTTTCGATTTTCTCATCCATGTACACTTTTTTCACCATTTCGCGAGCTTCTAAAATTTCTTGCAAACTGATGACTTTGTTTACCGACGGAAAAGTTTGATTGATGGCATGACGTAAAATCATTTGTTCGGCTTGTAAAGACGGATACGAAATTACCGTTTTCATCATAAAACGATCCATCTGAGCTTCTGGTAGAGGATAAGTCCCTTCTTGCTCCACTGGATTTTGGGTTGCCAAAACCAAAAACGGATGATCCAGCGAATAGGTTTCGTCGCCAATTGTCACTTGTTTTTCTTGCATGGCTTCTAACAAAGCCGATTGTACTTTTGCTGGTGAGCGATTGATTTCATCGGCGAGAACGAAATTGGCAAAAATTGGTCCTTTTTTTATCGTAAAATCATTTTCTTTTACATTGTAAATCAAGGTTCCAACCACATCGGCTGGTAAGAGATCGGGTGTAAACTGTATACGAGAAAAGCTGCCATCTACGGCATCTGCCAAGGTTTTGATCGCCAGTGTTTTTGCCAAACCAGGCACTCCCTCCAAGAGAATATGACCATTACCCAAAAGTCCGATCAACAAACTTTCGATCATTTTTTCTTGTCCAATAATGGTTGTGTTGATTTCGCTAGCAAGTCGATGGATGATTTCGCTTTTCGCCTCTATCAGCTGGTTAAGTTCTTGTATTTCCAATTCGAGTATCGTTAATTAAGGTTAGGTCAAATTTCTTTAAAAATTTCATCCAATTGCAACAATATCAACTAAATCTTTATTGACGTTTTGTTAAACTTTGTTAAAGATCATTTCGATCGAATTTTCCTACTCTTTTTCGGGTTTCTGAGGGATTCATTCTAATGATTCTGAATGATTTAACATTTTTTATCATTTCTTACCGTTGCAATGGTATATTAGTTGTAAAGTTAAGGTATAATCAAATGAAATAAAAATGAAAAAAATAATCACCTTAGTAGCAATCGCCATGGCGTTGAGTGTTTCGGCTCAAACAGAAAGAGCGCACAGACAAGACATTAATCCGCGGATGACGCAAGAGCAATTCATGCAAAAATTTGATGGATTGGATATTGATGAGCAACAACGCCAAAAGTTGGTTGAGCTTTATCAGAAAAAACAAGCTGAGCGTGAAGATTTTAGAAAAAATAGAGCAGAAATGAGTAAAAATCAGGTGTTTGATGCCAAGGCTGCAGAAAGAAAAACTAAAATTGAAGCTAAGAAATCGAACGAAATTCAAGAAATTTTAACGCCAACGCAATACGAAATTTTTTGCAGAAAAAGCAGATGAGTAGATCGGTAAAAGCTACAAAATAAAAAAAGAGCTCGGTTGAGCTCTTTTTTTATTTCAATATGGCGGCCACGCCTGGCAATTCTTTTCCTTCCAAACTTTCGAGCATAGCTCCGCCTCCCGTCGAGACATAGCTTACTTTGTCTTCGTAACCAAACGATTTTACAAAAGCCACCGAATCGCCGCCACCAACCAACGAAAAAGCTCCGTTTTTGGTTGCCTCGGCAATCGAATCGCCTAGCGCAATTGTACCTTTCGAGAAATTTTGCATTTCGAATACACCCAGTGGTCCATTCCACAAAATGGTCTTCGATTTGTTGATGACTTCATCAAAGATTTTAGCTGTTTCGGGTCCTACATCCATTCCCATCCAATCATCTGGTATCTGGTCTACTGCCACAATTTGTGTAGCAGCATCGTTGCTGAAAGCGTCTGCAATTATGTTATCTACAGGCAGATAAACTTTTACATTGTTTTTTTCGCAAGCGGCTAATATTTCGTTTGCCAAATCCAATTTGTCGTCTTCTACCAGAGAATTTCCGATTTTACCTCCTTTGGCTTTTACAAAAGTATAGGTCATTCCACCGCCAATGATCAGGTTGTCGATAACGGGTAAAATATGGTCGATAATGGTGATTTTAGACGAAACTTTTGCGCCACCAAGAATTGCTGTAATAGGATGTTGTCCAGTTTTCAACACTTTGTCGATGGCTTCTAATTCTTGTTTCATCAAATAACCAAATGCTTTATTTTCTGGAAAATAATGGGCTACAATTGCTGTTGAGGCATGCGCACGGTGAGCTGTACCAAATGCATCGTTTACATAAATATCACCGTAAGAAGCCAATTGTTTTGCAAATTCTACATCGCCTTTTTCTTCTTCTTCATGAAAACGCACATTTTCTAACAACAAAATATCACCAGCTTGCAATGCTTTCACTTTTTCTTTGGCGTCTTCGCCAATCACATCCGATGCAAATTGTACTTTTTTACCCAAAATTTCTTCTATTTTGTACACAATATGCTTCAAAGAAAAGGTGTCGTTGAATTTGCCTTTTGGTCTTCCAAGATGACTCATCAGAATTATACTTCCACCGTTGTTCAAGATTTTTTCGATGGTCGGTTTTGCTGCTACAATTCGGGTATCGTCTGTCACCTTGAGGTTTTCGTCTTGTGGAACATTGAAGTCTACACGAATCAAGGCTTTTTTTCCTTCGAAGTTGAAATCATCAATTGTTTTCATTTGGTTTTGCTTTTCTAGTTTGTTTTTATGTGTAACAAAAATAACCAAAGATTTTCAGTCTGCAGGAATTAATTTTAGGAGTTATCAACCGTGAATATAGTTTAATAAGTATTTAATTTTTAAAATTTTTAAAAAAAGAATATATATTACCCTTATTAAGCCTGTTGATATGTTGATAACTGGAGAAGTGATATAATTATGAAGCTTTATCAACAGTTTGTAAAAAAAATATTTTGTTTGGTATGAGCAGGTTAACATGGTTATCAACATTTGTTAAAATCGTGATTTTATGTTGGATTGTGAATGAAGGCGTTGTTTATTTTTGTGGAGATGTGTGTGTAAAGTTTTTGTTACGAATTGAAATTTTCTTCTTGCAAAATTCAAATACTTATCTATCTGAAAATATTTTTCGATTTTCAAAATTTATTGTTCCTCAACTTATCAATTTTCATGGGTTAATTATTAACAATATTTTCAAAATATAAAGGTGTTGATTCAGAATAGAATACCTATTTTTGAAAAAAATAGCTGTTAAAAACTATAAAATGATGAAAATTGCAATTGGCGCAGATCATGCTGGATTCGAATTGAAAGAAAAAATTAAAGATTTATTAACATCAAAAAATATTGAGTATAAAGATTTTGGAACGTTTTCAACAGCTAGTGTTGATTATCCAGATTTTGCTCATCCTACGGCTTTGGCTGTTGAAAACAAAGAATACACTTTCGGAATTCTTATCTGCGGAAGCGCACAAGGAGTAACCATGACCGCAAACAAACACCAAGGTGTACGTGCTGCGCTTTGTTGGATGACCGATATTGCAAAATTGGCAAGACAACATAATGATGCCAATATGCTTACCTTACCCGCTCGATTTATTGCCAAAGATTATGCATTCGAAATTGTAGAAATTTTTATCAATACTCCATTCGAAGGAGGAAGACATCAAAACAGAGTCGATAAAATATCTTGCAGCTAAAAGAATTTTTATAAAATTCGAATTTTATTTTAGATCGAGCAGTCTTATCGGTTACCTTTGTATGGTAAAATAGCGATTTTGTGAATGGCTCAATTTTAGCTGTGCTACTTTTGCTGTTGGTTTTATGATTTACTTTTGATATAATCAAAAAAAAAACAGCAGTTTATTCAACTATAATTTAGAATATGTCGAAAAAGAAAAAATTCAAAAATAATTCTAATCACCAAAACAAGCTTCAGAAATTTTCTAAACAAATCATAGAAGTCTTGTTCAAAAATCCAAATAAACCGCTCAATTACAAACAAATAGCTTCTGCGTTGAAATTGGAAAATAGAATTGATAGAGAAATTCTTATCAAAAACCTCTACATTTTGGCAAAGGAAAAAAAAATTGTAGAATCTGAAAAAGGAAAATACAAACTGAACAATGTAGAGCGAGATTATGTTTTGGGTACGATAGACATTACCCAAAGCGGAAGCGCTTATGTTTTGGTCGAAGGATCGGAGAAGGACATCTACGTACCGAAAGGCAAAACCAAAAATGCCATGCAAGGCGATAAAGTTCGTCTGTATCTATTTCCGCCAAAACCGCACAGTAGGAGAGAAGGCGAAGTAGTCGAAATCGTACAGCGACTAAAGACCCAATACACGGGCATCTACGAAGAACACAAAACAGGCACTTACGGCTTTGTCGCGATGCAAGGTGGAAATTCTAAAGATTTCTACATCCCAAAAGGTAAATCTATGAACGCCAAAAATGGCGATAAAGTAGTAGTCGAACTGATCGATTGGCCAGAAAACGACGATTCGCCAATAGGTTATGTACGAGAAGTTTTGGGTAATCCTAAAGATTCTAATGTAGAAATGCACGCCATATTGCTAGAATACGGTTTACCAGAAGATTTCCCAGCAGAAGTTATAGCAGAAGCCAACAATATCGATACACGCATCGATGAAGCAGAGGCAAGCAAACGTCGCGATATGCGAGCGGTAACCACATTTACCATAGATCCAAAAGATGCAAAAGATTTTGATGATGCCCTGTCGATACAAAAATTAGAAAACGGAAATTGGGAAATCGGTGTTCACATTGCCGATGTTACCCACTATGTACGTCCGGGGATGTTGATCGATCAAGAAGCATACAAACGCGCTACATCGGTGTATTTGGTAGACCGTGTGGTGCCAATGTTGCCCGAAATTTTGAGTAACGTTGCCTGTTCGCTACGTCCAAATGAAGATAAATTTACCTTTTCTGCTGTTTTCGAAATGAACGATCAAGCCAAAGTTATCAAATCATGGTTTGGTAGAACGGTTACCCATTCCAATCGTCGTTTTACGTATGACGAAGCTCAGGTCATCATAGAAGGAGCAGAGGGTGACTTCAAAGAAGAAATATTAGCGCTCGATCGTTTGGCGAAAAAATTACGTCGCAATAGATTGAAAGAAGGCGCTATTAATTTCGATAAAATAGAAGTGAAATTCGATTTAGATGAAAACCATAATCCAACGGGAGTATACTTCAAAATCAGTAAAGATGCCAATCATTTGATCGAGGAATTCATGTTGCTTTGCAACCGAAAAGTGTCAGAATTTGTGAGTTTAGAAAATGGAAAAGAATCCAACAAAACGTATATCTATCGTATACACGATGATCCCGATTCTGATAAACTGATCGATCTGAAAAATTTGGTTTGGCAATTTGGTTATGACCTCGAATTGGGTGATCGTAAGAAAACCATCAAATCACTGAACAAACTTTTGGCTGATGTAAAAGGTAAACCCGAAGAAAATATGGTCGAAACTTTGGCAATGCGTTCGATGTCGAAAGCTAAATATTCTACCGACAACATTGGGCACTATGGTTTGGCATTCGATTATTATACCCATTTTACATCGCCTATTCGTCGTTATCCCGATATGTTGGCGCATCGTTTGTTGCAAGATTATTTAGACAAAAAGAGTTCTCCAGCTCAGACAATCTACGAAGACAAATGCTTGCACTGCTCAGCTCGAGAGAAGTTGGCTTCAGAAGCCGAACGAGAATCGATCAAATTCATGCAAGTAAAATACATGCTGCCATTTGTTGGCGAGACTTTCGAAGGTTTTATCTCGGGTGTGCAGGAGTATGGCATTTTTGTAGAGTTGCCTTTGACTAGAAGCGAAGGCTTGATTCGAACACGCAACATCGAGGGTGATTATTATTATTTTGATGAAAAAAATCATGCTTTGGTCGGTCGTAGCACAGGAAACAAGCTTCAGCTAGGCGATCGGGTTACAGTAAGATTAAGATCTGCCGATTTGCTCAAGAAACAATTAGACTTTGATTTATTAGTTGATTAGAATTTCATAACTTGCAAGCCTTTAGGTTATGGAATTAGTCTTATCAGCAATATTAATCGGAATTATTTTAAGTCTATTTTTAATAGGACCTGTCTTTTTCTTGTTGGTCGATACCAGCCTCAACAAAGGTTGGCGTTCGGCGGTTGTACTCGATTTGGGAGTAATTACTGCAGATGTTTTGTGCATTGCCGCTGCCTATTTCGGATCCAAGGATTTCACCGATTACGTTGCCACGCACCCCAAATATTACCAAATTTACATCATCGCAGGTTTCTTTGTGGTGGTCTATGGTTTTTTTATGTATTTTTCCAAGCCAGTATTGCATTTGAGCGATGAAGCAGGAGTGAT
Organism: Vaginella massiliensis; assembly: GCF_900089075.1. GTDB lineage: Bacteria > Bacteroidota > Bacteroidia > Flavobacteriales > Weeksellaceae > Weeksella > Weeksella massiliensis_A. The sequence continues at coordinate 556,345 of NZ_LT593746.1, forward strand.
TAGTCGCAATTATTTGCGCACGTTTTTCAACGGATTTGTGATGAATTTGTTGAATGTCGGGGTAATTGTTTTTTGGTTTGTTATCGTTTCTTCCATTATCCTCAAATATCCAGATCCATCGCATTTTATGCTCTATATGGGTATAGTATTAGGAACATTTTTTAGCATAGACCTCATCAAAATTTTCTTAGCAGCCAAACTCAAATCCCGAATTACCGATCAGAAAGTCTTCGTGATCAGAAAAATCGTTGGGATCTGTTTGCTGATTTTCGGAATCATCATCGGTTTGAAAGGCTTTGGATTCTTCCAAGGAATTGATAAGAAAATCGAAAATAAATTGAATATCGAGCAGAATCTCTAAAGGCTTTAATTTGATTTAGATTCTAAATGTTTTTTTACTGGCTAAGCTTCGATTTTAGCCCTGATTTTCTCAAAAACATCATTCGCCTCAAGATGCTGAAAATAATCGAAATTCTTGAATTTTTTCGGGTCTTTACCATAGATACTCGTCGGTCGAATCGTTAAACCATCATCTTGTATCACATCTTCCATCGACTGCCCATAACCCAAAAATCCAGCGTAAGGATGAGTGCCGCCCCAAATCGATATTACCCGCGTTCCCATCAACGATGCCAAATGCATATTGGCACTATCCATAGAAATAATCACCTCCAATTTGGCGATATACACCAATTCTTCATGAAAGGTCATTTTACCTGCCAATGATTTGATGTTGGCGTGTTTTTTTTCCCATTTATGAAGAATTCCAGCTTCTATTTTTCCGCCTCCAAACAGCAAGACTTTATAGCCAGCTTCGGCAAACTTGATGGCGATGCTTTTCATTTTCTTTAAATCATACGTTTTGCTCTTGAATTTTGCAAAAGGAGCAATGCCAATCGTTTTTGGAATTTTGTTGGGACTCGGATACAATTGGTGCGATAAGTTGAGCGTATAGCCCAATTCTCGAAATACGTCGGCATATCGCTCGGTCATGTGTTTCAGAGGTTTCAGAACTTTGTTTTGTTGCGAGACCAAGGCTTTTTTTTCTGCACGACCTTTGTCTAAAACAGCAATTTTTTTTCCAGAAAATTGAAAAAATTTACACAAGATTTTGCTCCGAAGAACATGATGACAATCTGCAACTGCCGAGAAATGATACTTGTGCAAACGTCTGTATAAGCGGTAGAGACCAAGAAGTCCTTTGTATTCATCATCCAAATCAACTGGGATAAAATGAATGTTTTCGATTTGGTTGAAAATGGCTTTCATGCCTGGCCTAGAAGCGACGTAGATCGAAATTTCATTGGAATGTTGTTTTTTCAACTCATCGAGTACAGGTGCCAGCATTGCCACATCTCCCAAAGCAGAAAATCGAAGCACCAAGATTCTCTTTTTGTTTTTCATACCTATTGATTTGCTTTTGCCTGAAAGGCAATCGCATAAAACTTAAATTGTTTTATCATGGCCAATAAACCATTGGCGCGGGTAGGCGATAAAAATTCTTGCAAACCTATCTCGCCAATGAAGTCGGTGTTCGCATTTACAATGTCTATAGGTTTTTGATTGTTGTAGATTCGCAACAGTAAGGCAGCAATACCTTTGGGTAAAATCGCATTGCTATCGACGGTGAACTGAATTTTATCGCCATCGAATTTTGCATCCAACCAAACAGAAGATTGGCAACCTTTGATGAGTTTATCATCTGTTTTTTCATCTTCTGGCATCGACGGCAAATCTTTACCCAATTCGATGAGGTATTCGTATCGTTGTTCCCAATCGTCGAAGAATGAAAACTCATCTATTATTTCTTGTTGAATTTCTTCTATTTTCATACAACAAAGTTAAGAAGATTTCTTTGATTTGGGTTGAGTTATTGCATTTGTCTTGTACATTTGTATAAACACTTTTCGAATGAAAATTTTAGCAATAGATACCAATCATCCCACATTGGTCAATGATCTACGCGATGCAGGTTTTACGGTAGACGAAGATTATGTAAATTCTAAAGAAAGAATTGAGGCTAAAATAGAGCAATACGATGGTTTGATTATTCGTTCCAGATTCCCGATTGATCGGAATTTTTTAGAAAAAGCATCAAAACTGAAATTCATTGGTAGAGTAGGAGCGGGTCTAGAAAATATCGACCAAGCCTACGCTGCAGAACGCAATATACAATTGTTCAATTCGCCAGAAGGTAACCGCGATGCTGTTGGTGAGCATGCTGTAGGAATGTTGCTGATGTTGATGCATCATTTGCGTAGAGCCGATTTAGAAGTGCGCAACGGCATTTGGCGTCGTGAAGAGAATAGAGGCGATGAGTTGTACGGGAAGACGGTTGGGATTATCGGTTATGGCAATATGGGAAATGCTTTTGCAAAACGTTTACAAGGTTTTGGGGTTGAGGTGATTTGTTACGATATTCTCGATGGCAAAGGAAATGAGTACGCTCGTCAAGTTGATTTGAATGAATTTTTTGAAAAGGTCGATGTCTTGAGTTTGCATACACCGCAAACACCGTTAACCACCAAAATGATCAACAAAAATTTTATTCATAATTTTCGTAAACCGTTTTATCTTGTCAATACCGCCCGCGGAAAAGCAGTTGTTACAAAAGATTTGATAAGTGCACTAGAAGAAGGTAAAATTATAGGTGCAGCTTTAGACGTTTTGGAGTTCGAAAAATCTTCTTTCGAGCATCTCAAACTCGACGATTTCCCAGACGATTTTCAGTATCTTATCCAATCAGATCGAGTGGTTTTGGCTCCGCATATTGCCGGTTGGACTCATCAATCCAAATACAAATTAGCTCGGTATATAGTCGATAAAATTCTAAAATGGCGCGAATTTTACGAGGCAGAATAACAGGTTTTTACTTTTATCTACATCATTTTATTTTGTTGGTCAAAGTTTGAACTTTGTATTCAATTGATCAATAATTATACTATATTCAGATAACCAAGCAGTTATGTTTTTTTATTCGTAGAAATATTCAAATTTTTGATATTATGTTAAATAGAAGAGATGCTATAAAAATTTCTGATGTTAAAGAGTTCGAAATTCAGGTGTCTGAAGGCTCAAAAATTTTACTGATTGAAGTACCTTTGTAGTCCTAGAAATTTTAGAACCTAAACGAGACATGAAACCGTTGAACCAACTGATTGATTATTTTGTAAAAAAATCGAGAGATAATAATCCGAAAGCAAAAGAATTCTTTTTGCAATCGATTCCGTTGTGGATTTCCTCCATTTTCATTGGTCTCATTTCTACCAGTTATGCCGCCTTGTTACATTTTGGTGAAGAAACCTTTTTGTATTTTTATCAACAAGACAGAGCATGGGTTTTTGCTTTAGCCCCAATTTTCTTTTTACTTTCTTATCTCACGGTTTTCAAATTCGGGAAGCATGCCAATGGCAGCGGAATTCCACAAGTGATGGCTGTTCTGAATATGAACAAAAGGTATTTCAAAGCCTACTCGGATCAGTTTCTGAGTTTACGCATCATTGTGGTAAAAATTGTGAGTAGTTTTTTTATGTCACTCGGCGGTGGGGTAGTGGGGAGAGAAGGTCCAACCATACAAATCGCTGCATCTGTGTTGCATTTTACCAATAAGATTTTACCCTCGTCTTGGCCAAAGATCAACGAAAAGTTGATGATCATTACTGGCGCTTCGGCGGGTTTGGCAGCAGCCTTTAATACGCCATTGGGTGGAATTGTTTTTGCGATTGAAGAGCTCACAAAAAATCATCTCAAATATTTAAGAACCACCATTTTTGCGGCAGTTATTATCGCCGGTTTCACGGCTCAAACCATTTTAGGACCTTATTTGATATTCGGTTATCCTAAGGTTGATGCCGAAGGAATTAAGATTTTTTTATTAATTCTCCTTACCTCGGTATTATGTGGGATCATTGGAACTTATTTTGGGCAATTGGTTTTTTTTGTCAATGATTTTAGACGAAAACTCAAACGAATCGTTCAATTTATTTTTGGATTTTTGATGGTGATGATTTTTTGTATCATCGTCTATTATACCAATGCCGATAGCGTTGGAGCAGGAAATTTTTTGTTGGATCGTTTGCTTTTCGAGACCGATAAAACGGTCGAATGGTACACCATTCCTGCAAGATTAATCAATGGTGTCATCTCGTTTGGCAACGGTGGTGCAGGCGGTGTTTTCGCTCCAGCCTTGAGTTTTGGCGGTACAATCGGTTCTTTTATTGGCGAAATTTTCAGCCTGAAACCTCGACAAATGAATATGTTGATCCTTATTGGCATGGTCGGATTTTTAACATCTTTCACCCGTTCACCTTTTACATCGGCCATCTTGGTATTAGAAATGACCGATAGGCATTCGGTAATCTTTTATTTTATGGTGGCGGCCTTGGTTTCTTACCTTATTGCCAACACCATAGACAAACGATCTTTTTATGAAAGAACTTCGAAAGCAATTTCAGACGCTTTGCCTAATTTGGAAGAAGATAAATCGAAAAAATCTTCGGATATTCGTGTATAATTAGTTAATACAACAGCCTATGAAAAGATTAATCATTGCAATAATTATCGCAATCACTTTTGTTCAATGTAAAAAAGATCAACCGACCATCGATAGTCAGACCGAAATCACGTTCAACACTTCATTTGACGAAATTTCGAAGACATTGCCTAGCTTACAACAAGAAAAGTTTAAAGAAGCCTTGTTTTTACTTTTCGAATACGACACCAAACAAGCTACAGTTGAAGCCCGATGGGCGCAAGTAAGACGATTGTTGGACGGCAAGAATGCAGAAGAAATTTTTACCATGGCAGAGCAAGTTGCTCAAGAAAATGGTATTTCTTGGAATCGAAATCAGGCGCCTTATCCTGGCGGGATTCCAAAAATGGAAAAAACCGAAGCCTTGGCAACTCAAGAGCATGTGGGTCTTGCGCTGGATCTATCCAATGTTCCGAATGGTGTGAAAATTTATCCAAGTTTGATCGATGCGAATGGGCAGACCATCAACAATATGGATGAATTGGTCGCAACGGTTGATGTGTTGAGCGATAATGTATTAATTCATACTCAAAAATTTTCTATCCCACCTCAATCATTCGATTTGATGAGTGCTTTTGACGGTTTTGTGCTGAGCTATGATAAGCTCGATCAACATAAAATCACCTCGAATATGTTGGATATTTTAGTTAGAATACCGCATCCTAACCGATATTTAACCTTGCGAAAAAGAATTAGAATTTCGGATCAATATGTTAAAGAAACCAAAGCTGAGGCTAATGATTCTATTGCTGTTCAGGAAAATGTAGTGGTAGCTAAGACGAATCCTATCGCAACAAAATTTGTTCAGAATATTGTGAATGGCAATTTATCTGGCGCTTATGCTTTGTCTAAAATCGACAAATATGATTCATACAATGATTTTGCCAACGCCGATGCGATAAAAAAATTAGCTAAAGCTAAAATCAATTCGAATGTGATTACCCAAAGTAATGAGAATAGGGTAGAGGTGAACGCGAACATCAGCAATACAGAAGGCGTGTCGCACGATTACAGCATTGTTGTAGAAAAAATAGACAACCGATGGTACGTAACCAGATTTCAATAAAAAAAGGAGCTTAAAAGGCTCCTTTTTTAGTTTATGATGATGGCGTCTTATTGACCTGCTTCTTTTTTAGCGTCTTCGATCATTTTAGCGTTTGCGGTAATGGCAATCTCTACACGACGGTTTTGAGCTTGTCCAGCTTTGGTAGAGTTGTCCGCGATTGGTTCGCTAAGACCAACACCTTTGTATTGTAAACGAGATGCACTTATCCCTTTTGTTTTTAAATAATCTACCACAGACTTTGCGCGTTTTTCAGATAACGGTAAATTGTAAGCTTGTGAACCTACATTATCGGTATGGCCTACAACCATTAAATCTGTATCGGGATATTCTTTGAAGACTTTGACCAATTTGCCTAAGTTTGATTTTGCAACCGAGGTCAAAGCGGAAGAATTGTATTCGAATGTTACTCTTGAATTCTCGTCCAAAATCAAGTTGATTCCTTCTTCGGTACGTACAACTTCTGCACCTGGCAAAACTTGTTCAATTTTTTCGGCTTGCTTGTCCATTTTCTGACCAATCAAGATTCCGGCTCCACCACCTACAGCAGCTCCGATTACAGCTCCCAAAGCAGTGTTACCACCTTTGCCTACGTTGTTTCCTAAGACACCTCCGATTACACCTCCAGCAACTGTTCCGATTGCCGCACCTCTTTGGGTATTGTTTGTATTTTTTACTGCCTCACATGATGAGAAAAGGAATGTACCTCCTAATAACAATGCAATACCTGATTTTTTAATATTTTTCATAGTTGAAATTTTTTATCTGCTTAAATTATATACAATATTTATTATTTTTCCTTCGAAAGGAACATCTTGCACCAAAGTCATATTAGAATCTGTTACACTTTGTAGGCGCATTTTATATCCTGTCAAAACGTTTTTCGCTTTATCGTTGTTGACACGTTTGAAGTTGAAATATTTTGATGCTCCATCATCGCTCACCGTCCATTTGATTGCGTTTGTGCCAGAAGGACAAGTTCCGCCACCGACCAAGGTATAGGTTCCCGAGTTGTTGTTTTGTACCAAATTCCATTGGCTTCCGATGTAACATTCGTATGGTGCTTCGTCAAATACTTTTGCATTTACTTTTCCGGTTGTTCCTTGTATCGAAACATTGGTCACTGTCCAACTTCCGCGCATTTGCGTTTCGGTATTGATGATATCTTTTTTGACATTGGTGGAAGCGCAAGATGAGATCAAACTCATAGCGACTAAACTCGATAATAATATTCCTTTTTTCATAGTAATTTATTTTTGATCCTTTTTTATCATATAGATTAAAGATGAAAATTGTTTCGTTTTTTTGGCTTTATAATTCGAAATTAAACCTAGATATACACCACGTAAAAATGCGAATTGATTCTTTTGGTATTTCTCAGACAATATTCCAACATACAAGCTGTCGAAGTATTGTGGGTATATAATTTCAATTTTCATACCAAAAAAAGAAACATAGCGTTTCATACTCTCTGGATCGAAGTGCCATAGATGTCTCGGAACATCGTAAGCAGCCCAATATTTACCATAAAATTTGGCGTCGTAACTATTGTGATTGGGTAGGGCAACAACCAAAATGCCGTCTGGCGTAAGATGATCGATCAGCGATTGAAAGATTTCGTCTCGATTGGGAATATGCTCTAGCACGTGCCATAGCGTGATGACATCGTATTGCTGTTTGCGTTGGATGATGGATTCGTTTGTGACCAAATTGCCGAGTTTTCGACGAGCAATTTCCAGTGCTGTGGCGTTGGGTTCGAAGCCTTCTACCTCAAATCCTTTTTGTTTCATGTAGGCTAGAAAATCGCCAACCCCACAACCGTAGTCCAAAATCTTTTTTCCAGTTGCGTGTCGTTCAACTACTTTGTATTTGGCTTTCAGATTTGCTGATTTTGCTAATTGATATAATTTTTCGAATACGCTCTTTTTTCCGTCGGTATGAGAAATATATTTTTCACTTTCGTAATATTTTCCAAAATCCGAAGGAATAGGTTGGGTGCAAAGCATCCCATGTGTTGGGTCTTCTTTTAACTCGAATTCTTCTTGCGTTAAGAAATAGTCTTTTACTTTCAATTTAGTGAAATTATCTTCCCATATGAATTAATAGCACGCTGATATCGGCTGGTGAAACTCCCGAAATTCTCGAGGCTTGAGCCACTGTTTCTGGTCGTATACTCGATAATTTTTGTCGAGCTTCTATCGTCATCGAACCCATTTTCAGGTAATCGATGTCTTTGGGTATTTTCAAGTTTTCTAAACGAGTGAGTTTATCTGCATTGTTTTTTTCTTTTTTGATATAACCCTTGTATTTGATCTGAATTTCGACTTGTTCCAACTCTTCTTCTGTGAGGTCGTGCTCTGCGAGGTATTGTTCAACCTTTGGCAAGTTATAAAAATCGTTCAGTTTCAGTTCTGGTCTTGCAACCACCGTGGCGATTTTGTTGGTTTGTTTCAATGGATTTCCTTCGCGTTCTTGTATCGTTGTGTTGATTTCTTCAGGCGTTACCGATTCGTTTTCTATATAGGTAAGAAATTCATTTGCTCGACGATATTTCTCTTCCATATTTCTCAATCGTTCTTCTGATGCGAGTCCAAGCTCGTAACTTTTACGCGTCAGGCGTTCATCGGCATTATCTTGTCTGAGCAAGATTCTATACTCTGCACGCGAGGTAAACATACGGTAAGGCTCTTCTGTACCTTTGGTGATGAGATCATCGATAAGAACGCCGATATAAGCCTCGTTGCGTTGTAAGACGAAAGGTTCTCGTTGCTGAATTTTCAAGGCTGCATTTATCCCTGCCATTAATCCTTGCGAAGCTGCTTCTTCGTAACCCGTTGTTCCGTTGATTTGTCCAGCAAAAAATAGATTATCGATCAATTTTGTTTCTAAAGTATGTTTTAGTTGGGTAGGAGGGAAGTAATCGTACTCGATTGCATAACCTGGTCTAAAGAATTTTGCATGTTCAAACCCTGGGATAGCTCTCAATGCTTTTGCTTGCACCTCTTCTGGCAACGAAGTCGAGAACCCATTGATGTAATATTCTATGGTATTCCAGCCTTCGGGTTCTGCAAAAATCTGATGTCGCTCTTTATCGGCAAATCGGTTGATTTTATCTTCGATCGAAGGGCAATATCTCGGTCCGATGCTTTGGATGGTTCCATTGAACATCGGCGATCTATCAAATCCTTCTTTCAGCAAATTGTGTACTTCTTGATTTGTATACGAGATCCAACAACTTCTTTGTTTGGTTAATTTTGGTGTATCGGTGTAAGAAAATTTTCTCGGGTTTTCGTCACCGGCTTGTTCGCTCATTTTACTGAAATCTAATGATCGCCCGTCTATTCTTGGAGGTGTTCCCGTTTTCATTCTACCTGCAACAAAACCTAATTCTACCAATTGTTCTGTGAGTCCGAATGCTGCACTTTCGCCCATTCTTCCTCCTCCAAATTGTTTTTCACCAATGTGGATCAATCCGTTCAAAAATGTTCCATTGGTCAAAATCACCGCTTTGGCTCTGATTGGTATTCCGATGTTGGTAACGACTCCAACCACATTGTTTTGTTCGACGATCAGGTTGCGCACCATGTCTTGATAGAAATCGACATTTGGAGTGTTTTCTAATGCCAATCGCCATTCTTCTGCAAACCTCATTCGGTCCGATTGTGCTCTTGGGCTCCACATAGCTGGACCTTTCGAGAGGTTCAACATTTTGAATTGAATCATGGTTTTATCGGTGATAATTCCTGAATATCCTCCAAGCGCATCGATTTCGCGTACGATTTGTCCTTTGGCAATTCCGCCCATTGCAGGGTTGCAAGACATTTGTGCAATAGATTGCAGATTCATGGTTACCAAAAGTGTTTGGCATCCCATATTGGCTGCGGCGGCGGCTGCTTCTGCGCCCGCGTGTCCACCTCCGACAACTATTACATCATATTGTGATTGAAATATCATTTTATTTTCTTTGTTAAATGCTTGTTATTTAAGTGTTTTTGGTGATTGTTCCACGTGAAACAATTTTAATTAATCAGCTCTAACCGTGAAAGGTAAAAGTCTTCCATTTTGGTCATTTCTTGTTTTTCGTCTTCTTCTTTGTCTTTGTATCCAGCAAAGTGCAAAATGCCATGAATCATGACTCGAGCTAATTCGTTTTCGAACGAAACCTGATGAGTTTTGGCATTGTCTATAATGCGCGTAATGCTGATAAAAATATCTCCGTTGAGCTCGTATTCGTCAGAATTATCGAAACCAATAACATCGGTATAATAATCGTGGTCGAGGTATTGCCGGTTGATGTTCAGCAGGTAATCGTCGTCACAAAAAATATAGTTGAGTTCTCCAATGGTTTTGCCTTCGTTTTTCATACTGTCGATAATCCAATCGATCAAGTTGTTGGCTTGTTTTATTTCGAAGTCTGTCTCGTAAAAAAATTCTATCATTGTCTTAAAACCAAAATCCTAAACTTACATTAAATAATCCTTTGTTGGTTTGGGGCGAATAAGCCCAGTAACCGTTGATTGGTCCCAATGGACTGTCGTACCCATACGAAATTCCGTAACCGCTGTATTGGTATTTCAAGAAATTTATATCATCGAGTTGTTGTTCTACATTGGCGACATTGGCAAACAGATTCAGGTAATGATTGCGTAATATTTTAGCTTGCAAACCAACACCAGCAGTAAACATATTATCACCCACAACCGACCCAAAAGGTAGTCCGTAAAACTTTGTATAATTAATGAAACTCTGTTCTACATAACCGCCTAAGGTGTATTTCTGAACGTTTGAAATTTTATCGTTGAAAAAGGTTCCAAAGTTAGCAGTAAATCTGAAACTTAAGAAATTATTGATGGGTAAATTTGTCTCCACTCTCGTTTTGAGCTGTGTGTGATTTTCGAACTCTTCTGCGTCAGAATCTACAAAATAAGCAAACATCGCTTCGAGTTTTGTTCCTGTTTGGGCATAATTCGGGTTGTTGCGATTGTCAACTGTAAAATAAGCATAGGCTTTATAGAAGTTCGCATCTTCTTTTCGCTTGAAAAAACTGCTTTGTTCGTCAATATAATTTCGGGTAGAAAAGTTGAGGTATTGATGTTCTAGCCCCACACCCATTGCATATTTTTCGCGCAGGGTCGATTGCATATAGACTCTATTCACGTAGTTTTTGAAATCATAATTAACCTCTGTATTGTCGGTTTCGGAAATCGGAATTCCGTAATCGAAGTTGTGCATAAAGGCGCTAATTCCAAAACTCGGCAGGTAACCATTGTCTATAAAAAAATTGATATTGTATCGAAAAAAATCACCAAAAACGAAATCGGTCGAGAGGTTGGTATTTTTGAACAAGAAGTTTTTTGAGGTGAAATTCACCAGCAAACCCGTCTTGAAAAGATCGTCGTAATGAAGACCAAATTTCAAAAACTGACGGTTACGATTTTCGGTAAACGCCAAAGATAAATTGTAGTGGTCGTCTTTGTCTTTTTCTATCCGATACGTAATGTTCGAGAAATTTCCTGTTGCGTACAACTGATTCACCCCAGTCAGAATGCGCTCGTAATTCAACAATTCTGGCGGTTTTATACCGAATCGAGCTTTGATATAAGCATCGGTAAACTTTTCTAATCCGCTTGTTTTTACATCGCGTATCAAGATGTAATCGTTGTTGTAAATACTGTTTCGTTTGTTGTCTGTTGCATTTTGCAGTTTTGCAATCTCTATCAGCTCTTCAAATTTTTCTTCTCCCGCTTCGATTCCTTTCTGATAAATGGGCATAAACTCCGAAAAACTCGTAACGGTATATTGCGAAATGTCAGGTCTAATGATAAGATCGGCAAGTTTTTTTTGCTCCGTAGAGTTTTTTACAATATTGAACGAGATAATTTGTTGGATGATATCTACCGCCGAATTCACGAGTTCTTTTGGTCGTAATTCTCCTTCTTCTACATCTACACCTATTATATAATCGGCACCCATTTTTTTCATTTCATCTGCTGGAAAATTGTTGAGAACCCCGCCATCAATATATACTCGATTGTTGATTTCTACGGGTTTTATAAGCGAAGGATAAGCCGCGCTTGCTAGTATCACTTGTGGCAAATAGCCTGATCGAAAAACTTTTGCTTCTCCCGTTTCGATATCGGTTGCAACACAAAAGAAAGGAGTAGGAAGCTTGTTGAAATCCTCTGTCTGATGAACATTTCTTAGCAGATACGAAAGCAAATCTAATGGTCCTTGTCCCGAAGAAATCGCTTGCGGAATTCTAATTTTGAAATTGTTGAACGGAAGCTCGAGAATGTATTTCTCCTGAAAAGTTTTATTGAAAAAAGGAATGTCTTTTCGATTCTTGTCATTGGTGAGCACATTGTTAACATCGAGGTTGTTGATGATTTGCATCATATCATCGGGCGTATAACCAGCGGCGTACAGTCCTCCGATCACCGCACCCATACTTGTACCACCGATATAATCGATTTTCACTCCTGCTTCTTCAATTTTTTTTAATGCTCCAATGTGTGCATAACCTTTTGCACCGCCACCACTCAGTACTACACCAACCTTCTTTTTTTGCTGAGCATAAGTCGTGAATGGAAGCGTAAAAGCGAGAATTGCAATAAGAAACTTTACCATTTCACTATAGAATTTGCGAATAAAGATACTACGGAAAACGAAAAGCTTGGCGTTGATTTTCAGATTTAAGAAAAAATTATTCTTTGTAATAGATTCGTTGCACACGCGTAGAAATCGACGTCAAAACTTCGTAAGGAATCGTTTGTAACCAGTTTGCATACTGCGATAAGGAAGGATTTTCGCCAAAGATAATGACTTCGTCTCCTTCTTTGCAATCGATATCCGTTACATCAACCATCATCATATCCATACAAATCGTGCCAACTACCGTCGCCAAATGCCCATGGATGTTGACCTTGGAATTTCCGTTGCCTAAGGTTCTTCGAATTCCGTCTGCATAGCCAACGGGCAAAGTTGCAATACGAGCATGCCGTTTTGCCTGGTATCGTCGTCCGTAGCTTACCGATTCTCCTGCCTCGATTTCATTGATTTGCGAAATCACGGTTTTGAATTGTACCGTTGGTTTCAATCGGTTCATAAAATCTTTGTATTCACTGTAACCGTACATTCCGATGCCTAATCGAACCATGTCGTACTGATGCTCTGGATAGGCAACGATGCCCGGCGAATTTAGGACGTGCTTGATGGGGCGGTACGCCATCTGCTCTACAAAATAATCGTACGATTTATTGAACACCGCTATTTGTTGGCGTACAAAGTCTTGTTCTTCTGGCATATCTGCCGTTGCCAAATGACTGAAAATCGAGCGTACATATACGAGATTGGTGCTTTTCAACAAAGCGATAATTTCATCTAATTGTTCGGGCTTGAATCCTAACCGATTCATCCCAGTTTCTATTTTCAGATGAATGGGATAAGGTTCGGATATCTGTTTTTCTTGTAATTTTTGTAAAAATAATTTCAGGACTCGCACCGTATAAATTTCAGGTTCTAGCGCATAATTGATTACCGTAGAGTAGGAATGTTGCTCGGGATTCATGACTACAATCGGAGTCAAAATTCCGGCTTTTCGCAATTCTTTTCCTTCATCTGCAATGGCAACGCCCAAGTAATCTACATTGAGTTGTTGCAAAGCATTGGCAATTTCGAAACTTCCTGTACCATAACTATTTGCCTTTACCATGCACATGAGTTTGGTCGATGGCTTCAGAAGAGATCGATAGGTTTGGATGTTGTGGCGAAGGTTTTCGAGGTTGATTTCCAGAACGGTGTCATGGGTTCTTTTTTCGAGCTGTTCCGATATTTTTTCCAATTCAAACTTTCGAGAACCTTTCAACAAGATGACCTCGTGGTCTACATTCTCTTGTCTCAGTTGCGCTATGAAATCGGCTGTTGTGGCATAGGCTCTTACGTAAGATTTGAACAAGTTTTGGTAATTCGAAATTTTCTCACCAATCAAAACTATCTCTGCGAAATGATACGAGTTTACTAAGTTCGCCGTGAGGTTATACAATTCATCATCATTCAGTTGCGATTGCAAAATGTCGGTCAGCACCAGTACTTTACGTTCTCGCGCTTGTTGAGCCAAGGTGTCTAGAGCATTTTTCAGGGAGACGAGGTCGCTGTTGAAACTGTCGTTGATGATGATGCTATTATTCACGCCCTCTTTTATCTCCAAACGCATTTCTATTGGCAAAAGCTCTCCAAATCTTGCAATATAATTTTCTAAGTTTAAGTTTAAGGAAATGATTGTAGCACAGCAGATTAATGCATTTTGTACCGAAGCAAAATCAGAAAAAGGAATAATTATGTTAAATAGTTTCCCGCTGTATTGGAGTTCGATCGAAGCTTTGCCATGAAATAGCTGATAGTCGAGCAGTTGAATGCTGGCATTGGCAGACCGCCCGAAGGTTATTTTTGATTTTTGTTGAAAAATTTCGTTTTCCGCAATCAAGCCTGTTACAATTTCATCATCGGCATCGAAAATGATTTTTTCTGCTTGTGCCAACAAAATGAGTTTTTCTTGGGCTAGGGAAGTGGTATTGATAAAGTTTTCTGAATGAGCCGATCCGATGTTGGAAAGAATCGCAATTGCGGGCTGAATGATTTCGGCGAGGGTTTGCATTTCTCCTTGCTCGGAAATTCCGGCTTCGAAAATTCCCAGCTCTTGGTTTTCATCCATCAACAAAACCGAAATCGGGACGCCCAATTGTGAGTTGTAACTTTTGGGACTGCGAACGATTTTAAAATCTTCCCACAACAATTGATACAACCATTCTTTAATCACGGTTTTACCGTTGCTTCCGGTAATTCCGATCACAGGATAATGAAATTGTTGTCGGTGATGTTTTGCCATAGTCTGAATCGCTTTCAGGCTGTCGTCGACCACGATATAGTTGGCAGCTGCAAAGCTATTTGTAGGCATTTCGGATACCAAGAAATTCCGAATACCTTTGTTATAGGCGTCTTCTAGGTACATTAGACCCGATTTTTGTATTCCTTGCAAAGCAATGAAGAGTCCGTGCGTTGGAATCACAATGGTTCGCGTATCGAAATAATATTCTTCTATTTCAACCTGTGGATTCCCCAGAAGTCGACCTTCAACAAGTTCAGCTATTTGTTGAAGAGTGTAATTGGTTTTGGTTTTCATTTTCTATTTCTTCCCAAAAAGCTTGTCTACTCAATGGTTCATATTCTGATACTTCGCCCAACTCAACCAATTTATCGCTTTTTATTTTTCGGTGCGAATAATGAGCCAAGTTACCTGTTTTTACGCAAATTGCGTGAACTTTGGTTACATATTCTGCTGTCGCCATCAGGTAAGGCATGGGACCAAAAGGGCGACCTTTGAAGTCCATATCGAGACCAGCAATGATGACTCTTTTACCCTGATTCGCCAATTGATTGGCTACTTCTACAATCCCATTGTCGAAGAACTGTGCTTCGTCGATACCTACCACATCACAATCGTCGGCAAGGATCAAGATATTGGCAGAAGATTCTACTGGTGTACTCGAAATGGAGTTTTTGTTGTGCGATACCACTTCGGATTCGTCGTAGCGTGTAT
This sequence comes from Vaginella massiliensis, assembly GCF_900089075.1. GTDB lineage: Bacteria > Bacteroidota > Bacteroidia > Flavobacteriales > Weeksellaceae > Weeksella > Weeksella massiliensis_A. Next base: position 571,534 of record NZ_LT593746.1, read on the forward strand.
CGATGGCAGGTTTGAATATTTCGGTTTTCTGTTTGGCAAATTGAGCGCGTTTCAAGCGACGAATAAGTTCCTCTGTCTTACCCGAAAACATAGATCCACAGATGATTTCTATCCAACCAGCGTGTTGATGATGATTTACGGTATTCTCGAGAAACATGTATTTATTCAATTTGATATGGTGTGTAAAGTTAAGGAATAAAACAATGAATAATTATTTTTATTAAAAACGAAAGTTTGAATAATTACTTAAATCTTTGATTATCTTTACGCATAATTTTTTCTACTATTGTATAAATATCAGAAAACGATATTAAATAATTATGTATAAAAAAAGAAATTGGTTCATACATTATCTATTGCGAGCCTATGACTTGAGTTGTTTGGTCATTTTCTTTTTTGTTTTTTTACATTTACAATACAAATATTTCTATCCAAAGGAACATTTACCGCTTTTAGACTTTCCAGATTTGCAAGATTTGGTGGTAAAGCATTACAAAGCGCTCATTTTGCTGATTGTTTCTTGGTTTTTTATTGCTAAAAATGGCAAATTGTACCACAACATTTTTCAGTCGAAATTTATCACCATCGTCAAGCGAATAAGTAGCCAAATCTTCTATTTTTCTATCATTCTTTTTGCTATTTCTGGACTCAAAGAGTATGATTTGTTTCACTATCGATTGAGTATTGCCTTTGCCATTGTGATGTTTACGATGATGATTGCGAGCCGGTTCTTTTTGTTTTTCTTCTACAGAGAACGGCATCTGAAAGGGAAAGATCTTACCAATGTTTTGATTATCGATACCAACATCAATACCCCAAAATTTATCGAAATCATCAAAGGGCGAAAAGAATTGGGCTTCCATCTGGTAAATCACCTCGAATCTGCCGAACAATTTGGTAAAAACCGCGATAAAGGTCTTATGGTAGAGGACGTTGACTTTGAACAATATTTGGCAGATCGAGCAATCCGAAGAATTTTTATATCGCAATTTGGTAATATTAATAAAGAATTTTACAAACCCATTTACGACATCGCAGAAAAACTGCACATCGAGATCAGTTATATCCCATATTCTATCTACAACAATTTCACCAATCTGAACATAGAATACATCGACACCTTGCCTATATTAGAAATCAGAAGGTTTCCTTTAGATCTTGTGCATAATCAATTGATTAAAACCCTTTTCGACAAGGTTTTTGCTCTTTTTGTATGTGTTTCTGTTCTGAGCTGGCTGATTCCAATCATTGGACTTCTCATCTATTTCGATTCCAAAGGACCAATCTTTTTTGTTCAGAAAAGAAATGGATTGAACGGACAAGAATTTGGCTGTATCAAATTCAGAACGATGCGAGAAACCAAGCTGAATTCTATAAAAGCTACGGTACGAAATGACGATCGGATTACCAGAATCGGAAATTTTTTGCGCAAGACATCCTTAGACGAAACGCCACAATTTATCAATGTTTTATTGGGCGATATGTCTATCGTGGGACCAAGACCGCACATGATTTCTCAAGACTCTTATTACAAAGAAATCATCGAGCGTTACAACCTTCGACACTATGTAAAACCTGGCATTACAGGACTGTCGCAGGTGAAAGGGCATAGAGGAGCCATAGATTGTGATGCCGATATGGAAAAACGAATCATCACCGATATTTACTATGTAAGAAATTGGTCTTTCTTACTCGATATCCAAATTATTTACCTTACGATAATGTTGGTAATCAAAGGGGATGAGAATGCAATTTAGTTGAGTTGAGTTGTGATAATAGGCAACAAAACACCATGATGAAGACAATACCTCTTTGCCTGCTCAAAGGGGATTCTGTAACAAAAAAACTCGCCATCAATATTGAAAAGGCCAGGGCATAGAAGTCCCGATTTCGGATGGCAACGTAAAAACTATTGGCGACCATCAGGCATAAGATTATCAATCCCAAAACACCCAACTCAGCCGTAGTTTGTGCATATTGATTGTGGAAATTCAGGTCCCAATAATACTCGTCTAAATCTTGTTTTTTTTGTTTTTGGGTAAGAAAGTCCTGCGCAGCATTCAGTCCGAAACCTTTCCAAAAGATAGGATATTCCTTTTGTAACTCGAACAGCAATCGCAACTGATAAATCCTGAAACTGCTTCCGTTGAAATACGAATTACGATTAAACTCTGCCTGATGCCAAGCATTGTATAGCGAGATATTTTCTATTCCGTTTTCGATAATCTCGTTTTCTTTCACATCTCGCAACTCGTTCTGAAAACGATTGTAGACATATCCGCCAGAAGAAACTAAGAGCAATGCGCCAACAAACAGCGACGCTATAATTTTTCGATTCGTCAGTTTTCGCAGATTCATTAAACCATAAATTCCAATGACAAAAAAGGTGACGATGACCATATTTTTTGATGAAAGTAAAATCAAGGAAACAAATAAAATCACCAAACAAGCCCAATCTTGCGGTCGTTTCTCGGAGCGAATGACAAGAAAAATAAAAGCCATTGCCACAAAGACCGATACATAGATGGCATTCACTTTCAGGCTTACCAAATCATGGTAAAAGAACCAATGCGTAGAACCCGTGACCAAGAAATTGTAAAAAGCAAACCCTAGCATTACCGCCATGTAAGCTGTAATGCCATAAGCGTATAACGTAAAAATAGAATCGCGTTGCTTTTGGTTGAACATCGGAATAAAACTAAAAATCACAGGTATAATAAACATGGGCAAAATTTTACCAATTGCTTTTGTACTGATCTCTGGAGCGTAACTCCAAAAGACCGATAAGCAACTCCAAAAGAACAATGCTAAAAGCAAAAAATAAGTCCAATTAAACTTAAATTTCAAATCCTTATAATTCAACACAACCGCAACGATCAATAAAACCAGCGCTACGCTGTTGAATGCGAACGGCAAAGGTAAAGTTAAAAGAAGTGCAGCAATAGAAATAGTGAGTAATTGTATCTTCGTCATATTTTGTTATCTGAGGTGAAAGGTAAAAAATGATTATTTAAAATCTTAAAAAAACATTAAAATTATATAAAGATTCGGGATATTCTAACTAAATTTAGGCTGAATTAACATATGATGTGTATAAAACGAGAATTATGATAAACTTTGAGTATCTAGAGAATAATTTAGATGAGTTGAGACTGAAATATCTTACAGCAAAACCATATCCTCATTTGATAATCGATGATTTTTGTGATGTAGAAAAATTAGAAAAAGCCTACGCAAGCATTCCAGAATTGGAGAACAAGAGTAGAGATTATGCTTTTGCCAACAACAAATTCGAAAAATCGAATTATAAAGTTTTGGGGCCAGAGTTGGAAGAGTTGTACTATGATTTATCATCAGAAAGATTCAATAAAATATTGTCTTATATCGTAAACAAAGAAATATTTGTAGACCCAAAAAACCATGGAGGAGGCTTGCACCAAGGAAAGAAAAATAGCTTTCTAGACATGCATTTAGATTTTAATTATCATCCGATCAATAAGAATTGGTATCGAGAATTGAATCTACTTTTGTACATGAACAAAGATTGGAAACGCGAATACAAAGGACATCTGAAGTTGGTTGATTTGCGTACAGAAGAAGCCGTTGAGGTGGAAGTTCCGTTCAACCGAATGATCATCCAACAGTGTGCACCTTATACGTTGCATGGTTATGATATGACCAACTTCCCAGAAGGAAATTACAGGACCTCTATTGCAACCTATGCTTATCAGGTTCATAAAACTCATATAGAAGAGCCTCGTACAACAGATTGGCATCCGAATGAAGATGCTAGTTTCTTGAAAAAAGCTTTAGCAAAAAATTACAATACGCTGGTACAAACCAAGAACAAATTTTTCGGGTCAGGAACTGCAAAAAATCAATAACCACAAGCAATACAAAGCAAATAGCTAGTTCATAAAGCTTTATTGCCGTGCTGAGGCTGACCAAAAGGACAGCCTCAGCTTGTTTTATTCGTGCTTATTTACCGTCCATTTGTTGTCTTAGCAAATCATAATATGCTTTGTTGATGATGCTCCAACTAAACTCTGTTTCGATTGCTTTTTTATTTTGTTCTATCAAATTTTGATGGTTTTCCTTTTTCAGCTTGCGGTACAATTCTTTCACTTCGTCTGAGGTTGAGAAGTAAAAAGCGTTCTCTTTCAGCACACCAGCATTGAATTCGTTGCGATGAGCACAAATTAAGCAATTGGAAGCCATCGCCTCGAGCAGAGAAGGATTTGTGCCACCCACCGAATGCCCATGGAAATACAATCGCGAAAAATGGCGCAGGTTGTTGAGCTCCTGTAAATTGTAAATTCCGCCAACGAACCGAATGTTTACATACGATTCAAACTTAGATTTCAGATAATCACCAAAGTCTGTTTCGTGTTTTCCGACGACCAAAAATGGCTCTTTTCCGTCACTTTTTGCAACACCATCCAAAATCATTTCGAGGTTGTTTTCGGGCTCGAATCGCGCGATGAGCATGCAGTATTTTTCCTTTTCGAGTTGGTATTTTGATAGAACTTCTTCGTTCGGATGTTCGAAAACATCTGCTCCGTATGCAATATAGGTCGAATCTTTTTGATACTTATTTTTAAGATAGGTTTGAATTCCTAATGAATCTGAAATCAAATGATCTGAATGTTTTGCTCCGAGTTTTTCGGCGTATTTCAAGAAGGTTTGAACTTTCTTAGAGTATTTAGAACGTTTCCATTCCAGACCGTCCATATTGGTAATGATTTTAGCTTTTTTGGGCATTAGCCACCACCAAATTGTACTGCTGGTATAGCCGAGTTGCAAAATGATATCGAAGTTGCGTTTGCGGGCATCCAATATGCAGTTGAGATCGTAGATAAATTGTCCGGCTGTGCCCAATTTGTCTTCTGGATCTTTGCAATGGATGAGTTTCACCCCTTTGTATTCTTGTTCTTTATAGGGGTGTAGCGATGAGTTGTAAACATAGACCTCTTCGCCTTGCTGAGCTAGGTAAACAGCAAAGAAATCTGCGAATTGCTCAAAACCACCGTGATAATTCGGAATGCCTCTGGTACCAAAGATTGCTATTTTCATGCGGTATATTTCTTGATGACTTGGTGTACATTTTGTACATATTTCTTGACGTCGAACTTTCGATTTACGCGTTCGAAACCATTCTCTCCGAATGATTCTATTTTTTGCGGCTCATTAGCAAGCAGTTCTAATTTGTTGACCAAGTCGTCGACATTGTTGGGTATAAATTTGTAGCCTGTAACCTGGTCGTCTACGATTTCGGTTAAACCTCCATGATTGGCTGCTACTACAGGTTTTTTGGTCAACATCGCTTCTATTGCCACCAACCCAAACGGTTCGGGTTCCATAGACGGGATTACAGCAATATCCATGACTTGCCAGTAGGGATAAACATTTTTCACGAAAGGTACAATTTTTACCTTATCACCTATTGCATAGGTTTTTATTTTGTTTTCTATATGCGTCAAAAAATCTTCTTTCCCGGGTACTGGCGAGCCTACAAACAAAAGTCTCACATTTGGATTGTTTTGCTGTATTCGGTAGAAAGCATCGACGAGCAATTCGATTCCCTTGCGTTCACTTATCCTACCAATGTTGCCATAAATGAGGGTTTGGTCGTTGGCGTCTGGAAATAAGGAAGATTTTAACTGATTCACACTTTCGGGTGATGCGAGCTTTATCGTTAATTCAATTCCATTGTACACCAAATTGGATTTTGATTGCATGATTTTGTCCTGTCCGACCCAACTTTCTAACGTCGTTCTCGAATTATAAATGACCTCATCAACCAGCTTAGATTTTACAATTTTATGGTAAATTCTGACGAAGGTTTTGGGCGATTCTATAATCTCGTGACAATGCCAAATGTGATGAATTTTGAACCAAAAACGATAGGCATTACCCAGCATTACCGAAAATGCATTGGAATAGATCAACGGTACATTGTTTTTCTTAATCAGTTTGTGCAGGTGATAGACACTTGCAAACGAATGGTATGCCAAATGCATAAGATATAGCGGATGGAACATTCGTTTATGCAATTTCAGAACAGGGATAAAATGGTATTCTATCCCATGTTTTTCTAGCTCTTTGTCTAGTAAACCCGGCTTTTGCATGATGACGATAGGGTCTATATCGTAATTGTTTTTTAGTCCAACGACCAAATCTAGAAGCGTTTTGTCTGAGCCGTACAATTCAGACGATTGGTTGATGAATATGATTTTTGTTTTATGATTCATTTTTTCAGTATTTCATAATAAGCAATGAGTCCGCCTACAAACAAAGATTTGTTATCCAATTTCAAATAATAGCCCAAGAAAACCAGGGTAGAAATAATCAGGAAAATCCCAGTGCTATTCAACAAGAGTTTGATGTTGTTTTGCAACGGATCTCGAGAAATGCTACCATACCAAATGAGGTAAAACATGCTGCTGAAGTAGACAAGCAGTCCTATGATCCCGGTTTTTAGCAGAATAGTAGTGTAGCCATTATGCAAAATTGGGGCATGGCGTACCTTTGTGCCATCGTTGGTATACATCAGTGATCCGTAATTTACCGTTGCGCCAAATCCGTTCCCAAACCAAATGCCTGCGTCTTCTCTATTGAGCATTTGCTTTATGGTGACTTTGGTTTCGTAAGACCTAAAGTTGTCGTGAAAGCGACTCGAATTGTCATTTTTCACATACGGATCGTAGATTTCTCGGGGTGAATTTTTTATTTTATAAAAAAAGTTTTCAATTCCTGTAGCATTACGGGCAGGATTCATGTCGTAAATGATTTTGTATCCTATTCCTATTATGAGGATTAATACAGAAAGTATGATGATTCTTTTTCTCGTCAATCTATACAAGCCGAGTAATCCAAAGGTGACCAATGCAAATTGGATGATGTTGGTTCTTGCAAAATAGAGACAGAGAGACGTTGTGATGATTCCGATAAAAATCCATCTTTTTCTCTGAGAAAAATCGAGCGTAAATTTTTTGTGAAACAACAATATGATAAGCGCAAATGTTTCGAGATCAGAAAAATATCCGCCGTAATGCCTCACTTGGCTCACGTATCGTATGTGGTGTACAACAAATGCATTCGCGAGTATGACGAGGTGAACAATAGCAATGATCAGTGCGCAATAGATGACCGTTTTGAAGAAATTATTGTCTTTCGTTCGGAAGCATTGATACCCAATCATGAGTCCGACGATTGGCTTCAAGAAATACGATAAATCCCTAAAAATGACGTAGGCATCGTAATCGTAAAACAAAGACCGTAGGATTCCGATGAGGCATAGGATAGCAAAGAATGAAACATAGATGAGAAAAGATTTAGAATAGTAACGTTTAACCGTTAGTGCAAACACTACAATCCATACAAAAAAACTCAATTCGTAAATGTTGATATAGCTAAAAGCTATAGCAACGAAGAACAAAAGTTGATATGCCCAGTCGCGATTCAGAACGAATTTCATGCTACACTATTTTTTAGATTCGTCTTCAAATGATAAATGTACAGTATAATCACCAAGATTTCTACCAAGAACATCGAAATAAATGCTCCCCACAATCCATAATATTTTATACCCAGACACAATACCAAAAAATTGATTGTACTAGACAGGTAAATAATTTTTGTATAAATAGAAGTCATATTGAGGGAAAACAACAATTGGCGAAGTGCCTGTGAGAACACCAAAACGAGAGGAAGCAATAGGGCTAACCTCAGCAACGGAACAATGAAAGAGAAAAACGTCTCATTCACATTGAAGTAGTGCAGAATATCATTTGCCAACACAAAAACAAGCAATACACCAAGCGCGATAATGCCCAAATTTGCCAAATGATATTGTTTCCAGTTTTTTATACCAAGCGCCAAATTTCGGCTGATTTCATCACAAACAGAGGCATAGCTAAAGTTGAAAAACATGAAAATAAAGGTCCTGAATACGCTGAATATTTGCTCTATAATTCGATAAATCCCAGCACTGGCATTGCCCAAAATAGTTCCCACGATGATGATCGGAACAAACTGATAGATGGATAAACAAAATTCTGATATGCAGATATGGAGGTCTTTTTTCAGAATGCCAATTCCTCTTTTTAGGTTTTGCTTGTTGATGGTGATATGAAACGATTTTCTAAAATACAATAATGCGATAAAGTAAACCAATACACCGCTGGTTCCCAAAAAAAAGTTTGCCCAAACATAATCTTCATAGGTCTGGACAAAAACATAGACCAAGCCGATGTATAGGGTTTTGCTCAAGACGTTGAGCACAGAAATTAGTTTGAAGTTTTCCAAACCTTGTAAAATCCAATTCGGATTCAGAAATTGTGAAACGACAATAGCAAGGCTCAACAAATAAAGTTTCTTTTCCTTTATCACCGGCAAACCAATAATCACAAGACAAAAAGTTAGAAGAATCACCAACAACAAAATGAATTTGTAGGCATAAATACTGCTGATGATTTTAGAAAGCTTTTGGGTATTTTTACGATAAATTGCAATTGCTTTTGTGCCTTGCAGATAAGAGCTGTAGTCTACTAGACAGTTCAAAATAAGGCAAATAGAAAATGCAATTCCAATTTTACCCACGCCTTCTTCTTTGCAAACACGAATCAGGTAGGGTAAAACAATTAATGGACTCAGCAAATTGATAGATTGACCGAGTCCATAAATTAAAAAATTGGATATTTTTTTTGAAATCTTCATGAAGATTTCGTGTTTAACGGATTTTTCTGAAAGCCGAAAACAGGATAAATAAAACCACAAAAAAGATGGGTAAAACGAATTTAAATTTACCCAAAATACTGGTTTTCCCTTCCAAGTTCAACGAGCTAGACATTGGGGTTACAATGTAATCGAGGTTGTGTAAATGAACTTTCAGTTCGTGGTTCCGTTGACTTAATTCTATTTTTTGCGTAATCAAATCGTTCAACGAAGACTTTTCGGAAGAGTAAATTGTAGCACCAGTTCCTGTTCCCAAAGGCACACTATTCAGAATATTATCAATCTGTCGAATAGTAGAATCGTTGATCGCGATTTGATTCTTCATATTACGCTCAATTTCAACGCGTAAAATTTGGTAATAATCACTCGCGTTGATGTATTGCACAACTTTCTGAATCACATCTTGGTTCAACATTTTCTTCGATCGAATGGTAAGCAGGTGATTCTTATAATTTTTACTCGTAGCATAATCTTCAATCACCTTTCGTGCATCGGCATTTTCTGATAGGGTTTTGAAGGTGTTGTAATACACTTCTTCCTCATTCAGAAAACGATAAATATCCACAATCGGTTCTACTTTTACTTCTATTATTTTATCTTCTGGGTTCAACCCCACCGATTGTAAGAAGGGTAGGTCGCCTAGCTCGATTTTAGAATTGAGCTGATTTACTTTTTCGTAAAAATAATCTACCGTCTGAAAGTTGGGCATCATGATGATGTTGCTTTCATATTTTTTATTGTATTGGTCTATAAAATAGCCAATTACTCCACCAGCAATAAGCAATGTTAATAGTACAAAAAACTTGCGTTTGATGAATAAGACAATCGAATAAAAAAAGGCAGAAATTCTTTGAAAGCTATTGTTTATAGAGCGCGAAACGTCTATAAAGTCTATTTCTTTCTTATCGGTAGAGTTTTGCATGGGTGTGTTTAATTTTTTGGATTAAATTATAAATAATTATAGTTATAAAAAAAACCTTGAACAATTCCAAGGTTTTATTTCATATAAATTGACAAAAGGTCTTTTACCAACCGTTGTATTTCTTTTCGTTGTCGTTACCAAATTTTATCAACTGCAAACACCACCAAACAAGCATGACGCAGCCAACTACAAACAAGATCCAATCCAATGGAGTTCCGATCAATTCTAATAGCCCGTAAGTCCAAGTGAAAAAATCACCAATCGCAAAAATTATATCTGTAATTAATCCCATGATTATTCGTTTAATCCTTAATTTGCAACAAATTTATAAAAATGTTGGATAAACTACTATCTAAAAAGCTTTTTTTTATACAGATAATTATCATTGTCTTTACTAGCGGTTTGGGAATCTTGCTCGTCAACACCGATTCTTATCTGCAACGATACAGCATTGCCATTGCACTTTTTGCCTTTAATTGGTATTTGATTGTTTCATATTTTAATGAAGATCAATCTCTTAAAGAAAACAACTATGCAATCTGGTTTTATAGCATTTGGATGATTCCGTTTACTCAATTCTTCATCGACTACCGTTTTGCCTTTGCTTTGCTGTTGATGAATTGGGTCATGATAAAAGTGTTGCAATACGAAGACGACAAGAACGATGTGCGCTCTGCTTTCGAAATTGGGCTGTTCTTGGTGACTGCTTCTTTTTTCTTACCACCTATCGCTTATTTATACCCTATTTTATTGGTTTATTTCCTCAGCCTTAGAAGCATCAACAGTTCTATTTATTGGATGTATTTCGTTGGTTTTGCGATACCAATATTGGCAATTGTGCAAATCCTCTATTTGCTCGATTATACGTTTATGTTCGATTATTATACCGAAAGATTCATGCTCGATTTTGCCCAATGGAACAACTATTTCGTATTGCTTATGCCTATTCTCGTTGTGCTTATTTTGGCGATTATCGATCATATCATGAATCAGAACAAACAGTCGGCAAACCGTAAACGAATGTACATTTTGATGATTGGTTTCTTGATGTTTTGGCTTGTACTCTTCTTTTTGTTCAATGCTCAATACACTTATTATCTTGCATTTTTGGCTTTACCCATGAGTATCATGCTCGGCAAATATGTAAAACACCTCAAATCGAATTTCAATATTTTTAAAAATGCAATTCTGATTGGTTTTTTGGTGCTGATGATTTTATACACCTTTCTCAACAAGATGCCTAAAATCTACAGCCTCTTTGGTGAGGTAACGATATAAAGTAAATTTCTCGCCGTCGAATTCGCCATAGGTAAAATAATCGATCCAATCGCCAAGATTGATGTGTTTTGCCTCGTCTAGATCGATCACCATGGGCAAATGACGATGACCATACACGAGATAATCATAATGCTGTGCTGCCAATTGCCGTTTGCTATATTGGATGAGCCACTCGTTGTCGGCACCCAAATAATAGACATCTTCTTCACCCGAAATCAACTTGTTTTTACGCGAAATGGTGATGCCCAACCACATCGCCAAATCGGGATGAAGTAAATAAAATAGAAATTGATTGATCTTGTTGGTAAAAACCCGCTTCATACGCTTGTAGCCTTTGTCACCTGGACCTTTGCCATCGCCATGCGTGATGAAGAATTTTTTACCATTGATGATGAAAGTCTGTTTGTCTTCGAATTGCAAAAGCCCAATTTCATTCACCAAATAATCTTTCATCCAAAGATCGTGATTCCCGAAAAAGAAATAAATCGGAATTCCAGCATCGCTCAATTCGGCTAATTTTCCCAAAACACGAACAAATCCTTTGGGAACAACATAGCGATATTCGAACCAAAAATCGAACAAGTCGCCCACCAAAAACAAGGCACCACAATCGTGCTGAATCTCATTGAGCCATCGAACAAACAACTTTTCTCGCTCGAGACTGGCTTGCTCGTTGGGCGCACCAAAATGATGATCCGATGCAAAATAGGCTTTTTTGCCCGCCACAAGTTCGAGAATTATGGGTTGTCCGATGCCAGCCATTCGCAGTAGGAATTTTCGGTTTCGTGTAGCTTTAGAGAAACAAGTTCGATATCTGAAGGTAAAAGCGGTTTCAACGTATCTACAATCCACAAAATCATGTTTTCGCACGATGGTTGATAAGGCGTGAATACCACGTGATGCCCTTGCGACAAGAGTTTTTCACCAAGTACTTTATGTGGTGAATTTTCGTTCAACAAGATAGCATGGTCAAACACCTCGACAACGGCTTTGTTCACGATCTTTTTCAAATCGCCAAAATCCATCACCATTCCCAACTTTACATCATCGGTGTTTTGCGATGGCGTTCCTTTTACCGTTACATACAATTTGTACGAGTGACCATGAATGTTTTTACACTTTCCATCATAGCCATACAAGGCGTGAGCTGTTTCGAATGTGAATGCTTTGGTTAAACGAATGATTTTCATTAACTTTAAATAATTGGTAAATTTTTGGCAAAGTTACATGGAATTCAAGATAATCCTAAATTCTTTGATCGATTTATTTTTCCCACATCGCTGCATTGGGTGCGACGAAGTTTTGCCCAAACAAGATTATCTTTGTTTAAGTTGTTTACAAAAATTGAGCTATACCTATTTTCCGTTGAACAACGACAATCTGGCTTACCATAAGTTACGATCGCTATGCGAGTTGGAGTCGGCTACCGCTGTTTTTTATTTCAGAAAAGAGAATATTTCACAGCAGATTTTACATGCAATTAAATATAAAAACCAAGCAGCATTAGGAAAATTTTTTGTACCAAAACTCGACTTAAATGATCAGCGATTCGATGGGATAATTCCCATGCCGATACATCACAAACGCCTGAAAGAAAGAGGATATAATCAGGTTTTGCCATTTGCCAACGAGTTGGCAGAGGTCTTGCAAATTCCAGTTTTGGATGAGGTGATCGTCCGACAAAAACATCTGAAAACTCAAACCAAAAAACATCGTGAAGCTCGTTTTCAGTCGTTAGAAAATACCTTTCTGCTAAAACAAATTCCACCAGACGGGCATTATATTTTGGTCGACGACGTGCTCACGACAGGATCTACCTTGGCTCATTGTGTCAATCTTTTTCAAACTTATCCAAAAATTAAAATAAGCATCATCACCTTGGCATATACCATTTAATCCGAAAATTCCTAACTTGCACCCATGAAATTGAATGCTTCGTTTTTCTTCTACGTTTTCTGTATCCTATTCGTAGGTTGTGCAAGAATCGGAACGCCAAGCGGTGGAACGCGAGATGTTGATCCGCCGGTATTTTTGGGCTCGTTCCCCGACACGCTTTCGACCAATGTAGACCCTAATATCAAAGAGATTACCCTTGATTTTGACGAATATATTGTGCTACGAGATTATAGCAAAAACAGCGTAATTTCACCTCCATTCGAACGCAATCCTATTGTATCTCCTCAAGGTACGGCAAACAAGAAAATCACCATCAAACTGCAAGAACCTTTGAAGCCCAATACCACCTATAATTTCAACTTTGGCGATGCGGTGCGAGACAATAACGAGGGCAATATTCTATCCAACTTTTCGTATGTTTTCTCGACAGGAAATTACATCGATTCGTTGCAATTGAGTGGTAGAGTAAAAGATTCTTACCAAAGAAAACAGCCAGAGAAAATTTTGGTCGGATTGTATAAGTGGGATGAGCATTACAACGATAGCCTCATCATACAGAAAAAACCTTATTACATCACGCGAGCAGATGCAGACGGAAATTATACCCTGAAATATTTGGCAGAGGGAGATTATCGATTGATGGCTTTTGCGGATGATGTAGAAAACAATCAGTTTGATTTCGGAAAGGAAAAAATTGCCTTTCATACCCAAAAAGTGAATCTGAATAAGCATGAAAAGATCAATTTGACACTTTTCTCACAAAAACCGAATTATCGAGCAGTAAGGGCAGAGCAGAAGGGTTACGGACAGCTTTTGATCAAAACAGAAGGTTTGCAAGATTCGATCAAAATCACTCCAATTGCAAAGAATTATCGCACAGCGCTCATCGAGCAATTTCCCAATCAAGACTCGATTGTCTTTTGGTTCAATCCAAAAATAGACACCCTGTCGAACCGAAACCAACGTCTGAAATTTGAGTTGGATAATCAGGGTCATAAAAATGAGTTGACCGCCTTGTACAGCGAGCCAAAAGAAGAATTCGTCTTCAAAGTTACCACCAATGTAGGCACTACAGTGGCACCAAATCAGCCTGTGAAATTGATAGGGAATGCACCGATTGTTTCTTGGAACAAAGCAGATATCGAATTGTTTCGAGATTCGATTCAAATACCATTCGAGGTGAGAAAAAATCCGAAAAACCGCAACGAATTGTTCATTGATTTCGAAAAAGATTACGATCAACATTTCGAGATTAATTTATATCCAAAAGCCATTCAGAACATTTTCAGCTTACCGCATGACACCATCGTGTACAAGTTTGCGACAGGCAAATCGATGGATTTTGGCAACCTGAAACTCACGATTGCCAATTTGCCAACAAAGCCGTTTATATTGCAATTCCTCAAAAGAGATAAAGATCAGCTTGTAGAAGAGTTCTATGGCAATCAGTCGGTTTTTGAGTTCAAAAATCTAGAAGCAACCGAATATTATTTCAGACTTTTGGTTGATGAAAACGAAAACGGCAAGTGGGATAGTGGCGATGTACTAAAGGGAATTCAGCCAGAGTCGGCTTATATATACCCCAGCCTCATCAATATTCGCAAAATGTGGGATGCCGATGAAACTTGGATTTTGGGCGAATCGAAAGAAGAAGAAACTAAAGAGCCTATTCGCCGCAACATTCCTAACCCACGGGAGGGGCGAGGTATACAAACGGACTAGCCGGAATGTTGCGCAACATGGCATAAAGCGCTAAAAAAATGATAAAATAGCCCGCATATCGGGGCGAAATATGAAACGAATTCAATAGTCTTTGATTTCCGAGAATCCACGATTCTATGATCATGTAATAAAGATAGAGTCCGCCTGCAACGACAAACGGAACCAAAACATTGTGTCGTAATGCCGTAAGAAATTGCCCATGCAACAAAAAATGCAAAGCTCGTTGTCCGCCACAGCCCGGACACCACAGTCCGGTCAGTTGATGAAAGAGACATGGCAAAGCAAACGGACTATGATCGTGGTAAAAATCATGAAAGAAAATGAAAAAAGCAATGGGCAAACACGCTGCCAACGCATAAACCAGAATCCGTTTCATCAGCTTGGGGCTCATCATTCAACATCGTATCCTTGTTGTTGCAAATACTCTAAATATCTTTCAGAAAACACATTTACATCACTTGTAGCGATGGCATAGATTGAAAAAATCAAACCTAAAATACCTAAGCCCAAAGCGACATAAGAAAGTATTTTGGCGTTTTTGGCAGCTTTTTCAGCACCCAAATAGTCGCCTGCATCGTATTTAGTATTGACTTGGGTTGCCATCACAATCGCAACAACGCCAGCTATAAAACCAGGAAAACAAAAAGGTGAACACAATCCGACAACCGTGCCAACAATCGCAAGCAATAAATTGTTCTTCGGTTTTGCAGATTGATTTTCCCAGTCGAAAGAAGAATTTCCGAATTGGTTTTGTGGTTGAAAAGGTGTTTGATGATCCATAAAGCACGTTTTTTGTGTTATTAAAAATAGCTTAATTATTTAGCATTTCCCCTCTGATTACTGAAACAATTTTTGATAAATCTCTTCCACTTTCGACACCCGGATAATACGTATTTGATGATCAGAATCCCTCAATTTGTTGTATTTAGACACAAAAATTGCATCAAAACCTAGTTTTTCTGCCTCGGACACGCGTTGTTCTATTCGGTTTACAGCCCGTATTTCTCCGCTCAAACCCACTTCGCCCGCAAAACAACAATTATCGGGCACCGTAATATCTTCATTAGAAGATAAAATAGCGGCAATGATCGCCAAATCTATCGCCGGATCATCTACTCGTATGCCGCCGGTGATGTTGAGAAAAACATCTTTTTGATTTAAACGAAATCCGGCACGTTTTTCCAAAACAGCCAACAGCATATTCAAGCGTTTCAGGTCAAAACCTGTTGCCGAGCGTTGTGGCGTTCCGTACACCGCGGTGCTTACCAAAGCCTGAATTTCGATCAACATGGGACGCACACCCTCCAAGGTTGCCGCAACGGCGTTTCCGCTCAAGGCTTCGTCTTTTTTTGTTATTAAAACCTCCGACGGATTCACCACTTCGCGTAATCCACTGCCTTGCATTTCGTAAATTCCGATTTCGGCAGTAGAACCAAATCGATTTTTATTGGCCCTCAAAATGCGGTAGATGTGATTGCGATCTCCCTCGAACTGCAAAACCACGTCTACCATGTGTTCCAAAATTTTGGGTCCAGCAATCACTCCTTCTTTGGTAATATGACCGATGAGAATCACAGGCGTATTGGTTTCTTTGGCATATTGTATCAGCTCTGAAGTGGTTTCTCTGATTTGTGAAATAGTGCCCGCAGACGAATCGATAAGCGAAGTTTGAAGCGTTTGCACAGAATCTACAATAATCATCTGTGGCTGAATCTCTTTTGCGTGGGCAAATATTTTCTGAGTATTGGTTTCGGGTAGAACATAACATTGGTTCGATTCTATCCCGATGCGTTCTGCACGCAGTTTTACCTGATTCACACTTTCTTCTCCCGACACGTATAAAATTTTGATGGTATCAAGTTTCAATGCGACTTGCAACATTAGCGTAGATTTTCCGACGCCGGGTTCACCACCGACCAAAATCACCGAGCCTGGCACAACGCCACCGCCCAAAACGCGATCGAGTTCCATGTTTTTGGTACTGATTCGGGTTTCGCCTAACGGACTCACCTCGCGTATGTTGAGTGCTTTGGTAGGAGTTTTGATCGTTGGATTTTTCCACAGTTTGTTGGATTCGCCCTTGTCGATTACCTCTTCGACAATGGTGTTCCATTCGCCACAATTTTTACATTGTCCCATCCATTGAGCGTATTGTGTGCCGCAATGCTGGCAGAGGTATGTTGTTTTGATTTTTGCCATGCAAAAGATTTTAGTCAAAAATACAACAAATCGAACGTTAATAAATCGTGGAGAATAGATTTATGAAAAGATAAAAATATTAGCCCAAAAATTATAAATTTGGTAAAAAAGTAACGTGTGATGAAGAACAACAATCGTAAGCAAGACGCACTCCATTACCACTCAATGGGTAAACCAGGTAAAATTGCAGTAGTGCCAACCAAACCAACCAATACCCAAAGAGATTTGTCTTTGGCCTATTCGCCAGGCGTGGCAGAGCCGTGTTTGGAAATCGAAAAAAATCCTGAAAATGCGTACCAATACACTGCCAAAGGTAATTTGGTGGCAGTAATCAGCAACGGAACAGCCGTTTTGGGATTGGGTGATATTGGAGCACAAGCCTCGAAACCCGTGATGGAAGGTAAAGGTTTGCTGTTCAAAATATTTGCCGATATCGATGTGTTTGATATTGAATTGGACACCAAAAACGTAGAAGAATTTATCCAAATTGTAAAAGTAATGCAACCCACATTTGGCGGGGTGAATTTGGAAGATATAAAAGCTCCTGAATGTTTCGAAATCGAAAGAAGATTGAAAGAAGAGTTGGACATCCCTGTCATGCACGACGATCAACATGGTACCGCGATTATCTCGGGCGCGGCTTTGATCAATGCTTGCGAATTGCAAGGAAAACGTCTCGATGAGGTAATGGTTGTGGTGAATGGAGCAGGAGCAGCCGCAATTTCGTGCACGGCGATGTACGAATCGTTGGGCGTAAAACGAGAAAATATTGTGATGTTGGATAGCAAAGGCGTCATCAGAAAAGATAATTCAAACCTACCCGAAAGCAAGGCAACTTATGCGACTTCTAGAGACCTCTACACCTTGGAAGATGCCATAAAAGATGCCGACGTTTTTATTGGGTTATCAGCTGCCGATGTGCTTTCACCCGAAATGCTGTTGACGATGGCCGACAAACCAATTGTTTTTGCCATGGCAAATCCGAATCCCGAAATTTCGTACGATTTGGCGACGGCAACTCGCCAAGATGTGGTCATGGCAACTGGGCGTTCAGACTATCCCAATCAGGTGAACAATGTATTGGGCTTTCCGTATATTTTCAGAGGAGCATTGGATGTGCGAGCTACCACCATCAACGAAGAAATGAAAATTGCTGCGGTATACGCTATTGCAGAATTGGCAAAACAATCGGTACCCGAAGAAGTGAGCAGAGCCTACAACAACAATTTATTGAAATTTGGTAAAGAATACATCATACCAAAACCAAATGACCCACGATTGCTTACAGAGGTATCTTCTGCTGTTGCAAAAGCTGCTATGGAAACAGGCGTTGCCAAATCGAATATCGAAGATTGGGCTGCTTACAAAACGCAACTCGTCAAACGATTGGGTAAAGACAATCCGATTTTGCGCAATCTGACTGCCACAGCAAAATCTAACCCGAAAAAAGTGGTGTTTGTTGATGGAGATCGATACGAAATTTTGCGTGCTGCCCAAATTGTAAAAGAAGAAGGCATTGCCGAACCCATTATTTTGGGGCGAATAGAAAAAGTAAAGAAAATCATCAACGATTATTTACTCGAACTGGACGATGTCGAAATCATCGATCCGTATTTGGAGCAAGAAAGTGAGCAGTACCAAAAATATGCACAATTCTTATACGAGAAGCGCCAACGCAAAGGCGTTACCTTGCACGACGCCCGAAAACTGTTGAAAGATCGAAATTATTTTGCAGCCTGCATGGTAGAGTTTGGCGAAGCAGATACGCTGATTTCGGGTATGACGAGAAATTATTCGGCTTCAATACGCCCAGCGTTAGAAATAATTGGTGCAAGAGACCACGCAAAAGTGTCGAGTATGTATATGATGTTGACCGATCGTGGGGCTATTTTTATGGGCGATACAACGGTAAATGTGAATCCGAACGCACAAGAGTTGGTCGATATTGCCTTACAACTCAACGAGTCGATCAGAAAATTGAACATCACGCCAAGAATTGCGATGTTGTCGTATTCTAATTTTGGATCGAATGGTGGCGAAACTCCGACCAAAGTGCAAGAGGCGGTGCGTATTTTACACGAGCAACATCCCGAAGTGATTATCGATGGCGATATTCAGGCGAATTTTGCGGTGAATAAAGAAAAAATGCAGGCAAATTTCCCGTTTTGTAAACTCAAAGAGCATACGGTCAATACCTTGGTTTTTCCGAATTTAGAATCGGCAAATATGTCGTATAAGTTGTTGCAAGAGTTAGGAAATATCGAGGCTGTTGGGCCAATTTTGTTGGGAATGAAAAAACCTATACATCTCTTGCAGCTAGACAGTAGCGTGCGCGAAATTGTAAACATGGTCACCATTGCAGTGATCGATGCTCAAACGAGATAATTAAGGCATATTTCGGAGGAAATCGGTTGGTCGAAAACTGGTTTCTTCTCGAAATGCTAATGAAAAACTTTGTCTTGTCTTGAACCCTGCTCGTTTGGCTAAGGCTTCTATTGTCAAACTTCTTAAATGTTTTTCTTGTTCTCGCTAAATCGAATCAAGTCATTAAAAAATGGCTGTGAATAATAAAATATTCTTTTTATATCTGTTTAAGTTTTATTAGGTAAACATATATTCTGTTAAAATTTTACCGATATGAAAATTTTATATAATTTTAGTTTTTAAATTAACAAAAATTAATATTGATGAAGAAAAACTTACTTACGTTAATACTTGTTGGCATCGGCTCGACAAAACAAATTAAAGGATAAAAATACAGTTAGCTAACTTAGGAGTAAACGGAAAATCCTTAAAAGAGTCGGTATCAAAAATAAAATAGCAAATAATAAGAAAAAAATCTTATTTTTAAGTGCATTTGCACTTTTTGGAACTTTTGCTTTAGCAGGGAATAAAGCAAATGTAGGCTATCAATACGATACTGCACCAGAAGGAAGGTGTTGGATTTTTATATACAATGAAAATGGAGACTTAATTGACGTGACTGTTGTTTGGGCTAGTTCTGAACGTCATTGTGCATTATTAGCCGCACAAGGTGCAAAAGAAGTACTGACAGATTAAAAAAAAACAGGGTTTTATGCAAACCATAAAGCCCATTAAAACAATTGCTTATGAAAAATTTTTATTTTTTTTAATGATAGGTACGCTTGTTAATGCCCAAAATTATCAACTGACGTACGAATTTTCGAACCACATTCCAGTGTTTACTAAAACGAACTATTACACCACTACCCTAAAATATGATGATCAAAACAAAGTCGCGCTTTATACGGTTTATCTAAAAGGTACCAACCAAAAAGGAGGATTAATAGATGATAATAAAATTGTCTTAACCACCCCAAAGATTGATGATTTTCTTGTGTATCAGGATATGAAGTCAAATAAAATGTATCTACAAGATCAGATTGATATTGAAATGATGATATTCGAGGAAGAAATTCCTCAACTAAGCTGGCAATTGAGCGATGAAGAACGAGTGATAAATGATTTTGTGGTGAAAAAAGCGACGACCAGCTTTCGTGGTAGAAACTATACCGCTTGGTACACCTTGGATATCCCGATTACTTATGGGCCTTGGAAACTAAACGGCTTACCGGGTGCAATAGTAGAAGTTACAGAGGATAAAAACAAATACGCTTGGCATTTGAAGAGTTTCAAGAAAGTTGATGAAGAGTTGGAAAATCCAATAGCGAAGACTAAATATAAAAAACTGTCGATAAAAGAATATCCTCAACACAAGTTTGTAGATCCAGCGCGTATTAAAGCCAAATTGAGACAAGTTAACCCAGAGGGAACTTTTCCAGCTTACCAAAGAAGTGATTTAGAATTGAAATTTGAATGGGAATAAAACGCATACTATTCAGTCTGTTTTTGACGACAATATTTTTTTCACTCCAGACGTATGCGCAATCGGTTTTGTATGGAAATGTGGTGGGAGAAGATCATAATCCCATAGAAAATGTAAACGTTTATCACAAACGAAAAGATAAAATATTGGCTACAACTTCTACTACAAAAGATGGCAAATTCGAATTGCACAACGTACAAGAAGAAGATATCATACAGTTCAGCCGTTTGGATTACAAATCCAAAACGATAACAATTCATCAATTAGACGAAATCGAGGTTATTTTAGAAACTTTTGACTTCGACGATGAAATTGTTTTAGAAGAAGTATTGCTGAAAAACAATGTACAAGTTCGCAAAGACACCATCGTTTTCAATGCCGATTTTTTTCGCACAGGAAACGAACAAAATGTAGAAGCTTTATTGAAAAAAATTCCTGGAGTTGACGTAGACTCCGAAGGAAAAATTAAAGTATTGAACAAACTCATAGAACGCCTAATGGTCAACGGTGGAGACATGTTACGAAAAAATTATAAATATCTACTCGAGGGCTGGATGCGACCGTGATAGAAGACGTAGAACTCCACCTCAACGACGAAGAAAATCATTTGCTACCAGGACTCAATGGTGACAAGAAACACGCGATAAATCTAAAGTTGAAAAAAAATTTTGCCAGCAATGTTTTTGGTGAATTAGAGGTGGCATATGCTTATCCAGATCGTTACAAAAGCAATAATTATCTGATGAAATTGTCTGAGAACAATAGCATCAATGCCTTTGTTTTTGCCAACAATATTGGTCGCGACGAAGCCAGAGAGGATTATCGTGGTGGTATTACAAAATATGGGCTGAATAAGATTGCTTATATGCCAATTTAATCGATTGCCTTTTTAGAAACATCTTATCAGTCTTCATTAGATTTCGAGCGAACCAATTTCAATAATCTGCAATTTTTCAACCTAAACGACTTGCTAAAGTTGAGCAAGCGAACCACACTGAAATTGAACGCGCATCAATTGTTAGACAAGAAACGGGTGCGAAATACCCATACATCAGAATATTACCAAGAAGAAGAGCCTGTGCTATTCGAACAAGAAAACACAGCAAAAACAGAGGTCAACAATCTCACCATGGTAGGCGAATTGGACAGCAACCTTGACGAAAGGAAAAAATTGCAAACTTTTAACAGCCTCAGCAAAGGAAATCAAAACACCAAACTGAATCAAGTTTTTAATGGAATCGACAATTTTCAAGGTTTGAACCATAAGAATTTTGTCTTTCAACTCAACGCTATTTTAACAGCAAAATCCAGGCACGACAGTATAGTGCATCAGGTCTATCAATCGACCAGTTACGAAGTTTTCAATCAGCATTTGCATGTGGCAGAATCAAACGACGTCAACCATAAAATTGAGTAACAAAGCATTGAATATGGTGTGGGCTGGGAATCGAGATGGACATAGAAGAGGTGTTGTAATAAAACCCTATTAAATTCTGAAAGATAATGAGTTATTCGTCTAAATTTAGCTTGTAAAATATAATTTATATGAGAAAAACCTTTACAATTTTAGCGGTTTGTCTTTTGCAAACGTTCAAGCGCAACAAGAAGCGCCAGTAGCTATTGGCAAAGTTGAAATCAATACCTTTGGCGCAGGAGTGAGCTACGAATTACCCTTGTCGAGAAAATTTATTTTAGAGACTGCTGCAGGCGTTGGTTTGGGATATGGTGTACACGATAATGGATTCGAAACAGATCTCAGTTTCAGTTCGATAGCGCCCTATATTCGTACAGAGTTGCGTTATAGGTACAATTTGGATAAGCGAACTGAACAAGGCAAAAGCACTGCGCTCAACTCGGGCAATTATCTAGGATTGCAAACCAAATTCAGTTTTGGGAATTCCAATCCAGATGCCAATCAAGTCTTATCTGTCAACTTGCATTGGGGAATACAGCGAAATTTTGGGACAAAATTTGTCTTGAATGCCTTTACGGGTGGAGGTGTGAATTACGACTTCCAGAACAAACAAATGAATGTATTACCAACCGTTGGCTTGCGTTTGGGTTTTAAATCGTTCTAAAAGAAGGTTTATAAAAAAGAAATCGTGACAAAACTTAGATTTTGTCACGATTATTTTGTGTTATTCGTTTGCAGCTAAGCGGTAAATTAGCTCGCTAATACCGATACTACATTGTTGTTCATTTCCAAAACACCCCCTTTGATATCGAACAAAAAAACATGTTCGTCGGCAGGCGAATGATACACTTTTCCCGACTTGTTGTCGAAGTCTTGGAATGTTTTAGAATGCACTTTTATTTTGATCGTTCCTTCGCCCAAAGTGGCAACAATAGGAGCGTGGTTGTTCAGAATCTGAAATTCACCATCCTTTCCTGGTAAGGTTACCGAGTCTACTTCGGCATCAAAGACTACATATTCTGGAGTTACGATTTGTAAACGCATAGTTTTTAATTTTTAAAAAAAGAGTACTTAAGTTATGCAACGTAAGTACTCCAAATATAAAGGATTTATTCAAATCTTATTTAGCTTCAGCTAACATTTTCTCACCAGCCTCGATTGCTTCTTCAATTGTACCACGTAAATTGAAAGCTGCTTCTGGATATTGGTCAACCTCACCATCTAAAATCATGTTGAATCCTTTGATGGTGTCTTTGATATCAACTAATACCCCTGGGATACCAGTAAATTGCTCTGCCACGTGGAATGGTTGAGATAAGAAACGTTGAATACGACGTGCGCGGTGTACCACCAATTTGTCTTCTTCTGATAACTCTTCCATACCCAAGATTGCAATAATATCTTGTAATGCGTTGTAGCGTTGTAAGATTTCTTTTACGCGTTGAGCACATTTGTAGTGTTCCTCGCCAACGATTTCTGGCGTAAGGATACGAGAGGTAGAATCTAACGGGTCTACCGCTGGATAAATCCCCAACGAAGCAATTTTACGAGACAATACCGTAGTTGCATCTAAGTGCGCAAACGTTGTAGCTGGCGCAGGATCTGTTAAGTCATCGGCAGGCACATATACTGCTTGTACCGATGTAATCGATCCGTTTTTTGTAGAGGTAATACGTTCTTGCATAGCCCCCATTTCTGTTGCCAATGTTGGTTGGTAACCTACAGCAGATGGCATACGACCTAGAAGAGCCGATACCTCAGAACCTGCTTGGGTAAAACGGAAGATATTGTCTACGAAGAACAACACGTCGCGTCCTTGCCCTTGCCCGTCACCATCGCGGAAATATTCTGCCAATGTAAGCCCTGTCAAAGCAACACGAGCACGAGCTCCTGGAGGTTCGTTCATCTGACCGAAAACAAACGATGCTTTAGATTCTTTCATCAATTCTTTGTCTACTTTCGACAAATCCCATCCGCCTTCTTCCATAGAATCTGCAAAGTCGTCACCGTATTTTATAATTCCAGATTCGATCATCTCACGAATCAAATCGTTACCTTCACGAGTTCTTTCACCCACACCTGCGAATACCGATAAACCTCCGTGTCCTTTCGCGATATTGTTGATCAACTCCTGAATCAATACAGTTTTACCAACACCAGCACCACCGAACAAACCAATTTTACCTCCTTTTGCGTAAGGTTCAATCAGGTCGATTACTTTGATCCCTGTGAACAAAACTTCGGTAGAAGTCGAAAGGTCTTCGAATTTTGGAGCCGGACGGTGAATTGGCAATCCGTTTTCTTTATCGATATTTCCTAAACCATCGATAGCATCACCCACCACGTTGAATACACGCCCATTGATCGCTTCGCCTATTGGCACCATGATTGGTTTACCAACTGCAATTACCTCTTGCCCGCGTTGTAAGCCGTCTGAACTGTCCATTGCGATACAACGCACGGTATCTTCACCAATGTGTTGCTCAACTTCTAAGATAAGCGTTTCTTTCCCTTCACGAGGAACCTCTAACGCATCGTAAATTTTTGGAAGGTTTTCTACGTTATCAAAAATAACGTCGATTACAGGACCAATTACCTGTGAAATTTTACCTTTTTGTTGATTTGCCATTATCTCGAATGATTTAGTTTTAAATATTTGGGTGCAAAGGTAATGTTTATCAATGGATTTTACAGCACGCTTTTTAAGATTTTTATCATTATATTTTAACAACTCAACTATTCGACTTTTCGAAAGCCTTAATCTTTTGCCAAAAAGGTTTAAACAACTTACATTTGTAAAAACAATAAATTGAAAGTTTTTACCTCTATAGAAGAATGCCAAAACATCCAAAATCCTGTGCTCACTTTGGGCATGTTCGATGGTGTGCACAAAGGGCATCAAAAAATTATACAGCAGTTGAATGCGATTGCTGATGAAGTTGAGGGCGAGAGTGTTTTGCTTTCTTTTCAACCGCATCCGAGGCTGGTTTTGCAGCCCGATTTCGATTTGCAATTGATTACAACCGAACGCGAAAAAGAAGAAATTTTGGAGCGTTACCAATTGCAAAATTTTATACGTCATCCTTTCACCAAGGCGTTTTCGCAACTGAGTTCTCGCGATTTTGTGTTAACCTATCTCATCGGGAAACTCAATATCCATACTTTGGTGATTGGGTACGATCATCATTTTGGGAAGAATCGCGAAGGGAATTTTGAGCAGCTGAGCCAATTGTCACGTGAATTTGGATTTAATTTGATTCGAATCGATGAAATTTGCGAAAACGAAACGCCAATCAGTTCCACTAAAATCCGGCATGCCATCAAAACAGGCGATATCGCGTATGCTCGTCATGCCCTGGGGCATTCTTTTACGCTGTCTGGCGAGGTAATGCACGGCGACAAACTCGGTCGAACGCTTGGTTTTCCGACAGCTAACCTTCGATTGGAACCGCACAAAATCGTGCCGAAAATAGGCGTTTATGCGGTAAATGTTTTTCACAACCAACGTCAATATCTTGGGCTGTTGAGCATTGGCTATCGAGAAACGGTTACCGATTCTAGAGAGCTTCGCCTAGAAGTGCACGTGCTGAATTTTGCGGGTGATTTGTATGGCGAAACGCTAACAGTCGAAATATTGAGCTACCTTCGAGAAGAAAAAAAATTCGGTTCGTTGGACGAGCTGGTAAATGCCATGAATCAAGACAGAGAATTTACCTTGAAAAATTTTTCATAATTGCCAACAATAGACCTCTGAAGTTGCATAGAGCGAAAAAGTCTATTTTTTAGCCAAACGATCTTTTACGTATTCTACCTGCGTTTTGCCATGCGGTTTGGGTTTGCCGTCGGCATCGAGGTTCACCATCGTTATTTTTTCTACCGTGATGATGGTCTGGTGTGTCATTTTGTTTCGTACCTCGCATTTCAGCACCAAAGAAGTACGACCAAACTTCACTACTTCTAACCCAATTTCGATGATGTCACCTTCTTTTGCCGATGCCTGAAAATCGATTTCAGACATAAATTTGGTTACCACATGCGGATTTTCGAGTTGGATGATCGAGTACAACGCCGCCTCTTCGTCTATCCAAGCCAGCAATTTACCGCCGAATAGCGATTTGTTCGGATTCAAATCTTCGGGTTTTACCCATTTTCGTGTATGGAAATTCATCGCCTCAATTCGAAAAATATAGTTGTTGCTTTGCCAGTGTGTTGGCATCTGCTATAAACTTTACCAAATTCACCGCGTGCGCTCCGTCCAATATCGATTGGCGATTTTCGCTCAGTGTTTCACAAATCTCGTTGATTGCATTCGGATGAAAATTCTTCTGCTCGGTCGATATTTTTTCTGAGCAACACACGTTTTTCATATCTGCATAGAGCAACTTGTTCAGGTATTGATCGCCAATTTTCACCGTCCCTTTTTCGGCAATGAGTGTAATGTGACTTTCGAAATTTTTGTTGAAAACCGAGGTCGTATACGTCATGCTTCCGATTGCGCCATCGGCAACAAAATCAAGCTTTCCGCTATCGGCAAACTCGGTTACATCTTGATGATTGAAATTGAATTGCTGCGACTGTTGGCAAACCACCTCATCGAACCAATAATTCATAATGTCTACAAAATGAGAGAATTGGGTAAACAATACACCGCCGTCCATGGTTTCGCTGCCGTGCCATTCGCGTTGTTTGTAATAGTTTTTATTTCGGTTCCAATAGCATTGGATGTTCACCATATAGATTTTTCCCAAAGCGTGTTGGTCGATCAGGTTTTTTACAAATTGTACCACCGGCGAAAAACGCAATTGCATCGAAGAAAATACGCGTCGATTGTAGGTGTTTGATATTTGTAAAATTTGCAAAGCATCGTCTACATTCAGTGCCATCGGTTTTTCGATGAGCACGTGTTTTCCTGCCTTCAGGCAACGAATTGCGTGCTCGGTGTGCAAACCATTTGGCGTCGCAATCACCACCACATCGGTTTGAGTGTCTTGCAAAAGAAACTCTTCCAAGGTATCGTAGCATTTTGCTTGTTCTTCTTCATCTATATCTGGCTTGTGCAAATCTACAATGGCAATCAAATTGGCGTCTTCGGTTTCTT
The DNA here is from genome assembly GCF_900089075.1 of Vaginella massiliensis. Lineage (GTDB taxonomy): Bacteria > Bacteroidota > Bacteroidia > Flavobacteriales > Weeksellaceae > Weeksella > Weeksella massiliensis_A. Next base: position 598,646 of record NZ_LT593746.1, read on the forward strand.
TGATGGCTTCGTAATGCACGCGCCCGATATGTCCAAATCCTAAAATGGAAAAATTTGTCATGTTTGTATTTTACCCGAAGGTAAATTTATTTTATGATCTTTTCTAATATTTTTTGGGTAATGAGATAGGTTGGTTTCACGCCAGTCAATCCAAGTCCGCCCGAAGCCAAGGTGCTTCCTGTTTCCAACGGATTGTCGGATGCGTAGTAAGCGTACAAAACTTTGACATCGGTATCGATATGATGACGTATTTTCGAGGCTACTTGAATCGCTTTTTGATAATGCGCTCCTTCCATTTCCAATCCAATTGCGCGCCAAGACGAATTTTTGAAGTATTCTAATACATCTTTGTTTTGCAACGATGTTCCCAAAACCGAAATCATGGTCCCTTCGTACACGCCCAAACGATTTCCTTTGAAATCCTCTGCCGACAATTCGTTGTAGAACGGATAATTGTCTGTGGTACCCTCGAAAACATGGGCTGTCGGAATCATAATATCGCCTTTTTCACCTTCCAAAATCCCAGCTTTACCCATGATAGAAATAGATTTTACATTCATTTTGAATGGAGTTTTGCTGTTTTTGTAGGGTTTCAACAATTCATCCATCGCTTCGAATGCTTGTTCGCCAAATGCATAATCCATCACAATCAAGACGTCGTTTTCTTTGTCTTTTACGTAAGAAAATGCAGTGTTGACCATGTTTACTTTGCTCAAATCTATAATTTGTACATCGATATTGGTTCCTGATTTATCTTTGATCGAAATCAAACCATTTTCTTGTGAAAAACGATTCAATTCTTCGCGCATCATCTTGTTTTTTTCTGCACTGATTTCTTTGAACAAATCCAAATCTGTCTTAGGCGAATAGGTTTGATTCAAAGCATCAAATGCAAACAAAATATTCATGACCGAATGCATGTTGGCGCTGATGATGTGCAGGTTTTTCTCTTGTAAATTGTTTTTGAGTAGCGTTTTCTTTATATCGTTTGCCCACGCTTCGCCAATCACATGATGGCCAATAGATTCGCGTAGGGTTGAGGTGAAGTTGATTTCTCGTTTTTTGACGCCATTTTCGTCTTGCTGACTCGTTTTACCCATCCAGTAGATAATTTTGAAGAATTTTTCTTTATCATTTGGCTCGCTGAAGTATTTATGAACTTCTTGCGTTTCTTCGAAGGTTCTACCCAATATTGTTGCCAAGTGCATCAGGGCGATTTCGCGATCTTTCCGATTGAGTTCGATATTGTTTATCGCAATATTTTCTATTTGTTCCCAGATGCGATGTTTGTTCAGCGATGTGTTGTTGAACGCTCGGTTGGCAATCTTGTCGGCCTCGTTGTAGAGAAAAGTTAGGTGCGTTAAAATATCGTATACCTCCGAACGACCACGCGTAATCTCGATGTTCATTTGGTCTTCATCGATTCGATAACAAAATCGACGTCTTTTTTTGGGAAGAATCGGTGTGAAAATCGAGCGGTCGTAGCCTTCGTCTGCTGTAAAGTTTACAAAAGGCGTTTCTACAATGCCGTCTGGCAAACGATCCAAAACATACATCAGACCATTCAACTCTACTTTTTCTGGATCCTTCATCGAACCGTAAATTTCTGGGTTGATCTCGTATAATAAATTTCTCAAAATCTTCCCAGGTTTCCCTGAAATTCGAAAAACGCCACGATGAAACAAGTGGCGCATAGAAATATAAATTCGCTCGATGGCGTCTGTTGATCTTCTTGCTCTTGAAATTGACATGTTCAATTATTTTTTTAGTGTTTTTCTAAATTCTTGATCGACTAACATTAATTCATCGTACCAATCCTCTCCAAACTTTCGAATTAAGGCGTCTTTGGTGAATGTTGCTACGTTTATTTTCAATTCTTTTCCTAGGGTACATGCATCCGAACAAATATTCCAAACGTGATAATTGACTGCCGTAAAATTTGAATATTTCTTAACACGCACCGGATATAGATGACACGAAATGGGTTTTTTATAATCAATTGCGCCCGCGTCGTATGCTTTTTCTATTCCGCATTTTGAGTAGCCTTTGTCATCAAAAATGAGGTACGCACACTCTTTACCATTTACGAGCGGAGTTGTCCAATCTCCATCCTCATCAATGGTATATTTCCCTTGTTGCTCAATCGATTCGATTCCTTCTTGGCGCAAGAATGGTTTTACGTCTTCGTAAATATCATCCAAAATATCCAACTCGTCGTCATCCAACGGCGCGCCTGCATCACCTTCTACACAACAAATTCCTTTGCATTTAGAAAGGTTGCAAACAAATTCTTCACTCAATAATTCCTCTGACACGAGAGTTTTTCCGATTTGGAACATTTTTCGTTTTTTTGTAATCTTCAAAGGTACGATAAATATGCGAAATAATGTAATTTTGCTTTTTACATAGCAGAAGAATTTTGTTAGAAAACATTCAATACCCAAAAGATTTACGTCAGCTTTCGATTCCAGAAATGGAATTGTTGGCACACGAACTTCGTGAATTTATTTTGGAAACGCTTTCGATAAAACCCGGGCATCTCGGGGCAAACCTCGGCGTGGTCGAATTGACGATTGCGTTGCATCATTATTACCAAACTCCAGCCGATTTGTTGGTTTGGGATGTAGGACATCAGGCTTATCCGCACAAAATTCTTACCGGGCGAAAAGATGCATTCGATACCATTCGTCAGCAAGGCGGTCTCGCTGGTTTTCCCGAGCGAAAGGAGAGCGAGTACGACACCTTTGGTGTTGGGCATTCGTCGACGTCTATTTCTGCAATTTTGGGAATGGCACGAGCGTCAAATCTGAAAAACGAAAATCGCAAACATATTGCGGTAATCGGAGACGCTTCGATCACTTCTGGTATGGCAATGGAAGCACTCAACCATCTGGGCGATACCGATTTGGATGTCACCATTATACTGAATGATAATTCGATCGGAATCGATCCTTCGATGGGCGCTCTGAAAACACATTTTGCTCATTTGGATCAACAGCGACCCAATTTTTTCGAACATTTAGGCCTGCATTTTATTGGAACTTTCGACGGACATTCTTTTACCGAATTATTAAAAGCTTTTGAGCTTGCCGATAAAATAAATGGACCTAAAATCATCCACCTGAAAACCATCAAAGGAAAAGGTTACGAAAAAGCTGAGCTCGATCAAGTAAAATGGCATGCTCCAGGGAAGTTTGACAAGCTTACTGGAGAGCTCCTCAGCGGAAATAAACAGAAAACCTATCAAGATGTTTTTGGGGAGAGCATGATCGAACTGATGCAAGAAAATCGTGCGATGGTCGCCATTACGCCTGCCATGCTTACTGGTAGCAATCTCGTCCAAGTCAGAGAAAAATTCCCCGATCGCGTGTTCGATGTGGGCATTGCCGAGCAACATTCCGTTACGTTTGCCGCTGGATTGGTGACGCAGGGCATTGTCCCGTATGTTTCGATTTATTCCACTTTTCTGCAACGGGCTTATGATCAAGTCATCCATGATGTAGCCTTACAAAATCTTGCAGTTGTTTTTTGTATCGATCGAGCTGGGATTGTTGGTTCGGATGGTGCGACACATCACGGATATTTCGACATCAGTTTTCTGAACAGTATACCGAATTTAGTGGTGAGTTCGCCAAGAAACGAAACCGACTTTAGAAATTTATTGTACACGGCTCAATTCACTTCGAGGCCTTTTGCTATTCGCTATCCGAAAAACGCAATCGATTTATCGGATAAAGCCTACAGCCCAGCATTGATGACAATCGGCAAGTCGGAAACGCTTTCGTTCGGAACCCAACTCGCAATTTGTTCAACAGGAAAACTTTCGTCACGCATTTTGGAGATCATCCGAAAAAATCAATTATCAGAACATATTCATTTAATCGATTTTGCTTTCATCAAGCCTTTAGATTTCGACGTTTTGGAGCAATTAAAATCGTTCGAATATATCCTAACTTATGAAGACGGCATAATGAATGGCGGTTTTGGAGAGGCTATACGTAAAGCAATGGCAGCGTTGAATTACCAAGGAAATGTGTTGACATTCGGTTATCCCGATAGTTTTATTCTGCATGCAACCATCGAAGAATTGGAGCAACAAATAGGGTTGGACGACGAGTCGATTTTGTTAAATATCCGACAATTTCTAAATGCTTGACGCTTGGGCATAAGAATTGCGTAGGAGAAAGAAAAACGTCGAAAATGAAAAAAATAATCTCCTTTACAATCATCAGCTGTTTGCTTTTATCGGCCTGCAGTACCGTGAATAGTATGGACGGCTTCTACGACAAATACAAAAAGCAAGGAACCTTGGTGGCAATTCCCAATTTCGCCCTGAAAGCCATAGGGAAATTTGGTGGCAATGTCGAATTTACAGAATATCTGAAGTCTTCGAAAGTTTTTGTGATGACGAATGTTACGGACGGTAAAATGAATCGCGTCATGAACGATCTGAAAGCAGGAACGAGAGGCGACCATTATTCACTACCAGTGAAATTGAAAAAAGGAAGTAAAACACTGAACGTTGCCATGCTCGAAGATAAAGACCGTGTAAAAAGCCTGGTAATGGGTGTCAGCGGTTTCAAAAGTGTTTTGGTGTTGCAATCTAAAATGGATGTTTCCAAAGAAACCTTAGAAAATGCTTTGGAAAATGTAAGCGATGATTTTGTCGAAGATCTTATCGATATTTTATCACTCAAATAAGAAATCAATTCTATTTCTAAAACCCTCCTCACAAAGCCTGAATTGTCAGGCTTTTTTCTTATATATTTGCAACATGAGCGGTAAACTAATCTTTGTCCCAACGCCTGTCGGTAACCTGAAAGACATCACCTTTCGGGCAATAGAAGTTCTGAAAGAAGTAGACCTCATACTTGCCGAAGACACCCGAACCAGCGGAATTTTGTTGAAGCATTATGAGATTGCTACTCCCATGCGTTCTTACCATATGCACAATGAGCATCAGGCGACCGACGATATCGTTAGACAATTGCGAGATGGTCAACAAATCGCGTTGATCACAGACGCTGGAACCCCAGGAATCTCAGATCCAGGCTACTTTCTAGCCAAAGCCTGTGTCGATCACAACATCTTGATCGAATGCCTGCCGGGAGCCACGGCGTTTGTCCCGGCATTAGTTGTTTCGGGTTTGCCTAATAACGAATTTTCGTTTGTCGGATTTTTACCTGTAAAAAAAGGACGAAAGACTAAATTAGAAAGTTTGCAGTCTGAAAAAAATACGATGGTTTTCTACGAATCACCGCATAAAATTTCGCGTACCATTCGCGATCTTGCCGACGTTTTGGGTAAGGATAGACGCGCCAGCCTCTCACGAGAAATTTCTAAAAAGTTCGAAGAAACCATACGCGGAACCTTGGAAGAGCTGATAAAAATTACCGAATCCCGAAACCTGAAAGGGGAGATGGTATTGGTTGTCGAAGGTGCGAAAGCATAGTTTTATTAAGTTCTAAATTGGATTCGAAAAGGTTTAATTATTAATATTTTTAAACCCTCGTATTGCATCGATTTGCTGTTTGCAATTTGCACGCTTTGGCTCCGAAAAAAATTATGGAATAAATCGTATATCTTTGATGTTCAATTGCCAAGTTGCCATGCCTTGCCAAAAATTTTCTTCTAGCGTATAGACCATGTCGAATTTGCAGCCGGCATCTATTTTTTCGAAGTGTTTCCCGAGTTTGAATCCGATTGCCGAAAATGTCATCCGATCGTTTTCTTGGTGAATTTTGCATCGTAAATGTTCGCCATCTTTGCCCATCAATCGAATATCTGAAGCAAAAACATTTCGAGTAAGGAAAGTCGGATTCATATTCTCTGGTCCAAAAGGCCCCATTTGGCGAAGAATTTTCAAAAAAGAAGAATTGATTTCTTTCAGTTTCACTTCTTTATCGATTTCAATGGTCGGAATTCGTTGTGATTCTTTGATCGTTTTTTTTACCGTTTCTTCAAAACTTTCGATAAACGCGTCGAAATTTTCCTCCTTCAACGTCAATCCAGCTGCTGCCATGTGGCCTCCAAATTTCTCGAGAAATTGCGAGTTGAGGTTGATTGCTTGGTAAACGTCAAAGCCTTTTACAGACCTTGCCGAAGCGACCAATTCGCCATCATTGCCCTTGGTAAAAACCAAAGTTGGTTTGTAATAAATATCAACTAATCTAGAGGCTACAATCCCGATTACGCCTTTGTGCCATTCAGAATGGTAAACAATTGTAGTGTAGCGTTGTTGTTGGTCTATTTTAGAAAGTTGGTTGAGTGCAGAAACGGTGATATCAGAATCCAATTCTCGACGTTCGTTGTTGAGTTTGGTGATTTGATTGAGGTATTTTACCGCCTCGTGTTCGTCCTCGCTCAACATGAGCCGAACCGCATTGGAAGCGTGTTGAATTCTACCAGCCGCATTGATTTTTGGTGCGATGCTAAAAACTAAATTCGACACGTTGAGATTTCCTTTGATGTTGTCTGGAATCATTTTCTGGAAACCTGGTCTGGGCGAAGTGTTGATTCGGTTCAGTCCAAAATGACACAAAATTCTATTTTCACCTGTAATCGGCACGATATCGGCGGCAATGCTCACAGCCAAAAGATCGAGCATTGGCTCTAAGGTTGCAAACGGAATGTTGTTGCTCGTTGCAAAGGCTTGCATCAATTTGAATCCGACTCCACAACCAGAGAGCTCTTTGTATGGGTATTGACAATCTTCTCTTTTTGGGTCTAAAACCGCAATTGCTTCGGGTATTTCTGCACCAGGAAGGTGGTGATCGCAAATGATGTAATCGATATTTTTTTTCTGGGCATATTCTATTTTATCCAATGCTTTTATACCACAATCCAACGCTATTATAAGCGAAATGTCGTTGTCGTGAGCAAAATCTATGCTTTGGAAAGAAATGCCGTAACCTTCTTCGTAGCGGTCTGGAATATAAAAACTTATGTTCTGATAGTGTTGAATAAGAAATTGAAAAACTAAGGTAACAGCAGTGGTACCGTCTACATCGTAATCGCCGTAAATTAGAATTTTTTCTTCTTTCGCTATAGCCCGATTGATTCTTTCGACAGCCTGATCCATATCTTTCATCAGAAAAGGATCGTGCAACTCATCTAATGACGGTCTGAAAAAAGCTTTTGCCTGATCGAACGTTTGGATCCCTCGTTGCAACAACACCACAGCCAAAGCCTCGGGAACATTTATTTGCTCCTGCAGGCGTTCAATATCTTCTTGGGCGGGTTGTGCTTCAATTATCCAACGATTGTTCATGGCGGTAATATAAATTTATAAGTAGGTAAAGATAAGAAACTGTATAGTACAAAAAAAGGGAAATTTTATTTCCCTTTGTTTACTTGCTTCACATATTTATCGAGTGCCATGGTCATCGATGGTGTTTCTTTGGTTGGCACTTCAATGTCGATCCTCAGACCGCATTCTTTTGCCATGTCTACCGTCGATTTTCCAAAGGCAGCAATGCGCGTGCTATCTTGTTTGAAATTTGGAAAATTTTCGAACAACGATTTTATTCCAGACGGTGTAAAGAAAACCAATATGTCGTATTTCACATCTTCCAAATCAGACAAATCGCTCGAAACTGTACGGAAAAGGATTGCTTTTTGCCAATCTAATTTCAGCGTGTTCAAGGTATTCGGAATGTCATCTTTCATCACATCCGAACATGGCAATAGAAAATGTTCTTCTTTATGTTTTTTGAATAACGGAATCAAATCTTTGAAAACTTTTTCTCCGATGTAAATCTTCCGTTTGCGGTAGACGATATATTTTTGTAAATAAAACGCAATGGCTTCCGATTCGCAGAAATATTTCATCGAGTCGGGAACAGTATAACGCAATTCTTCTGCTAATCTGAAGAAGTGGTCGATGGCATTACGACTTGTGAAAATTACTGCCGTGATTCTCGAAAAGTCGATTTTCTGTTGTCTTACATCCTTGGCATCTACCCCTTTCACCTGAATAAAAGGCCTAAAATCGATTTTGATTTTGTTGCTCTTCTCGATTTCATAGTAAGGAGAAGACTCGCTCTGAGGCTTTGGTTGTGAAACTAATATAGATTTAACTCTCATTATAGAATTTTAGATTACTTTACCCATCAGTAATAATTTGATTAAAACCATAATCGGTAAAATTTCCAGTGTGCAAAGGTACAAAATATTATGATACCAATTTTCGTAAAAATTGCCCGCTGTTGAAAAATATCGATTATACAGCTCCCATAAGCGATTAGCAATTAATATAATAGCAGATGCAATGATGATGTAACCTTTGTTGATCGGACTGTAAAAGAATAAAAAACAGATGATAAGTAAGGCTAAAACATTTCTTGCATTGATATAACTCGAGTTCCCAAAGAAATTATTAAATTCTTCTTCTGCATAAAAGGCTTTGTTATACGCAATTTCCATTGCGGTTTTTACCAACATGATCACGGCAATTAGACCAAAAACCAACCAAAATTTTGCAAACGGTCGACTGACTTGGAATAGGTTGACATCAAAAAAATGGACCACCATCAAAGTTGACAGTACTAAGGTAAGTAAATAGACCAGAAAACCGAACACAACATTCTCGTCTTGCAGGCTCAAGTATTCTATGCGATTGGTAAGCGCCTTGAACTTTGATGCAAATAACAGTTTGCCCACGCAGATCATCGCAATACATCCCATGAGTGTATACAGCACCCAATCGGGCGTAGGGGCAAAACGGGCAATTGGGGTAAGCTCTAGTAATATCATAATCTTTTGCAAAAATAAAAAAAGAAGTCAAGTAATGCGTATCTTTGACTCTTCAAATTTTATAGCCAATGTCTAAAAGTTTGGTGATTATACCAACCTACAACGAAAAAGAAAATATTGAAGCGATTGTACGTGCTGTGATAGCACTCGATGAACGTTTCGATATCTTGGTTGTAGACGACAATTCTCCAGACAAAACGGCCGAAATCGTAAAACAATTACAATACGCCTTTTCAGACCAACTATTTCTATCCGTTAGAAATACAAAAGATGGTTTGGGTAGAGCGTATGTACACGGATTCAAATGGGGACTAGCTCACCATTACGACTATATTTTCGAGATGGATGCCGATTTCTCCCATAATCCAAACGATTTGCCAAAACTGAAGGCCGCTTTGGATCATGGTGCAAGTGTGGCGATAGGTTCGCGGTACCTTACAGGAGTAAACGTAGTCAATTGGCCCATGAATCGCGTTTTGATGTCTTATTTTGCTTCGATATATGTGAAAATCATCACCGGTTTACCGATCCACGACAGCACCGCTGGGTTTGTAGGCTACAAGGCTCAGGTCTTAGAGACGCTCGATTTAGACAAAATCCGTTTCAGGGGATATGGTTTTCAAATCGAAATGAAATATAAATCTTGGGTAAAAAAATTCAAGTTGCAAGAAGTGCCCATCATCTTTACCAATCGCGTTTTGGGCGAATCTAAAATCAGTGCCAACATTATGGGCGAAGCGGTTTTTGGTGTCATCGCATTGCGAATAAGCAAAATATTAGGAAAACTATGAGGACTTTCTATTTATTTCTCGGGTTGATATTGTGTTGGAGTTGTGAGAAAGCCAATCTCCCAAAACCAGAAAATGCTATAAGCAAAAGTAAAATGGTTGAATTGTTGGCCGATTTGTATCTGCAACAAAGTCTGACACAAAACGAAGTCGCCAACCAATCGATAGAGGAATATGCAAAAAGTGCTTGGTCGGTTTTACAAAAACACGAAGTAAGCTACGAACAATTCGAATCGAGTTATAAATATTATTGTTCAGACCCAGCGATCATGAATGATTTACTGAGCGATGCAAAAGATAAATTGGTGAGCATGCTTTCGCCCGAAGCTCAGAAACTGCGAGACGAAAAAATCAAAGAACAAAAAGCGCAAGAAGAAGCCATGAAAAAAAATATGCAATAGAAGCCGTCTCGTTTATAAAATCGGGACGGTTTTTTTATGATTAAAAAATTGAGGTCAAAAACCAACTCAATTTAATAATTTAGAAAAAGATGAGTTATTATTCTTGTTTACGCACTCATCTTTTTCAGATTATGAGCTAAAGCATGCAATCCGAACTCTAATTCCACTTTTTCAATTCCTTTTAGGGTAAATCTTTTGAAGTTTCGGTTGTGTTTGAGTTGGGCAAATGTAGGTTCGACATCAGCAGTTCTTTGTTTTCTTCTTATTTCTCCGATATCGGATGTGAGAAGTTCTCTTGCTTTTTGTTTGTGGTATTCTAATTTATGGTTCCTTTCTACTGTCCTGTTGTTTTTCCCCTTGAAGCACTGGCTTCTGAGCGGACATCCATTGCAGTTTTTAGCGCTATAACAACTATAGGTTTGCTTATATCCTGACTTTGTTTGGACTTTTCGCTCACCGCGCTTTTCCATACGTTGTCCCATCGGGCATACATAAAAATCTTGCGCTTCATTATAATAGAGTGAGTCTCGTTCAAAGGGTTTGGGATTTTTTCTTTTCTTTGATTTACCTTGTTCTTGGTCAAAGGTGTTGAACTTTACAAAGGCTTTGATTGCTTTGTCCTCCAAAAGTTCGTAATTTTCTTCACTTCCGTATCCTGCATCTGCGGTGAGTTCTTCGGGAAGCTCATTGTAGAGTTTTTTATGGTTTTCTAAATGAGGTTTTAAAGTATGAATGTCGTTGGTGTCTTGATGTAAGGTATAGTTGACGATGATTTGGTTTTCGGTGCTGATTTGTGCATTGTAGCCGGGTTTTAATTGTCCGTTCTGCATGTGGTCGTCCTTCATGCGCATAAAGGTCGCATCGGGATCGGTTTTGCTGTAGGAGTTGCGTTCTTGTAGTAACTTTTCTTGTTCTTGGTATTTCTTTAAGTTTGGCGCAAAATTCTTTTGGATGTAACGGGATTTGGCTTTTTTCTTTGGATCGTCAGACTTTTCTTTTAGGATTCGGTTGATTTTATCTGCGGCTTGTTGGACTTTTTCAGGATCAAGTTTTTTGAACTCCGGTGGCTCGGGATCTTGGTCTTCTTCATCAGCAACGCACTGCGCGTATTGCCACATATCCTCTAATTGTTTGATCATTTTCTCCCGATTGGTCTTGATGGAATTTCCCCAGACAAAGGTGTATCTTCCAGCTACCGATTCTATTTTGGTGCCGTCTGTATAAACTCGTTTGAGACTCACTAATTTTTCTTCTGCCAAAAGCAATACCACTTGTTTGAAGATGTCTTTGAATACGGCTTTTAACTTATTGCTTCGAAATCGGGCTATCGTATTATGGTCGATGCTTTCTCTACCAGAAAGCCACATAAAGTTTATGTTCTCATTGAGGGCTTTTTCGATCTTTCTACTGGAATAAATATTGTCCATATAAGCGTAAACCATCACTTTGAGCATCATTTTAGGATGATAACTAGGATGACCTTCCCGACTGTAAGTTTCTAAAAGAGGTTTTAAGTCTATCTTCTCAACTACGTTGTTTACGATTCTTACTGGATGATTAGTCGGAATTAATTCTTCTATCGAAGGTGGAAATAACCAGTTTTGGGATTGGTTATATTCTTTAATTCTATAGTTCATTTCGCTGAAAATTAAGTAGTTAAATATAGTGAATTCTATATTAATCACCTAATAATCAATCCATTATTTATATAAAAAAACCGCCTCAGTTGTGAGACGGCTTCGTTTTATTTTTTTCTGAAATAAATCTCAATAGGCACCCCAGAAAAGTCAAACTCTTTTCGCAAATGATTTTCGATAAAGCGCTTATAAGGCTCTCGAATGTATTGCGGCAGATTTGCAAAGAACGCAAACTGTGGCGTTCTGGTAGGCAATTGCGTTACGTATTTTATTTTGATGTATTTCCCTTTGTAAGCTGGCGGAGGGGTAATCTCGATCAACGGCAACATCATCTCGTTCAGTTTGCTTGTTTTTATTCGTCGATTACGGTTCTCATTTACCCGCATAAAAGTTTCGATCGCTTTGTGAATACGTTGTTTTTCTAAAGCAGATATAAAGAGAATTGGCACATCGGTAAAGGGTGCGATTTTGTTTTTTACCATTTGTTCGAAATCGCGCATGGTGTTGGTTTCTTTTTCGACCAAATCCCATTTGTTGATCAGAATTACCACGCCTTTTCGGTTGCGTTCTGCGAGATACAAAATATTCAAATCTTGTGACTCAATTCCTCGCACGGCATCGACCACCAATACACAAACATCACATTCTTCGATGGTTCTTACGGCACGCATCACCGAATAAAATTCCAAGTCTTCAGAAACTTTTCCTTTTTTACGCAAACCAGCCGTGTCTACCAAAACAAATTCATGACCGAATTTGTTGTACAAGGTTTCAATCGAATCGCGGGTTGTCCCTGCAATGTCGGTTACAATGTTTCGCTCTTCGCCCAACAAGGCATTGATCAACGTAGATTTACCAGCATTGGGTCTACCCACGATGGCAATTCTTGGTAAACCTTCGAACGGATCTACATACTCTCGCGTTTCGAAACTGTTGACCACGTCATCCAACAGGTCTCCTGTTCCGCTACCACTCATGGCAGCAATGGTGTACAATTTTTCGAAGCCGAGGTTGTAAAACTCGTACGAATCTTCTAAATTTTTGTTGGTATCAACCTTATTTACAACCAAAAATGTAGGCTTTTTGGTGCGTCTCAAAAGATTGCCAACCTCCTTATCCATATCCGTCAATCCAACTTGATTATCTACCACAAACAAAATTACATTTGCTTCGTCTACAGCTAATTCAACTTGTTTACGAATTTCTTCTTCAAAGGTATCATCAGACCCTACGACATACCCACCAGTATCGATTACGCTAAATTCAACACCATTCCAATCGGTTTTACCGTAATGACGATCTCGCGTTACACCCGAAACATCATCTACAATAGCTTGGCGTTTTTGCACCAAACGATTGAACAGCGTAGATTTACCAACGTTTGGTCTTCCTACAATTGCTACTATATTAGACATGCTGCAAAGGTAAGTTATTCGATTCTAATATAAAGTATGCGCCGTGTGATTTTACGATTTTTTTATGGATTTTTGTAGGATGAATTCCGCTTTGAGGTCTAACTTTTCTAAAGTTTTATTGGATTTTTGTTTTATTTTTTTCTAATAAAAAACCTTCGATTTCGGTGGCTTCTACAAAATGATTTCCAGGCAAGTTTTTTTGTGCAGCCAAAAGCATGGCTTGTGCCAAACGAAAGGTGGGCAATGGTTGTTGACTTTTCAATAAGCCTAATCGGTTGAGGAATTGCAAAACTTTTACCGAAAGGTTTTCTAACCTCCGATCAGATTCGGGGCGAATAAGCACCGGCGAGCGAAATATGACACACTGTTCGTAATGCAATTTTTGGACCGCTTTTTCCAACTGTCCTTTCATTTTGGTATAAAAGAAAAACGAGTTGGCGTTGGCGTTGCTCGATGAGACCAAGACATATTTTGGCACGGCATTTTCTCGGGCAATGCGAGCAAAATTGTATTGATAGTCGTAATCTACTTCCCATTGCTTTTTCTTGCTTCCGGCGTCTTTCAGCGTGGTGCCCAAGGCAGAAAACAAAACATCACCTACGACCAAGTGTCGCCATTGTTCGGGCGTAGCAAAATCTATGCAATGCACGCTAAGTTTTGGATGAGCGACAAAGGTGTTTTTCCTCACAAAAATAGTTACCGAAGAAAACGCAGCATGCGCCAAAAGTTGTGAAACCAATTCTTTTCCTGTAGCTCCCGAAGCTCCAATGACCAAGGCTTTCATTTTTTTTAGGATTAAAAACTTGGTACGGAAGTTACGTGATTATACAATATCGGATGAAATATTTTCTAGTTTTTTCTGACTAAAAATCTAGATGCGCTATTTTTTTTGATGAATTGTAAGATAAATCATACGTGAGATTGACTTCATATTCCTGATGATCAACGTATCTTTGTTTCCTCATTTTTTTTAATAAATTATGTCGAGCATTATCCTTTTGTTTTTATGTTTATTGATTGGTGTGCTGATTAAAAAAATTCCTCAATTTCCATACAACACCCATATTGTTCTCAACCAATTTATTCTTTTTATTTCTTTGCCAGCGATGGCGTTGTATTATTTGCCCGAGGTGAAATTGGGTTGGGATTTGCTGTTTCCGGCAGGTGTTGCTTGGATCGCTTTTGGATTAGCATTCGTTATATTTTACGGTTTAGGAAAAGCTTTCGGATGGTCCAAATCTCTGATTGGTTGTATGATCCTCACCGCTGGCTTAGGAAATACTTCTTTTGTCGGAATTCCGGTAATAGAGGCAATGTACGGAGCTGAAGGAATCAAAACACTTATCATTGTCGATTTGCCCGGGACGTTTGTAGTGTTGAGTACACTGGGCATCATTACCGCTGCGGCTTTTTCTAGGCATTCGAGTAACCTGAAATCCATTTTGTTGCAAGTTTTCAGGTTTCCTGCTTTCCTTGCCTTTTTGGTCGGAATAAGCATGGCAGCGTTCAATTTGCATTTTTCGGATTCTTTGCAAGACGTATTTGGAAAACTAGCAGCTACAGTTTCGCCCATTGCATTGGTTTCTGTTGGTTTTCAATTGAATATCAACAAACGAAGTAAACATTGGGGATTTTTGACCTTAGGATTGTTGTATCAACTCGTTTTGTTGCCCATCGTAATTTTTGTTCTTTATGTATTGATTTTTAAACAAAGCGGATTACCCATCAAAGTTTCCATTGTCGAAGCGGCTATGGCACCCATGATCACCGCTGCAATTGTGGCCGGGCAATACGGACTGAAGCCTAAATTGGCCAACATGATGATCGGGATTGGCATACCAATTTCGTTTGTGACGCTTACTATTTGGTACTTTTTCTTAGAATGGTTTTTTGCTTAAATTATTTTCGTTTCGATTTTTTAAAACCGAACAACGAAAACAAAATCAGTAAAACTACCGCCATGACAAGAAGCCAGTAGTATTGATCAAAAAAACTGTTGATTTGTTGAGCGACTATCTCTTCTGGTGTGGTAGATAAAAAGATCATGGAAAATTATATTAAAAAAGCATGGCTAAAAAAGTCATGGTTCATTGTATCTTTGCAAAACTATTTTTTATTTATGGGTAAAACAAATCGTTATACAATTACTGCAGCGTTACCATACGCCAACGGTCCTTTGCATATTGGGCATATGGCAGGCGTGTATGTACCAGCTGATATTTTTGCTCGCTACCTCAGGAGAAAAGGAGAGGATGTAGCTTTTATTGGCGGTTCTGATGAACACGGAATTCCGATTACAATTCGAGCCAAAAACGAAGGGGTTACACCACAAGATATTGTGGACAAATACCACCAAAATATCCAATCTACTTTAGAAAATTTCGGTATTACGTTCGACATTTATTCGCGTACAACCTCTGCTAAACACCGAGAAGTTGCACAAGATTTTTTCAAAAATCTTTACGATAACGGAAAGTTTACAGAAGAGATTACCGAGCAATATTACGACGAGGAGGCGAACGAATTTTTGGCAGATCGTTACATCAGAGGAGAATGTCCAAAATGTGGCAATCCAGACGCTTACGGTGACCAATGCGAAAAATGCGGCTCGACCCTGAGTCCAGAAGAATTGATCAACCCTCGTTCGGCTTTGTCGGGAAACACGCCCATAAAAAAAGAAACCAAAAACTGGTATTTGCCTTTGGGCCAATACCAAGATTTTCTGAAAGAATGGATTTTGGACGGGCATAAAGATGATTGGAAACCAAATGTATACGGACAAGTAAAATCGTGGTTGGACGATGGTCTAAAACCTCGGGCAATGACGCGTGATTTGAATTGGGGAATTCCGGTTCCTGTAGAAGGCGCAGCGGGCAAAGTGATGTACGTTTGGTTCGACGCCCCGATTGGTTACATTTCGTTTACGCAAGAATGGGCAGCGAAAAACGGAAAAGATTGGAAAGATTATTGGCAAAATCCCGAAACCAAATTGGTTCACTTTATTGGTAAAGACAACATCGTTTTCCACTGCATTATTTTCCCAACCATGATGAAGGCGCATGGCGACTACATCATGCCAAACAATGTGCCAGCAAACGAATTTTTGAACTTAGAAGGCGATAAAATTTCTACCTCGAGAAATTGGGCGGTTTGGGCACACCAATATTTAGAAGACTTCCCAGGGCAAGCTGATACCTTGCGCTATGTACTCACAGCCAATATGCCAGAGAACAAAGACAACAATTTTACCTGGAGAGATTTCCAATCCAAGAACAACTCAGAATTGGTCGGAATTTTAGGAAACTTCATCAACCGCGTGATGGTGTTAACCCATAAATACTACGATGGCATAATTCCTACCAAAATCAAAGAATTCGATGAAGTGAGCCAAATCAAGGAATTCGCAAAACGCATTGGGCAATACATCGAGCAATACGAGTTTCGTGCAGCTTTAGCAGAATATATGAATTTAGCGCGATTAGGAAATCAATTTTTACAAACGCAAGAACCTTGGAAGAAAGGAGACGACCCAGAAGCGGTGAAAGGTATAATGAATGCTGCAGCCCAAATCGCAGTTGCTTTGGGGCAATTGGGCGAGCCATTTTTACCCTTTGCATCGGAGAAAATGTTGAAAATGATGAAGGTAGAAAAAGCCGATTGGAATACATTAGAAACGGCTGATGAATTCGTTGCAGAAGGACATCAGTTTGGCGAGTCTGAATTGATTTTTGGTAAAATCGAAGACGATGCCGTAGCCATACAAACCAATAAATTACAAGAAAGCAAAATAAGAAATAACATGACAAACCCAAATGCCGAGCTACAAAAAGAATTAATCTTGTTTGATGATTTTCAGAAAATGGATATCCGCATTGGAACCATTTTGGAGGCAAAAAAAGTAGAAAAAGCAGACAAATTATTCGAGTTGAAAGTAGATACCGGAATCGATATCCGTACCATAGTTTCTGGTATTGCAGAGCATTTTACGCTAGAAGAAGTTGTCGGAAAGCAAGCGACCGTTTTGGTCAATTTGGCTCCTCGAAAAATAAGAGGTATAGAATCGCATGGGATGCTGTTGTTTGCAGACAAAGCCGACGGGAAATTAACATTCGTAAATCCAGAAGAAGAAACACCAAACGGTGTACAGGTCGGGTAAATTAAGAGATTAATTATCAAAAAAAGCCACTTCATGCGAAGTGGCTTTTTTATGTGGTAAAAAGTATTGGTTAAGCTTCTGCAGCTTCTTCGCTACCTTCTTCTTCATCATCTGTATCAGCAACAGCGTTACGAGAAGTTTTGATGGCAACCACTACCGCATTGTCTGGATGAGCAAAGGTGTAATTATCATTTTTCAACGATTCTACATATTTTTTATGTCCAATACGCATAGAAGTGATGTCGATTACGATTTCGTCTGGCAAGTTAGCAGGAACTGCTTTTACAGCAAGTTTGCGCATGTTGAAACGTAAAACCCCACCATTAACAACACCACGAGCACGACCAACCAAACGCACAGGCACTTCGATGGTTACAGCTTTGTCTGGGTTCAACTGATAGAAGTCTGCATGTAAGATGCGGTCAGTTACAGGGTGAAACTGAATGTCTTGTAAAATGGTTTCAACCTTAGTTCCGTCTTCTAGCTCAACATTTACAATGTGTGCTTCTGGCGTGTAAACTAACCCTTTGAAAGCTTTCTCTGGAGCTGCAAAGTGAATAGGTTCTTTGTCACCATAAACAACACAAGGTACTTGTTCAGCATTACGTAAGTTACGTGTAGATGTTTTACCTACGCTTTCTCTTTTTACACCTTGAATTGTGATAGATTTCATAAAATATATACTAAAAATTAATTTTTCTTGTCAAAATCAATTAGATGATAAATTTGGAACTAATTGATTTGTTGCTATGTACCATGTGCATCACATCGGCAAAAAGCGGTGCGCAAGATAATACTTTTATTTTAGATACCGAAGTGTTTTTTAATGGAATTGAGTCGGTTACCAAAACTTCGTCCAATTTAGAGTTTTCAATTCGCTCATATGCTGGTCCAGAAAGCACCGCGTGTGTTGCAATGGCACGCACACTTTTGGCTCCTTTTTCCATAATCAAATCTGCTGCTTTTACAATTGTGCCAGCAGTATCGATCATATCATCGACCAAAATGACATTTTTACCTTCTACATCCCCGATCAGCATCATGCTTTCGACCTGATTGGCAACTTTTCTTTCTTTATGGCAGATCACAATATCGGCATTGAAGTGTTTGGCATAGTTTTGCGCCCTTTTCGCACCACCCATATCTGGAGAAGCAATCGTAAGATTCTCGAGTTCTAATCCTCTAATGTGTTCTACAAACAAGGTTGAACCGTACAAATGATCGACAGGGATTTCGAAAAAGCCTTGGATTTGATCGGCGTGTAAATCCATGGTCATAACACGCGTTGCACCCGCAGTCATAATCATTTTGGCTACTAGTTTTGCGCCAATAGGAACCCTCGGAGCGTCTTTTCGATCTTGACGAGCGTATCCAAAATAAGGAATCACCACCGTAATGTTTTTGGCAGAAGCTCTTTTTGCGGCATCTATCATTAATAGAAGCTCCATTAAGTTATCACTCGGCTGGAAAGTAGAACCGATTAAAAATACCCTAGCGCCACGAATCGACTGTTCGAAGGCTGGTTGATATTCTCCATCGCTAAATTCAACAACTTTTAGTTTTCCTAATTCTTGCCCATAATGTTGAGCGATTCTTTCAGCTAAAACTTGAGATCCACGAGTAGTGAAAAGAAATGCAGATTGTTCCATTGGTGTTTTTTTGTTTTTGTGGTTACAAAGCTACTTTAAATCGTGAAAAAATTATAATGATTAATTTATTTATTTTGGCATGGGGTTTGATTAATGAGATAACTCATGCTTAACGTAAATTTTAACATTTTTACTTTTTTTGCTTAAATATCATTATTAAATTTGCATAATAATTAATTAAAATAAGAAATCTATGAAAAAAGTAGTATTGTCATTATCACTACTAGGATTGTTTTCGGCTGTTAATGCACAAGAGGTGTATTCTACAGAAGAGGCAACAGACGCAACAAGAGTTTCGGATTATAACAAATGGTCTATCGAGTTACAAGGAGGTGCAAACAAAGCAACAACGCCTTTTACAGACGGTTACTTTAACGAAACACCTAGTTTTTATAACGCTAATTTCGGTATCCGATACATGTTCAACCCGAAATTTGGTTTAAAACTTTCTGGAGGATATGATCGTTTGAAAGAAGGGAAAGGATCAGAACGTTTCCGTTCTAATTTCTACCGCGTTGACTTATCTGGAGTTGCAAACTTAGGACGCATCATGAACTTTGAAGATTGGACTAACACTATTGGATTGTTAGGACACGCTGGTGTTGGTTACGGTTTCATGAACAATGATGCAACAAAGGGTGATACTTCAGGTCTTTTAGATGATCAAGACGAAATGGGATTGGTTTCTGTTGGTGTTACTCCACAACTTAAATTAGGAGAGCGCGTGGCATTGACAGGAGATTTGACTTGTTCTAAAACCATTCGTCAAAATACAGCGTGGGATGGTCAATCATCTGATGCACACGCAAGAAGAGGTTTTGATGGAACACTATGGAATGCGACCTTAGGTCTTACATTCTACTTAGGTAAAAATGATATCCACGCTGACTGGGTAGCGGATGATACTTCTTTGTTAGAAGAACGTGTAGCAGCTATCGAAGCAATGTTGGTTGATAGCGATGGCGATGGTGTGGCAGATTACTTAGATCAAGAGCCAAATTCTGCTCCAGGTGCTGTAGTAGATACTAGAGGTAGAACAATCGACCACAACGGTAATGGAATTCCAGATGATATCGAAGAATACATCAAAAACAACTACGGTGGAAACACCACAACTGTTTTAGGTGATTCGGATATATTAGAGCAATTGATAAACAGTGGAATCATCAATGTTTATTTTGATTACGATTCGTCTACTCCTTACCAAGCTTCTGTTGGTGGAATTAAATTCGTAAGCGAATACATGAAAAAGAATCCGAATGCACAAATTGAAGTTATCGGATATGCTGACCCTGTAGGAGGCGATGCTTACAACAAAGCATTGTCACAAAGACGTGCAGATGCCGTTAAAAACATCTTGATTCAACAAGGTGCAAACGCTTCTAACTTGTCAACAGTAGCTATGGGTGAAGATAAATCTTTCCAAAACTCAACAGTTTCTGCTCATCAATTAGCAAGACGTGTAATCTTTAGAATCAAATAATTTCATTCTAAATAGAAAATTAAAAGTGTCCTTCATGGACACTTTTTTTATGGTATAAAAAACATCCCAAACAGATTTCTATTTGGGATGTTTGTATGTTATAATATTCGGTTTAATCTAAGATTGAGCGTTTATCAAACTTTTTATTCTTTTTGTCGTTTCTTCTCGACCAATGAGTTCCATAATCACCGGAATATCTGGTCCTTGTAAAGCGCCTACCAAAGCCAATCGCAGTGGCATTCCAATTTTTCCAAAGCCAATTTCTTTTGTGTCTACAAACGTTTGCATCGCTTGGTGTAGAGCATCGGCCGTGAAATCAGTTTCTTGCAGAAGTGCCGAAAAGTCTTCCAAAATTTCTTTTGAATCATCTTTCCATGCTTTTTTCACTGCTTTTTCGTCATAAGTTGACGGAGCTTCGAAAAAGAATTTACCTTGTTCTGCGATATCTTTTACAAAATTTGCACGCTCTTTCAACAATTCAATTACCTTCAAACTCAGCTCGTCATTAGCTTCTAATCCAAAAGTTTGTAAAATTGTGTTGAACTCTGGTAACAAATCATTTGTCCTTTTTTGTTGAATGTATTGATGATTAAACCAAATAGATTTTTCTGGAGAAAATCGTGCTCCCGATTTTGAAACTTTTTCCAAACTGAATTGTGCGATCATTTCATCCATCGTCAGGATTTCTTGATCATTCCCCGGATTCCATCCTAATAAAGCCAACATATTGAGCACAGCTTCTGGCAAATAACCTTCTTCGCGATAGCCTTTAGATAGTCCTTCGTCTGTTTTCCATTCCAACGGAAACACAGGAAATCCATGTTTGTCACCGTCGCGTTTGCTCAGTTTTCCTTTTCCTTCGGGTTTTAGAATCAAGGGTAGGTGAGCAAATCTGGGCGCTTCCCAATCAAAAGCTTCGTACAACAATTCGTGCAAAGCCATCGATGGTAACCATTCTTCTCCTCGAATCACATGGGTGACTTCCATCAAATGATCATCTACAATGTTTGCCAAATGATAGGTAGGCATGCCGTCTGATTTGAAAAGTACTTTGTCGTCTAAAGTGTTGGTGTCAATGGTGATTTTACCTCGAATCAAATCATCGAGTAAGATGGTGCGATCTTTTTCTATTTTGAATCTGATCACGTAAGGCGTTCCTTTTTCGATCAACGATTGCACCTCGTTTTCTGGTAAAGAAAGTGAGTTTTTCAACTGATTGCGAGTCGACCAATTGTAGATAAAGGGTTCTTTGGCGTCTTCGCCTTTTGCTCGTAAGTCGTCCAATTCTTCTGCCGTGTCGAACGCATAGTAAGCTTTGCCCTTGGCAACCAATTCTTCGATGTGTTTTTGATATATTGTTTTGCGCTCAGATTGTTTGTACGAGCCATAATTTCCTCCAAATCCCACACCTTCGTCTGGAATCAAATTTAGCCATTTCAACGATTCGATGATATAATCTTCGGCGCCTTCTACAAATCGTGTTTGATCTGTGTCTTCTATACGCAAAATGAATTTTCCGTTGTGATGCTTGGCAAATAAATAGTTGAACAAAGCGGTTCTTACTCCACCGATATGCAATGGTCCTGTCGGACTGGGAGCGAATCTTACGCGAACTTCTTTTGACATTTTATATTAAATTTCAACAAAATTAAGACCTTATCATTAGATTTTGTAACTATTGTCATAATATTCTTTCTATTCCTCATATTTTAATAATTTAGTAAAAGATAAAAAACGATACAATCATGAAACTTTATAGCATAGAAACTGGAAATTTTAAACTCGACGGCGGCGCAATGTTTGGTATAGTACCCAAATCTATTTGGAACAAAACCAATCCTGCAGACGAACGTAATATGATCGAACTCGCCATGCGTTGCCTGTTGATCGAAGATGGTGATCGACTTATACTAATCGATACCGGAATTGGAAACAAACAAGACGAAAAATTTTTCAGTTTTTATTACTTGTATGGTGAGCATAGCCTCGATCTTTCTTTAGCAAAACACGGATTTCATCGAGACGATATCACCGATGTTTTTCTTACGCACTTGCATTTCGATCATTGTGGAGGAGCAATACAATACAACAAAACCAAAGCATATCTCGAGCCTTCTTTCAAAAATGCCAAATTTTGGTCAAATGCCAATCATTGGGATTGGGCCGTGAATCCCAACCCTCGAGAAAAAGCCTCCTTTCTCAAAGAAAATATTTTACCAATGCAAGAAAGCGGACAATTGCAGATGCTCGATTTACCCATGAACTCGAACCGAATCACCGATACAGCATTAGGATTCGACGTATTGTTTGTCGATGGGCATACCGAAAAACAAATGTTGCCCATCATCACTTACAAAGGAAAAAAAATTGTTTACGTTGCCGATCTTATTCCGACTGTTGGGCATATTCCGTTGATTTATGTCATCGGATTTGACACCAGACCATTGATTACGGTAAAAGAAAAAGCAAAATTCTTAACCGAAGCCGTCGAAAACGACTACTATTTGTTTTTTGAACACGATGCCCATCACGAGTTGGCAACCTTGCAAACGACCGAAAAAGGAGTTCGATTGAAAACAACCTTCCGATTCAATGAAGTATTCGGAGAATAAAAATATTTTTCACTTACAAAGAGAGTTCGTCAGAGGCGAACAAAAAATACTTACCTTTGTATGTCATTTATAAAAAAAACAGGTCATATGGGATGTGGATCATGTGGAACCAAAAATGGCCTCCCGAAAGGGTGTAACAACAACGGAGCTTGCGGCGTAGACGGTTGTGGAAAACTTACCGTATTCGATTGGTTAGCCAATATGCGATTACCAAAAGGCCAAGAGCAGTTTGATTTTGTAGAAGTTCGATTCAAAAACGATCGAAAATTATATTATAAAAACGAAAACAATATTGCGATAAACATCGGTGATGTTGTCGCTGTGGAGGGAAATCCTGGTCACGATATCGGGATTGTTACACTTACCGGGGAGCTGGTTCGAATTCAGATGAAAAAGAAACATCAATCCTACAAAGGAGAAGATGTAAAGAAAGTTTATAGAAAAGCCAATCAGAAAGATATCGAGACTTGGCGCGAGTATCGCGAACGCGAAACGCAAACGATGATAGATTCTAGAATCATCGCCAAACGATTGGGGCTAGAAATGAAAATTTGCGACGTCGAATATCAAGGAGATGGTGGCAAAGTTACTTTCTATTATACAGCCGATGGTCGGGTAGACTTTCGCCAACTGATCAAAGAATACGCGAGTAAATTTGGTGTGCGAATCGAAATGAAACAAATCGGTTACCGACAAGAAGCGGCAAAAGTAGGCGGAATTGGTTCGTGCGGACGAGAATTGTGCTGTTCGACATGGCTTACCGACTTCAGAACAGTGAGTACTGCAGCAGCAAGGTATCAGCAACTTTCGATCAATTCGCAGAAATTGGCAGGGCAATGTGGCAAACTCAAATGTTGTCTCAATTACGAGTTGGATAGCTACCTCGATGCGCTGAACAATTTCCCAACGATGGATACCAAACTCAACACAGAAAAAGGCTATGCCAATTGTGTGAAGATCGACGTTTTCAAACGTGAGATGTGGTTTTCATACGACCAAGGCGGTGTAATGTGGTATAAATTCTCGGTAGAAGATGTGCAAGAATTTATGGCAATCAACGCCAAAGATCAGAAATTAGAATCTTTGGAAGATCTGGCTAAGAACAGCATCATAGAGAAAAAGATAGATTTTATCGATGTCATTGGAGAGGATTCTTTGGAACGTTTTGAACGAAAAAATAGACCTTCAAATAGAAAACGTTCAAACCAAAGAAATAAAAACAGAGGAAATCAACCGGCTACTCAGAAGAATAATCAGGGAGAGAAAAATGCAAAAACAGCAAATCAGCCCAATGCAAATGCAAGCAGAAATGCTAATCAGCAAAACAGAAAACGCCCAAATCAGCAACGTGCAAAGCAAGGTGGAGCTCCTCAGTCCAAAAATCAACGAAATCGACCGAAACCAGAACAAGGTGGCTCGAATGTAAAAGGAAATCAAAATTCGACTGGCGAACAAAAAAAATCGGTACCAAAAAAACGTTTTCACCGTGGAAATCAGAATCGTAAAAAAGATTAGTTTTATATTGTCTGTGATTTTCATTATAGTGAGCTGTGAATCACATCATTACTATCAAGACAGCCGAGATTTGAGCGATGGATGGGACAAGAAAGACATCAAAGAATTTCAGTTTCGAGTTCAAGATACGATAAACCTCAGCATCAATTTGGCTTTTGTTTTGCGAAATGCGACCGATTATGAATATAGCAATTTGTACCTTTTTACTAACTTCACAGATCCGAAAGGAAAAGAGATGACCGACACTTTGCAATATTACATCGCTAATCCCGACGGAACATGGATTGGCAAAGGAATTGGGAGCAAAGAACAGATTCTGATTGTGAGAGAAAACTTAGCATTAAAAGATACAGGAATCTATAAAGTAAGGGTAACGCACGGGATGCGAGAAAACAAACTGAAAGGGTTAAAAGATATTAGTCTTATCGTTGATAAATTAGCAGATTGATGAAAGAAAATAAAACCAAAACTGCAACGCCAACCAAAAAAGGTTCGGGAATCATTCGCAAAGCCATCATGTTGTTATGGTTTTGTTTCATAGCAGGCGTATTAGGTGTTTTAGGAATTTTTTGGGCTACTTCTAACGGCTGGTTGGGAGAAATACCCAACGTTCGAGACCTCGAAAATCCAGATATCTACGTCGCATCGGATATCATCTCTTCAGATGGAAAATTATTAGACCGTTTCGAAACCGAACATCGCACACCAATCGCTTACAAGGACCTTCCGCCTCATTTGGTTGATGCCTTGTTGGCAAAGGAAGATATTCGTTTCTTCGAACATCCGGGGATCGATGCGCGTGCAGCACTACGGGCTGTAACCTCTGCAGGTGATGCTGGTGGAGGTTCAACGATTACGCAACAGCTTGCCAAACAATTGTATACGGTAAATCCGTCTCAGAATATTGTTGCTCGTATCTTTCAAAAACTCAAAGAATGGGTAACCTCTGTGCAGTTAGAAAAACTGTATACCAAAGAAGAAATCATTGCGATGTATTTCAATAAGTTCGACTTTATTTATGGAGCAAAAGGAATAGAGTCGGCATCAAAAGTATATTTCAACAAAAAAACAAAAGACCTCAATCTATCAGAATCGGCGATTTTGGTGTCGATGTTTCAGAATCCAGTAGCGTATAATCCGATCAGAAATCCAAAAGTTTCTAAAGAAAAACGAGACCTGGTGATCGATCAGATGTTGAAGTACAACAAGATTTCGCGCCAAGAAGCAGAAGCGGTAAAAGCTTCGCCAATCGTTACCGATCGTCAATATATCTCGAAGCGAGACGAAACGTATTCGGCTTATTTCAAAACCGCATTGCGCAAAGAAATAGAAGCTTGGTTGGATGAGTATGAAAAAGAAACAGGTAAACGATATAATGTAGATAAAGACGGACTCAAAATTTACGTTACGTTAGACTCTCGCATGCAGCGCATTGCAGAAGACGCTGTAAAAAAGCATCTTTCTACCTTACAAAGACAATTCTTTGCAGAGCAACGCGGCCGAAAATTAGCACCGTTTTATGATGTAAACGAAAAGAAACGTCAAGAAATTTTTGTACAAGCCATGCGACGCACCGATTTGTACAAAAGCATGAAAGAGCAAGGGGCAAGCGAAGAAGAAATCATCAAGAAGTTTAATGAACCACGTGATTCTGTAAAATTCTTTACGTGGGACGGTGTAAAATACGAAAAGAACAAAACCTTGTTGGATTCTATTATCTACCACAAGCACATCCTACAAACCGGATTGATGTCGATGGATCCGCGAGATGGAACAATAAAAGCTTGGGTTGGAGGAATCGATTGGGAATACTTTAAGTACGATCACGTAAAACAAGCAAGACGACAAGTAGGATCAACCTTCAAACCTTTTGTTTATGCTACAGCGATCAACCAATTGGGGTACACGCCATGTACCGTAATCTCGAACGATCGATTGACAATTGGGCGTTGGTCGCCACGCAATGCCAACGGCAGATATGGCGGCTCACAAGATTTGCGAACAGCCCTTTCTTATTCTACCAACGTGGTGGCGGTGCGTTTGATATTGCAAACCGGCATCGATCCGGTTATCCAAATGTGTCGAGATTTGGGAGTAGAATCGCCAATCATTAAAGATAATACAATTGCGTTAGGATCTGCCGATTTATCGGTGTACGAAATGGTAGGAGCAATGAGTGCTTTTGCAAATGGCGGAATCTACATCAGACCAGAATTGATTCTAAGAATAGAAGACCGACAAGGTAAAATAATCAAAGACTTCACGCCATTATCACGAGAAGTAGTCAACGAGCTCGTAGCCTATACCATGATCGATTTGATGAAAGGCGTAATCGAACGCGGTACAGGTAAACGAATTAGAAACTATGGAGTGTCGGCCGAAGTAGCGGGTAAAACTGGTACTACAAACAACAACTCAGACGGATGGTTTATGGGCCTTACTCCTAATTTGGTGACTGGCGTTTGGGTAGGAGCAGAAGACCGTTTTGCACATTTCGGAAGCACAGCAATGGGACAAGGAGCCTCTACTGCATTGCCAATTTGGGGCTATTATATGGCAGAAATTTATAAAAACGGAAGTTTTGGGGTGAGCCAAAGCGATAAATTCGAAAAGCCAGAAGGTATGGATGATGGCTGTTCTAGCATCCATTCGTATGGCAGTCTGAGTGCTGGTTCATATAGTGACGATGACCTGATCGAAGGTGGTGGATATGATTACAATTCACGGCAATCGAACGAGGTCGATGTTTCACCAAATTTTAAACCTGACGACATAGATTTCAATCAGTAAAGGATATCAAGCAATAAAAAACGGAACCTTTGGGTTCCGTTTTTTTATACAATAAAAATTTTATTTTTTGTTTTGATACAAAACAGGATTCAAACTTTCGTCGTTATACATTTTCATTTGTTTGTAGACTTTCATGTATTTGCTTCCTTTCGCAATATCGTCGATGAGTTCTTCGATCGCCGTACTCAAGTCTTGATGTTGTTTCAAGAGAATGTCTAATTTGGCTTGACAAACCATTTTGTGATCGGCAGATGCATCTTCTCTATCAACTTCTTGTTGCATGTGGTAAACTTTGAGCGCAAGAATCGATAGGCGATCTATTGCCCAAGCCGGGCTTTCGGTATTGATTTTGGCCGCTGGGCTGATGATGACATCTTTGTATTTGTCCAAAAACCAAGAATCGATATATTCCACCATATCGGTGCGTTCTTGATTCGATTGATCGATCCAACGTTTGATGCGCAACGCTTCTACCGGATCGATTGCAGGATCGCGAATGATGTCTTCTAAATGCCATTGTACGGTATCGATCCAATTCTTTTTATACAAAAGATGTTCGATCAGGTCGTTTTCAGAATACGGGTTGTCGATGGTATTGTTTACATCATCCTGCCGATGATAATCTGCTATACTTTGGTTGAATATTTCCCAAGCTTTTTCTGTAAAAGTCATATCAGCTAAATTGATTTTGTTATAAAAAAAGCATTGTAATTAGATCACAATGCTGTATTATTCTTTTTTCGAATTTATAAAAAATTAGTTACCCTTTTTTTCAGATTCTTCTTTTTTATCTTCTTCTTTCGTAGCATTTTTGAATTCTTTTATACCCGAACCCAAGCCTCTCATCAATTCTGGAATCTTTTTACCCCCGAATAATAAAAGAACGATCAAAACAATAATGATGATCTCTGTTGTTCCAAATCTACTAAACATATTCTATTGATTTTGTGCAAAGTTAATTATAAATTCTTACATACCGGCCACCCAATGTGCAGGATTTTGTCTCGAGGTTCCGTTCCATACCTGGAAGTTCATCACCGTTTGTCCGTCTGTGGTATCAATTGTCCCTAAAGACTGACCGCGAGATATCTTGTCTCCTTTGGCTACGCTTACCGAACTTAGGTTGGTATAAGCTGTGAAATACGAGCCGTGTCTCACCAAAACCATTTTGGCGCCACCTGCAATTTGCATCACCGACTGTACTTCGCCATCGAAAACTGCTTTGGCCTGTGCTCCTCTAGATGTCGCAATGTCTACCCCGAGATTTTCGTAAGAAATATTCGATAAAATTGGATGCGATGAGGTTCCGAATGCAGCCACCACCCGTCCGTTGTCTACTGGCCATCTGAGGCGACCTTTGCTCGATGCAAAATCTGATGATAAGCCGCCAAGTCCTGTACGGTCTTCATAGGCTTCGTCGTTGGGGGTTGCTCGGTCTACTTTTACTATTTTTTCTTTTTCTGGTACTTTGGTTACGACTTGTCTTTCGGCTTCTTCTTTAGCTTTGCGTTCTGCTTCGGCTTTTGCTTCAGCAATTTTTTTCTCGTCGGCTTCTTTTTGTGCTCTTAGACGGCGTTCTTCTTCGGCTTTGGCTTCGGCTATTCTACGTTGGCGTTCTGCTTCTGCTTCTCGCTCTAGCTTTTCGAATTTTTCGATTTCGGTTTTAGCTGTGGTCACAAACGAACCTTTTGGGTGAGCTTTCAGATAAGTTTGATAGGCAGATTTCGTATGCGTAGAACGTGCGGTGTTCCAGGCTCTTGCGTCTTCTTGTATTACCTGAATGGCTTTTCGGGCAGATTTTACATAATCACCTTGTGGATATTCGTTCATATAGGTTTCGAAAGCTGGAATTGTATTGGCTTTGAGGGCGATTTCCCAGGCTTTTCGATCTTTTTCTGCTCTGATTTTTGCTTGTCGAATTTCTTCTTCGATGATACGTTTAATTTGTGCGTCTATCTGGCGTTGCATCGCTTCTTTTTCTTGAATTTGTGCTGCAATTAGCCCTTCGTTCTTTTTGAACTCTTCGATCGCTCTATTTCGTTCTGCTCTTTCGCTTTCCAAGCCTTTTGCAAAAATTACTTGTTGATTCAGAACTTTTTCTTTGTCTTTTATTGTTTTTTCTTTCTTGATTTTCGCTTGCTGAATATCGTTTTGTTTGTCCACGATTTCTTGGGCTTGGGCTTTTTGGAAATCGGAATATTTTTCGAGGTATTTTATACGTCGATAAGCTTGGTTGAGGTTTCGAGAAGAGAGTACAAATAATAATTTGTTCGCGGTTGATTTGTTTTTATAAGCTTTTACGAGAATTTTCTTGTATTCTTCTTTTAGTCCGGTCAATTCACGAGAAAGTTTGTTGATTTCGAGTTGGGTTTTGTAGATGTCGTCATCCAACAATTTTTTTTCGCGCGTAAGATTGTTGACCAGTTGCGACTGAACGTCAATCTTTTTTTCGAGATTCTGCACGTATTCTACATTCAACTTAGAGTCTTGTTGATTCTTTTTCAGCTCTTTACCGAGCTGAATGATTTCTTTTTTTAATTCTTGATTTTGCTTTTGTAGCTTTTCTTTGTCTTGTGCAAAAATGACACTTACAGCTAAGAATAAAACAAAACTGAAAAAAATTCTCATTACTTAATTTCTCTTTTCTTATAACCTGTTGGAATACTAAACGGAGTGTCGATTTGTTGGTATGTAAAACTATTATATTCCAAATCAATTTGTTTAGTTTTTTTATCTTTTACCAAAATTTTAACTTTTTTGGGGAACTCTTCTTTTTCAGCCTTCACCCAATCTGCGTACGAAAGATGGATGTCGATGTTTTGCTTTTCGTCTTTTAGATGGGCTTCTAACAGTCTGAAACCACTGTCGAAAACATAAGTTTCTGCATAATTTGCTTTGCTTTGTCCAACAATTTTGTACTGATTATTGATTCGCTCCGCGGTATATTTCTCTTGGTTCAAATCCACAAAAACACGCCCGAGGAGAAGGTTTTGAAATTTATTATAATCGATAAAATCGACCCCTAACAGTTTGTTGATAAAATCAAAATCGCCATCAATGTACGATTTGCTAAAATTCTCATAAGCCTTGAAGCCTTCTGGAGTTATTTCTGCACGGGCTTTGAAAATAAATTTTTGAGCATTGATCCAAATTTTATCCTGATTATCGACAGAGATTGTGGCGTCTATTCCCGTGTCCATATCGCCTAAATCAGCTGTAATTTTAGATTTGATGACCAAATGATTGAAATTGTTGGTCTTATGCAATACGTTTTTGATGATGGCGCTGCTGGTCGAAACATTGGATGTTTGACTGTTGACACCCGATGTTTGTGCACCTTTCTGGGTACTACAACTGCCGATAAAAAGTCCTAAACCTAGGATTACAGCTAATTTTTTCATGTTTTTATTCTTTTGATTTAAAATCCAAAACCGAATAGTCTCCCAAACTAATGCTTCGAGAAACGCCGTAATATTCGGCATTGTTCCCGATCATGCTTTCGGTAAGATGGGCATTTTCGATTGTTGCATTTTCTTGTACCAAACTATTTGCAATATTCGTGCTAATGACGCGAGTGCCGTTGCCCAACGATACGTTTGGTCCGACCAGAGAGTTTTCGATCACTACGTTTTCGCCGATGAAACACGGTTGGATGATCAACGAATCTTTGATTTGGGCAGATGCCGGAATCTCGAACGACTCACTGAAGCCTAATACTTTGCTGTTGGTCTCTACGGTTACGGCTTTGTTTCCGCAATCCATCCACTCGTCTACTTTTCCTAGTGTGAATTTTTTACCTTTTGCTCGCATATTTTCCAAAGCGTCGGTCAATTGGTATTCGCCACTTTTCATGATGTTGTTATCAATTAAGTATTGAATTTCTTCTTTCAGGTTGTTTCCGTCTTTGAAAAAATAGATGCCGATAATCGCCAAATCCGAAACGAATTCTTGTGGTTTTTCGACAAAATCGGTGATGTAACCGTAATGATCCAATTTTACGACACCAAATGCATTTGGATTTTCGACTTGTTTTACCCAAACAACTCCATCGTTGTTGGTGTCTAATTCGAAGTTGGCGCGGAACAAGGTGTCTGCGAATGCTACAACAACAGGGCCATTGATCGATTCTTTTGCCATCCAAATTGCGTGTGCCGTTCCTAGCGGTTCTTCTTGATGGTAGATGGTTCCTTTTGCTCCAAGTTTTTCGGCAATTTTTATCAAATCTTGTTCAACCTCTTCTCCAAAATCACCAATTACGAATGCAATTTCGTCTATCGGCTCTGATGATAATTGATGAATATCTTCTGCCAAGCGATGAACAATTGGCTTGCCAGCGATTGGGATTAACGGTTTTGGAGTGGTAAGAGTATGCGGTCGGAGGCGAGAACCTCTGCCGGCCATTGGTATGATAATTTTCATTTGAATATTTTTATTTTTTAGGTTTGTAAATTCATTATTTTCCAGTACTACCGAAGCCGCCTTCTCCACGCACGGTGTCTGATAGGTTTTCTGTGATTTCCCACGAGATGGTTTCGTGTTTTGCGATTACCAATTGTGCGATGCGTTCACCGTCTTTTACTACAAATTCTTCATTGGATAGGTTGATGAGTATCACACCGATATCGCCTCTGTAGTCGGCATCTATAGTGCCGGGCGTGTTGAGTACAGTTACCCCATTTTTGTAGGCAAGTCCGCTTCTTGGTCTTACTTGTGCTTCATAACCTGCCGGAAGCTCGATAGATAATCCGGTAGCGATCAGCCTGCGTTCCAAAGGTTTCAATACCACATCTTCTTCGAGGTTAGCCGTCAAATCCATACCAGCAGATAAAGCGGTTTTGTATTCGGGTAAAGCGTGTTTTGATCGGTTGATGATCTTTATTTTCATGATGTACTTTTGTTAAGTTTTATACTTGCTTTTTCGATGAAAAACACCATCGCAAGATACAAGATTAAGAAAAGATTTCCAATGAGTATATTGGCATTAAAAACATAATAAGCTAGACAGGTAAAAATAATGGCGATTAGGGTATAAAAAGTTATTTTTTTGGTCTGATAAGGAATTTTGTATTCTTTTTGTCCCCAAATATAGGAGATGATCATCATGGTGGCAT
Source organism: Vaginella massiliensis (assembly GCF_900089075.1). Classification (GTDB taxonomy): domain Bacteria; phylum Bacteroidota; class Bacteroidia; order Flavobacteriales; family Weeksellaceae; genus Weeksella; species Weeksella massiliensis_A. The sequence continues at coordinate 630,957 of NZ_LT593746.1, forward strand.
ATGCCAATAGTGTAGCCCAAGCCGAAATCATGAATCCGTATTTTTTCAGCAAAAATAAATTCATTACGATGGTAATGGCACAACCGATGAGCGAAATGATGGTGCCAACATAGGTTTTGTCTGATACTTTGTACCAAGTAGAAAGGTTAAAATAAATTCCGTAAAATAAATTAGCAATCAGTACAATCGGTACGATATCCATGGCAATCCAATAGCTCTCGTTGTTGAGGAGAATGTATTTTAACCACCCCAAGTTGGCGATGACGCCGATGATTACAATATTGCACACAATGCTGAAATACAGTAAAATATCGGCATAAGTCTTTCTGCTGTCTTTTTGGTCAGATACTTTGAAGAAGTAAGGTTCTACGCCCATGCGGTAAGCGGTAACGAATAGCGTAAGAATCATGGCGATTTTGTACACGCCACTATAAGCTCCAGCTTCTGCTTCTGGGATGATATTTCGTTGAATTAATTTATCTAAATTTTCGTTGGTCACGAACGCCAAACCTGCAAACATGATAGGATAACCGTAGTGAAACATCTTTTTGAATAAAGTCCATTCGAAACTAAAAGAAACGTGACGAAGTTGTGGCACAAGCAGGAGGAAACCCAAAACACTTGCCGCAAAGTTTGCAAAGAAAGTATACGATATTTTTTCTTTCAACCCGATGCTGCTCAGCCAATTGTCGCTTATCCAATACAAAAAAACGAGGGTCAAAATCGCTTGAAAACTACTGGTAACAATCCGAATCAAAGCATATCGTATCGGTTGGTTGTTGAATCGGAGCGTAGCGAAAGGAATCACCGTCAAGGTATCGAAAAAGATGATCCAACCAAACCATTTGAGGTATTCTGGATGATTTTCGTAATCTGCCCATGTAGCTAAAGGATTGACCAGCAAATAGACCAACAAAATAAACAAACTTGCAGTTGCAAACATGAACCAAAACGAATTGTTCAGCGATTTTTTGTACAAACCATCTTGCGAGGCAAATCGAAAAAAAGCAGTTTCGAAGCCAAAGGTCAAAATCACATTCAGATACGAAACAGCGGCATACAATTGGCTGTATTGCGAATATTCTTCGCTGTTGACTTGTGCAACAATGAACGGCGTGAGGATAAAGACAATCAACCGCGGCAATACCGCACCCATTCCGTAAATGATGGTTTCGCTTAAAAGTTTTTTATACAAAGCTGTAATCTAAATAGTAAAACAAAATTGAGATTTCTTTTTCAAATCTCAAAACAAGACTGACTCTAAATATAGTATATTTGTAGGCTCAAACAATCAAAAACGATGCAACAAGATCATTATCGTATAGGGCTCATTGGTAACGGCAGTTGGGCGACTGCAATTGCTAAAATTCTCAGCAAAAACATCGAAACCATCAATTGGTGGGTGAAAGATGAATTTGTGAAAGAAAACCTCATCAGAACCAAACACAACCCAACTTATCTTACCGATGTTGAATTCAACCCAGATCAGTTCAATATTTCTACTGATATCAACGAAGTTGTTTTCAATAGCGACATCATTTTTTTCGTTGTCCCTTCGATTTTTGTAGAAAAATGTTTAGAGCCATTGAATGTTGGGTTCAGAGACAAAATAGTGATCACCTCGATCAAAGGAATCATACCAGAACACTATCAGACGGTAAATGATTTTCTGAAAAAACATCACAATCTGTCGGATGACAATCTTGCGGTTGTAAGTGGTCCATGCCACGCTGAAGAAGTTGCCCTCGAACGCTTGTCGTATCTTACTGTTGCTCACCAAGATACAGCCATTGCCGAAACCATTGCCAATTGTCTGCGTTGCGATTTTATTCAGGTCAAAACAACGCACGATGTCACTGGTACAGAGTATGGGGCAATTCTGAAAAATATTTTTGCCATTGCAGCGGGTATTGCGCATGGGCTAGGTTATGGAGACAACTTCCATGCAGTACTGATGAGCAACGCTATTCGAGAAATGGAAAGGGTTTTGGATGTCGTAGATCCGCTTGATCGCAACATCAACGAATCGGCTTATTTAGGAGATTTGTTGGTTACGGGCTATTCATTTTTCTCACGTAACCGCATGTTTGGGAATATGATTGGAAAAGGCTATACGGTAAAATCAGCTATCTTGGAGATGAATATGGTTGCCGAAGGTTATTATGCTACAAAAGGCGTATATGAGCTCAAAGATCAATATCGGGTGCGAATACCGATTATTGCGGCTGTTTACAAAATTTTATACCTCAAAAAAAACCCAAAAAAAGTAATGGATAAGTTAACCAAAAAATTGGACTGATGCTGAAAAGAGATTTTATTGCCAAATACATCGAAGAATTGGGCAAAATGCTCGGCAAGTTGCTCGATATTGAACAATACCAAGAGGCGGTGTCGCAGTTCGATTTTTATTTTGATGAAATGTTGCATACTTATTACAAAATAAATTCGGAGCAATTGGCAATTTTGTTGGAAGAAAACGAAGAACGAGATTTGTTTTTGCTGGCATTCGACTTGAAGAATAAAAATATTTTAGCTTTCGCAAAAGCAGCAAAATATTTCTATTCAAAAAATCAAGTAGAAAAAGTTGCCACCATCAAAAAAATTATCCAGCGCATCCAAGAGGTGAAATCCGATGTATTTCAGTTTCCGACAGCAGAAGACCAAGCAGTAGCCCAAGTGTTGATGGAGTTGGAACGATTATAAAAGATTAACCAAGTGGAGTCAAACCTTCTTTATCAAAATAGGCTAATTTACTTTGGAACAATGTTGCCATGGTATTCGCCTGTTTCTTTGCTTTTTGGCTCACCTCGTTTTCGATAAACAATTCACTCAAAGTCTGTTCGAAAATAGCAATCCAACGTTCGAAATGCTCAGCTTTTAATCCCAACGGAATATGCGGCGGAAAAGGTCGACCTTTATAGGTATAGGCATGGTCGAAAAGAACGGTCTCCCAAAACTGGTACATTTTAGACAAATGCTCACCCCAACGGTCCCCGATAACGCGTTCGAAAATTGGGCCAATCAAATCGTCTTTTCTCACCTTTCCATAAAACGTATCCACCAATTGTTGAACATCTTCAATAGTCGCAATATTTTTCTTTTCTAGCATATCGATTTGTATTTGATTGCCATCGAAGAGGGTAGAGACCAATTCGGAAGCAGTGCCACAAAGTTACTACTTTTACACTACAAACGAGCGATTTGCAGCCATGTGATTGGTCAGCAAATTGGCAAACCTATTCCAGCTGCATCCAATCCAATATCACCACTTCAATTTCATTTTTATTTCGTATTCACCGTTGTAGGCGCGATTTTGTTGAGGATTTTCGGCAATCAAAACTTTATAAACACCTTTTGCGGGCAATGCGTATTCTATTTTTTTGCCAAATGGACCAGCTTTTATACCATCGGGACCGTAAAGCTGTGCAATGTGAATATTTGCCGCAGAATCTGGCGCAACGAGTTCGATTTCGAGCTTGTTTGCTGTGTTGGTATCGAAGACAAACGAGTTGGTCTGCTTGCCAAGTTTCGAAAGTTTACGACTTGTTTTGGCATAGACAAACTCCAAGGTATCGGTGGTGTTGTTTGGACTTGCTGCAACTGTTGTGTTCTTTTTTGGTGCAACTTTCTTTATCGTTTTATTGGTTTTGGCAACTGCAGTTTTGGTGATTTCTTCGGGCTCAGTCTTTGGTTTGGCAATCAAATGTGCATATTCTTTTTTCACACCAGTTGGACTGGGATGGATGCGAGGCGTTTTTTCGCGGTGGCATCCCATAATGCAAATCAAAACCAAAATGGAAAGTAAATCTCTCAAATCGAATAATTTTGATACGAAATTAATTATTTTTAAAATTAAACATAAGCAAATTCAACTCATATTTATAAATTGTATCAGTTTTAAAAGATAAAAAATTTCTGATGCTGTATTACGAACAAATGGGTGAAAAAGCTCCAACACTAGTTTTTTTGCACGGCTACTTCGAAAGTATGAAAATTTGGTACGACTTGGCAGATGAGCTTGCCAAAAACCATCGGGTAATTCTCATCGATTTGCCTGGGCATGGGCAATCGCCAAATCTCTCGCCAACCAATACCATGGATATGATGGGAGAGGAAGTGATAAAGATTTTGAACGAAATCGGGGTAGAACATTTTTCGCTTTGTGGACATTCGATGGGAGGTTATGTGAGTTTGGCTTTGGTAGAGAAATATCCCGAGCGTGTCGACAGTTTGGTGTTGCTCAACTCAACCACATTGCCTGACAATGAAGCCAAAAAAGAGCAGCGTCTGAAAGCCGTAGACACCGCAGCCCAATATTTCGATGCGTTGATCAACCTGAGCATCCCAAATCTGTTTGCAAAAGATAGGTTGGAAGAGTTGCGCGACGAAATAGATTTTGTGAAATCCATTGCCAAGAAGACTTCTGTAGCAGGTGTACAAGGCGCTTTGCGCGGAATGCGTTTGCGTCCAGATCGAACTTTTGTGCTTGCCGAATTTTCGAAACCTCAATTGATTATTTTGGGTTCACAAGACGAAGCCGTTGACCCAGAAGAGTTGAAAAAAGTGATTCCAAATCAGCCAAATACCGAAGTTTTAGAGCTCAACACAGGGCATATGAGCTATTTGGAGGCTTACCCTGAAGTGTTGGCAGCCTTAATGGCATTCTACCAGAAAGTTTATCCTTAGTTGCGGACAACTTTACGATGTAGATAACGGGTGAGTTTGATCGAAAGATCGAACAAAATAATCTTTGCATTCCCGTTGCGTTCGATATGATAAGCCGCTTCGTTGATTTCGTTCAAAATATCGAGAATATTATCACCGTGGATAAACCCAGAAAATCCGTCCCACTTGAAACCTTCTGATTTTATTTGGAGGTAAGCCACTTCGTCTACCTGATAATTACGCAACAGGGCTTGACGAAAAACTTCGCTGCAATACGTCAAGAAGTTTTTTTGTTCGTCGCGTGACCAAGCAGCAATATCATTCGACCATTTGATGAGGTCTTTGAGCACAGCAGGCTTTTTGGCAGCCAAGAAAGCATTGCGCACCCAGCTTACAAAATAACGATCGAAAACAGCGTCTTCTTCGCCCAATTGTTGTACGGCAACACGCAAATTTCCTTGAGCCATGAAAGCAATTTGTTGGGCTCGATTGGGTTCTACTTGATGCTTTTGCACCAGGTATTGTTCTATATCTGCATCACGCAATCGTGGAATTTTTACGGTCTGACATCTCGACAAGATGGTGGGTAAAATAGAATCTTCGCGTTCGGCGGTAAGTATAAATAAGGTTTTTTGCGGTGGCTCTTCAATGATTTTCAGCAATTTGTTGGCGGCCTCTGTATTCATCATATCTGCATGCCAAATAATCATGATTTTATAACCGCCTTCGTAACTGTTGAGCGATAAGCTTTTTACAATTTCTTCTGATTCTTTGACGTTGATGATTCCTTGTTTTTTCTCGATTCCGAGATGTTTCATCCAATCAGAATAATTTCCGTACGGATTTTCTGTAACGAATTCACGCCATTGGTTGAGGTAGTTTTTGGCAACCGGATCTTTCTCGTCATTGGCTTTGTTGAACGGATACGAAAAATGCAAATCAGGGTGTTGCAAGTTTTTCACTTTTAGTAAGCAATTAGCGTTATTAATACCGCACAAAACCTGTTGGGCATAAGCAATTGCCAGAGGCAAAGCACCCGAACCTTCGGGACCAATAAACAATTGTGCATGGCTCACACGACCTTCGTCGATGGATTCTCGCAGTTTTTGTACAATTTCTGTCTGTCCGATAATATTATCCCAAAGCATGCCTCAAAATTATAACATTTTCTTATACCTTATATAATTTATTTATCTCATGCTTATTGTATTATAACATAATTAAAATCTATTTTTGCTTTTATTAAGTCTAAATAAAGGGGAGTGAGGATTCTATTTTTGAGTTTAATTTTGGTCTTGTGCAGCGTACTTTCGCTATTTGTGGGAGTAAAGGAAATTCCGATACGTTCTTTTTTTTCTTTGTCTGAAGACGAGTTGTTGGTTTTAGGAATCAGTAGAGTACCGAGAACAATAACGCTTATCCTTACTGGCGTTGGTCTTAGTATTGCTGGTTTTATTATGCAGCAAATTGCCCAAAATAAATTTGTAGCACCCTCTACCGCCGGAACTATTGAAGCGGCAAAAATGGGAATATTGTTCAGTATAGTGTATTTTCAGCATATTTCGTCTCTTGGAAAAACAATTATTGCTTTGGTTTTTACACTTTTAGCCAGCTGTATTTTTATTGTAATGATAAGAAGAATACGTACGAAAAATGTAATTTTTATTCCGCTTATCGGCATTGTGTACGGCAATATTATTGGAGCTATTTCTACTTTTTACGCCTATAAAAACAATATTGTGCAAAATGTTCAATCTTGGATGATGGGTGATTTTTCTTCAATTCTACAAGGCAATTACGAGTCTATTTATTTCATTTTGCCAGCAGTGCTTATTTCTTATTTATATGCCAACGAATTTGTGGTGGTGGGTATGGGAAAAAACTTTTCTAAAAATTTGGGACTCAACTACCAAAGTATAGTCTATTTAGGTTTGTTTTGTGTTGCTCTCACTGTAAGTGTTACAGTGGTTACTGTGGGAGCAATACCTTTTTTGGGACTCGTAATACCAAATGTGGTGAGCATGATTCATGGTGATAACCTGAAAAAAACACTTCCGTACACTGCTCTTTACGGAGCTATTTTCTTGATTGTTTGTGACCTGATAGGCAGGGTGATTATTTACCCTTACGAAATACCGATAGGTCTTACAATAGGGGTGATAGGAGGGGTGTTTTTCTTTTTTCTAATCCTAAAACGCAAAGCATAATGAACGAAATGTTGCGAAAAAGAAGCCTTATTCTTTGCGGTATATTCCTTGCTGTTGTGGGGCTTTTTATGTTTTACAGCACGGGATCAAATTTAGATTATGTATTACCAAGAAGACTCATAAGGCTTAGCTCTATTATTTTGGTTGGCATAGCTGTCGGGTATTCTTCTCTAATTTTCCAGACCATTACCAACAACAAAATTCTCACCCCAGCTATCATGGGATATGAGGCGGTTTTTATATTGTTTCAGACTTTTATGGTCTTTTTGTATGGCGACAAAACCTTCAAGATTGTCAACCAAAATGATAATTTTTTTCTGTCTATCGCCTTTATGATGCTGTTTTCTTTTGTCATGTATTTTATCCTGTTCAAGAAAGGAAAAAACAACATTTACCATTTGTTATTGATTGGTTTGGTGCTGGGGACACTTTTTGGTACGCTAAGCCAGTTTATACAAATTATTATCGACCCAAACGAGTTCTCGATGATAGAGGCTTATATGTTTGTTTCTTTCAATAAAATGAATACCTCTTTGCTCTACATCGCAACAATCATTACCCTGATTACGTTAACGATTGCCCAACCATTTCTCAAATACTTAGATGTCCTAGCTTTGGGAAGAGAAAACGCCATCAGTCTCGGGCTCAACTACAATCGACTGATACAGATTTATATGCTCATAATCTCTGTATTGGTTTCTGTTTCAACTGCATTAGTCGGACCAATTGCTTTTTTAGGAATCATGGTAACCAATATTTGCTATGAGCTTTTTCCAACGCCAAAACATCGCCACATGGTTTGGTTGTGCAGCCTCATTGCTTGTGTGTTTTTATTGGTCGGACAAACGATGGTTGAACATTTTTTCAATTTTTCGACCACCACCAGCATTGTCGTCAATTTTATTGGAGGCGTCTATTTCATTTATATCGTCTTAAAATCAACTCAAAGAAAATGATAGAAGTAAAAGATATACACAAAAAATTCGGTAAACGAAACATACTCAACGGGATAGATTTTGATATTCCAAAAAATCAAATCACATCTCTTATTGGACCAAACGGAGCAGGAAAAAGTACACTTTTATCCATCATAAGTCGACTAATAGAAAAAGACAAAGGCACTATAATTCTAAACAGCCAGGATCTTTTCAAGATAAAAAATAAAGAGTTGGCTAAACATCTTTCTTTCCTGAAACAAACCAACCATTTAGAGCTGAAACTCTCCGTAGAAGACCTTGTTGCCTTTGGGAGATTTCCTTATTCTAAAGGTAAGTTAACCGAAGAAGACCGCCAAAAAATACAGGAAGCTATTGCTTTTTGCTCACTCGAAGATTATAGAAATTGCTATCTAGATGAGCTTAGTGGTGGCCAACGGCAGCGTGCTTTTCTTGCCATGGTGATAGCTCAAGATACCGAGTATATCCTGCTAGACGAACCGCTCAACAATTTAGATATGAAGCTTTCTGTAAGAGTAATGAAAACCTTAAAACGCTTGGCACTAGAGAAAGGAAAAACCATAATCATTGTGATACACGAAATCAATTTTGCGGCCAACTATTCAGACTACATCATTGCGCTGAAAGAAGGAAAAGTTATTCTAAAAGGACCAACCGAAGAAGTAATTTCTGCTGAAAATCTTAAAGAAATTTTCGATCTCGAATTCGAAGTTATCGAACGAAACAATCAACGAATTTGCAATTATTTTAATCTTTAAAACACACTATATCATGAAGAATTTAATTCAATTATCGATGCTCTCTGTACTATTGCTTTTGGGTGCATGTAACAAAAACGAAAAGCCAGAAAACAACAATGCGCAGACCGTAGAAATCGTTCACGAATTGGGTACAACACCAGTAAAAGAAAATCCAGAACGCGTTGTTGTTTTTGACATAGGTTCTATAGAAACTCTAGATCAATTGGGTGTGAAAATAGTCGGAGTCCCAAAAGATTTCTTACCAGAACATTTGCAACAATATGCTCAAGATGCTAGTATAGAGAATGTAGGATCTGTGAAGGAAGCCAATTATGAAAAAGTAAACGCTCTGAATCCAGATCTTATTATCATTTCTGCTCGCTTGCAACAAGCCTACGAAGAGTTGTCGTCTATTGCACCTACAATTTACATGCAGGTAGATTATAAGGATTATATGAATTCTTTCGAAAAAAACACCCTTCAATTGGGTAGAATTTTCGGCAAAGAAAAAGAAGCAAAAGAGAAAGTGAATCAGCTGAAGCAAGAAATACAAACCGAAAAAGACTTCTTGGCAAACGATGATAAAAAAGCATTGATTATCCTGCACAATAATGGCAAATTTAGTGCCTACGGAAAAGGCTCTCGTTTTGGATTTTTGCACGATGTTTTGGGTGTAAAACAAGCCGTAGAAGATTTAGATATAGCCACACACGGGCAACCAGTTTCTAACGAATTTATAGAAAATCTAAACCCAGATTACCTGTTCGTTGTAGACCGCTCTGCTATTATAAACAAAGTAGAAACCAACAAAAAAGAAATAGAAAACACCCTCATTCAGCAAACCAACGCCTATAAAAACGGAAAAATCATTTACCTTAACCCACAAGTATGGTATCTTTCTGGGGGCGGACTGATTTCTACAAAAATGATGATAGACGAAATTAAACAAAACTTAAACCAATAAAATATGAACAAACCAAACATAGCAGATAAAGAATTCGAATTGGTTCGAAAAGAATACATTACACCACACTACATACGGGTTACTTTGCAATGCGACGATGTTACACCTTTTGCAGGATGCACCTTGGGCGTTAACAATAAAATAATGATTCCGCCCAAAGGAGTAGATAAAGTCTATTTTCCAACCATAGCAGAAAATGGAAAAGATTTTATCCAAGCAGAAGAACATCTACGCCCTATTGTTCGCACCTATACACACCGCTATATAGACGTAGAAAAAAATCAATTGCAGATAGATTTTATTCATCATGGCGAAAACGGGCCGGCCTCTGCTTGGGCTATAAATGCCAAAAAGGGAGATAAAATTGGTGTCGCCATGAAATTATTGAAAGCAGAATTGTACCCGCCAACCGAATGGTATTTCTTGATTGGAGATGCAACAGCAATCCCTGTAATTGCTTCAATTCTAGAATCATTACCAGAAAATGCCAAAGGCATTGCCCTGCTCGAAACGCCAACAAAAGAAGACGAACAAAGTTTACCAAAACCGCAAGGCATTCGTCTAGAATGGATTCATAATCCGCATCCAGCAAACGGAAGTGAATTGGCAAAAATTGCTAAAGCAAAGAAAATTCCAAACACATCCAGTAAATTTGCCTATGTGGCAGCCGAGTTTTCTACCGTAAAAGAACTTCGATTCTATTTTCGAAAAGAATTGAATTGGACCAAAGAAGAACTCTACGCCTATTCTTATTGGAAAGCAGGCGTTGCAGAAGACAAATCGGTAAGCTCTAGGCAAGAAGAAAACAAATCGATCGAATAAATCGACTAGTTTTTACAAACGAAAATATGACCATCAAAGCAAATCTATTTTGGGTTTGCTTTTGTATTTTAAAATATATTGAAGTTCAGTATTATAAGAAATTATTTCGCCAAAATTTTCCTCAAATCAGCCGGAGAATAATTCACCGATTTCAGCGTTTTATGATCACTTTTCCTGAAAACCAAAAACAATCCATCGATTTCGCTCACATAACTTTCTGTGCCATCTTTATCGAGGTAAAATTGCATTGTAGCTTCGGCTTCTTCTTTTGTTTTGCAAGCTTTGCTCATATTCGAACGATGAACCTCATTGAACAAATCGTTGAATTTATCCTTCAATCCAAACTCCAAAACCGCTCCAGCCAACACATATTGCAAGTCGCAAAGCGCATCGGCAACTTCTACCAAATCGTTGTCTTGTATGGCTTGTTGCAATTCTTTCAGCTCTTCGGTTAATAAATCTACCCGCAATTGACTGCGAGATACAGCAGGAATTTGTGGGGTTTCTAAAATTGGATGTTGAAAAGTCGAATGAAATTCGGCAACCTTGCTCAATGATTCTGGATTCTGCATAGCGAAATATTATTTGATTCAAAGATAGAAAATTGTTATTTTTAATAAACGCAAAAAAGTTTTAGTTCGAATTGAATGAAATTTCTTGTACTCTGAACGGAAAAGATTATTTTTGCCTATTCGACAAAAAAAGTATGAAAAATATTCGCAATTTCTGTATTATCGCCCATATAGACCATGGTAAAAGCACCTTGGCCGACCGTCTATTGCAAGTAACCAAAACGGTTTCTGACCGCGAGTTGCAAAATCAAACTTTAGACGATATGGACTTGGAACGTGAACGTGGAATCACAATCAAATCGCACGCCATCCAAATGGAATATGAAAAAGATGGTGAAGTATATATTTTAAATTTAATAGACACTCCGGGTCACGTGGATTTCTCTTATGAGGTTTCTCGTTCGATTGCTGCTTGCGAAGGGGCTTTGTTGATTGTAGATGCTGCACAAAGCATCCAAGCCCAAACGATTTCAAATCTTTATCTAGCTTTAGAGAATGATTTAGAAATCATTCCGGTTTTGAATAAAATAGACCTTCCTTCTGCCAATCCAGAAGAGGTAACCGACGATATTGTAGATTTGTTGGGTTGCGACCCTGGCGATGTTTTGCGCGTAAGCGGAAAGACAGGGCAGGGCGTAGAAGAATTGTTGCAGACGATTATCGAGAAAGTTCCTGCACCGCAAGGCGACCCAAATGCCCCTTTACAAGCGCTGATTTTCGACTCGGTTTATAATCCGTTTCGTGGGATAGAGGCTTTCTACAAAGTGGTCAACGGTGAAATCAAAAAAGGAGACGAAGTACAATTCATGGCAACTGGAAAAAGATACCACGCCGACGAAATTGGTACGTTGAAACTGACCCAAGTTGAGAAAAAAGTCATCAAAACTGGCGATGTGGGTTATATCATTTCGGGTATCAAAGACGCTTCGGAGGTAAAAGTTGGGGATACCATCACACTCGTAGACAATCCGGCAGAGGCGGCAATCGAAGGTTTCGAAGAAGTGAAACCTATGGTTTTCGCTGGGATTTATCCAGTAGATTCAGAAGATTATGAAGACTTGCGCTCTTCTATCGAAAAGTTGCGCCTGAATGACGCTTCGCTAACGTTCGAAGCAGAGTCGTCGGCTGCCCTAGGCTTTGGCTTCCGTTGTGGTTTTCTGGGAATGTTGCATTTAGAGATTATTCAAGAACGTCTCGAGCGTGAGTTCAATATGACGGTGATTACCACGGTGCCCAATGTGTCGTACGAAGCTTATTTAGAAAAAGACCCCGAAAAAGCCATTCCAGTACACAACCCGTCTGAGTTGCCCGATCCGGCTGGTCTCAATCGTGTAGAGGAGCCTTATATACGAGCTGCCATCATTACAAAATCTGAATTTGTGGGGCCGGTAATGAGTTTGTGTATCGAAAAACGGGGAGAATTGCAATCGCAAAATTACCTTACCCAACATCGCGTAGAGTTGGTGTTCAATATGCCGTTGGCAGAAGTTGTATTTGATTTTTATGACAGACTGAAATCGATTTCAAAAGGTTATGCATCATTCGATTATGCGCCTTCGGGTATGAAAGCTTCGAAATTGGTAAAAGTAGACATCATGATAAATGGAGAAATAGTAGACGCTCTTTCTGCATTGATTCACGTAGACAATGCCTATACGATAGGTAAAAAAATGTGCGAAAAACTCAAAGAACTCATACCGCGTCAGCAATTCGACATCCCGATTCAGGCGGCGATAGGAGCGAAAATTATTGCGCGCGAAACCATAAAAGCTCTTCGCAAAGATGTGACAGCAAAATGTTACGGTGGAGATATTTCGCGTAAGCGTAAATTATTAGAAAAGCAAAAAGCAGGTAAAAAGAAAATGCGCCAAATTGGACGAGTAGAAGTTCCGCAATCTGCCTTTTTAGCCGTATTGAAACTAAACGATTAAGAATCGTATTAAACAATAATCAAATAAGCCGCCTCTTTTATGAGACGGCTTATTTGATTAATCGAATTGTATGACTAGGCGTCTTTGTAATTTGCCATGAATTCTTCAGCCTTTTCGACCATATTTTTAGAACCACAGAAGAAAGGCACGCGTTGGTGCAACTCTGTTGGCTGAATGTCTAAAATTCTTTGGAAGCCGTCAGAAGCCTTTCCACCTGCTTGTTCGGCAATAAAAGCCATCGGGTTGCATTCGTACAACAAACGCAGCTTTCCATTGGTATTGTTCGTTCCAGACGGATAAATATAAATACCGCCTTTGAGCATGTTGCGATGAAAATCTGAACACAACGAACCGATGTAGCGAGAGGTGTAAGGACGCTCATCTTCTTCTGCCTGACAATATTTGATGTATTGTTTCACACCCTGCGGAAATTTGGCATAATTTCCTTCGTTTACCGAATAGATATTTCCGTTTTCGGGAATGGTCATATCGGGATGCGAAAGGTAAAACGTTCCGATTCCAGGATTCAAAGTAAATCCGTTTACCCCATTTCCTGTGGTATAAACCAACATGGTAGAGGTTCCGTAAACGATATAGCCTGCGGCAACTTGCTGATTTCCTGGTTGAAGGAAGTCTTCTAAAGTCACGGGAGTTCCAGGTTCTGAAATGCGACGATAAATCGAAAAAATAGTACCAACCGACACATTCACATCAATATTCGAAGAACCATCTAGCGGATCAATCAATACCACATATTTGTTGTTCTTTGCATTGGTGCCGCAATGGATTTCGATAAAATCTTCATTCTCCTCAGAGGCGATACCGCAAACTACTTCGCGTTGCGAAAGCGTCTCGATAAAAACCTCGTTGGCAAAAACATCTAATTTTTGTTGTTTTTCTCCTTGTACGTTTTCGTTTCCATATTCACCTAATATGTTTACCAAACCAGCTTTGTTTACTTTGTAGTTTACAACCTTTGTCGCTAATTTGATCGAGCTCAACAAGCGACTCAACTCTCCACTCGAATAGATAAAATCATCTTGTTTTTGGATGATGAATTCGCCCAAGGTGGTATGTGTATTTGTAGGCATAATTGTTATTGTGTTTTTGCTTCAAAAATACTAAGATATTTTAGCTTTTGAAAGTCGATTAAAAAAACATTTTCAGGGATTAGGTTTCTCAATTTTTAATAGAAACAGTTGAGTATATTTGTATACAGAAATGTTATCAAATGAAAGTTTATAAATTCGGTGGAGCATCTGTAAAGGATGCAGACAGTGTGAAAAATGTAGCAATATTGCTAGAGAAAGTCGGCTGTGAAGATACTTTTATGGTGGTTTCTGCAATGGGTAAAACGACCAATGCGCTAGAAGAAGTGGTGCAATTGTATTTTGATGAACAAGATTACGAAAAGAAAATTCACGAAATCGAAGCATTTCACCTCGAGATTGTGAAAGAACTTTTCGATGATCAGACCAAAATAAACCAAGAACTCAAAATCTTTTTCAGCGACATCGTTTCGTTTTTACGAAGAAACAAGTCGCCCAATTATAGCTATGTTTACGATCAGGTTGTTTGCAATGGCGAGTTGGCTTCTACCCGTATTATAAGCGCTTACCTCAACCAAACTGGAATAGCGAATACGTGGTTGGACGTGCGCGATTATTTGAAAACTGATAACAACTATCGCGAAGGTAAGGTGAATTGGGACGAAACAGAAAAGAATTTTCGAACCATCGAAAGCGGAAAGCTCTACGTTACGCAAGGATTTTTAGGCTCAGACGAAAACCATTTTACTACCACATTGGGTAGAGAAGGTTCAGATTACACGGCTGCGATTATCGCGTATTGCTTAGACGCCCAAAGCATGACAATTTGGAAGGATGTGCCAGGGGTGTTGAATGCCGACCCGCGGTATTTTTCGGATCCAGTTTTGTTGAATCACATTTCGTACGAAGAGGCTATCGAATTGGCATATTACGGTGCTTCGGTGATTCATCCCAAAACCATGCAACCGCTTCAGAATAAAGAGATTCCGTTTTTTGTAAAATCATTTATCAACCCAACCGATTCTGGAACAGCCATAAAAAAAGGCGCTCCGCTCGAACCCAAAATTTCGTGTTTCATCCTGAAAAAAGATCAACATTTAGTTCGGTTCTCGAGTAAAGATTTTTCGTTTATTACAGAAGATAAATTGAGCGGAATTTTCAATCAGTTGTATGATGCAAAAATTAAAGTAAATTTGATGCAAAATTCAGCAATTAGCTTATCTTTATGTGTAGAGGATAAATACGGCAATCTGAAAGAATTACTCAACAAATTGGATAAAATGTATAACATACAACACGATGAGCAGGTGAATTTGTATACCATTCGGCATTTTGATGAGCACTCAGAAAAAGTTCTACCACTCGAACGAGAACTTCTGAGGCAGACACTAAAAGAAACTTTGCAAATCGTGACCAAAGCATAATATGGGACTCGTATCTACCAATGACATATACCAAGGTTTGGGACTGAAAAAATTTGGTTTACTCGGGAAACCGCTCGCTTGGAGTGTGAAAATGATGACACGGCTAAATGTGCTGAATGCCATCTACGACAGAGGAAAACACCTAGAAGCCGACCAGTTTCTAGATTATCTGTTGGATGACATCGACGTAGATTATGAAATACACGCCGAAGATTTGTCGAGAATACCCAAAACAGGACCGTTCATCTTGTTGTCCAACCATCCGTTAGGCGCCTTGGACGGCATCATCATGATGCATGCCATAAGAAAAATTCGACCCGATTTCAAGGTTATGGGGAATTTTTTGTTGCAAAAAATAGAACCCTTAAATCCGATCGTTATCCCCGTAAATCCATTCGAAACTCGAAAAGAGGTTTACAACAGTGTAAGCGGTCTGCGAGCTGCTCTCAAACATCTGAAAGAAAACGGAAGTTTAGGAATTTTTCCAGCAGGTGAGGTTTCTTACAAAGACGACACAGGAGAGATTGTAGACCGCCAATGGCAAAATTCGGTGATTCGCTTGGTGCAAAAAGCCAATGTGCCTGTAATCCCCATGTACTTCAGGTCTCGAAACAGTGCTTTTTTTTATCGGGTTTCGAAATTGCATCCCGATTTGCAGACGGCGATGTTGCCTTCGGAAATGATCAAGAAAAGAACCAAACCGATCAGGATTCGTATAGGTAAACCCATTATACCCAAAATATTGGCAGAATATGAAGATGTAGATCAGTTGCGAATGTTTTTGCGCAAGAAGATTTATATCTTATCGTCTTATTATGGTAAGAAAAACTCTTTTCGCGAGAATCTTTCTATCGACAACATCAAGAAGATTCCGTCAACCATTCCATCTTTACCATCGAAGATTATTCCACAGTTTATTCCGCAATTGTCAAGAGCTTCTAAGCCCAAAGAGATTATTTCGCAGACCGATCCAGCATTGGTAAAGTCAGACTTTGAGCAGTTGAGACAAGATCCGCTCAGTTTGCTTTTTACCAGTAATCAGTACGAATGTTATTTTGCTTTGGCAAAAGATATTCCAAATGTTTTGCGAGAAATAGGGCGTTTGCGAGAACTTACCTTTAGGGCTGTGGGCGAAGGAACCAATCATGAAATCGATTTGGATTGGTACGACAATCATTACCATCATCTTATTTTGTGGGACAAAGACAATTCTCGTATTGTTGGGGCGTATCGCATGGCTTTGGGGGCAGAGGTGTACGAGAAATTTGGCGTAAAAGGTTTTTATGTCAACGAATTGTTCAATTTCGAACCAGAGATTCATCCGTTTTTCAAGAAATGTATCGAGATGGGGCGAGCTTTTGTTGTACAAGATTATCAACAAAAACCCATGCCGTTGTTTCTGCTTTGGCGAGGAATTGTACACGTTACTTTGCGAAATCCGCAACAAAAATTCATTATTGGTGGGGTGAGCATTAGCAATCAGTTCTCAGATTTTTCGAAGTCGTTGATGATCGAGTTCATGCGTTCGCACTATTACGATTCTATTGTATCGCAATATGTACACGCCAAGAATGAATATAAAGTGAGGTTGAAAGAGGAAGATCGATCGTTGCTTTTTGATACACAAGCCGATTTGAACAAGTTTGATAAATTGATCGATGAGTTGGAACCCAATATGCTTCGCTTACCTGTTTTGATCAAAAAATACATCAAACAAAACGCCAAGGTCATTGCGTTCAATGTCGACCCGAAGTTCAACGATGCCATCGATGGTCTGATGTATATTCGAGTGTCTGATATACCCGAATCTACCGTAAAACCTGTAATAGAAGATATACAAGCCGAATTGGAAAAGCGAACCAGCGAGGGACAAAATAAACAAGCCAATACTGAAGAATAATCACAAGCGAATGCGCATAAAAAAATCCCGATTTATTTCGGGATTTTTTGTGGAGAATTATTTCACTCGAATTATTTATTAAATAGGTTTAAAATATCATTTCCGAAGATGAAAATCATCAATCCTAAAATGATGATGAAACCTGCCATTTGTGCATATTCTAAGAATTTATCACTTGGTTTGCGACCGGTAATGATTTCGTACAATGCAAACACAGCATGACCGCCGTCTAAGGCAGGGATGGGCAATAGATTAACGAATGCTAACCACGCAGAAATCACCGCCGTGAAAGACCAAAAGAAAGTCCAATTCCACGAAGTGGGCATTTGATTTACCATGCCAATTGGACCCGAAATTTGTTTGCGTCCACCCTCCATGGTTGCAATGGTTTTGATACCGCGTACTTGGGTAAAAACAGACCCAAATGTTTTGTTCACAGCAGCTTTCATGCTTTCGAGAGCGCCCATTTCTCTAGTGTTGGCAAGGCTCGCCAAATACGTTGTTTCGGGAGTAGTAATCACGCCTAGTTTCCCTGTTTTGTCTAGCGTCGCCATCAATTCTACCTCGTCGCCATTACGATCTACGGTAAGCGGAAAAGATTTACCTTTGTAGTTGCTCAACCATTGGTCAAGCTCACCGCGCGTATGAATGGTTCTACCATCGATGCCTACAACTTTGTCGCCTTTCAAGATTCCAGCTGTTTCTGCAGCCGATTTTTCAGTAACTGAATCAATGACGAACGGAAAATCTGGGGTGAAAAAAGCACCTTTTGACTCGATGATTTTTTTACTAAATTCTTTATCGATTGCGAGGCTGATTTCTTTTCCGTCTCGTAATACCTGTAGAGATTCGCCATCCAACATGGCTTCTTTCGTGATCTCGGCGAGGTTATCGTATTTTATCCCATTTACACCAATTGGAATATCTCCCGTTTTCAGCCCTGTGTTTTGATGAATAGAATCGGTAATGATACCATATTCCATCTTGTTCACGTCTAAATACGATTCGCCATTCTTCATCAACAATCCCCAAAAGATGACGATTGCCAACAAGATATTCACGATGATACCACCCAACATGATGATCAGTCTTTGCCAAGCTGGTTTTGTACGAAATTCCCAGGGTTGTGGATCGCGTTTCATTTGCTCGGTATCCATGCTTTCATCGATCATCCCCGCTAGTTTTACATAACCACCGAGCGGCAGCCAGCCTATTCCGTAAATGGTATCGCCAATTTTTTTCTTCCATAAAGCGAATTTCCAATCGAAAAAGATGAAAAATCGCTCAACACGTACACCAAACCATTTTGCTGTGACGTAATGACCCCATTCGTGAAGCATCACGAGAAGCATTAAACTCAGCATTAATTGTGCTATCTGTATTGCCATTTTTTAAATTTTTTTAATTTTTTTTGAAGCCACAAAATTAGAAGAAATTATCGAGAATACGGGTTTAATTTTTCCATTGTGTGGTCTCGATCAACTTCATCACGTCTTTTTCGATATATTGAACCGCCGGAGCTAGGGAATCTGGATTTGGTTTTGCAGAAAAATAAACCGATCCCGAAATGAAATTCTTGACGCTGTCGGTGACATGAAATTTGTAATTGATTGCAGATTCGCCACCCAGCTCGAATAGAGTTCCGTAGACCCGATGCGCCGGATAGGAGAACTCTCTTGGTGAGATATAACTTGCTTTTATCGTTTGTTCTTGCACAAATTTTTCCGACTCTTTTATCTTTTCGATGAGGTCTTCTCGGGATCGAAGACGGAAATAAGTGAGGAAAATATTAGCCTTCATTTTGGGATAATGTATGGTGTATTGGCAGGCGCCTTTTCGGCTCAACATTGCTTTTGCCAAGGTAGAATACTCGAAGGTGTAAGGACACTCGGTATCAAATTTTTGATATTTTGCTTTCGGATATTCTAATCGTACTTCTCCCAAAGGTTTCGCTTGTTCGTTTTGGTGACAAGCAACAAAGCTTGCGACGGCAAAAAACAACGCAATGCAATTGATCAATTGCGTACAATATCGGGTTGCTCTCTTCATTTTTCTTTCTCGGGATATTCTATAGCTTAGAATGGCAAATCGTCGTCTTCTTCTTGTGTAAAATTCGAAGAGGTTTCGGGCTGATTGGGATTGGTGTTTTGGCTAAAAGACGAACTGTTCGAGCTGGTATTGCCAGCCGAATGACTGTCTGATTTCGGAGTCAAAAACTCAATGGAATTCGCCACGATTTCGGTGGTGTAACGGGTTTGTCCGTTGTCTTCCCATTTTCTGGTCTTGATGCGACCTTCTACAAAAACCTTATCGCCTTTTTTCAGGTATTTTTCACACAATTCTGCCAATTTGTTACGCGTAACAATGTTATGCCACTCTGTTTCGGTAATCCTTTCTCCTGTTCTAGAGGTGTAGGCTTCTGTCGTAGCAATAGGAAAACGACCGATGCAATTGGCGTCATCGAAATGATGAATCTTCACATCGTCACCCAAATTCCCGATTAGCAATACTTTATTGGTAGTTCCGTTCATAACACTGAAATTGTGGTTTCAAACAAATTTAGTTGAAATATTTTAATTTCATAAACTTTTCGATGGGTTTTGGTAACGGATATTGATCAAGCTGCTTTTTACTGATGCTGATAAAATTATTTGTTTTTCTGATTTGCTCGTATGTTTTTTCATCCAAATCGATGGTGTAGAATCGGATCCATAATTTTTGATGAGACAAGATGTGTTTTTCTTCGTAGAGGTAAGTTTTTTCGAAATCGGCGAGCCCAAAAGGCGATAGAGGTTCCTCTGCTTGTTCTACGAGCGGAAGCGTGTATAAATGCTGCCAAACATCAGTTTGTGTGCGATGGGTCAAAAGAAAATGATCAGCATTCGACAGTAAATAAAAATGAAAAAATCGATCCTTCACTTTTATTTTTTTAGATTTTACAGGCAAACGGTCTTGTTCTTTCTTTTGCAACGCATAACAGGAGTCGTTCAGCGGGCAATCTGTGCATAGCGGATTTTTGGGTTTGCAGATGGTTGCGCCCAAATCCATCACTGCCTGATTGAAATCTCCAGGGTGATTTTTATCGATAATGGATATTCCGAGCTCAAAGAAAACTTTTTTAGTTTTTGGTAAGGCGATGTCGTCGTAGATGCCAAAATATCGAGCAAATACGCGATACATATTACCGTCTAGCGCAGGAATAGCCTCGTTGAAACAGATAGAAGCAATAGCGGCAGCAGTATAATCGCCAATGCCTTTTAGTTTTTTTAGTTCTAAAAAATTATCAGGAAACAGACCTTTGTAATCTCTATAAACAGTTTGTGCTGTATGGTGCAAGTTTCTTGCGCGCGTATAATACCCAAGTCCTTGCCAGAGTTTCAAGATTTCTTGTTCGCTGGCGTTTGCAAGTGATTCGATAGTAGGATAATGCGTAGTAAAGTTGAGGTAATATTGCATGCCTTGTTCTACCCTTGTTTGTTGCAAAATAATTTCCGATAGCCAGATAAAATAAGGGTTTTTTGATTCACGCCAAGGCAAATGCCGTTGATGATGCCCATACCAATCCAATATCAATAAGTTGATAGTTAATATTTTGTCCAAATAACTTTTTTTTAAAAATTACAATTATTATATTTGCATCCGCTTTCAAAATTAAGAATAATAAAGAGAAATTATGACAAAGGCAGAAATAGTAAACAATATTTCAAGTAAGTTAGGGCTTGAAAAGAGTGATACTCAAAGGGTAGTAGAATCGTTTATGGATGAAGTGATTAAGTCTTTAGAGTCTGGTGAGAATGTTTACTTAAGAGGATTTGGATCTTTCACTATAAAAACAAGAGCAGAGAAAACAGGTCGCAATATTACCAAAGGGACGTCGATTATCATCCCAGCACACAATGTACCAGCTTTCAAGCCAGCGAAAAGTTTTGTTGATAGCGTAAAAGAAAAAGTAGCAGTTAAATAATTATTATAAAATTTAGGACATATGCCAAGCGGAAAAAAACGTAAAAGACATAAGGTAGCGACTCACAAAAGAAAAAAACGTCGTCGTCTTAACAGACACAAAAAGAAAAAATAATTTGACGATTGAGTTTAAATTATTTTTAATCTTTTTGAATAGCACTTTTCGAGTAATGCATACTGAAAAGTGCTTTTGTGTTTAATTTTAGAACATAATTTTTTGATGAATAAAGAGTTAGTAATATCAGCACAAAATCAGGATGTAAGAATCGCTGTTCTCGAAGAAGGACGGTTGATGGAATTGCATCAGGACTCGAGCGATGAAGGTTTTGCTGTGGGTGATATCTACTTGGGTAAAATCAAAAAATTAGCACCAAGCCTCAATGCTTGTTTTGTCGATATAGGGTACAACAAAGATGCTTTTTTGCATTACCACGATTTGGGACCGCAAATCAAATCTTCTTTTCAGTTTACCAAGCAAGTAGCACAGAAAAAGCAACAAACTCATTTGTTGAAGAATTTCAAAATAGAGAAAGATATCAACAAAAATGGGTCGATTACCGAAGTCTTTCAGCCCGGTGATTTGGTGATGGTACAAATTACCAAAGAACCCATCCATACCAAAGGACCGAGAATCACCTCCGAGATTTCTATTGCCGGACGCTACATTGTATTGGTGCCTTTTTCGGATCGAGTTTCGATCTCGCAAAAGATTAGAAATCGAGAAGAACGCGACCGTTTGATTAAAATCTTAGAAGGCTTCAAACCGGAAGGTTTTGGCGTCATCATCCGAACGGTAGCAGAAGAAAAGAAAGCTGATGAGCTGCAAGCAGACCTCAATTATTTGTTGAAAAAGTGGAAACTATTATACCAAAACATTTCCAAAAACAAAGCGCCAAGTCTTATTTTAGACGAGATGGATCGGGCATCGTCTATCTTACGAGACAATTTCAACGATGATTTTGTAAAAATCTCGGTAGACGATAAAGCATTGTACCACGAAATGGTCGATTATCTGCAATACATCGCCCCAAAAAAAGTGAACATTGTCAAATATTACGATGATGCACACGTACCAATTTTCGAGAAATTCAATATCGAACGTCAAATAAAATTGGCGTTTGGCAAAACCGTGACCATCCCACAATCCAAAGGAGCATATTTGGTTATCGAACATACCGAAGCCCTGCACGTAATAGATGTGAACTCTGGGAATATTTCTCGTAATAGTAAGAATCAAGAAGATTCGGCATTTGCAGTGAACAAAGTCGCAGCTTCGGAAATAGCGCGTCAGCTGAAACTGCGAGATATGGGCGGTATTGTTGTGGTCGATTTCATCGATATGAAATCGTCTGAACATAAAAAAGAATTGTTCGAACACCTACGCGCCGAAATGGCAAAAGACAAAGCAAAGCATAAGATTTTACCACCGAGTAAATTTGGTCTTATCCAAATCACACGGCAACGTGTAAGACCAGAACTCAATTACACCACAACAGAAGAAAATCCTAATCAGGAAGATGAAATAGAAGCGCCAATTGTGGTGATCGACCGCATCAACGAAACGCTTCAAGCAATCATGGATCGAAAGAATAAGGATTTGACCAATATGTCGTTGCATGTACACCCATTTGTTGCCGCTTATCTGAAGCAAGGTTTTCCAAGCATTCAGCTCAAATGGTTGATGAAATACAAAAAGTGGGTAAAAATTGTACCACGCGACGCCTACAAATACCTGCAATTCAATTTTCTCGATCGCAATAAAAACACGCTGTACAACGAGTCCAATTAAAAAAAATATCCACTCACGCGAGTGGATTTTTTTATTCCTAAAAAATCACACCGTCTGTTTTTTCTTCAAAATAAAAAAGATACAACTCGTCATCCAATTGATCCAAAAAAGATAAGCACCAAAATGAAAAGAGCTTTTGAGGTATCGATGTGCGGTATAATTGAAATCGTAAAAGGTATACATCAGCCCGAATAAACCCACATGGAAGAGAACGATTGCCAAGATTCTACTCGCCCTGAGACCGATCAGCTGTTGAAACAGGTAGAAAACCAAGTTGAGAAAAAGCATGATGGCAAAGATGACCAAAGCTGTTTTCCACCACGACCGGAAAATTAAATAATCTCGATAAAATACAGAGATCCCGATTTTACCAATCCAAGACATTTTAGAGATCAGAATGCCAGATAACAACGACAAAATTCCTTGAATGAGGAGGAGAATCAAATTATTTTTCTTTGTCAAAACTCGAGTTTTAGATGCTAAAATAATTCCAATAAATCAGATTTCAAAAAATATTCATTATCAAACAATTGCCCTAAAAAACAAGCTTATTGGTAAAAAAAGTTGATGCCAAATTTGGTAGTTTTATATTTTGAGCTATATTTGCACTCACAAAAACGAATAAATTCCTCCTTAGCTCAGTTGGTTAGAGCATCTGACTGTTAATCAGAGGGTCGCTGGTTCGAGCCCAGCAGGAGGAGCAAAGTCAAGAAAAGACTTCAAAAAATCACAAAAAAAGGTCATTCCTCCTTAGCTCAGTTGGTTAGAGCATCTGACTGTTAATCAGAGGGTCGCTGGTTCGAGCCCAGCAGGAGGAGCGATAAGAATCCCATCAATGCGATGGGATTTTTTTATTCTACCGATTTCGACTGGCATTCTGTTTTTGATTCTTTAAATCGAACTTTGGCTAGATTTTTTTTCCATATTATTTCCTTAAATTCAAATTTTATTAGCAAATCAAATGAAGAATAAACCAAGACAGCTCATTGTCCACAATTTAGAAGAATGGCAAGAGTTGATAGAAGGCTATCATCCTACCCACGACAAATGTCGTGACCTGAAGATCTTTAAACATTTTTCGGCAACCAAAGACGACTTATCTCTCCAACATAAAAAAATCTATTGAACTCTAGATTATTTATATTTTATACAACCATAGTTGTAAATTTTGAATCTAAAACAGATTCAATATCCTTGAATAGAAAAACTCCTAAAAAGCTTAAAGATAAAAGAAAGTTTAAAGTAGAATAAAAAAAATTCAGGAAAATATTTTCCTGAATTAAATGTAAATTAAGCGTTATATTATTTATATACTAAAACTTCTCACAAGTAATTGTATATGAGTTATAGGTATTTCCGTTATTTGTATAGTTTGGTCGTCCTAAAAATGTAACCCTATAATAATTGGCTTCTCCAGGATAAGAAATGTAGAATTCACCTGTACTATTCACATCGAGTTGAGGACATAATAATTGAGTTTGAGTATAATTACTAGAGTTGAAAGTTTTCCCATTTGCTTTATAATACTTTAAGTTAACGTCTCCCCATTTCCTAAATAAAGTATAATATGTAGTAACTTCCTTTTTGGGGTCATCAAGTAAATTCATCATAATATCTAAGTTTTTATTTGATGAAGTGGAAGGTCGGAACGAAAACTGGAAGCGACCACATGTCAGCTTCTCATTAGCATTTGGTTTTAAGTCTGTATAAAAAAGACGCTTATTTTCAATAATTTCTTCCTTAATTTGATACTTTAAATCTGTAATATTAATTGCATCGATATTACCATTGGTATCTGTAACTAAAACTTGACTATAAGAGTCTATTTCCGAAGATTTATCTTTTAGTACTCTTACTTTTAGGTCGCCATTTATATCGAGCATACGTGTAGGTTGATCTGTTTGTATACCTACTTGAGCAAAAATGTTTATTGAAAACATCATGCTAATAAAGCATATGAATTTGTTTATATTTATTTTCATTGTAATCTTATTATTGGTTATAATATCTTTCACAGATTAGAATGCGTAAACCGCTATTTTCAACGTTTTTAAGATTTAGTGCCTGACCTGGTCTAATATCAGATTTTTTATTTGGCATTCTACTAAAATTAACTTTATATAGATCACCAGTTAATGGATCAATAATATGTAATTTTAAGAAGTCATTATTGATCATATACTTCTCCGAGTAAGTAAACTGTGTGTTGGCATTATCTGAATATGGAAGCGAATAATCAAAAACTTTCTGAAACTGATTCCAGTTTGTAGTATTGAATGTTTTATCAAAGTTGCTATAATAGTAGTCACCATCACCAGTGTTTCCACTATGTCCTCCTATAAGTCTATTAGGATTTCTCCGTTCAAGTCTTCTCAGTCCGTACTGAATATTATAATTAGAGCTAGGCTTTTGAGAAAGTTTAAATACAGGTTGATTGTCTGCAGTAAATGCAAATATAAATCTACCACAAACAACAGTTTTTTCTTGGTCACCTCCAGATTCATTATAATAAACATTTCTAACAACTTCTACTTGTTGAGTAGGTGATTGTGTGATAGAGGATTTTTTTTGCTTATCTACATTTCCTGTTGAATTTGCGATTACGATGTCGCTATAGCCTTTATCGTCTTTCTTATCTTGAGTCTCTGTTACTCTTAAGTTGCCATTTAAATCAAGTATTCGCTCCGAAGAATTTGTATTGATGCCTATTTGAGCAAGTGTAGATAAACTAAGAACAAACGTTAAGATACTTGTTATATAAAATTTCATTATTGTTAATTTAGAATTGTTCACATATATTGACAAAGTATGTTTCGTTATTTTGCTTTATGCGGTAAAACGTAATACGATAAAATTGTTCTTCCCGTGGGTAGGAGATATACAACTCATTGTATTCCCCATCTACAACATGTGCACCTGAAGTGACTGGTATACTTTGGTAGGTACTGTAATTATTGGGGGTGAAGACTTTTGCATTAGGTGATGCTTCATATTCAAAACCATCATTCCTATTGTAAGGAGGAAAGTTTTGCTCAAAAGTAACATATACATTTACATTGTTTTGCGGCCGATCTAGTAAGCGAAAGCTTACTTTAGCGTCGTTATCTAGAAAGCTAAAAACAAACCTTCCACATGTTAGTGATCGTGTAGTTATAGGTCTTCCATTTGTCGTTTTATAAAGATTATTTTGTACGATCTTATTAACCTCACCTGTCATATCTGGCAATAAATTACTTTTATTAATGTAATCAACATTACCATTATTATCGACAGCTAATACCTTAGAATAATCACTGTCTGCAGCTTTGTTTTGAAGGTTTCTAACTCTTAGATTACCTTCGACATGCAGATCTCTTGTAGGGTTTTCAGTATTAATTCCTACTTGAGCCCAAGAAATCGAGAAAAGCATTAGGAATCCTAGATATAAAATTTTTTTCATTTCAATTTTTTTTTCATTTTAATTTATAAAGTATATTGCTTTCAATAAAATATTTATTGTCAAAAAATACTAAAGCTGAAGATAAAGTATATAAGAAAAGAAGAAGTAAGATAAAATACTTCCAATCGAAAAGGAATCACCTATATGAGCCCTTTAGCTTTTCATAGAATTTTTTAAGAAAATTTGTGTTGGTTGTGCAAAATTATAAATAATTAATGAATATAAAAATCGTTGTATCGATCAAATTCATATTAATTCATATTAATTCATTATAATTCAGAGTGTTCTAGAAAATTATTTAATATAATTTTATGACCGACAGATAATTTTCGAGCACTTATAATTTTTTTGAGGAAATTATTAATATATTTTGGTTAAAGTATTTAATCAAAACATGAAAAAGAAATGTCCTCAAACCCTAATACATAATTTAGATGAGTGGCGAGTTTTGGTACAAAACACCAACTCGCTCGCTCATACCGTGATCCAAGACGTTAATTTCTGTCAAGAAAAAGTCGATTGGACACGCTTTTACCTCAATCAAACTTCTTTTTTGGGGTGTACCTTCAATCGTCGAGATGCTATTTACCTCATCGAGAAAGGGGCTTTCGTTTATCCGAAATTCAAAAATATTCCCTACAAACCCTACCGTAGCTTTCTCTATACCTGGCAAGAGTTGATGGAAGGCTATCATCCTACCCACGACAAAAGTCGTGACCTGAAGATCTATAAACATTTTTCGGCAACCAAATACAACCCCAGCGTTCACGAAGCAATGGCACAACGGATTCATGATCATAGTATTGATGATGCTCTGCGCGAATTGTTAGGGTACGATGACCAAGGAATGACACAAAGAAAATGTGTCGGTTTCATGGGCGGACATGCAACCAAACGCGGATCCGAGTTCTATAATAAAACAGCCTTGGCAGCAAAACGACTTGCTCAAATGGGCTATTATGTCGTAACAGGAGGCGGACCAGGGATTATGGAAGCCGCGAATTTGGGAGCGTATATGGCGCATTACTCCGAAGAAGATTTGTCAGACGCCATTGCTATTTTGCAAGACCTAAAGTTTTCAGAACCTGATCAGGTCGATTATTTGGCTGAGAACTATGCTCAACAATCGAAAAAAGTTCTCGAGCATTATCCCAATGCCTGTGAGAATTTAGCGATTCCTACCTGGTTCTATGGTCACGAGCCGAGTAATTTATTTGCCACCCATATCGCCAAATACTTTTCGAACAGTATCCGAGAAGATACCTTGTTGGCAATAAGTTTGTTCGGAATTGTATATGCGCCCGGTAGTGCAGGGACGACACAAGAGATTTTTCAAGAAGCAGCTCAAAATCATTACGGAACCTTTGGCTATTATAGTCCGATGGTATTCTTGGGTGTGAAGCGTTATGTAGAAGATACAACCTTGTATTCGGTCTTGCATCAGTTGGCAAAAGGAAAAACCTATAAAAAATTATTGTTTCTAACCGATGAAGCAGAGGAAGTTGCAGATTTTATTGCAGCAAATCCACCCATAAAAGCAGAATAGGTTTGGTAGAATAGAAAAAAGTTGTATATTTGCATTCCAATACCGCGAGATGGAGCAGTAGGTAGCTCGTCGGGCTCATAACCCGAAGGTCACAGGTTCGAGTCCTGTTCTCGCTACTAAGATCGCGAGGTGGAGCAGTAGGTAGCTCGTCGGGCTCATAACCCGAAGGTCACAGGTTCGAGTCCTGTCCTCGCTACTAACAACACTAATAATCAAAAGATTGCGAGTGTTATGGACTAAAAAAGGGAGTAACTTATTCGGTTGATCCCTTTTTTTATTAATTATTTAAATCATTTATAAAACAATTTTCACTTTCCATCGCTATTCCATTAAACCCAAAAATTCCTTTTGATCCAAAAGTAATTTTAATTACATCTCCTCTTAAAGATCTAATTTCCATAATATCATTACAAGGTATTACAATATTTGAAAATCCTTATTTTAATATCAATTTCTTGTCTGTTTTTATAATATAATGAAATACTATACAAATAGATAAAAACTATCAACATTATAGAATTTAAAACTATTGCTTCCATTAATCCATATTTATTGAATATACCTAAAAAAACAACAGGATGTATAATTATATACATAAGAGTCAACAATTTAACATATATTGACTTTGTACTTTTTATTTTTTTCATAATATATCACTTGATCTTGTTCAAATTCTGTTTCATTTACCATAGCAAGAGTTCCCAAAAGAGCAAAAACACTTACAAATAAAATTTTCTTCATTTTTTTAGTTTATTTATTGTTGTTAATATTACTATGATATGATAGTAATATTAACAACCTTTTTTAAAAATTAAATCGAGTGGTGAACATGACTTGAGTTGGTCGTAATTTATAAACATAACGCTGTTCTAAATTCGAAGAAAAACTATTTTGTGAAAAATATTTTTCATTAAATAGATTATAAGCACTTAATTCAAAATCTATTTTCTTCTTTTTTAATGAATAACGATACATCAAATCTCCGAAAGTAGAATTAGGATTTAATCTCGTGTCATCGTTTACATATAAATCAAAATTAAGCTTTACGTAATGTTGATCTGCTGGAAAAAAATGTAATCCAACTTGATGAATTTGATTGGTAATTGATCTTGAACTTGAGTTTCCTGACAATTTATTTTTATAATTTGTTAAACCGTATTTATATTCAAAAGTCATCCAACTTAATAATCTGAAAGAAGCATCAAAATTTGAAGTTAAAATAGTGTTGTCAATTTCGACTAAATCATCATTTAATAATTGATCGTATGTTGTAAAATTATATCCTCCAGCTAAATTAAATGTTGTCTTAATTTTAGAAAAATATTGACTTACTTTAGCATTAACCGAATGTGTTTTTTGATGATTTTTTAAGTTCAAAGCTTCTAAAAGTGTACTTGCATCTGCATTGTAGTTATAATTGTAGATTAGGTTATTTTCTGTCCAATTATACGAATATCCAAAATTGATAAACCTTGATTTTATCGGATTTTTATACTCGAAACGTAAAGAAGAATTCCATTTTTTTACTTCGTTAAAATCTCCATAATTTTGTTGAATAGAATTGTATCGAAACAATATAAATCCTTTGTGTAAACGTGTTAAACTTCCTAAATCATTAGAGAAATTATGCGAAGTTGATACTTTCCAGAATTTTGAAAATTCTAATCCTATGTTAAATTTAGGTTCGATATAAAAGCGATTGTAAGAAGTTTTATCTCCGAAAGAATTATTTTCTAAATTATACCACTGAAAAGGAATTCCAAAAGAAAAATTAAGTCGATTTTTTCTGTACGAAAAGTTATTTTCTACATACGGATTTAAAGTTGACCAACGTGTATTGTTGGTAAAAGTTGAATTTATTGATTGATTATCTGCTAACAAGTCACTTTTCATTGTATGATTGGTGTATTTAATTCCAATTTTTGATTGTAGCGTTAAAGCCTTTATTCCTTTTGAAAATTCTGCAAAATTATTTGTCGAAAATTTCTCGAAATTAATTTGTTGAAAAGCATTTTGATAATCATTTCCATTGTTTATAAAATCAGTAAAAACTCCAGGAGTAATACTTAAATTTTCGCTGTAACTTTTGTATGATATATTAGATTTAAGCGTAATTAACTGTTTGCCAATTTTCTTTATTGTATTAAATTGATTGGTAAATTGACGATTTGGTTGAGCCAAACGTTGTGTAATCAAATTATTATTTTGGTGGAGATTCCCTCTCGAACTATTCCAATCGCCTTTAAATTCTAAGACATTTTCAAGATAATTTTTCGAACTATTTTGAGATAATGTTGCTTTAAGATTAAGACTTTCCATTTGTAAATAATTTTGTTTGATTTCTTTGAGAAATATATCGCCAGTAGGTAAAAAGTATTGTGTGTTTGTTTCTCCAAATCGCTTTTGAAAATCGTTGTGATAAGACAAATTAATTCGTAAATCTATCTCTTTTTTTAATTTGAAAAGATGATTCCAAGAACCAATATTTATTGCATTATCCAACCAACGTTCGCCATCAAAATTGGGAGTTTGAATTCCTGAAATAGATAACCATCTTTCATTCGAAAATTTTTCAGAATCGTTTAACAAATCTTCTAAACTTAATGTTTTTAATTGTCGTGATACATCATTTCCACTATTATTTCCTTGATAAGAACCAATCATTTGTTGTTTATTTGTAAATAACATTGGTGTAATATTAGCATGGTATAACATAGATGATATGCCAAGACCAACTTCTGCTTTACCAGAATAAGTCATTTTATTTTTCAGTTTTATGTTTAATGCCGCTTTGGGACTATAAACTAAACTATCTAAAATCTTGATTGGTTGATGGTTCTCTAAAATTTGAACTTTATCTACAGCATCTGCAGAAAGATTTTCGTTTGCTAAAGCATATTTCCCTCCCAACAAATCCATTCCTTCAATATAATATTTATTGATTGGTTCGCCTTGATATAATATTCGACCTGAAGCTTCTATTTCTATTCCAGGCATTTTTTTGATCACATCTGCTATAGAACGATCTTGGATATCTTTAAAATTACTAACATCATAAGCAATTGTATCGCCTTTTTTTCGGATTGGAGATTCTTTTAGTTTTACTTCTTTCAACTCAATTGCTTTTTCTTGTAAAGTAAAATCGAAATTATTAGACGATTCGTTTACCAAAACTGAAATAAATGCATAATCCATCGCACGAACTTTTATTTCATAAGTTTCGTGCGATGGATTATCTAATTTCAAAGTGTATTTTCCATCATTTTTTGTAATGAAGTATGCTAAAGTTTCATCCGAAGTACTTGATGAAATAATTACATTAGCACCTGTTATAGGATTTCCTTCTTCATTTTTTACAACTCCAGATATAGTAAATTGTGC
Source organism: Vaginella massiliensis (assembly GCF_900089075.1). Taxonomy (GTDB): domain Bacteria; phylum Bacteroidota; class Bacteroidia; order Flavobacteriales; family Weeksellaceae; genus Weeksella; species Weeksella massiliensis_A. The sequence continues at coordinate 662,305 of NZ_LT593746.1, forward strand.
AAAAATAAAGTGTGAGAGTAGAGTGAATATTAGTGTTAATTGGAATTTCAAATTAATTATTCAATTCTATTGGATTATAAGGTAGTTCTTTAGTCATTGAAGTTTCTTCTACTCCTGGCTTACTATAAACCTGTCCTACATAAATCCCAGGATTACTATGAAAATTTTGTTCTGCCTTATAAAAGTCTTTTTTTGTAGTTTTTATTATATTCTTTTCTTTATGTATGTATATAGTACTTGAATTGTTATCTATTCCTTGAGCTGTAAAATGATGTTCATTATTATCATCATATACTTCTAATATTAAACCTGGTAATCCATTAAATATAAAAGGGCCATCGTTTAAAGGAATGTCTTCTGAATAATATGCAATCCAATTACGTCCTTTATAATAAACTCTAGCTTCTTTACATTTATACCCTAATATTTCTTTCATATTTTCCTTTAAGTCCCATTTTAAAACAGGAATTTCTTCTATAAATTCATAATTTTTATTATATATTTTCCCTTGAAATAGGTATTTACCATCTTTAGTATTTACAATAGATTTATTAAACTTTATTGCTTTTCGGATAGCTATGAGCTCATTTAAATCATTTGAATCTATAAAATCTTTTTTAGAATTTTTAACAGTCATAGAGTCAAATTTTAAAAGATTTGCATCTGTAAATTTTGTTTTGCCTTTTCCTATTTGAAGTACTGTAATAGTATTCTTTTTCTTATCTCTATTCTTCTTGTCAGATGAAAATGAATAACTGTAATAAATGTTTTTAGAAACCGTATCTAGTTTCTCAATTACAATCTCATCTGGATTCAATTTAAAATTACCAGATATTTCTTGTGAATATCCAAATACTGATAATAATAGAAAAAATATTATTTTTTTAAACATTTTAATAAATTTTATTTTAATTGACAAAGACTACTTTTAAGTAGTCTTTTCATTATATTAGTCAGCTTATTAGCACCCTCTTGCTTCGTCAAAATAATCAATAGCATCCAACACATCTCCTGTAGTCTCATAATTGTCTGCACATAAATAATATGTCCCACAAGAATTAACAGTAATCCAACTACTACAAGGTGCTACAACTTCAACTTTTTTATCTTCACCTTTCTCTTCAGTTGTTTTAGTTTTTGTGTCATTTGCCATAGCAAAAGTTCCAATAAGTGCAAAAGCACTTGCAAATAAAATTTTCATCATTTTTTTTAGTTTTAGTATTGTTGTTAATTTTACCAAACTAAATATTATTTTTTATATTACAAAATTTTAATTGTTTAATTTTTTACTTCACTTCCATTTTCTCTACCTTTCTAAACAAATCTTTACTTTCCTTTGGATTTTTCTCAATCTAAAGTTTAAACTTTTTTAAAAATTCAGCATCTTTTTGACCATTATATTGTCCTTTTTGAATCAGTTCATTTCTGTAATCTTCTTTTATATCAGACTTAATCTCAATTCCATATTTAAACGTAAAAAAGAAAGCTACTAACCCTATTGCACAAAAAATAACTGAATACAATACTACATTAAACCTTTTGTGAGTATTTTCAATACCTTTTTTCCTCTTTTCAGCCACTCTTTCCAATTTTCCAATACTTTGATCCACTTCTGAACGATCTACTTTAATATCCGTTCGTTTAAGTTCGTTCAAATAACGCTGATTAGACTGCTCCATTTGAGAAGCTAATTCTTCCATACGTCTGATTTTCTCCGACATTTCTTTATTCTCAGCTAAAAGTATCTCTAAAAACTGTTTGTTATTCATATAGTTAGTTTAATTCATTAAAAATTTACAACTACATTCCTCTGTCAATCGAACGTCCAACTTTAAGCGCAACATCCGCTATTTTAATCTCCGGTTGTAAAAGCGAAAGAACTTCCACCGGTTTTGTAACCATTTCTTTGGTTAAGCCTTTTACAATTTCCGTTTGCATGGTCATTCCTTTAAATGAAACACCTTTCTCAATCATACTTTTCATTCCACAATTTTTATGAATTTCAGAAGCTTTAAAATCAAGCCGACTAATTTTATCATGAATAAGGAACCCTTGCAATTTCCCCCCCCTTTATTAATTGTTGGTTCAATTCGACAACCTTTGTCATACATACTTTGCATATAGTCCGAAAAAGTACGCGATTGCTTAACTGAAATGTTATGTTTTTTATAAATATCAGCTTTTAGTTCTTTGCTTAATTCCTTATCCAACATTCGCTCAATCTCCTTATCTTGTCGAACTTCTTTCGCCGTTTTTAAACCATTCTCAAGTGCAATTTTTTCAGCAGAATTTTGAGCTTTAAATCCAATATAAGAATCGTCCAAGGCTTTTCCTTTTTCATCTATTCGGTTAGCTATAATATGAATATGAGTTGCTTTTGTGTTTTGATGAACATAAGCAATACATTGATTGTTTTCTAAACCTAAATTTTTCAAATGATCTTGGGTATAACGCAATAATTCTTGGCGTGTATGTACCTGATCATTGTTTGGGCTTAAAACAATAGAAATCCTATTGTTGGAACAATTCTCATTCATCTCCTGTACTTCTCTAAACTCTGCAAGTATTTCAATAAATCCCCCTAAAATTCCGACAGTTTAAAAGATTATAAAAATTTATAAATTTAAACTGTTATTAGAGATGAAAAAGTCAAGATTTACAGAAACACAAATCAGCCAAGTACTCAAGGAGAATGAAGCTGGCAAAAAGGGATCCGATACATGCCGAGAATTATCCATCAGTCCAAACACCTTTTATTTGTGGAAGCGCAAATATGGTGGCATGGATCAAGAAATGTTGCGTCAATACAAGGAATTGGAGTGAGAAAATGCTCGCTTGAAAAAGACGTAAGCGGATTTGAGTTTGGATCACAGAATTCTAAAAGAGGTCATCGAAAAAAAGCTTTAGGGCTCTGTCAGAAAAGAGATTTGGCAGAAGAATTAACAGATGACAAACAATTCAGTACGGCCAGAGCCTGTCGCATCATCGGATTGGAACGTTCGGGATATTATTATCAAAGCATCAAGGACGATACAGAAGTAGAGCGTAGATTGCTTTATTATGCCGAAAAACTTCTGTCAAGAGGTTGTCCGGAATACACCAAACGCATCAGAAAGGAAGGTTATGGGTGGAACCATAAACGCATTGAGAGGATTTACCGTAAGTTAGGACTGAACAAACGCAGAAGGAAAGTCAAATGTCGCATCCCCAATCCGGGCAAAGAATACTTATTGCAGCCGATTGCACCCAATATTACTTGGAGTATGGAATTTATGAGTGATGTGTTGGAGAACGGAAGAAAGATTCGGATACTGAACGTGATAGACGATTACAACCGGGAGGCATTAATGTGCGAAATAGACTATAGTTTTGCTTCAGAGAAAGTAGTTAAACTCGTGCAAAGGCTCATTGAGTGGTATGGAAAACCAACCAACATCCGTACGGACAACGGCACGGAGTTCATCGCAAAAGCTTTTGAGGGCTTTTGCTCCAACTCCTCTATCTGGCATATCAAGATACAGAAAGGAACCCCATGCAGAACGGATTTTGTGAACGCTTCAATAAATATTTTAGAGAAGATGTGCTAGATGCTTACCTATTTGAAAACTTAGAACAGGCAAGAACCATCGCCCAAAACTGGATGGATGATTACAACAATCATCACCCACATTCAAGTTTAGCTGATTGTTCACCTATCGAATTTAAATTAAAAAGAAGTGCGTAATTTGTTTAGTTTTGAATTGTCTGAAAAACGGGGGACTTACAATTTTGGCAGTGGGAAGAGGGAGAGTTCCACCAATCAGAACGGCGGCTATATTCATGACATTGAATTGCAAAGCTATGGTGAATATTTGGTAAGAGCTATCGATTAAAAACATGAGCAAAGTTTCTGGCGTTTCACAAAACATAGATTGATAAAGCCCAATGATTTAGAAATCAATATTATATCACATTTAAGGATGCGATTTCTACTTGAAAAAGGATAACCCAGAATAAAAAAAAACAATAAAAACTAAAAAAATATGGATAACTTTCTTAACGACTAAGTCTAAAAGTTACCCACATTCTTATGTTTTACAAAAAAAATATTTTAAAAAAAACGCTGATTTTGAAGTTTTAAATCTATTTATCGATACTTCGTTACACTTAAACAAACATTAGAATATGATGAGGATGTTCTTTTTTGCCCATAATATGATATTCTAAAAAAATCCATATCCGTTAATTGTGTTCCGGTTACGTTTTGGTCTGTAAAAAATAGAAATTCACCTGCATACTCCACATCCCAATTTAAGTTCCCCGTCATATGTACCCATGTATTGGGAGGTAACGGTACATAACCCTTAGAAGAACCATTTCCTCCCATACTTGAAGTATAGCCCTGCACCGTGGTAGTTTTATTGTTTCTGATTTGAAGATAATTTCCTGAACTTCCAGCTGTGTTCACATGATAGCTGAAAGAGAAATCCTCAAAATCAATTTGAGCTACTCCTTGATTGTTAACTTCAGAAAAATTTTGTGAAGTGGAAGCATAACATGCATTTTGCGAAACATTTGAAGACTCCTTAGGCACATAGTTTACAGTTCCAAACACTCCATTTTGATCAGCAACAACTGTGCGTGTTGCAACAAAATTATTTGTCCCCGCCGTACCATCAGCCAAAGTATTAATAGAATTAGTAGAACCATTATTGGGAAGGCTCTGCACTCTTACCGTACCACTGACATCAAATTTTTCAGTAGGAGTTTCGGTATTTACACCTACTTGTGCATTTGCAAGAAAAGCTCCTGCAAAGACCATTAACAAAGATAAGTTTTTCTTCATAATTAAATTTTTTTTACATAAGATTTCATTAAAACATGTTTAAGATTTACAAAAAGAAATTCTTTATCAGGTAAGAAAATTACAAAAATTAGGCTAAAAATCCAAATAACCTCAGTTCGATTAATACAACAAAACCAACTGATTAGCATTCTATGTCATCAGAAAATCCAGAAAGAGAATTGAGACCTTATTCTTCCAACTCTAAGACCAATTTTAGGATTCGAAGCAATTACGCAAAAACTTTCAATAGATTTAAAACGACAGTTTTGAGTAAAATAACCGCGCTGACCATTATCCAATTTGTAAATGTTTTTGTATTCGGTAGAAAAATGAACAACATTAAAGTTTCAATTATTAAATAATGCACTACGGGCGACACTATATTTTGAGAACCGAAATAAGAATCTCTTTTTTATACATCATCCTTTTTGTACCTTTGCAACTCACATGAATTTACAAGAATATCAATCAACATTTAACGAAAATCAGGCGGTAGGCGCTTTGTTTGTCGAGCATTCGATAAAAGAATTATATCCAGCACTTACACCCAATTTTTACTCGCCTCAAGTATTGAGTTTTCAAGGAGGAGAGGATGCGCTGGATGGCGTAGCCATTTACAAGACGGCAGATTATTATCATCTGATAAGTTACGGAATGTCTCAATTGTATTACAACGAAGAGGCAGTCGGACAAGAATACAGCAAATGGGGATTTGAATTTTCGATGCGCATCAAGCCTTTTGAGGGCGATAATGGTGAAGAGCCTTTTTGGGCTATACAATTGATGCAAAATCTGGGGAGGTTTGTGTACGATACGCAAATTTATTTCGACGAAAATCAGTTCATTCCCCTGGGAGGGCCAATTCGAGAGGATGCCGATACCGCGATTGTAGGCGTGATTTTTATAAAGGATGTTGAACTTGGCGAAATTAATACGCCACACGGGAAAGTTAAATTTTTGCAAATGGTTGGCATCGATCAATCTACCTTGACTGATTTAGAAACAGATCCGTCTCCAGAGCACATCCGAGTTGTGATCGAATCGATTTCAAAAAACAATCCCATATTTGTCAACCAATTATAAACGCTTGCACCATCAAACAATAATAAAATAAAGTTAAAGTGTATCATCGGTAAAACAGATAAACCAGATACACCTTATATTTGTCATACAATTTTCTTCGTCATCAGAAGAATAAGTATTTTTCATAGGTTTTAGGTTGGTAAATTAAGTTTAACTTAGTTTGAGCGTCTCAATTCGTTTTGAGACGCTTTTTTATTTCAAAATTCTAAACATTATGTACAACACCAACATCCATATCGGAATCAAAATTACCTGAATGTGCATGCCGGTCACCAACATCAAAACCAAAATTCCAATCAAAAATAAAATACACAAGTAATTAGAAAACGGATAAAATAAGGTCGGAAATACGGTAGCAAGCCTATTCTTCATTTTAAAATTCTTGAACTTCATATGCGTAATGCTGATCATCAACCAGTTGATGATAAGGGACGAAACCACGAGCGTCATCAAATATTCGAAAGCTTTTTCGGGAAACAAATAATTGATGATTACACACAATGCTGCAAAAAACGACGAGACCAAAATTGCATTTACAGGCACATGGTATGCGTTTACTTTTTTCAGAAACGACGGCGCATTTCCTTGCTCGGCCAAGCCCAAAAGCATCCTACTATTGCTATAAACACTACTATTGTACACCGAAAGTGCAGCAGTGAGCACGATGATGTTGAGTACGTTTTGAATCAGCACATTACCCGATATTTCGTTACCCATGAAACGAAAATATAAGCCATTCAGATTATCGAATACCGTGATGAATGGGCTAGAATCTGTCGTGATGGTTTTCCAAGGCGATAGGGAGAATAGGATAATAAGCGAGCCAACATAGAAAATCAAAATTCGATAAATAACCTGATTGGTAGCTTTCGGGATGGTTTTTTCTGGGTTTTTTGCCTCCGCAGCGGTAATTCCGATAAGTTCCAAACCACCAAAAGAAAACATGATAAGAGCCATGGCGGCCAACAAACCTTCGTAACCATTTTCGGTCTTATTGAACCAACCTTTCGGAAAAAAGCCTCCATCGTTCCATAAATTGTTTATGGTTGCGGTTTCGCCTCCCGTGCCACTGATCAACAGATATGTACCAAAAACAATCATGGCAACAATTGCCACAACTTTGATAATAGCAAACCAAAATTCGGTTTCGCCAAACAGTTTTACCGAACCAAGATTGAGTGCGTTGATGGTGATAAAAAAGAAAAGGCTTGACGCCCAAAGCGGAATTTCGGGCCACCAGAAGTTGATGTAAATGCCTACCGCAGTAAGCTCTGCCATACTCACCAAAATGTAAAGAATCCAATAATTCCATCCAGAAGCAAACCCTGGGAAATTCCCCCAATATTTGTAAGCAAAGAAACTGAAGCTCCCCGATACGGGTTCATCAACAACCATTTCGCCCAGTTGCCGCATGATGAAAAAGGCGATGACACCCGCCAAAGCATAACCTAGAATTACAGCAGGTCCAGCCAAAACCGCTGCTGCGCCTATGCCAAGAAACAAGCCTGTACCAATGGCACCTCCCAAGGCAATTAATTGAATATGACGATTAGATAGCCCTCGTTGTAGCGACCTATTTTCTGTTTCGTTTTGTTTGTCCACCCGTGTTGTGTATAAATTTATTTTTAAATATATAAAAATTCAGTTTGCAACGAAACGCTAAAAAGAGAAAATTGGAAAATATTTTGGTACAAAAACAAAAAACCTTTCATCAAATGATGAAAGGTTTTGTCGGGGTGGCAGGATTCGAACCTGCGACCTCCTGGTCCCAAACCAGGCGCGATGACCGGGCTACGCTACACCCCGATTCGGTCATTGAGGATGCAAATATAGAACATGTTCTGAAATTTCCAAATTATTTTTTGGGATAAATTTTACTGAAGTTTGTCATTCGAACGCCTCGCTGATTTTAAATCTTTTCTACTCTTTTCGTCGTTTAGGCTTCTAACCAGTTTTTGAGCAGCTCGTCTCCAAAGGGTGTCAAGATAGATTCTGGATGAAATTGCACGCCTCTTACATCGTAGGTTTTGTGTCGTAAAGCCATGATTTCACCCTCTGGACCAACAGCCGTGATTTCTAATTCCTCAGGGAAATCATCGCGCGAAACCACCCAAGAATGGTAACGACCAACTTCAAACCGTTGCGGTAAATGAGCAAATAATCGATCTGGCACGATGACCGCTATCTCAGATTTTATACCGTGAAACACCCTTTCGGTGTTGTGCAGTTTTCCGCCAAAAACCTCAGCGATGGCTTGTTGTCCGAGGCATACGCCCAAAATCGATTTGCTTGCGGCGTATGCTTGAATTATGGGTTTGAGCATATTTGCTTCATCTGGAATTCCTGGACCAGGTGACAACAATATTTTATCGTAAAGTTTTACCTCTTCCAATGCGATTTCGTCGTTCCGTTTTACCGTAATATTTTGTGCAAACTTCTTCAGGCTATGCACCAGATTGTAGGTGAAAGAATCGTAATTGTCGAGTACCAATATTTTCATAAGTCTATTTTTTTCGATTAAAAATGTTGCTTTGCAAAGTACTCCAAGTTGATGATTTGCTTCTGCTAATCTGGGTGTTACATCGGGTTTTTGTGCGTGTTGAATTGGCGTGTCGAATAGATTGCCATTTTCTTGTAAACAAATGTATTAATAGATTTTAGAACGTGGCAAATTATTTTAAGTAAAAAAAATCACTTATTTTTAAAAAAAAAAATTCAAAAATGAACGAATATATCGAATACCAAATCAATAAAGATGTGGCGACCTTAGAGTTTTACCACGAAAAGAGCAACTCGTTTCCTTCTACATTATTAGATCGTTTTATAGAGGTCATAGAAGAATTGGGCATAAATAATGAGGTGAAAGTGATCATTTTGCGCAGCAAGGGCGATCGTGTTTTTTCTGCCGGAGCTTCTTTTGATGAATTGTTGATCATAGAGGATTTCGAAACAGGTAAAAAATTCTTTTCTGGTTTTGCAAGAGTAATTTTGGCAATGAAAAACTGCCCGAAATTTATTATCGGTTGCATCAATGGTAAAGTTGTTGGAGGAGGCGTTGGCATTGTATCGGCTTGCGATTATGCGATAGCAGACGAAACGGCATATCTGAAGCTGAGCGAACTGTCGATTGGCATAGGACCATTTGTTATAGAGCCAGCAATAACGAGGAAAGTAGGGATCACCGCATTTACCGAAATGACATTGAATCCAACAAATTGGATACATCCATTTTGGGCAAAAGAAAAAGGATTGTATACAGAGGTTTTGAACACCGAAAAGCAAACCATGCAACGTGCAGCAGAGTTGGCACAACAGTTAGCTCGATACAGCTCGGAGGCGATGAAAAAACTAAAAACTGTTTTCTGGCAACAAACCGATAATTGGGACAATTTGTTGCTCGAACGAGCAGCGATGAGTGGTGAATTGGTTTTGTCTGATTTTACAAAAGAAACATTGAACAAATTTAAAAATAAGAACTAAATGGATTTCCAAAATTTAATTGTCGAAGTAGAAAATAAAATTGCAGTGGTCACGCTAAATCGTCCACAAGCTTTGAATGCGTTGAACAAAGATTTGTTGAGCGAGTTGTCAACATTCTTCAGCACAGCTCAGGATAACGAAGAAATACGCGTCGTCATCTTAACGGGTTCTGGTGAAAAATCTTTTGTCGCTGGCGCGGATATTAAAGAGTTTTCTGATTTCAATGGTGCGCAAGGACAAGAATTGGCGGCGCAAGGGCAGACAACCGTTTTCGATAAAATAGAAAATTTTACAAAACCAGTAATTGCCGCAATCAATGGTTTTGCTTTGGGAGGTGGACTAGAATTGGCGATGGCTGCGCATTTCAGAATTGCTTCTAAAAATGCTAAATTGGGTTTACCAGAGGTTACCTTGGGGTTGATACCAGGCTATGGCGGTACGCAACGTTTGCCAAAGCTGATTGGTAAAGGTCGTGCCATGCAAGCCATCATGACTGCCGAAATGTTTTCTGCTGATCGTGCTTATGAAATTGGTTTGGTGAACGTAGTGGTCGATCAAGCCGATTTAATTGCTCGTGCCAAAGAAATCGCAGCTCGCATTACACAAAATTCGTCTATGGCAATAGCGCGTGCCATAACGGCGGTCAATGCGTTTGATAAAGAACAAGGTTTTGCTATCGAAATCGAGAGCTTTGGGAATTTGTTCGATCAAGAAGATTTCAAAGAAGGGACAGCTGCTTTCATCGAAAAACGAAAACCGAATTTTAAATAAGTTAGACCATCGAACAAAAAAAATCCACTCGATCGAGTGGATTTTTTTATAATATTATCGATTCGTTTCTAACGGCTCATCACTCGCGAACGATTGTCTTTGATGTCTGCCGCTTCGATCAAACTTGGTAATAAGTTTTGTTGAATACGATTTTTCAGACTTCGAGTCATATTGTCTAATAATTGAGAACCGTTTTGATTCTGAGGTTTGATTTTCGATTTCGTGATCACATAATACACGCCTGCATTCCCTTCGATGGCTTTAGAAGAGGTGTTTTCTTTGATTCCGAAAGCCACGCCAGCAACACGCGGTTCTATACCAGTTGAGATGTTTGCATTTGCAAAGTTGATGTTTTCTGAGAATTTTGTGGCTCCTAATTTCGATACAAAAGCATTTAGACCTCCATTTCCGATGGTTTCGTTTACTTTAGCGGTGATTATTTGTCGACGCACAATCGGTTCTACAATTTCTCTTGCTACGCTCACTGCTGCCAATCCTGCTCCAAATTTGTCTTCTACGTGTACCACGATATAATCTCCGTAGTTTGTCGTAAATAGATTTGTATCGCCTTTGTTGGTTTTTTTGTTGAATGCCCAACCTAAAATCGCGTCGTCTTGGTCGTTGGGAATATCTTGTCCAATTGTTGGCGCAAATCGTTCCAATCCTTGTGTCTTATTGGTTACATAACCTTTTTTCTTCGCCAAATCGGTAAATACGTTCAACGATTTTCCGTTTACCGACTGAACATAAGAACGAGCATCTGTAAAGGCTTTGTCTGTTGTCGCTTTCGATGGCTTGATACGTTTTACCAAATGAGCAACCTGATAAGCAGTTTTAGATTTTGCTTCGTCTACCTTGATGATGTGGTATCCAAATTCAGATTCCACGATATCGATTGTGCCTACTGGTTTGTTGAAGATGAATTGGCTATAAACTGGAGTTAAACCGTTTTGTTGTCCAACCCAACCAATGCTCCCTTTTTGTGTTGCTGAGCCTTTGTCGTCTGAGTATTTTTCTGCCAATGCTCCGAAGTTGCCTGTTTTAGCTTCAGCTAAATAGTGGTCGGCCAATTTTTTTGCTTCTTCTTTGCTTCTTGTGATGTTTTGTCCGGCAGGACTTCCTTTATAAGCAACCAAAATATGAGAAGATTTTACAGAGTCTCGTACATCTTTGGCTTTAGACAATTTGTATAATTGATAGGTGTTTTGAATTTTGAATGGTCCTCCCACTTGCCCAACTTGTGCTCCGTTCAAGAAGTTCTGAGCTTCTGCAGGCAATCCAAAACTTTTGATTTGATCTTTTGTAAAATATTGCGAGATGAAGGCATCGTCTGAGTTTTGGGCAATATAAGCAGAGTCGTTTTTGGCTTGTGCAAATCCTACGATGGTGTCAGTAATGCCATTTTCTTGGTCTGTTTTTATTTGCGTCGCCAAATACGCATTGATGTTTTTCAGTGCAACTTGTTCATCCGAAGCCGATGCTTTTGCAGGGAAGTAAGTGTACGCCAGTTTTACCATTGGTTCTACTTCGAACTGCTTAGGGTATTTTTTTACATAAGCATTGATGTCTTCGTCAGAAACTTTGATGTTCAGCTTTTTTGCCAAAGATTCGTAGTCCAAATAAGCGAAATCAATGGTTGCGGTCTCTGCATTATAGGTTTGTTGGATGTCTGCTTCTTTAGAAGTAGCAAACGCTCCGGCTGTTACATAGCTTGTGTATTTCTGATTCAATAGCTGTGCCCTTATCGAGTTGGCGGTGCTCAACCAGCCTTCGTATTGTTGCAATGCGTTTGGATCTGTTGCTGCCATTTGCTCTAATTGAGCGACTTGGTTTCGAGCTTCGTCACCAGAAGCCATCCCGAAGTTTTGGGCTACAAAATCCCAAAATTCGTTATCAGAAACTTTTAGACCTATCTTCTCTGCAATTTGTTGGATAAGTTTTGTGGATACCAAGTTGTTCCAAGTTTGCTGTGCTGCTTGGTTTGGGGTAATGTTCTGACCCTGATTTTGCATCATGTTTGTGGTAAGATTCACTGCGTTTTGATATTCACCAATCCCGATATCTTCACCATTTATAGAGCCTACAATGTTGGGGTCACCAGCAAAAATTTTTCGAATTGCCGAGTTCTCGCTGAACAAATCTCCAGCAACGAATGCCAACAATGCAACACCAATTACGACCATTATAACCCAAGGTCTTCTACGAATTTCTCCTAAAACTGCCATTTTGCAATAATTGTATAAATTTTATAGGTTGCGAAAATACGACAAACCATTGAATTATAAAATATTTCTTAAAAATTGATATTAAAATGCTTAAAAAGATTTGGATTCATCGACCCAGATAAATCCTTGGTTGTTGAAAAGGGTATAACGTTCGAGGTTATCGGTCGCTTCTAATCCGTTGCGCGCATGCAAAGAATCACCGTTTTTAGAGATTAAAAAAACCTCTTTGGTGGTGTAGATTCGTTTGTCTGTTCTATTCCAAAAAAGATGTTCTGTTTTCAAAGAATCTCCGGCGTCGTTGACCAAAATTACATTTCCTTTGCCTTCGTATAGATTGGTAGCATCGTTCAATTTTGCCCAGTTTGCCTGTAAATATCCAGGTTTGTTTTTATTTTTTTCGTAAAAATCTAAATCGACACCTTTCGGGAAAAGCGTGTAAGGAGAGTCGACGAGCTGATACATTTCGATCAGTGGCGAACGCAAATCCATCTGAATGCTTCCTGAATCTTTGTGTAAAATGTGCGCGTTGAAGATTACTTTGTCTGGAAAGTCTATTTTTTTAGAAGCGTCCAACAGGTCTGTTTTCCGATCACAGGAAGTCAATAAAAAAATAAAGCTAATCAAAAAACTAACTTTATTGATACAGGATATGCTACGCGATGCAATCATGGATTAATCGATCACACGCTTTCTGAACCAAATGTCGTTGAAATCGAACCCAACTCGGAAGCCTAAATAATTTTCCTGAATCAGGTTGTAGTCTGTCGAGCCTCTTTTGCCGTATTCCAATGCAATGTTCAACATCGAACCATCGTTTGTTTTTCCTACTGGCAAACCGAAGCCTAAAGTCGCTCCATATCGGTTGATTTGATGTTGGTTGATGTAGAATCCGCCTTTTTCGTAATACACACCCGCGCGGTAGATGACGCGGTCGAAATAGCTTTTGTAACTGTTGAAATTAGGTATGAAATAACCTCCCAATGCCAAACGATAACTGTCTTTGTGTGCGACCTGACTCAAATAGGATTGATTTTCATCATATACTGGATTTTCGAACTGCGACCAACCTGTATATTTAGCCTCTGCCGCAATATTCCATTTTAAATCCTTTCCGAATGCAGCCGCCAAACTCACTTGATGCGGTAATTGAGCTTTTGCCTCCTTGTCGTGACGAAAAGAGATGGTGTCTAAATTGATCATACTCGAACCGTTGTAGGTATAAGTCGTGATGAGGTTGGTGTATTGTGCTTTGATTTTTGACCCTAAGGTATAGGTTGCTCCAACATTTAATCGGTAATCGTTGTTCAATTTTTTGTTGTAAACCGTACCCAACGCAAATTGGTATCCCGAATACGAAACATTGGTGTCGTGATCTGTCAAGAGCGATGCACCATCTACCGAAATGATTTCATTTTTTTCTTGATCACCAAACAAGAATCCAGCTCTAATACCCACCGATAATTCTGGTGTAATGTTTCGGTTGTAGAAAGCATGCACCGTGTTGATTCCGCCGTTTGCTTTGTTTTGTGCATTGATTGGATTTTGACTTGTAGAATCTATCTTCAAGACATTGTAACCAGTCGTTGTATAGGGTTGATAACCAAATCCAGCTTGGCTTTTCGCCGAAAGCGGAAACGCCAAAGATAGGTTAGAAATATAAGCAGTCCCGGCATTTTCTTTCTTATCACTGAATTTGAATTGCGTGTTGTCGCCTCGCAAACTGACATTGAAATTTACCATTCGAAGCGCAGCATTGGCTGCAGGATTATAAAAATTTGCACTTTGCCCGTACGGATTCGCATTCAGTGTAGAAATGCCTGCCATACCGCCTTGTTCGGTGTTGTTATCGAACAAAGGTTCGCCAATTCCGTAACCAGAATAAGGTGAACTTGATAACTCTTGTGCCTGAATCGATTGTAGTGTAAAAAGCACGATTCCACTAATAATCCATTTTTTCATCGAAAATTTTTTCATGTAAATTGGGTACAAATATGATGATTTGTTATCAAATTGAAAAATATACGTTCACTAAAATGCTGTTAAGATGATATTAAAGTTTGACAATCATCACAAAAATTATCGTTTCGAAATGATTCGGAATCAATTTATAAGAAAGAAAAAGCAGGAAAGAGGTGAAAAAAACTTTTTGAAGTTTAGAAAAAGCCATTATATTTGCATCCGAAATTGAGTTGGTGCCTTAGCTCAGTTGGTAGAGCAAAGGACTGAAAATCCTTGTGTCCCTGGTTCGATTCCTGGAGGCACCACAGCAATCCCGTAGAAATTGATTTCTATGGGATTTTTTTATTCCACGCAAAATTTCTTCAATCTTCCCCAAATAGTAAGAAGCAGTTTTTCTACCAAAACATAAAGGCACGATTTCTGAAACTCCAATACTTTTTTGTAATATTGCTGAAACTTATACACGATGTTTACAGGAATTGTAGAAAATTTAGGAGTTGTTACGAAAATAGAAGCAGAAGAATCGAATCTACACTTTTGGCTTAGCGCTGAGTTCGACGAAGAATTGACAATCGATCAGAGTATTGCCCATAATGGCGTTTGCCTTACGGTGGTAGAAATCAACGGCAACGATTATAGAGTTACCGCAATTCAAGAGACATTAGACAAAACCAATTTAGGACTTCTGAAAGTGAACGATCTGGTCAATCTAGAACGTTGCGTACGCCTCAGTGCAAGATTAGACGGGCATATTGTGCAAGGACATGTAGACCAGACAGGAAAAGTAAAAGAAATACAAGAACTCAACGGAAGCCATGTACTGACGATTTCTTATGACGAAGAATTGTTTGGCAATGTAACGGTAGAAAAAGGATCTATCTGTCTCAACGGTGTGAGTCTCACAGTGGTAGATAGCAAAGTGGGCGAATTTTCGGTTGCCATTATCCCGTATACATGGGAATTTACCAACCTGAGCAAGCTCGAAATTGGCGATAAGGTAAATCTAGAATTTGATATCATTGGCAAATACATCAAACGGCTTACCCAACGTTAAGAAAGAACATGACTAAAAAGAATCGAACAATAAAAACCTCGCTTTCACTTCGAATATTCCTCGGGATGTTTGGGGTGATTATCGTTATTGCCATTTCGATTCTGATCATTACCATCAATCATTATAGCCAACAAACCAATCAGTATCACTTAGATTTGCTTCAGCGCAAAGAACAAACCGTGTTGGCATTGATTGATTACGAAATCATCGATTACTCGTTAGGTGAAGATAAAGAAGACATTTTGGATGTACTGCAAAGTAAAATTCTGAAGTTTCAAGACATCAGTAAAATGGATATCATCATTTACGATGTTCGAGGGAATTTTATAGAATCTACACAGGTTCGTCCGCCAAAGTACAAAGTAATTCCGACAGCAATTCTCAAAAAATTAGATCAAAAAGGATATTATCGCGATTACCCAACTCCAGACGAAAAAGGCGACAATCTCTACAGCACATTCAATTACCTGAAAGATGTACGAGGAGAGCGCATTGGGATAATCAACCTGCCCTATTATACCGACAATTCGTTTTTAGAAGAAGACAAGCAGTCGTTGCTGAAACTTTTCGGTGCGGTACTTTTATTTGTGATTGTGTTCGGAGGTTTGATCTCTTGGCGTATATCTCGCCAAATTACCAATAGACTGCGAATGTTTGCCAACAAAATTCTCGATACCCACGTGGTTGGGAATACCCGACCTCTAGATTATCAAGGGAATGATGAAATACGCATTTTGGTAGACTCGTACAACGAAATGTTGCAAAAATTAAAAGAACAATCAGAGCAAATAGCTACAATCGAAAGAGAAGAAGCTTGGCGCGATTTGGCAAAACAGGTTGCCCACGAAGTGAAAAATCCGCTGACTCCAATGAAGTTGATGATTCAGAATTATGCAAGAAAATTTGATCCAAATGACGAACAACTCGAAGAGAAAACCAAAGCTTTGACCACAACCCTGTTGGACCAGATCAACACCATTTCGACTATGGCAGAAGCCTTTTCCGATTTCGCCAAAATACCAGACCGAAATGACGAGAACACAGACATTGTAGCGGCTGTAGAAAACTGTTTGTCGATATTTCCACAAAAATACATCAGCTTTTCTTCGACAGAGCCAGAAATTATCCATCGAATCGATAAAGTGTACCTCAACCGCATCATCACCAATCTTACCAAAAATGCAATCCAATCTGTGCCGAGCGATAGAATACCCGACATTCGGATTTCGGTAGAACGAAAAGCAGAGCGAATTGTGTTGAAAATTGCCGACAATGGCAATGGAATTCCAAAAGAAATTGGCAATAAGATTTTCACCCCAAAATTCACCACCAAAAATAGCGGTATGGGCATCGGGCTGTCGATGGTAAAGAAAATTATCGAAGATTACAATGGCGTAATCCGATTCGTGAGCGAAGAGGGCAAAGGAACCACATTTATTATAAGCCTCCCGTTGAATGAATGATCAACCTTTTCTATTCAAACAATTTAGCATTCATCAAGATCAATGCGCGATGAAAGTCGGCACAGATGGTGTTTTGTTAGGAGCTTGGGCAGATGGTACACACGCTTGTCAAGCCTTGGATATTGGAACAGGAACTGGACTTGTCGCATTGATGCTGGCACAGCGTTTCCCTACACTCAAGATAGATGCGATAGAGTTGGATGGGGACGCTTCGGAACAAGCGTTTGCTAATGTGTCGAATAGCAAGTTTCATCGGCAGATTGCGGTTTATCATGCAGATTTTATGACCTTCGAACCGTCTAAAAAATATGATTTAATTGTCTCCAATCCGCCGTTTTTCGAAGACAACAAAAAGATGGAATTGAACAATCGAAAAATTGCTCGACAACAGCAAAATATGAGCATTGAACAACTGATCTTTCGTGCTAAAGGAATGCTGTCTACCCAAGGTAAAATTTCGTTGATTCTTCCTTACCAGCAGCTCGATTCTGTTCGCGAAATTGCGCAACAACATTCCTTATATTTTCACAAACAAACCAATGTCAAAGGAAATGAACGAACGACGTATAAACGAGTTTTGATCACTTTAGGACTTCATCAAGTTGCGTTTGAAGAAGACGAGTTGATCATCGAAAAAGAACGCCATCAGTACACAGAAGACTACGTAAAATTGACCAAAGATTTTTACCTGAAAATGTAATGATTTTGTAGCTAATCTTTTTTAGGTTTTTGTTCCAAAATCTTTCGCCGCATGCGTTGGGAAAGAATGTCATCCGAATCAGAAATCATCAAAACTTGACCGATTTTGAGGGCAAATCGGCATATTGTCAGAGAATATTCAAAAAAGCTGTGTTCAATTCTTAAATATTCAGTAAATTGTAATCTCAAAAAAAATAACTAAAACTATTAAACAGAAATTATGGCATTTGATATTGAAATGATCAAGGGAGTCTATGCTAGAATGAAAGAACGTGTAGACCTAGCAAGACAGGTTGTAGGACGACCTTTAACCTACTCGGAGAAAATTTTATACGCACACCTATCCGAAGGAAATCCAACGCAAGCATACAAAAGAGGTGAATCGTATGTTGATTTCGATCCCGATCGTGTTGCCATGCAAGACGCAACGGCTCAGATGGCGTTGTTACAATTTATGCAGGCAGGGAAAAGCAAAACCGCTGTGCCAAGTACCGTACATTGCGACCACTTGATTCAAGCAAAAGTTGGAGCAAAAACAGATTTGAAAGAAGCAATCAATAAATCATCAGAAGTTTTCAACTTTTTAGAATCAGTTTCTAATAAATACGGAATCGGATTCTGGAAGCCAGGAGCAGGGATCATTCACCAAGTGGTGTTAGAAAATTATGCATTTCCTGGAGGAATGATGATCGGGACTGATTCGCATACACCAAATGCGGGCGGACTAGGAATGGTGGCGATTGGAGTTGGTGGTGCCGATGCCGTTGATGTAATGGCCGGAATGCCATGGGAGCTGAAAATGCCAAAACTGATTGGAGTAAAATTAACTGGAAAATTGAACGGTTGGGCGTCGCCAAAAGACGTAATCTTAGAAGTTGCCGGCTTGTTAACCGTAAAAGGCGGAACAGGAGCAATTGTAGAATACTTTGGCGAAGGAGCAGAGTCGCTCTCTGCAACAGGTAAAGGAACTATCTGTAACATGGGTGCCGAAATCGGAGCAACCACTTCTATCTTTGCCTACGACCAAGCCTCGGAGCGATACCTAAGAGCCACCGACCGTAACGATGTTGCCGATGCAGCAAATGAGCTGAAGGCTTATTTACGTTCTGATGATGAGGTCTATGAAAATCCAACACAATTTTTCGATCAATTGATCGAGATTAATTTATCTGAATTAGAACCAAGATTGAACGGTCCTTTCACTCCAGATTTGATGACGCCTGTGTCTAAAATGAAAGATACAGCAAATGCAAACGATTGGCCGCTTACTGTTGAGTGGGGATTAATCGGTTCTTGTACCAATTCGTCTTACGAAGATTTGTCGCGTGCTGCTTCTATTGCAAAACAAGCGGTTGAAAAAGGATTGGAAACCAAAGCTTCTTTTGGAATCAACCCAGGATCAGAACAGGTGCGATTTACTGCAGAACGAGACGGAATTCTAAAGCCATTCAACGATCTTGACGCAGTGATTTTTACAAACGCATGTGGACCGTGTATCGGACAATGGGATCGAGAAGGTGCAGATAAAGAAGAGAAAAACACCATTGTACACTCATTCAACCGAAACTTTAAAAAACGTGCCGATGGAAATCCAAATACCTACGCATTTGTAACTTCGCCAGAAATGGTGGCAGCCATCGCCATTGCAGGTCGATTGGATTTCAATCCGCTTACTGATACTTTAGTTAACAAAAATGGAGAGGAAGTAAAATTAGATCCACCAAAAGGTGATGAGTTGCCATCAAAAGGTTTTTCTTACGAAGACAACGGTTACCAAGAGCCAGTGAAAGACGGTTCGAATGTAGAAGTAATTGTAAATCCAAACTCAGAAAGATTACAATTGTTAGAAGGCTTCCAACCTTGGAATGGTGAAAACATTACCGGAGCGAGATTGTTGATCAAAGCCTACGGAAAATGTACAACCGATCACATTTCGATGGCAGGACCATGGTTGAGATTTAGAGGTCACTTAGACAACATATCAAACAACACTTTGATAGGAGCTGTAAATGCGTTTAACCAAGAAGTAAACAGCGTAAAAAATCAGCTTACTGGCACTTACGGGCCAGTGCCAGATACTGCCCGAGCATATAAAGCAGCCGGCGTTCCTTCTGT
Organism: Vaginella massiliensis; assembly: GCF_900089075.1. Classification (GTDB taxonomy): domain Bacteria; phylum Bacteroidota; class Bacteroidia; order Flavobacteriales; family Weeksellaceae; genus Weeksella; species Weeksella massiliensis_A. Next base: position 681,979 of record NZ_LT593746.1, read on the forward strand.
CATTGTGGGTGATGAGAACTACGGCGAAGGTTCTTCTCGTGAGCATGCCGCAATGCAACCTCGTCACTTGGGTGTTGTAGCTGTTTTGGTTAGATCATTTGCACGTATCCACGAAACGAATTTGAAGAAACAAGGATTGTTGGCGCTTACCTTTGCCAATAAAGATGACTATGATAAAATCTTGGAGGATGATGTGATAAACTTTGTCGATCTGAAAGATTTTGCACCAGAAAAACCTCTAACGATAGAGTTGGTACATGCTGATGGTACAACGGATACCATTTTGGCAAACCATACGTATAATGCTGCCCAAATCGAATGGTTCAAAGCAGGTTCAGCTTTAAATCTGATCAAAAAGCAGCAACAATCATAATGGATTAAGGCTTATTCAGGTCTAAATAAAACCTCTTTTCATAGAAAAGAGGTTTTTTAATGGCCTTGGATAAATGATAGACGGTAAATTTCACCTCAACTTATCTCATCTTAAAAAGTGCTATCGATTAGTTGATAAAAGACTTTCATTTTACTGTAGTCTTTTTTTATCTTTAGACTTCAAAAGTTAAAGAATGCAACTCAACCTTTTCAAAGAAGAAATCATACGTGGCAATATCACCTACCTCAGCAAGGCGATTACGCTCGCAGAAAGTACACGCTCTGATCATCAAGATTTTGTACAAACCTTGATAAAAGAGCTGAATCCCTACCGAAAAAAATCGAAAAGGATTGCAGTTACGGGAATACCTGGCGTAGGGAAAAGTACATTTATAGAAGCGCTTGGCAAACATATCGTGAAGCGTAAGCAACAATTAGCGGTTTTGGCAATCGACCCGAGCAGTTCGCTGTCTAAAGGTAGTATTTTGGGTGATAAAACTAGGATGGAAGATTTGGCGAGAGAAGAGTTGGCATACATTAGACCTAGTGCAAACAACGGGACTTTGGGCGGGATAACGGCTCGCACCTACGAGAGTATTTTGCTGTGCGAAGCGGCGGGTTTCGATAATATTCTCATCGAGACGGTTGGGGTTGGACAGTCTGAGGTCTTGGTGAGCTCGATGACCGATTTGTTTCTTTTCTTGCAATTGCCGGGTTCTGGCGATGATTTACAAGGAATAAAACGCGGAATTATGGAAATGGCCGACATTATTTTTGTCAACAAAATCGATGTCTTTGAGGAGAAAATGTACAAAGACGCCAAACTGGATATTGTACGTTCTTTACAGTTTTTGCCTACCAAAAATTCGCAATGGAAAAGGAAAATAATCATGGGTTCTGGACTGAAAGGGAACGGCGTTGCCGAGTTGTGGGATCTGATAGAAGATTATTTTGCACACATAGAAGCCAATCGGTATTATGAAAAAAATCGTGCAGCACAACACAAGGCGCAGTCGATCAATTATATACACGAGTTGGCTTTGAATAAAATAAAAAAGCAGCTTTTGGATAATCCGTTTGTAGAGGATAATTCAAAAACTGCTTTTGAAGATGCCAAAGAATGGTTCGACAAGTTCAACTAGATTTCATTATGTTTCACAGGAGCCAATTGTTCGATTAAATAAGCGATATTCTATGCGAAATGTTTTGCCCAAAGGAATTTCTAGAGAAAAACCACCGGTTCCAAAACCATCGGCAACATCGAGCATAAAAAGTGCATTTTTCCAGTATTCGAATAAATCTTTATCGACCCAAAATTCGGTTCCTTCAATTTCGCCAATGCATACATCATTAGCTCTCAAGTAGAAACCGCCTTTTTCGAAACATTGCGGCTGCGTGCCTTCGCAACAACCTCCAGCTTGGTAAAGCATCAATTCGCCATGTGTTTCCTTCAACTCACGCAACAACGCTATTGCTGCTGGTTTTGCGTCTAGTCTACTGATCATTTGATATATTAATTTGACAAATCGTTAGAAATAATCACTTTTATTGCCTTTTCTTTAGCAGCATTCAGGAACACGTCATAGGCTTTCTCGATCTCAGAAAGTTTGAAATGATGCGTGATCAATTTGTCTAAATTGAATTTTTTGGCAGCCGTGGTTTTCAGCAACATCGGGGTTGTATTGGTGTTTACTAACCCTGTGCGTACGGTAATGTTTTTTATCCATAATTTTTGGATATCAAAAGTTACGCTTTGGCCATGAACTCCAACATTGGCAATATATCCTCCTGCTTTGATGATTTTCTGACAAACGTCCCAGGTAGAAGGGATACCAACCGCTTCAATTGCACCATCTATTCCGCCTTCGAACATTTCTAAAACTTTTTCCACAGCGTCAGTCGAACCCGAATTGATGACATCTGTGGCGCCTAATTCTTTGGACAATTCGAGGCGATTATCATCCAAGTCGATCATGATGATTCTTGCCGGAGAATACAATTGAGCGGTCAACAATACTGCCAATCCCACAGGTCCTGCACCTACAATAGCAATGGTATCGCCAGGTTTTACATTTCCGTATTGTACCCCAATTTCGTGTCCGGTTGGGAGAATATCACTTAGCATCACGGCTTATCCTCGCTAATGCTTTCTGGAATTTTGTACAAACTGTTGTCGGCATGCGGAATGCGTACATATTCTGCTTGCATCCCGTCGATCATATAGCCCAAAATCCAGCTTCCATCTTTACAGTGTGCATACAATTGTTTTTTACAATACTCACAAGAGCCACCTACAGTAACGCATGAGATCAGTACTTTGTCGCCAACTTTAAAATTGGTTACACTTTCTCCCACCTCTTCAACAATTCCGACACCTTCGTGTCCTAAGGTTCGACCAGATTCTACTTCCGGATTTTTACCTTTGTAAATTCCGAGGTCTGTACCGCAGATTGTCGTTTTCAAAACTTTTACAATCACATCGGTTGGTTTCAAAATCGACGGTTTTTTTTTGTCGACTAGTGCAATGTCATGCTCTCCGTTGTATACTAATGCTTTCATAATCAATTGTTTTTGTAGGTTTGTCAGAAAAATCCTAATTTGTTTTTGTTATAAGAAATCAACATGTTTTTGGTCTGACGGTAATAATCCAACATCATTTTGTGGTTTTCCCGGCCAATACCCGATGGTTTGTATCCACCGAATGGTGCACCTGCCGGATAGCTATGGTACTGATTTACCCATACACGTCCTGCTTTGATAGCTCTTGGAACCTGATACAGCTCGTGTGCATCACGCGTCCAAACTCCAGCTCCTAAACCATAAATGGTGTCGTTTGCGATTTCGATGGCTTCGTCTACGTCTTTGAAAGTCGTTACCGCCACCACAGGTCCAAAAATTTCTTCTTGGAAAACTCGCATTTTATTGTGTCCTTTCAACAAGGTTGGTTTTATATAATAACCGTTGTCGATGTCACCGCCCAGCTTGTTTGCTTCACCACCGGTTAATACCTTTGCGCCTTCTACGATTCCTAGATTGATGTAGCCAAGAATTTTGTCGTATTGTATTTTCGATGCTTGCGCTCCCATCATGATGCTTGGGTCTAATGGGTTACCAACTTTTATCGCTTCGGTGCGTTGAATTACTTTTTCTATAAATCGTTCGTAAATCGACTCTTGAATCAGCAAGCGAGACGGACAGGTACAGATTTCACCCTGATTTAAAGCGAATAATACAGCACCTTCTATCGCTTTGTCTAAGAAAGCATCGTCTTCATCCATTACCGATTCGAAGAATACGTTTGGAGATTTACCTCCCAATTCTAAAGTTACCGGAATGATATTTTCGGTTGCATATTGCATTACCAAACGCCCTGTTGCGGTAGAACCGGTAAAGGCAGCTTTAGCAATTTTAGGATTGGTTACCAAAGGGCGACCCCATTCCGATCATGGACCAGGTTTCGAAAGCTTAGGACGCCGCCTCAACAGCCAAATCCAAATCTTCTTTGGTCGAATGTGCCGCTTGCGTAAAGACTTGTCCAGTAAGTGGGGTAATCACATCGAAATATTTACTTTGTGTAGGCGCCACAAATTTGCCATTGATGTAGTTGTCGTATTGTTTTTTAAATTCGGGAAGTTGCATTAAATTACTTATAAGTGTTATTTTTTTTAATTAACTTCATCAATTTACGAGAATTCGATGGTAAAAAGTATTTACAAAATGTTAAATCGTCAATTTGGCAGTCGGAAATAAAAATATGTCGGTATACGATAATTGGTTTAATATTTGTAATATTGCAATCCAATTCTTATTCGAATACCTGGGGCTGACTGGTTTTGACAGCAAGGTTAATGGGTAAGTAAGCATGTCGTGACAGGTTGTGTACTCACGTTAATCAGGCACTTCGACTTTTTAACTGGCAACGAAGAATACGCTTTAGCTGCTTAATCGACCGAATTATAGTAAGTCTCAAGCCACGTTCGTACAAGGTACGAAAGCTGAATGTCCCTCAAAAGCCTCGCCTTACGGCGTTTGATTTAGGGGCACAGGAATGTAAGGATAGGTAAGGCTTGGCTTCGCGGCCTGACCGAAATCTTAGAAGCTAAGCTGTAAACAAGGTGTTTGTTCCTGGTTTGCAGACGAAAACGATAAACAAACTAAGCATGTAGAAAGCTTATTGGTTACTTGTTTGGACGCGGGTTCGAATCCCGCCAGCTCCACTTTTTTATTGATTATAAATTGGTTGGCTGAATAAGCTATTCCATCAATTCATTATCCAGTCTAATTTCTCCAGAAATTAAAGCTTCTTGTAAAGAAATTTGATAGTTTTTATTTTCGAATGTAGTGTTTAAAGAATAACCGTCATCATTAAAATTCCAATCTACAACTTCAAAGTCTTTACCTGCAATTTTTTTGGCATTGTTAGATTTTGGTAATTCTTGTATTTTATCCAAAGCTTCGGCGCCCTATTGCACCGCAGTAGCTGTTCGGTAAACCTTCATAGATTCTGACAATACTTTCATACTTCCAGCTCCTACGCCTACAGCAACCGCTCCGCTACTGGCTACATTTGCTACCAATCCTAATAGTTGGGTATTGAGTTTTTTACAGGCTTCACAAACATAAAATCTTTTCCTACAGGGAGAAAAACTTTAATTTTATCGCCTTTTTTGATCCTGATCGAATCGTTGATAATCAGTTCGTCTACTGTGTTCTGAATAGAAGTAGGTACGATTTGAGCAGCTGCAAAATTGACAAATCAGAGTCGCAATAAATATAAATGTTTACATATTGTTTAGTATTAAGATATTAAATTGCTGTATTTAACTTAGCTTTTTTTTAAAAATTTTACCGCAATTTACTTTTCTTATTGAATTAAAAAAAATGATTTTTTCTTAGACAAAAAAGCAATCAAAGTCAAAAAATTCCAGCTTCTTATTGGCATTTCAACTCATCAAGATATGAACGCTATTCGTAATAGGCTATTTGTCGCGTGAGCGTTTGAACGAGGCGACCATTTTGTGAGACAACGCAACGAGTCCAATTTCCATAGTGATCGTAATCGTACTCAAATGTAAAATGAGCCAGCGTGGCGTCAGATTCTTTATTTTTTTTCTTTAAGGAAACCAACTCTTGGTTTCGGTAAACTCCTTCGCGAATCACGTTCATGGCTTCGTCGGTTGTTCGCAACGTGAGGCTGTTGCTCCCGTATTCTGCAAAGGCATAAGTTTTTCTGTTCTGAATATTTTTTTCGATTCCAATCGTTCTTCCTTTCTCATCCGAAATCAAATATTCGATCAAACCCTTGCTTCCATTGAAGTTGATGAGCTCGGTTTTTACCAGCTGATGGTTGGAGTTGTAGGAGAAATTTACCTCGTTCGATTTCACGCCATTTATCCAATCGGTGATTTGTTCTAAGTCTTCACCATAACGAAAAGTTGACTGAAACTGCGTGGTGTTGGTCTTGGTCGATCTTGTATAACTCTCACTCAACAATTGATCACCTTTGTATTGATACAATTTATAATCTTGTACCCTCGAAGGTTCTTCGCCATTTTGGATAATGGTTTGTGAGTATTCAATCAACCGATTTGTTGCGTTGTATACAAAGGTTTCTTGGGAATATAAGCCCAAGCGTTTCCCGTATTCTAAGTAATTGGCTCGACTTACCATATTGCCATTTCGGTCGAATTCATAGCCGACGGCATTGAAATATTCTGTATCGAGAAATCCAGTTGCATACCGATGGTAAGCATCAACCGCCGAAGTTTTTATTTTCTTAATTTTTCCAACCAACGAAAAATCTTTCAAATTGGTTTTAGGACGCTGAATTTGCTCGCTGCCGAGTTGTGCAACAGCCAAATTACTAAGCAAAAGAAAGCTGATGTGGTATAAAGTTTTCATATTTTTTTAGTCAAAAATGCTTTCGTAAACGATCTTCCAATCTTCCCAATCGTTAGTGAAGTTGGATTGATGAAAAATACAAACGAAATTCCCGTGGTATTGTTTTACAAGCTTCTTCAAATTTTTCAGTTCCAAAATGGCATCTTTGGGCGACAATTGCAGGTAATTTCGCAGGGTGACATCCATCGCTACAAAAGGATAAATCCTCAGATCGGTTTGTTGATTTTTCTCGAGGTCGTACCACCAAAAATCATGCGAGGTTCCCGCCCGAAAACCCAATCGATGAGCAAATCCCATGCTATAATCTTCTTTTATGGCCAATTGCAACAAATCTCGGTAAGTTTTCGGAAGATGTAGTTTGATGAAATGTTGTCGCGAACGCGTGATTTTTTTTCCCAAAATCGACTCAAGTTCCCTGATTTCAGCTGCCAAGATGTTCGCCTCTGCGCTGGATGCATACGAAGGATGAATGCCAATGTTGGCGTATTGTGCGACTTCTTGTATCAATCGCCGATGAGCGCGATTGTCTGCAGATAGGTTTTTATCGTACCGAGTTCCTTTGCCCAACAACCAAAAGTAAAGCGATTCTACCTGATGTTGCGCTGCTAAGGTTTTTAAGTATTGAAATTTGTCGTAAGGATCCAATTTTCTATTGGATAAAACTTGAATTTGAAGTTTGCATTCTTGCCAATTTCCGCTGACAAAATTCTTGATCAACGACAGAAAATTTTTCTTGAAACCGTGATGTAGATATTTCCAAACGAAATCGACGTCGTAGGTATTGAGCTGTCGAAAAGTTTTGGTCTTAAATTTTAGATTGGGATAAAAAGTTTGAAGCTCTGTACGGATTTTTTCTACCAATTCATCGACCTGCGGAATGGAATAATCTAAATCTGATCCTAAAAATCGCTGATGTTGATCGAACTCATTGGCTGTTGCAAAATATTCCTCGTACCGAGAAAGCCAAAAGAAAATTATGGAAAGAGGAGACAAAATCGAATAGTCCAACTTCGCCCGAATGGTATTTTCGGTTAGGATTTCATCCGTCAACAAAACCAATTCATCGGAAAGTTTTTCTTTTGCCAATTTTATTTTTGGCAATGCAGTATTTCGATACGCTTCTTCGTTGGTCGATGTGCTGATCTTCAAACCAAAATTTTCGACCAATACAAACTCCAACACATAGTGCATGCGTGGGGTGAATTGCGGTGCGTAGATGAAAAGCGTATCGTTCAAACCCAAAAAAACTTTAATCGATTTTAAAAATACAGCATTTTATCGAATGAATTTGCTCGCCTTGGCGATAAAGTGCAAAAAACCTCGTTCCGTAAGTCGAAACGAGGTTTTTAGGCTCGAAGCACTCGTCGAGTATCTTGTTTTATCCTACGATATTGATGATTTTACCAGGAACAATGATGATGTTTTTCGGGTTGCGATCGCCCAATTGTTTGATGGTGCGTTCGTCGTTCATCACAATTTCCTGAATTTCATCTTTTGATAAAGTTAGGGGCAATTCTAATAAGAATTTCATTTTACCATTGAAAGAAACGGGATATTCTTTTGTATCGGCGATCAACCATTTTTCATCGAAAATCGGGAATTCTGCTTCGGCAATGGAATTTTCGTGTCCAATTTTCGACCATAATTCTTCTGCAATATGAGGTGCATAAGGCGAAATGATAATGGCCAAAGGCTCTAAAATTGCTCGTTTGTTCGATTTCAATTTAGCCAATTCGTTTACCGCAATCATAAAGGTAGAAACCGAGGTGTTGAACGAAAAGTTGTTCACATCTTCGTCTACTTTCTTTATGGTTTGGTGTAGAACCTTCATTTCTTCTTTTGTAGGCTCGTCGTCCGAAACAAAGAAAGTTTCGTTTGCGCCATTATGATACAAACGCCAAAATTTTTTCAAGAAAGAGTAAACGCCCGAGATTCCTTGCGTGTTCCAAGGTTTGGATTGTTCCAATGGCCCTAAAAACATTTCGTAAAGTCGCAAAGAATCTGCTCCGTACTCGTCGCAAATGGTATCGGGTGTCACCACATTGTATTTCGATTTCGACATTTTTTCTACCTCTCGGCTTGTGATGAATTTTCCGTCTTCTAAAATGAATTCAGCATTTGCATAATCGTCGCGCCACGCGCTGAATTTTTCGGTATCCAACTCATCTCCACCGTCTTTCAATAGATTGATATCGACGTGGATTGGTGTTGTTTCGTATTGATCTTTCAGTCCGTTAGACACAAAAGTATTGGTTCCGTTGATACGATGAGCAAATGCGCTCATTCCCAAAATCATACCTTGGTTGATTAATTTTTTGGCGTATTCGTCGGTAGGAACTAAGCCTTTGTCGAATAAGAATTTTTGCCAAAAACGAGAATACAACAAATGTCCTGTTGCATGTTCCGATCCGCCTAAATAGAGGTCGACATTTTGCCAATAGTCAACCGCTGCCTGCGAAACGAATTCTTCCTCATTATTTGCGTCCATATAGCGCAACCAATACCAAGAAGATCCTGCCCATCCTGGCATGGTATTTAACTCGATCGGGAATATCGTTTTGTTGTCGATCAAGCTGTTGTCTACAACTCGATTGGTTGTGGTATCAAAAGCCCACTGTGTCGCACGTCCCAAAGGTGGCTCCCCGTCTTTGGTAGGTAAATATTCGTCAACTGCTGGTAGGATGATTGGCAAAGCTTCTGTTGGGATGGTGTAAGGCATTCTGTCTTTGAAATAAACCGGAACTGGCTCTCCCCAATAGCGTTGACGCGAGAAAACGGCTTCGCGCAAGCGGAAGTTTGTTTTTCCTTTTCCTATTCCTTTTTCTTCTAAGGTCGAGATGATTTTTTCAACCGCATCGGTATAATCCAATCCGTTTAAGAAATCAGAATTTTGTAATTCAAATCCGCCTTTTTCTGTAAAAGCTGCTTGAGTAATATCTTGTCCTTCGAAAATGTTGAGGATCGGTAAATTGAAGTGCGTTGCAAACGCAAAATCACGCTCGTCGCCTGCTGGTACAGCCATCACTGCTCCCGTACCGTATGATGCCAAGACATAATCACCAATCCAGATTGGAATGTGCTCACCTGTAAACGGGTGAATCGCATAAGCGCCTGTGAACTCGCCTGTAATGTTTTTGGTGTCTGCAAGACGGTCACGCTCAGAGCGTTTGGCGGTATTCGCTACATAAGCCTCAACTTTTTCTTTTTGTTCTGCCGTGGTGATTGCCGATACCAACGGATGTTCTGGTGCCAAGGTTAGGTAAGAAACACCAAATATGGTATCGGGGCGAGTGGTGAAAACTTCTATTTTCTGATCGTTTCCGACCAAGTCAAAAATAATAGACGCTCCTTGTGATTTGCCGATCCAGTTGCGTTGTGCTTCTTTGATGGCATCGGGCCAATCCAAATTGTCTAATCCGTTCAATAAACGATCTGCATAAGCGGTGATTCGCATCATCCATTGGGTCATTTTTTTTCGCACCACTGGGAATCCGCCGCGTTCAGATAAGCCGTTGACGATTTCGTCGTTTGCCAATACTGTTCCTAAATCTGGACACCAATTCACTACTGCTTCGGCAAGAAATGCCAAACGGTATTTCAAAAGAATTGCCTGTTGTTCTTTTTCTGAATAAGCGTTCCAGTCTTCTGCTGTAAAAAATGGCACGTCTTCGTCTGCAGTGGCATCGACGTTTGCGTTTCCTTCTGTTCGAAATACGTCGACCAAGTTGCTGATCGGTTCTGCTTTGTCGGAAGTTTTATTGTAATAGGAATCGAATAATTGGTTGAAAATCCACTGTGTCCATTTGTAATATTCTGGATTCGATGTGCGAATCTCACGATCCCAGTCGTACGCCATTCCAATTTTTTTCAGTTGGTTTTCGTAACCAACAATGGTGTTTCCTTGTTTATCGATGCCGCCTTCTATATTCACTTTGGTGGTCACAGCAGGATGCTGACCGGTTTGGATTGCATATTGCTCTGCTGGCAAACCAAAAGAATCGTAGCCAATCGGATGTAAAACATTGAAGCCTTTCAATTTTTTGTAACGTGCAAAAATATCAGATGCGATATAACCTAATGGATGACCAACATGCAAACCTGTTCCCGATGGGTAAGGGAACATATCGAGTACATAATATTTGGGTTTGTCTGAATGGTTGTCTGCTTTGAACGTTTTATTTTCGATCCAATATTTTTGCCATTTTGGCTCTATTTCATTTGGGATATAGTGCATGATATCAAAAAATTTGAGCAAATTTAAGGTTTTTATAAGCCAATTAAAACTTTAAAAAACGATATTTGTAGTTAATTAACCGTCAACTACTAAATGCGAAAAGAGTCTTTACTATATTGGATTTTGGTGCTGAGCATGCTCGTGGGTATTTTATTTACGGTGCGGTATATTGTGAATCATACCCGTATTTATGTAAATTACGAAGTGGGAATCTCGCCAAAGGTGATCAATTGGGAGATGGAATCCGATTCTACCATTCGTATCAAAGAACCGATTTACCTTACCAAAGATTATTATTTGATTCCGTACAAAGACGATGCTTTTCTGAAAGAGGATGCAGATTTGTATAATGAATTGATGAACGACAGTGTCAACAAGGGGTCGATTCTGAATATTAGCAGTCCTTATAATATTTGGAAAAATCCGAACAACGATACAATTCACGTGTACAAAAACAAAAAACATCTGAAATTTGTCTTCAATCACGATTTGTCGAGGTAAAAGGTAAAGGTAGAGCCTTCTTCCCATTTACTTTTCACGGTGATCTTTTGCTGATGTGCCTCTAAAATGTGTTTTACGATTGCCAAGCCCAATCCCGAACCTCCTAAATTTCGATTCCGACTCTTTTCGATTCGGTAAAAACGCTCGAAGATTCTATCCATATCTTCTTTTTTCATCCCAATTCCTTGGTCGATAACATCGACTTTTACTTTGTTGTCGATTTCGGTAATTTGGATCTTGATTTTGGATTTGTTTTCAGAATAATGAATAGCATTTACCACCAGATTGATGAGCACTTGCTGAATCTTTTCCATATCGCCCTTCACCATGATTGGCTGTAAATTAGACGGTGACAAGCCTATCACAATCTTTTTGTTTTCTGCTTTTATCTCGAGCAAATCGATGACCTCTTGTGCCAAAGCTGTGATGTTGAAAGTTCCCCAATTGAGTCTGAGGTTTCCTCGTTCGAAGTCGGTAATCATATCCAGATCTTTCACCAAATAAATCAGCCTATCGACCGATTTGTTGATTCTGTTGAGGTATTTGTCTCGAATTTTTTCATCCTCTACGCCACCTTCTATCAGCGTTAATAAATATCCTTGAACCGAAAACAGCGGCGTTTTTAGCTCGTGCGAGATGTTTCCTAAAAATTCGCGTCGATAGTTTTCTCGTTCTTTCAAGATGTCGATTTGCTTGCTCTGATCTTCTGTTATGGTGTTTATTTTTTCAGAAATGTCAGAGAAGTTTAGTTCTTCTATCTCGTTTGCATCAGGGATGATGGCAGCAATTGCCTTCAAGTCTTTTTTACGCTGTAGGTTCGTCGTCCATTGAATCAAAATCCCGAGTATGACGGTGCTGATGAGGTAGGTGACGCCTAAGAATGTGGTGTGTTTCGGAATTTTACTGAGGTCATTGAACCAAAAGAAATAGATGATAAAAGTAATGACATAATAGAAAAGGGTAATGATAAATCCCCACCAAAAACTCTGGATATTGTTGATTTTGTTTGGCATTAATTATTCATTTTGTAGCCAATTCCTTTGATGGTCGAAAAACGATCGTTTCCAAATTTTTCTCTCAATTTTCGCATATGCACATCAATGGTTCTACCGCCTACAACGACTTCGTTACCCCAAACTTTGTCGAGGATTTCTTCACGTTTGAACACTCGCTCTGGGTTCGAACCCAAGAGTGCAATCAGTTCGAATTCTTTTCTAGGCAGAGCGTATTCTTCACCCAAAAACGTAACTTTATAAGTTTCTCGGTTGATGACAAAATCTTTCAGCGTGATGATGTTTCCTTCTTCTTGTTCGCCAGCTTTCAGTTTGAGCAATGCTTTTATTTTGCTTACCAACAATTTGGGTTTGATGGGTTTTACAATATAATCATTGGCTCCAGAATCGTAGGCAGCTAATTGTGAAAAATCCTCGCCTCTTGCCGACAAAAATACGATTAAGATATCTTTGAACTGCTCTAGTTTTCGGAGTTCTATACAAGCTTCTATACCGTCCATCTGTGGCATCATCACGTCCATCAAGATGAGGTGAGGTTTTTCTATTTTAGCTTTTTTTATTCCTTCTAATCCGTTTGTTGCGGTTTCTACTTCGAAACCTTCTTTTTTGAGGTTGTACGATACAAATTCTAAAATATCTGCATCGTCGTCTACTAAGAGAATTTTAGGATTTTTCATGATCACAGTCTTAATTAAGAAAGTAAAATTAAGGTAAAATTTAAGCCTTTTGTTTTTACCTCCTAAAGTTAACAATGATTTAAAATTACGAAATTTCTATTAACTATTTGTAAACAATTTCTTGATTTTCTATAAAACCCTTTCTCGAAACTTCGGTAGAATTTTGCGATGTAAATTATTAAACACACATGAAACGTATTACAACCGCTTTATTTTTGCTTGTTGCTTCTGGAGTTTTTGCTCAACAGCAGAAGACTGTTTCGGGTGAAATTCTCGATCAAGAGAACCATCCGTTGGTAGGTGCAGAGATTTATGTTCCGGCACTAGATGAAACATTTTATACAGATCAAAACGGTAGATATACCATTGTGTTGCCCGAGGGTGATCATGAATTGGAGGTGCAATATTTTGGTTACAAATCTGCATTGCAGTCGGTGACGATTTTAGGCGAAGATGTGAAAAACATCAATTTTGTTTTGGTAAAAGAAAACATCGAAGAGCAAAATATAGACTTACGAGGTGCCACCATCAATGCAACCCGCAATCGCTCGAGCGAGGCAGAGTTGCTCAATATACAGAAAAAATCGGTTAACATTGTGACCAACGTTGGGGCGCAAGAGTTGGAACGCAAAGGGGTGAGCGACGCTGCAACTGCGCTGACCAAAGTTTCGGGAGTGTCTCGATTAGAAGGAACCAGCGCCATCTATGTACGAGGGTTGGGCGACCGATACATTTCGACCACTTTCAACGGTTTGCCGTTGCCATCGAACGATCCAGAATACAAGAATATCGATTTAGGCTTCTTTGATACCGACATTATCGAATATTTATCGGTAGACAAGGTTTATTCGCCAAAGGTTTTGGGAGATTTTTCTGGTGCAGGAGTAGATATTGTTTCTAAAAACTATACAGGCAAAGGGATGCTTCAGATTTCGATGGGAAGCAACTTCAATACCAATGCCGTAGGGAAACCAGACTTTATGTTGCAAAGCGGACCGAGCAAGACCGGTTTTTCTGATATTAAATTGCCGAATGATCCGTTGAATACATATCAATTTAAAACCAAATTGAATCCGAGCAAATCGGCAACCATCGGGCCAAATTTTGGCATCACGGCAGGGAAATCGTTCAGAATTGGTGCGCAAGGAAAATTGGGACTTTTTGCCACCGCTAATTTCGACAGCGACTACGATTTCAGAGAAGGATTGGACCAAACGGTAAACGCTTCAACCGGATTGGGAGCAAGATTAAAATCATTCGATCCGCATAAAAAATATTCCTACCAAACCAATTCAACCGGAATGTTTAATGCGAATTATAAAATCAATCAGGACCATAGCTTAAAGTACAACTTATTGTTTATCAACTCTTCTGAGCAATCGAGAGATTTGTATTATGGTTTTATACGAGATTTGGCCGAAGATGACAACGGGCTGATCATCCGTAATACCTACACCCAAAATACTTTGATGGTGAATCAGTTGTTGGGGAACAACAAACTGAGTTCTCGCTTGGATCTCGATTGGGCTTTGGGTTACAACAAGATAGAAAGTGATTTGCCAGATCGCACGCAAAATACGTTGCGCTACGACAAAGCGAGTGATGTTTACCGATTGGTGCAAGTAACCACTACAGACAACCACCGATATTTTCATAATTTGAACGAAAATAGCTATGTGGGGAACATTGGCTTCACTTACAAGTTGAACGAAAATGCCGCAGGGATTGATCGAGGTTTTATCCGTTTTGGCTACAATGGTAAAATTGTAGAACGCGATTTCGAAGCAAGGCAATTCAATTTTAGAATCGTTTCTAGCCAATTGAACAATCCTGTAGATCCAAATAATTTAGATGCATTCTTCAATCAGTCGAATCTAAACAACGGCTATTTTTCTATCTCGACCTACAACGGAACTTTGGCACCGCAAACCTACAACGGTGAGCAAAATTCGCATGCTGCATACGCAACGGTAGAATACAACCTGAGCGAGCGTTTGAGTGCCATGGTAGGAGTAAGGTACGAAAATATTGTACAAAAAATTGATTGGCGTACCCAGCTCGACGCTTCGGAGAGAACCAACGAGCTGAAAAAAGATTATTTCTTGCCAAGCGTTATTTTGAAGTATATGCTGAACGATCGTCAAAACTTGCGTTTCGCTGCCAGCAAAACCTATACTTTGCCACAGTTCAAAGAAAGAGCCTTGTTTTTGTACGAAGACGTAACACAGACCAAATACGGAAATCCGTACTTGTATCCTTCGCAAAACTACAATGTTGACCTCAAATGGGAAATGTTCCCGAATAGAGGAGAGTTGATCTCGCTTACCGCTTTTGGGAAATATATTCAAGACCCTATAAACGAAGTTGTAATTGCATCTTCTACCAATGATATTTCTTGGATAAATGGTGATTACGGCTATGTGGTAGGTGCCGAAGTAGAATTGAGAAAAAATATTCTTGACTTTGGGTACGATTCAGAAAATACTCTATCGGCTGGTTTCAATGCGAGCTACATGAAAACCGACCAAGAGATCGACAAAGACAAAGTTTACCGCGAGACCAACGGAGTGTACAACCTCAACCTTACAACGCCAAAAGCGCGATTGGCAGGTGCTTCTGACCTCATCCTCAATGCCGATATCTCTTACCATAAAAAATGGCGAAACGATGGGCAGCTTATGGCAACCTTGGCATACGCATACTATTCTGACAGAATCTATGCGTTGAATAACGAACAAATGGGAAATCTCGTTGATAAAAGTTTTGGCACACTCGACTTTATTTTGCGTACGAAACTCAACCAAAATGTTGGCATCAATTTGAGTGCAAAGAACCTGTTGAATCAAACATTCAAAAGAGTACAAGAAAACACCACCGAAGACATTACCGTGGTTTCGTATAAGACTGGTGTAAACTTCGGATTATCGGTGAATTATAAATTTTAATCGAATTTAAAATAAACTTTAATAACTATTATTTAGAAAAAAATGAAAAAATCAATCTCAAAATTGTTAAGCGTAGCTTTATTATTGGGTGTTATTACAACAACAACCATCTCTTGTAATAGCGATGATGATGCACCTACACACGTAAACCCAGAGAACCCATCAGATTTTGTGGTAAATCGTAACGACCTTAAAGGTGAAATTACAAAAGGTGAAGTTGTATTAGAATCAGGAACTTACAGACTTACGGGTAAACTTATTGTACAAAGCGGAGCTACATTAAGAATAAAACCAGGCGTTATCATTGAAGCTACTGCTCCTTCGTCTTCAACAGCTTACGAAGAAGTTCGCTACATCTCTATCGCACAAGGCGGTAAAATATTTGTAGAAGGTACTGCTGCCAACCCTGTAGTAATGACTGCTGTAACAAAAATACCAGGAAGCTGGGGAGGATTGGTACTTGCAGGTAAAGCACCAATCAACAAAGGAACAACTGCTACAACAGAGGTGGGAGGTGAATTACCTTACGGTGGAACAGATGTAAACGATAACTCTGGAACCATAGAATACCTAAGAATAGAATATTCAGGTTTCGCATACAACAAAGAAAAAGAATTCAACGGACTTTCTTTCTTCGGTGTTGGAAAAGGTACAAAAGTGAAAAACGTACAAGTGTACGAAAGTTCTGATGACGGTTTCGAATGGTTTGGTGGAACTGTTGACGCAAGCAACTTGGTTGTCGTGAACTCTAATCCAGAACATGTTGGTGATGATATGTTCGACTGGACTGAAGGATGGAACGGGAACGGTGAAAACTGGTACGGTAAAAAAACCAACCCTGGTAACCGCGGTATAGAGGCAGACAACAACTCGAGCAACCCATCTGCAACACCAGTTTCTGCTCCAAACCTGAAAAATGTTACCTTGATTGGTGCCGGAAAAGTAAGTAACGAAAATGAATACCAAGCATTGAAATTACGCGTAGGTACTCAAGGAATCATAGACAACTTGGTATTGAGCAACTGGGAAGTAGGATTCGACGTACAACACAACGAAACCATCGCTTCTGTAGGTACAAAACTGAAAGCAACCAACGTGAAATTTGACAACGTAACCAAAAAATCTACAGGTAAAGATTCTAACAACGAAGCTGTAGATGTATCAAATGTATATACAGAAAATCCTAATGCAACTGGTGCAGGAAACGGAGTCAATACACCAACTTGGGCTCAAGGATGGACAAAAGGACTATAAAATCCATCTCCTAAATAATTTTCTTCCTCGTTAATAAATATTAACTGTGTTTAATAATGTCGCTTGTGTCGGAGAAATCCACCAAGCGATTTTTTTGTTATTTAGAAATAATCTAAACATAATTCATATCTTTGTCGTCTAAATTTAGTAATCTCAGCAATGGCACTTACCGAAGAACAAATCAACAATATTGGAGAAGAATTGGTCTCTGTTTTCAAAACCATTTTCGACCCAGAAATCCCAGTTGACATCTATGAGTTAGGTCTCATTTACGACGCCCACGTAAACCATGACGGCGAAGTAAAAGTATTGATGACCCTCACATCGCCTAACTGTCCCGTAGCCGAATCATTACCACGCGAAGTGGAAATGAGGGTAGAAGAAATCGAATACGTAAACAAATGTTATGTCGAAATCACCTTCGACCCACCATGGGATAGAGATATGATGAGCGAAGAGGCAAAATTTGAATTGGGAATGTTGTAAGGCATTCCTTTTTTTTGTACTTTAGAAAAAAATATGCACTCATGTTTAGTACAACTTTTTTCTTCTTTGCTTTCATCGCATTCGTCATTATCGTACTCGGGATTTTCACTGTAAAACAGCAGACTGCAGTAGTAGTAGAACGCTTTGGCAAGTTTCATAGCATTCGCAATTCCGGCTTACAGTTCAAGATTCCAATAATCGATAAAATAGCCGGAAAATTATCACTCAAAATTCAACAATTAGACGTGGTTGTCGAAACCAAAACCAAAGACGACGTCTTCGTTCGCATTAAAGTTTCGGTTCAATACCAAGTAATCAAATCCCAAGTTTTCGATGCCTTTTACAAGCTCGATAATCCGTTCACCCAAATCACCTCTTTTGTGTTCGATGTGGTTCGAGCAGAAGTACCAAAACTTCGATTAGACGATGTATTCGAGAAAAAAGACGACATCGCTATCGCCGTGAAAAGCGAACTACAAGAAGCCATGAACTCGTACGGATATGAAATCATCAAAACCTTGGTTACCGATATCGATCCAGACGAACAAGTGAAACACGCCATGAACCGAATAAACGCAGCCGAAAGAGAAAAAATCGCTGCACAATATGAAGGTGACGCTCAGCGAATACTCATCGTAGAAAAAGCAAAAGCCGAAGCCGAGTCGAAAAGGCTACAAGGACAAGGAATTGCCGACCAACGTAGAGAAATTGCTCGCGGACTACTAGAGTCTGTAGATGTACTCAATAGCGTAGGAATTTCGTCGCAAGAAGCCTCGGCGCTTATCGTGGTTACCCAACACTACGATACACTGCAAGCTGTAGGGGAAAATTCGGGTAGCAAATTGGTGTTGTTGCCCAACTCGCCAACCGTTGCCTCGGATATGTTGAACACGATGGTGACTTCTTTTACAGCAGCAAACGAAATCAACAAAGACAAATCTTAAAGAAAAATTCAACTTGCAATCATAAGAAAAATCCGATTCGCCCGAATCGGATTTTTTTTGTTAAAAAAGCAACATCAGTTAAATCATTAAAATTAGAATAATATTGATTTAATGCGCTTTCAAACCTTTATAAAACTTTTTAGAAAAAAGAGAAAATCAGCCTAAAATCAGCAACATTTTACAAAAAAAAAAACGAAGACAAGGCATTGTAGAAAAGAAACTGTAATTTAGTGGCTGTATTTATTCAGAAAAAAATAAATTAAAACATTTATACCATGAAAAAAATATCCATATTACTTCTAAATCTTGGTCTACTCATGAGTTTGAACGCACAAGACTTTAATGGCAAATATCCCAGCACCAAAAAATCTAAACATACAGACGAATATTTTGGTGAGAAAGTAGCCGACCCATATCGCTGGCTCGAAGACGACCGATCGGCAGAAACCAAAGCTTGGATAGAGGCCGAAAACAAACTTACGTTTTCTTATTTAGATGCCATTCCGTTACGCGACGAACTGAAGAAACAGCTCACCGACATCTGGAATTACGAAAAAGTAGGAACGCCTTTCAAAGAAGGAAATTACACCTATTATTACAAAAACGACGGTTTGCAACAGCACTCGGTATTGTATCGAAAAAAAGGTGAAAACGGGAAAGAAGAAGTTTTTTTGGATCCGAATACATTTTCTAAAGACGGTTCTACATCGCTTTCAGACGTAAGCTTCTCTAAAGATGGGAGCTTGGTTGCCTATTCTATTTCTGAAGGAGGCTCTGACTGGAGAAAAGTAATCGTACTCGATGCAGAAACCAAAAAGCAAGTAGGCGAAACGCTGGTAGATGTGAAGTTCTCTGGCATTGCATGGCGAGGCAACGAAGGCTTCTACTATTCTAGTTACGACAAGCCAAAAGGTTCTGAACTTTCTGAAAAAACCGATCAGCACAAAGTGTATTTTCATACCTTAAATACGCCACAAAAAAATGATGAATTGATTTTTGGTGGAGAAAAAACGCCGCGTAGATATATTGGAGCTTACCTTACCGAAGATGAGCGTTTCTTGGTGATTACCGCTGCCAATACTACAACAGGAAACGAATTGTATGTTCAGGATTTGAATGCAAAAGACAAACAGTTTATACAATTGGCGAAAGGGTTCGACCAAAATGCTTCGGTTGTAGACAACCAAGGTGATGTACTTTTTGTACAAACCAATTACAAAGCGCCCAACAATCGATTGATAAAAACCCTTTATACCAACACCAACAAAGACCAATGGCAAGATGTAATTGCCGAAATCGATCATGTGCTGAATGTCTCTACCGCAGGCAAATATTTCTTTGCTCACTACCTGAAAGATGCCGTAACGCAAATTCAGCAATTAGACAAAGCTGGTAAGAAAATACGCGACATTCAATTGCCAGGCTTGGGAAGTGCAGGAGGTTTCGGTGGGAAAAAAGACGAAACAGAAGTTTATTACACTTTTAGCAACTATATCACGCCAAGTAGCAGTTACAAATTCGATTTAGAAACTGGAAAATCTGAATTATACATAAAACCAGCCATCAAATTCAATCCAGAGGAATACGAATCTCAACAGGTTTTTTATACTTCTAAAGATGGCACAAAAGTTCCGATGATCATCACTTATAAAAAAGGTCTGAAACTCGATGGAAAAAATCCAACCATTCTCTATGGTTATGGCGGATTCAATATCAGCCTTACACCTTCTTTCAGTGTAACCACAGCCACTTGGATCAAAAACGGCGGAGTTTATGCGGTTGCCAATTTGCGCGGTGGAGGTGAATACGGTAAAAAATGGCACGATGGCGGAAGGCAATTCAACAAACTGAATGTTTTTAATGATTTTATAGCAGCTGCAGAATATCTGCAACAAAACAAATACACTTCTGCAGAATATACCGCAATTTCTGGTGGTTCTAATGGCGGACTATTAGTAGGAGCAACCATGACCATAAATCCGAAAATTGCAAAAGTAGCCTTGCCAGCAGTGGGAGTTTTGGATATGTTGCGTTACCATACGTTTACAGCGGGTGCTGGTTGGGGATACGATTACGGTACAGCTGACGATAGCAAAGAAATGTTCGATTACCTCAAGGCTTATTCGCCCGTGCATAATGTAAAAAAAGGACAATGTTATCCGGCAACCTTGGTGACGACAGGCGACCACGACGACCGTGTGGTTCCAGCGCACTCGTACAAATTTGCCGCAGAGTTACAAGACAAGCAAGCATGTAAAAATCCGGTCATGATTCGTATCGAAACCAAAGCTGGGCACGGAGCTGGTCGTTCGACAGAAGTGATCATCAACGAAACTGCCGACAAATTTGCTTTCACCTTATGGAATATGGGGATAAAGAATCTGAAAAAATGATAGGATAACTTTTTTAATAAAATACCTTTTCAACTAAAATTATTGTGACAAGGCATAAAGAAATAAGGTTTGAATAAATTGGAGCTTTTGTAAGAGCATCAATAGAATGTTGAAACCTGAATTCAATTGTAATGACCTTGCACGAGATGAAAAACTCGAGCCGTGATCGGAATTTATTTCCGAATCTGGTTCGAGTTTTGTTTTTCTGCCGTTAGAATTTCATTTTTTGTATACGAACTGCATTGAGAATTGCCAACAAAGCAACGCCAACATCGGCAAAAACGGCTTCCCACATATTGGCTACACCTTCGGCGCCAAGGAGCAATACAACGATTTTTATTCCTAAAGCTAGGGCGATATTTTGCAAAACAATTGCTCGAGTCGCTCGACCTATTTTTATACTGGTATTCAGTTTTGATAAATTATCGGTCTGAATCACCATATCGGCAGTTTCTATTGCGGCATCACTACCCAATCCTCCCATCGCAATCCCAATATCACTCAAAGCCAAAACTGGAGCATCGTTGATTCCGTCACCTACAAAAGCAAGCGTTTCAGCACCTTTTGCCTTCAGCTTTTCCACTTCTTTCACCTTATCTTCGGGCAGCAATTCGCCTTTGGCATGGTCTATACCCACGGCATTGGCAACCTCATTCACGATGCCAATGCGATCGCCACTCAGCATGACGGTTTTCTTCACCCCGAGTTTTTTCAGATCTCGAATACTTTCTTTAGCTTCAGCTTTTATCCTATCCGCCACTATAATATGTCCAATATATTGCTGATTTTTGGCTGCTACGACCAAACTTTCTTCGATCGAATTTAACTTTTCAGGATATTCGATTCCAAATTGTGCTAGCAGGCGAGTGTTCCCGACGAGGATTTCATTAGTATTAAAATTTCCTTTCAGTCCTTTTCCCGAGATTTCTTCTACATTTTCGGCGTCGAGACTCGAAGCGTGATGAGCAACAACAGCTTTGGCTATCGGGTGGTTGGATTGCTTTTCGAGCGCAGAGACCATTTCGAGAAACTCATGGGTGTCGAGGAAAGTTTCGACCAACTGCACTTCAAAAATTCCTTCAGTCACAGTACCCGTTTTGTCCATGACCACCGTATCTACTTTGGCGATGAGGTCGAGAAAATTAGATCCTTTTATGAGAATTCCATTGCTAGAAGCCGCACCGATTCCGCCAAAATAACCCAATGGAATAGAAATCACCAAGGCACATGGGCAGGAGATGACCAAAAATACAAGACCGCGGTACAACCAATCTTCGAAGCGATAATTTTCGACCGTAAAATATGGAATCGTGACCAAAGCCAAAGCTGAAAAGAAGACGATGGGTGTGTAAATTTTAGCAAATTTTCTGATGAACAATTCGGTAGGCGCTTTGCGTGTGCTGGCTTCTTCTACCAATTGTAGAATTTTGGAGATAGAAGTATCGTTAAATTTTTTGGATGTTTCGACTTCGATTACATTCTCCAAATTTATCATTCCGGCCAATACCGTTTCGCCTCTGAGGTAAGTCTTTGGCTTGCTTTCGCCTGTAAGAGACGAGGTGTTGAAGCTTCCCTTTTCGGAAAGTAGAACGCCATCTAACGGAATTTTCTCTCCAACTTTGACCTGAATTCGTTCGCCAATTTCTACCGTTTCGGGCTCGACATCGATGAGTTGATGTTGGCGAAAAACATGGGCAACATTTGGACGCACATCCAACAAGGCTTTTACATTTCGTCTTGCTTTGCTTACCGCCGCATCCTGAAAAAGTTCACCAATCGTATAAAACAGCATCACCGCTACGCCTTCGGGATATTCGCCAATGATAAATGCGCCTAAGGTAGCAATGCCCATCAAAGAAAATTCATTGAAAAAATCGAATCGCTTGACCAATTCAAACGCTTGTTTCCAAACCGAAAATCCAACCAAAAGATAAGCTAATCCGTACCAAACAAGCGGAATTACGTTGGATGTTATAAACCATTTGGGTTGGATGAGGTACTGACAGCTGAGCGCCGAAAAGAATAAAATCAAGCTGGCGTACAGCAACCATGGTTTTTGTTCATGGTGATGATCGTGATCGGTATGATGTTGATGGCTGTGCGAAGTGCAACAACACGCATGATTTTTTGACATAATCGGAATCTTTATCTGCCAAAATTATAAAAAACGATATGCAACTTTATTGCAATCTTGACTTGGGTGTGCAGTGATCGCAAACTCCTCTGAGAACGATAGAAGACTGTTCGACCTCGAAATTTTTTGGAAGAACGATTTCGGGTAAATGAACCTTGCGTAGGCAAAAAGTGTTTTGACAAATAGTGCAATGAAAATGAGCATGCGCAAACTCTGGCGTGCAGAGGCAGTTGGACTCGCACAAGGCGTATTTTACAGCTCCGGTACCGTCTTCTATGGCATGGATGAGTTTGTGTTCTTCGAAGGTTTTGAGCGTTCTGAAGATGGTAGAACGATCTGCCTGGTCGAGTTGGCTGTCCAGATCATTCAAGCTTAGGGCAACTTCAGTTTTCAAAAGTTTTTTCAACACCAAAATCCGCATCGACGTTGGGTTGATGTTACGCTTCTGAAGCATTTCTTCCAAATTTTCTACTACTGCGTCCATCACCATTACAATTCCAATACAAAATCGTCTCGATCATTCAGAAAACCAAAATGTTTTCGAGTTCGCCACATTTTATCTCGATCCAACTCAAAACTAAGTATTTCGGCATGTTGGCTCAAGTTTTCCATTTCTTGCCCCAGTTCGTCAAACATTTTCGAATCGCCTTGGTAAACCAGGTCATAACCATCTGTCCCAATTCGGTTTACCCCAGCTACAAACGCCATATTTTCCATTGCTCTGGCTTGCAACAAGGTCATCCAGGCATGGCGGCGTGCTTGCGGCCAAGAAGCATTGCAGAGCAACAAATCGTATTCGTCGGTGTTGCGACACCAAACAGGAAAACGCAAATCGTAACATACAATGGGTCTTATCTTCCAGCCTTTGTAATAGATAGAAACGATGCGATCACCTGCCGAATAGACATCGGCTTCTTTGCCATAACCAAACAGATGTTTTTTATCGTAAATGTAAATAGCGCCTTCGGGTGTGACGAAATAGAAACGGTTGAAATATAAGTCAGCTTCTTTGGTCGAAATGCTTCCTGCAATAGCCGAATTGAGTTCTTTGGCTTTGGTTTGCATCCATTCGAAAGAGGGACCGAATGGTTTTTCTGCAATTTTTTCGACATTCATACTGAATCCGGAGGCAAACATTTCGGGCAAAAGGATCAGATCCGAACGATGATGCTTCAGCAATTGATCCATATAGGCAAAATTGGCCTCGCGATCTTCCCAAATCACATCGAACTGTATCAAAGATATTCGTAATAATGATTCGTTTTGCATACTCGATATTTTATACTAAGGTACAACCATTCTGCTTAGTTTTCATATTTCATGATAAAATTATAGGCTCGTTTGTCTGCCCAAGAATGTTTTTTGCCACGCAAGGTAAATCCGCAATGTCCGCCAAATTGTGGCTGTTCGAAATAGACAAACGGATGATGCTCGAACAGTGAAATATCGTAACATTCTTTGCCCAAAAAAGGATCGTTTTTAGCATTCACAACCAAGCATGGGATGCGAATGTTTTTCAGGCTAGATTTGGGTGAGGCTCTTTCGTAATAATCTTCTTTGTTGGCGTAATGATGCAGGGGAGCGGTAAAATAATCGTCGATCTCGTCGAACGATCTGATTTTGTTCAGCATCTCTTCGTTGAGTTTTCCTGGGAATTGTGCTGCTTTTTCTTGTAGTTTCGGAACAAGGGTTCTTTTAAAATTTTGAAAATACACCACATTCGGAAATCTTTTCAGCGTGTCTGCAGATGATTTTAGCGAAATAGGAGTAGATATGGCAACGGCAGCTTTTACTTCTTTAGGGATGCTTAGATTGCCCAAATAATTCATCACCAACGCGCCACCCATAGAAAAACCAACCAAGTAGATAGCGCGATAACCCAGGGCCACGGCATGCTTTACAACGGTGTCCAAATCATCATACGCACCATGATGGTACAGTCTTGCTAGGCGATTCATCACGCCCCCACAACTTCGGTAATTCCATGCGAGAACGTTAAAATCTCGATCGAAAAAATAATCGGAACAGCTGTTCATATAAGGACGTTTGGAGTCGCCCTCTAATCCATGACAAAGAATGAGTAATCGATCTTGATGCGATTTTTTTCTCCAATCCAAATTCAAAAAGTCACCATCTTCCAACTCCAATTTTTCTCGCTCATAGTCTGGAGCAGGATATTTTCTGATGCGTGCTGGATAAATGGTTGAATAATGTGCGTTTTCGAATAATATACTTTGGGGTCGGTAGGTAGATCGGTTAATCAAAGGCATAATCAATAAATTTTTACATCGGTTAGGTATTCTTGGTTTAGTTCTTCGTTTATGTTTTCTAATATTTTGGCTTTTCCATACATCAATTCGTTGCGCATTGCGGGAGAATTCATTTTGATGTACAAAACGCCTTTTCTCACCTCAATTTTTTCGGTAAAACGGTCAAAAAAACTACCCATCAATTTCTTCCAAGCCATTTCTGCTTTTACCTCGAGCAACAAATCTTGCTTGCCTATTTGATGAATATAATGCTCCAAAGCCTGACTGAAGGTTTGTTCGTTGGATCTTTTGTCAAACTTTTTCATAATCTAAAAATTTTGCTTTCTGCATTGATTCTCTTCACAATAGATTCTGTGCGCTCTGGATGGGTATCGGTAATGAAAATCTGACCAAAACGATCTTCGTTCACCAACCGAATCAATTGCGTTACGCGATGCTCATCCAACTTGTCGAAAATATCATCTAACAACAAAATAGGCGTCGTATTCAGGGCATTTTTTATCACCTCGAGTTGTGCCAATTTCAGGGCGATGAGATAGGATTTTTGTTGACCTTGCGACCCAAATTTTTTCACTGGATGATAGAAAATCTGAAAATCTAAATCGTCTTTGTGAATCCCTACAGTCGTGTGCTGTGCCTGTCGATCTTTGTGCAAATGCTCTTGCAAAAGCAACTCGAACGGACGATCGTTCAATTGCGAAACGTAGCGAATGTTCACTTGTTCTTTTTCTTCTGAGATGGCAGCATAGTAGGTAAGAAAAGCCTCTGAAAAGTTTTGGATAAACGCTTTCCGTTCGTTGTGAATTGCATTGCCCAATTGCACCAATTCTAGGTCGTAAATCTCCAGAGAACTCGAGTCGAATGTCTGGTTTGCTGCAAAATACTTCAATAATGCGTTGCGCTGTGCAAGCACCTTGTTATATCTGATAAGGTTTTGCAAATACGATTTGTTTGCTTGCGAAATGATGTTGTCTAAGAATTTTCTTCTCACCTCGCTGCCTTCGTTGATGAGGTCGTTGTCGTACGGCGAAATCATCACCACTGGAAATTGCCCAATATGGTCGGCTAAGCGATCGTATGGTTTGCCGTTTTTTTTCAGTTGTTTTGCCTGGCCTTTTCTCACCAAACAAAAAACCTGATCTTCTCCGTTTTCATTCTCAAACAATCCGTCCAACACAAAAAAATCGTGGTCGAATTGGATATTCATCGCATCGGAATGATTGAGATACGATTTGCTCAACGCTAAATAATGCACCGCATCGAGGATATTGGTTTTGCCTTTACCATTTTGCCCAACAATTGCATTGATTTTAGAAGAAAAATCAAAATCTTTCTCAGAGAAATTCTTGAATTGACGAGCTTTGAGCGACTTTAGATGCATAGGGCAAAGGTATGATTTATTCGGCTGATACTAAAATGGCTTCCGAATTTTTGGTCGGAAATAATTTTACTTTTATCTAAGTGCTAAATGCGTTAAATTTGCCTTTTTAATAGAATAAACAACAATGGCAATTCAAAAACCATCGATCCCAAAAGGAACGCGCGATTTCTCTCCTGTAGAAGTAGACCGAAGACAATACCTCATCGAAACCATCAAACAGCAGTTTCGCTTGTTTGGTTTTTCACCTATCGAGACTCCATCTTTCGAAAATCTTTCGACGCTCACGGGAAAATATGGGGAAGAAGGTGACCGGTTGATTTTCAAAATATTAAACTCTGGAGACTATCTTGCAAAAGTTGATGCGGATTTGTTGGAACAAAAGAATAGCCAAAAAGTAATCTCGCAAATCTCCGAAAAAGCTTTGCGTTACGATCTCACGGTGCCTTTTGCCCGCTATGTGGTGCAACATCAAAACGATATTACCTTTCCATTCAAACGCTATCAGATTCAGCCTGTTTGGCGTGCCGATCGTCCTCAAAAAGGAAGATTTAGAGAATTTTACCAATGCGATGCCGATGTGGTTGGGTCCGATTCGCTTTGGCAAGAAGTTGATTTTGTTTGTTTGTACGATGCCGTTTTCAATCAACTGGGTTTAGCCGTTGAGATTCACATCAACAACCGAAAAATTTTATCTGGTCTTGCCGAAGTGGCGAATATTTCGGATCAATTGATCGATTTTACCGTGGCATTAGACAAGTTAGATAAAATAGGTGAGGAGGCTGTAAAAGAAGAAATGCGCAACAAAGGAATAGCAGAAGAGGCAATCGAGAAACTCTCACCTTTGTTTGGCATGAGCGGAAATTTCCGTTCGCAATTAGACCAACTCAGCGGTATTTTGCAGACCTCAAGCATAGGGTTGAAAGGGATAGAAGAATTAGAATTTGTCTTCGAGCAGGTAGAAAAACTCGGTTTACAAAAGTCAGAATTGGTGCTCAATCTGACCTTGGCGAGAGGTTTGGATTATTATACTGGCGCAATTTTCGAGGTGAAATCGGTCGCTGGCGAATTCAAATCTTCGATTGGTGGAGGAGGCCGATACGACGATCTTACGGGAATTTTCGGGTTGAAAAATATTTCGGGAGTGGGTATTTCGTTTGGGTTGGATCGCATCTATTTGGTGATGGAAGAGCAGAATCTTTTTCCGTCGATTGCACAAAACAACGTGAAGGTCTTGTTTGTGAATTTTGGAGACGCAGAGGCGCCCACAGTTTCGCAATTGGTAAGAGATTTACGACGTTGCGGTGTGAATAGCGAACTTTACCCAGAGGCGGCTAAAATGAAAAAACAAATGCAATATGCCGATAAAAAAGCGGTTGAATTTGTTGTAATGGTAGGAGAGGAAGAGCTAAAAAACAAAAAAGCGACCATAAAGAACATGAAATCGGGACAACAAAACGAAGTCTCGTTTCAGGATTTGATCTCATTTTTCAGTTGATTTATCTTATAAAACGGTAAGCATCATACCACAAACATCGATTACAAAAGTATATTTGCAAAAAAAATAATCATCAATGAGTTTATTAACAGTGGGCACAGTAGCCTTCGATAAATTGGAATCACCATTTGGTAAAACAGATAGAATTTTGGGCGGAGCAGCAACCTTTATTGGGATGGCTTCTTCTTTGTTGGGTGTAAAAACAGGAATCGTTTCGGTTGTAGGAGACGACTTTCCGCAGGAATACATCGATCTTTTGAAGTCAAAAAATATAGACCTCAGCGGATTGGAGATCGTAAAAGGCGGAAAAACCTTTTTTTGGGAAGGAAAATACCACAACGATTTGAATTCGCGAGATACTTTGACAACCGAGCTCAATGTACTGGAAACCTTCGAACCGAAAGTGCCCGAAGCGTGGAAAACGGTAGATGTGCTGATGTTGGGAAATCTTCATCCATTGGTACAACAATCTGTTTTGGATCAAATGCAAAAGCGTCCGGGATTAGTGGTATTAGACACCATGAATTTTTGGATGGATTGTGCTTGGGACGATTTGATGAGCGTTATGAAAAACATTGATGTTATTTCGATCAACGATGAAGAAGCTCGTCAAATGTCTGGTGAATACAGTTTGGTGAAAGCAGCCCATAAAATTTCTGAGATGGGACCTAGCACGGTGATCATCAAAAAAGGAGAACATGGCGCATTATTATTCCAAGGAGAGCGTAGATTTTTTGCTCCGGCATTGCCATTAGAAGACGTTTTCGATCCTACGGGCGCAGGCGATACATTTGCGGGTGGTTTTTCTGGATATTTAGCCAAAACCAAGGATTTCTCTTTCGAGAATATGAAACGGGCCATCATTTATGGATCGGCTTTAGCTTCGGTAACGGTCGAAAAATTTGGTACAGAATCTTTGGCAGAGCTCAGCCGCGAGCGTTTATCAGAACGTCTGAAACAGTTCAAAGAACTCACCGATTTCAAAATCGAATTATAATACAAAACCCTCGACAATGTTGAGGGTTTTTTGTTGCCGTATTGTTTCGATAATAAAAAAAGCCTCGAGGAATCGAGGCTTCAAAATTAACACATGAGGACAAAATTTACTCTACTAAATCTTATTCGACTTACTAAGGGCAAATCTTGTGCCAAAGTTAATTTCATTAAGTTTATTCTACAACATGTATGATTCCTTTCATGTATAAATGGTGATTTGGGAAAGTACACAGATACGTATAATCTCCACTTTCGGTAAATGTTACCTTGATAGTTTCGCTTTCACCTGGTCCCAAAAGTTTGGTGTGTGCAAAAATGTTGTCTGCCAAAGATGCCGGGATGTATTCTGTTGCCACTTCTGCTTCTGCAGCTTTGGCAAAGGCTTCTACATCTACTCCTTGGTTAAGGATTACCAAATTATGCCCCATTACTTCTTTTTCCATCACACCAACATTTTTCAGTTCGATCGACACTTCTTGGTTTACTTTCACCGTAAACTCGGTTTTGTCGAATTTCATGTTATCGTTACCTGTGATTACCACAGCTGTCACTGGGATGCTTGTGTCGGCTTCACGAGTAGCACTCGTTTCTTGTGACGATAAGGTGGTCGTTTCTTTTTTTTCTGAGCAGGCACCTACCATAAATGCCAAGGCTAGAATTGCAGCAAATTTTTTCATAATTGTTATTTTTTCTTTAAAGTTACAGAATTATTACGTTATGGGATGTCTAAATATTTATGAGTTTGGACAGATATTCGCCATTTCGGATTTTGCTTTACAAAGGCTACAATCTGTTCAGAAAGTTGGTCTCGTTTACTCCATTCTACTTGTAAATACAATAAACATTCATCCGAAACTTTTTCGGCTTGTTCTTGAGCAAATCTGAAATCATGCTGATTGTAGATGATCATTTTCAATTCAGAAGCCTTTGCGTAGATTTCGTCTACAGGCAGTTTGGTTTTCTTTGGCGAAAGTGTAATCCAATCCAAATCTCCGCTCAATGGATACGCACCCGAAGTTTCGATATGCACTCTTGCACCGTGGCGATGCAATTCTGCTGTGAGAAAATCTAAATTCCACATCAGAGGTTCACCACCCGTAATGATAATGGTTTTACAGGTCTCGGCAGCTTCTTTGGCAAGTGATGCTATATCGGTGAGCGGATGCGTTTCGGCATCCCAACTATCTTTTACATCGCACCAGTGACATCCAACATCGCAACCTCCCAATCGAATGAAATAAGAAGCGACTCCGGCATATGCTCCTTCACCTTGCAATGTATAGAAATGTTCCATCACAGGGAGTAGTTTTCCTGCTTCGATCAGTGCTTTTTGTTGGGTTGTAACAGATGCAATCGGTATCATAGATTAAGAATTTCTTTTGTATGCTAAAAGGGTGTTTTGCAACAACATTGCTCTTGTCATAGGGCCAACACCGCCAGGCACAGGTGTGATCCAAGAAGCCTTGTCTCGAACCGAATCAAAATCAACATCACCTGCGATACGATAGCCTTTTGTTGCGGTTGCATCTTCTACTCGAGTAATACCCACATCAACAATGACTACGTCATCTTTAATCATTTCGCCTTTCAAAAAGTTAGGAACCCCCAAAGCTGTAATGACAATGTCGGCTTGTTTGGTGAAATTCTCTATGTTTTCTGAACTCGAATGTACCAAGGTTACCGTACAGTCGCCCGGATAGTCTTTTCTCCCCATCAAAATGCTCATCGGTTTGCCTACGATGCGAGATCGACCGATAACGACTACGTGTTTTCCTTTGGTCGGAATTTGATAACGCGACAACAATTGTAAGATACCAAATGGCGTAGCTGGTATGAAAGCTTCCATATCCAATGCCATTTTACCGA
Source organism: Vaginella massiliensis (assembly GCF_900089075.1). Lineage (GTDB taxonomy): Bacteria > Bacteroidota > Bacteroidia > Flavobacteriales > Weeksellaceae > Weeksella > Weeksella massiliensis_A. The sequence continues at coordinate 712,841 of NZ_LT593746.1, forward strand.
AGTTTGCAGGATGAAATCCGTCTACATCTTTTTTTGGGTCGATGGCATTGATTACCTCTTCTTGGTCGATATGCTTTGGCAGTGGCAATTGCACAATGAAGCCGTCGATCTCATCATTCTCATTTAACTTCTGAATTTCGGCGATGAGTTCTTTTTGCGAAATAGTCTCGTCTAGTTCTACCAAAGTAGATTGAAAACCAACTTGCTCACAATCTTTTATTTTACTGCTTACATAGGTCTGCGAAGCGCCGTTTTGTCCTACTAAAATAGCTGCCAAATGGGGCGTTTTTTTTCCTTGCTCGATGAGCAAATCAACCTCTTGTTTGATTTCCTCTTTGATTTCTTTTGATAATTTTAATCCGTCTAAAAATTGCATTGCTGTGTTTGTTTGCGCAAAGGTACTATTTTAACTCCTAGAAATAAATAATCTAAAATGGAAAGTTGAACTTCTTGCAAAAACTTTTTTAGAAGAATTCTTCTTTTTTTTGTACCTCAGAAATTGCATTGTACTTTTACCACATGGAAAAAATTGCGATCGTTGGCGGAGGCGCGGCTGGATATTTTTTGGCGTCTAATCTGCATCCCAAAATTGGCGAGCTTACAACCCTATTCGAACAATCGAGTACGCCTTTGAGCAAGGTGAGAATTTCGGGTGGTGGGCGATGCAATGTAACACATGCTTGTTTCGATCCTCGTGAGTTGGTTGAGTATTATCCGCGTGGAAAAAAGGAGTTACTGAGTGTGTTTCATCAATTTCAGCCCGGCGATACGATGGAATGGTTCGAGTCGCGGAATGTTCCTTTGAAAATAGAAGAGGATAATCGAATTTTTCCGCAGTCGAATTCTTCGCTTTCGATCATCGATTGTTTGCTCAAAGAAACCGAGAAATCGAAAGTTGAGGTAAAGTTGAACGAAGGCGTTTTGAATATTGAAAAAAATGAGGATGTTTTCAAAATCAGCACATCCAAAGGGGAATACGAATTTCATAAATTGGTGGTCACTTCTGGTTCGTCGCCGAAGTTCTGGAAAATAATGAAGCGTTTAGACCTGCAAATAATCGAGCCAGTACCGTCACTTTTTACCTTCAATTGCAAGGATCTTAGAATCCAAAACCTGATGGGAGTTGCCTTCGATTTGGTGTCGATAGAAATTCAGGATAGCAACTTACAATCAGAAGGACCCTTGCTCATCACGCATTGGGGTTTCAGTGGACCAGCTGTGCTGAAACTTTCGGCTTGGGGTGCCATCGATTTGCATCACTTAGGATATCAATTTGTAATGAAGGTCAATTTTGTACAACAAGATTTCGAAGAGGTTTTGGATTTTCTAAATCAATTGAAACAAAATCAGCCGAAAAAAAATTGCTATGCCAACAATCCGTTTTCGTTTCCAAAGCGTTTTTGGCAGTCGATTTTACACTATATTGGCGTCAACGAACAGAAAAATTTTGCAGATTTGAACAAAGGAGACTTAGCGCAGATAGCCAAAGAACTCACGGCGGCCGAATACGAAATAAAAGGTAAAAGCCCCTTCAAAGACGAATTTGTTACCGCTGGTGGAGTAGATTTGAAGGAAATCAATTTCAAAACAATGGAGAGCAAGAAAATTCCCAATCTTTATTTTGCTGGCGAAGTGTTGAATATCGATGCCATTACGGGTGGCTTCAACTTTCAGGCGTGTTGGTCCGAGGCTTATATCATCGCTCAACAACTGCATCAAGTGTAATTTTACACCGAAAATTTGATTTTTAATGGAATTGAAAATCAATTAGTTGTAAAAAAATCTTTTGTAAATAAAACATTATTCATAAAAAAAATTATATTTGTGTTAAGATAATTTTAAAATTAACAAAAAAATGAGGAAACTATTCATATCATTAGCCCTTCTAGGTTTGTCTTCTTCGGCGTTTGCTGGAGGCTACCGTGTAGCTTTGCAAGGTGTAAGACAAGCGGCTATGGGAGGTGTAAGTGCAGACGTGCGCGATGCAAGTGTAGCATTCTATAATCCAGCTGGATTGGCATTTGTAGACAGTAAATTGAGTATAGCGATTGGAGGGTTTGGAGTGAACTCTGAAGCAAAATGGCAAGACCCAGTAACCTTGCACAGTTCGGTTACCGACAACAAAATGTCGACTCCAGTTTATGCGGCAGTAAGTTATAAGCCAATCGACGATTTGGCGGTTGGAGTAAGTATTACCACACCATATGGTAGCTCGTTGACCTGGCCAAAAGACTGGGAAAATCGTGCAAACGTTACTGAAATCGAATTGAAGTCTTTTTATTTCCAGCCGACCGTAGCCTATAGATTCAACGAATGGTTCAGCGTTGGTTTCGGATTCATTTACTCTAGAGGTTCTGTAAATTTACAACGCGCAATGAACCTTGCGGGAAATGAAATTGGATTGGAAATCGACTCTAAAGAGGCTTCGGGTACAGGTTTTAACCTTGGTGCATATTTCAAGCCATCTGACAAAGTTTCTGTAAGCATAGCTTATAAATCAAAAGTAGATATTGAGGTAGATGGAGGAGATGTAACCTGGTCTAATGTTCCTTCTGCGTTAGCGACCAATCCAAACTTCAACACAAACCATTTCAACGCTTCGTTGCCAGGAGTGTCTGAGTTTACGTTTGGTTTAGCATATCGTCCGATCGAGAAATTATTGTTAGGCGCAGATGTGGTGGTAAATGGTTGGAGTCGATACAAAGAGTTGGACATTGAGTTGTACAACGACCAAACGGGTTATTCTACCAATAGCGTTGCCCAAAAACGCTTCAAGGATACTGTGATTTACCGCGTAGGAGCTGAGTACGCTTTCACCGATATGATTTTTGGACGTCTAGGATATTCTTACGATCCTTCGCCTGTGACAAGTGAATATTGGTCATCCGAAACTCCAAGTGCAAATCAACATGCATTCTCTGCCGGGGTAGGATTTAAATTCGGTAGCGGATTCTACTTAGATTTATTAGGGCAATATGTCAGAAGTGAAGAACGATATGTTCATAATATCGAATCCAATTTCCAAGGAGATTTCAAATTCAAAGCCATCAACTTTGGTGTTGGATTAACGTATAACCTTAAATAATTTTTGAAATGAAAAATATCAATAAAATATTAATCGCAGCTTTAGCACTCACTTTCTTCAGTTGTGATAATGAGTTCGAAAATCCAGTAGAAGAATTTCAAGTAACTTCTGGAGAGGCGAATTTTACCAAATACGTTGCATTGGGTAACTCGTTGACTTCTGGTTATATGGACAATGCATTGTATGTTACGGGTCAAGAAAATTCGTATCCAAACATTTTAGCCCAATTGATGTCAGCCGCGGGTGGTGGTACATTTGCACAGCCATTGATGCCAGACGATATTGGAGGATTTTCTAATTTTGGAGTTGCAGGTAAACTACAGCTACAAGTAGTCAATGGTTCGTTGTCACCAGTCGAAACTCCAGCGCAATCACCGTTTACCCCTTATACAGGAGCAATAAACAACTTCGGAGTGCCTGGAGCAAAATCTTTCCATTTGGCAGCTGCAGGATACGGAAATCCAGCAGGTATTGCAACAGGAATGGCTAACCCGTATTATGCTCGTTTTGCTTCTTCGGCAACATCAACAGTAATTGGCGATGCAGTAGCACAACAACCAACGTTCTTCTCATTGTGGATAGGAAATAATGACGTACTCTCTTATGCAACCAGTGGTGGAACAGGAGTAAATCAAACAGGTAACGTTAACCCAACAACTTACGGTCCAAATGACATCACCGACCCAAATGTACTCGGAAGTGTAATTGATGGATACGTAAAAGCTTTGACCGCTAATGGCGCAAAAGGTGTAATTGCCAACATCCCAAGTGTGACATCGGTGCCGTTCTTCACGACAGTACCATCGAAACCTTTGGCTAATTTGTCTGATGCTCAAATAACAGCATTGACTGCCGGATATGCAGCTTACAACGGTGGATTGGCGCAAGCAAAAGCTGCCGGACTTATCACCGATGCAGAATACCAAGCACGCCTAATAAAATTTACAGCCGGGGCAGCAAATGGTGTAGTCTTCGTAGATGATCATCTCACCGATTTGGCTGCACTAGGATTACCAAGTTACAGACAAACCACATCTAAAGATTTAATCTTGCTCACCACCTTAGGTAAAATACAAACCGGTGGAGGTTCGCAAGTTCCGCTTGCAGATGGCGACGTTTTATCTGAAGCTGAATTGGCAGAGGTCGAAACGGCTACTGGAGCTTACAATGCCAAAATTTCTGCTATTGCAACCAAATACAATCTGGCTTTGGTAGATGCCAACACAGAAATGCGTAAAATATCAAATGTAGGACTCACCTTCTACGGCACGACTTTTACCACTTCTTTTATACAAGGTGGAGCGTTCTCATTAGACGGCGTACATCCTACCGGAATTGGCTACGCAATTGTTGCCAACATGTTTGTCGATGCGATCAACAAAAAATATCGTTCGACCTTGCGTAAGGTAAATCCAAACGATTATCCTGGTGTAAAAATTCCTTAATCGTCATACATCAAAAAAACCACTTCAGAAGAAGTGGTTTTTTTATGTCATTTAAAATTTTTTTGTACAAACGACATAGAAGTTAATAAAAAATATTTGCAAATAAGACGAAACTAGATTGCAAAAAAAAATCCTAATTAGATTAGGATTTAGTGACCTCGGCAGGATTCAAACCTGCAACCTCTTGAGCCGTAATCAAGTGCACTATTCAGTTATGCTACGAGGCCATTTTGATTACTTTTTGGACTGCAAATATAGCGTGTTTTTTCATTAGAAAAAAAATTTTTTGACTAAAAAATTCAATTAAAATGTTTAACCTTTGTAAGCCAAAAAGTTAAATATTATTTTTTTCATGTTCAGAACGATAATTCTTTGCTTTTCTTTACTGTTTTTAAGCTCTTGTAAGCATCGAGCCACAGAAAATTCTACCGCAAATTTATTGGTTGAGGCAGAAAAGCTTCAATTGCAACAAATCGATTCGAGTTTTACGATTCGTTACGAAAATATACCCTTTCATTATCATCAAAAAGATCTTCCGTTCGAGCGAATTGCCATTACACAAACGGCGATTATAGGCTATTTAGACGAATTGAATGCTTTGGATCATCTGATCGGCGTGACCAGTGCGAGGTTTATTTATAACCACGAAATTCAAGAAAAAATCAAACAAAATCAAATTCAGGAAATTGGGAACGAAAGCGAATTGTTTGTCGAAACAATCCTCACGCTTCAGCCCGATTTGTTGATTGCATCTTCCAATCCAACGTACACCAAAGCTATAGAAATGTTGATCGATAATGGTGTAAAGGTTTTGATATTGGACGATTATAAAGAATATACACCGCTGGGGAGAGCAGAATACATCAAAGTTTTGGGGAATTTGGTCGGCCGAGATGATTTGGCAAATGAGCGTTTTGATGAAATCAAAAAACAATACCTCGAAACGAAATCCAAAATAGCGCAACTCTCCTCTACCGAGCATTCGACCTTGGTCAACACCATTTACGGTGATGTTTGGTATTTGCCAGCAAAAAATAGTTTGCAAGCACAATTTTTGAAGGATGCAAAAGCCAATTACCTTTGGGCTGATGCGCCTTCTGATTTGCAGTTGAATTTGAGTTTTGAAGAGGTTTATGCCAAAGCACAACGCGCAACGCATTGGATAAATGCAGGCGATTTCAAGAGTTTGGAGCAAATGAAAGCTTCTCGCTCGCAGTATGCATGGTTCGAGGCTTTTCGACATCAAAACGTTTACAATTTCGCTTTGAGGACGAATCAGTTCGGTGGGAATGATTATTTCGAAAAAGGCGTTGTACGACCCGATTTAATTCTGAAAGATTTGGGTAAAATCTTTTATCCGGTAGCCTTTGCCGATCACGAATTTGTGTTTTATCAAAAATTGAAGTAGAAGGTTTTTTAAAAACTTAAACCAAAACCATAAAAAAAACGCTCCATCAAGGAGCATTCAACTGTGTTTAATGAAATAGATTTATTAAAATAACTCGGCTTTGAATTGCTCTAAGAATCGCACATCGTTTTCAGTGTACAAACGGATATCACCTATCTGATACAACAACAAGGCGATGCGTTCGATTCCCATTCCAAAAGCATAACCAGAATATTGCTCTGGGTCTATGTTTACATTTTTCAATACATTAGGATCGACCATTCCGCAACCCATGATTTCTAACCAGCCCGTACCTTTGGTCATTCGATAGTCGGTTTCGGTTTCCAATCCCCAATACACATCAACTTCAGCCGAAGGCTCTGTAAACGGGAAATAAGAAGGGCGTAATCGAATTTCTGATTTGCCGAACAATTCGTTGGTGAAATAGCTCAAAGTCTGTTTCAGGTCTGCAAAAGAGACATTCTCATCGATGTATAAACCTTCGATCTGATGAAACATCATGTGCGATCGAGAAGAAATTGCTTCGTTTCGGTAAACTCGCCCAGGCGACAGCGTACGAATTGGAGGTTGATGCGTCTCCATATAGCGAATCTGTACCGACGAGGTATGAGTACGCAACACGATGTCTGGGTTTTGTTCGATAAAAAAGGTGTCTTGCATATCACGAGCAGGGTGATAAGGTGGAAGATTGAGCGCGGTAAAATTGTGCCAATCGTCCTCGATTTCTGGTCCTTCGGATATGGTAAAGCCTATACGGCTAAAGATTTCGACAATTCTGTTTTTTACAATATTGATCGGATGACGTGATCCTAATGCATGCGGTTCGCCAGGGCGCGTAAGATCGAGAGCTGAATTGTTAGAAGTGGTACTTGCCAATGCATTTTTCAGTTCGTTTACTTTTTCTGTTGCAACATTTTTCAGTTCGTTCACCACTTGACCGAATTCTTTTTTTTGTTCGTTCGGTACGGCTTTGAATTGAGCAAACAAATCATTCAGAATTCCTTTTTTGCCAAGGTATTTTATTCTAAACTCTTCGATTTGGTTCAAATTGGTCGATTGGAATTGTTTTACGTCTTGAATATGATTTTTGATTTGCTCAATCATGCTGATAAAATTAGTCGCACAAATTTAATTGATTCATGGCTTTATTCAAATTTTTACGCCCTGAAAAAATCCTTCCCGATTCTAGAATGAGAAGGATTTTGAAAAAGTTATGTTTTTTAATTTTTATTAAACCGTTGTTAATCTCACCGTATTCGTCATCCCTTTTTCAAAGGCTGGCATCGCATTCAGGTTGATGATATAATCGCCGTAGGTTACATAACCTCTTTCTAGGGCAATGGTGTTGACCTCGATTACCGTTTGGTCCGTACTTGTATCTCTCGGGTCGTAATTGATTGCTTTCACTCCCCAAAGTAGGTTCAACATACGATTGATGCGCTTACTTGGGTTGAATACAAGAATATACGCCAATGGACGATGCGAAGAAATTTGGAAAGCGGTATACCCAGAATAAGTGAGGGTTGCAATGGCTTTTGCTCCTGTTTGGTCTACCATTTTTGCAGCATTGTAACAGATGATATTGGTAACAAAGCGTTCGTTTTTTACAGCCGGTTTGTGTTCAGGAATTTTGATGTGATCGTCGTCTTCTACTGTTTGCAAAATTTTGGTCATTTTTTCGATTACTTGTACTGGGTATCGTCCTACAGAGGTTTCTCCAGACAACATCACGGCATCTGCACCGTCGAAAACAGCATTGGCTACGTCGCTTACTTCTGCACGTGTAGGCGTAAGGCTGTTGATCATCGACTCCATCATTTGGGTTGCTACAATAACGGGTTTACGTGCCAATTTCGATTTGTCGATTAATTTTTGCTGTTCGATTGGCACTTTTTCGAAAGGTACTTCTACACCCAAATCACCTCTTGCGACCATCAAACCATCCGAAGCAGTAAGGATTTCGTCGATGTTTTCTAATGCTTCTGGTTTTTCTATTTTACTGATGATCGGAATTTTGAAATTGGCATTTTCTTTAACGAATTCTTTCAAATCTTCTACATCTTGTGCGGTTCTTACAAACGAAAGTGCAAACCAATCTACCCGATTTTTTATCGCAAACTTCGCATCTTCTTTGTCTTTTTTGGTGAGTGCTGGCAGCGAAATTTTGGTATTGGGTAGATTCACGCCTTTTTTGGAACGTAGAGGACCACCTTGTACTGTTTTTGCTTTTACCGTGTCAACTCCGTTGGTTTCGATCACTTCTAGAATCAATTTTCCGTCATCAATCAGAATATTTTCGCCAACTTTTACATCTTGTGCAAATCGCTTGTAGGTCATGAAAACCTTTTCGTTGGTGCCTTCGATGTTTTCGTTGGTAAAGGTAAGGATGTCGCCTTCGTTGAGTACAAAGTCTTCGTGTTGCATTTTTCCGATGCGCAATTTAGGACCTTGCAAATCGGCTAAAATAGCCGTGTTGAAGCCGTATTCGTCGTTGATTTCGTGTATAGTTTTGATTTTATTTTTCACTTCATTATAATCGGCATGCGAAAAATTGATTCGAAATACATCGACTCCTTTTTTCATCATTTCCAATAAGATTTCTTTGCTATCGGTAGCAGGACCAAGTGTTGCTACGATCTTGGTTTTTTTCAAGAATTTATTTGTATTCATTTTGTTCTTTTTCTAAAATATTAAACGTTCAACCGTTTTTATTTGTTCTACATTAAAAGGCGTGATCGACTGGATTACGGCATCCAAGCCAAAAGGCAAATTTAGATGTTCTATTCCGAATTCCCATCCGCTTATCTTTAAGATAAAATTATAATTTTTGTACTGGGGTATTAATAAAGGCGAAACATCAAACATTTCGTACATCGAAAGTTTTTGGGTTTTCAGACTCTGAAAGGGCATGTTTTTGATGAGGTTGTATTCGACCTGATTGTCGATATCTTCCCAACAAAAGTTGGGATAATAGACGATTTCTTCTTGGATGATGATGTCTAAATCGTTGTCTCTCGCAAAGTTGGTGCCGTATGTGGTATTGAGATGATAAACAAATTGATAGGTGTTGTTCAAATTTGATATGATACCCAGTATTTCAAAATCTATAAATTCTTCGAGTAAAATATCAACCATGTTTTGTGTCTTTAATTTATCTTTTCTATCTGTCTTTGTAACGAATAATAGGCTCTTTTGGCGGCGTTTTCTTCTGCTTTTTTCTTCGATGTTCCTCTTCCTTTTGCGATTACTTTTTCGTTGAGGCGTATTACGGATACAAAAACCTGTACGTCTTCTGCGTTTTGTTCTTCGAAGGTGTTGAACCTGATGTTGTTTTTCGATTTTTGGCTCCATTCCAGAATCAAACTTTTATGGCTCGAGATTCGTTGTTCTAACTTTTCTAAATCAGAAATATAAGGTTTGATAATGTAGTTGGATATGAATCGGTTGGTGATGATGTGGCCCTGATCTACAAAAACCGCTCCTACAAAAGCTTCTAAAAGATCTCCGTTCACATCTTCGCCAAGATTCGCGTGGTTGTTTTTTGGAATTAGAAAATGGATGAGGTTCAATTTCCTAGAAACTTCGTTGAGCTGTCTTCTCGAAACGATTTTCGAGCGCATTTTGGTGAGGTAACCTTCTTGTTGCTCGGGTGCGTTACGGAAAAGGCTTACTGCTGCAGAAGCACCAAGTAATGCGTCTCCTAAAAATTCCAAACGTTCAAAGTTTATACTATTTCCTTTTTCATCTTTGCGTTGTGCAGAGCGATGGGTAAAGGCTTCTTCAAAAATTCGAATATCATGAGGGCGACATCCGATAAGATCTGAAACAAACTTCGTTAATTCTGGATTTTCACTTTTAGCATTTTTTTTTGGAAAAAGTGCTAAAAGTTTTTTTAGAAAAAACATTACTTATACTTCTTAAATATCACACATGCATTGTGCCCTCCGAATCCGAAAGTGTTGCTCAATGCGCAATTGATTTCTCTATGTTTTGCTTGATTGAAAGTTAAATCGATTTTTGGATCGATTTTCTCGTCATCTGTAAAATGGTTGATCGTTGGTGGTACTATGCTGTTGTTGATTGCACCAATACACGAGATTGCTTCTATTATTCCTGCAGCACCTAGCAAGTGACCTGTCATGGATTTTGTAGAATTGATTTGAATATCATAGACGTGTTCACCGAACAGTTTGCTTACGGCTGTAAGTTCTGCTACATCTCCCAATGGGGTAGAAGTTCCGTGCATATTGATGTGGTCAATATCTTCTACCGAAATATTGGCATCGTCCAATGCGTTTTTCATCACCTTATAAGCTCCCAAACCTTCTGGGTGCGGCGCCGTCAAATGATGAGCGTCTGCTGATAAACCTCCACCTACTAATTCGGCATAGATGGTTGCACCTCGTTTTATAGCATGTCCGTATTCTTCTAAGATGATACTTCCGCCGCCTTCACCCATCACAAATCCATCACGGTCTTTATCGAAAGGGCGTGATGCTGTCTTAGGATCATCGTTGCGGGTAGATAGTGCATGCATAGAATTGAATCCGCCGATACTAGATTCTGTCACGGCAGCTTCCGATCCTCCTACAACAATAGCATCGGCTTTACCCAAACGCAATAGCATGAGGGCGTCGATAATTGCATTGGTAGACGAAGCACAGGCCGAAACGGTGGTGTAGTTTGGACCCATGAATCCAAATTCCATGGAAATGTGTCCTGGTGTGATGTCGGCAATCATTTTTGGGATGAAGAAAGGGTTGAATCGTGGTGTGCCGTTGCCTGTAGCATACGAGCTCACTTCTTCTTCGAAAGTTTTGATTCCGCCAATTCCAGAACCCCAAATAACACCTATACGCTCTTTGTTGGTGGTTTCGCTCTCTAGAATACCACTATGTTTGATGGCTTCTCGTGCCGCTATGATTCCTAGTTGTGCACATCGATCTACTTTGCGAGCTTCTTTTCGATCGAAATGATCTTCGATGTTGAGGTTTTTTACCTCGCAAGCAAATTGTGTCTTAAAGAGGGATGCATCAAAAAGCGTAATAGGCGCAGCGCCACTCACACCTTTTGTCAAAGCTTCCCAAAATTCTGGGTAAGTGTTTCCAATTGGTGTAAGGGCACCGATACCTGTTACTACTACTCTTTTTAATTCCATACGGAATAATTACTTGTTTAAGTCTTCGATGTATTTAACCGCTTGACCTACTGTAGAAATTTTCTCAGCTTGATCGTCTGGAATTTGAATGTCGAATTCTTTTTCGAATTCCATGATCAATTCAACTGTGTCCAAAGAATCAGCTCCTAAGTCGTTTGTAAAGCTAGACTCCAAAGTTACTTCGCTTTCGTCTACTCCTAACTTATCTACGATGATAGCTTTTACTCTTGATGTAATGTCAGACATAATTACTTTTTTTATATTTGTTTAAACTCTTTGCAAAAATATAAACTTTTAGCAATTTCCAACTTAATTTTTACTATGCAAGCATAATAGTCGTTAAAAAAGGCATTTTTAAGCGTATATTTACGTGATATAAGTCAAATTTCTAATCTAGAAATTATTCTTATTTTTGAAAGATAAAAATTAAATACGAATTCCTCAAATAAAAACGACAAATAATGAGTTTAGATTTAAGTTCTTATGGAATAAAAAACGCCGCAGTACGCTATCAGTTATCTGCAGATGAATTAGAACAAGAAATGTTGAAAACCAATCAAGGAGAGCTGACCTCTTCGGGAGCGGTCAATTTTTTGACGGGTGAATTTACCGGTCGTTCGCCTCAAGATCGTTTTATCGTAAAAGATGAAATCACAGAAAATACAGTATGGTGGGACGGGAAAATCAACATTCCGTTCGAGGCAGAAAAATTTGATGCCCTGTACGATAAAGTGATGGAACATTTGAGCAACCGTACTTTGTATGTGCGCGATGCTTACGCTTGTGCAGATGATCGTTACAAAACCAAGATAAAAGCAATTACCGAAACGCCAGGTGCAAACTTGTTTATTTACAACATGTTCATTACCCCTACGGCAGAAGAGTTGAAAAACTTCGGTGACGCAGAGTGGACCATCATCAACGCGCCATCTTTCAAGGCAAATCCGGAAGTTGACGGGACTCGCGCGCATAATTTCTCGATTTTGAATTTTAAACGTAAAATCGTTTTGAATGGAGGAACAGGTTATACAGGAGAAATGAAAAAAGGAATTTTCTCTGCTCTTAACTTTGTCTTGCCTGTCGATCGTAATGTATTGCCAATGCACTGCTCTGCAAACTCTGGCGAAAACGGTGATACCGCGATGTTTTTTGGTTTGTCTGGTACAGGAAAAACAACCTTGTCTGCCGACAAATCGCGCCGATTGATTGGTGATGATGAACACGGCTGGACGGCAGATAACACGGTTTTCAATTTCGAAGGAGGTTGCTACGCAAAGGTCATCAACTTGTCTGCAGAGGGTGAACCAGAAATCTTTGGAGCAATCAAAAAAGGTGCGTTATTAGAAAACGTAATCATGAAAGAAGGAACAAACGAAGTCGATTTTGCCGATGCTTCTATTACAGAAAACACACGCGTGAGTTATCCGATCGATTATATAGATAATATCGCTGTGCCTTCGATTGGTAAGAATCCAAAAAATATATTTTTCTTATCGTTTGATGCCTATGGTGTTTTTCCGCCAATCGCAAAATTAAATCCCGACCAGGCAGCCTATTTGTTTATCTCGGGTTATACTTCGAAAGTTGCTGGTACAGAAGCAGGTGTTACAGAGCCACAAACGACATTTTCGAGTTGTTTTGGAGCGCCTTTTATGCCATTGCACCCAACCAAATATGCCGAAATGTTGAGCGATAAAGTAGCAGAGAGCGGTGTGAATGTTTGGCTAATCAATACCGGATGGAATGGTAAAAAACAACGCATGTCGTTGAAAGACACGCGCGCTGTGATCAATGCTGCGTTAGACGGTAAACTGAACGATATCGCTTACCGAAAAGATGCTTTCTTTGGTTTCGAAGTGCCGGTTGCCATCGATGGTGTGGATGTAGAAAAGTTGGATCCGGCAACCTCGTTTGATTCGCAAGAGGCTTATGAAAAGAATGCGAAAGTGTTGGCAGATAAGTTTAAAGAAAACTTCAAGAAATTCGAGGAATTTGCTTCTGCCGAATTGCTTTCAGGAGGACCATTGGTGTAAATTCTTATCTTAATTATTATAATAATGGGCGAAGGAATTCTGATTTCTTCGCCTATTTTTATTAAACCTATATGTAGGTGATGGTATAAAAAAGCTGCCTATAATTGGCAGCTTCGAATGTGTGGTTATGGTTAATATTAGTTCATAATTAGTTCATCGAAATCGGTTTGAATTTGGTTAAATCGATTCCTTCAACCGCAGCCTTGTATTCTTCAATATTCGGAATTCTACCGAGTATTGAAGAGAGCACGACTACAGGGGTAGATGCCAAAAGCGACTCTCCTTTTTTGGTTTCGCTGTCTTCTACAACTCGACCTTGGAACAAACGAGTAGAGGTCGACATTACCGTATCTCCTTTTTCAGCTTTTTCTTGGTTCCCCATACACAGGTTACATCCTGGTCGTTCGAGGTACATGATGTTTTCGTATTCTGTACGTGCTGTGGTTTTTGGTAGCAAATCACTGAATTCGAATCCAGAATATTTTTGCAACATTTCCCAATCGCCTTCTGCTTTCAACTCATCAATGATATTATAAGTTGGAGCAGCAACTACCAATGGCGCATTGAATTTCACTTCACCATTCTTGGCTTCAAGATTACGCAACATTTTAGAAACAATTTTCAAATCGTCTTTGTGCACCATACACGAACCAACGAACCCTAAATCTACTTTTTTGTCTCCATTGTAGAATGACAATTCGCGAATGGTATCGTGTGTGTAACGTTTCGAAACGTCTTCGTTGTTTACATCTGGATCGGCAATCATAGGTTCGTCGATGATATTGAGGTCAACCACTACTTCTGCATAATATTTGGCATTTTCGTCTGGTTGCAATGCTGGTTTTTCACCCGAACGAATTTCAGCTATACGTTTATCAGCTTTTTCAATCAATCCTTTCAAAACTTGGTTGGTGTTATCCATGCCTTTATCGATCATGATTTGGATGCGAGATTTGGCAATTTCTAATGATTGGATTAAGGTTTCGTTTTGTGAAATACAGATGGATGCTTTTGCCTTCATCTCTGCTGTCCAATCGGTAAAAGTAAAGGCTTGATCTGCTAACAATGTTCCGATATGAACTTCGATAATGCGTCCTTGGAATACGTTTTCACCGGCAAATTGTTTCAACATTTGTTGCTGTGTAGCATGCACCACATCTCGGAAATCCATGTGTGGTTTCATTTCACCTTTGAACGTAACTTTCACCGATTCTGGTATTGGCATAGAAGCTTCGCCAGTTGCCAAAGCCAAAGCTACCGTTCCAGAGTCGGCACCAAATGCAACTCCTTTCGACATACGGGTATGCGAGTCACCTCCTATGATGATTGCCCAATCGTCAACCGTAATATCATTCAAAACTTTATGGATAACGTCGGTCATCGAGTGGTATACACCTTTTGGATCACGAGCTGTGATTACTCCAAATTCGTTCATGAATTTCATCAATTTCGGAATGTTGGCTTGTGCTTTTTTATCCCAAACCGAAGCAGTGTGGCAACCGGATTGGTAAGCTCCGTCTACCGTAGGCGAAATTACGGTAGCCGCCATTGCTTCTAATTCTTGAGCGGTCATCAAACCAGTTGTATCTTGTGAGCCCACGATGTTTACTTTCACACGTACGTCTGATCCTGCGTGCAAGGTTTTCCCTGGTGTTACGCCTAAAGCGTTTTTATTGAATATTTTTTCAACTGCTGTCAAGCCTTGTCCTTCAATCGAAACTTCTTTGGCTGGTGCAAAGACGGTCGGAGCTTGAATTCCTAAGGTTTCTGCAGCAAAGGTTTGAATTTTTTTACCAAATACTATGGCGTATGAACCACCTGCTCGGATGAATTCCATTTTTTGAGGCGTCAACGATTTCGAGATGTCAATCAATTCTTGATCTCCGTGGTACAGTTTTTTAGTTTTGGTATTGATGGTAAGAATAGTTCCAGTTTCTACCGAATATTTTTGTTCCAAAACGGGTTCGTTGTTTTCGTTCAAAACAAGGTTTCCGTTTTCGTCTACCTTTTTCACCCAGTTTTGTAAGTCAATTCCAATGCCGCCAGTAACATCAACCGTTGTAAGGAAAATTGGCGAAATACCGTTCGTTCCCGCTACGATAGGTGCGATATTTACAAACGGAACGTAAGGCGAAGCTTGTTTTCCTGTCCACAACGCCACGTTGTTTACTCCAGACATTCGAGAAGATCCTACACCCATTGTTCCTTTTTCTGCAATGAGCATTACTTGGGCGTCTGGATGCTGAGCCTTCATGGCGGTGATTTCTGCCTGAGCTTCTGAGTTGATCATGCATTTTCCATGCAATTCACGGTCAGATCGCGAGTGCGCTTGATTACCCGGAGAAAGTAAATCGGTCGAAATATCACCTTCAGCAGCAATGTAGGTCACCACTTTGATTTCTTCTGGAACTTCTGGCAGCTTGGTGAAGAATTCTGCTTTTGCATAACTCTCCAAAATATCTTTAGCCACAGCATTTCCGGCATGGTATGCGTCGGCCAATCTTTTGGTGTCTGCTTCGTACAAGAAAACTTGAGTTTTCAATACTTCTGCTGCTTGTTTTGCGATGTCTTCGTTGTTGCCCAAAGCCAGATCCAACAATACTTTGATCGATGGACCACCCTTCATATGCGATAATAATTCGAAGGCAAAAGCTGGAGTGATTTCTTCGACAACAGCCTCTCCCAAAATGATTTCTTTCAGAAATTCAGCTTTTACATCTGCAGCCGGAGTGGTGCCAGGCAAAGTGTTGTAGATGAATAATTGTACCGAATATTTTCGGTTTTCATTGTTTGCATCCTTTATTTGCGCAATGATTTCGCTCAACAATTCAGCACTATCGATTGGTTTCGGATGTAAATCTTGTGATTTTCTTTCTTCAATTTCATTAAGGTATTCCTTATAAAGACTCATCATACTAATGTGTTTTTTTGATATTAGTAGGTTATTTTCATAACCTGTATTATTGATTTCTCTTCGTTGCGTTCTTTTTCAGTTTTCAGATTCACTAAAACGGTATAAATTAAGATTTGAATTGCAAAAATTGTATTTTGATTTTGGAACGCAAAAATAAGTTTTTACTACCTAATATTTACGATAATTGAATAAGTTTTGATGATATTCTAATAATTTAGATTTATTATAAAAAGATGTGTAAATTATTAATATATAAAAAATTATGATTCTTAAATTTTGATTTAAACATTAATAATTTTCAAAATTATTAAAATCGTAAAGATTGGCACGCTAAATTATCGACTTGAATTTTGAAGAAAATAAGCCTGTATATAAATTAATTTTTAATGTATAAAAATACATATTATTTCTTCTGCTTTCTGTACATTTTGCACCCTCAAAAATAAAAAAATAGTAATATGAAGATTTTGGATAAAGGCTATTCGATCAACGAAAAGATCCAAAACTTTACCATCGGGAAGGATAGAATTTATGATGTTTATTTGGCGCCATACGACACTTTGTCAACCAAAGCGCATAGGCATACGTTACACAAAGTTGGGTTGATCGATGATCTCGAGGCCGAATTATTGGCGCTTTCGCTTGATGATTTTTATCGGGAAACGCAAAAGCAAGATTTTGTAATAGAAGACGAGTACGAGGATATTCATTCCAAATTAGAAAGTTTTTCGATCGAGCGTTGCGGTGATGCGGGCAAAAAAATTCACACGGCGCGCTCTAGAAATGACCAAGTTTTGGTGGCAATTCAGTTATTTCTAAAAGATTATTTGAAAAAGCTGAACGCCAAGACCTTAGAGCTAGACGATGTTTTGGGTGTAAAAGCAGAAGAATTTCGAGATTTTTTGTTGCCGGCTATACCCATTTTCAGGCGGCTATGCCGAGTAGTTTTGGTTTGTGGTTTTCGGCGTATGCCGAAAATTTGCTGCTGTCTTTGCATTTTACCGAAGCTGTTTTTGAGTACGCCGACCAAAATCCTTTAGGTTCTGCAGCTGGCTATGGCACCTCTTTCCCAATAGATCGAATGCAGACGACAGCCGAATTGCAATTTGGTAATTTGTTGGTGAGTTCCGTTTCTGCTCAGATTTTGCGCGGCGCAACCGAAAAGGCTACTGCCAACGTGATAGGCGCGATTGCAGCAATCATCTCGAAAATGGCTTACGATCTCGTGATGTATAATTCGCAATAGATGGGATTTGTTGAGTTGCCAAAAGAAATGACCAACGGTTCTTCGATTATGCCCCACAAAAAAATCCAGATGTGTTCGAGCTTATTCGTGCACAATGCAATAAAATTCTTGGAGTTTCGAATAGTTTAACCTTGATGACGAATAATTTGCCAAGTGGTTATCACCGCGAATTTCAGCTGTTGAAAGAGGTGTTATTCGAACCGATGATTCAGTTTTTAGATATTTTGGACATCATGCTTTTTGCAATTCCGCAAATTAGGATCAAAAAAGATTTTATGGAACAATTAAAATTTGATACCATTTTCACAGTAGAAACGATTAACAGAATGATTCAAGAAGGTGTACCGTTTCGGGATGCTTACAAGCTTGTTGCAAAATCTGTTGACGAAGGTAAGTATCGGGCAACAAAAGATTTCAAAACCACGCATATTGGAAGTATTCATTTCCCTGGATTCGAAATTTTGGATCAAAAAATTGAGTCTTTCAAACAAAAATCAAAACTTTGGTGAGCTGAATTTTTTGTAAAATAGATTTTCAAAAATCTAAAAATCAACGTTTTGTAAAATAAAAATGATTGTACAAACAGACTACAAGTAGTTTTCAAGTTCAAAATCGAAAGTCGTTCTACATTTGCTATGTCAAATGACGAAAACAAAAAAGTTTAAACAAATAAAAAATTAAGAAAATGAAAAAAGTATTCATGTTAGTAGCTGTTGCTACTCTTTCTTTCGGAGCTATCTCTTGCGAATCTAAAGAAACTACAGTAGTTGAAACTCCAGCTGTTGAAGAAACTGCAGAAGTTGTTGATTCTGTTGCTACTGATGCTGTTGAATCTATCGATTCTGCTGCTACAGAAGCTGCTCAAACTGTAGAAAACACAGCTGACCAAGCGGTTGAGGCTGTAGAGAACGCAACTGAAGAAGCTGCTCACTAAGAATTACAGTATCGAAAAATAAAAAAGGTCGAGCGCAGCTCGACCTTTTTTTGTTTATTCTTTTGGATGTCAACTTTCGTTTGCTGTCCAACCTTGGGCAACTAAAGGAACTTTCGATTGATTGCCTTTGGTGATGAGGTAATTTTCACTTCCTTTCTCGCCAACAAATCCGATGACACTAAAATGCGGATTTCCTTTGATTTTCTCGAAATCTTGCTGTGCAATGGTGAACAACAATTCGTAGTCTTCGCCTCCGTTCAGGGCGCAGGTAATAGGGTTGATGCTGAATTCTTCAGCTGTACGGATAACCGAAGGATCTAACGGAATTTTTTCTTCGTAAATCTGTATTCCAAAACCACTGTGCTTCGATAAGTGAATCAGTTCGGAAGCCAATCCATCCGAAATATCGATCATCGAACTTGGTTTTACCTCGAGCTCTTTTAGAATTTGTAAAACATCTCGTCGCGCTTCTGGTTTTAATTGCCGCTCGATGAGGTAGGTATAATTTTCGAAATCGGGTTTATTATTGGGGTTAATTTTCGTCACTTGAGCCTCACGTTCCAATACCTGTAACCCAAGAAAAGCACCACCAAGATCTCCCGATACTACAATCAGATCGTTTTGTTGAGCGCCGGTGCGGTATACTAGGTTTTCTTCTGGGGCAGAGCCAATTGCGGTAAGCGACACGGTGAGTCCTGTTACTGAGCTAGAAGTATCACCTCCAACCAAATCCAGTTCCAATTTGTCGCAGGCATACTTTATTCCGTTATAGATTTCGTCTACCGCCTCTACCGTAAAGCGATTAGATAACGCTATATTTACAAGCAGTTGCTTAGGGGTCGCATTCATGGCGATGATGTCGCTTACGGTTGCCATCGCCACTTTATAGCCCAAATGTCGAAGCGGCATATAATCCCAACGAAAGTGGATGCCTTCTACAAAAATTTCTGAACTCACCACTGTTTTTTCGGTTTTGTAATCCAACACAGCTGCATCGTCGCCAATGCCTTTGATGGTTGAATTTTGTTTCGGTTGAAAACCTTGAGCGATTTGTTCGATGAGTCCGAATTCTCCTAAATCTTCAAGACTTGTTTTAGCTATATTTTTATCTTCAAACATGTTTTATAATTGTTTAAAAAAACTTGGATCTATATTTTGTGGAAACGCCGGAAGGTTCTTCAAATCTGATTTGCTGAGGACTTTCACTTCGCGATTGGCAATCGATTTTTTCAAACCTTCTAATAAAGCTGTTGGCGGAGCCTTCATTTTTCGATCGGTAAGTGAAAACCACACGCCGACGAGTTTGCTTTGGCAAAGATGCGTTCCGTCTTCGCGGTACAGATTGTGTAAGAAAGAGTAGATCATCCCATCGTCCGACATCCCATCAATCTCCACAGTGATGTAGATTTCCTCGCCCTCGTAGGCTTCTTTGAAATACGAAAACTGTTCGTGCAAAATGGCTGGTCCCATCTGCAATTGCCCAAGATCTTTCATGGTAACGCCAAAATCGCGTAAGAATGCAATACGGGCATAGCTGGTAAAATTGGAAAAAGAACTGTTTGCCAAGTGTCGATTGGCATCTAAATCTGACCAACGAACCACTGTTTTCTGAAAATATAGTTTCTGCATGATTTCTTTTTTTACAAAGATAAAGGTAAAAATAGAAGTGATTTGGCAAATTTTTCGTAAATTGAAACTGCTTAAAAAAGGTTTAAATATGGTGTTATGAAAAAAATATTATTTCCTACCGATTTCTCAGAGACAGCAAAAAATGCGCTAATTTATGCATTGAATCTAGCCGAAAATCAGAACGCTGAAGTCTATGTTTTACACTCATACAGCGCTCCCATTATCAATAGTGGCACAAGTCCGGAACTTATTTTTTCGGTTTACGAGAGCATAGAACTCGGTACGTTTGAGAACTTTAAAGATCAAATTCCAGAAATACGCGAGCTTGCCGAACAGCATAATTTGGGACATATCCCAATGAAATTCATCATGAAAGAAGGGTTTTTGGTTGCCAACATCCAAGATGTCGTTTCAGACGAAAATATCGATTTTGTGGTGATGGGTACCAACGGAGCTTCTGGAATCGACAAAGTTTTATTCGGATCGAATACGATGAACGTGATCAGCAAACTGAAAGCTCCAGTACTTTGTGTGCCAATTGAGGCTTCGTTCAACGGGGTGAAATCGATTTGTTTCACGACCAATTTCGAAGAGAAAGATAAAGATGCTTTGTACCATATGTTGGAGATTGCTGAACGATACAATGCTATTGTACATTGTTTGCACATCAGCAGTAACGAAGAAATCGACAAGGGTAAAGAACTTGTAGAATGGCAACAAGTATTTGCCAACGAACCTGTGCAATTCCATGTCATTTATAATGAAAAAGATGTAGAAAAAGCAGCAATGGATTTCATAGATGCCAATGGCGTAGATGTAGTGGCGTCTGTTGCAAGACACCGAAGCTTTTTCGAGAAGCTTTTTGGAAGAAGTTTTACCAAGAAATTAGCGTATCACAGCAAAATTCCAATGTATGTTTTTCATGAGAAAAAATAAAACTAACCAAAAAACGCTAGCTTCTGACTAGCGTTTTTTTTTATTATAAATCGAGATGCTCGTTGATGAGTTTTCGAATTGTTGTGCTCGATGGTGTTGGCGCTTCCGAACTGATGAGTTTACCGTTCTTGCCAATCAAAACAAAACGCGGAATGTATTGTATAGTCAACTGTTGTAAAAACGGATCGCTCGCTACAGCAGCTTCACCAGCGAAGACTTGCTCAAAATTAAAATTAACCTCTTTTATCGTTTGCAGCCATTTCGCTCTATTTTGTTCATTATCAATAGAAATTCCCAAAAATACGATGTCTTTTCCCTTATATTCCTCTGCTAAGGTTTTCATATGCGGAAACTCCATAAAACATGGGCGACACCATGTAGCCCACAAATCGATATAGACCAATTTGTTTGGATGTTCTGAAAGGTTGAATATCTTGTTTTTTGAATTCGGAAAACTGAAATTGGCAACCGCATTGTTTTTTGCAGCGTCCATTTTTGTTTTCATCAGCTGGGCTTGTTCCAGAATTTTCGGGTTGTTGGTATTCTCGACGATCGCCTGATAGATAAGCGCTGCATCGCTAGAATTTTGATGAATGTTCTGAATCAAATCTTGTAGAAATTGATCTTTTATAGGTTGCGCCTTGATTTTATTGATGACCTCGTTAATGCTTTGATTTTTAAGATGATCATCTAAAACATAACTCACCAATTGGCGATAAATCGGAAGTCGCTCGTAATCTTTCTCGTTGTTGATGTCCAAATTTTTTATCTCTTTTTCGAATTCGGGCGTAAGCTTTGGAAGCTGATTGTTGAAATAAGCATAAGCATCTTGATAGACAAAAAGATTCATCAAATATTCATAATACAAATTTTTCTTTTCGGCTTCATAAAAACTTGCTTCCACATCGTTTTTGATAAGGTCCAAATCGTTCAGAAAAGCTTGATAATATTTGTTTACGTCTTGCAGATATTCGTTGGCAGGTTTGGAATAAAATACTTTTTCGTTGCTCAACATCGTCTCTATTTTGTTCTCTTTGCTTACGATAAAGTTGTTGCGTACTTCGCCTTTTCCAGAGAATTTTAGGCTGCTTTCCAAATTTTCATAGTTGGCATTCAGCACCAAATTATCACCTGGAATCAGGTAAATCGGGAATTCGTTTCGCCCTTCGGTAAAGGTAAAATACCCTTCGTGAGCGAGTTGAATAGTGTCTTTGAAATTGCCGTCTGCATCTAGTGCAAAGCCTTTTTCTCGGTTGTTCAATAGAACATAAACACTGTCGATGTTTACGTTGCGCAACTGACCGCTAAAGGTGACAACGTTTGGCGTAGTTTCTTTTTTACAACCAACCACGATCAGTAAGCATAATAGTAGGGTGGAGAGTTTTAATTTCATCATGATTCTTTCTGCATTGCAAAAATAGGATTAATCTTCTGATTCTGTCGCCTCGAAAATGTAATCTATCAAAAAATTTTTTGGCGTATTGGATGCTTGCACGGCCAACTCATCTGCGCGTTCGTTCCAAATGTTTCCGGCATGACCTTTCACCCAAATAAATTGCACTTGATGCAAAGGATAAACTTTGAGAAATCGACGCCACAAATCTTCGTTTTTCTTTCCTTTGAAGTTTTTCTTTTCCCAACCGAAAACCCATTTTTTTTCGACTGCATCTACCACATATCGGCTATCGGTGTAGATCGTGATCAAGCTTTTTGGTTTTTTGAGTAATTCTAATGCAACTATGACAGCCAGCAATTCCATACGATTGTTGGTTGTTCTACGAAAACCTTGTGCAACCTCCTTTTTTATTTTTTTTTCTGTTTCTAATAAGATTACACCAAAACCTCCAGGTCCTGGATTACCAAGAGAAGAACCGTCTGTAAACGCAACAATAGCCATGTGTAATTATTGTTAAGTGTTTTGTAAATTTTCCAAAATTATTTTTCTACAATATGCCTTCAGGTCTTGTTTCGTGTAGTGCGAAGAATCTACGATTTCGAGCAAAGTTACTTCAACTTTTCCAGGATAACCTTTAAAATAATCAAACGGAAACATTTCTTTTAATCCTTTTATAGTAAAAACAGCTATCGGAGTTTGGGTTTCTTGAGCAATGGCAAATGCACCGTCTTTGAACTGATCCAATACCAAGGTGGTGTCATCTGGAACTCCTCCTTCTGGAAAAATAAAAATGTTGAGACCGTGGTTGAGTTTACTTTTTGCCAAAGGATAGACCTGAGCCCGACTTCGCAAATTCGATCGATCTACTGGTATGGCAACGCGTTTGTAAATGTGTCGGAAAATCGGAATTTTCAACAATTCGGCTTTGCCCACAAATACAATAGGATGATTTTTCAGCACGTTCAACATCAGCATGATGTCCATGGGCGAGGTGTGATTGGCGATGAAAATATAGGTCTGATTTGGATCTAATTTTACCTTTTCGATCAACTTTTTACGAAATCCCATTCCGTAAAAAGTATAAGTTCCCCAAAACTGAATGAATTTGTAGGCGATAGGAAAAGTCTTATCGGTTAAGGCAAGCGGAATCACAAGGAATACCCCAACGACTACCACATAGAGTACCGTAATCAAGAAGAACCAAATTTTCCAAACTACATTCAAAAATCCAACTAAAAAATTCATTGGCTACACCGTTTTTGTGTAACGAATATATGAAAAACGAATAGAACTTATTTTTTTTTGAAACATTGTCGAATTAAATTTGTTGAAAATTGCTTGTAACAATGGCATTGAAAAATATTAATCCAATCAAAACCTCTTCTTGGTCAAAATTAGTTGAGCATTACGACCAAATAAAATACGCTTCACTAGAAAAACTATTCGAAAAAGACAGCAAACGTTTCGAGAAATTCAGTATACAGTTTCATGATTTGTTGTTGGATTATTCGAAAAATCTAATCGATGACGAAAGTATAAAATTGCTGATTGAACTTGCCAACGATTGCGACCTCCAAGATGCTATACAAAAAATGTTTAAAGGCGATGCCATCAACACCACCGAAAACAGAGCGGTATTGCATACAGCTTTGCGCAACCGAAGCAACACGCCTGTTATCGTCAACAACGAAGACGTTATGCCTCAAGTGAATCGAGTTTTGGATCAGATGAAATTGTTTTCTGAGCGGGTTCTTTCTGGCCAATGGAAAGGCTTCACAGGTAAAGCAATTACCGATGTAGTCAACATTGGGATCGGAGGATCCGATATCGGACCAGCAATGGTTACCGAAGCACTGAAACATTACAAGAATCACCTTAATCTTCATTTTGTATCCAATATCGATGGTACCCTTCTGGCAGAAGTTCTGAAAAAAATAAATCCAGAAACGACTTTGTTCATTATTGCATCTAAAACCTTTACAACGCAAGAGACCATGACCAACGCGCAGTCTGCAAAGGATTGGTTTTTAGGTCGAGGCGCAGCAGAAAGCGATGTCGCCCAACATTTTGTTGCGGTCTCGACCAATAGCGAGGCGGTCGAAAAATTCGGGATCGATACACAAAACATGTTCGAGATTTGGGATTGGGTTGGTGGTCGATATTCGTTGTGGAGCGCCATTGGATTGAGTATTGTTTTGGCAATAGGATACGATAATTTCGAAAAATTATTGGATGGAGCGCATCAGATGGATCAACATTTTCGCACAACTGATTTCCGAAAAAATATTCCGGTAATATTGGCTTTGTTAGGGATTTGGTATAATAATTTTTTCGGTGCCGAATCTGTCGCTATATTGCCTTATGAGCAGTATTTAGCTCGTTTTGCAGCCTATCTTCAGCAAGGTGATATGGAGAGTAATGGGAAATCGATTAGTCGTGGTCGAGCGTTGGTACCCTACCAAACTGGTCCCATAATTTGGGGCGAACCTGGGACAAACGGGCAACATGCCTTTTATCAATTGATTCATCAAGGAACAAAGCTTATCCCAGCAGATTTCTTGGCGGCTGCCCAATCATTAAATCCGATTGGCGATCATCATCAGAAATTATTATCGAATTTCTTTGCGCAAACCGAAGCCTTAGCCTTTGGTAAAAAAGAAAAAGTCGTGATCGCAGAGTTGAAACAACAAGGTAAATCTGAAAAAGAAATCGAAGCGCTCAAAGCTTTTAAGACCTTCGAAGGCAATCGACCAACGAATTCTATTTTATACAAAAAACTTACACCCGAAATGCTCGGAATGTTGATTGCGATGTACGAGCATAAAATTTTTGTACAAGGTGTGATTTGGAATATTTATAGTTTCGATCAATGGGGAGTAGAATTGGGCAAACAGTTGGCGAATACCATTCTATCAGAAATCAAAAATGATGAAAATGTAAAGTCGCACGACAGTTCGACCAACGGCTTGATCAATCAATACAAAAAATGGCGTAGCCAATAACGAGAAATAATTTCTAATAACTCCTCGAAAAAAGTTTTCAAGCTTTTTTCGGGAATTGTTGCTGTGCAGTTTAGTCTTTCTTTTTCATCTCTGGCAGAAACGATGTAGAAAAACTTTTTATCAACCAATGGTTTCAAAACCCTGATATCCCATTGACTTCCTACAAAGATGGATGCTGCAAACATATCGGGATAATTGGCATTCAAATAAAACGAAATCATCCCGCCCATCGATTGCCCTGTGGTATAAATTCTGTTATTTATATTTTCAATCTCACAGAATATATAGCGTTATTTTTGAATTTACCTTGCGTTTTTCGTTTAAACTAATGAAAAATGATAGTAGATCATCAGTGTAGTGATGCTTAGAATGTTGTTTTCATAATTTAAAATTCGCTATTTCCAGTAATAATTATATTTAAAACTTTCCAAAAAAAGAAGACTTTACTTTGGATGGCGTTGAAGTTTTAAATCAGAAAGAATTAGAACAACTACAAAGTTTTTACGGCTGCGAACGATAGCAACGAAGCATAAAATAGGAGATTACAGCCAAGGCTTAGCTTAGCGATTCCTTTATAAATAGTTTTTTACTTCTTTCAAATGTTTGATGGTGGGGACGCCATCCATTACAAAATTATCATCCAATCGATCAACAAAAATGGCTTCCATCCCGTAAGCTTTTGCTCCAACTGCATCGGCAATCCAATCATCGCCAATGTATATCGATTCTTTTTTTTGCGCATTGGCTTTGTGCAAGGCATAATCGAAAATTCGAGGATCGGGTTTCAAAATTTTCAGTTCGTCTGCATAAGTGACGGTTTCGAAATATCCTTTAAGGTCGGATGTTTCAATTTTTCGTTTCGATACTTCGATAAAACCATTGGTGATGATGTGAAGAGCATATTTGGGTTTTAGATAATCGAGCAAATCCAAAGCTCCTTCAACCAACTCGTTGTAGTTGGTAATGGTCTCGATGTATTCATGCTCGAATATTGCCGCCAATTCGGTGTTGTGGATTCCCAAATGTTCAAAAGCTTCACGAAATCTACGCTCTCGCAACTCTTCTTTGGTTATGCGTTTGTCGCGTATGAGTGCCCAAAGGCTTTCGTTGCTTTCGTGGTAATAGGGGTGAAATTCTTCGAAAGTATAGCCGTATTTTGCTTCTACATCATATTTCTTGTACAATTCGGCCAAGGCAAGTTTGGCATTTTTACGGAAATCCCAAAGCGTATTGTCGAGATCGAAAAAAACATGTTTTATCTTATTCATAGGTACAAAGCTAAGCTATTTTGTGTAGATTTGTTTGTTAAGAATTTTCCACTTGAAATTACAATTCAAAAAATTCCAAACCCAAAATGCCAAAGGCGTGTTGTCGCTGTTGGCTGGAAATACTGTTGCCCAATTGGTGATGGTTTTGGGTGGTTTTGTTTTGGGTCGATGGTATGGGCCAGAGTTTTCAGGGACTTATAATGTATTTTTGAGTTTTGTGGCAATTTTATCGATTTTGTGTTCGTTCAGACTCGAAAATATCTTTGTCATTTCGAAATCGCCAAAAGAAATTCGCAACTTGTTTTCGAGCCTTATTTTGATCAGCACCATCGCCATTACCTTGTTTTTTTTGGGCTATTTCGTGGTAGAAAGAATCATTCCGCTAGGGACTTCGCTTTGGATCGTTTTTCTGAGTTGTTTGGGCGCGATTTTTACGGCGTGGTACAACATTCAAACCTCGTTGTTCACCAAGTATAAATTGTTTCGGAAAATTTCGATGGGCTTGGTCTTGAATGCCATTTCGACCATTGCTTTTCAGTTTGTATTTTATGGATTAGGATTTTATGCCAACGGTCTGATTTACGGAACTTTGGTGGGAACGATAATCACGACCTTTTATTTTTTCAGCATTACCAAAGGACGATTTTCTAAGATTGATTTCAATTTGGCGCAACAAACTGTAAGGCAAAATTCAGAAATCGTGAAATACACCTTGCCGTCAGAGTCACTGAATGTGATTGCCAACAGCATCATGAATATTTTGTTGGCATTTTATTTTGCCAAAACCGATGTAGGTTTTTTTGCGATGGCATCCAAAGTTTTGGTTACGCCACTGGTTTTGTTGTCGAACTCGATGTCGAAAGTTTTTTTTCAGAAATCAGCGAAAATGGCGCATGCAAAAGCTCATCAATTATACGATTTATCGAAACAAGTGATGCGGTACAACGTGGGATTGATTGCAATATTTCTACTTTTAATGAACACCGTTGGCGTCTATATATTAGAATGGATTTTGGGCGACGCCTGGCGAGGATTGGACGTTTATGTGTGGATTTTATCTTTTTGGGTGTTGTGTCGCAGCGCGCTAAATCCGATACAATCGGTGGTTTTGGTAATCAAAAAGAATCATTATGCATTGCTTTTCAACGTATATTTAGTGGTCATCACCTTTGTTTCGGTTTTTATCGGAGGTTCGAAACATGACATCAAATTTACGTTGATGCTGTATTCTTTTTTGGCAGGATTAGGCTATTTGGTGCAACTTTACTTTGTTTTGAAAGCATTGAAAAAATTAAAAACGTATAAACAATAGATAAAATATGTGTGGTTTTTCGGGTATTTTTACCAAACAAAAGATAAATGATGCGGCCATATTGCGATCGCTGGCGGCGATAAAGCATCGGGGTCCCGATAACACGATACACGCTACGTTCAGCAATGATTTTTCAGGCTTTTCGAGTGCATTGTCCGATACAGAAACGCAAGAGAAATTGCCCTTGTCAGACGGAATTGAATCGGATAATTGGATTGGCTTCAACAGGCTTTCGATCATGGATTTGTCGAATCGTGGAATGCAACCATTTTACGACGAAGTTACCAAAACGGCATTTCTCTTCAATGGGGAAGTTTACAATTTCGGAGCGTTGAAAAATGAATTTTTACAAAATGTAGAATTCAAATCCAAATCAGACTCAGAGGTAGTTTTTCAGCTTTACTTGAAGTTGGGCGACGATTTTGTTCATCATTTACGCGGAATGTTTGCGATTGTGGTGGTTGATTATGCTCACAGTCGACTAAAAGTTTGGCGAGATCGTTTCGGCATAAAACCTTTTTATTATTATTTAGATAATCATCAATTCGTTTTTTCTTCAGAAATCAAAGGCATTTTTGATACAAATTTTGTTGAAAAAATAATCGATTATCAACATTTGGCTTATTCTTTTTATCTGAATACCAATTTCGCTCCGAATACGATTTATCGAGACGCAAAATCTTTGGAAGCTGCAACACAATTGACGGTTGATTTGTCGAACTTCGAACATTCTAAAAAAACATATTGGACGTTAGACTATATTCCCGATTTGCAATCGATCGACTCTACCACCTTTCTGAAAGATGTAGAAGAGGTTGTACAACTTGCTTCGATGGCTGATGTTAAGCAAGCCTTGATGTTGAGCGGAGGTTTGGACTCGGGATTGTTGGCTTATATTTTGGGAAAATTGGGCAAAGAAATAGATGCGATTACCATTTATAACGAATACGATGATGCTCAAAACGAACTGAAATTTGCTCGAAGTAATGCCAAAAATTCAGGAATGAATTTGCTCGAAATCGAGATCGACAACGAAGTTGACCTCGAGACCATCAAGACCTATTTGTTGGCAGAAGAAGAACCCAATATTTGTCCGGAAGTTGCTTATTTTTTGTCGGAAAAAGCCCATGAAAAAAAATATGCAGTCTTGCATAGCGCATTGGGTTTAGATGAGCTGTTTTATGGTTATGCCTATTATTATTGGGCTAAAATGGGACAACGATTAGAGCCGATGCTCTTCAAAAAGATGAAATATTTGCTAAAAGGTAAAAAGCGTTATAAATATGAAGAATTGTCTGCTTTTGGGTTGGTGGCGTTGCCTTTTGTGATGAGAAGTACGACGAGTTGGCAATCGATACAAGCATTATTTCAATCGCACGGAAGTTCTGAATGGGCGCATCCAATCCAAGCCTTATTGAAACAAGTTGCGCAAACCAATCCGAGTTTTGAAAAATTTCCGTTGTTGAAGCAGTTGTCCTATTTAGATTTTTATTATTACATCAGCTCTCATCACGCCATGCGCTCCGATGTTCCGTCTATGCGTCATCAAATCGAAATGCGTTTTCCTTATTTGGATCATCTTTTTGTGCAGAAGTATTTCAACTGTTCGAGTTTGGATCACGATTTAACTTTGAAAAATAACAAACCATTTCTGAGAAAAGCCGTAGTAGACATTCTACCCGAAGATGTTTTGTATATGCCAAAGAAAGGTTTTTCGATGCCCACATCGGTTTGGTTAGACAAGGTAGAGGTAGGGCGCGACTTTCCAGAAGTGGAAGCAGTTTTTGGTGATTTGGGAGAAGAATGGATGAACGATCCATCGAAAAAATGGTGGATAATTTCGGCAAGTTTAGTATTAAAAAATCAAAAATGAATCAACAGAAAATCGTTTGCTTTTTGGCCGATCAACATACGTTATACGACGACAGAATTTATTGGAAGCAGGCTCTATCGCTCATAAAAGCTGGTTATGCGGTACATTACATCACAATCGGAAATGCAAGAGGAAAAGGAACGACCAAAGAAGGCATTCATTTTTTGCAACTGAAAAGAAAAAAATATTTGCCAACAGTACTATTGAATTATTTGTTGAAGAAAATACCGTTTGTAAAAACAGAATACGATGAGGCACTCGCGTATTGTAGACTGCTGAAGGTAGACGTTTACCACATACACGATGTACGAATCAATCGAATTTTAGAAAACTTAAAAGCTCTTCATCCTCAGGCAAAATTTATTTACGACGGAAGAGAGCCGTTGGATAAAAATCTAAAGGATTATCGTTTTAGAAATTCGATTTTGCCCAAATTTCTCACCAATCGTTATGCAACTTACATCCAACAATGGGAGTATGAAAAGGTAAAACGATATGATTATATTTTTACTGTAGACCATGGATTGTACAAACGTTTCAAGCAAAATGTTCCGAATGTTCCGGTAGCGAATATTTACAATTTCACCAATTTGAAACACCAACGAGAGTCGCTCCTATATGAAGATAAAATCTACGATGCTGCCTATGTTGGCGGACTTTCGGAGATGAGAGGAGCATTGGTTGCAGTGAAAGCAACGAAATACGTAGTAGAAAAATTTCCGAATTATAAATTGCTGTTGCTGGGACAAATACACGATGGAGAGTTGCAAAAGAAGATCGACCGTTTTGTTGCTGAAAATCAATTAGACCAAAATATCGTACAGCAAGCATCTGTACCGCATCAGGAGGTTTCGGCTTATTTCAATCGGATAAAAATCGGGTTGAATCCTCTGCTGTACGCCAAAACCCACGAGGAGATTATCCAGATCAAATTGTTCGAATACATGAATTTTGGAATTCCGATCATTACAAGCAATTTTGGCTATATGAAGCAGTATGTAGAAGAAAATAATGTTGGTCTTGCGATACAACCCAACGATGCGCAACTTTTGGCAGAAACCATTGTTGAGTTGTTGTCGAATCGAGAGCAGTACGATTTGTTTTCTAATAATGGAATAAAAGCGGTAGATGAAAAGTACAATTGGGATTTGATGGAAGAGAAAATGTTAGCAATATATCGTAAATTAGTCTGATATGCCGATAGATAGATTGACCAAGTATTTGTATTTTATTTTCGCCTTGCTCGTTTTTGTGTCCTATATTGGAAATAAGGTGGCGCAACACTCAGAGACGTATCCGTTTTTTTGGTGGCAACTGTTTACCAATCCAGCCAGAGGAAGCACGCCTTTTGTGATGCACAGAGTTTATGCCTTGCAGAATGGCGATACCATTCGGTTGGCGAATGATGGCGTTCACCTCGATCAGGTTGTTTATAACTCATTGATCAAGCAAACGGTGGCAGAATCTCAAACCAATGCGCAACAAGCGACAATCATACTGAAAAAGTTGGGCGAGTTGAAGAGTGCTCAATCTCATCAAGATTTTTTGTTGGTCGAAGAAACATACGAGAATCCGATAAATATTACCGTAAACCACCATCCTTATGCAAAGAAAGTCATTTTGTCAACAGCTCAATAATAGCTTTTTGAACGATCACAATTATCTGAGAGATTTTATTGTTTCTGATAAAGTGCTTCGTGTGTTTACGGTTTTCTGGATTTTCTACATCGTACAACTTTACGAATCGCGGTATCA
Organism: Vaginella massiliensis; assembly: GCF_900089075.1. Taxonomy (GTDB): domain Bacteria; phylum Bacteroidota; class Bacteroidia; order Flavobacteriales; family Weeksellaceae; genus Weeksella; species Weeksella massiliensis_A. The sequence goes on from NZ_LT593746.1 coordinate 744,235, forward strand.
TTTTCCGAGCGAATTATTCTTTCCTCAGTTGGATTTTCAACGATTTTTTATTCCAAATTATCCGCCGAGATTTTATTTCTATACGATTGTCGCATTGGGCGTTGTGGGCAGTTTGTTGACGTTGAAGAAAAATACCATTGTGTTACGCTTGATTACGTTTTTTTGTGTCTTGTGGTTGAATGCTTTTCAATGGTGTTTTGGTTCTATTTCGCATTCGGGGCATTTGCTGGTGTTGGCTCATTTTTTTTCTGTTTTTTTAGTTTATCATCAAACCGTAAATCAGACCCAATTTATTCGTGGAATTAATTTTTTTCATCTAGGATTGCTTTCTACCTACACCTTGGCAGGGATGTGGAAATTAGTTTTTTTGGTAAGAGATGTGTTCGTTCCGAAAATAGAAACCACAACGTGGTTCGACCCCGAAGCTGTGAAAACAAATGCCATTACCAATTTGCTGACAAAAGACGTGATTGCAAGCGGATGGCAAGCCAAAATGTACGATATACCAGTGGTGTGGCAAATAGCAGTGTTGGGTACTTTTTTTATCCAACTGATCGCGGTTTCTGCTGTGTTTTCTAGGCGATTGATGTATGTGATAGTCGCTGGGCTGATTGGATTTCATATTTATAATCAGTTCTTTACGTTGACCTATTTTTTACCAGCGATTTTCACGTTGACGATTGTGTTTTTTCCGTACCATTTAATTTTGAGAAATGGCAAAGATTAATCGTTTGTTTTACAAAGATTTTTTGTGGTACGCCGTTGGAATGATGGTTCCAATGGGCATCAACCTGATCAAAACGCCAATCTTCACCAGGCATTATTCGGCAGAAGAGTATGGTTATCTAGGCTTGATCATGATGGTGTTTATGTACCTGTCGACCGTTTCTTATGCTTGGTTGTCGAGTTGCATTTGGCGTTATTACAATACTTTTCAGCGCAAAGGTATTTTGCCAAAATTCTACGCCAATCTTATTTTTCTGTATGGTCTTTCAACAGCGATTATGCTCATTTGTGCAGCTGTTTTCATTGCGTTTTATCATACTCCATTTTTGGTTTCGAAGTTGATTGTCATTTGCTTTTTGCACTTTGTTACCAAAGAATTGTTGGGCTTGTACATCGTGGTGCTTCGGGTAAAAGGCGAAGCCAAAAACAGCAATGTATTGGCTATAGTGCAGGCTTTGGCTAGTTTTGGTTTGCTTTGTTTTTTTGCTTTTCGATTGGATTTTGATATCTCTGCCCTGATCATGAGTTCGATTGTGATCGATCTGATTCTGATAGCTGGATTGAGCATTTATCTGAAAGTGAACAAACGCTTGACCTGGTTTTCGCTACAACTGGTGAACCGCAGATACCTGAAAAAATTCGTCCAGTTTGGATCTTTTATTTTACTTTCGAGCTTGGTCACTTTACTCATTGTTTCGAGTGATCGCTATATTCTTGCGATGTATGATAGCTTAAAAAATGTTGGGGTTTACACCAAAGTTTATGACATAGCTCAGATTTCGATTACGGCTTTTGTGTTGGTTTTTTTCAGTGTGATCAATCCTAAAATGAATCGAGAGTTGTCGCAGAATGTTTCGAATTCAAATCCGCTTTTACAGCAATATTTGTATGCTTATTTGCTAATCTTGTTGCCTATTGTAGCTATATTATCGATGTTTTCTAAAGAAATTGCAGACCTCTTGTTGGGCGAAGAATTCAGAGCGGGTTACCAGATTATGCCTTATGTGTTTTTCAGTACTTTTGTTTACGGACTCGTCACGTTCAGCCTCAATAAATTAAAATTCGCCAATCGCCTGAAAACCATTTTAGCTATTCTATCGCTCACTTTTGCTGTGAATTTGGTGCTGAATCTTATTTTCATACCGAGCTATGGCTATTTTGGTGCTGCCGTTACCACCTTCATCAGTTATGGGCTGATGCTGTGTTTGTTCTTTTTGATAGACGATTTTGGGATGAATCGACAACGAGAACAACTAATGATTTTGGCGCTTCAGCTTGTAGTTTTGCTTCTCTTCTATGCGCTTACGCATTGGATAAGGTCCCAAGCTCAGCTCACGGTAGAATACGCGATCATCTTGGGTATTGCTTATCTGCTCGTGTTTGTTGCCTTATTTTTCAGAACGTATCGAAACCTCAAAATTACAGTCTAAAGCTTACTGATTGAGGTCGATTTTTTATTCCTGAAATTTTCAAAAACTTTTCCGTTTGGCAAGGTGATTTTACCGTTTTTCTCGAACACGATTTTACTGTTTTTTCCAAATTCGATAAAGGCTTGTGGTGCCAAGATGATGGGCTCGGATATGGTGAGCGTTACGCCGTCTTGTAACCAAAGGTTAGAATAGAAACGTTGGGTATGCGTCCAATGCGTGTCTTTGTCAATCAAGAAAGTGTTGCCTAAAAAAGAATCTTCGGTCACAAATTGAATGAGATTGGTCTCGCGCAAATTTTTATGTGCCTTGATGATTTCGGTTGGTTGCACATAGTTTCGCGGATGCTCCCAGTTTTGCGACATCAACGAGTATTTGCACTGATTGGTACCGTGATACGGATTGCTGTGGCTCAAACCAAGAGAATGCCCCAATTCGTGGGCTGTTCCTACCGCATCGGCAAGATGCCAATTCCTTGTTTCTTCCCAAGTTGTATTGAATTGTTTTGGGGCTTGGTATCGGTGCATGAGGTATTTTAAATACCGATTTGGTACATTTATACTAGAATTTCTGGTTAAATTAGTCGTGCTGGGTGTTTGTGAAGCTTCAATACCTTTTATATCATATCCTTTACCTTTAGAGTTGTACAATTCATCAAACTGGTCTCCATCTGTTGTTAGGTACACCAAAATCCCTTTGGGAATACGAGTGTCATTCATAAATTGTAGATCCAACCGATGTAAATACCAATTGTCAGACGGTACGAAGCCACTATAATTTCGGGTTTCTATCTTTGCTCCGCTTGTTGTATAGCTCCACGCTGCTGCATCTTTATATGGAATGAAATTGAACTGAAATCTGATTTTTGAATCTTCATAGAAGTCATTACCAGTATAGCAACCATGCAAATCTACAGGCTTGTAAAATTTGCTCCAACTAAGGTTTGTTCGCTCAAAGTAATCTTCTAATAATTTCTTTTCTTCGCTGTTGTTCAGATCAAAATTAGATACTTTTCTCTTCTCGTCTTGTAGAATGATTACATTGACCCGTACCGTAATTGGGTTTAATAGATAAGAAATTTTGAAATCATCAATTGTAGAAAGCAGAGTTGTTGATGCGGTTGTTTGCTTCTCTTGCGTAGGGTACGTCAGACCATATTGATTGCTAGAGCATGATTTGAGCGTAAAAAAGGCAAGCAAGGCAAAGTATAGTTTACTAAAATTCATTGGTCACATTTTTTTTAAAAAGTACAACATTTTTTCTATAAAATGCAAATTACTGAAAGATGTATAATGTTGAGTAATAGCCCTCATGCTGTTGTTGAAAGCGTTTACCCCTTGCAAAGTAGAGCCCTCAAAATCGAGAATCATTTCTTGATTTAAGTGCGTTTTTATCATGTAGTTTACAATGTGTGTGTTGAAATTATGATTCGTATTGTGCAGTTTTGCATTAATTAATTGAATGATTCGATGTTTAGAATACACATAAAGCGAACTCGCTACAACGATATTTTCGTGCGTAATTTCGATAGTCTTAGCCAAATGTCTTTCCTGTAATTCAGCGGTTAATTTTTGTAATCGATCATCCTTAATTTGCTTGTAAAGGTGTTGATAGCATTGCTCTAAAATCTTTAAGAATGATTGGCTTGTCGCAGATTCTGTAATTTTATAATTATCCAGAAGTCCAGCCCTTAATTCTTGTTTTCTGTTTTTACGTAAAGAGTTGAGATACACCTCATATTCAAAGTCAAGGGCTAAGATTTGATTGATTCTTTTTTCTCCCTTTGGTCCAAACATGGCGGTGTTTTCTTCATTAAAATGATAGGCTCGAACCAACTTTCGATGTAATTTTTTTTCGAACTGTTCAAATAGATTTTCATCCAAACTGACTTTATGAAAAACACCCAATTGCTGACAATACGGTGGTTGTGCGATGTGTTTGATACCAAATTTTTTGCGATAAGGAAGAGGCATCACGGCATCATAATCGTTGTACACCAAACAATCCCATTTGCCGTCTGCTACAACATCCAAATACCAAACCTCTGCATATAGGCGATAGTTGAGGCTTTGTTCTAAGCATTCCGTGTACTTTTCGGTGTCCAAATCTTTGCGAGCAATTTGTCTGATCATAACACAAAACTAAAGAATATAAATGGCTTACATCATCCCTTGGTCGGCAAAACTTAGATAATTTTTTTGCCCTACAATCAGATGATCCAACACCTGAATATCGAGATACTTTGCGGCTTCGGTTATTTTACGAGTGAGGGCCTTATCTGCTTCGCTAGCAATCAAATTCCCCGACGGATGATTGTGAGCCAGAATAATGGCTGTCGCCATCAATTCTAATGCTTTTTTGAAAATTATACGGATGTCAACCGCCGTTTGTGTAATGCCGCCTCGACTGATTTGCTCCAACTTCAGTACACGATTCCCTTGATTCAGGAACATGATCCAAAACTCCTCGATGGCTAAATCGCCTATCTGTGGCGAGAGCAGTTGGAAGGCGTCTTGACTCGAGCTTATTTTCGGACGCTCCAAGATGGCTTGTGCATTTCGACGTCTGCCAATTTCCAAAGCTGTAATGATCGAAATTGCTTTTGCTTCGCCAACTCCCTTGAACTGACATAGATCCTGAATGCTAAATTTTGCCAATTCGTTCCAATTGTGTTGCGTGTTGTTCAAAATTCGCTTTGCCAACTCTACGGCCGATTCTTCTCTGTTGCCACTCCCCAGAATGATGGCAAGCAACTCGGCATCAGACAGAGCACTTCGCCCTTTGAGTGCGAGTTTCTCTCGTGGCCTATCGTCTTCTGCCCAATTTTTTATAGAGGAATTATCGGGTTTGTATTTTTCCATCGGATGTAAATTTTAGGTACACATTGCGCTATTCATCGTTCATTTATTTTGGTTTTGCAACAGCAAGTCATTTCCTAAATTTACAAAATATAAAATAGCCCGATAAATTCGGGCTAAAAAAATGATACATCTTGATCGGATTATTTATTTACTTTGGACCAAGTGTCTTTCAAGGTAACCGTTCTATTGAAGACCAAATGATCTGGTGTTGTGTCTTTGTCCAATGCAAAATAGCCCAAACGTTGAAATTGGAATTTGTCTTCTGCTTGCGCATTTTTCAACGAAGGTTCACCAAAACCTTGTTTTATTGCTAGGGAATTCGGATTCACAAACTGCATAAAGTCTACTTCTTTTTCTGCGTCTGGCGATTCTACGGTAAATAAACGATCGTACAAACGCACTTCTATCGGGGTGTTGTTGCTTGCCGAAACCCAATGCAGCGTCCCTTTTACTTTTCGTTTAGAGGCTTCTGTTCCGCTTCCAGATTTAGAGTCGGGATCGTAGCTTGCGTAGATTGTGGTGATTTTTCCGTCTTCGTCTTTCTCCACGCTCTCTGCTTTGATGATGTAGGCACCTTTCAGCCGAACTTCGTTTCCTAACGATAATCTAAAGAATTTTTTTGGTGCTTCTTCCAAGAAATCTTCGCGCTCGATGTAGATTTCTTTACCGAAAGGCACTACTCTTTCGCCAGCATTTTCATCCTCCGGATTGTTTTCCAGTGTCAACATTTCTTCTTTTCCTTCTGGGTAATTTTCGATAATGACTTTTACTGGGTCTATCACGGCCATTACTCGAGGTGCAATTTTGTTCAGATGATCGCGTATAGCAAACTCTAGCAGGGAGATTTCCATGACGTTGTCGCGTTTGGCAATTCCGGCTTTTTCCCAAAAATTTCGGATAGATTCTGGTGTGTATCCTCTTCTTCTGAGGCCCGAAATGGTCGGCATTCGAGGGTCATCCCAACCGTCGACAATGTTATCTTCTACCAGCTTCAACAGTTTGCGTTTCGAGGTGATCATGTACGAGACATTCCCTCGGGCAAATTCGCGTTGTTTGGGTTTGATGGTTTGATTTTCGATTTCAACCTGATTCAAATACCATTCGTACAGATCGCGATGATTTTTGAATTCTAAAGAGCATAACGAATGCGAAATACCTTCGATATAGTCAGATTCACCGTGAGTCCAGTCGTACATCGGGTAAATTTTCCAGTCGGTACCAGTTCTGTGATGCGGGCGATTCAAGATGCGGTACATGACAGGGTCTCGCATATTCATGTTGGGCGAAGTCATGTCTATTTTGGCACGCAAGACGTGCGAACCTTCTGGAAACTCGCCGTTTTTCATGCGTTCGAACAGTTCCAAGTTTTCTTCTGCCGAACGGTTGCGATAGGGCGATTCTATTCCGGGTTCTCCAGGGTTTTTGCGTTGTTCGTTGATGATTTCAGAACTTTGATCATCAACATAGGCTTTGCCTTCTTTTATCATCATTACAGCCCAATCGTACAATTGCTGGAAATAGTCAGATGCATAGCGCTCTTCTGCCCAATTGAATCCCAACCATTTTACATCTTCTCTTATAGAGTCTACATATTCTTGTTCTTCTTTGTCTGGATTGGTGTCATCGAAACGCAGGTTGACAGGCGCATTGTATTTTTCTCCCAAACCAAAATTCAGACAAATAGCTTTTGCATGTCCGATGTGTAAATAACCGTTGGGTTCTGGCGGAAAACGGAAACGTAATTTTTCTTGTGGCAATCCGTTTGCTAAATCGTCTTCTATGATTTGCTCAATAAAATTGAGTGACTTTTTTTCTTCTTCCATTATACTTACGATTGAGTTTGCGAATTTACGAAAAATCACTAATTTGGCGATGAATAGATTTACAGATATGAAGAGTTTTTTATCCATTAACCTGCTTTTTTTGGTAAACCTTGTGTTTTCGCAAACCTCGGTAAAAGTAACTTATAATGCGGTGATGAGCCTCGATGAGCAAAATTCTTCTTCAAGATCGAAGGTGCACCGTGTTTTTGTCCCAACAGAATTCGAACTGAAAATTAATCAAGATCTTTCAGTTTTCCATTATATAGAACGAATCAATAATGAGCAAGCTGGCATGACGTTTAAGATAACCTTAGACGAAGATATGTACATTGATTTGTCTAAAAATTCAGCTTTCCAAAGAATGGAAATTGGTAAGGATAAGTTTTTGGTACAAAGAGAAATTTCGCATTACCCATGGGTTATCAGCCGCCAGTCGGAAACGATGCTAGGGTATACCGTGAAAAAAGCTTCTTTTTCGAATGATTATGAAAGTGTGGTGGCTTATTTTGCCCCTGCTCTTCCGTTTAAACACGGGCCATACGGTTATTTTGGATTACCAGGGCTCATTGTAGCTTTGGATATTACGGTGGAAACTTCTCAAGGGGCTTTGTTAAAAAGACATTTTGCTCTGAAAAGTATCGAGATTTTGGATCAGCCTATATCAATTAAATTGCCAAAAGACAAACTAATCTCGTATGAAGAAGCTGATCGTTTGCTTGATGAAGAATTTGATCGGATAGAAGCGTTACAATCTCAAGGGGTTGAGAGATAAAGCAAAACGCTTTTGTTTTTCTATAAAAACCTAGGTGATGAAGGTAAATGCGGCGTCTTTTATCCTAAATAAATCTCCAATAATCCGTCTGGAATGTCGATTAGCATCGCTTTGTGGTCGCGGTCTACCTCGAGAATCCATTGGTCGATTATCGGGATTAATATTTCTTTTCCGTTGACGTCGACCTCAAAAAAAGCCTGTGCCGCAGAGTCGTTGACGTTTTTTATTTGCCCAATTTCGGTATTGGTTTGATCGAAAATTGTAAAACCGATGATTTCGTGGTAATAAAAAGAAGTTCCTTCCAACTTTGGAAGCGTGCTCAAGGGCAAATACAGTGAGCGATTGATGAATCGATCTGCCTCGTCGCCCTCTACATCTTCAATTTTTACCAATAATTTTTCGCCCTGATAGGCTTGTATCGATTCGAAAAAAAATGGAATCAGTTTTCCGTCTTGTTCAACGAAAACTGATTCCAAATTATGATATAATTCTGGTTCGTCGGTGTCCAAATGGATAACTAAGTTGCCTTTAAAGCCGTGTTTTTTAGTGATTTTCCCTAAATAATAACACTCGTTAATCTCCATGGGTTGCCGTCGATGAATTGATTATTCTGCTGTCTCTTCTGTAGATTCTTCAGCAGCTGTTTCTTCTGTAGATTCTTCAGCAGCTGTTTCTTCTGTTGCAGGAGTTTCTTCAGCAACTTCTTCTACAGCTTCTTCAGCTGGAGCTTCTGCCTCTTCAGCAGCTTTTATACGCGCTTCGTTTATTGCTTTTTCTGCTTCCAATGCTGCTTTTTTGCTTTCAGCTACAGATTTTGCCAAGCCGTCTTTTTTGTTTTGTATTTTTGCTTCTTTTTCTTCTAACCAAGCAGCAAATCTTTTTTCAGCCTCTTCTTCGTTAAAAGCTCCTTTTGCAACACCGCCTAAAAGGTGTTTTTTCATATAAGCTCCTTTGTACGATAAAAGCGCTCTTGCAGTGTCTGTAGGCTGTGCACCGGTCATCAACCATTTTACCGCAGCGTCTACATTAAGCTCGATAGTTGCTGGGTTGGTGATAGGATTGTAAGTTCCTAATTTCTCGATAAAGCGTCCGTCTCGTTTTGCTCTAGAGTCTGCAACCACGATGTGAAAGAATGGTTTTCCTTTGCGACCATGTCTTTGTAATCTAATTCTTGTAGCCATAATTAACTAATTGTTTAGGGATCTCGTCCCGTTTTTAATAAATTTCGAGGTGCAAATATAGTGTTTATTAATTAAATCCGAGTAAAATATTTTAGATTGATTTTTTCTTAATTTGATGATTTGTTTGAAAGGGTTTTCATAAACTTGTCTAATTATTTTCGGTCTAATGGATACACAAGCTATTTTGCAGCACGTAAAACAATACGTCAGAGAGGCGTTTGCAAAGGATGGTTCGGGGCATGATTATTACCATGTCGAACGGGTGGTAAACAATGCCAAAAAAATTTTACAACATGAAAATGCAGATGTTTTTTTGGTCGAATTGGCGGCTTGGGTGCATGATATTGGCGATTACAAATTGCATAACGGAACCGATCGGTCCGAAGAGTTGATTACCGCTTTGCTTCAAAAGTTGAAGGTGGATGAAAAGATAATTCGGCAAGTGAACGAAATTGTTTCGCAGGTTTCGTACAGCAAAGGTAATATTCCGACCTCGATTGAAGCCCAGATTGTGCAAGACGCCGATCGCTTAGATGCAATAGGTGCGGTTGGGGTGGCGCGTTGTTTTGCGTATGGCGGAAGTGCAGGTAAGCGCATGTACGATCCAGACAACAACGAAAAAGACGCATCGAGTGTGCAACATTTTTATGATAAATTACTCAAACTAAAAGACTTGATGCATACCGAAACAGCAAAATCTCTTGCCCAACAAAGACATGATTTTTTAGAAGTATTTTTGAAACAATTTTATTCAGAAGTAAAATAAAATCCGTCTATGCCGAAATTTGTAAGTATGCTTTTCATTAGTTGTTTGCTTTTTTCATGTCAGTCGATTGAGCGATACAATGCACTACTCATGCGAGAAATCCCAGTAACTCAGTTGCAAGAAGATGTAGATTTTGCTTATCAAAAATTGCAACGCAAACATCCCGACTTGTATTGGTTTACGCCAAAAACGGAGTTGGAATACCAATTAGATAGCTTCAAAAAGGCTATTCAACAACCCATGAAACCCTTCGATTTTTATTATGAATTTTCTCAAATCATCGGGAATATTGGGCAAGCGCATACGTCGCTACAAAATACATTGACAATCAATAGGTTATTAATGTGATGGACTAAAAAAGGGACTAGCTTATTCAGTTGGTTCCTTTTTATATTACTTCTTTAAGTTCTATTTTAAAGGAGAATATTCTTGTATACAATCTTGTCAAAATGTGCATAGGTTATCCACCTGACCTTGTCAAAATGTGCATAGGTTATCCACCTGACCTTGTCAAAATGTGCATAGGTTATCCACCTGACCTTGTCAAAATGTGCATAGGTTATCCACCTGACCTTGTCAAAATGTGCATAGGTTATCCACCTGACCTTGTCAAAATGTGCATAGGTTACAAATTGTTTATTACTGATATTCAGTATAATATGATTTTCTTATTGTATTAATATATTAAATATATATTTATATATATATATATATATATATATAGAGAGAGAGAGAGAGATTTTTTTCTTTCTGCATCAAGTCTCTCTGATTAATCAATAAAATTAGCATTCAATTTAAATACTGCTGACAACCAATGTTTTAATAACTCTATAAAAAAGCGGTTTGGAAAGTAGCAAGATGTGTCATTGTACCCACAAACTTTGCAAGTTTTGGTACTAATGACATCTTGCCTTTTTTCAAAAGGAGAAAAAACTGCGGAACTTGTTTTTTTTCTTTAAAAAATTTGATTTATAAATAAAATTTGTTTTTGGATGTAGTTTTTAATCCAAATTAGTCCTAATTAGTTTTATTGATAATCAATTGGTTGCGAGGTTTAAAAGAATAATTCAAATTTGTCTCCATAATCAATTTATGAGGGCGAAATAATCTTTTTTATGATAAGAATTTGACAAATGGAGACTAAAAAAGCGATGATAAAATTCAGAATAGAAATGCAGAAAAAAGAAAAGTGGAAAAAAATCTGTTCTGAAAAAAAAATCTCACTTACAAGCCTAATCATTCAGTCGGTTGAAAATAGATTATTAGATGATGAAAGAAAATTGGTTTTGGAGTTCATTGAAAAGCAAGACAATATTTTTGGAAAAATAGAAAACAATATCAATCAATTTGCGAAGATTGCTAATTCTAAGAAAGATATTTCAAATGCAGATTTGAATAGTTTTAATATTCTTCTGGAAGAGATTGTGGCTTTGAAATTAGAACAGAATAAAACCTTTATTAAGATTTACACATTGCTTGGAAAATCATGATTGTAAAAGTTATGAAAGCAGCTGGTTCTAATTTTCCTGCCGTTCAATATAACGATAAAAAAATAAAATCTGAAAAAGGAGAATTAATGCTAATGAAGAACTTTCCTTCATTTATTAATCAACATGGTTCAAAAGAGGATGTGAAATCCTATCTAGCCAGTATTTCTAAAAGCCATAAAATTAAAAAACCTCAATTCCATGCAGCTATATCAACACGATTCCGAGAGCATTCAAAGGATGAATTAGCCAAAATAGCGGAAGAATTTATGACAGAAATGGGATATGGTGAACAGCCTTATTTAGTGGTTTTTCATGATGATACAGAAAATAATCATGTTCATGTTGTTTCAACTAGGGTTGATAAGGGAACAGGGAAGAAGATTGATGATAGTTTTGAGAAATTGAAGTCACAAAAGGCATTGGCAACTGTGATGGAAAAAATTTATGGAGTAGGTGTAGATGAGAAAATTGAAAAGTTATTACAATATAAATTCAATTCCATTAATCAATTATCTCTTCTCTTTGAACGATCTGGTTTTCGACTTGTTAAAAATCCGAAGATTGAAAATGCGTATGATATCTTGAAAAATGGAGTTAGTCAACAAACTATTTTAAGTAATCAAATAAATTTTAGTCAGGCAACAAAAGAAAGGAAAAAACAGCTAAAGGCGATTCTTCATAAATATAAGGACCTCCAAGACAATAAAGTTTTCAAAGTTATAGATCGAAGAAAAATAGAAGGCGTTTTACCTAAAGAAAAGATAGATGAAAATGGTAAACCTAAAATAGAATTCCAAAGCGCGCTTCAGCACAAGCTCCGAGAAATTTTTGGAATAGATATACACTTTCATCACAGTGCAGATAAAATGCCTTTTGGTTATACGCTAATCGATCATAAAAAAGGAATGATTTTCAAAGGTAGTGAGTTGTTTCCCATGAAAGACTTATTTGAATTTACCGATTCGGAAATAGATAAAAGGCAATTTGAATCCTTAAAAGATTATTCAATAAGAGATGAAGATTCTAAGAGACTACTGCTTCAACATCTTAACAGAAATGGTTTTGATAACATTCAGGATTATATGCTTTTTCAAAATAAAAAAAGAAAAAGTAAAAATGAATTCAGTTCATTGAAAAAAGAAATTGTTGACTATTTGAATTCTAAATACAAGAACAATAATCATATAACTATTTTGAGAGATGAAGAAGGTAAAGAATACGTAATTCATGATAGACTCCATTACATTGGAGATTTACGCAGTACAATTGGTAGTGTTGAATTCCAAAAATATATCAATTCCGAAACGAAAATAACCGAAGAGGAAATGCTTTCAGATGAATTAAATCAAAGTATTAAAGATTTTGTTTTTGAGATAAATAAATCATCACATACTGGGAAAGATCCAGCAGAAGATGATTTGAAAAAAAGACGAAGGAGAAAGAAATAATATGATAATCACTTTTGCAACACAAAAAGGGGGAGCGGGGAAGACTACATTAGCCATTACCTTTGTTAATTATCTATCGAGCTTAACCTCTCGAAAAATAAATGTTTTTGATTTTGATTATCAAAAATCATTCTATTACAAATGGATGGAAGATCAGATGTTGGATGATCCAAAAATCTATGACGTGCAAATTGTAGGTGAAGATGAAGACGAAAACAAATATCCTTTTGAAGACCTTGAGAAGCTATTTGAACTTAAAGACTCTGATGAAATAAATGTTTTTGATTTGGCAGGAACGTTAGACGAAAAGTACAGTGATTTATTGGTGTATAGTGATGTAATTATTATACCGTTTGAATATTCGGATGTCTCTGTAAAATCGACCTTAGTTTTTAAAAATCTTTTAGGACTTATTGAATCTCAGGCTGAAAGAATATTTATTAGAAATAAGTACGACAAAGGATACAAGTACTTAAATCAAAAAGAAATGGATGAAGAAATTTCCAAATATGGAGTGTTAATAGAAACACCTGTGTTTAAGAGAAATTGCTTGCAAACTATAAACACTCGAAAATTAAGCTACGAACAAAAATATGCTGTACGAAAGCCCTTTAATGAAATAATTGAAAGTATAAATGATGCATTACAAATTACCATTTAGAATTGTTCTTGAACGCAAGTATAATGATATTAATATCGACCAATATTTAAAAGAAAGAGAAGAAAATGTAAGAGAAAGAAAAACATGGAATATAACCATTGATAATGACTTGCATGTGGAGTTGGGTAAATTTCAAACCTATGACATCTCGTTAGATGAGATTATTGATTTAGCGATTAGATATGCATTGAATAAGCATGAGTTCAAAAAATTATCTGCTCAATTAATAAAAGAAAAAGAAAACAAAAAACAAGAAAACTTATGATAAAATATACCGCCATATTACTAGGCTTATATGTCGTTTATTATGCTGGAAATATTGTCTATGATCTTTTTTTTAGAAAAGAAAAAAAGATTGTTACAGACGAATCAGAAGAGTTCACATTGAAAGATATTACAACAGAGCTGTCAGAGGTATACATCGATGATGTTGAAGAAATTGATACTCCAGGTGAATTTATACAGCATGATTTTGATACAGTAGAAAGAGAAGAAAATGATAGACCAGACTTAGATCAATTAAGAGAGAAGTTTGAAAGAGAAGAAGAGTTTGATTTTGAAAATTCTTTGAATAAAGCTACACAAGAAAATGTAGTTAAGAAAGTGACAGAAGAAAAAAACAACTGGAAAGACCTTATGAAAATGTCTGAAACTATGGTTCAAGTTGTGAAAGATTATGATGGACAAAAGGTATATCATTCAACAATATAACATTTATTAATTTTTTTAACATTTTTTTATTTATGATCAAAATGAACACAAGAACTAAAACGCTATTAGCATTAGCGTTTTTAACAATTGCTATTACACCGCTTATGGCTCAAGGTGGTAACTCTGCTATTGCTAATGCTTCAACTACAATTGCTGATTATTGGGACCCAATAAAAAAACTCTTAAATGCAGTTGGAGGAGTTGTAGGACTTATTGGAGGTCTCCGAATTTATAACAAATGGACAAATGGTGACCAAGATATCAACAAAGAAATTTTGGGGTATGGCGGAGCTATGGTTTTTTTGATTATCGTACCACAATTTGTAAGTGCGTTTTTTAAGATAGCATAGTAAGCATGAGTTATTATTTATACAAGGGGTTGAAGAAACCTCTTGTATTTTTCGGTTTGAAAGGAAAATATATTTTATATGCTGTAATAACAATTGGAGGTGGAGTCTTACTTACGATGGTGATTTCATCAATTATTGGATTGTTTGGGACATTGTTAGGTGTTGTATTAACTGCAGGAGGGGTTTATTTGGTTTTCAGAATACAAGATAAAAAAGGGTTATACAATAAAACAAAAAATAACAACCAAGTCTTTGTTTTTCCTAAAAAAATGAAAAAACTAAAAAGATGAAAAAAACAACAACTTTAGATTTTAATATTCCCTATATAGGCTATGATTATGGAAAAGACCATGATTGGAATTTTGATGTATTGTTTGGACAATTTGGAAACCCCATAATAGGTATCAAAATAAAAAATACAGTACAACAATATTCTGCTGATCCAGAGGGGTACTTAAATTATCACGCTTTATTAAATCAAGTTGTATCGATAATAGGGGAGGGGAGAATAATTCAAAAGCTTGATATATTCTCTAAAAGAAAATACAACGCAGAAGTTCATGAGCAATTTTTGCAACAAAAATACTCCGAGCATTTTGATGGACGTCTTTTTAAAACAATTGAAACTGTTTTATTTTTTACAGACATCGTTGATGATAAACTTAAAAAGAAATCAAAGCATTACGGTTTTTCAGAGAAGAATTACAAAAATCTACGAGATAAATGTCAGAAGGTTTTTATGCTTTTAAAACAAGAAAATTGTAATCCACAATTTTTGTTTGAAAAAGATTTTGAATATTACATTTCGGGGGTGCTTACCATGCAATTTGGTGAAAAACCAGTTTTTGATAATATTAAATCATCTAATGAATTTCTTCAAATAGGAAATCGGTTTGTCAAGAATATTACTTATGTAGACGTAGAAAATATAGATATACCCTCTTATATAGAACCATTTTCTTTATTTGGTGGATCTGGTGCAGCAGCTGAAACAGCAGTCGATAATTTTTCGTTCATTAATGATTTAGAAGACTATGAGACTATTGTTTATAATCAAGTTGTCTCAATTCCATTACAAGCGCCTCAGCAACGAGAACTAGACAAAAAGAAAAAGAAACATGAGGGAGCGGCTAATAATTCACCGTCAAATGCAATTATTGCAGAAGAAATTGAAACGTTACTTCACAATATTGCTGTAGATGGTCAATTAATTGTAAATGCACATTTTTCCATTTTGTTTTCAGCATTAGATCTAGAAAAAATGGAAAATATTCAATCCATGATAGAAAACAAACTTTTCACAAAAGGGATTGTCGTTTCAAAAAATGCTTATAATCAAATGGAACTATTTCGGGCAACAATACCCGGTAATGCGACTGAGTTAAGAGAATACGATTTATTTATGACCACAAGTGAAGCTGCACTTTGTTTTTTTTTTAAAGAAAGTTACCCCATAAATGAAGAGTCTAATTTCTATTTAAGATTTACGGATAGACAAGGTGTCCCACTAAAAGTTGATCCAGCTGATTTACCTATGAAAACAGGACGAATCAATAATCGTAATAAATTCGTTTTAGGTCCATCAGGTTCAGGTAAGTCATTCTTAATGAATAATATTGTAGAGCAGTATCTAACCTATAATTATGATGTAGTAATTGTTGATACTGGAGATTCTTATAGCGGAACTTGCTCCTATAAAAACGGGAGGTACATCCAATATACTGAAGAAAATCCAATTACAATGAATCCTTTTCTTTTCAAAAAGGAAGAATTTAACATTGAGAAAATCGAGTTTCTAAGTAATCTGATTTTTTTGATTTGGCAAGGAGCTGATGCTACGATGTCGGCAACAATCAAATCAATTTTAGATAATGTCTTAGTGACATACTATCATCAATTTTTTAATAAAAATGAAAATTGGTTTGAGGGGAAGGATACAGATCATTTATTGTTGTTTCTACAAAAGTTTAATATTTATGAGGATGAATTAATTGTTGAATTAGAAAAAACATACCAAAAAGAACAAACCTTCTACGATATTTTAGGTATTCCATACGATGCAACAATGGATGAAGTGAAACAAGCTGGAAGAAAACTTATTGCAGAATTTCATCCAGATAAAAACATGAATAATCCAAATTATAATCCTTCCGATTTCTACAATGTTTATGATGCCTATGAAACATTGATAGACGAAAATAAAAGAAGAATTTATAATGAAACAAAAATGATTTTAGTTATATCGAATGATATAATTAAAAAACCTGAAACAGCAGAAGAATGGAATGAAGCATTTAGAAATGCTATTATAAAAAAAATAAAGGAACTAAACGAAACACTTGTTGTTGAAGAGTTGTCTTTTAACTCATTTTATGATTTTTGTAATGACTTTCTGCCTATTTATCTGAACAATAAAAATCATAGAATAAAAGAAAATGAATTCAATTTGAGAACTTTTTTGTTTGTTCTAAAGGATTTCTATAAGGGAGGTAGATATGGAACTACTTTGAATGAAAGTGCAGATAATACTCTCTTTGAGGAACCATTTATAGTTTTTGAAATCGATAATGTAAAAGATAATCCAAAGCTTTTCCCAATCGTTACGCTAATCATCATGGATACCTTCATACAAAAAATGAGAATGCGGAAAGACAGACGGAAAGCATTAATTATAGAAGAAGCATGGAAAGCAATTGCATCAAAATTAATGGGAGGATACATCTTGTATCTATATAAAACTGTTCGAAAATTTTGGGGAGAAGCTATCGTAGTGACACAAGAGTTAGATGACATTATTGGAAATGCAGTAGTGAAAGATAGTATCATTAATAATTCAGACACCTTTATATTATTGGATCAAACAAAGTTCAAGGATAATTTCGATCGAATTGCCGATATATTATCCTTAAATAAAGTGGAACAAAACAAAATTTTCACGATAAATAATCTGAATAACAAATTTGGAAGAAGTCGTTTTAAAGAATTTTACTTAAAGCGAGGTAGTGTTGGAGAAGTTTATGGAAACGAGGTTTCGTTGGAGCAGTATCTAACCTACACTACTGAAAAACCTGAAAAATCAGCGGTTGAATACTATGTTCAAGAATTTAAATCTTACGACAAAGCTTTAATAGTTATTGTTGACCATTTGAAAAAATATAAACTGCAATTAGACCAGTTGGTTTCCCTAGTTAATTTGTTTAAACAGCCATTACAAAATGAAATTGTGAGGTTTTATAATTCAAAAAAGAAAGTACATGACAGTAATACGATTAAGATAATTTCACAAGAATTACAAGAATACGAGGATAATCCGATTGAAATACTCAAAACCAATAATATAGATGTATATGAAGAAGTATAGTTTGATTTTAGCAAGTTTATATTGTTTTACCGTTTCTGCGCAAAACACTTATATAGACCCAACTGTTACGGCTGCGATGATTCTTTATTCAGAAAATTTAAAGGCTAAACAAGATGACGTAATTGAAGAAACGACAAAGTTGCAAAGAGCACAAGCGTGGGTTGGAACACAGATGGTGGTAGCAAACAATATTCAAAATAAAATCTTAAAAGGTCTGAATGAGGTTTCGGGAACGTTGCAAAACGGGATTCAAGTAAAAGAAATTTATTATGAATTGCAAAGATGTTACAGATACGCAAAAGAAGTAGGTGATTTAGCAGCTGAAAAACCACAGTTTGCAATTTTTGGGGTGAAAGCTACACAAAAAACTTATGAGCAAAGTTTAAATATTATTACGGATGTTACCGAGTTGCTGAAATCTGGTGATTTGAATTTAGCAACTGCTGGAGACCGATATAGGTTGCTACATAACATATATGAAAATGTGATAAATCTAAAGCTTTGGCTTTTAGCTATTAAAATGAGAATGGAAAGAGCTATTAGCGTGGGCTTTTGGAATGCTATTAATCCTTTTGCTGGTTATATCAATACAGATAAGAGTATTGTCGAAAATATCATGAGACGGTATGAAACACATTTTTAAAGGTAAAATAATTACCGCTTTTAGAACCTTTCTTTTGTTGCCGTTGTTTTTGATATTAACGTCTATGGGAGGAGGGAATTCGTCTCCGTGGTCAAAAGAAAATGTATCATTTCCAATGATGAATCTTGAGATCAAAGCCACAATGGACGAAAATAAACGTCAAAAAGAGATGAAATCAAAGCAAGATTCTAATACGGCAGAAGAGGTTATTAATGAAAGACAGTGGAAAGGATTTAAAGAAAAAGTTGTAACAATACAAGATAGACTTCGAATCTTATCATTGGCTTTGCAAGCTGCTCCAGCAGGTATCCAAATACAAAGGGAAAGCAAAAAAATCTATGAAAACCAAAGAGCTATCATTCAAGAAATAG
This sequence comes from Vaginella massiliensis, assembly GCF_900089075.1. Taxonomy (GTDB): domain Bacteria; phylum Bacteroidota; class Bacteroidia; order Flavobacteriales; family Weeksellaceae; genus Weeksella; species Weeksella massiliensis_A. The sequence goes on from NZ_LT593746.1 coordinate 762,826, forward strand.
AGGATGCACCCTATATCCTAGTGGCAGCACTTCCCTCACAAATAAAGTTTGTAGATGATTTACAAATGGTTATTCGATTTCTAACTGGAATAGTCCTGTCTTATGGTGCTATAAATCAAATGGAACAAGCTGAAAGAAAGGTTTTATTAGATTATGCAGTTGATGAAGTGAAGAAACTAAGATATGATTCGTCAAATATGCTGTTTACAATTCAAGAATTAAAATTAAAGATTAAAAGAAACACTAATGCAATTAGATTCTATGTGAACAGAGACAAACAAGTCGTTGAAGAGATTATGCAAAATATTAAAAACTTTTAACATGAAAAAGAACATATTTCTGATAGTATTATTATGTGGAATAATATCCAACGCTCAAACTATTGTTATCAATGACAAGTTGTTAACTCAAATGACAAAAAATCATTCAGTAAGAATGGCTAGTGAAGAAACTTTTCTGAACTCTTACGAAAAGCAAAGAAAACTTTATGAAGATATAAATGGAAAAATAGCACAAGCAATCGTTATTCACGAACACATTTATCGACAATTGAGAAATGTAAACGCTGCGCTTTTACAGAGTAAAAAATTAATTTATATCTATCAATATTTAGAGAGAATTAAAAAAAATGGAAGTGTAATGCTCTCTGCTACAACGCGAAGACCGCAGTATGCAATCTTAGTATCAAAATATTATAATAATATTCTTATAGAAACTCAAAAATTATTTACAGAACTAACAGCTGAAATATTGAATGAAAACAATGACTTTTTGATGGATTCAATGGACAGAGAATATTTAATTGAAAATATATATATGAGATTAAGACATATTAATGGGAATATATTGCTCATCACTTGGAGGCTTCAAAGTGCTAATGAAATACCTTATCTCTATCAAGTTCCAATATTACGAGATTATATAAGTCTTGATAAGCTAATCGTAGATGACATCATTAGAAAATACAATTACATCTTTAATTAATCATTATGAGAAAACTAATTCTTTACCAAATTTTTTTAATGCTTGTATTTTCTTCAAATATCAATGCACAAAGCGTAAAGCGGCTTAATGATCCATCCATAGTTGCACAACACAAAAGAATGACTTACGAAAGATGGGGAGATTGGAGACCTTATCCCAGACGCTTTTTGGGTATTCAGACTAATTTCGCGTATGCTACAGTGTGGGGAATGTGGGCTCCAAAAAGAAATAAGCAGTATAAAAAAGGGGAGGATATTAGACCCTTAAAAATTGATGGACTACAAAATAAACGATTATTAGAATTAAAATTTCAAGAAGAAGAAGCCGAAAGAATACACGCTTCAGCTGATACCGTTTATAAAAGAAGTGTGCAGGATTTTGCCCATTGGACTTCCGCAATCGTTGATGCAGACCCACTATGGTTATTATATTATAAAAGAATGTTAAATCCTGTTAGAGTTTTCCCTGCTAATCCATCAAATTATGTCGAATGGACCATTAAAGATCAAGAAACTTTTGATTTTATGAAGAAGACAGGTAAAATAGCAATACTACAAGAAGAGCTGGATCTTATAAAAGAAAAAAATAACTTGTCAAGAACCATGGATATGCCAAGGGGGAAAAGGTTCTTAATGTATCACGAAACTTTGATCAGGTGGCGTGCTTTTGAGAAAAGTTTAAGAGCGATAAATGATAAAACAACGTTGCTTTTGACCTACAAAAATATCATTAAAGATCGCTACAATTTTAATCAATCTACACCTAAATCAGATAAACAAATTGTTGAAGAAGTAATGGAAAAGTACAAAAACAAATATTAGAATTATATGAATAAGTTTATTAAAATAACAATTGGTTTGTGTTTATTTTTTATGCCAATGTTGCTTTTTGGTCAATCGGACGGAGAATATAGTAATATTCTAAAATATCTGAAAGGAGATGGAGCATTTGAAAAATGGTTCATGGAAGCTTTTACAACACTCGATACACAAGTCAATATTGAAGCAACAAAGGTAGCGTTATTAGGTCGCGCAATTGGTGGGTTTGGTGCTTTATTGTATTTGGGATACTTAGGATGGCAGATGATAGCAGGGGATCGAGAATGGGAAATAATGCCAATGTTTAGACCAATTTTCATAGGTTTTTTGTTGATTTATTGGTCAGGATTTACCAATCTAATTCAAAAACCATTCATAAAACTTGCACAACCGGGGAAAGAAATATTTGCTGATATAGAAGATGAAGTCAATGATTTAAGAGTAAAGCGTTTTAAAAAACAGTCACAATTATTAGAGTTTTTGATAAAGAAAAAAGCTGAAGAGGACGCTAAAGAAGAAATTGTAAAAGGAGATCAAAGTTGGTGGCAACAATTAGGGGATGATATTGCAGATTCAATGGAACAATTGGTTGCTCCCATTAAAGAATGGGCAATTCGAATGAGTTTTCAAGGTCAAAAAGCTATCGCTGAAATAATAGAATTTGTAGCTTTAGCCATACTTCGTGTCTGTGTGTATTTAATATTTTTTATTCAGAAAATTTGGAGTTATATACTCATCGTTTTGGGACCTGTAGCTGTAGGTATGGCGTTAATCCCAGGCTTTGAGAATTCTTTGTACAGTTGGGTGGCAAAATTTATCAATATCAACTTATACACTTTCGTTGCTTATACGATCATTAACATTGGTCAACAATTGATTGCATCTGGATATACCATGGAAATTCAAAGGTTAGACTTGCTTATTTCAGATACTGGAGTTGTGGATGATTTAAATGCGCTATTGCTATATATGACTGGTTATGGAATAGTATATAACCAGTTATTTACTGTCGTAGCTTATGTTGTTACAGGGATAGGTGTATTAATGACTCCAACAATTGCTGACACTATTGTTACAGCTGGTGGAGCAGGAGCAGCAACAAAAATGAAGAGTGCAGCTGCTAAAGTAGCTAGTGCAGGAAAAACTGCAGTAATAGCCGCTAAAACAGGGGGAGTAGCAGCCGCTGGACAAGCAGCAACAGCTGCGAAGGATACAGCTCGAGCAGCACAGCAAACATATAATACTTTAAAAAATAAACGAAATGTTAATGAAAAATATTGAACAACGAATCAAAATCAATAAAATAGTATCAATTTCAACTATTTTTTTTGCTTGTCTTATTGTAATCGCTGGGTTTTTGTTTTCTTATAAATTAATAGGAGATTCAAAGAAATCAATTTATATCCTAGATAACGGAGTGCCTGTTTTGGCAAAACAAACAGACGCTTTACTTAACCGACCTGTAGAATACAAAGCACAAATTGAACTGTTTCACAGATTGTTTTTTACGATCGCGCCCGATGATGCTTACATCAAAGAAAACACCAATAAATCACTGTACTTAATTGATGATTCTGGAAAGAAAGAATATACAAATTTGAGAGAAAAAGGGTTTTACAATCAAATTATCGCTTCAAGTTCAATGGTAAGTGTTAAAACAGATTCAATAAAAATCAACCTAGAAAATAACAGCTTTATATATTACGGAAAACAAATGATTAATAGAAGAACAGGAATTATTACAAGAAATCTAATCACAGAAGGAAATTTCAAAGACATCATTAGAAGTCCAAATAATCCACATGGTGTTTTACTTGAAAATTGGCGAGTTATAAATAATGATGACTTGTATTCTAACATAAGATAATAATATTATTATGGAAAAGTTTATAGCAAACTTTAGTAATTATAAATGGTTTAGGTGGATTGTAAATAATCCTAAAATATTTTACACCTATACAATGGTGTTTTTAATCATATCATTTATAGTAAATATGACTTTTAGTATTTATTATGAAAAGCCTATAAAAAATTACACATCAATGTATCCTATAATGAATATAAAAGATGAAAAAATCCAATTAGATTATGAAAAAACTAAAGAGAAAATGAAAAAAACAGTGAATGAGTTAGAAACAATGAAAAAAAAGAGAGATCAAGGTTTACTAACGAAAACGGATAGTATAAGAATAGAATATTTGTATAATCAATACCAAAGCTTGAAACATGAACTTCAAAAAAATTAATTTCAAAGAGAAAAAATATATTTTACCACTGTTGGTTCTTCCGTTTTTAATTTTTTTTATTTATATCGGAACAAGCTTCGTTCAAGAGGAAGAAATAGTTATAGATGATGGAGAAAAACTATCACTTTCTTTAGGAGAGAGTAGTGATTCCATCATGTCAAAAAATGACGCTTATGATGCGTTTTTTGAAAGAGGAGATGATAGAACTATGTTAGATGGTTTGACACAAGAAACGGATAGTTTAATGGTTTATAGTGATTTGTTGACGGAAGCGCAAAAAAGAAAAATTGATTCACTGAAATTTGTATCAGAAAAGCAAATACAAAAAACTCAAAATAGAAATAATTCCTATTACGAACCAAAACAAGACCGAGACGATTATCAAAGATCTGCTGATATTATTAAAATGCTAAATGAAAAATCATATGGTTCGAATTCGGTTAGTGAACCAAATTCAGGAAATTATACAATAAAAGAACTGCCAACAGACCCTGTAAAATTACTAAAAGAACAAATGTTAGTAATGGATTCTATTGAAAAAGCTAGAGATCCCGAGTATCAAAGTAGATTGGCGGCTGAAGAAAAATTGAAAAAAAACAAAGAAAAAAAAGAAGCCTTTTTAAACTCAACGTTTGACGTAAACAAAACGCTTGTTAACAATAGTTTCAATTCAATTTATAAAGCAAAGGAAAATAATTTTATTAAAGCCGTAATAGATGAAGATAACAAAGGGTATTTAGGCTCCAGAATACGAATAAGATTGTTAGAAGATATCTATGTTGCAAATAAAAGAATTAAAAAAGGTAATGTTTTATACGCTCAAATTTCAGGGTTTTCAATGCAAAGAGTGAATCTTAATATTGTCTCTGTTTTATCTGATGGTGAAATCTTACCAATCAACTTATCCATTTACGATTTAGACGGAATGAAAGGATTATATATACCAAATAGTCTGTTTAGAGATATGGTAAAAGAGTTTGGAAGTCAATCTGTTCAAGGAACTAATTTAGATTCCTCTGGAAGTAGTTTTTTTACAAGCATTGGTTCAAAACTCTTTACTTCCACATCTCAATCCATTGCAAATTTGATAAAAACAAACAAGGCAAAACTTAAATACAATTCATACATCTATTTAATTGATGACAAAGAAATGCAATCAAACTAAATTAAAATTTAAAATAAATATTATGAAAAAGAACATATTTCTATTTTTTCTTTCTGCATTATTATTAAACGTTAATGCGCAAACTGCTACAAAAGAGCAATTGGTAGAGGATTTAAAAACAATTGAAATATCAGAGGGAATTAACTTACATATCATTTCGCCTGAACAGGTACAATATGTAGATCTATCAACCGAAAATCTTACAGGCGATATGCCAGCAGAAAATATTTCAAGAGTTAAGATTGCAGATAACGATTCAATTGTTTATTCACAGAATCAAGAAATAGGTATAGTGACAGTAGTTGGACAATCTTTTATTGCCCAGTACAGATTAATCTATTCAATGAATTCAGCAAAAAATAAAACAAACTTTCATATTCAAGCAGAAAATATGCAACCAATAGAATTTAATTCTATGCCATTTTCAAATGCTGAATTGAGAAGATATGCCTTGGATTTAATTACTGACAAAAAAGATAAAAATCCAATTAGAAAAGAAAAAGATTTGAAATTAACCATGCAGTTGAATAACATCTATGTTAGAAGTGATTATATTTTTCTAGATGTAACTTTTACCAACAATACAAATCTAAGCTATAATATTGATGATGTGAAATTTTCCATAGAAGATAAAAAGATTCACAAAGCCACAAATAATCAAAGTATAGAATTAGAGCCACTGTACATTTTCAATAAATCTAAAAGTTTTAGAAAAAACTTTAGAAATATCTATGTGTTCAAAAAATTCACTTTCCCTAATAGTAAAATATTGAACATCCGATTAATAGAAGAACAAGTTTCAGGGAGAGCCATTGACATGAAAATTAATTATTCTGATGTCCTAAAAGCTGATACTTTTTAAAAATGCAAGAACAACAACATCAAATAAATATTTACAGTTTTTTTCAAAAGCTTGTATATGCAGTTGTTGTGCTTGATTGTGCTACACTTTTTTATGCAAGTGCAGATATTCCAGTTTTATCTAATTTTCTGAAAAGCTTTGAAAAAATAAGTTTTATTTACCCCCCTATTAATGCAAAATTTTTGACGATCATACTAATAGCTTTAGTTGCTATTGGCACGAAAGCAAAAAAGAAGAAAGATTTAAACATTACAACAAACATTGTTTTACCGATAATCATAGGTTTGACTTCGATTTTTACATCCTTATTATGGCAGAATCAAGCGTCAGATATGACTATTCCAAAAATATTGCCCGCTACGAACATTTATCAAGTAGTTTATGCTATAATGTCATTATTAGGAGCAGTTATTTTACAAATTGGAGCAGATTCTATCTCCAAATTGATGCAAAATAAAATGGGTAAAGACAGATGGAATATTGAAGAAGAATCTTTTGACCAAAATAAAGAACTAATCAATACCGAAACGAGTGTGAATATTCCATACTTGTTTCGGTATAAAGGAAAGAATAATAAGGGATGGATGAATATTAATCCATTTCGTGGTACTATGGTGATTGGAACTCCAGGGTCTGGTAAATCTTTCGGGGTTATAAATCCAGCTATTCGGCAAATGATTTCAAAAGGATTTTGTCTTTGTATTTATGATTTCAAGTTTCCAGACTTAGCACAGATTGCATACTATCATTATTTACTCAAAAAAAGTAAAGAAACTGAATACAATTACGACTTTCATGTTATTAATCTAAATAATGTTGAAATGTCAAAAAGGGTGAATCCATTCCATAAAAAGTATGTTCAGACTTTGGCTGAAGCACAAGAAATGGCAGAATCAATGGTTTCATCATTGCAAAAAGGGGGAGCAAGTGCAGGGGGCGGTTCGGATCAGTTTTTCACTCAATCTGCTATTAATTTTTTGTCATCTACCATTTATTTTTTCGCTACTTATGAAAATGGTAAATATTCAGATTTACCTCACATACTGTCTTTCATGAATAGAAGTTATCAAGAGATTTTTGATACGCTTTTTAATCACGAAGAATTGACATCTTTGCTTTCTCCTTTTAAATCAGCATATGACAATAGAGCCTTTGACCAACTAGAAGGGCAGGTAGGTACACTGAAAATCTTTTTGTCAAGATTAGCTACAAAGGAGAGTTTTTGGGTTTTCTCTGCTGACGATGTAGAATTGAAAATAACCGATAGAAATAATCCATCAATACTAATTCTAGCTTCTGATCCAAGCACACAAGATATTAATTCAGCTTTATATTCATCTATTCTTAACAGAATTCTTCGAGTAATAAATTCTAAAAACAATCTACCCGGGGGAATAATTGCGGATGAGTTTCCAACTATTTATATACATAAAATCGATAATGTCGTGGCTACTGCTCGAAGCAATAAGGTGGCAGTTCTTTTAGGTCTTCAAGAGTTACCACAGCTTCGTCAATTTTATAAAAAGGAAGTTGCTGAAACTATTTCTGCAATAGTTGGTAATGTTCTATCTGGTTCTGCGAGAGATAAAAACACTTTGGAATGGCTTGAGAGAATGTTTGGTAAAATAAAACAAAAAACATATTCTCAATCTATATCACAACAAGGAACTACCACAAGTATAAATGAAAAGATGGATAATATGATTCCTGCAGGAAAAATAGCAGCCTTAAAAACAGGAGAAATGGTCGGAATGATTGCACAAGATAACAATACTGAAGAATATAAAACTTCAGCAATAAATGGTCGAATTGATTTAGACATGAAAGCAATCAAAAAAGAAGAGGATAATTATGTACAAATGCCAAAATATTACTCGTTTATTGACAGAAATGGGGTTGATAGAAAAGAAGATATACTTATGACTAATTTCAGAAAGATTAATCGAGAAATAGAAATGGTTGTAAAAGTAAACAAAAAAAAATCAAAAAACAATGAAAAAGTTTTATAGCATACTTTTTATTCTTACAGGTATTTTTTCTTTTGCTCAATTTAATACCATACGGAAAACAATTAAGGTTGAAGAAAAAACTACCACAAGTATAAATGAAAATATAGAAGAACAAAATAAGCTAGACTCGAAGGCAAATAAAGTAAAAAAAACATTCAAGATTACCTCAAAATCAGATTTGAAAAATGAAATTGATTCATTAAAGATCTTGATTAAAGAAATCAAAAATGAAAAAGCATACTATAATCAAATAAAGGATTCATTAATGGAAAATAGTCGTAGAAATATTCTTTTTGCGAACTCCATAGAAAAAGAAACAAAGCCTAATTACACTATCTACAATTTTATAGACGAACCAATTTCAAAAATATTTATGCCAATAAAAAACAAAATACACATTACATCTCCTTTCGGGGTTAGAAAACATCCAATAAGTGGTGTAATGAAAATGCATAATGGAATAGATATTAGAGCGAATTATGAAGATGTTCTTTCTGTTCTTGATGGTGTTGTCGTTGAATCAGGGTGGGATTCAAAAGGAGGAGGACACTATATAAAAATAAATCATTTTGATAGATTTGAAACTTCATATTTACATCTACATGAATCTTATTATAAAAAAGGAGAAATCGTTAAAGCAGGTTATGTTATTGGTTTAAGTGGGAATTCAGGGGGATCAACTGCGCCGCATTTACATTTTTCTGTCAAAGAGTGGGGTAGATTTATTAATCCAGTTAAATTTTTAAATGATATAATCAAAGTAAATAACTTAATAGCAATGAATTATGAATAAAACAGAATTACCTACAGAAGAATTGAAAAAATACGGAATTATCAATGACGATAATTCATTTTCAAAAAAATTGACTGCTAATGATGTTCAAGATTTTTTAAATGGAGGAATAATTGTGGCAGATAATGAAAAAAAAAGAATCACATTTCAACTAACCGAAAATAATACCAAATTAAACGTTAATCTGTTTGAACGTGATAAAACAATGAAAGAGGTGTTGGAGAACAGTAAAAATAACATTGAATATGCTGAAATTAAAAATATTTCATCCGAAGATGAAAAGTTAAATTTCGAACAAAAAGCATTTATTTATGATGAAAAAACTAAACAAATTCTAGAACTTGATATGATTAAGCATATCAAAGAAATAACGGAGTTTGTTGTTGAAAAAAATAGCGATTTAGAATCTAATAGATACAAAATCGAGTTACAAAAACTTCAATCTTTTCTGCAAGATAAAATTGATAAATTTCCAGAGATTGCAAAAGAGATTGCTGTCGACAAGAATATTGTCTCTAATGAAATTAATAGCATCAACAGTATATCAAGACCACAAAAACAGCGAGAAAAAGAGAATAAAAATGATGTACGTCTAAATGTAAATGATCCAGATATGTATCAAGATGCAAATCAAGAAAGAGAAGAAGAGCTTAAACTAGAGGAAAACCAAAACCGAAGAAGAGGGAGATAATCCTAAATATTTTAACCAACATTCCATTTATTAGCGATAGTGGCGGATTTGAAAACATAAACTTTCAATTACCGCCATTTCGCCAATATGGTTTAGGCTACATACGGTTCAAGTTTTAGCGTTTCTATTATTGAATCTCAAAAAGTCTTATTACCAACCAAAAACAATCAACCCGATTATAAGGCAATGGAACTAATCGTTTCAGCCATTCAAAAACTCGTCATAAAAGATGTAGTACAATACACACAGGATAAATTAGCTACTGCATAAACTAAAACAGACTAGCCAACCTAATCGGGCCAGTCTGTTTATTTACAACTTATAACCGAAACAATTTCTGCCAATTTTAAAAAAACATTCCACAATCGCCACAATTCATTTAATTTCTTGCAGCTGGATTGTTTCATTTCTTTTTAAAATCCGCACTTTTATCACAACACAGTGCAAAAAATTCTGTTCCGCCATTTCAGCACAGCGTTGTTTAACTCTATTAAAAAGTTCATTCTGAATGACGCTAAAAAAACAAATGTAGTTTTCAATCCAAATTAGTCTTATTTAGCTTTAGTACAAGGTGTTACCTTTTTTTTGACAAATTCCTTTATCATTTTTGTTTTAAACTTCAAAACAAAGAATATGGATGAAGAACAAAAAGAAAAAAGGCAGGTTGAAAAAGAGATGAAATATCGATTTCAACAACTATCTAAATCGAGAATTGATTTAACGATAATTGATTATTATGCAAGAGCAAAACTAGAAGCTTTTAATAATTCAAAATTCAATTCTTCAAATACTACAGAATTAAAGGATTATGAAAAGTTGAAAGCAGTAATCGGGGCAAGGAATTTTCCGTCTGTTTTTTTCGATACTTTGGAACAAATAGTCAACGAAAACACCTACGAACTTTATCCAAGAGAAGATAAACTCCAAATAGAAGACTTTGTAAAAGTTATAGGCGAATTAAAAAAGGATAGACAATTTGAAGAATTGAAAAATATGTTAGAGTTCAGCAAAAAAGCTGAAATTACAGAACATATAGACTTTGCAATTAACCCTGTTCAACCAGAAACATACGATTTAATAAATTGGGATAAACCTTATTTGACACCTGAAGAAAACATTCATAGGATAGTACAAGAAATTTCATCGGATAAAGAAAAAACTTATGCATTCAATAAAGCCATCGATCAGTTTAATAAAGTAGAAGTAAAAAAAATAATTGAAAAAGAACAACAAAAATCAAATATTATGGAGACAAACAAAGAATTTGACCAATTAGACTATTTAAAAAAACAATTAAAATACTTAGGATTTGGAGAAGATGAAAAACTTCACAAAGATTTAAAAGCTGGAATCGATTCTCCAGAACAAAAATTTGAAATTAAAACGCAATCAGACAAAGCTCTTCCTTGGAATAAGGTAGAATTTACACTGAATTTCAACAAAACAGAACAAGGGGGAATTTTTTTTAATTCTTACAATGCGAATCTAGAAAATCAAAAAGGGGAAAACATCTCACAGAATTTCAAAGTAACTAAAGAAAATACTTTTACAGCAAAAGAAGCTGTAAATCTTTTGGAAGGAAGATCTGTAAAAATTGAGTTTACAAATCCAAAAACTGACATCAAAGAAGATGCTTTTGTGAAGTTAGATTTAAAGAATGAAAAAAATAAAACAGGAAATTACAATTACCAAACCTTTTACCAAAACTATGGAGTCGATGCAAAAAAGATTGTAGAAAATTCAAATTTAGTTTTTGATAAACCCGAATGGAAAAATGATGCAATCAAATCTCTTGAAAAAGGAAACATTGTCAATGTGAAAATTAAAACGGATGATAATGTAATCGATGGTAAAGCTTTTCTGAATCCTCAATATAAAACTCTCAACTTATATGATCGTGAAATGAATAGAATAAACACAAACAAACCAATTCAAGGGTTAGACGAGAGTAATCAAGAAAAAGCCAATGTTAGACAACAAAGTGCTTCAAGAGGCATCTAAACTCATAAACGACACTCCTCAAGAGTGGCCGTTTTTTTAATCAATCAAACAAAAAATGAAAAAACTAATTATAACACTTTTTTTTCTTTCTGCATTAATTTCTTGTGACAACAAAATAAAATCTGAAAAGGGAGGGATAGACATGATTTCAAATGTCTATTTTAACGCTTCAAAAGGGTTGGAAGCAATGCAAACATACTATGTTTCAAGAATAAATTATTCGAATGATTCCATTCTAGAATTGATTCCAGACATTAGTTTTCCTTCTATCAATATTGAGAGTAATTATATTTTAGATACCACTTACTACCAAATAAATACCAATAGTGGAGAAGCTTTAATTCCTGATTTATTGGCTGGTAAAGCTTATTCGGTTTTTGATAAAAAAAATGGGGCGATTTATACAAACGAAAAAATACCTAACTACCAACATCGAAGACCTTTACCTGATACCATACTTTTTAAAAAGAAATATAAGCGGTTTGAGATAAATTCTCCCGATTTGTATTCTCGTTTTTACATCTACGAAACCGACACTATTTTACCTTATTCGTTGTACAAACACGTTGAAAAAGATTATAAAGGCAGATTGGAAAGAATTGATACATATAATAAAAATACTGATGTGTTTGTAACACTTCAAATAATCCCAAGAAATAAATGGGATGATGAAGCTAAAGAATTTTTTGAATATAACGATTACGCAAAAAAAGTAAAATAAAAATGGACCATTTATACACTAAAGAAGAAATTGAAGAAATTTCAAAAAGTGTTTCTGTGTTAGATTACTTCCTATATCTCGAAGAAAAAGGGAAAGTAAAATTTGAAACGAAAAAAGGAAGAGATTTATTTTTTAAGGACAATCATAATAAATACGCAGTTAATGACAGAGGATTTTTTGATTTTCAAAATAATGAAGGAGGTAAGATTTTGAAAGCAGTAATGACCTTTGAAAATAAATCATGGAAAGAAGCAATTGATTTTTTAAAAAACTTTGATGGAAATAATCTTTCATTAATTGCAGAAAGAAAAAAAGATTTCAAATTAAGAGAAAATAATAATTATTCTGAAATTAAAATTCAGTATACAGGAAAACCGAATAATGAAAAACTGTTAGCTTATTTCAATGAACGAGGTATTTCAACAGCTGTATTGCAAGAAAATACCAAGCAAATTCATTATTCTAACAACGGAAGAAAGTTCTTTGGAATTGGTTTAGAAAATTATTCTGGCGGTTTCGAAGTCAGAAACCCTTTAGCTAAAATTAAAATTGGTAAAACTGACCTTTCTGAAATTAAAGGCTCTAAAAATGAAATTGTTTTATTTGAAGGTATGACCGATTTATTATCATTTCTTCAACTGCAAAAATTGAATAACAACAAAAATAATCGTACTTTAATATCGTTGAATTCCATCACGAATACTGATCGTTTTTTGGATTTATATAAGAATTTTGACGGTAAAATATTTTTGTGCTTGGATGGGGATAATGCAGGGAGCTTAGCTACTCAAAAAATACTGAAGGAGTTTTCTGTTAAAAACATCAAAGATATTCGTCCATTTTACAATATATCCGAAAATGGCAATAATGACTTGAACGATTATTTGAAATCAAAAATTAAGACTGAAAAAATAAATATTAATCAAAACGAAGTAAAGTATGACCATAAAATTGAATCCACAAGAATTTCCGATGTTAAGTCAGTGGAAGGTAGAACATCTAAACAGGACAATAGAGAGCTTGACAAAAAGAGCGAATCCCAACAAGAAGAACATTACACTGGAAGACAAAATGTGGACAGCAAAAATGTTGGAGATGGACCTATCCGAACAGAAAATGAAGACAGGAGAATCGCTGAATCAAGAGGAGGATCCATTGACCATTCACAACAAAAAGATGTTGGAATCGAAAAACCCTTGGGGAGAATATTAAACAATTCAACCAACATTCCAGAGCTTGATGAACTCATCTTAAAATATAAGGACAAAAAATTATCAAATGATGAAGTCAGCGAAGTAGTGTCTGCAGCTTGTATTGTTTCGGACGATATGAAAATTCTTTTAAAAGATAATATTCAAATTACAGATGACTTAAAAAATATTGCAAATCAATTTAAAAGTGGCGGTATAGCAAAAGAAGGTAGAGGAATCTTGGATGAATATTATACCGATCTGCCAATCGTAGATGCAGTAAAAAACTTAATCAAAAATAATTTTGAGAACAATAAACCACTAAAAGTTTTAGAACCTAGCGTTGGAACTGGAAACTTTTTAAACCTATTAAAAGACCTAAATATTCAATCCTTTGCAACAGCATTTGAAATTAATGAAACAACAGCTAAAATTGCTAAAATATTTCATCCACAAACAGAAATTAATGTACGTTCATTTGAAACTGAATTTATTGATGAAAACGGTTTTAAAAAGGAACAAAATCAAACCTATGATTTAATTCTTGGGAATCCTCCGTATGGTAAACACCGAGGACTTTATAAAGGATTGGGAGAAGAGCCAAAGATTGCAAAGTATGAAGATTACTTCGTCAAACGAAGTTTGGATGTATTGATTGAAAATGGCACACTTGCCATGGTTCTACCTTCGAGTTGGTTGAATAGACAAAAAAAATTAGAAGGTGCAGAAATAGAAACAGGATTCAGACTTCCCTCTGGTGCATTTGCAGGAACTCAGATTGGTACGGATATTATTATTTTAAGAAAATCAATCCAATCAAAAGAACATAACATTTCAGACTATTTCATTAAAAACCCTCAAAATGTTTTGGGTGAAATTCGTGAAAAAACAAACCGCTTTGGCAGATTAGAAAAATATGTACATGGAAGTTTGGATGATGCCTTAGCTACAATAGAACAATTGAATAAAAAAAGACACGATGGAATTCAAACGAATATGTTTGAACAGGCACATATTGTTTCAAATAATCAATTACAACCAATAAAGCCAAATGATGAAGCAGAAGACATTAAACCTATACTTACAACGGAAAATAACGATGATGTTCAAGAAGTAATTGCATCTGCAATTGAAGCTTTAGAAAGTATAAAATTCAAATCTCCTGCGACAAAATCAGAACTTACCAAATTTGAAACGTATCAGACACAACTGAGTGAAAATCAATTATCGGTTCAGCAAATTGAGAAAATTAAAATCCGAGCTGAAAGGATTGTAAATAACTCATCCAAAAACAACGCTGAATATACGCTTCAAAAAACACCTAATATTTCAAAAAAAATACTGAAATATCAATTTGAAAAAGAGGATGAAATTGTCAATTTCAATGAACAAAACAATTCAAACTTATCAGATAAAGAATTAAAAGCTTTTATAGACACCAACTACGATGGTACTATAAATAATCATGAATTGCATGCTGAACACGCCAATTATATGAATGGGGTGTGGTTTCATGATTTCTATTATGCTGAAGGAAATATTTATAAAAAACTGCAGCAATTAGAAAATGATTTTGAAGATAAAAACTCGGCACAATACATTAAACAAAAACAATTATTGGAAAGTGTTTTACCAACGCCCAAAAAGTTAGGAGAAATTATCATTTCGCCCAATCATGAATTCATTCACAAATTTGATTTGGGAACAACTGAGAAATCAAGGTATAACTTTTCTACTAAAAAAATGGAAACGGTGGTTGTGGATTATACCCTTGCAGATAAATTTAAGGATTTTGTCGACACTTTGCCATACGAAGCTTTTCAAGGATCATCATCGTGGGAGGTTAGAAGCTTTGTAGATAATGAAACGGTCACTGGTAGTGACAAAGAGAGAAATGCCTTGATTCGGGAGAGAAGAAAAGAAGCAGCAAACGATTTGTTTTCTAAATTTATAAATGAAGAATTGGATGAAGATTTGAAACATAGATTCACAAAAGAATTCAATCAAAATTATAATAATATCCATGTGCCGGACTATTCAAAATTCCCTTTATTTTCGAAAATACATTTAAACTTCAAAGGTCGCGAGCTTAAATTAACAGAAGTCCAAAAAGCAGGAATAGGTAGAAATACCACCAAAGGAGTAGGTTTATTGGCGCATGAAGTAGGTTTTGGTAAAACATTATCGGGAATATTATCCATGCATGAAGCCATGGAAAGAAATAATGCCAAACGTCCATTAATAGTTGTTCCAAACGAAAGTATATTAAAACAATGGGTTGATACCATTTTTGAAACCATACCTAATGCCAAAGTAAACGTTTTAGGGAATCTTGGAAAGGATTATGATTTATCAAAGTTTGACAACAAAGACAATGAAATTACAATTGTAACATACGAAGGATTCAATAACATTGGATTTTCAAAGGAAATTACAGAACGACTGGCAAATAAATTCAACTATATTTCTGCAAGTGAAATGAAAAGTGTTACCAATACGACAAGAGACGAACAAATTGAAATGCAGAAAGAAAAAGAGATTGAAGGAAAAATGAAGCGTGGAAAAATATACGACTGGGAAGATTTTAAGTTTGACCATTTAACGTTTGATGAAGTTCACAATGCAAATCACATCGTTGGTAAAGTAAGAATTGAAGATAGACGCTTTGCATCTGATTTCAGAAGTCAAAATCAACAAACCTCTAAATTAGGGATCAATACTTGGATGGCAGCTCAATACATTCAAGAACAGCAAAACGGACGTAATGTAACTTTACTTTCTGCAACTCCTTTTACAAATAAACCATTAGAATATTATTCAATTTTATCTTTGATCGCCAATAACAGATTAGAAGAAAAGGGCTATTTTAATATCAATAATTTCTTTGAAACTTTTATGGAGGCGGACAATGATATGGAGATTGATGCTAAAGGAGATGTTAAGTTTAAAACTAATGTGAGAAGATTTAAAAACAATACGCTATTTCAACAATTGCTTTCGGAGTTTATTGATATAAAAGGTGAAGATGATAATCCCGAACTAGTTCGCCCAACTAAAATAAATAAAGAATATAAAATTGATCAAAATGATTTGACTAAAGAGCAATATGACTTGTTAAATCAGAATTTTAGTGAATCTGAAAAAGGAGCAATATTAACACATATTCTAAATGCCCGATTAATTGCCATTTCACCCTATCTATCCCCATTTTACGATGGTGAACAGCCAACATTAAAAGAATTTATTGAAAATTCTCCAAAACTTCATGAAACCATGAAGTTGATTGAGCAAAATTTAAAAGACATTCCAGATGGTGGTCAAATCATATATTCAGAATTAGCCGTTTCAGAATTCCCCAAATTAAAGGAATATTTAATGGTCGAAATTGGACTTAAAGATTCAGAAGTAGGAATTATTACAGGGAAAACCACTAAACCAAACCGACTTAAAATTCAAAATGATTTTAACAATGGTAAAATAAAAGTGATTATTGGAAGCGAAGCGATTCAAGAAGGAATGAACTTGCAAATGAAAACAACGGATACCTATCTTTTATCGTTGCCGTATAATTTTACATCATTGAGGCAGGTTGAAGGTAGATCCTGGAGACAAGGAAATCAACATGAACATGTTCGAATGAATTTTATGCTTACAAATGACAGTATTGATGTGTTTATGTTACAAAAGCTTCAAGCTAAACAGGCAAGATATTTAGAAGCCATGAAAAAAGGAGCTGATGTTTTGGATATATCTGATATTGATACACAGGAACTCAAAACTGCTATTATAACAGATCCCACGACAAGAGCTGATATTGAAATTGAATTGTTGAAGAAAAAAATTGAAAGTGAAAAGAATAAATTTTATTCTGATTCTGCTTTTGTTTTGAGAAAGTTTGAAGAGTATAATAATGCCTTGTTTGAAGTTAAAAAAGCTGAAGCAGATTACAATCGTATTTTGGGATATTCAGAAAATAATAATAACGAATATTGGAAAAATCAATTACCATTATATCAAAATAAAATTAATGCTGCACAAAAGAACGTTGATGAAGTAGTTCAAAATTTAGCTAAAAAAGGAGTGAATGTTGCAGAAATAAAAAGTCAAACAGAAATTACCGAAAACAAAATCAAGGAGCTTGAAGATAAATTAGAGAATTTACCTAATGTAAGAGCAGAACTCATTGAAACGTATAGAATGGAAAAACAATTACTTCAAGAATCTAAATCGAAAATAAATATTGTTTTAGAACGAAAGACAGAAAATGCCGAGCTTTTTCCAGTAGAGAAACTGGAACCGATGAATTTAGCTAAGGAAGAAATAGAACAGATTTATGAGGGAATAAAAAGGTGATATTGTGTTAGAAAATCAGTAAATTTGTATTAAAATAGTATCATTATGGAATATCCAATTAGTTTAGACACAGCACTTCAAATAGTAGGTTCTATGAAGGTTCGAAAAATTAAAGAAGTATCCAAAACTGAAAGCTCGTTTGAGATTCAAAAATTAGAACAAGAAATTGATATGTATATAGAAGAAGAAAAAATTCTATATGGAAATAATGAATATTTAAAACTGTCAGTAATGGATAAAATTGTTCGACTTTACAGCAAAATATTAAAGCAAGAAAATGAACAATTCGTTAGTTGAAGAAATTTTTGAGAAAGAAAAAAATTATCTTTTACGAGGTTTAGAATCACAAAAGGAACCACTTGCATATATATTAGGAGGGCAACCAGCATCTGGGAAAAGTAATCTTGCGAGTATTGTAATATATAAAAATCCTACAAAGAATTTTCTTATTGTCAATGGAGATATTTACAGAGAATTTCACCCACATTATTCAGAACTAAAGAAACTACCCAACTTATTTTCAGCGGAAACTCAAATATTTTCAAATGTTTTTACAGAAGCTTTGATTCAAAAAGCAATTGAGAATAAGTACAATATCATTATCGAGGGGACAATGAGAAACCCTCAGATTCCATTGAAAACAGCCAAACTCTTTCAAGAAAATGGATTTAAGGTAGAAGCACTCGCTATTTCTGCACCTGCAATATTTACAGCATTGGGCTTATTTGTTCGTTATCAAGAAGAAATTAATTTTCAAGGCTGGGGACGCTTAGCAGAAATGGAATCTCATAACAATGCAGTCAATGGACTTCCAAAAGCGTTAGATTTATTGTATGATGAAAAGGCAGTAGAAAAAATACATCTTTATAATTATCAAGCAAAAAAACATATTGAAAGTTTTATTTTGGAAAACGACAAATGGAATCTTAAAATGAAACCTTCAGAATATGTGGAAATCACAAGAGAAGTCCAATTAGAAAATGATAAAGAACGTCTTCAAAATATTATTAACCGAGGTAGAATTACTCTTTCTGAGATAGAATCAGGTTTGAAAGAAAATGTAAAAGAAGCGCTTAGTAAAATAGAAGAAGCTTTCGAAAATTTGCAACACAAAAATAGACCTGGATTAAAAAGATAAAGAGGAGTCCCCAAAAGGTCAACCTCTTTATTCTTTTTATGATAAATTTAGAAATGAGTAAAAACTATTCTACTATTTCATTATTAAGTTTAATCTCTCCAGTTATTAAAGCTTCTTGTAAAGAAATTTGATAGGTTTTGTTTTCAAACTTAGTGTTCAAAGAATAACCGTCATCATTATTGAAATTCCAATCTACAACTTCAAAGTCTTTACCCGCAATTTTTTTAGCATTGTTAGAGATTGGTAATTCTTGTATTTTATCCAAAGCTTCTACACCATATTGTACTGCAGAAGCCGTTCGGTAAACTTTCATAGATTCTGTCAATACTTTCAGATTTCCAGTTCCAACGCCTACCGCAGTTGCTCCTGTACTAGCTATATTTGCTACCGAGCCTAATAGTTTAGTATTAAATTTTTTAACAGGCTTTACAAACATAAAATCTTTCCCGACAGGTAGATAAACTTTAATATTGTCTCCTTTTTTTATGCTGATTGAATCATTAATGACCAGCTCATTGCCTGTGTTTTGAATGGATGAAACGGGGAGCTGCGCATTTAAGACATTGGATGCAGAAAGATAAAAAAATCCGATTAAAATTAGTTTTTTCATTTTTTTATATTTGTTGTTTATGTTTTTCTATAATAAAACTTCTGAGTTCTAAGGGATTGGAGATAAAATAATGGTGTGTTATTTCTCCTGTGCTTACATTAATGGTCCCATAATTGAATGTTTTTCCCAACAATGATTGATGAATGGATATACCTTCAAGCCTTTGTAATGATATATCGGAAATGTATTTGCTGAATATTCCTGTTTGAAACGTCAACAATTTGTCGGTTAAAAATATTTTTGTGGTTTTGTTTCGAAAATATTTTAGAATTCCTTTAAAAAATAGAAAAACTAAGAAAAATGCAACAAATTGGAAAAACCCTCGAAATATTATAGCTGGGAGTATTCCTAGCGCACCAATACTTATCATTAGTATTGGTATTACATATGATATCCAATGAAGTTTTGCTTCATATTCAACTTCTGTGGTTGTTATGTCCATTAGGTGGCTTTGGTCTAATAAATTCATGATAAAAATACGATTTAATTACATTACAGAAAATTTGATTTATTTTTTATCAAATTATAAAACATTTTGACGGCTCGTTCATAGCGTTTTTTGATGGTCACTTCGTAATCTTCTCTTATTTCTGAAGAGTCATCCATAATCTCTATATGGTAGAAGAAATTTTTGTATCGTTTTTCTTTTTTCAAGTTTGATTTTCCAGCAATCCATTCAGGTAACACCCCCATGAACTGTTGATCCGCATTTTTATTCACAATCCATCCGTGCAGTTGAATATGATTGAAATCAAAACCGTTGTCTAAATTTACATTACGTGCAAAACCAATCTGAACTTCGTTTGATAATGAGGAAATTCCTAGGTCAATTAAATTAAATAAATCATTTGCTATGTTTACTTTTACTTTGTTACTTATTCTCTTATTAAAACAATTTTAGTTGGTTTGGATTGTAATTTGTCTCAATGCACAGGCGATTGAATAGTTCTAAAAACCTGATAAACTCATCATGATCTTGCATATTATTTTGAAGAATATTCAAACAGGTGTTGCAGAGTTTATTTTCTTCTGGAGAAAGGTTTTGAAAGGAAATCGATATTGTATTCATATTTAAAATTTGGTGTTTATAATTCGTAAAATTTAGAAGTTGGAAGATCAACGCCATAGCGTTCTGAGAGGATTCCTCCTTGTCGGTTTTTTTGTATAATGATTTCTATCTGATTGTTTGTTTTACCATTGTTATATTCGTCTCCCCAAAATTCTATACCATAATACTCTGGACGATACAGAAATATAACTTCATCGGCATCTTGTTCAATTGATCCCGAATCACGTAAATCTGATAACAAAGGGCGTTTATCTATACGTTCCTCTACTTTTCGTGAGAGTTGAGATAATGCAATTACAGGTATGTTTAATTCTTTTGCAAGGGCTTTTAATGAGCGTGAAATTGTAGATATTTCTTGCTCTCTATTGTTGAATTTACTGTCCGCAGACATTAACTGTAAATAATCTACAAAAATAATATCGATATGATAGCGCAAACGTAGCATTCTTGCTTTTAATCGAAGATTGTTTATGGTGATGGCTGGTGTGTCGTCAATGTGGATTGGGAGTGAAGATAAGGTGTCTTTGTAATAATGAAATGTTTTCCATTCATCCACACTCATGCCTTTTCTTAGAATAGAGTAATTAGGAATATCCGTGAAATTATTCACTATTCTCCCTGCAATTTGTTCAGAGCTCATTTCTAAAGAAAAAACGGCACAGCTTTTACCTTGTTTAGCAACATCAACGATTTGCTGAATCATAAATGCAGTTTTTCCCATTCCTGGTCTTCCTGCAACGATGGTTAAGTCTGCGTTTTGCCAACCTCCGATGGCTTTGTTTATAATTCCAAGTGAAGTTCTTAATCCAGGGAGTTGTTGATTACCGATTTTCTTTGACTTATCTTCAACAAGATTGATTAATTGTGGAAATGAATTGATTGATTTATTTTGTTCAATGAATTTATCAATAAAAAGATTTTCAAAAGTAGAAATTGCTTTGTCACGTAAATTAAATATATCTTCAGTCGGATCCTTAGCTAATGTTATCAGTGTATTGAACTGATGAATGAAATCCCTTTTGATATAAAGCTCAACCAATACAATTATGTAATATTCTAAATTTGCACTTGATGTAACGCTTGAAGTAATATTTATCACATGAGCATCTAAATCTTTTCTATTAATACGCTCCAATTCAAGGCAAATCAATACAAGGTCGATTGGTTCATTCGCTTTAAATTTTTTGTCTATAACATCAAAAATTAATTGGTTGTCTTTATCGTAAAATAAGTTGTGACTTAGTTTAGTAAAATGATATACAATGCTTTTTGGATCTGTGATTAACATACCTAAAACCATATTTTCAATATTTACATCATAATTTTTATCCATAGTTATTCGTTATAGGTAGATTTTGGGCGTGTAATCGTTGGTAATTCTATTTTTTGATTTGGCAGGGAGTTTTTCAAATAAGGAAGAGTATTCCTAATTGTACTTTTCCAGTTGGTAATTGGTTTGTCGTAACCAGTTTTCCAGTTGTTCTCAATCCAGCTTCCATACTTAGCTTCGATGAGCGAATCCAGTTCAGCTGTGTATCCATTTAATGTTTTGGCGTACGCAAGAAACTCTGCAAAATCTGGAATGTTATTTTCTTTTTTTAAAGGAATTGTTTGAGGAACAGTTTCTAACTGTTCAATTTTAGCTGGTTGTTTTTTATCAACTTTTAAAGGGGGTGCTTTTGTTTTAAGACTCGTTGGAAGGTGGGTTTGGTGCCATAAAGGATTTTCAAGGATTTTATATTGGCAAGGGATACCGTTGGATGTTTTATAATGTATCAGTCCAATATTTCTTAACTTGATTTTAGAAGCCTTGATAGTGTTCATAGATATTTTTAAATCCTGTTTAATCCTCAAGTCTGGAAAACTGAAATCAGTGAAATCGTTGTTTTTATATTGTTCTAATAGATACAAATACAATGACACACTTGCACAGCCTAATTGATGTTCTGTGTTAATTTGCCAAAATCGTTCTATTAAATCGATATATTTCATTTCTTATTCCCAAATAATTGTAATGCTTTTTCAACGTCAACAACAATAGTATTTCTGTTTTGAAAAATCGCATCATCTAAAATTCCTGATTTCTTTACTTCTGCAGCCTTTGAACGTGAACAACCTAATATTTTTGCTATTCCCTTAATTCCATAGACATATGTTTTTTTGTCCTTATTATTCATAGAGTTTTGCAATTCGATAAATTCGGCAACTGTGAGTTCAGCTAAAGTTGTATTTGGATTTATATTTTTCATTTTAGCTTTTTTTATTAAATAGTTCTAATGCTTTCTCTTTGTCAATTATAATTTTTCTGCCATTTTGAATAATTGCTTCGTCGAACAAACCAGATGATTTTAATTTCCATGCGTAATTTTTTGAGCACCCTAATAACATTGCTAATCCATTAATTCCATAGGCGTATTCTTTTTCCGTTTTCGGAGGTTCGACGTTGTTGGAATTATTTTTATTCAATAACTCTAGAAATTCTCCTACTGTTAACTGCCATATTGGTTTATTATAGTTTTCCATCTTTCTCAGATTTTGAATGTTGTTCCATTTTTGAAATAATCACCCGAACGCCCTGTGCTTGTAATCCGTATTTTTCGCCTATTGCACGCCATATTGCCCATTTTGTGAAATTTTCTGGAGGGTTTTCAAGAATTTCTTTATACTCTTGATGTATTTTTTTGTTTCGTTCGTCCTTTTCGCGTTGTAGAGGAGTTCTTAAATCAAGATGTTTTGCAGTCATAATAAAAGATTACATTTTTTATTTAACTTTGTTTAAGTTATTGTGTTATACATTGTTTAAATACCATCACAAATATAGAGAAATAATTCTATATAAAACAAATTTATGGAGAATAAATTGACTAATATTAAAGAAAGAATACTTTTGTTGGCTGAAACTGTGGAAGTTAGTAAACAGGTTTTTTTTAAAAAAATAGGGATAACTTATAGTAATTTCACGGGAGAGAAGAAAAATAGACCTATCAATTCAGATGCAATAAAGAATATATTGATTAATTATCCTCAGACTAATCCTCATTGGTTAATACTAGATGAAGGTGAAATGTTATTGAAGGATTCTCAAAATGTTTCAAATAATGGGAATAATAATAAAAATATTGGAAGCAATATAAATGGGAATAATGGAAATATTACAATTTCTCATAATGATATGGTTGATTTGAAAAAAGAGCTTACAGAGCGTTTAAAGGTTTGTCAAGAACATCTTTCAGAGAGTCAAGCGCAAACAACAACACTTTTAGAAATACTAAAAAATAAATAACATGGAGATAGTGTTTCTTCAAATTTAATATGGAATAAAATGCTGATAAAATACCATGCACAGTTCTTACTCGATAAAGAGGTTGATAACCCTACTGCAAAATTACGTTATCGAATAAAGTGGAATAACAATAAGAGAATTGTTTCCTTTAGTGTTGGGTACAGAGTTGAAATTGATAAATGGTCTTTGGAAACTCAAAGATGTAAAACTAATACTACTCATGGTCCTAAAAAAGTACCAGCATCGGAAATAAATAAAAGACTAAACCTATTTGAGAAAGCTTGTGAAAATCTATTCAATAATTATCAAACAAAAAATGTAATTCCTGAAATTCAGGATTTTAAACAACAATTTAATAGATGTATAGGAAGAGATAAAGCCAATGTTGAGGAGAGTTTTTATAAGATTTATGATCTTTTTTTAAATGAAGAAACAGAAATAAATCAATGGTCTTCCAGAACATATCAAAAATATAAAACTTTAAAAGCGCATTTATATAATTTTAATCAAAATCTTAAATTTAGTGAATGCACGAAGGAAACGCTTTATGGTTTTGTGTTTTATTTGCAAGGCATAAAACACAAAAATACGACCATTGTAAAAACAATAGCATTGTTCAAGATTTTTTTAAAATGGTCTTATAAAAAGGAATATCTGAAAATAGAGGATTTTAAATTTTTCCAACCCAAATTAACCCAATACAAAAAGAAAATTATATTCTTGAGTAGTAATGAACTTATTCAGCTCAGAGACTATATAATTCCAAGTGATAAAAAACATTTAGAAAAAGTAAGAGATGTTTTTCTTTTTCAATGCTATACAGGTTTGAGATACTCTGATGTTGAAAACTTAAAAAAAACAGATGTTAAAGAAAGCCACATTGAAATTACTACTTTAAAGACGGCTGATTCTTTAATAATTGAATTGAATAAACATAGTAGGTCGATATTGGAGAAATATGCTAATCAAACCTTTGATTCAAATAAAGCCTTACCTGTAATAAGGAATCAAACAATGAATGACCATTTAAAGGAATTGGCAAAGTTAGCTGGGATTAATGAAATAATAAGGGAAACTTATTATATAGGAAAAAAAAGAATTGATGAAGTTTATCCGAAATATGCATTACTAGGAACCCATGCAGGACGAAGAACATTTATCTGTAATGCACTTGCACTAGGAATACCACCACAAGTAATAATGAAGTGGACTGGTCATAGTGATTATAAAGCAATGAAGCCATATATTGATATTGCAACTGAGATTAAAGCAAATGAGATGAGTAAATTTAACAATATCTTTTAGTCCGTGTTTGTAAAATCATGGACTAAAATGAGTGTTATTTAAAGAGATGTAGTAATACTTGTTGGTATGTAAAATATTGAATAACAATATAATGATTGTTTATGATTACTTAAAAATATTTAAAAACAGTCCATACGTCGCTTGTTGCGCCTAGTCCGAAAATAGAAAAAGCTAGGCAAAAAGAATTGCTCAAAACCATGGGACCCTTCAGTCAGTTGAAATTTCATTTTACACCCAATTATTTATTGCTCATCGGCAATTCATCAGTCAACAAAAGTTTACCAATTGGTGGCAAAATCACGCATGTCAATCATCAGCCTGTATCCGAAATTTATCAGAAATACGCAAAAATAGAATTTTCTGACGGCTACAACAAAACCTTTGTTGCCAATCAGTTGTCGCGACAGTTTAGCTATTTTTTTTCCTTAGAACACGGTATACAAGATTCAATTGTTTTGCAATTCGAAACGGCAGATTCTGTCTTTACTAAAACCGTTTTCAGAAAAAAAATAGAAGAAAAGACAAAAGCAAAAGAACTGAAAAAAGATTCGGTAGCGAAACCAAAGTTAACCAAAATAGAACGAAAACAAAATCGAATAAAAAATAGAAATTTTGGCTACGATGAGCAATCGAAAACTTATACCATAGAACTGTCTTTTCCTACACAAGACAGCACAACTGCGGTGTTGAAAGTGAGAAATTTTACCAAAGGCGTGCCAGCAAAAGCCTTTGCAGAGGTTTTCAGAACAATTGCCGAACACGATGTGAAACATTTGGTGTTGGATTTGCGCAACAATGGTGGCGGATATGCCCATAGCGCTCGAGAATTGTTTGCCTACCTTTATCAGCCAGCAATTGCCTTTACGCAGCCAGCAAAAGTTGTTTCGAAGACTTCGTTGGCTTTGGCTTACCCTCAGTCGAAAACGTGGGCTGGAAAAATTATCGGATTTCCTTTTTGGATGAGCCAATCGGTGTATAGTTTTTTCAAAACCAAGAAAAACAAAGAGGGCGACTATTATTATAAAATGTTCTCGGCTAAACCTTATGCCGTAAAGGATTATCAGTACCAAGACCAGCTTTATGTGTTGATAAATGGCGGTTCTTTTTCTGCTACATCGTTGTTGATTACCATGCTCGACCAATATACGCAAGCTGTTTTTATAGGAGAAGAATCTGGCGGAAATTACGACGGGACGGTTGCCGGAATTATGCCTACCTATAAATTGCCAAATTCTAAACTGGATTTGAGGATTGGGCATCTCACCATTAAACCTAATTATAAAACCGAAGGCGTAAAAGGAAGAGGAAAATTTCCTGAAATCGAAATTTTACCGACCACAGACGACATTGCAAAAGGAAAAGATCCCATCTTGCAACGCAGTTTGAAAATGATTGAAGAGGCAAACAACAGAACGGAATAAATAAGCTCATAGAAATACATCGTTGTTCATTTTTCGGTTGATTTTCTTTTCGTCAAAAAGTTTGTTGGGCAGTGTCTAAACAAAACTTCTTTTATTACCTTTAATGCTCGAAAACCAAACTTTTTCACGACCATGCTTAGGTTGATTTTTATCTTGCTCGGTTCTTTTCTCAGTGCACAGTCTGTGCAATTGCTTTATTTTACAGATGCTCATCAATTGTACGAACTAGACGATGTGCCTGGCGGAAGAGGCGGTTTCGCTCGGCTAAAAACGGTGGTAGACGAATGTAAAAAAGAAAATCCGTCTACGCTTACAATTCATGGGGGTGATTTTGTGGGCGGTGTTTTGTACGGTGGAATGCTGAAAGGTAAAAATATGCCAGGAGTTTTTAACCAAATTCCGGTCGATATACTCAACTTTGGTCAGCATGAATTCGACTATGGAATAGAACATTTACAGCAATTGATTCCACAATTTACGGGTTCGTTTTTCACCACCAATTTGGTAGACGACAACAACAATTCTTTCTTGCATTTGCCAACTTATTTGTTGCGAAAAATAGAGAATCAAACTCTGTTGTTTCTTGGTCTTACCGATCAGATGCAAACCACAATTCAGGACCCTCGCGTTCGCCAAGACGATATTTTTCTTTCGGTGCAACGAGTTTTGTCTCTTCTTTCGTCGGTTGCGATCGATAAAATTGTGGTGATTTCTCAGATGGATTTAGAAAAAAATATTCGTTTGGTAGAGCAGTTCCCACAAATCGATTTGGTGCTTACCGAGGAGCTCAACGAGTATAATTCGCAAATCAATTTTGTCGGAAAAACTCCTATCGTTGCGCCTTCTGGCAATATGAGTGCGGTTGCCAAAATTCTTTTATCCAAAAACTCACTTCCTTCAATTCAGTTAATTCCTTTGAACCAAGAGGTGAAAAAAGACCCTAAATTGGCGATTCGCGAACAGCAAGAAAAAGATTTTATAGACCGCCAACTCAACGAGAAAGTTGCCGATTTGCTCGTCGATTTGGATGTACAATCTGGTCTGAAAGGAGAATCATTGGCAGGAAATCTTATCACCGATGCAATGCGATTTTATTACGATGCCGATGCTGCAATGATAGATGCCAACGGAATAAGAAATGCTGTCCCTCATGGCGATTTTACCCTGAAATCGGCGAGAACGCTTCTCCCATTTGGCAACAAAATAGTAATGGTTTCGATAAAAGTTGGTGACTTGAAAGATTTTATTTTAAAGAATTTCTTGTTAGAAAAACCAAAAATTATGCAGGTTTCAGGCTTTTCTTACCAATACAATGCGAAAGATCATATAATTGTTTTTCCGAATTTACAAGATGATCAAATCCTGCGTTTGGTGCTGAACGAATATAATTTTAAGCAATTGCAACGCTATGAAAATGTTTTGATCTCTGCCCATGATCAGCAGTCTGTAGAAGATTTTTTTACGCTTACCCAATGGGCAAGAAAACAGCAACGCATTCGACCGAAATTAGAAAAAAGAATAACAATCATCAAACAAAAATAGACGAGTGGATTTTGGGAATTCATCCCCATTTTCGACAACGGATTCAGTTTCAGAAAGGTATTAAATTTGATAATATAAGAACAGAACAACCTTTTATGCCAAGACAAAAGAGGTTTTTGTTTGTCAAACAAAGCATAGAAAAATCGGCTGTAATCCGTATAATTGCACAACAAAGCTTATAGAAATACATGTTAGAGAAAAAAGAAGCTCAATACGAAAGAGTAGTTTTGGTAGGATTGATAACGCGCGACCAAACAGAAGAAAAGCTGTCAGAATACATGGATGAACTTCAGTTTTTGGCTTATACAGCTGGAGCAGAAGTGATGCAACGCTTTACGCAGAAATTAGATCGACCAGACTCTAAATTCTTTGTAGGGAGCGGAAAACTGGAAGAAATTACCAATTATGTAGAAGAAAACAACATCGATACGGTCATATTCGACGATGAGCTTACGCCTTCGCAACTGAAGAATATAGAAAAAGTGGTGAACCGAAAAATTATCGATCGCACCCAATTGATTTTGGACATTTTCGCGCAACGAGCGCAAACCTCTTACGCACGCACCCAAGTGGAGTTGGCTCAGTATCAATATCTTTTGCCTCGACTCACCCGTATGTGGACGCACTTGGAGAGACAGCGAGGTGGGATTGGTATGCGTGGTCCGGGTGAAACCGAAATAGAAACCGACCGACGAATCATTCGCGATCGGATTACTTTGCTCAAAGAAAAACTAAAATCCATAGACAAGCAAATGGCAACTCAAAGAACCAACCGTGGGGCAATGGTGCGCGTGGCTTTGGTGGGCTATACCAATGTTGGAAAATCGACGTTGATGAACGTTTTGAGCAAATCTGATGTGTTTGCAGAAAACAAACTTTTTGCAACTTTAGACACCACCGTTCGTAAAGTTGTTATCGGGAATTTGCCTTTTTTGTTGACCGACACGGTTGGATTCATTAGAAAATTGCCAACCCAATTGGTAGAATCTTTCAAATCGACCCTAGACGAGGTGCGCGAGGCAGATTTGCTCATTCATGTTGTCGATATTTCGCACCCGAGTTTTGAGGATCATGTGAATTCGGTAAATCAGATTCTTACCGAGATCGACGCCAAAGAAAAGCCTACCGTAATGGTGTTCAACAAAATCGATAATTTTTCTTATATCAAACAAGATGAGGATGATTTGACAGAGAAAACTTTCAGAAATTATTCACTTGATGATTGGAAGCGAACTTGGATGGCAAAAACGCCACACCCAACCCTGTTTATCTCTGCCACCGAAAGAGATAATTTGGAAGAATTAAGAAAAGCGGTGTACGAAGAAGTGAAAAAGATTCATATTCAGCGGTTTCCATACAACAACTTTTTGTTTCATTATTACGAAGAAGAAACAGAAGAAGAGTAAAATGATTAGCGTTGACTTGAAATTCTTTGTAGGAAGAAATTTTAATCATAAAACACAAAAAAAGGAATCGAACGATTCCTTTTTTTTATATCTTGAAAATTGATTCGCTTACATGATTACATGTCCAAGTTTGGTCAATTTTTTATGCTCTAGAATTTTTATTTTTCTACCCTCAACCTCAATCAGCTGATCTTGTTTGTATTCCGAAATCAATCGAATTGCCGATTCTGTAGCCGTTCCGATGAGGTTTGCTGTTTCTTCGCGAGTGAGCGAAATATTGATGAATCCGTCTTTGTCTGTTCCCAATTTGGCTTCTAACAGCAGCAAGACTTCTGCCAAACGTTCGCGAACGGTTTTTTGAGCCAAATAGGTGATGGTGCGGGCATATTCGCCCAAATCTTTTGCAATACGTTGCAAGATATTGAAAGCTAAATTCGGATTGTGTTGTAAGATTTTGATGAAGAATTTTTCGGGTACATAATAGATTTCACAATTTCCCATTGCCGTTGCCGATGCGCCGTAGAGTTCGCCGCTCAAAATAGAACGATACCCAATGATGTCGCCTTCGTTTACAAATCGCAAGATTTGCTCCTTACCATTAAACCCAACTTTAAATAATTTTGCTGTCCCTTTTATCATGCAATAAATCCCTTTTGGGGTTGCACCTTCTTGTATGATTTCATCTCCTTTTTTTAGGGAGAGAATTTTTCTTTCTGTATTGAATTCGATTAATTCTTCTTTAGAAAAAATCCCTAACTTTTCAGGGTTTTCAAATAAGTATTTGATGGTGTCAAGGTTTTCGCTAAATTCTGACATATAAATGTTTGATTAATGACTTAAGTCATGCAAAGATACAAGATATTCTTGTGAATGGAAAGTAATTTTGTAAAACTATGGCAGAGCAATGTTTCCATTGTGGGCAGCAGATAGAAGAGGAACGAATTTCTTTTGATGAAAAGGAATTTTGCTGCCAAGGTTGTAAAACTGTTTATGAGATATTGAACCTCAATGATCTTAAAGATTTCTATGAACTCAATCGTAATGCTGGCGTTCGCCCCGATAAGAAAAATACGCATCAATTTGAGTTTCTCAATACCAAAGAAATTTTTGATAAAGTCGTCGATTTCTCAGATGATGGAGTTACGGTGGTCACGTTTCATGTTCCGGTAATTCATTGTACCTCATGTGTTTGGTTGTTGGAGAGTTTAGAAACCATCAATCCTAATATTATTTCGTCGCATGTGAATTTTTCTGAAAAAAATGTGCAAGTTACTTTCAGAGACGAACTGAAATTGGGCGACTTGGCTAGGTTGATGACTGATTTGGGGTATAAGCCATCGATCAACCTTCATACCGTAGAAAAGAAGAAAAAGAAAGTGGATCGCTCGTTGGTGGCAAAATTGGTAGTTGCGGGGTTTTGCTTCGGAAACATCATGATGTTGTCTTTTCCAGAGTATGTAGAGTTTTTTGGAACGGTAAAAGAAAAATGGCTAGAAGAGAACAAGCATTTCTTGCGATGGACGATGTTCTTTTTGGCTTTGCCTGTTTTCCTGTATTCGGCTACAGATTATTACAAATCGGCTTGGCAAGGTTTGAAAAACGGAATTGTAAACCTCGATGTGCCGATTGCGTTGGGAATAATTGTTATTTTTTTCAAAAGCACTTATGACATCACGTTCGATGTCAGTCCGGGATATTTCGATTCGTTGGCGAGTTTGTTGTTCCTGATGCTCACAGGCAAATGGTTTCAGCAACAGACCTTCAATTCTTTATCTTTCGACCGAGATTATAAATCGTTTTATCCGATTGCTGTTGCCAAGTTGATCGAGGGGCAAGAAGTTCCTATATTATTGTCCGATCTGCAAAAAGGTGATCGAATTCTTGTACGGAACGAAGAAATTGTGCCCGCAGATGCAATTTTGATGAAGGATGAAGCGATGGTTGACAATAGTTTCGTGACGGGAGAATCGCGTTTGATTTCGAAAAAACAAGGCGATAAAATATTTGCAGGCGGACGGATTTCTGGGCCAGCGGTCGAATTGGAAATTATTTCAGACATCAATCAAAGTTACCTTACTCAGCTTTGGAACAACGATGCGTTTAAGAAAAACTCTTCAGAACTCAACGTATTGACCAATTACGTTGCAAAATATTTTACCTATGTCATTCTTACTTTATGCTTAGTGTCTTCGGTGTTTTGGTATTTTCACAATCCGTCGATGATAATGCAAGTGGTGACCTCGATTCTCATCATTGCTTGTCCGTGTGCTTTAGGATTGTCTTCGCCATTTACATTGGGGAATATGATGCGCGTTTTTGGCAACCATAATTTTTATATCAAAAATACCACAACGATAGAAAATTTATCAGACATTACCGATGTGGTGTTCGATAAAACGGGAACCATTACCGAGAGCGAATCAGATCAAATCGAATATGAAGGAAACGCCATTCCGACCGAAGATTTACGCGCGATAAAAGCCGTTCTTCGCAACTCGAATCACCCGTTGAGCCGTTCGCTTTACAACAAAATCGAGGTAGATTCTAATCTGAGAGTACAAGATTACGTACAAGTTTTGGGCAAAGGACAAGAAGGAGTTGTGAACGGTAAAAAATATTTGATTGGTTCCAAAGGATTTGTTGGCGCCGATGAAGCGGTTGTTGTGAATCAGACCGTGGTGTATATCAAGGTGGATGAGGTGATTTTGGGACGCTATGTATTCAAAAATAAATACCGTCAAAACTTAGAACAACTCATCGATCAATTATCCAAATTCGATTTGCATGTACTCTCTGGCGATAACGATGCTGAGCAAGATTTTTTAGGAAAAATTTTTCCGGCAAACACCAAATTCAATTTCAATCAGACCCCGAATGATAAGCTCAATTACATCAAAAATTTACAAGAAAAAGGTAAAAAAGTGCTGATGATTGGTGACGGACTGAACGATGCTGGAGCTTTGGCGCAAGCGAACGTCGGCATTACCATTACCGAGAGCATGAACAGTTTTTCGCCCTCGTGCGATGGAATTTTGGACGCCAAAGAGTTCGAACGTTTGCCTTGGTTCTTGAAGCTGTCGAAAATCGCGATGCGTTTGGTAATTGGCGCCTTTATAATTTCTTTTATCTACAACTTGGTGGGCTTGTCTTTTGCGGTAAGTGGATATTTACAGCCAGTTGTCGCTGCAATTTTGATGCCGCTAAGTTCTTTCTCTGTCATATTATTTGCTACCTTTGGTACAAGATTTTTTGCTAGATTTACAACTTAAATATTTAGAATGAATATAAATTAATATATATTCTACACGGATGAAGAAAATCATTGTAAAATCTATTTTTGGCTTTGTAATTTTGTACAAATTATGGGGGTTGTAATATTGACAATAGTAATGAGTCTGTGCCTTGGAGCGCTGTTCTTGGGCTTGTTCTTTCTTGGGTATAAAAAAGGACAATTTGACGAAGATGAATCCCCCGCGGTTCGAATGTTAAAAGAAGATAAAAAAGTTAACGATAATAAAATTGACACGTAATGCAGATGCAGACATTTAGTTACGATAATAAAATCGTAAAGTATTTCATTTATGCTACACTTTTTTGGAGTGTATTGGCATTTTTCTTTGGGGTGTTGGTGGCGACTTTGTTATTCTTCCCTACCTTACCAGAAGTTATTTTTGGTACAGATGATGGGTCTGTAAAAGGGTTTGGAGGAACTATACAAGGTTTAGTCAATTCACAAGGTACGCTTGGGTATGGACGTCTTCGTATGATCCATACAACTTTTGCAATTTTTGCTTTTGTCGGGAATAGTTTTTTCTCGGGAGCATACTACTCATTGCAAAGACTATTAAAAACCAGAATGTACAGCGATGTAATGAGCTGGATTGTTTTCTGGGGATGGCAATTATTCATTGTGGCTTCATTTGTAACTTTTATTTTGGGGTACAACACATCTAAGGAGTACGCTGAGCATGAGTGGCCAATAGACATTCTCATCGCATTGGTGTGGGTGTTGTTTGGAGTACAAATGTTCTTGACGATCGCAAGACGTAGAGTAAGGCATCTGTATGTAGCAATTTGGTTCTTTATCGGGACTTGGGCAGGGATTACCATGCTTCACGTTTTCAATAACTTAGAATTGCCGGTACATTTTAGTTTAACTGCACCAAAATCATACTCAATCTATTCTGGGGTACAAGATGCTTTGGTACAATGGTGGTACGGGCACAATGCAGTGGCATTTTTCTTGACAACACCAGTATTAGGGTTGATGTACTATTTCGTGCCAAAAGCGGCAAATAGACCAGTATTCTCGTACAAATTATCGATAATCCACTTCTGGTCGTTGATCTTTGTTTATATCTGGGCAGGACCTCACCATTTATTGTATACCTCATTACCAGGTTGGGCACAAGCATTAGGAACAGGTTTCTCGGTAATGTTGATTGCACCATCTTGGGGTGGTATGTTGAATGGTTTGTTGACCTTGAGAGGATCTTGGGATAAAGTTCGTGAAAATCCAATCTTGAAATTTTTCGTTGTAGCGCTTACTTGTTATGGTATGGCTACCTTTGAAGGGCCAATGTTGGCAACCAAAACCTTGAACAAAATCGGACACTTTACAGACTGGGTTCCGGCTCACGTACACGTTGGTACGTTAGGATGGAATGGTTTCATGGCTTTTGGTATCATCTACTATATCATTCCTAGAATATTCAACACCAAATTGGCTTCTGTGAAAATGGCAAATGCGCATTTCTGGATTGGTACTTTTGGTATATTATTTTGGGTGATCCCAATGTATGTTGCGGGTTGGACTCAAGGTTTGATGTGGAAACAATTTGCAGACGACGGAACTTTAGCTTATCCAAACTTCTTACAAACGGTAACAATCCTTAAAGATTATTTATATCCATTACGTGCATTAGGAGGTACTTTGTATTTAGTTGGGGCAATTTTAATGATTGTCAATGTGGTACAAACAATCAGAAAAGGAAGCTTCGTAAGAGACGAAGAAGTGCAAGCTCCGGCCTTGGAAAAAAGATCTGCAGCAAGACAAGAAGGTGAGACTACTCACACGTGGATAGAGCGTACACCAGTAGTGCTTACCGTATTGGCTTTCTTGGCATTGTCAGTCGGAGGGTTGGTGCAAATCGTTCCTACCATTGTGGTAAAATCGAATATTCCTACCATATCAAGTGTAAAACCATATACACCATTAGAAGTTGAAGGCCGAGATATCTATATTCGCGAAGGTTGTAACGCTTGTCACTCACAAATGATTCGTCCTTTCCGTGATGAAGTGAAACGATATGGGGAATATTCTAAACCAGGAGAGTTCGTATACGATTATCCATTCTTATGGGGATCAAAACGTACAGGACCAGACTTGCATAGAGAAGGTGGCAAAAACCCAGATGCATGGCATTACAAACACATGTGGAATCCGCGCGAAACATCAGATGGTTCTATCATGCCTCGTTATCCTTGGATTATCGAAAACCCGTTAGACATCAGCCATACGGCAGATAAGATGCAAGCATTGGCTACCTTAGGAGTTCCATATCAAGAAGAGGATTTTGACAGCATGACGGTTTCTATGCAAAGACAAGCCATTGCAATCGAGAAAAACATCTTCAACGATGCACCAGACTTGAAAGAGCTTTGGTCAAAACGTGAGGCAGACGCGAAGGCAAAAGGTGAAACCTTTGTACCATTGAGAGATCGAGAAATTGTTGCACTTATAGCATATTTACAACGATTGGGTACCGATATTAGTGCACAAGAAACGCAAACAGCTAGTAACTAATGTTAAAATATTTCAAAGAATCTTTTTCCGATTACAGTTTTGCATCCTCATTACAAACAATATCGCTCATACTATTCATATTGTTTTTTCTAGGAACGTTCTACTATGTGTGGAAAAGACCAAAGGAAGATTATAAAGAAGCAGAAAATTTACCATTAGAAGAAGATCAAGAAGACAAAATTTAAAAACTATGAAATTACGTACACCTGCATACATTTTTATACCACTGACATTGTTGGGAATTTTAATTACCTTTGCAATGGTAATCCCAGTTGACAATGCTCCAGAACCTGGTTTCAAAGGGATGATGGCAAATATGTTCGAACACTTTGCCGCGGCTCTTTCCCAAGGCGTAGTTTGGGCTGTGATGGGAATTTCGTTGGTGATGTTGTTCATCATCAATGCCGTGAACAAACTGGTTGAGTCTCAAAAATTCGAAAAACTTTCTCCAGAAGAACAAGCAGAATATTTGGCGAAGAAAGAAAAAGGTTACATCAAAAACCTTATCGAATCGGCAAATAGAAAACAAACCAAAGAAGAAGAAGAAGCTATTATCTTGGATCATGGTTTCGACGGAATCAAAGAGTTGGATAATGCGTTGCCACAATGGTGGCTGTCACTATTCTGGTTTGGTGTTGTCTACTGTGTGGTTTACTTATTGGCATACTCGTTCACAGACTTCGCTCACATGGATGCAGAGTACAATACAGAAAAAGTAATTATGGATAAGCGTGACGAAGAATGGGCAAAAGCAAACGATATCACCATAGAAGGAGCGGTCAACAAATTCAACGATCCTGCAATAGTAGAAGCAGGTCAGATAATCTTCAATACCCAATGTACGCTTTGTCACTTAGAAAATGGTAAAGGAGGTATTGGACCAAACCTTACCGACGATTATTGGGTGAATCACGAGCAAGACAGCTTGTTCTACAACATCTACGATATCATCTACAACGGTTCGCCAAACAACGCTCAGATGCGTGCTTTCGGGCAGCGAGGTGAGATTTCTGGTTTGAATATTGAAAAAGTTGCATCGTACGTTTACTACATCAACCAAGTAGGAAAAACCATTTCACCTGCCGAAGGTGGTGCCGAACCACAAGGTGATTTGATCGAAAGATGGTCAAAAAAGAATTAAAAATTCAAAATAAATATCATTCGAAGAGAGTCTTGAAAGGCTCTCTTTTTTTATTATAATGTCGTAACTTTGTATAGGAAAACAATTGTAATATCATTTAATTAAAAAAATAAAGAAATGTCGGATATAAAATCAAAAGAAAATAAAGAAGAAGAATTTTTGTCTTTTGATAACCAGATGGATGAAAATGTAAGATCGACTATCGGAACCATGGAACGTTCTGGTAAACGAAAATGGGTTTATCCAAGAAAACCGCATGGTAGTTTTACCAACAAAAGACGAGTGGTTGCTTACTTTTTGTTGACGATTTTGGTCATCATGCCTTTTATCAAATTACCCAACGGAAATCCCTTATTCAAATTCGATGTATTGAATCGCGAATTCATTATTTTCGGATTTCCATTTTTTACCTCAGACTTCTTCTTGTTAGCAATAGGAATGATCACCACCATGATCTTCATTATTCTGTTTACCATGGCGTATGGCCGTATATTTTGTGGCTGGATTTGCCCTCAAACCATCTTTCTCGAAATGGTATTCAGACCGATCGAATATCTAATCGAAGGTGACCGAGCAAAACAAATGAAGTTGGATCGACAAGAATGGGACGAAGAAAAGATACGCAAAAAAGTATCGAAATGGGTTATTTTTGCCCTGTTGTCGTTCATCATTGCCAATATATTTTTATCTTATATCATCGGTGCAGATGCCTTGTTGCAATTGGTGAAAAATGGCCCGATACAAGAAGCTTCAACCTTCATCGGATTGTTGATTTTCACTGGTTTGTTTTTCTTTGTCTTCTCATGGTTCAGAGAACAAGCCTGTACTTTGGTTTGTCCGTACGGTCGTTTCCAAGGAGTGTTGATCGATTCGCACACCATCAATGTGATCTATGATTACAAACGAGGCGAAGGAAGAGTAGGACGATCAAAATTCCGTAAAAACGAAGATCGTGCAGCTGCTGGTAAAGGTGATTGTATCGATTGCGGACAATGTGTTGTGGTTTGTCCTACGGGTATCGATATCCGAAATGGAATTCAGCTCGAGTGTGTCAACTGTACCGCATGTATCGACGCTTGTGACGAAGTGATGGAAAAAGTAAACCTCCCGCCTGGACTTATCCGTTATGCATCCGAAGACAATATCAAAAAAGGCGAACCATTCCGTTTCACCAAACGATTGATGGCGTATACTACCGCATTGGTTATACTCTTGTCGGTCATGACGGCGTTCATGATCAATCGCCCTTCGGTGGAATCTAAATTCTTGAAAGTCGTGGGATCTAACTATTCTACCGAAGGTCAATATTTGGTCAATCAGTTCGAGTATACTCTATACAACAAAACCAACGTGGACCAACGTCTGCAATTGGTGTTGATTTCTCACGAAAATGGTGTGTTCGAAATGTACCAAGGTCAGAACGATTTGCTGTTGAAAAAAGGTGAAATTGCACAAGGAAAATTCAAATTGAAAATTCCAGCCAATGAGGTGAAATCGTACAAAGAGTTGGTAGAAATCGGTATAAAAAATATCGACGGAAAAGTGATCGATAAATACGAAATTAGTTTTTCGGGTCCTTATAAATATTAAAAAATACATTATGAAATTTAAATTCACGTGGGGACACGGAATTGCGGTAGCATTGTTGTGCTTTATGATTTTTATCTTGAGTTTGATGTTCTTTGCTGGCGACACTGGTGATTTGGTAACCGATAATTATTACGAAAAATCCATCGAATACGAAGACGATATAGAGGCAGAATCTCGAACGCTGAGCTTGCAAAAACAACCCGAAGTAGTGATTCAAGCGAATGGATGGAAGCTGATTTTCCCAGCAGAATACCAAATTACAGAAGGTTCGGTTGTTTTGCTTCGCTCCAACAATCCAGATCAAGACCTGATATTACCATTAAAACTCGATGCTAAAAATCAAATGCTCATTCCGTCTGCCAAATTGGTCAATGGGGATTACGAAATGCGACTGTCTTGGGAAATGAATCATAATAAGTACTTGGTGAAAAAAACAGTACAATGGCAATCACCATCATAATTCTTGCCTTTGGATTTGGTCTTGTCACCAGTTTGCATTGCGTGGGAATGTGCGGCCCTATAGCTTTGTCGATAGGGCTCAGTGCCGAAAACAAATTGCGGTTCGCAATCAAGAATCTCACCTATCAGTTAGGTAGGGTATCGACCTATGTCATCTTGGGCATTATTCTCGGGCTGTTGGGCTCTGGAGTTACCTTTGCAGGATTCCAAAACAGCCTCAGTATTTGCATCGGCGTGCTGATGATTCTTACCGTATTCATCCCCAAGTTTTATGACAATAATGCTTTGCAAATGGGGTTTCTTGCCCAACAAATGCTGCACGTAAAAATGCAATTGGCAAAACTCTTTCGCAAGCAAGACTATTCATCTCTTTACCTTACGGGCATTCTCAATGGTTTGTTGCCCTGTGGCTCGGTCTATGCTGCACTTACAGCCGCACTTGGCTTTGGATCGATCCGAAACAGTCTTCTTTTTATGTTATTTTTTGGTTTAGGAACCATTCCTTTAATGTTTTTTACCATGTTGTTGGGCAATTTCATCAGTGTAGAAAATCGACAAAGAATACTCAAAATTTTACCCGTCATCACCGTGGTGTTGGGCGTGATTTTTATTCTTCGAGGTTTGGATCTCAACATCCCCTATATCTCACCTGCATTAGAGGCTTTGCAAATCAATGGCGAGGATCATTCACATTAATTACGAAAGTTTTTTAATCTTCAAATAAATTGTATTTTTGATTTCTTTAACAAAAGATATAAATACATCACCAGATGATTACACAACTGAGCGGACGACTCATAGAGGTATATCCTACACATGCCGTAATCGATTGCAATGGCGTCGGATATTGGGTTTATATCTCCATCAATACGTTTTCTAATTTGGTTTTAGATGAGGCGATAACGCTTTATACACAATTGATTGTAAGAGAAGATGCTCATCTTTTATACGGATTTGGAACAAAAAACGAGCGAGAAATTTTCTTGAAGCTGATCAGTGTCAATGGGATTGGTCCGGCTTCGGCTATTGTGATGCTTTCGACCCTGTCGCCAACCGAAATTGCACGCGCAATACAGACAGAAGATGCTGCGTTGTTGCAAAGCGTAAAAGGAATTGGAGCAAAAACAGCTCAACGAATCATCATCGATCTCAGAGATAAATTAACAGATTTTACGGTAGAAGATGTTAATTCTTTAACAGTAAAAAATAAATCGCGAATAGAAGCGTTATCTGCTTTAGAAGTTTTAGGAATTCCTAGAAAAACAGCAGAAAAAGTCATGGATAAATTATTGTTGAATAATCCAGACGCTGACGTGGAAACATTAGTAAAAGAAACCTTGAAAAATATTTAAACATTTTGAAACAAGATATTTACTACGCTTATCGACATGTCCTATGGGCGTTTCTTATTTTAGTAGGTTTTGCTCCATCGGCCAATGCACAAGATACTTTGAAGTTCCCATTCAATAACCAAACTGGCGGACTTTTTTTAGATAGTCAGATAACTTATACAGTAGAATATGACGCCATCTACGGTCGCTATATTTTGTGGCCAACGATTGGAAGTAGCGTTGTGGGCGATCCTATCTATTTGTCGCGCGCAGAGTATTTGCAGATGATTCAGCAACAAGAAGTTGGGAATTATTATCGGTTGAAATCTCAAACCAACGATCAATATTATCGTGAGCAACAATTTGGGGATAGGGAGCAAAACAAGTTGGCGAATATTATCCCATCGTTCAAAGTCAAATCAAAAGCATTCGAAACCATTTTCGGTGGCAACGAAATTTCGTTGACGCCCCAAGGTTTTGCCAATATAGATTTAGGATTATTCCTACAGAAAATAGACAATCCTTTGTTGTTGCCACAAAATCGAAATACCTTGACCATCGATTTGCAACAACGTATGCAGCTCGGACTCATCGGTAAAGTTGGAGAAAATCTTCAACTGCGTATGAACTATGATACGCAAGCTGGATTTGCATTCGAAAATCAAACCAAATTGCAATGGCGCAAGGCGGTGGCAAACAAATTGGATCCTTTTGCAGGAGAAGACGATATTTTACAAAACGTAGAATTAGGAAATATCTCGATGCCATTATCCAACTCTTTGATCCGTGGTTCACAAGCATTATTTGGGGTGAGAACCGATCTGAAATTCGGAAACACCAATGTGACCGCCGTGTTTTCTGAACAGCGATCAGAAGGGCGATCAATTACCGTTCAGGGGGGCGGGGTGATGACCGAATTCAATATCTATGCAGAAAACTACGAATACAATAAGCACTTCTTTTTGGGCCATTATTTCCGCGACCGTTACGACGAAAGCCTTCGCAATTACCCAATCATCAATAGCCAAGTCTACTTGAATAGAGTAGAAGTATGGAAAATCGACCGTTCGGGAGGTAATGTCAACAATCGCCGTCAGATTTTAGCATTACGAGATTTGGGTGATGAGTCGGCAACTTCTGCACCAGAAAACGGAAATCTTTACACCACGGTAAATGCTTTGGTAGGATCTGATAACCGCACGATAAGCGACATTCGAAACAAAATGAATGGTTTCAACTATGGCGAAGCTTATCGCGATGGCGAGCATTATGCAATAAATGAAAATGTAAGAAAATTAAATTCATCAGAATATACCTTTTATCCGCAGTTGGGTTATATTACCTTAAACTCACCTTTGATCGATGGCGAAGATATGTTGGCAGTAGCCTATCAATACACCATCAACGGCCAAGTGTATACCGTGGGTGAAATGTCGGATGAAAAATCTGGTGTTTTAGTAGCCAAACTCATCAAACCAAATGCTGTGATCAACACCGCTTCACCCATGTGGGATTTGATGATGAAGAACATCTATTCGCTCAATGCCTATGGCTTGGATTCGCAAGACTTTGTGATGAATGTGATGTTCAAAGACAACAGTGCCAATTCTTCTGGTACAGTGAATTTTCTTCCTAACTCATCGGTACAAGATCAGACCTTGTTGCAAGTTCTCAACATGGATCGTCTGAATCAAGCGGGGCAAGTGCAGACCAATATCAATGGCTCGGTGACCACGTACGGTGACGGATTGTTTGATTTCATGCCGGGCATAACCGTTGATTTGCAACGCGGAAGCATCATTTTCACCACCAAAGAACCTTTTGGCCAACATTTGGCAAGTAAACTGAGTCCGGATGAGCGAAGCCGATTTGTGTTTCAGGAGATTTACGATAAATTACCCGCTACGCTGATTCAAGAAAAATTGGCAAACCGATATGCCTTAAATGGTCGATACAAAGGTACGGTAAGTGATGGTGTAGGGCTTGGCGCATTCAACGTTCCAGAAGGATCGGTGGTCGTAACCTCGAATGGTGTTACCTTGATAGAAGGAGTAGATTATACCGTAGATTATCAGCTTGGACGGGTGACCATTATCAATCAAGCACTCAAAGATTCTGGCGCTGCAATCAACATTAGTATGGAAAATCAATCTGCTTTCAATATGCAGAAAAAGCGTTTCATAGGTTTGAATGCAGAACATTTCTTTTCAGAAAAATTCATGGTTGGAGCAACAATGGTCAATTATCAAGAGCGTCCACTAACCCAAAAAACGCAATTCGGGAGCG
Organism: Vaginella massiliensis; assembly: GCF_900089075.1. Taxonomy (GTDB): domain Bacteria; phylum Bacteroidota; class Bacteroidia; order Flavobacteriales; family Weeksellaceae; genus Weeksella; species Weeksella massiliensis_A. The sequence goes on from NZ_LT593746.1 coordinate 805,046, forward strand.
AAGCCGTAAACAACACCATATTTGGTGTCAACACCCAATTGAATACCCAAAGTGAATGGTTGACCAGAATCGCCAACTATTTACCAGGAGTGAAGACAGAAGAACCATCGAATATCAACTTCATGGCAGAAGGTGCCTATCTTTTACCAGGACTGAACAAAGCGACCAAAGGATATTCGTATATCGACGATTTCGAAGATGCACAAACGAATATTAGCCTGATGGATGTGAGTTATTGGAAAATAGGAAGTACACCAGGTGCACCAGCAGGTGTGTCGACCAACTATCATCCCAACTTCCCGAAAGGGAATCTTATCGATCCCGCTCGGATTACTGAATACAACGAAGGCCGTAAAATGCTTTCTTGGTACAATATAGACCCTAGATTTTATGGTTTGGGCGGAAACTCTCCGTTGTCTGACAACGATTTATCTAATCACCGATCTAGACGCGTAGAGATGAAAGAGCTTTTTGATCAGCGAGATATCATGGCGGGTACGCAATCGTATATTTCGACCTTCGATATGACGTTCTATCCGCAGGTGAGAGGACCTTACAACTTGAATCCGAACGGAACTTCTACCGACAATTGGGGAGCAACCATGCGATCGCTTTGGGTATCGAATCTGATTGAATCGAATATCGAATACATCGAGTTTTGGATGATGGATCCTTATGCAGACGGTGTCGGTGGCGATGGAGAATTATTGATCCATTTAGGAAATGTGTCTGAGGATATTCTACGAGATGGAGAATTGCAATTCGAGAACGGATTGCCTTATCCTGGTAGCACCAATCAATCTCAAGAAACCGCTTGGGGACGAGTGCCAAAGTCAAACCCGATTATTTATACTTTTGAAACTGAAGGCGAAAATAGAAAAGCGCAGGATTTAGGATTCAATGGTTTGACCGACGAAGAAGAGGCTGCTTTGTACGGTATTTCGGAAGTCAATCCTGTGAGTGGTGACTTAGACCCTGCTAGTGATAATTACATCTACTTTTTAGACAACCGTTTCAATGCTAGTAATAGCGGAAATTCGGTGCAAGGTCGTTATACCTATTTCCGTAATCCGCAAGGTAACTCATCTACAGACGATCCGCTGCATGCATCGAGCCTTAGACCCGATACCGAAGATATCAACGAAGACTTCAATTTAGATCAGACCGAAAATTACGTTCAATACAGATTGAAGATTTCGCGTCAAGATTTAGAAGATCCTAACAACGACAAAATCGTGGCTCGTAAAACTGTGGATGTAAAGTTTGCGAACGGACAAGCCTCGAGCGTGAATTGGTATCAAGTGCGCATCCCAATCGATGGTTTCGATTTGGACATCGACGGCGATGGTGTGAATGATGTAACCAATAGATCAGCAGCAGAAAGCGTATTGACTTCTGCGCGTTTCATGCGTATGGTGATGAGAGGATTCCAAGAAGAAACCACCTTGCGTTTTGGTAAATTTGATATGGTAAGAAGTGAATGGAGACGTTATGGTAAAAACATCTTCCCGATTCTTGCTGCAGGTAGTAGCGAAGGTACCGAAGACGATACGCAATTGCACAACCTAGAGATAGGAGAGGTGAATGTAGAACAAAATAGTAATTCGCAACCTCGATATGTGTTGCCACCAGGTGTATCGCGTGAGCAGTTACAAGGAACAACTGGTTATCAAAACATGAACGAATCGTCGATGACGATAAAAGCAAAATTGAACAATGCCAGTCGCTCGAAAGGGGTAATCAAGAATGTAAACTTAGATTTGCGTCGTTATAAGAAAATCGAAATGTTTGTGTCTGCACAAAACCTTTTAGATGTAGCCGACAACTCGTTGGACGAAAACACTTTGATGTTCATCCGATTCGGATCAGACTACGCCGATAACTATTATGAATATGAAATTCCGTTGAAATATACACCAAAATCGGCAACTAGGGTACATGAGATTTGGCCAGATGAGAACTTCATTTCGATCAATTCTGATTTATTTGTAGAAGCAAAACAGCAACGAGACGCAGAAAACTTTGTGGCGAACCAACGCTATAGATTCGAGACCGATCCGAACAATCCACTGAAGCAAATCTATGTAAAAGGTAGACCATCATTAGGAAAAGTAACCTCGGTAATGATTGGGGTGCGCTCTATGGGGGGAGCGTCGCAAAAAGAAGTACTTTTGTGGCTGAATGAATTACGATTGAGCGATATCGATAACGAAGGAGGATATGCGGCAAATGCCAGTCTCAACTTCACCTTGGGTGATTTTGCCAATGTTCAATTGAATGGGCGAATCATTTCGAATGGTTTTGGAGCGGTAGACCAAGGTCCATTAGAAAGAAGCCAAGAAGAATTGAAAGAATATACGGTAAATGCCGATGTGAAATTGGATAAATTGATGCCAAACAAATGGGGATTAGAAATACCATTCAATTTTACCCATACCGAAACATTTATCGATCCAAAATACAATCCGTTGGATGACGATGTGGAAATGGCAAATGCACATAACAAGGAAGAGCTGAACAAAATTGTACGCCAATACAATCGATACACCAGCTATGCGTTTAGCAACATTCGCAAGATTAGAAATCCAGAAAATCGTAAACCGTTGCGTTTTTACGACCCGTCGAATTTTGCTTTGAGTTTTGCTTATTCCGACGAATATTATCGAGACGTTTATACCTCGTATCATGTGAATCAGAATTTACGCGCTTCGCTCAATTATAACTATGGATTCAAATTCAAATCATTAGAACCATTCAAAAATATGCGAGCGGTACAAGACACCGCAAAATCGGCAAAATATTTACGATTCCTGAAAGAGTTTAACATCAATCCAGTACCGACACGTTTCTCTTTCCGTACCGATATCGATCGCTTGTACACCGAAAATATGTTCCGTGATTTGAGTGCCTATACTGGGTCGAACTCTTTGTTGATGCCGGCAACTTACAGCACCAATTTCATATTCGGATGGCAATACAACATCGGATTCGATCTTACCAAATCGTTGCGTTTAGACTTGAATTCTTCTACGCGCACGTTGAATGATGGAAATGCTTTCTATAAGCTGAGTCAGGATCTGATTTGGGAAAACTTATTATCGGTAGGGCGACCAATCTCGTACGATCAACAATTCCAACTGAATTACAAATTACCGTTGCGATTCTTACCGTATATGAATTGGGTGAATATGGAATTTGGATTTACGTCGAATTACAATTGGCAAGCCTATTCGAGAATCTATCAAGAAGAGAATTTGGGGAATGGTTTTGCACAAAACTCGAGTATTGTAAACATGATGGGAGATTTTGATTTTGTAAAATTCTATCCAGAATTCAAAGGTTACAGACAATTCGATTCGATACGCAAAGGACGTCAACAAGAAATGGATTCGATAAGACGTGCCAACGAAGAACGCGCCAACAACAAATTCAGACGACGAGTAACGAACAACAAATTCAAATTCAAAAATCAATACCGCGCAAAAGATTATGCTTGGATGGTGTTGGGATCGCTCAAAAAATCGCAGTTCAACTACAGCCAAAATAGAGGTGCTTTTGTTCCTGGCTTGTTAGACGATCCTTCGTTCTTTGGTATGGGGTCTCGTATGCCAGGATTTGGATTTGTCTACGGAACCGATTTCGACATCAAACGACGATTTGTAGAAAACGGATACATCTCCAACAACGAATTGATGTTGGAACCATATCAGCTCAACAAATCGACCAACTTCAATGCCAATGCGTTGATAGAGCCAATACCAAATCTACGCATAGACTTGGATGCGAAACGCAACAAAGATTTCAGAGAATACCATACTGCATTCAACCGATTAGATGCGTATGGCAATTACATCAATCCGTATGTCAACCAAGTTTCAAACCTGAATCTGAGTAACATGGCGTTGTCTACAACCTTTGTAGATCCAGATCAGATGTTCCGTAATTTCAGACAAAATGTAGACTTGTTAGCCTCGCGATTAGGTTTGACCCAAAAGCAAGCCTACAGCAGATACGACGTGATTTTGCCTTCGTTTGTAGAAGCGGTAGAAGGTAGAGAAGGCAATATGGAGAAAAATGGTTGGGATCGAAAAATTCCGGTACCAAACTGGCGCATTGCCTATACTGGGCTCACCAACTTGCCATTTGTCAATCGTTTTGCAGAATTGGTCGAGATTTCGCATGCTTACCAATCATCGTATACCGTGACTGGAGCGCAAACCAACATCAATTACGGCAACACCAATACAGAAATTGGCAATACAGATTCTCGATATATCTTTGGGTCGGTTGCCATGGTAGAAGGTTTCAGCCCGCTGATTGGGGTAGATGTGACGTTGCGTAGCAATTTCAACTTCAGAGCTCAATACAACAGAGATCGTTTGTTGCAACTGAATTTTGACAGTTATACATTGAACGAAGATTACGGTAACGAAATTGTTGCAGGTTTCGGCTACGTTTTCAAAGATTTGAAGATGAAAATGCGTTATCAGGGACGTCAGAAAACCATCACGGGCGATTTGCGAATTCAAGGTGATTTCTCGATCAGAGATAATGAATCGCGCTTACGTAAATTTGGAATTTTTGATGAGTTCGGAAACTTGGTAGAAGACAACCAAATCATTGGTGGACAGAAGATGATGAAATTCTTATTCTCGGCAGATTATAATCTGAGTCAGAACTTAAACATCAAATTCTACTGGGATCAAAACCTATCGAAATATAAACTTTCGACAGCATATCCGATTTCTACGATTCGTACCGGAATAAGTGCTACCTTTACGTTCGGAAATTAAGATGAAAACTAAAACAATCAAATATTTATAAAAATGAGTTTTCCTACAAATTTAAAGTACAGCAGAGACCACGAATGGGTTTCGATCGAAGGCGATGTAGCTACCATTGGTATCACGTCTTTTGCACAAGGAGAGTTGGGCGATATAGTTTATGTAGATGTTGAAACCGAAGGCGAAACTTTGGATCAAGACGAAGTTTTTGGAACAGTAGAAGCGGTAAAAACGGTTTCTGATCTGATGATGCCAGTTTCGGGCGAGATCATCGAATTCAACACTGCATTAGAAGGCAATCCAGAATTGATCAATAGCGATCCTTTTGGTGAAGGATGGATCATCAAAGTGAAGGTCGAAAACACCGACGAATTGAATAATTTGTTAGACGCTGATGCTTACAAAGAATTGGTTGGCGCATAATCAATATTTCAGAAAAACGGTATTTTATCTCTATTTGCTATTTGTCTTTGTGGTAACGCAAATGCCAACAAGAACAAATTCTAAAATTGATGAAATACCGTTTATCCATTTCATAAAACAATTCCAAATCACCGATAAAATCGTGCATTTTGGAATGTTCTTTTTACTCGCTATATTATATTTTGTAGCTTATCACAGAAAGCATAGCATTGTTTTCGTCGTGAGTTTTCTCACCAGTTTTTTGGTAGAAATTTTACAATATCTGTTACCGTTCGATCGCACTTTCGATGGTTTCGACCTCTTGGCAAATGCATTGGGCATTTTGACGGCGATAGGTTTTCTGCGCTCTTATCGTTTGTAGCGCTTGGTGTAACAAAATAGACCCCAAAGAAATCAAAAGAATTTTGGGTGGAATAAGGATTTCTTTTTTCATTCGATCGGTAATGTTACCATTTCATTTTCTTTATAAAGTTCAGGTAAGAACTGCGACTTTATTCTGAATTGACTTCGTTTTTTAAATTTCGGTCTTGTTGAAACATTTTCCATTTTAATTCCTGGATCGTAATAAATATTTCCTAGTGCCATTTGTTTTAAGAATAAAGTAAAATCATTGCCTGTTCCCAGAATAATATTATTACCATATTTGTAACGTCTTTCAGTTGTTGTTTCAGACAATGAAGGAACATAACAAGCTTGATTGTGTTTTTTATTCCCATGTAGTAGCATTGAAGCAAAACTCCAAGAAGCAGCTTCGTTTCCTTGAATATCTACAAATGAAATTCTGCCGTTTGAATTACGGATTTTCCCACTATCGTTATCAAATCCTATTAATTGCATTTCAAGATTTGTTGAGTTAGGTCGTATACCAGTTTTTTGAGATTTTGGGCGTGTCCCTACGGGTCGGGCTATTCACTACAAGTCCTCGCTCGTTCCTCGCTGTGGGCTTTTCGTTTCTATCCCTCACGCAAATTAATAGCGAAATCTTTCTTGGTTATGGTACTTAAGGAATTCAACATCTGGTAAAAAACGAGAAGGAAGAATTATTGTTGATTATCGAATTTGCTAAAAAAGACTAATGTTTGCTGGCTTTTGGTTTTCAGAAGAATGGGCGAAACTTTTACTTTATAATCTGTAATTATTGTGAGATAACCATTTTCAAATGCTTTATTGTGCAATGCATTTATAGCAATCCCATTTTGCGGATTAAGTCTATTTTTCTCATCTATGCTCCAAGGTTTAATATGTCCTGCAATTAAAAATTCGGCAGTTTTTTACGCAAGTCTAAATTAGATGAACTGCCGCAATTGTTTAATGTACTATTCGGTGATATGAGTCTGGTAGGTCCACGTCCGAATTTATTCAACCAAACCGAACTGATTAAAGAGCGTGACAGCCGTGGTGTTTATAATGTGGTTCCTGGTATTACGGGTTTGGCGCAAATCAATGAAATTGATATGTCAACACCTAAGGAGTTAGCTATTAAAGATGCTGAAATGATTAAAAGTCTAACGATTACAGACTATTTCAAATACATTTTCGCGACTGTTGGTGGTAAAGGTCAAGCGGATAGGGTAGTGAAATAAAGTTTTTATGTATTTTGTATTATGTATTATTGTTGTGCTTTAACAGATTATCTCCTTAACAAAAGTAAGATGAAAACGGTAAATCAGTAAGATCTATTTAAAAATTGTTTTTACTTGCTTAATCGAATCAACTTTAATAAAGTTTCTCTGTGCTTAGCACTTTTAGCCCATTGCGGCAAACGGGAAGCAATACTGTCGTTTTGTACGGGAATTCCATTTCTATTTCGGTCTTTACTACCAATATAATTTTCTATAACTTCTAGATGCATGGCGTTATATGCCCAAATATTACCCCAAGGAGTTTCTATAATGTACCACAACGGAAAATTAAAATACGGATCGGTTTGCGAATCAAAAAACAAGACTCGGGCATATTTTGTAACTCCTCTACTATTCGTGAAAACCGGAAATTTGGGCGTATTGGCGTACTTTAATACATAAACACAATAGGTGCAGGTAAATTGTATTGCCTCTTCAAAACCAACCGTATTACTTACAGGTTGCCCGCCCGAAACCACTGCTTTTTTACTACAACGCGGGCATACTACAGCAATTGAATCAACAAAATCGATGTTTTTTAATTGATACGGATTGGTTTTCATGGTAGAAGAATTAGACATTGATTAATACTTTTTAATATGATCTGTTACTATTAAACAGCCGAAATTAAATCCATTAATGGTTATTATTTTCTCCTAATATCTTTCCAATATTTAGCTTTCTCTTTGTCTTTTTCTATGCCATGACCACCACGGTTATACATTTCGATAAGGTTATCTATATAGCTTTCGTTTTTCTTTTCGCTGTTGTAATATTCTTCATAATATTTAATGGCTTTGGCGTAATCTTTTGTAATGCCCCCTTTCCCTGAAAAATAAATATTAGCGGTTACTAATGTGCTACCTTTTTGACCATTTTCAGCTGCTTTTTCATAATATTCCAGGGCTTTTTGTGGAATATCATTATCAGATAAGCTATACATTTGTCCTAATAAGCTATAAAAGTTCGGATTAATAGCCCCAGCTTTTAAATACCATTCTTCTGCCTTAGCATAATTTTTCTTTTCTTCATACGCCTTACCAATATAAAACATAGCGTCTATAGTTCGATTTTCGTTAGCAGCTTTTAACCAATATTCCATAGCTATTTGTTCATTTTTTTCTGTTCCCAGACCATAAAAATTTAGTACACCATATCTTACCATAGCGTCCCAATGTCCTTTTGTAGCGGCTTTTTTATAATAAGGAAATGCTTTGTCATATTCTTCTTTATCTTCATAGACTTTTCCGGTCTTGTGCAAACCAGCTGCACTGCCTAAATCTCTTGCCTGCCGATAATATTCCATTGCTTTTGTAAGGTTGTTATCTTCATTTTCTGCAAACCAGCCTATTACATATACACCATGGGGGTGCTCCATTTTCGCTGCCTTTTCGAACCATTTCCGGGTATTGTTCCTGTCAATGTCGGCGAGTTGTACTGCTGCTTCGGCATTTCCATTGTCCGTTGCTTTTTGGTGCCATTCCTTGGCTTTTGCGGTGTCTTTTTTCTGTTGTGCATATAGAAGGCCCAAATTGCGCATTGCCCAGCTATTGCCTTTTTGTGCTAATTTTTCGTATAGCGGAATGGCAATATCGTAGTTTTTGGCAACATGTTCTTTTTTAGCTGTCTGGAAATCGGCACTCTGGCGTTCGTCTAACTTTAAAGCTTTTAAGGTTTTTTCGATGCCGTACACCACTTTGTATTTTTCCATAGGGATGTCGTCACTGTTTAGTTTGTTGAAGTGCGCCATATATTTAGTTACTTCTTCGTAAAGCGGCTGCATCGTTGGTACGCCAATATTTCCCATATCGGTCAAGGCGTACAAACATTCTATTTTAAGGTACGACACATTAGGTGTCCATGTACCTAACTCCTTTTCGGTTTGGTTCAGGTGTTTTAGAGCTGTTTCGTAGTCTTCTTCTGTAAAAGCTTTTTCGGCTTCTTCAAACTCTATGCGGGCTTTTATATCGTTTTGCGCTTGGGCAAACGTAAAAGCAAAGATTAAAATTAAAAATGCGTATAGTTTTTTCATGATTGCTGTTATTAAATGTTTTTTTGGAAGCTTCATCTGATGCGAAAAAGTGCAAAAATTTTTGTTCTCATAGTGTATAAAGTTTATTGGTTTTTAAAAATCTTTATAGCGTTCGCTCAAAATATTGGCTTTTTTATTTTCCATGTCAAAGGTTACGGGAATTCTACTGTATTTTCCGTTCCACCAGCCGCCACCAGCTTCGCTATTTGCACCGTATTTTAAAATAAGTACAATCTGAAAGTTGGGATTATCTTCGCCTTTACGCATAAGCGGCTCGCCTTGTTTATTGACTTCCAGCCAATATTCAATAGGGTAAGCAGGTGTGCCGTGCATTTGAAAAAAGCCTTTGTTGTTTTCTTTTAATTCTGCATAAGGTTCGCCGTTGTTACTATCGTAATATTTATAATAACCCAGCATTTTTTGCAGAATATCAGCCGGTATTTCCTTTGTTCCAAAATGTTCACTTGAGCTGTCGTGTACATTGGTAAATGTTTCTATATTTTGCCCCCAGCTTTGCAATGCAAAACCAAAAAGCATGACGAATGCTAATAGTTTTGTTCTCATGATCTATAATTTTTATTTTTTGATTTATTTTTGTTTAAAGTGTGTTTTCGAAAATATCTATCCACATATTTTCACAATTATAGGCATCAGTTCCATAGGTTGGTCCACAGTTTTGTTCTGCCCATGTTATTTTATAAATAACCATATCAAAATATTTGTACTCCCCGTCAGGTCTTTTTCCGCCAGGTAATGCAGAAATTCTATAATTTCCTTTTTCAGTAGTTTCAATCAAGGGATCTACTCCTGTTGTAAAATCATCCCATTGTTTTGGTGTTATTTTTAAAAATTCGCAAATTTCGTCAACAGTTACAACTCTCTTACCTGTGTTCTCTTTCTCTTTATTATAACGTTTTAATACTTTCCTTACATGGTACTCCTTTACACGGTTATCGCCAGGATTATACATTTTTAAGTTATCAAAATAAATAGTTCCCGTCGGTTTATAACCGTAATAAAAATAATCCTTTTTACCTTCAGAAATGATGGTTTGTAAATATTTATCTTGCTGTTTCTCTTTTTTAATACTCTTGTAATCGGGTGCTAACCATGTAGAAGGAATACTCATGAAAAAATCGCGAGCTGATACTTCTGTTTTAGGAAACTCCGCAGCCAAACGATAGACCATTTCATAATATTGCTTTAGTAAATCTGCTGTGCGATTTGCTTCTTTTTCGTAAGCAGTTTTTCGTTTATCCAAATCTATTTTTATACGGTAAACCTCCATTTGTTTGTCTTAGCCAAGAGCATCTTTGTCTTCGTGCTTGTCAAAATCGGCAATGGCTTTTTCTAACTTTTGGTAATTATCTGCGCTTTCTTTGGCGGTAACAATTTGGTTGGTTATCATGACCTTTAAAAACAGCATCGGCGGGTTGGTGCTACCCAAAGCGGTTTCGGCTTTTTCCAAATAATCCAATGCTTCGGCGTATTGTTTGGCATCAAACTTTTCCTCAGCCATTTGATATGCCATTTTTGCTTCTAAATTGCTTTGTGCGTAAGTTGTTGTTGCTACACACAAAAAGATTAATATTTGTAAAAACTGTTTCATTTTACTTTGTATTTAATTGTTTATTATTTTGTTTTGTTTGAGATGCCTCGGCATGACATCCGTTTTGTCCTCCCGACCGAAGTGGAGGGATCTCCTGAGATCCTTCGTCAAGCTCAGGATGACATTCGGCACAACCTCTTACTTACTCCAAAAGTCAACTTCTTTTTTTGTTTCCTTTTTAGGTTCTGTTTTTTTATCTTTTGTTGGTGTACCCCAAAAGTCGGTTTCGGTGTTTTGGGTATTGTCTTGTTTTTTAGTTTCGGTTTTTGTTCCCAAAAATCTGTTTCCGAAGTATTGGTTGTTGTATTTGGCTTTTGTTCTTTTACTTTTACTTCCACTTCTTTTACAGCAAACTTGGCATTAGGTGCAACCTCTAACAGGGAACTGCGGTAATTTTCAGCTTCACTTTTATTGGTAAAATACCCCATCAAAACGGGATTGCTAATTCCTGCGTTTTCAAAGGTTCGCTTTACATTGGATGTATAAGGATACGTTCCATCACTGTATCGATATACGGGTATTACATTGCTGATGCTCATTGCTACATTCTGGTTTTTATCCCAATCGGCTTTATTACTATTATAGGCAAAAACATACAATATCGGAGCGGTTATCTTATGTGTACTTAATGGCATTCCGCCTTCGGTATAGACTTTACCAATCTCAGTACGGATGGCAACTAAAGCGTCTAATTGTGCTTTTTTTATTCGTGCCTCTTCTTCTGCGCGTTGTCTTTTTAGTTCTTCCCGCGCATCTTTTTCTGCTTTATTTGCCGAAATTGCAGAAGCAATAGTTCCTATAGCATTGATATATCCTGAGTAATCATAGCCACTGGAACCTGTACTTATTATATTTGAATAAGCTTGTATAGCTTGGTTAGTAGATGCTTGCATTTGACTACCCATTGCCGATACTTGACGCATTTTTTGATTAAAAGCGGCATTGAGTTCTTCAATACTTGAATAACCACTGCCCAAATCTTTAGCATCTCGCATCCCCTCTTTAGCTGCCGACATCGCATAAAAGCTGATACTCATATTATCCCAGTTTTGTTTAAATTCGGCATCGCGTTGCTGGCGTTCTGCTTCTTGGCGTTCCATTTTTTCGTAAATCTTATTCGCTGCTTCGCGTTCATAAACCATTTTATCTACTTTACGCGCGCCACCTAATTCTTTTTTATAATAACCACCAGCACCATCAGTAAAATATTCGCCTTCTTTAATAGCGTTTAAATTATTTTTAAATTTGGAGTCGGCAACAAAATTTTCGTCTTTCGGATACAAGTCTTTGTTGTTATTGTTTGAGGTTGTTGACTTTTTAGAAGATGAAGAAGTATTTCCCCAAAAATCAGCGCTTGTTTCAGTAAACGCATCCTTATTAGATGGCTCTTTTTTAGACGTTGTTTGCTGATTTTTAGTTTCGGCTTCCTTCTTCTTTTTCTCTTCGGCTTCTTTGCGTTCTTGTTCAGAAAGGTTGATAATTTTTACAACCCGATATCCCAAACTATTGATAATGCTGTACGTTTTTGCACCGTCTTTATCAACTCCAGTTTGTTTCCACGAATCTTTAGAGCATTCATTATTTCCTAACAATCTCACGTAAGCATTAATGCCATCATTACCCCAGGTTTTATCAATTCGGTCATTAGGCTGCAAAATATAGCCGTCTCCCAATGGACCTAACTGATATGTTTTTCGTTTTCCACAGGTTAAATCTGCATAATATTCTATATAAATGTGGAGTTTATCATTGGTTCTGTTATACACATTGATCTTAAAATCTTGTGTTAAATTTCCGAATGCGTTGTTGTCATATTGATAAAACATCTCTACGTAGATACGAGCATCTTGTTGTTCTACTGCAAAAACATTGTTAACCTGAGCTGTTAAACTATTGGATGCAAACAAACAAATCATCCCAAAAATACCTGTTATTGTTTTACTAATAGTGTTCATGCTTTTATAGATTATCATTGATCAATCAAAGTTATTTGTGGTAATCACATGAAACAATACCCACCAAAGGGTATTTTTTATCAATTCCTTTCATTTTTTTTCTGTAAATTTGAAGAAAACTACCCTGAAAATCAGAACATCCCGGTATGGAAGTCTTTCTAAACATAGAGCAGAAACTTTTTCAGATTGAACGGAATCTGTCAAAAAATTCGTTTGAAATACCCGATATTTCAGAAGTTATCCCGGCTTCAATTATGGTTCACAGCTTAAGTGAGGGCGTTCCGCAGCAAATCGTTTACATGAATGCCTGGGGATGTAATCATTTGGGAGTAGAACTGGAAGAACTCAACGCTTTGCGAGCGCAATATTATGAACAGTTTTTTATTCAGGAAGATCTGGAAGATATTTACCCAAAAGTTATTCGTTATTGTAACGAAGGAAATCATGCTACACAACTCAACTTTTTTCAGCGTGTAAAACTTTACAAAGCCGATAAACACAGATGGTTTTACACCGTTTGCAAATTATTAGAAAAGAATGATGCAGATCAGCAACGATTGATTATGCTTTCGACACCAATTGATGGTGTTGGAGCCTTGATGGAAAAGGTAAAACGGGTGCTAGATGAAAATGAATATATCACACGTAATTACAAGAAATTTGCCTTACTGACCAAACGCGAAAAAGAAATTTTAACTTTGCTTAGCATCGGAAAATCATCCATCGAAATTGCAGATCAGCTCTTTATTTCAAAAGAAACTGTTGCAACGCATCGAAAAAATATCATCCGAAAATTAGAGGTAAAATCCTTTGCCGAATTGTTGCGTTTTGCTCTTGCGTTTGATTTAGTAGGCAAATAGATAGGTACACGTTTTTCTGTGAAACATTTTCATTTTCAAAATAAATCCGTTGGTGTCATGCGTTTTACCTCTTCTTTCGTTGATGCTTTTGCTTTTTGATGGTTATTATTGGAAAGTAATGCTGTTTTATTTCTTAAGTCTATTTGCCATGTAATATGGCACATTAAAAAAAGCAGCATTATAATTGCTGGCTCGACGTTTTGGATTTGCATATCTTTTCGATTCCGTTGAATAAAAAAAAGACAAGTTTGCTAACTCGTCTTTTATGGGTTTATAAAAATTGTTTTCTATTAAAAAAATTATCCTTCGAGCAAGGCGTCGTTTACCATATTGGGCAATGTAACTTTCAACAACGGTTCTTCTTCCATAGCGCGTTTTATGGCAAAGATGGCTTCTTCGTTTCTTGCCCAAGATCTTCGTGCGATGCCGTTGTTTACATCCCAATGCAACATCGATTTCAATCGTTGTTCTGCATCAGCACTTCCGTCCAACAACATTCCAAATCCGCCATTGATCACTTCGCCCCAGCCAACACCACCACCGTTGTGAATCGAAACCCAAGTTGCTCCACGGAAACTATCGCCTATCACATTGTGAATTGCCATGTCGGCAGTGAATTTCGAACCATCATAAATATTAGACGTCTCGCGAAACGGTGAATCGGTACCCGAAACATCGTGGTGATCTCGCCCTAAAACAACTGGTCCGATTTCGCCTTTGGCAATGGCATCGTTGAAAGCTTTCGCAATCTTGATTCGCCCTTCGGCGTCGGCATATAATATTCTCGCCTGCGAACCTACTACCAATTTGTTTTCTTGCGCTCCTTTTATCCACGTGATGTTGTCTTGCATCTGTTGCTGAATTTCTGCTGGTGAATTTTGCATGATTTCTTCCAGCACTTGGCAAGCAATTTCGTCGGTCTTTTGCAAATCTTCAGGTTTTCCAGAGGTGCATACCCAACGGAAAGGACCAAAGCCGTAATCGAAACACATTGGACCCATTATGTCTTGTACATAAGACGGATATTTGAAATCGATGCCGTTTTCTGCCATCACATCTGCTCCGGCACGAGAGGCCTCTAGCAAGAAAGCATTTCCGTAGTCGAAGAAATAGGTGCCTTTTGCCGTGTGTTTGTTTACAGCTTCTGCATGACGACGCAACGATTCTTGTACTTTTTCTTTGAATTGTGCTGGGTCATTTGCCATCATTTCGTTGGCTTCTTCAAAACTCAAGCCTACCGGATAATAGCCCCCTGCCCAAGGGTTGTGCAACGAGGTTTGATCCGAACCTAAATCGATATAAATATTTTCTTTGTCGAATTTTTCCCAAACATCCACCACATTTCCATCGTATGCAATCGAGACGACTTCGTTGTGTTCTTTAGCTTTTTTTACACGCGCAACTAACTCATCCAAATCAGAAATTACTTCGTCTACCCAGCCTTGTTCGTGACGTTTCCAGGTTGCTGCCGGATTTACCTCGGCGGTTACCGAAACCAGTCCTGCAATGTTTCCGGCTTTTGGTTGTGCACCCGACATTCCGCCCAATCCGGCCGTTACAAATAATTTTCCTGCCGTCCCTTTATCGTCAATTTTTCGGCATCCATTCAAAATCGTTATCGTGGTACCGTGTACAATTCCTTGCGGGCCAATATACATATAGCTGCCAGCCGTCATTTGTCCGTATTGAGAAACGCCCAAAGCGTTCATTTTTTCCCAATCGTCTGGCTTCGAATAATTCGGAATGACTATTCCGTTGGTTACCACAACGCGCGGAGCGTTTTTGTGCGAAGGGAATAATCCCATCGGGTGACCAGAATACATCACCAAGGTTTGCTCATCGGTCATTTCGGACAAATATTTCATCGTCAAAAGGTACTGCGCCCAGTTTTGGAAAACAGCTCCATTTCCGCCATAGGTAATCAATTCGTCTGGATGTTGAGCTACGGCAGGATCCAAGTTGTTTTGAATCATCAATTGTATCGCTTTGGCTTGTTGCGAGTTGCCAGGATATTCGTCGATCGGACGTGCATAAATATCATAATCGGGCTTGAAACGGTACATATAAATGCGTCCGTATTGGTCTAATTCTTCTCTAAACTCTTGGATTAAAGTTGCATGAAATTGCGGTTCGAAATAACGCAAAGCATTTTTTAACGCTAATTTTTTTTCTTCTTCCGATAAGATTTCTTTTCGTTTTGGTGCGTGGCTTATGTTTTGATTATATGGTTTTTTCGGTGGTAAAACCGATGGTAATCCTTGTTTGATTTGTTCTTGAAATGACATTCTGTTGTTGATTTTGGTTCTAAAAATACTAAAATTTATAATCTTTCGAATACGAATTGTAGGCGGTCGTTGGTAAAAATAGCATTCAACAGATGCTTTTTTTGGGTTAACTAATTTTATTTGATGATTTTCAGTTCGTAAACTTTATCCCACAATTTTCCTGTGACCAATAAATGGTCGCCTTTGAAGGCAATTCCGTTGAGCACATCAGATTCTGGATTTTGCTGAGGTTTGAATTCGTCTAAATTCAACCTTGCCTTTACCGCTCCGTTTTTTGGATCAACGACAATGATAAAGTTTTGGTGATAAATGTTGATGTACAACAAACCATCATGATATTCCAACTCGTTGAGGTTGCTATAGCCTTGTTTGTCGTCTACCGCCTGAACGCTTCGAATGTATTTAAAATCTTTATCATAAAAATGAATGTACTGACTTCCCTCTGTTACTACAAATTGGTCGTGCATGGTGGTGATTCCCCAACCTTCGCGAATTTCGCCCGGCATCGGAATTTCTTTTATGATCTTTAGATCTTGATCGTAAGCAAAAATCAATCGATTCTGCCAGGTTAGTTGGTACACCACATCGTTCATTTCTGTAATGCCTTCTCCGAAAACCGTTTTCCTCACATCTCCAATTTTCTCTTCGGTTGTTGTTCCAAGTTTATATTTTACCAAACGCGATTGCCCTGTAAGTCCTGTTCCTTCGAATATATAACCGTCTTTGTAATAGAAACCTTGTGTAAAATCTTTCGGATTGTGCGGATGCGTTGCAATGGTAGAATAGGTCCACTCCTCGGCAGGTTGATCTGCAAAAACAAGAATAGAAAACTCTCGCGTGGCTTTTACTTCAGATCCGTTTAAGAATTGAACCAAAACATTGTGTTTTCCGAGTCCGACATTCGCTTCGTCTATTTTAGCGCCATTTTCGAAAGGCTTTCCGTCGATCTGAATTTGGATTTCGGTGATATTTTCCAATCCGTCTTTCGCAACCGATAATGGATCGCCTATGCGGTAAGATTGCTGTTCTAACTCTGTAATCCGTTGAGTAATAATAGGATTGTTGATTTTCGAATCGTCACTACATGCAACAAATGTGGTGGATAACAAACCGAATGTTAGGATGATTATACCAAAATTATAAATAGTTCGTTTCATTAGTATTAGAGATTTTGTATAACAAATATGTGACAAATTATTCGGATTGGTGTCATAATAAAGCATAGAAATTGAAAAATTGATTCCGACCATGATATTTGTTAGTGTTGGTTAGAAAAACACATATACAGTATATTTTGGTATACATTTTGAAATTTGCGATTGACCAATTTTTTAAATTTTAAACCTACATCTATAATGTTTTCATTATTTAGAAAAGCAACCAAAACTACCAAGCGAGAGTCTTATAAATTTCCAGCGGGTTTTATAGATATACACTCTCATCTGTTGCCAAACATCGACGACGGTTCGACCTCTTTTCAGAGCACGATCGAAATGCTGCTCGAGCTGAAGGCGCTTGGTATAACACAGTTTGTTTTTACGCCTCATGTTATGGAAGGCGTGTGGGAAAATTCTAAGGCTGATATTTTGGC
>NZ_LT593746.1:827206-1286831 GCF_900089075.1 Vaginella massiliensis
TCTTTTGTAGAATCCTCAAATAGTTGTACAACTTCTTGTTCGTTATAATCGTCTAATTTATCGAGGCGAAAATCTGGACAATACAGAATGAAATTGGCATTGTCGATATCGTTTTGCGAAGGCTCTCCAAAATAACGTAACGAATTATAAAGAAATTTTTCTGTCCCGATATTTGCCAGCAGATCTACCTTGTCCATATAGGCTCCAATCGTATCGATATACATTTTTTGCACGCTAGGATCGTCTATTCGTTCTACGCGAAGCGAGGTGAGTTTTCGTTTGAATTCTAATGGATCGAGATTGATGGGATTGTATTTGAATTGGGGTTCGTATTTGTATTTAGATGCAAAAAACTTCATTTTCTCGAATTCGAGATTTACTGGGTTGATGACCGATAACAATTCGAAATCTTTGACAAGTTGATACAACTTTTTGTCGACTTTGATCAGATCGCTTTCTAGCTCGTTGTGTAGAATATGGACCTGATTCGAAACTTTGAAGCTGGTCTCTTTTTTTATAAATTCAAACGCATGATTGACGATCGCTGTCTTGAAACCTTCGCGTATCATGTAAATGATTTCTGGATAGGATTCGCCCGTGA
Organism: Vaginella massiliensis; assembly: GCF_900089075.1. Lineage (GTDB taxonomy): Bacteria > Bacteroidota > Bacteroidia > Flavobacteriales > Weeksellaceae > Weeksella > Weeksella massiliensis_A. The sequence goes on from NZ_LT593746.1 coordinate 827,808, forward strand.
GTTCGTCGCAGTAAATTTTAGAAACTTCGGTAGCCAGCACAAGGGTGTTGTCGAAATTTTTACTAAGGTATTCTAACAAATAACCTCTTCCGTAGAACACATCATTGACAGCCGTAACATTCTCGATTTCACCAAGGTTTATTTCGCTCAATTCATTCTTCCAAAGTTCGACGTATTCATCAAATCGATCGTGATTGATTAGTTCTGATCCGATATTGAAAACCGGCACTTTTCGATCCCAACGCTTCCAATTGTACGAATGGATATCGTAGACCAAACAAGCCTTGAATTTGGATTCTAATTTATTAATCAAAGCATGAACCACCCTATAAAAATTGTGGTGTTTGATGAGGCTGCGCTCTTTTTCGGCTGTAGTCAGCGGCTCTTTCCAACACTCTTTTCCCCACGCAGTTTCGTATACCGCATGGTCTGGATTGCGATTCAAATCGTATTCGAATCTCGAATCGTTTCCTTGTATGAGGATAGGAAATTGCGACACAAAATCTGCCGTAAACGGATCTTCTTCGTACCAACGTTCGTAGTCTGATAATAATGTTTTTTCTAAAAGTTCTTCACGTAGCTGGTGACCATTATGGATGGCGGCGCAGACATAAGGAATATATTCATCGATACGCAAACGAAAAGATTCATCTTCTGCCAGAACATCAAACAATTCTTCTTTTTCGATCTTCTCGATTATTTTTTCGATACTAAGCTTTTTCATTTTTCAATTCTTGATATTTTTCCACAATCATAGAAATGATTTGTTTCTGAATTTCGGTATTATTGTTGGCTTCGTTGTGCGGATACACTCCACCCGGACTCATCACGTTCAACTCTACCATTTTATCATTGATAATGTCGATTCCGCAGATATACAGGCCGTCTTTCACCAATTGGTTTCCCATTCTACGACACAGTTTCAGCTCGTTTTCGGTGAGTTCGTGTTTTACCGAATTCCCTCCGGCGCTGATGTTGGAACGGTGATCACCTTCTGCAGGAATTCTTTTGATAGCGCCAATAGGCTCCCCATTGATCACAATGGCGCGGATGTCACCATTTTCTGCACCCTCGATATAGTTCTGCACAATGATTGGCTTTTTCATCGTATCGCTGTTGTGAATATAAAAATCGGCGATAGAAGAAAGGTTGCTCATGTGTTCGCGGTCGAGCAAGATAACGCCTTTTCCGCCCATTCCATCGAGTGGTTTTACGATAAACTTTTCGAAATCGTTTCCTTCTACAAATTTTTTAATCAACTCAACTTCTGTCGTAATCAGCGTTCTAGGAACCACTTCTTCTGTTCCATCGTCGAATGAAGCTGCGTAAATTTTGTTATTAGCCTTTCGCAAGCCCGAAATTTTATTCACAAAGAATACTTCGTCTTCGATTAGTTCTAAAATGTTCAGCAACAAATTGTCTACTGGCGGATCTACTCGCATAAACACGATATCGAAGTTGACCAATTCTTGAGTAGAAGATTCGAATTGCATGGTTTCGTAAAACTCTTTGCAATCCTCTATGTTGGGTTTGGCGATGAATTTCTGACATTTACCCAAGACTTTGCCGTTTTGAAGCGAAATCCCAGATTTGGTAACCATCGACACTTCGTAGCCTCTTTCTACGCATTCTTTAATCAAACGTATGGTCGTGTCCTTCTTAGGTAACACCCTTTCCCAAGGGTACATGACGAAGCATATTTTCATATAAAATATTAGTTTTAAGTCTATGCAATTTAATTAAAACGATGAGATAAAAAAATCTAATTTTATATCCATCAAAAATTTAATAAAAAAATAAGCCATCGCGTGTAAAATTGGGATGGCTTATTTTATAAATGTAAACTTAAAACCTCACTTGTTTGAGGGTGTCCAAGGTCGATTGTATGCTTGGATCGTTGGCTTTTACAGCATAATATTTTGCAATTTCACCTTGTTGATTTACCACTAAATAACGCGGCACCCAATTGAGATCGATGTAGTTGTTGAAATCATTTTTCCAACCGCTATCGAACCAATAATGTTTTCCTGCAATCTGGTATTTTTCAATTCCATTTTTCCAAGCGTTTTTTTTGCGGTCTACAGACAGAAAAACGAAAATTACCTCTGGATTTTGCGCTTGTAGGGCTTGCAATTGCGGTAGACCCTCTATACAATCTTTGCACCACGTCGCCCAAATATCCAAAACAATGATTTCGCCTTTGTTCTGTTCGAAAATTTCTCGAAGTTCGATCGACTCATTGTCTAACGTCAACACTTTTTGATTGAGAGCTTCTTCCGAAAAAATAGTTTTGTTTTCTTGCGGAATTTTTTGTGCTTGAGCGGTATTCAATCCCAAGCCAACTGCCAAGATGCATAATGCAAAAAGATATTTCATGCCTTTTGGTTGTCAAATTGTATACCATTTTGTAACATTGTTTAGAAAAAATCTTGAAAGAAACCCTTAATTTTACCGCATGCAAAAATATTTAATCGTAGGATTGGGAAATATTGGCGAACAGTATGCAAATACACGTCACAATATCGGATTCAAAGTGGTAGAAGAAATTGTAGCACGAAATGATGCTGCATTTTCTCCATCAAATTTTGGCGAAGTAGCTCAATTCAAATTCAAAGCAAGACCAATAGTTGTCTTAAAACCGAACACCTATATGAATTTGAGTGGCGATGCAGTGCGCTTTTGGCTGAATAAAGAAAACATTGCCATCGATAATCTATTGGTTATAACCGATGATCTGAATTTGCCTTTTGGCACACTGCGCATGCGTGGAAAAGGGAGCGATGGAGGGCATAATGGGTTGAAAGATATTCAGAACAAATTGCAAACCACAAATTATCCGCGTTTACGATTTGGGGTAGGAAACAAATTTCTAAAAGGTCAACAAATAGATTATGTGTTGGGAGCATGGACAGAAGAGGAGCAACTCGCCTTTCAAGAAAGGGTAAAACTGGCAAGCGACGCAGCACTTTCATTTGTTTTTAATGGTTTGAATAATACAATGAATCTGTACAATGGTAAATAGAATTCTTGGTATAATAATGCTTTTGTGTAGCATCGCGACGACGTCTTGTTCGAGCAATCAAAAAACAATTGATCGACTAGATCTGATATATGGAAATTTACTCGCAAAAGACATCAATACCGCAAACCGAGTAAATTTTGAAGATCCCTTTCATATCTTGATCGATGTGCGCACCGAAGAAGAATACAACGAAGGGCACATCCCCTATGCTATAAATTTGGATATACAAGCCGATGATTTTGCCAATCGTCTGCTGCTACTCGATCCCAAAAAAATGTATTTTGTATACGGAAAAGATAAAAATCAGGCGCTTTTGGCGAGAGAGGCCTTGAAAGTTGCCAAAATTACCAAAGTGTTTGGTTTCGAAAATGGTATAGGAGATTACAGCGGAACACTCGTGAAAACCACCTGGGAATTTGATGATGAGTCTTCCGACGGAATAGAAATCAAGTAGGCATGAACCAAGAGTTACTGAAAGATATTGTTCGCTACAAAATGCCTTTTGGTAAATATGAAGGTCGATTGCTGTGCGATTTGCCGGTTTCGTATCTCGAATGGTTTGTTTCGAAAGGAGGCTTCCCAAAAGGGAAATTGGGCGAATTATTGGCAACCGTCTACGAGATAAAACTCAACGGATTGGAAGAAATCATCACCGAATTGAAAAAACTTTACACTTAAATTTTCTGCATTCGTAATCCGAAAAAAGGCAATTGGATCGTTTGGTATTAACTGTTTTTGTACAAATTACTTCCATCGATATAATTCCAAACTTTTGGCGGTAACATCGGGCGGATGTTCATTTTTTGTTTGATCGCGTCTCGGATAAATGTAGACGAAATTTCCATCAGTGGCGCTTCAACTATCTCGACACTGCCGATGCTTACATCGGTTTGAAATCCTGGTCGTGGATAAACATAAATTTTATATCGATCCAACAATCGCTCGGCATTCTTCCATTTGTGGATACCCAAAATATTATCAGATCCCATGATCAACGAAAAATCGTAATTCGGATATTTTTCTTCCAAATAGATTAAGGTGTCTATCGTATAAGAAGGTTTTGGTAAGTTGAATTCGATGTTGCAAGCTCGTAAATTAGGATAATCTTGAATTGAAAGTTCGACCATTTCCAACCGATTGTATTCGCTTGCCAAAGATTTTTTCTCTTTGAAAGGATTTTGAGGCGAAACGACAAACCAAACTTGATCCAAATCTGTAAACTGCTGAAAATGATTGGCAATAATCAAATGACCAATATGAATTGGATTGAACGAACCGAAATACAAACCTACTTTCATTGATGTAAATATTTATTTGCAAGCTAATAATTTGCTGTCTGATATAAAAAAATCAAATGCTATTCCAAAAAAAAAGAGCTTTATACAAAGCTCTTTAAAAAATTATTTATTATAATATTTTTGTTTCAATTCTTTCACCTTTTCGTCTTCTAAGAATTCGTCATAAGTCATATAACGATCGATAATGCCGTTTGGCGTGAGTTCGATGATTCGGTTACAGGTCGTTTGCACCAATTCGTGGTCATGAGAAGCCATGAGCAAGGTTCCTTTGAAATTTTGCAAAGAATTGTTTAGGGCTGTAATCGATTCCAAATCTAAGTGAGCAGTTGGCTCGTCCATAATCAAAACATTGGCACGTAACAACATCATGCGCGAAAACATACATCGCATTTTTTCACCACCCGACAAAACAGAAGCTTTTTTCAGGGCTTCGTCGCCAGAGAAAAGCATTTTACCCAAGAATCCACGCATGTATTCTTCGTGTCGTTCTTCATCAGAATCGGTGTATTGACGGAGCCAATCGACCAAGTTGATATCTTCTTTGAAGAACGAAGTGTTGTCTAACGGTAGGTAAGCCTGTGTGGTGGTAATACCCCAGGTATAGTCGCCAGTATCGGGTTTTCTGTTGCCCGTAATTACCTCAAAGAATTCGGTAACGGCTTTCGAATTTCGAGAGAAAACCCCGATTTTATCTCCTTTTTTCAAATTGAGGTTGAGATCTTTAAACAAGGTTTCTCCATCGACCGATACCGATAAATTGTTGACTTCTAATATTTGGTCTCCTGCCTCTCGGGCTTGTTCCCAAATGATTGCTGGGTATCTACGAGACGACGGTTTGATGTCTTCTATGTTCAGTTTCTCGATCATCTTCTTACGCGCAGTAGCCTGTTTAGCTTTTGCAACGTTAGAAGAGAAGCGAGCGATAAACTCTTGAAGTTCTTTTTTCTTTTCTTCGGCTTTTTTGTTTTGTTGCGCTCGTTGTTTTGCTGCTAATTGCGAAGATTGGTACCAAAACGTATAGTTTCCGCTAAACAAATTAAGCTTCCCGAAATCTAAATCGCAAATATGGGTACAAACCGCGTCTAAGAAGTGACGGTCGTGCGAAACAACAATCACAGTATTTTCGTAGTTTGCCAAGAACTCTTCTAACCAAGAAATCGTATTCACGTCCAACTCATTGGTAGGCTCATCGAGAATCAGCACATCGGGGTTACCAAAAAGCGCTTGCGCAATCAAAATACGAACTTTCGCTTTGTTGTCGAGATCGCCCATTAGGGTATAATGCATATCGGGCTCTATTCCTACATTAGACAATAGGGTAGAAGCGTCGGTTTCTGCATTCCAACCGCCCATTTCTTCGTATTGTATACCGAGTTCGCCAGCTTTTATACCGTCTTCTTCAGAGAAATCTGGTTTTGCATACAAGGCATCCATGCGTTCTTTGATATCATACAAAACCTTGTTGCCTCGAAGCACCGTATCCAACACGGTGAATTCATCATATTTAAAGTGGTCTTGCTCCAAGACCGACATTCTTTTGCCTTTTTCTAACGATACTTGTCCGGAAGTAGGATCGATTTGCCCCGATAAAATTTTGAGGAAAGTAGACTTACCCGCACCATTGGCACCAATAATACCATAACAATTGCCATTTGTAAATTTTATATTAACTTCGTCGAAAAGTACACGTTTGCCGAACTGTAGCGACAGATTAGAAACATTTAACATAATTTTTGGTATAATGTTTGTTTAAATTAACGGCAAAGTTACGAATTTATATTGGATTAATTTTTCGCGGTGGTAAAAGAGATAGTGATAAAAAATAAACGAGCTCGGTTCGAGTACGAGCTTTTGGAATCTTTTGATGCAGGAATTCAATTATTCGGAACCGAAATAAAATCGATTCGGATGGGCAAAGCTTCGATTGTCGATAGTTTTTGCCAAATGAAGGATGGAGAACTCTTTATTATCAATATGTTTATTGATGAATATGACTGGGGAACTCATTATAATCACAAAACCAAGCGTGATCGAAAATTGTTATTAGAAAAAAAAGAATTAAAAAAAATAGACCGCAAAACCAAAGAATCTGGGATGACGATTGTTCCTACTGCGTTGTATATCAACAATAAAGGGTTGGCAAAAGTAAAGATTTATCTCGCACGAGGAAAGAAGCTTTACGACAAACGAGAGACGCTCAAGGGAAAAGATTTAAAAAGAGATTTGGATAGAATCATAAAGAATTCTTAAATTTGCTTATTATTTTTTATATATTTGAATTGTAAAATACACTAAATGTTTGATAATGAAAAAGTTTAATCTATTATTGTCTACAGTTATGCTATTCGTTGCGGGTAGCACATTTGTAGATGCTCAAAATTCTCAGAATCCTTGGGCAATTACGGTAGGGGCACACGCAACCGACCATAAGGCGGTACGTGGTGCTTTTAATCACTACTTTGATACAGATAACTGGAGCATCGTACCTCCACTTTCTAAATTGTCTGTAATTCGTAACGTTAACCGTTCTTTTGATGTTGATTTGACAGCTTCTGTTGGTGAGATCGATAACAAAAGATTGAAAATCGATGATGAATTATTCATCAATGCAGGCTTAGGTTTGCGCTACAAATTTGCTAACGGGTATATCTTAAACGAAAACTCTTGGTTCGATCCATATTTAAGAGTTGGAGCAAGTTACCACCGTTACGACTATACTAGCTTAGGTGACAAACCATGGGTAGCATACCAAGGACAATCAGACAAAGAGTATGTAGATTTATTGAACAATCCTGATGCAGAAGCAGAAAAAAATCACTTTGCATTACAAGGAGGGGCTGGAATCAACTTCTGGTTTACTAAAAACTTCGGTTTGAATGTAGCTTCTGATTACAACTGGATTCCTTCAACTGGAGCAGATTACTTCGACTTCTTCCAACACACTGTAGGAGTTACTTTCCGTTTCGGTAACAGAGACCGCGATGGTGATGGTATTCCAGATGATGAAGATGCATGTCCAGATGATTTCGGTATCAAAACAGATGATCCTGCAACCAACGGATGTCCAGACCGCGACGGTGACGGTATTCCAGATCACTTAGATGCATGTCCAGATGTACCAGGTGTAGCTGAATACAACGGATGTCCAGATACAGACGGTGATGGTATTCCAGATAACTTAGACGAATGTCCTACAGTAGCTGGTCCAGCTGAAAACAATGGATGTCCTTGGCCAGATACAGACGGTGACGGAATTCCAGATAAAGATGATGCTTGTCCTACAGAACCAGGATTGCCACAATTCCAAGGTTGTCCAGACACAGACGGTGACGGAATTCCAGATAAAGATGATGAATGTCCAACAGAAAAAGGTCCAGCTGAAAACAACGGTTGTCCTTGGAAAATTGAACACGTAACTCGTGCTTTATCTGCAATCTTGTTCGAGTACAACTCAGATAAAATTATTCCAGAATCTGAAAGAGACGTGATCAAAGCTGCAAACATCTTGAAATCTGAAGACTTCAGAGATAAAGATTTCTATGTAGACGGACACACTGACCAAAGAGGTACAGCTGCTTACAACAAGAAATTATCTGACAGACGTGCAAAAGCTATCGTAAACGCATTGAAAGCTCAAGGTGTTAACGCAGATAGATTAACGCCACGTGGATTAGGTGAATCTAACTTACTATGTAAGGAAGAGAACGAAACTTGTTGGCAACAAAACCGTCGTGTAGAATTGTTACCAAAAGAAGTGACAACTACAACGACTATCAAAAAGAAATAATTCGATTTGATATATCAACAAAAATCCACCTCGCAAGAGGTGGATTTTTTTTTAATGAATTTCAAACTTCATCCAAAAACTCATCACTTATCATTTATAACTCATCACTCATTACCCCATCACTTATTCGTGCTTTCCAACATGGGTACAAATTGGTAATCACCAAATTCCAAAACCTCAAAATCATTTTCATTCAAACGAAGATAGGTATACATCTTTTGATTTACTTTGCCAATCGGGATAACAAGAATACCGCCTATACGCAACTGCTTCAATAATTCTTGTGGCAATTCAGGCGCGCCAGCCGTTACAATAATCTTGTCGAAAGGAGCAAAGGCAGGCAAACCCTTGTAACCATCTCCAAATGTTTGATATTTAGGCTTGAACTTGATTTTATTCAAGATGATTCTAGAAAAATCGAACAATTCCTTTTGTCGCTCTATTGTATAAACATCAGCACCCATGGCAACCAAAACAGCTGTTTGATACCCGCTGCCCGTACCAATTTCTAAAATTTTTTCACCCTTGTTGACGTGTAACAAAGATGTTTGAAATGCAACGGTGTAAGGATGAGAAATCGTTTGACCAGCCGCAATCGGAAACGCTTCGTCTCGATAAGCAAATTCCTCGAAAGCGCTATCTATAAATAGATGTCGAGGAATCATATTCATAGCCAGCAAAACATTTTCATCCTCAATACCCTTTTTATGTAAGGTTTCTATAAGTTGTTTTCGTTTTCCTTTGTGCTTAAATTCATCTATCGGCATGTTCCATTTTTTTTACAAAATTGCAATAAAAAGTACTAAAAACTCACTATTTTTAACGCAAATATTTTTGTATGTTAAAAGTCGGAGTAATCGGTGCTGGACATCTCGGGAAAATTCACCTCAAACTTTTAAATCAGTCCGATAAATATCAATTGGTTGGTTTTTATGACACCTCTGCAACCAATGGACAACAGGTAGAACAAGAATTCGGCTATCGATATTACGCCAATATGATGGACCTGATTCGTGCGGTAGATGTAGTCGATATCGTTACGCCCACTTTGTCGCATTACGAAGTAGCCTTGAAAGCGATAGAAGAACGAAAACATTTCTTTATAGAAAAACCCATTACCAACACACTAGAAGAGGCTAATTATCTAATCGATTTGTGCAACAAACATCAATTAAAAGCACAAGTTGGGCATGTAGAACGATTCAATCCAGCTTTTCTCGCTGCAAGAGAATTCATTACAGAACCGTTGTTCATCGAATCTCATCGATTAGCAGAGTTCAATCCGAGAGGAACAGACGTGCCAGTTGTTTTAGATTTGATGATTCATGATTTGGACATTATCTTATCGATAGTCAATTCGCCTATAGCAGATATCAAATCGAGTGGAGTAGCGGTGATAAGCGATACACCAGATATAAGCAATGCACGCATCGAATTCGAAAATGGCTGTGTAGTAAACGTCTCAACCAGTCGTATGTCGATGAAAAACATGCGTAAAATGCGCGTGTTTCAACGAAATGCTTACATCTCGATAGACTTTTTAGAAAAGAAAACCGAAATCATCAAAATGCAAGATGCACCCGAAACACCGAATGATTTTGCTATGATTTTGGAAAATGATAAAGGAGAAAAAAAAGAAATCTTGTTCGAACATCCTTCGATACATTTGAACAATGCTATTTTGGACGAATTGGAATCTTTTGCAGATGCTATAACACAAAATTCACCAATAAAAGTAAGCCTTGAAGACGGGCGAAATGCGCTGAAACTCGCTCTTGAAATCATTCAATATTTTGAAAATAATCAAAAACAAATCATAAACAAACAAACCAAATAATAATGAAAAATATTACAGTAATTGGAGCCGGAACAATGGGAAATGGTATTGCACACGTTTTTGCCCAATCAGGATTCACCGTAAACTTGGTAGACATTTCGGAAGAAGCATTGGGTAAAGGATTGAAAACAATCTCGACAAATCTCGACCGAATGTTGACAAAAGGAACAATCACCGAAGGGGATAAAAAAGCAACTTTAGCCAATATTACAAGCTTTACCGATACTGCAGAGGCAGCCAAAAATGCAGATTTGATAGTAGAGGCAGCAACAGAAAACATGGATTTGAAATTGAAAATTTTCAAACAACTAGACGAGGTGGCACCTGCCAATGCAATTCTGGCAACCAACACTTCTTCGATCTCGATTACCAAAATAGCATCGGTGACCAATCGTCCAGAAAAAGTAATCGGAATGCATTTTATGAATCCAGTACCGGTCATGAAGTTGGTCGAAATCATTCGTGGTTACAGTACAACAGACGAGGTTACAAAACAAATCATGGAGATTTCGAAAAAGCTGAACAAAATTCCAGTAGAGGTAAACGATTACCCAGGTTTCATCGCCAATCGTATTTTAATGCCAATGATCAACGAAGCTATCTATTCTCTGTACGAAGGCGTTGCCGGAGTGAAAGAAATAGACGAAGTGATGAAGTTGGGAATGGCGCATCCAATGGGACCATTGCAATTGGCAGATTTCATAGGGTTAGATGTATGTCTTTCGATTTTAGAAGTGTTGTACGACGGATTCAAGAATCCAAAGTACGCGCCTTGCCCACTGTTGGTAAACATGGTAACAGCAGGTAAGAAAGGCGTAAAATCGGGCGAAGGTTTCTATGATTATAGCGAATCGAAAAAAGCAGAGAAATTAGCAGCACAATTTGCTAAATAATAGTTTAAGGTATAAAAAAAACTCGCTGCAAAGCGAGTTTTTTTATGCTATTTCTTGATGAATTTCTGAACGCTTCGGTTACCCGATATATCCGTAATTTTCACTAAATACACTCCGGGCGCGAGAGTATTTACAGCGATTGCGTTCGTCTTTTTAGACTGTAACACAACTTGCCCGTTTGCATTGATGATTTCTACCGTAACAAGTTCAAGACCCGATTGAATGTTTAAGACATTGTCTACCGGATTTGGATAAATTTCAAACTGAAGTTTGGAAACATTCTCTGTCGCCAAATTAATATAGAAATTACTATAATCTACCCAACCCAATAATGCGTCATCGGCCTGATGAAAGATGACTGCTTCAACATCTGCGGCTGTTGCATCTTGCTTGTTTGTCCAAAAATTTCCTTGTGCTGTTACATCATTTGCAGAGTTGTTGTACAGTGCATAGGGTACTTCATTATTTCCATTTTCGATGATGATATTTTCTCCGCTGCGATTCTCATCCCCAAGATTTATTTTGGTTCCGTTTCCGATCAAAGTTATTCCCCAAAGATGACCGCTTATATAATTGTCGAAAATTTTGATTTCTTTCAGTGGGCTTTCAGCTATTTGTGAAATAGAGATTCCGCTTCCACCAATATTCGGGATGCCTTCAGAATCGTTATTCACAATTGTATTTCCAATAATTTCACCTCCAGAATGCACGCCAACCAATGTAATTCCATAACGATTATCTTTGATGGTGTTGCCCTCAATCACGGCAGTATTATCTGCTCCCAATAAGCTCGAAGAGGCAATTCCACCTACTCGTGTGTTTTCTCGATTTCCAATGATGGTATTGTTTCTGATGTATTGAATTTGTCCCTCTCCACTTGGTCCCATGTTGATTTGTGGTCTATTCGTATTGCCCGAATTGTTGTTGTACAAATAATTGTTTTCGAAAACCAATCCTACATTCGCATTGGCGGCAGAGCCAATAGCTGGAGTTTCGTTGTTCTGGAATCGCGAATTTTTTATAACAGGAACACCTCTACTGAACGACAATACACCGCCAGTTGATATGCCAGAATGTGTATTGCTAAAATTACAATTATCTGCTACAAAGTCACCTCCCAACGCTCTGATTCCTCCACTATAAAAAATCGAAATGTTTTTGAGTATAGTGTTCGAACCCTGCTCTAGTCGAAAACCTTGATATTTGATTGTGTCATTTTCTACCGTAAACACAGCTTTTTTCGGAGCTTGTAAATTGATTGTTCCGGCAACCGTCCAAAGCACATCGTCTTTGAAATAAAACGTCAAATCTTCGTCCAATACAAAAGTGTCGTTTGCCGAAATCGTGATGTTTTGATGAATAAAATATGCCGAACTTTCACCCTCGACCAACGAGACCGCTGTGGGATCGGCCTCTGCAATGTCCTGAATTTTGAGGGTAATTCCTGTTCCAGGTGAAACATATTGCGAGAATGCTAATGGCGAGTACCCTAAAAATCCGATTAGTAGATATTTTTTCATATAAAATAAATTTTTAAGAGTTAAAAAATAATGCTTTCAATTCTTCTGCTTCAGCTGGTTTCATGCGTCCAGCCAAAACCAAGCTGAGTTGTTTTCTTCTGAGTGCAGCTTCGTATCGTTCTATTTCCAATTCGGTTTCGGGGATCAGTTCTGGTACTTTTATCGGTTTGTTTTGCTCATCTACAGCGACAAAAGTATAGATTCCGCTATTGGTTTTGTTGTAACAACCGTTATTGTAATCGTAGATAAAAACATCGACATAGACCTCCATCGAAGTCGAGAAGGCACGCGTAACTTTCGATTCTAATCTCACCGTGCTTCCGAGCGGAATCGGTTTATCGAACGAAACATGGTTGACGCTGGCTGTCACAACCTGATAACTTTGCGAATGTGTTTTGGCAGAAATAGAAGAGATTCTATCCATGCGAGCCAAAAGTTCGCCTCCAAACATATTATTCAAGGTGTTGATTTCATTGGGTAAGACAAGGTTCGTCATTACTGCTAATGATTCTTTTGCTGTTTTAGATTTTTGCATAAAAAAAGACCTTTGTGATTGTGGCAAAGGTCTAAAAAATATTTGATATCAATTTGTTCTAATCCAAGCAGCTTTGTCGTGCTCATGAATTTTATTCAGAAATGCTCTAGCTTCGGCTTCGTTGTCGAATGCATTGTAGTTTACATAAAAATAGCTACCTTTCTTGTAAACCATTCCCGCTTGTGAATATCCCTGATTTTTTAGGTTCTGTATAGCAAGCTCGGCTTCTTCTAATCGTTTGAAAGATCCTGCAACAACCTGATAATGCTTAGTTGCCTGCGCTGTGTTCACCACAAAAGTTTGGGTCTTATTGGTCTCCGATTTCACACTCGTTTTCAACTGCGGTAAATGATCGATGAGTACTGTTTTTTGCTCTGCTTCTACCGTCGCAACTTTCTCTTTACCAATCATCGGGAGCACAATGCCACTCCATTGCTCATCAACAAAAGTTTTTACAGGTTGCGGAGTGTTGAAGTATAAAAAACCTCCGATAAGGATTGGTAAAATAGAGGCTGCAGCCAATAATCCTGAATATTTTCTGGTAGATGAAGTTTCAGAAATTTCATTTTCTAAAATATAATTCGCCTTTACCACGGGCAAACCGTAGCTACTCAACAAGAAATTCTCTTGATTTGGAATGAATTCCAAGGCGTTTACATCGTTCAATTTGATCGTTCCAATTCCATTGAGATCCAATTCTTTACCTGCAAAAAGATGTTCTCTCCAAAATTTCACTTGGTTTTGAATCATTTCCATTGCTTGGTCGTACGAACATTGCGTCGTTTGTTGGATATGATTGACCAATAAACCATCGTTGTTTTTCAAAGAGGCATTGAAAGAAATTTCTTTATATGGAGGTCGAAACTCATTGTTCGAAGCATTGAGCATAGCAGATTTTTTTTGTGCCAAAAAAGCGCCAAAACTTGGTACAATTACACAATCGTGTTGCAATAATAATGCTTTGATTTGATTTTCTATTTTCATAAATTCAAAATTGAATTGAAACTTTAGTAGACAAAAGTACTAAGTTTTTCTTAACTTTAAAGTTATGTTAAATGATTTGAAATACCAAATTGCCCTCACATTCTGTAAAGGTTTAGGTCCTATTTTTAGCAAACAGTTGATAAAAAGCCACTCTACAGCCGAAAACGTGTGGAACAAAAAGTTATCAACAATTCATCCTCAACCTTCCATTCCGCTCAAAGCTTTAAAGGATATCGGTAGTCCAAATCTTTTGGAACAAGCTGAAAAAGAATTGGATTTTTGCCTGCAAAATCAAATAAAAGTGGTGTCTTATTTTCAAGATGAGTATCCTGCCTTGTTGAAAGAATGTGTCGATGCTCCACTTGTGCTTTATTACAAAGGAAATTTGCTAAAGCATCCAAAATCAATTGCGATTGTGGGCTCTCGCAAAATGACGGCTTACGGAGGCATGTTTATCCAAACATTGCTAGAAGATTTGAGAAATTATGAACTCAACATCATTAGCGGTTTGGCCTATGGTTGCGATATACAAGCACACCGCATGGCGTTGGAAGTTGGTTTGCCCAATTGGGCTATTTTGGCTCATCATTTGGGTAAAATTTATCCTTCTCAACATAAAAAAGAAGCCGAAGCTATACTCGATACTGGCGGATGGATATCCGAATACAATTCGCAACAAGCCATTGTGCCCGAAAATTTCTTACAACGCAATCGTATCATCGCCGGGTTGGCTGATGCAACAATTGTGGTAGAATCGGCTTTTTCTGGCGGAGCGTTGGTTACTGCAAAATTTGCAAACGACTACAACCGAGATGTTTTTGCTCTGCCCGGTCGGTTGAACGATGAAATGAGTAAAGGCAACAATCATTTGATCAAATCGCATCAAGCTTACCTGATAGAGCGCGCCGAAGATTTGCTTTATCAATTAGATTTAAATTCTTCTAAAATCACAAAACAAGCACAAGCATCGCTTTTTGCTGAGCTTACAGTCAACGAAACGAAGATTCTAGATTTGTTGAAGGCGCATCAGAAATTACACCTCGACCAATTGGCCAATTTGTCTGGTCAATACACCTATCAATTATTACCCATTTTATTAGATTTGGAACTCAAAATGGTGGTGAAACCGTTGCCAGGAAAATTTTTTGAATTGTATTAAAATTCTTTTGCCTTTCTTGCGTTTAGAGAATAACTAGCTACTTTTGTTGGGTATGAAAAATTTACTTTACTTTTTGATAAGCATTTCGAGTTTACTTCATGCGCAGAATACCGATACTCGATGGGTTGATCTGTTTTCTTATGCTCATGTAAGCCATATAAAGGAAGTCGACGGTATATTGTATTGCGCAGCAGAGAATGGGATTTTTGCTTTCAATCCGACTACCTACGAAACTCAAAAATTCAGCAAAGTAAATCTATTACACGATGTAGGAATTACCGCCATGGACTACAATGCCGAGCTAGGCATGATGATGATTGGTTACGAAAACGGTTCGATCGATATTTTGCATGACGGCAAAACCAAATATATCCTCGACATTCCTTGGAATACGTTTCAGGGATCCAAAGCCGTGAACGACATTTTTATCTACGACAACAAAGCGATGATTGCTGGTGATTTTGGTATCGCAAGTTTTTCATTAGAACGCTTCGAATTTATCGAAACTACCTTTTTTAATGAAAACGGTAAACGCCTCAAAGTATTCGAAACGGCGGTTTTGGGAGATGATTTATACGTTGCATCAGAAAGTGGTTTGCATCACTCCAAGTTGGTAGACGGCGTCAACTACCCGAATTTTAATGATGCGCGTTGGACTTATTTACGCAAAGAAGAAGGGTTTCAACATCTTTCGATCTATCGAGAGGAGGTAATCGGAAATCATTGGCAAAATATTTTCAGGATAAACGGGAAAGAATTGCCAACCTTATTCAGCGTTGACGAGTTTCCAAAATCGTTGAATGTAAATGGAGATTATATTGCTGTCGGACAAAATGAAGAGGTCGTTTTTTGGAACGGTGAAAGGGATTCTAAAGAAATTGTCTTAGATAAAATTGAATTTGAAACCGGAATTGTCTTAAACGGGAAATTTTATGGTGGAACTACGCATCATGGGCTGATCGAGTTTGACAACGCCCTAATGAAAGAAAACAAAAAAGGCTTCATGCCAGATGGTCCATACAATAACAAATCGTGGTCGGTGACAGCCCTCAATTCTAAAGTTTGGATTGCTCCGGGTGGGGCAACCATAGACTATAGCGATGTTACCGCAAACGCAGATGGATTATTTCATTTCAATGGTGAAAAATGGATGCATTTCGATTCCGAAAAAGATTTTTTTGGTGGGAAAGATTTACTGCACGTCACAGTGAATCCGCTCGATGATAAACAGTTTTTTGTGTCCTCTTGGTACGAATACGATACATCGGAGAAAAAAAATAGAATAGGAGGTTTCGAAATCACGATGACCGACGCAGATCAGTATAATGTAAATCATATCACCTCACCCCTGACTTGGAGATATCGCCTCGGCGGCGCGCAATATGACGAAAATGGAGATTTGTACGTGGTTTCTTCCTTTGCCGAAGAGTCGGGTGAAACCCTTTGGAGTAGCGTTTCGGTATCGAAACGAAGCGGAAATTCTTGGCAGAGTAAAACGGTAATTCAAAGCAAAAATCGACTCACATCGGCTCGGAAACCTGCATTAGATCAAACCCATTTATGGATTCCAGGATCGCGCAACGGTGGCGTGGTGGTCATGGACAAACAAAACCTGAATCATGTTTATACGATTTTTACAGACAACGATTTGCCCTCTGGTAATGTATGGGCAACTGCCATCGATCGTTCGGGTACTTTATGGATAGGCACCGATCGAGGGCTGAGGGTGTTGAGAAGCCCAAGCTATGCTGTAGAATCGGGTGATTTCATGACAGAACCGATCGTAATTTCGCAAGATGGCTTATACGAAGCACTGCTCACCGATGTCAAAATCAACAGTTTTAAGGTTGATAATGCCAACCGAAAATGGACTGCCACAAGCGGTTCGGGAGCCTATTATTTTTCAGACAATGGCGAACAAACAGCCTTGCATTTTACCAAGAAAAACTCGCCTCTACCATCAGACGAAGTGAAGGAAATCGATGTAGATCCAAGCACAGGATATGTTTATTTTGCTACCGAAAAAGGCGTGGTAGCTTACCGTGGCGATGTTGGGCAAACTGGCGAAGGCTTCGATAATGCTTATGCATATCCAAATCCCGTTCGTCCAGGTTTCAACGGCAAAGTCACCATAAAAGGCTTACCCAATCGTGCCGATGTAAAAATTACAGATGTTGTAGGAAATCTGGTTTACGAAACAAGAGCTTCTGGTGGCATTGCGGAGTGGGATACAAGAAATCTGAAAGGTAAATTGGTGGCGTCTGGTATATATTTGGTTCTGTTGACCAACCAAGATGGACAAGAAACCAAAACGCTGAAAATAGCTGTCGTGCGCTAATGGAGGTCAAAACAAAAGGCTTGGTATTGAGCACGTTGAAGTACGGCGAAACAAGTCTTATCGCCAAAATCTATACGCTCGATTTTGGTTTGAAATCTTTCATGGTGAAAGGTGCTTTCAGCAAAAAAAAATCGCCAGCACTCTACTTTCCACTCAACGAGTTGGAATTGTCTTTTGTACAAAAAAACAAAACGCAATCTACACTCATTCACCTCAGGGCGCCTCAACTTTTGTCGGTCTACAAAGAATTGCATTACAACCCCATAAAGTCGACCATGGTGATGTTCTTGGCAGAAATGCTACAAATGGTTCTCAAAGAAGAAGAAAGCAACGCTTTGCTGTATCGTTATATAGAAGAAAACCTGATTCGGTTCGATGAACGAGAAAAAAATTACGCAGATTTTCATCTTTGGTTTTTGATGCAACTGACTAAGTTTCTAGGTTTTTTTCCGAATATTGATGAAATGGAGCAAGATTATTTCGATTTAGAAAATGGTGTTTTCACTTCAGAATCTGTTCATGTAGAACATCTTACCCATACTCAGACTCAACTTTGGAAAGCTTTATTGCAATTGGATTTTAGAGAAAATCAATCGACAGCCTTTAATCAATCGCAAAGAAGAGAATTGTTGCAGTTGTTGATGAAGTATTATCAAATTCATCTGCCCAATTTTTTCCAACCCAAATCTTTAGAAGTCTTGCACGAGATTTTTAGTTGAGGTTATTTAGCGGTTATAAATGCGTTGTCTATATTGATTAAATATAAATTGATAGAATCTTGTTTGTTAAACTTATTCAAATTCTGGGTAACAGTGTTTATAGCTTCGTTTGATTGTTTTTCTAACATCAAGGTCCAAAGAATAAGTACTTTATATTTTTTGTCGGAATTTAATTTTGGTATTTTTTTAGAATAATGATTCCATTCGATTTCAAAATTAGCAGGATTTATAGCAGATTGTGGAATAAAAGTGTCAAATCTATTGTTTGTATTCCAATCTAAAAACCCATTCAACTTTGCTTTTGCATAACAATTTGCATGAAAGGATGATAATTTATTTTCTTCAAAATATAAAATTTGTATTGGTTGAGTAAGGTCGTTCGTTCTCAGTTCATTTGTTTCTATTTTCGATAATTCATAGAAATCTTTAGAATCAATAATGAGATTGGTGGTTGAATGTTCTATTTTTTGATAAAACTTTTCAACTTCCGATTCATCAAACACGTTAATTTCTCTAACGCCATACAAATTAGAAAGCATTCTTGTGCAGGAGAAAATTGTCAGCGTAACTATTAAAAAAAGGATTATTTTTTTCATATAAAAAAGAAACGGCAATTCTTTTTAGAATTGTCGTTTTTAAATTAAATTATTCTGTCTACAATTATAGTATATTGATCATTAATTTCATCATAAAATGCCTTGTAAATCCCAGCTTTAATGGTTAAACTATCATTACCATATACATCTGAATAGATTGGTAAATAATCATCACTTGTCAATCCATTATCTATCGTTTCTGGTACTATAGCTAATTTGTCATCTACTTTGTAAATTGTAGCGTTGGTATCTAGCATGGAAATTTCTGATTGTTCAATGCTGATTGTTACCCATATTCCCAATGGAAATTCACAGCCAGCATTTCCTCCCAACCCAGACCATCTAAATCTAATTCGAATTTTTTCTTGGACATCTGGTTTATTCGATAGTTCAGAGTTTTATACTACTAAATCAGAATAATCTAAAGTTTTAGTGTTTTTTAAAAAGAACTTTTCTGAATCACTTTTCACATAATCTGAAAATTCTTTTAAACTTAATTTTTTTTATTACTCTCAAAGTTTTCTAGTTCAAACTCATCATTTGAGCAAGAGTTTAATAATAAAGATGTTGCAATAAACATCATAAATAATAAAAATGTTTTCTCATGGTTTAAAGATTTTTAAATTTAATCAAAAAAAACGAATAACTTTTTTCATTTTAGTGTTTTTTTACTGAATGATAGTAAAATATTACTTTTTTTGGTTTAAACAAAGTTTGTATGAATATAGGAGCGAGCTTAAATAGAGGAAAGGAATTAAAAAAAGCTATCTCAACAGGAGGTTGCCGATTTGCTAAATATATCTCAAAAAACGTTATCCAACATGGAGAGTGATAAAAGTAAACCTGCTATTGATTTACTTTCCAAAATGTATGAGTATTATGACTTGGATTTATATGAACTATTAGCTCAAAAAGGATTTGTTTTTCATCAGAAAAACCAACAAGATGGTGAAAATGGTATTATTCGTCATTATCACACTTCCGATAAATTAATTGAGCAATTAGAAAAAAGATTAGAAGAAAAGGATAACATAATTCGATTATTAGAAGAGAAGTTAGAGCAGTTGGACAAATAATTATATTACTACAGTCTTTGTCTCACCGCTTCATAAACACAAATCGCAGCTGCATTGCTTACATTGAGCGAATCTACAAAGCCCAACATTGGAATTTTGATCAACACATCCGACTCATCAGCCCAAAAATCAGATAAACCCGTGGCTTCGGTTCCCAATACAATCGCCGAAGAAGATTTGAAATCCACCTCGTACAAACTTTTGGTATTGTCTCGTAAAAAAGTAGAAACGATTTGTATGTTATTGTTTTTCAAGAAATGTAAAACTTCTTCTTTGCTACCCGAAGCGATTTGGTTGGTAAACAAAGTTCCGACCGAAGAGCGTATCACATTCGGATTATAGAAATCAACCGTTTCGTCGCAAACTATCACGGCGTCTACATTTGCACCGTCTGCTGTACGCAAAACTGCTCCTAAATTTCCGGGTTTTTCGACCGCTTCCAAAACCAAAATCAAAGCGTTTTCGGGTAATTGGAGTTTGTGGAGTGCAACCGATTTCGTCTTATAAATGCCGATAATGCCGCCCGTCGTTTTTCTGTATGCTATTTTTTCGAAAACGGTAGCGCTGATTTCAAATTGCTTCACCTTTGGCAAAGGGTATTCGTTGGGATAAATCGATGGGCATATATAAAACTCTACCGCTTCGAAACCAGCTTTCAGTGCCAATTCATTCTCCTGAATTCCCTCGACCATAAAAACACCCTGATTTTTGCGTTCGCGAGATTTCTCTTGAAGTTTGATAATGTTTTTTATTCTCGGATTTTGAACACTTTCGATTTGCATAGCGCAAAATTAACGCATTCCATTTTGCGAAACAATTAATCGGCTCATTCTCTTACAAATTTTGTAACTTTGCCAACTGAAATAAATTTTCGTATGACCAAATCAGGAAAAATGGAGTTGATGGCTCCAGCAGGAAATTTCGAATCGTTGCAAGCCGCACTCGATAATGGGGCAGATTCTGTATATTTTGGGGTAGAACAGCTGAATATGCGAGCTCGTGCATCGATAAATTTCACCATGGACGATTTGTCCGAGATTGTGAAACGTTGCGAAGAGAAAGGCGTACGTTCGTACCTTACCCTCAATACTATAATTTACGATCATGATTTGTCGTTGATCAAAATTTTATTAGACAAAGCCAAAGAAGCCAACATCACGGCAGTGATTGCTATGGATCAATCGGTAATCGCCTATGCCAGACAAATTGGAATGGAAGTGCATATTTCGACACAAATCAATGTGACCAACATAGAGACGGTGAAGTTTTACGCGATGTTTGCCGATACCATGGTTTTGTCTCGTGAATTGAGTCTGAAACAGGTGAAAAAAATTACCGAACAGATAGAAAAAGAACAAGTAAAAGGACCAAACGGAAATCTTGTAGAAATAGAAATTTTCGGTCACGGTGCCTTGTGTATGGCTGTTTCTGGGAAGTGCTATTTGAGTTTGCACTCGCACAACTCATCGGCAAATAGAGGAGCATGCAAGCAAAATTGTCGAAAAAAATACACCGTAATCGACCAAGAATCTGGTTTCGAAATCGAATTGGATAACGAGTATATGATGTCGCCAAAAGATTTATGCACCATGGAATTCTTAGACGAGGTGGTAGATGCAGGTGTGAAGGTACTGAAAATCGAAGGTCGTGGCCGCGCGCCAGAATACGTGGCAACGGTGATTCGCTGTTATCGTGAAGCAATAGATGCCATTGCCGACGGAACCTACTCGAAAGAAAAAGTAGACTATTGGATGGGCTTATTGCAAACCGTTTACAACCGTGGTTTTTGGTCTGGATATTATTTGGGTCAGAAATTAGGGGAATGGTCTGCTGTGCCAGGTTCTATGGCAACCCAAAAGAAAGTCTATATTGGTAAAGGTTATCACTTCTTCCCAAAAGCCAATATTGGGCAATTCACCATAGAAGCTTATGATTTGAAGGTTGGCGATACCATCTTGGTGACTGGACCAACAACTGGCGCAAAAGAAATGGTGGTGACCGAAATGATGGTCGATGATGTGAAATCTGATTTGGCAACAAAAGGGGATAGCATAACCATTCCGATGGATTTCAGAATAAGACCGTCTGATAAATTGTACAAACTGGTAAAAGTAGAACAACCTGGCACCCAGCAAAACAATGTAGAAGAAGGAGCTTATTCGCACTAAAATTTGTACATCAATGGTCATCATCACCTTACAAAGAGATAAATGCGTCGGTTGTAATTATTGTTACGAGCTGGCTCCAGAACGCTTCAGGATGTCGAAAAAAGACGGGAAATCGGTCTTGCTAAAATCGGTAGAAAAAAAAGGTTTTTTTACCCTTAAAGACCCAGACCATAGTATTTATGACAGCTGCGAACGAGCAGCGAAGGCTTGTCCGGTAAACATTATATCAGTGAAAGAAATATAAAATTCGAACCATCCTAAGTGA
Organism: Vaginella massiliensis; assembly: GCF_900089075.1. GTDB lineage: Bacteria > Bacteroidota > Bacteroidia > Flavobacteriales > Weeksellaceae > Weeksella > Weeksella massiliensis_A. The sequence continues at coordinate 850,005 of NZ_LT593746.1, forward strand.
TGGTTTTTTTGTGGAGTTTTAGCAAGGTTTTATGTAATTTAGTACCAAATCTTTTTCTATGACCAAAAACGAGGCACGTAAATTATTTAGAATTCGTAGAAAAGCTTTTTCAGATCAAGAAGTGAATGCTAAAAGTGAAGAGATTCTTCGGTGGATTAAATCCTTCAACCTGAATGATGTAGAAGTGTTTCATATTTTTTTACCCATCGAGAAAAATAACGAAATCAATACTTATCCGATTATCGATTATCTTTTTGAGCAAAACAAGCGCGTTGTGGTGCCAATTGTCGAAGGAACAGAGCTGTTGAATGCCGAGATAAAACCGGATTTTTCTACGACGCTCAAAGCGTTTGACATTCCAGAACCGATTGATTATCGTTTGATAGCGAGTCGAGAAATAGATGCAGTTTTCACTCCGTTGTTTGTGGTTGATTTACAAGGGAATAGAGTAGGGTATGGTGGCGGATATTACGACCGTTTTTTTGCAGCGGCTGATTCTGACTTTTTGAAAATTGGGCTAAGTTACTTCGAACCAATCGAGAAGATCGAAGATATTCACCTGGGCGATGTGCCGTTGGATCTGATGGTATCGCCAAGCGGAATTGTGTCGTTCGATGCTTTGTCGTCCAAGGTTTTGAAGTAAAACTTAAATTCTTTTTTGAATTTGATGGGCTCCAGTTTCAGAACTGCAATAGAAATGCGGTTGTTCGACTCGACCAGTTTTTTGCTTTCGGCAAAATAGTTTACGGTATAATTTATCTTTTTTACCGTATCGCTTTGCTCTTCAAGGTTTTGAATTTTCAGGTTTTCGATCGAGGCAAATTTTACATTTTTTGCCTTCATCTCTTCCAAAATGCTTTTGATCTTCATCGAGTCTGTTTTTGGGAAATAGGTTTTCAACTGCTCCCACAACATTTGCGATACCGTAGAGTCGTTAGAATTGATCGCCAGCGTAGACAATTCGTAAAATTCGCGTAGTTTTTGTTTGCTGATGAAGTCGATGGCTTGTGCAGAATCCATTTTAGTATTCAGTGTAGAAGCTTCGTTTTTGTACGATTTTATTTCTTCTAAATTATAATCACCAGAATAAGTTGAATCTTTCTTACAAGAGAAAATCACCATACACAGTGCGATGAGCAGGAGTTGAGAGCAGAATTTATTCATCAGTTTCATCGTGTTGGATTTTGAATTTTAGTTTAACGATTTTACCTTGTTTGTTTCGCTCCGATTCAATCAAGGTATAATTTTTTAGGGTGGTTGTTGGCAAAGTCATCAGGTTGATGTATTGCTGTTTCGATAAGATTTCTACGCCAAATACATCGTTGTCGTATACCTGATAAATCAATGCATTGTCGTCGATCATCTGGTTGAGTTTCTTCACGCGTTCTTTCAAGTCCTTGGCAGAATTCGAATAATAATGCAACATGACTTTGTAATCGTCGGCATTCAAAACAATGTTTTCTGCTTTGGTATAATTTTTCAAATTGATTTTCAGCGTGTCTACCTTATGATAGGGTGAGCTTACCGCCATATACAAGGTGTCTCGTGGACTCTCGAATGATACGCAACCTGTATTGGTATTCAACACCAAAGGGGTAAAACCTTCGCGCAGAATGGTAACTTCTATGGGCGTGGTAATGCGTGAAGTACGATCCGAGTCGATGAAACAAAATTCGTAGGTAGGATCTTTGAACAGTTGAAACGCCCCAATTGCCAATCCGCCAACCAAAATCATTATTCCTAATCCGTAGCCAAACCATTTAGACAACTTTGTTTTGGGCGTAGCCTCTACAGGACTTGGGATAGGATTGGATTTATTTTCGATGCTTGGTTCTTCCCTCACTTCAATATTCTGCCTTGCCTCAATCGGTTCCGATTCTAGCGAGGTGGGTTGTTCGATGAGGTCTAATTTTGGTTTTTCGGGTTTGCCAAAAACTTCTACTTCTTTTTTATGCACGTACTGTGCCCAATTTCGGTAACCGCAATATTGAGCAAGCAAATTTAGCATGTCGATTCGCGGTAATTTCTTGAATTCTGATTTGAAATAGGTATAAAACCATTTTTCGCTCACCGTAGATTTGGTCTTATCCAACAAATCTTCTTGAAAAGTGGTAATGTCGACTCCTCGCCAATGGGTTACATCATTTGATTGAGCAGAATTCTCTTGCAAAAATTTTCTTGCAACCGAATCTTTCAATAAATCGAATATTTCTTTGTCTGTGAATTTGCTCAAACCTTCGCTTGTTTTTCTTTACAAAAGTAAAAATTATTTCCCATTGTGCTTTTGTTCTGTCAAAATAGGCTTTCTTTTTTTATTAAAAAAAGATTAATTTAACCTAAAACGGTTAATAAAGAGTAGTTTACAAGAGTGGGAAGCTCTATCGGTAACGATTTAGTAATGGTGCTTACTGCACTTGCTTTCATTGGATTACCTTGTAAATCATTAATGCAAATGTAATAAATAATGGGTAAAGTACAGTTACGTACTTTACCTTTTTTAATGGTTATCCATATCCAAAAAATAAAAAAAATCCCCACACTGGGGGATTACTGTGAGGTTTAATTCAATATTATTTCCAAATTTTGGCATATCTACAATAGATGCAACTCCGAAACAAGTAGTGAGAACTTCTAAAAGACTATCCTATGGAAATCGTGTTGAGTAAAATATTATCGAAAATTCGACATCAGGAAGATAAGCTATCTTCCAAAATGATGGTAACGACAGACGAGGCATACCAAATGACCTTGTTCTTAAACGAAATGCTGGCTACAATAAAGGCTAAAATAATTCGGGATAACTTTGCGAATGAACAACAGGAGATTGACTTCTTCAAGAATATCAAACCACAGGTTTTAGGAAAGCTCATTTACTACAACAAAGTATTCCGTATTGAAACTTCCTGCCCTATGAGTAAGGGTAAAATATATCATAGCTATTTTGAAAGTCAATTAAAAATTCTCAAAGCAGAATATAAAGACAGTATTTGCAATCGGGATTTTTACAGATATTACCGTGCAGGTAGAACGGACCGTGATCATAGTTATTTCAGGCTCGGACAAATCAACTATCATGAAGGGTTAAAGAGTGGCGTATTTGAAATTGACCTTAGTTTCTCAACATATTACGATAACAAAATAGCCTATATTATAGCAAATGAATTGCTTTATACTTACCTGCTTGCCAAAATAAACCCCGGAGAAAACCCTGATATGATTTTAATGAATGGGGATACAAACAAAGATATTTCGTGGACAAATTCTCAAAATGCTCTTATTGAGCTGATATACGCCCTGTATGCTTCAAATTCCATTTCACACGGAAATATCGGTATTCGGAAAATGGCATTGATCTTTCAAGTCCTGTTCCAGACTCCATTAAAGGACATACATCATGCTTTCCATAGAATGAAAACACGAAGCGGTTCCCGAACGGCATTTTTAGACCAACTCAAAATATCCCTCGAAGAATATATGGATAAAGACCTTTAGCTAAATTAAAACAGTAAGTTCAAAGCAGTACACAAAATGTACTGCTTTTTCTTTGCCCATATCTGCCAATTGGCAAAACCTCCATATCAAGACCAAAATTCCTGTCTGATTTCCGTAAAACCATTATTAAACAAGGGTTTCCCCTAATTACAAAAATTTTCAAAAAAATGCCAAACCAATTGGTAAGGATTGGCGGACAAACTCTGCCACCCTTACCAATTTTGCAGAGTGAACTTTAAAAAACTATGCAATGAAAATCATAACCATTGAAGAAGAAGCGTGGAAACAGCTAAACAGTCGTATCAATGCTATTGCTGATTATCTGAAAAGGCAGGAAGATACAAGCTATGATGACCTGTGGCTCAATAACCACGAGGTATGCCAATACCTGCACATCAGCGAAAAGACCTTGTGGCGTATGCGTACCAAAGGCGAGATCACCTATTCAAAAATCTACGGGCAGTACTTCTATACTGTTGGAGCAATTAAAGAGATGCTCAATGCTAATGCTGTACAGAGTAGTGATGAATACGTGCAGGAACTTATGGCAAAAGGCAAAAGCTATATCGAAAAAGGCAGGAAACTAAAGAGTGATAAAAAACAGGTATGAACCTTTAAAAATATATCCCTATGAATATTGACAGAATAGAATTTTTAGCGTGGATGGAACGTATAATGGAACGATTTGATATGCTGGACGACCATATTGATAATTTGAAAAAGAAACGCAACAGCATTGATGGTGAAGAGCTTTTGGATAATCAGGACTTGCTTCAAATGCTGAAAATCAGCAATCGTTCCCTGCAGCGGTATCGCTCCATCGGTAAACTTCCCTATTATACTATTAGCGGAAAACTGTATTACAAGCTATCCGATGTGCATCAGTTCATAAGAGAGAGCTTTAACCCTCCCACAACTAAAATGAACGCCAATAAGTGACAAACACTGCCTTTGAGTGCCACTTAATGCAATGCAGTGAACGCTTCTTTTACTTTCGGCAGTGAACTTTTAAATTTTTGAGATTATGAGCGAAGAAACAACCAATAAACAGGAAATGCCCGAACAGTTATCGGACATATTATTAGTGCTGGATAAAGAAAAAATGAAAATCCAGGCGGTAAAGAGTATTGATGAGAACGGGAAAATGGAAACCGTTGACCCCACGAAGAAAAATCAAAATCAGTTTATGCGTGTGGACAAAAGCGGTGATTTCTTTTCCAACTTCTTCTCCAATTTTTTCAGTCAACTGAAAAACCCTACCAATTTTTCGTTCTTCAAAGTGCCTGCACCTATCGCCGTTGAGAAAGCACAGGAAATGCAAAAACAGGTTGATAAACCAACTCCCGAAGGCGAAAAAGTGATGAAAGAACACGAAGTAAAACCCGAACCACAACAAGAACAGAAACCAGAAAATAAAAATGATATGGCAGCAACAACACAAACACAGGAAAAAAGCGAGTACCGTTTCCAACCCGAACAGGTTGATTGGGAAACAATGAAAAATCTCGGAGTAAGCAAGGAGTATCTTGAAAAGCGAAACCTGCTTGAACCGCTATTGAAAGGTTACAAAACGAATGAGCTTTTGAATGTAAGTATCAATTTCGGAGGCGTTGCAGTTCGTACAGATGCCCGTCTTGCACTGCAAATGGACCAAGACGGAAAACCCGTAGTATTTGTACACGGTGTCCGCAAAGCTCCTGAACTACACAAAGAATTTTTTGGGCACACGTTTACGGAAGAAGACAAGAAGAACCTGCTCGAAACGGGAAATATGGGGCGGGTGGTTGATTTGAAAAACTCCAAAACAGGCGAACTAATGCCGTCCATTATCAGCGTGGACAGACTTACCAATCAACTTATTGCCCTGCGGACATCTTTAATCAAAATTCCCGATGAGATTAAAGGAGTTAAACTTAATGATGAGCAAAAGCAAACCTTAATGGAGGGCAAACCTCTATTCGTTGAGGGTATGACTTCAACAAAAGGAAAATCCTTTGATGCAACATTACAGTATAATGCAGATAAAAACTATGTGGAGTATCTATTTGACAGAACCAACAACAATCAGCAATCACAAAAAACGCAACAAAGTACCCAACAGGGCAATGAGCAAAGCCAGCCGCAGGAAGCTCCAAGAACTTTCAGGGGAAAAGAACTTGATGATGAGCAATACAATAAGTTCAAAGACGGACAAACGGTTTACATAGCCAATTTGGTAGATAAGAAAGGGCAAACTTATAATGGCTATATCACTTTCAACAAGGAAACGGGAAAAACCGATTTTGAGTTTCCTAACAAATACAAAGAGCGTATTAAACCTACCGAAGAACACAAAACGCAAACCGAGGTCAATTCCAAAGGCAAAACGAACGAAGCGACCAAGAATATTAAAGAGCCTTTGCAAAAAGGACAGCAAAGACCAAAAAACAGACAACAGCAGGAACAACAGGAGCAGCCAAAAACCCCTGCAAAATCCAAAGGAAGAAAAATGTAGTGTATGAAAACAATTATTGCAGAAAAACCAAGCGTAGCAAGGGAAATAGCCGGACTTGTGGGAGCTTCTGATAAAAAGGACGGCTACCTGACGGGCAATGGCTATTTTGTTACGTGGGCATTCGGTCATTTGATAGGATTGGGAATGCCCGAAGATTACGGGATTTCAGGATTTGACAAAGCATCATTGCCCATACTCCCCAACCCGTTTTTACTGACCGTCCGGAAAGTAAAAAAAGACAAAGGCTATACTGCCGATACACGTGCATTAAAGCAACTGAAAATAATAGACCAGCTTTTCAACCGTAGTGATAGCATTATTGTAGCTACCGATGCAGGACGTGAAGGCGAGTTGATTTTCAGATTTATTTATGAGTATTTGAAATGCCGTAAACCTTTTGAACGCCTTTGGATAAGTTCGCTGACCGAAAAAGCCATTAAACAGGGTTTTGAGAACCTCAAATACGGGGCAGCATTCGACGGGTTGTATCAAGCGGCACAAGGCAGAAGCCGTGCCGATTGGTTGGTGGGCATCAATGCTACACAGGCATTGAGCATTGCCGCAGGCAATGGAGTTTATTCGCTCGGAAGAGTACAAACACCCACACTCGCTTTGATATGCAAACGCTATCTGGAAAACAAAAATTTCTCGGTGCAGCAATATTGGCAGATACAGTTGTTGCATCACAAAGCAGGTATTGATTTTAAAAGCCTTTCTAAAACTAAATGGGAAGACCAAAAACTCGCTAACGATACGCTGAAATCCATTCAGCGAAGCGATACGGCAACAATTACATCGGTAGAAACCAAAAGGGTTACAGAGCAACCGCCTTTGTTGTTTGACCTTACAGGATTGCAAAAGGAAGCAAACAAAAAGCTCAACCTTTCTGCCGAAGAAACGCTGAACATTGCCCAAAGCCTTTATGAAAAGAAGTTTATCACTTACCCTCGCACCGGAAGCAAATACATTCCCGAAGATATGTGGGCAGAAATTCCCAATCTCGTGAGAGCATTGCAGGACAGGGAAACCTGCAAACAAGCTGTAACCAAAGTGAAATGGGGTCGTTTCAATAAACGTACCGTAAATGATTTGCGTGTAACCGACCATCACGGTTTGCTGATTACGGATAAAATACCGTCTGCCCTGAACGCAAAGGAAAACGCAGTTTATGATATGATTGCCTTTCGATTACTCGAAGCCATTTCACAAGCCTGTATCAAGGAGATAACCGATGTGGCTTTACAGGCACTGCATTACGACTTTACGGCAAAAGGCTGTAAGATTATTGAAGCAGGCTGGCGTTCCCTTATAGGTACTTTTTTGGATGATGATACCGAACCTGTACAGGATTTACCTGAACTGAAAAAAGGCGATGAAATCAAAATCAAAGAAGCCTCCGTTTTGGAGAAGAAAACCAAACCGCCTGTGCTTTATACCGAAGCAGGTCTATTGTCGGCAATGGAAAATGCAGGCAGAGAAATCGAAAACGAGGACGAACGGAAAGCCCTGCAAAATATCGGTATTGGTACGCCTGCTACAAGGGCAGCGATAATCGAAACGCTGTTTACCCGTAACTATATCCAACGAGAAAAGAAATCCCTGACACCAACCGAAAAAGGATTGCAGGTATATGAACTCGTAAAAGACCGAAAAATTGCAGATGTGGCAATGACTGCCGAGTGGGAACTGGCATTGCAGAAAATTGAAAACAACGAAGCCGATGCCGGAGTGTTCCAAAGCGAAATGGAAAGCTATGCTTCCTCTATTACCAATGAACTATTGCAAACTTCCATTGCCCAAAACAACCTGCCTAAATTGGTTTGCCCGAAATGCAAAAGTCAGCAACTCATTATCCGTGACAAGATTGTCAAATGCCCTGATGAAAGCTGTAATTGGGTGCAGTTCCGCAATGTGTGTGGTGTACCAATCAGCATAGCCGATATTGAAAGCCTTGTCAATAAAGGCAAAACATCACTTATCAAAGGAATGAAAAGCAAAGCCGGAAAGAAATTCGATGCGTACATCGTACTAAATGCCAATGCTGAGAGTTCCTTTGAATTTGAGAAGAACAAAAACTACAAAAAGTAATGGAAAACAAGCCCACAGTTATACCCAAAGAAATCAACAATCTGATTTATACCCTACGGGGTAAACAGGTAATGCTGGATAGTGACCTTGCTACATTATATCAGGTAGAAACCAAAATATTGAACAAGGCTGTAAAAAGGAATTTAGATAGATTTCCCGATAAATTCTGTTTTCAACTGACTGAAGAAGAAAGTGATTTTTTGAGGTTCCAAATTGGAACCTCAAACGTTGGGCGAGGCGGAAGACGTTATCTGCCCTACGTTTTTACCGAACAAGGAATAGCAATGTTGTCGGCTGTACTCCGTTCTGATGTCGCTGTTAGGGTTAGTATTGAGATAATGGACGCATTTGTAGAAATGCGGAGGATGTTAATGAGTAATGCTTCATTATTTCATCGTTTGGATAAAATTGAAATACGGCAGTTGGAAGCTGACCAGAAAATCGAGGAAATATTTAAGGCTTTGGAAAGCGACAAGCTCCACAGCGAAAAAGGTATTTTCTATAACGGGCAGGTTTTTGATGCCTACGCCTTTTTATCAGATATTATCCGAAGTGCAGAAAGTTCTATTATCCTGCTTGATAATTATGTGGACGATACGGTGCTGACCTTGTTGGGCAAACGAAATACAAATGTAACTGCCACCATATATACCAAAATCATCAGCAATCAATTACGGTTGGATTTGCAACGGTACAACAGCCAATATCCTGCTATTGAGATTGAAATTTTCTCCGATGCCCACGACCGATTTTTGATTATTGACGATATAGAGCTTTATCATATCGGGGCATCACTGAAAGACCTGGGCAAAAAATGGTTTGCCTTTTCACGGATGGATATAGAAGTCGGCAGGATGCTTCAAATCCTTAATCAACAATAAACCCTCCATTCAGAGGGTTTATTGTTATACTATAACTGTAATTGGGCTGTGATACTCTTATAATAAACTTTTAGTGCATCACGTTCATCTTTACCAACATAACTATTGTGAGCAACCAAACACCGTATTTTGTATAGTTCATCAACCATTACATTCAACCAATGTTCATTCTGCTTAGGAAAATACTTCCCAAAAATTGTCCAATTCCCAACTATTATTTTTCCTAACTCAATAAAGTCGCAGTAAAATAAATCACTATTACCTCGAATGGGCAAATATTTACTTTCTTGTTCGCTTTTCTTTAGTTCATCTATGGTTTCTTGTACTTTTCGGGGAATATTTATTGTTTCAGTCTTCATAATTTCTTCAATAAATATTCTTAAAGAATTTTCAATACAATATAAATACAAATAGACTTCCGACATTTCTCGTCCTTTTTGTTGTATGTCTTGCGGCAAAAGGTTTAAATGCCCAAAGTTTACATTTTGTTGTATTTCCTCGATGCTATCTAATAGGGAATTTTCATCTGAAATTAGAGGGTAGAATATCTCATTAATATATTTTCTTCGTTCCGCATATCCTCCTTTTGCTTGCATTTCTCTTCTAAATTCTTGAAGAGTAAAGCAAATTTTAAATTCCTTTGGTTGGTTGGTTTGGAACTTCGCAGATTTATTCAGTTCACTTTTCAATCTTTTATATTCTGCTTCATTATCACTTGTTATAGTAACATCGGTAGATGCTCCTGTAAGTAGTATTTTTAAGCGTTCAATGTTTTCTGTATAATTCATTTACATAAATATTTTAGGTTATTCTTCTATACTATGTTCTTCTTCTGGAAGCATAAAATCAAGAAATAATAATTCTGCTTTAGCTTCATCATCTTCAAATTTCAAATCCCAGCGTTGCTCCATAAATTCTAATAATTTATTACCTCGGTCAAGTATAGCAACCGGGTTCCAAACATCATATCCAGACACTTCAATCTCTGAATGCGAACCGTCAGAATATCCTTGTCTTATTTTTTCCTTTCTGTCATTATATTTTGCTGTTTTCTTATCTTCAAAGCAATCATTTTGTAAACTTGAATTTATACTTTGCGACAATGGTAAAAGATTGCCCAATGTTCCCTGAAAAAAAGGTTGAAAATTCTTTTTATATTCCTTAAAATTTTGTTTCCAATATTTATCTGTTGGTGTCTGTGGATAAATATGCTCAATAGAAACCTTATCTTTTTCGCTCTTAACAAACAGTTTCCAATCTATCTTTTGGCTTCCTCTTTGTCTAACTTTCTCCATTTCATATTCATATAAGAAATATCGAAGCCCATTCCAAGAATAGAAACCTCCTCCGCTTTTAAACTTCTTGTCAATGAACTTTTGAAAATAGGTATAATCAAAGTAGATTTCTTCAGAATTTTCAGGTGTATAAAAACAATAATCCATTCTTTCATTCAATCTGTGAATGATATTGTCAATTGTTAGTTCCCCATTTCGCAGTTGTCTTGCTGCACGATAAAATTCACTGTTTCTGTATGTTGAAAAAGCTCGGCTAAGCCTGAATGTAATAAAAATGAAACGCTCAATTGCTCTAAAGAGCTGAACTCTCTTATTAGGATTAACATTCTTACTCAAATAAGCTACTGTTACGAGTGGACGAAAATAGATTATACCAATTCTATTCAAACGGTCTATCCAAAGACTTTCCTGTGTGGTTAAGTCCGGATTATTTACAGGGTTATGGGTATTATACCAATGTACAGCGGCAGCCTTTAAGCTGTTCACATAATCTTCTATTTCTTTGGGAGAAAGTTGGGAACGCATAACAATTACTTCTTCTTCTCCGTTTATTTCAACTTCTTCTTGGTCGGTATCTTCATCCTCCCGAACTTCTTCAAACTCTTGCAACGAACTTATTTTTACCTCTGTTTTTGCATAAATATTTTGAGGTGTAAATTTCTGTTCCAGCAAAAAACGGATATAATCATCTCCTTTCTCCCTCGTGTATTGAAAGTACATTATCCAATGAGCCACTAAAAAATCATCATCATTAAGTGGATTTTTCTTGTTTCTCCCAAGTTGATAATAAACTTCTTTCCAAGCATCATTGATTTTTTCACGCAGAGAATTTCTCTCATCAGTTTTTAACTCCTTTTCATCATACAAAGTCGTCAAATAAATTAGCCTGTTTTTGAGAAGTTCCAAATTTGACAGCTTTTTGCCACGATTATTCATCGTTTCAAATGCTACGAAAACATCAAAATCGTCACTTATTTCGTAAACATTGAACATCAGGTTTTGCGTAACTTTTTTGAATAATGTTTCTATCTCGGTTAAACCGTATGTTTCAAAATAGTTTTGCAGATTTTCCTTGAAAAAATGCTTTGCATTTTCAAGATTGAGCGTGTAAAAAGTTTCTTGTACTGTTCCGCTATTTGGTTCTAAGAAAACCTTATGACGTAAATATTTAAAACTCGGATTATCGACCTCATAGCCAAACTTGTAGGTTGTAACAATAAACTGAGGAGGTTTTTCTATTACTAAATATTCTTCTTTAATAGCCTTTAAGCTAAAAGAGCCAAGATAAATTTCTTCATCTTTTTTGCCTTTGTTTTCCGGTATTGCTTTTAGTTGTTCAGAAATAGCTTGAATGAAAATTACAAATGTTGTCAATCGCTGTTGCCCATCAACAATATGAAAAGGTTTAAATCCTCTATCTTCAATTAACCATCGTTCGTCGTTCCAGTTATTCCAGATATTTTTATCTACCTTTTTCAAAGAGAGTAAACCTGTATAGTGAAATCTATCGGCAGGAAGATTGACTAAATCTTCCCAAAAATCTTTTAGTTGTCTTGTTGTCCAAGCGTAGCCACGCTGATAATCGGGTATTTTAAATATTCTGTCTTTAAAAATACTTTTTAAGGGTTCTAATTCATTCATTATTTGATGACCGTTCTTTAATTGTTGATTTTATCAAGTATCAAAAATACAAAATAAAATCCCTCGTTATTAATACTCTTACGTCAAATCCTGCCTCTCAAAGCCAAACCCTGCCACTTCTTCAAAGGCTCTTGCTCCCTGCTCTAATTTTAGGCTTTACGCAAAATTCTAAAACAAAATTTATTATGAGTACACAGCAAAAAGACTTGTCGTATTTCAAATTACGACTGCAAGAACACCTTAACAGTAGCTTTCCTGAAAAAGCACACGACCAAAAATTTATCGACCAGCGCTGCTCGTGGGCTGCCAATGCTTATGAGGGTGCGTTCAGCTCCGGAAACGCTATCGACCAATGCAATGAGATTGCGAATTACATACTCTTTGAGGGATTACACTTCTCCAAGTTTGATACGGTTTTTCAGGTCGTGTGTAATGAGTTCGACACCCTAATGGCAGACGAGGAACTGCGACCGTTCGCACTTAAAATGTTCCCTGTCTGCGAGCCTGTTTTCTCCAAGTATGAATTAACAGATGATTTCGCCTACGGGTATGAGTTTGATGTCCTCTACACCGAACTGACGGGAACAATCGCCATTTGGATTGAAGATAATGGGCTTCAGTAAAAAGCAACATCTCCAACAGAATATTGATGCCCTGCGGATTGCTTTTAAACTGGAGAACGAGAAACGACAAGCTACCGTAGGTGAAAGACTACTAATGATGCAATGCAGCGGATTTGGCGGTCTTAAATTCGTTCTGAACCCCATAGCGAACGAAATAGACATCAATCATTGGCGGAAAACCGAACACGATTTATTCCCGATTACGCAGGAACTCCACGAATTACTAAAAGAAAACGCTACGGACGAAAAGCAATACCGCCGGTACGTGGACAGTATGAAAAGTTCGGTACTGACCGCTTTTTATACACCGCCGGAGGTTATCAACGCTATATCCTCAACATTGAGGGATAGCGGTCTGAACATTGACAAATTCCTCGACCCCTCCGCAGGTATCGGGTCTTTTGTTCAGTCCTTTGCAGAGAGCCAAACCAAAGTTACAGCCTATGAAAAGGATTTATTGACGGGCAAAATTCTAAAACACCTTTATCCCGAAAGCAATATACGTGTGAGTGGCTTTGAAGAAATCCCCGATAAGGAACAAAACACGTATGATGTAATTGCCAGCAATATACCGTTTGGCGATACTTCTGTATTCGACATTTCCTATTCCCGAAGTAAGGACAGTGCAAAAGTACAGGCTGCTCGAAGCATACACAATTACTTTTTTCTGAAAGGGGCTGATATGCTCCGTGATGGCGGTATATTGGCTTATATCACTTCGCAAGGCATACTTAACAGCCCGAAGAACGAACCCATACGCAGGGCGTTAATGGAAAACAATAATTTGGTTTCGGTTGTGCGGCTGCCCAACAATCTGTTTACAGAATATGCAGGTACAGAAGTTGGAAGTGACCTGATTATCCTGCAAAAGAATACGGCAAAACAAAGCCTGACCGAAACGGAAGAACTGTTTTGCCAAAGCAAGCAAACCAAATACAATACGCCAAGCAATGCTTACTTTCAGAATGGAACAAGGGTCATACATACCGACCGTAAAATAGATACCGACCCTTACGGACAGCCCGCAATCATCTATACCCATAAAGACGGTGTTGCCGGAATTGCCAAAGATTTGAAACAAATGCTTTCTGATGATTTTGGAAAGCACCTGAATTTGTCTTTGTACAAAGGCGAACGGAACGATGAGCCAATCGTACAAATTCCGGTACAGTCAACGCCCCCAGTCATTGAGCGTGAAATTATTCAGCCGGAACAACCTCGTTTTACGCAAACAACCATAGTAAAGGAAAGCTCACAGGAATTTACACAGCTAAGCATTTTCGACCTGTTTGAAAATGTGAGCGAACCTGTAATGGCGGTTGCTCCACCCAAAAGAACTACGCAAGCCAAAAGACAGACCGCTAACAAAAGACGAGGTGCGATAGGTCGCCAAACTGACCTGTTCAGTTCTGCTACGCAACAGCCTTACACACCTCCGATTTCAAACGGTACTACAAACGGAACAACGGCTATCAATGGTGAAAAACAGGAAGCAATCGGCGATTTGTTTTCGCAAGTAAACGGGAATGGCCAAGCTGATAAGCAAGCTATTTCCGTAGCCGTTCCTGTTACCATTCCCGAACCTGCCTTATACAGTAAGGAATTGCAATCGTACCACCGTAACGATTGCCTTGTCGTGGACAATGGCTGGGTCGGTCATTTGCAGGAGGTCGATAAGGAAAACGGAACGGCAATGTTCCACCCGTTGCAACTGCCGTCAGCCCAAAAAGCAAGAGCCGAAGCCTATATCGCTGTGCGTGATACCTATAATGACCTGTATCAAAAAGAAGCCGAAAAGCAAACGGAACATAAGGAAGAAAGAGAAAAACTGAACAGCCTGTACGATGCCTTTGTCAAAAAGTACAGCAACCTGAACAGTGCCGATAATATCAAGCTGATTAAAACGGATAGTGCCGGAAAGGAAATCCCGTATTTGGAGCGTGTGAAAGGCGGTATTGTTCAAAAAGCGGATATTTTCAGCCACCCCGTAAGTTTTTCTACCACAACATTAGCAACCGACAATCCAAAGGAAGCGTTAGCGGCATCGCTGAATAAATACGGAACGGTTGATTTGGACTATATGTCCGAAATCAGCAATATGACTACCGATGCCCTGAAAGAGCATTTACACGGTCGTATTTTTTACAATCCGTTGGAAAGGGAGTACGAGATTGCCGAACGCTGGATTGCCGGTAACGTGGTGGAGAAAGCCAAAGAAATCAGTGCCTATGTTGAAAGCAATCCCGATGATAAGGAAGCCAAACAAAGCCTTACGGTATTGGAGGAAGCCCGACCAAGACGTATCGAATTTGAGGAACTCGATTTTAATTTGGGCGAACGCTGGATACCCACAGGCATTTATGCCCGATTTGCTTCACATCTTTTTGATACGGACGTACTTGTTCATTATTCTGAAAGCTCCGACGATTTTTCAGTAAAGTGCGACCGTAAGAATTTACACATATGGGAAAAATATGCTGTCAAAGCCGAAAGCAGAACGTTTGACGGGATTGCTTTACTAAAACACGCCCTTGTCAATACCACACCGGATATTACCAAGAAAATCAAGGTTGGCGACCAAGAGGTCAAGGTACGGGATATGGAAGCCATACAAATGGCATACACCAAGATTGACGAAATCCGTACCGCATTTACCGAGTGGCTTCACGCCCAAAACGATGAGTTTAAAAACAGGCTGACCGACCAATACAACGATACGTTTAATTGCTTCGTCCGCCCCAACTATGAAGGAACACATCAGGATTTTCCGGGATTAGACCGTAAAGCATTGGGCATTAAAGACCTGTATTCGAGCCAAAAGGACACCGTTTGGATGATAAAACTCAATAACGGTGCTATCTGCGACCACGAAGTAGGTGCAGGAAAAACCCTTGTGATGTGTGTGGCAGCACAGGAAATGAAGCGTTTGGGTTTAGCCCACAAGCCTATGATTATCGGGCTGAAAAGCAATGTTCACGAAATTGCCGAAGCCTACCGCACTGCTTATCCACACGCTAAAATCCTGTTTCCTGGCAAAGAAGATTTTACGCCCCAAAAACGCCTGCGGATTTTCGGGGATATTAAAAATAACGATTGGGATTGTGTAATCCTTACACACGACCAATTCGGAATGATACCCCAAAGCCCCGAAATACAAAAAGAAATCCTTGAAATAGAATTGGACAGCGTAGAGCGTAACCTCGATGCCCTACAATCGCAAGGCAAGGAAGTGACCAGAGGAATGCTTGCCGGAGTAATCAAGCGGAAAGAAAACCTCGAAGTAAAGCTCAAAACCCTACAACACGATATTCAAAACCGCAAAGATGATGTGGTGGATTTTAAGATGATGGGTATAGACCATTTGTTCGTGGACGAAAGCCATCAGTTCAAAAATCTGATGTTCAATACAAGGCATACACGGGTTGCCGGATTGGGCAATGTGGACGGTAGTCAAAAGGCAATGAACCTGCTCTTTGCTATCCGTACCATTCAGGAACGCATCAATGCGGATATGGGAGCAACTTTCCTTTCGGGTACAACTATCAGCAATTCATTAACGGAATTGTACCTGCTGTTCAAATACCTGCGACCAAGAGCAATGGAAAAGCAGGGTATTCATTCTTTTGATGCGTGGGCAGCTATCTATGCGAGGAAAACAACCGATTATGAGTTTTCAGTCGCTAACAATATCGTGGCAAAAGAGCGTTTCCGATACTTTATCAAAGTGCCGGAGCTTGCCCAATTCTATTCTGAAATCACGGATTACCGAACAGCAAAGGATATAGGCATTGACCGCCCGAATAAGAACGAGGTGCTGTATAACATACCACCTACTCCAGACCAAGCTGAATTTATCCAAAAACTAATGGAGTTTGCCAAAACAGGAAATGCGGAACTGTTGGGCAGACCAAAGCTAAGTGCCAGCGAAGAAAAAGCAAAGATGCTTATTGCTACGGATTACGCCCGTAAGATGTCGCTCGATATGCGAATGGTAAGCGGTGCTTATGAAGACCATCCAGATAATAAGGCTTCGCATTGTGCCAATAATATTGCTAAGTATTATAACCAATACAACGCACAGAAAGGAACACAATTCGTTTTCTCTGATTTAGGAACCTACAAGCCGGGCGAATGGAACGTGTGCTCCGAAATTAAACGTAAGCTCGTGGAAGACCACGGTATACCTGCGAATGAAGTCCGGTTTATTCAGGAAGCCAAAACGGACAAGCAACGTAAGGAATTGATTAAGGGAATGAACGAGGGTAAAATCCGTGTGCTGTTCGGTTCTACAAGTATGCTGGGTACGGGCGTGAACGCACAGAAAAGAGCCGTTGCCGTTCATCATTTAGATACCCCTTGGCGACCGAGCGACCTTGCCCAAAGGGATGGCAGAGCTGTTCGTAAGGGCAATGAGATTGCCAAGTTTTTTGCAGATAACAAAGTAGATGTAATCATCTATGCCGTAGAAAAATCACTGGACAGTTATAAGTTCAACCTGCTGTACAATAAACAGCTATTTATTGACCAATTAAAAAACAATAATCTCGGTAAACGTACCATTGACGAGGGCAGTATGGACGAAAAATCGGGAATGAACTTTTCGGAATATGTGGCTATCCTTTCAGGAAATACAGACCTGTTGGACAAAGCCAAATTAGAAAAGCAGATTGCAGGACTGGAAAGCGAAAAGCAAGCGTTCAACCGTTCTAAATTCAGTGCTAAATACAAGCTACAAGACTTTACGGAATTGCTGGAAGCCTCCCAAAGTAGGTTAAACCGAATGAGCCTTGATTGGGAAAATTTACAGCAACGCATACAAAAGCGTTCTGACGGCACTATCGCAAACCCTGTTCAGTTGGACGGCTTACAGCCCAATGCGGATATAAAACAAATCGGAGCGAAACTCAACCAGCTTGCGGATAAAGCCCGCACCGGAGGTCAGTATGAAGAAATAGGAAGCCTGTATGGATTTACCTTATTGGTTAAAACCGAAATATCCGAAAAAGAGGGCGTAGATATTCGGGTAAACCGCTTTTTGGTACAGGGAGAGGGCAATATCAAGTACACTTACAACAATGGTTTAATGGCGAAAGAACCCGAAACCGCATCATTGAACTTTTTGAGGGCATTGGAAAAATTGCCCGGCTATATTGACCAGGAACAAAAGAAGATTACTGAAATTAAAAAAGACCTGCCTATACTTCAGGAAGTAGTGGGCGGAACGTGGTCTAAGGAAAGCCGATTGAGCGAACTTAAAACGGAACTGGCTGCCGTGGAACGAAAAATACAGTTATCCATTACCCCTGAACCTAAAGAAGATGCTGTGGAGCAGACCGAAAAACAGAAAGAAACGCAAAAGGTTTCAGAGAGCATTGTACGGACAAAGGGTATTCATCTGTCTCGTGGGGTATTGTAATGTAATCTAAAAGTAACCACTATTTTTCGTCCTCTTCGTCCATTTTCCTAATCAAGGCATCACGCAAACTGTCCAGAAATTTGGTACGGTTTATTTTCCGGGATTTAAGTTCCATAAACGTATGATAGAAATCGCCCAAACTGATATTGAAGGTATTTTCAAATGTTTTGGCGATGGCTATTATATCGGCATTGCCAAAAGCACCCTGCGAATGCAGTGCGTAAATCAATTCGGTTAATGCTGTTTTGCTCTCTGCCCAGTTTAACGAAGCGTGGTAGCGTGATTTCCGCTGGTTGTTGTTATTCAGTTGGTCTTCAATATAGACTTGTATCAGGTCATTGGCGATAATCTTTGCTGCCTTATAATCGTGGGAAGTGGAAAACCTATGGTCGGTTTCAAAATACACCGTATCCAGGCTCAATTTTATGTCGTGTTTGCCACGCAAAAACAGCTTCTCATCAATAAATGTATTATTGGTGCGGTAGTATTTATAAAATTCAATATTATTGTCAAAATACTTTTTGAGCTTTCTCAACTCTTCGTTGAAATGTTTCCTGATTGCCTTTGTTTCATTAGGCTTTTTTGTTTCGATTTTATAAATGGCATTGTAGTAAATGAGTTTTGCGACAATGGCTGGCTTCTGATGTTTGAAGAAATGAATTTCGGCATCAGTATTCTTAAACCCGTTCTTCAGTACGTACTCTTTTACTTCAGATAAAGATTTAACGATAAGTTCTATAATGATTTCAATACGTTGTATAGAGTGTTCCGATTCGATTTCTATATCCTGAATGTCGTGTTCAAGTTTATGTAGTATTTTATTATAGGTTACATCCATAGCTTTAATTAAATGTGAAAAAACAGACCAATGCATTTAACAAACTTTACCTGGATGCTTCAATAGCTTTTAGTAATTCCTTTATTTCTAATGGCTTTAACACCCCGTTGTATCTGAACAAAACCTGATATTTAGTATCTAATAAAACCCAGGTAGGGAAAGCAACTTTTTCTGAACCATTTAAAGCTACAGCAAGCTCGTGAATACCCGATGACAACCCTGTAGGTTTGTATTGAAAGGTTTTCTGTTGAAACACAATATCATCTTTGCCTTCGGCATTGAATATTACATAGTAGAACTTGTCGGACTGCATTAAGAAATCCTTATTCTTTTCTAATTGATTTTTTTGCATCTGGCAGTACTTGCACCAGTCTGTTGAAAGCAATATCAGTATTGGCTTTTCTTTTTTTAACATCAGGCTATCTACATCCTCAATGGCAAAAGTTTTCATTTGGGCAGTAGCGATACTGCCCAAAAAGAAAACCATAATAATAACTAATCCAAATCTATTTACTAAGCTCATTAATTAATACAGATTATAACGGAAACCTAAGAAGCCTCTTATTCCCTGATTAGGTCCATATACATACGATGGGTCAAAAGTCAATCCATAAGGATTGTCAGGCGTTACCATTGCCTGTCCGTTTCCGTCAAATTGAACATTATTGTCAAACGGGTCATTGGCTCTTGCTATGATAAACGGATTGCCTTTGTTTGGTGTCCAGTTCAAAAGGTTTTTAACACCACCATAGATTTCAATATTCTTACCAACTTTCTTTGTTAATTGAATATTCTGTATGCTCCACCAAGGGGAATATTCGCTACGGGGGTCGGTGTCGCTCAATAAAGGTAAACGCATTGGTCCATACAGGTTACCTGTATAATCCACGGTCAATCCTATGCCTTTGAATGTGTACCCAACATTCCAGGTTCCTGTAAATTTCTCGGTAAATAATTGTCTTACTTTTTCGCCTTCCTCTTTACTATACACATCCATAGCAGTTGCTCCGGCTAAAATTTTCAAACCATTAGGGAAAGCTACATCTATGTTTAATGATATACCCTGTGACACAGCGTGACCATCTAAATTGTCATAAATAATTTTGTTAGGGTCAGTATCATAGTCTGCTATGATTTTATTATTAAAATAGGTGTAAAATGCGGTGGCATCTAATCCGATAAATGTACTTCCTGCATAAATCTTTTTTACGAAGTTCAGATTACCATTCCACGAAGTTTCCGGTTTTAAATCATTAATAAAAACGACCTCTCTTGCTCCGGTTAAAGCTGCGTGGTCTTCGGTGAATACGTTAGCAACCCTGTAACCATTACCAAAACTTAAACTTAATACATTGTTTTTATTATCAGAACTCCACTTATAGTTTACACGTGGAGTAAGGATACTACCGTGTAGTGAATTATAATCGTAACGCATTCCTAACAATACTTTGTTATTGTCGTTAAACGTGATTTCGTCTTGTATAAACAGACCTGGCAGATTGGTATGGGTTGGTTTATTTTTGTCCAAGTCGTTTGCATCTGCTGTTGCAGGCGTATTATCATCGTAATAGGTATAACGATAGGCAAGACCAGTCAATAAATCGTGTTTCCCTAATGTTTTAAACCAGGTCAATTGACCAAAAGCTATTTTCTGGTCAGCCATATATGGGGTATTGCCGTAAACGGAATTTTGGTCGTGTCCGTTGGCACTGAACTGGAAAAATATTTTTTCGCTTACAGGTAGCTGATAGTTACCCATCAATTCCCAACGGCTGGTATAGATACTTTCGCCATACACTTCATCGCCACCTCTGTATTTCTTTTCCCAATTCATTTCTCCACCCCAACGGTCTTCATATACATATCGTCCTGCCAAAGTAAATACCCTGTTGTCTTTTCTGTCAAAGCTCCATTTATTGAAAATTGAAATTCGGTTTTGCAAAGTCACATCGGTAAAATTGTCGTTGTTATTGTCAATAGGGTTGCTGTAATTGAAGTAATTTACACCCAATAGTGACTGAGCTTTTTTACCAACGCTGAACTTAGCGGCTAAATCGGCATTAACCTCTGCCCAGGTTGTTCCAAATACATCCGCAGAAATAATAGGTGCATTGCCGGGTCTTTTGGTAATAATATTAATCAAACCGCCCACGGCTTCACTACCATACAGCGTTGATGCCGGTCCTTTCACGATTTCTACACGGTCAATAAGAGCCTGTGGGATACCGCTCAATCCATATACGGTAGAAAGCCCGCTGACAATCGGCATACCGTCTATCAATATCATTGTATAAGGACCTTCTAATCCATTTATATGTATATCGCCGGTATTACATACATTACAGTTTAATTGAGGACGTACCCCATTAATATTTTGTAAGGCATCAAAAAGGGATGGCGTAGGATTAGCTTTGAAAAACTTGGAGGTATAAACTTCGACGGGTACAGGGCTTTCCAGTTTAGATACTTCTTTCATCGTTCCGGTGATAACAACGCCTTCCAATTCTTCCGAAGATTCTTCCAAAGTAAAATCTTTAGAAAGCGATTCGCTGTTGATAGTTATGGATTCTCTGTATTTGTTAAAACCGATATGGTTTACTTCTACCTCCCAAGTTCCGTAAGGAATGTTTTCCAATCGGTAATTACCCTGGTCATCCGCAGATGCACCGATTTTTAGTTTGGGGATAAAAATGGATGCAGCCTCCATTGAGGTTCCTTTTGCATCCGAAATTTTCCCCGACAGCTTACCTGTCTGGGCGTAGGTTATCAAACCGGTAAGCATAATAACTGCTGTAAATAGTGTTTTGAATTTTGCCATTTTATTTTATTTTTAAAACTATATTTTTAGATTGACAAAATTACTAAGTTAGATTATACTAATAAAATAAATTCTAACTTTGTTGTTAGTTGGGACTAATATTTAATACTTTTGCTCTATGATATCACAGACGGAAGAGAATTACCTGAAGGCTATATATACGCTTACCAGTTTAAAAGGTGAGGCAAGTGTGAATGACATCAGCAAGCAGTTGGACATCAAAATGCCTACTGTAAACAGTATGATGAAAAGGCTTGCAGAAAAAAAGCTGGTGGTTTATGAAAGCTACAAGCCGCTTAAACTTACTGCTGCCGGCAAGAAGCAGGCGGCTCTTATTATCCGTAAGCACAGACTGACTGAGATGTACCTCGTGGAAAAAATGGGATTTGGCTGGGAAAATGTACATAATATAGCCGAGCAGATAGAGCATATCCAGGCACCGGAATTTTTTGAGAAGATGGATGAGTTATTGGGCTACCCCAAAGTGGACCCTCACGGTTCACCTATACCGGATGTTGATGGTAACATTGCCTCTGACCATTATATAAAGTTAAGTGATTGTAAGCCCGGCGATGTGGTTACTTTTATGGCGGTACAGCCATCCTCCGAAGAATTGCTGAAATTCCTGAACAGCCGTGCGTTATCATTAGGATTGGATATTAAGATTGAACAAATCGAAACTTTTGACAACAGTATGCGTGTCAGCTATACAGGCAAGCAAAACGAAATGTTGAGTAATCAGGTCTGCGACAAGCTGCTCGTGAGTAAAAATACAAAAAAATAGTTGAGCCTTCTTTGATGATGTCCAACTATTCTCTAATACTTAATCAATATCTATTCCTTCAAAACAATTGTCCGTTCAACAGACGTATTTTCTCCGTTCAATGGCTTTCCTGAAGCATCAATCAAAGTCAGTTTAATGGTGTTTTCTCCAAGTGGCATACCTTTTATCTGATAAGGCTGCCAATTATCCAAGACTAATTTTTCTCCGTTGATAGAAGCCTGCACTTTATTTCCATCCTTGGAAAGCGTGGTATTCAACACATAAAAATCAAGCAATACAGCTTCGGTGTCTTTCCCTGCATATTCTCCTTTTGGTCTGCTGTAAAAAAGCATAGGCGAAGTCGGAGTTTCTAATTCCCGGTATTTGCCGTCATTGGAAATTGCAAAATGTTTCAATACAAAAGCTGACGGTTCTTTTATGGACTCGTGATAGGAGCGGGAAAGAAAAGACAACAGGTAATGTTCGCTGCCTTTTTTCAACTTTACTTCATTTTCAGGCTTATACAATGCGGCGTAAGGTGCATTATCCATAATGAAATGAATATGCTGCCCGTCGTGCGAATTAGCAAGAAAATGTGCATTATGGTCTTCGGTATGTTCCGTAAGCGTAAAATTTTCAATGTCATAATTTACTTTGAAAGATACCGAGTCTGAATTAATTTCCTGAACCTGAATATCCTGTATTCTGAGCGTAGCTCCGGGAAACACCTTAGAATGTCCCACAGGTGTAACTGTTACTTCACTTTCATCTGTTTGATTATTTTCTTTTTGTCCTTTGCTATTGCATCCTGCTAAAAGCATTAATGCAATAACGTTCATTCCAATTAGTCTGAATGTCTTGTTCATCTTCTATTAATTTTAAATCTGTTATTCTATGTTTTGCGACAATGAAATATCCTTTATCGCCAATTTTCTTTTTTTGTTTTTCAGCACAAATTGGGTGTACACGAAAACAATGGCAAACACAACTCCTGTCATTAACGCCATACATCCGGCAATGGAAGCGTTGAGCCAATACGCCAACCAATATCCGGTAAAGGAAACCAGAATGCCGATACCTACCGTAATGAAAAGCATTTTCTTTAAGTTTTCGGTTAGTAGATAAGCTGTTGCAGGCGGTCCGATAAGAAAAGTAATGACCAATATCGCTCCCACAGATTCAAAGGCACTTACCGTAGTAAAAGATACTGCTGCCATCAGGAGGTAATGCCACAATGCGGTAGAAATGCCGATAGCCGTAGCAAAAGACGGGTCGAACGAGGTTAGCTTCAGTTCTTTGTAGCCGAAATAAATAAACAATACCACCAGAAGCAGCACTACCGAAAGGATATATACCGGTTTGGGACCTATATTTGTGCCGTCAGCAAGTATCCAAAGGTTGATGGGTACATAAGCGAGTTCTCCGTACAGTACACAATCCTGGTCAAGGTCTATCTTTCCGGCAAAAGTGCTGATAAGTATGATGCCCACCGCAAACATAAAAGTAAACACAATCCCGATGGAAGCATCGGTCTGTAAACGGGCTTTGCGGTGCAGGTATTCGATGATGAATGTCGCTAATAACCCCGTGGCTCCTGCACCAAGAAGCATCGGAAGCGTATCACGGCTACCGCTCCATAAGAAAGCGATAACAATGCCAGGCAATACGGCGTGGCTGATGGCATCGCCTACCATACTCATTTTGCGGAGTATGAGGAAACTGCCCAGCAGTCCGCAGGAAATAGCCACCAGTGCTCCGGTTAATATTATCCAAAATGCTATCATTTTATCTGTTTGTATTACTTCGGTATCACCGTTCCGTGCGGGTCAGTGTCCGGGTTGTCCAAATATTTTTCCAGTTGTTTTTCGAGTTCGGGCGTGATGTAATGCTCCATTTCCTCGGCATTGTCGTGTACGTGGTCGGGAGCTATTTCCATATAATTGGTCAGGTACAATTCCCACAAACGGTGTAACCGCACTATCTTTTTTGCTTTTTCAAGACCGTTTGCTGTCAGTTGCCATTGTTGGTATTCGTTTACCACCTCTTTTCTCTTTTTAAGCCTTGTCAGCCCGGACTTCAATTGTGCCGGTTGCATTTTCCGGAAAGCCAGCAATTCTTCCGCCGTCCTTTTCTTATCGAAATTATTTTCTTTCTCTCCGATTTGATAAAACAGTTTCAGTATATTTTCATCCACCATTGTACGGCTGTTTTTGTTCCGCTTCATTGTTTTGGGAACAATTCCCAACGGAGCAAAAAAGAACGAAAAAAATGCAATCAGTGAAGAAACCACTACCATCCACGGACCCGTAGGCATTGCCGGGGCGATGTACGAGATGTACGCCCCTGCCAGTCCCGATAAGGCTCCGAATATCGCTGCCAGCCCAACCATTCTTCGGATATTGTGTGTCCAATACCTTGCCGCTGCGGCAGGCGTAATCAGCATCGCCGCCATCAGCACAACGCCTACTGCGGTAATGCCCGTTACCACCGCTAATACGGTAAGGCTGGTCAACAACATATCCAATTTTCGCACGGGCAAGCCCAATACCTGGGCATAATGCTCGTCAAAAGCGATAATGGTAAATTCCTTAAAAAACGCCAGTGTAGCCACAATCAGCACCACGGCAATAATGGAGAAGGTTATCAGGTCGCTGCCAACAAGTGTTGCTGCCTTCCCGAATATAAAACTGTCCATTCCGCTCTGTGCCGCATTGCCCGATTGTTGTATGTAGGTCATCATCACGATGCCCAGAGCAAAGAACACTGAAAGTACCAACCCGATGGCGGCATCTTTTTTTATCTTGGATTTAGCCGTGATGTAATCTATTGTTACCAAAGAAAGCCATCCCGAAATGAAAGCTCCCACAAGCATCAATGAAATATTCTTTGTCCCTGCAAAAAGAAAGGCGGCACAAATACCCGGCAAAACCGAATGGGAAACGGCATCGCCTACAAGTGATTTTTTCTTCAGTACAATGAACGAACCCACGATGGCGGCACTTACCGAAAGCAGGATGCTCCCGATAACCACATACTTGATATTTGGGTCATTGAATGAAAAAAAGTTGATGAAATTATCCATTGTTTCTGCCGATTATCCTTTTTCGGAAAATTTATCTTTAGCCAACAAGTCACCGGCTTCTGCCAATACGGACAATCTTGTGCCGTAGGTCTTTTTGAGCAGTTCGGGAATGTAAACCTGCTTTACCGGACCCGAAGCCACGAGCCGCATATTGAGCATTACGAGCCAGTCGAAATATTCGGTGATAGTGTCCAAATCGTGGTGAACAACGATAACGTTCTTTTTAGCATTGACCATTTCACGCAGAAGTGTAATAATGGCTTCTTCCGTAGCGGCATCGACACCGGCAAAGGGTTCGTCCATCAGGTAAAAATCGGCTTCCTGAGCCAATGCCCTTGCGATGAAAACCCGTTGCTGCTGTCCACCCGAAAGCTGGGAAATCTGCCTTTTGGCAAAATCAGTCATTCCTACTTTTTCCAGACATTCCATTGCTATTTTCCTGTCGGAACTGCGTACGTTGCGAAGCATTCCGATTTTAGCATATCTTCCCATCAATACTACATCAAGTGCAGATACCGGAAAATCCCAATCCACCGTTTCCCGCTGGGGAACATAACTCACTCGGCTGCGGACTTCATCCAGTTCTTTGCCAAATATTTTTACATAGCCACTCGATAGCGGAATTAAGCCCATTATGGATTTAAGCAAAGTGGATTTACCGGAACCGTTGGGTCCGATGATGCCCGTAATGCTTCCTTCGGGCAGGCTGAAATCTACGCCCCAGAGTGCCGGTTTGCTGGAATAGCTCACGGTAAGGTCGTGAACTTCCAATACAGGATTTTCAGATTGGATAATCATTTTGTTTACTGTTTTAATGCAGTTACAATGGTAGTGACATTATGCTTTACCATACCGATGTATGTACCTTCGGGAGTTCCTTTTTTGCCCATTGCATCTGAAAAGAGATTACCACCGATAGCGAGTTTTTTTCCTTTGTTATTTACACCTTCCACCACAGCTTTGAGCGATTTGTCCGATACGGAACTTTCCACAAATACTGCGGGAATATCGTTTTTGAGGATAAAATCGACCAAATCGGTAACATCCCGCAAACCGATTTCCGACATTGTAGAGATACCCTGCAATCCCCGAACCTCAATCCCATAAGCCTTTCCAAAATAGCTGAACGCATCGTGTGCGGTAATCAAAACCCGTCTGTTTTCAGGGATGGTTTCAATTTCGGCTTTCACCCAATGGTCGAGGCTGTCCAGTTCTTTAAGATATTTATCAGCGTTTTGCTGATAATACGCTGTGTTTTCGGGATTGAGCCGGATAAGATTTTTCAGTGCTATTTCCGCCGCTTCTTTCCAAAGAGCTACGTCAAACCAGATATGCGGGTCATAGGTATTTTCGGATACACTGATTATTTTTCCACGGCTGATGGTGTCGCCCAATGCAATTACCGGCTTTACGTGGGTTTGCTTCTCCAGTATTTCACCCATTTTGCCTTCAAGATGCAGTCCGTTGTAAAAGATGTAATCGGCATCCATTATTTTTTTGAGGTCGCCCTGGCTGGCTTTGTACAGATGCGGGTCCACTCCGGGCTGCATAATGGCTTCTACCTTTGCAGCATCTCCGGCTATATTTTCTACTATATCGGCTATCATTCCCGTTGTAGTAATGATATAGGGCTTTTCATCTGTTGCTGTCTTTTTGTTTTCCCCGCAGGAAAACAACAGGGAAACAATGGCTAAAACACAAAGATAATATACGTGATTTTTCATCTTCATTTGAATTACGATTTTTCCTAAGTCATTCATAGAATGATACAAAATAAATATTTAGGCAAATATAATTAAAATGTTAGACTTGTATAACATTTAGACGATATTATTCTATATTTGCTTTTAGGAATGGTGGTAATGCTGAAAGTCTGAATGCTATTTATATCAATCTTAAAACTGTATTGATTGTAATCTGGAGAAATAAGATGGAAGAAATAAACGACCTGACATATGCTGAAAAAATGTACCTGTTGAAGATTTATCAGCTCTCAATGGATGAGGATAAGCGTATTTCTACTACTCAAATAGCCAAATTGCTCGAAGTTAAAGCACCTTCGGCAACAGATATGCTGAAAAGACTGGCTTGTAAAGGACTGGTATCGTATAGTAAATACCAGGGTTGCGAAATAACAAAGGAAGGCATCAGTATTGCATCTGTGATTTTGGAGCAAACGCTATTGACACAACGGTTTCTAAATACGCAACTGGGTATGGCTATGGAAGATAGTCAGCGTATTGCAGAAAAAATCATTACGCTGGATGAACCTCTGCTGTTTGATAGTTTTGCTAAAATCCTAAAAGTTCACCAAACCGATAGCATACGGCGATTATCTTATACCCCAAATCCAAACCAACCCTTTTTCTTCTTTTTGTAATTGATATGAGCCTCTTTATTCTTTAATTGGTGTGCATATTCGCCACCTTCGGGATGAAGGGTCTGCCAGATAACATCCCACCCCATAAAGCCGCCTACATTGCGGTCGTCAATAAAAATGTCGGCATTAATTTTCCTGCTGAAATCACCTTCAGCGGTTTCTCCCGGATAGTTTTCATTGACTGCATAAAATTCCAGCCCGTTCCCTCTGCAATAATCAACAGCCTCTTCCAGCTCTTTCCCTTTCCTGTAAGTCCACAATATCAACCGGTGTCCTTTGCTTTTAAGTGCTTTAAGTGTCGCAAAGGCAAACATCATTTCGTTCCCGATATCGGGGTATTTATGTTCAACAACAGTGCCGTCAAAATCTACGGCTATTACTTTTCCTTTCGTATCAATAAGGTTCATTTCTTACTGTATTTTGCTCTAAGTTTTATTTTTTCGTTTTCTCTTTCAATCAGCAGGGCTGCTATAATCTGCCCTGCGGGAAGTTTATCTTTATTTTCAGCCAATGCTTTTTTGACCTTTTCTTCCGATACATCTATGTGGTACAATATGCTTAGCAGTTTATTGAAATCGGATTGTATCAGTCCGTCTAAGTAGCGTGCCAGTACCTCAAATTGTTCCTCGTTTGAATATTGGGATGCAACTTCTTCAAGCTGAAGTTTATCAGCAATCAGGGATATGGGGTAATACGTTCTATCCATTTATGAATATTTTTTGATGATTAATGTAATTTAGCTTCCCGATTGCCGAATTTGTTTAAACACATCGTACAGCCGTCAAATTTGCCGTATGTAAAATGATGTATCCAGTCACCCAGATTGATGTACCGGGATTTTTCGTTAAGTGCTATATCCAAAGGAAGATGCCTGTGTCCGAAAACGAAATAATCATAATGTGCGGATGCCAGTTTTTGTCTGGCATATTGGACCAGCCATTCTTTATCTTCTCCAAGAAACTTTACATCTTCATCACCTGAAATAAGTTTGTTTTTGACCGAAAGGTATTGCCCCAATCTTATGCCGATGTCGGGATGCAACCAACGGAACAGCCACACAAACAATGGACAGGTAAATATCTTTTTCAACCGTTTATAGCCCTTGTCATAAGGACCCAATCCATCTCCGTGAGCGATAAAAAAACGTTTCCCGTTAATCGTAAATATTTCCGGCGAATGAAATACGGGAATGTTCAGTTCCTTCTCAAAATATCCGCTCATCCATAAGTCGTGATTGCCTGCAAAGAAATATACGGGAATACCGCTGTCGGTTATTTCGGCAAGTTTGCCCAATAGCCTGACAAATCCTTTCGGAACAACGGTTTTATACTCGAACCAGAAATCAAATATATCTCCCAGCAAAAAAATAGCTCCGGCATCCTTTTTTACGCTGTCCAGCCATTTTATCAGCCGTAATTCTCTCGCATAACTTTCCTTTGCAGTTGGTGCACCCAAATGGCTGTCGGAGGCAAAATATACGTTTTTACCACTGCTTAATTCTATGTAACGGCATCTTGTTTCCAAACATTCATTCAGTGTTTTAATGATTTCTAAATCGGGACGGTATTGTTTGTTTCTGCGATAACCCTTCCCAGTTTTACGGCATTCATCTGGTCATCGAAAATGTACGTCAGGGGTTCGCCTGTTGCAATTTCCCGTTTCAGTATTTCTTCGGGAGAGAGATGTTCCAGGTACATTATCAATGCCCGCAAACTATTACCGTGAGCCACAAGAAGTACATTCTTATGCTGCTGTAATTGTGGCTGTATGAAATTTTCAAAATAAGGTATCACTCGGTCGTAAGTATCTTTCAGGCTTTCACCACCCGGAGGTGCAATGTCGAATGAACGTCGCCAGATATGTACCTGCTCGGCTCCGTATTTTTTGGCTGTTTCGGCTTTGTTCAATCCTTCCAGCATACCGTAGGCTCGTTCGTTCAATGCCTCGTTAATGATAATGGGCGTGTTTGTTTTTCCCATTTCGTTCAGGATGATTTTTAATGTATGCTGTGCCCTGATGAGCTTAGATGTAAAGGCTACATCTACTTTTTCTTCTTTCAGGATTTGCCCTGCCCGTTCAGCTTCCAGTTGTCCAAGTGCTGTAATATCTACATCCTGCCAACCTGTAAAACGGTTTTCAAGGTTCCATTGTGATTGTCCGTGCCGGACTAAAAATAATTTTCTCATCGTTTTATGTATTATGTTTAACCAATGCTTTTCCTTTTCTATCTTCATTAAAATGCCCCTCTTCGTAAACAAGGTTTCCATTGACCAATGTGTGTGTAACCTTAGTTTGAAAAACAGTACCTTCCAATGGCGACCAGCCACATTTATACAGGATATTGTCTTTTGAAACCATCCATTCCCTGTTCATATCCACCAATACCAAATCCGCATAATATCCCTCCCTGATAAATCCACGGTTCTCGATTTGGTAAAGTATAGCAGGGTTATGGCACATCTTCTCCGCTATTTTTTCCAACGATATAATTCCCTGCTTAAAAAATTCAAGCATAATATTCAGTGAATGCTGTACCATAGGTGCGCCTGAAAGAGCGGTAAAATAGTTGCCGCTTTTTTCTTCAAGGGTGTGCGGTGCGTGGTCGGTAGTAACCAGGTCAATATGATTGTCTGTCAATGCCTGCAACAAACCTTTTCTGTCTGCTTCTGATTTGATGGATGGGTTCCATTTTATGAATGCGCCCAATCGGTCATAGTCTTTCTCGGAAAACCAAAGATGCTGTACGCAAACTTCGGTAGTGATGTTCTTATCAGTCAGGGGAATGGTTTTGTCAAATAGCTGTGCTTCGGATGCGGTTGTAAGGTGCAGGATATGCAAACGGGCATTGTATTTGGTTGCCAAAGCAATAAAGTCCCGTGTTGCTTCGATACAGGCTTGCTCATTGCGTATTTGAGGATGGAACTTAAATGGAATATCGTTACCATATTGCAGCTTATAAACAGCTTCGTTTGCTGTAATGAGGGCTTCCTTTTCGGCGTGTACGGCAATGATACATTGGCAATGGGCAAACAGTTTTTCCATTACCTGCGGATTGTCGGCAAGCAGGTTTCCTTTCTTTGTAAAGTATAAGCCGTCGTCTGATACCGCCAGGAACTGAGAGGTATCCATCTGAAGAATATCCTCAATGTTATCGGCATTTACGCCCATAAAAAAGCCAAAGTTTGCCAATGACTTCTGTGCTGCCATACGGTATTTGTTTTCCCATAATTTCAGCGTGAGTACATTGGGCTTCGTGTTCGGCATATCTATAAACGAGGTAACGCCTCCGGCTATGGCTGCCTTGCTTTCTGTATATAAATCCGCTTTGTGCGTTAATCCGGGGTCACGAAAATGCACCTGACCGTCAATAACCCCTGGAAATAAATACTTACCGTTTCCGCTAATCACTTTTGCATCCCACTGATGAAGTGCAATACCTATTTTTTGGATACGACCATTAGCAATGAGTACATCTGCATTGGTAATGATGCCCTCATTGACTACGTTGGTATCTTTTATGAGAATAGGTTGTGTCATTTTCTTTGTTAATTCCAAATGCCGTTGGCTTCCGTTAGAATAACAGGAGCGCCATCGGTAACGATTAGCGTATGTTCGTGCTGGGCTACATAGCCGCCTTTATTGCCTACAAGTGTCCATTCATCCAGTTTCGGATTACCCAATACTGCCATTGTAGAGTGGGTGGCTATAAATGTTTCCACGGCAACAACCGTATTTTTCCTGAACCGGCTGAAATTCATCTTGTCCCGGAAATTAGGGATGGACGGCTCTTCGTGCAGCCTGTTCCCGATACCGTGACCCGTAAGATTGTGTATCACTTTGTATCCTCTTTTTTTGGCTTCCGTTTCAATAATAAACCCCACATCTTTTATCCGCACACCGGCTTTGATGTTGCCGATGGCTTTCTTCAGTATTTGCTTGGACGCATCAACCAAAAGAGTGTGGTTATGCACATCGTTTCCCAATACAAACGAACCGCCATTATCCGCCCAAAAGCCGTTCAGTTCGGCAGATACATCTACGTTTACCAAATCACCTTCTTTCAGGATTTTAGTGGCAGACGGAATGCCGTGTGCTACTTCCTGATTGACACAGATACAGGTACAACCGGGAAATTTGTAAGTGGAATATGGGGCTGACTTTGCTCCGAAACTGTAAAGCATCTTCGCTCCGAAATCATCCAGTTCTTTTGTGGACATACCGGGTTCGGCGTAGCGTTGCATTGCCCTTAGTGTAAGAGCAACCGCTTTGCTTACTGCCTGCATCCCGATTAAATCCGTTTCTGCTGATATTGACATAATTCTTATTATTAATTGTTTTAGCTGCCGCAGGCAATGCACTCTTCGGGATTGTCCAATGAACAGGAAATTTCCGCTTGTTTGTCTTCGGCTGATTGCACCGTTTCTACCGTAAACTTGATGGCATCTGCTGCCGCTTTGGTTCGCAGGTAATACATTCCTGTTTTCAGTCCGCTTTTCCAGGAGTGGAAGTGCATCGAAGTGAGCTTTGCCATATTGGGTTCTGCCATAAAAAGGTTGAGCGATTGGGATTGACAGATAAATGCACCTCTGTCGGCAGCCATATCAATGATGGTTTTCTGTTTGATTTCCCATACGGTCTTGTACAGTTCTTTTAAATCCGTAGGAATTTCCTCAATGTTTTGAACAGAACCATTCTCGGCAATCAGCCTGTTTTTCATTTGGGCATCCCAAAGGTTTAATTCTATCAGGTCTTTCAGTAAATGCTTATTGACCACCACAAACTCACCCGAAAGCACACGCCTGTTATAAACATTACTTGTGTAAGGTTCAAAGCATTCGTTGTTCCCCAATATCTGCGAAGTAGAAGCGGTAGGCATCGGAGCCACTAACAAGGAATTGCGTACGCCAAATTCCATTACGTCTTTACGTAAATCTGCCCAATCCCAACGGTCTGATGGCTCGACATTCCATAAATCAAACTGAAACTTTCCCTCGGAAAGGGGCGAGCCCTTGAAACTCTCGTAAGCCCCCTGTTCCTTCGCCAGCTCCATCGAACTTTCCATTGCCGCATAGTAGATGGTTTCAAAAATATCCTTGTTCAGTTGCCGTGCTTCCTCACTTTCAAAAGGCATCCGCAATAACAGGAAGACATCCGCCAAACCTTGTACGCCCAAACCGATAGGTCGGTGTCTGAAGTTGGAGTTTTGCGTTTCGGGTACGGGATAGTAATTGCCGTCAATGACTTTATTGAGGTTTCGGGTAACAATCTTCGTTACTTCGTACAGCTTCTGAAAATCAAAGCCATTCTCTGCAACATATCTCGGCAAAGCCAGTGAAGCCAGGTTGCATACGGCAACTTCTCCGGCATTGGTGAACTCCATTATCTCGGTACACAGGTTGGAGCTACGGATTACGCCTATATTTTTCTGGTTGGACTTTTCGTTGACGGCATCTTTGTAGCATATATAAGGCGTACCTGTTTCTATTTGGGCTTCCAATATGGCGTTCCAAAGCTCACGGGCTTTTACCTGCCTGCGGAATTTCCCTTCCTGCTCATATTGTTGGTACAATGCCGCAAACTCATCGCCATAAGTATCGTACAATCCTGGGGCTTCATTCGGGTCAAACAGTGACCAATCGGCATTTTCTTCTACCCGTTGCATAAACAAGTCGGGTATCCACAGGGCAGGGAACAAATCCCTTGCCCGCATTTCTTCCTTGCCGTGGTTTTTGCGGAGGTCGAGGAAATCAAAAATATCGGCGTGCCACGGTTCCAGATATACCGCAATGGCTCCCTTGCGTTTGCCGCCGCCCTGGTCCACATAACGGGCTGTGTCATTATACACCCTAAGCATCGGGATGATGCCGTTGGAAATACCGCCTGTACCTTTGATGTAGCTGCCCGTAGCCCTTACATTGTGAATGCTCAACCCGATACCTCCGGCTGATTGCGAAATCAAAGCACAGCGTTTCAGGGTGTCGAAAATACCGCTGATGCTGTCTTCGGTCATACTCAACAGGAAACAGGACGACATCTGCGGTTTGGGTGTTCCGGCATTGAATAAGGTAGGCGTAGCGTGGATAAACCATTTTTCGCTCATCAGGTTGTAGGTTTCTATTGCTGCTGCAATATCTTCTTTGTGTATGCCTATTGCCACCCGCATAAACAAGTGCTGCGGACGTTCGGTTATTTTGCCGTTAGTGCGGATGAGGTATGAGCGTTCCAGTGTTTTGAACCCGAAATAGTCAAAATTATAATCCCGGTCATAAATGATACTGCTGTCTATGGCATCGGCATTTTTTCGGATGATGTCATAGGTTTCTTTAGATAATAAAGGTGCGTACGTATTGGTTACAGGGTCGATATAATCGTACAGCAATTTAGCTGTTTTGGAAAATGACTTTAGGGTATTCTTATGCAGGTTGCTGACCGCAATTCTTGCAGCAAGCACAGCGAAATCAGGATGTACCGTTGTATAGGCGGCAGCCGTTTCTGCGGCAAGATTATCCAGCTCGGTAGTGGTTACATTGTCATAGATGCCCTGAATTACTTTCTTGGCAATTTCGATGACATCCTTTTCGTCCACAGCCAGTCCGTACACTAATTTGTGTAGCCGTGCCGTAATCTTATCGAAATGTACGGCTTCCTGTTTTCCGTTTCTTTTTATTACAAACATTGAGCGTTGCGTTAATTTATTTTTAGTTCTTGAATTTCATTTTATAGGGCGTGGTAACGTTTCCTTTCAGCACTTGTTTCAGCTTACTTTCCATCAGTTTTTTACTCAATGGTTTTACACGGTCTATGTATAAAATGCCTTGCGTATGGTCGTATTCGTGCAGGATAACACGGGCAGTCATTCCGCTAAACTTTTTCTGTATGGTTTCAAAATGCTGATTTTGATACTGCACTTCCACAGACCAGGAACGAACCACCTTGCCGGACAGAAATGGCAGGCTCAAACAACCTTCCGTTTCTTCCCATTTGTTTTCAGAAAGGCTTATAATTTCTGTATTGATAAATACTTCCCGGATGCCCGTATCTCCTTCGGTAAAAACATCTTTCCGTTCTGTTTCTCCCATATTATCAAACAGAATTTTGCTGTCCGCTACAAAGAGCTGAAGCGGCTTGCCAATTTGCGGTGCAGCCAGTCCACAGCCCTGTGCGTTTTCCATCGTTTCCCACATATCGGCAATGAGCGTATCCAGTCCGGGAAAATCCTGCTCCACCTTATCTGCTGTCATTTTCAGCACATTATTCCCATATCCGTAAACCGGTAACTTCATCTCAAGCACATTTATTAAAAATCTTCATCGAGCGAAAAGCTGTTTTGTTCTTTTGTATTCTGTACCACACCCGATTTTTGGTATTCGCCTACACGACGTTCAAAAAAGTTGGTTTTTCCTTGCAGTGAAATCAGCTCCATAAAGTCAAACGGGTTGGTAGCATTCCAAATCTTTTTACAGCCTAATGCCACAAGCAACCGGTCAGCTACAAACTCAATGTACTGGCACATCAGTTCGGCATTCATCCCGATAAGCCTAACGGGTAAAGCATCTGTTACAAATTCTTTTTCAACGTCAACCGCATCGGCTATTATTTTTTGCACGGTTGCTTCGGGCAATTTGTTGACCAGGTGATTGACATACAGCAAACAGGCAAAATCGCAGTGCAGACCTTCGTCACGGCTGATGAGTTCATTGGAAAACGTCAGACCGGGCATCAGTCCCCGTTTTTTCAGCCAGAAAATGGAACAAAAGCTGCCTGAAAAGAAAATCCCTTCGACAGCCGCAAATGCAATCAGCCTTTCGGCGAAATTGTCGCTTTCAATCCAGCGTAAAGCCCAATCGGCTTTTTTGCCCACACAGGGGATGGTGTCAATAGCTCGTAACAGGTAATCCTTTTCTACAGCGTCTTTTACATAGGTATCAATCAGCAGGGAGTACATTTCCGAATGGATATTCTCAATCATAATCTGGAACCCGTAGAAGCAACGTGCTTCGGGATATTGCACTTCCTGTACAAAGTTTATGGCAAGGTTTTCATTTACGATACCGTCACTCGCCGCAAAAAATGCCAGTACGTGCGATATGAAATAGCGTTCGTCATTGTTCAGCTTGTTGTGCCAGTCGTTCATATCGGGCGACAAGTCCACTTCTTCGGCTGTCCAAAAACTCGCTTCTGCTTTTTTGTAGAATTGCCAGATGTCATCGTGCTGAATGGGAAAGATGACAAACCGGTCTTTGTTATCCTGTAAAATCGGCTCAATCATCTTTGCACTTTCTTTTTACAAATTCATATAATAACCGTACAGGTACAGCCGTAGCTCCGCTCTGCCTGTATCCTTTGGCTTCTTTGACGAATGCTGCTCCTGCAATGTCAAGGTGTAACCAGGGATAGTCCGTAAAGTGTTCCAAGAATATGGAAGAGGTGCTGACACCGCCTACCGGACCGCCCAGATTGCTCATATCGGCAACCGAAGATTTCAGCAAATCTTTGTATTCTTTCCAAAGGGGTAGTTGCAATAACCTTTCGTAAACCTGCTCGCCAATGCCTTTGAGCTCATCAATCTGTTCCTGAGCATTTCCCAACACGGCTATTCCTAACGAACCTGTAATGGCAGCCGAAGCTCCCGTTAAGGTTGCCATATCAATGACCAGTTCAGGCTCAAACCGTTTGGCGTATGTCAAGGCATCAGCCAATACCAAACGCCCTTCAGCATCGGTATTCTGTACCTCTATGGTAGTGCCGTCCATCATTGTGATGACATCATCAACGACCAAAGCATTAGCCGAAATCTTATTGTCCGTAGCGGGAACCAATCCGATTACATAATAGGGCAGTTTGTTTCCTGCAATAGCAGCAACCGTTCCCAATACTGCCGCACCTCCTGCCATATCGCATTTCATCGTGAGCATATTACCGCCTGTCTTCAGCGAGTAACCACCCGTATCGAACATCACGCCTTTGCCCACCAGCACCAGCGGCTTTTCATTGACCGCATTTTCGGGCTTGTAATGGAAAATATTGAAGGTTGGCGGTGTTTCCGAACCTTTGTTTACCGCAAGCAAACCACCCATTTTCAATTCCTCTATCTGTGCTTTGTGCAGGATTTCGGTTTCAAAACCAAACTGTTTTCCAGCTTCTGTTGCCACTTCGGAAAACCGCAGGGCATCCATATAATTGACAGGCTCGTTTACTAATGTTTTCGTCAGTGAAACGGCTTCTACAAGCCGTTTCAGCTCTTCAATCTTGTCTTTCGGAAAAGAGCGGTTACGGATATGCACATCAACGGGATGCTGTTTCTTTTTTGCTTTGTATTTATTAAAATCATAGCTACTCAACAGCATTCCCTCTAAAAACGCATAGCGTTCTGCTTCCGTAAGTTCATCCAGCCCCCGTAGTCGTGCAGTTTGGGTTTGCTGTTTCTGCAAGGCAGCATACAGCGATGCTCCTGCCAACCTTAATGCCTCGGTTTCCGTATTGGGCGTGATGACAATAAAGTTCTGTTTATCGCCCAATGTGGTAATCACTTCCGTTTGATTTTCAGAAAATGCCTTGTCAATGTTTTGTACCAATGATTTCTGAAAGGCATAGCGTTCTGCCTGCTCTTTGGTGGCAATGAGTATGATGTTTGCAGCACTATCTGCAACGTCTTCTTTTTTTGTATAGGGTATGAAATTTAAGTTCAAGTAATTATCCTGCATTTTGCTCTTTTAGTTTTGCTGTTACCGTTTGTTGTCCTGGTGTCCATCCGCAACCTGTCAATTCTTCTGTTTGCAGTGCATCCAGTACCCTAAGCACTTCGTTTACATTTCTGCCTACGTTCATCGGATACACGCTTACCCATTGTATTTTGCCATTGGGGTCGATGATGAAGGTGGCACGGTAGGCAACTTTTTCTTCACTGTCGAGTATGCCCATTTCTTCAGCTAAAGATTTTGAGGTATCAGCAAGCATCGGAATAGTCAGTTTTGCCAATTCCGGATGGTTTTGCCTCCATCCAAGATGCACGAACTCTGTATCGGTAGAAGCTCCGATAACCTGTGCGTTACGTTCTACAAATGCGGTATTGTTATTGTCAAATTCGATGATTTCGGTAGGACATACAAACGTGAAATCTTTCGGCCACCAGAACAGCACTGTCCATTTGCCTTGCTCTGAAAGATAACGGTTGTCGATGTCCGTAATTTCTATGCCGTTTTCTGTGGTTACAACAGCTTTCTTGAAAAATTCGGGCAGTTTATCCCCGATACTTAAAGGTCCTTTTTGTACCAGTTGCATTTGCTGCTGGCTCATTAGTTTTTTTACTGAATTGCACATAATCTCTAATCTATTTTTATTAAATTGTTTTCTACTAATTGTTCTTTCAGGGTTCTGAAAAGCTGTTCCTGCTTTTCCTTTCCTGTATTATTTTTCTCTGCAAAACGGACATAAGCCAATGTGGCTCTTTTCAGTTCCGATTGTATCTCGTCAGGATTGAGGGCTTTATTGGCTGAAAGATGCAGGAGGTAATACACCGTACGTTTGAGCATATTTTCCGCTTCTTCCAGATTGCCAAGCTCTTCGTAGGTGTTCGCCAGGTTATTGCAGGAAATGATATATACCTGTATGAACGGTATTTTCAGACGGATGCAATCCGGGATGTTATTGTTCAGTACTTCCGCTCTGTACAGTGCGTCTTTATATCCTGACAGTGCTTTTTCAAAATTGCCTTTATTGAAATGCTCGTTATTCGATACAGTTAATGACTGCCAATATTTTTCTATATGGTCCATACAGGTATCACTCATTTTATTTTAAATTGTTGTTCGCAAAATCCCAGTTGACGATTTCCCAAAAGCCTTCCACAAATTTTGGACGGGCATTGCGGTAGTCGATGTAGTAGGCGTGTTCCCATACGTCCAGCGTGAGGATTGGGGTTTTATTTTCAGTCAATGGAGTATGGGCATCTTTCATCGGCACGATTTCCAGTTTTTGGTTTTCGTCCTGTGCGAGCCACGCCCATCCGCATCCAAATAGCTTTACTGCCGTAGTAGAAAACAGTTCCTTGAAGTTTTCAAAACTGCCGAAATCACGATTGATAAGTTCGGCTATCCTGCCTTGTGGAGTTTTACCGCCATTTGGCGAAAGGCAATGCCAGAAAAAGCTGTGGTTCCAATGCTGTGCAGCATTATTGAACAGTCCGGCATTGTTTTCTGCAAATCCCTTTCGTATGATTTCCTCGACGGTAGCGTTTTCTAAGGGGGTGTCTTTTACCAACCCTGCAAGGTTGTTGACATACGTAGCGTGATGCTTACCGTAATGATAATCGAAGGTTTCCTCCGTGATTATCGGATTAAGGGCATTTCTGTCGTACGGAAGCTCCGGTAATACTTGTGTAATTCTCATCTCTTATTGTTCTTTAGTTTTAAAATTTTAATCGCTCTTTTTAATTGACTGACCTGCCCTAATTGCTCTGTGGCTTTCTTCATATTGTTCTGCATCAGGTTATTATCCCGAATATTTCTTTCGAGGTATTTCTTGTTTTCTTCCAATAATTCTATTACATACTCCATATCACTAATCTTGTTTTTGATTAAAATTAGATTAGCAAAAATAATAAGTTAGAATGTACTAACAAAATAATTAGATGAATTATTTTGAATTTACCAAATCGCCTGTAAAAGCTATATTGCTAAAATAAAAAGCCAGAGTCCTATTAGAACTCCGGCTTTTACGAACTAAATTCAAAAAAATAATTATGAGAAAATTATTAGTCTTTTATCAATTTGATGGAATTGATTGTATATCATTTCAAAAATAAAATGTAACCAAAAAGATTGATTTACTTCTTCAACTGACTCGGTAAAATTCCAAATTTTCGTTTGAAAGCTGCCGAAAAATGGCGTTGGTTTTTGTAACCGATTAATTGTGAAACTTCGCCCACATTCATATCTTCTTCAGTCAGCAATTGTTTTGCCTGGTTCATTTTGGCATCGCTCCAAAATCCGAAAACCGTGGTGCCGAACAGCTCTTTAAATCCTTTTTTCAGAATAAAGTCATTCGTACCAACAAGATGAGCCAAATCGATAAGTGTACACGCTGCATCCAGATGTTGCAGGATAAATTCTCTTACCGCATATATTTTATCTACATCCGATTTTTTGAGTGTAGAATGAGAAAAAGTATCATTTGAAAACTGTTCTAGCTGAAGCAACAAAAGTTCAATGACCTTGGCTTCCAGAAACATCCGTTTAAAAATTCCCTGACGTTGGCAATTCATAATTTCGTCAACTATCTGGTACATTTTATGACTAACAGGGTGATGGTTTTGTGTCAGTAATGCTGATTTCCCTTTCTCCATAGCATTACGGAACGCATCAAAAAGGTGGTGATTTTGTGGTAGGAATTTTTTAAAAAAATCAGGAGAAAGATTGATTTCACAAAGTTGAAACTCTTCGCTTTCCCATTGCATTTTACCGCATATTTCATTTGCATAGATAATGTTGTGTTGGTGAGAGACGAAACCTATTGATTTATCTAAGCCCCCTGTACTAACTGTACTTTTCCCTTTTAGGGCAAAATGCATCTCAATCGTTTCAAAATCACTTTCAAAATCAAGGCGTATGGTATTGCGTAAAAAAGTATTACCAAAGCCGATATGAACTCCTTCAAATAAAATTTCTTTATAAAAACCTTTACCAAAATAGTGTTCTATAAAGGTTGTGTTTTCAATAATATCTTTGTCCGTAGATATATTCCAGTCCGGATATTCCTTTTCTATGAGTGTAATGTTTTCCTCATTGTCATACAACCGTAAATTCATTTGTATTTATATTAATTAATCCGTACTACGGACATTTTAATCCCTCTTACATACCTGTTAGAATAATCTAACTTTTTATATTTGCACAAAGTTATAAATTATTTAGAACCATTCTTAATAGAAAGTAATATTTTACCAATGAATGAAAAAAAACGAAAAAAAACCGGAATAGCACGGCTGTTGGAAATTGCCGGAAGACGGAGAGGATTACTATTTGTATCGGGATTTCTGGCGGTGGTTCACGCTGTGTTGAGCTTGGTTCCTTACATCCTGATGTTTTATATCATCAGGGAACTGACGAAGGAAACGGTAGATTTTACG
The DNA here is from genome assembly GCF_900089075.1 of Vaginella massiliensis. Lineage (GTDB taxonomy): Bacteria > Bacteroidota > Bacteroidia > Flavobacteriales > Weeksellaceae > Weeksella > Weeksella massiliensis_A. Next base: position 890,942 of record NZ_LT593746.1, read on the forward strand.
CTTACAAGAACATATATTGTATATGCAGTGATTGCAGCTATTATCAGTATGGCTTTGTTGTTTCTGTCTGGAATTTTATCGCATATTGCGGCTTTCAATATTCTGTACGAACTTCGGAAATTCATTGCAGAAAAAGTAGGGAAAATGCCGATGGGCTACCTGAACAACCATAATTCGGGAGCATTGAAAAAAATCCTATCGGACGATGTGGAACGGATTGAAAGTTTCATTGCCCACCAGATTCCCGATTTCGTGAAAGGAATTGCGTTGCCCATCATTACCATTGTTTATTTGTTTTCACAAGATTGGCGTTTGGCAGCCATTAGTTTTGTACCGTTGCTGGTATTGGCGATTATGCTTCCCAAAATGTATGGTGGACGGAACAAGCAACTCATCAAAGACTATCATCAATCCTTGGAAGATATGAATGCAGGCATTGTGGAATACGTTCGGGCAATGCCGGTGATGAAAATCTTCGGACAATCGGCAGAAACATTTGACAAATACGGTAACACGGTCAAATGTTTCAATAATTTCGTTGCTGAATGGGTCAAAAGCAGTACTCCTGGTTTTGCCGTATTTATGAGTTTTACAAGCAATGCAATGCTCCCCGTATTGGCTCTTGGTCTGTATCTGTACTTCCAAAATGGTGTTACGCTGGCTACATTGTTGCTCTTCTTGATTTTGGGAACGGGTTATATCAAACCCCTCTTTGTGCTGAGTAATATGGGAATGCAGCTTTCCATCATCAACCGTGGTGTGGAGCAAATTGATGAACTGTTAGGACAAAATGATTTAGAAGAAAATACAGTAATTCAAAAACCTGAAAACTATAACATCGAATTTCAGGATGTTTCTTTTGCTTATCAGGATAAAAATTGGGTGTTAAACAATATCAATTTTGAAATCAAAGAGAAGACCATAACTGCATTAGTCGGACCTTCGGGAGCAGGAAAAAGTACGGTCGGTCAGTTGTTATCAAGATTCTGGGATGTGAATAATGGCGGAATTTATATTGGAGGAAAGGACATCAGGGAATATCCTACGGAACAATTAATGCAGATGGTATCGTTTGTTTTTCAGGACAGTTTTATGTTTCAGCAGAGTATGTATGATAATATAAAGATGGGAATGAATAAAACCCGTGAAGAGGTAGAAAAAGCAGCTAAGGCGGCACAAATCCACGATTTGATTTTGAGTCTGCCCAATGGTTACGATACCTTATTCGGGCAATCGGGTGTACATCTGAGTGGTGGCGAACAGCAACGTTTTCAATTGGCAAGAGCCATTCTGAAAGATGCACCGATATTGATTCTGGACGAAGCCACAGCCTTTGCCGACCCCGAGAATGAATATAAGATACAACAAGCATTCAGAGAATTGATAAAAGATAAAACAGTATTAATCATTGCACATAGATTGAGTACGATTACCGATGCCGACCAGATTTTGTTATTTGATAAAGGAAAATTATCTGCAAAAGGAAAACACAATGAACTGTTGGTGCAAAGTGAATTGTATCAACGGATGTGGAATGCCCATATCAGAGCCAAAGAATTTGTAATTTAATTGAAGAATATAAAAATGAAAAATTTCAACCCCATACAAGCAGAACTCAACGTAAGTCGAAAAGAATACCTCACACCCCATTACATCCGTATCTATCTGACTGGTGAAAAAGTACCGTTGTTTGACAACACGACCGTTGGAGTGAACAACAAAATTCTGATTCCGCCAAAAGGGGTACACAAAATCTACTTCCCTGAATTTGACTACGAAAAGAGACAATGGCTGCCAATGCCCGAAGATGTTCGCCCCGTTGTACGTACTTATACCCATAGAGGAATTGATTTGAAAACCAATGAAATCTGGATAGATTTTGTAGCTCACGGGGACGAAGGTCCCGCCTCTGCGTGGGCCATTGGGGCTAAAGAAGGCGATGTATTAGGCGTATTGATGAAAGACGGCAAAACAGAGCTGTATGCCAAAGCTGAAAATTATTTGTTGGTAGCCGATCCCACGGGAATTCCTGTTGTGGCAGCCATATTGGAAGACCTGCCCGAAACGGCAAAAGGCACTTGCATCATCGAAGTACACGGAAAAGAAGACGAGCAGGATTTGCAAACAGTAGCAAACATTGATTTTATCTGGGTACATAATGAGCATCCTCAAAACGGAAGCCAATTGGCAGAAACGTTAAAACAACAAACTCTGCCCGAAGTTTCAAGGTCGGGATACATAGCTGCTGAATTTTCAACAGTAAAAGAAATACGTCAGTATCTACGGAAAGAAAAAGGTTGGAAACAGGAAGAACTGTATGCGTATTCGTATTGGAAAGCTGGCGTGTCCGAGGACAAATCAACTGATGATCGGCATAAGGAGAAAGAAGAACATTAATTCGTGTAAAAATGAAAATACTCAATTTGAACTTTAAGTTTGGAATGTTTTTGCTGCTTGTATTCAGTACAATTATTTTCTTCGGAAATAATGTTTTTGGACAGCAAGTCAGTAAATCGAATGAAATACTTCAAACATCTTTTCAGAATGAAAATCCGCTTTATTTGGTAAATATTGGGAGTGGAGATTTAGCGGTTCGCTATAAAAAGGGTAAAGGTACACCACTCGTTTTTGTACACGGTTCCTGGGATGACCACCATTCCTGGATGCCTGTAGCGGTACAATTGACCAGAGAATTAAATAATCCTATTATCATTTATGACAGAAGAGGGCATGGTGCTTCTTCTCCAGATACACAACAAGGAACAATTTCTCAGGATGTAAATGATGTTTTGTTACTCATAACAAAATTAGGATTTGAAAAAGCTCATTTTATTGGTCATTCTTATGGAGCTAATATTGTTGTGCAATTGGCTTCCCTTTATCCTGAAAAAGCGGAAAGCATTGTGTTGTATGAACCGCCAATATTTGGGTTATTGAAAGATAAACCCGAATACAAAACAGAGATGCAAGCGGTCAAAAAAGCAATGACAACAGCAAAAACTTTATTAGAAAACGGGAGCGTTGAAGAGGGAACCATTCATTTCGTAGAAAAGGTTGCATTTGGAGAAAACAGTTGGCAAGACATCTTTGATGAACGTGCAAGAAGTACAATGACAGCCGATTTCAGAACCTGGTTAGACCAATCAAACGACCCCGAAAGACTTAACATCCAACCTGAAAACCTGAATAATTTCAAAGGAAATATTACGGTCATTTCAGGAACGGCTTCTATTCCAGTTTATCCAGCTGTGGTGGAGGAATTAAAAAGAAAAGTGAGTAAAATACGCACAAAAACCATTCCTGATGCAGCTCACGGTGGGTTAGTTTCTCATCCTACCGAAACCAGTAATGTTATATTAGAACATATAAAAAAATCTGAAAAATGAACTATCAAACAAAAATAAAATGGGCATTTGCATCGGCAATAGTCGCCTCTATATGCTGGATTATCGGCGATATCTTTGTTGCCGGTTTTGAAGTTAATCCGACAGATTACCCCTTATTTTCAAAAGATTATGCCGATAAAGTAGATGTCGGTCTCGCTACTTTGATGTTGGAAGGATCGACTAATCGATTGATATTCGGAGCTTTGATTGCTTCTATGACTGCTATACTGTTCTTACCCGGCGTTTGGCTGGCTTATCAATTTATAAAGGATAAATCCAAATGGTACGCTTGTGGAACTTATTGTCTTTTGGTGCTGAGTGTATTGCTGATGCCACTGGGGCACGCTGTTTTTTTCTTTACAGGGGAAATTCACAAAGCCATCTATCATACCGATAAAATTGCTCATCCATATCTGTTGGAAACGGCATCCGGATTTATGAAAGTGCATTACATTACGTGGGGAACTGCGATTATCGTATTGCTGTTAAGCTGGCTTATTTTTTCAGTATTGGTATTCTCCGGAAAAACAATTTTACCCAAATGGGCTGGGCTAATCAGTCTGGTATTTATTACTATTTATCAGATACCTTTCAATCTTTTGCTGCCTCCTTCGGATATCAAAGGATATCTCGGTTCAGCTGGTTTCAATATAGCGTATCTGATTTTCTTTGTTTTGTTGCTAATATTATTCAGACAAAAATTAATCACTTTCAATTCTCAAATTTCAACTAAACAAGATGATTAAAAACTTAAAATACGTTACTTCATTCAACAAAAAAGAAACCTGGCAGGTAGCTTTTTGGGAAATCATACACAGCATTTTTGTGGCTGCTCCATCAGGAATTTTGTTGGTTATTATATGGGAATTGTTCTCAGAACATCCGAATATCCGGAAGATATGGACAGTCGTAGGCTTAATGGCAGTGATGCTCCTCATACAGTTTTTCATCGCTTCCAGATCAATGGTTAAATCCAATGTCTGGGTGTATGATTTATCTACCAAACTCCGAATTCATTTAGGCAATTGCATACAGAAATTCTCATTGGGATTTTTTAAGAAAAAAGATCCGGGCGAAATTGCCTCCATTGTATTACAGGATGTAGCCAATTTTGAAGGAATATTTGGGCATAGTGTAGGCAATCTGGCATCGGCAGCTTTTGGAACAGTAGTACTTTCAGTATTCCTGTTTATATACGATTGGAGGCTGGCTCTCTGTCTGCTGGCAGCCTTGCCCTTGATCTTTCCGTTTTTGCAATTAGCAAATTATTTCGTGAGCAAATTAGGTAAAAAACAAATTGCCGCACGCAACACAATGGGTGCAAAATTTCTCGAATACGTACAAGGCATCCGTCATTTGAAATCCTACGGACAAACGGGCGAAAGGCATAAAGGATTAGAAAATGCTTTTGAAGATTTACGCAAAAAAAGCATCAAAATGGAAGCTATTCCGGGACCGTTTGTCATCACGGCAGGTGTGGTTTTTGAAATTGGTTTTCTGGCGATGGTGGCTTTGGGGCTGTATTATTTGAGCGGAAATTCCATTACTGTTCCCGTATTGATTACATTTTTAATAATGGGTTACAATCTATATAATCCACTCAAAGTGGTAATGGTGGATTATTTGGTTTTACGTTATATGAATGAAAGTCTGAACCGTGTAATCAACGTTTTGGAAGAACCGACAATGGAAACCGACAAAAACGAAATTCCTACACGTTTTGATATTGCTTTTGAAAATGTGCGTTTTGGTTATCTGGATAAAACAACTGTTCAGGATTTGAACTTTATCGTGCCCGAGAAGTCAATGACCGCTTTGGTCGGGCATTCCGGTTCGGGTAAAACAACCATTGCCTCACTCGTAGCCCGTTTCTGGGATGTCAATTCCGGCAGTATAAAAATCGGAGGTGTGGATATCAGGAACATCAATCAGGATAAATTCTACGGATTAATCAGTGAAGTATTTCAGGAAGTGTATCTGTTTGACGACACCATTTACAACAACATCAAAATCGGTAAGCCCAATGCTACAAAGGAAGAAATCATTGAAGCAGCCGACAAAGCACAGGTATTGAGCTTTGCCTGGGAATTTCCTGAAGGAATGGACACGATGGTCGGCGAAGGGGGCAGCAAACTTTCGGGCGGACAAAAGCAACGTATCAGTATTGCACGGGCTTTACTGAAAGATGCACCTATTGTTCTATTAGACGAGGCTACTGCTTCACTCGATCCCGAAAACGAAATTTATATCCAAAAAGCTATTCAGGAATTGGTGAAATCTAAAACAGTATTGGTTATCGCTCACAAGCTGGCTACTATTCAAAAAGCCAATCAAATCATCGTTCTGAAAGAAGGAAGAATTGCCGAAAAGGGAGAACATTCAGCATTACTATCCCAAGGAGGTATCTATCAAAAAATGTGGGATATACAGCAAAAAACAGGGGGTTGGAAAGTGAAGAAAATTGATTCATAAATGTGACTTTGGTTACATTAAATCAATATTGTCATTCTTAAATTTACATAATAGTAATTGTTTAACTTTAATAAATAGTAAATATGGGAAAATTAGCAGATAAAGTAACCATTATTACCGGAGGTTCCGGAGCAATTGGTTCAACAACAGCAAAGTTGTTTTTAAATGAAGGAGCAAAAGTGGTATTGGTAGATATCAATGAGGAAGCATTAAGTAAAGTAGCTTCAGAATTAAATAGTCCGAATGTAAGCTTTGTTGCCGCCGATGTTACAAAATCAGATGACGTACAGAAATACGTAAAACATACTGTGGACACTTTTGGGAAAATAGACATATTCTTCAACAATGCGGGTATCGAAGGAGTTGTTAAACCAATCACAGAATATCCTGAAGAAGTTTTTGACAAACTTATTGCCGTTAATGTAAAAGGCGTATGGTTGGGTATTAAATATGTATTACCACAGATGAATGATGGCGGAAGTATCATTAATACTTCTTCGGTTGCTGGGCTGGTAGGTTCACCAAATGTATCAGCTTATGTAACCAGTAAGCACGCTGTCATCGGGATTACCCGTACCGTTGCAAATGAAGCTGCATCAAGAAATATACGTGTTAATTCTATTCATCCTTCACCTGTTGATAATCGCATGATGCGTTCTTTGGAAGAGGGTTATGCACCAGGGGAAGCTGAAGCAGCAAAAAAAGGTTTTGAAGCTACTATTCCTTTAAAGAGATATGCTACTAATGAAGACATTGCAAATGGAGTTTTGTTTCTCGCTTCTGATGACAGTAAATTTATTACCGGAATGAAATTGGTCATCGATGGCGGTATGACAATGGCTTAGTACTATAAAACTATAAATAAATCTTAGTAAAATGACGGTTAAAATTAACCGTCATTTTTTAGATTGAATTTACCAAATGCTGTAAGTTCGGGTCATTTTTAATCCGCTCCATTTCGCTATCCACAATATGTAGAATATCTGATTTTATCTGCCTGTAATTGGCTTCAATTTCCTGTTTCATATTGTCTTCTCCGTGTTCATCAACAAAGGATAAAATTTCGGGTATCTTCTGATAGGCTTTGGTTTCGGCAGTTACCTTTTCGTTATCTACCACGATTTCGGCGTGAAATGTCTTTTGCTCGATACGCTCGTCAAAGTTATCAGATACCGAACCAACAAACATACCCTGTGTAAGCGTACTGATTTTTGAGGCTGGGATAAGGCTGTCTAATTGGGTTGAAATGGAAGTAGATTTGTCATTTCGGTTAATGGTCATACTTTGGCGTTTCTGTAATACCTTTCCGAAACGCTCCGAAAGACTTTTTGCCGTTTCGCCAACCACCTGACCACTGAAAATATTACCTACTGTATTCTGTATTACTTTGGCTTCCTTATCTCCATAATCACGGATTAACTGCGAAAAGTCCTGAAAGCCCAGGCAAACCGCTACCTTATTACTTCTCGCTGTTGCTATAAGATTATCCAAGCCCCGAAAATAAATTGTTGGCAACTCGTCTATGATAACTGAACTCTTTAATTGCCCTTTCTTATTAATGAGTTTAACAATTCGGGAATTGTAAAGCCCCAAAGCTGCGGAGTAAATATTTTGACGGTCGGGATTATTACCGACACACAAAATTTTCGGCTCTTTAGGATTGTTGATGTCCAGCGAAAAATCATCACCTGTCATTACCCAATAAAGACTTGGAGAAATCATTCTTGACAAAGGAATTTTCGCTGATGCAATCTGCCCCTGTAACTGGTCTTGTGCTCCCCCTTGCCAGGCATCCATAAAGGGTGATAAATAATTTTCCAAATCGGGATAGGAAGTTAAAATCGTGAATACATCCGAATATTTTTTGTTCAGCAATTCAATGGCGTGTGGGAAAGTGCAATATTTACCATCCTCGTAGATTTTCAGATACCAAATAATGGCTGCCAATAATATAATTGGGCTTTCCACGAAAAAATCTCCTTGTTTCTGTATCCACGACCTATTAAGATTTAGCATTATCGTATAAGCCGCTTCGTAAGCATCGGAAATATCCGTCATAAAGTCGGGATTAAGCGGATTACAACGGTGGCTCTTGCGTGGGTCGTCAAAGTTAATCACGTAGAATTTCGGTTGAACTTTATATTTATCCCTGTTCTTCAGCAAGTGGTTGTAGGCAATAGTAGATAGGTCGTCAAACTTAAAATCGTAGATATACATCGAAAAACCTTTCTCAATCTGCTGTTTGATATAATTGTTTACAATGGCATAAGATTTACCGGAACCGGGAGTTCCCAACACAATCGTTGCCCTGAAAGGATTTACAATGTTTATCCAACCGTTGTTCCATTTGCCTTTGTAGTAGAATTTGGTGGGTAGGTTGACAGAATATTCATTTTCCATCAGGTTAGTTTCCTGTTGGAAGCTCTCGTTTTCGTTATTGAAAACATCGTCCATCAGGTTGGTACGCAGCAATCGGCTCATCCATACGCCTGCCATCAGCAAGGCGATATAGCCTAACGAGATAGTAAGGATATACAGGAAAGTGCCTGTTACCGGAGATAGCTTTAACAATGGTGTATTTAGGAAGAACAGCACAAAGCCAATGCCCAAAGCCACGTAAATTTTAGACCAGGTTATTTTTTCATTCTTTACGCCCTTAGTACCCAAACAGCTTAAAGCCAACAAAACCAAAGCAAATACTTTGGTATATAGAGTATGCGAAAACAAACCCGCTGTTCTATCGAAATTGCCTAAAATTTTGTTGATGACTTCCAATGTCCAGCCACGTTCTAAAAAGAAACCGTAGCAGAACCAATAAAGGTGCATCAGCACCAATAGAATACTGACTGCCCGCATAAAAGCCATTATCTTGGCAAGCCCTCTTAAATCGTCTTCTCCCTGCATTTTATAATTTTTTAAATGTTCGGGCGTGAATTTAGAGGCTCTGAAGAGTGGCTATAAGAATGTGGCAGTCATTGGCAGTGTGTGGCTGTGTTTGGCTGAATACTACTGCTGACCTCTTTTGCGTTTCCGCTTCTTCTTCATCTTATTTGCAAAGTCTTGTTCTTCGTAATCTTCTCCCTGTGTTTCGGGAATGAGTAAACCACCAAAGGCTTCTATTAAACCGTCGTCTTTCTTATTGGTATTATCAAATTCAAACATAGGGTGCGGTTGCTCGGCTGGCAAATCTTCCTTGTCTTGTGAACGGGATATTTTTTCTTTTGGCTCGTCAGGCTCTTTAATGTCGGGTTTGACGTTATTATTCCAATAATCATTAAAGGTATTGGCAGAAAGTTCCTTGCTTAAACGTGAACCATTCCAGATTGTTTTGGAATTGTGGTCTATGAACGTCATACCGTAGATACGTCCGGTGTCGTTTCTGCGAACTACCACATTAATACCTTGCTCTCCCAACTGCTTCTTAAAGCTCAATTCATTATCCGTAGATTGCAGGGCAATGGTTACGGTAGCTTTTAAAGTATTCCTGGTTGGGTGGTCTTTCAAAGACGTTTTGCATTTCGCAAAATGCAATTCCAATGCTGGTAGCCCTGCATTCTTTCCGAATAAGGAAGCCTTAAACGGATGTCCTGCTTTTTCGCCTTTTTCATTCAACGGAATATATAGCAAACCTTGCTGTGGTTTACCCTGCAATTCGCCCTCTATCTTTTCGGTGGTAATATTGAACAGGGAAAGCAAAGCATTGTATTCGCCCAAAGTCTGATATTGATAATAGTTCGGCAGGTGTCGTACTACTGAAGCAATCTGACTTTTCACATCTCCTTTACGGTAATCCACAGGGTGGAAAATTTTATCGTTCTGGCTACGCTCTTTATCTGTTGCAGGTATCAATCCGTGTTGTTTTTCCAGTTCACGGCAGATGTTCATAGACCGCATTTTCTCGAATTTGTCCGAAATCTTTTTTCCGTTTTCGTCCACACAAACCGATACGATATGGATATGGGTACGGTCAATATCGGTATGTTTGAATACCACAAAAGGCTGTTCGCCATATCCCAACTCCCTCATATACTGCTGTGCCATTTCCCGAAACTTATCATCGCTAACGGTATCTTTCGGGTCGGGATTGAGCGAAATATGCAGGGTATGTTTCTCTGTATTTTGATTAGCCAACAGATATGGAACAAAAGATTGTGCCAATTGTGCCACGGAATACTGCCCGTTGGACGTTTCAATTATCTTATTTGCAAACAGGATTTGTCCGTTTTCTTTCTCAACTTTCAGATTATTATACGCCAATGCTCCGTATAAATTTGCACTTCTTCCGATTTTCGCTATCATTTTTCATTGATTTTTTTATTTTCTTGATGGTAATGAAGCTTGGATGAGCTATTGATTTTACCTTTTAATGGATAGCTCAACCAGGTCTAAGGCTGTTTTTTGAGGTATTTTTTATTAAATTCCTCGGTTATCTCCACAACTTTTTTGAACAATTCGACCATTTCTGCCGTCTGTTTTTCCAACTTGTACAGGTAAGCCGATGCCTTTTTCTCGGAAAAACTCTTGTACAATAGCTTTACAATCTGATTATAATTGACACCAATAGAGCGGAATTGACTGTGAAACGAAGTCAGTCGCATATAGAAATCAACCGTTCCTTTGTCGATATGCAGCGATTTTATCGTCTTATTGAAGATACAAGACGTTATAAAATGTGCCTTTACCTGCATACCCGATTTATCAAAGAGGGCAAGAAAACGGGCGTGTTCCTCCTCGTTAAAGGAAATCGTGTAGCGTATTTTCGCAGGGTCGTTTTTAAGCGGTCGCCCCGTCTTTTTCAACTGTTTTTTGTTGTTCTCATTCATCACTAATCCATTTTTAATTCACACAAAAACGCCGACTTCGGAGGACGTTTTCTGCCCCCTGCAAGGGCAAGTTGTTTTGAGCATCCGAAAAGTTTTCGAGATGCTCAAAACACAACTTGCCGTGTTCCGGTGAACACAAAAATCCACCCTGCGGGACGGATTGATTTTAACAGGGAAAAACGGCTCGATGCTGTTGCTGTTAAAGTCCGTTTTGTCCATTCGATTTTGCATAAATCCATTAATAAAATTCATTTTACAAAGTAAACCCCTCTTTCTGAAAGCATTGCAGTGTAACAGAGTGCCAAACACTGCCTTTGAACGCCAAACACTGCCACCTGTGTACAACAAGGAAAATAACATTGGTTCTTTGTGTCAGATTTCAGGCAGGAACGCTATCAGACCATCATTCAGAGCGGATAGACAGCATTCAGAAATGCAGACTATTCTGCAAGCCGGATTGCAAGACTGCAAGATTGCAAGAAAGCAAACGTGATAGACTGACGGCAGGCAATCACACAAGACAGACTTCCTGAACGTATGCAGGTTTGCAGGAATGACGGCTCTCCTGAATGATAGCAAACAGGAACGGGTGCTGTCCTGCCGTATTGCAGAGAGGCAGACAGTCATAAGTTCAGTCAAGCAAGATGGCTGGCTATCCTGCAAGGAAGCCGGAATGAAATCAGGAATGATAGACAAACAGTCCGCAGGATGGAATGCCTGCAAGAAAGTAGAAACTTTAAATTTTTAAGATATGGAAACAAAAAAGAAACCACTGTTCATTGCCTTTTCTTCGCAAAAAGGCGGTGTTGGCAAAAGCACATTTACTGCACTTGTAGCCAGCCTGCTCCATTACCGGATGGGCTACAATGTAGCCGTGTTGGATTGCGATTATCCGCAGTACAGTTTATTAAAAATGCGTGAAAGGGATTTGAAAGCCGTAAGGGAAAACGAACACTTTAAGCGGATTGCCCACAGGCAGTTTATGACCATTAATAAGAAAGCCTACACGATAGAGCAATGCAAAGCGGAAACAGCTTTGAGTGAAGCCGATAATTTACTCCGTTCCTCAACAATTCCGTTTGATGTAGTTTTCTTCGACCTGCCCGGAACGGTCAATTCTGCCGGAATACTTCATACCCTTATGGGAATGGATTACATTTTTTCGCCTATCACGGCTGACAGGGTTGTCGTGGAAAGTACACTGAGCTTTACACAGGCTCTTACTGATATTATAATGAAAAACGGGGGAAGCACCATTAAAGACATCCACCTGTTTTGGAACCAGGTGGACAGACGTGAAAAATCGGAACTCTATGATTTGTACGGCAAATTCATAGCGGATTTGGGTTTCTCCCTGATGAAGATTTATGTAACGGACAGCAAGCGTTTCAGGAAAGAAAGCGAAGCAATGGAAAAAACGCCTTTCCGTTCTTCGTTGCTGCCGCCCGACCAAAGGCTGATGACTGCCTGCCAGTTGGATTTATTTATCCAGGAATTTTTAAGAACCATTGAACTGTAACGATTATGGAAAAAGGAAATAAAAAAAGAAACAGCCCTGAAATTGACGAGGAATATGTAATGTCATTAATGGCTGGAGGTGTCCGCAAAGAGGGAATGAAACAGCCTCCTGCCGAAACGCCTGAAGAACCTCCCAAAGAGGAAATTAAAGAAGAAATCGTCAAAGAAGAAGTTAAGGAACCAGTACAGGATAAACCCGTACAAAGAGAACGGACAAGAGCCAGGAAAAATACCGACAGCACTTATGGCGAACGCTTCCTCAATACGCACTCTATGGAAAAGCGAGGCGACAAGAGCATCTATATCCGGCAGGAATACCACGAACGTCTGTCCCGTATCGTACAGGTTATCGGGAAAGATAAGATACCGCTGTATGCTTACCTCGACAATATTCTCGAACATCATTTTGAACTGTTTGAGAAAGCAATTACCGATGATTTCAATGAGAAGTTTAAACCCATTTTTTAAAGCAACAGATTATGAAAAATACAAACAAAAAAACAGACAAAGCCTTACGCACGGCTCAATACAAATCCACATTCCTTACACCTACGGAATTTATGGCAAGGAAAGGGAAAACGGTATATATCAGCAAAGAGTTTCATCAGAAACTGAACCTGCTTGTATTTATGCTCGGTGGTGGCAAGCTGACCCTTGCCGATTATTTGCAGAATTTGCTTCAGCATCATTTTGATGATTTCGGAACGGAAATGAAAGAGCTTTATGGTAAAGCAGATAAACCAACTTTTTAAAAATTATAGCGATGAACAGCAATAGAAAAAATCAGAAAAATAAAGAGCGGAAAAACCCTTATCCCTCTATATTCCTCATCAACCGGTTTCCGTCAGGACGACACGGAAAAGTAGTGTATATACGTCCCGAATACCACGAACGGTTGCTTCGTATTGTACAGGTATCAAGAGAGGACAAAGCCACGCTTTACTCTTTAATAGACAACATTCTTGAACATCACTTCAAAGAATTTGGCGAAGACATCATTGATTATTACAACAAACAGAACAAACCAATTTTTTAGCGATGGAAATAGTAATTGTAATATGCCTGCTGATAGTCATTGCCCTGTTTTTACAGGACAAGATTGTTATTAAACGGAAGTCGGAACAAAAACCGAAACAGGAAAAAGTTAACCCAAATCTGCCCGATATTATGGGGCAACCAAAGCCCGTAAGAAGCCAATCCCTGCCAAATCCTGCCAATCAACGCCAGATAGCGGAACCGGAGGTAGATATTGATAATTTAGATATCGAATACGACGCAAATGAAAACGTAGGTATTCAACAAATTCCGCAGGAAGAATTGGACGAGGTCTTCAGTAATAATGTACCCGATTTAGCAGAGGAAGAAGAAGATTTGAACAGGTACAGAACATCCGGTAGCGATGACGGTTTTGCCCAGGGGGTTACCTTTGAAGAACTAAACAGCGTGGGGGTGTTGCTCCAAAAAGAAACATTGGAACCAGCCCAAAAGGAAACAGCGATTGATATAGTTCAAAGATTACAGGGAACCGAATTATTTGCTCTACTCGAAAGTTCAATGCAAGGTGCTTCCAAAAAGATTGCCGAGCTTTTGGACAGCACACTTTCATCATCTGATACCGAAGCCGGTTCTTCCAATTTGCGGAAAAATGGTTTTGAGGATTTTGACATTGGGGAGTTTGTGTGAGCGAATTCCTCAATATTTATAAATTTAAAAATATCTATAATAATATTAAGTTAATTTCATCATATTCAATTGCTTCCTTGTCTAATTTTTGTTTCAACTTTTGTAAATTGATTTCAACCAACTTGTCACCTTCAATTTTTAAGCAATCTTTGAAATTTTTATAAAGATAATCAGCCGAATGTCGGGATAAACCATAATTCTGCAACGCAATTACAATAGAATTTTGAGTTCCATATTCAAGAAAAGTAGCCCAATTTACACCTGCATTTTCTTCGCCTAAAATTTCAACCAACATTGCATAATAGTTGTTGAAATACTTTTCTAAAAGAAAACGTAAAACATATTCAATATCATCAATAATACTTCCAATAAGAATATTGATATGTTGCTTGCTTCCATTAAAGTGTTCAAGTTTTATTCCACTTTCGTCATAGCCTGCCCGTATTTTTCCTTTTGAGGTTGAATAAAAGGCAATAGATTGCGTAATGATTTGATTTAATGAAACGCCATTTATCCATTGATTCATCAACATAGCATAATAATCAAGCTGAGCTTTTGATTTAAACTGCTTTTCTTCTGTTTGCCATTTGAATAAATCATAAAGTTTATGCAGCCATTCTTTGCAAACGTCATAATCAACTTTTGCAGGTAATTTTATAGTTGTTGGATTGTCTTTTTGCTTTTGTAATGCTATAAATACTTCATTTTGTATTTTTAGTTTAATTGAATTGTTTGTACTAAGCACCGATGATGGGACTTCAATTTTTCCATTTTTCTTTTTTGCTAAATCAATTATTTCTTGTTTATTCTCTTGAATTAACTTTTTGATAATTTCACTTTGATAATTTGACCTTTCAATTTCAAGCGTGTCAATGCTGATAATATTAGCAATATATTTTAAAATCTCCTTAATGGTTTCGCTCTCATTCTTTATGTCGGGATTTTCATTTAATAGTTCTTCTATTTTTTTTAATTTCTTGTCAATGTAATTCTCAACAGTAGGATTAAGTAAAATCTCTGTTTTATTTTCTAAAAGGCTTTCGGGCTTTTTCCAAGCCTTTTCATTCTCTTTTAAACAAATTATATTGCCTGACAATTCATATCTCAATCGACCTGCCCGACCTGCAAGATTCCAAAAGTCAATAGGTTGAAAATTATTCCGACCATTTTTATTATTGAGAATGAAAACATTTTTTGCAGGCATATTTACACCCTCTAAAAGAGTGGAAGTGCAAAATACATATCCGATTTCTCTACCTTTAAACAGTGCTTCAACCTTATTTCTAATAATTTGAGGAAGATTACCAAAGTGATAAGCTATACCTTTGTTTAGAAAATCAGCCAAATAATAATCCTTATGAATATAACCTTTAATTTGTCTGATTACCTTTTTGACATTATTGGATTTTGTTGGCTCATGCTGGTTAAAAAAGCTAAACATTTTTTCGGCTTTATCAACAGCCTCAAACTTTGAGCTACAATACACAATATTGTTTGTGTTTTTTCCTAATGCAGAAAGAACATTATAAATATTGTCTGCATTTTGGATAATATCGGGTTCAAACTGATATTGTTCTGTTTCTAAATAATGAACAACTTTATTTTCTGTTAAATCGACAAAAAACAAGTTTTGTGATACAGGAGTTTCTTTGGTTTTGTAGTTAAGCGTTTCATCTTTTTTAAATAGTTTTAAAAAGACTTCTGGATTAGAAACATTTGGGGAGGCAAAATATAGATTGAGATTTTTGTTTTGCTTCAATGATTTTGAAATGGCCGAATATGCAGTAACCGCTCTTGTATCTTTTTCGGCTGCTAATTTGTGAGCTTCATCAACAAACAAATAGGCAAAAGACGGATTACCTTTTTGCGATAAATAACTCAATAACCTTTCTGGTGTTAATACAAAAATATATCGTTGTTGGCTTTCAGACGGCAATTCAGAAACACTACTATTTGTTACAACTTTGTAATTGTAATGTTCCAAAATTACTTTCAACTCTTTGTTTAAGTCAATAGAAAACTGATTTATCAAGGCTCTTGTCGGAACCATTATCACAATATTTTCAGGCGGTTTATTACCTACAACCTTTCTGATAAAAGATTTGATAATAAATGATTTTCCCATTGAAGTTGGTCCCGAAAAGCTAAAATGTTTTGAATTACTGATTTTAGTATAAAGTTCAAATTGAGAATCTGTAAAAATTAAATCTTCGGTATCAGGAACTGCCTGAATAAACTCTTTGACTTTCTTTTCAACATCTCTTTCAAACGGCAATTCAGAGATATTTTCATCTTCATTTTTCAGGTATTCAATCGCTGGAAAGTTCCCCAATTTGGCTAAAACTGAATGTGAAAAAGTTTTATAGTAAGGATTGGACTTGTGTTTTGGATTTAATAATGTGATTATGTGATAAGCCTTATTTCTTGACGCAGGATTTTTTGAGTTGGATAAAATATCAGCAAATCGAAGCAAGTCGCTTAACTCTTTTTCGTTAAATTCATCTGATTCGGCTTCTGAAAAGAGTTTATTAGCAAACAGTTTCGCAGCTTTATTGTATAAAGCCGTGAAATATGTATCTTGTAAAACATCTGTTGCTAAACTTTCAATCATTATTCTGCCAATGTAATTTTCTTGATAATATCTTTTCTTGTTTCATCCAACCTCATAAATGGAAAAACATACACGTAAAAAGTATAACCGTGTAAGTTATATTCTTCAATTTTCTTTTTGATATGCTCCATTTTCCCTCTCACTTCTTCCTTTATCTGCTCTTTTATTGTTTTTAGAAAATCAGAATTGCTTAATCTTTTTTCCTCGTCTGTTGGATTGATTTCAAATCCTGCAAAAATTGCAAAAGCATTATTCTTAGTGATTGGTTGTTCCGAATTCGCTTTCGGCATTATAACAGATTTCAAAAACTGATAAAGGTCTTCATCAAATGCTTCTTTACATAGTTGTGAACTCAAAAGACCAATTTCATCATTGATATTGCTTTTGTCTCTTGTTGTAAAATCGTGAATTGATTTAAAAGCGTTTGAAATTGAAGTTGTGAGTTTTTGTTCTAATTTAGATTCACCGAAAATCAAATGATAGTCGTTGTTAGTAACTTTTAATAAATGAACTCCATCAGAAACTTTTGCATAGTCTTTTGATGAAAGTTTTATTTCTAACTTCGTTAGTATTTTGGGAGCTTTTAAGTGAGATTCCAAAAAACAATAAAGCAGCAATTCCCCTGCTTCTCCATCATTTACATTATAATCTCGAAATTTTGAGGCAGCTTTTGTATAAAGCTCCCCATATCTTCTGTCTTTCTCAAAATCTTGTATTTCTTTTCTTGAAAGTGAAAAGGAAATAAAATGATTTCTTAAATGATTAACCAATTCGGGATAACAAAATTGATTGTTTTCAATTTTCAGAATATGCAAATTGAGCTTTGAGTGAGTATCTGGAATATCACATTCAATTTCGTTAGAAAAGAGTTCTAAAAAAGTTTCGTTTAAAGTAGATTTTAGTTCCAAAATTCAGTCAGCTAATCAATTTGAGCTAAAGTAGTACTATTTTTTTGATATTAAAAGCCACTCAACGCCAAATCATTCCTTTGACTGCCACTTTGTTATACCCCTTTGATTTCCGAAACACCTTTGTCCCGAAAGTCCGCAAGGTGCGGGATAACAATAACAAATTAATGTGTTTCAATTATGGAAAAACAGAGAAAAAAAGTTTTGCTGGCAGCCGTGGCAATGCTGTCAGGAATTGGTGCGTTCGCACAGGGAAACGGTTCGGCTGGTATCAACGAGGCTACCCAAATGGTAACGTCTTATTTCGACCCCGCAACCCAATTAATCTACGCCATCGGTGCGGTAGTTGGGCTCATCGGAGGCGTTAAGGTGTACAACAAATTCAGTTCGGGCGACCCCGACACGAGCAAGACTGCGGCAAGTTGGTTTGGTGCGTGTATTTTCTTAATCGTGGCGGCTACCATACTGCGTTCATTCTTCCTTTAATCCTTTGCTTTATGAACAGTTACAACATAAACAAAGGCATTGGCAGGACAGTGGAATTTAAGGGGCTGAAAGCACAATACCTGTTCATCTTCGCAGGCGGACTGCTCGGTACGCTCATCCTTGTGATGATACTGTATATGGCAGGCGTAAACTCTTACATCTGCCTGTTCCTCGGAGCAGGCGGTGCTTCGCTCATTGTGTGGCAGACCTTTTCACTGAACAAAAAGTATGGCGAACACGGACTAATGAAAATCGGGGCAAATAAAAGACATCCCCGATACATCATCTGCCGCAAGCCTGTACACCGCTATTTAAAATTCACTCCTAAATCGAATGCCCTATGAGAAACGTTGTAAAGACAACAACGCTGGAAAACAAATTTCCTTTGCTGGCAGTAGAGAACAACTGCATCCTTTCCAAAGATGCGGACATTACCGCCTGCTTTGAGGTTCGTTTGCCGGAGCTGTTTACGGTAGCATCGGCAGAATACGAAGCCATTCATTCCGCTTGGCACAAGGCAATCAAAACCTTGCCCGATTTTACGGTAATCCATAAGCAGGATTGGTACATCAAAGAAAACTATGCTCCCGATTTAGCACAGGAAGACCAAAGTTTCCTGTCTAAAAGCTATCAAAGTCATTTCAACGAGCGACCATTCCTGAGCCACTATTGCTACCTGTTCCTGACCAAGACCACTAAGGAAAGAATGCGTATGCAAAGCAACTTCAGTTCGCTTTGCAAAGGTACGCTGATACCAAAGGAAATCAGGAACAAGGAAACGATACACCGCTTTATGGAAGCGGTGGCACAGTTTGAGCGTATCGTGAACGATAGCGGTTTCATAATCCTGCAACGCCTTACCGAAGATGACATTATCGGCACTGATGAAAAGCAGGGATTGTTAGAACAATACCTTACGCTGTCAAGAGAAGCCGGAACCCCAATGCAGGACATCGCATTGGGGGCTGAAGAAGTCCGTATCGGAAATAAAAGGTTATCGCTGCATACCTTGTCCGATACGGACGACCTGCCCGGAACGGTATCGGCTGATACCCGTTTTGAAAAATTGTCCACCGACCGGAGCGACTGCCGTTTATCGTTCGCTGCTCCTGTGGGATTACTCCTTAGCTGTAACCATATCTACAACCAATATTTGTTTTTGGATAACAGCGAAGACAACCTGCAAAAGTTTGAGAAGTCCGCAAGGAATATGCACTCACTGGCTCGGTACAGCCGTGCCAACCAAATCAACAAAGAGTGGATAGAAAAATACTTGAACGAAGCACATTCCTTCGGGCTATCTTCTATCAGGGCACACTTCAACATAATGGCGTGGTCTGATAACCCGTCAGAACTCAAACAATTGAAAAACGATTGTGGTAGTGCTTTGGCTTTAATGGAATGTAAGCCACGCCATAATACAACGGACGTAGCAACACTGTATTGGGCAGGGATGCCCGGAAATGCAGGCGACTTTCCGGCAGAGGAAAGTTTTTACACTTTTATCGAGCCAGCTCTATGCTTCTTTACAGAAGAAACCAACTACCACAATTCCCCCTCTCCGTTCGGTATCAAAATGGCGGACAGGCTGACCGGGAAGCCTATTCATTTGGATATTTCTGACTTGCCAAT
The DNA here is from genome assembly GCF_900089075.1 of Vaginella massiliensis. Taxonomy (GTDB): domain Bacteria; phylum Bacteroidota; class Bacteroidia; order Flavobacteriales; family Weeksellaceae; genus Weeksella; species Weeksella massiliensis_A. The sequence goes on from NZ_LT593746.1 coordinate 910,461, forward strand.
GAAGAAAGGAATTATCACAAATCGAAATAAATTTATACTTGGTCCGTCAGGTTCGGGTAAATCTTTTTTTACCAATCATATGGTTCGCCAATATTTTGAACAGGGTGCTCACGTTCTGCTGGTAGATACGGGTAACTCTTATCAGGGATTGTGTGAACTGATTAAAGGAAAAACAAAAGGCGAAGACGGTGTATATTTTACATACACAGAGGACAATCCCATTGCCTTTAACCCTTTCTATACGGATGATGGCGTTTTCGACATCGAAAAGCGTGAAAGTATCAAGACATTGATACTCACACTTTGGAAACGTGATGATGAACCGCCAACCCGTTCTGAAGAAGTGGCATTATCTAATGCTGTAAGCGGTTATATAGAACGTATCAAACAGGACGATGTTTATCCGTCATTCAACGGCTTCTATGAGTATGTGCAAGGCGACTACCGCAAGGTATTGGAAGAAAAACAGGTCAGGGAAAAAGACTTTGACATCGCCAATTTCCTGAACGTTCTCGAACCCTACTACAAAGGTGGCGAGTACGATTATCTGTTGAACTCCGATAAGCAGTTAGACCTGCTTTCCAAACGCTTTATCGTGTTTGAAATTGATGCGATAAAAGACCACAAAATCCTCTTTCCCATAGTAACCATCATCATTATGGAAGTCTTTATCAACAAGATGCGGAGGCTGAAAGGTATTCGCAAACTCATCTTAATTGAAGAGGCTTGGAAAGCGATTGCCAAAGAGGGAATGGCAGAATACATCAAGTATCTGTTTAAGACCGTCAGAAAATTTTTCGGAGAAGCGATTGTCGTAACGCAGGAGGTCGATGATATTATTCAGTCGCCCATCGTCAAAGAAAGTATCATCAATAATTCCGATTGCAAAATCCTCTTAGACCAACGCAAGTATATGAACAAGTTTGATGACATACAGGCGATGTTGGGGCTGACCGATAAGGAAAAAGGACAGGTACTTTCCATCAATATGAACAACGATGCAAGCCGACTGTACAAAGAGGTTTGGATTGGCTTAGGTGGTACACACTCGGCAGTCTATGCCACCGAAGTTAGTTTGGAGGAATATCTCGCATACACCACCGAAGAAACCGAAAAAATGGAAGTGATGCAGCTCGCATCGGAACTCGACGGTAACGTCGAACTCGCCATCAAGCATATCGCTATGCAACGGCGTGAACAGGTAAATCAATAATTATTAACAATCAAAAATTTCAAGACAATGAAAAAAATATTTTTAATGGCGTTTACGGCACTAATGCTTGCCGTTGCCCCAAGTGCGAAAGCTCAATTTGTAGTAACCGACCCTGCAAATCTGGCTTCAGGTATTCTCAACTCTGCGAACGAAATCGTACAGACTTCTTCCACCGTGAGCAATGTGGTCAAGAACTTCAACGAAGTGAAGAAAGTATATGAGCAGGGCAAAGAGTATTACGACAAGCTAAAAGCAATCAATAACCTTGTGAAAGATGCCCGTAAGGTGCAGCAAACTGTTTTGCTGGTAGGCGATGTGTCTGAAATGTATGTGCAGAATTTCGGCAAGATGATGAACGACCCCAATTTTTCGCCACAGGAATTGGTAGCCATAGGTAACGGTTATTCGGCATTGCTGAATGAAAGTACCGAACTGCTGAAAGAACTCAAACAGATTATAACAGCATCAAGCCTTTCACTGAACGACAAGGAGCGTATGGATATTATTGACCGTGTGTACAAAGAAGTTAAGGACTACCACAGCCTTGTTCGCTACTACACCAATAAGAACATTTCTGTAAGCTACCTGAGAGCGAAAAAGAAAAACGATGCCAAAAGAGTGCTTGAACTCTATGGAACTGCTAACCAAAAATACTGGTAAAAATGGAATGGGATAATCTTCACGAACTCCTGCGTTCGCTTTACGACGATATGATGCCTCTTGCAGGCGATATGGCGGCAGTAGCTAAAGGATTGGCGGGATTAGGGGCTTTGTTCTATGTAGCATTAAAGGTTTGGCAGGCATTAAGCCGTGCCGAACCTATTGATATGTTCCCATTGTTGCGTCCGTTCGCTTTGGGGCTTTGTATTATGTTTTTTCCTACTATCGTATTGGGAACCATCAATGCGGTACTAAGCCCGGTGGTTACAGGGACCCATCAGATACTCGAAGACCAGGTGCTCGACCTGAACCAGTTGCAGCAACAGAAAAACCAATTGGAATACGAGGCAATGGTCAGAAATCCCGAAACCGCCTATATGGTATCAGACGAAGAGTTTGATAAAAAGCTGGACGAATTGGGCTGGTCGCCCTTCGACATTGGCACAATGGCGGGAATGTATATGGACAGGCAAGCCTACAAGATTGAAAAAGCTATAAAGGATTGGTTCCGCAATCTACTGGAGATACTTTTTCAGGCGGCGGCTTTGGTTATTGATACCATACGAACATTTTTCCTGATAGTCCTCTCTATACTCGGACCGATAGCCTTTGCTATTTCCGTGTGGGACGGCTTTCAGTCCACGCTTACGCAATGGCTCACGAGGTACGTCAGTGTTTACCTGTGGCTTCCTGTTTCAGATTTGTTCAGCTCTATGCTGGCAAGAATACAATCCCTCATATTGGAAAGAGATATAGCAATGCTTGCAGATCCTACCTACATCCCCGATACCAGTAATACGGTGTATATCATCTTTATGATTATTGGCATCATCGGGTACTTCACGATACCGACCGTAACAGGATGGGTAATCCAAGCCGGAGGTGCAGGAAACTTTACCCGCAACGTAAACCAAGCTGCAATGAAAACCGGAAACATTGCCGGAGCTGGTGCAGGCTCGGCGGCAGGTAATATCGGTGGGAAATTAATGGGAAAATAAAAACAATCAAATCATTTAAAAATGGAATTTAAAACGCTAAGAAATATAGAAAACAGCTTTAGGCAGATACGTTTGTATGCCATTGTGTTTGCCATTCTCTGCATTGGCGTGGTAGGATATGCCCTATGGCAGTCCTACCGCTTTGCAGACGAGCAACGTCAGAAAATCTATGTACTGGATAATGGCAAATCACTGATGCTTGCCTTATCACAGGATGCAAGTATCAACCGACCTGTGGAAGCAAGGGAACACGTCAGACGTTTTCACGAACTCTTTTTTACGCTTGCTCCCGACAAGAACGCTATCGAAAGCAATATGAGCAGGGCATTCAACCTTGCCGATAAATCGGCTTTCGATTATTACAAAGACTTATCGGAAAAGGGCTATTACAGCCGGATTATTTCGGGAAACGTACAGCAACGCATAGAAGTAGATAGTGTCGTGTGCAACTTCGATACCTATCCGTATGCGGTGCGAACCTATGCCAAACAGTTCATTATCCGTTCGAGCAACGTAACCAGACGCAACCTGATTACTTCCTGCTATCTCGTAAACTCCGTTCGCTCCGACAACAATCCCCAGGGCTTTAACATCGAAAAATTTTCGGTGGTAGAAAACCGGGATATAGAAGTCATCGAACGCTAAAAAATAAGGGATATGAAACAATCACTTGATTTAGACACATTCGCAAAAACCCTGACTGATAAAGGGTACGATGGTTATTTCCAAACGGAGGCAGCCTATGCCGACAAAATCAAAGACAGCATCAGCATGTTTTTGGAGGCTTGTAAAAACGGAATAGATAGACCGATGTTGCCCAATATCCTGATGCTGAAAACTTACCTGCAATGGAATGGTGACGATAAGCCAAAGGTTGAATGCAATATGTGGGTAAAGTATGAAAACGGTCTTTTTGATGTACAGAAAATGAATATTGAAAGAACAGACCGGTACGGGCAATTACTGAAGCAATCGAAATTGACAGACCTCTCAACAAGTTCGCTTCCGACAAGGAAAGAAGCCATTGCCCAGGTAAGCGAAAAGCCTAAAGAACAGCTTGCTTCCCGTAAAAGAGGGTTCAGAATGTAATAACCTCAAACAGTAATAGTATGAAAAAATTAAGGGAAAATATGGACAGGTATTTTGACCAATTGGATGACCGTTGGCGGGCATTGCCCATAAGGAAACAGCACCAATACACGCTGTACTTTTTTGTGGGCTATCTGCTGCTTACCGCAGGGGTTGTTCTCAAAGTATGGTATGATGCCGGAAAGTCCGATGATATAGTCATTGAGCATATCGAAAACCCTGTCCTCAAAAAACGTGAAAGTCCGGCAGCCTTGCGGGACACAGTATCAACAATTTTTAAAAATCAGATTTATGAAAGAAAATGAGAACAAAAAGTCGGTTGTTCGGGTAACGGAAGGTAGCCCGAACGAAACCGCCGATGTGCTGCAAGACGGCACACAGAACAAAGCCGAAAAACTCAAAAAGCCGCTCATATTTGGCTTGATGGGAATTGTCTTCGTTGGTTGTATGTATTTAATTTTCAAACCGTCCGCAGACAAAAAGGAAATCGAGAACATCGGATTGAACGATGCCGTACCACAAGCTACCGGAGCAGGAATGCCTGCTGACAAAGGCAAGGCTTACGAGTTGGAAATGCTCGAACGCAAAGAGCAGGAAAAACGCAATGCACTTGCAACACTTTCGGACTATTGGAATACCGAAGACAAAGATGAACCCATAGATGAGCTTCCCGAAGAAGACGAAAGCAATAGCTATGTTGGTAGCAGAGGTTCGGGAAGAAACGGCAATCCTGCATTGAGCAGTTACCGCAATATGCAAAGCACCTTGGGCAATTTCTACCAGGACGACAATTCGGAAACAATGGAACTCCGCAGACAGTTGGACGAACTTAAAGAGCAATTGGCTGAACGGGATATACCTAAGCCTACAACCGTTGATGACCAGCTTGCACTAATGGAAAAATCCTACCAGATGGCGGCAAAGTATCTTCCACAAGGCACTACGAACACCGCAGAAGCCACTCCTGCCAATAGCAGCACAGCTTCAGGAACTTCGGGTGCTAATCAAAAAGAGCATTTTGTGGCGTTTACGCCTACAAGGAAAAGCACTGTATCAGCCTTGTACCGTGAGCCAAGTGATAGTGCTTTTTTAGCCGATTGGAGTGAAACCCGAAACAGAGGTTTTTATACCGCAGGTGCTGCCGAGCAAGTGGTGCAACCGAAAAACAGTATCAAAGCCTGTGTACACGATGTACAGACCGTAGTTGGCGAAACGGGCGTAAGATTACGACTGTTAGAACCTGCAAAAACGCCAATCCGTACAATCCCACAGGGAACGATTGTAACGGCTAATGCCAAATTTCAGGGCGGACGTTTGCAACTCAAAATTACCAATATCGAATTGGAGGGTAATATTATCCCTGTGGATATTACCATTTACGATTTGGACGGACAGCAAGGCTTGTACGTTCCGTATTCGCCCGAAATGAATGCTCTTACCGAAATGGCAGGCAATATGAGCCAGACAGGAGGAACCAGTGTAATGCTCACGCAAAATGCCGGACAACAGGTCGCTGCTGATTTAAGCCGTGGCGTGGTGCAGGGTATTTCGGGCTATTTCGCCAAAAAGGTAAGAACACCCAAAGTTACCCTAAAGGCAGGTCATCAGGTCTTCCTCGTTTCCAAAAAATAATGTTGAACTCAAATAAATAAAACAATGAAACCTGTCCTGTGCAACAGGACAAGCTTCATCACCATTAAAATTAAATATTATAGACGATGAAAAATCTTTTTAAAACCTTTTGGGCGATTGCCCTTACTATCGGCTTTGCCGTAACCTCCTTTGCACAGGATAGTGCAAATGCAAAAACACCGCTTGCATTGGGCAAGATAGAACCATACAAAATGGAAGTAACCTACGACAAGACTTCGCATTTGATTTTCCCTACCGCTATAAGGTACGTGGATTTGGGAAGTGAATACCTGATTGCCGGAAAAGCGGAAGATGCAGAAAACGTATTGCGTGTAAAGGCAACCGTTAGGGATTTTGAACCCGAAACAAACTTTTCCGTTATCACCAATGACGGACGTTTTTACAGCTTCAATGTATATTACAGTTCCTACCCGGAAGCATTGAGCTATGACCTGCTGACAATGCAAAAAGCAGTGGATAAAGCCAATGGAAACGATGTACTTTTTGAAGAACTGGGCAACAATTCTCCGTCATTATCAGGCTTGCTTTTGGAAACCATTTACAAGAAAGATAAGCGTATTGTAAAGCATATTGGGGCTAAGAGTTTCGGAATACAGTTCATTCTGAAAGGCATTTACATCCACAACGGTAAATACTATTTCCATACGGAAGTAAGAAACCGTACCAACGTGCCTTTCCAAATTGATTTTGTGAATTTCAAAGTGGTAGACAAGAAAGTAGCCAAACGCACCGTAGTACAGGAACGCCCAATGATACCGCTACGCACTTACAAACCATTGGACGGCATTAGCGGAAAAACAACCGAACAAAATGTGTTCCTGCTTGACCAATTTACCATTGCCGATGACAAGGTATTGCTGATTGAGATTTTTGAGAAGAATGGCGGCAGGCATCAAACACTCCAGATAGAAAACTCCGACTTAATCAAAGCCCGTTTGATTAACGATATGCACTTGAAATTTTAATAACCCTTTAAAGCAATAATATGAAAAAGTATATCTATACCGTGATGCTCATCTTTATGGCCATCACGGTTACACAGGCACAAAGAATGTTGCCAAAGCAAAAAGGATTGGAAGTTAGTACAGGTATTTTGTCCGATGACAAAATCGGCAATGACTATTATATCAATATCGGAATGACCGTGAACGGCAGAAACGGGAATTATCAGCTTTGGGCGTTGGAGTACACGCACCAATACCACGATTATAAAGACCAACGAATACCACAGGAAACTTATACCGCAGAGGGCGGTTACAGTTTCTTCCTGCTGGGCGACAGCCGTAAGAATATCACCCTGAATGCAGGAATAACTGGTGTAGTTGGTTACGAAAGCATCAACCGTGGCGAAGCGATGTTGTATGACGGGGCGAAAATATTGAACGATGACAATTTCGTTTATGGTGCTGGTGGTCGGCTGACCTTTGAAACATATCTGTCAGACCGATTTGTGTTAGTCCTGCAAGGACGAACAAAAGTCCTTTGGGGTACAGACCTAGAGCAATTTCGACCATCCGCAGGAGTAGGATTAAGGTTTAACTTTTAAAACGTAGAATGATGATAGCAATATTCAAAAAATTTAGAATGGGGTTACTGCCTGTATATGTACTCTTGGCAATCCTCACAGCTTCGGTTTCGCTGGTATCTTGTAGCAAAGATGATGAACTCGAAATACAAAACGATTTTCCTTTTGAGGTAAAAGTGATGCCTGTTCCCAAAGATGTTGCCAATGGGCAAACCGTTGAGATACGCATTACCATACAGCGTACAGGCAATTACAGCAACACGCAGTATTTCCTCCGTTACTTCCAGTTTGACGGGCAAGGCACTTTGCGGTATTACGATGAACCGCCGTACCTGCCCAATGACCTGTACCAATTGCCAACGGAGCAATTCAGGTTGTATTATACATCAACTTCTGCCGTATCGCAATCTTTTGATGTTTGGATTTCGGACAGCTTTGGGAACGAAAAGCAGCTCAATTTTCAGTTTAACAGTAGTGATTAGGTCAATGTGTGTAATCAGAGCGAACGGCTTATTGTCTTTTCGATAAGCCGTTTTGGTTTTCAGTGTATTCGCATAGGAATAATTTTAGTGGTTCATCAATATTTTTTAAATTTATCATCGGTAAAAATTAAAAGTTAGGGCTATGGTGGCATCGTTAGTTATAGGAATAATATTCTTGGTTTTGGGGTTGGGTCTTCGCTATTGGATTAACCGCCGGAAGTTTTACAGGCGAAGCCCTATGGGAGCAGAGGGCTTTTCGTCTTACGAAAAGTCGGTTTTCATTAAATTTATAGAACGTGTAGGCAAATGGATAGCGTACGCGCTGATTATATTCGGACTATTGTCGTTGTGGGTGTATTCCCGTGAGAAAAAGGAAAAACAACAGCAGGAAGTGAATACAGAACAACCTGCCCAACGCTGATACATATTATTCTGACAAGATTTAAAACAAAATCGGATAGCCCAAAAGGCTATCCGATTTGTTGTTTATGGCAATAGTAAACTGCCAAATACTGCCTTTCAAAGCCACAGGGTGCAACCTTTCCCAACCCTGCAAAAAGCCTTTATAAATTCGACTTCCACAGAAAAATAATGCAAGCTATGGAAGTTATCGCAATACAAAAATCCGCTTTTGACGGAATGAAAAATGAGCTAAAAGCACTTTTGGAACTGACCGAAAATGCCACGCAGAAATACACGCCCATTTTTAAAGAAGAGCAATGGCTCGATAACCAGGAAGTGTGCCTGATGATGAACATTACCAAACGGACTTTACAGACCTATAAAGACAAAGGTTTGCTACCATACTCCAAACTGAACCGCAAGAATTATTACAAACGCTCGGATGTGAAGGCTTTGCTACAAGCCGGACAACCGTACAATACAAATGACAATGGATTTACTGACGAATGAAGCCGAAGAAATCATCGCTCATCAGGAGATGATATTACAGTTAAGAAACCGTATTGAAAGTATATTGAAAAACTACCGTCCTGTAATGAACGGAGAAATCTACTTGTCGGGCGAAGATGTGTGCGAATTGTTGCATATCAGCAAACGGACTTTACAGCAATACCGTGATGATAATATTCTGCCGTACATACAGATAGGAGGCAAGATTATCTATAAGGAAAGCGACATTCTGACCATCTTGGAAAAGAATTATATATCCAACAACAAACATTGTCTGTAATAAATTTTGTGTTACTATCTTCCTATCGAAATGAGTTTAGTATCTTTGTATTTGAAAATATAGAAAATACTTAAAGTGTTTTTGCTTTAGGTCTTGGTACTAAAAACTGGTAATTTTTGTAACCCCGAGGCAATAAGTAAGAACGCTCACGTTATGGCGTGGGCGCTCGCTTATTCGGGGTTTGGGCGTACCAGTGCCTTAGTATCGGTAAGTGTGGTTGCCTACGCCTCTTTTTTTAGCAGGGTTCCACTTACTAAACATTAAAAATTGGTATTATGAACACTGTAAACAACCCTGAACAAATCAACATTGCCTTTATCAATGATAAAAGCCCGATTATAGATGTAATCTGCAACGACCTTGTTGCTTCAGGAGTTAATGTTTTATTCCGTTCGGAGAATATCGAGGACGGATTATCGCAACTATCAGTGTTACAGCAACTCCCTAAAGCCTGTATTATTGACCTTGATTTTCACGACAGAAATGTGCTGGCACAGCTTCAGGAATTAAGGACAAAATATCCAAATATCAAACTCATTGCCCATAGCGATATTGATACCGAAAAAGCTGTAATACCGCTTTTAGAAATTGGCTTTGATAGTTATTTGCTTATCGGTAGCGATGCTGACGATTTTAAAAAAGCCATCGAGGGAGTGTGCAATGGCAAAAGATATTTTAGTGTTGGAGTATCGAAAATTGCCCACGAATATTCCAGCAATAAATAACCGTCCAACTTCAACAGTATTAAAATATCTGTCCTAATTGAGCGACGTTCTTTTGCTTCTTTTCTTTGGTTGCTTATGTGGAAAGAAAAGAAGTTATCATAAACTAATCGAGGTTAATAAAATTTTAGAATGGCATTCAATAAAATTGTAAGTAATAAACAGAACCCAATTATCACTATATTCATTGTTGCCCTATAAAGCCATTTCTTTCTTGATAAGTCATAGTTAATGTATTTTGTAACTACAACGGCAATTCCCATAAAGAAAAACCACACAGAAAAGAGCAAGGATAACTTACCCCTGAGTAATGTTGTTACTAAATCGTGCACCATTCCGCAAAAAATAAATGTCAGAATTAAAGAGATGGCAATCGGAAAAATTCTTTTCAGAGGTTTGAATACTTTAGTTCCAAGGTAATATCCGAAAATCGGGTTCCAAAAATTCCAAAAGGCAGAAAAGTTTTTGGCTCCAAGTGACCTTTGCAAATTATATTGCAGTGACTTTGAATGCCCGATAGGAACTCCGTTTCTCTTTTTTACATACTCGGATAATTTCATTTAGTCTTGTATTCAATTAGTAAAGATTACAAATTTATTGAATTATCAAAAGCTATAACAATTAAAAGTCCGCCAAAAACAATAAATGGGATAACGAATATCCCACGCAAATAATGTCGCAACCTGTTCGGTAAAATGTGAAGTGAGGGCGGTGCGAAGTCCTGCATTTTGGCAAAGGGGTTGCACCTTTTAAAATGCAAAAAGACTGCCCGACCATCGGGAGGTGTGTCTTTTTGCCGCCCCATTTTCGGGCTTTAACCAACCTTTATCGGTTGGGTGCGGTAGTCTTTCAGATTGTGGAAAAATCCCCTGTATTCGGTCATTCCATAACGAAACAAATCCCAAAGCAACCCACAACCCATTTGAGCCAATGAGCCATTGATAAATAAATCCTGCTTTTGCAAGGCTTCGGCAAGTGAGCAACTTGGTGTGTCGTCCTGTTCTTCGGACTGCTTCAGCAAATCTCCAAATTCTTCGGTAACAAATGGCAGGCTTGCCACCGTTTGGTACTTTTCTGAGTTGGGTTGTTTAATTTCCCCGATTGTAGATAACAGCACTTGCCCTGTATGTTGGCTGTTCCCAAAATCCAACCAATATTTTGGGGTATCTCTGTAATTTTTACGGTTGCTAAATACGCTCAATATTTCAGCAACACCAAACCTTGCCTGTACATTATCTACGCAAGTAATGGTAATGGTAGCGTGTGCTACTTCGGGTATTTGTCCGAAATTATCCTTTTCAAATTTTCGGTTCTCGGCTTTCCAATTTGTACCGATACAACGGTTTACACGATTGATTAAAGCAACGGATTTATACAATCCTGTTTCGCTTTCAAAAAAACGCTGTCTGCCTAAATTGGCAGTCGTGATAATATCATCATCCCACAACCTTACGGATAATCCTGCGTGTCCCAAAGCCGTCAGACTTTCGTTAATCTCTAACAAGGCGGTCAATACTTTTGAGCCTGTGCCACCTGCTCCGATAAGGTTTACCGTAATCGGGTTGGTTGGGTTTAACAGATAGTTATCTGTGAAATGTATTTTTGTTTTCTCGGTATTCATCACAATAGATTTTTAAGGGTTTTGCTGTTCTTTTTTAATGCTTCTTTCGGAAAGGGTTTGTTTGTATTAACAAGGTCTATCCAAAGGCTTACAATGTTCTTTTTGGTCAGATTACTGCACAATGAATGGCTGAAATAGGAATTGAAAAAATAATGTTCCCAAGCCTGTATAAATTCTTCAACCGAAGCCGAATTTTTAATATCAATGCTTACCGTTCCCATACATACATTGCCCTTTTCGTAGATGTTGAAAAACGGGGCGTAATGCAAAGGTGTTTTCTCGGTGGGTCTTCTGTCGTTTGCCAAAGCAAATACAGTCAGACTGCTTTTACTCGCTAACCAAAGCATTGCAGGTACTTGTGCCATTCCGTTGGGAATGCCCAGACAGTCCACAAAATACAGTTGCCTTTGCTGTGCTTTGGTGTACCATAGCACAGTGCCTTTATCAAGGCTCGGATTGATATGCAGAACATTGTTAGGCAAAATTCCTTTTGGCTTTAAAAAAGCGGTGTTCTTTTCTTCATCGGTCTGTAAACACTTTGCCAAAACATTGGCTTCTTTTACGGTCAATGGGTGGGCGTTGATAGGGTTGCCGTCCTTGTCCATATCGAAATGCTCTACATAGGTTTCTTTGTTCGTGCTGTTGGTTTCGTAAAAAACCAATGCGGATTTAGGAAAATAAAGCGTTCCGAAATTTGCTGTTATGTCGGTTACGTTGTTCATTTTTCAGTGGTTTTATAGTTATACAATAGGTAAGATAGGTCGTCCAATAACTCAAACAGGCGGTTCTCAAAATCAAGGTTTCCAACCGATATTTTACTTCCGTCAAAGACTTTGTTAATGGTCGGTTCTTCCATTACTCCGTATTGGTTAAACTCGTTGTTGATACTGTCTTTTATATTTTCGTATAACCAACCTTTGGTGTCTGCGATAAAAGAAATATACTTTTCCATTCCGATAACCTCGTTTTCGCAATCATCGTTATAGGGGTCTTGTTCGGACATTGGGGCATTTCTGAAAATACTTGCTGTCGGGTATTCCGTATAAAGGGCAAAGGCATTACAAGCCACGTTCCAACATTCTTTGTCGAATGTATCACGGCTTTTAAAACGGCTTAAACGCTGTTCAAATACCGTTAGATTGATACGGTTGTATAACTTCTGCTCAATCCTGTCGCCTACGATTTCCGCTTTTCTCAATGCACTTTTATAACTTTCGGTATCTTCTGTTTCATCGTCATATTCTACCCAATCTTTGTGCGTTTCATACAGCCAATACAAATAGCTGTCTTCCTGTCTGTAATATGGTATTCGGGCAATATGGTACAGATAACTGCAAAACGAAATGAGTAAATGTGCGGTGTGCTTCCGCTGTTTGTCGTGCAACATTTCAAAGAGTGGAACAATGGGAATGTAAAACAGCGTTGTACCTGTGTTGTATCTTTCCTCACTCGTTAAAAAGGTTTTCTTACTGTCCTGTATCAATTTAAAACCATCCCAATTTCTATGGCTTCGTTTCATTTTAGTATCCATATCCCACATAGCCAATACCATATTGTAGGGATAGCCGTAATCCTGTCGGGTTGGTATTGGTTCAATGCTGTAATGCTCGGTAAGATTGGAAAGGGAATTATAAAAATCCCTTTCCGTTTTCTGACAAGCCTGTACAGATTGTGCGGTTTTCAGTTTAGGCAGAAACGTACATTTTAAAAATCCATTGGTAGCATTGCTATCGGTACGGATTTCCGTTTGTCTTTCTGTACTTGGTCTGCGTCTTTTGGTCTTTGCATCCATTGTGCGAACTCGCCCAACTGTCGGTGCAACTTCTGTTGCCTTTGCTGTTCGGGTATTTGGATTGTTCCCGATATTTTGTTGCGTTGCATAGTTCATTGCTTTACGGTTTTAAATTATCCTTTTGTTCCCATTACACTCTCGAATTTGTATTCGACTGCATCGTCCTTAATCTGCGGTGCAGATACTTTTGCCGCTGTCAGTATCGGGTACATATTGGCGTAAAAATTCATTACTGCTTCCACACTCCAACGTGGTTCGGGGTCGGTCAGCCTTATATCCTGTCCTTTATCTTTGAGTATAAAAACTCGTTGTAATTGCGTTGCTAATAACATAATGTTTCGTTTTAATGGTTAATACTCTGCTTCTTCCTCGTCTTCGTCAGTTTCATCAATGGGATAATCGGCAGTAACTTCCGCTACCTGTGGCGGTTTAGGTGTCGCTTCTTCCATTGCACCGAAAAGGCTCGGTGTGGCAAACTTGTCCGACAATGATGTCTTACGTTTGCGTATCTCGTCCGCTTTTCGGGGAACTCGGTTATATCGGGAACTTTAATCCACGCTTCACGGAATTTGCCCTCTTTTTCGAGTTCGTCCACTTTTGCCATACCGTCTTTGTATTTCTTGTCTTTGGCTTCTTTTTCCTTTTTGGCTTTCTCGGCTTTCTGCTTCTCCATTTCGGATTGCATTTTGACAACTTCCATTTGCTTCATAAAGGCTTCCATATCCACCATTAATCCCGAAACGGTTTGTATAGGTGCGGTTATCTGCTGAAAAAATCCCTCGTCAAACTCTTGGGGCGTGGCGTTAAATGTCAATGGGGGAATGCCATTTTTGGCACTATCTCCGCATTGCTCGTTATTGAGCAATACCGATACAATAAGGTTATTTTCTGCTCCTTTGGAAATGTTCAGTTGCAATACTCCTGTAAAGTCCAACTTCTGTATTTGATTGAAAAAACTTGTGTTCATCGTTCTAAAATTTTAATTGTTGTTACTTATTTTTTGATTGCTGTTAGTTTCTCGTATATATCCGTCCAATAGGCTTTTTGCCGTTTGTCGAACTCGGAAAAACTTTTGTCTTCGTGGCTATATCCTGTATTCCGCTTAGCTATTTTGATAGCCTCTTTAAGGTCGGTGATTTCAATTTCACAACCGTTTAAGTCTGTTATATACATTTCTGTTAAGATTTTGATTTTTAAGCCGTGTAAACTCCATTTACATAGTAGCCGAATGACTTTTCCCAAAGGCGTATTAAGCCGTCCGTATCTACATAGAAATACTCTGTCCGATTGCAGTAAATAATGAATATGCTCTCGTCCTTGTGCTTCTTTTCAAGGCTCTTGGCTCTCGCCAGACTTTTTGCTTCCTCGATTGTTGTCGCTTTCATATCTCTTGTTTTTAGTAGGCTACCACCGATTAAGGCGGTAGCCTGTGGTTATTTAATTAAGGTTTAGGATTTCCGCACCGTCCAAAGCAAAGGCGGTACACAATTCAAATGCTTTTTGCGATTTGAGTTGGGCAGTTCCACCCAATACAATACTCTGTAACTTGGCTTCATCGTCTTTGTAGTTCCTTACATTCTGATAGTAGCCTGTAACCGCATTGTAAGCACCGAACAAAGTGCCTTTTGTCGTGTCCATTTTCTGCGTGTCGCTTATCATCGCATAGGTAAAAGCGTTATCAACCACGTTTTTAAACACGGTGGAAATTTCATCTTCCGCACCTTTTTTGATAAGGTCAAGCGTTTCCTTGTTCGGGCAAAGTGCCAATTGGATTAACTTTCTAACCTCACGGTCTGTTACCTTGACTTTCGTCCACTCGTTGAAAATGCCCTCTAATTGGTTGCTCAAAGTGTTGGCAAGCCCCATAATCTTGTGGGCGTTCTCGATACGCTGTTTTGCTCCCGAAGTGTGTTTGATACGAACTACATTGGTCATATTCCGCAATGAAGCGTTTAAGGTGTTTTGGCAAACGATACGGATAGGTGTAAACGCTGCGGTAATACTTCCGCTACCATCGTGCGAAGTGGTAAGGAAAATGTATTTTTCCGTTACATCATCGCCATTGCCTACACGGATATAGTCGGGCAATTTTGCTGTGATAAAAATGCGTTCTCCGTTGCCCAATGCCCCTGCGGTTTCGTATAGAATACCCTCGCCACCGCCTACGATAGCATCAAAGAAATTAAAGGCTTCACGGTTTTGTACGATATGGTAATCTTTACCGACTACGCCCAATATTGCATTGTTATCGGTGCGTATGTTGGCGAAATAGTTAGGTACTTCCAATTCGTTACTGCCTATCTCTATGCCGTTGGCTGTTTCGATAATGCCCGAACCTTTGGTAAACAATGGGGATTTCACGACCTCGTAATCTAACCCTGCGTGTTTTATAGCTTCCTCGCTTGTCGGGTATTGCTCTACGATTTGCCCCAAACCGTGCCACGCTTTTTGCTGTACTGAAAAGAAACTGTGCTTTCCTGTTTTCTCGTTGAAATTGATATTATGTGCCATTTTGATAAAATTTTGATGTTAAAAAATTGATTGAATTGTTGTTTTAGAATGGTAGGTCGTCCTCTGTTCCCTCTGCTGTAAATCCTTTGCTTTCAGATTGTGCAGTAGCCTGTACGGTTTCGGCTCTGTTGCCACCTCCGTGCAGTTTGATATTCGAGGTATGAAAATTTAAACCTGCCCTTGCTTCTCCGTCCTTGTTTACCCACGCTCTCGGACTTACACGCCCTGTGAGTTCTACCAAAGTGCCTTTTGTCAGTAGCCTTGCCACGTTTGCACTTATCCAATAGGCACAATCGAAGTAGGTGGTTTGCTCTACTCGTTCGCCCTGCTTGTTCCGATAGCTGTCGTTTACCGCTACTGAAAAGTTTACTACCTGTTTTTCGTTCGACAATGTGCGTACTTCCGCATTTCTTGTCAGTCTTCCTGTGATGTTCATCTTCTTTGATTTTTAGTTATTGATTTCGATTTGATTTTTTTTGATTTATTTGGCAATGAGAGGAGGTGCTGTTTCGTTTCATTACCATTTTCAATGCTTTTAATCTTCGTATCTGACATTTTTTTTATTCGTCTAAAGAGCCGGAGTATGCTATGTTTCGTTTCACGAGCATAAAAGGTTCGTGTTTAGCCGACACAAGGTTTTGGAAAACAAATACTACCCAACGGGTGGAGATTTTTTTCCAAACTTGCGTGACCTTTTGGCGGCGTTAAGAACACGGAAATACCTTTGCTCTTGAAATGGGACTAAAAAGCATACGGCACTTTGGATAAAAACTATTGTGGAAGCCTAAGAAGATGGCATTTGAAAATGGTTCGTAGTGATTTGAAATAACACTTCCAATTAGCTGAATTGATAAATGTTTTTTTTAGTTTGTGTGGCTCTCAAAGCCACATTGCCAGGAATTTTAAAAATGCTGTAAATGGTAGTAGCGTAGGTAGGGCATTTTTCAAATGGCTGTTTCAGAAGTAGCCGAAAAAGCTCTTTTACAGTGAGGGAATAGGAAAGCGGTAAATGTTCTTTGGCTATCAAAAAGTTTGGGCAAAAAAAACAGAGCCGTCAAGCTCTGTTCTATAAGTTCTGTTGGATTTAATTAAATAGCTACCGTTAAAAATGCTTCTTCCATTGCCTTGAATTTCGGTGTTACCAAATCCATATCCTTGCTGATTTTCTGGCTGGTAATTTTTGCATAAATCTGTGTAGTGGAAATGTTTTTATGCCCCATCATTTTACTTAAACTTTCAAGCGGTACACCCTCGGTCAAAAACATTGTTCCGAAAGTATGCCTTGCCGTGTGGAAAGTTACTTTTTGTTCCGTAATAATTTTTGCTTTCTCAATCAATTTACCTACGTGAGTATTGCAGGTCGCATTGGTCGGAACAGGAAAGATAAATTCATTTCGGGTAGTACCCTGATATTTCTCAATGATGCGTTTCGGGATTTCCATTAACCGAACATTGGAAGCAACATCTGATTTCTTTCTCCTGCTGATAATCCACTGATGACCGTCAAAGAAAGATTGAATATTGTTCCTTGTCAGTTTTTTAATATCCGCATAAGCAAGCCCGGTGAAACAACTGAAAATAAACAGGTCTTTTACAAGTTCGTACCGTGGGTGTGACGGCATACACATCATCAATTTTTCTACGTCTTCTTTTAGAATATAACCCCTGTCGGTTTCTTCCATACTAATTTCGTAATCCTGAAACGGATTATCACGTATCAAGCCTTTCTTAATAGCTAACTCCACCAGACTTAATACAGGCATTGTGTAAACCCAAACCGTATTATGTGCACACTGTAAATCGTACCGGAGGTAAAAATCAAACTCACGGATAAAATCGGCAGTCAATTCTCGAAAAGCCATATCATCACGATGATAGCGTTCTTTTATAAACGTGCTAAGATGGTTGTAAACTGTGATGTACTTATTATAGGTGCTTCCAGACCGTTCTTCTTTTTCGACCAATTTTTTAAAATCTTCATTTTGGTCGTTGAAGACTTTCAATATGGCATCATCCATTACACCCACACCCAAAAACGAAAGTTTTACTTTCTGTGCGGTTGCAAAACCCTCGTGCTTCAGCATATCTTCGTATATCTTGTCGATACGCCCACGTATGTTGTCCAGCTTTTTGTTAATGCTCAAAGCTGTGGCACTCTTGCCCTCAACTCGTCCATATTTTAAATCCCAATTGTTAGGGTCAATTTCTAACTTTGTTCCCAAAGTTTTAGCTGTTCCATCAATGGTAATACGTGCCATAATCGGGGCGTTACCATTCTTTTTCAGTTCTTTCTTTTTCAAATAGAAAAGCAGTTTGAACGTCGATTTTTTTGTCTGCTCCATAACTCAAATGTTTAATGTTTAAAATTAAATTACATTGAGTTACAAGGGAATATAAAAAAGGGTGCAAAATACTGAAATATAATCAGTTAAGATATGCTGTTACCTTTGTCAATCGGTAACGAATTAGTAACCTAACCTTGTCGTTTTAAGCCCAAAACCTATCAGACACCGAGTTCCAAACCAAGACTACTATTTTATAAAGCATTGTATAGCAACGGTTCTAACCGTTTTGCTTACTTTTGCTTTTTACTAATCTTTTTATTAAAAAATATACAGCATCGTTGTGAAAATATTCTAAAAGGCTAATTTTCAATCGATGAGGGTTTTAAAGTGATAAGGCGCATCGTTTTTTTGGTTTAGTATCGCGTCAGTTTATCATCGCTTTACAACATTCAGCATCAAACTACTTAAAAATTTTCGGATGAAAAGCTAAGGTAGAAAAAATCCGACTCAGCCGAATCGGATTTTTTTGATTATGGATTTTCGGGTTTCAAATACAAATCGAAATAATCGGTGATTTTTTGCATCAAATGTACTCGTTCTACACCGCGAACATTATGCTCGTGATTTGGATAAACATAATAAACAATTTGCTTTTCATTTTTTACCGATTCTCGTAACAAATCCATCGAATGTTGCCAAACCACAACTGGATCCAAAGCACCGTGAATGATTAATAATTTCCCCTGCAAGTTGTTGGTTTTCGTAAGCAAACTGTTGTCCTCATAACCCTTGAGGTTTTCTTGTGGCGAACCCATATAACGTTCGGTGTACATGATTTCGTATTGTCGCCAATCGATGACTGGACCGCCCGCAACCCCAACTTTGAAAACATCGGGTTTGCGCAACATGAAAGAAGTGGTCATAAATCCTCCATAGCTCCAACCATGGATTCCCATGCGCTCTGCATCGACATAAGGTAAAGATTTCAGATACTCAACTCCTTTCATTTGATCGTTCATTTCTACCGTTGCCAATCGACCGTGAATGGCTTGTTCGAATTTCAGTCCTCGGTTTGCAGAACCTCTGCCGTCCATACTGAAAACGATGTATCCTTTAGCCGTCAGTACATCGTACCATAGATTTCCACTCGCCGGAAAACGATTGGTAATGAGTTGAGCGTGAGGACCATTGTATAAATACACAATCACGGGATATTTTTTTGACGAATCAAAATTTTTTGGATACATGATTTTACCGTACAAATCGGTTCCGTCATCAGCTTTTAGGGTTATATTTTCCACCTTTGCCAATGCGTAGTCTGCCAACGGATTTTGAGCCGTAAGCAGGCTGGTTGATTTGTTTTTGGCAACGTCTAGCAAGTCGATTTTGCGCGGAGTGGTTTCATTCGACCAATTGTCCAAAATATAGTTTCCGCTCGTAGAGGCTTGCACCGAATGCATTCCAGAATCAGTGGTTAATTTTCGCATTTTTCCATTTTCCCAATTCACGGCATACGCATGAATTTCTTTTGGCGATTCTTTGGTTGCGGTAATGAGCAATTCTTTTTGTTTATCGTTTTTACCAACGATATCCGTTACAATCCAATTGCCTTTGGTGATTTGGTTCAACAATTTTCCGTTTTGGTTGTAGCGGTAAAGATGCATAAATCCATCGCGTTGCGACCACCAAACAAATTCGTTTTTGTTGCCCGGCAAGAAATACAATTCGTGTTGTGGTTCTACATATTTCTCGTCTTTTTCATCGAACAAAGTTTTCACCAATCGACCCGTTGACGCATCGTACAGATTGAGTTGTAGGTGTCGTTGATTGCGACTCAAAATTCCGATATAGATATAACGCTCATCTGGCGACCAAGTTACCGAGGTCAAGTACTGATCTTTTTCGGGTTCTGTTGCCAAGAAATGCGTTTGTTTGGTTTTGGGATTGTACACGCCCAATGTTACCGTGTGGTTTTTGGTTCCTGCAAACGGATATTTGATATTTTTATTCACGGCTGGTTGCACCGACCAATCGATGATTGGATAATCGGTTACCACGGTTTGATCCATTCTATAAAAAGCCACGAAATTGCCTTTGGGCGAAATGAAAATTCCTTTATGAATTCCAAACTCTTGCTGATGCACCGATTTACCGTTTACTATTTCATAGCTGCCATCGTTGGTGATGCGATGCTGTGTACCTTGCGAATCGATGAAATACAAATCGTTGTCGATGGTGAAAGCTACCTGATTGTTTTTTGCGTCCCACTCGTGGTTTTCGGCGTTTTTCGGTACAGCAACCCAAGGCTGAAACTGTCCGTTGAGCGAAATAGTATTGAATTTTCCGTTTTGCACGAAAAACGCTTTTTGGTGATCGATCCAAGTGAGATTAGGAATTCTATCGTCTCCAAATTGAGTCGAACGGTAAAGCGTGTCAACCTTCAGATTAGGTGCAGATTTCTTGATTAGAGCTTCTCCGTAGTTGGTTTTTACTTTTTGCGTAAATGCTTCTTCGTTTGGTATCCACTGCAACTGACTCAAGTTTTCGACTCTCAGGTTGGTGCTCAAACCCAAAACAGCGTCTTTCATGCTGAGTTGTTTTTGTTGGGCTTGTGTCAAGCTACTCATCAAAATAGCGGATAATAGTATGGTATTTCTCATTATTTGTTGTTTAAATGATTTGCTAATGCTACTAAATTTTTCTTTTCACTTCCGATAAAAATCATTTTTCCATCGAGGATTACAGGTCGTTTTAGAAAGGTATAATCGTCCAAAATATAGTGTTTGATTTGTTCTTCGGATAGGGTTTGATTTTTCAAACCTAATTGTTTATACTTCTTCGCTCGTCTCGAAAAAAGCGCTTCGTACGAGCCCGCAAGTTTTTTCATTTCCTCGAGCTGATTTGCTGTAATCGGCTCCGATTTGATGTCTTGCAACTCAAAATCAGAAAAATCATGAACGCTCAAAATGCGTTTGCAAGTGTCGCAGGTTTTCAGATAAAATATTTTTTTCATGTATGCTTTTCTAAATAGGGTAAAGATAATGAGGTTTCGGCTAATTTTTAGTTAGACCGCTAAATTCCGAAAATAAATTCAAAAAAATTATCTTTGTTAAATGGAAGAAAACAATAAAATCCGATTGAATAAATTCATTAGCGATAGTGGATTTTGTTCGCGAAGAGAAGCCGATCAATACATCGAAAATCGCCAAGTTTTTGTAAACGGACGAGTAGCAAAGGTTGGCGAATTGGTCAGTATTCGCGATCAGGTTGTGGTGAATGATATCGAAATCGAACCCAAAGACAAAGCCATGGCAGCCTACATAATGCTCAACAAACCCGTTGGCATTACGTGTACTACAGACACTTCCGATCCCGATAATATCATCGATTTTCTTGCTTTTGGGCAGCGCGTTTTTCCCGTAGGTCGCTTGGATAAAGATTCGCAAGGTCTCATTTTGCTCACCAGCGATGGTGATATTGTGAACAAAATTTTGCGCGCAGGAAACCATCACGAAAAAGAATACATCGTAACTGTAGACAAACCCATAACAGAAGATTTTTGCACCCGTATGCAAAATGGTGTGCCGATTCTTGGGGTAAATACCAAAAAATGCAAAGTAGAGAAAATCAGTTCTCATGTTTTCCGCATTATTTTGGTGCAAGGTCTCAATCGGCAAATTCGTCGCATGTGCGACTATTTCGGTTATACCGTGAAAAAATTAGAACGTGTACGAATCATGAATCTGAGTTTGAATATTCCAGTAGGACAATATCGCGACCTGACGCCCGAAGAGTTGAGCGAACTGAAACGTTTGACAGCCAATTCTGAAAAGAACTTGAAGACAACGCAAGTTAAAAAACCAAAATCTAAAAAGCCTAAAAAAGAGGCAGTAAAGGAAATTGGCATAAAAAAAATATATAAAAAGCCTGCCTCAAAACCGAGGATAGGAAAATCGAATCCGAACAAAAAACAAGGCGGAAAGAGGAGAAGGTAAAGACAATAATTTTTTAGGATTAATTTTCTTCATCGGAAGATGATTCGAAAATTACTGGGTTTAATGAGCGTAAAATCTTAGAAAAAAATTAACAAATCTGCTCGCTTCATTCGCTCAAAAGCTTCAAATATTTTAAAATAATTATCTTTAGGCAAATTAAAAAAAGAGTATGAAGCGGATTTTATTATCATTGTTGATCGTTGGTTTGAGTTTTCAGACCATCCAAGCACAAGAAAACTTAGGCTATCAATTACCACATGAGGCAATTCTAAATATGGCAGACGCCAATTTGCCGCCAAGTGTTGTGGTGGATAAAAAAGGAGAAAATGCCTTCTTTTTTTACCGAAGCCGATACAAATCAATAGCCGAGTTATCTGAAACCGAAATGCGTTTGGGCGGATTGCGAATCAATCCGATTACTAATATCAATAGCCGACAGGCGTATGCCGAAAAAGTTACGTTTTTCGACCTGAAAAAAGGAAAAGAACGTGAAATTTCAAATCTTCCAGCACAAGGAAAGTTTGCCAATGCCGTTTGGAATCGATCGCAAACCAAAATGGCATTTACCAATACCACGACCAAAGGCGTAGAATTGTGGGTGGTAGATGTGAAAACTGCCACAGCCAAAAAAATAACAGAAGATCACCTCAACGCCAATTTGGGACAACCGTTTACTTGGTTGGGAGATGGCGAACAATTGTTGGTGAATGTCTTGCCAAAGGATAAGAAAGCTTTGATCGATGTCAAAGAAGCCGTTCCGTCTGGTCCTACCGTTTCGGTAAGCGATGGGAAAGAAGCACAAAACAGAACTTATCAAGATTTATTACAAAACACCAATGATGAGTTCAATTTCGAGCAGTTGACCCGATCAGAATTATACCTTGTACAATTAGACGGGACGGCTACCAAATGGAAAGAGGCTGGAATGTACACCAATATAAGCGTTTCGCCAGATGGTCGTTATGTGAGTGTAAATCAGATGAAAAAACCATTTTCTTACATCGTACCGTACAGCCGTTTTCCGAATACCACAACCGTTTACAATATAGCTGGTAAAGCAATAAAGCAAATCGCCGATCGACCATTGGAAGAAGACCGTCCTAAAGGATTTATGTCTACCGCTAAAGGCATAAGAAATGTTTCTTGGCGTGCAGATAAACCCGCAACTTTGGTTTGGGTAGAAGCTTTGGATGAAGGAAATGCAGAAATGAAAGTTGATTTTCGTGATGCGGTATACGAATTGAAAGCACCATTTGATGGAGAAAAACACCTGTTGCTGAAAACAGTCGATCGATTCTCTGGCATCACTTGGGGTAATGATGAGGTTGCCATTGCCTACGATAATTGGTGGAACGATCGAAATACGAGTAATTACCTCTTCAATCCGTCGGATGCGACGCAAGAGCCAAAAAGATTTTTCAGTCGCAATTACCAAGATGCCTACAACGATCCTGGAAGTTTTGTAACCACCGATAACGAGTACGGTCGATCTGTTTTGTACCTTGCCAATGGCAAAATGATGTTGGAAGGTGACGGTATTTCTGCCGAAGGAATTATGCCTTTTGTAGATGAGTTGGATATCAAAACACTCCAAACAAAAAGAGTTTGGCGAGCAGCAAAAAGCGATAATTTAGAAACCATCATCAATGTATTAGATCCAAAAAAAGGACTTGTTTTAGAACGTATCGAATCCAAAACTTCGTATCCTAATTTATACGTTCGCAATATCTTCAAACCAAAAGAAAAACCAAAGCAAGTCACTTTTCATCAAAATCCGTTCGAGGCGATGAAAGGCGTTTCTAAAGAAGTGATAACCTACAAGCGCGCCGATGGCGTAGAACTCTCGGCAACGCTCTATTTACCACCACATTACGATAAGAAGAAAAAAGAAAAATTACCTATGCTGATGTGGGCCTATCCAAGAGAGTACAAAGACCCTACAACGGCTGGGCAAGTGACGACTTCGCCAAACCAATTCATTTATCCGTCTTATGGTACACCAATCTTTTGGGCCTTACGAGGCTATGTAGTGTTGGACGATGCAGCATTCCCAATCATTGGCGAGGGCGAAGCAGAACCAAATGATACTTTTATAGAACAATTGGTAGCAAGTGCCAAAGCTGGAATAGATGCGGTGGATGCTTTAGGCTATGTAGACCGAAGCAGGGTTGCGGTTGGAGGACATTCTTACGGAGCCTTCATGACGGCTAATCTATTGACCCATTCCGATTTATTTGCCGCAGGAATTGCCCGCTCTGGTGCTTACAACAGAACATTGACGCCATTTGGTTTTCAGTCGGAAGAGCGAAATTACTGGGAAGCTCCAGAGGTGTACAATGCGATGTCGCCTTTTCAAAATGCAGATAAGATGAAAACGCCTTTGTTGTTGATTCACGGTGAAGCAGACAACAATTCGGGAACATTCCCGATGCAATCTGAGCGCTACTTCAATGCGTTGAAAGGTTTAGGAGCAATTGCTCGATACGTTGTTTTACCAAAAGAATCGCATGGGTATAGTGCAAGAGAATCGGTGTTGCATATGTTGTGGGAGCAAGATCAATGGCTCGAGCAATATGTGAAAAATAAAGGCAAAGAAACTAAGTCAAATCAATAAAGTTGAAAAGCTACTTCGGTCCGAAGTAGCTTTTTAAATTTTTTTATCCTTTAAACCTTGAAAAACTTTCTCGTTCTAGCATTTCTCGGTCGTCTGGATGGGCAATCTCGATAAGCGCGTGTGCGCGCTGACGAAGATTTTTACCGTACAAATACGCTACCCCATATTCGCTTACCACATAATGAATATGTCCACGCGTGGTCACCACTCCGGCGCCCTGATTGAGGTAGGGCACTATACGTGGCACCCCTTTTTTGGTACGAGACGTAATCGCTATGATGGGTTTTCCGCCCTCGCTCAATGCCGCACCACGCATGAAGTCCATCTGTCCACCAATACCCGAAAATTGATAACGACCAATAGAATCGGCACAAACTTGTCCTGTGATATCGATTTCGATTGCCGAGTTGATGGCGGTCATTTTTTTATTTTTCATAATGTTGATCGGGTAATTTACGTGTTCTACATTCATAAAAGCGATAGACGGATTGTCGTCTACAAAATCATACAATCGTCTGGTACCGAAGCAAAAACTCGTAATGGTTTTGTTGGTATGCGTGCCTTTGTATTTGTTGTTGATCACCCCTTTTTGGATGAGGTCGATCACGCCATCGCTCAGCATTTCGGTGTGGATACCCAAATCTTTATGGTGGTGTAGGCTTTGGAGTACGGCATCGGGTATGGTGCCAATGCCCATTTGTATCGTAGCACGATCCTCGATGAGGTTGGCAACATGTTCGCCAATCATCAATTCTTCTTGCGCAACTTTTGCACCGTAATCTATCGTAGGCAATTCGGTTTCGTGGTAAACCATCTTGTCGAATTGCGAGATATGCACCATGGCATCGCCAAGAGTTCTCGGCATTCTAGGGTTTACCTGGGCTACGATTTTCTTTGCCGTATCGACCGCACTGCGAGCAATATCGACCGATGTGCCCAACGAACAGAATCCGTGGGCATCGGGTGGCGAAACCGATACCAGAGCTACGTCTAATGGTAAAATGTCTTTTTTGAACAAGGTGGGAATTTCACTCAAAAATATGGGAACAAAATCGCCACGATCACTATTTACAGCCTCGCGAACAGGCGTAGAAACAAACAGCGAATTGATGAAGAAACTATCTTTGTACTCGGGTTGAGCAATTTTTACATCACCTTGCAAGGTGATGGATACGATTTCGCAATCGCGTAACCGATGCGATTGATTTGCCATTTCGTCGAGCAGATAATTTGGTGTACAAGCACTACCGTGAACAAAGATTCGATCATCGCTTTCTATGATACTTATCGCCTCTTCTACGCTTACATAGTCTCTCATTTTTTCTAATTTCTTTATGTTATTTGATTGACGTAAAGATACAAAAATCAGCAATTTATAAGATGTAGATTATCCTTGGCTATCGTTTTTATCATTAAAATAATGTTGAAAAATAAGATTTTGAACATAACGCATACCGATTGTAAAATCTTGTTTTGGAGATATTGATTGATTTTCATGGTGATATAAATTGAGATATTTTTTTTGAAAAGAAGAAAATGAGGTGTGTTGCAGGCTGATAGAAAGTTGATAAAAGTTTGAAACTAATCGTATATAGAATAGAGTATTATAAATTTAAGCCAAAAAAGAATGAGAATTACCAAATCTAACTGCCTTACGTTTTTTTTCTAGCATAGTGGTGCTATACCATTTAGCTGAATTTGCCAAAAAACAGAGGTTTCTTTTCATGCCAATCAGAAAAATCTTCTAAACAGCGCATCATCAAAAAATTCGCTTAACTTTACAAGAAATATTCAACTCATGAAATTCAATACAAAAGCAATACACGGTGGTCAGCAACACGATCCATCTACTGGCGCAGTGAATCCACCGATCTATCAAACCTCAACCTTTGCCCAACAAAGCCCAGGTAAGCACCAAGGCTACGAATATGCACGCGGCGAAAATCCAACGCGATCGGCATTAGAAAACGCATTGGCATCCATCGAAAGCGGTGTCGCTGGCTTTGCCTTTTGCTCTGGTTTGGCAGCGATTGATGGCATTTTGAAACTCTTCAAACCTGGTGATGAAATCATTGCCATGGACGATTTGTATGGCGGTTCTTATCGCTTGTTTACGCGTGTTTATAGCAATTACGGACTGAAATTTCATTTCGTAGACATGACCAAAGTAGACGATGTTGTAGCTTTGATGAACGACAAAACCCAGATGATTTGGATCGAAACGCCTACCAATCCGCTGATGAAGGTGGTCGACATCGAAGCCGTTACAAAGGCGACAAAAGCTAAAAATTCAGACGTTCTAGTGGCAGTCGACAACACTTTTGCCTCGCCTTATTTGCAGCGTCCGATAGAGTTGGGGGCAGATATCGTGATGCATTCGGCAACCAAATATTTAGGCGGACACTCAGATTTGGTAGCGGGTGCGGTAATTGTAAACTCCGAAGAATTGGCCGAGAAAGTCCATTTCAATCTTTTTGCCACTGGTGGAATCCTTGGACCACAAGATTCGTATTTGGTATTACGAGGCATCAAAACCTTGGCTGTTCGTATGGATCGCCACTGCGAAAACGGCATGAAAGTAGCGACCTTCTTAGCCAATCATCCGAAAATCGAGCAGGTTTATTACCCAGGTTTGACCAATCATCCTCAACATGAAATTGCCAAAAAACAAATGAAAGCTTTTGGTGGAATGGTGTCCTTTACCTTGAAATCGGGTTCTAAAGAAGATGCTTTCAAAATATTAGAAAACCTGAAAGTCTTTACCTTGGCAGAATCTTTAGGTGGCGTAGAATCGTTGGCGAATCACCCAACAACCATGACCCACGCATCGATACCAGCCGAAAAACGCGCAGAAATCGGTATCACCGACGACCTTATTCGGTTGAGTGTTGGGATAGAAGACATCGACGATTTGCTCGATGATTTGAATCAAGTTTTAGATTTGATTTAAAACAAAGTTTATGAATACTAATCCCTTTCAGATTTTTTTGAAAGGGATTTTTTTACAGATTATCGCCTCGGCTTGCCGATCACTATTTCCATTCTTTGGGAATCTCACACATCGGGATCGGAACCATTTTGTGTTGATTGATGCGGTTGAGTCTGATGTAAATTTGCAACACCTCTTTTTCTCTACCGTCGAAGTCGTCAACGGTTTTGCCTTCTTCTACTTTGTTCATCGCCCATTCCAGTTCATCGTACGAGGCTCCCAATTGGTCTTCATCAGAGCGATTGTCACCAAATAAACCATCGGTAGGTTTGGCTTTTTGTATATCATGGTCGATGCCCAAATAGGCTGCAATTTCGTAAACTTCTGATTTCATAAGATCGGCGATCGGACTTATATCAACGCCACCATCGCCATATTTGGTAAAAAATCCTACACCAAAATCTTCTATTCTGTTTCCCGTGCCTGCCACCAAATAATTGTGCAAACCAGCAAAATAATACAAAGTCGTCATGCGCAATCTCGCTCTGGTGTTTGCCAATGCCAGATTTACCTTGTCTGGATCATCGATTTTTGGAACAACAGCTTCAAAAGAATCAAATGTTTGACTCAAATCGACCTCCAACGAATCGATAAGATCGAATTTAGCTTTCAACCATTCGATATGCTTTCGAGCTCTTTCGGCTTGTTTTTTTTCTTGATGAATCGGCATCTCGAGATTCAATAACGGATAGCCCGTCATGGCACAAAGCGTTGAGGTTACCGCAGAATCTATTCCTCCCGAAATTCCAATAACAAATCCTTTCTGATGCGCGTTTTCTAAATACGTTTTCAGCCAATTTACGATATGTTCTACTACTTTTTGCGTTTGCATAATTCGAATATTTATCCAAATATAAGAAAAGAGCCAAGGGCGAAATAACTTACACAATTGATTATTTGAAAAAATAGGCGTATATTCAGCAAAATATAATGACGAAAATGAAAATTTATAAAAGTTTATTGCTTGCCTGCATCGTTGGACTTTTCTTTGCTTGCGATTCAAAAAAAGAAAGTTCGAATGCTGTTGATCTCACCGAAAGCCAAGCTTCTGCAGTAGAAACCGTAGAATCGCCTCAGGAAGATGCTGTCTCACAAGAAAAATCTACCGCCGAAACAGTAGCGTTGAATCCAGAACATGGGAAGCCAGGACATCGTTGCGATATTCCGGTAGGAGCACCTTTAGATTCGCCACCATCTACTGGTCAGGTTCAACCACAAGCGGTGCCACAACAAAGCAATCCTTTTATGCAATATGGCGGTGAAAATGCTGCAAATGTAAATCCGCCTCATGGCGAACCAGGACATCGTTGCGATATTCCAGTGGGAGCACCTTTACCCTAAAAAAAGTAGAACTTGAACCACGATTCAAGTTATTTTTGCTCGTTTTCGAATGAGTAAATTATGTATTTTTGTACTTTAAAATTCATTGATGAAAACGAATTTATTGTTAAGTGTTTTGGTCGTGTTCTTGTTGTGGTCATGTAAAAAGGAACGCAACTGGAATTCAGAAAACTTCGATACGGTAGATCTTGTTGTGCATGATATCAGCAAAAATTTTTTCAGCGATTCGATTCCCTTATCAAAACTCAAAACCGATTATCCTTTCTTTTTCGACGAAAATTCTGATTCAATTTGGGAATCGCAACGAAAAGATGAAAAGGAAATAAAAATTTACCAGGAAGGAAAACGTGCAATGGGCGATTTGGTGAAGCTCAAAACCGAATTAGAACCAATTTTTTCTCGTTACAAACATTATTTCCCAACTTTCGAGACTCCTACTGTTTTTGTTTATTCTTCGGGTTTGCAAAATATAGAAGACCCGGTGTTGTATAGCGCGCGAGATAAAATGATGTTTATCGCTTTGGATGGTTTTTTGGGACAACAACATCCGTTGTACGACAGTGTAAAAGTTTACAGCTACCTGCGAACGTCGATGAATCGCGATCACTTGAAAGCTCAAATTGTAAAAGCAATAGCCCACGATATCGTACCCTTTAACCCAAAAGGACAAGCGTTTTTGGATCTCATGTTGTACGAAGGGAAAAAGTTGATCTTGGCCGATGCTTTAATTCCGAACAATCCAGACGAATTCAAAATTGGGTATACACCCGAGCAATTGGAATGGGCAATACAAAACGAAGGAAATATTTGGAATTTTTTTGTAGAACAAAATTATATTTTCAAAGCCGACCGCAGTTTACCCGAACGTTTTTTGCAAGTGGGACCATTCTCTAAATTCAACAACGAAATAGAACAAGACTCGCCCGGCAGAATTGGCGCTTGGATTGGTTGGCAGATTGCCAGAGAATACCTCAAACACCATCCAGAAGTGTCGCTTTCCGATTTTATAAACGATTTGGATAGTCAGAAAATATTCAAAGAATCGAAGTATAAACCCTCGAAAAGTTCGGTTACAAAATATAGAACAGCAAAACGTGAAGGAGTCGACGAACTCTATCATTATGCAGAATAAATAAAAGATTATGAGAAAGACAAACATTAGCATTGATATTGAATTGGATGAGAATCACATTCCAGAAAAGTTGAATTGGAGCGCGCCCGACGGAGGAATCTCTAACGAGGAAACCAAAGCCGTTTTGCTTTCGGTTTGGGACGATAAGGCAAAAGAAGCCTTGCGTATCGATTTGTGGTCCAAAGACATGACACAAGATGATATGAAGCGATTTTTTCATCAAATTTTCATCTCGATGGCGAGTTCTTACGAACGGGCTACAAGTGACCAAGAGGTGTCAAATGCCATCGTCGAATTTGCTGAAAATTTTGCTCATTTATCAAAAATTAAAGGCTAATTGCGATTGTATACCCGATAATCATTAGAACTTTTAAGGGATTTGACTGTGAGTCTTACCTCTTTTTGTTGCCTAAAAAAAATGGATAAAACCGTATATTTGTAGCATGTCATTAATTTTACATCTCGAGACATCGACCAAGAATTGTTCGGTTTCTGTTGCCGAAAATGGCGAACTGTTAGCACTGACAGAAGAATATGAAGATGGTTATGCCCACGGCGAAAAATTGCATCAGTTTGTACAATGGGCAATGGAAGGAGCCAACAAAAACCTGCAAGAACTCGATGCGGTTTGCGTTTCCAAAGGACCAGGTTCTTATACTGGTTTGCGAATTGGCGTTTCGGCAGCCAAAGGCTTTGCCTACGCTTTGGGAATCCCGATGACGGCGATCAATTCTTTAGAAGTAATTGCAGCCAAACATGCTCATTCGAACTACGATTACATCATTCCCATGATCGACGCTCGAAGAATGGAAGTGTATACTGCCGTGTTCGACAATCAACTGAATTGGATTTCAGACACAACGGCAAAAGTGATCGATGAAAATTCGTATGCAGATTATGCTGGTAAAAAGCTACTATTTGTAGGAGATGGAGCGATGAAGACGCAAGAATTTTTAGCTCATTTAGACGCAGATTTTTTGGCACAATTTCCTTCGGCGGAAGAGATGTGTAAATTGGCTCACGAACGATTTGTAGCCAAAGATTTTGTAGATGTGGCTTATTTCGAGCCTTTCTACCTCAAAGATTTTGTTGCAGGCAAAAAGAAAACAGAAAAATAAATAAGATGAAACAGGTTGTTTTGATAATGGCGTCTTTTTATGGATTGACGTCGGTAATATTAGGAGCTTTTGGAGCACACGCCTTCAAGAAATTATTAGCTGCCGATAAACTTACAAGTTTCGAAGTAGGAGTAAAATACCAAATGTATCATGCTTTGGCATTGTTGGCTGTGGGCTTATACATGCAGTTCAACTCTGGAATAGAAAAAGCTATTGGTTGGAGTTGGATCATCGGAACATTTCTTTTTTCTGTGAGCATCTATTTCCTGTCGTTTACTGACTATTGGGGCGTAAACCTAAAATGGTTAGGCCCAATTACGCCACTGGGTGGTTTGTTTATGATCGTTGGATGGGCTGCTTTGATGTGGTATTTCATCAAACTGAAATATTAATAAAAAAACGTACTCATCACGCTCTGAAGCGGCACAAGGTTCTACCCTCGACGAGTTTGCCGAAGTGTATTTTGTGCCGTTTTACTTTAGATCATAACAAAACAAGCTTTCCATTTTTACAGCTTATTTGTGGGGGCACTTTCAGCATGCAATCCGAAATAATTCCGTTCAGCTGATTGAATTTTGCCATGGCTTGGTTGTAGATTTTTATTTCGTGCAGCAATTGTTTTTCATCGCTGTCTTTATGGTAGGCAATATATTCTGTGGGACCGCCACAGGCTTTTGACCCAATCCCGATAATTTTCCAATCGCTGCTATGGTGACATACGGTGTCCATCTTTGCGAGTTTCAATAGCTTAGCTCTTTGTTTTTGCAGACTTTCTCGCGTGGGCTGTGTTTCGATGTTCGAAGATAAAATTGCTTTAGAGCTTTGGCAATTCCAGGTAATTCCCATCAAAATCAAAATTCCAATTGTATAGATTTTTTCTTTTAGCATGGCGTAAAAAAAATAGTTTTAGTTTTATTCGATAAAGATACTTATTTTTGTGCGAAAATCGAAAGGGGTGCTATTTTTTATAATGGCTGAGATTATACCCATAGAACCTGGGCAGATAATGCTGCCAAGGGATGGATTCTTCACACGTACAACTGCGCGCGTAATTTTAAATAGTTCAACGTGTCCCTTTCATATTATAATTTAATTTTTTATTATGAAAAGGTCGATTATTTTAGTGTCTTTATTAGCACACGCTTTGCTTCAGGCTCAAGAACAAGACAGCATTGAAGCGGATTCTATTCAACTCGAAACGGTGAGTATCATCGAAAAACTACCAATTTCGGTCGAAAAAATTTCTAAATCAAAACTCAACGAACGTAATCTCGGGCAAGACATTCCGTCGTTATTGGGAAATGCGACATCGGTTTTGCATTCGTCTGATACGGGTAATGGAATCGGGTATTCTACCATTCGCGTAAGAGGTCTTGGCGAGTCTTCGATCAACGTTACACTCAATGGTGTGCAGCTGAATAATAGCGAATCGCAAGGCGTTTTTTGGGTCAATTTGCCAGATTTGGCTTCGTCTACTAGTGCCATTTACATTCAACGAGGTGTAGGAACCTCGACTAATGGTATGGCGACTTTTGGTGCGAGTGTCAACATCGAAACACAAAATCCATCCCCAACTGCTTACGGAGATTTGGCTTTGTCGTATGGGAGCTTCAATACTCAAAAATATACCCTACAAGGCGGAACTGGTAAAATTCTCGACAATCGTTTGCAACTAGATCTTCGTTTGTCGCATTTGGCTTCAGACGGATACATCGATCGCGCTTGGAGTGATCTTTGGTCTTATGATGTGAATGCGTTATACGAGCTGAACTCCAAAACATCTTTCCGTTTCCAGAATATGTTTGGTAAAGAAAAAACCTACCAAGCATGGTATGGGATAGACCGTGAAACTTATGAAAAGGATAGAAGATACAACCCTGCGGGAGCAATTTATCACGAGGATGGTCGAATTACGTTCTACGATAACCAGACCGATAATTATCAGCAAAATCATTACTTTTTGATTTGGAATCAGAAGTATAACAACGATTGGAAATCTCGTTTTACGCTTCATTATACCAAAGGAAAAGGATATTATGAAGATTACCGTCAAAATGATCGCTTGTCGAAATATAAATTGGAACATTTGGGAAGCCGAGCAGATTTAATTCGGCAGAAACACCTCGATAATGATTTTTATGGTGTGAATATCGATGTGGAGAATCAGCGATTAGGTCTATTTAAATTTTTTGCAGGATTATCTGTAAATCAGTACGTTGGAGATCATTTTGGAAGAGTTAAGTGGATTCAGAATATAGACTGGAACGATCTTAAATATAATTACTATTTGAATAGAGCAACCAAAAATCAGCTTTCGTCTTATGTGAAATTGATGTATACGGTTGATCAATGGGAGTTTTTTGGAGATGTACAATATCGAATGGTAGACTACAAGACGAAATATTTACCAAATGGCGAAAACGACAGTGATGATTTCAGACCTTTCGAAGCGCAACATCATTTTGTAAATCCTAAAGTCGGAATCAATTTCAATATCGACCCTTACCAACAATTGTATGCGTTTTATGGGATTTCGCAACGCGAACCTAAGCGAGTAGATTACGAAGGAATTACCGATGAAAAAGACAATCCGAAGGTAGAAAAATTGAACAACGTAGAATTGGGATACAAGCGCATAGGCGATTGGAATTTCACAGCAAATGCTTTCTACATGGGATACAAAAATCAGTTGGTTGCCACTGGACAATTGAACGATGTGGGAACAGCATTGAGAAAAAATATTGGTGAAAGTTACCGTACAGGTGTCGAACTCGATTTGCAAGTGCCAATCATCCATCAACGATTGAACGCTTTCGGAAATGTAACGTGGAGCAAAAACATCAATCAAAATTATCGATTCGAAAACGAGCAAGGCGAGTTGGTAACTAAAGATACCCAAACGGCATATTCGCCCGAATGGATCAGTGCTGTTGGCTTGTCGGTAATGCCGTTCAAAAACTTCAATATCGTGTTGAACAACAAATTTGTGTCTGAACAATACCTATCGAACGAGGAGCCAGCAGACGGGCTATTGGATTCGTATTGGGTAACCGATGCCATGTTGAAGTATAGCGTATCAACAAAATGGCTCAAAAATCTAGAATTTACATTGCTCTTGCAGAATCTTTTCGACAAAGAATATGTGTCATACGGTTCGTACTACGGAGAACCTTATTATTTTCCGCAAGCTGGATTCAATTTTATTGGTGGGATGAATTTTAGATTCTAATCAGAAAATTGAAAAATAATGAAAAAATGCCGCTCCTTTGAGTGGCATTTTTTTAGAAATTTTTTTCAATCATTTATAACTATGAATACAAAAAATGAAAGTCGATTTAATGCATTTAAAAAGCGACTACCTTATTTGGAGTCGCTTTTTTACTTATTATTCTATAAAATAGATTATTTCACAAAATCTTCCACTTGCTTCAATGCTGCATCCAATCCGTTTGCATCTTTTCCGCCCGCAGTCGCCAAGAATGGTTGTCCGCCACCGCCACCGTTGATGTGTTTGGCGATTTCTTTCACGATATTGCCGGCGTGCAAACCTCTTTCTGTCGCCAAATTTTTGGCAATAGCAATGGTAAGAGATGGTTTTACCGCGTCATTAGTTCCGACCACGATGAATGCGTTTTGGATTTCGTTGCTCAGATCAATTGCGTTTTGTTTCGCAGTGTTGGTGTCTAAATTTGTTTTGATTGCTAAGAAATTTATACCGTTGATTTCTCTGATCGCTGCTTTCCAAGTTGCTTTTTCTGCGGCTGCTTGTTGCGCCAAGAATTTTTCGACTTGTTTCTTCAATGCTGCATTTTCGTCTAGTAGCGATTGAACCGCTTTTACTGCGTCGTTTTTGGTTTTCAAGGCAACTAAAACTTCGTGGTAATTTTGTTCAGCTTTTTTCAACACATCAATTGCT
Source organism: Vaginella massiliensis (assembly GCF_900089075.1). GTDB lineage: Bacteria > Bacteroidota > Bacteroidia > Flavobacteriales > Weeksellaceae > Weeksella > Weeksella massiliensis_A. The sequence goes on from NZ_LT593746.1 coordinate 945,309, forward strand.
TTGTTAGCAGTAATGGCTTCTATACGACGAATTCCAGCGGCAGTCGAAGATTCGGATAAAATCTTGAACAAACGGATATCGGCCGTATTTTTTACATGTGTACCACCACATAATTCAACAGACGAACCGAAGCGGATCACCCGAACTTTGTCACCATATTTCTCTCCAAACAACGCCATAGCACCTTCGGCCAAAGCCTCGTCCATGTTGCAGTCTCTTTTTTCGATCAATGGTAGTGCTTCCACAATTTTTTCGTTTACCTTTTGTTCAACAGTTGCAATTTCTTCTTCGGTCATTTTAGCAAAATGTGAGAAGTCGAAACGCAGGTAATCATCGCCTACATACGAACCTTTTTGTTCAACATGTGGACCCAAAACTTCGCGTAAAGCCTCGTGCAACAAGTGCGTTGCCGAGTGGTTTTTGGTTGTCGCGTTGCGTTTGGCAACATCTACTTTGGCTTGAAAACTACCTTCGATGTTTTCTGGTAAAGTTTCAACGAAGTGAATGATGAGGTTGTTTTCTTTTTTGGTATCAACAACTTCGATTGTTTCGTTTGGCGAAATCATCACACCTCGATCACCGATTTGTCCTCCAGACTCGGCATAGAAAGGCGTTTGATCGAAAACCAGTTGGTAGAATTCACCTTTTTTATTTTTTACTTTACGGTAACGCGTCACTTTTACTTCGGCCTCGGTATTATCGTAAGCAATTGATTTTTCGTTTCCAGAATCGTCCAAAATTACCCAATCGTCGGTCACCAATTCGGTAGCTTTTTTTGAGCGTTCTTTTTGTTTAGCCATTTCGGTTTCGAAACCAGCTTCGTCAATGGTAAATCCGTGGTCTTCTACCACAATGCGCGACAAATCGGCTGGGAAACCGTAGGTGTCGTATAGTTCGAAAACAACATCGCCCGGAACCACTTTAGAATCGCCCAATTGTTCGATGATTTGGTTCAGTCGGTTCAATCCTTGTTCGATTGTTCTCAAGAAAGAAGCCTCTTCTTCACGAATTACTCCCGTTACAATTGCTTCTTGTTTTATCAATTCTGGAAAGAAATCACCCATTTCAGCTTTCAAGATTGGATACAATTGATAGATAAACGGTTCGTCTAGTCCCAAAAAGCGGTATCCGTAAGAAATTGCTCGACGCAAAATGCGACGAATGACATAGCCTGCGCCAGTGTTCGACGGTAGTTGCCCATCTGCAATAGCAAAAGCTACAGCACGCAAGTGGTCTACCACAACACGAATGGCGATATCTGTTTTTTCTGATGCACCGTATTTTACACCAGAAATTTCTTCTAATTTATGGATGATCGGTTGGAAAACATCGGTATCGTAGTTCGATGTTTTGCCTTGTAATACCATTGCCAAACGTTCGAATCCCATACCCGTATCGATATGTTTTGCGGGTAATTGTACCAATGTGCCGTCGGCTTTGCGTTGGTATTGCATAAATACCAGATTCCAAATCTCGACCACTTGCGGATGGTCCATATTGACCAATGTTTTGCCATCAATTTTGGTGCGTTCTTCGGCAGGGCGAATGTCTACATGAATCTCAGAACATGGACCGCAAGGTCCGATATCACCCATTTCCCAGAAATTGTCTTTTTTGTTTCCGAATAAGATATGATCTTCATCTACATGTTCTTTCCATAAATCTAAAGCCTCTTGATCCAACTCGGTTCCGTCTTCTCTGTCGCCTTCGAAAACCGTTACATAGAGCTGATCTTTGGGAATTCCATAAACAACGGTGAGCAATTCCCATGCCCAAGCAATGGCTTCTTTCTTGAAGTAATCGCCAAAAGACCAGTTGCCCAGCATTTCGAACATCGTATGGTGGTAAGTGTCTTTCCCTACATCGTCTAAATCGTTATGTTTTCCAGAGACACGCAAACATTTTTGAGTATCGGCTATGCGTTTACTCTTGGGAGTTCCATTGCCCAAAAAGAATTCTTTGAACTGCGCCATACCCGAATTGTTGAACATCAGCGTTGGATCATCTTTAAGTACAATGGGTGCAGAATCAACAATCAAATGCGCTCTCTGTTGAAAAAAATCTAGGAATTCTTTTCTTATCTGTTTGGACTTCATTATAGTTTATAATATTTTTATCGTTTGATTAACATATTCGCAAACACAATATTCTTTACTTTGCAAACGTTTACAAAGATAGAGAAAACTAAGAAATTAGATAAAACGAAATGGAAAATAAACAGATAGATTTAGAACCGACAAATCAAACCTATACTCAGAAAAAGTCCATCTTCAAACAACCCAAATACAAAGCTTTAGTCTATGGTTTGGCTTTTATTCTTACAGCAGTCTTATCGGGTAGTTTTACGTCTTATATTTATACCAAAAATATTTCTTTGCCCTCTGAACAACAAATGTTGACTGAGCTGAATCAAAACAAAAAAGATTTCAAAAAATTAGAAAAAGAATACAAAAATTTAGTTTCTAAAATGGCTGAAGCTCAACACGCTTTAGAAGCTTTGGTAGAGAAAGACGAAGAAATTTACCGCTCGGTTTATGGTTTAGAATCTTTGCCAAGCGAAGTGCGATTGGCAGGATTTGGAGGTAGTGATCGATATAGTGATTTACGAAAATTACCAAACGGAAAATTTGTCGCAGAAGTGGCTCAGAATATGGATGTTTTACTGAAAAAATTAGAATTCCAAGCCAAGTCGATGGCCGATATCAAAGCAGTAGCCGATGGGAAGGAAAAAGAGTATGCGAGCATTCCTGCGATACAGCCAATTGCAGACAAATCGATGTCGCGCGTAGCCTCTGGTTTTGGCGTTCGTTTTCATCCGATTCTGAAAATTCATAAAATGCACAACGGATTGGATTTTGCCGCGCCCGTTGGTACTCCAATTTATGCGACAGCAGACGGCGTAGTCAGCATGGCAGGATCTGGAAATGGCTATGGGAATATGGTAAAATTGAACCATGGCAACGGCTACGAAACTTTGTATGCACACATGAGTAAAATAAAAGTTCGCAACGGACAACGAATAAAACGCGGCGATGTGATTGGGAATGTCGGCAATACAGGAATGTCTACCGGTGCGCATCTGCATTACGAGATTCATCATCACGGAAAAGTAATCAATCCGATTGACTTTTTTTACAAAGATTTGAGTCCAGACGAGTTTGTAAAAATGTACGAAGAAACTCAAAAAACTGTCGTATCTTTGGACTAATGCATATCGAATTACCAGATAAATTATACTATTCTATTGGCGAAGTTTCACGAGCCTTTCAGGTGAATCCTTCGCTTATTCGCTTTTGGGAAAAAGAATTTGATGTGATTCAACCCAAAAAAAACAAGAAGGGAAACCGTTTTTTCACTCCAAAAGATATCAAGAATCTGAAGCTGATTTATCATTTGGTTAAAGAAAGAGGCTACACGCTAGAAGGAGCCAAAATCGCCTTGAAAGAACAAGAAGGAATTGTTGAAGAAATAGAAATCATTGCACGCTTAGAAAACATTCGAGCCGAATTGCTGAAGATAAAATCGAGTTTAGACGATACAGAAGATGAGTAGTAACTCATCTTTTTTTATGCAAAAAAAATCGTAAATTTAGACTTCCAAAAAACAAAAAAACTCCATGTACTTAATCTTTGATACAGAGACAACTGGTCTTCCAAAAGACTACAACGCACCCATTACAGACACCGACAATTGGCCGCGATGCATACAAATCGCTTGGCAATTGCACGACGAAATGGGACGATTGATCGATCATCAAGATTATTTGATAAAACCAGACGGTTTCGACATCCCGTATGATTCGGAGCGGATTCATGGAATCTCAACAGCTTTGGCAACCGAAAAAGGAATTGCACTGCAAGAAGTGCTCGAAAAATTCAATCACGCTTTGACTCAAACCAAATTTGTAGTTGGGCAAAACGTAGGATTCGATTTGAAGATTATGGGAGCAGAATTCTATCGGAATAAGGTTGAAAATCAGTTACATGAAATGCCTGTTTTGGATACCTGTACAGAGGTTACTGCCGAATTGCTGAAGTTGCCAGGCGGACGTGGAGGTCGATACAAATTGCCAACCCTTACCGAGTTACACGAATATTTATTTGGTGTGCCGTTTTCCGAAGCACACAATGCAACAGCCGATGTAGAGGCGACGACGCGTTGTTTTTTCGAGCTTGTTCGCCAAGGTGTTTTCACCCGAGAAGAATTGCAGGTAGAAGAAGATTATTTTGATCGATTCGAACAAGAAAATCCAACGCAGATCAGCTCGCTTGGGCTGAATCATGTCAACCTGAAGCAAGCCTCGCAAGCCATTGCAGAGCAACAAGCGAAAGATTCGCCCGCTACCGATGTACCCGAAATTTCTCAAGAAGTTGTTATTCAGTTTCAACAAGCAAAATTTGCTCATTTGCACAACCATTCGCAATTTTCTGTATTACAATCAACCATATCTGTAAAAAATTTAGTGGCAGCTGCTGCTAAAAACAAAATGCCTGCTGTGGCGCTTACCGATCATGGAAATATGATGGGCGCATTCTTGTTCAATGCAGAGGTGCAGAATTACAATAAAGTAGTTAAAGCAAAAAATGAAAGCTTGGTCGCAGAAGGCAAAACACCAACCGAAGTTCCGATCAAGCCCATTATTGGAGCCGAATTTTTTGTGTGTGAAGATCATTTAGACAAAACCAAAAAAGACAACGGTTATCAAATCGTTTTTTTGGCAAAGAACAAAAACGGTTACCACAATCTCGCCAAAATGGCTTCTATCGCCTATACCGAAGGCTTTTATTATGTACCACGAATCGATAGGCAATTGGTCGAAAAATATAAAGATGACCTCATCGTTTTGTCGGGAAATCTGCAAGGCGAAGTGCCAAACAAGATTCTCAACCTCGGAGAAAAACAAGCAGAAGAAGCCTTGCTTTGGTGGAAAGAAATGTTTGCCGATGATTTTTATATCGAACTGATGCGGCATCAACAAGAAGATGAAAACAGAGTCAACCAAACGCTAATAGAATTTTCTCGAAAACATCAGATTAAAACCATTGCAACCAATAATACCTACTATGTAGACCAAGAAGATTCCAACGCACACGATATTTTGTTATGCGTGCGCGACGCCGAAAAACAATCGACACCCATCGGGCGAGGTCGAGGTTATCGTTTTGGTTTGCCAAATCAAGAATATTATTTCAAGTCGGAAGATCAGATGAAAGACTTGTTCAAAGATCTTCCAGATGCCATCATCAATATACAAGAAATCATAGACAAGGTAGAAGAGTATACTTTGTATCGAGATGTACTGTTGCCAAAATTCGATATTCCGACAGAATTTATCAATCACGAAGACGATTTAGACGGCGGAAAAAGGGGCGAAAACGCCTATTTGAGATACCTCACTTACGAAGGTGCAAAAAAACGGTATGATGAATTGACAGACGAAATTCGAGAACGCCTCGATTTTGAATTGGCAACGATCGAGAAGACAGGTTATCCAGGTTATTTTTTGATTGTGCAAGACTTTATTGCAGAAGCCAGAAGACGCGGTGTTTCAGTTGGTCCAGGTCGAGGTTCAGCGGCGGGTTCTGCCGTTGCCTATTGTTTAGGAATTACCAATTTAGACCCTATTCAGTACGATTTGCTTTTCGAGCGCTTTCTGAATCCAGACCGAGTTTCCATGCCCGATATCGACATCGATTTTGATGATGAAGGCCGTTCTTTGGTCATGGATTATGTAATCGATAAATATGGAGCCAATCAGGTAGCGCAAATCATTACATACGGAACGATGGCTGCAAAGTCTTCGATAAAAGATACAGCTCGTGTACTCGATTTGCCGTTGTACGAAGCCAATCGTATTGCAGGTCTTATTCCGAATATGAAACTTTCTAAAATCTTCTCTTTGGATGACCAAGCCTTGAAAGGAGCGCTCCGAACAGAAGAATTAGAAGCGGTTCAAGAACTGAAACGCTTAGCCAGTGGTTCGGATCTTGCCTCACAGACCATTCGCCAAGCTCAAGTGCTAGAAGGCTCGGTTCGTAATACTGGAATTCACGCTTGTGGGGTAATCATCACACCAGACGATATTACGAATTTTGTACCCGTCACCACAGCAAAAGATTCGGATTTGTATGTGACACAATTCGACAACTCTGTTGCAGAAAGTGCAGGTTTACTGAAAATGGACTTCTTAGGGTTGAAGACGTTGACTTTGATTAAAGACACCGTGAAATTGGTGAAAATGCGTCATGGTATTGATTTAGACCCAGACAACTTCCCGATAGATGATGTCAAAACCTACGAACTCTTCCAAAGGGGCGAAACCATCGGCGTCTTCCAATACGAATCTCCTGGCATGCAAAAATACATGCGCGAACTGAAACCAACGGTATTTGCCGACCTCATTGCCATGAATGCGCTGTATAGACCAGGACCATTGGAATATATCCCGTCTTTTATCCGTAGAAAAAATGGAGAGGAAGAAATTACCTACGATCTCGAGGCAATGGAAGAATATTTGGCAGAAACTTACGGTATCACGGTCTACCAAGAACAGGTGATGTTGTTGTCGCAAAAACTAGCAGATTTCTCTAAAGGCGATGCCGATGTATTGCGAAAAGCAATGGGTAAAAAACAAAAAGATGTTTTGGACAAGATGAAACCAAAATTTGTTGATCAAGCAGCAGCAAAAGGTCATGATCCCAAAATTTTAGAGAAAATCTGGACCGATTGGGAAGCCTTTGCATCCTACGCCTTCAACAAATCGCACTCGACTTGTTATGCTTGGGTAGCCTATCAGACGGCCTACCTCAAAGCTCATTATCCAGCAGAATACATGGCAGCAGTATTGTCGAATAATATGAACGATATCAAGCAAGTGACTTTCTTTATGGAAGAATGCAAACGCATGGGCTTGAAAGTGTTGGGTCCAGATGTAAACGAATCGATTGTGAAATTCAATGTGAACGAAGATAATGCCATACGATTTGGTATGGGAGCGATAAAAGGTGTAGGAACAGCTGCCGTAAATTCCATCATATCAGAACGAGCAGAAAACGGCGCATTCCAATCCATTTTCGATTTTGTAAAGCGAGTTGATCTTCGAACAGTGAATAAAAAAACAATAGAAAATCTGATTCTTGCTGGCGGTTTCGATCAGTTCCCTTTTCATAGAGGACGCTATTTTTATATAGAAGACGGAACCAGCAGTTTGGAGAAAATTATAAAATACGGAGCAAATTATCAGGCTCAAAAAGGCAGTGCGCAGACCTCTTTGTTTGGCGATGCACTAGGCGAAGTAGAAGATGTTGTTCCTCATCTGCCAGATTGCGAAAAATGGAACATGGTACAGCAATTGGCAAAAGAAAAAGAAGTGGTCGGGATGTATATTTCGTCGCATCCGTTAGATGATTTCAAAAACGAGTTGGCTTTGGTGACCAATATGAGCCTTCAAAAATTGAAGGGGAACGAAGAAAACTTGTTGGATCGAGAGCTTTCGATTGGTGGAATTATGAGCAATGTACAACACCGAATTGCCAAAAGCGGAAACGAATACGGTAGTTTTACCTTTAGCGATTATACCGATCAATACGAATTTACCTTGTTTGGCGAAGACTACCTCAAATTCAAACATTTCTTGAGCGAAAACCGATTTCTCAACATTCGGTTGAGTTTCTCACAACGCATCTACAAAGACAAAGAAGGAAACATAAACAGCAGCCGAATGTTTACCAAAATCATCAAAATGCAACTGTTGAGTGAGATTTTAACCCAAAACACCGACAGCCTTACACTCACCGTGAAATTAGACGATCTTTCTGAAGAATTGATCGAACGTCTGATGGAGCTGATTATGAAGTATCAAGGAGACAAGAAACTGAACTTCTATATCATTGATAAAGCGTTGAAACAAAAACTCGAATTGCCATCAGCCAAGTTCAAAGTCAATATCTGTCGAGAGTTGATTCATGAGATAGACGAATATCAGCATCTGCATTATCATTTGAATTGATGATGATCGAATAAGTTTAAATAATAAGAAGAAAACCATAATTCAATAATAATTTACTACATTTGTTATCATAACAGCTAATAAAACAAAAACAAGATTATGGCATTAGAAGTAACAGATACAAGTTTTGAAAGCGAAATCATCAACTCGGGTAAACCAGCTATGGTAGATTTTTGGGCAGTTTGGTGCGGTCCATGTCGTATGGTAGGACCAGTAGTCGAAGAAATTGCAGGCGAATACACTGGAAAAGCAGTGGTGGCAAAAGTAGATGTCGACACCAACCAAGAAGTTGCAGCCAAATACGGTATCCGCAACATCCCGACGATTCTCTATTTCAAAAACGGTGAAGTAGTAGACAAAGTAGTGGGAGTAGCACCGAAAGAACAATTGGTGGCAAAACTAGAAGCATTGCTGTAAAAATATAAATCAATAAATATTTGATTTCTAAAATACTAGACAAACTCAGTTGAAAAACTGAGTTTTTTTTATGAATTTTATTAGGAAGTAACAAAAAACCGTGTATATTTGCAATCCGAAACTGATACACTGATCCGGTAGTTCAGTTGGTTAGAATACTTGCCTGTCACGCAAGTGGTCGCGGGTTCGAGTCCCGTCCGGATCGCCAAGTTTTTTTTTCGAACAAAAATATTTATAAAAATACTGATCCGGTAGTTCAGCTGGTTAGAATACTTGCCTGTCACGCAAGTGGTCGCGGGTTCGAGTCCCGTCCGGATCGCCAAGTTTTTTTTCGAACAAAAATATTTATAAGAATACTGATCCGGTAGTTCAGTTGGTTAGAATACTTGCCTGTCACGCAAGTGGTCGCGGGTTCGAGTCCCGTCCGGATCGCCATTATAATCTCAATGCGATACAAAATGCTGTGAAATTTAGATTTTACAGCATTTTTTTTCTAACATCATCAAAGAATTTCAAAAAAATTATATTCAGATCGTGACTATTTGATTTTCTTAGCCTTAACAGCAAAGCGCATAGATTTTATTAATAATCAACTTTTTGGCGAAAAATAAAAAACCGAGAATAGTATTTTTTAGATTTATAATTACCCGAAAAGCATTTGATAGGTAAAGAATTTTTAAAATAAAAGTTTGATAGTTTAGTTATTGTTTATCAAATTTCGCTGTCAATTCAGAACTTAGCCTGAATTTACAAAATAATTCAAGATGAAAACGCTTTATATCGCCAATGCTCTTGTGCTCAATCCTCGAGGCGAATTGCTGGTCGTTCGTAAAAAAGGATCAAAATATTTTCAACTGGTAGGCGGGAAAATCGAGGCAAACGAAAAACCATTCGAAACATTACAACGCGAATTTCTCGAAGAAATTAATCTCGATATCACCCAGCACCAGGTCCTCTTTTTGGGGCAACACCATACCTTGGCGGTAAACGAAAAAAACACCCGAGTGCATGCGCATATCTATCAAGTAGAATTGTCGCAAGACACAAGCATCGCGACACAAGCAGAAATCGAAGAGCTGCTTTGGTTGAATCGAACCAATTACAAGAACTACCCGTTGGCTCATTTATTGTCAGAATTTGCCCTGCCCAGATGGTTAGAAAAATTTAATCGATAAAAATTTATTGCGACACATCTTGTCGTTAAAAGAAGCTATATTTGCAAAGTAAATCAGAATTAATTTCGGTCGAATGTCGTTCAAATCAAGATATATTCTTTATTTTTACAAGAAGACCCAAAACAAAATAATTATGCTGAAAGTTGGAGATAAAGTGCCTGATTTTAAAGGTGTTGATCAAGATGGAAAAACGGTGTCTCTACAAGACTATAAAGGTAAAAGGTTGGTGGTGTTTTTCTATCCGAAAGCGAGCACGCCAGGCTGTACTGCCGAAGCTTGCGATTTACGCGACAACGAATCTGCCCTAAAAGCCAAAGGCTACGAATTGCTAGGCGTGAGTGCAGACTCGGTTACAAGACAAAAAAAATTTGCCGAAAAATATCAATTACCCTTCCCGTTGCTGGCCGATGAATCGCACGAAATAATTAATATTTTTGGCGTTTGGGGTCCCAAAAAATTTATGGGGAAAACCTATGATGGCATTCACCGCACAACCTTTATCTTAGATGAAGAAGGTGTGGTCGAAGAGGTAATCGAAAAGGTGAAAACCAAAGAACATGCAAATCAAATTTTAAAACAATAAAAAAATAATTAGAAATGAGTGATCTAGATAATAAAAAGAAAGCCTTACAATTGGTTTTAGACAAAATGGATAAAACCTACGGAAAAGGCGCAGTGATGCGAATGGGCGATAGTGCCGTAGACGATAAAATAGAAGTGATTCCGTCTGGGTCTTTAGGATTGGATTTGGCATTAGGTATTGGCGGCTACCCAAGAGGGCGAGTGATCGAAATTTACGGACCAGAATCGTCGGGTAAAACGACCTTGACCTTGCATGCGATAGCAGAGGCACAGAAGCAAGGAGGTATTGCTGCTTTTATTGATGCAGAGCATGCTTTCGATCGTTTCTATGCAGAAAAGTTGGGGGTAGATGTAGAAAACCTCATCGTCTCACAACCCGACAATGGTGAGCAAGCATTAGAAATTGCCGATAATTTGATACGCTCTGGTGCCATTGACATCATCGTTATCGACTCGGTTGCTGCACTTACGCCAAAGGCCGAAATCGAAGGAGAAATGGGCGATTCTCGTATGGGATTACAAGCGCGTTTGATGTCTCAAGCCTTGCGAAAGTTAACCTCTACAATCTCTAAAACCAAGTGTACAGCCATTTTCATCAATCAGCTACGTGAGAAAATTGGCGTAATGTTCGGAAATCCGGAAACCACAACAGGGGGAAACGCCTTGAAGTTCTATGCATCGGTTCGTTTAGACATCAGACGAGCAACGCAGATAAAAAATGGCGATGAGGTTATCGGAAATCACGCCAAAGTAAAAGTGGTGAAAAACAAAGTGGCTCCACCATTCCGTCAGGCTGAATTCGATATCATGTATGGAGAAGGAATCTCTAAAGTTGGTGAGATTCTAGATTTGGCTGTTGATAAAGGAATAGTGCAGAAATCGGGTTCTTGGTATTCTTACAACGAAAGCAAATTGGGACAAGGGCGAGACGCTGTAAAAGATGTTTTGAAAGATAACCCAGAGCTTGCAGAAGAAATAGAAGCGAAAATCGTTGAGATGATAAAAGGAGCAGAAGCTTAGTTGCAACTCGCTCAGAAAAAATAGTAAATTCCTGTTTTAGCTTTGCTAAAACAGGAATTTTTTATGGTAATTAATCGATTTTTAATTTCTGTCGATATCCAAACATGCTTCGGTCTTTGATCATTTCGGCAACAACTGGCGGGCATTCTTCTTCCCAACCCTCTTCGCCATTAGCGATCCGCTCCAGTAATCTGCGAGAATAGGTGTTGAGGTATTCTTCGTTATATTCTTCAATATCCTCTATTTTACCATTGTACAAGAAATATTTGTATAACTCGTGCAAATTCTTTTCGACCTTCAGGTTTTTAGAAGTAAGCAATTTATTTTCTTCTTTGTCGAGGTAAGGATAAAGGTAAATCTTCATGTGTTTTTTGAAGAGTTTACCAAAGGCTTCCATGATGCCACCAGGCAAATTTACGTAATAATTCTCTTTGAAAATTTCTAAGAGATTATTTACCCCCATTGCCAATCCTATTTTGGTTTGATTGCGAGTGAATTTAGAAAAATAATCGACGAGTTTGTAATATTCAGAGAAATCAGAGATGATTACATTGTAGCCCATACTCCCGATAATATCGGCCCTGTCGAGAAAATCTCGTTCGTCCAATTCGCCTTGTCCGCTCGCGGCAATCAAATTGCTCAGCGTAATTTCGAAAAGAATTTCGGTATTGCTTTCGGTTACTCCTTCGGCTTGCATAAATTTTCTCAATCCGCCTTCGAACATGTCTTTATTCACGTTCATAAATGGGCGGAAAGATCCTCGAACGGCATAAATATTTTTTTTGTAAAGCATGTCGGCTGGTAAGACATTTTTACCTTGCGGATTGAAAACTACGACATCGGCAAAACCGTTTTTTACCAATTGTAAACTCATCAATCGGTTGTCGACATACTTGAAGTGTGGCCCTCTGAAGTTGATCATATCAATTTCGATCTGATCTTTGTCGAGCGTATCGTAAAGTGATTGTATCAATGCTCTTGGATTCTCGTGCAAATAGTAAGCGCCATAAATCAAATTCACGCCCAAAACTCCCAAAGTCTCTTGTTGCAATTGGGCTGAGTTCTCTTTGAATTTTACATGAAAAACAATTTCGTCGGCTTCTTTGTCTTCAACATTCAGTTTGAAACGAAGTCCAACCCACCCATGACCTTCGTTTTTCTTGGCGTAATCAATCGTTGTTACGGTGTTGGCATAGGCAAAGAAACATTTTTCTTTGTGTTGCTCTTTGGTCAGACGCTTTTTCATCAACCTCATTTCATGATCCAGCATTTTTTTCAACCGCGTCTGGGTTACATAGCGGTTGTCATCTTCAACGCCGTAAATGGCATCAGAAAAATCTTTATCATAAGCACTCATGGCTTTTGCGAGCGTACCAGAAGCTGCACCAGCACGATAGAAAAACCGAACCGTTTCTTGTCCTGCACCGATCTCGGCAAAAGAACCATAGATTTTAGGGTTCAAATTGATGATCAGCGCCTTTTGTTTTGGCGTTAAAACTTGTTGAATCGACGTCATGAAAGTTGAAGCTTTTTTTAGAAGTTGTAAATTTATCAATTCGTAATGGGATTACAAATTAACATTAGAAAAATCGGTCTATTTTTAACAATAAAACGGTTTTTGATAGTAGATTTATACCGTAAATTAGCTATGCATGAAAGAGACAATTGTGGCTACGTTTTTAGGAACAGGCACTTCGCAGGGTGTTCCTGTTATTGGGAGTGATCATCCTGTGTGTTTGTCAACCGATGTGCGCGATATGCGTTTGCGCTCATCGTTTATGGTCGAAAAAAAATACACTCGTCTGGTGGTCGATTGTGGTCCAGATTTTAGGATGCAAATGCTTCGGGCAAAAGTAGATCGGTTGGATGGGATACTGTTTACCCACGAGCACAACGATCATGTGTTGGGCATAGACGATACGCGACCTTTGGTCTTCAAGTCGGGCAAAGAAATGCCTATTTATGCGTTAGATAGGGTGATTGAAGCCATCAAACAGCGATTTCCTTATGTTTTTACAGCAGACCGTTACCCGGGTGTTCCAAGAATTGAGGAGCATACGATAGACGAAAACCAGTCGTTGATGATAGGAGATTTGCAGATTCAACCCGTGAAAGTTTTTCATGGACAATTGCCGATACTCGGGTATATTTTCGATCAACGCTTGGCTTATCTTACCGATGTAAAATTTTTACCAGAAGAATCGAAACAACAACTGATGAATATCGAGGTCTTGGTAATAAGTGCGCTGAGGCAAGAACGAGCGCATCATGCTCATTTGTTGTTAGAAGATGCCATTGCGTTGTCTAGAGAATTGAAAGCAAAGCAAACCTATATCACGCACATTAGTTACGAAATGGGATTTTTTTCTGAGGTTAACTCGCAGTTACCCAAAGGAATAAGTTTGGCGTATGATAATTTGCAAATAAAAATGTAAAAAAATATTTGTAAAAAATAGAAACCGTATTATATTTGCAATCCCAAAAGGACGCTCGGATGGCGGAATTGGTAGACGCGCACGACTCAAACTCGTGTTCCTTTGGAGTGTGGGTTCGATTCCCACTCCGAGTACTTAAAGCCTCAACTCATTGAAGTTGAGGTTTTTTTATTTTGTACTTATTCTCCATTTATTTCAATAATGATAAATTTTAAAGACGAAGTTTGGGTTTTTACTAAAAAAAAATAAGGTCTTCATTGCCGAAGACCTTACCTAACCTAAACCTATTTAAAAAACCATATGAAAAAAAAATCTTTTTCCTCTTACGGATGTTGTTTTTTTTAAGAAAAAATATTCAGTAAGCAAATTTATTGCGAAAGATTTTTTTATTCCAAATATCACAGCGTTCTTGCAGGGATTAAATACAGTAACTAATTAATAAAAAACCGAAGAATTGGACTTAATATTGAATATTTTTGCAAGATGAAGATTCAAATTCCAAGCAAAACAAAGATTTTTCGATTTCTTGCGCTTTTCAATTTTTTGGTTTACCTATCGGGCAAAGCCTTCTATAATTATTGGATATTCGATATTTTGGCGCAATATTCTGTTTATACATTATTGTTGTGCGTGATGTTTGCCTTGTGTTATTCGTATCAAGTGCGGCATCGAACCCAGAAGTCGTTGGTGTATCCAATCATGATTATTTTTTCGCTTTATACTTTATACCAACATTTGAGTCCGTTTTATTTTGGTGCGAACGATAAAGCAGAAGAACCTAATTTCAAAATCGGGTCGATCAATATTTTTTCTCAAAATCATAAAGTAGAAGAGTTTAAAAATTATTTGGAAAAAGAGAATTTCGATGTGATTTTGATTCAAGAATTGACGCCAGCTTGGCAGAAAGCAATCGATTTTGTGCGAACTCATTATCCGTATCATCATGAAGAAGTGAGGGAAAATAATTTTGGAATTGGTTTGTACAGTAAAATTCCGTTGGATACAATTGAGGTGAAACATTATATAGACGATCAGCATCCATCGTTGTTGGCAACAGTGAGGGTCAATCAGAAAGCAGTTCAAATACTGGGTGTGCATCCTGTTCCGCCCATTCCAAATCAGCAGCGTTTTCTGAAAAGAAATCTACAATTCGAGCTGATGCGCAAAGAAATCGATCAACTCAACGCTGATTATGTGATATTTCTTGGCGATTTCAATTGCACGGTATTTTCGCCAAACTTCGAGGTGTTGAAAAGTGATCGTTTGAAAGACGCTCGAAGCGGTTACGGTTTACAAAATTCTTGGAATGCGTATATCCCTTTTTTCAGAACCAATATCGATCATATTTGGGTCTCGAAGAATATAAAAGTAACCAATTTTTACCGCGGTGACTTTATAGAATCTGACCATTTCCCGATCATTGCTGAACTGAAAATAGAATAAATTCTAGAACCGATTGGCAAGAAATTGGCTGCTTTTTCTTAGGTGAACATGTCGATTGGTAGCTAAATTTTATTCATTTAGCTTTTTGATATTGAGTGTAAATCCTCTGTGTCGGTTTACACCTCCTATATAAGAGGTAAGGATAGAGGCTCCCTGAAGATTACCACTACTATCTTTTGTTCTGAACATTTTCACCCTAACAGACGAACCAGAATCTAGTCGGACAATGGCCGTAGGAATGGTATAATTGTCTTCTAAGGGATTTGTTACTCTGAAAAAAGTTTTTCTACCGCCTGATACCGTAGTCCAAGTAGATTCCCCATTTCTTTTTATGTCGATACTAAAAGCTATATACCCGTATTTTTGGGTATCAGCTGGATTAAATAAAAGTCGAGCAGCTACAGAACTTGAAATCAAATAAACTCCATCTTCTGGGATGATTGCATTATTCGATGAGGTTGTAACTTTTAGCGTGTTTTTCTTTAGATCATCAGAATTTATTGGTAGAATATAAGGTGTACCGCTATTAAACGGACCTGGTTCTACAACATAATTTTTATCAGAAACTATAAAAGTAGCTACTTTAGTAAAGTCTGCCATACCTACCAAACCGTTTTCATCTATATAGATCGGTATAGCTTTAGGGTCGGGTATAGAATCTAGTACTCTTATTCTTACTCCGCCATTTACATCTAGACTTTCGCTTGGCAGCGTGGTGCCTATGCCAAGTTGGCCATCTGCAGTGATGACTACGTCGTTTTTTTGTTGGTCTGCAGTTGGTGAGTCTGTAGGTGGGTTGTCTATTTTACCGTCTACATGAAACAGTTGTTGCGGATTGTCGGTGTTGATCCCGACTTGTGCATATAGGCTACTTGCCACAAGAAGCACTATAAGAAGGATGATGTTTTTTCTATGCATTTTTTTATAAAAGTTTAAGTTGTATTCTATAATCCATTTATTAAAATTTTTTATTCTGTATGGATTACTTTGCTGTAAAATGTCTTGTTGTTATTAATATAGTAATCTCTACCCAGCCATCGAATAAAGAAGCTTCTACAGTATCTCATCTCTCTATAGCTTATAAATATCGAGTGTAAACGCTGGAAAACTATATAATGGACTTGAGATATGATTGATATTACTAGGTATAGTGCTTTTAGAGGTGGCTGTATTGGTGCAGTACAGCGATACTCTCACCAATGTGCCTGGCTCTAGGTCTACGATCGTGGTAGGGAAGATAGCAGTATAAAACAAATAGGTGAGATTTTTTCTCGGGTAAGCGGCTCTCCCTTCAGATATCGATGTCCAACTGGTTTCCCCCTCTTTTTTCACCTCAATATCATAGGTGATGTGTGCATATTCTTGGCCGTCATTTCCATTAAAAATCAATACGGGTAATATAGAGCCTCCTATAATGTAGGTTCCTTTTGCCGGGATTTTGGCTTCACCTTGTGTAGTAATTTCTACATGTAGGGTATTGGCATCAACAGTATAAGGATCATCATACATTTTAAATATGTAAGGATTATTTTCTTTATAAAGAAATTCATCTACAAAATATGGTTTAAGATCTTCATCAAAATTACCCTGTGAATAATATGAAAAAAACTGATGGATTTCTGCCTTGCCCAGCAAGCCATTTTCGTCTACATACAGGGGCGATACCGTTTCGCTGTCTAGCGTATTGGTGTTGCGTATTCTTGCTTTTCCGTCTATATCTAGGCTTTCGGTGGGTTCTGTGGTGCCTACACCTACACGACCGTCTTCTGTGATGACTACGTCGTTTTTTTGTTGGTCTACCGTTGGCGAGCCGGTAGTGGGGTTGTCTCTTTGGCCGTCTACATGAAATCTTTGCTGCGGGTTTTCGGTGTTGATCCCGACTTGGGCATAGAGGCTGCTTGCTACCAATAGAATTATAAGGAGAGTAAAGGTTTTAGTATGCATTTTTTTATTGAGTTTTAGGTGTTTTTTTATTTATAAAATTTTGAACTGGCATCCATCTTATAGTTTGATGATGCTGAGGGTGTACGAGGGCACATCACCCGAACCGTCGACAAAAAAGGTGCTAAAAGAACTAGTTCTAAAATTTACACGACCAAATGATGTTGGGATTTTACTGTTAAACATGGATATGGTGAAGGTGGTCCCTGCATGTAGATAGGCTATTTTGGTAGGAAAGGTGTAGGAATAAGACGCACCAGAATTCAGACTCTCTCTCGTGAAAGCTCTTCTCCCACCTATCGTGTAATAACCTTCATCATCTTGATGACCAGAACCAGACCCCGTATAACCAGAAACATTTATGAAAAAATCTATGTATCCAAGTCCATTGCCATCATTATTTAGGCTGCCCATAAAGGTTATAGAGCCAGAATACATATAATACCCATCTTCGTGTATTTGTATAGACGCAGGTTTTTTCACACCTTCTGGTGTTGTGCTTTCTGGTACATAGGTAACACCAAGTGTGTTGACCTTGACATCGTCTAGAGTTACCGGAAGATAATAATGGTTATTATGCTTATAGTCTTCAAAATTCCCTGGATTGTATTTTTTGTTGGATCCAAGGTAAGCTGCCTTAATGTTTCTAGAGCTTCTGCCCACCAGACCATTTTCGTCCACATACAGTGCCGATACTGCTGTGTTTGTCAGCGAGTCGGTATTGCGTATTCTTGCTCTACCGTCTACATCTAGACTTTCGGTTGGCGCTATGGTGCCTATGCCCAGGCGGCCTTCTTCGGTTATCACTACATCGTCTTTTTGTTGGTCTGCAGATGGTGAGCCGGTAGTGGGGTTGTCTTTTTTACCGTCTACATGAAAGGTTTGCTGTGGGTTATCGGTGTTGATCCCGACTTGTGCGTGCAGGCTGCTTGCTGCAAACAATATTATTAATAGAAGGAGGTTTTTTTTTTTCATTTTCTAAAAAAAAGTTTATTAGGTTGTTTCACAAGGTTTATATAATAAATAGATTTTTTTTGACGTGTAAAATCAATTGTACAAATATAAACAAATAATTAAAATCTGAAAATTATTTTTTGATATTTCCAAAATAGTCAAATTACAGATGTAGACAATTGTAGTCAAAAGCTATTGCATTCAAAAGCAGTTTTGGCAAGATAATAAACACAATTTCACCATTGTAGCATGTTTATAAAGGCTGTAAGTTATGTGTTATGCACAAAAAATATGCCGAAAAAGCCTTTTTTCTAACGGCAAGAAAACATAGAAAAAAGGCAATAATACTTCTATAATAGCAAAGACTAAGGAAAGAGCTTAGGGTCGCTGGCGATGAAAAAACAATATTTTTTCACTTTAATTTACTATTTTTGTAAGTCAACAAACAAAAAGGATAGAATGGAATCACAGAATATGGAAAAAATCTCCTTCGACACTTTCAAAAGTCAAATCTTGAACGACTACAAAAAAGCTTATATGTCACGAGAGGTAAGCTATTTGGGAAGAAGAGAAGTGTTGACAGGTAAGGCTAAATTTGGAATTTTTGGTGATGGTAAAGAATTGCCACAAATTGCAATGGCAAAAGTCTTCAAAAATGGAGATTTCCGATCGGGATATTATCGAGATCAAACATTTATGTTTGCAATAGAGCAAATGACCGTAAAGCAATTTTTTGCTCAGCTGTATGCCAACACCAATTTGGAGCAAGAGCCGATGTCGGGAGGTCGACAAATGACATCGCATTTTGCTACCCGCTCATTGAATGCAGACGGATCTTGGAAAAATCTCACCCAACAAAAAAATTCGAGTTCAGATATATCGCCAACAGCGGGTCAAATGCCACGCTTGCTTGGTTTGGCACAAGCTTCTTCTGTTTACCGAGCTTTAGAAAATGCAGATCCAGAACAAAAATTTTCGGTAAATGGAAACGAAATCGCTTTCGGTACAATAGGTGACGCCAGTACTTCTGAAGGGCATTTTTGGGAAACCATCAATGCGGGCGGTGTGTTGCAGGTGCCGATGATTGTGTCGATCTGGGACGATGGTTATGGTATTTCTGTACCGGCACAATACCAAAGAACCAAATCGAACTTGTCTGAATTGCTGCGTGGTTTTCAACGTACAGAAGATGAGCGTGGCTACGAAATATTTTCTGTAAAAGCTTGGGATTACCCAGCCTTGATCGACGCCTATACGCGTGCCGAAGCCTTGGCTCGCGAGCATCATATACCTTGTATTGTGCACGTGTCTGAGTGTACACAACCTCAAGGGCATTCGACTTCTGGCTCTCATGAGCGTTATAAAAACGAGACGCGCCTCAATTGGGAAAAAGAGCACGATGGAATAAAACGTTTCAGAGAGTGGATTTTAGATTTCAGAGATGATGAAAATCAATTGGCAACCGAAGAAGAGTTAGATGCTTTAGAAAAAGAAATTAAAGCGCAAGTGAAGACCGAGCAAAAACAGGCTTGGGAAGAATACCTCAATCCTATTCTTGCGCTGAAAGCGTCTGCATTAGAACTAATAGAAAATCTGAAAAAAGAATCGGCCAACGCATCTTTTATCGAATTGGAATACAACGTATTGAAGTCGAAACAAACGCCATTCAAACGTGATGTTTTTGCTGTGGTGCGAAAAGTTTTGCGTTTGGTGAGAGCAGAAAATTTGGCAGCCAAATCATCGCTCATCACTTGGTTACAAACGCATTTAGAAATAGAGCAAGAGGCTTATAATTCTAAATTATACAGCGATAGTGCATTGGCAAACGAACATGTGAAAAATATAGCGCCTACCTATTCAGATGAGGTAGGAGAAGAAGACGGACGCGTGGTGGTTCGTGATAATTTCGATAAAATTTTCGAGAAATATCCCAACGTTCTCGTATTTGGAGAAGATTCAGGAAATATTGGAGATGTAAATCAAGGGCTAGAAGGCCTACAAGAAAAGTACGGAAAAGTACGTGTAGCCGATACAGGAATTCGCGAGGCAACCATTTTGGGGCAAGGAATCGGAATGGCAATGCGTGGCTTGCGACCGATTGCCGAAATACAATATCTAGATTATGTATTGTATTGTTTGCAAGGAATTTCAGATGATTTAGCAACTGTTTTTTATCGTACCAAAGGCGGTCAAAAAGCTCCTTTGATCATACGAACGCGCGGGCATCGATTGGAAGGGATTTGGCACTCTGGATCACCTATGGGCGGTATTCTTTCTTTGGTAAGAGGGGTAAATGTTCTGGTGCCTCGTGATTTGACAAGGGCTGCTGGATTTTACAATGCGTTATTGCAGACAGACGAACCAGGAATTGTCGTAGAAAGTTTGAATGGATACCGACTGAAAGAGAAAATGCCGACCAATTTGGGCGAATTTACCACGCCAATCGGAGAGGTAGAAATCACCAAAGCAGGTAAAGATGTTACGATCTTGACGTATGGCTCTACTTGGCGAATTGTAACGGAGGCAACAAAAGAATTAGCTAGCCTTGGTATAGATGCCGAAGTAATCGATGTGCAATCCTTGATTCCGTTCGATTTGAAACACGATATTGCCCAATCGCTAAAAAAGACCAACCGATTGGTAATTGTAGACGAAGATGTGCCAGGAGGTGCATCGGCTTATATGCTGCAAAAAGTCTTGGAAGAGCAAGGAGCATACTTTAATCTAGACAGTGCACCACTCACAATCACTGCCAAAGAACATCGTCCGCCATACGGTACAGACGGTGATTATTTCTCCAAACCATCGGTAGACGAAATCGTTGAACGTGTTTATGATTTGATGCATGAAAGCAATCCAAATCAATTCCCGAAAATTTATTAATAAAAAGTTAAATTTTTATACAATAATCCTAAAGTGTCTGCGTTAAATTTTAGCCAGACACTTTTTTATGCGCGTATTTTTACATTTGTTACTGAGTTTTGTATTGTCTATACTGATTTGTATTTTGCTCTATTCTGCACATCAGTCATGGTTCAGTAATATGGTAGATGATGTGACCAATTGTCAACTCTCCAGGTCATCCATTGGGTTGTATTTCATCGTGGTTTTTAGCCTGTTGTTTTTGGTCTCTTTTTCTCAATTCAATGTGTTGATGAGCCTATTTATCGCAACAATCGCCTTGTTGCATTTTGCCTCTTCGCTCGAATCTCAGAACGTTTTTGAAATTGGTTATAGCGTCTTCTCGAAATTTGTTTGGTATAATTTGTTGTTAAAACCTAGTTTTGTGCTGATATTTTTATTAATATTAGGCATGATAAGTGCGATATGTTTAACGTTCAATAAATTAAAACCTCGATTTTTTGATGAAGTGGTCTAATTTTTTAGTGCTAGGTTTATACTTGTTGAGTTGCTTTACGATGGCTCAATTCGAAGAAGTGACACCTCCAAAAAATATCAAATCATTACAATTATTCAATCCCAATTCCAACGACAACACGCCTGTAATTGCGATGGGACAGTATTTAATAATTTCTTTTGATGATTTGAATGCTGGTTACAAACGTTATCAATACAAAATAGAACATCGCAATGCCGATTGGTCGGAATCCAATATTTTCCAGTCAGAATTTTTAGACGGATACAATTCAGATTATATCAGAACGCACAAAAATTCTTTCAATACCTATCAGCGATACACCAATTATCAATTGCAAATTCCAAACAAAGAAATGCGCTTGAAATTGCCAGGCAATTATGTGCTGAAGGTTTATTTGGACAACGATGAAAAACCGCTTTTTACCAAAAGATTCGCCGTGTACGAAAGCAGGGCCGATGTTGGCGTTTTAGTTAATCGTTATGTGAATCCGAAAGACGAATGGTTCAACCAACGAATACAAGTGCAGGTGGTGAGTGGCGAACTGAATTTGACCGAATCGCCAGATGGCGCCCAGTTGTTCATCATGAAAAACAATAATTGGAACGATCATATCTCGAACGTTCGGCCGACTTTTTCTCGTACAAATCAGCTTACTTACAATTCGTTGAATTTGTTGAAAGAAGGCGGAAGCGAATACAATTGGTTCGATACCAAGAATCTCGATGTGCCAGCACTTTCTACCGAAAAAACATTTCGACAAGACAGTGTGTATTACACTTTTTTGCGTCCGCATGAGCCTCAGTATCAATTTGTTTATAATGATTATCCTGATATCAATGGTAATTTTTACATTCGCACCCTACGATTGGGAAATGAGCTGAATGCCGCTTCCGAAGCAGATTATACTTGGGTAAATTTTGCACTCGATCGCTTCGATGACAAAGCTGGGCAACTCGAAGTGTATGTCGTAGGCGCTTTTAATAACTGGGCGATTGTCGAAGAGAATAAAATGCATCGAGCCGAAAGCGGAATGCTCGAGCTTGATCTCTACCTGAAACAAGGGTATTACAATTATCAGTTTGCTGTAAGAGACACCAAAACAGGAGCAGTTTCGCAGACCTATGTCGACGGCAGTTTTTGGCAAACCGAAAATTTGTATCAAGCCCTTTTTTACTTTAGACCTTGGGGATATCGGTACGATTTGCTTTTGGGTTACGGAGAAGGAAATTCAAGAAACTGATGGGAAAAGATTTTGTTTTAGGATGATGTAAATCATCATGAATAAAATCACAACAATTATCCTTAAATTTGCAAGACCTAATATCAACACAAAAATAATATAAATGTCAAACGCAATCATTCAAATCCCCGTAGTGGTCAACGAACCGGTAAAAGCATATGGTGCAGGATCGCCAGAACGTATCGCTCTACAAGCAGCATACCAAGAAATGTATAATACCGTTACCGAAGTTCCGCAATACATTGGGTCGGAAGAAGTTTTTAGCGGAAATAAAATGGAAATAAGACCACCGCACGATCACCAAAAAGTTGTGGGATATTACCATAAAGGAACTCAAGAAGATGTAAAAAAAGCCATTGCAGTAGCTTTAGAAACTCGTAAAACCTGGGCTCAAACGCCTTGGCAAACACGTGCAGCAATCTTTTTGAAAGCGGCAGATTTGATCGCGGGACCATACCGTGCCAAAATTAATGCAGCAACGATGATTGGGCAATCTAAAAACGCCATGCAAGCCGAGATTGATTCAGCTTGTGAGTTCATCGATTTTCTACGTTTCAACGTGAAATTCATGACCGAGATTTATGCAGATCAGCCCGTTTCATCACCAAACGTTTGGAACAAAGTAGAATATCGTCCTTTAGAAGGATTCACATTTGCCATCACACCGTTCAACTTCACCGCAATTTCGGGTAACTTACCGTCTTGTATGGCATTGATGGGGAATGTGGTGGTGTGGAAACCGTCTGACAAACAATTGTTGTCTGCCAAAGTTATCATGGAGGTTTTCAAAGAAGCAGGTTTACCAGATGGGGTGATCAATATGGTACTTACTGGTGGTGCAGAAACAGCCGAAACATGCATCAGCCACCCAGATTTTTCAGGATTACATTTTACAGGTTCTACACAGGTTTTCAAAGATTTGTGGAAAAAAATAGGAAGTAACATCGATATTCACAAAACGTATCCGAGAATCGTAGGAGAAACAGGAGGCAAAGACTTTGTTGTTGCACACCAATCGGCAAAGGCCAAAGATGTCGCAATTGGCTTGGTACGAGGAGCATTTGAATACCAAGGTCAAAAATGTTCGGCAGCATCAAGAGCATATATTCCATCGAGTTTATGGGGCGAGGTAGAGAAAGAAATGAAGGGAATGTTGGCGTCGATTACAGTAGGTTCGCCAGAAGATTTTACCAACTTTGTGAACGCTGTAATTGACGAAAAAGCATTTGATAAAATCTCGGGTTATATCACACGTGCCAAAGAAGCAAGCGATGCTGAAGTGATAATGGGTGGAAATTTCGACAAATCAAAAGGATATTTCATCGATCCGACGGTGATCAAAACTACCAATCCAAAATACGAGAGTATGGTAGAAGAAATCTTCGGACCAGTACTTACCGTTTATGTTTACGAAGACGATCAATACGAAGAAACTTTGCAGTTGGTAGACCAAACTTCAGACTACGCGCTTACTGGAGCATTGTACGCGTTGGATGCTGACGCCTTAGCTCTTGGATACAAAAAACTCGAAAATGCAGCGGGTAATTTCTACATCAACGACAAGCCTACGGGAGCTGTTGTGGGGCAACAACCTTTCGGTGGAGCAAGAGCTTCTGGTACAAACGACAAAGCAGGTTCGGCAATGAATCTTCTGCGTTGGACGTCTGTTCGTACCGTAAAAGAGCAATTTGTTCACCCAACAGATTATCGTTATCCATTTTTAGAAAAATAATTTTTATAAATTTGAACCTCACTTCGGTGAGGTTTTTTTTATTATGAGCACATCTTCAACGAGCGAAATAGCGATAAAAGCGTCTGTCTTTAGCATTTTTGGAAACCTGATATTAGCCTTGATCAAAGGAATAGCAGGTTACTTTGGTAATTCTTACGCCTTGATCGCCGATGCTATAGAATCGACTACCGATGTGTTTTCTTCTATTTTGGTGCTTTTCGGACTCAAATATTCTGCCCGACCAGCAGACGACAATCATCCCTATGGGCATGGTAAAGCAGAGGTGATTGTTACTTTTCTTGTTGTGCTTTTTCTCATGGTTTCTGCGGTAATTATTGCGGTAGAAAGCGTTCAGAACATTACAACGCCGCACGAAACTCCAAAACCTTTTACCCTCATCGTTTTAGGAGGCATCATCGTATTCAAAGAATTATCATATCAATATGTAATCCGAAAGAGCAAAGAGAGCAATAGTTCTTCGCTCAAGGCAGATGCGTGGCATCATCGCAGCGATGCTATTACATCGATGATGGCGTTTATCGGAATTTCGTTTGCGCTCATTTTAGGTCCAGGTTGGGAGGCTGCAGACGATGTTGCTGCACTCATCGCTTCTGGGATCATTGTGTACAACGCTTATAGAATCCTTCGCCCAGCTTTAGGCGAAATGATGGACGAGCATTTGTATGGAGAAGAGTTAGAAAAAGTTATCGAGTTTACACATAGGGTTCCTGGGGTTTTAGGTACCGATAAGGCAAACATCAGAAAGTCTGGAATGCGGTATTTTGTAGATTTACACGTGATTGTGAGCCAAAACCTATCGGTAGGCGAAGGACATGAAATCGGACATTTGGTAAAAGATTTAATCATGGCAAAGATGCCACAAATCGCAGATGTGCTGATTCATATCGAACCCGATAATCTGCTTCAAACCTCCTATCAAGAAAAGTTAAATGATCTAATCAATTTAGAATAATGCTTTCATAATAAAAAACTCAATTTAAAATTATAATTTAGCGAAGCAAAAACACACAAAAATGAAATATTTAGAAAACGAAAATTTAAAACTCATTGCACAATCTGCAAAAGACTTTGCACAACAACATATCCAACCCAATATCATGGATTGGGACGAGAGCCAGACTTTCCCGGTAGAAGTATTCAAAAAATTGGGAGAGATGGGCTTTATGGGAATTTTAGTTCCAGAAGAATTAGGCGGTAGCGGTTTGTCTTACGACGAATATGTAACAATCGTAGATGAAATTTCGCAAGTAGACCCATCGATTGGTTTATCGGTTGCGGCGCATAATTCATTGTGTACCAATCATATCTTGACTTTTGGGAATGAAGAACAAAAGAAAAAATGGATCCCGAAATTAGCAACAGCCGAATGGATTGGCGCTTGGGGACTTACCGAGCACAACACAGGTTCTGATGCTGGAGGAATGTCGACCACAGCAGTAAAAGATGGCGACGAATGGGTGATCAACGGAGCCAAAAACTTTATTACGCACGCCATTTCGGGTGATGTTGCCGTTGTGATGACACGCACTGGAGAGAAAGGTGCAAAAAATAACGCAACAGCTTTTGTTATCGAGAAAGGAACGCCAGGATTTACTTCGGGTAAAAAAGAAAATAAATTAGGAATGCGCGCCTCGGAAACCGCAGAACTTATTTTCGATAATGTGCGCGTTTCAGACGCCAACCGTTTGGGAGAAGTTGGAGAAGGATTCAAACAAGCGCTGAAAATTCTAGATGGCGGACGCATATCGATTGCAGCATTGAGTTTGGGTATTGCCAAAGGAGCCTACAAATCGGCGTTGAAATATGCAAAAGAAAGAGAACAATTCGGGCAACCGATTGCGAATTTCCAAGCCATCAATTTCAAATTAGCAGAAATGGCAACCGAAATCGAAGCTTCTGAATTGTTGATTTACAAAGCTGCCTACCTCAAAAATAAAAATCTCCCGATGTCGACCGAAGGAGCGATGGCGAAATATTATGCCTCAGAGGCTTGTGTGCGCATTGCCAACGAAGCGGTTCAAATCTTCGGAGGTTATGGTTATACCAAAGATTTCCCAGCAGAGAAATTCTACCGAGATTCGAAATTGTGTACCATTGGCGAAGGAACCACCGAAATTCAAAAATTGGTCATCGGTAGAAATATTATAAAAGATTAAGAGAAAAGTATTTGTATAATAATATAAAGCGTTATATATTTGCAAACTCAAAATATAGAAACAAAAAGAAATAGATAGATTATGTTAATCATTCCAGTAAAAGACGGCGAATCAATCGAAAGAGCCCTTAAAAAATACAAGAGAAAATATGATAGAACAGGAGTATTGCGCCAGCTAAGAGCACGTCAACAATACACCAAACCATCTGTTCTTAAACGTCAAAAAATGGGTAGAGCAATCTACAAACAAGCTTTGCTAGCTCAAGAAGAAGCTTAAGCAAAAGAAATAGTTTACAATAAATTTGTACAACCTATTCGTTGAAGTTTTATAACTTTGGTGAATAGGTTTTTTTATGGATTATATTCAGAAATTTCTCGATTATTTATTGCTCGAAAAACGGTATTCGCAACATACGGTGAAAAATTATGCGATAGACCTTCGAGATTTTAAAGACTTTTTCTTCGAAGAAGAATTGACCTACGAAATTGAGCACGCCACAAAAAATCACATCAGAGCATTCGTTATGCGACTTTCGCAAAACAAGCTTTCAGACAGAAGCATCAATCGTAAACTCACGACGCTGCGATCTTTTTATAAATTTTTGATGAAAATAGGGCTAATCTCTACCGCACCTACCAGTCAAATCAAATCACTCAAGACCAAAAAAGAAGTGCTGGTTCCTTTGACAGAAACTGAAACCCAAAAACTTTTCGAATACGAAGGCTTGTTCCCGAATACTTTTGAAGGAATAAGAGACCGATTGATTTTGAATTTATTTTACCAAACCGGCATGCGTCGATCTGAGCTTATTCAGTTGAAAACAAATCAGATAGACTACCATCAAAAAACAATCAAAGTAATAGGAAAGCGAAACAAAGAACGCCTTTTGCCAGTTGCAGATCAATTGCTAGAAGAATTGGCACGATACCAAAAATTGCGTTCCGAAGTCGCTCTCGAAGGCGATTTAACATTTTTTATAACCACTATAGGAAAACCTTTGTACGATAAATTTGTTTACAATCTGGTAAAATATTATCTTAGTCATATTACAAACAAGAAAAAGAAGGGGCCGCATGTATTGAGGCATACCTTTGCTACACAGTTGTTGGAGAATGATGCAGATCTGAATGCGGTAAAAGAATTATTAGGGCATTCGAGTTTGTCTTCTACACAAATCTATACACACAGTAGCATTCATATTTTAAAAAAAGTGTTTAACCAAGCTCACCCACGTGGGCGTAAAAAAGAAGAACTATGAAAGTAAAATTTCAAGCGGTTAATTTTAATGCGAAACAAAACCTAGAAGAGTATTTAGAGCAGAAGTTATCTAAGTTAGACAATCTGACCGACCAGATTATTGCGGCAGACGTCACGATGAAATTAGAAAACACATCGGAAAAAGATAACAAGTTGATAGATGTAAGATTAGAAATTCCGGGCGACGATATTTTGGTCAGCAAAAAAGGACAATCGTTCGAAGAGTGTATCGATTTATCCATGGATACCTTGAAACGCTTAATCATCAAACGCAAAGAAAAAATTGCAGACCGATAAATGGGATTAAAAAATATTTCAAAAATTTGGATTATAAAAAAATCTATGTAAATTTGCAGTCCGTTAAAACAACAGTTAACGGACTGTTCTTTGTAAGAGAAGTAGAAAATTGCCGATGTAGCTCAGCTGGCTAGAGCAGCTGATTTGTAATCAGCAGGTCGTGGGTTCGAGTCCCTCTATCGGCTCTTTTTTTTTGAAATTTGTGTTGGGAAGATACTCAAGCGGCCAACGAGGACGGACTGTAAATCCGTTGGTTTTCACCTTCGCAGGTTCGAATCCTGCTCTTCCCACTTTATAATTTTTTCGTTCTGAATTATAAGAAAAATAAAATAATTTTTTACCTTTGCAAGGTTTTAATTCAGAATTGTAAAAAACAGAAAGAACAGGCGGGAATAGCTCAATTGGTAGAGCGTCAGCCTTCCAAGCTGAATGTTGCGGGTTCGAGTCCCGTTTCCCGCTCTATTTCTTGCCGATGTAGCTCAGGGGTAGAGTGCTTCCTTGGTAAGGAAGAGGTCGCGGGTTCAATTCCCGTCGTTGGCTCACGTTTTTTTTCTTGTGATTTATTATAAGAAAAAGTAGTATTTTAGAATCTTTAGATTAAGTATAACATAGAAATTAATAAAAAGTAAAATGGCAAAGGAAACTTTTAATCGTAATAAGCCGCACTTGAACATCGGTACTATCGGGCACGTTGACCACGGTAAGACTACATTGACTGCTGCTATTACAAAAGTATTGGCTGACGCTGGTTATTCAGAAGCGAGAGCTTATGACTCAATCGATAACGCTCCAGAAGAAAAAGAGAGAGGTATTACAATTAATACATCTCACGTAGAGTACGAAACTGCTAACCGTCACTATGCACACGTTGACTGTCCTGGTCACGCGGATTACGTGAAAAACATGGTTACTGGTGCTGCTCAAATGGATGGTGCGATCTTAGTAGTTGCTGCTACAGACGGACCAATGCCACAAACTCGTGAGCACATCTTATTGTGTCGTCAGGTAAACGTTCCACGTATCGTTGTTTTCTTGAACAAAGTGGACATGGTTGATGATGCAGAGTTATTAGAATTAGTAGATATGGAGGTAAGAGATTTGTTATCTTCTTATGAGTACGATGGTGATAACACGCCAGTAGTACAAGGGTCTGCATTAGGAGCATTGAATGGTGAGTCAAAATGGGTAGAGACAGTTCTTAACTTGATGGAGGCTGTTGATACTTGGATCGAGCAACCAGTACGTGACCAAGATAAACCATTCTTGATGCCAATTGAAGACGTATTCTCAATTACAGGACGTGGTACTGTAGCGACAGGACGTATCGAAGCTGGTGTAATCAACACAGGTGATCCAGTTGATATCGTAGGTATGGGTGAAGAAAAATTAACTTCAACTGTAACTGGGGTAGAGATGTTCCGTAAAATATTAGATAGAGGAGAGGCTGGTGATAACGTAGGATTGTTGTTACGTGGTATTGAGAAAACAGACATCCGTCGTGGTATGGTTATCGCAAAACAAGGATCTGTAACTCCACACAAAAAATTCAAAGCTGAGGTGTATATCTTGACTAAAGAAGAAGGTGGACGTCACACGCCATTCCACAACAGATACCGTCCTCAATTCTATGTACGTACAACAGATGTAACAGGAGAAATCCATTTACCAGAAGGAGTAGAGATGGTATTACCTGGGGATAACTTAACTATCGATGTTGAGTTGTTACAGCCAATTGCATTGAACGTAGGTTTACGTTTTGCTATCCGTGAAGGAGGTAGAACTGTAGGTGCGGGACAGGTAACAGAAATTTTAGATTAATATTATTTAATATAAAATTATAAAAAAAAGATGGTAGTCGATTCCAGACTACCATTTTTCTACGGGCATAGTTCAATGGTAGAATAGCGGTCTCCAAAACCGTTGATCAGGGTTCGAATCCTTGTGCCCGTGCAAATTAGAAAAGCGATATGAAAATCGTAAACTTTATAAAGGAATCGTATGTAGAGTTCAAGGATCATGTAACATGGCCAAATTCGACGACGCTTCAGAAAGATACCATTACTGTAACTATAGCAACTGTTGTGTTAGCTATATTTTTGTATTTGGTAGATTCTGCATTTGCGAATATACTGTATTCGATTTATGAAACATTGAGATAAAAATTATTTAATCCGTTAGTCAAGTTAACATCATGATTGATAAAAAATGGTATGTAGTAAAAACCGTAAGCGGACAAGAGCTTAAGGTGAAAAACTATATTGAGAACGAAGCACAATATCAGAACCTAACCGATTATATTGGTCAGGTGGTTGTGCCTATGGAAAAAGTCATTCAACTTCGCAACGGAAAAAAATATCAAAAAGAAAAAGTTCACTTCCCAGGATATGTAATGGTAGAGGCTTCTTTACAAGGAGAAGTGCCACACCTAATCAAAAATATCCCAGGCGTGATCAGTTTTTTAAGTGCAACCAAGGGCGGTGATCCTGTACCAATGCGTCAGAGCGAGGTCAACAGAATGCTCGGGAAAGTAGATGAATTGGCAGAAAATATCGAAATCAACACCATGGCATTCACCATAGGAGAACCGGTACGAGTTGCAGATGGCCCATTCAAAGGCTTCGATGGTGTAGTTGAAACCATCTCAGAAGATAAACGCAAGTTGGAGGTTATGGTCATGATTTTCGACCGTAAGACACCATTAGAGTTAAACTTCTCTCAAGTAGAAAAAATTTAGGCTGCTTCCACATAACGCTTAATTTTAAAATATAAAAATGGCAAAAAAAATTGAAAAAGTTGTAAAACTTCAAGTAAAAGGAGGGCAAGCAAACCCTTCGCCACCTGTAGGACCTGCATTGGGTGCTGCTGGGGTAAACATCATGGAGTTTTGTAAGCAATTTAACGGACGTACACAAGAAAAACAAGGGCAAGTGTTGCCAGTTGTAATTACCGTGTATCAAGACAAATCTTTCGATTTTGTGATCAAAACTCCACCAGCTGCAGTACAGTTGATGGACTTAGCAAAATTGAAAAAAGGTTCTGGAGAACCAAACCGTCAAAAAGTTGGTTCAGTAACTTGGGATCAAGTAAGAGCGATTGCTGAAGATAAGTTGGCAGACATGAACTGCTTTACTGTTGAATCTGCTATGAAAATGGTTGCTGGAACTGCACGTTCTATGGGTATAACTGTAAAAGGTGGTCAAGCTCCAGAATAATTAAAAACATTTAGACATGGCAAAATTGACAAAAAAGCAAAAGGAAGTTCTAGCTAAAATAGATAAAACAAAACTTTACAGCTTAGAAGAAGCTTCTTCATTAGTAAAAGAAGTAAACTATGCTAAATTCGACGCATCGGTAGATGTAGCTGTACGTTTGGGTGTAGACCCTAAAAAAGCGAATCAAATGGTGCGCGGGGTGGTCTCTTTACCACACGGTACAGGGAAAGATGTACGAGTATTGGCATTGGTAACTCCAGATAAAGAAGCAGAAGCTAAAGAAGCAGGCGCAGACTATGTAGGGCTAGATGAGTACTTACAAAAAATCAAAGAAGGTTGGACAGATGTAGACGTTATCGTAACAATGCCAGCCGTAATGGGTAAATTGGGACCATTAGGACGAGTTTTAGGACCACGTGGATTGATGCCAAACCCAAAATCAGGTACTGTAACTTTAGAAATTGGCAAAGCAGTTTCGGAAGTAAAAGCAGGTAAAATCGATTTCAAAGTAGATCGTTACGGAATCATCCATGCAGGAATTGGTAAAGTATCATTTGATGCTAACAAAATTCAAGATAACGTGAACGAGTTAGTACAAACTTTGATAAAATTAAAACCAACGGCTGCCAAAGGTACGTATGTAAAAAGCATCACGCTTTCTA
The DNA here is from genome assembly GCF_900089075.1 of Vaginella massiliensis. Classification (GTDB taxonomy): domain Bacteria; phylum Bacteroidota; class Bacteroidia; order Flavobacteriales; family Weeksellaceae; genus Weeksella; species Weeksella massiliensis_A. Next base: position 977,240 of record NZ_LT593746.1, read on the forward strand.
CAACACAATCAGTTGGAGTGCCAGTTGATCCAAAAAGTGTTAACGCATAAAAGTAGAATATTATGGCAATGACGAGAGAAGAAAAAGCAACCATGATAGAAGATTTACAAGGAGTTTTACAAGACTCTAAAGTAATCTATCTTGCAGATATCGAAGGATTAAACGCTGTTAATTCTACCGAATTAAGAAGAGCATGTTTCAAAGGAGACGTCTCTTTACGCGTTGTGAAAAACACTTTGTTGAAAAAAGCAATGGAGAACATCGAAGATAAGAACTTCGAAGAACTTTACGATTCTTTAAAAGGAAATACCGCTTTGATGGTCGCAGAAAAAGAAAATGCACCAGCTAAAGTAATCGAAGCATTCAGAAAAAAATCTGATCGCCCAATCCTTAAAGGAGCATGGATCGACAACGTAACCTACGTAGGAGATGATCAATTGACAACATTAGCAAACTTCAAATCTCGTGAAGAATTGATCGCAGACATCGTAGCATTGTTGAAATCACCAATCCAATCTCTACTTTCTCAATTAGAGAACAAAGGAGAAGCAACAGCAAAAGCAGAAGAAACACCAGCAGCAGAAGAAGCACCAGCAACAGACGCTACTGAAGAAGGACCTGCAGCGGAATAAGACGCACTCAATATCTAAAATAAAGTTGTAAAACAAAAAAAAATTAAAATGGCAGACATTAAAAAATTAGCTGAAGAGTTAGTAAACTTAACAGTTGTAGAAGTTAACGAATTATCAACAATCTTGAAAGACGAATACGGAATCGAGCCTGCTGCAGCAGCAGTTGTAGTTGCTGGAGGAGGAGCTGGTGAAGCTGCTGAAGAGCAAACTGAATTCGACGTAATCTTGAAATCAGGAGGAGCTAACAAATTAGCTGTTGTAAAATTAGTTAAAGATTTAACAGGTAAAGGATTGAAAGAAGCAAAAGACTTAGTAGATTCTACACCTGCTGCAATTAAAGAACAAGTTTCTAAAGACGAAGCTGAAGCTTTAAAGAAACAGCTTGAAGAAGCTGGTGCTGAAGTTGAGTTGAAGTAATTTTTATTACTCCAAAATATAGGTTTAGACCTTCACCAAGGCGTGAAAGGTCTAGGCCTTTTTAAGCATTAAGATATTATCTAATCCAAAATTCGTTCGAAATTGGCTACAACAACAAACAACACAGCTGCGAAAAACGAAAGATTGAGCTTCGCTTCTACCAAAACGATAGCTCAGTTCCCAGATTTCTTAGACATTCAAATCAAATCTTTCGAAGATTTTTTCCAGTTAGAAACTAGACCAGATCAACGTAACAACGAAGGTCTTTTCAGAACTTTTGCCGAGAATTTCCCAATTACAGATACTCGCAATCAGTTTGTTTTAGAATTTCTGGACTACTTTGTAGATCCGCCACGTTATACCATCGATGAATGCATCGAACGTGGACTCACTTACAGTGTGCCCCTAAAAGCACGCCTCAAATTATATTGTACCGACGAGGAACATGAAGACTTCGAAACCGTTGTACAAGACGTATACCTAGGTACTATACCTTATATGACGCCTTCAGGTTCTTTTATTATCAATGGTGCAGAACGTGTGATTGTATCGCAATTGCACCGCTCACCAGGTGTATTCTTCGGACAATCTTTCCATGCCAACGGGACCAAATTATACTCGTCTCGGATCATCCCATTCAAAGGATCATGGATCGAATTTGCAACAGATATTAATAGCGTAATGTATGCCTACATCGACCGTAAGAAAAAATTACCACTTACGACTTTGTTGCGTGCAATAGGTTACGAAAGAGATAAAGATATTTTAGAAATTTTCGACCTTGCAGAAGAGGTGAAAGTCTCAAAAGCTACTTTGAAAAAAGTAGTTGGTCGCAAATTAGCAGCTCGTGTCTTGAATACTTGGCACGAAGATTTCGTTGACGAAGATACTGGAGAAGTAGTATCGATCGAACGTAACGAAATCATCCTAGATCGTGAAACCATTATCGAAAAAGATCACATCGATCAGATTGTAGATTCTGGTGTCAAAACGATCTTGTTACACAAAGAGGATAATAATTCTGCAGACTATGCCATTATCCACAACACCTTACAAAAAGACCCTACCAATACAGAAAAAGAAGCGGTAGAATATATTTACCGTCAATTGCGTAACGCAGAACCACCAGATGAAGAGACCGCTCGTGGTATCATCGATAAGTTGTTCTTCTCAGATCAGCGTTATTCTTTAGGGGAAGTAGGGCGTTACCGTTTGAATAAAAAATTAGGTTTAGACATTTCAGAAGATATCGAAGTCTTGACCAAAGAAGACATCATATCGATTATTAAATATTTGATCGAATTGATTAATTCAAAAGCAGAGGTCGATGACATCGACCACTTGTCTAACCGTCGTGTACGCACCGTAGGCGAACAAATGGCTGCACAATTTGGTGTAGGTTTGGCTCGTATGGCACGCACCATACGCGAACGCATGAACGTTCGTGACAACGAAGTGTTTACGCCAATCGATTTGATCAATGCCAAAACTCTATCATCGGTAATCAATTCGTTCTTTGGAACCAACCAATTATCTCAGTTCATGGATCAAACCAATCCGTTGTCAGAGATTACTCACAAGCGTCGTTTATCAGCCTTAGGACCAGGCGGTCTATCTCGTGAACGCGCAGGTTTCGAGGTACGTGACGTGCACCATACGCACTACGGAAGACTTTGTCCGATCGAGACTCCTGAAGGACCAAACATCGGATTGATTTCTTCTTTGTGTGTCTTTGCTAAAGTCAATAATTTAGGATTCATCGAAACGCCATACCGCCAAGTTGCTGATGGTAAAGTCGATATGAATTCTGAACCAATCTATCTATCGGCAGAGGAAGAAGAAGGAAAAATCATTGCGCAGGCAAATATTCCGATGAAGGATGACGGGTCGATTGACACAGAACGTGTAACCGCTCGCGAAGATGGTGACTTCCCTGTGGTTGAACCACAAGAGGTAGACCTCATCGACGTGGCACCTAACCAAATTGCTTCGATTTCAGCATCATTAATTCCATTCTTGGAGCATGACGACGCCAACCGTGCATTGATGGGGTCGAACATGATGCGTCAGGCAGTACCGTTGCTCAAACCAGAAGCACCTATCGTCGGAACAGGATTGGAAAAACAAGTAGCAAAAGATTCACGAATCTTGATCAATGCAGATCGTGCAGGTGAGGTTGTCTATGTAGATGCAAACCAAATCACCATCAAATACGACCGTTCAGAAAATAAAGCTTTGGTAAGTTTCGATACCGATGAAAAGACCTATCCGTTAACCAAATTCCGTAAAACGAATCAAGGGACTACCATTACATTGAAACCAATTGTAAAAGTTGGTGATCGTGTAGAAAAAGGACAAGTGCTTTGTGAAGGTTACGCAACAGAAGAAGGCGAATTGGCTATTGGTCGCAATATGTTGGTTGCTTTCATGCCATGGCAAGGATATAACTTCGAAGATGCAATTGTAATCTCTGAAAAAGCAGTTCGTGAAGACTGGTTTACCTCTATCCACATCGACGAATATTCATTGGATGTACGCGATACCAAATTGGGAATGGAAGAGTTAACTTCAGACATCCCGAACGTTTCAGAAGAGGCTACAAAAGACTTAGACGAAAACGGTATGATTCGCATCGGGGCAGAAGTAAAACCAGGCGATATCTTAATTGGAAAAATTACGCCGAAAGGAGAATCAGATCCTACACCAGAAGAAAAATTGTTACGCGCAATCTTTGGTGACAAGGCAGGCGATGTAAAAGATGCTTCACTCAAAGCCTCACCATCATTGCGAGGAGTTGTAATCGATAAGAAATTATTCTCACGTAGCATCAAAGATAAACGCAAACGCTCGCAAGAAAAAGCGATCATCGAAAGCGTAGAAGCTGAATTCGATGTGAAATTCAACGAGTTGCGCGAAGTCTTGTTAGAGAAATTATACACCCTACTCAACGGAAAAACTTCACAAGGTGTTTACAACGACCTGAAAGAAGAAGTAATCAAAAAAGGGGTAAAATACACACAGAAAATCCTTTCGAATGTTGAAGATTTCTTGAATTTGAATGGTGTAGATACCGTTTGGACTACCGATGAAGATAAAAACGAATTGGTAAAAGAATTGTTACACAATTACAAAATCAAATACAACGACCTTCAAGGAGCATTGAACCGTGAGCGTTTCACGATTTCGGTTGGAGATGAATTGCCAGCAGGTATTGTGAAATTGGCCAAAATCTACATCGCCAAAAAACGTAAATTACGCGTTGGAGATAAGATGGCAGGACGCCACGGAAACAAAGGTATCGTAGCACGCATCGTACGTGACGAAGATATGCCGTTCTTAGAAGATGGAACACCAGTAAACATAGTACTGAATCCGCTTGGGGTACCTTCTCGTATGAATATCGGTCAGATTTACGAAACCGTATTAGGATGGGCAGGAATGAAACTGGGCAAGAAATTTGCTACACCAATCTTCGATGGAGCAGAAATCGACGATATCGACAACATCACCGAAGAAGCAGGATTACCAAAACACGGAACTACCTATCTATACGATGGTAATACCGGTGAGCGTTTTGCTCAGAAAGCAACCGTTGGGGTGATCTATATGTTGAAATTAGGACACATGGTAGACGACAAGATGCACGCTCGTTCTATCGGACCATATTCATTGATTACACAACAACCATTAGGAGGTAAAGCCCAGTTTGGTGGTCAACGTTTCGGAGAGATGGAGGTATGGGCATTAGAGGCATTCGGTGCAGCTAATATCTTACGTGAAATCTTGACAGTGAAATCGGACGATGTTGTAGGACGTGCGAAAACTTACGAATCTATCGTAAAAGGAGAACCAATGCCAGAACCTGGTATACCAGAATCATTCAACGTATTGTTGCATGAATTACAAGGTCTTGGATTAGACATCAACTTGGAAGAATAATAGGCAAGCCTATTATTCCTCCAATTCGTTATTTATAAAAATTGTTAGATACATTTCTATATGTCAACAAAAAATAAAACAAGTCAATTTTCTAAAATTCGTATCGGTTTAGCTTCGCCAGAATCTATTCTACAAGAATCGAAAGGTGAAGTTTTGAAACCAGAAACGATCAACTATAGAACACACAAACCAGAGCGCGACGGATTGTTCTGCGAGCGTATATTCGGACCCGTAAAAGATTACGAATGCGCCTGTGGGAAATACAAACGTATCCGATACAAAGGCATTGTGTGCGACCGTTGTGGAGTAGAGGTTACCGAGAAAAAAGTACGTCGCGAACGCATCGGACACATCAATCTTGTTGTACCTATTGCACACATCTGGTACTTCCGTTCTTTACCCAACAAAATTGGGTATATCTTAGGTTTACCGTCTAAGAAATTGGACATGGTAATCTATTATGAGCGTTATGTGGTCATCCAACCAGGTATAGCAAAAGGACCAGAAGGAGAAGAATTGAATAAATTAGATTTCTTGACAGAAGAAGAATATTTAGATATTTTAGAAACCCTTCCACAAGAAAATCAATATTTAGAAGATACAGATCCAAACAAATTTATCGCAAAAATGGGTGCTGAGGCATTAGAAGACCTTTTGTCGAGAATCGACCTCGATGAATTGTCTTACGAATTGCGTCACAAAGCACATCACGAAACTTCTAAACAAAGAAGAACAGAAGCTTTGAAACGTTTGCAAGTAGTAGAATCTTTGCGCGAATCAAACGAGCGTTACGTAAACCGTCCAGAGTGGATGGTAATGCGCGTGATTCCAGTAATTCCACCAGAATTACGACCATTGGTTCCGCTAGATGGTGGGCGATTCGCTACCTCAGATTTGAACGATTTGTATCGTCGTGTAATTATCCGTAACAACCGTCTGAAACGTTTGATCGAAATCAAAGCTCCAGAAGTAATTTTACGTAACGAAAAACGTATGTTGCAAGAAGCAGTAGATTCATTGTTCGATAATACCCGCAAAGCATCAGCCGTAAAAGCAGATGGAAACCGTCCGTTGAAATCACTTTCAGACTCGTTGAAAGGTAAACAAGGTCGTTTTCGTCAAAACTTATTAGGTAAACGTGTCGATTATTCGGCTCGTTCGGTAATTGTTGTAGGACCAAACCTGAAATTACACGAATGTGGTTTGCCAAAAGATATGGCAGCAGAATTGTACAAGCCATTCATCGTTCGTAAATTGATCGAACGCGGAATTGTAAAAACAGTAAAATCTGCCAAAAAAATCATCGACCGTAAAGAACCAGTTGTTTGGGATATCTTAGAAAACGTAATCAAAGGACATCCAGTTCTTCTGAACCGTGCTCCAACCTTGCACCGTCTTGGTATCCAAGCTTTCCAACCGAAGTTGATCGAAGGTAAAGCAATTCGTCTACACCCATTGGTGTGTACAGCTTTCAACGCCGATTTCGATGGTGACCAAATGGCGGTTCACTTACCATTAGGACCAGAAGCAATCTTAGAAGCCCAATTGTTGATGTTGGCTTCTCAAAATATTTTGAACCCAGCGAACGGATCTCCAATCACAGTACCTTCTCAAGACATGGTATTGGGTCTTTATTATATGACCAAAATCCGTCGATCTACAGAGAATGTAAAAGTAAAAGGAGAAGGTTTAACTTTCTATTCAGACGAAGAAGTTCAGATCGCATACAATGAAAAAGCAGTAGAACTGAACGCTCCAATCAAAGTTAAAGCAAGAGTTCGTAAAGGAGAAGAGTTGGTAGAAGAATTGATCGAAACCTCGGTAGGACGTGTTTTGTTTAACAAAATCGTACCAGAAAAAGTAGGTTTTGTAAACGAAGTATTGACCAAAAAGTCGTTGCGTACAATCATTACCAACATCATCAAATTGACCGACTTCCCTACGACCGCTAAATTCTTGGACGATATGAAGAATTTAGGGTACCGTAACGCATTCGAAGGTGGATTATCTTTCTCCCTAGGCGATATCATCATTCCAGAAGAGAAAAAGATATTGATCTCCAATGCTATTGACCAAGTAGAGAGCATCAAGATGAACTACAACATGGGACTTATTACCAACAATGAGCGTTACAACCAAGTGATCGACGTTTGGACCAATACCAATGCAACGCTTACCGAAGTGGTAATGAAACAAATGACCGAAGACGACCAAGGATTCAACTCTGTATTCATGATGTTAGATTCGGGAGCGCGTGGTTCCAAAGAGCAGATTCGTCAGCTTGCTGGTATGCGCGGATTGATGGCGAAACCTCAAAAAGCAGGTTCTTCTGGAGGCGATATCATCGAAAATCCGATTGTATCCAACTTCCGCGAAGGCTTATCAATCTTAGAATACTTCATCTCTACGCACGGTGCTCGTAAAGGTCTTGCCGATACAGCATTGAAAACTGCCGATGCAGGATACTTAACTCGCCGTTTGGTAGACGTAGCACAAGATGTGATCGTCATGAGTGAAGATTGTGGCACTCTGAGAGGTTTGGAAGTTTCAGCATTAAAGAAAAAAGAAGAAATCATCGAAAGCTTGGCGTCTCGTATCTTAGGACGCTCAGCGCTGAATGATGTTTACAATATCGATACAGGTGAACTCATCATTGAAGCTGGCGAATTGATTACAGAAGAAATTGCAAATGCTATAGAAGCCGCTGGAATCGAAACTGTAGAAGTTCGCTCTCCATTGACATGTGAGGCGAAAACAGGAATCTGTGCTAAGTGTTACGGACGTAACCTTTCTACTGGTAAATTGGTTCGCAAAGGGGAATCTGTCGGAGTTGTAGCAGCTCAATCAATTGGTGAGCCTGGTACACAGTTGACCTTGCGTACTTTCCACGTTGGGGGTACAGCAAGTAACGTATCCGAGCAATCTTCTATCGTTGCAAAAATAGACGGAATTGTTGAATTTGATGATTTACGTACCGTAAAATCAGAAGACGAACAAGGAAATGCCGTAGATATTGTGGTTTCGCGTTCAACAGAGATGAAGTTGATGGACGAAGCGGGTAACGTAAGACAAACGACAAACATTTCGTATGGTACAATCCTCAAAGTAAGCAACGGAACCAAAGTGAAAAAAGGTGATGTCATCGCTTATTGGGATCCATACAATGGAGTAATCATTGCCGAAGCTCCTGGTAAAGTAGAGTACGAAAACTTAGAACAAGGGATGACTTACCAATTGGAGATCGATGAACAAACTGGTTTCCAAGAAAAAGTAATCTCAGAATCTCGTAACAAAAAATTGGTACCAGCATTACGTGTCATCACCAAAGATGGAGAAGAGAAAACCTATAACTTACCACTTGGTGCACACCTTATCGTAAACGATGGTGAGAAAATTAAGGCAGGTAAAGTCTTGGTGAAAATCCCACGTAAATCTGCAAAATCTGGAGATATTACGGGTGGTCTTCCACGGGTAACCGAATTATTCGAGGCGCGTAATCCATCAAATCCGGCAGTAGTTTGTGAGATGGACGGAGTGGTTTCTTTTGGAAAAATAAAACGTGGTAACCGCGAGTTGATCGTTGAATCGAAAAATGGTGAAATTCGTCGTTATTTGGTGAAATTATCTTCTCAAATCTTGGTTCAAGAAAACGACTTTATCCGTGCAGGTGAACCATTATCAGACGGAGCAATTACACCAGAAGACATCCTGAAAATCAAAGGACCTACAGCTGTACAAGAATATTTAGTAAACGAAATTCAAGATGTTTACCGCTTACAAGGGGTGAAAATCGACGATAAACACTTCGAAATCATTGTACGCCAAATGTTACGCAAGGTACGCATCGTAGATTCTGGAGATACTCGTTTCTTAGAAGATAGCTTAGAACACAAAGACGACTTCATGGAAGAAAACGACAAGTTGTTTGGTAAAAAAATAGTAGAAGACGCAGGAGACAGCGATGTTTTACGCCCTGGTCAGTTCATTACTGCACGCGAGTTGCGTGACGAAAACTCTCGTCTTAAACGTGAAGATAAACAATTGGTAACCGCACGTGACGCAATGCCTGCGACTGCAGAAGCAGTGTTGCAAGGTATCACCAGAGCATCGTTACAAACCAAATCGTTCATGTCGGCTGCATCATTCCAAGAAACAACAAAAGTATTGAATGAGGCTGCAGTAGCTGGTAAAATAGATGGTTTGAACGGATTGAAAGAAAACGTTATCGTTGGACACTTGATACCTGCAGGTACAGGTCTCAAAGAATACCAAGATATCATCGTAGGTTCTAACAAAGAATATGAAGAATTAATTAACGCAAAACAAGAATTATAATGTCAGAAAATCAACAAAACGAAGGATTAAACATCGAGTTAAACGAAATGGTAGCTCAAGGTGTATACGCAACAGGAGCAATCATCAACCACTCACCTTCAGAGTTCGTGGTAGATTTCATTCAATTTATGCCAGGTGCTAGACCAAGCGTAAAATCAAGAATCATTTTATCACCTTTACAAGCTAAAGCTTTGGTTAAATCTTTAACCGAAAATGTTAGCAATTATGAGAAAAACTTTGGAGAAATTGTTGAGCCAAAACAAAACTTAACAGCAAATTTTGAAGCTTAATCTCTGGATTAAATCATAAATGTTAAAAACTCCTACCAAGCGGTGGGAGTTTTTTTGTTATTTCTAAAATGATACGATGTTTTTTTGTGATTTTGTAATAATCAGCTTTCAATTATCAGCCCAATTGTAAGGTTGGTAAAATCTAAGCATAGCATTCGAAAAAATTGACAAAATTTGTTTAGTTTTGTATCACATCAAATTCACACAAAATGGCCGATTATAAATTGATTTTACCTTCGATGGGCGAAGGAGTAATGGAAGCAACGGTAACCAACTGGTTGAAAAATATAGGAGATGCAATCGACGAAGATGAATCGGTTGTAGAAATTGCCACAGACAAAGTAGACTCAGATGTTCCGTCTCCAGTTTCAGGAACGTTGAAAGAAATCTTGGTCGATGTAGATGGAATAGCAAAAGTAGGCGAGCCTATTGCCATATTGGAAATCGAGGGCGAAGCAAATCAGACCGAGGATATTTCTACAGATGCAATCATGGCAACACCAGAGGTAGAAGCTGTTGCAGCTAAAATCGAAAGCGAAATCAACTCCATCACTCCATCAGAAACCTTGAGTTCTGAAGATCGATTTTATTCACCATTGGTACGCTCGATTGCCAAAGAAGAAGGCATTTCTCAAGCAGAATTAGATCAAATTCCGGGTTCTGGATTGGAAGGAAGATTGACAAAAGACGATCTTAAAAATTATTTGCAAAACAGATCGAAATCGGAGACTGTACAAACTCCTACACCACAAATCCCTACACCAGCACCAACGCCTGCGACAAGCGCAACACCAATTGCGGTTTCTGGTGACGACGAAATCATCGAGATGGATAGAATGCGCAAAATTATTGCTCAAAACATGGTGGCGGCCAAACAAATCGCTCCGCACGTAACCTCGTTTGTAGAGGCCGATCTTACCAATATTGTTTTGTGGCGAGAGAAAAATAAAAAGGCTTTCGAAGCGAAATATGGCGAGAAGATTACCTATATGCCTATTTTTATCCAAGCCATTACCAAAGCAATTCAAGATTTTCCGTTGATCAACGTTTCGGTAGATGGTGATAGAATTATCAGAAAGAAAAATATCAATATCGGAATGGCAGCAGCATTGCCGTCTGGTAATCTAATTGTACCGGTGATAAAAAATGCAGATCAATACAGTTTGGCAGGTTTGGCAAAACAAGTAAACGATTTAGCAAAACGAGCACGCGAAAACAAATTGATGCCGGCAGAAATACAAGGAGGCACGTATACCATTACCAATATCGGAAGTTTTGGAAATGTATTGGGGACGCCAATTATCCCACAACCTCAAGTGGCAATTATGGCAGTTGGCGCTATTGTGAAAAAACCGGCGGTAATCGAAACTCCACAAGGCGACATGATCGGAATTCGCCACAAGATGTACCTATCCCACGCCTACGATCACCGTGTTGTAGACGGTGCACTTGGCGGAATGTTCGTGAAACGAGTAGCAGAATATTTAGAAAATTTCTCGTTGGATACAGATTTTTAAAACGAAAACATAGAAAACCTTTGAGAAGCTCAAAGGTTTTTTTATTTTTATCTAAAATTAGTTTATGCCAGATTTCATCATTCCGATTCTGATTTTCATTGGGTTTTTGGTATTGCCAGTAGGAATTTTGTTTGCGATTGCTTACCAAGATGCCAAAAAGAAAGATTTTTTACAATTGCAATTACTTCGAGAACTTCCAGAACACATCGAGCTGAAAGCAATTGTAAAGTTCAATATCGGTCGTCCGCAAGGTCGATTTCTGAAAGAAAAAAAGTTTCAAGGGTCTGGCGTGTTGTATGCTTACAACAATCAGATTTTTTTCAAAGATAATTTCCATCAAGAAGATACGGTTTTCGAATTGGATAAAGTGGAAATCAAATGGCACGATGAAACGCACGATCAATCCATTCAGAATTCATTGAGTTTGAGCGATGGAAAAGAAAAAATCTTTTTTTATGTGGATAGTGCCAAATTTATTTTCAGCAATGTCAATCAACTCACCGATACTTATCAGCTTTATTTAGACCTCAAAAATTATCAATCGGCAAAGAGTTGAGTCGGAAGATGAAAGGTGAGTCCGAATCGCAATCCATCCATCGGTTTGAAATTGTCGAAATCTCGGTATTGGAAAGCGTAACCAGCGTTGAATTCGATTATACTTAATATTGCAATTCCAATTTCGGGCGAAATTGTCCAAGGCGAAACATTGGCGCCTAGGGTATAAAATGCAGACCGAAAATTTCTACTATACGGATCGGCAGCTTTGTGGTAGAAATTGAACATATAACCTAAAGAAACCTCAGGAATCAGTACAAACTTATCGCGCATATAGCCCAGGTTGGCAATAGCCGAAAGATCGATGATGTTGTCGTTTTGCTGTACCAAATAGAGATCCATACCCAGTTTGCCGAAATTACCATTCCAATTGGTGTAACCAGCATTGATTAGGAAATAAGAGGTTAATTTATCTTGCGCTTTTGCTGCAAAAGAGCAGAGGAGTAATAGCAGAATGATTCGATGTTTCATGGCTACAAATTTAGGATTTTATGCCGATTAAAAGTGCAAATCGAGCGAAAGAAAAAGAGGCGGTCTCCAACGCCAATTTGTCGTACTTTGATTGCCTTGGTGTCGAAGTTTTGACACTCCGACGAACTTTGGCAGATTGGCTCGACAAGAATTAGCACTTGTGAGACGGCCTCTCCTTTGGATTATTGAGGTTTATTAATCCATATTAAATCCGCGGGTATAAATTTGTCCGTAATAGTCGATGAAGTTGATCGATACACGACCTTTGTGATTTTTCAGAATTTTGTTGATATCTTCAGCGTTTTTTACTTCTTTGTCGTTGACTTTTAAGATGATGAAATCTTCTCGAATACCTGCTGTGGCAAGCTTCCCTTGTTTCAGGTTTTTTACAATCACACCATAATTCAACCCGAAATTATCTTTTTGTCTTTCTGTAAGCGGTTCGAAATCAGCTCCTAATATTTCTGTTGGAGTGAGGTCTGCTTTGCTTCGCAATTCGGTATTACCTTTTGCATCTCGTAAGGTTACCGATAGGCTGCGAGTTTTACCGTTGCGATTCAATGTCACATTTACTTTATCGCCAGGGCGTTTGCTACCAATGATGAAGGTAAGATTCGTCATCGAACCAATTGGTTTACCGTCTACTTCGGTAATCACGTCACCCACTTCTATACCAGAACCTTTGGCTACAACATCGGTTACATAGACTCCGTTTCCAGATTTTACCGATTTGTTGTAACGTGAGTTGTATTCTTTTACTGCATCGTTATTCGACAAGTCGAACCCTTGAATACCCAAATAACCACGCTGAACCAATCCGTATTTTTTGATGTCTTCTACTACCTTCTTCACCAAATTAGACGGAACTGCAAATCCGTAACCCGCATAGGTGCCTGTAGGCGAAGAAATAGCGGTGTTGATGCCTATCAAATCTCCATTTACATTTACCAAAGCGCCTCCAGAGTTACCCGGATTGATAGCAGCATCGGTTTGGATAAAAGATTCTACTGGCGAATCTGAGTTTTGTCTGAGGATGTTGATGCTTCTACCTTTCGCAGAAATAATACCTGCGGTAACCGTCGAATTCAATCCGAAGGGATTTCCTACTGCCAATACCCAATCACCAACATTGATGTTGTCTGAATCGATAAATTTTACATACGGCAAACCTTTTTCTTCGATTTTCAGCAAAGCGATATCGGTGCTTGGATCGGTGCCGATCAAATCAGCCGTATAAGTTTTTTGATTGTTGAGTTTTACCTCGATTTTGTTGGCACCTTTTATCACGTGATTGTTGGTCACAATGTAGCCGTCTGCCGATATAATTACACCAGAACCAGAGCCTGCTGGTTGATTTTCTTGCTGGCGTTGTTGACGCTCATTCGGAAAACCAAAAAAGAAATCAAAAAACGGATCGTTTGATCGTTGTCTGGTCTGATTTTGATAATTGTTGATCGCCACTACTGTATTCACCGATCTGTTCGCAGCTTCTACAAAGTCTGGAGCATTGTAGCTATAATTACCGCTGTAATCGACAAATTTGAATCCGTTTGCATCCTTATTCGATGCGTTGGTTACAATAGTAGAGCCGTCATCTTTTAGATTATTTATGGTGTAAAATCCTCCTAGTGTAGTCACCGAACTCACTAATCCTACAAGTAAATAATTCGTGTATTTTTTCATCGTTTGTTATATATTTCGTTTAAGAATAATCAAATTTATAACCAAAGAATTTAACATTTAAATGGTTTAACCACTTTTTAACACTCCTTAGCTATAATTTACCAAATGCATCTTAGTAGAATTTACACTAAATTTGTACCAAAATACATTTTCTTGAAGATACGATTTTTCAAATATCAGGGAGCGGGAAACGATTTTGTGATGCTAGACGAACGAAATATTCGTTATGATCTTGATCAAGCTCAGATTGCAAAAATTTGTAATCGACATTTTGGAGTCGGAGCAGATGGATTGATTTTGTTGCGACAAGACGAGCAGGCAGACTTCAGAATGGTGTATTATAATGCAGACGGAAGAGAAAGCACCATGTGCGGTAACGGAGGTCGCTGTATTGCCCAATTTGCTTACGATTTGCAGGTCGTAAAATCGAGCGATATGACGTTTTTTGCGATAGACGGTTTGCATCATGCCAAAATACTAGACCATGCAGTTGCGTTGCAGATGGTTGACGTTGGTGAAGTTCAAAAATATCCAACCCATTATTTTCTGAATACAGGTTCGCCACACCATGTCGCATTTGTAGAGGCTTTGGATGAGCTCGATGTGAAGACCAAAGGCAAACAAATACGGTATGGTGCTCCATATTTCGAAAACGGTTCGAATGTAAATTTTGTAGAAATTCAGGATAATATACTGGTGATTCGAACTTACGAACGTGGCGTAGAAGACGAAACTTTGGCTTGTGGCACAGGAGTTACTGCAGCTGCAATTGTCGCTTATGAGCAGCAACTGATTACAGATTTACCGATCAAAGTGAAGGCTTTGGGTGGTAATCTTGAAGTAAATTTCGAGAAAGTGAATCAAACCTATCGAAAGGTTTGGCTCACGGGACCGGCGAAATTTGTATTTGAAGGAATTATTGATTTAAACAATGAAAATTAAAATGAAAAACCATAAGCTATTTCCTTTTTTGGCGATGGTGACCTTGCTGAGTTCTTGTAACTTTATCGATGGGATGAAGCGCAATACCATCAAAGAAGGTTTTGTCTATATCCCACGCGGAGCCAATTTCGAACAGGTGATGGATTCGTTGACTCCTTTTTTGAAGGATGTCGCCATGTTTCGTAGAGTTGCAGAGGCAGAGGATTATCCTTCGACCATCAAATCAGGAAAATATAAAATCAATGCAAATGATCAGAACAAAGCTTTGATTTCTCGTTTGCAGTCGGGCGAACAAGTCGAGACAAAATTGCAAATAAGAAATCATCCTACGCTGTTTCATATGGCGGGCGCAGTTTCGAAACAGATCGATGCCGATTCGATCTCCATTGTACAAGCGGTGATGAGTTGGGCTCACGCAAAAGATTCTACGTTGACCGAAGAAACCGTGAAACAATTTTTTATACCCGAAACTTATTTTGTGTATTGGAATCTCACGCCAAAGGCTTTTGTAGAACGGATGGAGAAAGAGTACAATAAAATCTGGACAAGCGAAAGGTTAAACAAAGCCAAAACCTTAGATTTTACGCCATTAGAAGTGGTTACCTTGGCTTCGATTGTGCAATTAGAATCATCTGACAACTACGAAGAACAGCAAAAAGTAGCCAAAGCTTATATGAATCGCCTAGACAAGGGGATGCGATTGGAGGCAGATCCTACGGCGATATATGCGTATAAATTGCAAAATGGATTCGACCACAAAATTCAGCGGGTATATTACAAGTGGTTGAATTCTGCTAGCGAATACAACACCTATCGAGTGACAGGATTGCCGCCAGCGCCGATATGTTTGCCCAATATGAGAGCTGTAGATGCTGTGCTGAATCCGGCTGATCATCAATTTGTATTCTTTTGTGCCGATCCAGACAGACCAGGTTTTCACAATTTTACCAATAGCTATCAAGAACATTTGCAAAACGCAGCCAAATACAGGGCTTGGGTGAAAGCAAATAATATACAATAATGAAAAAGCCGTTCTGTGAAAACGGCTTTCTTTTTTATTAATAAAATATTAATTTTTCAATCGTACGATACGAGCGGCATCGTTCACATACGCCTTATTATTTCCCATGCGTTTGTAACTGAAACGACTCGATAATTGCGTGTTTTCTGCCGAAAGATTATTGGTAAAATCGCCTTTGTGGTTCATTCGGCTGATGATGTCATACGTAACATCGTAACCCAATTGTTCTACAGAGCCAGGCTCTTCGCAAAAGGCATCTTTGAAAGATTTCAAAATATCTTGTTCATTTTTACCGTAGATATTCATCAGTCGAGTTGTGCTGTAGGCAAAGCCTATTTCTTTCAGCTTGTCTATATTCGATTTGTTGCGAGCGCTGAAGATGTCGTAGACCGCCGGAGCTTTTATCCCAAACGCCTTTAAATTGTCGTAATCGAAGGTTTTGATTTTGTTGAAATAATCCATCCCCAATTTATCATTATCCGAAACCAAAACGGTTACAATTGGCGTTACATAGCGCTCTGTACCCACGGTTTCTGTTGGTTGAATGATTTGGTTGGCTTCGGTTACAATGGTTACCTTGGCTTTGAGTTTACTCTCTAATTGCGTTTTGGTATAATTGGCTAAATCTGAGTGTTTATCATCGGTCAGCAAATAGACTTGTTCTTTGTTGTAGTTCTTCTTCAACTCGTCGATGATCTGATCTGCCAATACCTCTTCTGGCGGATTGGCTATGACGACATTCGAAAAGTTGAACAGGTTGCTTGCGTTGGCAAACGGAGAAACAATCGGGATGTTGGAGTTCTCTAACATGATTGCAATTTGCTCAACACTCGATGCAAAAAATGGTCCGATGATAGCATCGGCCTTGTTCAGGTTGTATTCTTCTGTTACGGTAAGAATTTTATTCACATCTCGCTCAGAGTCGATTACTTTTACGTTGACATTTTTGCCTTCTTGAGATAAACGATCCAAAGCAACTTTGGCTCCCGTAAAGAATTGCATCGCCGTATTGGTCTTCATGTTGGTAGATTTGCCCAAGTCGAAAGGGAAAAACAATACCACGTTTATTTGATCGTCATTTACTCTTTTTATCGATTTTGGAGCAGTATAGGTTGTAATTTTTGCTCCCTCTTGTAGCGGAATTCTGATGATGCTTCCTTCCTTCAAACCGGTTGATGCTAAAGACGGATTGGCATTCAAAATTTCTGCCATCGTCACTTGGTATCGAGTGGTAAGCCCATATACCGTTTCGCCGCCTTTTACTGTATGTTCGATAAAATTGTCTTTGATGACTACATTGGCTGTAGATTTTTTTGGAATGTTGAGGTACATTCCTTCTTTCAGTCCGGCTGTCTGTAATTCTGGATTGGAAGCATAAAAATCTTCTACTTTGAAATCGTATTTCTGAGCAATGCCGTAAAGGGTTTCTCCTTTTTGGACCAAATGCATGCCTGCTGGTACGCTAATGGTTTCGTTTTCTTCTTGCTTCGTTTTCGGAAGTCGAATGATATCACCTGCTTTCAGTCCTTTTTTTATTTGTGGATTGAGCGTGGTTAGGGTCGCTTCGCTAATGTTATATTTGCGTGTCAGCGAATACACCGTTTCTTTTGGTTCGATGTAAACATAGGTATAATTGGCATCATCTTGCGGTAACTTTGGTGTTTCCAAACCGCTTATTTCCTTCACTGGTGTTGGAGTTGTTTTGCCTTTGCTAGGAATGCTGAGTACATCTCCAGGCTGAATTCCTCTTGCGATAATGTTGGGATTTGCTTTGGTTAATTCTTCTTGACTCACCCCGTATTTTTTCGAAATTCCATAGACCGTTTCTTTCGGCTGTACGGTGTGTGTTTGCTGGGCAAATAGGGTAAAGCCAGTCAGTAGAAATGTAAATCCTAAAATCTTTTTCATAGTTTAAAGTAAACTTTATTTGTGAACAAAATTAATCAAATTACTTGATATTAAAGGGTTTTTATCTGAATACCAAAAGAAAAAGGTGCTATGCTTTGGTAAACATCCTCTATCCAAGCACTGCCATAATTGAGCCAAAATGTAGAAAAATTATCGTGTCGCTCTTGAAGTTGCTGTTGAGGAAACAATTCATTTTTCAAAACTATCACTTGTTGTGCTTTTTCTTGCATTATTTTGGTCTCGGCTTTCAGCAATCGTTTTTGCAGTTTTTCCATTCCTTTCAATTGCTTTGCGCGTTGGGCTTGCACCATATTGGCAAAGGTTTTATCGGTTTTCGATGCAATGTTTTCCATCTCATCAAACCATTCAATCAATTGCTGATGATACGGCTCGAGCTCTTTCAGAAGTTCAGACTCTTTTTTTACCATGGTTCTAATGATTTCATCTGTAGGTCTGAAAAGTTCTGCATCGTCAAGTCGAAGTTTTTCTTGTTTTTGTTGTTGTTTAATCGTTTTGTACAACAGCGAATTTCGTAAAAACAACAAAGGGAAATCGATCGAAAAGGCTTCGAAATTCGATTTCAGTTGTAACCAATAGGCGATTTCACCTCCGCCACCAATATAAGCAACATTGGGCAAAATTGTTTCTTGGTACACTGGACGCAACACCACATTGGGCGAAAAGCGTTCGGGATGCGCATACAATTCTTTGACGATTTCTTCTTGATCGAAAGCCCAATTGGTGTTCAAAATATGATAGCGATTATTCTCGAAAACAATTCTTTCTCTGTGGTTTTCGGTGAGATAAAATAAATTGATTTCTCGCGGATGCACCTGAACATTGTAGCCCAAATCTTCTAATTTCGAATTCGTTTCTTCAATTGCATCGAAACTTATTCGCTGGGTCAGTTCTTTCTCGAATACAGGAATCATCAAGCGTTTCAGTGCTAAATCATCTCCATCCAACGTGAGAAGTCCGAATTCGCCAAACAATTGCTGAACCAACATACGTGTAGCTTCTGCGAGATTATTTGCCTTTGCATAACTGTTTTCAATCAGCTTTGCGAGCTCGTTTTTACGTTCGCTTTTCGGTAATAAATGTAGAAATGATTCAAAAACCTCTTCCAATCCGTCCAAATTTAATTTTCCGACAGCACCACCATGCGTACAATTCCAAACCAATTTGCGATTGTCGTAATAAAAATGATTGATTTCATCGAAATCGTGATCCTCCGTTGCCATCCAATAGATGGGAACAAAAAAATAATCAGTTTGCCGATTGTTCAATTCATCACACATTTTGATGGTTTGCAAAATTTTGTAAAAAAAGAAAACCGGTCCCGTAAACAAGTTGAGTTGGTGCCCTGTGGTGATGGTTACCGTGGTTCGTTCTTCGAGCTTTTCGAGGTTTCGTGTTTGTTTCGGAAAAGGTGTTGATGTACCCAATTGGGCTTGAAGTACCGATCGTAATATAGAACGATGCGTAAATTGCGCCGACCGTGTTTTTGCAAAATTCAACAGATTCTGCTCGTTAGGATATTCGGCGTAGAAAGGTTTGAGTTCTTTTTTACCCGCCAAATAATCTTTTATGAATGTCGAAAATATCGGACTTTCCTCTATAGAAATATGATTGTTTATCATTATTTGTTCACTGATTTTAATACTTCTAACGGCCTATCGGTTGCAAAAATATCGATTCCTTTCTGAGCATGCTGCACGTACAAATGATCGCCACGAGCCTCTGCTTGCTTGTCCAAGTTACCCAATGTTCCCAAGATCACCATGATATTGTGTTGGTGTATAGCCTCATACAATTTAGGGTCTGATAATCGGGTTCCTGTAAATGCAACCATGCGATTTTTAGGAATTTCTGATTGGATGTGTTCCTTCATTTCGCGTTCGTTTCGCATCGAGACCGATAACATCATTTCGGGTGCCAATCGATGCAATTTTTTTGCCTGACCAATGGTGTAAGAAACCAAAACACACTGATTTTCCATTTGGTGTTGTCTGATCAGATCAATCAGTTCTTTATAATCGACATTGTTTTTGATGTCGACCATGAAGTACAAATTTTTTCCTTTTGCCCATGCAAGGGTTTCGGCTAGGGTAGGAACTTTGAATTTGGTTTCATTCCCAAAATCATCAACCAAAAAATAGGTTTTCAGCTTCTGCAAATCAATCTGATTCACGTCTTGCCTACCCGTTGTAGTGCGTTGCAAAGAATTATCGTGCATCAACACCATTTTTCGATCTCGGGTAAGGGCGACATCAATCTCGAATATGCTAATGCCTTTGGCATAGAGGTACTCCATGGTTTCGATTGCATTTTCTGGATAATGTTGCAAACCGCTTCCGCCACGATGTGCACTCACAAGGGTTTGATTTTTCTTTGCATAAGAAAAGTAACGTTCAGAATTTGGTACGATATTTTCTGTAAGAAGTAAAGTTGAGGGTGCATCTTTACATTGCCAAAAAATCATCAAGACAAGTAAAGAAATAATTTTGAAATAGGCTTTCATACAATTTTATTGAAGTACAAAATTAATTGATTAATTACAAAAAAAACTAAAAATGGGATTAAGATCAAGATGGAGAGAATTGCTCAGCGATGCAGCGGGAGATTCGAACAATATATCGCAGCGTTTGGAAGGCTTACGCCTCGAATTATCGAAATTGGCAATCGACCTTGCTATCGAAGGAATCAACCTTTCGCAAAAAGCACTGAATCGTCTAGACAAAACAACCATCGAGGTGATCGATGAAACGAAAGAGCGAGTAGAAAAGGTAAAAGACGAAATAAAGGAAGAGACCAAAACCATTTGCGAAGTTTCGAAAGAGCAGTATCAGAAAACCAAAGATTACATTCACGATAAGCTGAAAGAAGAAGCAAACGCCGATACGTCGAAAGACGAAAAACCATTGGCAAATGCAATTGGCGAGATTGTCGAAAATGTAAAAAATCATTCAAAAAAGGGTGATCAAAACTCGAAAAATCAAAACTAAAATATATCAAATCAGGACTAATAAGATAAAAAGTGTTTAATTTGCAGGCGAATTGAACTAATTTTTTTGAACGAATACAATTTCGTTAAAGATTATAATGGACAATAGTTTAGAAAATTTGAAGCATAACAAAACGAGTAAAAGAGACATCGCCATTTGGGTTTTGTCTATTTTGCTTTTAATGAGTATCGGGTATATCATTTACCAAAACATCAATTATAAGAACCATAGCACTGCCCTGACGATAGATGCCAATGATATTGAACGCAGTCGCGAGATTCTGAAACAAGAATTGAGAGTATTACGGTCTGATTATGAGGATGTAAAAAAAGTGGCGAAAAAACAAGACTCCACCATCAACGAGCGAGATTTGGTGATTTTCGAAAAACAAAAACAAATTCAGAGCATTCTCAACCACAAAGAAATTTCGGAGGGCGAGCTCAATCGTGCTCGAGTGCTCATCATTTCGTTGCAAGATGATATCAATGATTATAAAAAGCAAATTGCCAAGCTCATCTACGAAAACAAAGCGTTGAATGCCTCTAATTTGGCACTGAATCTTCAGAAAGATTCGATCATCGTGGAGAAACAAACGGTCGAAAAAAATCTAAAAAACAGCCAAGAAAACTTCGATAAACATCAAGAAAGCGTAAATTCGACCTTGTCTTTGTCTAATTATAGCATCAAAGGTTTGTCGGTAAAAAATAGCGGGAAGGAAGTTGAAACAACGCGTGCAAAAAGAATCGACAAAGTCCGTGTAACCTTTGATTTGGACAACAACAATGTTGCTTCGGGCAAAAAGACTCTTTATATCGCCATCCACAAACCAGACGGTTCTTTAGGGATTTTCAAAGACGCAGAGTTTGGCGATTTGAAACTGCGCAACGGCAACGAGGTGAAATATTCTGACGTGATGTTGGTAAATTATGTAAGCGGAGAAGCACAAACCGTAAGTTTCGATTGGGTCGATTATGATTTTCCGAAAGGAAAATACGAAATTGACGTTTACGAAAACGGATTCAAAATTGGACAATCGAGCATCGAATTGAAATAGATTTTGATTAAAGACGAATGTTATAAACGATAAAGGAGAAGAAAAGATTCTCCACAAAAAAAGAGGCTGTTTCAAACTACAGCCTCTTTTTTATGAAGTTCAGAATTCAGATTAGCCTGCAGATGCCGCCATCATCTCTTCTCCACCCATCATTTCGTCTCCGTCTTGACGCTGTCTTTGGTCATGATCTCGAGTGCTTTTGATTCGGTAAGTAAAAGACAGGTTGAAAGATCGCACAGACCAACGCATGCTGTTGAAATTGCTGCTTGTCAAATTCCCAGCGTCGTCTCGGTAATAGGTCGTCACTTCGCGTTTTCTAGAGTCGAACACATCTCGAATGTTGAACGAAATAGTTCCGTTACCATTCAGTATATCTTTCGACAAAGAAAAATCCATCGAGAGATTATCTTCAATTTTTTGTTGTTTTGTTTCCATTGGACCTCTGTACGATACAGCCAATTGCGTTTTGAAATCTTTTGGCAATGTGAAATTAGAAGATAAACGCCCTCTCATGCTGAATCCGTCCCCAGAAAAATCTTGAGAATCGGTGATGCTCTCTAAGTTGTTAAGGGCAGGATGATAGGTGTTGGGGTTTACATAATCGTTGTTGACCTCTGTCCAAGTTCCCGATCTTTTGTACCCAAAAAGATTCACATTCATCATCAAATTCCACCATCTGAATGGTCGATACGTCGCAGTAAGATCTAGACCGTACTTGTCTTCTTCGCCAGCATTTACAGGTCTTGTAATGTAGATGCTTTGGAAATCTGTTTCTGGATTTGGCGATTGCGTTGTCGGCATATTTTTGTCTCCGCTGAAAACATTTCCTCTACGTTGAAACTGATTGATCATATCGGTTGTTTTTTGGTAAAAAATACTCGGCGTGATCATCAATCGACCAATATTGGTGATGTAAGATAGTTCTAATGAATTGGTGTAGGTAGGATTCAGATCTGGATTTCCGTAGCGGATGTTTCGGTCATCGGTACTGTTGAAAAACGGCATCAACATAAAGCCCATCGGACGGCGAATTCTTCGCGAATAGCTCAATTGTATTTGATTCTTATCGGTAAACGAATAATTCAACGTAGCAGAAGGGAAGAAGTCGGTGTACGATTTTTTGATTTTATTATTTAGCGTAAAATTTTCGATATTAATGTCGGAATGCTCTACCCGAGCACCTAAGAAATATTGGAAATTTCCGATGGCGTTACCGTATTGGGTATAAGCCGCAAAAATATTTTGCTGATTATCGACATTGGCAAAATAACGCTCATTTGGTGTAAGTGAACCATCAGTATTGATGATGTGGTTTTTACTATCCGTTTTGGTGTCGGCAAAATCTGAACGAAGTCCAGCTTCAAACTTACCTTTTTCGCCAATAGGTCTTACATAGTCGGCAGTGAAAACCGCTGTTGTTTGTTTTTCTAAGCTCAATTCTTGTTCGTTCAGTCCGTTCAAACGATCGGTAAAGATAAATCCGTCTTCGTCTTCTTTTTGATAAGAAAAACGACCAGTAAAACTAAATTCGTGACCTTTCTTGTCGAATTCGTGTTTATAATTCAGGTCCAAATCGAAGTTATTTTCCAATTCCTTTTCCGACTGATGACGACCTTCGCGCGATAGAAAATTCATTTGCTGATCGAAATTTTCGTAAATGATCGAGCTGTAATTATTTCCGTTGTTGTAACGATATCCGGCAGATAAGCCAATGGTATTAAAATCGTCGATATAATATTCTGTTCCTAATCTGATGTTGTAATTTCTACGGATTCGCTCGCTATTTCTGTTGGTTGCTCGGTTGTTTCCGCCTGGCACATAAGAGGTTTCGAATGCCGAGTTTTCTCCTTCGCGATTTGTATATCGCCAACCCAAATTCGTAAACCAATTGAATTTTCTAGTTTTATAATTCAGGTTTGCATTGATACCCAACATTTCGGGTATGCCGCCATTGGCGGTAATAGAACCGTTGAAACCTGTATTGGCTCCTTTTTTCAAAACAATATTGATGATTCCTGCCGATCCAGATGCTTCGTAGCGAGAAGACGGATTGGTGATGACCTCGATTCGCTCTACGTTCTCTGCCGGAATGTTTTTTAGTGCTTCGGCTGGGTCAGAGATTCCGAGCATTCCAGAAGGTTTCCCATCGACCAAGAATTTCACGTTTTCGTTTCCGCGCAAAGAAACATTTCCTTCTGCATCCACTTCTACAGATGGTACATTAGACAAAGCGTCTGATAGCGATAAACCTTGCGACATGGGATCGTTTGCCATGTCGTAAACTTTTTTGTCGAGCTCTACTTTGTAGATGGGTTTTTCTGCAACAATTGTAGCTCCTAGTAAGGCAATTACGGCTTCTTTTTCGAGTGCGATTTTTCCGAGATTGGTATTCGTCTCTTGTATATTAAAGGTCTTCTCGGCAGAGGTATAGCCCAATGCTTCGAAAATGAAAACCAAATTGCCATTAGGCGTTTCGATCGAAAAATTTCCATTTTCATCTGTGATAGCTTCGCCTATGAAGCCGTCGGTGTCGTTTTCTACCATTACTGAAGCATATTGTATGGCTTGCTCACTTTCCGAGTCGGTAACTTGTCCGGTTACTTTTATGTCA
This sequence comes from Vaginella massiliensis, assembly GCF_900089075.1. Classification (GTDB taxonomy): domain Bacteria; phylum Bacteroidota; class Bacteroidia; order Flavobacteriales; family Weeksellaceae; genus Weeksella; species Weeksella massiliensis_A. The sequence continues at coordinate 1,001,620 of NZ_LT593746.1, forward strand.
TTCTGAGCCAGTACATTAATTGTGAAAAGACTCAAAATCATTAAACCTAAATTTTTCAAACTCATTTCTGTTATATTTATCTTGAATCTTTTAGACAATGAAAAGCAATAAAGGTTTAACCACATTAAAAATAATTTTTTATAAATTAAACCTTTCGAGTGGCAAAATGTCTAATGTATACGAACACATAAAATAAGTGAATATGAAAACGATAGGAAAAGTAATTTTGGTGTTGGGGTTTGCGATCGGAAGTGTTTCTTTGAAGGCGCAGCACAACGACCACGGAAAGAACGTTCTAGAGCGAATGAAAAAAGAGCTGAGATTGACAGATGATCAAGTTGCGAAAATACAAGCGGTGCATGATTCTTATGCGAATGATAAGATGGAGTTGAGAAAAAGAATGGACGATATTCGTGCAAAAGAGAAAGCTGAGATAAAGAAAATTCTTACCGACGAACAGTTGAAAAAACTGAAAGCTTTGAAAGAAAAAAACAGAGCGGTAAAACCAAGATGATAGATTATAGATAATATAAATAGTGTAAAAGCCCTTTCGAACTCGAAAGGGCTTTTAAGTTTTTTAGCTTATTCAATTTCCTTTAAAACCGCTAAAGCTTTCTCATAATCGGGTTCTTGCTCTATTTTTGGTACCACCTCTTGATGAAAAATTTCGTGTCGACGGTTGAGCACAATCACCACGCGGGCAAACAAACCTTCTAACGGTTCGGTGGTTATGCCCACACCATAGTTCAGCTCGAAATCGTTATCATTCGCAGCAGAAAGCGTATAGACATTATCGATGCCTTCTGCGGCACAGAAATTTGCAATTTCTTCTTGCGAGTCTTTCGAAATGTTGATGACAACAGTATCGGTTAGTTTCGTTGCTTCTTCGTTGAATTTTCGTACAGATGCCGCACAAACAGGCGTGTTGATTTTCGGAAATATGTTCAGCACTACTTTTTTACCTTTGAAATCAGACAGCGAAATCATTTTTCCGTTGCTATCTGGCAAGCTAAAGTCATGAGCAAAGGCTCCTACTCGTGTAAAAATACCTTTGGTTCTTACCTCTTCTCCTTTGAAGGTGATTTGCACATCGATTGGTTGTTCCATTTCTTCCATGTTCGTTTTGTTTTTTTACGTTTTATATAAAAGTACTAAATCTTGAAAGAAGTAGGCGCATTGCCGTCGATAAATTTTTAATTAAATTTAGATAAGGGATAAAAAACTAAAATCCTCGCATAAAAATACACAAATTCCTATCTTCGCAAGAAATATGCAACTACACACATGGAACAATTATCGAATCGTTTGAAAAACTTGAAGCCTTCGGCAACCATTGCAATGACGCAAAAAGCTCGTGAATTGAAGTCTCAAGGTTTAGACATCATCAGCCTAAGTATTGGCGAACCAGATTTCAATACACCAGATTTTATAAAAGAAGCAGCCAAAAAGGCAATCGACGAAAATTGGTCGGCATACACGCCAATTGCAGGTTATCAAGAGTTGCGAGAAGCCATTGCAACAAAATTCAGACGCGATAATCATATCGATTACAAACCCTCGCAAATTGTGGTTTCTACAGGGGCAAAGCAGTCGATCTATAATGTGTTGCAATCGATTGTATCGAAAGGCGATGAGGTATTGGTGCCTACGCCTTATTGGGTGAGTTATTCTGATATTATCGAGTTGTCTGAGGGCGTTCCGGTTTTCATCAATACCACAATCGAGAACGATTTCAAGGTTACGGCAAGTCAAATCGAGGCAGCAATTACACCAAAAACCAAGGCGATAATTTTCAGTTCGCCCTGCAATCCTTCGGGGAGCGTGTATACTGCCGAGGAGCTGAAAGCAATTGCGCAGGTGTTGGCAAAACACAAAAATATTGTCATCATTTCAGACGAAATTTATGAACATATTGTCTACGGAGATAAGATTGCCAGCATGGCATCTTTTCCAGAAGTTTACGACCAAACGGTAACCGTAAACGGATTGGCCAAAGGATTTGCGATGACGGGTTGGCGAATCGGATTTATTGGAGCGCCAGAATGGATTGCCAAAGCATGCGAGACTTTACAAGGGCAGGTTACCTCTGGGGCCAACTCAATCGCACAGCGAGCTGCCATTACAGCCTTGTTGGCAGACCCCAAAGAAATTCGTTATATGGTGGATGCTTTTGCAGAGCGTCGGGCAAAGATGATTCAATGGGCAAATGAAATAGCCGGTTTCAAGGTGAATGAGCCCCAAGGAGCATTTTATTTGTTTCCTGATGTTTCGGCGCTTTTTGGTAAAACCTTTCAAGGGATTACGTTGCACAATGCCGATGATGTTGCCATGTATTTGCTCGAGAAAGCATTGGTTGCGGTGGTTTCTGGGACGTCTTTTGGTTCGCCCAATTGCATACGCATTTCGTATGCGGCAGCTCTTGATGAATTAGAAGAAGCGATGAAACGAATAAAAAAGGCGTTGGAATAAAAATGAGCTTCATAAGGCTCGAGTTACAGTATTGATATGCCCTGGCAAGAAGTATTACTTTTGCTTTGGGCATTTTTTATTGTAATAATTGTCCAGTTATCAATTGGTTAGATTTACGTTACGAAATTGGACGATTTTTTTTAATTTTTTTCTTGTATTAGTTCAAAATAAGTTTTTATATTTGCACTCCAAACGGCGAGGTAGCTCAGATGGTTAGAGCGCAGGATTCATAACCCTGAGGTCGGCAGTTCGATTCTGCTCTTCGCTACAAAATAATTGATAATCGATAGATTATTGATTTAATGGACTAAAAAAGGGACTAAATCATTATGTTAGTCCCTTTTTTTTATGTAATAAACCTCAAATTAATTAAATTCTTTATAACCGAAATATTGAAAAATTTTAGCTTCAATTACTCTTTAGATCATTGTAATTTACAACCTTCTCAAATCGTTTCTTACAATGGCAACCCACTTACCTAGAGAAACAACTGTGTCTTCATCTGAAAGTTGAATTTTTGGGAAATCCTTATTGTCTGAAATTAAAGAATTGGATTTCAAGTCTAATCTTCTGGTGGTGAATTTTGAATTATTTACAGAAAACACCCCTAATTCATCGTGGTCAATATTAAGATCTGATCGAATGATTAATAAATCTCCTGTAACGATTGTTGGATAATTTGAATTTCCTTTCGCTTTTGCAATGTAAGTACATTCGGGTTTGCTTAGAAATCGTTCGTCTAAACTTAATTTTTCACCCACAAAATCCGAAGCAGGAGAGGGAAAACCATTCTCTACACTTTCGTGAATTTCGACATAAAATATTTCGCCATCATTTTTGATGTCTAATAATTCCAAATCTTCAAATTTTAGTTTGGTATCTAACTTAGTTATCTTCATCATTCTATTTCTAAAAGTTCGTTCCAATTCGTTGTATATCGAGGAGATAAGTGTTCTTGCTTCATTTTTTCTCGTCTGCCAAAATCTTGACTTCCCAATTTTACAACGGGATTAGGCAAAGATCGGTTCAATTTATCCATTGTTTTCATCAAGGCTTTATGTTTTTCATCTTCCTTATAAAATAAATTTAATTGCTTGAATGGTTCGGGTGATATTTTACCCAAAATTACACCTGCTTTTTAATATTCATAACCCTCTCTATAAATTAAATTTAAAGCATATGTTGCTGTTTTAGATAGTGTTATACTTGAATTTGTAGGTTCGGGTAAATCTATTGTGATTGAATTGTTATACTGCGGTTTATGTTGAGTGAAAAAATTAGTTCTAATGAAAACCGTTATTTGCTGACAATATGATTGTTGATTTCTTAACTTTTCGGCACATCGACTTGAAAACGTACTTATCCTTTCATTTAGTTCAGATTTTTTAATAAAACTTTTATCAAAACTTCGGGTTGTAGCAATGTTTTTTTTCTTTTGTACCGCTTCTAGTTCAAGACATTCAAGCCCTAAAAGTTCTTTTTTTATTCTTAATCCTACGATACTCATTTCGGTTTGAATAAAAGAATCGGGAAGTTGTTTGAAATCAAATGCAGTTTTCACACCTATGTTTTCTAATCGTGTACGATGTTGTCTTCCAATACCCCAAACATCACCGATTTTTAACCATTTGAGTGCTTTGATTCTTTTTTCATCTGAATCAATACTATATACACCATCTAATTCTTGGGAAAATTTTTTGGCAATACGATTGGCTACTTTTGCCAATGTTTTATTGGGTCCAAAACCTACCGATACAGGAATCAACGTTTTTTTTAGTACATCGGCTTTCATTTTTAGACCATATTCTTTCAAATTATAGTTTTCAAATCCATTGAATTTTAAAAATATTTCATCAATAGAATACACTTCAATTTCGGGTGTATAATTAGATAAAATCGTCATTACACGCCAACTCATATCACCATACAAAGCAAAATTGGTTGAAAAGATTTCCACCTTCGTTATTTTGAAAACTAAAAAAACCATTATCGTTAACAGAATATTTACTTTCATTGGCTTTAAAAAAGAAATCCCTTCCTTTTTTGGTTTCAAATTTTACTTTTCCTTTTTGTTCAAGATATAAGAAGTGATCTAAGACAGAAACACTGTTTGAAATTCGGTCGACTTCTTCTTTCGTGTATGAATGGTTCATGTTTTATTTTACTTTTTTTGCATAATCGTTGTAATTGAAAAATTCTTCGGCTTCATCATCCCAATTCTTTCTTGGAATTATCTGAAGAGTGACAAATACATCTGTGTTTTTATTATAGGTGTCAATTCTTTCTAATCGACCTTCATAATCTTTTTCAACATGTTTGTACAGCGAATAAGGCAAAATTGTATCGGTTTGATAGATGTAAAAACGTGAGTACAAATCGGGAGAATTTATCTCGAATCGTTTGTATTTTTTTTTGAAAAGAATAGTATCAGGTAAAGGTCTTCTATGGTCGTAATTCGGAATTTCTTCATTGGTATAAATAGCACCATTTTCTTTTTGAAAAACCGAATAAGCTTTGCTTTCTAATAAATCTGAGATTAAGGTTTGTTCAGCATTGGTACTTATTGGATAATAAGCGGTATCTAAAATAAAATTACTTTCAATATTGATTGATGGAAAATTAATGTCTGGAATCAATTCTAAAATGGAATCATTCGAATAATTGATTTTTGTAACATAATATGTTTGAATTTCATCCAAACCTTTTGAAGCGTTAAAATAGACGTTTGAAATCATGTCTATTCCGCCTTTGGATGATTTTATTTTGTTGTCACAAGAAATTAATGCAGAAAGAAAAACAGGTATTAAAATTAGCTTTTTCATATTTATTTGATTGATTAAAAAAAACGGCAACTTTCGAGTAGTGCCGTTTATAAAGTTTTAGATGCCTCTTGAAGCACTTTGTTGTCTGACATTGGCTTTATCCTGTCCGTTGTCTTGTTCTAATCCTTGAATGGGTTTATTTGTGTTGATACGATTCATATCTGCATCATATAAATTAAGCGTTTTGTATTGAGGGTTCAGAAATGCTTTACCTTCGATTACATTATCATCCAATTCAAACTTCACTTTGACAATATTTCCTTTTTCAAGCGATTTGATTGCATCATCTTTCCATTCGGGTTTATCAAAAATCAAATTTGAATTTTCTACAATTTTTTGAGTATCGACTCCGTAATTTTTATAAAATGTTTGATAGTTATAATTCCCAAATTCATTTTTTTCTTCTTTGAGATTCAACTTTACAAATGCATCTTCTTTCAGTTCTGTTTTAGGGTTGACAAATTCTATTTTAACTGACCTACCTTCTAGTAGATTAACTGCTTCTTTTGCCGTAAAAGTGTTTTCTTTGCTGACTTTGAAATTCTGCGTTACCTCTTCCCCTTTTTGATTGTGTAGTTTTGCTTCGTTAGAATTAAAAAAAAACTCCGCCCTGTTCTGATTTGCTAAATTTCAACGTAAAATCGACCATATTCCAAGGCAACGCTTTGTCTGATTTAGTTTGAATTTCAAACTTTTGATCTGTTGAGTTGATCCCAGCTTCTAAATCGTGATGAAGTTTTTCATCTTCTCCAAACCCTCAATATTTTAATTGGTCTTTTAAATATTTTAACTGGTCAAATTCTTGGTTGTTTACCATGTTGTTGGTGTTTTGATTTTCTTCCATATTGCTTAGTTTTAAAGTCTAAAACAAATTTGACAAATGGAATGCCTTAAAACAAGATAACAAGCTGTGGTAAAACTAATTACTATCAATCTGGACTAAAAACTACATGTGCAGTTTTTAACTTTTTTAATATTTTAATTTTATGCAATAGTCAAACAACGCTGTGATAAAATGTCGGAACAGAATTTTAGCACTGTGTTGTAGAAAAGTGCGGATATCAAAATGAAAAGCCACAATCCAGCTGCAAGAAACTAAATGAATTGTGGCGATTGTGAAATGAATTTTTGAAATTGGCAAAGGAAATTTGGAAACTAATGGATGTATTGTCTAAAACAATAAGCTACACAATATTAATTACATGTAAATAAATTTGACAATAGTTTTTTATTTAAGAAAAACTTAATAATTTTAACGCAAATTAACACTAAAATCTATTTTTGATGAAAAGAATATTTCTACTTCTTTTCTCTGTTGGTACGTTTTTGCAGGCACAAGAATATGCGTATGATGTTATTCTTTGGCAAAAAAATATTTGTCGAAATGATAATTACGGAGTTGATGTACTTGTAAATACTGTTGAGAATGCAATGACAGACCAGCTTAAAGAAGGCGATTATGATTTTTGGAAGTCTTTGACAGGAGGGTTGATAGAAGCTGGGGTTGGAAAAATAATTCCAATGAAATATGTGGATAAATTGGAAAATTAATTAATGAGGAAGATGAATGTCAGTGCCAATAAAATGAACAAGTACAAAAACGAATGGCGGATAAAAACAGAAGTAAAAAGACAAGGCAAAGAAATAAAAACAAATATCAGGAAGCTAAGAAAGAACATGACAGTTATAAAAATGCTTACCAAGGCGTGAAAACTGTAAACGATGCTTTTAAAGCTGGGGGAACAAGTGCTTTGACAGATTCATTATTTAAAAAAGACTCTGCACCGGCTGAAGACAAACCAAAAGGAACTATTACTACAGGTGAATTAGAAGTAATTGGGGTTGAGTAAATTTATAAGGTATGCGTGATTATTATTATAAAAACCAATGGTTTTATTTACTTGTAGCAATGGGCTTTTTCATATATGCTTTATTTTTTTTCATCCAAAATAATAACACTGAAAAGAATTTTATAATTGAGCATCATGTCATTACACAAAAGCGCTGTAGTGCAGCACCTCGCATAAACTCCTTTATACAAGTGGAAAAAAAAGGGAAAACATATACGGTTAATTTGCCAGAAAAAGAGTGTATCAATTATTCTATTGGAGATAAAATTAAAATTTATTATAACTATAAATACGATTATTTTCATCTACTCAATAGAAATCAAGCTGAAATATCTCGTGTTACAATATCAGGAATAGCTTTTATATTACTACTACTTCCTTGGAAGTATATTAAACGAAAAATATCAAAATAAGGTACAAGTTTACATCAGAAAAATGTCCGCCTCCTAGCGGGCATTTTTATATTTATAGTGTTGCTACATTTTTCTGAAAGAAGTCTTTAAATTTTTTCTTAGTCAGCATAGTTTCAATCATACCAAAAACAATCGTTTTGTCTTTTTCTTCAAGCTCAGAAATAAGTCAAACCTGTTCGTTTGCAGTTTTATCTTCAAGCGTTATTTCTGTAGGAACTTCATTACCCATGTGTACAATTTGGTCAATCGTAATTCCATAAAATTTAGCGAGTTTATCTAACAAATCAACAGCGAGGGATTTACCGATGGCACGAACGCCGGTGATGACTATACGTACGATGAAAACGATTTTCGAGAAAAAGTTTTAATAAAAGTTTTTAGAAGAAACCGAACGAAGTTCTTTAATACAAGATTTAAACAAAAACATTTCCGAAATCAAATACAATCACTTAAATTTACCTACAGAAGTTCTTTGGACAAATGGTAACAAAATCGTGTACACCTATGATGCCAGTGGTAGTAAACTAAATAAAACGGTAACTGAGGGAAGTAAAACTACTACCACAGAATATATAGGTGGGTTTCAGTATGAACAAAACAAACTACAATTCTTTCCTCATGCAGAGGGGTATGTGAATGTTTTAGGCAATTTATTGAATGACAACAAAACCTTTCATTATGTGTATAACTATGCAGATCACTTAGGGAATGTACGGGTGAGTTACGCTTGGGATGAAAGGGGAAAATTAGAAATTCTAGAAGAGAACCACTACTACCCTTTTGGATTGAAACACAGAGGTTATACCGATTTGGTACAAGTACCTGTGGAAATAGGTGTGGGTGTAGGAGTTGAACCTGGAGGCATAGGTGTTATATCTACCGACTATTCGGGGTCTCGTTCTTATAATTATAAATACAATGGTAAAGAGTTAGAAGATGACCTTGGTTTAGATTGGTACGCCATGGATATGCGTATGTACGACCCTACAATTGCTCGGTGGATGGTGCATGACCCTGTGGTGCATCATAATATGTCGCCTTACAATGCTTTTGACAACAACCCTGTCTATTGGGCAGACCCGAGTGGGGCGGATTCACAAGGAGGTGGTGATGAGAGTAATATAGGAGATACCAAAATAGCTTTTGGTGTTACTTTAGGACAGTTAGGACAAGTATCTAAAATAGAATACTGGTCTGCCTCTGGTGATACAAGTAGTGGGAATGGGAATAATTCTAAAAAAAATGACAATAAAGGAGGTAGTAATAATAAAAAAGGAAGTAATACTAGTTCAACAGAAAATGATATACCCCCATTTGAAGGATTTGTCGAATTAGAGGAAATTGTTATTACAGCACTAAGCCAATTAGAAAGTAAATTAGAAGAGGCTACAAGTTTTTTATGGGAAGGATCGTTAGATAAATTTGTTAATTCTAACTTTGTAAAAGGTTCAACTATAACAGGATCTCTAATAAGCGAAAGTGGTAGGCAATTACAAAAAGCAGTAGAAAAAAGAGAAGGGATTTATCTAACAGATGGAAAATCGAAATTACAAAAAGGTAAGTTAAGTATTCGAGAACTTAACGGTACAACATACCGTAATATTAAATTAATTAGTAGGGGGCTAACTGTTGTTGGTTATGGTGTAACAGTCGCTACCATTTATAATGATTTTAACAATGGCAATGTTTATACAGGAATGACACGTCTTGCAGTCAATGGTATTATAGTAGGAGTTTCTGTAGCGTGTCCTGTTTGTGGTTTGGGATTGTCCATAGCAGAAGCAACTATGGGTAATTATTTGTATAATTATGTAGAAAATAATTTTGATAAATGATGATAGTTTTTGATTTTGTAGCCTATAAGGTTTATAAATGGGTCGTAAAATATAAACAATATGAGGGGATAGAATATTTACCAACCGCAGGTGCTATGGGATTTGCGATTATACCACTAATCATGTTGATTGTAACAAAAATAGAGCAATATTTTTCTGATAAAAGTATTGTTAGTAAAATAGTGGATTTAGGTAAAATCCCTGCTTTTATAATTATAACATTACCTCTTATGGTTCTTATCTACTACTATTTAAGAGCAAATCTCTACAAAATAGAAGATAAAATAGCTAAGAGTAAGATCCTCCAAATTTTAGATAGAATCCCAAATTTTATAGTATATTATATCTTTCTAATGTTTAATTGTGCTTTAATGATTTTTGTTGTAAAAATAATAGTTTAATAGTAGTAACATGTTGGTAATTTTTGATTTTGTAGCATATAAAATGTATAAGATGGTTGTAAAATATAAACAATATGAGGGGATAGAATATTTACCAACAGCAGGTGCTATGGGATACCCTGTTGCTATTCTCATTGCAATAATACTAACGGAAATAGAGTAACATTATTTTTGCAAAAGTATTATAAGCAATATAGCAGATATGGGGAAAATTCCTTTTTTCTTAATAATTACTTTACCAATCATGGTCATTATTTACTTTTATTTAAGATCTAATCTCTAAAAAAATGCTTTTCAAAACTTATTTCGTGTAGCAGTAACAATGATGCACGAAATACAACACGTTAGAGATTACAATTCGGGTTACTACACTAAAATTTATCAAAATTATAAAAATCATCCTCAGCACGAACAAATCGTAGATCATCTTATGGAAATGAGAGGATATATGATGGGTATAATAATGGGTGATTCACGACAAGAGCTAGGTTTTATTAATAATAAACGACTTTTATACAGAATATTTGGATTATGAAAAGATTCGTTATATTAAGTTTTTTAATCATTTTTATTTCTTGTAAAAGAGAGAAATGTACAACTGTTTATGATTTTGTGATTGGCGATAGTCTTAGCTATCAATATTAGTTCTTTAACTGGCTATCTATATTATTTCAATATGGAAAAACAAAATGAAGATTCTATTTATATTTTTTTGGAATGTTCTGATTTTAAAGAGTTAGATAGTGTATTTTTTCTCTCTCGGATTTAGGCAATTTATCTCCAAAAAAAAATAATCAACAAGCTTATTCAGGTAATCCATTCATAAGGTATATCATATTAAATCATAAAGATTCAACCTCTATTTATAAAATGTCTAAAAATGAATATTATGGTATAAATAATGATGAGTCACAAAGATTTAAAAAAGTATATGAATATGTTGTTAATCAAAAGATATTAAAAAGCAAAAAAACACGGAAAAAACTAGAAGAGGAAGTGTTTTGGTAAACTTCCCCATTTTTGTAGCCTTCCCTATTTTCAGACAGTGAATAAATATAATTTTACCACTCCTTTAAATCTAACTCACAAATAGAAGAATTATTTGTGAGTTAGATAATTTTGACACTATCCTATAAAGTGTGTAAGTTAAAAAGTTGGGCTTAGATTTTATAATCTGAGCCTTTTTTCAAAAATAAGCATAAATTGGTTAAGAACAATACCCCAATTATGAATAGGCATTGTCCATTTTTTAGTTGATTCCTTGAGTGCTAAATAAACAGACTTCAATACCGCATCGTCAGTAGGAAAAGACATTTTGTTTTTGGTATATTTTCTGATTTTTCCGTTCAGATTTTCAATGAGATTAGTCGTATAAATGATTTTACGGATTTCCATTGGGAAGTCAAAAAACACAGTTAATTCGTCCTAGTTGTTTCTCCAGGATTGGATTGCGTAAAGATATTTCCCTTCCCATTTTGTGGCAAAATCTTCTAAAGCGGCTTTGGCAGCGTCTTTGTTGGGTGCAGTATAAATATGTTTCATATCGGCAGAAAACTCTTTTCTATCCATCCAAACAATCAGATAAACATCGTCTAACGGTCGATTCTACCAAGCTACAACTTCACTGGCTACTGCGTTTGTTATTCTGGAAATTGTCGAAGTGGAAACATCAAAATCATACATTTCTTTAATCTGCTCTTCAATGTCCGAAACACTCATTCCTTTGGCATAAAACGAGATGATGATGTTTTCTAAACCATCAATGATGTTGTGCCTTTTCGGAACCAATGCAGGCTCAAAACTACCTTCACGATCTCTTGGAACTTTTATCTCGGATTCACCGAATGAGGATTTTATCTTTTTGGTTCCATGTCCGTTTCGATAATTACCATCGATGCTTTTATCATGTTTTTCGTTGTCCAGATGGCTATCCAGTTCGGCATCAAGCATGTGTTCTACGGCCTTCTTGTGGAGTTATTTGAAGAAAGATGTTAAATCATCTCCATTCTTAAAGGATTTGAAAAAATCCTTGTTGTTTAATAAATCTTCTTTGTTAATCATAACTGTATAATGTTTAAAAATAATAAAAAGTTAGTGGGATACTACCAACCTCGTTTGCCTTTTATTGTATTTTGAATGTTGGGTTTTTTAACAACACATTTGGAACACTACCCTATTTCTTTATAGTTTATAAAAAAATGATTTTTCATAAATATATTTATTCTTCTGTTTTTTATATATTTTTAATTCTTCACTTTTTTTTTCTTTGAAAACAGAATCTCCTATTTCTAAATAATGTGAATATCTATTTTCAAAATATTCGTCATCTGTAAAATATTTATTCTTATCATAATAATAGTGATTTCCTCCTCTTCCTTCTTTTATTTGAAAAATAATTCCTGCAATATTTTCCTCTTCATTATTAAAATAACGATCTATAGTAAATATTGAAAGTATAATACTAGAAATTAGAAAAAATGATATAGTCGTCTTTTTCATTTATTATTTTTTTAAAGCATCAGAATAATTTATTTTCCCAGTTCCTGTATGGATATTTAACCAATTATAATTAACAAATCCTTTGATATTTGCTGCTGTAGCTCCAACTTCTAAACCTAATCCTACCCCTGCGTTCACTTGATGCCACCCATATTTACCATCATTAGAGTATGAATAGCCAATATCTCCTCCTACAATTATTTTTCCACCAATACTAACTCCATATTCTGGACCAGGTAATGAAGATGCTCTTACATCATTAACTCCTCCTGAGTGCCTTGCTTTTGAAAAAGTTAAATCTACTGAACCGTTTACACCATCAACTATATTTGCTGAAGTATTGATTCCTAGATAGGGGAAAAATGATTTGTCGGAACCTTTAGTTATCCAATCAAAACTTATTGAAAAAGATGATCCAACAACTGCTGTACCATCAACACCTATAGAACAACCAAATTTATCTCCTGTAAGATTTCTTCTTAAGTCACTATTCCATGCATAGCTAGCACCACTTTCTGTAGCAGCATCGCCTATTAATGCTTCTTTATAATAATCTTCTGTTGTAGTATCATAAACTTGTGAAGTATCTCCAACAATATTTACATATGAATTATCAATATTATTAGCATACTTCATATAAATACCAGAAGTATCAATCCACAAATTACCATTAAAATCTCTTGGCGGTTCCGCCATCATCCCATCGGGATCTATGAAGAAAACAGGATTATTAAAAGCGTAGTTGTAAGGAGAGTGGCGTCTCATTTGTTCCGCCAACGGATCTACATTCATCCATCTACCAATAGCAGGGTCATAATTTCTTGCACCATAGTCGTATAAGTTGATGTTGAATTCCTCTTGTAATTCTTTACCATTGTACTTATAATTATAAGAATGAGACCCCGAATAGTCGGTAGATATAACACCTATTCCTCCAGGTTCAACTCCCACACCCACACCTATTTCCACAGGCACTTGTACCAAATCGGTATAACCTCTGTGTTTCAATCCAAAAGGACGAGTGAGATTTTGGAAATTGAGAATTTCCAAATCGAAACTTGCCAGCGTAGCTGTGTGGTTTTGCCTCATATCACTTTATTTTTTATTGGTATTCGGCGAACCTCGTTCCTCGGTTTCTTCTATTACTTTTAGTTTACTTTCGGTATCATCCCAAGCGTAGCTTACCCGCACGTTCCCTAAGTGATCGGTGTAATTGTAAACATAATTATAAGTTCTGCCGCCACTAACTTTATTGGTCACCACATTTACATAGCCTTCCGATGTTGGGAAAAATTGTAAATCATTGTTTTTGTATTGAAATCCACCTAAATAATCTGTGGTGGTCACTTTGGTACCATCGGTTACAATTTTTCTCAACTTTACACCGCTTGCATCGTAGGCGTAATGTATCCTTTTGTTGCTGTTCCAAATAACTTCTGTAGGTAAATTTAGGTGATTGTATTTTATTTCGGAAATTCCTTTGTTGATATCTTTTGTTAAAGAACTTCGTTCGGTTTCTTCTAAAAACTTTTATTAAAACTTTTTCTCGAAAATCGTTTTCATCGTACGTATAGTCATCACCGGCGTTCGTGCCATCGGTAAATCCCTCGCTGTTGATTTGTTAGATAAACTTGCTAAATTTTATGGAATTACGATTGACCAAATTGTACACATGGGTAATGAAGTTCCTACAGAAATAACGCTTGAAGATAAAACTGCAAACGAACAGGTTTGACTTATTTCTGAGCTTGAAGAAAAAGACAAAACGATTGTTTTTGGTATGAGTGAAACTATGCTGACTAAGAAAAAATTTAAGGATTTCTTTAATAAAAATGTGGCAACCTTATGAAATTACAAAAGGCAAACAAACATTTGCCTTTTGTGGTATTGTGAATTTATTTATTTTGCCCAAGTAGGTAATTCTTTCCACCCTTCTGATGGAGCTTCTTTTATACTATCTGGAACAGGTTTATTAGCATATAATTTATAAGTGAAAAATATTCTATTAACCCAATGTTTATCACTCATTTTTACTAAAAATTTATTTCCTACTTGTGATTCGTAGTACCTTGAGCTATCATTTGGAAAATTATATCTGCCAATGTTTATTTCGGAGTTATAATTGTAAGTAAACATAGCTCTATTAGTAGCACTTCTCCCTACATATTCAACTTTAGTTAAAGTTGCTATAGAATATTTATACTTTGTTTTAAAATTTGTTCTATAGATATATCCAACTATAAAATAAGATATAAATATGCTTATAAAAATACTTATAAATAGTTTAGTTTTATTTATTTCGATATTCATTATATGATTTATTAGCTTGTTGTTCTATTATTGCAGTTGGTAAACTGATCATTGCTTCAGTAGCTGCTTGTGTTGTAGTTGGCATTTGAGATACAGCCGAATTAAATCTTGAACCCATACCTCCTGAAATTAAACTTGTTCCACTATTGATAATGATGGTATTAGTATCTGTGTTGAATTTAAATTGCATTTCAGAAGCTTTAAAATCTACAGCCCCACCAACAGCCCCTGACACTCCTGGTATAAGAAAAGAATCTGCGATTACATCTATGGCATCCACATCTTGATTTATTGCAATTTGTGCAGTTGTACTGACAATCGCTTTTGCAGCAACAACTTTAATAGATCCGTAGACAACAACTTCTCCTAATACCGCAGGTGCAGCCATTACTCCAAAGAAAGCTACTACAGCTTTTTCTCCATCTCTTTTAGCTTTCTGCATTTTACCATATTTTTCTCTACCATCTTCTGTAGATAGTATACGTTTATAAGCACCATCGACATGGTTACCAAAAAAAGCAGATTTTATATCAATTTGAGGAATATTAATGCTGATTGGAAAAAAGCTAGAGCTTTTAGATTTTGACCCCAAAACTAGTGCTTCATGAAGTTCTATAGGATCTTCCTCTGTGCCAGTCCCATCACCAGGACCAGCAATTTGCTTACCGTCAGGATCTATAAAGTAAACTGGATTATTAACAGCATACGAATAAGGAGAATCCATTAAATACTTCTCCGTCAACGGATCCACAACGACCCATCTACCAATAGCAGGGTCATAATTCCTTGCGCCGTAATCATACCAATCTAATCCCAACTCATCTTGAAGTTCTTTTCCATTGTATTTATACTTATAACTATCACTACCCGAGGTTTGCATATTTATTACACCTATACCCACACGAACATCACTACTATTTACAATTTCTACACCCAAGGTCAAATCATTGTAACCTGTATGTTTCAAACCAAAAGGACGAGTGAGATTTTGGAAATTGAGAATTTCCAAATCGAAACTTGCCAGCGTAGCTGTGTGGTTTTGCCTCATATCACTTTATTTTTTATTGGAATTCGGCGAACCTCGTTCCTCGGTTTCTTCCAATATTTTTAATTTGTTTTCGGTGTCATCCCAAGCATAACTCAATCTTACGTTACCCAAATGATCCGTGTAATTGTAAACATAATTATAAGTTCTGCCGCCACTAACTTTATTGGTCACCACATTTACATACCCTTCCGATGTTGGGAAAAATTGTAAATCATTGTTTTTGTATTGAAATCCACCTAAATAATCTGTGGTGGTCACTTTGGTACCATCTATAACTATTTTTCTTAGCTTTACACCGTTTGCATCGTAGGCGTAATGTATCCTTTTGTTGCTGTTCCAAATAACTTCTGTAGGTAAATTTAGGTGATTGTATTTTATTTCGGAAATTCCTTTGTTGAAATCTTTTGTTAAATTTCCGTTTTCATCGTAAGCATAATCATTCCCCGTGTTTGTTCCGTCTTTGAAACCGCTTGCATGCGAGACTTGGTCTTTTACTTTCAGCAATTTGTTGGAGTTGGCTTGATAGGTATATTCCAAATCATCAATGTAAACCGTGTTATTGTTAAGATCTTGATTGCCAGAACGTAAGACGCTTTTGATGTTACCGTTGTGGTCATATTGCAATCTCTCGTTATAGGCATTTACCACTTGGTAATTTCCTTTGGTGTAAGCAACATCCAATAATCGGTTGAGTCCATCGTAAGCATAATCATAGCTTCTCACCGTTGGATTGTTGGCTGATTTCCATCTGGTTTCGGAAATGTTTCCGTTGTAGAGAAACTTCTTACCATAAGATTCATCCGTATAAAGGTCTTTTTTATCATACCCAATTTTGAAGGCAAACAAATCTTTGTATGTGCCTGTTTGGTTTTCTGTAATATTGTTGATGTCGGTTAACCAACCTCTGATGTTATAGGTATAATCTACCGTTTGGTAAGGCGTTGATGTACTGTTGCCCACTTTTTTCTGACTGAGTTGTCCAATCGCATTGTAGGTGTTTTGCGCAATGACTTCGACCTTACCGTTGTTTACTTGATGGGTCTGATTTTTCAATCGTTCGAAATGATCGTAGCTAAAGGTTTTTTTGACCGTGATTTCGGTATCTGTGCTTTTTCGTTTGTGTTTGGTAATGGTTTGGAGAGGTTTACCTCTGAAGTCTAATTGGTTTTCGACAATGGTATGACCGCCCAAATAGTTTACCTTGTGGCTTTTAACGACATAGAGGTATTGGGCATCGTACAGGGTATAGGCATATTCAAAATTCCATGTGTTGTTTTCCCAGGTATCTAAACTACGGGTCACGGTAAGAGTTGGTAATCCTTTGAGTTTTGTACCCTTTGCCAACGCATGCCCTTGTACATCGGCAGTGGTGTTTACACCCAAAGGATAGCTCGGATAATCGTCGTAATAATGAACGCTTAGAACATGATTATTTGCTCCAAAACCGTCTGTATTGTAATAAATTTGAATATTATCTTGTTGATATCCAGACCCCCTTGAGACGTTGTTGCTGCCTAATTGGTTGATGTAATTTTGAACATCAGTTCGTGTGCCTGGATCCCATGCCTTACCCGTAACGGCAATTCTACCAAACTTATCGTATTTGGTAAACAGCCAAACCCCTTCGGTTCTTTGGTTGGCATCTTGTGTGCCCACCAATCGGTCTTGGTTGTCATAGACCATATACTCCCATCCTTTACCAGGTAGTTTTTTCTCGACCAAACGGTTTTTGTCATCGTATTTGTATTGATAACCTAATTCATTCAATCGGTTGATGTACGAAGATGCCGTGCTGCTATTGTTGGCATTTTTTATCAATAGAGGAGGTAACACAAAAGTCAGATTCCCATACACATCATAGACATAATAAGTATCGTGATTTCCGTTAGAATTATTGCTCCCTGTACTGACAATATGGATGCGTTTGAGCAGTACTTTTCCTTCTTTGTCTTTGAACTCTTGGATGGGTTGCCCGTTCTCATCGGTGGTCACCGTTTTATAAAGTTGATTGGCAGCATATTTACCACTCAAGGTAAGGGTAGGTGTTGTGGTAGGATTGCTAACACCAAATTTCAGCACCTCACTTGCTGTATTGGTTTGGTAATCGAACTTAATTTCGTGTCCACTTCCTAATTTCCAACTGTTTCCTGGTGCAGCTTGTTTCAATACCCGATTTAGCGGTGAGTTTTCGTATTCCTTCTGCGAATAGGCATTGCTAGCTTCTGGTCCATATGCAGAAAGAATGGGTTCCCCAAAATTGCAGGGCCTTTTTTGTCCCGCTCTCTCAGATTTACAAACCATGAACAAAACTCGGTTTGGGATATTTTGCAAGCCAAGCAATTTTCAAAATCGTTTTTTCTAAACACTTCTGATGTTAATCATCAATTATTCTGTCCGAATTTCCTAAATTTGTAATCCTATTTAGGTTTAATCTAAATTTATAATCTCATGATCGAAACAGATATTGTAATTATTGGGGCTGGTCCAACAGGATTATTCGCGGTTTTTGAAGCAGGTTTGCTCAAAATGCGTTGTCACTTGATCGATGCTTTGCCACAACCAGGCGGACAGTTGACAGAGTTGTACCCCAAAAAACCAATATTCGATATACCAGGATATCCATCTGTTGGCGCAGGTGAATTGATAGACAATTTGATGGAGCAGATCAAACAATTCGAGCCTACATTTTCTCTCAACGAAGTTGCAACAACCATCGATAAACAAGAAGACGGTAGTTTTGTGGTAGGAACAAATCGCGGTACCCAAGTCCATGCAAAAGCAGTAGCAATTGCTGGTGGTTTGGGATCTTTCGAGCCGCGCAAACCGCTCATCGAAAACATTGCACAATACGAAGAAAACGGCGTGGAATACTTTGTTCGAAATCCCGAGATGTTCCGAGACAAACGCATTGTAATTGCAGGCGGAGGAGATTCTGCACTGGATTGGTCGATTTTCTTGGTCGATGTTGCTGCCGAAGTAACCTTGGTGCACCGTCGTAATGAATTCCGTGGAGCATTGGATTCGGTAGATAAAGTAATCGAACTAAAAAAGCAAGGAAAAATAAACCTCATCACACCTGCTGAAGTTGTCGGTATTTCTGGTGATGAAAAAGTAGAACGTTTGACCATAGAAAAAGAAGGCGAAACCTTCGAAATCGAAACAGATTTCTTTATACCACTGTTCGGTTTGACCCCAAAATTAGGACCAATTGCCGAATGGGGATTAGAAATCGAAAAGAATGCTGTAAAAGTCAACAATGCATTAGACTACCAAACCAACATCGAAGGGATTTACGCAATTGGCGACATCAATACCTACCCAGGAAAACTGAAGCTGATTTTATGCGGTTTTCATGAAGCAACGCTTATGTGCCAATCGATTTACAATAAATTGAATCCGGGTAAAAAATTCGTACTCAAATACACCACCGTTTCTGGAGTAGACGGTTTCGATGGCTCGCGCAAAGAAGCCGAAAAAGCTGTTGTAAAAGCAATTGATTAGAACCGTAATAATAAAAAAAATACAAAGCGTTTCTTTGAGAGACGCTTTTTTTGACTCAAATGAAGAGGATAATTTCTGATAAAGATTAATATTTAGTAAATTCGTATATCATATAGAATAGTATGTCAGATATCAAAATTACCATTATAGACCGCGAAGGGGTACATCACGAAGTCGATGCGCCAACCGATATGAATATGAATCTGATGGAAGTGGTTCGAGCTTACGAATTGGCGCCAGAAGGGACAATTGGTGTTTGTGGCGGCATGGCAATGTGTGCATCTTGCCAATGCTATGTTTTGACGCCCGAGATTCCGCTACCCGAAATGTTGCCCGATGAAGATGCCATGTTGGCCGAAGCTTTCAACGTTCGAGAAAACTCGAGATTGAGCTGCCAACTCGTGATCAATCCAGAAATGGAAGGACTGATGGTAGAATTGGCACCAGAATATTAATTGAGTTTTCGTGCGCGAAATGATCATCATAAATCAAACTGCGTAAAACTTAGAACCTTAGATCCATCAAAATGAATCAAGATAAAAGACTTTTCTTGCTCGATGCTTACGCCCTCATTTTCAGAGGTTATTATGCATTCATCAAAAATCCAAGAATCAATTCCAAAGGTTTCAATACCTCGGCAATTATGGGCTTTATGAACTCCTTGTTCGATGTCATCAAACGCGAGCAACCAACGCATTTGGCAGTAGTTTTCGATGTCGGACAAGCAACGGTGCGTACCGTGGATTATGAAGCCTACAAAGCAAATCGCGACGAAACACCAGAAGCGATAAGAGAGGGAGTGCCTTACATTCAAGAAATTTTGCGAGCGTTGTGCATACCGGTTTTGTATGCAGAAGGCTATGAGGCAGACGATGTTATCGGAACTTTGGCAAAAAAAGCAGAAAAAGAAGGATTCACCACCTATATGGTGACGCCAGATAAGGATTTTGGACAATTGGTTACAGAGCATATCAAAATCTATCGCCCAGCTGCCAATGGTAAAGGAGTCGAAATTTGGGGCGTAGAAGAGGTGAAAGAAAAGTTTGGTGTCGACGATCCTATACAGGTGATAGATTATTTGGGGATGATGGGTGATACAGTCGATAATATTCCAGGTTTGCCAGGTGTTGGTGCAAAAACCGCAAGCAAGTACATCAAAGAATTTGGTTCGTTGGAAGGTTTGTACGAAAACCTCGATAAACTCAAAGGAAAAACTAAAGAAAAAATCGAACAAAACAAAGAGTTGGGGATTTTGTCGAAAAAACTCGCCACAATTCTTTTGGATGCGCCTGTCGAATTTGACGAAGAAGAACTCACGGTTTGTGCACCGAATTTGCAGAAGGTCACCGAACTTTTTGATGAGTTGGAGTTTCGTCGAATGTTGGAAACAGTATATAGAATTTACGGTCTAGACGCCTCTGGCATTATCCAAGAAGCTCAAGCAGAATTGTCAAACGCTAGCGCTTCGGCTACAGAAACTGCGCAACAATCGTTGTTCGATTTTAGTAGTGATGAAGAAATTTTACCTACACAATCTATATATCAAACCATCGAAAATACCCCACATTTTTACCAGTTGATAGAAACGCCAAAAGCGAGAGAAATGCTCATCCAAAAACTGAATCAGCTCGCAAGTTTCACCTTCGATACCGAAACCACTGGGCTAGATGCATTAGAAGCCGAATTGGTAGGGATTTCATTTTCGTGGGAAAAAGGGAAGGGCTATTATATTCCGTTTCCCGATGATTTCGAAGCAGCCAAAAACATTATTCAAGAATTTAAATCGGCTTTAGAAAATGAAAATATTGTAAAAATCGGTCAGAATTTAAAGTATGACATCAAAGTGTTGCACAAATATGGAGTAGCGGTAAAAGGTCAAAACTTCGACACCATGATTGCGCATTACCTGATCAATCCAGATATGCGTCACAATATGGAGGTGTTGAGTGAAACTTACTTGCGTTATCAGCCAATTTCTATCGAAAAATTAATCGGTAAAAAAGGTAAAAATCAAAAGAATTTTCGAGAGGTAGACCAACTGCAACAAACCGAATATGCGGTAGAAGATGCCGATGTAACCCAGCAATTAAAAGAACTCTTCGAGCCAGAACTCCAAAAAACCAATACCTACAATTTGTTTCGGAATCTCGAAATGCCTTTGATGCAAGTTTTGGCAGAAATGGAGTTGGAAGGGATTAACCTCGATATTCCTTTTCTCAACGAATTGTCGATTCGCCACGATGCAAAAATTCGAGAATTGGAGCAACAGATTTACCAAGATGCAGGAGTAGAATTCAACCTGAATTCGCCTAAACAATTGGGCGAAGTTTTGTTCGAAAAATTACAATTGGATCCTAAAGCTAAAAAAACAAAAACTGGACAATATGCCACAGGTGAGGAAGTTTTGTCGAAACTGAAAGACAAACATCCCATCATTTCCGATATTTTAGAGTACCGTCAATTACAAAAACTAAAATCAACCTACATCGATGCTTTGCCAGTTTTGGTGAATCAGAAAACCAAGCGTTTGCACACCACATTTGCCCAAACCGTAGCAGCAACAGGGAGATTATCGTCGGTAAATCCTAATTTGCAAAACATCCCAATCCGGTCAGAAGAAGGACAATTGATCAGAAAAGCTTTCATTGCCAGAGATCAGAATCATCAAATCATTTCGGCAGATTATTCGCAAATCGAACTCAGGTTAATCGCCCAAATGTCTCAAGACCCGATCATGGTCGAGGCGTTTCGAAATGGCGAAGATATTCACGCATCGACGGCTGCAAAAGTGTTCAACGTTCCTTTGGAAGAGGTTACTCGCGAACAGCGTTCGCATGCCAAAACAGTGAATTTTGGGATTATTTACGGAGTTTCTTCGTTTGGATTGAGCGAACAAACCGGATTGTCGCGTTCGGAAGCCAAAAAATTGATTGATGCGTATTATGAAACCTATCCGACCTTGAAAAAATATATCGAAAATCAGATAGAAATTGCGCGCAAGCAAGGATATGTAGAAACGATAATGGGCAGAAGGCGCTACTTGAAAGACATCAACTCGAGCAATGCCGTCGTGAGAAGTCATGCCGAGCGTAACGCCGTCAATGCGCCTATACAAGGCTCTGTAGCAGATATTGTGAAAATGGCAATGATTCAAATTCAGAAAGAATTGAAAAAGAATTTCGAAACCAAAATGCTCTTGCAAGTACACGACGAACTGATTTTTGATGCGCCAAAAAGTGAAGTTTCAGAAGTGTCTGAAATGATCAAAAACATCATGGAATCGGTGATGCAAAAAGAAGTTCCGCTCGTAGCCGAAGTTGGCGTAGGAGACAATTGGTTAGAAGCCCATTAATGCCTATTTTTTGTTGATGAATACTTCATACGCTACCTGCGCGCCAGCTCTGCGTAAAGTCTCGAGTACCGAACAGTATTTCTCGATCGAGAGTTTTGCTGCTCGTTCTGCTTTTTCGGGATCAAAATCTCCAGTCAAATAGTATTCAACTTTTATGCGTTCCCAAACAGCAGGCGTTTTGTCTTTTTCACGTTCACCAAAAACTTTGATGCGTAAACTGTCAAAGGTCTGGCGTTGCTTGTCCAAGATCATCACAATGTCGATTCCGCTGCATGCGCCGCAGGCCATTAGCAAACTCAGCATTGGGCCAAGGCATTTTCCTTTTGATTCTTGCGCAACTTCATTGTTCTCACGATCTGCTTTGTAAGTGATGATGTTGCCATTCAAATCATCGGCGATATACGTATCGCTCGCTTTATGATAATCAATAATTACTTCTACCATTTTCGGTTTTTAGTTGCAATTTAGCCATTCTATTTCATATATGATGAATGATTCAAGATATTAAAGTCTGATTTTTTTTCGTTTCACGCTTGTGGTTTTTGTCTAATTTTTATCTGAATTAGAAATCATTTATGTTAAAATTTGAACAAACTTTTGTTTATAACCAACGAGCTGAATTATTTTAATAAAAAAATCCGTTCGAACGAACGGATTTTCTATTGAAGTGTAATTATTTATGCATCGATATTAGCATATACCGCATTCTTCTCGATGAATTCTCGTCTTGGTGGAACGTCGTCTCCCATCAACATCGAGAAAACTCGGTCGGCTTCTGCTGCATTGTCGATGGTTACTTGGCGCAAGGTGCGCTGAGCAGGGTTGAGGGTGGTGTCCCAAAGTTGTTCTGCGTTCATTTCTCCCAAACCTTTGTAGCGTTGTACCGAAACACCTTTGCCATCGGTTGCGAATTCTTCCGTAATTCTTTCGCGCTCTTCATCGTTCCATGCGTATTCAGATTTGTTTCCTTTCTTTACCAAATACAATGGCGGCGTCGCGATGTAGATGTGCTTGTTTTCGATCAATTCTTTCATATAGCGGAAGAAGAAAGTCAAAATCAAGGTGGCGATATGCGATCCATCGACATCGGCATCGGTCATGATGACAATTTTATGGTAGCGTAATTTCGATAAATTTAGTGCTTTTGAGTCTTCTTCAGTACCTATTGTTACCCCTAAAGCGGTGTAGATGTTTTTGATTTCTTCGCTATCCAAAACTTTGTGCGCCATTGCTTTTTCTACGTTCAAGATTTTACCACGCAACGGTAGAATTGCTTGGAAGTGGCGATCGCGTCCTTGTTTAGCCGTTCCGCCTGCCGAGTCACCCTCGACCAAGAATAGTTCTGATTCTTCTGGATTTTTTGAAGAACAATCCGCCAATTTTCCTGGTAAACCGCTACCGCCCATCGGGCTTTTGCGTTGCACCATTTCGCGCGCTTTTTTTGCAGCCTGTCGAGCTTTTGCAGCCAAAATTACTTTGTCTACAATGAGTTTGGCTTCGTTCGGATTTTCTTCTAAGAAATTCGTCAGCATCTCTGCTACGATTTTGTCCACCGCTGGGGATACCTCAGAGTTTCCTAATTTGGTTTTGGTTTGCCCTTCGAATTGTGGCTCCATCACTTTTACCGAGACGATAGCCGTGAGTCCTTCGCGGAAGTCATCGCCTACGATTTCTACTTTTTCTTTTGCAAGATTGAAGTTTTCTTCTGCGTATTTTTTCAAAGTGCGTGTCAAAGCTCTACGAAAACCGGTGAGATGTGTCCCACCTTCGTGCGTGTTGATGTTGTTTACGTACGAATGCACATTTTCGTTGTACGAGGTGTTGTAGCGCATGGCTACTTCAACCGGAATTCCATCGCGTTCACCTTCCATGAAAATTACATTGTCCATAATCGATTCGCGGCTACCGTCGATGAATTCTACGAATTCCTTCAAACCTTCTTCCGAATGGAAGTTTTCTTGTATGGGATTGCCTTCTTCGTCTTTTTCGCGATTATCAATCAGGGTGATGTTGATTCCTTTATTCAAGAAAGCCAATTCTCGTAAACGGTTGGCTAGCGTTTGATAGCTGTAAACCCTCACTTCTTGGAAGATGGTATCGTCTGGCGTAAAAGTAACGGTTGTTCCTTGTTTGTCTGTTACTCCAACCTCTTTTACATCGTACAATGGTTTTCCTTTAGAATATTCTTGGATGTATTTTTTCCCGTTTTTGAAAACTTCAGCGGTCAAATGCTCAGACAAGGCATTCACACAAGATACGCCAACACCGTGTAGACCTCCAGATACTTTGTAGGTGTCTTTGTCGAATTTACCTCCAGCACCAATTTTGGTCATGACAACCTCTAGAGCCGATTTCCCTTCTTTTTTATGAAAATCTACTGGAATTCCTCGTCCATTATCTTCTACTCTGATCGAGTTGTTTTCTAAAATTGTAACCTTTATGGTGTCGCAATAACCAGCCAATGCCTCATCGATCGAGTTGTCGACCACCTCGTAAACCAAATGGTGTAACCCTCTCACTCCCACATCTCCGATGTACATAGACGGACGAAGACGTACGTGCTCCATACCTTCTAATGCCTGGATATTGTCTGCTGTATAGTTGTTCTGACTCATCATATATTTTTCTTCTTCTTTTTGATCTGAAATAACTTTCAAATATACGAAAAATAAATGACTTGTTTGTGTTGGGATGGCTATAAAACAAAAGAGTTTTCAACATTTGAAAGAGGAAAACTCTTGAACATTTATCTTGATTGACAGGGAACTAGAGGTCTTTTTGGTCGAGGTAAACGACTTTTTTGGTTTCGAAAAAATCTTCTTCAAAATAGTCTGAAATATCGAAGAGTTTTGCTTTCGGAAAATTGGTCAGCTCTTCGGTGAGATCTCCACCTTTGAGGTACAAAACGCCATTAGGGAATGGATTTTTGTTTTCTTTTTCGAATTTTCCTTTTATCCATTCTACAAACCTTGGCATTGCCGTAACGGCTCTCGAAACTACAAAGTCATATTTTGATGTGATTTCTTCTGCGCGTTTTTGTTCTCCTTTTACATTGTTCAGCCCTAAGGCTGAAGCGATTTCGTTAACAACTTTAATTTTTTTTCCGATCGAATCGACCAAGTGGAAATCAACCTCGGGATACAAAATTGCCAACGGCAAACCCGGCAAACCTCCGCCAGTTCCTACATCCAAAATTTTCGAACCAGGCGCAAACTCCATTACTTTGGCAATGGCAAGAGAATGCAAAATGTGGTTGGTGTATATTTCGTCGATGTCTTTGCGTGATACCACATTGATTCGGGCATTCCACTCCTTGTACAAATCGCCGATTTGGGCAAATTGTTCTTGTTGTTTGGTGGTAAGCGCTGGGAAATAGTTGAAAATGATTTGATGCATGTGGTTTAAAGAATTTCTGAAACCCGTTCACAAACGTAGTTCAACAACTGCGTGTCTTTTTCGGTAAATGGGTCGATATGATGACTATCGATGTCGATTTGTCCTATATTATTTCCTTCTTTGAAGATGGGAACTACAATTTCGGCTTTTGTCTCGATCGAACATGCCAAATAATTGTCTTGATTGCTAACGTCGGGCACCACAAAAGTTTCGTTCGATACAGCAACTTGTCCGCAAATTCCTTTGCCATAAGGTATAATGGTATGATCGGTTTCTGCTCCAACGTATGGCCCTAGCTTCAATTCTGGGCGATCTCCATTTTTGAAATAAAATCCAACCCAATTGTAATGCTCGATTTCGTCGGATAGCAATTGACAGATTTTTTGAAGTTTTGCGTTGGTTTCGATGCTACTATCAATAATCACATCGATGCGCTTATGTAAATCTTCCATTGTTCAATTGTTTAGAGGGCAAAGTTAAGAAAGTTTTTCGGCATCCAATATTTAATAGAAAGCGAGTATATTTGTTTTACTAATTTTACCATGATGAAGGATTACAAACCATTGCTCTTGTTTCTACTAAAATTTCTAGGTACCTACATTGTGCTGATTTTGCTGTACAATCTATACCTACAACAGTATTTGCCGCATGATGTGGCAGATCCTTTCACCGCGTTTACATCAGATTCGACCAAAGTTTTACTCGATGCTTTGGGGTTTGAGACCAAAAGTTACCAAAGCCTCAATATGCCTTATTATCATTTTTGGATGGAAGGGCAAAACACCTCGATTGTGAACGAAGGTTGCAATGCGCTTTCGATCATGATTATTTTTGTTGCTTTTATTGTTGCTTTTAGCACAACGTTCAAGCAAACATTGCTTTATATTTTTGGTGGTTTACTCGTGATTTTTATCATGAATATTGCTCGTATTGCTTTGCTCAATTGGATTTTTCGATATCATTTTGAATACGGTAAAATGGCTCACGATTATCTGTTTCCTGCGATTATCTACGGTACCATTGTCGTGTTGTGGGTGATATGGATTCGAAAATTTGTGGTAAAAAAGAAATCCAATGAACAAGTGGCTTAAATTTGGAATTGTTTCGGTTTTAATCTTAGGATTAATTCTGGTTCGTAAATACGAAGAAGTTTTGTTTTACGATCCATTTTTGTGGTACTTCAAACATTCGGAGCGCACCATCTTCCCGGTTGTCGATTTTCCTCGTTTATATGCTTCGCTATCATTTCGTTATGCGCTCAATGCTTTGTTGTCTGTCTTGATCATCGCCGTGTGGTTCCAGAACAAACAATACACCAAATTCACCATTGTTACGCTTATTGCGGGTTTTGTGGTTTTATTGCCGCTTTATCATTTGGCAATCCTCGACAAGTTCGAGCTTGGAGCGAATATTGGGTTTTACATTCGTCGATTTCTCATCCAACCGATGTTTGTATTGATTTTGATTCCGGCTTTTCTCTACCAGAACTATCAAACAAAAAACTCCGAATTACAGTAATCCAGAATCATCAACTTCTTGATTGATATCGCGAGCTTGTTGCGATTCTTTGGCAATCTGCCGTTGTATTTTTCGTCTTTTGTACATCCAACCAAGGATTCCGCCAAATATCATCCCAAAGCCCAATCCACAAAAAACTCCGACCAAGAATTCTTTATCCAAAGTCAAGCGATCGAGTTCTAAATTGGTGAAATAAAAAATCGAAACTCCGATTGCGAAAAGTAATATGCCGATGACCGTTGTGTATTTCATATTAAAAAAGATTTGCGTTGATTCTTTGTCTTACGGCTTCGTACAAAATTGCGCCACATGCAACCGAAACGTTGAGCGATGCTGTTTGCCCAGCCATTGGTAATTTAATAATATTATCCGAGATTTTCAATAAATTATCAGAAATTCCGTCTTCTTCGCTTCCCATAATAATCGCGACCGGATTCGTAAAATCTGCTTCGTACAAATAAGTGTCCGATTTTTCTGAGGCTGCAATCGCAACGATACCAGATTGTTGCAGGTATTCTACTGTCTTTCTGAGGTTGTGTTCTTTGCAAACGGGAATATTGTATAAGGCTCCAGTAGAGGTTTTTATAGCGTCGGCATTTACCGAAGCCGAGCCTTTACTCGGGATGATGATGGCGTCTATGCCCACGCATTCTGCTGTACGAGCAATGGCGCCAAAATTTCTGACATCGCTTACACGATCCAAAATCAATAGAAACGGAGTTTTTCCTTTTTCATAAATTTGAGGTAAAACATTTTCGATCGAATCGAAATCGATGGGTGAAAGAAAAGCATAGACTCCTTGGTGGTTTTTACCAGTCAAACGATTCATTTTTTCGACCGGAACGTAACTCGTTGGAATATCATATTCGGAAATCAATTTTCTAAGTTGAGCAAAAATTTCGCCTTGTAAACCCTTTTGTACAAAGAGTTTGTCTATCGTTTTTCCAGATTCTATTGCTTCGATTACAGGACGAAGTCCAAAAATTCCACCTTCTCTTTTCATAATTACAAAGATACATTTGTTATGAAATATTGTTTAAATTTTATGATGGATTATTTAATAGATTGCAATAGAAGTTCTAATTTCGTAACTTCAAGACGTGAATAATGGATAATTATTCGACATAAGTATAACTCAATTTTCTA
Organism: Vaginella massiliensis; assembly: GCF_900089075.1. GTDB lineage: Bacteria > Bacteroidota > Bacteroidia > Flavobacteriales > Weeksellaceae > Weeksella > Weeksella massiliensis_A. The sequence goes on from NZ_LT593746.1 coordinate 1,030,180, forward strand.
AACAATCATGCAACAATATCTCGAATTATGTAAAAAGGTAATGATCGAAGGTAGGATGAAAGAAGACCGCACGGGCACAGGAACCAAGAGTGTTTTTGGGCATCAAATGCGTTTTGATTTGAATGAAGGTTTTCCTTTGGTGACGACCAAAAAATTGCATCTGAAATCGATCATTTACGAATTGTTGTGGTTTCTGAAAGGGGATACCAACGTGCAATATTTACAAGAAAATGGAGTGCGAATCTGGAATGAATGGGCAGATGAAAATGGCGATCTTGGTCCCGTGTATGGTCATCAATGGCGGAGTTGGGGAAAACCAAATGGCGAGGTCGTAGACCAAATTTCCGATGTCATTCATCAAATCAAAACCAATCCAGATTCAAGACGATTGATTGTTTCAGCTTGGAATGTTGGTGAACTCGATCAAATGGCGTTGGCGCCTTGTCATGCCTTTTTTCAGTTTTATGTAGCCGATGGTAAATTGTCTTTGCAACTGTATCAGCGCAGCGCCGATATCTTTTTGGGTGTGCCGTTCAACATGGCTTCGTATGCATTGCTTCAGATGATGGTTGCGCAGGTTTGTGGTTTAGAGTTGGGAGATTTTATCCATACCTTTGGCGATGCCCATATCTATAAAAATCATTTCGAACAAATAGAATTGCAGCTTTCGCGCACGCCATATCCGTTACCAAAAATGAAAATCAACCCAGCGGTGAACGATATTTTCGATTTTCGATTCGAAGATTTCGAACTCGTCGATTATCAAGCACATCCGCATATTAAAGGAATTGTTGCGGTATAAATCGCACTACGACAGTTAGAAGATTGTAACATTTGAAACTTTAATATCGACCTATTTCGAAAATAAATTCAGCATGAAAAAAAGCATTTTTTTACTGGCTTCTGTTTTTCTTTTGAACCATTCATTAGAAGCACAAGTTCAAACTCTTCCACCAAGTTATCGAGAAGATCAAACCAATAAAATGGATATTTATCGTGCCGAGGCAGAAAAAATAAATGCTTTGGTGCACACCAAATTGGATTTGAAATTCGATTATGCCAAACAACATGTTTTAGGAGAGGCTTGGCTTACCCTAAAACCCTATTTCTATCCGACCAATCGATTGGTGTTGGATGCAAAAGCTATGGTGATTCACGAAGTGAGTTTGGTGAGTGGAAATAGCAAAAAGAAACTAAAATTTACCAACAACGACTTTCAATTGTTTATCGATTTGGATAAGGAATACCATCGAAATCAGGAATATACTTTATACATCAACTATACCGCTCGCCCGAATGAAGTGAAACAAGAAGGAAGCGCCGCGATATCTGATGCAAAAGGCTTGTATTTCATCAATCCTGACGGAAGCGATGCGACCAAACCTACTCAGATTTGGACACAAGGTGAAACCGAATCCTCGTCTTGTTGGTTCCCGACCATCGATAAACCAAACCAAAAAACATCGCAAGAGATTTATTTGACCTATCCAGAAAAATACGTTTCGCTGTCGAACGGTTTGCTAAAATCGACTAAAAAAAATAACGACGGAACCAAAACAGATTATTGGAAATTCGATTACAAACACGCACCTTATCTATTCTTTATCGGCATTGGCGATTACGCCATCATCAAAGACAAATGGAAAAACGTTGAGGTTAACTACTATGTAGAGCCAGAATATAAAGATTATGCAAAAGATATTTTTGGCAATACGCCAGAGATGATTGAGTTTTTCTCGAACAAATTAGACTATCCTTTCCCGTGGGACAAGTACCACCAAATCACCGCGCGCGATTATGTTTCGGGAGCAATGGAAAATACAGGTGCGGTTTTGTTTTTAGAGCAAATTCAGCAAAAACCTGGACAATTGATCGATGAGAATAAATTCGAATACATCATAGCACACGAATTATTTCATCATTGGTTTGGAGATTTGGTCACCACCGAAAGTTGGTCTCATCTCACGGTAAACGAATCGTTTGCAAACTATTCTGAATATTTGTGGTACGAGCACAAATACGGAAAAGAAAAAGCAGAAGAACACCGATGGGGTGAAATAGAAGGGTATAACACACCAGAAAACTTCGATAAAATTTTGGTTCGAATGCACTACAATTCGCGCGAAGATATGTTCGACGGCGTTTCGTACAACAAAGGTGGAGCAATCATACACATGTTGCGAAATTATTTGGGAGATGAAGCGTTTTTCAAAGGTTTGAATCTGTATCTGAACGAAAACAAATTTGGAACAGCAGAGGCTGTGCAATTGCGTTTGGCTCTGGAAAAAGTTTCGGGTCGCGACCTGAATTGGTTCTTCAATCAATGGTACAACGACAGCGGTCATCCGAAACTAAATTTAGCTTATGATTATAATCAATCGACCAAGAAAATAAGTGTGAACGTAAAACAAGAAGGAACAAAATTTTTCGAATTTCCTTTTGCGATCGATGTCGTTGTCAATGGAAAGGCAACTCGTCATCAGGTATGGGTCAGCAAAAAAGCCATCAACACTTTCACTTTCGACGCTTCTCAGAAACCAGATGTCGTGATTCCGAATGCAGATGAAGTTCTGCTTTGCGACCTGAAAGATAACAAATCGATAGAAGAATTTATTGCTCAATACAAAGCCGGCACTGGAAATTACGGTGTGAGAAGACGCGCGATAGAAGCCTTGGCAGACGCACAAAACACCAACGACAAAGCTTTGGATGCGTTGCTTGCTGCTACCGCAGATTCGTTCGACGGTTTACGAATGGTTGCCCTCAACAATTTAGACGCTCAAAGTCTGAAGATAAAAGAAAAGGCAATTCCGGTACTGAAAAATTTGGTTCAAAACGAAGCAAAAACAAAAGTGCAAGCACTAGCTGTTGAGATGCTGAATTTTATGGATGCAGTAGACGCTCCGATGTACGAAAAATTAACGAAAAGTAAATCGTATGCCGTACAAGCAGCAGCGATAAACGGAATCTTGAAAAATAATCCGAATCGTGTCGCAGAATTTACCCAAGTAGATGATGAGGTAATCGCCTCTAGTAATGCTTTGGTGGTTGCCATGTTGCCGAGTTGGATTGCCCAAAACGATTTGAAAAAATCGAATTTAGTTGCAGAAAGTGTTGCATTTTATGAATTTGCAAAATTTCAGAATCCAGCACAAGCTGAGGTTTTAGAAAAAGGATTCAATTGGGTGATGAGCCACGATACCCCATCGGCTACCAAGAAAATCGCTCAACTTTACTCGAGTTATTATACCTATTTGCAAAATAATCAGCCACAAGCGGCTCCTTTTATCAAACGAATGGCAGAAAATGCTTTGCGATTGAAATCGGATGCTTTTGCCTCTACCAAAAGTTCGGCTTTGGAAAAACAAATGAAAGATTTGCAAAATGTAATCGATAAGATGAAATAAGCAGAGAATTATTTGGATGAAAAACGAAACGCTTCTCAAGGCAAGCGTTTCGTTTTTTTTTACATTCGAACAAACGTTGTTTGCAATTGCTCAACATCAATAGGCTTTTGCGTAAAGCACACGGAATTTTGCTGGTTTGCCCGAATAGAAATCAACTCCCTCGGTAACCTGGTCAAAATGTTGCGGTATACAACGAATGGTGGCTTTGGTTTCGTTTTTTATAGCTTCTTCTGTTTCTTCTGTTCCATCCCAAAGAGCCGAGACGAAGCCGCCTTTATTTTCTATAATATCTTTGAATTCGTCGTAACTTGTAACCGTTGTGGTATGTTCGTCACGGAATTTTTTTGCACGGTCGAACAAATTCTTCTGAATTGCATCCAACAAGTTTTCTAGGTGAGCTGCAGCACCTTCCATCGGAATGCTGTTTTTCTCCAAGGTATCGCGACGAGCAACTTCGAGTTGTTTGTTTTCGAGATCTTTCGGTCCGATGGCAATACGTACAGGAACGCCCTTCAGTTCGTATTCAGCAAACTTCCATCCTGGTTTGGTAGTTTTGTCATCGTCAAATTTTACAGCAATGCCTTTGGCAGTCAGTTCTTTTTGAAGATTTTCGGCCACGACTCGTATTTCGTTCAGTTGTTCGTCGGTTTTATGAATTGGCACAATTACGACCTGTATAGGCGCGATTTTTGGCGGCAGAACCAAGCCAAAATCATCAGAATGTGTCATGATCAGTGCACCCATCAAGCGTGTAGATACGCCCCAAGACGTAGCCCAAACGAATTCCTGTTTACCTTCGTTGGTAGTGAATTTCACATCGAATGCTTTGGCGAAATTCTGGCCTAAGAAATGCGAAGTTCCAGCTTGTAGAGCTTTTCCGTCTTGCATCAATGCTTCTATGGTATAGGTTTCGTCTGCGCCGGCAAATCGTTCGCTTGGTGTTTTGTATCCTTTCACAACAGGAATTGCCATGAAATTTTCTACCACATCTCGATAAACTTCTTGCATCTGAATTGCTTCTTGTTCTGCCTCTTCTTTTGTTGCGTGTGCTGTGTGACCTTCTTGCCATAAGAATTCGGCAGTTCTTAAGAAAAGTCGGGTGCGCATCTCCCAGCGAACAACATTGGCCCATTGATTGATCAAAATTGGTAAATCGCGGTAAGATTGAATCCAATTTTTATAGGTACTCCAAATGATGGCTTCTGAGGTTGGTCGTACGATCAATTCTTCTTCCAATTTTGCGTCTGGATCTACCATTAGTTTTCCAGGCGCGTCTGGATCGTTTTTCAGGCGATAATGCGTAACCACGGCGCATTCTTTTGCAAAACCTTCTGCGTTTTTTTCTTCAGCTTCAAAATAACTTTTGGGTACGAAAAGTGGGAAATAAGCATTTTGATGCCCAGTTTCTTTGAATCTTTTGTCCAGTTCTGCTTGTAGTTTTTCCCAAATTGCATATCCGTATGGTTTTATTACCATACAGCCTCTCACACCAGAGTTCTCTGCTAAGTTTGCTTTCACTACTAACTCATTGTACCACTTAGAGTAGTCTTCTGATCTTGAAGTAAGTTTTGCCATAAAAATTTTGTATATTTGTGTTACATAATGTTATTTCGATTGGTATAAATTTTGCCAATAGAAATACAAAAATAGAACAACATTAATTTATTAAAAATAAAAATGATGAAACTTTATACAATATCACAAACTATCCTAAAAGTTTCTGCCTCGCTCTTGGTGGTTTCAGGCTTAGTTTCTTGTGCATCTACCCAGACTGCAACTGGGGTGGAGACAGATGGGATATATTATAATCCTTCGACAGATAAAACCATTGCGCAGGCCGAGACCGAGGAGCAAGTAAATGACGGAATGATTCGAATTGGAGGGGCTTATTTTGACGCGAATGGTAATGGAGCAGAAGATATGTTTTATGCTGATGCAACCGAAACTTCTAAAGCAGAAAGTAGCAAACCTACCAATGTTTATATTCATCCTGGATATACATCGCAATCGATTTCTTTAGAACCAACCACCGATTGGGGGCGATACGATGGGGTAAATATCAATGTGAATTATTTTGGTAGTTCGTTTTACGATCCATGGTATTGGGGGTACGGCAGAGGGTTCTACTCTTGGTATAGACCTTGGGGTTGGAATCCATGGTATAGCCCATACTATTCTATCGGATGGGGATGGAATTCTTGGGGTTGGAACCCATGGTATAGTCCGTACTATGCTTATGGTTGGGGATATCCATACTATTACGGATCATATTACGGTTATGGAGGATGGTATAACGGTTGGTACAACGGCTATTACTATACACCGCGTTACCTACAAAGAGCTACTCCAGGTACACGACCAGGTGTTATGACTTCTCGTAATGCAGTGTTCGATCGTAATAGATCTACTTTGGTTCGTGAATCAAATGCAGTGCGCAATACGACGATTAGATCGAATACCGACCGAAACGTCAGAACAAATGTGCGTTCTACCAATGCCAACAACCCAACAAACAATACACGTGTAATACGTGAAGTTCAATCGAATAACACCACCAGACCTGTTCGCGAAGTTCAAGGCAATGATTCGAGAACCATGCGTGAGGTACAAACTAATGACACAAGAGTGGTGCGTCCTACAGTAGACCGCACACAAATCCGTACCAATGCACCGTCTACGCCAAACGTAAGACCATCTAACAACTCTCGTGTGAATCAAAATTCGAATACACAACGTTCTACGCCAACCCGTACGAACACAAGATATAGTCAACCAACGCGAACCAATTCGAGCTATTCTCAACCAACACGTTCGTCGATGAGCACTGGTAGCATGAGCAGTGGCGCAGGTCGAAGTTCAGGAATTTCGGGAGGATCTCGCGGTACAAGAAGATAAAAAGTAAAATCATAATACTGAATGAAAAGGATAACTTTAAGCCTATTTGTATTAATAGGCTTTTCAAATGTTTGGGGTCAAGATTATAATTTGCAATACCCAACCAACGCCGTGAAACTTTATGGACAAAGTATCGATGCTGGGTCTGCACGGTATACAGCAATGGCTGGAGCATTGGGTGGATTGGGCGGAAACCTAAATTCTACCGAGCAAAATCCGGCAGGTCTAGGAGTAGCAGTAGCATCCGAAGTGGCGTTCACAGCATCTGTTGATGGCTATAAAAATCTGTCTGAATTTGGAGCTTCTGCCAAAGCAAAAGATAATTTTTTTGATGTAAAACAGGCAGGAGGTAGCTTTGTTTTCGATAAGGAAGGTTCGAATTGGAATCGTTTTGTGATTGGAGTAAACTTTCTGAACGAACAATTGGATGATCATGCATTGATCGGAGCCAACGAAAATGTATTTACAACCGATCAAGATAATAATCGTTATACGATGAATGGTTTTTCGAACTATTATAACGGTTATAAAACAAAATTTTCGGTGAATTTTGCCACATCTTATGCCGATAAAATTTACCTCGGTGCAAATGTGAACTTCCATGAGACCAATTACACCAACGAAATTCTATACAGTGACCGCAGTCCAAGTGGAATGACTCATGTCTACGATTTAGAGGGTTCACCGTATGCAGAAATCGGTCAAGGTTTCTCTTTTGGCTTAGGGGTAATAGGTAAAGTAAATCAAAATGTTCGATTAGGAGCCGCTTTCCATAGTCCCGTTTGGTATAAGGTAGATGAAGAATTTCATGCCCTCAACAACAACGGAAATTACGAACTGTATGCTTCTAATTACAAACTGAAATCAGGAGGGAGATTGGTTGGTTCTGCTGGGTTTGTGGTAGGAAAATCGTTGGCATTAGGTCTCGATTATACCTATCATTTGAACAAAATGACTGATTTTAGAACAAACGGTTTTGATGGACCAAACTCGTTCATAGACGATTATGTCAACAATAGCAGTGAGTTCAGAGTTGGTGGGGAATATCGCTTAGATCGCGTAAAATTGCGAGCTGGTTATAGCTTTGTAGAATCTCCGATGAAAGATGTTACCGTGATGGGATACGATTATTCTGATCCAAATGCGGTAGTGAGAGTGCCAAATTCTTTCAACGATTTTTATGTGGGCAACGTCAACAAATATAGCCTTGGTGTTGGTTACGATTTTGGTGGATTTTACCTCGATGCAGCTTACCGATTTGCTACGCAAAAATACCATATGCCGATTACGGGTTATTTCGTAGGAAGCAAAGAAAATGTAGCAATCGATAATGTGTATAATGCAGAGGTAGAACGCAAAAACAATCTGTTTTTGTTAACCTTTGGTTGGCAATTCTAAACCGTATTTCGTTGCTGAAAGAAGCAGATTTTTTCGGTTTGACTTTCTTAAAAAAGTTAAAACAGCTTAAAATTTAATTTTTTATAACCATGATAATTATGGGTTCGACCAAGTGCCGGACTCATTTTTTTGTGTTCGATTTATTCCTTCTGATGGTCATGCAAAAAAACTGCCCCAAAAGTAAGAGACTTTTGGGGCAGCGAACATTAAAATCACTTTTTTAAAAGAAGGTGAAATTCGATTATTATTTTTGTTTCAATAAATCACGGATTTCTGTTAACAACTCCTCTTGCGAAGGTCCAGCTGGCGCTGCTTCTGCTGGTTTTACAACTTTGTTAGCCGCTTTTATCAACCAAAACAATACCATTGCAATACAGAAGAAACTGATGATGGCAGACAAAAAGTTACCGTACGTTACCCCATTCCAGCTGAGTTGCGCGATATCTTCTGCACCAGCAGCTTTCAAAGTCGGATTTAATAATAATGGTGTAATCACATCTTCTACCAATGAAGATACGATGCTTCCGAATGCACCGCCGATGATAACACCGACAGCTAAATCGATTACATTCCCTTTGAATGCAAATTCTTTAAATTCTTTAATAAATCCCATAAGTTTTAAATTGTATATTTAGTTATAAACGTCAAAAATAATTTAAATTATTTAAATACAACAAAATATTATGCTTTTACAAAAATTCTTTGTTTAGAACTGATGTACAGGTAAACACCAATCAACATGAATGGGATGCTTAGAAGTTGCCCATTGTTCAATCCGACATTGAGCGCTTCGGCTACGGCTTCCTTTCCTTGGTCTTCTTTGAAAAACTCTACCACAAACCGAATGAAGAATAAGCAAAATAGAAAAACTCCAAGCAAGTTTCCAAGGCGTTTTCTGTTTTCTTCTTTGCTATATAGGATCCACATGACTATGGCCAAAATCACATACCCAATGGCTTCGTACAATTGTGCAGGATGTCGAGGCACAATATTGCCATAAGAGGCGCTTTGTTGCACAAATTTCACAGCCCAAGGCAGGTCTGATGCTTTACCAACGATTTCTGAATTGTAAAAATTTCCAACGCGCACAGCAGCTCCACCCAAAGGAACAACTACGGCAATACGGTCGAGAATCCAAAGAATGCTTCTTTTGAGGTATTTCCGACTGAAAAAATACATCGCGATAATAATTCCCAAAGCTGCACCATGACTCGCCAAACCTTGAAAGCCAACAAATTCATAACCATCGAGCCCCAAGAATGTACTTCCCGGACTTTTGGCTATGGGTAATAAAACCTCGAGTGGGCGCTCGACAAACGCCTTCGGGTCATAAAAAAGAAATTCGCCCAGTCTCGCTCCCAAAATACATCCGACAAAAACATAGAGAAACAATGGATCCAATTGGTTGTTGTTTTCATTTTCTCGTTTGTATATCGTAGACATTAAATACCAGCCCACTACAAACGCAATGATCCAACAAAGGCTGTAGATGTGAATTTTTATAAAACCTAATTCGAAAAGGATGGGATTGGGATCCCAAGTAATGAAATTGAAAATCGTATTGATCATATATTATTTTTTTGGTACAGGGTCATAACCAGATCCACCCCAGGGATGACAACGCAATATACGTTTTATCCCCAAATACAATCCCATGAAAAGCCCATGAATTTTCAATGCCTCGATCATATACTGTGAACAGGTAGGTTGATATCGACAATTGTTACCCATAAATGGCGAGATCGCCACTTGATAGAAGCGAATCATAAACAAAAAAGGCGAAATCAACAGCTTTTTCATCAATCTATTTTTTATATGAATTGGGGTCCAAAGCGGTATAAGTCCAGCCTTTCAGAAAGTCTAAAACTAATTTTGGGTCATGACCAGTTGATCCGTCTTTGTTTTCTAAGTATGCCGAGTTTTGGGTATGCAATAAATTGCCATCGCCATCAACAATCAAAAAAACAGGAAATCCAAAGCGTTGAGGATTTTTCAATTCGGCTAAAATCTCCAAATTTCGATTTTCTTTACTATGGTTGAGGTGTACGACTTCGTAATTATCACCGATAAATTTTGATAATTCCTCGTTGGTCGTGGTCAAATGGTTGAAGGTAATGCACCACGCACACCAATTGCCGCCAACTTGCACCAAAACATGTTTGTTCGATTCTTTTGCTTTTGCCACTGCATTTGCCAATTCGGTTTTGGCATCAGCCTCTGGGTTGTAGACTCTTTTGTTCATCGTCTCCTGTGCTTGCACCAACAAAGGCAAGATGCTCATCCAAAATCCAATCATCAATTTCCACTTCATCGTCATAATATTTTAGACAAAGGTAAATTTTTTTTTGATGATGAAGTTTTGTTTCGTCAATTCATTGCCTGTTTATTGAATAATTTTTTGTGTTGCGATAAAATTTTTATAGGATGTGGAGACAGTTGCCTGCGGATGATCTCCATGACGTCGATTTCCTCTTCTTCGGTATAATATTCCATCAAAAAAGTGTAAGTTTCATAAAGCGATTGATCCAAAATGATTGAAAATTTATGAGCCGTAACATCATTCAAAAATGAATTCATTTGCCGTTCGATGTTCAATTTTTGCGAAATTTTCTTTGCCTTTATGGCAGAATCGATGTGGTGAGAATTAATATCAAAAACCAATTGCGTATGCTTTTTGGTAAGAATAAGGGCTTGTTCTAATGCTTCTTTCATGATTTGTAATTTTATAAGACAAAGATCAAGGATTGGAGCGACGAATTGTGTCGCGATATTTTTTAATTAGAATCATTAACTTTGATAAAAATATATTTTAAATGATAGCACCTCTGGCCGAGCGAATGCGCCCCAAAACCTTGGAAGAATACATCAATCAAAAACATTTGGTTGGCGAAAACGCGCCCATCAAGATGATGTTGGAACACGGAATGGTATCTTCGATGATTTTTTGGGGACCTCCTGGCACAGGAAAAACAACGTTGGCTCAACTGGTTGCCGAATTGTCGGGTCGACCTTTTTATACCCTTAGCGCCATAAATGCAGGGGTGAAAGAGGTGCGCGATGTGATTGACAAAGCAAAAAGTCAGAATTTATTTTCTTCAGAAAAAAATCCTATTCTTTTTATAGATGAGATTCACCGATTCAATAAAACACAGCAAGACAGCCTATTGGGAGCGGTTGAGCGAGGTTTTATTACCCTCATTGGTGCTACAACCGAGAATCCGAGTTTCGAAGTTGTGCCTGCTTTGTTGTCGCGAGCTCAGGTTTATGTTTTGAATGAGTTGAATAAAGAAGACCTCGACGCTTTGTTGCAGCGGGCGATTAGAGAAGATGAACAATTGAAAAAACGAGAAATTGAATTAGTTCAAACCGATGCACTTTTGCGTTATTCTGGAGGTGATGCACGCAAATTGCTCAATGGCTTGGAATTGGTTGTCAACAGTTTCGCATCGAACGAATCGATCACCATTACCAATGAGGTGGTACACGAACGCATACAACAAAATATGGCTCGCTACGATAAAACGGGCGAACAACATTACGACATCATTTCAGCGTTTATCAAATCGATAAGAGGATCTGATCCCAATGCGGCGGTGTATTGGTTGGCTCGAATGCTCGAAGGTGGCGAAGATGTGAAGTTTATTGCGAGAAGATTACTGATTTTAGCATCCGAGGATATCGGCAATGCCAATCCCACAGCGCTCATTTTAGCAAATAATACGTTTCAGGCGGTAAGCGTGATTGGGCATCCAGAGAGTAGGATAATTCTTAGTCAGTGCGCCATTTATCTTGCCAATTCGCCCAAAAGCAACGCTACCTATATGGCGATAAATAAAGCCCAACAGCTCGTAAAACAAACGGGCGACTTAGCTGTGCCGCTTTGGTTGCGAAATGCTCCAACCAAATTGATGAAAGATCTGAATTATGGGCAAGATTATAAATATGCTCACGATTTTCCGAATAATTTTGTAGAACAAGAATTTTTACCTCAACAAATTTCTGGAACAAAATTTTACGTCCCAGGTGATAATAAACGAGAACAGCAGGACGAACAAATGATAAGGTATCGATGGAAGTCTAAATATTGAACTACAATCTCAAATAAAAAAGGCTTAATTACAATCTCTTAAAGCTCGGTTATTGTTAGCTGAGCTTTTTTTATGAAAAAAATCAGCTGTGATATTTTTAAAATTAATTTAGAATAAATAAAAAATAGGGATATCTTTGCGTAAATTAATATAGACTAAATATAAATAAGAATACATGAGGATTTTATTCTGGATGATAACTGCTTTCGGTTGCACACCTGCACTGGCCCAGACACAAGACTCCATTATCCTTGATACCGATCGAATAGAGTTGGAGCAGACAGTAGTTTCTGGACAATACAGTAAACAATCTGTAAAAAAATCCATCTACGAAGTCAAGGTGCTCAACCGAGATGTTTTAGAAAGATTGGCAGCAAATAATCTTGCCGATGTGCTCAATCAGACGCTAAATCTCACGGTAATAAACAACCCAAGTACTGGAAAATCGTCTATGAGCATGTTTGGCATGGGTGGACAATATTTTAAAGTTTTGGTCGATAACATTCCGCTTCTCAACGACGAAAGCTTAGGAAACCATACCGACCTCACCCAACTCAGTCTAGAAGATATAGAGCAGATCGAAATTGTGGAAGGCGCAATGGGGGTAGATTATGGCGCAAACGCTTTGGCAGGAATCATCAACATCATCACCAAGAAAAGAGGAAGAGCCAAGGTGGATATTTCGGCTTATATACAAGAAGAAACCATAAACAACGAGTACAACTTGAAAAACAAAGGGCGCCATATACAATCGCTGAAAATCGGACACGGTATCAATCCGAAATGGTATACAGAATTTAATTTTAATCATAATGATTTCAAAGGGTTTTGGGACAAAAAATTGGGGAAACACCATGCCGAAAACGATGGTAAAAGAGGTTATTCTTGGTTGCCAAAAACACAAAACAGTAGCAAGTTTTTGATGAGGCATTTCACCTCTACGCATCAGTTTTTTTATAGATTAGAATATTTTGATGAGAAGACAAATTACTACAATCCCATCGTACAGTTGAACGAGCAACCTTCTACGGCAACCAACAACGCACTCTCAGAAGACACCCAATTCAATACGCGACGCCTTTATAATTTGTTCAATGCCAACGGAAGTTTTTCTGATGCTTGGCAATACGATTTTAGTTTATCTTATCAGAACCAAAAAAGAAAGCAGAAAAATTACCAATACTATATAGCATCGCAAACCGAAGACAATGTGCGTACTTCTATCTACGATAGCAGAGAGGCATTTTATTCTAAAGCTACCATGAGCAATATTGTACGAGATTCTAAATTCAATTTTCAGTTTGGGTACGAAATCAATTCGATTTTCGGTAAGGCAGCTCAACGAAAAGATATTTATGTAGAACCCATAGATCGCCAAGTGAATTCGTACGATTTTTTTGTGTCGTCTGAAGTTAATTTCACCCCAAAATTTTCTGTCCGACCAGGCTATAGAGCCATGTTTTCTAATCTTTTTCAGACGCAACATGCGGCAAGTTTGAGTGCAAAACTGATGTTGCCACAAGATTTCGAGTTTAGAGTGATTGCTGGGACAGCGCCAAGAAATCCCGATTACGACGAACTGTTTACTTATTTTGTAGACGTTAACCACGATTTACAAGGAAATCCAGACCTGAAACCCGAAAGCGGAAATTCGGTCTTTTTACACCTGAAAAAAAATTGGTACAAAGAACACTCGTCTTATGTTCAAAAACTATCGGCATGGAAAATTCATCTGCACGATAAAATAGAACTCATGGCGGTGAGTTTGTCTCCACTCAAATACAAGTATATCAATGTGGATCAATACGATACGCAAGGTTTGACCTATAGCTCAGACTGGAATTACAAATCGTTTCAGTTGAGTGCAGGGCTTTCTGTAACCGGCATAAAACAAAGTCTTGCCGAGGAAGCCAACGTAGACGAAAAATATTTTTATACCACGAATTTCAATATCAGTGCTTCATATCTCATCCCGTCTATCGAAACTACGTTTTCTGTTTTTTATAAATTCAATGGGAAACAAGAACTCTACAGAGAAGACGGACAACTTGGGTCGCAAGTCTCTTATGTAAAAGGGATACAAGGTGCCTACAGTTGGATGGATGCGTCGATTCGTCAGAAATTTTTCGATAAAAAATTAGAATTGGTTTTAGGTGCAAGAAACCTTTTCGATGTGACAACCATTACCAATACCACGCAGGCTGCCAGCGGGCACGCCGCAGCGAGTAGCTCTATCATGCTTGGTTATGGACGATCTTACTTTTTAAAAATACTTTATAACTTGAAATTCAATTAATTATGCCTAGATATTTTTGGATATTGCCACTTTTTACCATGCTGTTGTTTTCGGCTTGTATCGATGACGAACAGCCTTTGCTAGAGCCTTTTGTGATTGCTTTTGCAGACCAATCGCTCAACTATTCGAAAATTCAGAACGAACAAATCATCAACTTAGATTTCTCTAAACCTGCCAGTAAAAGCGGAGCAGTAGTCATCGAAATCATTGAAGAAAATGCAACTTACGACAGCGATTATACGACCTCGCCAAAGGCAGAAAACTTGCAATTGCGTATACCATACGAGAAAAATACCACTAGCCTTAGTTTTTCTTTTACCAACCTTATTTATCCATTTGATAGAGCCGATAAGCGAGTTCAATTTAAAATAAAAAATGTAGAAACCGCTGAAACTTTTTCTATACAAGGGTATAACACGCTTGTCATTTCTTTCGAGGCTTCGATTGGAGCTACGTTGTCGCCAAACGTTGGCGGACCCAACGAACCCAACCAAGTTTATTTAGACCTGAGCGAAGAGCAAATGTTCGCCTTTAGACGAGACCAATGGGATTTGGGATTCTATAGCGGAGACGATTTTCGGGTTATCATCAACGGTTCTATTTATATGGCAACCAAACAGTTATCGGTTACAGATATAGATCAGGTGACCGAAAATCAGGTGAGAATTTTCTATTCAGAAGTTGCAGTAGGAACATTTGATGCGCAAAATGCCGCTTATGTCGATCATCCGTCTGGCGATCTCAGACAAACTGCTATTGCAACCATAGCAGATGAAGACGAAGAAAACAAAGTCTACCTCTTGAACTTGGGTTACGAAGTAGGAACCATTACGCCGCCATTAGGTTCTGTTGCCGTTACGGGTGACCATAGAGGTTGGATGAAAATAAGAGTGCTCAAAAGAAACGGTAATTATCTTCTGCAATATGCAAAAGTAAACGAGACCACGCATCAAGAAATTGAAATCTCTAAAGCATCTGCAACCAATTTTAGTTTTGTAAATCTCTTGACAGGAAAAATGGTTGAAGCTCAACCCGAATCTTCAAAGTGGGACCTCTGTTTCACGGTATTTACAACGGTGATAGATGGAAACGGATCGTACGGAAACTCAGATTATGTGATTCACAACCGATTGGGTGGTGCAAAAGTGTATGTGGTAAACGAAACCAACGAAATGACTTTCTCTAATTTTTCTAGAACGATGATCGACGAGTCTAAATTTTCGGAGGACGTACGAACCATTGGCAGTACCTGGCGAAATGTTTTCGATGGTACAGTGGTGAATAATAAATTCTACGTGCTGAGAGATCCTGACGGATATTATTACAAAATAAGATTCTTGAATCTGAAAAGTTCGACAGGCGAGAGAGGTTATCCGAGATTAGAATATCAACTTATACCGTAAAAAATATCAGACAGTAAACTATCATAAAATTTATAAATCATGAAAAAAAAGTATACTCTTTTTAGTGCAGCTTTTCTAATGGTTCTTAGCCTACAGGCTCAAACAGTAAATGGTGAAATTACCATGGGACAAGGCTACCAAAACGACGTATTTTTTGGATTAGAAAACCAATCAAAACTCGAGGTTAATCGCAATGATTGGGATTTAGCATTTTTCAGAAAATCGATGTTTGGCTTGGGAATCCGTGTAAACCACGGCAAAGGAATTCAGGTTTTCGAAGCCTCTAATTCTTTGTCAGACTGGGCATCCATCCAACCATCCAACGAGGGTTCTTGGGAAGAGCTTTTCAATAGTGTAGAAAACTGGGAAAACGGCGCACTCAACCAAGGATCTGCAACCTATGGTTGGGGTGAGTATGATATGACCACGCACCACGTAAACGGAAAAGTAATTTTTGTTCTGAAATACGACAATGGTGATTATGCAAAATTGCGCATCGATAAATTGGCTTATGGAACTTACACTTTCACCTTTGCTAAGTGGGAAAATGGAGCTTGGGGCGCAGACCAAACCGTAAGCATCGAACAGAATACAACGCAAAATCGTATTTTCAACTACTATAATCTTTCTACCCAAACAATTGTAAATGCCGAAGCTGAGGATAGCCAATGGGAAATGAAATTTACCAAATACCTTACGCCGATTGCTTATCAGGGAGGAACAACGATGTATCCTGTAACGGGCGTTCTACATTCAGATTTGGTGATAGTAGCCAAAACAGAAAGCGGAAATCCTGCCAATGAAGACGTTTACAAAGCGGCAATCAACACTATCGGTTACGATTGGAAAACTTTCAACGGCGCGACTTACACTTTGAGCAACGCGAATTATTTTATAAAAAATACCAAAACAAACAAAATCTATCGTTTGAAATTCACAGGATTCGAAGGAAGTTCAACTGGTAAGGTAAGTTTTGATTACGAAGATGTTACAGACGCTTTAGGTGTTTCTGATGTGCAAACTACCAATTTCGATGTGTATAGCATTCAGAACGAGCCAAAAACGATTCAGATAGCATTTAATAGTCAATTTTCATCCAATGAAAATATTTTGCTCAGCATTTTCAACATGAACGGACAAATGGTACACCAAGAAAACTATCGTCCAACTTCGCAATTTGCAACCAAGAAAATAAACCTTTCGAAGTTGCCAGCCGGAGTTTATTTGGTGAATGTAGAAAGTAACGGCATTAAAAAATCTAAGAAAATCGTTCTGCGATAATTTCTGTGTGTTTAATCTCTATTATCTTGTGAAGGTTGTCTTTCGTTGTAAAAGACAACCTTTTTTTGTGCGATTTGTTTTGATTCAATAGCATAAAAAACCCGATTCTAATTATCGATAGAATCGGGCTTGGAAAAACAATTAATATGGAAGATTACAG
The DNA here is from genome assembly GCF_900089075.1 of Vaginella massiliensis. GTDB lineage: Bacteria > Bacteroidota > Bacteroidia > Flavobacteriales > Weeksellaceae > Weeksella > Weeksella massiliensis_A. The sequence goes on from NZ_LT593746.1 coordinate 1,047,108, forward strand.
TTCTGCAACGGTTTGTTGCCAATCTTCCAATTCGGGAATGCCGGGTTTTCGCTGTCCGAAAAATTGAACAATAAGTTCGCCTTTTTTATTGAAAGCTTCGATAGAGGTCACCACGCCATCTTCGGTTGGTTTACGCACAATCCATGCACTTTCTATTTTGTCCATAGCCAAATGCATATTGAAGTCTGCATCCATTATATTATACCATTGTTCGTGCCACATCAATTTATTGATTTTCCCAGAATGTATTTGTATCATGCCTTTATTGCCAATGAATACCATGATTGGTATTTTTTTTTCAGCTGCTTTTTCTAAGGCATTTATAATTTTATTTGATTCAATTTTTTGAGCATGATAATCCGATGGTGCCAAGCGCATGGCTTGCGTTCTGCTGACATCAAATTTTTTCAGCATCATAAAAAAATCATGAGTATCCTTTAAATCCAACCAAGCTTTCTGAAAAGCTGCTACTTCTATTTGCTGGTCTGGTTTTTCCTCAGTAATTGTTTCTTGATAGTTTATTTTTTCTGCTGAATTTTGGTCTTCGCTTTTGAATTTTTCTACCAATTTTTCGTACGCAATCACGCTACTTTGTGGCGTGAGATAGATTTTGTGAACCGCCGAACCGTCTTTCCCGAAAAATTGTAAACTTCTTCGGTCTCCGTTTTTCGTAGCTTCTACCACAGCGAATGCGCTTTGCCAAAACGCCGGGAAAATCCTAAGGTCGATGTCTTCGCCCACAAAAAGATGTGCGTGCGGCGAGCTGAAGTCAGGGTTTAGGTAAACACCTTTTCGTTCGTGTACAGCCTCGTCGTTGCGAGTAAGTGCCATTACTTTCCCGAGGCTTTCTATCTCAAGTAAAATCTCGGAGAATTTGGGTTCTAATCGGGTAACTCCTTTGCCCAATTGCAGGCAAAGCAATTCTACTTCGCTTACGCCAAGCGCTTTTGCAACGTTTCTTATGCGTAAATTGGGTTGCTCTTTTTTCAGCAAATCCCACTGTTCTTGTAATGAAATGGTTGAGTTCATATTTTTTTTTTTTTTATCCAAAGACGATATATGGTCTGTTGGTTACAGGGTTAGCGATTATTTTACAGGGAAATTGATATACATTTTCTATATTTTCTTGCCGAAAAACTTTTTCGGGCGTATCGTACATTTTTATTTCACCGTTTTGCATGAGCACTACATCGTCGGCAAATTGTGCAGCGAGATTGAGGTCGTGCAAGACGGCAATTGCGGTGTTGTTGTTTTGGGTAAATTCTTTAATGGTTCGTAGAATTTTGAACTGATGGGCTATATCGAGGTTGTTCAACGGTTCGTCTAAGAAGACTAATTTTTCTTTGGTTTTATTTTCTACTTGTGCAAAAATTCTCGCCAAGTGTACCCGTTGTTTTTCACCACCAGAGAGCTGATTGTAGTCACGGTTTGCTAAGTGGGCAATTTCGGTTTTTTGCATCCAAAAATTGGCAGCTTCAACATCATCTTTGTTGGGTTGATGATGAAAATAAGGATAACGCCCCATGAACAAAATATCTTTCACTTTCAATGGGATGTCGTTTTGTTGCTGTTGAGAAAATTTTGCTTTCTGACACGCCAAATCGTTTATACACCATTCTTTGTAGGATTTCCCTTTGAAGCAGGTGCAGTTCATTTTCGGATCGATTTCGTTTGCCAAATAGTTGAGCAAAGAACTTTTGCCAGCTCCATTCGGGCCGATAATTGCGATCATTCTTCCTTTTGTTGCACTGAAATCTATATTTTTCAGGATAGAAGCAGTTTTAGATGGGAAACGAATATGTTCTGCTCGAATCATGATAAACTTTTTTTGTATTTAAATAATATCGACATGAAAACTGGAGCACCCATCAACGAGGTCAGGATGCCAATCGGTATCTCTGCTGGGGCAACGATAATTCTGCTCAAGGTGTCTGCGACGATTACCAATAAAGCTCCTAAAATTGCAGATAGCGGAAGCATATAAGTAAAATTGGATAGAAACTTTAGTCGTAAAATATAAGGAACAATCAGTCCTACAAAGCCTATAGTCCCTGTAAAAGACACTATACTGCCCACAATGAGTGCAGAGAATAGGATGATTTTTTTCTTAGACGATTCTATATCGATGCCAATATGCATGGCATTTTTTTCGCCCAAAAGCATGGCATTCAGTGTTTTTCCCATTGGCATAAGAAAGATGAATCCAAAAAACAAAATCGTGCTGAGGATTCCAATCGAATACCAATTGGCGGCTGCCAAACTCCCCAACGTCCAAAAAGTAAGATTTCTCAACTCGTCTTCTGTCGAAATATAGGTGAGCAATCCAGTACCAGCCCCACAAAGTGCCGAAATGGCGACTCCCGAAAGTAAAAGCAGCGAAATATTGGTTTGCCCATTTTTCGATGATATTTTATACACTAGCAAGATGGTGAGCAAAGCACCAATAAACGCCATGATACTGAGTAGAAAATAGTGTAAAACTTTGGGTAGGAAAGTATAAAGATGCTGCCCCAATACGATGGTAATTGCGGCAAACAAAATAGAGCCAGAAGTAATACCGATAAGGTCTGGAGAAGCCAACGGATTTTTGAAAATTCCTTGCAAACATGTCCCCGTTACCGCCAAGCCACTTCCTACCAAAATAGCCATCAATATGCGAGGCAATCTCAAATCGAACAAAACATAAGCGTCGCTTTCGTTTGTTATTTTCTTCATCGAAAAAAGACTTTTTATATGTTCTGTAATCGGGATATTGAACTCGTATACGCCGATGAATAGCGCGGTAATAGAAACTAGCAGCGTGATGAGACTCAAAGAAATGATGTAAAATCTTAGCTTTTGGTGCATCTTTTTTTAGCTTTTATTTTATTGGGCTTTATTTCCCTTGTAACAACTTGTTAAGTTCTAGCGTTGCTTCGCCCAATCTTGGTCCAAAACCTGATAGAAGTTGTCCGTCCATCGCAATGATATTTTGTTTTTTTCCTGCGTTTGTGGTCATTACACCTTCTATTTTCTGCACGCCTTCTTTTCCGCCTACACTTTGCAATCCGCTATCGAACATCAAAATATAATCGGGATTTGCGTTGATAAGTGCTTCTGGTGTCAACGGTTTGTATTCGTCTACATCATTTATTGCGTTTTCACCTCCCGCCATTTCGATGATGTTCTTTATCGGGGTGTTTTTTCCAGCGATCATCAGTGTTCCGGCTCCTCTTGCATAGATAAATAGCACTTTAGGTTTTTGTGCCAAAGGTGTAACTTGTTGTAATTTCTGATCGATTTCGCTAAGATATTTTTCGTAATGATCATCGTTTAAGTCTTTCGCTATCGATCTTATCATTTCTTTGGTTGTTTCTGCAGTCATTGGTTGCTCTATCAATCTCACCGTGATATTGGCTTGCTCCAGCTGCTTTTGCAGTTCTGGTTTCATTTCTTTTTTTGTAGCATACACCAAGGTTGGTTTCAGAGCGAGAACTGGCTCTGCTGTAACGCTCATCATATGACCCAAATTGGTGGTGTGAGCTTTTATCGACTCTGGGTATGTACTGGTGATGTCTACCCCAACAATGTTTTTTTCTTTGCCCAAAAGAACCAAAGTTTCTGTAATGGATCCGTTCAGCGAAACGATTCTTTCGTCACTGTTTTTTACCGATTGTTCGCTCACAACTTGGTCTGCATTTTCTGTTTTTGTTTCTTTGTTACAAGCAAACATCATGGCTAGTGTGCACCCTAAAAGAATAACTTTTTTCATATATTATTTATATTAAGACTAAATAAAGTGCAAATATTAAAAAAAATATTTAGTTGACAATACATATTTAGAATTATTTTAAATAAAATATTTTGATGCTTTTTTTTGATGGAATATGAAGTAACTTAGTCGTCAAAAAAATGAAAAGGATACAAATCATCAATGGTCCAAATCTCAATTTGCTAGGCGTTCGTGAGCCCGAAATTTATGGGTCGCAAAGCTTCGAAGATTTTTTTGAAGAGCTCCAAAAGGAAAATCAAGATTTTGAATTGCATTATTTTCAGTCGAACCACGAAGGAAGCCTGATTGATAAGTTGCACGAAGTCGGATTTAGTTTTGACGGAATTGTCTTAAATGCTGGTGCGCTCACGCATTATTCGTATGCGCTAGCCGATGCCATAAAAGCAATCGCCACACCCGTAATCGAGGTGCATATTTCTGATATTTTCGCCAGAGAAGATTTTAGAAAAATCAGCATAACGGGAGAAAATTGTCTTGAAATAATTTCGGGTAAAGGATTGCCAGGGTATCAGTTGGCAATAGACCGTTTCAGGAATATTGATTAATGAAAATGATCTTTCAGTTGTTCGTTCAAAGAATCGATATAATTCAGCAATTCTAGTTTTCCGATCTGACTGGTAGATGAGGTTGAAAAAATCATAGGCAAGTCTTCCCATTTCTTCAACAGTTCGCGTTTGTACACCATCAATTTTTTTTGGAATTCGGTACTGGTCAATTTGTCGAGTTTGGTGAAGATAATGGCAAAAGGAATGCCTTTGGTGCCCAGCCATTCAAAGAATTTTAGGTCCAGTTTTTGAGGTTCGTGTCGGCAATCGACCAACACAAAAGTGCACACCAAATTCGACCTGAATTCCAAGTAATCGTAAATCATTCTTTCGAATCCTTTGCGATTCGATTTTGACACTCTCGCATAGCCATAACCAGGCAAATCGGTCAAGAACCATTCTTCGTTGATGGCAAAGGTATTCAAAAGTTGAGTTTTCCCAGGAGTCCCAGAGGTTTTTGCCAAATCCTTCTTGTTCGTCAACATATTTATCAACGAAGATTTTCCCACGTTCGAGCGTCCGATAAAAGCATATTCTGGCTTGTTGGGCTGTGGACAATCGGTGTAGGTTTGAGAACTCTTTAGAAACTCAGCTTTTCGAATAATCATTTTTTTACTTTTTTGTGCTCGGATCGATTTCAACTTTTACCAGCCAATCTCCTAAGATCTGATTGAATAAATCGGGGTGTTCCATCATCGGAGCGTGACCGCATTTATCTATCCAATACAAGTCAGAATGTGGCAAACCTTCATGAAATTCTACGGCAACTTCGGGTGGCGTAACATGGTCTTGTTTTCCCCAGATAAGACAAACTGGCATCTCGAAATTTTGCAAATCGTCTTTCATATTGTAATGGATTGCATCTCGTGCGATGTAGAGCGTTTTTATTGCTTTGTTGCGGTCGTTTACGGTTTCGAATACATCGTCTACAATTTGTTTTGTCGCAACTTTCGGGTCGTAAAAAACTTCTTCGGTTTTACGTTTTACATAATCGTAGTCACCGCGTTTAGGGTAAGTTTCGCCAAAAGATTTTTCGTACAAACCAGAACTTCCAGTAAGGCACAGCGCTCTTACTTCCGATGGATGAAATTTACAAACGACCAATCCAACATGTCCGCCCAAAGAATTTCCGACCAATACAACTGGCTCTTGTGCAACTTCTGTAATGAATCGGTGTACAAAATCTGCAATATTCTTTACGTGGGTTTCTTCTGGCGAAAGAGAGTATAAGGGCAACTCGGGAGCAAATACTTTATAACCTCGGGTTGAGAAATATTGCGTAAGTGCATCAAAATTGCTCAATTCACCCATTAGACCATGCAATAATACAATAGGAATTCCCTCTCCAACTTCTAAATAAGAAAATTCGCCTTTCTGTTTTAAACTTATTGACATCTATTTAAACTCGATTAAGTGTGCAAATTTAAAATAAAATATTGACGCAAAGTCAATATATAATTCATTTTACACTAATATAATCCAAATTCAATTCAAAATCAACGCTTTGATGCCTCCAACCGGATGCAAATTCAGATGAATTTTCTACCGATAAGTAGAGAAAAGGTATTTTCGAAAAAAAAGATAGAAGGCTTCAATTTTAAGTGTTTGAGCAACAAAAATCTTCAGAAAATCGCTCAAGCTCTATCGTAGGTCATTATTGCAATAGATTGTATACTCAACTTAATCATGTCAATTTTGATAAAAAAGTGCAAAAAGTTTTCAACAATGTGGTAAAAAATGGTAAATTGTGGTAAAATAATTTCTAATTTTGAAAAAAAATAAGCGCTTTTGGATTCTTTGTTCGGAACATATGAGTGTAAGGTAGATACGAAAGGTCGCCTTCCGTTGCCCGCAGGTTTGAAAAAACAAATCGCAGAGGTGATGGAGGATGGATTTGTCGTAAAACGAGCAGTTTTTCAGAATTGTTTGGAGATACACCCTATGGTCCATTGGAAAAGAATCATGGCAAAATTGGCGAAGCTCAATCGCTTCAATCGCAAAAACGATGAGTTTATTCGTCGTTTTACTGCGGGAGCCAAGGAGGTAGAAGTGGATGCCAACGGACGAATCCAAATCTCTAAAGATTTGGTAACGTTTGCAGGTATAGATAAAGAAGTGGTGTTGGTGCTGAATGTCGATGTTATCGAAATTTGGGACAAACAATCGTACGAAAAGGCTATTGCTATCGATATGGATGATTTTGCAGATTTGGCCGAAGAAGTAATGGGAGATCGAGAAGAAGATGAGTTATCATAATCCAGTTTTGTTGAAAGAGAGTGTAGATGCACTGGTGCTGAATCCGTCTGGCGTCTACGTAGATTGTACCTTTGGTGGTGGCGGGCATTCTCGTGAGATTTTGTCACGCCTCGATGCAGAAGGCAGGTTGTTTGCCTTTGACCAAGACGAGGATGCAAAACAAAATCTGATTGATGATCCTCGTTTTGAGCTGATCGATCAGAATTTTCGTTACCTGAAAAATAATTTAAGAGTAAGAGGGTACAAATCGATTGATGGTGTTTTGGCAGATTTGGGTGTTTCTTCTCATCAGTTCGATACGCCAGAAAGAGGTTTTTCTACTCGATTCGATGGTGAATTGGATATGCGGATGAATGCCCATGCTAACGTTACGGCAAAGAGCGTGGTGAATTTTTATGAGGAAGAAGATTTGGTCAGAATTTTTTTCGAATACGGCGAATTGAAAAATTCGAGAAGACTGGCGTCCGAAATTGTTAAAAATCGCGCAAATCAACCGATAGAAACCATAGAGCAGTTGAAAGGAATTTTTTCCTTTATACCTAAAAATAAAGAAAATAAGTTTTTTGCTCAACTGTTTCAAGCGCTTCGAATAGAGGTGAACGACGAGATGGCGGCATTGAAAGAGATGCTTACGCAAACGGCAGAAGTGATCAAGCCCGAAGGGCGATTGGTGGTGATTTCGTATCATTCGTTAGAAGACCGATTGGTGAAAAGATACATCAGAAACGGCATGTTTGACGGAGAGCCAGAACGCGACTTGTACGGGAATTGGTCGGCACCATTCAAGCCCTTACAATCTAAAGTGATTGTTCCTGCGGAAGAAGAAGTGTTGAACAATTCTAGAGCTCGAAGTGCAAAAATGAGAATAGCAGTAAAGAATTGATAGATGGCTAGAAAAAAGAAAGTAACCAAAGTAAAAAAGAAAACCTTAGGCGGAATTCTTCGTGGAGAATTTCTGACGAAAGATGGCGCTGAACAGAATTGGAAGTTCATGCTGTTTCTGGTTGGTTTGGCTTTCATAAGCATCACAAGTGCGCATCTGGTCGATAAAAAAGTAGTGCGAATAACCGAACTCAAAAACTCGGTAGATGATCTCAAAACGCATTACACCGACAAGCATAGCGAGTTGATGCAGATGCAGTTAGAGTCGTCTGTCATCGAGCATACCAAAAAATACGGTTTAGAGCTTCCGTTGTCTCAGCCGTATGTAATTGTAGAAAAAGTATATGATCAAGAATAGAAAAAGTGTAGTTATCCGAGGTTGGATTTTTGCCGCATTTTTATTGTTTTGGGCAATGGCTATTCTATTCAGTATGTTCAAAATAAAAGTGGTCGAGGGCGAGGTGTTGGATGAGTTTGCTAAAGAAAACAACTTTCGTTTGGTAACAGCAGAAGCAGAGCGAGGCAACCTTTATGCTTCAAACGGTGCTTTGTTGGCAACCACGGTGACCAAGCACAATATATTCGTCGATCTCAAAACGATCAAAGAGGAATTGTTCGAGACGGAAATCAAAAATTTAGCCGATTCGTTATCGAAAATGTTTGGACAGCCAGCTGCCGAATACGAAAAGAAATTCAGAAAAGAACGCCAAAAAGGGAATCGATACATGAAGTTGGTAAAAGGATTGGATTATGAAGATTATCAGCGGATTAAAAAATTCCCGATTTTCAATAAAGGACAGAACCGAGGTGGTTTTATCCATGAAACCGAAAACAAACGCGAACTGATCGTTCGTGACGTGGGAGCAAGGACCATTGGTTTTGATGATGCTCGAGGCAAAACAGGCTTAGAAGGGGCTTACAGCGAATTGCTTCGCGGTAGAGAAGGTAAACGAATGGAGCAATTCATGGGAAGAGGTAATTGGAAGCCTTTCAAAAATTGGGAGCAAGAACCCATCCCAGGCGCGGCTGTTTATACCACAATCGATGCTGATTTGCAAATGATCGCTTATGATGCGCTACACGATCAGTTGTCCGAATTCAACGCGCAACACGGATGCGTGGTGGTGATGGAAGTCGCAACGGGTAAGGTGAGAGCAATCGTGAATTTAAGTCGGATGGAAGACGGAACCTACCTCGATGTCTTCAATCATGCGGTGGGCGAAGCTGCAGAACCTGGCTCTACCTTCAAACCAGTTTCGATTTTGGCGGGTATGGACGATGGTTATTTCAACCCAGAAACTACCGTGGTTGTAGGGAATGGTTCGTATAAATTATACAATAGAACCATCACTGATAGTCGCGGATACGGCACCTTGACGGTAGATGGAGTAATCAAAAAATCATCCAATATTGGTACCGCAAAATTAATCAATGCGGCCTACGGAGCCGAGCCAGAGAAGTTCTTGAAAAAACTTAAAGATTGGAAACTCGATGACAAACTCGGGGTTGATATACCGGGCGAAGCAATGCCTCGGATCATTACTCCCAAAGATGAAACATGGAGTAAGTTGACCTTGCCTGTAATGTCTTATGGGTACGGATTTAGAATTACGCCAATTCAGATCGTGACCTTTTATAATGCCATTGCCAACAACGGTAAAATGTTGAAGCCACTTTTTATGGATAAGGTGGTGAAAAAAGGAGAATCCGAAATTGTTTACGAACCCGAAGTGTTGGTGGAGCAACTCTCGACACCAGAAAATATTAAGGCGATGCAACAGATGTTGACGGGAGCGGTAGAACAAGGTGGAACGGCGTCTAATATCTTTACCGATAAGTATTCTATAGCGGGTAAAACGGGAACGGCTCGTGTCGAGTATTGGATAAAAAATCAACCCATGCAATATCGAGCTTCGTTTGCAGGATATTTCCCAGCAGATAAGCCAAAATATTCTTGTGTGGTGATCATTCACAAACCAGATCGCAGCAAAGGATATTATGGTGGACGAGTTACTGCTCCAGTGTTCAAGCGGATTTCGGATTGGGTGTATTCGAAAACTCCTCAGCCAATGCCTGCTAAAATTGGCGAAAATAAAATCGAAACCCAAATCGTTTCGAATTCCAAACTCGATGTCGATATGCGAAAAAATATCGTGCCAAATGTCGTGGGGTATTCGGGGTCAGAAGCGGTGCCTTTGTTAGAAAATCTCGGTTTGGATGTGCGCTATACTGGAATCGGAAAAGTGATGAATCAATCTCTACCCAAAGGAACACGCTTCAAAAAAGGTGAAACTATTTATTTAGTATTAAAATAAAAATGAAAACTTTACAAAATATCATAAACGGACTGAATATCACTCAAATTTTGGGTGACCATCAACACGCGATGATTGCCAGTCTAGAATTCGATTCGCGAAAAGTGAATGTGAATGATATTTTTGTTGCGCTCAAAGGTACGCAGGTCGATGGGCATCTGTACATAGATGAGGTTATCGAGAAAGGAGCGAAGGTGATTGTTTGCGAAGTTTTACCTTCAAACCTGCATGCCGATGTCGTGTATATTCAAGTGGAAGATACCACTATTGCGCTAGGAGTTTTAGCGTCTAATTATTACGATAATCCTACCAAAGACCTCAAACTTGTTGGAGTTACAGGGACAAATGGTAAAACGACAACCACAACTTTGTTGTACCAATTGTTCGAGAAACTGGGCTATCCTTCGGTTTTGGTTTCAACCATCAGAATTTTGATCAACGGCGATGTTTATCCGACCAACAATACCACGCCCGATATTGTAACTTTGAATCGAATCTTCAAAGAGGCGGTAGATCGCGGTTGCGAATATGCCTTTATGGAAGTGAGTTCTCACGGAATAGATCAAAACCGAATTGCTGGATTGCATTATGTTGTGGGCGCTTTTACCAATATTACACACGATCATTTAGATTATCATAAAACCTTTCATAATTACATTCAAGCCAAGAAAAAGTTTTTCGATCAATTACCCGAAACCTCTTATGCAATATCCAATCTAGACGATAAGAATGGGCGAGTGATGTTGCAAAATACCAAGGCAAAAAAGAAGTTTTTTACCCTGAAAGGTGATGCGGAATTCAAAGCGAAAATTTTAGAATCACGCTTAGATGGTATGCTGCTCGACATCAATAAAAATGAATTGTGGACGAGCTTAATCGGGGAGTTCAATGCTTATAATTTGCTCACGGTCTATGCTATTGCAATGTTGTTGGGACAAGATGAAACAGAGGTGCTGACTTCGTTGAGTACGCTTTCGAATGTAGACGGACGCTTTCAATCCTTTCGAACCGATGCCGGAGCAGTGGTCATTGTAGATTATGCGCATACGCCAGATGCCTTGCTCAATGTAATCAACACAATCGAAAGCATCCGTACCAAAAACGAGCAGTTGATCACCGTTGTAGGATGTGGAGGCGATCGTGACAAAACCAAACGCCCAGAGATGGCGAGAATAGCATCGAGCAGATCAACCTTGGCTATTTTTACATCAGACAACCCAAGGTCAGAAGATCCAGAGGCTATTCTATCTGACATGGAAAAAGGGGTAGAACCTCAATTTTTCAATAGAACGTTAAAAATTAGCGATCGTAAAGAGGCGATAAAAACAGCCTTGAAAATGAGCAACAAAGGAGATATAATCCTGATTGCAGGAAAAGGACACGAAACCTATCAGGAAATAAAAGGAGAGCGTCATCATTTTTCTGATGTAGAAATTGCACATGAATTAAGTCAACAACTAAATAAATAACATGTTATACTATTTATTTGATTTTTTACACGAACAATACCAGTTGCCAGGAGCGAGAATATTCCAGTACACATCTTTCAGAGCGGCTTGTGCAGTGCTCATGGCAATGGTAATCAGTTTGTTCTATGGTAAAAAAATTATTTACTATTTGCGTCGCGAGCAAATGGGCGAAATTGTGCGTGACTTAGGACTCACTGGGCAAAAAGAAAAACAAGGCACTCCCACAATGGGCGGAATCATCATCATCTTGGCGATTATTATTCCCACCTTATTGTTTGCCAAATTAGAAAATATTTACATCATTTTGTTGTTGATCTCAACGCTTTGGTTGGGAGTGATTGGCTTCATCGATGATTACATCAAAGTCTTCAAGAAAAACAAAGAAGGACTCAAAGGAAAATTCAAAGTCTTGGGGCAAATAGGTCTTGGTGTTTTGGTCGGATTGACCTTGTATTTCAGTCCGCAGGTCACCGTAAAACAACAAGCAGTAGAACAAAAAAATACCGAAGACGTTTACCGAATTGTTCGATTTGGCGAAGAAGAAAAAAGCTTGAATACAACAGTGCCATTCCTCAAAGGAAATGAATTCAACTATGGGGATATTCTATTCTTTATGGATGAGCAACAAAAAGAAGATTACGCTTGGGTGGTCTTGCTGATTTTTGTATTCGCGGTCATCTTTATCATCACAGCCGTTTCGAACGGTGCAAACCTTACCGATGGTATAGATGGGTTGGCAGCTGGTACCTCTTCGATTATTGTCTTGGCGTTGACCTTGTTCGTCTTTGTATCGGGTAACATTGTTTTGGCAGATTACCTCAACATCATGTTCATCCCGAGGTCAGAAGAAGTGGTGATTTTTTGCGGTGCTTTTCTTGGGGGGCTTATCGGTTTTATGTGGTACAATACCTATCCTGCACAAGTGTTTATGGGCGATACCGGAAGCCTTACCATTGGCGGGCTCATTGCGGTTTTGGCGCTCATTGTAAGAAAAGAACTCATGTTACCTGTGTTGTGCGGGGTTTTCTTTGCCGAGAGCCTTTCGGTCATGATGCAGGTGTCGTATTTTAAATATACCAAACGAAAATATGGAGAAGGGCGCAGAATTTTTCTAATGTCGCCTTTGCATCACCATTTTCAGAAGTTGGGATATCACGAGAGTAAAATAGTGAATAGAGCAATTATAGTCGGAATTTTCTTGGCGATAATCGCTATCGTAACACTCAAGATAAGATAATGAAAAAGTTGATTGTTTTAGGAGGAGGCGAAAGTGGAGTTGGAGCTGCAATTTTAGGAAAGAAAGAAGGTTTTGATGTTTTTCTTTCAGATAAAGGATTGCTTAAAGATCACTATAAAAACACACTCGAAGAGCATCAGATTCCATTCGAATCCGAACAGCATACCGAAGAGCGCATTCTGAATGCAGATTTGGTGGTGAAAAGCCCTGGAATTCCAGAGAAAGCCCCTTTGATCAAAGCATTGAAACAAAAGGGTGTAGAAGTGATTTCCGAAATCGAATTTGCTTCTCGTTTTACCCAGTCCAAAATCATTGCGATTACTGGTAGCAACGGTAAAACCACGACCACCTCGCTCATGTATCATATCATGAAACAGGCAGATTTGGATGTGGGTTTGGGCGGAAATATAGGAAACAGTTTTGCTCAAATGGTGGCAGAAGATCCGCACGAGTATTATGTGTTGGAGATCAGTAGTTTTCAGTTGGATGATATCAAAAGTTTCAAACCGTATATCGCTATTTTACTGAATATTACGCCAGATCATTTGGATCGATACGAATATGATTTTGATAAATATGCACTTTCTAAAATGAAAATTGCAGAAAATCAGACCGAAAACGAATACTTGATTTACAATCAAGACGACGATAAAACAAACAAATTAATAGACAAATTAAAATTAAAAGCCAATAAAATATCTTTTTCTATGAGAGACGAGAACCAAAAAGGATTTGCGAACGACAATATTTTCGAAATCAAAGGGAATGAAGAGGGATTTCAAATGCCAACAAACGAATTGGGATTGATGGGAAAACATAACATTTCCAATTCACTGGCAGCAGCAACGGCAGCGAATATATTGAAAATTAGAAAAGATGTTGTAAAACGTAGTTTAGCTGATTTCAAATCGGTAGAACACCGTTTAGAAACAGTTTTGAAAGTCGGCGGAATCGAATTCATCAACGATAGTAAAGCGACCAACATCAACGCAACGTATTTTGCATTGGAGAGCATGAAAAACCCTGTGGTATGGATTGTTGGTGGCGTAGACAAAGGAAACGATTACCAAGAATTGATGCCTTTTGTGAAAAAGAAAGTAAAAGCAATCGTGTGCTTGGGAGTAGACAACCATAAGATTGTAGAGACATTCGAAGGTGTGGTAGACCATATCATCGAAACCAATTCGATGAAAAACGCCGTGAGAGCAGCTTATATGTTGGGTAGAAAAGGCGATGCGGTATTGCTTTCGCCAGCATGCGCAAGTTTCGACTTGTTCGAGAGTTATGAAGATCGAGGAAACCAGTTCAAAAAAGAAGTAAAAGGATTATAAAATCATGTCGAATCTTATCCAAAAATACCTAAAAGGAGATAAGTCATTGTGGGCATTTATCATATTGCTCGCCTTGTTCTCGTTCTTGCCTGTATATTCGGCAAGTTCCAATCTGGTATATACGGTAGGATCTGGAACTGTAGCAACGCACATCATCAAACATGCTGCCTTTCTTATCGGAGGCTTGTTGATTATTTTTACCATACAACGTGCAGATTATCGTTGGTTTGGATTGTTTGCACTTGCGGCAGTAATTATGTTGTCGATTGTGCTGTTGATTACCAATCTCACCGGGTCGCAAATCGACGGGGCAAATGCTGCTCGTTGGTTAACGATTCCCGGGTTAGGCGTCGGAATTCAGCCATCGATGTTGGCATCGCAAGCATTGCTCATTTATATTGCACGCTATCTGACCAAAACACGCGCAAAAGACCTCAAACTGAATGAGACCATCATCCCGTTGTTTATTCCAATTGTGGTCGTGGTAGGACTTATTTTACCTTCCAACGGTTCTACGGCAATCATGTTGGTATTTATGTGCGTAGTGTTGTTGTTCATTGGCGGATTTCCAGTAAAATATCTACTCATTATCGGAGTGGTAGGTATAGGACTTATCGGTACGTTTGTGTATGTTGCGTATCATTTCCCAGATTTGATTCCCAATTCGCGTGTTCATACTTGGATTTCACGTATTACCAAATTTGCCAACGACGATGGAGTCGAGGGCTATCAAGTGTTGCGTGCCAAAGCAGCGATCGCAAGAGGCCTCAACGACATGACAGGACCAGGAAAAAGTGTTTTCAAACAAACCTTGCCCCAGTCTTCTTCCGATTTTATTTTTGCCATCATTGTAGAAGAATACGGCGTGTTCGGTGCCTTGTTTTTGATCGGAATTTTCGTGCTGATTTTAATTAGAATTTGCATCATAGGCTCAAAAATTCATACCATATTCGGAACCTTGTTGGTATTTGCCGTAGGCATGCCCATCATCATACAAGCCTTCGTTAATATGGCGGTGGCAGTCAATCTTTTTCCAGTAACTGGTCAGCCTTTACCTCTGATAAGTTACGGAGGAACATCCTTGTGGATGACCTGCATATCGTTTGGGATAATTTTGAGCGTAAGTACCAAAATCAAGTCGAAAGAAGAAATAGAACAAGAGAAAAAATTAGTAAGTGATGAGGTCATTGAAGACATCGCCTAAAATATTAATCAGTGGCGGCGGAACAGGTGGGCATATCTATCCAGCAATTGCCATTGCAGACGAGATCAAAAGACGTTTGCCAGAGGCAGATATCTTGTTTGTTGGTGCTGATGGTCGAATGGAGATGGAGAAAGTACCCAAGGTCGGCTATGCGATCAAAGGTTTGCCAATCGCAGGTTTCGATCGTTCGGATATGAAAGCCAACCTCAAGTTTCCGTTCAAATTGATTCGTTCACTTGCTTTGGCAAAGAAAATTTATAAAGAATTTCAACCAGATATTGCGGTTGGTACAGGAGGATACGCATCGGGACCGATGTTGTGGATAGCTGGAAAGAATCGCGTTCCTTATGTTTTACAAGAGCAGAATTCATTTCCTGGGGTAACCAATAAGATTTTGATGAAAAAGGCTTCGGCGATTTGCACGGCTTATAGCGAAGCGTCGCAATTTCCAGCAGAAAAAGTTCATCACACTGGCAATCCAATTCGAGTAGATTTGTTCGAGGAGTTACCTTCAAAAGCGGTTGCTATTGAGCAATTCAACTTAGATCCGACCAAACCCACAATCCTCAGCGTTGGCGGAAGTCAGGGTTCGCGAATGATCAACAATTCTTGGTTAGAAAAAATAGAAGAGTTTGCCGCTTCGGGCGTGCAGTTGATTTGGCAGACAGGGAAGTTGGATTATCAGAAAATAAAAGAAAAATTGGGTGATCGTTATCCCATGATCCATCTCACCGAATTTATTTACAATATGCAAGACGCCTATGCAGCCGCAGATATCATTGTTTCGCGAGCAGGCGCCATGGCAATTTCTGAATTAGAGATGATCGGTAAGGCCGTGATTTTGGTTCCTTTGCCTACAGCGGCAGAAGATCATCAGACCAAAAATGCTTTGGCATTGGTGAAAGAAAATGCTGCGGTCATGGTAAAAGACGAGCTTGCTAAAGAAAATTTGGTGAAAGAAGCTGTTGCGTTGGCAAAAGACCGCTCGAAACAACAGCTCTTGGGAACAAATATTTCTAAATTGGCAAAACCCAATGCAACTAAAGAGATTGTAGATATTATTTTGGGATTGATAAAATAGACATGAACGTTTTAGATTATACATATTATTATTTCATTGGTGCTGGCGGAATTGGAATGAGTGCTTTGGAGCGTTATTTCAAATCGCTTGGCAAAAACGTGTTGGGCTACGATAGAACTCCAACCGAATTGACTGATGAATTGATAACGGAAGGAATCGAAATCCATTTCGAAGATCGAATCGATTTGATTCCCAAAGAATTGTATAAAGAAAATACCTTGGTAATTTTCACGCCAGCAGTTCCAAATGACCATGCAGAGCTGAATCATTTTATAAATCATGGTTACAAAGTAATGAAACGTTCTGAAGTACTGGGCGAGATTACCAAACATACCTACAGTATTGGGGTTGCCGGGACTCATGGTAAGACGACAACTTCGTCTATTTTGGGGCATGTGTTGAAGTTTGCAAACCTGAAAAGCACAGCTTTTCTCGGTGGAATTTGCGAAAATTATCATTCCAACATCATCCTCAATGGTGGGGAGATTACCGTTGCAGAAGCCGATGAATTCGACCGTTCTTTTTTGCGTTTGTCACCAAAATTGGCGATCATCACTTCGGTAGATGCAGACCATTTGGATGTGTATGGCGAACGGGACGAAGTCGTAAAATCGTTTCATGAATTTGCCAATATTGTATCAGAAAAACTATTCGTTCGCAAAGGCTTAGATTTTCCAGATGCAATTACCTACGGGGTAGACGAAGAGGCAGATTACGCCGCTTTCAACGTGCGTATAGAAGACGGTCATTATATGTTCGATGTGAAAACGCCTACGGCAACCATCAACAACGTGGGGATTTTGTTACCAGGTCGGCACAACATGGAAAATGCACTTGCAGCGTTGGCGGTGGCAGATTATATGGGCGTAGAAGCCGAGACGATTGTAGCAGCCTTAGCCGAATTTAAAGGAGTGAGAAGACGTTTCAACCGTTTCGAGTCGAATGGTAAAATCTACATCGACGATTATGCTCATCATCCTAGCGAATTAGACGCGGTGATTGGTTCGGTAAGAGAGCTGTATCCTACCAAAAAATTATTGGTTGTTTTTCAGCCGCATTTGTTTACCCGAACAAGAGATTTTGCAGATGAATTTGCAAAGAGTTTGGCAAAAGTAGATGAGTTGATTTTGATGGATATTTATCCCGCAAGAGAGCTGCCAATTGCTGGCATAACATCTGATTGGTTGCTCGAGAAAATTGAACTGGATCGAAAGGAAGTAGCTTCGCTGTCGACCACGCTCGACGCAATAAAAACAAAAGATTTCGACGTGTTGTTGACGGTTGGGGCAGGTAATATCGATACGTTGGTAAAACCCATAAAAAAATGGTTGGATGAAAACTAAACTGAAAGTACTCAAAGCATTTTTAGGACTAATACTTTTAGGCGTATTGGTTGGTTTTTCGGTACAACGAAATGCGTGTCGCAAAGTGAAATCGTTTCATATCAATATCGCGCATCAAAACAATAATTATTTTCTAAACGATAGCGTGGTAAAAGATATTTTAGACGATCCAAAACAACCAATTTTGAAAACACCTATTGGCAATTTGGACCTGTACAAATTGGAAAAAAAAATCAATGCAAGTCCGTACATCAATTCGGCACAATTGAGCAAAGATGTGTACGGGAATCTCAATTTGGAGATCGAACAAAAAGAACCCATTGCTCGTGTAAACACAGCGCGAGACGAATTTTACATCACGAGAGACGGAAACCGCATGCCGCTTTCTGCCGTGTATTCCGCTCCAGTAATGATGATTGCAGGAGATGTGAAAGAAAACGAGTACCAAGGTTTGAGCGATTTGGTGCAGTTCATCAATGCGGATAACTTGTTGAAAAATCATATCATCGCTATACAAAAAGTTGGGCAAAGATCATTTAATTTAATCGTCAATAAAGGAGACTATATTATTGAGCTTGGCACACTTAACAACTTTGATGTAAAATTGAAAAATTTGAAACTTTTTTATACCCAATTTCTCAATTTAGAAGAATTGAAAATTTATAAAAAAATAAGCATAAAATTTGTAAATCAAGTCGTGGCAACCAAAATAAACGAAAATGAATAATAATAAAATCGCAGTAGGTTTAGACATCGGTACAACAAAAATTGTAGCACTTGTCGGGAAGAAAAACGAAAACGGAAAAATTGAAATTCTAGGTTACGGTCAAGCACCAAGTTTGGGCGTACATAGAGGTGTGGTGAACAACATTACACAAACCATCAATTCGATCAAAGAAGCTATTTCTGAAGCAGAAGCGTCTTCTGGTGTGAAAATAGATGAAGTAACAGTGGGTATTGCAGGGCAACACATACGATCTTTGCAACATAGTGATTACATCACAAGACCAAACTCAGAAGAAGTCATCGATGAAGAAGATCTGCGTTTGTTGACCAATCAAGTTTACAAATTGGTGATGCTGCCGGGTGAAGAAATTATTCATGTATTACCGCAAGAGTTCAAAGTCGATAACGAAGGCGAAATTAAAGAGCCAATCGGAATGTATGGAAGTCGTTTAGAGGCAAACTTTCATGTCGTAGTAGGGCAAGTCGCATCTATTCGCAATATTGCTCGTTGTGTAAAAAGCGCTGGACTCAAATTGGCAGGGATTACACTAGAACCATTGGCGTCTGCAAATGCCGCGCTTAGTATAGAAGAAAAAGAAGCCGGAGTTGCTTTGGTTGACATCGGTGGTGGTACAACCGACATTGCGATTTTCAAAGACAACACCATTCATCATACTTCTGTCATTCCGTTCGGGGGAAATGTCATCACAGAAGACATCAAAGTAGGATGTTCGATTATTGGTCGTCAAGCACAATTGCTGAAAGAAAAATACGGCTCTGCTTGGCCAGGCGAAAACAAAGAGACCGAAATTGTTTCGATTCCAGGTCTGAAAGGTCATGCAGCCAAAGAGATTTCGCTCAAACGTCTCTCACAGATTATTCATGCACGAGTGCAAGAAATTTTCGAGCAAGTGTATCTCGAGATGAAAAATTATGGATGCGAAGATCAACACAAAAAACTTATCGCAGGTATAGTCCTCACAGGTGGCGGATCGAAATTAAAACATATTCGTCAACTCACCGAGTATATTACAGGTATGGACGTGCGTATTGGTTTTTCTAATGAGCATATCGTAGGGGCAAAAGCAGAAGAATTATCTGGTCCAGAATTTGCCACTGTAGTCGGATTGCTAATGCAAGGGATAGACGTGTTGGAAAATCGTTTGATAAAAGAGCTTTACGAAAATCCAGTACGCGAAAATATTTTTGGCGATATGGAAGGTGCAACTGCTGTTGCGACCACAACTGTGCAACAAGAGGAAGCAAAAGAAGAAGTCATAAATGCAGAAAACAAACGAGACGAGTTATTGGATGCTGAGCTTGGAGAGAAAGTAAAATCGGATAAACAGAAACCAAAAAAACCGAGTATTTTCTCTAAATGGACAGATAAATTCATCCAAATGATCAACGAAACCGAATAATAGCAATAGCATAAAGAGAATTAAAAAAGAATTAATATGAGCGATTTATCAGAAGGATTTATAGAATTCAACTTACAAAAACATAATTCCAACAGCATCAAAGTGATCGGTGTTGGAGGAGGCGGAAGCAATGCCGTAAATTACATGTTCTCGCAAGGGATTACAGGGGTCGACTTTGTGATCTGTAATACCGATGCTCAAGCATTACAAAACAGTTCAATTCCTTCTCGCGTGCAATTGGGTGAGGCCATTACCGAAGGTTTGGGAGCAGGAGCAAACCCCGAAGTTGGGGAGCAAGCAGCTTTAGAAAGTATAGAGCAAATAAAAGCCGTGCTAGGCGACAATACCAAGATGGTTTTCATCACCGCAGGTATGGGAGGTGGTACCGGTACAGGAGCAGCACCAGTAATTGCCGGTGTAGCCAAAGATTTGGGTATCTTAACTGTGGGAATAGTGACAGCTCCATTTTATTTCGAAGGCAAAATGAGGTTAGAACAAGCCGAAAAAGGAATCGAAAAACTACGCAGCAATGTAGATTCGCTTATCGTTATCAATAATGATAAATTGCGCGAATTGTACGGAAACTTAGGATTCAAAAGCGGATTTGCAAAAGCAGACGAAGTCTTGGCAACTGCAGCCAAAGGTATTGCAGAGGTAATTACACAACATTACACCATGAACATCGATTTGCGCGATGCTAAAACCGTGCTAGCAAATAGCGGAACAGCAATTATGGGTTCTGCCAAAGCAAGAGGCGAAAACAAAGCAAAAGAAGCAATTGTCGCTGCATTAGATTCGCCATTGTTGAACAACAACAAAATTACAGGGGCGAAAAACGTCTTGTTGCTCTTGTTGTCTGGTGATAATGAATTGACGATGGATGAAATAGGAGTAATCAACGATTATATCCAACAAGAAGCAGGTCATAGTGCCAACATCATCATGGGTATAGGCGAAGATCCAAATCTTGGCGAAGAAATCTTGATTACTGTGGTGGCAACAGGTTTCCCAATGGAAGATCAGATTTATACTGGTAAAGAAGAAGAAAAAATCATTCATGCCTTGGAAGATGAGCAACCGATTACCAAAAAATTATCGATCGAAGAGCCGTTGACGCCTAAAGTAAATCCGATCAATTTCGAATTCAATTTTAGTAAAAAATCTAATGAATCTTTGTCAGACGACTACGAATCCGATCACAATGCACCTAAAAATGAATTGAGAAATGAGCCAACAGAGGTAAAAAAATATGTTTTAGAAGATGATGAACTTTCTTACGAAAGACCACAACCAAAATCATCTGTAGACGAGTACGAGCCACGTTTGAAGTCTGAATATTCAGCAGAAAAACCAACTCAAAATCCTTCTGCGCAGCCGTTTCAAGATACGAAAGGTTCGTCAAACTACAATCAGCCAGAGAATTCGTTTCAAAGCTATCAAGAGCCAGTAAAAGAAGAAAAACCAAATACCGTGATTTTTTCTTTAGACCAAGAGAAAACACAGCCTTATTCACCGTTTTCAGAAACACAACAAACGATGACGGCGGTAGAAAAGCTGAGAGAAGAGTCGGTTTCGAATACCGATTTTCACAAGCCAATTTCAGAAACTTTGAATTCGACCATAGAAGAAAGACGTAATCGTCTGAAACAATTCAATTTCAAATTCAAAAACACCTTAAACAGCGCTCAGGTTGATGAGTACGAAAATGTACCAGCATACAAAAGACAAGGATTGAATTTGTCTGAACGTGAAGAAAATAGACCTTCTGATTTTGTTGTTGGAACAGATTCGAAAATCAAACCAAACAATTTTTTACACGATAATGTAGATTAATCGCTATATTATATTCTTATTAATTCAAAAAGAAGCCCTGTCGATCCGAGAGGGCTTTTTTGTTTTCAGAACATTTCCAAAGCCATACTAAATATTTAACACAAGATTCGAAAAGTTCACTTTTTTATCAATAAACTTTTAAATGTTGTAAATTTGAAGTTCAAATACCAAGAATACGATGAGTTTAGAAACACAAATCATGGACCAGATGAAAACGGCCATGAAAGAAAAAAATACTATCGCGTTAGAAGCCTTACGCGCGATCAAGTCTGAAATAATCTTGGCAAAAACTGCAGGAACTCAGACTGAATTTACAGAAGAAAACGAAATTGCTTTGTTGCAAAAATTGGTGAAACAACGCAAAGAAGCAGCCGAACAATTTGGTGCAAACAATCGCCCAGAATTGGAGGAAAAAGAATTGAAGCAAGCCGAAATTATCCAAAGTTTTTTACCGGCACAGCTGAGTGCAGAAGAGCTAGAATCTGCTCTAAAAACCATTATTGCCGAACTTGGAGCGAATTCTGCCAAAGATATGGGCAAGGTGATGGGAACAGCATCGAAACAATTGGCTGGTAAAGCTGAAGGTAAGCTGATTTCTGAAACAGTAAAAAAGCTGTTGAATAAAGAAGCATAACGCCATTTTTCGATTAAGAAATTGATAAGAAAAACTAACCCCTCCTAGAAAAAGAGGGGTTTGTGCATTTTACGAGTTTGTAGGTTTTGGAGCCCAACGGTCGTAGGGACTCATATCAAATTGGTTTACCTCATCCATAGTGAGTCCTAATGCTTTGGCTACACCTTCGCCATATTCTGGGTCGGCTTTGTAGCAATTTCTTATATGACGAATTTGTATGAACTTCTCTGCTTGCCCCACTTGAGCAGCAGTATTTTTGAACAATAAGTCAGCTTTTCCGTCGGCTTTAATGATACGAAATAGATCTCCGGGTTGTGTATAATAATCGGTGTCGTAATCTCTAAAATTGTATTCATAGGCATCGCCTTCTATACCCAAAGCCGGTTCTTTTACCGCAGGGTTTTCTTGCCACTCACCAAAACTGTTGGGTTCGTAGTGAATTGTAGAACCATAATTTCCGTCTACTCGCATCGCACCATCTCTGTGGAATGCATGATATGGGCATTTGGGTTTGTTGACAGGAATCTGAAAATGATTCACCCCCAATCTATAACGTTGAGCATCACCA
Source organism: Vaginella massiliensis (assembly GCF_900089075.1). GTDB lineage: Bacteria > Bacteroidota > Bacteroidia > Flavobacteriales > Weeksellaceae > Weeksella > Weeksella massiliensis_A. Next base: position 1,069,725 of record NZ_LT593746.1, read on the forward strand.
TATGAAAACAAACGTCCTTGCAACATTTTATCTGGCGAAAAACCAATGCCTGGAACAATATTGGTCGGATTGAAAGCAGCTTGCTCTACATCTTGAAAATAATTTTCTGGATTGCGGTTGAGTTCAAACTCGCCTACTGGAATAAGTGGATAATCTTTTTTAGACCAAACTTTCGTCAGATCAAAAGGATGGAAACGGTATTCCTTGGCTTGATCTTCCGTCATGATCTGGATGTACATTTTCCATTTCGGGAAGTCACCCCTTTCTATAGCTTCATACAAATCTCGTTGAGAGGATTCTCTATCCATACCCACCTCTTTTGCAGCCTCCTCGTCCGAAAGATTTTCGATTCCTTGTTGTGTTACAAAATGAAATTTCACCCAATGCCTTACATTATCTTTGTTGATGAAACTATAGGTATGACTACCAAATCCGTGCATATGGCGGTAACCTCTTGGTATTCCTCTATCGCTCATGATGATGGTTATTTGGTGCAAAGCTTCTGGCAGAAGGGTCCAAAAATCCCAGTTGTTGTTTGGACTTCGCATGTTGGTTCTCGGGTCGCGTTTTACAGCGTGGTTGAGGTCTGGGAATTTCATAGGATCTCTGAAAAAGAAAACTGGCGTGTTGTTTCCTACCAAATCCCAAATTCCTTCGTCGGTATAAAATTTTAGAGCGAAACCTCGTATATCTCGCTCTGCATCGGCCGCACCGCGTTCTCCTGCTACGGTAGAAAACCTTGCAAACATCTCTACTTTTTTGCCTACTTCACTGAAAATATTGGCTTTTGTGTAGCGTGTAATATCATGGGTTACCGTAAAAGTTCCGAATGCGCCCGAACCTTTGGCGTGCATTCTGCGCTCTGGAATTACCTCTCTATCAAATTTGCCATTTTTTCTAAGAACCAAAAATCTTGCATCAGTAGTGGACCTCTCGGACCAGCCGTTTGCACATTTTGATTGTCTGCTACAGGAGCTCCTGTTTTATCTTGTGAGTTTCGATTTATTTTCTCCCATCTTCTAAAAGTTTAAATTTTTTAGAAATTTACATAGCTTTTATGTATTGTAAACAGTTGAAACGATAGTTAATATCTATACTACAATAAATCGTTTTTTCGGAAAAAGTTTTATCTATTCTTAGACGAATGCAATATTGCTGGAAGTAGAGCAAAAAAAAACCGCCTTTCAAAATAATTTTAAAAAGCGGTTTTGACTATGAAAATTATGAAAACACACTGCGTATTAAGAATTTTGTTCTTTGGCTTTTCCTTTCACGCGAATGACCACATTGTCTTTGGTCTCATTCAGGTCGAGTAAAATCTGGTCGCCTTCCGATACATTAGTGTTGATGATTTCCTCTGCCAACGGATCTTCTATGTATTTCTGAATTGCTCGTTTCAAAGGGCGAGCGCCATAATCTTTATCAAATCCTTTTTCTGCAATGAAATCTTTAGCTTCGGCAGTCAATTCTAGATGGTAATCCAAGGCTGCTAAACGTTGGACTAGGTTTGCCAACTCGATGTCGATGATCTCCATTATATTTTCTTTCGATAGCGAATTGAAGATGATAATATCATCGATTCGATTCAGGAATTCTGGGGCGAATGCTCGTTTCAAGGCGCTTTCGATAGTGCTTTTTGCTCGCTCATCGGCAGAATCTCTCTTGGCAGACGTTCCAAATCCTACGCCATCTCCAAAATCTTTCAATTGTCGGGTCCCGATGTTCGAGGTAAGAATAATAATCGTATTACGGAAATCTATTTTTCTACCCAAACTATCGGTCACGTGCCCGTCATCTAAGATTTGCAACAAAATATTGAACACGTCTGGATGTGCTTTTTCGATCTCATCCAATAGGATTACTGCATACGGTTTGCGACGGACGGCTTCGGTCAACTGTCCGCCTTCTTCGTAGCCTACATAGCCCGGAGGTGCCCCAACCAAGCGAGAAACCGCGAATTTTTCCATGTATTCCGACATGTCGATGCGAATCAGTGCGTCGTTAGAATCGAATAATTCTTTCGCCAATATTTTGGCTAATTGAGTTTTACCAACACCTGTCGTACCCAAGAAAATAAACGATCCGATTGGTTTGTTCGGATCTTTGAGTCCGGCACGATTACGTTGAATGGCTTTCACCACTTTTTCTACCGCTTGATCTTGACCGATGACTTTTCCTTTCATCAGGTCGTTCATCTGAGCCAATTTTTTCAGTTCACCTGCCGCTACACGCTGTACAGGAACGCCGCTCATCATCGAGACAACCTCTGCAACGTTGTCTTCGGTAACGGTTTCGCGATGTTCTTTAGATTCTTGTAACCATTGTGATTGTGCACGTTTTAGTTCTGCTTCGAATTGTTTTTCTGAATCTCGTAAACGGGCAGCTTCTTCGTATTTCTGACTTTTTACGACTTTCGTTTTTTCTTCACGTACTTCTTCTAATTTTTGTTCAAGGTCTAAAATTTCTTGTGGAACTTTTATGTTTTTGATATGAACGCGTGATCCAGCTTCATCCATCGCATCGATTGCTTTATCGGGCAAAAATCGATCGGTGATGTAACGTGTAGTCAAATTCACACAAGCTTGCAAGGCTTCTTCGGTATAATTTACGTTGTGATGCGCCTCGTATTTGTCTTTGATCTGATTCAGAATTTGCAAAGTTTCTTCTGGCGAGGTAGGTTCTACCATCACATTCTGAAAACGTCGCACCAAAGCTCCATCTTTCTCAATGTACTGTCGGTATTCGTCTAGCGTTGTTGCGCCTATACATTGCAATTCGCCACGCGCCAAAGCTGGTTTGAACATATTTGATGCGTCTAAAGAACCAGTGGCACCTCCGGCACCAACAATGGTATGCAACTCGTCGATGAATAGAATGATATCGTCGTTTTTCTCGAGTTCATTCATGATGGCTTTCATGCGTTCTTCAAATTGTCCGCGGTATTTGGTGCCCGCAACAAGAGAAGCCAAGTCCAAGGTTACGACACGTTTGTTGTACAATACGCGAGAAACTTTTCGTTGGATGATGCGCAGTGCCAAGCCTTCTGCAATTGCCGATTTACCAACGCCAGGCTCGCCAATCAACAACGGATTGTTTTTCTTGCGGCGCGATAAGATTTGAGAAACGCGTTCGATTTCTTTTTCTCTTCCCACCACAGGGTCGAGTTTTCCTTCTTGCGCAATAGCCGTAAGGTCTCGTCCAAAATTATCTAAAACAGGAGTTTTACTTTTCGAGGTTGATTTTCCAGTCGGACGGTCGAATTCGCTGCGCGTACCTGATGTCTCATCTTCATCAAAAGAAGAAGATTCTGCTCGTGGTGCCTCTTGCGAAGCGTCGTCGCTCTGAAACTGATATTTGAATTCTTCTCGAACATTGTTGTAATCAACATTCATGTTTTTCATAAGTTTCGTGATTGGGTCATTTTCGTTACGCAGAATGCATAGCAACAAATGCACGGTAGTTACCGTACCACTTTTGAAGAGTTTAGCTTCTAGAAATGTTGTTTTCAATGCTCGTTCTGCTTGTTTGGTCAACGTAAGGTTTTTAGAAGCATGCGAAGGATCGACTTCTTTGGCAGGCGAAAGGTTCTCTATCTTGGTCTTCATCTCGTGTAAATCTACCTGAAGTGCATCTAAGATAGAAATCGCTTTCCCTTCACCATCTCGTAGAATGCCGAGCATCAAGTGTTCGGTACCGATTTGGTCGTGTCCAAGGCGCAATGCTTCTTCTTTACTATAAGCGATGACATCTTTTACTTGTTGTGAGAAATTATCATTCATTAGGGTAGTCTCTTCTTTTAAAATAATTCTATTCCATTTGTACATAAACTGTGCCGATAGCTAAGTTAGGATTTTAATCGCGTTGCAAAAGTTATTCTGTCTGTTAAAATTAAACTATTTTATTAAAATCATACTCAATATTCGAAATAATTGCCAAATTGTCAGGATTAGTAAAATAATAATTAAATTAGCAGGCTATGTGGAAAATTAGTCTTCAAAAGTTGATCAACTATGAGTTTTGGCCTTTTTGGATTTTTTATGGAATGCTTACGCCATTTTATCTTTACTATGTTTTGAAGACCAAAGCGCCAGCCTACTTTTGCAACGTTAATCCGCTCATGCGATTCGGTGGTTTTTATGGTTATTCTAAATTTGATTTGTTAGAAAAAATTGAGCCGCATTGGATTCCAAAAACAACACTCGTTCACCAGAAAAATGTTTTGGATTTCGAGCCGAATTCTTATCCATTTGTTGCGAAACCCGATGTTGGAGAGCGTGGCAAACAAGTCGCTGTAATCCGAAATCGTGAAGAATGGAGCTGCTATCGAGGAGGTATAAAAACCGATGTAATCATTCAAGATTTTGTAGATTTTCCTCTGGAGTTTGGATTGTTTTATGTTCGTTATCCGAAAGAAGAAAAAGGTAAAATCATCGCCATTACGGCTAAAGAATTTTTAACGGTAAAAGGTGATGGTAAAGCGACTTTAGCCCAATTGATTGCTCGAGATTTAAGAGCTTCGCAGCAGCGAAAATTCCTCAAAAAACGCTTTGCAAACCATCTCGATGAGGTTTTGAAACGGAATGAAGAATTGTTGCTTTCAGAAATCGGAAATCATTACCGAGGTACAAAGTTTTTAGACGCAAGTCATTTGCATTCGGGTAGATTAGAGAATTGCGTAGATGAGGCAGTGAAAAATATTCCGCATTTTTATTACGGTCGGTTGGATGTGAAAGCCCAATCGATAGAAGATTTGCAGAACGGCAATTTTGTCATACTCGAGATCAATGGAGCAAACTCAGAAGCTACGCAATTGTACGATCCTAAATACTCTGTATTCGAAGCCTGGAGTATTGCTCGCCAGCAATTGGCGGTACAGTATCGAGTTGCAAAACAAAATAAAGAAAACGGATTCGATTATCCGCCAGCAAAACCATTGGTAAAGGCATTATTTGGATGCTAAATCAGCCGATTTGTCTTGCTTTCTTCTTTGGTTTGATTTGTGACGATACTCAAACAAAGTGATCACTCATGAATGAATTTCCTAAAAAAGCCATCATATTTCCGCTCATTATTCTTATTCCGATTTGGAGTGTTTTTTTGTTGAATTTGAACGGAGCTTTTGGGCATTATTGTCCTGGCGTCATACCGAGAAGCCTTTCGGGCTTGAAAGGTATTTTCACCATGCCGCTTTTCCATTCGGGATGGCAACATTTGTTGAGCAACACTTTTCCCTTGTTGTTCCTCATCGGGCTGAGTACCTTGTTGTATGATCGAATCACCTATTGGGTGGTATTTCTGGGCTGGATATTTTCTGGTATATTGCTTTGGTTTATTGGCGACTTGGAGTTTTTAGATCAAACCTTAGGATGTCATATTGGGGCAAGCGGATTGGTCTATGTCATGGCGAGTTTCTTGTTCTTTAGCGGACTGATTCGCAAGGATCGTGGCACTATGGCTGCGTCTCTCATTGTGATTTTTCTTTACGGAAGTTTTATTTGGGGAATGTTGCCCGAAGAAATTTTGCCCACCCTGAAGATGAATGCCAATAAAAATCCTATTTCCTGGGAAGGGCATTTGTCTGGTTTTTTGGTGGGATTAGTTTTAGCGCTTTATTTCAGAAAATTAGGCCCGCAGAAACAAACCTATTATTGGGAAGATGAAAATGTGTACGACCCTAAAGCAGAAGCGCTTTGGCAAGCTTATTTGGAACAAGAGGAGCTGAAACGAGAATATGAAGAAATGCAAGAAAACCCAATAAAGATTCATTATTACTTAAAGAATGATGATGATACCTCAGAAGAAAAAACCTTAAAACAATAATGGTTCGAGGTTTTTTTATTTTGTAGGAAATTCTGGTCTTCTCATTTTGTATTTGGTACCCGTCATGGATTCTAAGAAGGATACCAAAGCTTTTTTTTCTACTTTTGATAAATTCAGAGGTTTCAATAAAGAATCTGTTACAGGATGCATTGGGTCTGCAATTTTTTGTTCTGGTGTGGGACTATTCATTTGCATTCCGCTGTTGTAAATATTTACAATTCCTTCTAAAGTATCAAACAATCCGTTGTGCATCCAAGGTCTTGTAATCATCAAATCTCGTAAAGATGGAGTTTTGAATTTTCCAGTATCATCTGGATTTTTAGTGATTTCGTACAAGCCTAAATCTTCGTATTCTCTTTTGTAATAGGTAAGTCCAATGTTATGAAAAGATTCGTCTGTTAAATTCTTTCCGAAGTGGCAATTCATACAACGAGCTTTCGTTCTGAAAATATGCATACCGTAGATTTCTTCATCGGTAAGAGCTGTGTAGTTTCCATCAATAAATTTATCAAATCTACTCGGTTGACTTTTTATCGTTTTTTGAAATTCTGCTAAAGCATTGAAAATTCTTTCTGTGGTTATTTTATTATCACCAAAAGCATCTTCAAATAGTTTTAAATAATCTTGATATTTGCTTAGTCTTTCTGGTAATAAATTTAGATCCATTGCCATTTCGTTATGCGCAGCGATAGGTCCTGAAGCTTGCTGTTCTAGTGTTGTTGCTCTTCCATCCCAAAAGAAACTTGTTCGGTCTGCAATATTAAGAAGTGACATGGTATTGCGTTTGCCTTGTAAATGATCATTCCCTAAAGCTACTCTACGTGCATCTGTCCATCCAAATTCTGGTTCGTGGCAAGAGCTGCAAGAAATTTGTTGAGAACCCGAAAGTTTTGGATCGAAGAACAACATTTTTCCTAATAAAACTTTTGGTAAAGCTTGTGTGGTGAAATAAGCGGTATCTGTTTTTATAGACTGAAATTCTTTCCACTCTACACCATGATCAATCGTAGGTTTTGGCCAATCTACAATTGCTTTTTTATAACTGTTGACAATATCTTGCACTTTTGGGTCTTGAATCTTTTCTAATGACTGTTTTACTTTTGGTGTAAAACCGACCAAAATAGATAAAATGATGCCAATTACAAGTAATGTGAATTTTTTCATTTCTTTAGAATGTTATTCCAAGGTTTAGGCTTGTAAAATTATTGTTTTTATTTTGTATTTTCTGTGATTGATATTGGGTTCCGATAAATATTGCCGGGATTTTATCTAGTTCTAGATGATAACGTAAAGATGCTCCAACGGTTGTGATATCACTTGTGAGAAATGTATAATCTCTTAGAACCATATCATTCAAAAAGTCGATATTGTTTAGATTAAGAGCATTTGTTACGTTGATTACTTGTCGTTGAGAATAATAAGGTTGAAATTCTAAAACTTGATTATTTTTTATCTTTTGTTTAAAATCTAAGTTTATACCAAATTGTATACAATCATATTTCTGTCCATTAAATGGGTATAATCTAGATTCTTTAATGGTTTGATAATCTGTAAACGGAATAATAGCAAGGCTGTATTTGTCTTTTTGTAATTCGTAATAAAGTTGAATTTTACTTGTGTTGGTTTCTTTCCTGTAAGCTTTTCTTTTGAATATAACTTGTGTTATTTCTGTATTATTGGTATAGCCGTATTCTTCCCCAGTTCTTGTTTGGTTAGCCAGTTGTGCAATAAACCCAATACGGTTCTGATTAAAACTATAAAATTTTCCTATTTCGATAGAGTTGCTTTCGGTTGTCAAATCAGAAATATCATAATAAGCGTTGGTTACTTTTTTTGTGTTTTTTGATTTTTCTAATGTTGCATTTAAATAAAAATCATGTTTTTTATTGATGATTTGTCCTCCTGCGGTGTATCCATACTCTTCGTGTATGCTAGAATTAGTATTACTAAAGAAATAATTGTAAGCACCGAAACCATTCATATTATACAAATATGGATTGATAATGTCGCTTATGAATTTTACAGAAATTTTTTGGGTGTATTTGTTTACGTTAGCAAAGACTCCTATAGTCCAATCTTTGTATAGGTTGAAATTAAAACCTATTTTCATAGATAGGTCAGAAGTGGTTGTTACATTTCTAGGATCCCGTGGTCTGCTTCCTTGTTGTGCAGAATAGTCTGCTTGTAAACCTAATGTCCATTTGTTGATTTTTTGATTATATCCACCTCCAAATTTATATTGTTCTATGTTCATGTTTCCACCAATACTATCAGCAATGATATAGGGTGCTATACGATCAAAGTCTAGATTTTCATTCCATTTGATATTGAAAATATCTTGGTTTTGATAGTTTGCATTTCCCCATATGGTTTTGTTTTCGTTTAGTTTTTGAAACGAATTGGTGAGAATCGTAAAACCTTCGGATTTAGAGCCCGTCTGCTGACGAAATAATTTTTTGTCGTCTTTTAGATAGTTAAGAGAAAAGTCAGAGAATGAAGAAGAACTATAATCCGACATAGTTGCCGGATTATAGAATAAATTGTTTTTTAAATCTCTTTCTGTATTGTATTGATTGTAGATTTTAGGATACAAATCAATACTGTCTTGTGCTTGCAATATTGTGTAACCTAAACTAATCAAAACAAAGCCAAGAAAATTTAATATTTTCAATTTTAAAATATTTTTAATGAACAATACCGTTTGCTAATGAAGAATCTGAATTAGCGATAAAATCTTCTGTAGAGTTATTGGTATCTTGGTAACGTGTTTTTCCATTTTTCAATTTACCTGCTTCTTTACGTCGGATTGTTTTGCCATTGTATCCTGGCCAAGCACCTGTCCATCCTGAATCTATAGATTTAGAAGTAATTAATCTTAAGAATTTGTCGGGATTGCTTACATTTACTCCATCTATAATCCATGAGTTTGGAATTTGGTAAGATGATCGATTAATGACATTTCCAGCTGCATTTGTATAAGAGTAATTGTATTTGTTGTTTTCTAGAAAGTTTTCTGCATTTTGTCCTTCAGGGAAGCGAGCAATTACATAAGACTCTTGACTAGTTGTGTATAAGAATATCATATTGTAATTCATTTTTGTATAAATGATATTCATATTTGGTACATTAGGATTATCTACTTGCCCTAAAGATGGATTTTCATTCGGGAACTCAAAATCAGCATTAATTAAATTATAAGCATCAGGTGCAAATTCTGTATGATCTATGGCATTATCTGCTACTACAATAAAATCACCAGGCTGTACTGGGTGTTCTGTTCCACTACCAGGAACAGTCATGATTGCGGATATAGCAAAAGCTTTATTCGGGTGAAATGGTGTTACATGCTGATCGGTTGTTGTAAAGAATTCAGACGTGGCAATAATTAAGTTATCAGCATACAATACTTTTTCTGTATTATTGGTAATTTTGAAATAACGACTATTGTTGTAATTTTTATTTTCTGCAGTTTTTATTCCTGTAAAGAAAACTTCTTCTATAATGAAATCTTCACCAAACTGTTTTACTAATAAATCTATTGTAAGGTTAGATGATAAGGTGTTTATAACAATTGTATTTCCTCCTGCAATTGCAACGTGGTCTCCATTGTTATCAATCCCTAAGCCGTTTGCAATGATGTTGTATGATCCGTAAGGTAGTTCTAATGAGTAAGTAGTTTGGTTTTCTAGTGATATGGTTTGTTTAGTTCCAGTGTTGGTTTCGATAATCTCAATTTTTAAGGAATTGATTTTTGATACGTTTTCTCCCTTAAAATTAAGTGTTAAAACACTGTTTTGTGTAACTTCTACTCCGAAGTCGTCATCACTATTACAAGAAAAAAGATTGAAAGATGCAAAAAGTGCTGCAATTCCTAAAATAATAATTCTCTTTTTCATATTAAAATATTTGTTTTTTACTTTTGACTGATATTGTTAATAATTGTACTTTAATTCCATTCCGAAATAAGGCGCAATACCGTTTCTACGCTCTATTTTTCGTCCATGAAATGTATAAGGATGTGCATAACTAAATAATCGATTTACAAACATAGATGCGCTAAGAGATTTATAGATGCTCTTGGTAACTTTTAGATTTGTATTGAAAGTAAAAGTATAGTTAGTTTGTATATTATCAGTTACTGAGGTGTTTCTTACTAGCCATTGTAAAATTGCATCTGATTGTTCTATTTCTGTGTATGGAAAAATATTTCCGTTCGGATCTACATAGTAATCTGGCTTTGCTATTCGTTTGTCTCTTTTTTCTCTATTAAATAAAGAGCCCTGAAAAGATGCTGAAAAAGTAAGGTTTAAATTAGGGATGTACGTATCTATAAATAGGTTGTAATTCATGTTTCTAAAATCATAACCCATATCATTTTTATAAATTCCTACATATTGATAATCATTTCCTACTAATGAAACTTGTGGTTTCTCTTGTACAGGAATTGTATTTCTGTATTGAGTTCTGAAGTAAGAACCTGTAAATGTAAAACGAGTGTTAATGGTTTTGATTCTTGGTGATGAATAACCGAATTCTACACCATTTTTAGTAGTCTCACTTCCGTTTTCTGTGGTTGTATAAGAAGCCCAAACTTTTCTTGATTCAAAAGGAATATTTGTTAAATCTGGTCCATTATTCCAAGTACTAAGATCCACTTGTGTATTATCATATCTTTTATAAGAATGGACTGTATAATTGCTCACGGCACGAAAACCATTTTCTAAATTTTCTTTGTAAAAGTTGACAAAAAGATTGTGGTTTTTGTAGCTTAAATCGACTCTCAATTCTTTTTTTATGTTTTTTGCAGCTACTAAATTCTTGTTTACCGTATTTTGTTTATAGGTCATAAAATAAGCATAACGATAATCTGCATCTTTATGAAAAAAACTTAATTGTGTATAATCCCAAAATCGATCATTCGGATAAAGGTTATTCAAAGTTGGCATTTTGTAAAACTCTCCATAACCCATGGTCAAATCTATTAGAAAAGGAGAGTTGTTAAGTATAAGTTTAGGGAGGTTGTATTGTAAATTTACACGAGGCTCTGTATAGATTTTGTTGTTGATTTTATAATCAGAACCCACGTTAAGCATAGAAGAAAAGCGTAAACCGGCATAAAGTGTAAACCTGTGATTGTTGATTTTATATGCTATTTCATCACCCAGGAAAGTAGCAACTAATTGGTAAGCAGGGATATCATCAAAACGTCGAGGCCTTGTAGTCATCCCTCCAGTAACAGGTCTTAAGATGTCGTATTTATGCCCGGTACCATAATTTTTTGCCAAACGAAAATCCAATCCAGCTTCGTATTTATGATTAAAAGCCCCGATTGTTTTACGTCCATTTGCTTGGAACATAGCAGAAATGTTGAGTGGCTTGCCGTCAGTCTCAAAATCTGAAATGTATCTTGTTTCAGGAAAATATCCTACATTCTCTCCTTGTTCAGTTGCAATCGAAACGGCTCTAGGTCCTGATAGTTGAACAAATTTGGTTTGTTCTAATTTTTCAAAACCTTGTCTTGCAGATGTATTTAAGATAAATTTATTGAAGAATAAGTTTTCATCTTTCAAATTGTAAATAAAATTATTACTCAATGCAATATTCTGATTAGAAGATTTGTATTTGTCTACTAAATCATATCCTGTATCAGGATCAGCTTTTTGTTTATCTAAGTTGTTTGAGTAATCTAAGTTTGATCGCCATTCTAAAGAATTTTCACCAATCTTAAATTTTGCTTTTGAACGTAAAGATGAAGTTAATCTTTGGTAATTGTTAAAATCGATATCGGGTGTAGACTTCGCATCAAGTAAGTCTAAGCTAGCAAATAAATCCCAGCTATCTTTAATTCTAAACCCTTTTCCTGTATAGTATTGTTTGCTAAATCCGTCAGATTTAAATCTCACTTGAATAGGAGTATGCCTTATCTTTCGATCTATTTTTATCAAACCAGAAGTTAAATCTCCATAACCAGCAGAAGGAATTCCTCTTATAATTTCTACCTTTTCGATATCATTCGTAGAAAGAGTTCGCATATCTACACCAGTACTTGTGGTGTATCTATTTTCCGCAGCTTTTAATAGATGGTCAGCATCTAGAGAGGTTTGAAGATTTGCTCCAGAGTTAATTACATTATCATCAATCATAAACTGAATACCTAGAGATGTTGTATTGTAATCTGATGGTCTACGGCTTTCCCTTAATGATGCGCTATTATTTGATGTTAGAGAAGGATCACGTGCCAACCCTCCTGGAAGTAACTCCATGAGATCTGTAAAACTAGAAGGTTGCAAATGTTGCATAGCTTCTTTGGTGATGATTGATTTACTTGTAAGTCCTTTATCTTCTTTTGCAGTGATTACAACTTTTTGTAATTGATTATAATCCGATTTTAACTCTATGTTGAAAACTGTGTTCTTGGAAAGGTTAATACTTATTTCTTGAGGCTGATACATGAAATGATTAATCAATAAAGTATACGAACCTTTCGCTAAAACAATACTAGTCCTTCCTTCTTGATCACTGATTCCTAATATCTTTTCGTTAGAGATAATTTCTACATCACTTATTTTTACTTTATCAATATCAGAAATATCAAAAGTAACGATGTAATCCTGAGCTTGTATAGAATAACAAACGACTAATAGAATGATTAATGAAAGCTTTTTGATTGAAATAGAATGGTTTATTAACATCGAGCTTCTAAATGGGTAACAAAATTAAGAAGCGTTTAACAAAATAACTAATTTTATTTAGAATAAATATAAATAATATGACTAAAATCATGTTTTCCTGTACTATTGTAACCGATCAATTATTATTTATAAACAGAATTTTTTAGGGAAGATATCTTTTGTATAATCAAAATTATAATTAAAAAACTATCTACCTTTGTACCGAGCAAGTCGCTTTGTCGCTGCGATGAAAATCGGAGAGGAAAGTCCGGACACCAAAGGGCAAGCATAGCGGATAACATCCGTCCGTCGAAAGGCGAGGACAAGTGCAACAGAAAGCAAGTACAGTTCGGCTGTAGTGAAAACAGGTAAACTCTATGCGGTGAAATGCCATGTATACCAACAGTTAAGTGCTGCTCGTGCGTTGTTGGGGGGTAGGCAGCTTCATGTTTTGGGTAACCAAAATAGTAGATAAATGACAAAGGCTTTGCTTGGTTATCATACCAAGCAAAGTACAGAATCCGGCTTATAGACTTGCTCTTTTCTTTCTTATTTTTGGGTAGAAATCCAGGCTTTTTTTATAGATTGTATCAATTGTGGTCCTTCATAAATAAAACCCGTGTATAATTGTACCAAAGATGCTCCAGCTTCTTGTTTGCAGATTGCATCTTTCGCAGTATGGATTCCTCCAACACCAATCAATACTTTGTCTTTTTGTATTTTGGTATGAAGATATTGAAGTATTTCAGTTGACTTTTCCATCAGAGGTCTACCACTCAAACCGCCAATTTCTTGGGTTAATTCTTGCTCTGATACAAGACCATCACGAGAAAGTGTCGTATTGGTAGCTACAATACCTGCAATATTGGCTTGTTCTACGATTTCGATAATATCATCCAACTGATCGGTAGATAAATCAGGAGCAATTTTTAGGAGAATAGGCTTTGGTTTATTCTTTTGTTCGTTTTCTTTTTGTAGGGTTTGCAATATATACAGTAAGGGTTCTTTTTCTTGTAATTCTCGTAAACCAGGCGTATTGGGCGAACTCACATTCACTACAAAGTAATCAACATAATCAAATAATTTCCTGAAACAGATAAGATAATCCTCTACCGCTTTATCGTTCGGGGTAATTTTATTTTTGCCGATATTGCCACCAACAATCAACCGATTTCGTTTGGTTTTCTTTAGTTGTTCTACCGCATAATCTACTCCATTGTTGTTGAAGCCCATTCGGTTAATCAGTGCTTTATCTTTACGTAAACGCATCAATCGTGGCGCAGGATTTCCGGGTTGTGGCAAAGGCGTTACCGTCCCTATTTCAACATACCCAAACCCTAAAAGAGCCAGCTCTTCAATATACTCTGCATTCTTATCAAAGCCAGCTGCAATGCCAACAGGATTTATAAAATCTAAACCCATCACATGAATTGGCTTTTGGTTGGATGAAGTTTGTAGAGTTGATTGAAGTAGTGTCTGAACCAAAGGAAAGTTTTTCCATCGTTTCAGATTATTCATCACAAAATAATGAGCCGCTTCGGGTTCTTTTCTAAATAGAAAAGATTTGATAATATCGTACATAGCTACAAAAATAATCAATCAAAGGCGGATATTTAGCAAAATTTTCGTTTTATAATCCAATAGAGTTCTTGTATCTTTGCAAATTAGCTATACAAGGAAAAACTATGCAGACGAATTTTGTTGATTATGTAAAAATACATTGTACAAGTGGACACGGTGGTGCTGGTTCTGCTCATTTGCATCGAGAGAAATTTATCGATAAAGGAGGTCCAGATGGTGGAGATGGAGGACGTGGCGGACACATCATCATGAAAGGAAATCGTAATCTTTGGACGCTTTTAGAATACAAATTCAAACGCCATTTCAAGGCAGAACGTGGCGGCAACGGTGGTAAATCGAGATCTACCGGAAAAGATGGCGATGATATTTACCTCGAGGTTCCAATCGGTACAATTGCCAAAGATGAAGAAGGCAATGTAATCGGTGAGATTGTAGAAGATCTGCAAGAAATAATTTTGATGAAAGGCGGAAAAGGCGGACTGGGGAACTGGCATTTCAAGTCGGCAACGCGTCAGACGCCGCGCTATGCTCAACCCGGATTGGAAGGCGAAGAAGGACAAATCACCTTAGAATTGAAAGTTTTGGCCGATGTTGGTTTGGTCGGATTTCCGAATGCTGGCAAATCGACCTTGTTGTCAGTGGTCTCGGCAGCAAAACCAAAAATTGCCGACTATGCTTTTACCACGCTTTCACCCAATCTAGGAATTGTATCGTATCGTGATCATCATTCGTTTGTCATGGCCGATATTCCTGGGATAATAGAAGGAGCAGCAGAAGGCAAAGGACTTGGACACCGCTTCTTGAGGCATATCGAACGAAATTCAACCTTGTTGTTTATGATTCCGGCCGATGCCGATGATTATAAAAAAGAGTATGAAATTTTATTGAACGAATTACGAAAATTCAATCCAGAATTGTTAGACAAAGCAAGGGTTCTGGCAATTTCGAAAAGCGATATGCTCGACGACGAACTGAAAGCTCAAATCAAAGCGCAGTTACCAAAAGATATCGAAACGGTTTTCATTTCATCGGTAGCCAATCAAGGGATTACAGAATTGAAAGATTTACTTTGGAAAAAATTAAACGAATAAAATAGCGCGATATGTTTGGAAATTTGATGGGAATGATGGAAAAACTGAACGGACTGAAAGATAAGTTTAGCCATCTGAAAGAAGAATTAGACAACGATTTTTTTATTGCCAAATCCACTTCGGGTAACGTAAAGATTACGCTGTCTAAGTTTGCTACTATAAAAGATATAGAGTTGGCAGAGGGCGTAGAAAAAGAACAGCTCGAAGACGAATTGGTGCTTACGCTGAACAAAGCTTTGGAAAAAGTGAAAAACGAAGCAATGGAAAAGGCTAAAAAAACCGCAACCGAAAACATGCCGAATATCCCAGGCATGCCTTTCTAAAAAGAATAAAGAAGCCGTCTCGTTTATAAAATCGAGACGGTTTTTTTATGATAAAAAAAATGAGGTCAAAAACCAACTCAATTTAATAATTTAGAAAAAGATGAGTTATTATTCTTGTTTACGCACTCATCTTTTTCAGATTATGAGCTAAAGCATGCAATCCGAACTCTAATTCCACTTTTTCAATTCCTTTTAGGGTAAATCTTTTGAAGTTTCGGTTGTGTTTGAGTTGGGCAAATGTAGGTTCGACATCAGCAGTTCTTTGTTTTCTTCTTATTTCTCCGATATCGGATGTGAGAAGTTCTCTTGTTTTTTGTTTGTGGTATTCTAATTTATGGTTCCTTTCTACTGTCCTGTTGTTTTTCCCCTTGAAGCACTGGCTTCTGAGCGGACATCCATTGCAGTTTTTAGCGGTATAACAACTATAGGTTTGCTTATATCCTGACTTTGTTTGGACTTTTCGCTCACCGCGCTTTTCCATACGTTGTCCCATCGGGCATACATAAAAATCTTGCGCTTCATTATAATAGAGTGAGTCTCGTTCAAAGGGTTTGGGATTTTTTCTTTTCTTTGATTTACCTTGTTCTTGGTCAAAGGTGTTGAACTTTACAAAGGCTTTGATTGCTTTGTCCTCCAAAAGTTCGTAATTTTCTTCACTTCCGTATCCTGCATCTGCGGTGAGTTCTTCGGGAAGCTCATTGTAGAGTTTTTTATGGTTTTCTAAATGAGGTTTTAAAGTATGAATGTCGTTGGTGTCTTGATGTAAGGTATAGTTGACGATGATTTGGTTTTCGGTGCTGATTTGTGCATTGTAGCCGGGTTTTAATTGTCCGTTCTGCATGTGGTCGTCCTTCATGCGCATAAAGGTCGCATCGGGATCGGTTTTGCTGTAGGAGTTGCGTTCTTGTAGTAACTTTTCTTGTTCTTGGTATTTCTTTAAGTTTGGCGCAAAATTCTTTTGGATGTAACGGGATTTGGCTTTTTTCTTTGGATCGTCAGACTTTTCTTTTAGGATTCGGTTGATTTTATCTGCGGCTTGTTGGACTTTTTCAGGATCAAGTTTTTTGAACTCCGGTGGCTCGGGATCTTGGTCTTCTTCATCAGCAACGCACTGCGCGTATTGCCACATATCCTCTAATTGTTTGATCATTTTCTCCCGATTGGTCTTGATGGAATTTCCCCAGACAAAGGTGTATCTTCCAGCTACCGATTCTATTTTGGTGCCGTCTGTATAAACTCGTTTGAGACTCACTAATTTTTCTTCTGCCAAAAGCAATACCACTTGTTTGAAGATGTCTTTGAATACGGCTTTTAACTTATTGCTTCGAAATCGGGCTATCGTATTATGGTCGATGCTTTCTCTACCAGAAAGCCACATAAAGTTTATGTTCTCATTGAGGGCTTTTTCGATCTTTCTACTGGAATAAATATTGTCCATATAAGCGTAAACCATCACTTTGAGCATCATTTTAGGATGATAACTAGGATGACCTTCCCGACTGTAAGTTTCTAAAAGAGGTTTTAAGTCTATCTTCTCAACTACGTTGTTTAAGATTCTTACTGGATGATTAGTCGGAATTAATTCTTCTATCGAAGGTGGAAATAACCAGTTTTGGGATTGGTTATATTCTTTAATTCTATAGTTCATTTCGCTGAAAATTAAGTAGTTAAATATAGTGAATTCTATATTAATCACCTAATAATCAATCCATTATTTATATAAAAAAACCGCCTCAGTTGTGAGACGGCTTCTTTTTTTATTTCTGTTCCAATTTTTTCATCAGAAAATAAACAACGATGCCAATTATTATACTTGATGCAAGTCCTCCGATAATAAATTCGGTAATGGCATCACAGCTTGCCCAATACGGTCTATTGTGACCGCAAATGTTGTAAATATAGCGCAAAGTGTGAGAAATATAAGTTATCGCTACGATGATCGATAATTTCTGCCACGGCTTTGCAATATAGCGATTGAGTAAATAGTATATAATGATAATGGGGATGATATAAAAAACGCCAAGTGCAAAATAAATCCAAATAAAACTGCTGAAAGGCGCGAAACTAAAATCATCAAAGATTGATCAAAAATATAATTGCAATGGCGCTACAAAAAGCAACACCATTATAATCAGAATATGAATAAAAATTTTTCTATCGTGCATTTTTACAAAATATATCGAACGAATTAAATGATTTTTAAAAAGATACCTAAAAATTTGACCCTCAATTGCAGAATGATTATACCAGCAAAAAGCTTTTTGTATTTTAGTTAGCTGAAAAACAATGGCTTTTTTTGAAGCTCGGACTGAATAGGAAATCGAAAAAAATGAATTAAAATAAAAACTAAAATATGAAGCAATTATTTACGCTTTGGCTAATGTTGATCTCGTTTTTTGGAAATGGACAAACCAATGCAGAACTAATGACGGAAGTCGACAAAATCAAGTCTGAATTAAATGTACTGAAATCAGAAATACAATCTGTAAAAACGCAAAACCTCTATTTGAAAAAAGTTTTGGATATAAATGCGCCTGTTTTAGAAGTGAAAAGTAACGATAATGAGTACCGAATAACAAAAGTGGTGGGAAATAAAAAAGATAAAACGATTTCAATTACACTTTTAGCTGAAACAAAAGGCGAAAATAAATCAATGGAATTATCAGATTTGCATATTGTTGATTTAGAAGGAAATAAATACAAGGTCGATTTGTACAAATCTTCTGTGCCATATCCTAAATTATCAACAAATATTCCTCTCAAATTAATCTATACCTTTAAAGATATCATCGATGAGCCAAAGCTCATAAGACTTTTTAAATATAGTGCTTCGAGTAGTCTCGAAAGAAATTCGTTTGAAAAAGCGTGGTCAATTGTAGAATTCAGAGATTTAAATGTGACTTGGGAATAAATGAAAAATTAGCATTTTTTTGTTGTAACAGTTGCGTCGGGGGAGAGGAAATGGTATTGAACAACTGTTAATTGAAAATAAAATTCATAATAAAAAATATAAATGAATAAGAATATTTGGGATCTGTTTAAACATTCTGAAAAAGGTAAAAACGCAATTTCTTTATTTTCTTTCGATTCTGAAGAGGATGATTTTGAGACGAAAGCCGAAGAAATTTTTAAAAAATTCAGTGAATATTTAGGAGGTTTGGGAAGATGTAGAAAATTTTATTAATCGTTGTTACTTGATCTTAGATAATATATATTATCAAGAAATTTTTATAGAAAAAGACGAAACGAATTCACGGCATTTCGAGAGGCTTATCGATACTTTGGAGCTGAACATGCTAGAGGTGAACGACGATGATAAACTCATTAAAATCACAGATTTTCCTCCATTTGTTAAGCAAAAAGATTATAAAACATTTAGGATTTGATACTTCAATTCTACCACAGTTGTACAGCCCCAATTTAGAAATTGAAGGTCAACTAAAAAATGAAAAAGATGTCGAAGAACAATTGTTGATTCCTGTTTTGCTGAAGTTAGGTTACGTAGAAAATGATTGGAAAAGACAATTGTCTCAAAAGGCAGGAAGAAAGGAAAAAGCCATACCTGATTTTGTGTTTTTACCCAAAGACGAAGTTCGTTTTCAGAATGCTCCATTAGTAATCGAATCAAAGTTCGATTTTAGTTCGAATATAGAACGGACGAAATCATACAACCAAGCTTTGTCCTACGCAAGTGCCTGTTGCACAACGAAAATATATAAAAATTTTGTAAATTAGCCTATGCAAGGCAAGAAAAACTTTAGCCCACAACTATTTTATGAACTCAGTTTAGATAGGCTGGTTCCAGAGGATAATTTTTACAGAAAAACAATGAAAGTTTAGATTTTAGCTTTCTCTATAAGGCGACAAAGCATTACTACGGCAAAGACGGACAGCATTCACAAGCCGCTGTATGACGAGATGCACGAGAAATTGACCAAGGACAAGAACTATACCCGCTTCCTCACCAAAAGGCGTAGCAGTACAGTAGAACCGGTTTTGGGAACGCTCATCAACCATCACAATATGAAACGCATCAACTCCAGAGGAATGGCACAAGCGAACAAACACGTCTTGATGGCGGCTTTGACCTATAACCTGAAGAAATACCTGCGTTTTGTGGTGAAAAAACCAAGTGTTTTAGCCCAAATTCTATCCCTGAAACAAAGGGAAGTACACAGTTTTCTAAAAACGCATCTCCACGAGCTCAAAGGCTTGTTTTTCACGTTACCCGAATTCTAAGATTCTGCACCACAACTAAAACAACAACCTCCTTTAAATCGCTTTAAAAGAGGTCGGTTTTTTTATTGGTTTTTATAAAAATGGGGGTTGTGCAACGGTTACGCAAGTCTAATGCAAGCGCCTATTTTTGGTAATTGTGATAAAGACAGAATAATTATATATAAAGAGAATAAAGGTCATTTTGATAGATTCAAACCTAGTTTCGAAAAACATTGGCAAAACTTGCATGATCCAGAAACTTTCAGTCAGTTGAAAAAAATAATAGGAAAAGAAATAATTCAGACAATAATTTAAGTTTAATCAAAATCAAAAACACTTTTAAGAAAAGGACCATTTAGAAGCTGAGCGATTAGAAAAATATTTTTGATGATTTCCTACACATCAACCAAGATTCAGATAAATCTATTTTTGTATTGAATGTTGATTTTTCGACGTTAGTTTTTGATATCCATCACATCTCGCAAGACATTGCCAAAAATATTAAAACCTAAAACCAACAGCATGATGGCCAAACCAGGTAAAATAGCCAGATGTTGCTTGCCAAGAATGATATGACTGTAATGCTCTTTGATGATGTTTCCCCAAGAAGGCGTAGGCGGTTGCGCCCCGATTCCTAAAAAGCTTAGTCCGCTCTCTACCAAAATCGCAGAGGCAAAATTGGCTGCCGAAATCACAATAACTGGCGCCATGACATTGGGCAAAATTTGTTTGAAAATTATGCGATAATCTGAGAACCCCAAAGCTCTTGCCGCCTCTACAAATTCTTTTTCACGATACGATAAAAATTGTCCACGGACCACGCGCGCAACTTCTACCCACATGGTGAGTCCGACCGCAATAAAAATTTGCCAAAAACCTTTGCCAATTGCCAAGGTAATGGCGATAACCAACAAGAGTGTTGGGATAGACCAAACCACATTGATCACCCACATGATAAAATTGTCTATTCTACCACGATAGTACCCTGCGATAGCACCCAAACCAATTCCGACGACAAGCGAGATAAAAACAGCTATGAAACCGATGAGGAAAGAAATACGCGTGCCAATGACCAAACGCGAAAAGAAATCGCGACCGTAACTATCGGTACCCAAAAGATAGGTTTTGTCGAAAATAAATTTTTTCTCGATTTCTGATTTCGAGATGTGGTGTTTGGTCCACAAGCTGAGCGGTACAGTTACATTCTCTCCTGCAACGCCATCGCCAATATTTGGGGTGTAGGTAAGTGCTTCGTTGTGAATAGTGTAATGCAGAATACCAATATGCTCCGTGTCGATTTCTTTACCAAAAAATAAATCTTCTAGAGAATAGCCAGGGCGGTAATTGCTTAGCGGTATCTCGATGGTTTTTTGAGTGTAGCCAACAGGGGCATAAGCAATGGTAAGATCTTGTCGATTTGCATTTTTCGTTTTATCGGTCGCAATGCAATAGGCAAAAATGGTGATAAAAGCCGCACAAATGATAACAGCAAAAGAAAGAACCCCAAGAGGATTCTTTCTTAATTTTTTTATGGTACTATGTGTAAGTGAGCCTTGATGATCGACCATTTTATTATCTTCTTATATCGCGCAACACATGGATAGACTCTTCTAAATACAAGTCTTTTTCTAAAGATTTGTGCCAATTTTCTCGGCGTGTTTTCAGCACGGTGTCATTTTTTATTTTTTGCAATTCGCGTTGTGTGTTGCTAAATTTCAACTTGTTTTTGTATTTGTCCAAAACCTCAAACTTTTCGATGTTCTTTTCGCGGCCATCTCTGAATTTTTTATAATCTTCCAAGTTCAACGGAATCGATTTGGTGTCTTCCAACGACTTCATAAACTTAGCACTTTCATCAATCAATCTCAGGTTGGCGTTATCAGAAAGTCGAGCTTTACTTCTTTCGATAATGGTTTGCAAATTGATTTCTGGTTTCCAACGTTCGATATTCAGTGCCGCGATTTGATCCCAAGGGAGTGATTCTTTACGAGAACCTTCATTTATTTCGCTATAGGTGTATTGATCTACCATCGCGATATCAGAATTTACGCCTCGCAACTGTGTCGATCCACCATTTACACGGTAGAATTTTTGAATTGTTAATTTCAGCGCGCCTAACTCTTCCGAGCGGTTTTGTTGATCTACTGGAAAAATGGTTTGCACGGTTCCTTTACCAAAAGATTGTGGGCTACCCACGACAACGGCTCTGCCATAATCTTGCATGGCAGCCGCTAAGATTTCAGAAGCAGATGCCGACAATTCGTTGATCATCACCACCAAAGGTCCGTCGTAAGCAATCATCGGGTCTCGATCTTCGTGTATTTTCATCATACCGTCGCTTCTTTTTACTTGTACGATTGGTCCGTTTTTAATAAACAATCCAGCGATTTCGATTACTTCTTCCAACGATCCTCCTGGGTTGTTTCGAACGTCCATCACAAGCCCTTTGATGTTTTCTTTTTTCAGTTCGTTTATCTCTCTCAGAATATCATCCGAAGGATCTCGGCTTTCTGTGCCATTCATACTGGTATAGAATTCTGGGAGGTAGATGATGCCGTATTTGTCGCCTTTCTCGTCGGTAATCACAGCCGATCTTGCAAAGGTTTCATCGGTTTCGATAATGTCTCGGATCAACGAAATTTCTTGTTGCGAACCATCTTTTTTCTTAACGGTAAGGATAACTTCTGTTCCTTTTTTACCTCGAATCAGGCGAATGGCTTCGTCTAAGAGCATGCCTACAATATTCACGGCTTCGCCTTTCTTACCTTGGGCTACTTTTATGATTTGATCACCAACTTGCAATCGTCCATCTTTCCAAGCGGGACCACCAACCACAAGGCTGGCAATGGTTGCATAGCCTTTTTTGTCTTGCAATTGCGCTCCGATTCCTTCTAATTGTCCAGACATGCTGATGTCTAAATCTTCTTTATCTTGAGGTGAAAAATATACGGTATGCGGATCGTATTGTACCGTGAAACTATTCATATACATCGAGAAATAGGTCTCGCGTTTGCGTTGCTTCAGTCTGCGGAAATAATCTAGGATTAAATCTTTCACTTCGTCTCGTGCGATTTTTTCTACCTCGTTGAATGGCGTGTCCTTGGTAATTTTTTTCTTATTATCGCTGTCGTCAAGTGTATTTTCTTTGGTTTCGCCGATAGAATCTTTTTGTTTTTTACGCTCGTCCAATTCGTCTTGCATCGAAATGATTTCGAGCATGATGTTGTACTTCAAATATTTTCGCCAACGATCTTTTAGTTCGGCTTTGTCTTTGGCATAATCGATGGTTTTGGGGTCGATTACAAAATCTTCTTTTACCGTGAAGTCCATCGGTTGCTCAAAGATTTCTTTCGAAAAAGCTTCAACCTCTTCTATGCGTTTGTAGATGGTGTCTACGGTAGCAAAATAGAAGGTAAGGTCTTCGTTGTTGAAAAAATCGTCTTGATTGTGAATGTCTTTTTTGAAGTAATCATAATCCGATTTCAACAACAATCGTTTTGCAGGGTCGATGAATTCTAAATATTTGGCAAAAACTTTTTCCGAAAAATTATCATTGATTGTTGCCGGTTTGTAATGAATGTATTTTAGCGTAGTGCGTGTATTACGCATGATTTTTTTGTAATCATCTTCATTTTCTTTATCGCTTGCAAATGGTTTACAAAAGCAAAATGCTAAGAAACTCATCGATAAAAATGCAAGGAGGATATACGTTTTCTTTATCAGCATATGTTTTCTTTATCTATGGATTTTGAAATAAAAATTTAAATTTTATTTAATCTTCAAATATAAAACCAAAAAATCGGATTTCGATTCTATTTTTTACATTTGTAATGAAACCGATAAAAGTAATTAGAAAATGAAAAGACCGCTAATTTTAGTCACCAACGATGATGGGATTACGGCTCCTGGTATACGAGCGCTAATCGATATGGTAAAGGATTTTGGTGATATTTATGTGGTAGCACCCGATAGTCCGCAAAGCGGAATGGGGCATGCTGTTACCATACACTCGATCATCAAACTAGAAGAGATTGTGGTAGAAGATTCTACCCGCAAAGAATTTTCGTGCTCTGGTACTCCAGTAGACTGTGTGAAATTGGCGGTGAGCAATATTTTGCCAAGAAGACCAGATTTGTGTGTTTCTGGTATCAATCACGGCTCCAACTCGTCGATCAATGTAATCTATTCTGGTACGATGTCTGCCGCGGTAGAGGCGGGGATAGAAGGGATTTCGGCTATTGGTTTTTCGTTAGATGATTTTTCGTACAATGCCGATTTCGAGCCTGCGCGCGAATACATACAAAAAATAGTGAAAGAAGTCCTCGAAAAAGGCTTGCCAAGAGGCGTAGTGTTGAATGTGAATATTCCGAAGTTACCAAAAGAAGAGTTGAAAGGGGTGAGGGTGTGTAGACAAGCCGATGCCAAATGGTACGAGGAGTTTGATAAACGCACAGATCCACGAGGTAGAACTTATTATTGGATGTCGGGCGAGTTTAAGAATTTGGACAAAGGCGAGGATACCGATGAATATTATTTGTCACAGGGGTATATTTCGGTCGTGCCAATTCGCTACGATTTGACTGCCCATCATGTTTTATCTGAACTGAAAAATTGGGATTTGTAATTCTTGAAGAGTGGTTTTTTTTGAACGCTTTTCGCGAAATTTGTCCTTGAATTGAATCGATAAAAAAAGCTTAGATACCACGATCTAAGCTTTTTTTGTTATCACAAAAAATGTTATTACTTACCAATCAAAGATTTTTCGAGCGCTCTGAACTCGTCTTCTTTTGTTTGATTTTCGGTAGCACGGTAAGCATTGATTAAATATCGTACATACTGAACATTTTTCTTGTCCAACTCATATGCTTTCTGTAAATATGGCAAAGCCTCTGTGTAAGCGTCTTTACGTTTTTTGGTGTACTCGTCGTAAATCGCTCGTTGATTTTTAGAATTTCCGAGGTTGTTGTTGATTTTTTCGACATACTCTTTCTCGTTATTTAAAATCGTCAATGCCATGTTCACGTTTGATTCTAAGTGATTCGGATTCAACGCTAACGATTTCTTGAAAGCCTCTTTTGCTTTGTCGACTTCATTGTCTTGTAAATAAAGTGTTCCTAAATTATAAAGGCTCGCTTGATCGTTCGGGTTGATTTTGATCGACTCTTCCAACTGTTTTTTCATTTTATCTCCGTTGCCCGTAACTTGATAGATTGCGGTGGCAAGCGTCGAGATGTCGCTATCGTTCGGATATTTTTTCAACGCTTCTTCCAAGATTGGGTCAAACGTTTTGCTGGTGTACAAGTTGTTCAACGCCAATACGTACAAATCTCGGTTGTAATCTTTGGTTTGGGTTTGCGACATACCCGTAAAGTTGGCTGCAGCTAATTCTTTGATGATTTTGAGTGAGTTGGTAAAATCTTTTGCGTTGTAATATGTAATTGCTGCTTGATATTTGTATAATTCATCGGTTGCGCCTAAAGCTTTGGTTAAATTGTAGATGTCTAAGAATTTTGGTGCAGCAGTTTTATAATCTTTTTTGTCTAAAGCTGTATTGGCTTCATCCAAGACTTTGTTTGCCAAAGCAGAGACTTCAGAGTTCAGAAGAATGCCGAATTTCTGCGTCAGTTCTTGCGTTTTTGGTTTTGCATAATTACCATTTGCAATTGCTTTGTTTAGCTCTTCTTCTGAGTAATAGTATTCTTCTTTTTTGGTGTCTTTATTGCGTATAATGTAGACTTTCCCATTTTCATATTTTCCTAATGCTGCGAGTTCTGTCGCTGCTTTAGAAGCTTCACCAATAGAGAGCAGACGTTTTGCTTCGTTGTAATGTTTCTCTGCTAATTTCGATGGTTCGGTTGTCAATTCTTGGGCAAAAGAAACTCCGATAGCTAAAACCAATCCTAATGATAAAACGAATTTTTTCATGTTTTTTTGTTTTATTTTTATTCTTCAGTCGAATGATCTTCGGCTGGATTTTCATTATTAGACTCTGAATTGTTTTCAAGGATTGTACCATTTTCATCGGTCAACTCCTCGTTCTCATCCTCTACTTCTTCTTCGATTTCAACTTTTGCTATGGCTGCAATTTCATCATTGTTTTTCAGGTTGATGAGTCGAACACCTTGTGTTGCTCGTCCCATCACGCGAATCTGATCCAATCCTGTACGAATGGCAACACCCGATTTGTTGATGATCATCAGATCGTTGTCGTCGGTTACAGATTCTATGGCAATCAATTTTCCAGTTTTCTCGGTAATGTTCAGCGTGGTTACGCCTTTTCCACCACGATTGGTTTCGCGATAGTCTTCTATAGAGGTGCGTTTTCCGTAGCCTTTTTCAGAAACGACCAAAACGGTTTCGTTTTCGATATCCGACACGACAATCATACCGATTACTTCATTGTCTGGTTCTTCACCGAGATTGATACCTCTTACTCCAGAAGCTGTTCGACCCATTGGGCGTACTTTTTCGTCGTAGAATCTGATGGCTTTACCGTATTTAGAGGCGATCATGATTTGCGATTTTCCATCGGTCAGCAAGGCTTCCAAAAGCGTATCGCCTTCGCGAACTGTAATCGCATTGATTCCGTTGGCGCGTGGTCGAGAGTAGGCTTCCAAAGAGGTTTTCTTGATGATACCATTTTTGGTAACCATGATGACGTAGTTGTTGCGTACGTATTCTTCATCCATCAAATCGTGGGTGCGGATGTAGGCTTTTACTTTGTCGTCTGGTTCTATATTGATCAAGTTTTGGATGGCTCTACCTTTCGAGGTTCTCGATCCTTCTGGAATTTCGAATACTCTGAGCCAGAAACATTTTCCTTTTTCGGTAAAGAACAGCATGTATTGGTGATTGGTCGCCACCACAATGTATTCTAAGAAATCTTCGTCACGTGTTGTGGCTGCTCGGTTTCCAACTCCGCCACGCGATTGTTTTTTATATTCTGATAATGAGGTGCGTTTGATGTAGCCCATTCTAGAGATGGTGAGCACTACATTTTCGTCTGGAATCAAATCTTCCATGTTGAAATCTCCTCCAGAATAGTCGATGTCCGTTCTTCTTTCATCTCCATACTTCGACTTGATTTCGAGCAACTCTTCTTTGATGATGCTGTATCGCAAGTTTACATCGTCTAAAATGCTTTGCAAGTAGTTGATGGTTTTCATGATTTCTTCGTATTCTGCACGAATTTTATCAATTTCAAGTCCAGTGAGAGTTCTGAGGCGTAACTCTAAGATTGCTCTTGCCTGAATCTCCGACAAATCGAATGCCGCCATCAATGCTTCTCGAGCGACATCTGGAGTTTCGCTTTCGCGAATGATTTTTATTGCTCTGTCCAAATCGTCTTGCGTGCCCACCACTTTCATGTATCCTTCTAAGATGTGTGCACGTTCTTTGGCTTTTTTCAATTCGAATTCTGTTCGGCGAACCACCACATCATGACGGTGATTTACGAAGTGGATGATGATGTCTTTCAGGTTCAATTGTTCTGGTCGACCATTGACCAAAGCAATGTTGTTGACGCTGAAAGATGATTGTAATTGGGTGAATTTGAATAGCTTGTTCAGTACAACGTTGGGTACTGCATCCATTTTCAACACATAAACAATGCGCATTCCTTTACGATCCGACTCGTCGCGAATCTCCGAAATTCCGTCGAGTTTTCCATCCTTTACCAAATCGGCAGTTTTGGCAATCATGTCTGCTTTGTTTACTTGGTATGGAATTTCGTTTACGATGATGCAATTGCGTCCGTCCACCTCTTCAAAAGTAGTTTTTGCACGCAAAACAACTCGGCCACGTCCTGTTTCGAATGCTTGTTTTACGCCATCATAACCATAGATAGTTCCTCCCGTAGGGAAGTCTGGTGCTTTGATATGTTGCATCAATTCTTCTATGGTGATGTCGTTGTTGTCGATATAAGCGATGGTACCGTCTATGGCTTCGCTCAGGTTATGCGGTGCCATATTGGTCGCCATTCCTACTGCAATACCCGCCGCACCGTTCACCAACAAGGTTGGGATGCGCGATGGCAATACGGTTGGCTCGTATATGGTATCGTCGAAATTGAGTCTGAAATCTACTGTTTCTTTGTCTATATCTGCCAACAATTCGTCAGATATTTTTTGTAGTCTTGCTTCGGTATAACGCATTGCTGCAGGTGGGTCACCATCAACAGAACCGTAATTACCCTGTCCGTCTACAAGTAGATAACGCAGAGACCATGGTTGCGCCATGCGGACCATGGTGTCGTAAACAGAACTGTCACCATGCGGGTGAAATTTACCTAAAACCTCTCCAACAATACGAGCAGATTTTTTATAAGCACGATTTGAAAATACCCCTAATTCGTACATTCCAAATAACACTCTTCTGTGTACAGGCTTCAGCCCATCGCGTACATCTGGGAGTGCACGAGAAACAATCACCGACATCGAATAATCGATGTAAGCTGATTTCATTTCGTCTTCAATGTTAATGGGAATTAGTTTTTCTCCTTCAGTCATATTCATATATTATATAAGGGTGTAAAATTACAAAATTTTAATCGAATAAGGTGACTGATTGATGATAGAATTATCAACAAAATATTATTGAAACTTTGTGTTTAATTCATAAAATAATTATAAATTTGCCCCCAATAAAACTGTGAGTGAATATTATTAATCCTTCAGAAGTTGCTTCCCGAAAGGCTTTTGAGGTTAATTTGCTAAAATTCACAGATGTTTTAAATTTTAATAGAAAAAATAATTATATTTGCAACCCCATTCGTGTAATGGATTCCAAACTTTGTAAAGATGAGTAAGAGAACATTTCAACCAAGTAACAGAAAGAAAAGAAACAAACACGGGTTCCGTGAGCGTATGTCGACTAAAAATGGTCGTAGAGTATTAGCAAATCGTAGAAGAAAAGGCAGAAAAGCATTGACGATTAGCGAAGTTAGAGCTAAACGATAATAGCTACTATTTAATAATTTTAAAGCTTGAGAGGAAACTTTCAGGCTTTTTTATTTATATTTGTTTTACAAAGAATAGAGAAAATGTCTGAATTGAATAATGTCATCGAGCTCAATAGCGCATCAGTTTATCAACGTAGTCACCTGGTTTTGAGTGGTGTAAATTTCCAATTGAAAGAGGGTGAATTTGTCTACCTCATCGGGAAAACTGGTAGCGGAAAGAGTAGCTTGATGAAGGTCTTATATGGTGATTTGCCTTTGGAATCGGGTAAAGGATCGGTTGTGGGTTATGATCTGAAGAATCTAAAAATTGGTAAAATTCCAGATCTCCGTCGTCATCTCGGAATTGTGTTTCAAGATTTTCAGTTGTTGACAGATCGTACCGTAGAGCAAAATCTCAGCTTTGTCTTGAAAGCAACCGGTTGGAAGAATTCGCAAATGATAAAAGATCGTATCGATCAAGTGTTGGATAGCGTAGGAATGCTGTCGAAAAAGAAAATGATGCCATTTCGTCTATCGGGTGGTGAACAGCAAAGGGTGGCTATTGCGCGTGCTTTACTGAATTCGCCAAAGTTGATTTTGGCCGATGAACCTACTGGAAATTTAGACCCAGAGACCTCCAACGAAATCATGAACCTTCTTTTGTCGGTATCGAAACTCAACAACTGTGCGGTAATGATGGCAACACATGATTACGACATCATTCGAAAATTTCCGGCACGCATGTTGAAATGCGAAAACGAAAAGGTAGTAGAATATTTTCCAGAAATGTTAGAAAATTAATAGCATTTCAGCGGAAATTTAAAATATAAAAAACTTGATTGCACTGCTCCAAAAAAGTTAGATTGGGTCGGTGCAATTTTTTTTGTTCTCTTTATTAAACCTTAAACCGATCGAAAATTTCTTTTAATTTCTGCTCTTCATTTTCCCAACAAAGTTTACGCGAGGCAATGGTAAGATTCTCTCGATAGTGCGTTTTTCCGTTTGCGAGCATTTGTTCTATTTTCGATTTTATTTCGTCTGGTTCATGATTTCGAATCACTTCACCAATGTCGTAAGTATTGATGATCTTTTCGATTTCTGGCAGATTCGACCCGAGAACCGGAACCCTCGCTTGGATATAATCGAACAGTTTGTTGGGCAAAGCATAACGATAGCTCAGACCGTGATCTTCTTCTATGCTGATGCCGATGTCTGCCAAAGGCGTGATACTCTTCAGAAGATCTGCATTTACTCTTCCTAAAAAATGAACCCTGTCTTGTAGTTGAAGATTGTGGCGTAGTTTTTCGATTGTTGCTTTATTTGGTCCATCGCCAACAATCCACAATTGAGCAAAATCGATAAATTGAAAAGCAGCAATCATCTTTTCTAGTCCGCGACTAATGTTTACATCGCCCTGGTACAAAACAATGGGCTGATCTAAGGGATTGGGTGGTAAAGGAAAAAAAACGGTTTCTTCTGTTTCATTCCATTTTATCAGTTTCGGGAGGTTTCGAATCACTGCGGGTTTTACCTTGTATTCTTGCTCGAACCACGTTGCATATCCTTCGCTTACGGTATAAAAATGTTTGATTTTCGGAATTAAAAATCGCTCGAGCATTTTCCAGACTTTTTTAGTCCGAGGTCGAGCACTCAGCGAAGGCATTTCAGAATAGATTTCGTGGCTATCGAAAACCAAAGGTCTTTTCTTTAGTTTACTGATGAGGTAATAAGGCAAAAGCGTGTCCAAATCGTTGGCAAGCAAAATGGTTTGTTGGTCGGTTCTCTCCCATAAAACCCAAAACAACTTCCAATTATATTCCAAATAAAACTTGTACGAATCTTTGTAATGAACATGGATGAGGTGTGTACGAAAAGGTTTGTCCAACTTTCGACTTCCTCGATGATCCGACCCAATGAGTTCGACATCGAAACCAAACTTCAATAAAGAACGGCAAACCTTGTCTAATCGTTGATCGTTTTCGATATTATTGATAACAGCTGCGAGAATTTTCAAAACTAAGCGATGTTTTTTTGATGAATAGATTGTGAAACTCAACCCAAAATAAAAATGCCAAAACGAATCGAATCTCGTGTGCGTTGTTCAAAACAAATGGCATCACGATAAAAATCGTGACCGAGTAACCGATGATTTCAGCAAGTTTTAATTGGTAGAAAGTAGCCATCTTGTGAATGTTGTGTTCGATAAAGTATCGTTCAAAATTAATAAAAATTACATAATAAGTTTCTTATCTTTGCCTAATGATACAGACACTTCCAAAAATTAAGAATCAAGATTCTAGAAATTTCTTTTTAATAGCCGGACCTTGTGCCATCGAAAGCGAAGAAATGGCATTGCAAATTGCCGACAAAGTGGTGAATATTACATCGAAATTGAATATCCCATACATCTTCAAAGGTTCTTTTAAGAAAGCAAATCGTTCTCGTATTGATAGTTTTACTGGAATTGGTGATGAAAAAGCGTTAGAAATTATTCGTAAAGTTGGTGAAACTTTCGATATTCCGACGACCACCGATATTCACGAGCCTTGGCATGCAGAAATGGCTGCCGAATATGTAGACGTTTTGCAGATTCCGGCATTTTTGGTCCGTCAGACTGATTTAGTGGTTGCTGCAGCAAAAACAGGCAAACATGTTACCCTGAAAAAAGGGCAATTTCTCTCGCCAGAAAGCATGAAGTTTCCGGTAGAAAAAGTAACCGATTCAGGTAATCAAAATGTTGCGATTATCGAACGAGGAAGTATGTTTGGTTATGGAGATTTGGTGGTGGATTATCGTGGAATCCCGGTGATGCAAAATTATGCACCGGTAATTTTAGATATCACACATTCTCTGCAACAACCGAATCAAGCTTCGGGCGTAACCGGGGGAAAACCAGAACTGATAGAAACCATTGCCAAAGCAGGAATTGCAGTTGGTGCAGATGGCTTATTTATAGAAACGCATCCTGACCCAAAATGTGCAAAAAGTGATGGTGCGAATATGTTGCAATTAGATTTATTAGAAGGACTATTGACAAAATTGGTAAGAATTCGTCAAGCTATTTTATAACATAATAATCTTCATCCAATCATTTAACTATCCGGAAAATAGAAAAAGCTTATTTAGTTTTTTATGGATAGGATTTTTTTTGGATTGATTTTATAGAATAGAATAATGAACAGAAAAACAAGAAGATTGAAACTTTTTTCTGTTTATGTACGATTTTTTATTAAATGAATGTGATAGAAAATATTGAAAATGAATAATTTAATTCAAAAATATAATATTCCAGGACCTCGTTATACAAGTTACCCGACCGTTCCGTTTTGGGACAATGATGGCTTTACTAAACAAGGCTGGATAGAAACTTTTCAGCGCGCTTTTGATGAAAGTAATGAAGAAGAAGGAATCTCGATTTATATCCATTTACCTTTTTGCGAATCACTTTGTACATTTTGTGCGTGCAATAAACGGATAACCAAACAACACAGC
This sequence comes from Vaginella massiliensis, assembly GCF_900089075.1. Taxonomy (GTDB): domain Bacteria; phylum Bacteroidota; class Bacteroidia; order Flavobacteriales; family Weeksellaceae; genus Weeksella; species Weeksella massiliensis_A. Next base: position 1,101,859 of record NZ_LT593746.1, read on the forward strand.
GTAGAGCAACCTTATATAGAAACCTTGTTGCAAGAGTGGAAGTTGTATGTTGACTTGTTGCCTGCTCGACCAAAAATCAAAGAAATACACTTGGGCGGAGGAACGCCAACGTTTTTCTCTCCAGAGAATTTAAGCCTATTGATAAACGGAATTTTTGAGCTTGCAGATCGAGCAGATGATTATGAATTCAGTATAGAAGGGCATCCCAACAATACCACAAAAGCTCATTTACAAGCACTGTACGACGTAGGATTTAGACGCATTTCGTATGGTGTACAAGATTACGATTACAAAGTACAAAAGGCAATAAACCGAATTCAGCCTTTCGAAAACGTAGAAAAAGCAACCCTTGAAGCGCGCGAAATAGGTTTTACCTCTGTCTCTCACGATTTGGTGTTTGGCTTACCGCATCAGACCCTAGAAGGGATGATCGATACCATCAACAAAACCAAATCTCTGAATCCGGACCGCATTTCTTTCTACAGTTATGCCCATGTGCCTTGGATAAAAGGCGTGGGGCAACGCGGATTTGAAGATGAAGATTTACCTTCGCCCGAGTTGAAACGTGAATTGTACGAAGAAGGAAAACGCCTGTTCGAAGAAATGGGATATGTAGAAATTGGGATGGATCATTTTGCTTTGCCAACAGATAGCATGTACCAATCGATGGTTGCACATACCTTGCATCGCAATTTTATGGGGTATACCTCATCAAAAACCCAATTGATGATTGGCTTAGGCGTGTCATCGATTAGTGATTCTTGGTACAGTTTTGCTCAGAACGAAAAAACAGTAGAAGAGTACGAAACCACGATACGCAACGGCGAATTGTCGGTTTTCAAAGGTCATATCCTTAGCGAAGAAGATTTGATTATACGTCGCCATATCCTAAATCTGATGTGCAATTTGGAAACTTCGTGGAAGGACGATTCGATGAAATTTGATCATTTATCGAATTCGCTCGAAATGTTACAAGGAATGCAAGATGATCAGTTGATAGAAATTTTCGACGACCGTTTGGTGGTAAAAGAAGAAGGTCGACCATTTGTGCGAAATGTATGCATGGCTTTCGATTTGCACCTGTTGAAAAATGCACCAGAAACGCGAATTTTTTCAATGACGATATAATTCAATAGAATAAATTTTAGAATAATTATTCAAAATACTATATTTGAAGTGGACAATAACTCAATGAAAGAAATAGATATTTTAGGGAAAACATTTATTCCGTACATCGCATTCGAAGAAATAGAGCATGCTATCATCAATATGGCCAACAAAATCTACGAGGAATACAAAGATGAAGTTCCGGTATTTGTTGGGGTATTGAATGGTGTGGTCATGTTCATGAGCGATTTTTTGAAGAATTACCCAGGCCAATGCGAAATCTCGTTTTTGAAATTGGCTTCTTACGAAGGCACAGCTTCTACCGGAAAGGTATGCGTGCAAATGGATATTCCAGTTTCATTAGAAGGTCGTCACGTGATTATCTTAGAAGATATCGTAGATACAGGCAACACTTTGGTAGAATTGCATCGAATCTTGACTGAGAAAAACGTAAAATCGCTGAAGATTGCGACCTTGTTATTCAAACCAGACGCTTATAAAAAAGATTTGAAAGTAGACCTTATCGGTCTGTCTATTCCAGATAAATTTGTACTGGGTTACGGCTTAGACTACGACGGTTACGGAAGAAATCTTCCAGATATATATCAAATTAAATCATATTAAAACACCATAAAACAATGCTAAACATCGTACTGTTCGGCCCTCCAGGTAGTGGGAAAGGAACTCAAGCGCAATTTTTGGAGCAGAAATACCAAACGCCTCAAATCTCAACAGGAGAATTGTTTCGTTATAATCTGAAAAACAATACCGAATTGGGACAACAGGCACGCGAATATATGGACAAAGGTAGTTTGGTTCCAGACGATATCACAACCAAAATGCTGGTTCAGGAATTGGATAAAGGCAAAGGTCCAAACGGATACATCTTCGACGGTTATCCACGAACTACATCACAGGCAGAAGCCTTAGACGTGATCTTGGCCGAAAAATTCGACGACGAGGTTACCGTGACCGTTGCTTTGGTTGTTGATGACGAAGTGTTGGTGCAACGCTTACTCGAAAGAGGAAAAACGAGCGGACGCAGCGATGATGTCGATGAATCGATTATTCGTCATCGTATTACCGAATATTACGCCAAAACTGCCGAAGTTGCCGAGCATTACAAGGCGCAAGGCAAATGGGTAGAAATTGATGGGATAGGTGAAATTGATGAAATTACCACCAAACTAATCGAAGCCATCAACAAAGCAATGATAAAAGAATAACGATATTTAACGAAAGCTATACACCAAAAAAACCTCCATTTTCGGAGGTTTTTTATTTAGCATTACTGATAAGTAACGGTTTGTGTAAAATTGTCTTCAGGTCCTACGGTGCTGATCTTTTTAGGGAATAGATTCCCAACTTGATAGTCAGAATAACTCAAAGTAGTAGGCGACATGTTGGCATGCTTTATCGACTTCAATTGATTTTTGTTCTTTGCCTCAGGAGAAATTTTGAAGTAAGAAAACACCCAAGATTCTGTTTTGATGTTTTTGTACAACGATTCTTCGGCTAAGTATTCGTAATTCGTTGCATTTCCTGCTTCGAATTTTTGAACCAAATTTCCATCGCTGTAGCTGAAAGAGGTGGTGTCATAACTCCTCAAAGTTCCATCAGCATTTACTTTAATATAGTCGATCTTTACACTCGCATTATTCTTTTTTTGCTCAATCTTTATGTTGTCCGATCCTTCGTAAGAAATGATGTATTCGTAATCTTCATCTGTACCAGGATTGTCTTCGATTACTTTTGACAACTTGTTGCTGATATACGAAAACTGGTATTGCGAAATACTCGCATTCAAGGTAGACGTAATTTTTGTGAGGTATAGGTTTGTGTTGTATTCGTATTCTTCGAATCCGTTCTCAGAACCAGTATAAACAAATTTTACAGGAACCAAGGTTTGTTCTGGCGAATTTCCTCTGCCGTTGTCATCATCTGATGAACACGAAAGAAAAGACAAGGTCCCGGTTGCGAATAAAGCGATTAAAGCTAATTTTTTCATTGGTTAAACTATTTTACATTTTGTTTATGTACAACGTCGAAATGGCAGAATTATTTCAGTTTGTTCAAAATATTCTTTGGCACGGCGTCTTTATGCACCAAAATGTTCAGCGTTTTATAATCGACATAGGCTTTGGTTACATACATATAGCCTTTGTAATCGTTGCTTTCGCCCCAAGAATTTTTGATGATGTAATATTCTTTGCCATTTTGGTCTTTTGCCAATCCCACGATGTGCATTCCGTGATCGTCTGTGGTTTCGTAATTGTCAAAAGCTTGTTGTCTCATTTCTTCGGTAATTTTTCGCTCAGGCTTCGGGCCGTTGAACATATCTTTTCGTTCTTGCTCGGTCATATCGGCATATTCTTTTTCTGGTATGTACGCCACGCCGTTTTTCCAACTGAAAGATTTTTCAGAAACATCTTGCGCCCAAGCAACGGTATAACCATTTTTCAATGCATTGTCTATGATCATCGTGAGTTCGTTCATTGGTACATTCCAATATTGCCCCAACGCCCAGTTGTCTGGAATCATGAGGATGAATTGTTTGTAATATGGATGCTCTTTGAACGATGAAATGGCTACGTAATCGCTGGCCTTGATTCCGATACGTTCGTTTGCAAAAGTTTTTGGCGTGTATTTTTTACCCTCATAAGTAAAAGTTGCGGGATATTTGCCCAAATACGCATCGAGAATTCCGGCGTATGCCGAAGTCCAATTGGGCGTAAGTTTTCCGTTTTTGTTCTGCACGATTCCGCTAAGAAAGCCTTCTAATGCAGCGCTCATTTCACCAAACTGATTTTTATTTGTTCCGTAATTTAGGCCAGTGTAGGCTTCGTAAGGGACAGCTCCGTATTTTTCGTAAACGTTCAACACGTCATGAAATACACCGCCTTCGCCCAAAGCCAAATTTCCGTGCATTTTTACATATTGTACCGCTCGGTCTTGGTAGGCGTGTCGAGCAGTGAAAACCTGTGATAAGACAATCGGTTTTTTGCCCATTCTTATCATTTCAGATTCGATAAACGAGTTTCCAGAATACGACCAACAAGTACCCGAAGAGGCTTGATTTTGTACTGGAGTTTGAGATAAATTGATGATTTCTGTGAACTGAAAAGACGCTTTGCTGTTGTCGCTAACATTCTTGCTGAGTGAATTGACCAAATTGTCTTGTGCGTGGAGCGAGCCTCCCATTCCAGCCAAAAAAGAAATGGTAATTACCGATAAAACTATTTTTTTCATGTCTTGATATTGATTAAACTTTAATTTACTTGTCTGAACTAATGTTCGAAAGTTACAAAAGCTTTTGATTTTTTTAAGCTTAAAAAGTGCTCAAAATACCAAAATGAATTTTAGATTCTTTGAAGTCGAACGATTGTTGCGCTGTTTTTCCAACCGCATAACTCAGGTTGAAAATTCCCATTCTAGTCAAAAAAGAGATGCCAGTACCCAAACTCAACAGGTTTGTTTTGATGTCCATACGTCTATTGTCGATAGAACCGTAATCGCCAAACAAGGCAACATAAAAGGCTTCGTTGGGTACAAAACGATATTCTGCACCTAGAATTCCGTATTGATTGGCGGTGATACTTTCTTCGTTAAAGCCACGAATCGAATTGAATCCGCCAATCCTATAAAGTTCATTTTCTGAAAATTCATTCGCTGCATCAAACAATCCGTAATAGGTCAACGAGGCTTTGGCATAGTGTTTTTTGCCAAGGTGAAACAGGCGATAAGTTTCGAGTCCGACTTCGTACTGATGCGTTGTTTCATTCTCGATTTCTTGCGTTGGAGCGTAATTTTTTTCTTTTCTTCTGATCGAATTTGCCATAACAAATAATCGTTGTTTGCCTTCTAATATTCGGAATGCTGATCCTAAAAAATATTCGTAGGTTATTCCAAAATAGGTTTTCTGAAAGTCGTCATAATTTCTTGCAATTTCGGGATATTCGTCGAGCACAAAATTGGATGATTGCAAACCGAGGTTGAGTCCAATATTCGAATTAGAATTTAGCTGATAAAAGAATCGTTGATTGAGGTGCGAATTGACAAATACGCTATCTTGTTTGAAGAGTTTGAAATTGGTTTCGCTGCCAATGCGCGACTTCAACAGATAAGGGAAACGCAAACGCAAATCGAGCGTGGTATTTTTGTTTGCCGTTCCTATCCAATTCAACCGAATTTGCTCCATGGCGTTGAAGTTGTTGTTGAGCTCCAATGTCACATTGCCATTCAACTTGAATTTTCCTTCTTCATCCGACCCAAAACCAAGGATTCCATCAAACAGATTAGCATTCACTTTTTCGGTATAGAGGTAGAGGTAAGTCGAATCTTCTCTGAACAAAATATTGGGTGATCGGGTCTGCTGTATAAAAGGATTTTGAGCGATTTTGGTACTGAGTTCTGCCAGCTTGTTTTCGTTATAAATTTCACCATTTCTCAGCTCGAGCTGTTGTTTGATATAACTTGGCGAAAGCTTTTGATAACCGACCAATTTCACCCCATCGATGGTTCTCGTCTTGCCTTTTTGCAAAAGCAATTCAACTTTTGTTTCATTGTTCAGCTGTCCTTTCGGGATGATTTTTACGCTAGAAAAAGGGCGACCGTTTTCAATTTCTTTTTGATTGATGGTTTGGATGATAGAATCCAAATTTTTGGTAGGAAAATAATCGTGCTGATTTTGGAAAAGTTCGTTATTTTTTACCCAAATATTACGGTATAATTTTCCTCGATTCAGGTAAACTTTTCGATCTGTAATCGAATCGATTTCTAGGGTGTAATATCCCATTTGCTGCAGCGAATCAAAAACAAGTGAGAGCTCGTATGGCGTTATATTTTTATCAAAAATTTTAGCATTTCCGGCAGATTGCAGGTCGTAGAATTCGTACATTTTCTTTTCTTGTGCCCAACTATTCAGGCAAAGAAACAACGTGAAAAGCGTAAGTATGTATTTCATTCCGATAAAAATCAATAACTACAACGTGATTAAGTTACCTTTAAGTATTTAGATTTTGGTTTTTCTATAGCTAAACTAATGATTTATCCTATTATTTTTGTAGAAAATAAAAAAAACGTATGTTGAAACTTTTCAAAATCGTCGGTGTTTTAGAAGCAATTTCTGCTGTGTTGTTGTTTTTCTTTGCCATGCCAATGAAATACATTTGGCAAGATCCAACCTATGTAACTCATGTGGGTAGAGCACACGGATTGTTGTTTGTAGTCTATGTTGTGTTGTTGTATTTATTGAAAGATAAATATAATTGGAGTTGGACAATTTTCGCGATCTTCTTTGTTTCAGCCGTTATTCCAGGTGGAACAATTTGGGCTGAACGGAGGTTGTTAAACCCCAAAAGATATCAAAACAATCATTTTGGACGTAACTAATATTGGTTTGATCTGAGTTTCTAATATTTCAAAAATTGAACAATTCCTCATTCGATAATTCTACTATGGGCATACCCAAATTTTCTAAAACAGGCATCACCTCTTCTCGCTTACCAATGACGGCAAAATTTTGTTTTTTGTGACTGATGTGTTTTCGATAAAAATCGGCCATATCTTCCAACGAAATATGTTCAATTTCGGATAGGATTCGTTGGTTAAAATCTTCGTTCAATCCTTTATCTTTTACCGATAACCAATAGAAAAACAAATCGGTGTTCACGTAGCGTTTACTCGATATTTTTTTGATGATAGAGGTTTTGGCAGCGTCAAACTGTAATTGCGATCGCGGAAACTCATCGAGGATGTGGTTCATCGTATCAATTGCCAACTTCATTTTATCGGGCTGTGTGCCCAATACTCCACTCAAATAGCTGTAATCGCTCGCCGTATTGCCCAAGTCGTAACTTGCTCTTACCGAATATGCTAATGATTTTGCTTCTCTTATTTCCTGAAAAACCACCGACGATAAACCGCTTCCGATGTATTCATTAAACAATAGGGCATAAACGATATTTTGAATATTGAATAATTCATCGCGTGATACAAAGCGAATTTCGGCTTGCACCATATCGTAAGGGGTAAAATATATAGTCTGATTGGCTTCGGGTTGTGGAAAATGATATGGAGTCGGAATATCAGTCGATTTGCCGAATAGCATTTTTTCTTTCGTCCACTTTTTCACCAATTCTTTCTCACGTGCATACACCAAAATAGCGGGTTTGATATTTAAGAAATTTCGGATGCTATTTTGGATGTCTTTCGGAGTTTTTGCTAACAATTCTTTGCTTTTTACCAAAGTTCTTTGTCTATTTTCTGCTCCGTATTTTGCATACAAGAAAAGAGCTTGGGCGATTTTCGTCTTGTCAACAACGGCTGTTTCTCGAGATTTGATGATGTTTTCGATATAAGATTCGAGGATGCTTTCTTCCACAAGAAAATCTTGTAACAAGTGATTGAAGAGCATTAAACCTTTTTCGATGTTTTCTTCTAATCCCGAAAGATAAAGAAACGTTCGTTCGTTTTGTGTTCGTACTCTAAAATCGATTCCGTATCGGTAAAATTCTTTTCGAAGTTCTTCGGCAGAATAGCGAGACGTACCGGCATAATCTAAATAGCCCAAGGCCAAACTCAAAAATCGGTCATGATCTTTGCCCATTTCGGTTATGAAATAGAGATTTACCAAATCGTTGTCTCGGTTGGGAATATAGTAGAAATCGACGTCCTGTATGCTTTCTTTTACAATTTCGGTGTCAAAATCAACCAAGACTGGGGCAATGGCTTCACTTTTTTGCTGTTTGAAACGCTGATAAAACTTCGATTCGTCTTTTCGATTGATTTGGATTGGAGTGATCGCCGGACTTTTGACATAGACCAATGATTTGTTTTCGCCTTGTCGTTTGTAGACGGTGACTGGATTGGTGTAACGTTGCTGGGCAAAAGACACGATGTCTGCTTTGCTGATTTTTGCCATGCTGTCGATTTCGTTGACTACATTTTCCCAAGGAATATCGTTGATAAATGAGCGATAGAGCCAAGTACCCAAACTCGCAGGTTTTATAATAGTGTTGAGCCTGTGTTTTTTGTAATCATTGACAACCGCTTCGATCAGCCACTCGTCAAAATCCCCTTTTTTTATACGGTCGATCTCGTGTAGGATGAGTTTTTGTACGTCCTCCAACGTTTGTCCGTCTTTTGGCGTACCAGCAAAAATGTGCATTCCGTATTCTCGGTAGAACGAAGTTACGCTACTTGCAGCTTGTGCTTTTTGAGGTTGATTGATATTCAGGTCGATCAATCCTGCAATGCTATTGTTCAGCATTACATCAATCAATTTTATATAGACAGCGTCTTCAGAATTATACCCGCCGAATCGATAGGCAAATTGCAAACGCTCTGCCGAAGGTGAAAAAACTTCTTTCACCACAGGCTGTTCTATTGGAGGTTCTTTGGCGATGTATTGTGTTGGTTTTTCGACTTTTGCAAATTGTCCAAAAGTATTGTCAATCAATTTGATCGTCTTGTCAAAATCCAAATCTCCAACCAAGATGATCGCCATATTGCTCGCTACATAGTAACGATTGAAATATTCGTAAATGGCTTTCATCGAAGGGCTTTTAAGGTCTTCTGGTCGTCCCAACACGGTTTGATTTCCGTAATTCGAATTGGGAAATAAGCCTTGCATCATGGCGTTGAAAATCAAGCGTCCATCATGGTCTTGGCTTCGGTTGTATTCTTCGTAAACGGTTTCGAGTTCGGTGTGGAAAAGCCGAAGAGCGACGTCGGCAAAACGGCAACTTTCCAATTCGGTCCATTTTGCAAGTTCGTTCTTGGGGATGTTGTTGTAATAAATGGTTTCGTTGTACGAGGTATGCGCATTCACGTTGTTGGCTCCGATAAGCGAGGTGAGTTTGTCGTACTCATTCGAGATGGCATATTGCGAGGCTTCGAACGACAAACAATCTATTTCTTGGTACAATTCAGCCTTGCGATCGGTATTTTTTTCGTTCCGATGCTCCTCGAATAATTGAGCTAAGCGTTGGAGAATTGGTTTTTCTTTTTCCCAATTCAGTGTGCCAATATCCGAATTGCCCTTGAACATCATATGCTCGAAATAGTGCGCGAGCCCTGTGGTGTCGTTCGGGTCGTTGTTAGATCCCGTTTTTACGGCGATATAGGTTTGAATTCTTGGTTCGTCAAAATTTTGACTCATATAGACCGTCAGCCCATTGGCTAAAGTATAAATTCTTGTTTTAGACGGATCGTTTGCTACGCTTTCGTAAGAATATGTTTTGGTTGAATTTTCGATCATTTTATTTTATCAGTTTTAGACCCAAAAAGGTGAATCCTACACCCAACACTAGACTGGCAAAGGTGTAAAAAATCAAGACCAGATAATTTTGATTTTGGTATAATTGTATATTTTCTAACGAAAAAGTAGAAAAAGTTGTAAAACCACCACAAAAACCAGCAATCAATAAAAAATATAAGGTCTGATTTGCCTGTTGTTTTCCTAAATAAGTAAATAACAAACCAATGAGGAAACAGCCGAGCATATTGACCAAAAAAGTCCCAAACGGAAAATCATAATTCCATAGATTCACCGTAAAGCGAGAAATCATGAATCGAAGAGCCGACCCAATTCCGCCACCCAAAAATACGAGCAATGCTTGTTTCATTTTTTATTTTTTTAATTGCTTGGCAACCGAATGCGCGACTTTTGCACCGTCCATCGCTGCAGAAATGATTCCGCCCGCATATCCAGCACCTTCGGCACAAGGGTAAAGTCCTTTTACTTGCGGATGAGCCAACGTGACTTCATCTCTCGGAATGCGAATCGGCGAGGAGGTTCTGCTTTCTGTTGCGACAACATTCGCTTCTTCGGTAAAGTATCCTTTCATTTTTTTCCCAAACGATTTAAATCCGTCTGCTAATGCCCGATAAACTTCTTTGGGTAAAACTTCGCTCAACAAACAACTTTGGATCCCGGGTAGGTAAGAACAATCGTTCAAATTATTAGAGAGTTTATTTTCAACAAAATCAGTCATGCGTTGTGCAGGCGCTTTCAACTTTCCGCCGCCCAAATTCCAAGCCTTTTGTTCTACCATTTGTTGATAATACATCCCAGCCAATTCTCCTTCGAATCCATAGTTGGCAAAGTCTTTTTCATCTACCGTTACCACCATTCCCGAATTGGCAAAAAAACCATCACGTTTCGACGGCGACCAGCCGTTTACCACCAATTCGCCTTCTGTTGTAGAGGCTGGCGCAATGATTCCGCCCGGACACATGCAAAATGAAAAAACGCCGCGATTGTTCTCTTGACTCACCAAACTGTACGAGGCAGCAGGTAAAAATGATGACCGTTTTTGATTGACGGGACAATGATATTGCGCCGAATCGATGATGTGTTGAGGATGTTCGATACGAACGCCAAGCGCAAAAGGTTTGGTTTCTAAAGCAATCTTTTTTTGATGCAACAATAGAAAAATATCACGAGCCGAATGACCTGTTGCTAAAATCACTTGATGCGTTGTGATCCAATCGGTATGATTAACTTGTATTCGTTGCATTGCGCCAAAAGAAAAATCAATGTCTGTGAGTTTGGTATTGAAGCGAATTTCACCGCCGCAATCCAAAATCGCTTCGCGCATTTTGGCAATTATTCCAGGTAATTTGTTGGTTCCGATGTGCGGATGCGCGTCTTGCAAGATGCGTTCTGTAGCTCCGAAATAGACAAACCATTGCAACGATTTCAATACATTGCCACGCTTGGTCGATCGCGTGTAGAGTTTGCCGTCAGAATAGGTTCCTGCGCCACCTTCACCAAAACAATAGTTCGATTCTGGATTTACAATTCCTTCTTTGTTCATCGCAGCCAAATCACGTCTTCTTTCTCGTACATCTTTTCCGCGCTCGATGATGATCGGTTTCAAACCCAATTCAATCAACTCCAAAGCAGCAAACAAACCAGCAGGTCCAGCACCGATGATGTAAATTTCTTGCGCATTCGTAATGTTTTGTAATTGCGGATGAAATTCAAATTCATCAAAGAACGCTTCATCTACAAAAACATTTACCTGCAATTGCGCCATAATGGTTTTACTTCGGGCATCCATCGATCGTCTCGTAATCTGATAAGAAGAGATTTGATGAGGTTTTACCCCAATCGATTTCGAAAGTTGCTGTCTGATGATCTGATCGTCTTGAATGTGTTGATATGGGATGCGAATGCTTACTTTTTGCGGCATTTAGTCAATAAAATTTTTACAAAATTACTCGTTTGATTTAAGTTTGAAACTCATCGGGTTCACTATTTTTCTGAAAAGTTATAAATAATCAACACAAAAACCACTGATTTTCGCTTAATTATTAAACATTGCTCACATCGGTTGTTGTTTTTTACCCATTATTTTATACAGGTTAAATAACGAAAATCAATTATCTTTGCCAACCAAATAGATAAAATGGCAGATATAGGATTATTAGATAAGTTGAGAGCGATAAAACAACGATTTGATGAGGTTGCAGATTTAATTATTCAGCCCGATATCATCAACGATCAAGCTCGTTATGCCAAATTGAACAAAGAATATTCTGACCTCAAAGATTTCGTCGAAAAACAAAAAGAATACGAAGGACATCTCAATGTAATCGAAGAAGCCAACGCCATCATTGCCGATGGTTCGGATGCCGAAATGGTAGAATTGGCAAAGATGGAAAAAGACGAAGCCATCAATGCAATTCCGGCTTTGGAAGAAGAGATAAAAATGATGTTGATTCCGAAAGACCCAGAAGACGATAAAAACGTAATCGTAGAGTTGCGATCGGGGACAGGAGGAGACGAAGCTGCAATATTTGTAGAAGACATTTACCGCATGTACACCATGTATTTCAAAGATAAAGGTTGGCGACATGAGGTGTTGAATACTTCTGAAGCCTCTGGAAAAGGATACAAAGAATTGGTGATGCAAGTTGAAGGCAATGCAGTTTACGGAACTCTAAAATACGAATCTGGAGTGCATCGAGTGCAACGCGTACCCGAAACCGAATCGCAAGGACGTGTACACACTTCGGCGATTACCGTGGCAGTATTGCCCGAGGCAGAGGAGGTAGATGTAGAGATCAATCCGGCAGATTTGGAGTATCAAACCGCGCGCTCATCGGGTGCAGGAGGGCAGAATGTGAACAAGGTTGAAACTAAAGTACAGTTGACGCATAAGCCAACCGGAATTGTTATTGTGTGTCAGGAAGCTCGTTCGCAACATAAAAACCGCGAAAAAGCATTGCAATTGTTGCGCACCAAATTGTACGAAATTGAATTCGAGAAGAAACACTCAGAGCGTTCTGCGCAACGCAAGTCTTTGGTCTCGACAGGTGACCGTTCGGCAAAGATTAGAACCTACAATTATCCGCAAGGTCGTGTAACCGATCACCGCATCAACAAATCGATTTACAATTTAGACAACTTCATGAATGGTGATATTCAAGAAATGATAGACGCATTGAAAGTTGCCGAAAATGCAGAAAAATTAAAAGGCTCAGAAGAAGATTTATAAAATCAGCTACCATATCCCAATTGTACAAAACCTTCCATTCGGAAGGTTTTTTTGTGCTGTTGTTTTTGTAACGAAATAGTTGTAACTTCCTAGAAACGAATGATGATGAGAGAAGAACTGTTGCATCATATCTGGAAATTCAAACTTTTTCGGTTCGATAATCTTAAAACCATTTCTGGGAAATCGATCGAAATTTTGCACGCTGGCGTACTCAATACGAATGCTGGTCCAGATTTCAACGAGGTCAAAATTAGGTTGGAAAATCTCATTTGGTATGGTGCCGTAGAATTGCATGTAAAATCTTCCGATTGGCATTTGCATCATCATTCATCCGACCCAAACTACCACGCAATTATTTTACACGTCGTCTACGAATACGATGGCGAGATCGAAATTTTAGCCAATAAGAATATCGAAACCCTAGAACTGAAACCGTATATCGACAGTCAGATCCTGTCCAATTATCAACATTTTATCCAACCCAAGCAAGAATTACCCTGCAAATCTTTTGTGCCAGAAATCGACTCTACCAAAATATTTCATTGGAAAGAGCGCTTGCTCATCGATCGATTGCATCAGAAATCGGAGCGAATTTTTACAGAATTGCATAATGCAAACAACGATTGGGAAGCCCTATTTTTTCATCAACTGTCGTATAATTTTGGTTTGATGAATAACGCCGAGATATTTCTCCTATGGAGCAAATCCTTTCCTTTTTCGGTTTTGCAGAAGATTCAGCATCATCCTCAAAAGATAGAAGCGCTGTTTTTCGGACAAGCCGGTTTGTTGGAGGCAGAACCCCAAGATGAATATCAAAAAACACTGAAAGAAGAGTACGATTTTATTCGACACAAACATCAATTGCTTGCATTGTCGCATCATTTGTTTCACTATTTCAGAATGCGACCCGTGGGTTTCCCAACAATTCGCTTGGCTCAATTGGCAGCTTTCTATGCCCGATTTCCACAGCCTTTTTTAGAAATGATTCAATTGCGCAATTTCGATTCTATACAAGATGCGTTTCAACAAATCGAAGTGAATTCGTATTGGAATACGCATTACAAATTTGGCGTAGAAAGTAATTTTTCTAGCAAAAACATTGGGCACAATAAGATCGTCAATATTTTGCTCAACACCATCATTCCCCTGCGATATGCCTACATGCGCTACCATGATTTGGATATTGATGATGATTTTTTTGAGTTGTATTTTGGTATAAAGGCAGAAAAAAACAAGATTACAAAGCTATTCGAAGAAGCCAATTTTTCGCACCGAAATGCTTTCGACTCGCAGGCGTATTTAGAAGCTCATCGAGTTTTATGTTTACCAAAAAAATGCTTAAATTGCAACATCGGACACGAAAGTTTGAAAATTCATGCTAGATAAATTCAGAAATATCACCGAAATATCATGGTTCAACGTTATCGAGCGCATTGCAGACCGCATTGGGGTTCGCGTAACCAAGCTTCGGTTGATCTATATTTATCTTGCTTTTGCTACCTTGGGAGGTGCATTTGTTGCGTACTTCATCATGGCTTTTGCTCTTTGGGTAAAAGATTGTTTCGTTATCAGACGCAAGTCTGTTTTCGATTTGTAACACGCTTTATTCGCCACTTTTCTCTCTACTCAGAAGGTCAACGAATATTATTCGTAGGTGTTGTTTTGTTTCATTTTTTAAAAACTCACATCGTATGAAAAAATCTATTTTACCTTTTTTGATGCTCACGAGAAATCAACGAATTGGGTTACTGGTTTTCGGTTTGTTGTTATTATTGACCGAAGGTTTGCTCGCCTTCAACTTTTCGAAGAAAACCTCGCCCCAAGATCTCGACAGTTACGATCGTTTGGCAAAGTTAGAAACGCTTTTCGATAGTCTCAATCGTGTACAAAACAGTGGCTATACCGCCAAGGTAAAAACAATTCGGAATGCCAATTCAGAACTCAAACCTTTCAATCCTAACGATTTGAGTCAGCTTGGTTGGGTGAATCTCGGTTTCAGTCCGAAACAAGCCGAAGTAATCTTGAGGTATAAAAGTATGATTGGCGGAGTTTTCACTTCCAAAGAGCAAATACGCAAATGTTTTGTGATCAGTGAAGAGAAATATGCTGAGCTCGAACCTTTTATTCTCTTGCCACTAAAATCTAAGATCGACGAACGATTGGCGAAGCAACAAACCAAAAAACCGGTTCATTATACCAAATTCAATCCCAATCATTATACCGATAAAGATTGGATAAAAATCGGTTTCAGTCCAAAACAAGCCGAAACCATACTCAAGTACAAAAGAATGGTGGGTGGCGAGTTTGTATCAAAAGAACAATTGGCAAAATGCTATGTGATTTCCCAAGAGAAATTTGATGAAATGAAAAGTTTTATTGATTTGCCAGAGCGTGCAGAATCCGTTGTAAAGCCAAAGAATGAAAAAACCATTGTCTCGAACGAAAAGCAATCGGTCAACGAAAAACCAGATATTGTTTACGAAAAATTTAATCCAAGCACCTTGGACAAAGAAGGTTGGATGAAATTGGGATTCTCTGAAAAGCAAGCCACAACGATCATCAAATACCGCTATTCATTAGGAGGTAAGTTTACAGCCGAGACGTTGAAAAAAAGTTATGTAATTTCTGAAAAGAAGTATGAAGAAATGGAGCCTTATCTGGTTTTTGAGTAAAGAAAAAAAGGTTGTCTTTTCTAGGCAACCTTTTTTTGAAGAGCGGGAAACGGGACTCGAACCCGCAACATTCAGCTTGGAAGGCTGACGCTCTACCAATTGAGCTATTCCCGCATTTTGTGGCGCAAATATACTGTGAAACATTTCTATTTTCCAAACAAAATTTAGAAAAATCTAAGAGGAAAAATGTAACAATTTGAAGCACTTTGAAATAAAAAAATACAGGTTTAAAATTTTTCGCATACGATTTATTGCAAAGGTGAAATAGAGGCGTGTTTTTCTGTATTTTGCAAGATGAAAAAAGTAAAAGTAGAGGGAGAGGGGAGGGTAGGGCAGTTTGATATAAAAAAACCGAACCAAGAACGATCCGGAATTAGTACCTCAGGCGGGACTTGAACCCGCACGTCCTAATGGACACAGGATTTTAAGTCCTGCGTGTCTACCAATTCCACCACCAAGGCGTCCAACTTCTGAGAAGTAAGAGCGGGAAACGGGACTCGAACCCGCAACATTCAGCTTGGAAGGCTGACGCTCTACCAATTGAGCTATTCCCGCAGAAATTGATTTTATAAATTAAAAAAAGTACCTCAGGCGGGACTTGAACCCGCACGTCCTAATGGACACAGGATTTTAAGTCCTGCGTGTCTACCAATTCCACCACCAAGGCAAAATTTAATTTATAATTTCAGCATTTCAAAGAGCGAGAAACGGGACTCGAACCCGCGACCCCGACCTTGGCAAGGTCGTGCTCTACCAACTGAGCTATTCTCGCGATTGGAGTGCAAATATAAAAAATGTAATTCGACAAATGCAAATCTTTTTATCTAAAAATTTTGAATATTTTGCACTTCATTTTTTAACTAATTGATAGGCATCAACATATCGGTCACTTCCTTCAATTTATTTTTTAGTTTGGTTCGATGTACAATCATATCAACGAAGCCTTTCTCTAATAAAAATTCTGATGTTTGGAATCCTTCTGGTAAATCTCGACCGATTGTTTCTTTGATTACACGAGGTCCGGCAAAGCCTATCAATGCTCCTGGTTCTGCCATAATGATGTCGCCAATAGAACCGAAAGATGCTGTAATCCCACCAAAAGATGGATTGGTGAGCAAGGTGATGTATGGAATTTTGTGTTCGGCAAGTTGAATTAATTTGGCTTCTACTTTGGCTAATTGCATTAGCGAAATTGCTGCTTCCATCATTCGGGCTCCACCAGATTGTGTGATGATGAGCAAAGGGGTTTTGTGCTTGATTGCATAATCTACGGCACGTGCTATTTTCTCACCCATTACAGATCCCAACGAACCGCCAATGAATTTGAAATCCATACAACAAATCGTCATTTCTCGACCATGAACCTTACCTACGGCTGTACGTATAGAGTCGTTCAGTCCGCTTTTGTTGCGCAAATCTTCAAGACGTTCTTTATACGGTTTGGTGTCTACCCAATTGAGTGGATCTTCGCTCAAAAGTTTAGCGTCTAGTTCTTTGTATTTTCCTTCGTCAAAAAGGATTTCGTAATATTCCTGACTTCCTATTTGCACATGATGATCGTCTTCTGGACTTACATAGGCATTTGCTTTCAGCTCTTCTGTTTCTATAATTTTGCCAGAAGGCGTTTTGTACCATAGTCCTTTGGGTACATCTTTTTTAGCTTCTGTTGGCGTTGTAATCTTTTTTTTACGTCTTATAAACCAAGCCATATATTTTGTGTTTGTAGGATTAGTTTAACCTAATCGATTAATATTATTTAAATCTTCAAAAGCTTTGATTAATCGCTCTTTGAAAGAAACTTCTCCAGCTCTCAACCAAACTCTTGGGTCATAGAATTTTTTGTTTGGTTTGTCTGCCCCATCCGGATTTCCAATTTGCGATTGAAGATAGCCTGCATGTTGGTCGAAGTATTGACGCACGCCCTCCATAAACGCGAATTGCAAATCGGTATCGATGTTCATTTTGATCACGCCATAGCTGATTGCTTCTCTAATTTCTTCTAACGTTGAACCCGAACCTCCGTGGAAAACAAAGTTCACCGCTTTTTCGATTCCGTATTTTTCTTGAATGAATTTTTGTGAGTCGTCTAGAATTTTTGGGGTCAATACCACATTCCCAGGTTTGTAAACACCATGCACGTTACCAAAAGCTGCTGCAACCCAAAAATTATCGCTAACCTCTTTCAACGTATCGTAGACGTAAGCCACTTCTTCTGGTTGGGTGTATAGCAAAGCGTTGTCGACATTCGAGTTGTCTACTCCGTCTTCTTCACCACCAGTAATTCCCAACTCTACTTCGAGGGTCATGTTCATTTTAGTCATTCGCTCGAAATATTTTTTTGAGATTTCCATGTTTTCGGTCAGTGGTTCTTCAGACAAATCCAACATGTGCGAACTGTACAGTGTTTTTCCTGTTTTGCTGAAGTGTTCTTCGTTTGCTTTTAAAAGTCCATCGAACCACGGCAACAAATTTTTTGCACAATGATCGGTATGCAAAATAATGGTTGCGCCGTATGCTTCTGCCAATTCGTGAATGTGTTTTGCTCCAGCGACTGCCCCAGCAATTGCTGCTCTTTGGTTGTCGTTGTTCAAGCCTTTACCAGCGTTGAAACTTGCTCCGCCGTTCGAAAACTGGATGATCAGTGGAGAGTTTACTTCAACTGCAGCTTCCATGGCTGCGTTTATCGTGTCGGAACCGGTAACGTTACAAGCGGGTAACGCGTATTGATTGGTTTTAGCGTCTTGTATTATTTCTGATACTAGTTCACCTGTAGCCACACCGGCAGGAAATTTTCTACTCATCGAATTTGTTTTTTGATTAAACAAAGATAGTAATCTATTCTTTAGAACGGATAATTTATCCCAAAATGTAAACGCGGTTTGTTGGTTTTGAAATCGACAAACTGCCATCTTTGGCCTTCGGGAAGCGAAGGATCGTGAAGTTTGAAGGCAACATCTAAACGCAAAATCGCAAAATTACCGATATGATAACGGGCTCCGATACCTGTACCAACACCTAACTGACTGAGGAATTTATCGAAATGAAACATGGTTTGCGGTCGTTCTTTGCTCGTCCCCCAAATATTACCAGCATCAATAAAATAAGCACCTTCTACGCTGCCAAAGAATCGTTTTCGGACTTCGATATTCATCAAAACCTTCATACTTTCAAAAGATAAACTTTGGTTTTTTGAATTTGGAATTTTTGGCTGGTCGGCTGGCCCTAAAGTGAGCGGAGCCCAACCGCGAACATCGTTCGATCCACCGGCAGAATAGCTTCGGATGAATGGGATGAATTTAGAATTACCGTAGGGTTGTGCAAATCCGAACATTGCTCTGGTAGCCAAAACGGTTGACGAATCGAGGTTCCATTTTTTTCGAACATCAACATCTACCTTCACAAATTGTGAATAGGGTATTTTGAAAACAGTTCCGACTTCATCTCCAAGTTCATCTTGCCCTTTCAAGAATCCGAAAGCCTTGTCCAAAGCGCCCAAGAGATTCCCAGCTAGTTCTAATCTTGTATTGATGAACCATGGATTTCGATTGGTGGCACGAGGGGCATTTTCTTCGTTGAACGTAAATTGATAGATCATAGAGTTGATGAGGGCATCTTGCGAGATACTCGCTTTTCGATACATCAAATTTTCGAATAAAATAAAATCTTCTGCCATACTCTGATCCATCCAATTTCGATAACCGAGATCGTTTTGTATAATATCACCCAATTCGTCGTAGGTAATCAGACCGTTTTCGAAATCGGATTCGTAGGTATTATCGTAAAAGAAATAATTGCTTGCGTTCTGATTAAAAATTTCGCGGTCTAGCGTAAAAATTTCATAATAGCGGTGTTTGCTTCTGTTTCGGATGTATTCGGTATTGAAAATCGATAGCTTGTGTTGGAATTCGCGGTACGAAATGTCCATGTCGAACCCGAATGTATACGAGTTGCGATCCAAGCCAACATTGCGTTGAATGCTCGTTCCCATTCGCAACACCGATTCTGCTGCGAAGCGTTTTGGCAAAATCTTTTCGGTATTGAAAGGCAGCGCCAAATAAGGCATCCTCAAACGATTCTCCAACGAGATTTCGTACGCATTGAAAAATCCACTAGAATTAGCGGCAAATCCTTCTGTTACATTCCCCAAAGTTCCTTTGAAAGTGGTCTCGAGATTTTCACCGCCGCCAAAAAGATTTCTAGAGGTGAGGGTAACCCCGGGCGAAACGGCATAGTTGAGGTATTTTGCCCAATATCCTTCGAAAAAGACACTCAGATCGTATCGTTTTTTTGGAAAATAGGTGATGTAATAATTCAGGGCGGTATCGACGCGTTCTGGAATAAAACCTCGAAAATTCATGTTTTCTTTTTTCAAGATATTCCGTTTGGTTTGAGTTTCTTGACGCAAGCGATACAGCTGACCTTCTTCCAACACCATACCATCGGTAAAATATTTTGGACGATAGCGAGGTTTCTGCTCATAATACAACTCATATCCATTATACTCTCTCATAAATGGATAATTGCTAGGGTCGAAATTATCTGCCGTAACGGTGTTTTCTGAATCTGGAAAGATTCTGATTTTGTTGATGGTAAATTGCCTGAATTGTTTCTGTTCTAGACTGTCGACGTTCACGATAGTGGTGTCTTTTATATAACGATCGATGAACATAGTTACATCTAATCGTTTGTTGCTTTTCAGGGTGTCGGCCTCAAAATAAAGGTCTTCGCCAGTATTGTTGAAATCGTAGAAACCTCTATTTTTCAAATACTCTTCTATACGCGTTTTTTCATTTTCGAAATTGGTATAATTGTACTGATCTCCTGCAAAAATCTTCGACTGGTCGGCAATCGAGCTCACGTACCGTTCGATCAGCGTATCTTTGATGTTGTGGGTGTAGGTCTCGATGTACGAAGGCTCGTTCAGCGTTATATTGTATTGGATTTGCGCTTTTTTGTTCGCTGAATCTAATTTGATGTCTGGGTCGACTTTTGAATCGAAAAAGCCTCGATCTTGTAAATAAATTTCAATATTGTTTGCCGAAAATTCCGTCTGCGACGTATCGAGAATTACGGGCGGTTCGCCTTTAGAAAACAAAAATCGTTGAAACCATTTGCTTTGTCCCACATATTCCTCCAATTCGTTGGCAATGAATAAGCTATCCAAGGTTTTTTTGTTCTGACGAGATTCTGGATAACTGTAATAAATCTCGAAAACTGTATCGAATTTAGGATCCGTCATGTTGTACATCTGCAAGCGCAATGGGAAACCTAATACCTTTGCATTGGGCTTTTGTTTCACATGCGATTTGAAATCGCTGTTGATATTCTTTTTGTTCTCTTTGTCGGTAATTACAAATTTGTTTTTAGTCAATAAATAGTCGCCATCTTGTACTTTTTTGGTGGTGTTACACGACCAAATGATTAAACCAACACTGAATAATAGTGATATATTTGTAGTGAATTTACGCATGAGTATATGTTAACTAAAAACGCTATTAAGATAATTACTTCTTTGGGTTCTAAAAAAATTAGACAAAAATATAATTTGTTTGTGGTAGAAGGTGTTAAAAATGTAAAAGAAGTTCTAAAAAGTCCTATAAAAATCCAAGATCTCTATACCACCAACCCAAATTTCGAGTCAGAAGGGGTAGCGAATATTTATCATATAAGCGAAGCCGAGCTGAAGAAAATTAGTTTTTTGACCTCGCCAAACGAAGTGTTAGCAGTTTGTCGCATTCCAAGTTTTGATGCGTCAATGTCCTACGAAGGACTCAAAATAATGCTCGATACAGTAAACGATCCAGGGAATTTGGGCACCATCATTCGGTTGGCAGATTGGTTTGGTGTTTCCGAAATTATTTGTTCCAAAGAAACCGTTGACCTATACAACCCAAAAGTCATCATGTCTACCATGGGTTCTTTTACACGCGTCAAATTGTGCTATACCGATTTGTCGACTTATCTAAAAGATTATCCCTATCCGGTTTTGGGAACTTTCATGGAGGGCGAATCGATTTATGCGTACGATTTTCCAGAAGATGTAATGATTTTGATGGGCAACGAAGCCAACGGAATTTCTGAAGGGTTGATGACGGATATCGACCATAAAATTGGCATTCCTTCTTTTGGGCAATCGACCGAAAGTCTAAATGTTGCCATGGCAACCAGCATTGTTTTGGGAGAGATTTTTTCACAGAAATGTAGAAAATAGAGTGTTATAATTTTCTTAAAGTGCCTTTTCTCAGCTTGTTTTTAGCCGAATCCTTTTAGTTTTGTATCCTGGGCTGAGTCAAGTAAACATGAAAAATTTTTTAATTACCTTAATCCTAATCACCTTCGCCACTATTTTTTATCAATGCAAAAAGCAAGAAGAAAATCAGCTTGTAACGCAAGAAAACACCGAACCTCGTTTCGATTCGATCAATTGGTTCGAAGCAGCAAAATTCAAATCCATATCCTCAAAAGATCTGAGCTTTTATCGGCAAAGCATACAAGCTTTTTATGACGAAAATTGGGCGTCGCAACCAGTAAGTGCAGGATTGTTGGTTGCGAAAGACGGAAAAATAATTTTTGAACGTTATAGCGGATATGCCGATGTAGAACGAGGCGATACGCTTACAGAACAGACGCCCTTGCATATTGCATCGGTCTCGAAAGTGATGACTTCCTTGGTGATTTTGAAGTTGGTAGAACACGAGCGACTGGCGCTCGATCAGACTGTGAAATCGATCTTGCCCAGTTTTCCTTATCCCGATATTACGGTCAGGCATTTGCTCAATCATCGCAGCGGTTTACCAAATTATTATAATGTAATCGACGAGTTGAAATTAGGCGAATTTCGTGCTACTCAAATTTCCAACGACGATGTGTTGAGGTTGTTTGCAGAGCATGATGTTCCTCAACTTTCTCCAACCAATACCAAGTTTTCGTACTCGAATACCAATTTTGCCCTGTTGGCACTTGTGATCGAAAAACTCACCCAAAAATCATATCCAGAAGCGATGGATTATATGCTTTTCAAACCATTGGGGATGAGTCAGACCTTTGTTTTTGAGTTTGATAAGCATCAAAATTTTGTCTCTTCATCGTACGGATTTGGAGGTAAAAAATGGGAATGGGACCACTTAGATAAAGTCTATGGTGATAAAAATATTTATTCGACTCCTCGCGATATTTATCGAATGGATTATGCCATGTATTCTGATAAATTTTTGCCCAAAAAATTATTGAAAGAAGCCTTTTCGGGTTACAGCTACGAGTCTAAAGGCGTAAAAAATTATGGGTTAGGTTTTCGTATGATGGAGTACGATAACGGAAACAAATTTCTCTATCACAACGGTTGGTGGCACGGGAATTACAGTGTGTATGTGCACGATCCGAAGCATCATGTTGCGATTATTGCACTGGGGAATCGCCAGAACCGGAAAATCTATGATGCCTTTTCTTTGGTGTCTATTTTTAGTGACGATTATCCGATTTCGATGAAAATCAAAGATTCGGTTACGGTTGCATCCAAAATCAAACAAAAAGAGCAACGAGATAGTTTGATTACCAACAAAAAAGTCCAGTAATTGCTGGACTTTCTCTGATGTTTTATGCTCGAATAGTGAGGTTTGTGCCCGATTTTAAATCTCTTGAATCAACAATCGGAAGCCTTCACCATGAATGTTTACAATTTCTACATTTGGGTCTTTCTTCAAATATTTGCGTAGTTTGGCAATGTAAACGTCCATGCTTCGCGAGGTAAAATAATTATCGTCGTGCCAAATGCGGGTAAGTGCAATTTCGCGCGGCATCAAATCATTTTTGTAGATGGCCAACAATCGCAACAATTCATTCTCTTTTGGCGATAGTTTTTGCGATTTCCCATCAAAGGTTAATTGTCTTAACTTCGCATTGAAATGGAATTTCCCAATCTGGAACTCCTCTTGTTCGAATTTTTCTTCTTCGCCAAAGTTGCGTTGCAACACGGCTTTTATTTTGTACAACAAAACTTCAGAATCAAAAGGTTTCAAAACATAATCGTCAGCTCCAATTTTGTATCCACTCAACACGTCTTCTCGCATATTTTTAGCGGTCAAGAAGATCAACGGTTGGTCTGGCTTCAGTTGTTTTATTTCTTTCCCCAGGGTAAAACCGTCTTTTTTAGGCATCATGACATCCAAAATACAGAGGTCGTATTCCCCTTCTTTGAATTTTTCTAAGCCGTCTTCACCGTCTATTGCATGCGTTACATCGAAGTCGTTTATCAATAAATAGTCTTTCAAGACGCTTCCAAAACTTGGGTCGTCTTCAACTAATAAAAGTCTTTGTTTTTCGCTCATCTTTATTTTTTTAAAGGTAGTTTGACATAAAATGTACTTCCTTCTCCCAGTTTGCTTTCTGCCCAAACGTTGCCCTGATGAAGTTCAACGATTTTCTTCACATAAGCCAATCCTAGACCGTGTCCTTTCACATTATGTACATTTCCAGTTTCTTCTCTATAGAATTTTTCAAATATTTTTTTCAATACGCTAGGCGACATTCCCATCCCTTTATCTTTCACTTCTAGCACAAAATTATCACCTTGGTTATAGGTTTTGATAGAAATTTCTGGTCTATCTATCGAATATTTTCTAGCATTATCTAGAATGTTGATGATGATATTTTCTAGATGAAAAGCGTCTCCATGAACGATTGTTCTATCTGCTTGGTATGTTTCAAAAATTGTACCACTCCGCTCAGATACAATAAATCGTATGGGTTCCAACGCTTTTTCGATAATGCTATCCATTTCAACATCTTGCAGGTTCATATCCATTTGATTTCGCTCTAGTTTCGACATTCTCAAAACCATTTCGACATGCGAATTCATTCGTTTGTTTTCTTGCTTTATCAGGTCGGCGTAGTATTTAACTTTTTCGGGATCGGTGGTCACTTTTTCGTTTTTCAAGGCGTCCGACGCAATGTTGATCGTCGCAATCGGAGTCTTGAATTCGTGCGTCATATTGTTGATAAAATCGGTTTTGATTTCTGAGATATTTCGTTGCAATTGCATATAATAGATTGCCAAAGAGAACACCGATATGATGATGATGGTCAAGATAAAGGTGAGGGCAAGAATCGGAACCGAAGAACCTAAAATAGCAATATTTTGCTGCGGAAAATAAACATTGAAATAAAAAGCCGGATGTTCATCTTTGTCATAAAACAACGGGATAGAGAAACGCGTATTCTCGTTTCTGAAGTTTTTTGATCTGATGTTGGTCAGCGCAGAATCTCCTTTCAGGATTCCGATTTCGGGCGTGGTATGAATTCCACGATTTTTCAATTCTTTTTTGAAAATAGAATCGATCAGTTCGATCGAAATACGCTTATCAATAGGTTTCGAGCCTGCATCCAATCTAGCAAAACGCTCGATAGAGTAGGTCGAGTTTTTGAATGCTTCTTCGTAGTTGAGGCTCAGCGGCGTGATGCCCAAACCTTGTGCCGAAGAGTCTTTGGGTATTTTTATCAAACTTTCTTGTTTGTATACATCGGCTTTGGTGATGCTGTCGTTGTATTCGCCCGAAATTGGGACTTCGGTTTTGTCTAAGATATATCGGGTAAACAAGACGTAAGTTACATCAACAGAATCTTTTATAGCCTGTGTCGAAACCACTTCGGGTTTGTTTTTATTGGCTTCGAAATCTTGTTGTACATTGGCAAATTGTTGATAATAAGTGTTGAGCTCGTTTTTGTTGATTTTATCTGCCGTATTGTTCATGGCCTGATAAACGCTGGTATTGAAATTCTCTTTGCTCGAGTCGAAGGTCAATTTCAACCAATAAAATTGGATGATCATCAACCCGATGAGGGCAACACTCATCACACTTATCAATACTTTGTAGAATCCTTTTTTCATGCAGTTATGCGATGTAATATTTTGTTTTGATTTCTTGATAAACGCGCTCTACTTCTTGTGCCAACTCCGTTAGACCTAAATTATTTTCGATGATATAATCGGCGTATTTCAACCGTTCTTCTTCAGAAAGTTGATTGTTGATGCGGGCTTCGACAGCCTCTCGAGAGGTGTTGTCTCGTTCCAAAACGCGTTGGATTCTCACCGCTTCATTTGCCGAAACCACAATGAGTTCGTCTAGCAATCGGTACGATCCGCTTTCGATCATAATGGCGGCTTCTTTCATTACAATTGGCGAATGTTGAGCTTTGGTCCACTCTTCATTATCGCGAAAGACGGCTGGGTGTACAATTGCGTTTAGCTTTATTAATTTTTCGGGATTGCTGAACGTCATCGAAGCTAAATATGCGCGGTCTAAACGTCCGTTTTTATAAACATCTTCTCCAAATTCGGTTTTCAGTTGGTCGATCACCTCGATGTTTTCATTCATCAAGGCTTTTGCACGATCATCGGCGTAATAGACAGGAATGCCTTTTTGTTCGAATAGTTTTGCTACGGTCGATTTACCAGAGCCAATTCCGCCCGTGATGCCGATAATGATTTTTTCTTTTTTCATGGATGAAATAAAGTCGATGGGAAAGGTACAAAAAGTAAAGAGCAAATGTTAAAACATTTGCCCTTAAATATTTTTAAAAGTATATTAAAATTTTTATAAAATCTCTGCTACTTTATCTGCTGCATCTTGTAAGGTTTCCACAGCATGAACTTGCAATCCAGAATCACTAATCATCTGACGAGCAAGTTCTGCATTGGTTCCTTGTAATCGTACAATGATTGGCACGTTGATCGAGTCTCCCAAGTTTTTGTAAGCATCCAAAATTCCTTGTGCAACTCGGTCACAACGAACGATTCCACCAAAAATATTGACCAAAATACCTTTTACGTTTTCATCTTTCAAGATGATGCGGAATGCTTTTTCTACACGTTCTGCGTCTGCTGTACCCCCAACGTCTAAGAAGTTTGCAGGGTTACCACCCGATAATTTGATGATGTCCATGGTTGCCATTGCCAAACCAGCTCCGTTCACCATACATCCTACATTTCCGTCGAGTTTTACGAAGTTAAGACCAGCTTCATCAGCTTCAACTTCGGTTGGGTCTTCTTCACGTTTGTCGCGTAATTCAGCCAAATCTGGATGACGGAAAAGTGAATTGTCGTCCAACGTAACTTTAGCATCTACCGCCATGATTTGGTTGTCAGACGTTTTCAATACTGGGTTGATTTCGAATAAAGAGGCGTCGATGCTTGTGTATGCTTTATACAAGGCTTGGATGAATTTTACCATTTCTTTGTAAGCTGTTCCGCTTAGTCCAAGGTTGAATGCAATATTTGCAGCTTGGAAACCAGTAAGACCTACAGCAGGATCGATTTCTTCTGTAAAGATTTTATCTGGTGTTTCTTCTGCTACCGTTTCGATGTCCATTCCACCTTCTGTAGAATACATGATCATATTTCGACCTTTTGCACGATCCAACAAAACCGAAACATAGAATTCCTCGGTTTCAGATTCACCTGGATAATAAACGTCTTCAGCGATTAATACTTGGTGTACTTTTTTTCCTTCTGCCGAAGTTTGTGGGGTGATCAATTGCATTCCGATGATTTCGCTCGCTTTTTCTCTTACTTCGTCCAAGTTTTTCGCGAGTTTTACTCCACCACCTTTACCGCGACCACCAGCATGAATTTGTGCTTTTACCACATGCCATCCACTACCAGTTTGCTCTGTAACTTTTTTTGCTGCTTCTACTGCTTCTTCTGGCGTTGATGCCGTAATACCACGTTGTACTTTTACACCGTATTTGCTTAAAATTTCTTTTGATTGATATTCGTGAAGATTCATTTGCTTTTGTTTTTCAGTTTACAAAAATAGTAATTAAGTCGAGTTTAAAGAATTTTAAACTATGATTTTTTATTATTTGATAATTTTTTAATCTTTTTCATCCAGTTGATGTTTTGATTGTGTTAATTTGAATGATATTTGAGGATATGTCGAAAAGGGTATATGTTTTTTGTGGAATGATTCTCATTCTCAATATGATTCAGGCTTTTTTTACGCCATTGGCAGATGACGAAGCCTATTATTGGGTGTGGTCTCAACATCTACAAATTGGGTATTTTGACCATCCGCCTGCTGTAGCATGGCTTATTCACGCAAGTGATTTTTTGTTTGATGGCGAAATTGGCGTTCGTTTTTTTACCGTAATTTTCAGTGCGCTTTCTGCTTTTTTATTTTGGAAAATTGTTGAACCTCGAGGCCGATATCAAGAAAACTTAGCGATGGTGCTGTATCTCGGATCGCTGATGATTCAATTGTTTGGGTTTGTAACGACGCCCGATGCGCCCTTGTTGTTTTTTACTTTTTTGTATTTGTATGCGTTGAAATGTTTTATGGCTCGCAGTACCATTTTTTACACCTTGTTGTTGGCTGTTTCTTTGGCAGGGCTTATGTACAGTAAGTTTCATGGTATATTGGTGATAGGCTTTACCTTGATTCCGCTACTGAAAATAATTTGGAAACGTCGCAATTTTTATCTTGCAGTCTTTTTGTCGTTGGTTTTGTACTCGCCTTATCTGTATTGGCTGTTCGACACTGGTTTTATTCCTTTTCGATATCATCTGATCGATCGTAATTTTGTTGCATTCGAGGTTTTTCCTCTTGTCGGTTTTGTAATTGGCGCACTGATTTTGTCTACCTTATTTTTGTCCTATCATTTATGGAAATCCTTTTCTAAATCAAAACCCGAAGATGATTTTCTGAAAAGTATCGCTTCTTTAAGCCTTTTACCATTTGTGTTTTTGGTATTGATGGCATTCAAAAATAAACCTCAAGTACAATGGTTGTTGATTGCGTTCGTAGCTCAGATCATTTGGTTTTATTTCACCTATCGAGATTCGAACGACAAAAAAATCATTCAATTAGGATTAGCCAATGTCGGGTTGATTTTTTTGATGCGTATTGCGTTATTATTTCCTTCAATTTCACCATTTTTCGATTATAAATCAAGTGCCATCAGAATAGGGGAGCGATTGGCTGCTGAAAAATATGTTGTTTTTGAAAAGTACCAAGAAGCGTCTCTTTTTTCGTTTTACAACCAAAAACAAGCGTTTACGTATAGAACCATTGGCAATCGTCGGTCGCAGTTTGATGTTTGGAATGTGGAGGAAGCGTTGAGGTCGAAAGATTTTGTGTTTTTGTCACGTTGGAACGAAAAAAATGATTCGGTTTTGGGTTGGAAAAATAAGCAATACTACCTCAAAAAAGTGAAGAATTTTTCACCCTATCATGCAGTAAAATTTCAGTTCGTTAACCAAGATCTAAAGCTTGCACCTGGTGAAAATGTATTTGTTGAATTTGCGATAGATTATCCTTATTCACAAATCTTTGGCGAAGAATTTGACGTGTTTTTGGTCTTGACCCAAGGCGAACAATTCAATATTCTGAAGACGATTCAAATTACTGTAAATCAGCTTGTATGGTCGGATGCTCATCATGCAAAAGGCAAGGTAGAACTCGGTGCTGAGTGGCAAACGGGCGATTATGTGCTCTATTTGGGCGTGCAAACGCATCAAATGCCATTGAAATATTTATCGAACGGATTGAATATGAAAATTACAGAATAAAAGACTAATTTTACCCCATGATAAAAGCGGTAAATATTCATAAAAAATTTGGCGAACTCGAAGTGCTGAAAGGAGTTACCTTGGACATCTCACCAAAAGAAATCGTGTCGATAGTAGGCGCATCGGGTGCTGGTAAAACTACCTTGTTGCAAATTCTGGGAACTTTAGAAAAACCTTCAAATCCATCGGAATATCAGTCGTCGATATTGATAAAAGGCGAAGATATTACGAAACTTACAGATGTGCAATTGTCGCAATTTCGAAACGAAAATATTGGGTTTATTTTTCAGTTTCATCAATTGTTGCCCGAGTTTTCGGCTTTAGAAAATGTAATGATTCCAGCTTTTATAAAAAAAACAGCTCGCTCGGAAGCCGAAAAAAGAGCAAAAGAATTGTTGAATTTGCTCGGTTTATCGCACAGAATTGGGCATAAACCCAATCAACTTTCTGGTGGTGAACAGCAAAGAGTTGCCGTTGCAAGGGCGTTGATCAATCAACCTTCGGTTGTGTTTGCAGACGAGCCTTCGGGGAATTTGGACTCTAAGAACGCAGAGGAATTGCACCAATTGTTTTTCAAGCTTAGAAACGAATTGGACCAAACCTTTGTGATCGTTACTCACAACGAAGAATTGGCGAATATGACGGATCGAAAATTAGAAATCCAAGACGGTTTGTTGGTCAAAGAAACAGTGCAGTAAGAACGTTTCATCCTCTTCCAAGATGTAAAAAAAGATAAGGACTAAAACTGTATTTTTGGTTTGCTTAAAGGTCAAAATCATCAAATCGTTATTTTATGACAGATTTACAAGATTTCTTAGAAGAAAAAGTACGGCAATACAATACCTTAGATTTTATCGAGACCGATCCCATTCAGATTCCTCATCGGTATTCGCTGAAAGAGGATATAGAAATTTCGGGATTTCTTACCGCAACTATTGCATGGGGAAATCGGAAAATGATTATAAAAAACGCCAATCAACTAACGCAACTGATGGGTAATTCACCCTACGATTTTGTTATGAATTTTTCTGATCGCGATTTAGACAAAATGCAAAATTTCGTTCATCGCACTTTCAATGGAACCGATTTGCAATTTTTTATGAAATCGCTGCGCAATATTTATCAACGACACGGCGGTTTAGAAGAAATTTTCACACAGCATCAGACTCCTACATCGATGCAAAACGCCATTGCTGCTTTCAAAACTATATTTTTCGAGTTAGAACACGCGCCTCGAACGACAAAACATATTTCGGATCCGTTGAAAAATTCGGCAGCCAAACGCCTCAATATGATGCTGAGGTGGTTTGTACGAAAAGATGCACAAGGAGTAGATTTCGGAATTTGGAATTCAATTCCGATGTCGATATTGAGTTGTCCGCTCGATGTGCATTCTGGGAATACCGCTCGTGATTTGGGATTGCTTACGCGAAAGCAAAACGATGCCAAAGCTTTGGCCGAATTGGATATGAATTTACGCCAATTGGATGCTCACGATCCGGTGAAATACGATTTTGCTCTTTTTGGGTTGGGAGCAATTGAGAAATTCTAAAGAAAAACTGCAAATTGTTCTTCAAAATTATTCGTTACGAGCTTTCAAGCTATTCAGGAAATTTACAATTTCATCACCAGAATAGTCTGCCATTCCCAAAGTGGAGTGCACTATATTGCCTTCTTTGTCGAGGATGATGGTCGTGGGTAAATTCCCGTTAAAAAGTTCGGTCGGAATCGCTGAGTTCGGATAGAAAATCGGGAGATTGAGCTTCTTCCGTTTCATGAATTCTTGGGCTTTTTTTTGATTTTTTTCTATTTCTATGGTCAAAATCAATACCTCGTCATCTGTTGTGAATTTATCGTGTAGAACTTGAATCGAGGGCATTTCTGCTACACAAGGCGGACACCAAGTTGCCCAGAAATTAAGGAAAACAACTTTACCTCTCAGATCTTCCAAAGAAAAGGTCTCGGCTTGGTCGTTGATCAGCTGAAAATTGAGGTAATTTTTGTGGAGAGTTTTGGGTTCGAATTGTTCTAATTTAGGTTGAAAAAATCCAAGTTTCATTAAGCATTGATGCACAAAAGCTTTGGCATCTGTAGAGATCAAAAGGATCAACCCTATCCCAAAGAAAACTAAGTTGGACAGGTTGTTTTTGATGATTTGGATTAATTTTTTCATGGATGACGAACTATAAATTAGTTTATAATATTCTGATTTCGTTTCGGTTTAATTCTAAAAAACCTTCCTTTTCTAAAGCCTTCAACAATCTAGAAATTACAACCCTCGAAGTGTTGAGTTCGTAAGCGATTTCTTGGTGTGTTTTGATAACCAGATTACCATTGTTGATGCCTGCAACAACCAATAAATATTTTTTCAGGCGAGCATTCATATTATTAAATGCCAAATTGTCTATGGCGGCGAGCATTTCATCTAAACGTTTGTTGTAACTGTCGAAAATGAATTTCCTCCAACTCGGATATTTCGCTAACCATTTGTCCATCTTGGTAATCGGAATCATCACCATTTCGCCGTTTGTTTCGGCAATGGCACGAATTTTACTCTGCTTATCGCCCAAACAGCATGCCATGGTCATGGCGCATGTATCGCCTTTTTCTAGGAAATAGAGCAACAATTCTCCTTTGTCAAAATCTTCTCGTAAAATTTTAACCACTCCGCTAATCAAAATGGGCATTCCGTCTATGATCTGATTCAGGTCGATCAACAAATCGCCCGCTTCGAATTTGATCAGTCGTCCGAGCGAATCGAATTCGTTCAGCAAATCATCTTCAAACCAATGCGGATAAGTCTTTTCTATTTTCGTTCTCACCATTTTAATGCGGAATTTTATCTTTGACAACACCGTACAAATAGGTGCCAAGCAAAGCGCCCACAATTACAATGATCATCGCATATACTCCTGTGCCAAGAAGAACGAAAATAGGGCCAGGACAGGCTCCGACCAACGCCCAACCTAATCCGAAAAATGTACCTCCGACCAAATAGCGAACGATCGATTTTGCTTTGGGCTGAATTTCGATTGGTTTGCCGTTGATGTCTTTTGCTTTTTTCTTTTTCATCATCTGTACGCCAATCAGTCCGATAATCAGTGCCGAACCTATAAAGCCGTACATATGGAAAGATTGGAAGTTGAACATTTCGTAAATTCTAAACCAAGACGCGGCTTCTGCCTTGTACATGGTAATCCCGAAAACTATTCCTAAAAGGATAAAACTAAAATTTCTCATGATCTTAGAATATTAATGGAAAAATGAGGTGCGTCATGATTAGTCCACCAACAAAAAAACCAATGACTGCAATCAAAGAGGAAATTTGTAAATCGCTCAAACCCGAAATGGCGTGGCCAGAGGTGCAGCCACCAGCATAGCGCGTTCCAAAACCAATGAGCAATCCGCCTACCAACAAGATGATAAAATTTTTCACCGATATTGTTTCGAAGATTTCTGTGGGCGAATAAGCTTTACCCGCACTGTCGAAGCCCAAATCGTTTAGTTGAGCAATGGTTTGCTCGGATATCGCTGGAATTTGTTGGTCTGATAAAAAATGCGCTGCAACAAAACCGCCTATTATTGCTCCTACCAGAAACCATAAATTCCATCGCTGATCTTTCCAATTGAAGTCAAAAAAATCACATGATTTACCGGCTCCCATCGCTGAACAAATTGTTCTGAAATTGGACGAAAATCCGAAACTTTTTCCTAAATAAATTAATAACAACATCACGATTGCGATGATTGGCCCGCCAATATACCATGGCCATGCTTGTAAGATAAATTCCATTTTCAAATTTAATATTTTAATACGTTTGATTGACAAACACAATCGGTTTTAGAAATTCGAGTTTCTACAATAGCTTTGAAACCACCTTCGATTTGCGAGGCAAAATCTTACGGTGTCGATTTCCTTTTCAACATTTTTTATAGTAAACATCTTGCGTTAAACATGTGGTAAATATTTGTTCTACTTTCATTTCTTTGTACTTTTACAAGGACGAATTTCGGGCAAATGAATCGCTCGGTTGGTAACATCTGTTACATTTGAAAAAGTTAAGAAAAGAATTTATGAAAGAATTGAAAGGCATACATTATATAGAACGCAAGCCAACTGTAGAGACCAACAATCCATTTTTGTACCTGCTGATACACGGCTATGGTAGCAACGAAGAAGATCTTTTTAGCTTTGCCAACGACTTGCCAGCAGCGGCACATGTGGTGTCTGTAAGAGGGAGGTTTCCGTTGATTTTCGGCGGATTTGCTTGGTATGAATTGGATTTCAGTAGTGGTATAAAAATGACAAACTATAGCGAAGGGATTGACTCTAAGAATGCTTTGATCGATTTTATTGATGCTTTCAACGAGCAGGAAAATTTAGATCCTTCGAATGTCTGGATAAGTGGTTTCAGCCAGGGGGCAATCCTCAGTTATGCAATCGCCTTATCTTTCCCCGAAAAAGTGAAAAACGTGCTGATACTCAGTGGTTATCCCGAACGAGAATTCATCGATTTCAGTAAAGATAATGCTGCGTATCAACATCTGAATTTCTTTGTTTCGCATGGGACAGAAGACGTGGTTTTACCAATAGAAGGCGCCAGAATGGGGAAAAAACTTCTCACAGATTTAGGAATTGCGCACGAGTATCATGAGTACCAAAGTGGTCACGGAATTGTACCGCAAAACTATTTCGATATGATGAATTGGATAAAAAAAGAGCTGTGAAATGTGTTTGTTTTCATACCGTTATCTAAAGAAATTTCACCTCAATTGCGTCGCCATGATATTCTTTGAAATTGGCGTCGTAGAACTCCAAATTGGTGTAGCGATATAATAAATTGATGAGTTCTTTTCTCAGAATTCCTTTTCCAAAACCATGAATCAGAATAAGCCTTATTTGTTCTTCGTTCATGGCTTTTTCTATTTCTTCTCGCGCAGTATCGAGTTGGATTTGCAAAATTTCTGATTGGTTGAGTTGATGAGGTTTTTGGACCAGAAACTCGATATGCAAATCTATTTCTCGCGTGAGGTAAGGCGTTCTATGTGATTTTCTAAAAGTTCTGAATTTTGGTTTCGTGAAAGTCTTTTCTTCTTGCTCAACCACAATATCAATACCCATAGTTTTATCAAGAATCAACTCATTTTGCAAAAAAACATATTCGAAGCCATGTTCATCTTTTACCCAAATTTTTGGCAGCTGAATCTTGGATATCGTACCTCGAATATCCTCGTCTATCGCTTTCACTAAGTCGCCTTTCTGAAACATTTTACAGCTTTGTTGCAAAAGTAATTATTTTCGATAAAATATAAGGGTCTTCAAACAGTCTAAAACTTTGTGTTTTTGTGATTGAAAGCTAAGCTATGCAAACCAAAAGTCAGAAGACAAAAGCACTGTTTAGACTACGATCATTAGAAATGGGTGGTGTACAAAAAGTGATGTTGGATTTTTTAGTGCTTTTATCAAGAATTTTGTTAGAAATCAGATGAACTTTATATTTTAAAAATAATATTTTTACTTATCAATGATAGATTAGAGCAGTATCAATTATCGTATACTCAACTATAATTAAGAATGGAACAAGCAAGCAAAAGAAAAAGAATTTTATTGGTTTATTATAAACTTTTCAAGGCAAGTGGTGTTGCTCGCGTAATGACCAATCTTGACAATGAATTAGTGGAACAAGGATATGAGGTCTCTATTTTGTTGATGGTAAAAAATACCGATAGTTTTTTCTATTTAGACAAACGTGTAAAAATTGAGGCGATAGACATTTTTTCACACTGGGGATTTCAAAAAATCAATGTGAATTTGGATAAATACGCCCCTCGATTGCCCTATAGAAATAACATAAAAAATTATGTTTATGATTTTGGACAATGGCAAATGTTGCATAACTGGATGAATAAATATCATGAAAATTATGATTTGATTATTAGTTGTTGGTATAAGTTATCGTCACAGTTAGCAGTCCATAAAAAAGTTAGAAGCAAAACAATTGCTTGGGAGCATGCGAATTTCCATGTTGGTGGGGCTTGGTGGAA
This sequence comes from Vaginella massiliensis, assembly GCF_900089075.1. Taxonomy (GTDB): domain Bacteria; phylum Bacteroidota; class Bacteroidia; order Flavobacteriales; family Weeksellaceae; genus Weeksella; species Weeksella massiliensis_A. The sequence continues at coordinate 1,136,751 of NZ_LT593746.1, forward strand.
AGGAGTAATGAGAAAAAACTACAAAAAACTTAAAGCAATTGTTTGTATTAACTCAGATTCATATAATCACTATAAATTATTAAATTCGTCAACTTGGCACATTCCGAATATCATTGGATTACCATTTGAATCGTATGACTCTATACAAAATTCTCAAAAAGAAAACACATTAATCTATGTTGGTCGTTTAGATGAGGATAAAAATGTAGGAGAACTATTAACGATACTTGAAAATATTAATTTTGAAACGTTTCAATTTAAAATTATTGGAGACGGACCATCTAAAGATAAAATTGAAAAGAGAATAGAAGAGAACTCTCATCTAAAACAGCATGTTCAATTCTTAGGTTTATGTAGTATTGAAGAAATTTATAAAGAGCTTTCCCAAAGTAAAATTTTTCTTTTTACGAGTAAAACAGAATGCTTACCAACTGTTTTGATTGAGGCTAATTTGTGTTCCAACGCTCTGATAGCTTACGATTGTCCGTACGGACCCTCGGATATTATCAATGAAAAGAATGGTTTTTTAGTGCCGCTTCACGATCGAGAAACCTTCCAACAAAAATTAACTTATCTCATCCAAAACAAAGAAAAACTCGATCATTTGATGAAAACTTCTTACCAAGAATCCAAAAAATGGAGAAAAGACGCAATCATCGAGCGATGGAAAAGAATACTTTAAGCACAAAGCTGCACTCTCTATAATGTTTTTTCTTCTTCGGTTAAATCAAAGTTTTGTGTCTGATTATAAAACATTGATAATAAGTGTTTTATGTATTTTTAGTGATAATTTCTTAACAAAATTAAGAAATGGCAAAAATCTTAACTGTTTTTTAACGAATTCGATTTTTCCCTAATAATAGGGGGTTTCGGAGATAAATTTAATCGCAATCATGTTTTGTGCGCGACTTCTAATTTTCTATTTATATCCCTTTTAAATTTGCAGCGTATTAATCAGAAAAATCTAAAGGATGAAGAAAGGCATAATATCATTACTATTGATGCTGACCATATTTCCAATAGCCAATGCTGATGGTAAAATTAGAGTAAACGATGAATCGGTATTACTCGAAGTTTTGAAAACAGAAATTGTACCAAATCACGAAAAACAATTCGTAAATTTTGTAGTGGAGGATACAATTGAACAGAAAAAAGAAGAAATCTCGTTGGAAGAGAAAAAAGAATTGGATGATCTTATCGATCGTTCTGCTTCTATCGCGACAGGTGTTGTTTCTTGGTACGGTGAGAAATTTCACGGTAGAAAAACAGCAAGCGGGGAGGTTTATGACAAGCATGAACTCACTGCAGCGCATAAAACATTACCATTTGGAACAAAAGTTCGGGTAACGAACATCAAAAATGGGAAATCGGTTGTGGTTACGATCAACGACCGTGGACCTTACGTAAAATCGCGTGTTTTAGACTTGAGTCAAGCAGCTTTCAATGAGATTGGGCATACGTCTACGGGTGTAATGCACATCGAATACGAAGTGTTGTAAGAAACCGTGACGATTAGAAATAATAAAAGGGATTTCAAATTTTTGAAATCCCTTTTTTCATGTGAATATTATTGCATTTTATCTATTTAGTTTTAATGTTGCAGATGTCCAGTTGCGACTTCTCTCAACCGATTCTTCGGTGTCGAAAGTCTCTTCGAGCGAAGGAATCATTTCTTTGATGGCAGTTTTCCATTCGTTTTTCATCAGTTCTGGGAAACATTTTCTCAGAACGTTCAACATGGCGTACACCGATGTAGAAGCACCAGGAGAAGCGCCTAACAGTGCCGAAATGCTTCCGTCTGTAGATGAAACAATTTCAGTTCCGAATTTCAAAACTCCTTTCGAACCATTTTTTTCGATAACTTGTACGCGTTGTCCGGCAGTTTGTTCGAACCAATCTTCTGCTTTTGCTTCTGGATAATAATCTTTCAACAATTCTACTTTTTTATTTTTAGACAACATCACTTGTTCGATTAAGTATTTCGTCAAATCCATATTATTCCAACCGCAATTCATCAAGAAGCCTAAATTGTTCATATTCACCGATTTGAATAGGTCTAAAGGAGAGCCGTGTTTGAGGAATTTGGTAGAAAATACGGCGAAAGGACCAAACAGCAACGATTTTTTACCGTTGATTACGCGCGTATCGAGGTGCGGAACAGACATTGGTGGAGCACCAAGTTTTGCTTTTCCGTAAACTTTTGCTTGATGTTGTTGGATAACAGCTTCGTTTTGGCAGATTAACCATTGTCCGCCCACTGGGAAACCGCCGTACAGCTTAGATTCTGGAATTCCAGATTTTTGTAATAATAAGATAGCGCTACCGCCAGCACCGATGAAAACAAAATCGGCGTTGACCGCTCTGGATTGTTTTTGTTTCAGATCTTCGACTTTTACAGCCCATTTTTGGTTCGATAGTCGTGTAAGGTCTTTCACTTCGTGCTCGGTATGCAATTCAATTTCGCCTTTATCGACCAGACTTTTGAAAATAAAACGAGTCAATTGACCAAAATTCACATCGGTACCCAAGCCCATATGCGTTGCAGCGATTTTTTGATCGGCTTTTCTGTTTGCGACAATCAACGGAGCCCAAGATCGAATGGTTTCGATGTCTTCGGCGTATTGCATCGCGGCAAATAATGGATGCTGACTTAAAGCTTGATGACGTTTTTTCAGGAAATTTACATCCTCTTCTCCCCAAACAAATGACATGTGTGGCGTGGTTCGAATGAAATTTTCTGGTGAAGGTATGTATTGATTTTCGACCAAATAAGACCAAAACTCTTTAGAAATCTCGAATTGCTTTGCAATATTGATTGCTTTGGAAATGTCTATACTTCCGTCTTTTGCTTGCGGAGTATAGTTCAACTCGCAAAAAGCAGAGTGACCTGTTCCTGCATTGTTGAAAGCTTCTGAACTCTCGAAACCTAAAGTTTCTAACTTTTCGAAAACACTTATTTTTACCGAAGGATTTATTTTCTTAAGAAGAATGCTCAAGGTGGCGCTCATGATTCCACCACCAATCAAGACAACTTCTTGTGGCTGTTTTTCCATTTTATTTTAATAGTATTTTTACTTGCAAATTTACATCAAAATCGGTATAACCAAACGTATTTATTTTATGATATTCGTCTGTTTGTTCAGAAAATTTTTAATGAAATCAAGTATTCTTTAAAATCTTTATTGAAATTCAGATGAATTGTTATTGATTTTCTGTTGTAAATCGGTCGTTTTTATCGAAAGAACATCATGTTTTTTTAATATAAAAAAATAGCGTTCCGTGAAAGAAACGCTATTTGTTTTTATGATTTGGATGCGTTGATGATTACATCATTCCTGGCATTCCTCCACCCATTGGTGGCATTGCAGGTTCATCCTTTTTAATTTCGGTTACAACAGCTTCAGTCGTGATCAACATTCCGGCAACAGAAGCAGCGTTTTCTAGTGCTACGCGCGCCACTTTTGTCGGGTCGATTACACCAGCTTCGATCATGTTGACGTACTCTTCGGTTTTGGCATTGTATCCGAAGTCAGCTTTTCCTTCTTTTACTTTAGCCACTACTACAGAGCCTTCGCCACCAGCGTTGTGAACAATTTGGCGTAAAGGTTCTTCTACTGCACGCGTAACAATTTTTACACCTGTAGCTTCGTCGGCATTTTTCGTATCGATGTCGTTAAGCGTAGTCAAAGCTCTTACAAATGCAACACCACCGCCAGCAACGATACCTTCTTCTACAGCAGCACGAGTTGCGTGTAACGCATCGTCTACGCGGTCTTTGATTTCTTTCATCTCTACCTCAGAAGCAGCACCAACGTATAGTACGGCTACACCTCCTGCCAATTTTGCCAAACGCTCTTGCAATTTCTCGCGGTCGTAATCAGAAGTAGTTGTTTCGATTTGTGCTTTTATTTGGTTTACACGAGCTTTTATTTGCTCAGCATCACCTGCTCCGTTTACGATTGTTGTATTGTCTTTGTCGATCACCACTCTTTCGGCAGTACCCAACATTTCTAAGGTTGCGGATTCTAGCGTAATACCTTGTTCTTCAGAGATTACAGTACCGCCTGTAAGGATGGCGATATCTTGTAACATTGCTTTGCGACGATCTCCGAAACCTGGTGCTTTTACGGCAGCGATTTTTAAAGATCCTCTCAAACGGTTTACTACCAACGTAGCCAAAGCTTGTCCTTCAACCTCTTCTGATATGATAAGGAATGGACGACCAGATTGTGCTACTGGCTCTAAAAGTGGTAAGATTTCTTGTAGGTTAGAAATTTTTTTCTCGCACAATAGAATGTAAGGATTTTCTAATTCTGCAATCATTTTATCGGCATTCGTTACAAAATAAGGAGATTGGTATCCACGGTCGAATTGCATTCCCTCAACCACGTCAACGTAGGTTTCGGTTCCTTTTGCTTCTTCAACGGTGATTACGCCTTCTTTTCCTACTTTAGAGAAAGCCTCTGCGATCAACGCCCCGATGTTGTCATCGTTGTTTGCCGAGATAGACGCTACTTGTTTTATTTTTTCTGATGAATCACCAACTTCTTGTGATTGCTCTCGTAGATTCGCTACGATTCCGGCAACTGCTTTGTCGATTCCGCGTTTCAAATCCATCGGATTTGCACCTGCAGCTACGTTTTTCAATCCTTCGCGTACAATAGCTTGTGCCAGAACTGTTGCTGTAGTGGTACCGTCGCCCGCTACATCATTGGTTTTAGAAGCAACTTCTTTTACCATTTGTGCTCCTAAGTTTTCGATCGCGTCTTCTAATTCTATTTCTTTTGCTACCGATACACCGTCTTTTGTTACATGTGGTGCTCCAAATGATTTTTCTAAAACTACATTTCGTCCTTTTGGTCCTAAGGTTACTTTTACGGCATTTGCCAATGCATCAACTCCTCTTTTTAATGCGTCTCTTGATTCAATATCGAATTTAATATCTTTTGCCATTTGAATTTGTTTTTTATTCGTTTAAAGTTAATTAGATGATTGCTAAAATATCAGCCTCACGCATGATTAAGTAATCTTTTCCTTCTAATTTCAATTCTGTACCAGAATATTTTCCGTAAAGAACTTTGTCACCAACTTTTACGGTCATGGGTTCATCTTTTTTTCCATTACCAACCGCCACTACGGTTCCTTCTTGAGGTTTTTCTTTTGCTGAATCGGGAATGATGATTCCAGAAGCGGTTTTAGTTTCTGCAGGTGCAGGTTCAATTACAACTCTGTCTGCTATTGGTCTGATGTTTAATGCTGACATATTTTAAATGTTTTTGTTTTTTTGAATTAGTAAATGTTTTGTGATGTCGTATATGTCGAAAAGTATGCCACGGCAAATTTTATGACAAAATGAAATGCTTGTCGGATATAAAAAATGCCATGCTGTCAGCATGGCATTTAATTATAAAAATAACAAGTTTATTTTTTGATGATTAACTTGTGGGTTTCTGTACCAGCAGTTGTTTTTACTTGTACCATGTAAACGCCGTTGCTCAATTGATTTACATTGAACTTATTATATTTCACATCGGTAGTTTCGTATACTTTGCGTCCGGCTGTATCAAAGATTTCTAACGAATGGATTTTGTTGTTCTTAGCTGTTATTACTTCGAATTCACCTCTAGAAGGGTTCGGTGTAAGTTGAACAGCTTTTACAAGATTAACATCATTGATTCCTAAAGAATTTACGATGCTGAAGTTGGCACTGTTTACCGCTAAGAATACATTGTCAACAGCTTTGATCATAATTCTAGCAGTGTTTGTGTCTACATTTGCTGGAATTGTAATGGTAGCAGAACCGTTGTTCGGAACATTTGATGCCAACACCGTTTCGAATGTTGTACCACCATCTTTTGATAATAAGATGTTTACAAATTGAGTGTCGATGCCTCCACCGTCTGTACCAGCAACATCCCAAGTAATTGTAGCCTCTGGCGAAACGTTTACATCCCAAGTTTCTGCAGTTGTTTGCGATGTTACTTTGAAAGGTCCTGCAGATCCTACCACTTTCAACATTACGTTTTTACGGTCTGTTTGTCCTCCTGCCGGATTGTTGTCTCTTACAAGTAAAGAGAAATTGAGGTTACGAGTTACCGAAGGAATAACTTCCCAAGTAAAAGGAAAGTTGTTGGTGGTAAGGGTTAATTTACCTTGTAATATTTGCGGTAATGCTGGGAAATAACGGTAAGATTCAGTTTTCGGATTCAACGATCTGAAAGTTGGTCCACCGGTGTTGGTCGAAATTGGTGCTTGCTGAGCAATTTGCACATCGATTTGTTCCCAAGCATAAGTAAGCGCATCGCCATCAGCATCTGTGGCAGTTGCATCTAACACAAACGCTGTTGAGTGTGGAATAGAGTAGGATGTTTTTTCTAATGTAATTACCGGTGCAGAGTTTCCACTGTTGGTATTTACCGAACAAGATCCTACGTTAGATTTAATAAAGTTGAAAATATTGTTGACACTCACCGCATGGAAATAAGGGTCACTATTAGATTGTACATTTGGCGAACATATCCCTGCATAAGCCATAATGGTACTACCACTTCCTGGCTCTGCTGCGGTTCCACCACTTCTATTTCCACCACAAGAGTTGTTGAAGGTGTGAGGTGCACCATATTGATGTCCCATCTCGTGTGCTACATAATCGATGTAGAAAGGATCGTTGATAGGCGCTCCTTGTCCTGTAACTCCTCTAGCTTTGCTCCCTGTTCTACAAGGGCTTTGCAATTGCGCAACTCCACCACCACCTGTAGAGAATACGTGTCCGATATCGTAGTTTGCATCTCCGATTACAGAATCGATAAATTGTTGATTTTCATTCAAAAGCAAGTAGCCACTGTTGTTGGTAAACGGATCGTCAGAAGTGAGGTGTACAAGCAAATCATTGTTTGGAACCAACTCCATTGTTACCCCAACTTCTTTCTCATAAACACCATTTACACGAGTCATTGCGACATTCAATGCAGATAGTACAGCAGCTAATTTTTCTTCGTCTGTTCCTGTTCCTACACCTGCTCGTACATAGTGGTATCTAGAATATTCGAAAGTAGTCGAAAGTGCCAAACGGTATTTTCTTAGTTTACCATCGTTTACGGTAAGGGCAGCCGTGTCTACGTTGTTTAGATGTTCTGCCAATGCACGTTGTTCGCTATCATCTGTATGACATACAAAATCGGTATGCGTATTTTCAACATTTTTTCTGCTATACGTGATATAGGTTTTCAAATCTGTAGTATAAGCATCGATATAGTCTACAGTATGATTTTGGTTGAAAATCATAGCGCTCAAACCGTGATAAGGTGAATGGCTGAATCTAATGGTTGATTTTCCGTCTAAAGAAGTTCCAACATAAGACCGAATATCTTGAAATTTGGCTTGAAGATCTGGATGAAAAGTCGATGCTTCTTTTACAGTATATTTCACCATTTCACCCTCTGCGTTCGGAATCTGAATGGTTTTGCTGATTGCTTTACCATTCACCTCTTTTAGATCAGCAAGAATTGCATCTGTATTCAGATTATACAATTTGAATTCTTTTGGCACACTGCTACGCTCAACTTTTTCTAAACTTTTCGTTGCTTGGTCGTTGATCGGTTTCCAGTGATTTTGTTGTGAGAAAGCGTAATTGAAATTCAGCAATGCAAAAGCTGAAAGTAGTAAAATTCTTTTCTTCATTGTATTAATTTTTTATAAAAATATAAAAAAAGTCTTACATCACGTAAGACTTTGAAAAAAAATATATTTTCGGAATAATGATTATTCTTGTGTCGGAGCTGGTGCAGGAGCGGGCTGTGAGGACGGTACTTCTGTCTTGGGAGCTTGCTTGATTTTTGGACGAGCATTTGGATTTTCTTGCAATACATTTGCAACAATCACCAATACGGTAATCAGAATTGCAACTGTCCAAGTCGCATTGTCCAAAAACTTGTTTGTTCTCTGTACTCCAAACATTTGGCTTCCGCCACTACCACCAAAGGTAGAAGAAAGTCCTCCTCCTTTTGGGTTTTGCGATAAGACGATAAGGGTTAATAATACACAAAGTGCAACTATAATGACCATGAATAATTGAAAAGTTCCCATGTTATTTTTTGTTTATTAATTTTTCGATTTCTGAAATTCGGTCTGCAAAGTAACTATTTTTTTTTGGATATTTCAAACTTAATATCTTATAAGCTCGTATAGCTTTTTCATATTTATTTTGTTCCAAATAAATTTGAGCCAAAGTCTCGGTCATCAATTCTGTAAATTCTGCCTGATGATGTTGTGTGTTTTCTGCCAAAGGAGTGGCTGTCGTTTCTTTAGTGAGCGGACTTATTTTTGGGGTATTTGCCAAAAAAGTATCAATTACTCTCTGTTTGTCCAATTTGGCAGGATCTACCTTTGTGTTTTCTTGTTTTGGAGTAGAGGCATTGCTCGTTCCTTTTTTCAACCATTCACCGAATGAAAGATTGACGGTCGCCTCGTTCGATGCGGTGGTGTGTACAGTTTCTGAGTCGGTTGTGTCTTGTGCAGTGAGTTCTGTCGTCGTTTCTTCCAAAAAAGCTTCAGGGTTTTCTACATGCTCGTTTACCGGCAGTATATTTTGCTGTTCGACTTCCGATTCAATTTTTTCTACCGTTCGGAATGGCTCTGCAAGGTCTGCATCAAAAACTTCTTCGAGCACAGCGATTTCCAATTCTTCGTTTTCGGTTGAGGCTTGTTTTTCGAATTCTTCTTCTACGAGGTCTATTGGCTCCGAAGCAATTGCTTTTTCTGAAATAATTGGTTTCAGAATGCGTTCGTTGGCTTGACTAGAGCTTTTGTTTTGTGCTTTTTCAGAATGGTGAATATAATGGTAAAGATTTTCTCGATCGTAACTGTAGGCCGCAGTCGAATGCAAAACATCATCAAAAGATGGATGATTTTCGTTTTTCAGTCCAAAGAGATAGAGGGCACGTAAATGATAAAAATAAGGTTGCTGTTCGATGGCTTTTTTCAGCATCGACAAATCAGAACTTATCACCTCTAAAGGGTTTTGCAACAAATATTCTATGCGATTTTCCATAATTACCAATCCATTGCAATATCGTTAAAAATTTGTAATTTCAGTCGGTCGATAATCTCTGGCACAATTGCTCCTTCGACTTCCAACAAGGTTTGGTTGCCGTCGAATTCTTCGTAGTCTGAATAGGTTTTGTTGAAGCTTTTTTCTTCATCTTTGTTGTTGATGTACCGAACGCTCACCCCTATCGTAAGCCTACTTTTTGCAGCTTGTTCTGTGTTGTTGCTGGCTGTAATTTGTGTAGATGCAACTTGATAGTTGGTGATTTCGCCTTCGATAATCAGGTCGGCATCTTCGCTATCGGTGAGGTTCAGTTTTGTACGATTTCGAAAAACATCTTGCAGCGCAATGGTGAAATCTTGTGAGAGATTCGGATTTTGCTGAGGCGCAAAGTTAGGAAAAGTTGGCACGTACAAGGTGTTCCAATCGGGTTGGATAGACGATCCAGAGAGGGTGTAACATGCATTCAGCACCAAAACGCAAATCGTAAATATCGTGTAGATGAAGTGCTTTTTCATTACAAATTGTATTGTTTAATTTTTCGGTATAATGTTCGTTCAGAAATGCCCAATTCGTCTGCAGCCATTTTACGTCTTCCGTTGTATTTTTCCAAAGCCAATTTTATCAATTCTTTTTCTTTTTCTTGTATCGATAGGCTTGCGGGTTCTTCGTCTATATGTTCTACTTCGTAGAAGTCATCCTCGCTTTCGAAATCATAAGGTTGTGCCAAAGACGAGGTGTTGATCGACGAGTTGGTCAAGATTCCTAATTGATTTTGAAATCCTTCTGAGGCGTTTTCTTGGTAAACTTTCTGTATCAATTCTTGTGTGTTCCCCGAGAAGCTTCCGTTGTCTTTTTGGTTGATCAGATCCAATGTAAGAGCCCGAAGATCGTTCAAATCTTTTTTCATATCAAACAAAACTTTATACAACAGGTCTCGTTCTCTGAAATCGGTAGTTTCTTGCTCGGCATCTTTTTTCATCAAAACGGGCAAGGTGTTTTGTGGGAGATAGGTTTTTACTTTTTCTAAAGAAATTACCCGATCTTTTTCTACCACCGAAACTTGCTCGGCAAAATTGCGCAATTGTCGAATGTTCCCCGGCCAATAATAATTGGTAATGTATTGTGCCGCTTCGGGCGAAAGCTCGATATGAGGCATTCGGTATTTTGCGGCAAAATCTGAAGCGAATTTTCTGAAGAGCAAGACGATGTCTTCTTTACGCTCGCGCAACGGAGGCATATCGATTTGTACGGTGTTTAATCGATAATATAGATCTTCTCTAAATTTTCCTTTTTCAATCGCTTCGATCAATTTCACATTGGTTGCTGCAACGACTCGTACATTGGTTTTCTGAACCTCAGACGAGCCTACTTTCATGAATTCACCAGATTCTAAAATTCGCAATAGTCGAACCTGCGTCGAGAGTGGTAGCTCGCCAACTTCATCTAAAAATATCGTACCACCATCGGCAACTTCGAAATAGCCTTTGCGGGTTGAGGTTGCTCCTGTAAATGCTCCTTTTTCGTGCCCAAACAACTCCGAATCGATGGTGCCTTCGGGGATGGCGCCACAGTTTACGGCGATGTAATTGTTGTGTTTTCGAGCCGATTGATTGTGGATGATTTTGGGTATAAACTCTTTACCAACTCCACTTTCACCAATGACCAGTACCGAAATGTCGGTTGGGGCAACTTGTATTGCTTTTTCTAAAGAGCGATTGAGGGCTACGTTGTTCCCGATAATTCCGTATCGTTGTTTGATGGTTTGTAAAGAATCCATGTGATTTGCTGTTGATTGTTTTCTAAAAAAAAAGAATTTCTAAAAACTTTGTTTACTATTATTATGCCTCAACCATTTCTCCGATCAAAGTGGCAGTGGTACACGAGTGTACTTTTACGTTGACAAAATCACCAACATTGGTTCCTGCTGTTTTCGGAAAAACGATGACTGCGTTTTGGGTGTTTCTTCCGTACCAAAAATTTTCATCTTTCTTACTGTTGCCTTCAATCAGCACTTCGTGGGTTTTACCAACGTAAGAATTCATGCGAATTTCTGAATGTTTTTGTTGTAAAGCGATGATTTCTTGTAGACGACGTTTTTTGGTTTCGGTGGGTACATCGTCTGGCATTTTTTTGTGTGCTGGTGTGCCAGGTCTGTCAGAATAGGCAAACATATAGCCAAAATCGTATTTTACATACTCCATCAACGAGAGGGTGTCTTGATGTTCTTCTTCGGTCTCGCCACAGAATCCTGCAATCATATCGTGCGACAAGGCACAATCTGGCACAATGCGACGTATTCTATCGATCAGATCAAAATATTCTTCTCGTGTGTGCTGTCTGTTCATTCGTTCGAGAACGCTTGTGGAGCCCGATTGTACTGGCAAATGGATGTATTTGCAAATGTTGGAATGTTTTGCCATCACCATCAATACATTTTCTTGCATGTCTTGAGGGTTGGAGGTCGAGAAACGGATGCGCAATTTTGGGAATTGTGTAGCGACCATGTCCAACAATTGTGCAAAATCTACAGCCGTTGCTTTCTGGATTTCGGTTGCATTTTTGAAATCTTTTTTCGGACCACCACCATACCATAAATAGGAGTCTACATTTTGCCCCAAAAGCGTCACTTCTTTATACCCCGATTCTACCAATTCTTTCACTTCGTCCAGAATAGAATGTGGGTCTCTAGATCGCTCACGTCCACGGGTAAAAGGGACAACGCAGAAGGTGCACATGTTATCGCAACCTCGTGTAATGGTCACAAAAGCCGTTACGCCATTTCCGCCTAAACGTACGGGGGAAATTTCGGCATAGGTTTCTTCTTTAGATAACTGAACGTTGATGGCATCTCGACCATCTTCTACATCGTTGAGCAAGTTGGGTAAATCTCGATAAGCATCGGGCCCAACTACAAGGTCGACCAAATGTTCTTCTTCTAAAAACTTATGTTTCAGTCGCTCTGCCATACAACCCAAAACACCGATTTTCAGGCTTGGGTTTCGTTTTTTGATGGCATTCAATGTTCCCAAACGTTTTCGTACCGTTTGTTCTGCTTTTTCTCTAATAGAGCAGGTGTTGAGCAAGATGAGGTCGGCTTCGTCAACTTGCGTGGTGGTTTGGTAGCCTTCTTCATTGAGGATAGAAGCTACAATCTCGCTGTCAGAGAAATTCATCTGGCAACCGTAACTCTCTAAAAATAATTTTTTAGTAGCATTCGTTGTCGGTAACGTCATCAGGGCTTCTCCTTGTCTTGCTTCGTCTATATATTTGTCTTCTTGATGCATTTTTTATCTAAAATAACTGCTGCAAAAATATGAAATCTTAATGACATATTGACAGTAAAAAAAAATTTGAGATCATCTTAACATTTATTAGTTTTGAAATGAATCAGAAAAATATTTTTAATGAAAGCAGATGTTCAGAATAAATTAGCTCAACTTACGGTAGATGCAACGAAATTTAGCGTACAAAACGTCGTCAATAAATCGTGGAATATTTTCGGAAGAGTGGCTTTGTTCGCAATTCTTGCCCTTCTAATCTATTTGGTGCTTGCATTTGTGATTCAGACCTTGGTCGGTTTTCTTTTCCCAGTTGATGATACAGAACTTATCATTTTATCACAATCATCCAATCCCGATATTGATGAAATGATGGAGGCTATTCAAAATATCGCAACTTCGCCCAATTATATGATTTCGTCTTTGTTATCGATGGTTGTGGTTGCATTGGTTAGCCCAATATTGTATGGCATTATCTATTTGGCCTATAAGGCAGATCATAACCAAACGATATCCTTTTCCGATGTGTTTTATGCGTACCAAGATGGACGATTTGGCAAATCGGTAATGTTGGCTTTAATCAGTTCGCTTATCATTAGTATTGGGATGGCGTTGTGTATTCTACCAGGTGTTATCATCGCTATAGGTCTTACCTTGGCTATTCCGTTTTTGTTATTTGCAGAGGCATCGCCAATCGAAGCAATGAAAGCAAGCTTCAGGATTGTTTTTAAAAATTTTGGTGGTTTTATCCTGATCTTTTTAGTGTTTGTCTTATTGGTACTTTTAGGAGCTTTGATGTGTGGAGTGGGTTTGCTAGCAACAATACCGCTGATATACATCATCGTCTACGTGTTGTATAAAGAAGTGATCGGTTTCGAACTCAGGCCTGATTCTGTAGATATCGGGACGATAAATCGTAATCCGTATCAATAAAATACAATCAAGAATAAAGCAGTCAGGAATAAGTTTTTGGCTGCTTTATTTTTTTGTCTTTATTTTTGCACAAATTATTAACTAAAAGCGATGTCAAAAAATCTCGTTATAGTGGAGTCTCCTGCAAAGGCCAAAACGATTCAAGGATTTCTAGGAAATGATTTTATTGTAGAATCCAGTTTTGGTCATGTGGTAGATTTGCCCAAAAAAGGGATGGGAATAGAAATAGAGAATAAGTATCAACCTGTCTACGAGGTTACACCCGATAAAAAAGAGGTGGTAAAAAAACTCAAAAATTTATCCAAAAAAGCAGATACCGTTTGGTTGGCATCCGATGAGGATCGCGAAGGAGAGGCGATTGCGTGGCATTTGTATAATGTGTTGGATCTCAAAGAGAAAGATACGAAACGAATTGTCTTTAACGAAATTACCAAAAAAGCAATTCAGCACGCCATAGAAAATCCAAGAACAATCGACGAAAATTTGGTAGATGCACAACAAGCAAGGCGTGTGCTCGATCGATTGGTCGGTTTCGAGATGTCACCAGTGCTTTGGCGCAAGATAAAACCTGGTTTGTCTGCTGGTCGAGTGCAGTCGGTTTCGGTACGATTGATTGTAGAGCGCGAAAAAGAAATTCAGCAATTCGAGGCCGTTTCATCTTATAAATTTACGGCTCAATTTATCACGCCTGAAGGCAAAGTCATAAAAGCAAACCTTACAAAAGAGTTCGAAAATCTAGATGAAGCACAACGTTATTTAGAAAGTTGTTTAGGAGCCGATTTCAAGGTGAAAAATTTGCAAAAGAAACCTGCCAAACGCACTCCTTCTGCGCCATTTACAACTTCTACATTGCAACAAGAAGCGTCGAGAAAATTAGGGTTTTCGGTATCGCGCACCATGCGTGTGGCTCAACAATTGTACGAATCTGGGCATATCACTTATATGCGAACCGATAGCGTCAACCTTTCAGACGATGCCATTGCTGCAGCTTCTGCGACAATTCAAAATGTATTCGGAAAAAAATACCTTCAAACCAGAAAATATACCAACAAAAATTCTGCTGCCCAAGAGGCGCACGAAGCCATTCGTCCGACCCATTTCGAAAATCAAACCATTGGAGGAGACGTGTCGATGCAAAAGTTATACGACCTTATTTGGAAACGCACTGTAGCATCGCAAATGGCAAATGCCGAGCTAGAGCGCACTATTATCGATATCGAAACCGATAAAAACAATTTTCTTTACCAAGCCAAAGGAGAAGTTATCGTTTTTGATGGTTTTCTAAAAGTTTACCAAGAAAGTGTCGACGACGATGATGCAGACAACGATTCGGTTTTGTTACCTTCGGTAACTGTAGGGGAGCATTTGGGCGTGAAAACCATCGAAGGTCAAGAGCGTTTTACCAAGCCTGCTGCTCGTTATACCGAAGCCTCGTTGGTCAAGAAACTAGAAGAATTGGGCATTGGTCGACCATCGACTTATGCGCCTACAATTTCTACAATTCTCAATCGTGGTTATGTTGAAGTTGGTGAATTGGAGGGTAAAGCTCGAGATTATAAAGTGTTGACCTTACAAAACGATCGCGTGAACATCGAAACAAAATCAGAAACTTACGGAGCAGATCGTCGAAAATTGATGCCAACCGATATCGGGATTGTGGTGAATGACTTTTTGGTCGATTATTTCGAAAATGTATTGGATTATGATTTTACAGCGCATGTAGAAGAAAGCTTCGATAAAATTGCCGAAGGCAAAGAAGATTGGACCAAAATGATCGATCGTTTCTATAAACAATTTCATTCGACAGTAGAAGATGTGCAAGAAAATGCCGAGCGCGCCACAGGCGAAAGAGAATTAGGGATCGATCCGGCTAGTGGCAAAAAAGTCTATGCACGTATAGGAAGATTCGGTCCGATGATTCAGATTGGTGATGCAGAAGACGAAGAAAAACCTCGTTTTGCCAGTTTACAAAAACATCAATCCATCCATCAAGTTACCTTGGAAGAGGCCTTGAAGCTGTTCGAATTGCCTCGACATTTGGGCGAATACAAAGGCTATGAAATCGAAGTGAATATTGGACGTTTTGGACCTTATGTAAAATTTGATGACAAATTCGTATCCATTCCGAAAGAAGAGGATCCGATGGGTATAACCTTCGCTCGCGCTGTAGAATTGGTAGAAGAAAAACTGAAGGCCGACGCACCAATTGCACAATACGAAGGACACGATGTGACCAAAGGAAGTGGGCGTTTTGGACCTTTTATCAAATGGCAAGAATGGTTCATCAACGTGCCTAAGAAATACGATTTCGATCATCTTTCGGCAGCCGATATTGCTGAGTTGATAGAGGCGAAAAAGCAAAAAGAAAGCGAAAGGGTAGTGCGCGAATGGGCAGAAGAAGGAATACGCATAGAAAAAGCCCGTTGGGGAAGGTTTAATCTGATAAAAGGTAAAACCAAAATAGAATTGTCTAAAGAGACACCCGTAGCCGATTTGAAGCTGGAAGAAGTTCAGAAATTGATTGAAGAAAACACCAAGAAAACAACGAAAAAAACAGCTACAAAAAAGGCTACAACAAAGACAACGACAACCAAAAAAACGAATAATAAATAATGTTCGAAGAGTTTTTGAATCCGGTGAGTGAGGAGTTGCAAAGTTTTGCCTTTTCACAAGATCAATTCAGTGTTGGGCATCATGTCTCGTTTTATTTTGACGAAGAAAACCAAACGTCACCCCTGAAAATTGCCATTCTCGGACTGAAAGAAAAATCGGAAGATTACGATGTCGATTTCAATCTGATTCGTAAAGAATTGTACCAACTCAAGGTAGGCGATTGGACTTCAAAAATTATCGATTTTGGCGATATCGAAGCTGGAGCAACATTCGAAGACAGTTGTTTTGCATTTCAAAAGGTTCATCAAGCCCTGCTCAAGAGAGGGTTCAAAGTGATTGTTTTGGGGCATTTACCAGAATTTACTTATTTTCAGTATCGCTCATTCGATTCGGTGAAAACGAATGTGAATTTGAGTTGTTTCGATTTCAAATTCAGATTTGGTGATGAAAGTGAATTGTTGAATGCCAACAATTTTTTGAGTAAAATCATCAGTCAACCACCGCATAACCTATTCGAATATACGCATTTTGGGCATCAGGCGTATTATGTTGCGCAAGCAGAATTGGATTTGATCGAACATCTGAATTTCGATGTGATTCGGTTGGGCGAATTGATGAAATCGATAAAAAAAGTAGAACCGTTTACACGAGAAACCGATTTGGTCGCCCTCGACTTGGCTTGTATCCAAGCAAGCGATTTTTCTTCTACGCCAACTCCGTTACCAAACGGATTCAATGCTCGAGAAATTTGCGCCATTACCCGTTATATCGGAACAAGTCATACCGTGCAATCCATCTATTTATACCATTATATCGAACGTTACAAAATGGCAGATCATCTTTTGCTAACCCAAATGATCTGGTATTTCATCGACGGGCAAAACCACAAACCGCTCTTGGTCGATTTTGAAGATGAATTGCATTTCGAGAAAATTCACGTGCCAACCGTAGAGCAAGATTTGGTTTTTTATCATAACCTGTATTCTGACCAATGGTGGATCGAAATTAAAAACTTGAACGATCATTCGCCAGAAGGCGTGCACATCGTACCTTGTCACAAAAAAGATTATTCACAAGCCATTCGTGGCGAGGTTCCGAATAGATTTTGGAAATCTTTTAAAAAATTTTATTAAAATATAATAATAGCATAATCTATTCGTTAGTACTATTGCAATAAATATTTTTTTTTGTAAATATTAAATAATTAAATAGTTTTACACTTGTTAAAAAAAACAGAAGTATAATGAGAATATTTTTGGTTACAACCATATTGTTATCGCTTACAGCAACGACTTTCACTTCGTGTGGATGGTTGAAAAACAAAGGAGGAAGAAGCGGTAATAATGATGGTCAAATCGTTTCGAAACCATCTTCAGCTTGGAATCCTGAACGTCCAAAAGGTATGGTTCCGATTCCGGGAGGATCATTTGTTTTAGGACAAACTGATTATGATTTTACATTTGAAAATGATGCTCCAGTGCGAACAGTTTCTGTAACCGGTTTCTTTATGGATGATACCGAAATTACCAATTCAGAATACCAAATATTTGTCAATTACGTAAAAGATTCCATTGCGCGTACTCGTTTGGCAGAAAGAGCAGAACAACTAGGGTACAATTCAGCAAATCCAGGTGCAGGAAATTCGGGAATTGCAGCCTATAGTTTTGTATCGGGGTCTCGTGATGGGCAAGGAACACCGTATGATGAATTTTTACAAATGAACTCTACTGGTCGTTCAGGAAGCGCAACTTCGAACGCAGATGCTAGACGATTGAACTATGATGTTCCGTTGATATGGGAAAAATATCAGTATCCAGATGTTGATTATGCTGAGGTGATGGAAGGATTGTATTATCCGCCAGAAGAACGATTCAATGGAGAACGCCTTATCGATACGCGTAAACTTAACTTTAGTTATGTTTGGGTAGATCAAGAAGCAGCAGCTAAGAAACAAGGTGCTTATCGTATAGACTTCCGTAGAGAAGAGGTGGTAAATGTTTACCCAGATACCACTGTTTGGGTGCGTGACTTCAACTATTCTTACAACGATCCAATGCATCAAAACTATTTTTGGCACGAGGCTTATGCAGCCTATCCGGTAGTAGGTGTAAATTGGAATCAGGCCATGGCGTTTTGTGCCTATCGTACGAAACGACATAATGATTTCTTGAGTAGAAAATCGCGTAGAGGAAAATCGAAAAAAGTAATCGATTATCGTTTACCAACAGAGATCGAATGGGAATATGCGGCAAGAGGTGGTTTGCAAGATGCACCTTACCCATGGGGAGGACCTTATCTTACCGATGATAGAGGATGCTATTTAGCAAACTTTAAACCTAAGCGTGGTGATTATATGGAAATTCTAGAAGGTAACAAAACAGGTTATATGTACACGGCACCGATCAAAACCTTCAAACCCAACGGTTACGGATTGTACGATATGGCAGGTAACGTAGCAGAATGGACTTTGTCACCATACAATCGTGCATTCTATCAGATGTCCTCTACATTAAACCCGAGTATCGGACGTAATGGAGATGATAGAATCGCAGTACGCGGAGGTTCTTGGAAAGATATCGGATACTTACTGATGGTTTCGTCTCGTGATTGGGAACATAAAGATTCAGCTCGTTCTTATATCGGATTCAGAACAATTCAACCATTCCCAGAAGGAGCAAAAATTAATTTCAAAAAACGAAAATAACGAACTTAGGTCTAAAAAATTAAACAATTAATACACTAAACAATTATGGCAGTACAAGCGTCAAAACAAGAAAAACTAACCAATTTTCTATATAACTTTTTCGCCGCAATAGTAATCATTGGGGCACTATGTAAAATTACGCACACCAATCCGCTTGGGATTAGTGCAAACTTAATTTTAACCGTAGGTCTTGTAGCAGAGGCTTTTGTCTTCATGTACTCTGCATTTTTTGACAAGCCAAAAGGTGAATACGAGTGGGAGATCGTATATCCAGAATTGCTATCTGGTGAAGTGGTACAACGCAAAACCGCTACAGTAGCTGCAGCAGGTAATAATTTAACAGCCGAATTAGACAAAGTTTTAGCCGATGCTAAATTAGACAAAGAAGTATTCGAACGTCTACGCAACTCGCTAGACAAGTTTGGATTAGCCGTAAACGAACTCAATACCACCACAACAGCAGTCGCTTCTACACAACAATACAGCACAGAAATTGCAAAAGCGTCTGCAAACATCAGTGCGTTGAATGCAATTTATGAACAACAAATTGAAAACAGTAAAAAACAAGTAGATATTAATCGCCAATTCATCGAAGAGATGCAAAAATCATCAGGTAGCTCGGAACAATTCTTGAAAGAAATGCAAGAGCTTTCTGCTAACATCAACGCGTTGAATAAAGTGTATGGTGGAATGCTGAATGCAATGCGTTTACCAAACCAATAAATACCAAACACTAAGTGATAAAAAGTATTAATTCTACTAATCAATAAAAATGGCAGGAAGAAGACTAACTGGTCGTCAGAAGATGATCAACCTGATGTATCTAGTGTTCATTGCAATGATGGCATTGAACGTGGATCGTGAGGTATTGAGATCTTTTGAGAGTATCAATATAACATTAGAGGAATCAGCAAAATTGACCTCAGAAAATAATGGCACATTCTATCAACAAATAGAAAAGAAAGTTGCCGAAGATCCGTCTTACGCTGAAATCAATGATAAAGCGAAAAACATTCAAACCAAAACCAACGAGTTTGTTACCTATATCGATGGTTTGAAAAGAGAATTGATGGGTACCGACTATGTTTCTGGAGCAGAAGAAACCGACTACAATGCTTTACAAGACACCGAGCCTTTGGTAAGATTATTATTCAAAGGAGGTAAAGGTGATAAAGGAAACGAAAAAGGACAAGAATTGGTAGAGAAAATCAATGAATATAGAAATTTCCTTCTAGGATTCGTTGGAGTAGATGGTACTTCAAAAAATCGTGTCAATTCAATATTCAATACCGAAGCCTCTCGTAATAAGAAAAATTGGTTGACCGAGAAATTCTATGAACAACCAATGGTTGCAGGTCTTACCAATTTAACCAAACTACAAGTAGATGCCCGCACAGAAGAAGGGAATATCGTGCGTGATCTATTGGCAGGAAAACTGCAAGAGAAAATCGAGCTGAATGCCTTCGAAGGCTTGTTCTTATCACCAGGCGTTGTAGAACAAGGTAAAGACGTAGCGTTGAATGTTGTTTTAGGTGCTTATGACAATAGCATCCAAGGAAATGTATCGACATCGGCAGGTTCTGCACCTATCGTAAATGGTAAAGCTACACTGAAGTTGAACACCTCGTCTGTAGGTATTCACAACCTCACTGGTAAGATTACTTACAATACCCCTGCAGGACCAAAAACTGTAGAGATTGTACCTTCTACCTACCAAGTAGTAGCCCAAACCTTAAACGTAAAAGCAGCTGAAATTATCGAGAAAGATCCAACAGGCGGGTCTATCGTTGCAGACAACTTACGTGTGGTTTATCGTGGTGTAGACAACCCAATTTCTGCAACCATCAACGGAGCAAACGGACCAGTAAGTTTATCAGGATCATCGGGTAGCACTTCGGGTGCAGGTGCAAACAAATGGATTCACCGCCCTGGAGGAGGAAACGAAGTGGTGTTTACCGCAACAGCCAAAGCAAGTTCGGGTAAAACACTTACGGTACGAGAAACCTTCCGCATCAAACCTGTTCCGCCAGCACGAGGTAACATCCTAGGGCAAACCTCACAAGCAATCCCTGCAAACGGCTTAGCTTCGCAAACTGTTCGTATCGATTGGCCAGACTTCTTATTCCCAATCTCGGGTGAGGTAACCTCGTTCAACGTAAAAGTTCCAGGACAACCAACCGTAAGAGTCTCTGGAAACAAAATGAGTGGAGCAGCGGGCGCATTGAGCAAAGCTCAGAAAGGAGATGTCGTAGGTGTATTTGATATTAAATACAAAACAAATGGTGGTCAAACAGGAGAAGCATCGAGTGTGACCATTGAAGTAAGATAAAATATAGAATAGAATTATGAAAAATCTTTTGTTTGGATTAATGAGCTTATTTTCTGTGGCAACATTTGCACAAAGCGTGTTGAATGCCAAGAGTCCAGAAGAATTAAGACAACAAAGAGCAAATCAATTTAAGGTTGATGTAGCAGGTGATACGATCAGCACAGCAGAGAAACCATTAGAATATGGTTATACCGAAGATAAAGATGTGATCTGGTCTAAAGTCGTATGGGAAGTGATTGATCTAAACGAAAGATTGAATCAGCCCTACTATCGTCAAACCGATGGATTGGTTCAAGAGTCGGCATCCTTGTACGATGCTTTGGTAGAAGGAATACGCTCTGGTAAAATTACAGAAGTCTACGATGACGAGTTCTTCAAAGAAAAAATGACTTATGAACAAATCATGGCTCGTGCCGAGAAAGTAGACACGCAACAGTTCTATTATGATATGATAGAAGCTGGCGAAACACCCGACGAGGGCGCTATTTTCCGTTTCAATATAGATACGCAAGATATCAAAATGTTGAAGGTAAAAGGGATGTGGTACGTAGACAAACGTATTGGTGAGATGCGTTATCGCTTACTAGGACTTTCGATTATGGGACCAGATGCACAAACTTTGGGAACGGAGTTCAACGATGGGGAATATGTGGATTTGTTTTGGATTTGGTACCCAGGTGCCCGAGACGTATTGGCAAATTACAAAGTCTTCAATCCAAATAATTCATCGTCGAGTATCTCGTACGACGATATGTTGAATGCTAGACGATTCTCTTCGGTAATCTACAAGGCACAAACTGCATATGGTAACCGTCCGATCGAAGATTATATACCAAAAGATGCCAAAGGTCAGCTAGAAGAAAATGATCGAATCAGAGAGAGTATTCTACAATCAGAAGCCGATATGTGGCATTATTAATGAAATAATAAAGTATTCATCTATAAAAAAAATCGTGAACGGTTAGCGTTCACGATTTTTTTATTAGGTAAGGGAGAATAATTGAAATCAATATGGTACCTAATCAATCGGGTGTTCAGCGATATGTTTTTGCTGGACTATATGACTCTAAAACCATGAGTGTTTATAGTACGGGTAAGATCACTATGGGAACCGATAAGTATTATCTTTCTGGTTATCGCCTTTTTGTGAAAGATGGAATAAAAACAATACACCTATACGTTGAAGTTGCATCTGTCAATCAGTCGGCATATCCAATTTTCATGTTCTGTTACATTAAACTTATTGATGGTGAATTTATTAAATTTTGTTTGCTGATACAAGTTTTTGAGAATACAAATAAAAGAAAAAAGTGGTCGAATTCGACCACTTTTAAAATCTCATTATACCACCGTTATTATAAATATTAGATTTTATTTTGGTTTATTTTAACTTTTTTTTACATTTGCCTAATACGTTATGAACCAACTACCTAACCTAACTCAATTAAGATTCTTTCTTGCTTCTTTGGTTATATTATTTCATATGGCTGAATTTTGTAAAAGTAGAGGTTTCCCATATTATGATGGATTGTCTATATTCTTTAAGGGTACAGAAGCCGTATATGTATTTTTTGCTCTAAGTGGATTTTTAATTATCAGAAATCTTATTCAAGAAAAAACAAAAACGAATACTATAAATTTAAAACAATTCTATAGAAATCGAATTTTAAGAATATTTCCTTTATACTATTTAATCCTATTTTTTGGATTTGTTTACTACAATTTTATTATTCAATTATTCGGATACTCAAATGATAGTGATTATAATTTATTAAAAGGCTTGTTTCTTGGAATTACTTTATTCGCAAATATTTTAGCGACATTCAAACCTGGTGGAATTTTAGAAATTTTATGGTCTATAGCTATTGAAGAACAATTTTACTTATTTGTTGCGCCTATATTCTTATTGATCAATAAAAACAATATTTTAAAATTCTTGATTTTATTTACCATTATTTATTTTATAATTTATCATATTCCAGTATTAGAATTATTTCGAAAATATAGCATGTTATTTTATTATTTTTCTGCCGGAGGTGTTTTTTCTTATATTTCATTATTCTCTCGTTTCAAAATAAATAATTATCTAAAAGCTATTATTTTAATTCTTTTTATAACTTTATTAACGACGGATTTTTTTGTAAAAAGCTTAGACACTTTATTCTATCATTTAATATGTACAGTAATTTTTTCAAGTTCTATCTATATTTTATCATTACAGCCATATAAATTTTTAAATAATTCTTTATTAAAACATCTTGGCAAAATATCCTATGGATTATATATGTACCATGCGATCGTATTCCAAGTTTTAGGGTTTGTATTTTTAAAATTCACTCATTTAAATTCGAACTTATTTATTATCCTTTTCTATTCTCTAGTCTTTATTCTAACAATTGTAGTGTCTGCAATTTCTTATAAATATTTTGAAAAACCATTTCTTAAGTTAAAAATCAAATCAATATGAAAAACCTTTACTTCTCTTTTTTTATTTTTTTAGCATTAAATCTTAATGCTCAATATTTTTCAACAACTAGTAGTTCTACTAATTATAATTCTACTATTAATCATGCGGGGCAAATCAACATTGGAAATCGCCCATTGAACAATACCTGGTTCACGGCTACTTTGCAATTAGGTAAAAGTAACAACGAAATGGTAACTATGAATATAGCTAACTCAGTAGGAGCTTTACAATTTTTCTTAGCAGGAAAACAATGGGAGGGATCTGATAAGGCCATGCCTGGAGATGCTGTTTGGAAAATGATGAGTGGCAAAAACATGATTTTCAATTTCAGTGGCCAACCTTCTTCAAGTTCATTATATAATGCAACAAACGTACAAACATATTCATTCAGTGCTGATAATAACTTCAATATTTTAAATGTTTATAACACAGGTAAAATTACCATGGGGACAGAAAAATATGATCTTTCAGGGTATCGCCTTTTTGTTAAAGATGGAATAAAAACAGAACGCTTAAAAGTTGAAGTAGCTTCTGCTAATCAGTGGGCAGATCACGTTTTTAATGACGATTATAATCTAATGCCATTAAATGAGGTTAAAAGTTTTATAAATGCAAATAAACATTTACCTAACATTCCTTCAGCTAAAGATGTTGTTGCCGATGGAGGTATAGAACAGGGCGAGTTGAATGCTAAACTCTTAGAAAAAATTGAAGAGTTAACACTTCATTTGATTCAGCAAAATGAAAAGATAGAATTACTACAAAAAGAATTAGAAATGCTTAAAAAGTAAATTCTATGAAGTTTTTATTTTCTTTTACAGCTCTTTTGCTGACCTTTTCTATGTATGCTCAGAGAGTAATTAATAGCACCCAAACTCCTAATCAAAATGTACACGATCGTCAATCTGTAAATTTCGAAAACGGGGCACAGATAACGGCATCAGGTACATCTACGTATTTTGCTTTTACAGACTCCAATACAGATGGTGTTCCTGATTATGATGTTGAATTGACTTCCAATAAATTGAATTTTGAATATGATGAGGCCGGAAATCAAATAAAGAGATTTTTAACGATTGTTATTGTTTCTCATAGACCAAATGATGCAGGAGAAGAAGATATAGTTTATGATGAAATAGCCTTTCTTAATGAACCTGACGAACTAAACATTATAACATTTGATGTCTTTCCTAATCCAACAACTGGTCCTCTTACAATAAAATGGAATAACACAAATGTTAAGATTACAGACGTTCAAATTTATGATTTAACAGGAAGTCTGATGTCTAATATTTCAAAAAACAATAGAGGGGATTCTAATGTAGAATTGAATATTTCTAACCTTTCAACTGGAATCTATATGTTACGATTTGTCACCTCTGAAAATGAGGTTATCAGCCGAAAAATTATAAAAAAATAATCTATCTAAACCATAGACCTTATTATTATGAGAAAATATTTTATT
Organism: Vaginella massiliensis; assembly: GCF_900089075.1. GTDB lineage: Bacteria > Bacteroidota > Bacteroidia > Flavobacteriales > Weeksellaceae > Weeksella > Weeksella massiliensis_A. The sequence continues at coordinate 1,161,589 of NZ_LT593746.1, forward strand.
TTCTTACTTGCTTTTGTTTTGTATTTAAGCAATGTTTCTGCCCAACAAACTTTTCATGATACGACTGGAAATATTGAAGTAGATGGAGGTGGACAATTAAATTTCACACTTCCTATCGCTCTACCTCCAGGTATTAAAAAAGTTGCTCCACAAATTAATTTGGTATACACCAGTAATTCTGCTAATGGAATCGCTGGTTATGGTTGGAATTTATCTGGATTGACCAATATATCAAGAACTGGAAAAAATTTAGAAAAAGACGGAGAATCAAAATCATTTGATTTGTCCTATTCTGATTTTTACCAATTTAATGGACAAAGATTGATTCTAAAATCTGGAGAATATGGTAAAGACGGAGCTCTATATACCACCGAGAATTTTTCAAATGCTTTAATCAAGTCACACGGTACAATAACTGGAAAAAATTGGCAAGGACCAGAATACTTTGAAGTTACTTTCGAAGACGGTTCACAAGCTTGGTATGGTGCCACTGCATCAGGAGAAAGTACTGCTAGAACTCCTGTAGAATATAATATCGTAAAGTGGATTGATGCACAAAGCAATTACATTACCTATACTTACACGCAAAGTAATAATGTTTCTTTAATAAGTAAAATTAGTTGGGGAGGAAATGAATCATTGGGTAAAGCACATTTTAACTCTATTGTGTTTGTTTATGACACTCGTAAACTTCCAGAAACTACAATTTTGAATGGAAATGGACAAGGCATTAAATTAATACAAAATAAAATACTGAGTTCTGTAACAGTAAACGCTGTAAATAAGCAATTTAAAAAATATGCTATAGAATATGGAGAGTATCCATATACAAATTATCAATATATAAAGACGATTAAAGAGTTCAATGCTCAAAATGAAATAGCTAATCCGATCGAATTTTCATATCAAGATTTAGAATCCAAAACATGGAAAACAACCAATATTAAAGATGCTAACCATGACAATAAAAAGGGTGAATTATACGGAGATTTTGATGGAGATGGGGAATTAGATTTAATTATAAATGATAATAAAAACATTTACTTATATAAAAGTGTTTTTAAAACAAGCAATCCTCAGAAAGTTTTAATTGGAAATTTAAGTAATTTAAACACCGTTAATCTAAAATTAGCTACTACAGGATCAATAAAATCTCTAGATAACAATGTAATTCCTAAAACGTCTATTGTTTTGTTAGATCAAGTTCCAGCGAACGGTTACAATAAAAGAGATTTAGATATCTATGTGTACACTTTAGATAATGTTACAAATCAATTAAAATTAGAATTCAAAAAGGTTTTATCTGCATCCCATTATGATATGAGTGGGGAATTTGGAGACCCTACTGTTCCTATTGAGCCAGGAATGGTCAATTTATACACTACATACAATTCCTATTTAGACTCTTTAGGCTCAATTGATGTTGACGGAAACAGTTTATCGGAATTAATGTTGCAAGTAAAAACCATAACTTGTGAAACTCAATACGGTAATACAATTGAAGGTCCTGGAGGTATAGGTATAGGAGGTGTAAATATACAAGGACCTTTATGCACAGATTATAAATCTACATATGTTTTAAATATAAATGAAGATGTCAATCTCAATATTGGTCAAGCATACAATAATTTATTAAATGAATATATAGAAGGTGATTTCGACGGAGATGGAATTACAGATTATTTAAAAATAAACAACAATACTAAAAAAGCTAATCTAGCATTCTTCACTAAGTCAAATAATAATTCCACCAGATATATGACTTCCCAATCATTCAATCCTATAATTGGAAATTTTGATGGAGTCGTTTCTAATGCTGTTGCTGGAGATTTTAATGGGGATGGAAAAACTGATTTATTGATCCCTAAAGAAGATAAAAAATCTGATTGGTATTTGTTTTTATCTAATGGAAAAGGATTTGAACCCGCTGAACTAAAGTCAAATTTAACTTATTTTTCTAAAGAATATGTTGCGACTGATGTTGGGAAACATAATCGTTTTCCTGAAAGTACATGTGTTTTCCATACAGGAACGCACTATGAGTATAAAACATTAGACCTAAACAATGATGGTCGAAGTGAATTAGTAGTTAATAAAATTATAGTTAAAAATCATGAATGGCGAAATCACTACGATCAAGAACATACCCAAGTATTAACTTCAGTATATTCAACGATTGAATCCTCAAACCATTCATTAACATTCAACCTTATTTCACAAAAGTCGCATAATTTTGATAATATGGTTGTACCTTTTAGCATCTCACATATCGAAGGGGAGTTGGTAGTTCTAGGTAAGCCTGATGATTGCGGAAAATATGATTGTGAATCTTTTATTTACATCAAAGTAGGTGGGTATAATGATTTAGCTCCTATGCGTCGCATGAGTAGCATCAAACAAGGAGGTATCATAACAAACGCTGTCTATAAACCTCTAGATGCCAGTAGTGATAGCAATTTCTACAAAGCTGAATCGTTGACTTATCCTTATTTTGAGCCTCAACGCATGCCAGAAAACTATGTTATAGCTCAACTACAACAAGATAATAAAAAGCAAGATTTCTTGTACAGAGGCATGATGGTTCATTTACAAGGAAAAGGTTCACTAGGTTTTAGACAAATGGCTCGTTCTTCTTGGTACACCAATGGATTCGAAAATACAAAAGTCTGGTCAGTTATAGAACGAGATTCTAATATAGAAGGAAATGAGTCAAAAAATTGGGCAATAAAAACCAATAACGATCCAAGTAAAATTTTCACTACAAACTTTACAACATCAAATGCTGATCTAATTTCATATTCTACCACTGACTATTTATTCGAGTATTACAAGGATGGAGTAAAATTAAGTGTTAAACCCACTGCAGCCACACCCAATCTTATCACAGCGATTGTTCCGAAAAAAGTAACCTCTTTAGATAACCTAACTAAGGTAAATACAGTAGAAACATTCGAATACAACCAATATTATTTACCTACTAAATCGGTTACAAACGTAAACAATGGTTATAGCTTAACTACTAAAAACTTCTACTATGCGAATAACCCTAATGGTATAGGTAAAGATTATTACATTGGCAGACCAACAGGACAAGTAATTGAAACTACAGCGTATGGTAATTCTATGAGAAATGGAGAGTTTTATTATTACACAAATAATTTACTCACTAGAATTGAGAAAGAAGATCGAAATGCAGAATATTATATAATAGAAAACTTTGTATACGATGGTTTTGGAAATGTAATTCAAAAAACAATCTCAAATAATGAAGATGGTCTAACTAAAACCACAAAATCAAGTTATGATGCACGTGGAAGATTTGTTATACGAGCAACAGACAATCTAAACATCTCAACTAATTTTACTTTTAATGATTGGGGACAATTGTTAACAGAAACCGATACGTATGGTAACAAAACAACCAATACCTATGACAATTGGGGGAAATTAATTACATCACATCATAATTTAACTGGAACCACAAGTTATAGTTATGAAAAAGATTCTAATGGAAATATTATTGTCACAGAAAATGATCCTATCGGTAATTACAAAAAAACTTTTACTAACAAATACCAACAACAATATAAAGTAGAAACCAAAGGGTTTAACACGAATTCAATTGTTAATAAGGAAGTTCATTACGATGCAATTGGTCGGAAAATAAGAGAAAGTGAACCTTATTATAATGGCGAAACTATTAAATACAACACCATTGTCTATGATGACAGTGTTTACCCCGCAAAAATAACAGCCACATCTTTTACTGGAAAAATAGTATCAACCTCTATTAATGGTTTAGTGACAACCACAAAAGAAGAAAATGGATACAATAGAACCACAACCCAAGAAACTGATGCTTTAGGAAATGTAATAAAAACTACCGACCCAGGAGGAACAATAACGTATAAATACAATGCGGTAGGACAACAAATATCTGCTACGTATGGTAATAATATTGTAACTACTAAATATGATCACTGGGGACGAAAATCAGAATTTCATGATCCGTCAAATGGTTTGTATAAATATACCTATAATGGTCTAGGTGATGTCATAAAATTAGAAAGTCCCAAAGGAATTAAGACCTTTACTTATAATACCAAAGGACAATTAACCAATCAAAAGGAAGTCGCTAACGATAGTAGCACCAACAAAAACATCAATTTCACCTACAATACCAAAGGTGCATTGACCCGTAAAACAGGTACTATAAAAAATGCTAAAGGTACAAATGAAACCTATACCACCAACCTTACGTATGACACCAACGGGCGATTAGCTTCATCAACACAATTACATAACAGCAGGCAATTTATAGATAAAGGATTTGTCTTTGATGAATTTGGTCGTGTGACGAGTTATAGAAAAGAACTTGTTTCTGGTTCAACAATAACAGCTGTTGATATCGAAAACGTATATCATGCGTGGAGCGGTGCTTTGTATCAAATAAAAGATAAAAACACAGGGCGTATTTTGTGGCAGTTAAACGAAGTTCTTGCTGGAGGACAAGTGACCAAAGCAAAACTCGGACACACTTCTATCACCAATCTTTACGATGCTAATAATTTTCTGAGTTCTACTAAACATTTATCAAGTGGATTGAATATGGGAGGTAACACGGTAATTGACATCAACTATCAGTTCAATGCTATCAAAAATGAATTGAATTGGAGAAAAAGAGCAGGTGATTTTAATATAGAGGAATCGTTTGTGTATGATGATAATAATCGACTGACCAATTGGACCAACCCTACCAATGGTCTAATGCATTTCAACGCTTACGATGAAAAAGGACGAATCATCGAAAACAACCAATTGGGTAAAATAGCGTATCCATCAAGTGGTAAAATCTACCAACCTACCGAAGTGGAGTTGAACAACGAGGGTAACAACTATTATAACCGTGAACTAATCCAACAAATCAGCTACAACGAAAACAACGATCCCGTGTATATAGACGGTGTATTGGGTGATGCTGTATTCTCTTACGGTTTGAGCAATATGCGTCAAAAAGTTACCTATGGTGGTAACTTTACCCAAGCGACAGATGGTAATTTTACCAAGTTGTACGACGAAACAGGAAGTTTCGAAGTAGTTATTGACCACCAAACGGGACAAGAAAAACACATCATTTACATAGGCGGTTCTCCTTATGAGTCAAACATTCTCTATGTGAAAAATTTCACCCAAACCGCTGGTGAATACCATTTCTTACACAAAGATTATTTGGGCAGTATTTTGGCAATTACCAACCAAAACGGTACCAAGACAGAACAACGCCACTATGATGCATGGGGTAATTTTACCCACCTCAAATTGGGTAACAATGCAACTGTGACAGATCCTAATGCCATGATGCAATTGGCAGACCAGCTATTGATCGACCGAGGATATACCAGTCACGAACATTTCTTAGAATTGGGCATCATTCACATGAATGGTCGCTTGTACGACCCTATTCTTAGAAGATTCCTCAATGCAGACGAAAATATACAAGACCCAACCAATACCCAGAATTACAACAAATACGGGTATGTATTCAATAATCCATTATTATTCAATGATCCAAGCGGAGAGTTTGCATTTTTAATACCAATGATAGGTATATTTGCTGCAAAGCTGGTTGGGGCGGCTGTGATTGGAGCAGCTATTGGCCTTGCAGCTTATAGTATAGGTGTTGCAATCAATGGAGGTAAATGGCAGTTAAAGGCTGCTCTAAAGTCCACTATGTGGGGTGCAATATCCGGGGCGGTAACGTTTGGTATAGGCAGTGTATTCTCCAGTGCAGGAACTGGTGCGTTTACTGCAATTGGAGATGCTCTTAATAATGCAGGTGTTTTAGGCTTGGTAAAAGCCGGTACGCATGCCGTAGCACAAGGCGTGATGTCTTTGGCACAAGGAGGTAATTTTTCTCAAGCTTTTATTTCTGGTGCTTTAGGTAGTTTGGGTGCAGCTGCTTGGACCAGTACCATGAATGCAGCCAACTTATCTCAATTTGCACAGAGTACCGTTGGTATGGTGAGCTTTGGTGCCATTAGCGGTGGTGTAGGTTCTGCCTTATCGGGTGGTAATTTCTTTGAGGGTGCGCTTATTGGCGGTGTCGTCGCGGGGCTAAATCATGCGTTGCATAAAGAGATTTATAAAAAACAACTTAAAAATTTAGAAGCAAAAATAGATAGAGACATTATTGATGCTGAGTTGAATCCAAATTTAGAAGCCGAAAAATCAGATCAATTTGTAAAAACATTAACCTCTAAAGTAGAGGTTTTGAATGAATTACTTAAATCTGTAAAAAAAAAATGGAATGTAAAATTCGGATCTTTTGATAATAACACAAAAAGAGGAGACTTATTAATTCTTAGAGGGAGTGGTGATAAACTATCTTTTAATCTAGGTATGGGTATCGGTAATGGTTATGTATTCCCTGGTACAATTATATTATCTGACCCTGCCTTTTCCACAATTAGAGAACTTGCTTTAACTATTGGAAGTGGTTTGATTTATCATAAGGATATTTCTGTAAATTACGGACAAATTGTTTCAAGATTAAAAAGAATAGAACAAAATAATAAAGCATTAAATTGGTACAATGAATGGGGCTATTAAATATTTTTTAACTTTAGGCATTTTTAATGCCTTAATTTCTTGTTCAACTTATAACAAAAAGTTGAACAAGAATCAATTATCAATTAATATTCTGAATGAATATTTGAATTATAATCCCAATTTTTTTGAATCTTATGATCAAATTGTACAGTACGAAATTATTAATCATTCCAATGAAACAATCGTTTTATATATAGATGATTCTTATTTCAATGTTACAAACTATGATCAATATCTTAACGGTTCAGAACATATAAAAGTATATCGTAATTTGTCTTTAGGTCTAATATTCTATACAGAAAAAGAGGAGAATATAGAGGTGATTCCTATCCCAGAAATAAGAAAAAGGAAAGATTGTTGGAGTTTAACAGACGACAAAGCTAAATTTTTAGTTCTCAATCCATTCAGCAAAATACAACTGGCAACCAGAATCAGTTTACCCATTTACCATGTTGATTGCATGTTTGTGCAAAGAGAAGGTGAATTTGAAAATATAAATAACTATATAAAGCTCTATGACGTAAACTCTACAAATGTTGGGATAATCTTCAATAATATAAGTTTTGATAATACTTCTATTCAAAAGGAACTAAACGAATTCAAAAGAAAAGGATTCAAAATTTTCAGAGGTGAAATAAAATCTAATTTTATACCAATTAAATTAACTCCTGTATTAAACAAAAGAGACTCAATAGACCCAAATAAAATTCAACTTTTTGAAAACTAGGGGTTAAAAAGTTATATAAAAGGTTTTTTAGGAGGAGAATCATTTCCTGGAGGAACTAGATCTTGGGGGAAGGAAAGAGTATGGATTACACCTGATTCTAATACAATTATATATGGGAGATCTGGTTTTACTATTCATGGAGGCGATGTTTATGGTTCAGCAGGGTGTATTGATTTAGGACCTAAAAGTAGCGTATTTTTCAAAGCCTTAAGAAGTTTTAAATTTCAAGAAATTATACCATTAACAGTAAAATATTAAACAATGAAACTTATATTGAGTGCAATTATTTTTTGTTTATCGATTATTTTTCTCTTTCTTTTTTATGAAGATGTTTTTAATTTTCAATATATAAGAGAATCATATTTGGCTGTACAATCACAAAGTAATTTTTTTACTCAAAGTTATAGATTATTTTATGGACTAAATGTTACAGTATTCTTGTTATCTTTCTTTTGCTCGTTATCATTTATTTTATTCATATGTACCTCTAAAAAATATTTTATCGTGGTATGATTTATAGTTTTGCTTTTATAGTTTTGATATTCTTAATACGTAATATTAACTTTTAATCTAATATTATATGAGTTCAACATAAAAAAACAATATTAATCTTTTAATAATCACAAAGATTTGTGGTTTAGAATGTGGCGAAACATATTTTTATTTCTTTAGAAAAGAGCAAAATAATCTTTGGAAACTTTTAAGAAAAGAAAGAAAGTGTAATCAAATATTAGAGAATGAGAATTATTAATAATTGGATTCCATTAGCGGTGGCGTAGGTTCTGCCTTATCGGGTGGTAATTTCTTTGAGGGTGCGCTTATTGGCGGTGTCGTCGCAGGACTCAATGATGCGATGCATAAACATTTGAATGGAGGTGATCCTCCAAGAAAAAGAAGAAAAATTCTTAGTAATAGTAGCGACGCTGTAGATCATTATTATAATGGTAATGGTGAGGATGCGGAGATTGGGATGGGAGCAAAAAGGAAATTAATATCAAACTCTGAAACTAAAAGAGTTATAAATAGATTGATTAGTGGAGAAGCTAACAGTTTATCTAATACCTTTGATGTTGATTTAACTAATAGTTATGAAGGTTTCCATATCGGTGATACTAACGTTGATTATTCAACTAGCTGTACTATTAGTAAATGTACTACATCTTTCAAAGCTTTTGTTAGAGATGGTTTTTGGGATCCTCTTGATATTGGTATTGAAATCGGAGGAAAACCTTATAATTATGTTCCTTGGGAATTCAAAATTTCATATAAAAATCCAGGATATCCTAAAGGTAATAATATAAAAACAAAATAAATGAGAACAAGATTTTTAATCACTTTAATATTTGGTTTAGCATTTCTATTAATAGATACTCAAACGTATTATTATGGTATTGGTAAAGGCTTTTTAGCTACTAAAATTTCACCAACACTTAAAATTAAGTTTGGAGGTTCTGACTTAGGTAATACCGGACCAATAATTGAAGAAAATGACGTGTCTGGGGTTTATTTAATTGCAAAAGGATCTGATATTTCAACAAAACCGAATAATGATTTTATCGTGTCAAAATTTAAATCTTACTATTTCAAAGAAAACCAACTAATTGCAGAAGTAGTCAATGAATCAAATATTACTAAATATATAAGTATTGTACCAATACAATCAAATAATGAGTATCCTAACTATACTATTGAAGAAGTTTTACTCAGAGATTTTAAAACAACTGATTATAAGTATGTTAACTTAGATTATTCTATTCAATATTTCAAAAAATTAAAATCATTAAGATATGTAATAGTTATTTGTTTTATATTAACTATTGCAAATATTATTTACTATTGGTATGTCAATAGAAATTAGCATATCAAGTGCATTAGGTAGCTTAGGCACAGCTGCTTTTGGTGGTGTTATGGAATCAGTAAATCTTGCCCACTTTGCTGAAAGTACTGCAGGAATGGTTACCTTTGGAGCATTAAGTGGTGGTGTAGGTTCTGCTCTCTCTGGTGGTAATTTCTTCGAGGGCGCGCTTATTGGTGGTGTAGTCGCAGGACTCAATGATGCGATGCATAAACATCTTAATGGAGGTGATGGTAGGAGAAAAGTTAGAGTAACGAAAAGACAAAATGGAAATTCACTTAATCCAAAAGGCAGTTATGTTGAAACATGGAATAATAAAAATGTTAAAAGAGGAGTTGAAGTTTCTGGATTTAGCTCAGAAGTTACCACGTATTATGAAGTAAACAATGATAATAAGACGGCTAATGTAGAGGTCACCATCTCTGGCCGTGTGATTAATAAAACGAATCCTAAAGGATATCTCAATTATAACATAAGCGGGGAAAATTATTCAGTTGGAGAGATTCTGATTACACCTATTGGAAATGTAAATAACCCCCGATTTGACTTTCAAACAATAACTTCCTCTTATGACTTACCTGTTGTGTCCACATTGCGTTTTAATAATGTGCCTTTAGATTCTATCTTAACTATTAATATTGGATTGGATACAGGTACTATTTTAGGAAATAGTGTAATATCAAATAGTTATAAATTTTATATACGATGAAATTAATTAAAATTTTATTTATAATTTCAGTTCTACTTTTAGTTAGTAATTGTAAAAAATCAAAATACAAATCAGATGAATTGCATTTCTATAATTATATGATTGCAACTTCTCATGTAAAGAATGTAATGATCAATGGGGAGTATATCAATCCGTATGATTCAGCATTATTCTATTTGAATAAAATGGAAAAATCTCATCCTGACCAAGTGATACATGATGTTTATAAGCTAAAGCTTTTTATTTTGTCGGGACAATATAAATTGGCTTATGAAATGGAGAATAATACTGAGTCCTTCAGTATAAATTTTTTAAAAGGAATTGCTTATGCAAGAGATCAACAACTCGCAAAATCCAATCAATATTTCAGAAGCGCATTAGAAATTGCTAAATCAAAAAAAGATGAGATACAAACAATATTGGTTCAGTATTATATTGATAATGATATAGAAAGGTATAGGAAAAGCATGGTAAAATATGACAAGTCATTGTCTTCTTTCACCAGCAAATCAGATTTGACAGAGAATTTACTCATTGACTTTAATCATTATTTATATCAATGATAATCTTTCCACTATAGTCTTTAATCATTGGTAAAAGCCGGTACGCATGCCGTAGCACAAGGCGTGATGTCTTTGGCACAAGGAGGTAATTTTTCTCAAGCATTTATATCTGGTGCATTGGGTAGCTTAGGTGCTGCGGCTTTTGGTGGTGTTATGAAATCTGTAAATCTTAGTCAATTTGCTGAAAGTACTGCAGGAATGGTTACCTTTGGAGCATTAAGTGGTGGTGTAGGTTCTGCTCTCTCTGGTGGTAATTTCTTCGAGGGTGTGGTGATTGGAGGTATGGTCGCAGGGCTTAATGATGCAATGCATAAGGTTGATTTTAATCCTAAACCAAAGAAAACTGCATACGAAAAATTGAAGTCAGTATTAGATGGATTGGGTGTAAACAATGCTACAAAAGGAGCAATTCTATCCTTAGTTAAAAATCCAGATGATTTAGGTAAGATAGGATTAAAGTTTAAGAAAATTATTGGTGTTGCGGGTAAATCATTAGGGGCTGCATCAGTTGGATTGGCTATAAATGATTATATCCAAAATCCTACAACAGCAGGCTTGGTTAAGGTTATATCAACAATTAGTGTGTTAGGTACTACTACAGTTGTTTCAGGCGGAGTTGCAACGTCTGTTGCCGGTTGGGTGTTATCAATTAGTGACGCGAGTGGAGCTTCAGACTTCATTTATGGTAAAATTGGAAAATTTATAGATACTAATTTTTACAATGGTAAATCGTTAGGGAACGAAGTTTATAAAAATATAAGTAATTTTTTAACGCCGCCATCTCCGATAAATAATTTTGTAAAATGAAAAAGTTAATATTATTCTTGCCATACACCATTTATCAATTTTTGAAAAAGTATAGTAAAACAGAATATGTTGCATATACTAATAGTTTGATGTGGTTTATAATTTTGATTTTGATATATTTAGAATTTTTATTTCCTCAGTTTTTACATTTTGTATTAGTCAAACCCATTGAAAATATTTTAATGCATTTTAGATTCTTAAATAATCTTCGTTTAGCGAAATATATTGGATATTTTTTATTTGCTATCTCAATATTTGTTTTTTTAAAAAAAACCACATTAGATAACTTAAGATATAATGAGTTTCAAATTAGAGTCATTTATATTTTATCAACAATTATAATATGGTTACCACCAATATTATTAATTATTTCGCTTGTTAAAGCTTTTTAATTTGGTTGTGGACATGTCGGTTTGTCATAATTATGGGATTTAGGGATAAAATAAGGAACCGATATCTCAATTGATAATTCTAAAATAGATTGGACAGGATTGGAAATACCAGAAGGATATAAAAATGGAGATATATTTTCTATAACCTCTGTTGATGCTTTTTGGGATTTCCGCCGAACGGTATTGTGCAATGATATTCAAATTCTTCCAGATATAGTTATAAATATTTTTCGTCCAAAAAATCTCTTGAGAAACGCAATAATAATGATGGGTTCGAGCTTCGTCTTTTAATGCCAATGATCCAACTTTCAATTCGAACTTGCAGTTAAGCTTTATTAAATTGATTTGATGAGTGTATAAAAAAAATCCTCATTCACCGAATGAGGATTCTTTTGTCTGTTGAGTTATCGACGTATTGTAGCGATGATAAATTCAGCATCGAATCGAGCGAAAAGACTTATTCTCAACTCGAGTTAAAGCTTGATGGCTGCATCCAAAGCCAATTCCATCATGCGATGCAAAGCTTTTTCGCGTTCTTCAGCAGAAATAAATTCGCCTGTAGGGATGATATCCGACACGGTAAGAATAGTTGCGGCTTTTTTGCCTAAATGTTGCGCATTCGCAAACAACGCAAAAGCTTCCATTTCTACTGCCGTACAACCATATTTTGTAGCAACGGCAGGTACATCTTCACTTTTTCTGTAGAAAATATCGCTGGTATGAACGTTGTGATTCTTGACGACAATGCCGAGTTCCTTAGCTGTTTCGTTGATAATATCGTAGGCATTACCCTGATGTTTCATCAAATCACCTGGGATTTCCCAAGCATATTGCGCATAGGTGCTTTCGCTGGCAGCGTTGTCTACATTGATGATATCGAATATTTTGAGATCTTTTGAATAGCCACCACATGTACCGATGCGGATGATGGTTTCTACCCCGTACTCGGTATACAATTCGTACGAATAAATCCCGATGCTCGGACAACCCATACCCGAAGCGCCAATTGTAATTTCTTTGCCTTTATAGGTTCCGGTATAGTACAGGACGTTTCGCGTTTTGCTTACCAATTTTGGATTTTCTAGATAATTTTCTGCAATAAATTGTGCTCGTAGCGGATCGCCTGGTAACAAGACTACCTTTGCAATTTCTCCTTTTGTCGCACTGATGTGTACACTCATAATATTGATATTATATTTTTATAACGTTATTCGTCAGGTAAATTTAAGCATAAAAAAATAGAACCAAATTGCTTCGGTTCTATCTTTTATGAAGATTTTATGAAAATAATTAGTCGATGAGTGATTTTACTTTTTCGATTACTGCATTAGAATCTATTTCATATTTTTTCATCAGTTCGGCAGGTGTTCCACTTTCGCCAAATGTATCATTTACCGCTACAAAGGCTTGTTTGGTTGGATGCTTTCTTGCCAAAAGTCCAGCTACAGACTCGCCCAAACCTCCCAAATAGTTGTGTTCTTCACAGGTAACGATTTTGCCTGTTTTCTTTACCGAATTGAGTATGATTTCTTCATCCAACGGTTTGATGGTGTGGATGTTGATCAATTCGCAAGAAATACCTTCTTTTTCTAACGAATCGATGGCAACCATGGCTTCCCAAACCAAATGTCCGGTTGCTACAATGGTAACGTCTTTTCCTTCGTGCATCAAAATACCTTTTCCAATCTCGAATTTTTGATCTGCTGGCGTGAATACTGGCACGGCTGGTCTTCCGAAACGCAGATAAACAGGACCTTCGTATTCTGCAATGGCAAGGGTTGCGGCTTTGGTTTGGTTGTAATCACACGGGTTGATAACGACCATGCCCGGCAACATTTTCATCAAACCGATATCTTCTAATGTCTGATGCGTAGCGCCGTCTTCGCCCAAGGTGAGTCCGGCGTGCGAAGCGCAAATTTTCACATTCTTGTTCGAATACGCTATCGATTGGCGAATTTGATCGTAAACTCTTGCTGTAGAAAATTCTGCAAAGGTACCGGTAAATGGAATTTTCCCTCCGATGGTAAGCCCTGCTGCAATTCCCATCATGTTGGCTTCTGCAATTCCAATTTGGAAAAATCTTTCTGGATTTTCTTTGATGAATTGATCCATTTTCAACGAGCCTACCAAATCGGCACAAAGCGCTACAACGTTAGGGTTTTTGCGACCAAGCTCGGTGAGTCCGTCTCCGAATCCGCTTCGGGTATCTTTCTTTTCAGAATACGCTAAGTTTATCATTTTATGTGTTTGTTTTTTTGTCTTTTTTACCTTGAACTAAGTTTTATTATGATCAATCGTATCAAAATATTAGTAATCTCCTAATTGTGTGATGGGGTTCTGTAGCAAAGCTTTTTCCAATTGTTCATCGTTTGGTGCTTTACCGTGCCAAGCATGGGTTCCCATCATATAATCTACGCCATTGCCCATTTCGGTGTGTAAAATAATGGCTACTGGTTTTCCTTTTCCTGTTGCAGCTTTGGCTTGTTCCAAGGTGGTTATTATTTTTTCGAGGTCGTTTCCGTTTTCTTCATTGATTACTTCCCAACCAAAAGCTTCTAATTTGGCTTGTAAATCTCCCAAAGGCAAAACATCGTCGGTGTCACCATCTATTTGGCGACCGTTGTAATCGATGGTAGCGATGAGGTTGTCTACTTTTTTACCTGCAGCGTACATCAAGGCTTCCCAGATTTGTCCTTCTTGCAACTCTCCGTCGCCATGAAGTGTGTAGACAAGGTGTTGGTCGTTGTTTAGTTTTTTGGAGTGTGCAGCTCCTATGGCAACCGACAAGCCTTGTCCGAGCGAACCAGAAGCAACGCGTACGCCAGGTAGATTGTCGTGTGTAGTAGGATGACCTTGTAATCGGGTGTTTAGTTTTCTGAAAGTTTTCAATTCTTCTACTGGAAAGAAACCGTTACGTGCCAAAACGCTATAAAAAACTGGAGAGATATGGCCGTTCGAAAGGAAGAAAAGATCCTCGTTTTTTCCGTCCATTTCGAAGTCAGTCGAATAATCCATGATTTTACCGTACAATGCGACAAGGAATTCGGTGCAACCTAAGGACCCTCCTGGATGTCCGCTGTTTACGGCGTGTACCATGCGTAGAATGTCGCGACGAACTTGTACAGCTTGATTTTGTAATTCTTGAATTGTCATGTTGTGTTTGTTGTTTTTATCTTGCAAAAATATAGTTTTTTTGGCGTAGTTAAAAGCTATTATGGCGTTGTTTTTTTCTTGTTTCGTTCCCTTACAAGAAGTGCGATCAGTCTTCTGATTCGTGCCAGAACGCTCGATGTGGAATCAACTCGTCTCGAACTTTCAGCATGTCTTTTTCGTTTATTATCATAAAAGCAAAGGCATGGAGGTCGTTTTGTTCGATAAAACCTGTCGTGGCTTGCAAATGTTCTTTTTGGATATATTCTTTCAGATGAATTTCGTGATGTTCTGCTGTTTTGAGTGCGTCTGGACCTCTGAAATCCCAAACCATTTTTAGTTGTCTGTTCATGGATTAAATTTAAACAAAAAGATCAACCAACTGGTTGACCTTTTGTTGTTTTTTTAGAATTTTAGTATTGTTCTAATAAGTAATTCAATAAATCGGTTGTCGTTACAATTCCTATTAAATCACCATTCTCATCAACCACTGGTAGAGAGTGAAACGTTTGGTTGGCAAGGATTTCTGCAACTTCTTTGATGTGGGTGTCTCCAGTTACAGTTACTGGGTTGCTCACCATTACATCTCGCAAAGCGAAGTTGTCGTACAATGCTCTCAACATTTCTTCTCCTATTTCTTGGTTTGGATCGCGGAAAACAAGTTTTGCTAAGTCAGATTTACTCATCACACCGATCAATTTGCTACCGTCTGTTACCGGAATGTGGCGAATGTTGTATTCTTTGAACAACGAATCTACCTCGCTGAGTTTTTTGGTTGGGTTAACAGCGATTACGTTTTTCGACATGATTTGTGCAACTGGAACTCTTTGTTTCATAATTAAATTTATTTGATTATTAATATTTTTTTATTCTTACACTAAGATCATTAGAAAAAGTGAATTCTGTAATGACGGAAAACATTGGGAAATTAATAAAATATTTGTAAATTAATTAGATTTTCATTCGATCAATGTTCTACGATGACTGATCAACCACAATCCTACAAAGGTCAAGAAACCATTGAGGATAATCAATTCTACTCCAATTCTGTAATCGGTATGGTTGGTTACTAAATAATTGATGAGATAGGTAAGGATAGGAGCAAACAAAGTGATACCAAGGATTCCATAGTTGAGGTTGATGTTTCTTCTGGTCAAAATACCAAATGCAAAAAGCCCCAAAAGAGGTCCATAGGTATAACCAGCGACTTCCATAATAAGGTACACGATAGATTTGTCATTGATCGCTTTGAAAATTAGAATCAGAATAAAGAAAACAACCGTAAAGGTAAGATGAACAGTGAGTCTTGTGCGTTTCTTTTGTTTTTCGGTTTTTGTTGTGTCTTCATTCATTTTCAATAAATCGACACAAAAAGAACTGGTGACCGCGGTCAACGCTCCGTCTGCCGAAGGGAACAAGGCAGAGATCAATCCGATAATGAATATGACCGAGATAAACAGTGGGAAATATCCTTCTTGTAAAGATAGAGCAGGGAAGAGGTCGTCGCCCATTACATTTCCTGACTCGGCTTTCAAGAAAAATCCACCATCTGCATAGAATCCTCCGTTTTTTATAGCATACAAATACAACAATCCGCCCAAAAATAAAAAGGCTAAATTCACAAAAAGTAAAGTGCCTGCAAAGGTAAGCATATTCTTTTTCGAATTTTTCAAGTTATCGACCGAAATGTTTTTTTGCATCATTTCTTGATCCAAGCCCGTCATCGCAATGGTGATGAACATCCCACCTAAAACAGTTTTTAGGAAATAGGTTTTCGAATTGACGTCGGTGTTGAGCAAATGTGTATAATTCTGCGCCTGCAACTGATTGAAAGCCTCACCAATCGACAGATTGAGATGAGAAAGAATGAACCCAATACAAGCAATAAGACTGATAATCATAAACGAGGTTTGCAACGTATCGGTGATGACAATGGTTTTCACGCCACCTTCGAAAGTGTACAATAAAATCATCAATAATAGGATGAAGGTGGTAATCCAAAAAGGAATGCCCAACTGTCCCAGTAAAAATATTTGCAAGACATTGACCACCAAATAAAGGCGTGCAGTTGCCCCAATACTACGTGAAATGATGAAGAAAATAGAACCAATCTTATGCGCTTCTACATTGAATCGTTTGCCGAGATAGGTATAAATAGAGGTTAAATTCATTTTATAATAAAGCGGCAATAAGACAAAGGCAACAATGAAATAACCCAAGAAAAACCCAATAACCATCATGTAATATTCGAAACCTCCATAGAGGTATTCTGTGCCCGTGAGTTTCCCCACCGTGCCCGGAACCGAGATAAAGGTAACGCCACTGAGCGATGTCCCAATCATTCCGAAAGCCACCAGCCACCATTTACTTTTTTTATTCCCGATGAAAAATGATTGGTTATCAGAATTACGACTTGTGAAAAATGCGATGATCAATAATCCAACAAAATAGACTATTACGCACAGCAAGATAAATGTTGTATTCATGTGTATCCAAAATATGCCCAAATTTAGTATTTTTGGAGTAAGTTTTTCATCAACATGACAAATTATCCTAGTAAAGTTTTAGAACGAGCAGTAGAAGAAATGGCACAATTGCCTGGAATTGGGAAAAGAACTGCTCTGCGCTTGGTGCTGCACATGTTGAATAGACCCAAAAATCAAACCCACCGATTGGCAGAATCTCTGCATCATTTGGTAGATGATGTCCAATATTGCCAGACTTGCCATACCATTGCAGATCAGCAGTTGTGCGAGATTTGCGACAATCCCTTGCGCGATCATTCGGTCATTTGCGTGGTCGAAGATGTGCGCGATGTCATGGCGATAGAAAACACCAGACAATTCAAAGGAGTCTACCATGTCTTGGGAGGTCGAATTTCTCCTATGGACGGCATTGGCCCTTCGCAATTGAAGATCGAATCTTTGGTCGAGCGAGCAAAATCTGATACTTGCAAAGAACTCATCTTCGCGCTGAGTTCTACCATGGAGGGCGACACCACCGTGTTTTATATCTACAAACAACTAAAAGACGTTGACGTGGTTTGCTCTACCATTGCACGCGGCATTGGCGTTGGTGATGAGTTGGAGTATGCAGATGAGGCAACTTTGGTGCGTTCTATCCAGAATAGAATTCCGTATACCGAGACTAAATTTTAGACCAATTTTCGATTATAATCATGACAAAAAAAATCCTTATTGTAGGTTTCGATACGCCCTATCCAGATAACTATGGCGGCGTTGTTGATGTCGTAAGGAAGTTTCAATTTTTCAAGAAAAAAGGCTATACTCTGGATGTTGTTTGTACAAGTTTTGATGCCAATCGGACAAGCTTTTTCGAAGAATTCCTGAAGTCGAACAATTCGCTCATCGAGCATTATTACATTCAACCCATTCAACCAAAAAATCAACTCGTCAAACTCTTTAGTCGAATTCCGTTTTCGGTGAAAATCAGATCGATAGATTTCAATCGAATCGATTTCCTGAAAAATACTCGCTACGATTTGGTTCTTGTTGAACATCTCAAATCGACGCAAAACATTGGCTCACTGAAGAAATTTTTAGCCCCTCAAAAGTCCCCTTTTTGGTTGCGATTGCATAACGACGAAGCAGTCTATTATCGTAATTTGATGAAAGTGGAACCGAATTTTCTGAAAAAAACATTTTTTTGGCTCGAAAGTCAGAAATACAAATCCTACCAATCGCTGCTTCTTACCAAAAACGATTTCGACGGTTTCTTGTACATTTCCGAAGCCGATAAAGCACGCTTGTCACCGTCAGATTTGCCGCATCATCTGGTATTGCCAATTTACCAAGAAACGCTTGCTACACGCACAACTGACAAGCAATTTGAATATGATTTTTTGTATGTGGGCAATCTCGATTCTAATGACAATTGGGATGCGTTGAAGCGAATGCTCAATTTTCTGAAAAATAAATCTTTAGAAAGTGCAAAAATTGCCATTGTCGGACGTTGCACTGATAAAAATCGGGAAGAAAATCTGCAAACATTGTTTCAGGATTTCGAAAATCTGAGTCTTTTTTTGAATGCGACAAACGAGGAGTTGAAAGAATTTTATGCAAAAAGTAAATTTTTTCTGAATTTTTCATCCAATTCGGGTGGAATAAAAACGAAATTGATCGATGCTGTAAATCATCTAATCCCAGTCATCTCCGACGAAAATGGAGTGGTAAATAGTGGATTCGAGTTGGTGGTTTTACACGCCAACAAATTGGATGCACAGTGTTTGAATCAACTGTTACAAAATCAAACGCTATATTTACAGTATCATCAAAAATATAGCGCAATGGTTTTGGAAAAAGTTGCAGAAACAAAAAAAATGTATGAGTTTTGGTATTCTGAATTTGCAAATAAAATGTAAAGCAAAATGCAGTTTTCTATCGTTATCGTGAGTTACAACGCTGTTGATCATTTGCAATTTTGCTTAGAAAGTTGCGAAAAGGCAATCCTGCATCACGATGCCGAAATATTGGTCATCGATAATCATTCGCCAGATCGCCGGATAGAAGATTTGCAAAAGCTTTTTCCTTCGGTGAAATTTTATTTTTTAGACGAAAATTTAGGTTTTTCAAAGGCAAATAATTTTGGGGTAGATAGAGCAAAAGGCGAATTCGTCCTGATTTTGAATCCGGATACCATCATACCAGAAAATCTTTTCGACGAATTGATTCCGTTTTATAAAACCACGCTGCAAATCGGAATTGTAGGAGTACGTTTGGTCGATGCTAATGGCAAATTTCATCCAGAATCTAAGCGTAATTTACCTAACGTTCGAAATTCATTTTCTAAACTTTTCAACTTCAGAAAAACTGCTACCAATAGCTATTACAAAGAAGAAGTGTCAGTCGATGAAACAGCTCCTTGCAATATTTTGGTCGGCGCATTCATGTGGATGAAAAAGGCTACTTTTTTAGGAATTGGCGGTTTCGACGAGCGTTATTTTATGTACGGTGAAGATATTGATCTGAGCTATTCTTGCGAATTGCATGGGAAGGTGAATTATTACAAAGGCGATCAGATTGTTTTGCATTACAAAGGCGAAAGCACTCCAAAAGATAAGCGTTATTATCGCATTTTTTTCGATGCTATGAAATTGTTTGTAGCCAAATATTACGGCGATAATTTTTTCGAAAAAATGCTGTTGTTGCTCGGTATACGAACGAAATATTTCCTCTCATTGTTGCAACATCGTCGGCTGAAAAATGTTGCTAAACATCCAGAAAAGAAAGCGTTGGTTTGGTTAGAAAAAGACCACGATGTGCAGCTGACTCGAGGGCATTATGTGTTGAGTACTTCAGAATTTAGCTATCTCGAAATTTTAAATTTCATTGCTACACATCATGCAGAAGATAGGAAGTTTTATATACACAGCCATCGCTCCCAAAAAATTATTGGCGACGAAGGTGTCATGATTGTGTAAAAAAAGCCAGAAAATTAATTTCCGGCTTGTTCAGTATCTTGTTTTACAGCCACCGAATCTTTTGTAATTACCGTAACTGTATCTTTTACCTCTTCATGTTTTGCATGTGAGTTTTGGGTGTCGTGTGCTGCATGGGCATCGTGCGAAGGTACTTCTACAGGCTCATGAACTACGGGTAACACTTGGTGATTGCCAGTTGGTTTTTTGTTACAAGCCACAGTCAAGACCAATACAGAAGCTACGAAAACTATTTTTTTCATGGTAATATGTTTATCTGTCTAATGAGTTATTATTTGCAAATTTAATTAAACCTAAGTTTAGAAAGCTTATGAATTATCATATTATTTCAATTCGGCAATTTTTTGGAGTCCTCCTTTTGTTTTGTCGCCAACTTTTACCAGAATTTCGGTGTCCAGCGGTAAAAACAAATCGAGACGCGAACCAAATTTTATGAATCCATATTCTTGTCCGGCTACAGCGCTGTCATTTTCTTTTGCATACAATACAATTCGTCGAGCAACAGCTCCAGCAATTTGTCTGAACAAGACGCGTTTGTTTTCTGCAGTTTCTACAACCACGGTGGTGCGTTCGTTCAACTCGGAAGATTTTGGGTCAAAAGCGACCAAAAATTTACCTTTATGGTATTTCGAGAAAATTACTTTTCCGCTTACGGGATAACGCGTAACATGTACGTTGAGGGGCGACATAAAAATCGATAGCTGAATGCATTTTTCTTTCAAAAATTCGGCTTCGTAAACCTCTTCCAAAACCACAACTTTTCCGTCTACTGGTGCAATCACGCAACGATCAGAGGAGTTGGAGTTTCGAGTAGGATTTCTGAAAAACCAAATCATGAATCCGTACAATATCCAAAGTGAAAAACTCAGCATTGCCCCAAAAGGATGAGGAAAATACGAGCAAAAAACATAGCTCAAGCCAATGAATAAAACTAGCGCTATGAGCAGTATAATGGTTCCTTCTCGGTGAAGTTTCATAACGTATTTATTAATAAGAAATAACTGTACACAAACGGTACGACAAATATATAACTATCCAGTCGATCTAAAAACCCTCCATGACCAGGAATTAATGTTCCGCTATCTTTCACCTTGAAAAATCGCTTCAGTTTAGACTCTGTTAGATCGCCCAAAGGAGCAGCCGCCGCAATCAAACACCCGATGATGATCCAATTTCCTTGCAACGGTAAATCGATATAATGTTCGATGATAATTCCGCCGAGAATCGTTCCGATGTGTCCTCCAAAAAAACCTTCCCAACTTTTGGCTTGCGAAATTTTCGGTGCCATCGGATGTTTTCCAAATAGACTGCCAAAAATGTAGGCAAAAGAATCGCTTATCCAGATGAGAATAAACACAAATAATACTTCGTAATGCATTTGATTTTCACCCAAATGAAGGGCAAATGTAGGCAAGGTGAGGCTTAGCGCAAAGGGCAAAACGACATAGGTTACTGCCAAGGTTGCTTTGCCAAAATCGTTTAATAATTCATTGTTGGAGAAAAAAATGACGAAAATGGAAAATAGAAACAATACTGGTCCCGCAAACGCCATGGTATTCAAATAGAATGGATAAACGCCTGGCGATTGGTTGAGGTCGTAAACGTTCAAAAATTCTTTTCCAAAAATGTAAAACAGTGCCGCGTATGCCACAAAGGTAGCAGCGAGGTAGAGCTTATCTTCAAGCCTCGTTATTTTTTGATATTCTATCAGACATAAAAAGGCAAAGAATGCCATCAGTGCAATCAGACCATAAGGATGCATTGTGGTTCCTGCAAAAATAATCGCCGCATAGAGAATGCCAGAAAACAATCTTGGGAAAAAGTTTTTCATGTGTTAAGCTTCAACCAAAAGCAAATATATGTTTTTCGCGTTTGGAATTGCACTAAAATCGTGCATATTTTTACCCCTTATACAAGTAATATTGTTGGGTAAACTCTCTTTTTTGGCAAGTCTTATATTTTGCAAAGCCTCGCTTACGTTGTTTACCAACTGGTAAGGAGTCGCATAAATGATGAAATTATCGGGGAAATCATCAATTTTTCGTCCTCCAGTTTGGTCAGACGAAAGCATGATACTACCATCATACCCGATGAGGTATTCGCAATTGAGTAGACTGAATTTCACCTCTGGTGTTGGCGATATTTGATAACTGATATTGAGTTTTTCTAAAATTTCTTGAAGCGAATCATCAATGCAAACCAGATTATGGATGCGTTCGTGTTTCACGATTGCTTGTAAATTCTCCAACATTTCAGACCGATCACTACAATACAAGAAATGCCCGCCTCCAGCATTAAAGTTAGAAGCAAACAGCTCATCTACCGAAACACTTTTTTTGAAAATCAACTCTGCATCATTGACTTCGGTTTCAGGCGGTGTAGTCTGATTGATTTTATTCAGAAATTTTTTGATTGCTTTCCACATCAGCAATACTTCGTTTAACTGGTTTGATAGGAACGAAGGTAATAACTTAAATTTTAACATACAAAAAAATCGCTGTTATTCAGCGATTTTTTGTTGATCAGAGGTGATGTTTTCCTCTGTATTTTGATCTTGTTTACGATCTTCTATGGTTTCTTCGATGATATGATCGGGATTGGTAAATGGTCGGGGTCCGAAAATTTCTTCTAAATCTTCTTTGAAGATGACTTCTTTTTCGATTAATTTTTCGGCAAGTCGATCCAGTTTGTCACGATTTTCTACTAAAATTTGCTTCGCTCTATCGTACTGTCCTTCAATCATTTTCTTTATTTCTCTATCGATAGTTTGGGCTGTTTGTTCAGAATAAGGCTTGCTGAATCCGTATTCATTTTGCCCGGTTGAATCATAATATGAGATATTCCCGATTTCTTCATTCAGTCCATAGATACTAATCATGGCGTTGGCTTGTTTGGTAACTTTTTCTAAATCGCTCAAAGCTCCTGTCGAAATATTTCCAAAAACAACTTCTTCTGCTGCTCGTCCGCCCATCGTCATGCACATCTCATCTAGCAATTGCTCGGTTGTGGTAATTTGACGCTCTTCTGGTAAGTACCAAGCTGCTCCCAGCGAGCGACCTCGGGGTACAATGGTTACTTTTACAAGTGGTGCCGCATGTTCGGTTAGCCAACCAATGGTGGCATGACCCGCTTCGTGATAGGCAATACGTTTTTTCTCTTGTGGTTTGATGACTTTACTTTTCTTTTCCAAACCTCCAATGATACGGTCTACAGCGTCTAAGAAATCTTGTCTTTCTACGACGTCTTTGTTTTTACGTGCAGCCACCAATGCTGCTTCGTTGCACACGTTGAAGATGTCTGCACCCGAGAACCCAGGGGTTTGTTTTGCTAAAAACTCGACGTCTACATCTTCGCCTAATTTTAAAGGACGCAAGTGTACCTTGAAAATTTCTTTACGCTCGGTAAGTTCTGGCAAATCAACATGGATGATGCGGTCGAATCGACCTGGGCGCATCAAGGCTTTGTCTAGAATATCGGCACGGTTGGTTGCTGCAATCACGATGACATTAGACTCGGTTCCGAATCCGTCCATTTCGGTCAACAACTGATTCAAGGTGTTTTCGCGTTCGTCATTAGATCCTGTAAAATTATTTTTTCCTCGAGCTCTACCAATGGCATCGATTTCATCGATAAAGATAATCGAAGGTGATTTTGCTTTGGCGTTAGCAAACAAATCGCGTACACGAGAAGCTCCAACTCCTACAAACATTTCGACGAAATCTGATCCAGATAAGGAGAAAAAAGGAACTTTAGCTTCGCCTGCTACGGCTTTTGCCAATAAGGTTTTACCTGTCCCAGGAGGGCCAACAAGTAAGGCTCCTTTTGGGATTTTACCTCCCAGTTTGGTGAATTTTTCTGGATTACGCAAAAATTCAACGATTTCTACAATTTCTTCCTTGGCACCTTCCAGTCCGGCTACATCTTTAAAGGTTGTTTTTATTTGGTCGTTTTCGTCAAACAATTTGGCTTTCGATTTTCCGACATTGAAAATTCCGCCTTGTCCGCCTCCTGCACCAGCTCCCATGCGTCTGAAAATGAAGTAATACATGAGTCCAAACAATCCTACCCATAATAAGATAGACAAAATTGTTCCGCTCCAAGGGTTGGAAACGTTGGTTTTTAATTTGGTTTTGATTGCTGGATTTTCTCCTAAAACGGTATTGAATTCCTTTTCGAAATTTCCTGGATCTGCAATATTGAACGAGAAATCGCTGCCGCTGCCAAAACTACTTGCAAACGATTGGTCGTCTTTTTTGTATTGTTTGAATGCGTCTAGGTTTCTCGCTTCATCGGTGAGTCTTGCATTTACAGAACGTTCGTCAACATTGAGGTCAACTTTTTCGATATAGCCTTGTTTCAGGTAATTGAAGAAGGTATTTTGGTCGATTGATTTTACCGATGAGCTTGCGGCTCCTACGGGGTTCAACCAAATTCCTATCAAGATAACACCGATGATACCATAAATCCACATCGGATTAAATCCGCCACTCGGTTTAATGTTTTTATTTTTCAATTTTAATTTACTTTTTTATAAAAATTAGATTTCAATTCGGGTTTCGATTGCGTCTCCCCACAAACTTTCGATATCGTAAAATTCACGTACTTCTTTCTGGAAGATGTGTACGATAACATTGGTGTAGTCCAACAAAATCCATTGTGCATTTTGTGTTCCTTCTGTATGAAAAGGACGTTCGTGCATGTCTGTTTTTACTTGTCGTTCTACAGCGTTCGCAATGGCGTTTACTTGTGTATTGGAGTTCCCGTTGCAGATAACGAAATATTCGCAAAATGCATTGTCTATTTCTCTTAAGTCCAAAATGGTAATGTCTTCACCTTTTACATTCGAAATTCCGTCAACTATACTGTCTAATAAGTCCTTTGAATACTGATTATCTGCCATTAATATGTTTTAAAATAAAGTTTTCAAATTTAAGCATAATTATTAAGATTTAAGAATTTTTAAAATAACTTTAACCTCCGAAACCCAGTAGTTGAAAAATGTCTATGAAATTTGAAATCCAGACCTTCGAAACTTTGCCGAGTACGAATAGTTACTTGACCGAATTGACCAAAAAAAATGCCAAGCCTTGGACTGTCATCTATGCGAAAAATCAGACCAACGGAAAAGGATATGCCGGAAATGTGTGGAAAGTTGAAAAGGAGCAAAATCTGACCTTCAGTTTTTACCTGAAAACTTCGTTGGATTTTCGTGAGCTCATCTTTCTCAACGAGTGGATTTCGGTTACCTTAGCTCAATTTCTGAGTCGTTATCTTACTGATATTCATGTGAAATGGCCCAATGATATTATTGCGTCTGATAAGAAAATTTGTGGGATTCTTACCGAATCCTATAAATCCAATCAAGCCATGCATTCGATAATTGGAATCGGACTCAATGTGAATCAAATCGACTTTAATGCTATGCCTCGGGCAAGTTCGTTAAAATTATTAACTGACAAAACGTTCGATTTAGAAACCTTGTTGCATGACTTAATGACTGCTTTTTGTGAGCAATATAATGTAATCGATAATGGAAATTTTCTCGAAATTCACGAAGCCTATCAAGCCAAACTTTACAAAAAAAATGAATGGGCAGATTTTGTCGTAGATGGTGTGCAATGCAAAGGTTGCATCAAAAAGTCTGACGAGCAAGGGCAACTTTGGGTTGCGTTTGAAGATGGAAATATTCGAGCATTTCAACACAAAGAAATACAGCTTATTTATTAAGTTTGCCTAATTTTGTATCTATGGAAGAATTTGTGGTTTTGGTGAACCCGAACGATGAAGTTTTAGGGTTGATGGAAAAGCAACAAGCGCATGTAGCAGGATTGCTGCATAGGGCTTTTTCGGTTTTTATTTTCAACGACAAGGGCGAATTGCTCTTGCAACAAAGAGCCGCCGATAAGTATCATTCGCCAAGTTTATGGACCAACACTTGTTGCAGCCATCCGCGCGAAAACGAAACTTATCTCGAGGCGGCAAATAGAAGACTTTTGGAAGAAATGGGGTTTGAAACTTCGTTGGAATACAAATTTCATTTTATCTACAAAGCAAATTTCGAGAACGGACTTACCGAGCACGAGTTGGATCATGTTTTTGTGGGGACCTTCAACGGCGAGCCTAAACCTAATTCAGAGGAAGTAATGGCGTATCGATGGATTTCGATTCCAGATCTGATCTCAGAAATGGAACAAAACCCAACGATTTTTACCGCTTGGTTCAAAATTATTTTCGATCAATACCTCGCTCAACTTCAAGAAAATTATTAATTTGCCGGTATGAAAGTTACGGTAAGCAGAAAAGCACATTTCAACGCAGCACATCGTTTGTTCAACCCCAAATGGAGCGACGAAAAAAATAAAACGATTTTTGGTAAATGCTCCAATCTCAACTACCATGGACACAATTACGAACTCATTGTAAGCGTGCGTGGCGAACTGGATCCGGAGACTGGATTTGTGATGAATTTAGACGATTTACGAAAAATTATCGAAGTCGAAGTAGAGGAATATTTGGATCATAAAAATCTGAATCTTGATGTGGAAGAATTCAAAACCTTGAATCCGACCGCAGAAAATATCGTCATCGTGATTTGGAAGAAAATAAAAGCTAAATTGGAAAATCATCTCGATCTGAAGGTAACCTTGTACGAAACGCCCCGTAATTTTGTTGAATTTTCTGGAGAATAAATCATGGAAATTGGCACACATTTACCAAGCTTTTCGCTTGTCGATCAAAAACAAAATTGGTTCAATTCTGATGAGTTTTTGTACAAAAAAAACATGGTTATTTTTTTCTATCCAAAAGATTTCACCTCCGTTTGTACCCAAGAGGTTTGCGGTTTTCGAGATTGGAAAGAAGAATTCGAAAAACTCGATGCCATCTTGATCGGAGTCAACAACCAATCGCCAAAAACACACGAGAAATTTGCAACAAAACACCACCTCAATTTTCCGTTGTTGAGCGACAAAAAAGGTTATTTGGCAAAGCGCTTCAACCTCAAAAAGAAATTTCTATTTTTTTACCCAAGAGAAACTTATGTTTTCAACAAAGAAGGGTATTTGGTCGAAAAGATTGTCGATTTCAAAGACGGTCATCTGCACATCAACAAAGCTTTAGAAACGTTGAAAAAACTGTAATTCGTTCAGTTTTTGTTTTTTCTGAAAATCATCCGGAATGCAAGAAAAGCAACGGTTGCGATGGTACTGTGAAGGATTTGTATGCCGAGTTCGTGTTGATCAAAAATCAGTTTCAGACCCAAGAAAATGACGAAGAAAAGCGCCGCTAAAATTAGATTTTTTCTCATAAAGCCAAGGATAATATTATAAAATCAATTCGCCAATTTGGATTAATTTCTCTGAAGAGGCAATTTGGTTGGGATTGGTGCCAGGCTCGTCTTGCGGAACTTTTTTTCCTTTTTCGGAATAAAATTTTATCCAAAAATCATCAACTTCTCCCGTTTTTAGATTTTTGAAATTCATTGGAATCAGCTCAAAAATCTCATCCTCCCTGAAAGCTCTTTCTATAAAATCTGAACAATACAATTGCTCGTCGTCCAAGATATAGAGCCAATTGTATGGTTTTCCCAACATCGTTTTAGCGTTTGCAATTGCTCGCGGAATGCTTCGCTGGTAATCGTTTTTTAGTCGATAAATTGCAATTATGTTTTTCTTTTTGGTCTGCGTAGAATAGAACTTTTCTATACTTTCTCTTTGCGACCCGCCCTCTGGAGCAGCATGCAAAACAAAGAAAGAATGCCCGTCTTTTTCTACCAAACCTACGTGGTCGTAGTTGACAAGCTCAGAGATTTTGGTAGACCTACTTATAGCGCCCGAAAGTTCTTTGGTGTTTGCACCCACAAATATCAGGTCGCCGTTTTGCAAATCTTTCATGCCAATTTTTTTGATGTGAGCAGCAAGGGTGTTAGGCGAAGCGCGCTGAATGTCTTTCTGATGATGACATTGAAAAAATAAACCTAAAATCGATCCTACTAAAAATATTTTTATAACGTTCCTATTCATTGAAATAAAGAATTCGAGCAAATTTAATTCATCATGACAAAAGAAAGGCTAAAAATCTTTTTATAATTTGCTATTTTTGGAAAAACAAAATAAACAAAAAGAAATGAAAAAAACGGCACTCAATCAAAAACACAAAGATTTAGGGGCAAAAATGGTTCCGTACGCAGGTTTCGAAATGCCAGTGCAGTATGCAGGTGTGAATCAGGAACATTTTATTGTGCGCGAAAAAGTAGGCGTATTCGATGTCTCGCACATGGGACAATTTTTTGTAAAAGGTGAAAAAGCGGCTGATTTTTTACAACATATTCTTTCGAACGATGTGCCGAAAGTTGCCATTGGACAAGCACAATACAACGCGATGACCAACGAGCAAGGTGGCATTGTAGACGATTTGATAATTTATCGTTTGGCAGAAAACGAATGGATGGTGGTGGTAAACGCTGCGAATATTGATAAAGATTGGGATTGGATGAACAAAAAAAATACATTCGGGGTAGAGCTGACCAACCGTTCGGACGAAATGTCGCTATTGGCGATTCAAGGTCCTAAAGCGGTAGAAGCAATGCAATCGTTGACCGACCTCGATTTGAGTCAGATTCCTTTTTATCATTTCAAAGTTGGGGATTTTGCTGGTTTCGAAAACGTTATCATCTCGTCTACAGGTTATACTGGCTCGGGCGGATTCGAAATTTATTTTGCCAACGATCAGGCAGAAGGTATTTGGGAAAAAGTTTTGGCGGCAGGTAAAGATTTTGGGATAGAGCCTTGCGGATTGGCTGCGCGCGATACTTTGCGATTAGAAAAAGGATATTGTTTGTACGGCAATGATATTAACGAAGAAACAACGCCGCTTGAAGCTGGTTTGGGTTGGGTAACCAAGTTGGATACCGATTTTATAGGATCGGATAAACTCAAAATTCAGAAAGAGAATGGCATTGAAAAGAAATTGGTCGGATTCAAAATGATTGAAAGAGGAATTCCACGCCAAGGATATAAAGTGGTAGACGACAACGTGAACACCGTGGGCGAAGTAACCTCTGGTACGCAATCGCCAATGCTGAAACAAGGAATAGGATTGGCTTATGTGCATACCGATTTTGCAAAGGTAGGAACCACCATTCGCATTCAAATCAGAGACCGAAATCTACTGGCAGAGGTTGTAAAAACTCCGTTTGTCTAAATTTTAATCAATCTTGAAAAAATAAAGAAAACGCTCAGCTGAAAGGTTTGAGCGTTTTTTATCGATTAAAAAGTTAGTTCCAATTGGGTATCGAAGAGTTTGAAACTTTTCCGATGAAAAGGACTGATGCCGTATTTCTTAATAGCCTCTCGATGCTCTTTGGTCGGATATCCCTTGTTTTTGTCCCAATGATACATCGGGTATTTTAAATGAATCTTTTTCATGTATTCATCTCTATAAGTTTTCGCCAAAATTGAAGCCGCTGCAATCGCAATGTATTGGGCATCGCCTTTCACAATGCATTGGTGCGGAACATCTTGATAGGGAATAAAACGGTTGCCGTCTACAATAATAAAATCTGGCTTCACGCTCAGTTTTTCTATGGCTCTATGCATGGCAACAAAGCTGGCGTTCAAAATATTCAGCTCGTCGATTTCGTGGTGATCTACAAACCCGATGGCCGACGAAAGCGTTTTTGTACCGATAAGCTCACGCAGGAAATTGCGTTTTTTTTCTGTGAGCATTTTAGAATCGTTGATAGCCGAATCGAAAAAATCGTTCGGAAAAATTACCGCTGCTGCCACTACCGGTCCAGCAAGGCAACCTCTTCCGGCTTCGTCGCAACCGCATTCGTATTGATGATGGGTGAGCTTTTTTATCATGACAAAAAAATTTTTTCCTATCCTAAAAAAAAATCGAGGCGCAATTTAATCTTTTTAGAATTTTTATTTTAAAAAACTTCCTGATTCGTTTCGTCGAACAAGTTACACAAAAAGATCAAGGCATGTTTTTTTATCATTTGTTCGCTTCAGCGATTCAATCAAAAAAAAAAATAGAAAATTTTTAACGCTTTTATAAAGTTTAATTAGCTTTTAAAACTTTTATTTCACTCGATTTTTAAGTAAATTAGTAGTGATAAAAGTAATTCGGTTTAAAACATTTTTGGAATAGATTTCTGACAAGAATAATATCGATTTGATAAAATTAAGTTTTTGAGTTCTCAATCGAACTGTACAAGTTGGTCATTTTAAAATTTTGAAACATATGGAAAAATTAAAAGGAAAAGTAGTTTTCATCACAGGAGCAGGCGGAGGAATCGGAAAAGCCATTGCCGAAGCCTTTGTGAAAGAAGGAAGTAAAGTAGCCATTGCCGATATCAAAAAAGAATTGGTAGACGAAACGGTGAAGTCTCTAGAAGAGCAAGGAGCCGATGTTATGGGGCTTGCTTTGGATGTGACCGATTACGATTCTGTGAAAACTGCACTCAATGATATTGTGAACAAATGGGGAACGTTGGACATTGCGGTAAACAATGCCGGCGTTGTAGGAATCGGCGGAATAGATGAAATTTCGCCAGAAGAGTGGGATAGGGTAATGGATATCAATGCCAAAGGTGTTTTCTTGTGTACCAAGGCAGAGTTGGAGATAATGAGACCCAAAAAATCGGGAGCTATCATCAACACGTCGTCGATTGCTGGAAAAATGGGGATGGCGCATATTTCGCACTACGTAGCATCTAAATTTGCGGTAATCGGATTCTCTAATAGTATTGCAAAAGAAGTTGCTTTGGAAGGAATCACCGTTAATTGTATCTGCCCAGGAATTGTCGGAACGGGCATGTGGCGAGGCGAAGGCGGAATTGCAGATCGTTGGAAGCTACCAGGCGAAACCGAAGAAGAATCTTGGGAAAGAAACAAGAAAACAATCATTCCGCAAGGTGTGGATCAATCAGAAGAAGACATTGCAGAAGGCGTGTTGTTTATTGCAAAATCGCCTAAGGTTACGGGGCAGGCAATTGCGGTAGACGGCGGGATTACCATGTAAATTGCATTTCATAATTTCTAGATTTTGATATTGTTCGTCCTTTGTGTAATGGTTTTAATAAGCCATACGCAAAGGATTTTTTTGAAAAAAGCCTTCTAAAAAAATCTTCAAACAAGCCTGAAATTCTACTGCAAATACGGTTAAAATACCGCTGATTTCTCTCTGTTTCTTTACTCATCTACGACTTAATTTATAACTTTAACAAAATTTTTTTTAAAAAAAGTTAATTAATATTAAAAAAGTTTGTTAACTTAGAATTAAGTTTTTAAAAATATTAGCAAATGAGGAGAAATTTAAAAAACTTGTTCTTGATTGGATCGCTACTTTTAGGGTCGACAATTTTTGCGCAAGTAAAGACTGTTACGGGTACGGTAACAGATGCTGATGGATTTCCAGTAGCCGATGCGGTTGTAAAAACTGCAAGTGGCGCAGAAGTTTATACAGATGAGAACGGAAGATTTAGTATTGAAGCTAACGAAGGTGAAAGCGTAACAGTAGAATCGTTCGGCTTGCAAACACAAACGTTTGTAGTAGGTTCGAATGCTTCATACAACGTTTCTTTGCGATCAGGTTTTGGTGAAGAAATCGAGCTCGAAGGTGCGGTGGTAACTGCATTGGGAATCACCCGCGAAAAGAAATCTTTGGGGTATGCTACACAAGAAGTTAGTGGTGATGTGTTGACGGCATCGAGACAAAACAACGCCTTGAATGCCTTGTCGGGGAATGTTGCAGGTTTACAAATCTCCAACAACTCTGGTAACCTAGGAGGGTCTACAAGAATTATACTTCGTGGTATTCGCTCTGCGACAGGGGAGAATAGACCGTTGATTGTAGTGAACGGTGTTCCGATGTCGAATTCGAACAACAATAGTACGGGTACAGCTCGTGGTTCGGGAGGACGCGATTACGGTGACGGTGCATTTGATATCAATCCAGACGATATCGAATCGATCAACGTGTTGAAAGGTGCTGCTGCATCTGCGTTATATGGTTCGCGCGGTATGAATGGAGTGATCATGATTACCACCAAAAGATCTAAAAGAAACCGTGATAACTTAACCGTGAATACAGGAGTAACTTTCGAACGAGTGGCGACAAGCCCAAAACTACAACGCATGTACGGGGGTGGATCTTCTAACACCTTTCAAACGGTGAACATTGGGGGCGTAGATTACCAAATTGTGAACTACTCGATGGACGAGTCTTGGGGGCCAAAATTCGAAGGGCAACAAGTGTTGCATTGGGATGCATTTGACCCTGAGTTTCCAAAAGATTACCTGAAAACAAGACCGTGGATTGCGCCAGAAGCCGATGTAGAGGATTTCTATAACACCGGATTTGCATTCAACAACTCGTTGAGCTATTCATCGGCAAACGAATTCCTTGGTGCAAGATTCTCTATTGGGAATGTTCATCAAACAGGGGTAATTCCGAATAGTAAATTAGACAAATCAAATTTAAGTTTGGGTATCGATGCTACTTTCGCTCAAAAATTTAAAGTAGAATCGGATATCAATTATGTGCGTACAAAAGGTTTCAACCGACCTGAATTTGGATACGGAGACAACTCGGTGATTCAAAAATTCTACCAATGGGGTCAACGAAACCTCGATATGAACCGTCTGAAAAATTATCAGTTACCAGATGGTACTCAACGTTCATGGAACCGGGTGTCTTGGAGCAATGGAACTCCGCTTTATTCTGATAATCCATACTGGACAATTAATAAAAACACCTCAGACGATTTACGAGATAGATTCTTTGGTAACTTCAAATTACGATACGATATTTTACCAGGCTTGTATGCCCAAGCCGCAATCTATGGTGACCATTATGATCTGAGCATCGAAGAGCGTGTTGCGATTGGTTCGCAAGCAACTTCTAGCTACCAACTTACCGAACGAAAATTCACAGAAATGAACTACGAAGGTAGATTGCATTACGATAAGAAATGGGATAGCTTTAGTGTAAGTGCTTTTGCAGGTATGAACCGTCGTGATGTAAAACAAGACAGAATGTTCGGGATGACAGCCGGAGGATTGGTGGTAGACGGATTGTATAACCTATCGAATTCGACCGAAACACCAGTTATAGAAAATTATAAATCTCATAAACGTGTAAATTCGGTATTCGGAGGGGCGTCTTTTGGATTTTATGATCTATTCTTTGTAGATGTAACGGCAAGAAACGACTGGTCGTCGACGCTACCAGCTGATAATAATTCTTATTTCTACCCTTCTGTTACCGGATCATTCGTTTTCTCTCAAGCATTGAAAGCAGATTGGTTGAATTTTGGTAAAATACGCGGAGGATGGGGACGTGTAGGTAGTGATACCGATCCTTATCAATTGATCGATACTTATACCAACTCACTTTCATTCAATGGTGCAAATGCAGGCTTAACCTTTAATGGTGTGCCACACTATTTGTTGAACATTAATAAAAACAATCCGAATCTGAAACCAGAAATGGTAGATTCTTGGGAGGTTGGTATTGAAATGAGTATGTTCAAAAACCGATTTGGATTTGATGTGACTTATTACGATCAAAAAACTAAAGACATCATCTTGTTGAACTCAGTTTCGCCATCGACAGGGGTAAATGCTAAATGGTACAATGCCGGTGTGTTGAGAAACAAAGGTATTGAAGCCGTTGTCCGAGTGACTCCAGTGCAAACAGCAGATTTCTCGTGGGATGTGGTATGGAATTTTGCTACCAATGACAACCGTGTAGAATCTTTGTATGAAGGATTGGACTTGATCACAATTGGTACAGCACCATTCAAAGTTGGTGTGTATGCGGTGAAAGGTGAAAAATACGGTCAGATTCGTGGTACAGACTATATATACGATGACCAAGGAAACAAAGTGGTAGGAGCAAACGGAAGATACGTAGCATCTGATGTTAAAAACTTAGGCTCGGTATTGCCAGATTACAACATGGGATTCCGTAATACCTTTAACTATAAATCATTCTCACTTGGTGCGTTGATCGATGTTCAAAAAGGAGGAAAATTCTTCTCAACAACTCACATGTGGGGGATGTACTCGGGTATGCTAGAAGAAACTGCAGCAAACGGTATACGTGAAAACGGAATCGTTTTAGATGGGGTAACCGGTAGCGTAACGCGTAATGCAGACGGAACCTACACCGTAACCAATACCGCACCAAACACCCGAAACATCTCGGCAGTATCTTGGGCATCTGGCTTCTATTCTGGACCAGATACACAGAACATATTCGATGCATCTTATGTCAAGTTGAGAGAAGTAACGCTTTCTTATACCTTCCCAGATCGATTGAGAGGTCCTTTTTCTGATGTTACCGTTTCGATATTCGGAAGAAATTTAGCGACCTGGGGATTAGACAGAGACGGATTTGACCCTGAGATTGCAACAGCAGGCTCTGGAAACATCCAAGGAATTGAAGGTGGATCTGTTCCATTAACAAGAACAATCGGTATGAATTTGAAACTTTCATTTTAAACTAAGTAAACATGAGAAAAAAAATAAATAAAATAGCAGTGTTTGGTTTGCTTCTCTTAGCGTCATCTCCTATGATTACTTCATGTACAAGTGACTTTGAAGAAATAAACACCAATCCAAACAGTCCAGAGGTAGTGCCGACCTATACCATATTCAATGGTGCAACTCGTCATTTGATGTACAACACCCGCGATGGTTGGTGGTCTGGAAGAATGACCCTGCCATGGATGCAGTATTCGACACAATACAACTACCTCGAGGAAGATAAATACCAATATCGCGATTCTCAAACCAGCAATGGTTGGTTGAATATCTACAGAGATTTGATGAACTTCAAAGACATCATCCTCAAAGCAGAAGACTCTTCGTTTAATATGGAATTGTACGGTGATATAGATAACCAGATTGCGGCGAGTAGAATCATGATGACTTATGCATTCGATCAATTGGTTACGCATTTTGGCGATGTACCTTATTGGTCTTATAGCGGAAGAACCAATCCTAACTTCCAAGCATTAGATGTAGACAATTACCCAAGACCAGTTTATGCAACACAACAAGAAATTTACGAAAACATGTTGCTAGAGCTTCAGGAGGCTGCAGAACAATTGAATCTTAATGCGTCTGTTTTCTCTTCGGGTGACAACATCTATGGTGGCGATGCAGCCAAATGGTACAAATTTGCCAATTCATTACGCTTGCGTATTGCCAATCGTGTAAAAGCTAAAATTCCATCTGCCAATACCCATATAACAGACGCCATTGCGAAAGGGGTTTTTAGCTCAAATGATGATAACGCAACCTTGGCTTTCGGTTCAGGATCGTCTCAAGGATCACCATTCTGGGGAACTTTCTACGTGAGTTCACGTATCGACTTTATGGTCAACAATCAATTCATCAAGTTGTTGAAAGGAGAATCTGCTAAAAACTTTGGATTGGATCCACGCTTATTCAAGTATGCTGCACCAAAACAAGCATCAACATTAATGAATGTGCAAAATCCTGGATTGTTTCAATCTTATACAGAATCTGATAATCCGGCAGATTACGAAGGAATGCCTTATGCGCTTACCGATGATTTGTTAGAAGATAATCAAGATTTAGAAAACACATCGTTTGCCTCTAAAATTGTCATTAAAGATACTTATGCAGAGGTGTTGATGGAGTATGCAGAGGTAGAATTCATCTTATCGGAAATTAACGGATGGAGCCAAGCAAACTACATCAATGGGGTGCAAGCTTCTATGGATAAATGGGGAGTACCAGCGGCACAAGCAGCAGCTTATATCGCAGCTTTGCCAGCAGCAAATATGGAGAATGTGCTTACGCAAAAATACATTGCGTTTTACATGCAGGCAGATCAGGCTTGGGCAGAGTATCGCAGAACAGGATATCCAAATGGTAATGTCTTGTTGTTACCAGGAGCCTCAACCGTAGATCGTAATGGCAATACCTATGTATTTACACCAAACCAATCTGGAAGTGTAGTTGCAACCGATCTACCAGATCGAGTTCGTTATCCGATAACAGAAGCCTCTATCAACCAAGCGGCATATAGAGATGCGATTAGTAAATTATCGAATGGAGATGAAATTGATTCTAAATTGTTATTTTCACGATAATTTCTAAAGTTAATCGTTTAATTTATATAGAATACGTGTTGAACGCAGTTTTAACACGTATTTTTTTTGTCAATGTTAAAAATAAGTTATATTTGGCGAAAACTTTTTAAAATAAACTTAAATGAGGAGAAATTTAAAAAGCCTTTATTTTGTGGGAGCATTCCTCTTAGGGTCTGCTTTGTTTGCGCAAGTAAGAGGTACAGTAAATGACGGGAATGGTTTCCCTGAATCTGATGTAGAAGTTTCGGTGAAAGGTACAGACAAAGTAGTCTATACCGATATGGATGGTAACTTCGATATTGATGCACAAGTAGGAGATACCTTAATTGTAAACGGAAAAGAAGTAAAAGTTACTTCTTCTAATTTGGGAGTGATAAGCTCAAGCATAGACCTAGAAGAAGTGCTGGTTTCTGTTGCATATGGTAAACAGAGAAAAGAAGCAATAGTTGGATCTGTAGCAGTAGTAGATGAAAAAGTGTTGGAAAAACAATCTGCAACTAATGCTTTGACCGCTTTACAAGGGTCAGTTCCAGGGGCTAATGTGATTGTTTCTGGTGGACAACCAGGTACAAAACCAACTATACGAATTAGAGGTATTGGTTCAATCAACGCCTCTTCAGAACCACTAATCGTTGTAGACGGAGTTCCTTTTAATGGAGATATTTCAATGATCAGCCAAGATATGATTCAATCTATCAACGTGTTGAAAGATGCTGGATCAACTGCGCTGTATGGTGCTCGTGGAGCAAATGGTGTGATCTTGATTGAAACTAAAAAAGGTAAATCTTCTGGTAAGCCACAAGTAAGTTTTAATACACAATTTGGTCTTGCAAACCAAGCAGTGAAAATGCATAACACTGTAGGAGCAGAAGACTTCATGAAATATACTTGGGAAGCAATCAAAAATACTTCAGATGCAGCAACAGCTTCTAGTTCATTAATTTCTCGCCTTGGATACAACCCTTATGGTTCTGTAGAACAGCCAATCGATCAAGATGGTAACGTAGTACCAGGAGCTTCTCTATTGTGGGATACTAACTGGAGAGACTTCATCGTAAATGATATTGCTACTAGACAAGAGTATGGTATCAATGTTGACGGTGGTAATGAAAATGCAATCTATAACTTTGGTGCTACCTATTTGAACCAAGAAGGATCTATTCAAACTTCAAAATTTGAGAGAACTACAGTTAAAGGTAACGTAACAAGTTTTGCTACAGATTGGTTAGAATTAGGAGTAAGCACATTGGTTGGTGTGAGTAGATCAAACAATCCTACACAGGATGCAAACTCTTACCAATCTCCAATCCAGTGGATTTATTCTGTCGCTAACATCTATCCATTATATAAAAGAAATGAATTGGGAGAATTATTAACCGATTCTAACGGAAATTATATTTATGACTACGGACAAGACGGAGCATATTTAGTTAATGGTACAAGACCTTTGTTGAGTAACGAAAGTGCACCAGGTGCATTATACCAAGGTTATGTAATCAGAAATACACGTACCAACATGAATGTTAACGGTTACGCAAAAATTAACTTTACAGATTACTTATCATTAAAATCGTCATTGTCTTACCAACATTATATGTATGACCTTAGTGAATGGTCTAGCAATAGATATGGTAACGCAGCAGGAGTAGGTGGAAGAATCGGTAAACAAAGAAACACTTCTACAACAAGAAGTATGATCAATAGCTTGAACTTTGATAAGCGTTTTGGTGATCATGGATTGAGAGTAGATGGGATTATGGAAACCTACGAGTACAAGTACGAGTATGTAAATGCTAGAGGTACAGGTTTCTTAGATGGAATCCATGTTTTAGATGGAACAACTACACCTGAGTTAATCGGTGGTTATATTTCTAGCGAAAGAAACGTAGGTTACATGGCGCGTGTAGGTTACGACTATATGAGAAAATACTACTTAGAAGCATCTTATAGAAAAGAGGCATCTTCTCGCTTTCATAGAGATGTGAGATGGGGTGATTTCTTTGGAGTTGGAGCATCTTGGGTTATTAGTAATGAGAATTTCTTGAAAGATTCTGATGCCGTTAATAACTTAAAATTAAGAGCTAGTTACGGTGAAGTTGGTAACAATGTTACATCATCTTACTTCCCTTACAACCAAAGCTACTATGCTGGATGGTCACAACTTGATCAACCTGGTGTAAATATCGGGAACTTACCAGATGTAGGAATTACATGGGAGAAAACAGCTTCTACAAACGTTGGATTAGATTTTGGTTTCTTGAAAAATAGAATTTCAGGATCGGTAGACTTCTTCAACAAAGAATCAATCGATTTGATTATGGGTGTTAATGTTCCTTGGAGTGGAACTGGGCAAGCATCTATATTGTCGAATATTGGATCTGTACGTAACTACGGTTTAGAGTTCAATTTGAACACTATCAACGTTAATACCGAAAACTTTGAATGGACAACCAATATCAACTTAGGTTTTGTGAAAAACGAAATTACAAAATTGAACGGTGTCGAATCAATGATCAACGGTACAAAACTATGGGAAGTAGGAAACTCACTCTATGACTGGTATATCCAAGAATGGGCGGGTGTAGACCCAGAAGACGGTATGCCAATGTGGTATAAAGATGATGCTAATGGAAATAAAGTTACAACCAAAAAGTATGCAGAAGCTAAACGCTATTTGCAAGATAAATCATCGTTACCAGATTTCGAAGGAGGTTTCTCGAACTACTTCAGATACCGAAACGTTGACATGAATATACTTTTCAACTTCAGTGTAGGATCATATATCTACGATAGTAGCTATGCTGGATTGATGAACGGTGGTAATAATGCAGGATACCAATGGTCAACAGATATCAAAGATAGATGGCAAAAACCTGGAGATGTAACAGATGTTCCAAAATTATCTACTGTAAACAATAATGTGAATTCACAATCGACAAGATTCTTATTCAAAAATGATTATCTAAGATTGAAAGCATTGAACGTAGGATACAATTTACCAGCATCTGCAATCGATCAGATTGGAATTAAAGGATTGAGAGTTTATTTCCAAGGAGATAACTTGTTAACTTTCCAATCACACGAAGGTATTGACCCTGAACAAAGTTTAGCAGGTACCACAAATAGTAGATCTTATCAACAAAGAATCTTTTCTTTAGGATTAAATGTAAAACTATAATAAAATGAAAATGAAAAAATATATAATATTATCATTAGCGTCGCTTACAATGCTTGCCTCTACAGCTTGTATGGATGACTATTTAGACGGTCCTTCTCCAGCCGAAGAAGGGGCTATCACACCAAACGAAGCGTATGCATCCTATGATGCTGCAAATGCTGTAATGGCGGGTATGTTAAGATTCCAAAGATCACAATGGACAGAAAACGGTCAACTTAGTGGTCCAACTACAGATGTGGGTGGACTATATTCAATGTTCTTTGCTCGTTCTGTAAAAGGTTCAGACATACAATTGAGTGGTAGCTGGTATGGTGCAGATTATGAGCACGATAACCGCGAACCTACCTACCGTCGTACAGGGTTTACATGGAAGTTCCCTTACACGATGATTGCTAAAACAAATCAATTCATCAATGGTGTAAGTTCATCTGATAGACTTTCAGATGATGAAAAAAGCAATTTGATAGCTCAAGGTAAAGCACTAAGAGCATTCTATTACTTCCAATTAGCTCTTGAATTTAATCACGCTTATAAGTTTGATACTCAAGCTGTAGCGCCACCTGTGTACACAGAGATTAACTTCGATGGTAAGCCAATGGGAACTTTGCAAGAGTTATATGCACAGATTGTTGCAGATTTAGAAGATGCTGTAGCAAATGCACCAACAGCAAGATTTGATAGCTCATGGATTAATAAACAAGTGGCTGCAGCAATGTTAGCAAATGTATATTTGTCTATGGAAGAGTGGGCTAAAGCAGAATCAATGGCAAAACTTGCTTACGGTAACGACGTAGCAGCTGCATTGCATACAGTTGACACATTCAAACCTTCTGGATTTGATCTTTATACAGACAAAGAATGGTTATGGTCTTTACCTCAAACTGGCGACCAGACAAATTATTACTACATGGCACCACACGTGTTTATGGACTATGGGGTAGGGTATAACAATGGTTTCTTAAATTCAGATTTTGTAGCGAAATTCGCTGATAACGATCTAAGAAAGCAAGCTATTACTAAAACATCTTCTCAATTACCAGAAACTGATGTGCGTTATTGGAAAACTACCAAGTTTAAATTTGCATTTACTGCATCAGCTCCAGTAATCAGAACGCCAGAAGCAATATTAGTTGCTGCTGAGGCTGCGTATAGACAAGGGAAAACTTCTGAAGCACAAAGTATCCTCAATGCTTTCAAAGCTACTAGATATACTGGTTTTGCAAATGAAAGTTTATCAGGAGATGCCTTGTTAGAAGAGATCTTATTAGAAAGACGTAAAGAGTTATATGCTGAAAACGGAGTAGAATGGTTTGATGCAAAACGTTTACAAAGAGGAATTACAAGAACAGGTAATCATAGAAAAATATTGAATATTGCTCCAAATGATAAACTATTAATCTTGAAAATTCCACAAGTTGAAATCGATAGTAACCCAAATATTGACGCTTCAGTAAATGCCAATAGATAATATTATCTAAATCAACTATAAAAATTCCCCTCGAGCTTGCTCGAGGGGAATTTGTTTTTTAGTCAACTTCGACAGTGAAGTGCTATGCTATTCTATTTTTTTTTTGGTTTGTTTAATATTCCTCTGCAAACAAATCAATGATCGGTCTTGGATTCTTCTTTTTGATTTGCGTCCACCAATAAATCAGCGTACCCAATCCCATCCCAAATACAACCCCAACAATCCAAAGCAAACGTTGATCTTGTTGATGCAATTGCGGATTTTTTACCACATGAAAAATATAATAGATAAAGGAAATAACACCCGTAAAAAAACTAAAAAATGCCAAAATCATAAAAATAAACAAGTTGCCCAACAAACTGTTGATAAGACTTGTAGAGGTTTCGATCGCCTTTTTCTCCCCAATATAATTGAACAAAGAATAATAAATCGCAAAATAACTGATGACCGTGAGAATGAACAATAAATTTGGCACCAAAGCCAAAGCGGTTTGTAGCCTGTAATTGTTCATCAATGCCGACAAATCTTTATCTAAGATGATTTTCTTCATTTTCGAAATGATTTTTGATGATTCGCGCTCTCGATTTCCCGATAAGCTCTTCGAGTTCCAACAAAGATGCAGATTTTATCCGTTCAACACTTTTAAAATGTGTTAATAATTCCTCAATTGTTTTCTTCCCAATCCCTTTAATATCATCCAATTCTGTCTTGAAAGAAGCTTTACTTCTTCTGTTGCGATGTCGCGTAATTCCAAAGCGGTGAGCCTCGTCGCGTACCTGTTGCAAAATTTTTAAGGTTTCAGAAGTCTTGTCGAGGTATAAGGGATAAGGATCGTTGGGATAAAAAATTTCTTCCAACTTTTTGGCGATGCCAATGATGCTCACTTTGCCACGCAATCCCAATCGATCAAGGCTTTTTAGTGCAGAAGAGAGCTGCCCTTTACCGCCGTCTATTAGAATCAGCTGAGGCAATTCGCCTCCTTCTGCAATGATTCTTGCGTATCGTCTGTAGATCACCTCTTCCATGGTGGCAAAATCATTAGGTCCTTCGACCGTTTTTACATTAAAAATTCTATAATCCTTTTTACTCGGTTTCCCGTTTTTGAATACCACACAAGCCGATACAGGATTGCTTCCTTGAATGTTCGAATTGTCGAATCCCTCTATATGCCTAGGTTCTTCGGGTAATCTGAGGTCTATTTTCATCTGATTCATAATCCGATCGACGTGGCGGTCTGGATCTACAATCTTTGTTTTTTTCAATTGTTCTAAACGATAATATTGTGCATTTCGCTCAGACAAATCGAGGATGTGTTTTTTATCACCGATTTTCGGTACAGTGATTCTAACTCCCGGAATCTCGATATCCAATTCAAATGGCACATAGATTTCTTTGGAGTTGAGGTGATAGCGTTCACTGAATTCGATAATGGCTTTTTCGAGTAATTCCTCATTGGTTTCGTCCATTCTTTTTTTCCATTCTTCGGTGTGTCCTTGTATGATGGCACCGTTTTTTATCCGTAGAAAATTGAGGTAGGCATAATCGGCATCCGAAACAATGTTGAACACGTCTACATTGGTTATGGACGGATGCACCACCATAGATTTGGTCTGATAACTCGTGAGGGCGTCTATTTTTTCTTTGATAATTTGTGCCTGCTCGAACTCCAAATTTTCGGCATGTTGATGCATCAAATCGGTGAGGTGTTTTTTACCCTCGTTGTAATCGCCTTTGATGATGTTTCGTATAGCCTGTATTTGTTTTTGGTATTCTTCTTCGGTTTGCAAACCTTCGCACGGACCTTTGCATCGCCCGATATGGTATTCCAAACATACTTTATATTTTCCTTTTTGTATGTTTTCTTCGCTCAGGTTATAGTTGCAGGTGCGAATAAAATACAGTTCTCGTATCAAATCTAGAAGCGTTCTCATCACCCGAATGCTAGAGTATGGACCAAAATATTCCGAACCGTCTTTGATGACTTTTCGGGTATAAAAAACTCTCGGGAAGGGTTCTTTTTTTATACAAATCCAAGGATAAGTTTTATCGTCACGCAACAAAATGTTGTAGCGTGGTTTGTTTTTTTTGATCAGATTATTTTCCAACAACAGCGCATCGTACTCGGTGAGTACATTGATTGTTTCGATGGCGTCTATGTTGTTTACCATCATCTGTATACGCCTCGAATCGTGCGTTTTGCTGAAATAAGAATTGACTCTTTTTTTCAAGCTTTTAGCTTTTCCAACATAGAGTAAATCTCCTTTTTTGTTGTAGTATTGGTAGACGCCAGGAGAATCTGGCAA
Source organism: Vaginella massiliensis (assembly GCF_900089075.1). Lineage (GTDB taxonomy): Bacteria > Bacteroidota > Bacteroidia > Flavobacteriales > Weeksellaceae > Weeksella > Weeksella massiliensis_A. The sequence goes on from NZ_LT593746.1 coordinate 1,204,940, forward strand.
TGCTGCCAATTGTAATTTTAGATGCTCTTTCATTAGTTCACTTCTACAATATCGAGATCATGGGTTTCATGATTCAGATAAACCAAAATTTTCTTTTCGACTTCGTACCCCAAAGTTCTGAAAAAGTTGGCATAATGATCGATCTGACTTTGGTGATGAATGTTTTTTGCTCCAGTTTTGTAATCGAGAATGCTCACTTTGTTTTGGTCGATAATTACGCGGTCTGCACGAAATATTTCGCCATTGGTATCGATAAAATCTCGTTCGTTCAATAGCATCAGCTTTTTATCAAAATATTTTTTCAGGGTCGGATGTTCGACAATCGAGGAGATAAGGTTTTTAGTATTTTCAATCTCTTCGGGTTTTATCAATCCTGTTCTCACTTCTTTTTCTAGGGCATCGGCAAGATCATCTTTGTCTTCGATGTTCGCCAAAATTTCGTGTATTGCATTGGCATAGACGGTGAGGTTTTCTTGTTTTTGTACTTTTTCAGAATTGGTACTGATGTTCAGATTCCGTGTCCAATCGTTCGATTGAAAAACAATTTCTTTTACGTTTTCTTGCACTATTTCTGGAGTTGAAACTCGCTTTGGTTCACCATAAACGTCTATATCCAACGATTCGTTGAGCATGTTTTGTGCATCGAGAAATTCATATAAATATTTACCCATATTTACTGATGTTGATTTCTTAGCAGGAGGGTCACTTATTATGTACAATTGCTCAATTGCTCTTGTGGTTGCAACATATAAGGTATTGAAGGCATCGAGTAGAATCAAATTCTTCTCCATCATGATTGCCTGTTTGATGTTTTCTTCTTCTATCGTTTGCAATTCAGCAGATAAATCAACAAAAAACGAATCGAATGGTTGACCTTCTTTCTTTTCCAACGGTATCCATATGCTGTTATTTTTCAAATACCAACTGGCAAAAGGTAAGATAACAACAGGAAATTCGAGTCCTTTCGATTTGTGGATCGTCATTATTTGCACCGCGTCTACTCCTTTCGGAGTTTTGATGCTCACCTTTTCGCGTCTTTTGTTCCAATGTTCCAAAAATTGTTCGAGATTACTTTCGTTCTTCGAACTGTAATCCAAAACTTCGTCCAGAAAAGCCAGCAAATAGGCGTTGGCAGCTTGATCAAAAGGAAATTGTCTGATAACTTTTTCGATAAAATCGTACAAAGCTAAATTTTCGTCGTGTAGAAAGCCGAGGTCGTAACCCAATTGCTCAAATGTACTGATGAAGCTTTTGGGCGAATGCTCGATTGCTTGTTGTATAACCGCTGTAAAATCATCTGTGTCGATAAGACCAATCTGATTTGCCAAGATAATCGCCCTCGAAATGTATTGCTTCTCTTGCGGACGAAAAGCGATGTGCAAAAGGGTTTCGATCAATTGAATTTCGGGTGAATGCATCAAAATAAGCGAATCGCTCGATATAATGGGAATGTTGTTTTCTGCCAAAAAAGCTGCAACCGCACTTCCTTCCGAGTTTTTTCTTACCAAAATGGTAATTTCTTGTAAAGCAAAGCCTTGCGTTTGTAAGTTCTGTAAAATGAGCAAGATTTTCTCTAGATGGGATTCGTTTTTGGGTTGCGTTTCATTTTTCTCAACAAACTGCACATTGACATAGCCGCCAGATTTATGATTGGATTTTTGTTGGCTTCCCAACGCATATGCATCGCGGTATTTTTCATCACCTATCAAATTTCCAAGGTATTGATACAAACTGTTGTTGAAGCGGATGATGTTTTCATAACTACGCCAATTGGTTTCTAAATTTTCCAAAATCAATCCTGGCCACTTTTCGGCAATTTCGATCATTTGATTCGGATTACCGCCTCGCCAACGATAGATCGATTGTTTTACATCGCCAACCAGCATGATGGTATCGTCTTGGGCGTGTGCATTTTGGATCAAAGGTTTTAGATTTTCCCATTGTAAAGTCGAAGTATCTTGAAACTCGTCGATGAAATAATGACGAAATCGACTGCCGATTTTTTCATAAATGAAAGGCGATGGCTGATTTTGTATATTTTTGCTAATCAAGGTGTTGAACTCGTCGATGAGTAAAATATTGTTTTCGGCTTTTATTTCATCAAGGGCTTTTTTTATCTCATTTATTAGACTGATGCTCGAAATGTTTTTGAGAATAGCTTTTTTAAATATTAATTCCTGATTCAGTTGCAAAGCCTCTAAAAATAAGCTTTTCAGCTCGTCGAAAATGAAAGTCGCATTCGATTTTTTTTCTAGATATCCATTCTCCAACATATCTCTATTATTGGTTGGGCTTGGAGAAAAAGATTTTTTAACATCATATTCTTTAAATCTGTTGAAGAACGAAGCAATCCCTCTAGTTTTACCAGGTAAATCTTGTATCGTTAAGCCATTATTAGACAATATCGATTCGAATTTTTGGTATATTGCAGGGTGTTTCGCTATAATGTTTCGGTATTCTGCTAGGGTTTGTTTCCGAAACAAATTGAAATCTTCTAGGCTGAAATCGGCAAGTTTGCTGAGCTCATTTATATGCACATCGTTCGATAATATTGAAGCTTTGTCAATTATATTTCGTTTGACTTCCCACGATTTATCGTCGTCCATCTGGTCGAGCGCAATATCAATCATAGTCTGCGTGAGTTGTTCGTCTTCGCCAATTTTGCTGTAGAGAAGGTTCACCGCCTCTTCGATCAACTCTTTGTTTTCCAACTCCACATCAAAATTCATTGCCAATCCCAAATCTTGTGCAAATGCTTTGATTAATCTCAGGTTGAATTTGTCTATCGTACTGATCGAAAATTTGGAATAATGATGAAGAATATTGCTGAGGATAGACTTGGCTTTGATTTGGATTTCTTCTGGTTTCATCGCCAACTCTTCCGACAAGCCTGTCAAATAAATCGCATCACTTTTTGTAGGATCCGATAGCTGATATAAGGTCGCCAAGATGCGTTCTTTCATCTCATTGGCAGCCTTATTGGTAAAGGTAATTGCCAAAATATGTTCGAACCAATTGTCGCGTTTGCTTCGCAACAAAATGATGATGATATTTCGAACCAAAGTGTAGGTTTTGCCTGCACCAGCCGAAGCATTGTAAAGTTTAAATTCTCCTGGATTTATCATGCAAGAAAATTACTAAAATTCTGAGCATAAAAAAAGAAGTTCATCAGAACTTCTTTTTTCGCTTTATCGATCACGGCATTAACTATTCTGTTGAATGGTTACCGCAGTTTTCTTGCCGTTTTTGTATTTGAATTTCACGCGTGAATTGGTGTCTTGCTCAAATTTTCGTATTTCTTCATCCGACATTTTCATCAGATCTTTCACCGAATTCATTTTCATTAGATTTCTAGCTTTCTGAGACGATCTCATTTCCGTGCCATACTTGCCTGGAAAAATTCAATAGAAAAATCTTCATAATTTTTGTTCAATTTTTCGAGGTCGTCTGTGTTTATTTTAAAATTTGTTACTACTTTTCTAAAAGCTTCATTGTCAATTGATTTTAGTTTTTTTAGCGTAAGGCTATCATCTTTAAAGAATTTGTCCCACTCGCCGCTGTCTAGGTGATGAGTCAACTTTAGACTATCGTTGATGATGAAAACCTGACTGCCATCTTTGTTTTTCTGAACGAAAACTCTTTTGATCTGATGAGGTTTTAAATCCTCAATTTTGCTTAAATTTTCTTTAGATAAAACCAACGTTCTTTTGTCGCCATCTTTCAGGTCGATTTCGATGCTGTCGTTGAAGATGATTTTTTTGGCCAAACCGTCATTCGTAATTTTTATGGTCTTCAGCTGTTGAAGTTCATCTGTTTTTCTTTCCGTATCTTGACTTTCGATCATAATCTTGTCGATGTTAGACAAGCCTTTAATAGTTGTTGTCGTTGTTTTGGTTTTGGTGCGGATTGGCTTTTCGAGCTGTTGAGTGAGGTTTGTCGCAGCTGAATCATTTTTTTGCGCAAAGTTTTTTTGGCTAAAAAGTAAAAAGGCAAGCAAGAAAAACGGTAAAGTCGATACCGAAAGCATACTGATTTTTCTTTTATAAGTTTCTTTCGTCATCATAATCAAACGTTTTTTTGTTAGTTTGAAGCTGAAATTACTCGCAAGATCGTGTGTTTGAGCCTGCGTGATAAGGGTTAATATTTGATTTTGATAATGTCTGATGTCGCCAGTGTGTTTCAAAACCGATTGATCGGCTAAAAATTCATGATTCAGTTTTATTGCATATTTATACCACGCTAAAAATGGATTGAACCAATAAAAAATCTGAACAAGTTCTAGCAGTAAAATATCCCAAGTGTGGCGTTGGCTAGCATGTGCTTTTTCGTGTAATAAAATGTTTTGATGCTCAGCATTTAATTGTTTTTTTACTGATGAAAATATACTGTAGAAAACTAAAAGGCTGTACTTCATCCTTCAACAAAACATAGACCTGCTGGTCTTTTTTGACCTGTGGATTCGTCTTGATGAGCTGATTGATTTTTATAATATTACCGACGAATCGTAATCCAAAGCCAAGCGCTACGATGGCGTAAAGACTATACGCAATACTGCTCCATGTAAAAAAAGTTTCGTTTTGTTGTACATTTTCTGCGTGGTCTACAAGGTATGCCACCATTTCGGGTGGCAATGCGTGGTTATAGGTTTCTGCGGCAATGGTGATGCTGAATAAAGGGGCAACCAGAGAAAAAAGCAAGGCAAAGAGCAAATACCAACGGTTCGTCTTGTACATGCTTTCTTTTTCGAGAAAGAGTTTGTAAAATAGCAACAACAATCCCGAACATAAGATCGTTTTGATGAGATCGCTAATCATAACTAATTTTTTTTCTTATCGATTTCTTTGTCGATAATGTTTCGTAATTCTTCCAACTCTTCGATACTCAAATTGCTAGATTTAGCAAAAAATGAAGCAAATTGGGCTGTAGAATTGTAGAAAAAAGAGGCGATCATCCCTTTTACTTCTTTCGAAAAATAATCTTCTTTTTTTACCAATGGATAATAGCATCTGATGTTGTTCACGATATCATAGCCAATAATCCCTTTGTCAGAAATCCGCTTCAATAGCGTATAAACGGTAGTTGCAGCAGGTTTTGGCTCTGGCAATGCGTCTAAGATATCTTTGGCAAATACTCTTTTTCCTTGCCAGATGATTACCATTATTTCTTCTTCATTATGCGATAATTTCATATTCTATATATGTAGAACTACTACAAGTGTAGAATTAAAATTTTAAATTCAAAAAAAAACCTCGAAATTTTTAGAGGTTTAAAAAGTTTTTTTCTCTGCTTATGCAATTAGAATTTATAAGTCAAACCGAAAGTAGCAGTATCGAAGAAGTTGTCGAAAACATTGATTTTTCCGTTGAATTCTGATACAGATTTACCTCCGTCAACTTTTACAGAATTGTAAGAAATGATATCGGTCAAAGCAAAATTGATTGCCATTTTGTTGGTCAAGAAATAGTTGATTCCCAATCCTAAGTTAGATTTGAAACCGTCTGCCTTGATTTCAGATGTCCCCAACAATTCACGTTTTACGTTGTTGTATCCGAAGCCTACTTCACCGTATGTTTTGAATCTAGCGCCTAAATCCAAGAAATAGTAACGCCCAAATAATCCAGCATCGAAGGTGTTGATTTTTTCTGTTTCGTTCCCCGCCACTTCTGTTTTGTTGGTTCCAAAACCTAAATCAACTCCAACAGCAAATTTATCATTTACAAAATAGCCAACTTTCGGATTAATGTTGAATGCGTTCTCCTTTCTATCAATGTTTTTGTCATTGCTAGAACTCCATCCTAAGTTTCCTTCAACGATTACATCTCCAGTATTGAAACCAAAGCCTTCAACTTCTTGTGCATTTGCGTTCGCTCCTAAAACTATTAACGATGCTGCAAAAATTAATTTTTTCATAATTCGAAATTTTACTTTGTTTTTATTTAAAACGGACGCAAATGTAGGCAAGCAAGCATCACATAAAAAATGATATATGTTAGGATAATGATGAATTTCGGGAAAGTTTTTTTGATAAAAAAGGACAATTTACCGACTTAGCTATTCATAATATCAGCAATTTTATCGATGATTATAGAAGTGCTATTTTTCTGATGGTGCACGTACGAATAGGCCTTTTCGCTCATCGAAGTTCTTTTTTCAGGATTTGCGATTAGTTCGATCAAAACCTTATCGAATTCCCGCTGATTTTGCACCGAAATCAAATTTCCATTTTCGATTTGATCAATCGCTTCTTGAAATTTCTGATATTTCGGGCCGATGATGATCGGTTTGCCATAGGTTGCAGCCTCTAAAGTGTTGTGAATTCCTGCACCAAAACCGCCACCAATCATCACAATTTCGGCGTAGCGATAAAGTTTGCTCAGCATGCCTATCGTATCCAAAATCAATATCGGTCGGTCGAGCGTTGTTGCTTGCGTATAGCGGATAGCATCGGGAAATTTTTGATTGGTAGCTTCGATAGATTTCTCGGCTATATTGTGTGGAGCAATCATGATTTTCCAATTTTCGGGTAAAGGATTTTGCTGTAAATGCTGCTGAAGCAATTTTTCGTCTTGTGGCCAAGAACTTCCAAGAATCAAAACGGAATTTTTCGCTACAAATTGCTCAATCTTCGCATCATGAAACGCTTCGTTTATCAGCCCTTTCACGCGATCGAATCGGGTATCGCCAGCAACTGTTGCCTGTCGAATGCCAATTTGATTCAGCAACGATGCCGATTGTTCGTTTTGGACGAAGAAATGGTCGATCATCCTTAATTTATTGGCGAACCAATTCTTACCGCGATTTTTGAAAAAGTTTTGTGATTTTCTAAAAATTGCCGAAACCACAACGATCGGAATTCCGTTTTGATGCAAGGCTTGTATCAGATTGTACCAATACTCATATTTCACCAAAATAAGTAATTCGGGTTTCAGCAGCTCGACCAATTTTTCTGCATTTTGCTTGCTGTCCAACGGCAGGTAAAAAATATAATCTGCGCCTTTGTAATTTTTTCGAACCTCGTAACCCGATGGTGAAAAAAACGATAAAGCGATTTGATGTTTCGGGTAATATTTTTTCAATGCTTCGATTACGGGTTTCCCTTGTTCGAATTCGCCCAAAGAAGAACAATGAATCCAAAGGGTTGGTTTTGTATGGTCTAAAGCTTTTCTGAGTTTATTTTCCCAATCTTTTCGTCCGTCTATCCACAGTTTAGCCTTCGGATGAAAGGATGACGCCAAGCGTAAAGCAGCGCCATAAAAGAAAATAAATATGTTGTAAATCATCTGCATAGAGGGGCAAAGTTAAAAAATTAATGCCGATGTTTTTTGTACATTTGTTCCATAATTAGAATAAAAAAGACGAATGAAAAAAATTCAAATGGTTGACTTGCAAAGTCAATATCAAAATATCAAACCAGCGGTAGATCAAGCTATTCAATCGGTTATCGATTCGGCAGCTTTTATCAATGGTCCAGAGGTAAAACAATTTCAGACAGAATTAGAAGAATATTTGCAAGTGAAACATGTGATTCCATGCGGCAATGGAACCGATGCTTTGCAAATAGCGCTGATGTCTTTGGGCTTAGCGCCAGGTGATGAGGTGATTACAGCAGATTTTACGTTTGCTGCAACCGTAGAGGTGATCAATTTGTTGCGTTTACAATCGGTGTTGGTCGACGTAGACTACGACACGTTTACCATCGATCCCGAAAAAATAAAAGCTGCAATTACACCAAAAACCAAAGCCATCATTCCAGTACATCTTTTCGGGCAATGTGCCAATATGGATGAGATTTTGGCGATTGCAAAAGAACATAATTTATATGTAATAGAAGATACAGCCCAAGCAATTGGTGCAGAGTACAAAGGTAAAAAAGCAGGAACGATCGGTGATATCGGATGTACCTCATTCTTTCCGTCGAAAAATTTAGGATGTTATGGTGATGGAGGAGCGATTTTTACCAATGATGATGATTTGGCTCATCGTCTACGTGGAATTGTAAATCACGGAATGTACAAACGCTATTATCACGACGAAATTGGGGTGAATTCTCGATTAGATTCTATTCAGGCAGCAGTTCTTCTACAAAAATTACCGCGTCTAGACCGATACAATCAAGCGCGACAAGCAGCAGCAGCCTACTATTCTGAGGCGTTTGCAGGTATAGAAGAATTGATAACGCCAGTTGTTGGCGAAGATACGACGCATGTTTTTCATCAATACACCTTGAGGGTAACCAATGGAAAACGAAACGAGCTACAAGCCTATCTTGCAGAAAAAGAAATTCCGGCTATGATTTATTATCCTGTACCGTTGAGAAAGCAAAAAGCCTACGATACGGGCAATTATCGGGATGAAGATTTTCCGAATACCAATGCCTTGATCGATCAGGTCATTTCTTTGCCTATGCACACAGAATTATCCGAAAATCAATTGGCTTATATCACCCGAGAGGTAAGGGCATTTTTTGGTAAATAAAAAGATGCGGAGCTTCTATTTTTAGAAGCTCTTTACTGTTTATATTTAGCCAATCAAATCAACCCAATATGAAACACATTTTGGTTACTGGCGGACTGGGGTATATTGGTTCGCATACCGTTGTTGCGCTTCAGCAAGAAGGTTATAAGGTAAGCATCATCGATGATTGTTCGAATGCGGAAGAAAATTTTCTAGATCGAATCGCATCAATCACTCAGCTTAGACCTTCTTTTTCGAAAATCGATCTGAAAGACGCAGAAGCGGTGAACACCTTTTTTGCAACCGAGGCAATCGACGGAATTATCCATTTTGCCGCACACAAAGCGGTTGGTGAATCGGTAGAGAAGCCTTTGATGTATTATCGAAATAATTTGGTCGGATTGATTAATCTGCTCGAAGCAATGCAATCGCACCAAGTCGATCATATAATTTTCAGTTCGTCTTGCACGGTTTATGGTCAAGCCGATACGATGCCAATCGACGAGCAAACGCCTTTGAAGAAACCCGAGTCGCCTTATGGTAAAACCAAACAAATGGGCGAGGAAATTTTAGAAGACTTTGCCACGACCTATCAGAAAAATGTAATTTGCTTGCGCTATTTCAATCCGGTTGGAGCGCATCCTACCGCAAAAATTGGCGAATTACCAAAGGGAATTCCGAACAATTTGGTTCCTTATGTTACCCAAACAGCAGCTGGCATCCGCGAGTTTTTACAAGTTTGGGGCGATGATTATCCGACGCGCGACGGGACGGCTATTCGAGATTATATCGATGTGAATGATTTGGCAGATGCTCATGTAAAAGCGATTGCCAGATTGTTGCGAAAAGCTAACAAAACCAATTTAGAAGTTTTTAACCTCGGAACAGGCACAGGTTCTACGGTGCTCGAAGTTGTTCACGCTTTCGAAAAAGCAAACAATCTGAAGATAAATTACCAAATAAAAGAGCGCAGAGCGGGCGATATTGTAGAAGCGTATGCAGACAACAGCTTGGCAAAATCAGAGTTGGGTTGGGAGCCTAAAACAACCTTAGAAGATTCGTTGCGAAATTCGTGGCGTTGGGAGCAAAGCCTGCGCGAAGAAAACGAGAAATAAACAATCGCTTCTCGCTCGATACAGCTATGAATACGTATTTAAAACCTTTTTATCAATAAAAAAAATCAAACAAAACCGAATGAAAATTCGACTTTGTTTTTAGATTATTGTTTAAGCAAAATATAATAATCTTCAAGAGGTCCTTCTATTTTTACCCCTTCTGGACTGAGCATGAGCAACTGATTTTCTTGTACCTGAAAGAAATACCGTTCTTTATTCTCTGCATCGAAATAAAACGCATTTTCATCTTCCGTCCAAGTAATTTTACCTTTTTCGTGGGTTGCCTTGTTTTTACCTAAATATTCGGACTGTATTTCTATCGTTTCGTTTTCGTTTACAACAACTTGCATTTTTATACCTTCGCAATCGGCACAGGGTAAAACCCCGTCATAAGTGCCTGCCCAATCAAGTGAATTTCGAGAGGTATGATGATCTTTAAATTGCTCGGACTCCGAAATCGAGTCGAAAGTCTCCCTATTGTTTTCTGTTGGCACGGTAGTAGATTCTTTCGGCTTGTTGCAACTGAAAATTAGACCAATTAGTACAAGAAATGATATTCCTAAATTTTTCATATCGGCTATGTTTTTCATTCAAAAAAACATTTATTGTTCCGTGATTTATAGTTTGATGGACGAGGCGTGTGAATCAGAAATAAATCGTAAATTAGCCATCTTAAAATATAGCTATGAGTGTTGAACTAAAACCTGATGGAAGAGTAAAAAAACCAGAATGGTTGCGCGTGAAATTACCAACTGGTAAAAAACATCGTGAACTGAGAGGTTTGGTTGATAAATATAAATTGAATACCATTTGCCAAAGTGGTAGCTGCCCGAATATGGGAGAATGCTGGGGCGAAGGAACCGCAACGTTCATGATTTTGGGAAATATTTGTACGCGTTCTTGCGGATTTTGCGGTGTAAAAACGGGAAGACCAGAACAGGTCGATTGGGCAGAACCCGAAAAAGTTGCACGATCGATAAAATTGATGAAGATAAAACACGCTGTGTTGACTTCGGTAGACCGTGACGATCTCAAGGACATGGGCTCTATCATCTGGGCAGAAACGATTCAGGCTGTAAGAAGAATAAGTCCAGGAACTACCATGGAAACGCTAATTCCAGATTTTCAAGGGATTGAGAAGCATATCGATCGGGTAATCGAGGCTGCTCCAGAAGTATTGTCGCATAACATGGAAACGGTGCGTAGATTGACGCGCGAGGTGAGAATTCAGGCGAAATACGACCGATCGTTGGAGGTGTTACGCTATGCCAAAGAAGCTGGTCAGCGTAGAACCAAAACAGGCATTATGCTTGGGTTGGGTGAAACAGAAGAGGAGGTTTTCGAAACCATCCAAGACGTTGCCAATGCCAATGTAGATGTGATTACCATTGGTCAATACCTACAACCAACCAAGCAACATTTACCGTTGAAAGAATTCATTACACCCGAACAATTCAAAAAATACGAAGATTTTGCACGAGGCTTAGGGTTCCGTCACGTAGAATCTGGGCCATTGGTTCGTTCTTCGTACCACGCCGAGAAACACATTTTGTAGCATTGTTTGTGGTTGATCGGAAGGGAGTTTTTGGAAATGCTTTTTTTATTTTAGCTCAAAACGAATACATTATGAAAAGATTATTACTTTTTTCTTTTCTGATGACTTCCGCGATCAAAGCGCAGACTTATGAAGTGAAAATGAAATTTAAGCATCATACTGAATTTACGGATGAATATTTAGAAAAACATTTTGATCATATTCCAGATTTGGAAAACAGAAAATGGAACATCGAGCAAAATGCAAGTCCAGCTCCCATCGATTACGTGTTTTATTCTTCTAAAAACGAACAAAATTCTATCGAACAAGAAAAAGTGAACAACGAACAAGGTAGCATGGGCAGTGTGAAGAATTCGGTAGTGGGTTTACCTTTCGGATTTACGTATTCTAATTTCAAAATCGGTGAAAACTATCAAGAAGTAGATGTTTAAGGTAAAAAAATATATCATAAAAACTTGCTACCTTTATAGGAGCAAGTTTTTTTATGCATGAAAATCAAAGCGACTCTAATTACCATTGGTGACGAAATTTTAATCGGACAGATTGTCGATACCAATTCGGCTTTTATTGCACAACAACTCAATCAGACTGGGATAGAAGTAGAAGAAATCCTTTCTGTAAAAGACGAATTATTTACGATTGTCGAAGCTTTACAACGTGGGATAGACAGCTCTGATATCGTCATTGTTACTGGCGGACTTGGGCCAACGAAAGACGATAAAACCAAAAACGCTTTGTGTCATTTTTTAGATTGCGGCTTGGTTCGAGAAGCGCAGGTTTTAGAAAACATCAAGCAATTTTTTACTGCGAGAGGATATACCAAAGAGCTCAACAATTTGAATCAAGATCAAGCACTGATTCCAGCAAAATCAACCTTCATCCAAAACCGATACGGCACGGCTCCTGGTTTATGGACCAATTTTCACGGCAAAATTATCATCAATTTACCAGGCGTTCCTATCGAAATGAAAGGTTTGATGCGCGAAGAAATAATCCCACGCTTGCGTACGCAATTCAATTCAGTTCATGTGGTGCATCGCAATATTTTGGTCACTGGAATTCCAGAAAGTGATTTGTCGATTTTGCTCCAAGAATGGGAAAACGAAATTCCAGATTTCATCAGTTTGGCGTATTTGCCCAATCGAACTTCGATCAATCTACGTTTTTCTGCATCGGGTTATGATGAAAAATTCATGAAAGATGAAATTCAAAACCAGATCGAAAAATTTAAACAAATCGCGGGGAAGTATTTGGTTTCTGAACATTCCAATAAATCCCAACAAATTTTAGGCGATCTTCTAAAAGAAAAAGGCTTCACCATTTCTACAGCCGAAAGCTGCACAGGTGGAACAATCGCTTCGATTCTCACTTCGATACCGGGCAGTTCGAGTTATTTTTTGGGTTCGGTGGTATCGTATGCCACATCGGTCAAAACTTCTGTTTTGGGCGTTTCGCAGCAAACGGTGGAGGAGTATTCGGTCGTGTCTGAACAGGTCGCAGAGCAAATGGCGAGCGGTGTGCGACAGTTGATTAATACAGACATTGCTATTGCAACCACCGGAGTAGCTGGTCCTTGTAAAGGAGAAGACGGAAAAGAGGTCGGAACCGTATGGATCTCGGTGACAGATGGAAAATGTTTTTTGACGAAAAAGTATTTTTATCCCGATTTGGATCGAGAAGATTTTATCGCCATTGTCTCGAATAACGCTTTGAATTTGGTAATAAAATTTTTAACGTCTTAATTCCAAAACATTCAAGATTTACAAGATTTTTATTCTAACTCTTTTGCATTACGGTCAATTGCCGTATGATCTTCTAAGGCTTGCGTCGAATGGGTTGAATAATTTCGCCAACGTTCTAGCAGTTGTACCATATCTTGTGGCAGTGGCGATTCGAAATGCATTCGTTCTTCCGTCGTGGGATGAGTAAAACCGAGCGTTCTCGCGTGCAACGCTTGACGAGGACAAGTTGCAAAACAATTCTCTACAAATTGTCTGTATTTTGTAAAAGTTGTGCCTTTCAAAATTCTATCTCCACCATATCGAGCATCGTTGAAAAGAGGATGACCAATATGTTTGAAATGTGTGCGGATTTGGTGCGTGCGTCCGGTTTCGAGTTGGCATTGCACAAACGTAACATAGGATAAACGCTCCAAGACTGTAAAATGAGTGACCGCATGTTTGCCTTGCGATCCGTCTTCGAAAACGGCCATCTGCAAACGGTCTTTCAGGTGTCGCCCAATATGCCCTGTAATGGTGCCTTTTTCTTCTGCAACATTTCCCCAAACCAAGGCGTTGTACAAGCGTTCGGTGGTATGATTGGCAAATTGGTTTGCCAAATGATTCATTGCGTGTTCTGTTTTGGCAATGACCAATAATCCACTGGTGTCTTTGTCTATTCTGTGTACCAAACCAGGGCGTTCTAGCTCAGCAGACAAAGACGGTAAATTTTCGAAATGATATCGAAGCGCATTTACCAAGGTGCCAGTATAATTCCCATGCCCTGGATGTACGACCAATCCGGCGGGTTTGTCTATTACCACAACTTGATCGTCTTCGTAAACGATAGTCAGCGGAATGTTTTCGGGAATGATTTCATGCTCTCTTGGCGGATTCTCGAGCATAATCTGAATGTGATCATCGGGCTTTACCTTGTAATTTGATTTTACGGGTAAATTGTTGACCAATATATTTCCATTTTCTGCCGCTTGTTGTATTTTGTTTCGAGTTGCATTCTCGATTCGGGTCATCAAGAATTTATCTATACGCAATAACGATTGACCTTTGCCAACCGTTATTGCGAAATGTTCGTATAATTGATGTTGTTGTACTTCTTCTAAGTAATCTTCAAAATCTTCCTGCATCTTATTCAATTTCAATCCCTTCAGGTTGTTCTACTGGAGGTGTGTGGGTTTCTCTTGGGGTGACGACTTTAGGTTGCTCGACCACCGATTTTTCGACTTTGTTTTGCTCGAGATAATCATTAAACAAGCTTCCGCTAATGGTATCGTCTTTGAAGTTTTTATACTCCCGATCCAATGCTCTTATTTCGCTTGCAATTTCTGAAGAAGATTTGGTCGAAATCCATATATCAACTGGCAAACCTTGGTCGTAACGGTCTTTGGTCAATGGAAATTGATAAACTATACGTCCACTGATGGTGTCGTTGGTGCCTCCTAAAAATTGTATTTGTCCCAACTCGAAGAAATTTTGTTTCAAAATCTCACGAGCCGTTTGCAAATCCAATCCTATCAAGTTTGGCATGGGTACATTGTGCATCAATCCGCGGCCCAATACCAAATCGATTTTTGCAAAACGAGGCAAGACTGTTCCGGGTTTTATTTCTTTACCATTGTATAAAATACGCAAAACGGCATCTTTTGCCAAATCGGGTTCATAAATGATATCTTTGATCACCAAATCGGAGATTTTGAGTTGAGTAAACGCCAAACGTTTCGACTTTCCTAAAAGATTGGGCAACTCGACTGGAGCATAAGTTCTTGGGTTCGATTTGATGAATATTCTTCGCCCTTCCTTTACCTTAAAACCAGCGTTTGGGTAAAAATCCATCACAGCAAACGGTTTCACTTTCGGGTCGAAACGTACCGAGTCTACTTCATACGTCAAACCGAGGCTCTCCAAGCGTGCAGTGGCTTCTTTTATGTTCATATTTTTCAAATCAGGAACCTCAATGGCTTCGCCGTGATTGGTGTACGAGCTCAACCAAATATTAAAAATGAAAAAATACAAACCATAACTTATTGCACCGATAAGTACCAGGTTGAGCCAGAATTTCCAGCTGATTAAAATTTTTAAAAACTTCATTCAAAAACGAATTATGAGTACAAATATAAAATAAAAAACAGGTCCTGAATATATTCACGAAAGTTTTATCTTTGATAAAATTTTAGGAATATGTTGAAAGTGGCTGTTGTAGCAGGAGGATATTCTGATGAAAGCGTCATCTCGCTCAAGAGTTGTGAGCTTATTTATCAGAATATCGATCAGTCGAAATACGAACCCATCCGAGTTAGGATTCTCAAAGAAGGTTGGTATGCAGAAATTGATGGAGAAAAATACCCAATTCACAGAGGCGATTTTACTTTTGATCGTCATGGCGAAAAGGTGAAATTCGATGTCGTGTTCAATACCATACATGGTACACCCGGCGAAGATGGATATTTACAAGCCTATTTCGAAATGATCGGAATCAAATACAACGGTTGCGATTTTTATCAATCGGCCATCACATTCAACAAGAAAGACTGTATCGCGGTGCTTAGCAAATACGGTATTCCACACGCCCAATCGGTCTATGTTGCTGCAAATGAACAATTGAATCACGATGAGGTTTTGGCAAAAGTAGGATTGCCTTGTTTTGTGAAACCAAACAAATCGGGTTCGAGTTTGGGGATTTCGAAAGTGCATTCGAAAGAAGAATTACAGCCTGCGTTGGACAAAGCCTTTCGAGAAGATCGCGAAGTGTTGATCGAAAGCTTTTTAGACGGAACTGAAGTTTCAGTTGGCGTTCTGAAATACAATGGCGTAACCACCGTTTTGGGCATTACCGAAATCATTTCTGAAAACGAATTCTTCGATTACGAAGCCAAATACGAAGGAAAATCACAAGAAATTACGCCCGCGCGTCTGGATACCAAAACCGAACAAAAAGTGAGAAATATTGCAGCCAAAGCATACGATGCGTTGAACATGACTGGTTTTTCGCGATCAGAATACATTGTTGTAAACGGCGAACCCTATTTTTTAGAAATGAATACTTTACCCGGCATGTCGCCAGCGAGTATTTTCCCACAACAAGCTCAGCATGCTGGCATAAGCATGAAAGATTTGATAGAAAGTGAATTGAATTTTGCCCTTAATAAAACTTCTCCATGGAACGTATAGCTGTATTCCCCGGGTCATTTGATCCTATCACTATTGGTCATATGGATATCATCGAACGCGCTGCGCCATTATTCGATAAAATAATTGTCGCCATCGGAACCAATTCTGCCAAAAAATACATGTTCAGCTTAGAAGAGCGGAAATACTTTATAAGCAAAGCAATCGAACGCTTCGAAAACGTGGTCGTAGACACTTACGAGGGTTTAACGATAGATTATTGCCTGAATAACGATGCTCGCTATATTGTGAGAGGATTGCGCAACCCTTCGGATTTCGAATTCGAAAAAGCAATCGCACACACCAACAGGGCCATTTCGAATTACGATGTAGAAACCGTGTTTTTGTTGACAAATTCTGGAAAGGCTTATATCAGCTCGAGCATTGTGCGCGATGTGATGATAAATGGTGGAAATTACGAAAAACTCGTGCCGCCATCTGTTAAGTATAAAAAGAAATAACGGTTTTATTTTTAGAAATAAAACAAAAAATAGCTCGAGAGCATTGCTTATCAGTGAATCCGTTCCATTGTAGAGCGGATTTTTTTTAACGGCTTTGTAACGAAGAATCCGTATTTTTGCGATTACAAATGGATTATAATTTTATCATGAAAAAATATATAGCCTATGCGGTGCTTACCGGCTTGTTGTTGTCTTTGGCTTGGCCATCTTACGGATTTCCTTTGCTCGTTTTTGTAGGCTTTGTTCCGTTGTTGTTGGCCGAACATCAGCTCACACAGCGTCCGCAATATCAAAAAAAAGGAATCAAGATTTTCGCATTGAGTTTCCTATCGTTTCTCATTTGGAACGCCATTGTAATTTGGTGGCTGCATTACGCAAAACAGTACAACGCTCAGGGTGAATTGGCAAACTCGTGGATCGCCTATCTGATTCCGGTTTTTGCTAATACTTTACTGATGAGTGTGGTATTTTTACTCTTCCATTGGGTGAAAAAAACAGCTGGGAATCTGTACGGAATGTTGTTTTTACCAGCAGTTTGGATGGCTTTCGAAAAATTTCATCTCAATTGGGAAATGACTTGGCCTTGGTTCAACCTCGGGTATGTTTTTGCCGAATATTACCAATGGGTGCAGTGGTACGAATTTACGGGTACTTTTGGAGGAACACTTTGGGTCTTGATCGTCAATTTGATTGTGTTTTATTATTACACCGCATATCACAACAAAAAAGATGTGCGATATCTGAAAAAACTTGGTGTATATGCAGGACTTTGGATTGCAATTCCGATAGGCATTTCCTATGCGATTTATACCACTTATGAAGAACAAGGCGACGAGCTTGAAGCCGTGGTTTTGCAACCAGCATTGGATCCTTATACCGAAAAATATCAGAAAGATCGATTTACTATCTATCAAGAATTGATAGAACTTACAGACGGCGTAATTACCGAAAATACACAATTTGTCGTAGGTCCAGAAACTGCCATTCCAGGCTCGGGACCAGGATTTGTTTTAGATAAAATCTACGACGATGCCATCATCCAACAAGTTGAAGCTTGGGTAAAACAACATCCAAAGGTGAATTTTGTAACCGGTGCAGAGCTGATGCGAATCTATCCATTGCCCGAATTGGCGACCGAAACTGCCTCTCTTTATCCAAATACATTGTTGTATTACGACGCATTCAATTCGGCAATCCAACTCAATGTTCAAGATAGCATACAATTTTATCATAAATCCAAACTGGTGGTGGGGGTAGAGCATTTTCCATATCGCAAGTTCCTGAAGCCGATAATTGGTGAAATGATGCTGAATTTTGGCGGCACCATGAAAACCTTGGGCACACAGCCAGAACCTTCTGTTTTCAAAAATTCGTTGAACAAAGCAGTTGTTGCACCAGTGATTTGCTACGAATCGATTTTTGGAGAATACCTTACCCAATACGCAAAAAAAGGAGCGAATGTAATTTTTACCATGACCAACGATTCGTGGTGGGAAGACACAGAAGGGCATAAACAATTGCTTTTGTATGGAAATTTGAGGGCGATAGAACTACGCAAACCCATTGTGCGATCGGCAAATTCGGGTATTTCTGCGTTTGTCAATCAGCGGGGTGATGTGGTCGATTTTTTACCATACGGAATGAAAGGTGCCTTGAAAGGAAATGTTAAAATGAATGAAAAGTTAACTTTTTATGCTAAATTTGGCGATTATATTGCAAGGGTAGGCATCATGGTGATGGGAATTATATTGGCGTACACCCTCCTACAAATCCTACTATTCAAGCGAAAATAAAAATTATTTAAAAATAATTAACAAAATGGTTGTATAAGTGATAAATAATTCATTACTTTGCACTCCGTTTAAAATAAGACAAGAGAAAAGATGTCAAAGATTTGTCAAATTACAGGTAAGAAGAGATTAGTGGGAAACAATGTTTCTCATGCTAATAATAAGTCAAAACGCACTTTTGAAGTGAATTTGTTCAAGAAGAGATTTTATTTACCAGAAACTGAAGAGTGGATCACGCTAAGAGTTTCTGCACACGGCTTGAAAACCATCAACAAATTAGGTATTGAAGAAGCGGTGAGAAGATCTCGTAAAGAAGGTTTAATCAAATAATATTATACCACCATGGCAAAAAAAGGTAACAGAGTACAAGTTATTTTAGAGTGTACAGAGCATAAAGAAAGTGGTATGCCAGGAATGTCTCGTTATATCACGACAAAGAACAAAAAAAATACTCCAGATCGTATTGAGTTGAAAAAATTCAACCCAGTATTGAAAAGGTATACAATTCATAAGGAGATCAAATAATAAAATTGTAGACAATGGCAAAGAAAACGGTAGCAACCCTTCAGACTGGGTCTAAAAAAATGACCAAAGTTATCAAAATGGTAAAATCTCCTAAAACTGGAGCTTACGTATTTGTAGAGAAAGTAGTAAATGCAGATGACGCCAACAGCTTTTTTTCGAAATAAGCAACATCTTCATTATAGAAAAGTTTAAAAGCTACCGCAGAGGGTAGCTTTTTTTATTGTGTTTATTTAATTATATTCGTATCAAAATTTCGACGCTACATGAGTTGGTTCAAAAAAATTCTTGGTAAAGAGAGCAAAGAAAAATTAGATGAAGGATTAGAAAAATCTAAACAATCGTTTTTCGATAAAATATCTCGTACCGTTGTAGGAAAATCAAAAGTTGACGATGAAGTTCTCGATGACTTGGAAGAAGTGTTGATCTCTTCGGATGTTGGCGTAGAGACCACCATCAAGATTATACGAAGAATTGAAGATCGTGTAGCCAGAGATAAATATGTTTCTACCTCAGAATTAGACCGTATTCTACGAGAAGAAATCGCAGCCTTGCTCGCCGAAAACAAGACAGATGATACGCATGGTTTTCAAATCCCGAAACGCGACACGCCGTTTGTCATTATGGTTGTTGGGGTGAACGGTGTAGGGAAAACCACCACAATAGGCAAATTGGCGGCGCAGTTCAAATCACAAGGATTAAAAGTGGTGTTGGGCGCAGCCGATACATTCAGAGCAGCAGCAGTAGACCAATTGGTGATTTGGTCCGAAAGAGCCGACGTGCCAATCGTGAAACAAGCGATGGGTTCCGACCCAGCTTCGGTAGCTTATGATACGGTTGCTTCGGCAGTTGCACAAAAAGCAGATGTAGTATTGATCGATACCGCAGGCCGTTTGCACAACAAAATCAATTTGATGAACGAATTGACCAAGATAAAGCGTGTCATGCAAAAGGTAATTCCAGACGCACCACACGAAGTGCTGTTGGTTTTGGATGGTTCTACAGGTCAAAATGCGTTTGAACAGGCCAAGCAGTTTACACAAGCAACCGATGTTAGCTCGTTGGCGGTGACCAAACTCGATGGTACAGCCAAAGGCGGTGTGGTTATCGGGATATCGGATCAGTTCAAAATTCCGGTAAAATACATTGGCGTAGGCGAAGGGATAAATGATTTGCAAGCCTTTGATAAAATGGAATTTATCGATTCTTTTTTCAATCGAAATAAATAAAATAAGATAGCTTTATAGCAGAAAAAATCTCCTAACTTTTGGTTAGGAGATTTTTTTTGAGCCCAATTCAGCTGTTTTACTTTTCTACAGCAGCGTTTTTATTTATTACAATTCGACAAGAAATTGTAAAGTATCGATATTGTCTGCGTAATCATCCAAATTTGGTTTTTGGGTTTGCCCAAATGCGATTCCGTTTTTCAAGGGTAGATGCGATACAATACATTGGATATCATCGTGTTGCGAATCGAGACTTTCGAGAACGGCGTCTACTTCATCGTACAATTCGTAATGGATCACAGCAAGCGGACTGTGAAGTGAAGCGTCTTTCTTGAATAAAACAAAATTGTTATCGTAGAATTCATCTTTGCTCAGCAAGTAAATGGCTCGATTATAATCGTAGTTGTTGGCATATTTGGTTTGATGTAATAACTTTACGCCCCAAGGAAAAATCGCTTTGATAAGTTCTTGAAGCTGATTTTCGTCTCTCACATACAATTTGGTCACATTGCGACAGCCCAATCCGAAATACCGGAAGAGATCTTCCCCTAAAGATTGCAGTTCTTTTTCTGATTCGTTCCCTTCCAAGATGGCAACCGAAGTTCTATTTTTGCGAATGATATGCGGCACATGTTCGAAATATTGCTCAAAATACCTTGCCGTATTGTTGCTTCCGGTAGCAATCACCGCATCGAAATCCGATAACTTTTCTACCTTTTGTATCAAATCATCGAAATCTTCATGGATACTGTTGAGGTACAAACACACCAGTTGCAACAATTTTTCGTCTTTAGAAGAAGGCTTTATCAATGCTCGATGTCCCGCATCAACAACACAAAGTAAATCATGAAAACCCACCAACGGAAGGTTGCCTGCCATGATGATGCCGATGTTTTTTGGATGCTCTACCGCTCTTAAATTCAGCGTCCAATTTCGAAGATTGCTTTCAGCTAAGGCTTCGCCCCAGTTTTTTAATGCAAAAGAGATGTTTTCTTGTGTAAACCACGGATTTGAATTTTCTGCTGAAATCATCAACTGTTCAGCTTCGGCTTTCCAATAGTTGAATTTTGCAGCGAACTGATTGTCATTGGGCAAACGACCATCGGCTAAAAATAAAAAAAACTGACCTAACTCATCAAAGGCTGAAATCCTCTCTTCAAATGTCATATTTAATAAAAATTATGAGTAATTTTGTGATGCAAATTTAAGAATTAAATCTATAAGCTATGGCTATTATTATAACAGACGAGTGTATCAATTGCGGAGCTTGCGAACCAGAGTGCCCGAACAACGCAATTTATGAGGCGGCAGTAGATTGGAAATATGCAGACGGTACAGCGCTTAGTGGTACAATTGTAAATGTAGATGGAATAACGTTTGACGCAGATGCTGTGCAAGATCCGATAAGTGACGAGGTGTATTATATTGTTCCAGATAAATGTACCGAGTGTAAAGGTTTCCACGAAGAGCCTCAATGCGCAGCGGTTTGTCCGGTAGATTGTTGTGTGCCAGATGAAGATCATGTAGAATCTGATGAAAGACTTTTACAGAAAAAAGCATTTATGCACGCAGAATAAAATAAAAGAAGCCGTCTCACAACTGAGGCGGTTTTTTTATATAAATAATGGATTGATTATTAGGTGATTAATATAGAATTCACTATATTTAACTACTTAATTTTCAGCGAAATGAACTATAGAATTAAAGAATATAACCAATCACAAAACTGGTTATTTCCACCTTCGATAGAAGAATTAATTCCGACTAATCATCCAGTAAGAATCGTAAACAACGTAGTTGAGAAGATAGACTTAAAACCTCTTTTAGAAACTTACAGTCGGGAAGGTCATCCTAGTTATCATCCTAAAATGATGCTCAAAGTGATGGTTTACGCTTATATGGACAATATTTATTCCAGTAGAAAGATCGAAAAAGCCCTCAATGAGAACATAAACTTTATGTGGCTTTCTGGTAGAGAAAGCATCGACCATAATACGATAGCCCGATTTCGAAGCAATAAGTTAAAAGCCGTATTCAAAGACATCTTCAAACAAGTGGTATTGCTTTTGGCAGAAGCAAAATTAGTGAGTCTCAAACGAGTTTATACAGACGGCACCAAAATAGAATCGGTAGCTGGAAGATACACCTTTGTCTGGGGAAATTCCATCAAGACCAATCGGGAGAAAATGATCAAACAATTAGAGGATATGTGGCAATACGCGCAGTGCGTTGCTGATGAAGAAGACCAAGATCCCGAGCCACCGGAGTTCAAAAAACTTGATCCTGAAAAAGTCCAACAAGCCGCAGATAAAATCAACCGAATCCTAAAAGAAAAGTCTGACGATCCAAAGAAAAAAGCCAAATCCCGTTACATCCAAAAGAATTTTGCGCCAAACTTAAAGAAATACCAAGAACAAGAAAAGTTACTACAAGAACGCAACTCCTACAGCAAAACCGATCCCGATGCGACCTTTATGCGCATGAAGGACGACCACATGCAGAACGGACAATTAAAACCCGGCTACAATGCACAAATCAGCACCGAAAACCAAATCATCGTCAACTATACCTTACATCAAGACACCAACGACATTCATACTTTAAAACCTCATTTAGAAAACCATAAAAAACTCTACAATGAGCTTCCCGAAGAACTCACCGCAGATGCAGGATACGGAAGTGAAGAAAATTACGAACTTTTGGAGGACAAAGCAATCAAAGCCTTTGTAAAGTTCAACACCTTTGACCAAGAACAAGGCAAATCAAAGAAAAGAAAAAATCCCAAACCCTTTGAACGAGACTCACTCTATTATAATGAAGCGCAAGATTTTTATGTATGCCCGATGGGACAACGTATGGAAAAGCGCGGTGAGCGAAAAGTCCAAACAAAGTCAGGATATAAGCAAACCTATAGTTGTTATAGCGCTAAAAACTGCAATGGATGTCCGCTCAGAAGCCAGTGCTTCAAGGGGAAAAACAACAGGACAGTAGAAAGGAACCATAAATTAGAATACCACAAACAAAAAGCAAGAGAACTTCTCACATCCGATATCGGAGAAATAAGAAGAAAACAAAGAACTGCTGATGTCGAACCTACATTTGCCCAACTCAAACACAACCGAAACTTCAAAAGATTTACCCTAAAAGGAATTGAAAAAGTGGAATTAGAGTTCGGATTGCATGCTTTAGCTCATAATCTGAAAAAGATGAGTGCGTAAACAAGAATAATAACTCATCTTTTTCTAAATTATTAAATTGAGTTAGTTTTTGACCTCAATTTTTTAATCATAAAAAAACCGTCCCGATTTTATAAACGAGACGGCTTCTTTATGAAGTGAATGTTCGTTTTCTTTATGACGCTCGTAAGGCATTTACTTCGCAAAGCGTTTGCTGCGATAGAAATGAGCGCCAAATCCCAAGAACACAATGGCAACGATAGGGATCAATAGATTTTGCCACTGTATGGTAGATTTCTCAATAGCGATTGCCGATTCGCTCAATTTTGGGATTTCTAACTTTCGATTTCGAAGACTCAAAAATTCTTCATTCCCCAGTAAATAATCCATCGTATTCATCAAGAAAGTTTGGTTGGCATATGTTCGGGGTTGCATAGTCGCATTGTCTGGTCGCATAGAGAATTTATCTTCACCCAAACGCATGGGTTCTCCACGCCATAGCTGATTTCTCAAAACATCTCCATCAGAGATGACAACCATTTTACCTGCAGTGGTTTGTCCTTTGAAATTAGGAAATTCGTTTCGTTCGTAGCGCATGGCATAAGCCGACTGAAAATTGCCCTCTAACAAAACCGCCATCGGTATTCTACCCATGTTGTATGCGGCAGGATCTTCGATGTTTACTTCGTTCAATTGTATGAAGTTAAGCGCTGGTTTCAGCGATGTTTGGCTAGAACTGGCAAGCAAAACCGTTTGTTTTATATTTTTATTGTCTAATAATTCGATAGGATTTGCAAACTGAAATAACACTGGATCGATCGATTGCGTAATGATATTTTCTTCTGCTCTTGTGCCCAACTCGAAATAAGGCCAAGGATAATAATTATAGCTGATATTGCCTGCCGTTTCGCCATCAGCCAATACAATGGGCGCGCCATTTAGATCTTTTATGATCATGGGATGAAGTCGTATACCGTAAGAGAAAAAGAAATCATTCAACTTCAAATCTCGAGGAAACGCCAAAATCTTATCGCTTCGAAAGATAGAATCCATCTCTGCATCAACTGTTTCTACGGCCCAAAGCATTCGACCGCCTTGCATGATGTATTGATCCAAAACCAGTTTATCCATTTCGCTAAAAGGCAATGTAGGTTTGGCAACAACCAAGGCATCGAACTTCTTCAAACTGTCTAAATCGACAGGTTCTAACGACATTTTTTGGTTGATGATCGGATTCAAATAAACGCCCACATCGTATTTGTCGGCCAATGCTCGCCCGAATCCATCGATCTGATTTTCGGGTAATTCGTCATGATGAACGATGAGTCCTACTTTTTTTCGGTTTTTGGTTGTTATCTGTCCGATTTTATCGGCAAATAAATATTCTAATTTTTCGGTTGACGCCATTGGCAAATCTTCAAACTTTACCGATGGGTCGTTTACCAAAACCTCCATCCAACGCGTTTTACCAGCGTAATTTAACTTGGCGTATGGGTAGATATTGAGTACGCCTTTGTCTGTTTTTATCGGAGCTGGGCTCAGCATTGCCTCTTCTTTTTCTGCATCCGAAAATTCGCTCGGATCGATAAAATTATAGCTCAGGTTTTGATTTCGCTCTTGTAATTCATCCAACAGAAATTGAATTTCATTTTTCAGGTTTCGGTAATCTCCAGTGAGTTCACCACCGAGCAAAATGTCGATATGCAAAGGTTGATCGAGGTTTTGCATCAGCCGTTCAGAAGTTTCGCTCAGGGTGTAGCGTTTGTCTTGGGTAAAATCGAATCGTTGGTATAGGAAAAAAGAAAGAATCAACACGCCAATCAACGCGAGGAGAATTATGGTATAATGGACAGACTTTTTCATTATGCTATTTTTTTTCGTTCAACCATCATCATACTTCCGATCAAGAAAAGACTACAAACAACCACAAAATAGATGAGCGATCTGGTGTCTAAAATTCCTTTCAAGAATTGATTGTAATGGGAAAATGCGCCTGTTTTCTGAATGATGTAATCATTGCTTCCCATCAAATTATAAGAGGCTAAACTCTGAAAACCAAAAAATAAAATAAAGTTGAAGAACATTGCCAATATGTACGCCATGACTTGATTTTTGGTAAGACTTGATGCGAAAATTCCAACTGCTGCAAATAAACTTCCCAATAAAATCAAACCCAAATAGCCGCACCAAATGATGCCGTAATCGATATTCTGTTCAGGTAAAACCAGCTTTTCTAAGCTGTTGAGGTAGGGAAGGGTGAAAAGTAGGATGAATAGCACCAAGATGATGACGCTGGCATATTTTTCGAGTATGATTTGACGAATGTTGATCGGTTGTGTGAATAACCATAGCAAAGTACCATTGGCTTGCTCTTCAGCAATTTGGCGCATGGTAAGGGCTGGGATTAAGAACATCAGAACCCAGGGCGCTATGAAAAAGAAGCTGTTGAGACTTGCCAACCCAGAATTGAAGATGTTGTAGTCTTGATCGAAAAACCAGAGAAAAAGTACGCAAACCACATTGAAGATAAGCGCGGCGATATAAGCCGTGTAACCTAAAAAGTAAGTTTGCAATTCTTTTTTGAGAATGGTGAGCATAACCAATTATTTTTTGTTTCGATTTACAAGTTTCACGATCATCATCAAAATGATTCCAACCCCAAAAAAACTAATGATTGCCCAAGGCCAATGCCTTTCGAATCCGCTTTTTTGTATCACGGCAAACACAACGGCGAATAAGATTATGGTCGCTACTTCGTTCATCATCCGCAACCTTACAGAAGTGTATTTGAAGATGTTTTGCTGAAACTCTCTCAGTGTTTTCCAACACCAATAATGATAAGCGAACAAAAGCAGTATAAAACCGAGTTTGAATTGCATCCAACCTGCATTCAATAGACCAGGAGATTTGTACAGCATATTGATCCCCATAACGACCATGATCACAAACGCTGGAACAGTGATGATATTCCATAAACGCTTCTCCATGAAGGTATATTGTTTGGTCAATATTTCTTTTTCTGGCGAAGGTAATTTTTGGGCATCGGTATGGTAAATCATCAG
Organism: Vaginella massiliensis; assembly: GCF_900089075.1. Taxonomy (GTDB): domain Bacteria; phylum Bacteroidota; class Bacteroidia; order Flavobacteriales; family Weeksellaceae; genus Weeksella; species Weeksella massiliensis_A. Next base: position 1,231,202 of record NZ_LT593746.1, read on the forward strand.
ACGCACGATATAGAAAAGCCCAGCAAAGTAACTCACGACAAAAATGACGTGTAATGATTTGTATATGTAATAATTGTAAGGTTCCATAAACGTTATACTGTAAATTCAATAGAGATGACATCTCCTTTTTTCAATCCCATCAGACGTTGTGCGCTCCCATTCTGCGATGGATTACTTTTGTACAAAGTAACTTCTAAAAAGCCAGAGCTGTTGAATATCGCCATTGTTTTACCGTTGGCAATAGATTCTTTGTTGTAGTCGATTACCATATCGTTGTAATGATTGTGTATCGTGGTGACTTGTATGGATGAATAATCGTGCTGACGTAAAAAAATCTTGTAGGCTCGTCCTTTGTTCACGCTTTGGAAATATTGGCGAGAGATGTTGGTTACCGCATTTCCGAAATGATCGATGTACACAATGTTTCCTCTCAGAACACGGTCTTCGATATAAATGGGTTTCAATCCCGTCAACTGATGATAAGTGCTCCGTTTGTTGCCAATGAGCGATATCACGCCGCCGCGTGCCAAATGACATGCAACCGGAACAAAAATATCTGCTACAGCATTCATGCTATTCGATTTCTCGGAATTGATCGAAATTTCGTAAATTGCGTCTGGTAACTTTTCTTCGCATAGCAGCGAAATGAAACCATTGTCTGCCACAATAAAATAATGCTCATCGAATAAAAAACACATTGGTTTTTGGTTGGGATGTAACACCGCATTCACACCAATGATATGGATGCTTCCTTTCGGAAAGTGGGGATAAGATTTCTGTACAATAAACGCAGTTTCGGCGATGTCGTAATGACTTACCTGGTGTGTGATATCAATAATGCTCGCATTGGGGAGCTCACTAAGAATCTGACCTTTTAAGGCAGCTACAAAATAATCCTTGTATCCAAAATCAGTTGTTAATGTAATTATTGACATTTTATTTATAATAGAGAACAAATATATTGCTTATTTTTGTGTTAGTACAACTAAATAAATCAGCACTTTTGACAGAAATAATTATAGAACTCAACGAGATCAATGCACAAGACTTTTATGGTGCAAACAATGAACATCTTAGAAGAATCAAAGAATACTTTCCGAAGTTGAAAATTGTTGCAAGAGATAAAACACTCAACGCCCTCGGAAACGAAGATTTACTAAAGGTTTTTGAGAAAAAAGTACAACAAATCATCCAACACATTCAGCATTATAATCGATTGACGAATCGGGATCTCGAAATCATTTTGACTTCCGATTCCAAAGAAGAGAAAGATTTGACCAATCTGAAAGATGTGATTGTGCATGGTGTAAACGGTAAAATGATAAAACCGCATACGCCAGGGCAAAAAGAGTTGGTGCAAAAAGTGCACAAAAACGATATGGTTTTTGCTATCGGACCTGCTGGTACTGGTAAGACCTATACTGGGGTTGCATTGGCAGTACAGGCGCTCAAAAACAAAGAGGTAAAACGTATCATTCTTACTCGGCCAGCTGTTGAGGCGGGCGAGAGTTTAGGTTTTTTGCCTGGCGATCTCAAAGAAAAACTCGATCCGTATCTGCAACCACTCTATGACGCCTTGAAAGATATGATCCATTACGAGAAACTCAGCTCTTATCTCGAAAGAAGTGTAATCGAAGTAGCTCCCTTGGCATTTATGCGTGGTAGAACATTAGACGAAGCTTTTGTTATTCTCGACGAGGCACAAAACACTACCAGTGCGCAAATGAAAATGTTTTTGACGCGTATGGGAAAAAACTCAAAATTCATCATCACAGGCGATCCAGAACAGGTCGATTTGCCACCGAAACAAAAATCGGGGCTTCGTCAAGCGATGACGATTTTAGATGGTTTGAAAGATATCGGCTTTGTTTATTTGGATGAGAAAGATGTGGTGCGTCATCAATTGGTGCGCGATATCCTGAAAGCGTATAAAGTGAGTGAAGACAAAGAGCGAGAATTTGAGCAAAAAAGAGAAGAAAATCGATTGAAAATCAAACAAACAAATTCAAATCATGATTAAAAGTGGCATCAGCCACTTTTTTCATTTCCATTGATCTCTATCCAAACTGCGGTATTGAATCGCCTCGGCAATATGACTCGAGTTGAGCGATTCCGAACGATCCAAATCTGCAATTGTTCGGGCTACTCGTAATATTCGATCATAGGCTCTTGCAGACAAGTTGAGCCTTTCCATTGCTATTTTGATGAGCTGTTTCGAAGCCTCGTCCAACTTGCAATACCGATCCAATTCTTTAGAACCCATTTGTGCGTTATAATGAATGTTCGATCCTTTGTACCGCTCCAATTGAATAGCCCTTGCGCAGATTACTCGGGCTCGTATGGCTTCGCTTTTCTCTCCTTTCCGCTCATCCGACAAGTCGTCAAAAGGCACCGGATTCACCTCGATATGCAAATCGATTCGATCCATCAACGGACCAGAAATTTTGTTCATGTACCGTTGCATCTCGGCGAGCGTCGAAGTGTTTTTGGGATCATCTGGAAAATAACCACTCGGACTAGGATTCATCGATGCAACCAACATAAAACTGGCAGGATAAGTAACCGTAAAACGTGCGCGAGAAATGGTAACTTCTCGATCTTCTAGCGGTTGACGCATGACCTCTAAAACAGTGCGTTTGAACTCGGGTAATTCGTCCAAAAATAGAACTCCATTGTGAGCCAAAGAAATTTCACCTGGCTGAGGGTAAGATCCGCCACCCACCAAAGCAACGTCGGAGACCGTGTGGTGCGGATTGGAAAATGGGCGGAAGGTAACCAATGAATTTTTATTCAATTTCCCAGCAACACTGTGAATTTTTGTTGTCTCGAGCGATTCTTCAAGGCTCATCGGTGGCAATATAGACGCAATGCGTTTGGCGAGCATGGTTTTTCCACTTCCGGGCGGACCAATCAAAATGATGTTGTGACCGCCAGCCGCAGCAACTTCCATAGCGCGTTTTACATTTTCTTGTCCTTTGACCTCGGCAAAATCATAGGGATACTGTTGGACGAGATCGTTAAAATCTTTTTCTAAATCGACCCGATGCGGATTCAAATCGTTTTTACCATCAAAAAAATCGATGAGTTCTTGTATGTTTTCGATTCCAAAAACCTTCAAATCCTTCACTACTGCGGCTTCGTTTGCATTTTCTTTGGGTAAAATAAAACCTTCGAAGCCGTCTTGTGCAGCTTGTATTGCGATTGGTAAAGCACCTTTTATTGGGCGTAGCGAACCGTCTAACGATAATTCACCCATGATGATATATCGCCCAATATTGTCGCATTCGATTTGTTCAGAAGCCGCTAGAATTCCGGTTGCAATGGTAAGATCATAAGCCGAACCTTCTTTTTGCAAATCGGCAGGCGCCATGTTGATGGTAATTTTCTTGCCCGGAATTTTATAGCCTACATTGCGCAATGCAGCATTGATTCTGAAGTTGCTTTCTTTGATAGCGTTATCGGGCAAGCCTACCAAATGATACCCCACACCCGTATCGATGTTAACTTCTACCGTTATCAATTTAGATTGAACACCATAAATTGCACTTCCGAAAACTTTTACCAACATACCGAATCGTGTTTAAGGATTGAATAATGTGTGAATTTGACTTTATTAAATTAATAAATTTTTTTTGAAGAAAGTCAATTTCAGCTCAATTTTATTAAATTTACATCCTTATTCTTCTGATGAAAAAGGTGAAATTTAATGAAAATCAATTGTAAAAACAGCATTTTCTGTCGATGAAAAAAATAAAATTTTCATTTGAATATCTTGAATATCAAGATGTTGATGAGTTGACTGCCGAGCAAGCTGAGGTTTTGAAAAAAGCTTTGGCCATCTCGAAACAAGCTTATGTACCGTATTCCAATTTTCATGTTGGTGCAGCTTTGGAATTAGAAAACGGGAAGATATTTGCCAGCACCAATCAAGAGAATGCATCCTATCCTGTCGGGACCTGTGCCGAGAGAGGTTTGTTGGTCTATGTTTCGTCTCAATTTCCAAATGCCGTTATCAAACGATTAGCAGTTTCTACCGAAGATTTAGACCAACCATTGCCGCCTTGTGGGATGTGTAGGCAAGCCATTTTGGAATACGAAAAAAAACAAAAACAACCCATCGAAATTATTTTAGCCGGAAAAACTGGTGTAATCCATGTTTTAGCATCGGCAAAAGATTTGTTGCCCTTGCATTTTGATGATGATTTTTTAGAGCTCTAAATTTTGGCTTATAACAAGCAAAGACTTATTTTTGTTGAGTGAAAAGTGTAATATGGAAAAATTAACGAAAGAAAAATACCTAGAATGGTACAAAGACATGAATTTTTGGCGTCGCTTCGAAGATAAATGTCGCTCATTGTACTTGAAACAGAAAATCAGAGGATTTTTACATTTATATAACGGACAAGAAGCTTTACCTGCTGGTTTCTTGCATGCCATGAAAGAGGGTGATAAAGTCATCACGGCATATCGTTGTCACATTTGGCCAATGGCAATGGGTGTAGATCCGAAACAAATCATGGCAGAGCTTTGTGGTAAGGCTACAGGAACTTCGCAGGGTTTGGGTGGATCAATGCACATCTTCAGTAAAGAACACAATTTCTTCGGTGGTCATGGTATTGTAGGAGGTCAAATTCCGCTTGGCGCAGGGATGGCTTTCGGAGATAAATACAATGGCAAAGACCATGTTACCATCTGTCTGATGGGGGATGGAGCTACACGTCAGGGAACATTGCACGAAACTTTTAACATGGCAATGAACTGGAAATTGCCTGTAGTATTTGTATGCGAAAACAATCAATATGCGATGGGAACATCGGTAAAACGTACCGCCAACCATGAAGAAATTTGGAAATTAGGATTAGGCTACGAAATGCCTTCGTTTGCAGTAGACGGAATGGATCCGGTAAAAGTAGCAGAAGCCGCATACGAAGCTATCGAACGTGCGCGCAGAGGCGACGGTCCTACTTTTTTAGACATTCGCACTTACCGATATAGAGGTCATTCGATGTCAGATGCAGAACCTTATCGTACCAAAGAAGAGGTCGAAGAGTACAAACAAGAAGATCCTATACTTCACGTAGAAAAACAAATTTTAGATAACAACTGGGCTTCTCGAGAAGAGTTGGATGCCATCATATCTGAGGTAAAAAAAGAAGTTGAAGCATGTGCAGAATTTGCCGAAAATTCTCCTTATCCAGAAGATGATGTGATGTATAAATACACTTACACCGATCAAGAATATCCTTATTTAGATAAATACGAAAACAACTAGATTATGGCTGAAATTATTACCATGCCACGCTTAAGCGATACAATGGAAGAAGGAACTGTTGTAAAATGGCATAAAAATGTAGGAGATAAGGTTTCTGAAGGAGATATTTTAGCAGAGATTGAAACAGATAAAGCAATCCAAGAATTCGAATCAGAATTTGATGGCGTTTTATTATATCAAGGTGTTAAAGAAAACGAACCGTCGCCCGTAGATGCGATTCTGGCTATTATAGGAGAAGAAGGAGAAGATATTTCGGGGCTTACCAGTGGAAATACAGCAAAAACGGAAGCATCTGTTCCTACAGAAGTAAAAGAAGATCAAGACCTTGTGACAGAAGAAGCAACGTCTGAATCGAATACCACAGCAGCAATTCCAGACAATGTAAACGTGATCACCATGCCGCGTCTGAGCGATACGATGGAAGAAGGAACAGTCGTGAAATGGCACAAAAACGTAGGCGATTCAGTTGCTGAAGGAGATATTTTGGCTGAAATCGAAACCGATAAAGCAGTTCAGGAATTCGAATCAGAATTCGACGGAACCTTATTGTACCAAGGAGCAAAAGAAAACGAATCTGCACCAGTAGATACCATTTTAACTGTCATTGGAGAAGCAGGCACCGATGTTTCTACTCTAATCAACGGAGGTGGTCAATCGAAAAACGATGCCGTTAAGGTAAAAGAAGAAGCGGCTCCAAAAGATAAAACCCAAGAGACCAAGCACACCGAAGTAGCGACTGCAGAAAACACTTCAACCGATCGTATTTTTGCTTCCCCTTTGGCAAAATCTATTGCCAAAGAAAAAGGAATCGATTTGGCGCAAGTAAAAGGTTCTGGTGACAACGGACGCATCGTTCGTAAAGATGTAGAAGCATTCAAATCTACAACTGTAACTGCAGAATCTACTGCGTCTTCTGCCAAAGCAACAACGGTATATACTTCTGGTGAAGACCAGAAAATTCCGAATTCGCAAATGCGAAAAGTGATTGCAAAACGTCTGGCCGAATCCAAATTTACCGCACCTCATTATTATTTGAATATCGAGTTGGATATGGACAATGCCATAGCGGCTCGCCAATACATGAATGCTCTGCCAGATACCAAAGTATCGTTCAACGATATGGTGGTAAAAGCAGTTGCAATGGCTTTGCGCAAACACCCAGCGGTGAATGCTACTTGGACCGACACCGAAATCATTCAGCATGGTGACATCAATATTGGTGTAGCGGTAGCAGTAGAAGACGGATTATTGGTGCCGGTGGTAAAAAATACCGATCAGAAATCGCTTTCTCAAATATCTGCAGAGGTAAAAGATTATGCCGTACGCGCAAGAGATCGCAAACTGAAAGCGGACGAAATGGAAAAATCAACTTTTTCTGTATCGAATCTTGGAATGTTTGGTATCGAATCGTTTACATCGATTATCAATCAACCCAACTCGTGCATCTTATCGGTAGGAGCAATCATCGAAAAACCAGTGGTGAAGAACGGGCAGATTGTCGTTGGCAACACCATGAAGCTTTCGTTGGCTTGTGACCATCGAACAGTTGATGGTGCGACTGGAGCACAGTTTTTACAGACTTTAAAATCGTATATCGAAAATCCGGTAACGATGTTGGTATAATACCATCCGAAAGATAAAATTTTAGGCTATTCGAAAAAGAATAGCCTTTTTTCATTAATTTAGTTACATGCAAATGCTCAAAGCGATTTTTCAAATATTTAAACAAACCATTACAGAATTTTCTGACGATCGAGTGATGAAAATGAGTGCATCACTTACCTATTACGCCTTGTTTTCTCTTTCACCTATAATTCTGATTATCATATCGTTGGCGAGTTTGTTTTACAAAAAAGAAGCAATTGAGAACCGATTGTATTACGAAATCAAAGAATGGGTCGGTTCAGATCTTGCCTTGCAAATACAGAATTTCGTGGCAAATTCTACCATCTCGGGTGATAGTAATTTTATTCTCTACCTCGGTGTCGGGGTGTTGGTTTTTGGTGCAACCACCATGCTCACCGATATGCAAGACAGCCTCAACCTCATTTGGCATGTAGAGGCAGTGCCCAAAAAAGCCTTTCTCAAGTTTTTAGCCAATCGAGGTGTCTCTTTTTTATTCATTATGGCAATGGGCATTTTGCTGTTTTCATCTGTCCTTGTCAGTAGTGTGATGATGCGTTTTGGCGAAGATCTCTTTGCACTATTAGAGTTAGACAAAACCATTTCTGCCTCCACCTTTTTGGTGATCAACAACATTTTTTCTTATTTATTGTCGGTCATCGTCTTCTTTCTGCTATTCAAATTTTTACCCGATATAAAAGTAAAAGCGAAACCAATTTGGGTGGGCGCATTTGTTACAGGGGCATTTTTCTTTTTTGCTAAATATTTCATCCATTATTACCTGTCAATTTCCAAGTACAATACCATTTTTGGCTCTGCGGGTTCGGTGGTAATCCTCATTCTTTATATCTATTACAATGCAACCATCATGTATTTCGGAGCGAAATTCACCAAGGTGTATGCAGAATATTATCATTTCGAGATACGTCCGACCAAATTGGCAAAAAGGCGTAAAGTAACACACGAAGATAACGAGGTGGAGTAGATTTTGGGCGTGCCCTTCGGTCGGGCTCTCCGGTCTCGCTTTGTGCTTTCGCTGGGCTCCAGCACAAGAGCTCAAACAAACCTTCGATCCCTCACGCGAATCGAGATCGTCATCCTACCCGATTCGGATTGTCTTTGAGAAATGCATCCCAACCCGAATAGCTTTTTTGTTTGCTTCCCAAAGCGTTCATGTTCAAATAATGACAAACCGCAGCGGCAAGCCCGTCGGTAGCATCCAATCTTTTCGGAATTTCTTTCAGACCGAGCAAATTTTTCAGCATTCCCGCGACCATTTCTTTCGACGCATTTCCGTTACCAGTAATCGCCATCTTTATTTTTTTAGGAGAATATTCTGTAATGGGAACCTCGCGATACAAACCCGCAGCCATAGCAACCCCCTGTGCTCGACCCAACTTCAACATCGATTGTACGTTTTTCCCGAAAAACGGAGCTTCAATCGCCAACTCATCTGGATGATATTCGTCGATTATGGAAAGCGTCTTGTCGAAAATCCGTTTCAATTTCATTTCATGGTTGGGCAGTTTGTGCAACAGTAATTCGTCCAAAGTAATCAATTTCACCTTGTTGCTTTTTACTTCGATCAAACCAAATCCCATAACGGTTGTCCCAGGGTCTATTCCCAAAATAATTTTTTCCATCTCGATTATGCCGAATTTCTACCTGCGTTGATGTTTCCGAACAACGCTCGCGTTACCATTTTTTCGTATGCACTTTTCAAATCTGCATTTCGATGAATCTTGTCCAACGCATATTGCTGAATGGTAAGCAAAGGTAAAACTATTTTTTCTCGCATCAAGACAGAAGCTCGGTTGATGGGTTCGTCTTCCATCAGACTTTGCAATCCCGAAACTTCTAAACTCAGATCTTTCGATAATTCGTATTCATCGTAGAGCATTTTCCAAAATTCGCCATATTCTGGGTCGTCTTTCATATAAGCCGTTAACGGAAAATATGTTTTCTGCATCGACATCATGCTATTCAAAATCAAAGTTCTGAAGAAACCTACCTCTCTGAAAAGTTTTTTCACCTCATCCAATCGTCCTTGTTGCTTCATAGTTTGCAGTGCGTAGCCAACACCGTAATAGCCTGGGATGTTTTGTTTCAACAAACTCCAAGATCCAACAAAAGGGATGGCCCTCAAATCTTCAAATTTCATTCTTTCGTCGTTACCTCTTTTGCTCGGTCGGCTGCCGATATTGGTGTTGCCATAGTATTTGAGCGTACTCATGTTTTCTAAATAGGGTAGAAAACTCGGATGAGCTTTGAGCTCGCTATAATGTTGATAACTGATGTTTGCCAACTCCTCGATAAGCAATCGCTGATCGTGGTCGATTTCCAACAAATCTTCGTCAAAAACCGAGGCAATGATACCTGCCGTAAAGAGTTGCTCGAAGTTGTATTGCGATTGTTCGAGAGTACCATAATTCGAGGTGATAGTTTGCCCTTGTATGGTGATTTGTATTTGGTGGTTTTCGATTGTTTTGCCTTGTGTTGCGTAAAATTCGTGGGTTTTTCCTCCGCCTCTTGCTGGTGGACCACCTCGTCCGTCGAAGAAGATTACTTTCACTCCATGGTTTTGTGAAATCCGCGTAAGGACTTCTTTCGTGCGGTAAATTTCCCAATTTGCCTTGATGTATCCACCGTCTTTGGTCCCGTCAGAAAAACCAAGCATGATGCTTTGTCCTTGTTTTCGCCTTCTCAGATGTGCTACATAAACGGGAAGTGTAAAGAGTTTTTCCATCGTTTGTTCAGCATTTTCCATACCTGCTATGGTTTCGAAAAGCGGCATAATGTCGAAATGAATTTCGTCTAATGCGTAACCACAGAACCGAAAAAGAGCCATCACATTCAGTACATCGAAAAGGTTTTCAGAGTTGGAGATGATGTATCGATGCGTCCCCAATTCACCATTCAGAGTCTGTATTTGTTTCAGTTGTCGAATGTTTTTTATCGTGTCGATAATGAGGGGATTGGTAAAATCTTCTGCTTTTACAGTAAAACTTGGGTTGATCATCAACTCTATTCGTTCCGATTCTTCCAAATCCTCGAGATTGATTCCGGTATAATGTTCTACAATTTCGCACACAATATTTTCGTGTACACGTGCGTCTTGTCTGATGTCTAAGGAGGCAAAATGCAATCCGAAAATGTGAATTTTCTGAATGAATTCATCAAGCAGCGATAGAAAAATTCCATTATGAAATTCGATGAGAAACTGGCGTACTTGTGCCAAACGCATTTTGATTTCCTCTAAGGTCAAAGTGCCTTCATCACGGTATAAATCGTGATAAATGCGATCTCTAAGTTGTTTTAATGGCTCTTTTACTTGTTTGAAAGTGAGCCTGCGTTGCAAAAACTTTACATCGTCGTAATAATTTTTTAGAAGAGCAGTTCGCAATGTTTGGGCTACTTTCTTGGTGGTCTCGTACGTAACGAATGGATTTCCATCTCGGTCCCCTCCTGGCCAAAAACCGAGCTGTATTATTGGCGATTGCAATTCTTCGTTCGGAAAGAATATTGTTTTTATTTTCTGATTCAAATCACTTATCGCATGGTAATAAACATTTTTCAGGTAATAAATAATCGATAAAGCTTCGTCGTATGGGGTTGGTCGTTGCTCGTTGAAAAATGGGGTTTGACCTAATTGTTGCAACAGCAAATCGATCTTGCTCACCGAATCTTCACGAATCGCATTGCGTAAATCTTGAATGATTTGTTGCACTTCGGTCGGGTAAAATTGTGTCGGATGCGCTGTGAAAACAACTCGGGTAATAAAATCTTGAATTTTCGATTTTACTTTTTCGAGCTTACCTTGTTGCAAAGCAATCAAATAGATACTTTCCAAACTTCCTTTGCCGTTGGCAGGAAAAAGCTTAGAAAAGGCTGCGTCTTCTATACTGTCGAACAATACCACTTGTCGTTCGATGTATTGAATCATCCGAAACATCAAATCTAGTCGTTCGGCTTCGTTTTGGATGTCGGTGTATTTCTCGAAAAAATGATGGATAATTTCTTCTGGAGATTTTCCACTTTCAAAGCCTAATTTACTTTCTTCGTACAAAAACGGAATCAACGAGCCAATGTTGAACATATTTTCGTAGGGAAGATTCATAAACAGACTGTTGTAGATTTGGTATTTATTTTCTACACTCTGATGAAATTTTTGGTTTACAGCAGCCGTTTTATTCATAGGTTGATTTTTTTTTGTTTCCTCGCTTAGGTTATCTAATTTATCTAGGGATTGACAACCAAAAACCGAATAATTGGGATAAAAATTATTATCTATTTGGTAACGCCATCTAACAGGTCGAATTGTGTGTTTGATTACATTTCGCTCGATGCGATTATGATTTATTTGATGTTCATCTGAGCGTTTAACAACAGCAAAGGATCGATAAATTCTCGAGTATTGGAAAGGCGAGGAACTTTGTTCTGGCCACCCAGTTTTCCACGAGATTTCATCCATTCCAAAAACAATCCGCGTGCTGCTCGATGCACTACTGGCAGATTCAAGGTCATATTGTTGAAACGCTTTGCTTCGTAATCCGAATTGATGCTTTGCAAGGTTTTGTCCAAAGTCTCGACAAACAGATCGAAATCATCTGGATTTTTATCGAATTCGATGATCCATTCATGCGCACCTTTTTCATTTCCAGTCATGAAAATAGGACCCGCACTGAATTCTGATATAATGGCATTGGTTTTCATACAGGCTTGTTTCAAACCTTCTTCAGCGTTTTCGATCATCAATTCTTCACCAAAAGCGTTTATATAATGTTTGGTGCGCCCTGTAATGACAATGCGATGCGGAGTGGTAGAAGTGAAACGAACCGTATCGCCGATGATGTATCGCCAAAGTCCGCCGTTTGTCGTAATGATCATGGCGTAATTTTTTCCAACTTCTACCTGGTCTATGGTGAGGACTCGAGGATTGTCGTTGTGGAATTCTTCCATGGGAATAAACTCGTAAAAAATTCCGTTGTTGAGCAAGAGCAACAAGTCTTTAGAGTGCAATTGATCTTGTATGCCAAAAAAACCTTCCGAAGCATTGTATACTTCAAAATAGTTCAGCGATTTTTTGGTAATTAATTCATAATTGTCGGCATAGGGTTTGAAACTTATTCCACCATGAAAAAAGACTTCTATATTTGGCCAAAGATCGTCTAAATAGGTGTTGTTGGTTTCTTTCAGCATTTTTTGCAAAACGACCAACATCCACGATGGTACGCCAGTAAGCGACCCGACATCTTCGTTTTTGCTCGCTCGTATTATGGCATCCATTTTTACATTCCAATCCGACATCAGCGATATTTCTTTGTTTGGAATATTTTTCAGTTCGGCGTAAAACGGAAGGTTGTCGATAAGAATTGCTGAGAGGTCCCCAAATCGGGTTTCGTATTTTTGATACAATTCAGAACTTCCGCCAATTCTCAAATTTTTGTGGGTAAAAATTTCTGTTTCTGGATTTGCATTCAAATATAATGCAAACATGGTTTTGCCCGCCGCATAGTGGCAATCTTCTAATGATTCTGTGCTGATGGGGATAAATTTGCTTTTTGCATTGGTCGTGCCCGATGATTTGGCAAACCATTTTATTTTACCATTCCAGCTTACATCTTTTTCGCCTCTACGCGCCAATTCTATATAAGGTTCGAACTCTTCGTAGCTCACCATCGGAACTTGGCTTTGGAACTGGTCTATGGTTTTGATGTCTTCGAAACCAAATTCTTTTCCGTAAATGGTATGTTTAGCTTTTTTTAGGTTGTTGAATAATACCTGCTGTTGGGTAAGAAAAGGATGTTTGATACTTTCTTCAATCACTTTCATACGGCTACGCATCATTATTTCCATCACTTTATTTACAATTCCCATTCGCTATTAATTTTGTAGATTTACTCACAAATTTAATAAAAAGAATCTCCAATTATGATGTTCGAAGGACAAATCCATAAAATGATTACAGAAGATGCAAATCCTATTCAGTATTATCTCGACTTTTCGTCTGAATTTGTTGCGATGAATCAATTGATTGGTCGAGATGTGCGATTGCGTTTCGACCACTACCAATGTTTAGGTTGCAACCAAGACCTAGAAATATTTCGCATGGGGTATTGCAAGAATTGCTTTTTTACCTTACCCCAAGCCAACGAGAGTATCATTCGTCCAGAATTGTCTACAGCTCATCTAGGAATCGAACAACGTGATTTGGAGTGGGAAATGAAATTCGAGTTGCAGCCTCATATTGTGTACTTGGCAAATTCGGCTGGGCTCAAAGTTGGCGTGACGCGAAAGACCCAAATTCCGACGCGTTGGATCGATCAAGGCGCTTCGTTTGCGTTGGTGGTGGCGCGTACAGAAAACCGCTATCAAGCCGGTGTGATAGAAGTTGCACTCAAAGCACATTTGGCAGACAAAACCAATTACCAAAAAATGTTGAAAAACATGCTCGAAGAGGTTGATTTGATTGCCGAATTCGAAAAGGTAAAACAATTTGTGCCAGAAGATCAGCAAGTTTTTTTGGTTGATGAACCTCAAATTTACGCCTTCGAATATCCCGTGTTGCAATATCCAACCAAAATAAAATCGGTAAACCTAAAAAAAGATTTAAGCGTCGAAGGAAAATTAGTTGGCATTAAAGGGCAGTATTTGATTTTCCATAACGGACGAGTTTTGAATGTTCGTAGCCATGAAGGGTTTTATCTAAAGTTGGAAGTTTAGAAATCGTTAATTTTAAGAAGAAGTATTTGGTAATGTAGAAAAAATGTTGTAGATTGGTTTCAGATATCACTTTAAAACACAATTTACTATGAGGACTTTACAATTATCATTCGTTATTTTTGTCTTATTGTCAATTTTATCATGCACCGATGCTGGGACTTTGCCCCACTACAAAGTAGAATCGGCGGTGCAGCATGCCTACCGTTACCGAACGATGGAACTCGACGATTCTTTGGCAAAATATGTACATAATTTTGACGATACAGCATTCAAAAAAGCCAAAGCAGACTTCGGTGATGTCAATATTTACAACCTAGATAATATCCAAGAAGAAGGTTCTGGATCCGATAAAACCTATATCGCAACCTACAACGTAGAATATGAAGGGGCAGAAGGTACCGAAGTCTTCAAAGTGAAGTCGATAGATAAATTACCCAAAATTGTGGACTACTCAAACGCAATAAAACCAGTGGTTGTCGAGCTTGTAGATTCTACTTCGGTAGTGGTAGATTCGCTCGACTAGAATTTTTCTAAAATATTTAATTTGATCCTATCGAAACTATGGTTTCAATAGGATTTTTTTTACTGTTTCTAGGTTTTACGTTTTTTCAAAACTTAGTTATCTTTGTCTCGTTTTGGAACAAAAGACTTTAGAAAATGTACTTCGCCTTTACGAAACCTCAGGTTTTGTACGGGATATTGTGGCTTCTTGCGAGGCAGAATCAACTGCAAAAATTCATGTCAAAGGATACCTAGGTTCTGCTATGTCCTTTGCCGTAGCCCAATTGTTTTTGCAGCTGCATCGTCCTGTATTGTTATTGACCGATGATAAGGAAGAAGCAGCTTATTGGTTGAATGATTTAGAAAGTTTGGTGGGGAAAGATCAGGTATTGTTCTACCCGAGTTCGTATAGGCGACCCTACGAAATAGAGGAAGTCAATAACGCGAATGTGGTCATCAGAACCGAAGTGCTCAACACGCTTTCTACCTCTAAAAAGTCCAAAATCATGGTCGCCTATGCCGATGCTTTGACCGAAAAAGTGGTTACCAAAAAGGTATTGTCCAACAACACTTTAAAAATCAAAACAGGATCTGAGTTAGGTTTGGATTTTATACGAGAAATGCTATTTTCTTACCATTTCAGGCAAGTGGATTTTGTTACCGAACCTGGAGAATTTTCGATTCGTGGAGGGATCATCGATGTGTTTTCGTATTCGGGCGAACATCCTTTTCGAATTTCTCTTTTTGGTGATGAGGTCGAGACGATTCGATCTTTCGATATCGAAACTCAACTCTCGATTCAGACGGTGAAAGAGATTGTCATTATACCAAATTTAGAAAACAAATTACTCGAAGAAAATCGGGAAAGTTTTCTAAACTTCATCCCGAAAAATACCATTGTTTTTGCTCATAACCTTTCGCTGATTAAAAATAAATTAGAACATAATTTTACGCTTGCTAAGACTAATTTCGAACAGCATAGAGGTGAAATAAAATTGAGTTCTCCCGAAACTTTATTTTTGGACGAGGAAACATTTCAGCAAGAAGTAACGCGTTTTACCTTGCTAGAATCTTGTGCAATTCCAACTTTTAGCGTAGATAAAACGATCGAAACACCTTTCAAACCGCAACCTTCGTTCAATAAACAATTCGATTTTCTGATAGAAGACCTCAACGATCATAGCGCCAATGGATATCGAAATGCCTTAGTTTGTTCTAGTGAAACTCAAGTGAAGCGTTTTGAGGAAATTTTTGAAGACATTGGCAAAGAAGTTCAGTACATCCCGATTTTGGGTTCGCTGTATCAAGGCTATATCGACGACGAACTCAAGCTGACGTGCTATACCGATCATCAGATTTTCGAACGATACCACAAGTATAAACTCCGTAACTCGTTTGCCAAAAAAGACGCCATCACGCTGAAGGAAATCAACACCCTACAGATTGGCGATTTTGTAACACATATCGATTATGGGATAGGAAAATTTGCCGGTTTGGTACGGATAGAGAACAATGGAGTGCAACAAGAAAGCATCAAATTATTCTATCAGAACAACGATATTTTGTATGTCAACATCCATTCGTTGCATAAGATCTCCAAGTTCAGAGGAAAAGACGGTGTTGAGCCAAAAATAAGCAAATTAGGTTCGCCAGCATGGAAGAACCTGAAAAACAAAACCAAATCCAAAGTCAAAGAAATTGCATTCGATTTGATTAAACTCTACGCTAAGCGTCGAGCTCAGAAAGGATTTGCCTTTTCGCCCGACACCTATCTTCAAACCGAATTAGAAGCTTCGTTTTTGTATGAAGATACGCCGGACCAGTACAAGGCGACACAAGAGGTGAAAGCCGATATGGAATCGGAGCGTTCGATGGATCGTCTGGTTTGTGGCGATGTAGGATTTGGTAAAACAGAGGTGGCGATACGAGCAGCATTCAAAGCAGCCGTCGACGGCAAACAAGTGGTCGTTTTGGTGCCTACTACAATTTTAGCCTTTCAACATTTCAAAACCTTTAGCGAACGCCTCAAAGAATTACCCGTGCGCATTGAATATCTTAATCGTTTTACAACCACCAAAAAGAGAAACGAAATTCTTGCCGATCTCGAAGCGGGAAGAGTAGATATTATCATCGGTACGCACCAATTGGTCAATCCGAAAGTGAAATACAAAGACCTCGGTCTGTTGATTATAGACGAGGAGCATAAATTTGGAGTAAGTGTAAAAGATAAATTGAAAACCTTACGCGAGAATATCGATACCTTGACACTCACGGCAACGCCCATTCCGAGAACACTGCAGTTTTCGTTGATGGCAGCTCGAGATTTGTCGGTTATCAAAACTCCGCCACCCAATCGTCAACCGGTCGACACACAACTCATAGGATACAACGAAGAGTTGATACGCGATGCGGTGATGTACGAATTGCAGCGTGGTGGGCAAGTTTATTTTATCCATAATCGCGTGCAGAATCTGAAAGAAGTTGCCGGGATGTTGCAACGCCTTGTTCCGGATGCACGAATAGCAACCGGACACGGACAAATGGATGGAAAACAGCTCGAAGCCATCATGCTGGATTTCATCGATGGTCGATACGATATTTTGGTTTCGACTACCATTATAGAATCGGGTTTAGATGTGCCCAATGCCAATACTATTTTCATCAACGAAGCACAGAATTTCGGTTTGGCCGATCTGCATCAGATGCGAGGTAGAGTGGGGCGAAGCAACCGAAAAGCTTTTTGTTATCTGATTGCACCACCCATTTCGGTACTGACCAATGAGGCAAGAAAACGTTTGCAAGCAATAGAACAATTTTCTGACTTAGGAGCTGGGTTTAATATCGCGATGAAGGATCTCGAAATTCGTGGCGCTGGAAATCTTTTGGGGGCCGAGCAGACCGGATTTATGATGGATATCGGATTCGATACCTATCAAAAGATTCTGAACGAAGCTATAGAAGAGCTGAAGTCAACAGATTTCAAAGATTTGTTCGAAGAGGAAAACAAGTCGGACATTCTGGAATTTGTTTCCGAGGTGCAAATCGATACCGATTTAGAAATTCTGATTCCAGATGATTATGTGAACAATGTAGAAGAACGACTGGCGTTGTACAAACAATTGGCAGAAATCGACAATGAAGAGCAACTGAAGACCTTTGTGCTCAACCTCGAAGATCGTTTTGGAGCGATGCCAAAAGAGGTGAAAAGTCTGGTGCAATCGATCCGATTAAAGTGGTTGGCAAAAGAATTAGGCTTTGAGTGCGTTGTACTGAAAAATGGAAAACTCACCGGCTATTTTGTAAACAAACCACAAGGCGGATTTTTCCAGTCAGATAAATTTAGAACAATTTTAAATTACGTTCAGTCGAATCCTCAAAACATCAATTTTAAAGAAAAACCAGCTAAAAATTCTGATGAATTACCAAGCCTGATGTTGAAGATGGACAAGGTAGAAAATATTGAGATTGCTTTAAATTCTTTCCAAAAAATGTTGAATCAATAATAATAAGGCGTGCTTTTTATCTATTTCCTAATATCTTTACAAACTGTTAAAAAACACCGAGGCCAGATTGGAAGGAGATAAAGCAAGGCGGTTTAAGGAAAATTGAGCCAAAGATTGGGATTAGAAAATTTCATGCCAAACAAAAGACATTAGGTAGAAAAATTATAATTGTCTATTTTTACGCATTGAAAACAGAAGTGTGTAAATTTTAGAACTTATGGAAACCTCTTACGATTATATTCCAATTATAATATTGTTTGTTGTTGCCTTTCTTTTTGTTGCTTTTACGATTGTTGCAACGCATTATTTAGGTCCTTCTCGCAAGACAGACGAGAAATTAGAAAATTTCGAATCGGGGATAGAGAAGGTCGGGAATGCTCGGCAACCATTCGCGATTAAATATTTTTTAGTAGCAATTTTATTCGTATTATTCGACGTAGAAGTCATTTTCTTCTATCCTTATGCCGCCAATTTCAAAGAATTAGGATGGGAAGGCTTTGCTGCAGTCGTAACTTTTGTCGGATTCTTTTTTGCCATGTATGCATACGCTCGTAAAAAAGGAGCCTTACGTTGGGAAAAGTAAAACGATGTTAATCAATTAAAAAACAAAACAAATGATTCATAATAGAAGACCAGTTACGCACAACACCAATGTAAAGGTGATAGACGAATTGCCAGAAGGTTATCAAGGCGAAGGGTTTATGACGATGCAATTGTCCAAAGTTGTGGGACTTGCACGTAAGAACTCAATTTGGCCATTGCCTTTTGCTACTTCATGCTGCGGAATCGAATTCATGGCGACAATGGGTTCTAAATATGATTTGGCTCGATTCGGTTCAGAGCGTTTAGCCTTCACGCCTCGCCAGTGCGATTTGTTGATGGTGATGGGAACAATATCTAAAAAAATGGCGCCAGTCTTGAAGCAAGTGTACATCCAAATGGCAGAACCACGTTGGGTGATTGCAGTTGGAGCCTGTGCCAGCTCTGGAGGTATTTTCGATACGTATTCGGTGTTGCAAGGGATAGACGAAGTGATCCCAGTAGATGTCTACGTGCCAGGTTGTCCGCCAAGACCAGAAGGAATCATAGAAGGCGTGATGCGTATACAAGAATTGGTTGAAACCGAAAGCGTTCGCCGCAGAAGTTCGCCAGAGTATCAAGAGTTGTTGACTAGTTACGGAATTAAATAATTTTTTTGAACGAATGGAAAATGCACAATTACAGGAACGTTTAGTTCAAAAATTTCAAGATAAAATTTTCGGTTTCGAAGAGCATTTCGGTATCTTAAAGGCTTATGCAGATAAAAATTTCAACCTCAAAATTATACAATATCTGTATGATGAAGATGATTTAGCCTTTCGCTTTCTTACCGATCTCACAGCGATACATTATCCAAAACATGTAGGAGCAGAATTAGAGGTAAGCTACCTTCTGTACAATATGTATCGCAATCAACACATCCGATTGAATTTTGCTTTGGATATCAAGAAACCAGATATTTTTACCGCAACCAAATTATTCGAAACAGCCAACTGGCTAGAACGCGAATGTTACGATTTTTTTGGGGTGAATTTTATCGGTCATCCAAACCTTATTCGGGTGATGAATGTAGAAGAGATGGATTACCATCCGTTACGAAAAGAGTTCCCGTTAGAAGATCAGACACGTCGAGACAAAGACGATGAAATGTTTGGTCGTGGCGGATCGTTCAATTACGGTAATATGAATATCAAAGGTTAAGCAATGGGAAAAGTAAAAACGAAAAAGAACGCGAACGTAACTTTGCCAGAAGGTTCCTTAGAAAAGAAAACAATTACCCTCAACCTTGGGCCTACACACCCTGCAACGCATGGGGTTTTTCAAAATATTTTAGAGATCGATGGCGAAATTATCAAATCTGCTGTGCCTACAGTTGGCTATATCCATCGCGCTTTCGAAAAAATTGCAGAACGCAGACCACTATATCAAATCACACCACTTACCGACCGGTTGAACTATTGTTCGGCACCCCTGAATAATCTAGGATGGCATATGACGGTAGAAAAATTCGTTGGTATCGAAGTGCCTAAACGCGCTTCGTATATGCGGGTCATCATCATGGAGCTGGCTCGTATTGCCGACCATATTGTTTGTAATTCGATTATGGGTGTAGATACTGGTGCTTTTACAGGTTTCCTATATATGATGAAATACCGAGAGTTGATCTACGAAATATACGAGGAAATTTGTGGCTCACGATTGACGACCAATATTGGTAGAATTGGAGGTTTCGAACGAGATTTTTCTGCCACAGCATGGGAAAAGATCAACCGATTTGTAAGCGAGTTTCCAGCTGTTTTGCAAGAATTCGAAAACCTGTTTGTGCGCAACCGTATTTTCATGGACCGTACCCAAGGCGTAGGAGGAATTTCGGCAGAGCGTGCTTTGAATTACGGCTTTACTGGTCCAAACCTTAGAGCAGCAGGAGTAGATTACGATGTGCGTGTCGCTCGTCCGTACTCGCGCTACGAAGAATTCGAATTCATCATTCCAGTTGGGACTACAGGCGATTGTTACGATCGTTTTCAGGTTCGCAATCAGGAGATGAAAGAAAGTTTGAAAATCATCAGACAAGCTTTAGATAAAATCAATGCCTTAGAGGGCGAAGAGGCAACCTTATATCATGCCGATGCACCTGATTTTTATTTGCCTTTGAAAAAAGACGTTTATACCAAAATGGAGGCTTTGATCTATCACTTCAAGATCATTATGGGAGAGGTAGAGATGCCTGTGGGAGAAATTTACAATTCAATCGAGGGCGCAAATGGTGAGTTGGGATATTACTTGGTATCCGACGGAGGGCGTTCTCCGTATCGCTTGCACTTCCGTAGACCATGTTTTATCTATTATCAGGCTTATCCAGAATTGATTGTCGGCGGTATGATCTCAGACGCTATCATAACAATGAGTAGTCTGAATTTAATTGCTGGAGAGTTAGATGCTTAATTTTAAGTAAAAAAAGAAATGGAAATTCAATTTTCAGAAGCAACACAACATAAAGTTAATCAGCTTATTGCACGTTATCCAGAAGGAAAACAGAAAAGTGCGTTGATACCTTTGTTGCATATTGCACAAGAAGAATTTGGCGGATGGTTAGATGTACCACATTTAGACTATGTTGCAAAAGTATTAAATATTTTACCAGTAGAGGTGTATGAAGTCGCTTCGTTTTATACCATGTTCAACCTCAATCCGGTTGGGAAATACGTTTTAGAAGTATGCCAAACTGGCCCATGTATGTTGAGAGGATCTGACCAGATTATCGAGCACATCAAAAAGAAACTCGATATCATAGAAGGCGGAACATCGGCAGACGGACTCTTCACCTTGAAGACAGTAGAATGTCTAGGTGCCTGCGGTTATGCACCAATGATGCAGTTAGGAAAAACCTATCGCGAAAATTTGACGATAGAAAAGGTAGATGAATTGTTAGAAGAATTGAAAAAATTAGCCTAATGGGACAAAAACTTTTACTCAAAAATATTGATGTTCCTGGGATAAGACACTATCAAACTTACCGAGAACATGGCGGTTATGAAAATGCTGCAAAAGCTTTCAAAATGACAACCGACGAAATCCTAGAAGAAGTCAAAACCTCTGGATTACGCGGACGCGGTGGAGCAGGTTTCCCAACAGGAATGAAATGGAGTTTCTTGGCAAAGCCCGAAGGTGTCCCACGCCATCTAGTCGTGAATGCCGACGAATCGGAGCCAGGAACCTTCAAAGATCGTTATCTGATGGAATATATCCCTCATTTATTGATCGAAGGAATTCTGATTTCTTCCTATTGTTTAGGATCCAACACCTCTTTCATCTACATCCGTGGCGAATATGCTTGGGTAGCAGAAATCTTAGAAGAAGCCATCGAAGAAGCCAAAGAAGCCGGATGGTTAGGAAAAAATATTCAAGGCACAGGTTTCGACCTCGAAATCTATGTACAACGTGGAGGCGGAGCTTACATCTGTGGTGAAGAAACAGCATTGCTCGAATCCTTAGAAGGAAAACGAGGAAACCCACGTTTGAAACCACCTTTCCCTGCAGTGAAAGGCTTGTGGGAAAGACCAACAGTGGTCAACAATGTCGAGACCATTGCGGCAGTCGTGCCCATCATCGAAATTGGAGGCGAAGCATACTCGAAAATAGGAGTAGGACGATCTACAGGAACGAAGTTGATTTCGGCTTGTGGTAACATCAACAAACCAGGTGTTTATGAAATCGACATGACCATCACAGTAGAAGAATTCATTTATTCTGATGAATATTGCGGCGGAATCGCCAATGGAAAACGATTGAAAGCCTGTATCCCAGGTGGGAGTTCGGTTCCTATTGTTCCTGCAAACTTATTGCTGAGAACCGCAGAAGGCAAACCGCGTTACATGAACTACGAAAGCTTGTCTGAAGGTGGATTCCAAACCGGAACCATGATGGGGTCTGGCGGATTCATAGTTTTGGACGAAGACCAAGATATCGTGTACCACACCTACACCCTAGCACGCTTTTATCGACACGAATCATGTGGGCAATGCTCACCTTGTCGCGAAGGAACAGGTTGGATGGAAAAATTACTAAAACGCATTCACGAAGGAAAAGGAAAAATGTCGGATATCGACCTGTTGTGGGATATCCAACGTAAAATAGAAGGAAACACCATTTGCCCATTGGGTGATGCCGCCGCTTGGCCAGTAGCCTCTGCAATTCGTCATTTCCGTGACGAATTCGAATGGCATGTGTTGAATCCTGAAGAATGTTTAACACGAAACTATGGATTAGCGCATTATGCTGATCCGATCGAATTAAAACAAGAACCTGCAAATACATAATCTTATGGCAGAAGAAAATACACCACAATTGTTTACCGTGACAATTGACGGACATACAACACAAGTGCCTGCAGGAACAACCATCTTGCAAGCTGCTCGCTTAATTGGTAAAGAAGTAGCACCGCCTGCAATGTGCTATTATGGCAAATTAGAAAACACAGGCGGAAATTGCAGAACCTGTATGGTTGAAGTAACCAAAGGGAGCGACGTAGATCCAAGACCAATGCCAAAATTGGTAGCCTCTTGTCGTACAACAGTAATGGACGGAATGGTTGTCGGAAACAAAACATCGGAAAGAGCAGTGGCAGCCCGTGAAGGTGTTGTCGAATTCTTACTACTAAACCATCCGTTAGATTGCCCAGTATGCGACCAAGCTGGTGAGTGTAAACTACAAGATCTGAGTTACGAACATGGGAAAGAAGAAACACGATACGATTTTGATCGCCGTACATTTGCACCAGAAGATTTAGGGCCCAACATTCAATTGCACATGAATCGTTGTATCCTCTGTTATCGATGTGTGAAAACTGCAGATCAGATCACAGGATGTCGCGAACACGGCGTAATGTACCGTGGAGATCACGCCGAAATTTCGACCTATCTAGGAAAATCATTGGATAACGAATTCATCGGAAACGTGATAGATGTTTGTCCGGTAGGAGCTTTGACCGATAAAACTTTCCGATTCAAAAATCGCGTTTGGTTTCTGAAACCAGTAGACGCGCATCGTGATTGCCCAACTTGTTCGGGTAAGGCTCAAATCTGGTTCAGAGGTAATGAAGTCTTCCGGGTGACAGCTCGCAAAAACGAATGGAACGAAGTCGAAGATTGGATTTGCAATACATGCCGTTTCGAGAAGAAAGACCTCAACGATTGGATTTTAGAAAAACCATCAGAAGTAGCGAAAGATTCGGTGATACGCGCCAATCATTACCTCAATACAACGGTAAAACCTAAAGAAACCTTACCAAGGGTGATCCATCGAGATCCAAAAGTATTATTGGACATCCATACCGTAAGTGAGGTGAACGAACCAAATCGAGATATTTCTAAAATTCACGGACCAGCAACCAGTGAAGATTATAAAGATTAACCAAAAGTTATAATTGATAACCATGACGGAAGAATTTATCGCTGATTCTTTAGAAAAATTAGCATTAGTAGGATTGTTGATTGCGATCGCATTGGGCGTTGCCGCATATTCTACTTGGGCAGAACGTAAAGTTGCCGCATTCTTACAAGATCGCTTAGGTCCCAACAGAGCGGGAGTGTTTGGCTTGTTGCAACCGCTTGCCGATGGATTGAAGTTATTTTCTAAAGAAGAAATCGTACCTAAAGATTCTAATAAATTTTTATTCATCCTTGGACCAGCATTGGCCATGATTGTAGCCTGTATGACGGGCGCTGTAATCCCTTGGAGTACACCGTTCGAATTTGGTGATCGCCTAGTCGTACCCCAAATTGCCGACGTCAACATTGGATTTTTGTACATTTTGGGCGTTTTGAGTTTGGGCGTATATGGCATCATGATCGGGGCTTGGGCATCGAACAACAAATACTCGCTCATGGGAGGATTGCGTGCCGCATCGCAAATTATCTCGTACGAATTGCCTATGGGTATCGCCCTGATTACGGTTTTGATGATTACCGGATCTTTGAAATTGAGCGACATTGTAAACTACCAGCAAGATCAATATTGGATGGTGATTTTGCAACCGCTAGGATTTCTTATTTTCTTGATCTGTTCCTTTGCTGAAACCAATCGTACACCATTCGATTTGCCCGAAGCAGAAAACGAGTTGATCGGGGGGTACCACTCCGAATATTCATCGATGAAAATGGGCTTTTTCTTGTTCGCAGAATATGTCAACATGTTCATCTCATCGGCAATTATAGCAACTTTATATTTTGGCGGATACGATATACCATTTGTCAATGACAACCAATTGGTCGATGCTGTCGGGAATAATTGGGCAGCCGTTATCCATTTTGCCGTATTGTTTGCCAAAACCAGTTTCTTTATCTTCTTCTACATGTGGGTAAGATGGACAATTCCACGTTTCCGTTACGACCAGTTGATGAATTTAGGATGGAAAAAATTATTGCCTTTGGCATTAGTAAATATGCTGATTACAGGTTTAATCATTTTATTATTAAACAATTAAGCTGAGACAAAAAAATTATGAAAGCAATTACCAATAGAGCACAACAAATAGATCGTCGCCCAATGAATTTTTGGGAACGTATTTATTTAGTTGCCATCATAAAAGGATTGATGATTACCATGAAACACTTTTTCATGAAAAAACAAACCATCAATTATCCAGAAGAGAAAAGACCTTTTAGTCCTGTATTTCGCGGTTTGCATATTTTGAATCGGGACGAGGAAGGACGCGAAAATTGTACGGCTTGTGGTTTATGCGCATTGGCATGTCCGGCAGAGGCAATCACCATGGAAGCGGCCGAGCGTTTACCAGGCGAAGAACATTTGTACCGCGAAGAGAAATATGCTGCAAAATACGAAATCAATATGTTGCGATGTATTTTCTGTGGTTTCTGCGAAGAGGCTTGCCCGAAAGATGCAGTTTATCTTTCGCAAACGGTTCCGCCACCAAGTTTCAATCGTAAAAACTTTGTGTATTCAAAAGAAGATTTATTAATTCCACACCCAAAAAACAACTAAATGGCTATAGAAGAAATTTTATTTTATGTCTTGGCAGGATTGACGGTTTTGAGTGCTCTTTTGATGGTGACCAGTAGAAATCCCATTCACTCGATTTTGTATTTGATCATCACGTTTTTCTGTATCAGTGGGCATTATATCTTACTCAACGCCCAATTTTTGGCAGTAGTCAACATCATTGTTTATGCCGGAGCGATCATGGTTCTTTTTCTTTTTGTGGTGATGTTGATGAATCTCAACTCCGAAAAGAAATCCTTTGGAACGCCAGCCAAGTTGGCTGTTGCGGGCGTTGTGTGTTTGGTTTTCATCATCCTCACGATCAGTATTCTTACGACCAACGGCAAACCTACAACTGCTGTTGAAATGGGAACAGGCGAGATCGGATTAATTCACAATTTGGGAATGTTGCTGTACTCAGACTATGTATTGCCGTTCGAATTGAGTTCGATCTTATTCATCTCTGCCATGATAGGCGCGGTGATTTTATCGAAAAAAGATAAAGAATTAATAGATTAAAACGACTCGAAAAATTAATACATGTTACCGATTAATTATTATATCATTTTTACATTAATTCTCTTTACAATAGGGATGACGGGCGTGGTGATACGTCGCAATGCCATTGTACTCTTTATGTGTATCGAGTTGATGTTGAATTCTGTAAACTTGTTGTTGGTTGCATTCTCGAAGATGCACCATCAACTCAATCCAGCCTCTTCGACTGGTACCGATGCTCAGCTCATGGTGTTTTTCATTATGGTTGTGGCAGCGGCAGAAGTAGCCGTTGGATTATCTGTTATTATACTCTTGTTTAGAAAAGTTTATCATGTGGATATTAATTTATTAAACCGTTTAAAGAATTAATTTATGGCACAGTATATATGGTTAATTCCACTCATTCCGTTGATTGGATTCTTTATTAATGGTTTAGGACGAAATAATTTACCAAAAAGTCTCATCGCTTTCATTGGTTCAGGAGCTGTTTTGTTCAGTTTCATTTTATCGATTTTGGTTTTTTTCAATGTCCCTACAGGTGAGGGCGTAGAACCATTGGTATTCAAGGCATTTGATTTAATCAGTATTCCAACTTTTCGTGTTCCATTTGCATTTCAGATAGATGCATTGACGAGCTTGTTCTTGTTAATCATTACCGGCGTTGGTTTCTTGATTCATGTTTACAGTGCAGCCTACATGCACGAAGATCAAGGATTCGGGAAATTCTTTGCTTACCTCAATCTCTTCATCTTCTTCATGCTATTGTTGGTCATGGGGAACAATTTGGTGGTGATGTTTATTGGTTGGGAAGGAGTAGGACTTTGCTCGTTTTTGTTGATCGGATTTTGGTTTACCAATCCAGACTATGTTGCAGCAGCAAAAAAAGCCTTCATCATGAATCGTATTGGTGATGTTGGTTTCTTGTTGGCGATGTTCTGGATTTACAAAGAGTTTGGTACCTTTGAATACCAACCGTTGGCAGAGGCTGTATACAATTTTGTAAGCCATTCTCCCGAGACTATATCCGGAGTTTTGGCTGGCATTACCCTTTTACTCTTTTTAGCAGCGACCGGTAAATCGGCTCAGTTGCCATTATTTACTTGGTTACCAGATGCAATGGCTGGGCCAACGCCTGTCTCTGCACTCATCCATGCCGCTACCATGGTTACGGCGGGTATTTTTATGATTACACGCCTCAATTTTCTATTCGACTTCGCGCCGATTACCATGACCGTGATACAATGGGTAGGAATTATTACCGCTCTGGTAACGGCAACAATAGCCATGAAACAAAATGATATCAAAAAAGTTTTGGCCTATTCTACCGTATCGCAACTGGGATTGATGTTTGCCGCAATCGGCTCTGGAGCTTATATCGCAGCTGTATTTCATGTGCTTACCCACGCTTTCTTCAAGGCCTTGTTGTTCTTAGGAGCAGGATCGGTAATCCATGGAATGAACAACGAACAAGATATGACCAAAATGGGCGGACTGAAAAAATACATGCCAATCACCAACGCTACAATGCTGGTCGGTTGTTTGGCAATTGCTGGAATCCCTGGCTTGTCGGGCTTTTTCTCTAAAGACGAAATGCTCGTTGCCATGTTCGCTTCCAATCCTTTTGTATACGCAATAGGCTTTATCGTTTCTGTCATGACAGCTTTTTATATGTTCAGATTATACGCGCTTACATTCTTGGGTGATTTGCGCGAACAAAACATCCATCCGCACGAAAGTCCAATGCCAATGACGCTGCCGCTGATAATTTTGGCTGTACTCTCTATTGTTGGTGGTTATATAGGAATACCAGCAGTATTTGCAGAGGATGCCCATTCGCTCAATAACTTTTTGGGCGGTGTAGTGCATCCCATCAATATAGAACTTTCGCATACCACAGAATACATCATGATGGGCGCCTTGTTCATAGCGGTATTGTTGAGCATTTATTGGGCGATAAAAACTTACACCAATCGACCAGAAAATGAATTTAGTGGTATTAGCAAAGCCATGGCAGATAAATGGTATATAGACGAATTGTATCACAATGCGATAGTTGTACCAGTTTTACAAATCGGTGATGCGTTGAAGTGGTATATCGAAGAAGCTGGTATCGCCCGCTTGGTATCGGGTATCGGTTGGTTGAGCAACAAAGAAGCCAGTAGAGTGAAAGCGCTACATAACGGAAACGTTGGTTTCTATATCATGATGATGATCGTGGGAATTGTTGCCGGATTAGGATTGTTTTTTATTGGATATTTTTTAAAATAAGGAAAGATGCTTTTATCATTATTTATCGTTTTACCATTAGTTGTAGGGCTCATTCTATTGCTAATGAAAAATCAAAAACCAATGAAATGGTTGGGAGCATTTGTCGGTGGCGTTTTGTTGGCTGCGATGACTTACCTATATTACAGAGGAGGATCAAAAGAAATGAGTTTTGCTGTAGAATGGTTCAACTTCAATCACCTGAAAACTTATTTCGCACTCAACGCTACAGGTTTAGGTGGTCTGATGGTATTTCTTTCCAATTTGGTTTATGTACTCTTGTTTGGCTATTTGGCAAGCACCAAACAGAAATTCAATAATTCGTTCTATGGATTATTGTTGATTACACTTGCCGGGCTCAACGGTGTTTTTCTTGCACAAGACCTTATCCTATTCTATTTCTTTTGGGAAATTGTTTTGATTCCGATCTATTTCTTAATCGGGATCTGGGGTAAAGGAAATGATAAAATCAAAGCCAATATGACTTTCTTTCTGTACACCATTTTCGGGTCGATGTTCATGTTGGCAGGTATAATTTTTATTGGTTTCAACCTGAAGCCAACCTCTTTTCTATTGGAAGATGTACAAGCGGTAACCGCAAGCAGATATTGTGCAACGAGCTTGCTGGCTTTGTTGTTTTTGTTTGCCTTTGTTATCAAAATTCCAATTTTCCCATTCCATACGTGGCAACCTACCATCTATAAAACATCGGCAACACCAGTTACAGTAGTGTTGAGTGCCTTGATGGCAAAGATGGGATTGTTTGCAGTGGTGAATTGGTACATTGGATTATTCTCAATTCAATCAGAATATTTGCCGTATTTCTTGATTCCAGCACTGATCGGGATTCTCTACGCTTCGTTTATCGCCATTAGTGCAATCGATGTGAAGAAGATAATTGCTTACAGTTCGATAGCGCACTTGGCATTGATTTTCATTTCTTTGTTCACCAACGATGCTACAGGCTATACGGGTGCTTTTTTCCAAATGTTTTCGCACGGTTTGGTGGTTTTGGGATTATGGTTGATTGTCGATATAATGGAGCGTCGCTACGATGTGAGAGATATCGAATCGATGAGTGGTTTGGCAACAGTAAATCCTGTCTTGGCGATTTTCTTCATCGTCTTTGCAATGGCAAACATCGCTTTACCACTGACTTCATCTTTCATCGGCGAATTCATGATGCTTACCGCATTGTTCAAATACAACGTGGCTTGGGCAGTAATCGCTAGTTTGGGTGTTATTTTGTCTGCGGTATACATGCTTCGTTTGGCTGGTGCCCTTTTGTTTGGCGAAGTGAAAACGAGATTCGTAGCGGTAAAACATATCGAGAGCACTGGGGTTATTTTTGTTCTAAGCCTTATTGCAATTTTGATCATTTATTTTGGAGTAAATTCCAACTCTATATTTTATTTATTAGCTCGTTAAATCATTTTGAATTAAATTGATATGAATATTATAATATTATCAGCACTCTCAGGTATCATCTTAATGTTTAGTGGATTCTACATTAAGAATCATCGTGCGTTGAATATATTGTCTGTTCTTCTATTTATCATGATGATTATAGGAGGAATTTGCCAATTGAATGGCTGCGAAATATTGCATGCACAATACGACAACATGATAAAATCGTCGCCGTTTGGGGTAACATTTTTCATAGTATTGGCATTGCTTGCAATCTTTTATTTGTTATTGAACAAAGATTTGTTTCCTAAAGTAGGAAAACATTTGAGCGAATATTATGCACTTATATTTTTCTCGTTTGTTGGGATAGCAGTTTTGGCTCAGTTTACCAATTTGGTATCGATGTTTTTGGGAATCGAGTTGCTTTCTATACCCATGTATCTGATGGCAGGTACAGCAAAGAAAAGCCTGAGAAGTACCGAAGCTTCAGTAAAATATTTCTTGATGGGAGCTTTCTCTACCGGCGTTCTGATATTGGGAGTGGCTTTCATTTACGGCGCAACTGGTTCTTTTTTACTCGAAAACATCAGCACTTTTTTGGCACAGTTTGAAGCCATGTATTATATTGGTTGGGCATTGATCATCTTTTCGTTCTGTTTCAAAATTGGTTCGGCGCCATTCCAATTCTGGATTCCAGATGTGTATTATGGGACACCAACGGTTTTCACAGCTTATATGTCGACCATTATCAAAGGAGCTTCATTCTTAGGATTCATCCAATTGTTACAGTATTTACCGTTGACAGAAGACAACGCCAACAATTACCGCTACTTATTGGCTGCCATCATAGTGCTTACCTTATTTATTGGTAATTTCGGAGCTTTGGCACAAAGATCAGTGAAGAAAATGATGGCTTATTCGTCTATTGCTCAGGCAGGTTTCATGCTGTTTGTGTTGTTTACCATAAACGTGATGTCCAAAGAAGCTTTGATGTATTACACCATCAGCTACGCTATTGCCAATTACATTATCTTCTATGCCATTGCGCAACTCAACAAAGGATATTATCCAGATTTTGCAGGTTTGGGTAAAGAAAATCCGGTATTAGCTATCTCGGTAACCATCGCGTTGATTTCGTTGGCAGGTATTCCGCTTACGTCTGGTTTCATGGCAAAATTCATGGCTTTGAGTATAGGAGCTGCAGACGAGCGTAATTTGGTCTTGATTATTATCGGATTGGTGATGGCTGTATTGAGTATGTATTACTATTTCAGAGTGATTGTCGAAATGTACTTCAAAAAAGGTAAACCGAAATTAAAATCACAAGATGGAATGACCAATTTTATGTTGATTCTCGGGGTGATCATCATCCTAGTATTTGGAGTAGTGCCAGATTTACTCAGTAGAATTTTGAATACCCCAATGTGGTAACGATATAGAAAAACTCGAAGATTAGCTTCGGGTTTTTTGTTTTAATGCCTCACTCAAAAGCTCGGTCAAAGCATTTCTTTTCCTATCACATTGTATCATTAAAATTAAACTCAACTCCTCAACTTCTCGTATTAGCATTCTAATAAATACCCAAGAACGCTCCGCCATTTTGCTGGAATTTTCGTAAGTTTGGCAAACGATAAAAAATACTTTTCATGAGAATTCTTACAGTTTTTATGAGCCTTTGTCTGATGCAGCTTGCCATTGCTCAACGCAAAGGTTATTGGCAACAGCGGGTGGATTACCAAATGACGATTGATGTCAACGAAAAAACTTATCAGTACGATGGTACAATGAAATTGAAATACACCAACAACTCGGACCAAGAGTTGAACAAGGTGTACTTTCATTTATACTTCAATGCTTTTCAGCCGGGGAGCATGATGGATCATCGTTTGGCAAATATTCCAGACCCAGACCGTAGAATGGTGGTAAACAACGGAACGAAAGATAATCCGAAATTAGAAAGTAGAATAGCATCGCTTTCGCCAGAAGATATTGGATATCAAAAAATAACGTCGTTAACCCAAGACGGAAAAAAATTAAACTATAAAGTAGACGGAACTATTTTGGAAGTTAGCCTTGCCAAACCCATAAAACCAGGGACAACCACAACCTTCGATATTGTTTGGAAAGCGCAAGTGCCAGAACAGATTCGCCGTTCTGGAAAGTTGTCAAAAGAAGGAATCGAATTTTCGATGACGCAATGGTATCCAAAAATGGCTCATTTCGATGAGTTTGGATGGCATTTGGATGAATATGTTGGACGTGAATTCGTGGCGCCTTTTGGTAATTTCGATGTTAAAATTAAAATTGACAAATCCTACATTGTAGGTGCATCTGGCGTATTACAAAATCCAAAAGAAGTAAAAGGCTACCTGCCAAATTACCAATTGAAACTAGCCAATGATAAGGCAACGTGGCATTTCAAAGCAGAGAATATCCATGATTTTGCTTGGGGAGCAGACCCAGATTATGTGGTAGAAAGCGGTAAAACAAAAGGTGGTGTCACGGTGTATTTTCTGTATCAGCCCGGGAAGAAAACAACCGAAAATTGGAAAAAATCCATTCCGATCACTTTAGACTTTTTCGATTTTGCTAGCGAACGTTTCGGTGAATACCCTTGGCCTACGTATTCCATCATACAAGGAGGTGACGGGGGTATGGAGTACGGCACTTCGACTTTGATTACTGGCGAACGAAGCTTAGAGAGTTTGGTTGGTGTCATTTTTCACGAGGCGGCGCACTCTTGGTATCAACATCTTTTTGGGATCAATGAAACACATGATGAATGGTTCGATGAAGGATTTACTTCTTACATCGAGCAATTGGGACATTTGAATGCAACCAACCAAGAAATATTAGCCAATCCAAATCCAGAAGCTTATGAAGGTTATTTCGGCTTGGTAAAATCGGGTAAGGAAGAACCAGCGAGTTTGTTGGCAGATTATTACAATACCAATTATGCCTACAGCTTGCAAGCCTATTATAAAGGACAAGTGTTGGCAATCCAATTAGGTTATATCATTGGAGACGAAAATCTAAAGAAAACCTTCAAGAAGTTCTACAACGATTGGAAGTTTAAACATCCAACGCCCAACGACTTCAAACGCACAGCAGAAGAAGTCTCGGGAATCAACCTCAAATGGTATTTCAATCTGTTTATCAATACAACACGCTATGTAGATTATGCTATAGAGAAAGTCGCAGACGGCGAAATTACCTTGGTCAACAAATCAGATTTTGCTATGCCAATCGATTTGTTGGTCGAATATAAAGATGGTTCTAAAGAACTATTTTATATTCCACTTCGTGAAATGCGAGGCGAAAAACCTGAAGAAAACCTGAAAGAATTACAAGGAGCAAAACGAACTGTTTTGGAAGATTGGTTTTGGACCAAACCCCGTTATACCGTAAAAACAACCAAAGAGGTAAAAGCTGTACAAATCGATCCTACGAAGCGTTTAGCAGACGTAAATCCTCAAGATAATACGTACATCAACTAATGTTATTAGCAGTAAACATAGGAAATACCAATATGCGTTTTGCGGTATTTCAAGATCAGAAAGAAACCATTACTTGGACCATCAATTCCAAACCCTATCGTACCGAAGATGAGCTTTTTGCAAAGTTTAGCAGCATGTATCGTCCGTTCGGAATTGATGGCAGCGAAATTACAGATATCGTGATCGGTTCGGTAGTGCCTGCGCTTACGATTTCGGTGCAAAATGCATTAATGAAAATTCATGGTTTCGAACCAATGATTGTCGACCGCAACACTCCTTCGCCCGTGAAACACAGCTCGAACCAAATGGGAACCGACCTCTATGCCAATGCAATAGCCGCTCACGGAGGAAGCTATAAGGGCAAAAAAATTATTATCGATTTTGGAACAGCGCTTACGTTTCTAGGAATCGACGAACAAGGCCAAGTAGGTGGAGTGGTTATCGCACCAGGAATCAATACCGCCCTGAAATCGTTGGTAGGTGAAACAGCTCAATTACCAGAAATAGAATTGATCCGACCACAATCGGTCTTAGGAATGAACACCGAGGCTTGCATGCAAAGTGGGATGGTTTATGGCTATTTGAGTATGATAGAAGGCATGATCGACCGCATCAACCAAGAAGTGGGAGAGAAGTGCTTTGTAATCTCTACCGGAGGTTTAGGCGGAGTCTACGCACCTTTGACCAACAAAATCGATACAGACGATCGCCTGCATACCATCAAAGGATTGAAATTGTTATACGAAATGAATCGATAAAAAAGAGAAGCTTTTGCTTCTCTTTTTTTACTTCTTTTTGAAAAGTGGAACCGTGCTACACGCTTCACCAAACATCAACGATTTGGCGACCGGTTGCAATTTGTTGATGAGCTCGATGTACGCATTTTCGGGTACTGGCTTTCTGCTACAACCCTTGATGATGATGCGTTGATCAACGTATTCGTCAATCGGTAGATTTTCGATGATGTCGTGGTATAACAAAACATCCAAATCTGCCAAATCGCCAAAAATTACTTTTTTAGCATACGGCTGTAAATAGGTCAACACCAACATATAAGCCCAGGAGGGCACAATGGCATCTACCGAGCAACTCATGGCAACATAGGCGTCTTGGTATTGCGACCAATCGTGTTTTTTCAGATTCTCTCTGAAATCTTTTTCCTTCAAGATGATTTCTTCATACAGCCAATCTTTTAGATCGAAAACGATTCGTTTCCCATCGGGGTAGAATTCTTCCAAATCCAAATTAACCAATCCACTCTGTGCAACTTTATTTATAATCTCGTCCATAACTTCGTTTTAAGGTACACAAATTTACGCATCTTTTTATGAAATTGTCGTTGGGCGAAATTGTATCTTTGTTGAAAATTTGAAGGGTGAAATATTATATCATTTCGGGCGAAGCCTCTGGAGATCTTCACGGTTCTAATCTGATGAAAGCACTCAAGCAAGAAGATGCACAAGCAGAATTTCGGTTTTGGGGCGGTGATCTGATGCAAGCCGAAGGAGGAACTTTGGTCAAACATTACAAAGACCTTGCTTTTATGGGATTTGTAGAAGTGGTGATGAACCTGAAAACTATTCTCGGAAACATCAAATTTGCCAAAAAAGATATTGAGCATTACCGACCAAATGCTGTGATTCTTATCGATTATCCAGGGTTTAATTTGCGGATTGCCGACTTCGTAAAATCGTTGGGTATAAAGGTCTATTATTACATTTCGCCCCAAATTTGGGCTTGGAAGACCAGTCGCGTTCATCACATCAAAAAAGTGGTCGATAAAATGTTTGTCATCTTACCATTCGAACAAGCATTTTACAAGAAATATGAGATGGACGTCGATTTCGTAGGTCATCCGTTGTTGGATGCGCTCAAAGAAAAAGATTTCACACCGAAAAATGAATTTTTGATGCAATATCATCTTCACGAAAAGCCTATAATTGCGCTCTTACCCGGAAGCCGGAATCAAGAAATCAAGGTGAAATTACCGATCATGCTGTCGGTGATGGACGAGTTTCCAGCTTACCAATTTGTGATTGCAGGTGCACCATCGCAACCCAAGGCTTTCTACGAGTCGTTGTTACAAGGCAAAGCGGTGCCCGTGGTGTCGAATGATACTTACAATCTTTTATACCATGCAGATGCTGCTTTGGTAACCTCTGGAACGGCAACTTTAGAAACCGCCTTGCTCAACGTGCCCGAAGTGGTTTGCTACAAAGGTAACCGAATTTCGTACGAAATCGGAAAACGATTGATCAAACATATCCAATTCATTTCTTTGGTCAACCTGATTATGGATCAAGAAATTGTAAAAGAATTGATTCAACAAGAGTTGAATACCCAAAATCTCAGCATAGAACTTCGTAAGATTTTGACAGAACCGCATCGCTCTTTGATGTTTCAACAATACCAAGACTTGCGCGAAAAATTGGGTGGTGAAGGTGCTTCTCATCGTACAGCAAAAGCAATTGTACAAGACTTACAACAATCGTTAGCGTAGGTAGAGCGTGATTTCTCTGTTGTCTCTGGTAATTTCGATTTTAGCCTCTTCGAACGTTGGTTCTCTGAAATAAGTACGAATATTTCCCGAAAAAGCATAAGGTTCTTTGCGAATACCGATCCATGTTTTGTCCAACGTTTTGTTTTCATTTTTATCTAAAAAAACTTTGATGGCATAGACGTTATTCGGGAAATCCTTAATGCTCAATTCGTATCGATCCATTTCATCAACCTTGATGTAGAATGACTTGTAAGCATTTGCATCTTTGGTGTAATTCTCTACATTCCGGTAAATATCGATCTTCAAAAAACCTTCTTGTCCTTTAAGATTTTCAATATTCAGGGTGAATTCTTTTAGATGGTTTTGTGCAAATCCGAAGCTTGCCAACAATAGAAAGAAAAAATATAAATGTCTTTTCATTTTGATATATTCTTGTAATCTAGTAACTTAAAAGAGTCTAATCCATCTCAATTAAGATGAAAAACTATTTGTTTGTTTTTCTATTTTTCTCATTTGCTTTGGGCATTGTATTGCACGAATACCTCAACTTGCAATACGTGATTGGGATATTGTGCGGTCTCTTTTTTCTAAACTACATCGTTTACAAGGACAAATCTAAAACGTTTTTTTCACAATTGATGTTAATTATTTTCATTGGTTTAGGATTTTTTGTACAATTGGTACGCAGCCATCAACAAAATGAAACGATAATTTCACCCCAATATTCGGTTTATAAATTAACCATAGCCCAACAGCTTGGTTCTTCAGCAAAATATCAAAAATACAAAGCCATTGTCCACTATCCGATTGTTTTACAAGGCTCAAATTTTTTACTGTATATTCCTCAAGATCAAGCGCTTTGTTTTCCAGATGATGAGTTGGTGGTTCATGCGCGAGCCGAGACATTGCCCAAAGCTATGAATCCGTATCAGTTCGATTATGGAAAATTTCTGAAAAGGCGAAAATTTAACGGTCAATTGTTTGTAAACGAGCTGATTGAGTATAAAACTGGTCGAGGTTTTTTTCATCATGCAGCGAAGTCCAAATACCTTTTGCTCGCAAAAATGAAAAAATATGGTTTCAACGAAGATGCAATTGGTATTGTAGGCGCGATGTTGCTGGGAACTTATAGCGAACTCAATCCAGAGACTCAACAAGCCTATGTCGATACCGGAGTGGTGCATGTACTTTCTATTTCTGGTTTGCATGTGATGATGCTGTACGGCTTGCTGTGGGTGATTTCTAGTCCTGTTCGGCGTTTACCAAAAGGACGGACCTTGCGTATCGTGGTTTGTTTATTGGCTATTTGGTGTTATGCAATGTATGTAGAGCTTAGACCTCCAGTTTTTCGGTCGGCACTGATGATTAGCATTTATCATTTTACGGTATTGCTCAAACGTAAACCGAATATTTACCACACCTTGGCGTTGAGTGGTTTGATCCTCCTATTCATCAATCCCAATTATCTTTTCGAGGTTGGATTTCAACTTAGTTTTTCAGCTGTTTTTTTTATTGTTTGGCTCAACCCGATTTTTGACAATTGGGTATGGAAAGGCAATCGGATTGTACGTTACCTGAAAGGTCTAAGCGTGACGAGTTTGTCGGCTCAATTAGGCACAATGCCTTTTGCAACGTATTACTTCAATCAGTTTTCTTGGTTATTTTTGTTGGGAAATCTACTGTTGATTCCGGCTTCTTTTTTTATGATGGTCGGTGGAATTATTGTGGTGACGGGCTTGAGTTTCGATTGGATGCCTTCTTGGTTGATTGGGCTGTATAACGGATTTATAGGCGTGATTAATGCTTATATTTTTCAACTTTCTAAATGGGATGAAGCGATTTGGCAGAATATTTACATCAGTCCGTTCACCTCTTTTCTAATTATTTGTTCGTTGATTTGTCTTCGGTTAGCCTTCAAAAATCGATCAAAAATTGCAATGATTATTCTGCTCATTTGCCTTAGTACCAATCTTCTTCATCGAACGATTGATACCTATCAGAAGAACAAACAAGATGATTTGGTGATTTTTGATCAGTACCGATCGACTTTAATAGGCGTGAAGACGCACAACGAGCTGAACGTTTTCAGCAATGCGTTGGAAGATTCTTTGAGTTGGAAGAAATACATTATTTCGCCCTATGCCATTCATCAACGCATAAAACGAGTTGCACTGCATTCGATAGAAAGTAATTTTCATCATCCAAAATTTCAGAAGACAAAATCTTTTCTTAATTGGAATAATCAAATGATTTTCATCGGTGATGAATTGAATTTGGATACCATCGAAGTCGATTATTACCTTTTGAGAAATCAAAGTTTACGCTTTAAACAAGTACCATCTGTCAAAACAAAAAGGATAATTGCCGATGCCAGCAATTATCCTAAATATGTTCATCGAGTTGATTCTATTTTGCTAAATCATCATCTTGATACGGTGTGGTATACCAATCGAGACGGATTTTTTAGTTTGGGTTATTGAGTTGAGCCATAAAATTGCTCGGACTTAAATAGCCCATGAGAAATTGCGATGCTTTTGTGTCTTTGTTGATGATGATAGTGCTTGGATAAGCAGCCTGACCTTGCAACAAGAAAAAAGCAAATGCATTCACTCTCCCTTTTGGAATGTACGAATAATTATAGCCCAAAAAATGGACATTATCTTTGCTCTCTGCATTGAATTTTACGGGGATATAATGCTGGTTGATAAAATCAGCAGCTTCACTTTGTGCAAAGGTTTCTTTTTCCATCTTTTTGCAGTATCCACACCAATCGGTATAGAAATAGAGCAAGATTTGTTTCGTTGGATCTTTTTTTATCAATGCTTCTGCCTCTTCAAGCGATTTCCATTGTACTCCTTGTGCAAAAACAGCAGAGCTAAAGATGAGCGAAATGAATAAAATAATTGTTTTCATTTTAAAAATTATTTAATACCGTGCATTAATTTTTTGATAATCGGATGCAAACACATAACCAATAATCCTGCTACAACAGGCACAATTGTAAAAATAAGGAAGAACGTTGATAAGGAGTATTGATTGGTGATGTTTTCGATTTGTCCACCCAAAATTGCCGCCAATTTGTTTCCGATGGCAATTGCCAAATACCACATACCGAACATGAAGGCGATCATACGTGCTGGAACCAATTTCGAAACATAAGATAAGCCAACAGGCGACAAACAAAGTTCGCCCAAAGTGTGGAATAAATATGCCAATACCAACCAAATCATCGATACTTTTACGCCCTCTTGTATACCAGCAGAGCCAAATGCCAACAATCCAAAACCGATTGCCATGATGATGAGTCCAAGACCATATTTTATAGCAGCTGGCGGGTTGAATTTAGAATCCCAAATTTTGGAAACCGATGAGGCAAAAGTGATGATAAAGAACGAATTTAAGATAGAAAACCAAGAAACTGTAATTTCTGAAGTTTCTGCAGTAAACTCTCTATAAAGCATCCACAAAGCAACACCCCAAACACCCGCAAAACATACAAATTGTACAATATTGCTCAACGGTGCTTTGCCAAAGGTTTGCTGAGTAAGTTTTACTACAACATAGGTAATCAAACCTAAAGGAATTATCGTTAAGGCTGCATTCACAATATTGAAAGTCATGAGCGAACTACCTTCCAAAGTACGGTCTACATTGTCACGTGCAAAAATTACCAAAGACGACGCGCCTTGTTCGAATGACATCCAAAAGAATATAACAAAAAACGCAAAGATGATTACAGCAATCATCCGATCTCTCACAACTTTGGTGTAGCGTGTAAGTCTAGAAATAACGACAAACAAAAACAGCACGAGAGCAGAAATAATCGCAATGTTTTGTCCAGCCATATCGCCAACTTGTAACCAAGAAAAAATATCGACACCAGCGATTTTAGACAAAGGGTCGTTGAAGGCAAATCCCAATCCCAAAAGTGTCATAATCACGATTAAGATCGAATCCAAAGTGGTGAAAGGATTTGGTTTGTCATCTGGATCATCTGATTTACGTGCATTTTCTGCAGCAATCGCTTTTTGTTCTGCAGTTGGTGGATCACCAATTGTACCAAAAATAGGTTTTGCGAACCAGAATTGCAAAGTTCCCAAAAACATGAAAATCCCTGCTAATCCAAAGCCCCAATGCCATCCGATTTTTTCGGCTAAATATCCGCACAACATCATCCCAAAGAATGCCCCTGCATTTACACCCATATAGAAAATGGTGTACGCGCCATCTTTTTTCTCTGGATGAGATTTGTACATTTCAGATAAAATTGAAGTCATATTGGGTTTGAAGAAACCGGTACCAATCACCAAACATCCCAGACCCAAATACAAAAACAGCGGCGAGTCGAATGCCATAAACAAGTGCCCAAGCGTCATGATTGCTGCACCAATGACAACGGCATAGCGATAGCCAAGGTATTTATCGGCTAGGATTCCACCAAAAATTGGGGTGATGTACAATAACATGGCGTAGGTACCATACAAAGCGCCAGCCTGCACTGGATCCCATCCCCAACCAGAAAATGGACTCCCATTGATGATGGTGTAAGTAAGAAAGTTGATCAATAAAACTCGCATTCCGTAGAATGAGAACCGTTCCCACATCTCTGTGAAGAAAAGAACAAATAATCCCGAAGGATGCCCTAAAACTTTCGAATCAAAAAAGTTTTGTTCTTGTGTTGCGTTCATTATTTTTTAGTTTGAAAGTTCGAAAATACTAAGATTTTTTTAATAAGAATTAAGTTTTGATTAAACAGTTCGATTTTTAACATTAGTCATTTTCTGCTAATTTATTCTTTTGTTCGATGGGTTTGATGATCACATAATCGTAAATCATCAGGGTGACAATCGAGAAAATACCCACAGCCACAATCACATACCAAATCTTGTTGGGGTTGTACGTTTGCCAAAGCATATCGACAACTTGCCAATGGTCCATGCCCAATTTTTGTTCTGCCAAGGAAAAATACTCGTTTTTAGAAAATGGTAAATGTACATGGCTTACATCTATTCCTTTATTATTTGCAAAAGTCTGGAATTTTGATCCTACGTCTGACCAATTGATATTTTCGGCTTTCAAATCGAAGGTGTTTTCAAAATCAACGATTTTCATATCCAAAGATTTTGCGCCTTGTTCTATAAATTCTTCTCGCGATACCACTTCGGGCATTTCGATGTTGCGTTTGGCCATTTCGGTTTTCAGCAGCGATAATTTATCGGACCAGGCTTGGTACAAATTCCCAGAGATAAAACTTGTCACCCAATAACTTGCGGCTACAGGTAAGAAATAGGTTCCTTGGTACAAGCCTTCTTTGCCTTTTGGCGTAATCAAGGCTATGAAAGAAGAAACAGTCGGACTCGACATCATTTCACCTACGGCAAAAATTATGGTTCCAATAATCACAAACCAAACATTACCGAAATAGAATGTGAATCCAATACCAATTGTTGCAATGACAGCCCCACGAATTACCGCTGAGATGTGGCGCATCTTGGTTACGAAAAACGAAATGGTCACTTGTAAGAGAATAATCATCAAGGCATCGATATTGGTAAACCATTCGGGTTTTACTTGTCCAGCGTCGGTTAATAATTTTGCAATTCCGGCTGGCATATTGGTATTAATCCAGTTGCTGAGTTGCGAAGAGTCTACCCAATCTTCGATAAAGTTTGGTAACGTATTGAAGAGTTGATTGAACATGGTCCAGAAACCAACCATCAACAACAACAAAATCGAAAGCCTTTTATCTCTAAGAGCATCTACAATATTCTTTACCGAATCGCCTATAGCTTTGCCGATAGAATCTTTTGGTTTTTCTACCTTCGGTTCTTTGTATAAAAACAACACAATTAATAGATTGATGGTAATCACAACGGCTGCTTGTATGAAGATCACTTTCCAGCCATATTCTGTTCTTAGGTATGATGACATACCAGGTCCTATAAAACCACCGATGTTTACCATCATATAAAAAATTCCAAAGCCAACTGTTCCCGTTGTTTCATCGGTGTTGCGCGCCACAATAGCCGAGGCAACTGGCTTGAAGAATGCAGCACCTATGGCCACCAGTAAAAACACAATATAAACACTAGAGTAGGTGCGAACCTCTCCTAGCAAATAATACCCTACGATAAGCAGAATATAAGAAATGATTAAGGATACTTTATAGCCAATTCTATCGGCAATTACCCCAAAAAACAAGGGCAATAAATAGAGAATGGCAACGATATTTCCCATGATGTTTCCTTTTTGGATGTGGTCGAAACCTAAACCACCGGTATCGGTAGAACCCACCAAATAGAGTCCCAAAAGTGTATAAATTCCGTACCACGCCCAACGTTCCATAAGTTCCATGACGCTGGCTATCCAAAAGTTTCCGTTCATGGAGAAAAGGGTTTCGAAAAATGATTTTTTATTTTTAGACATTTAGATAAAAATTAAAGCCCACAAATTAAATAAAATAATCGACCTATCTAAAAAATAATCGCAAATAAAAAAGAGCTCCTCAGGCGAAGCTCTTTTTTAGGATCAAAAATGATGGTTGATTTTATCGAATACCGTGCATCAACTTTTTCAATATCGGGTTGAATACAATGAGCAATAATGCTGTAAATGCTGGTATAATCGCAAAAATCATAAAGAAATAACTCATCGAATGTTCTGCTACAATTTTATCGATCGTTGATCCTAAGAATCCACCAATAAAGTTGGCGATTGCAGAAGCGCAGAACCAAAAACCAAACAATAATCCTAAGAATTTTTTTGGCGAAAGTTTCGATACATAAGAGAGTCCAACAGGAGATAAACACAATTCGCCTGTCGTATGGAAGAAATAAGCGATTACTAGCCAAATCATGCTCACCGATGCGGTTTTTGCTCCTTGCGGAATTTCACTTGCTCCGTAGGCCAAAACGGCAAATCCGACACCGACCAAGATCAAACCCATTGCAAATTTTATTGGTCCAGAAGGATTCCAAACTTTCTCCCAAAATTTACTGAAACTTCCAGCCAAGGCAATGATGAAGAATGAGTTGAGAATCTGAAACCAAGATGCAGCAACCTCTGTTTGCACAGCATTGAACTCTCTAGAGATTTTCCAAATACCCAATCCCCAAATGATGATGAATGAGATGGCAGTAAAAATAATGGTCAACGGATATTGCTTGAATATTTTTTTTGCCAACGCGTACAACACGACAGTCACAATTGCAATAGGTACAATGGTGAGCAGAGTGTCGATCCATTTGAATGTGATTGCTGTATTGCCGTCGAGTACACGCTGGGTATAGTCGAGTGCAAAAATAGACATCGATCCGCCAGCTTGTTCAAAAGATAGGAAGAAAACGATACTTGCCAGCATCAGAATTCCTACCACAATAAGTCGGTCTCTCACAATGTTTGCTGGTAAAACTTCTTCTTCCTCTTCTTCGTGATTTTGTATTTTTTTGTCGTGGAAAGCTTGTAATGCTTTTGGAGATTCGCCAATGATTCCGAAAATTTTGTTTCCGAAATAGAATTGCAACATACCAAAAAACATGAAGACACCCGCTAGTCCAAATCCGTAATGCCAACCAATTTTTTCGCCTATATAGCCGCACAACAGCATTCCTAAAAATGCTCCTGCATTGATTCCCATGTAGAATATGGTATAGCCCGCATCTTTTTTCGAGCTGTTGTCGGGGTAAAGATTTCCGACCATCGACGAAATATTGGGTTTGAAAAGTCCGTTCCCTAAAATCATCAAGGCTAATCCTAAATAAAAGAAATTCTGGTTGAATCCTTCCAACGCCATCGAAGCGTGACCAAGCGTCATGATGAGTGCTCCCAGCAAAATCGCTTTTTTGAATCCCGTTAATTTATCGGCAATCATACCGCCAATCAGTGGGGTTAAATATACCAATCCAGTATACCATCCGTATAATTTCATGGCGTCTTCTCGAGTCCATTCCCATCCGCCTTCGGCTAAAGAGCTTACTAAAAATAAAGTTAATAAAGCCCGCATTCCATAATAACTGAAACGTTCCCACATTTCGGTAAAGAAAAGGACGAATAGTCCAGCAGGATGCCCGTTTACCATTTTCTCGTCCATACCCAAATTGTGGAGATGACGAACTAAACTTTTGTCTTCACTCATGTTGTATTATTTTATTTTTTTTATAAATTTTCTAATATATAATTGGTCATCAAATTGTACAATTGTATTCTCGTTTTTCCACCGTAGATTCCGTGGTTTTTATCGGTATAGATGTGCATATCGAATTGTTTGTTGGCTTGTGTCAATGCTTCGGCAAGTTCGTAAGTATTCTGCACATGCACGTTGTCGTCTGCTGTTCCGTGTATCAAAAGTAAATTTCCTTTGTTGAATTTATCGACATGGTTGATGGGCGAGTTATCGTCGTATCCGCTAGCATTTTCTTGTGGCGTGCGCATAAATCGTTCGGTATAAACAGTGTCGTAAAAACGCCAACTGGTCACTGGTGCCACCGCAATTGCCATTTTAAAGAGGTCGTTGCCTTTGAACAATACATTGGATGCCATGAACCCTCCGTAGCTCCAACCCCAAATTCCGATGCGCGAAGCGTCTACATAAGGCAATTTTGCCAAGGCTTTTGCCGATGCAACTTGGTCTTCTACTTCATATTTACCGAGTTGTAAATAGGTCTGTTTTTTGAAATTTGCGCCTCTCAAACCTGTTCCGCGTCCGTCAACTGCTACAACCAAATATCCTTTTTGGGCGAGCATCAAATGCCATTGATCGTTGGCGTTGTACCAAGTATTAGAAACCGTTTGTGAGCCTGGACCAGAATATTGATACATCAATACTGGATATTTTTTTGTTGCGTCGAAATCCTTTGGTTTGATGATATAGGCATTCAATTCGAGTCCGTTTTCGGTTGTCAGGGTGAATAATTCTTTCGTACCCGCATTGTCGGCAAGATAAACCGATTTTATCGAGGCGTTATCTACAAAATTTCCGAGTTTTTTCGCAGTTTCCGTTTCCACCAAAGCAATCGATTTCGGGTTGTTTACCGAGCTGTGCGTGTTGATGAAATATGAAAAATCTTTACTGAAATCGGCCTTGTTGATCCCTGCTTGCGAAGTGAGCATTTTCAGGTTTGTACCATCCAATTTTATCGAAAAAATCTGACGCTCTGTCGAAATTCTTTTTCCGTTGTTGGCGTTCGACTGAAAATACAAGGTTTTCGTTTTGGCGTTTACACCGTAGAAATTGGTAACCTCCCAATCGCCTTTGGTAATTTGCCGAATAAGTTTTCCGTCTTTACTATAATGATACAAATGTCTGTTCCCATCACGCTCAGAAGTCCAAAGCAAAGAGTTGTTGTCGAGGAATTCTAAGGTCAAATCATCGGTTTCGATCCAAGCTTTATCGG
The DNA here is from genome assembly GCF_900089075.1 of Vaginella massiliensis. Classification (GTDB taxonomy): domain Bacteria; phylum Bacteroidota; class Bacteroidia; order Flavobacteriales; family Weeksellaceae; genus Weeksella; species Weeksella massiliensis_A. Next base: position 1,275,922 of record NZ_LT593746.1, read on the forward strand.
TTTCGGTAAAGAGTTTTTTGGTCTGATTTTTTGTGATGTCTACCATCGAAACATCGACTTTGTTGTGGTGGCGATTCGATGTGACAACGGCTAAAAGATTCGCGTCTTGGGTGAATTTTATTTTCGGAATATAGTAATGCTCAACCTTGCTCAAATCTACTTTTTGAGTCGATTGGTTTTTGAGCTGATAGACCTGTAAACTCACCTCCGAATTGTCTTCTCCGGCTTTCGGATATTTGAATCGCATTTCGCTCGGATACAGGTTTTGATAATAAATCGGGATGAAAACTTCTTTCACCTTCGATTCGTCTAAGCGAACATAGGCGATTGCAGTTCCGTCTTTGTTCCAATCGAAATTGCGTACAAACCCAAATTCCTCTTCATATACCCAATCATTGATTCCGTTCAGAATATGATTTTTCTTTCCGTCGAACGTAATTTGTACTACTTGATTGCTCGTTAAATCTTGGTAATATAAATTGTTCTCGAAAGCAAAAGCAACTTTAGAATTGTCTGGAGATAACAACGGTTCTTGAATCGGATTTCCGTTGTGTATCACAATTTTTTGTTTGGTTTTCGTATCGTAAATTTCGAAGGTAGCCGTGAAAGAATGGCGATAAATCGGCGTGGTATTTGTTTGTAAAACAATATAACGCTCGTCGTTGCTGTAAAAATAATCATCAAAACTACCAGCAACAATCGTTTCGTAATTTACGTCTTTATTCAAAGCGCCAAGATAAGTTGCTTGTTGAATACCTTTTTGATTGAGCGTGGTGAAATTTTTCCCATCCTTCATCGAATTGATGCCGAAGAGTCCTTTCTCATAATAGCGACCGCCATAGATTTTGTCTACAGTAATCGTTTGACCAAATGCTAAAACATTCGTTATCAGACAAAATTGGGTCAAAAGGTTTTTAATCATAAGTGTTAAAAATTGCTTAAAACATTCAAATATATAAAAATAATGTTTTATTCGGTTGCAAACCTGCTATTTTAGCATATTACTAGAAAGAATGTCGAAAGCAATCCACACATTCGATTCTTATTTATAATTTTGTACCAAAACAAATCCAAAATGAACAAACAACCAGTAGAGGGATTTTCTAAACTGTCTAAAGACGGTAAAATAGAATGGTTAGTGAACGAATATTTGAACGGGGACGACAAGGCAATCAAAACCCTGAAACAATATTGGAATAATGATGAAGACCTGCAAAAACTGCACGACGAATTCTCAGAAAACACCATTTCCAACTTTTATATGCCATTTGGGTTGGCTCCAAATTTCTTGATCAACGGCCGTTTGTACACCATACCAATGGCAATAGAAGAATCGTCGGTTGTTGCCGCAGCATCCAAGGCTGCTAAATTTTGGATAAATCGAGGCGGATTCAAAACTACCATTCTTTCGACCGAAAAACTTGGGCATGTACATTTTATATTCAAAGGCGATTGCAACAAGTTGAAAACCTTTTTCGATGAGGTGTTGAAAGACAAATTGCATCAAGATACAGCAGATATTACCAAAAATATGCGAGCGCGAGGTGGTGGAATTTCTAAATTAGAATTGATTGATAAAACCAGCCAAATGGAAAATTATTTCCAGATCAAAGGAACTTTCGAGACCGTAGATTCTATGGGAGCCAATTTCATCAATTCGTGTTTGGAGCAGTTTGCCCAAACTTTACAAACCGAAATTGCCACGTCGAGCATTTTTTCAGACCAAGAAAAAGAATCTTTACAAATCGTTATGTGTATTTTGTCTAATTACACGCCAGATTGCATGGTAAGAGCCGAAGTTTCTTGTAAAGTAGAAGAATTGAAAGACGGAAAAGTGTCGGCAGAAGAATTTGTAGAAAAATTCACTCGAGCGGTTCGTATCGCAGAAATAGAGCCTTATCGTGCCACAACTCACAACAAAGGAATCATGAACGGTTGCGATGCTGTGGTGATTGCGACGGGGAACGATTTTCGTGCCGTAGAAGCTTGTGCGCATACGTACGCAACAAAAGATGGCCGTTATTCATCGCTTACTCATTGCGAAGTGGAAGATGGAATTTTCCGTTTTTGGATCGATTTGCCTATTGCAGTGGGCACGATTGGTGGCCTTACTTCGCTGCATCCCTTGGTGAAGTTGGCGTTGGATATTTTGGGAAAACCAAATGCCAAAGAATTGATGGGATTCATCGCGGTTGCAGGACTGGCACAGAATTTTGGAGCACTTCGGTCGTTGGTCACCACCGGAATTCAAAAAGGGCATATGAAAATGCATTTGATGAATATCCTCAATCAGCTCGAGGCGACAGAAGAAGAAAAGCAATATTTTGTAAATTATTTCAAAGATAAAACGGTTTCGCATCATGCGGTGATCAACGAGTTTTGTCGTTTACGCGGGGTGAGTCATCCCGATGAGTTGAAAAAAATCGATTGATTGAAATCTAAAACTTTTAATAAAAGTTCAGCTTTTTTTTGATGATAAAACGATGGGAGAAGATTTTTTGAAGGAATATCAAGCGAAAGCGAAACAAAAACAAGCCGAACACAGGACTTTTTTGGCTAAGCTCAGAAAGAGACCCCCCAAGAATTTGGATCAAGAAATGCAACGTATTCACGATGAGGTTTTCGATCGTATCGATTGCCTATCGTGTGCCAATTGTTGTAAATCAACGGGACCACTTTTTACCCAAAAAGATATCGAACGTTTGGCTTATCTTTTTCGATTGAAACCAAGTCAATTCATCGAGAAATATCTTAGAATAGACGAAGACAATGATTATGTTTTACAGCAATTGCCTTGTCCGTTTTTAGATTCAGAAAACTATTGTTTGGTGTACGAAGATCGACCGAAAGCGTGCAAAGAATATCCGCATACAGACCGCAAAAAGTTTCATCAGATCAATGATTTAACCCTCAAAAACACCCAGATTTGTCCAGCAACCTATGAAGTTGTTGAGCAGATGATTGCCGAACTAAAGCTATAGAATCGTTTAAGATTGTCGAAAATCCACTCTCAAGGTTATGATATTCTAAAGTTTTGAATCTACGATTTGAAATATTCTGTTATATTTAGTGCATAATTTTAGTACATTATGCAAGAATATACACAAAAGACCAATTGGGGGCAATTCATCCCGCTGATTTCGGTGTTCTTTTTTTGGGGATTTGTTGCCGCAAGCAACGATATTTTGATTCCCGTTTTCAAACAAGCGTTTGACCTTAGCCAATTTCAGAGTCAGTTGGTTGCCTTTGCTTTTTATGTTGCCTATACCGTGGGCTCTCTGATTTATATGGGGATTTCTGCTGTGATGGGTAAAGATTTGATCAACACGATCGGATACAAAAATGCCCTGAGTTTAGGATTGGCAATCTCTGCTTTGGGTACGATTTTGTTCTATCCGGCAGCCAACCAGCAGTCATTTGCGCTCATGTTGTCGGGATTGTTCGTCGTGGGTTTGGGGTTTTCTTTACAACAGACCGTTGCAAATCCTTTGGCTGTGCTCATGGGACAAAAAAATACAGGATCGCAACGACTAACTATGGCGGGCGGAATCAACAATTTCGGGACGACTATTGGTCCTTTGATTGTTGCTTACGCAATCTTTGGTAGCGTAGCTTCTGCCAATACTACGGCGAGCATCGAGAGTGTAAAAACACCCTATTTGATTTTGGGTTTGGCGTTTTTGGTAGTCGCTTTGTTGCTTAAATTTTCCAACATCCCCAACAAACCATCGGAGGAGCAAGAAAATGTAGAAAATTGCACAGGAACCAATGATCGCAAATCTGCCCTTTCTTATCCGCAGTTGGTTTTGGGTATGATTGCCATCTTTGTGTATGTAGGAGCAGAGGTTTCTACTGCGAGCAATATGCCTGCCTATCTAGAGAAAGATTTAGAGTTTTCGGTGGTCGAAATTGCGCCTTACATCTCGTTGTATTGGGCAAGTATGATGATTGGTCGCTGGGGTGGAGCGGTTGAGGCTTTCGGATTTGCTAAGTCAACAGAAAAAATCATGAAGTTTGTGTTGCCTTATGTGGCATTTGGTATTTTTTTGTTGGTCAACAAAATAGCTGGACACGATTTGCAACCGTTTTATATCTATAGTTTAATCATTTTGGTTTTGATTGTTGCCGATTATCTAACCCAAGGGAATCCTGCGCGTATGTTGCTTATTTTCTCGATGTTTGCAATTACCGCCTTGGTCATTGGCATGGCGAGTTCGGGTATGGTGAGTGTCTATGCGTTTACCAGTGTCGGTTTGTTTTGTTCTACACTTTGGCCTTGTATTTTTGCTTTAGCCATCAGTGGTTTGGGTAGACATACCAGCCAAGGAAGTAGTTTTTTGATCATGATGATCATGGGCGGCGGATTCATCAGTGTGGCGCAAGGTTATTTGGCCGATATTAGTTCGATTCATTATAGCTATATCATTGTTGTTTTGTGTTTTGCGTACTTAGCTTTTTATGCAATTCGTGTAACGCAGATTTTGAAAAATCAAGGAATTCGCTTCGATGAAAATGCAAAATAATCTTGTTGTATTCATTTAATCAATAACCAATAAAAAGTTGAAGTTGTGAATATCATTGTTTTTATATTTCTACTGTTGCCTATTGTTTACCAAGCTATTTTTGGTTTTCGGGCGAATAATCATCAAGCGATTGTGAAACAAGGTTTGCAGAGTGCCGGCATGGAGGTTCTTGGTGTTGCCATTGTCTATACGGTTTTGCATTGGGCAGGCGATGATTTCAAAACTACGGTACTTTATACGGGTATTACTTTTCTTCTGAGTATCGGGTTGTTGGTCTTGATACAGAATATTTTACTGTATCTGCGAAACAACCAATCTTGATTGCCAATGTTGCTTTTGCAAAGGTGGTATCCTTTTTAGTAATTAAATTTAACAATTTGTTAAATAAAAAAAACTATTATGCTTGACTAATGTTTAATTTAAAATACACACACATAAAAAAAACAGCTTTAATTTTAGGTTTTATTTTATTAGGTAATTTTTCATTTTCAAAGAATTAGGAAACTGACCCATCAAATGCAATCGTTGAAAATCTTTTAGATCAAGAACATCAATCAGCTTTAAAGGATTTTAAATGTTATAGATATATATAGGATATAAACGGAAATATAGTTGGAAAAGTAGAAGTTCCATGTCCTGATGAGATAATTGTTGTGCAAGATTAATTATCATTAAATTACAGAAATTATGAGAGTTTTATTTGTTTTCTTGATTTGTTTTTTATCGGTTCAAACTCAAGCTCAGGCTTATTATATAGAATAGGATCTTGTTCGTTCTATAAACTATATAGATTTTTTTGCTAAAAGTGAGTGGTATATAGATTCAGATAAAACTCTTTTTCTATTACATCCTTATCAAAATTTGTTGAAAGATGGTCAAGAAGTAAATACTAGCGTTGGCGACGGAGTGGTCATGAGCAAGGTCAATGAATTATGTAAAGATCCAAAGAAATATTATCTCGATTTTGCTAAGAAAAAACGATTAGAGTTTTTGTATGAGAACGATTGTCGTGCGTCTATGTGGGTAGAAGAGCCATACCAAGCTGTTGAATGGACGATTCTGAACGAAACAAAAACCATAGGAGAGTTTACTGCAATTGCAGCCGAGACTTATGTGGGCGATCGAAAATGGGTCGCATATTTTACCTTGGCTATTCCAATCAGTTATGGTCCGTGGCGTTTGCACGGTTTGCCTGGATTGATTTTGGAAGCTCATAGTTTGCCAGACGGTAGAAATGATGTAGGCGCAGATCCCAATGCTCCCGAATTATTTTCTTTCAAATTGGTTCAGTTCAAAGAAACTAACCAATCGATTGACTTTCCGAAAATCTAATCGACCTAAATTTTTGATGAGTATAAAAACAATATCATCAAGCGCGAAACCAATTCGATCAAATACCTGAGAAGTTCTGTGCCTAATATGGTATTGGATTTAGACATTCCATTGATCAAAAGTATAAATTTTATAGAAGACAGAATAATTAAAAAAACGGATGAATGATAAGGAGTTTAGACTCAAAAATTTTTTTTCTGATTTCTTTCATTCTGTCGACATGTTTTGGTTTTTCGCAAACAATTGAAGGAGTTGTCTATTCAGAAATAGAGGAGGGATTACCCCAATGTACTATCTTGATCAAAGATTCTCAGAATCCAAATCAACTTTTAAAACATAGCCTGTCCAACCAGAATGGCGCGTATTCTATCACCGTCAATCCAGGTGTAAATGAATTCATCTTAGAGTTTACTAAATTGGGTTATGAGTCAGAAAGTTTTCGTTTCAAAACCTCAGAAATTAGCGAGAAAACCAAGCTCGATGTGACCTTGTATGAGTCTATCGTGAGTTTGGATAGTGTTTATATCCAGCGAGCGCCCCGAATTCGGGTGAAAGAAGATACCGTGAGTTATAGAGTTTCGGCGTTTTTAGACGGAACAGAACAGAAAGTTGAAGACCTTTTGCGCAAATTGCCCGGCGTGCAAGTTGAAGCCGACGGTCAGGTGAAGTATAAAGGTAAATATATTGAAAAACTTCTGCTCGAAGGCGATGATTTGTTCGATCTGAATTATGCTATCGGAACTAAAAACATGAATGTTGGCATGGTGGATCAAGTCCGAGCGATAGAAAACTATTCAGAAAATTCGCTGTTGTCTGGAATCGAACATAGCGATAAAGTAGCTTTGAATTTGAAGCTGAAGAAAAATATACTCGATTTTTCGGGAAACCCATCCTTTGCTTACGGAATTGAGAATCGGCACCAAACCGATAGCAATACATTGATGATTTCGAGAAGAAATAAAAATTTCTCCAACATTCCGTACAACAACATCGGAGAAAATTATTCGCCTTTTGATTTCTTTTCAAACAACTCTTTCAGCATCAATCGTATGAGCCAATCGGCGATGGCGCCAAGGCTGATTGCAGATAACACCTTTTCTAATCGTTTGGATAACGCTCGATCTACGATCAATGACAATTGGTTCGGTTCGATCAATCACATTTTCAAACTATCGAACCGTGTCAATGCGAGATTTATTTTCGCTTATTTTCAAGATAAATTGAACATCAATCAAAACAATACCTCGAACTATATTTTTGATGACGGATAGTTTCTATCGACTTCCCAAAATGAAACGAACGTGAAAAAACCAGAAGTTTTTAACGGAAGTTTGAAAATAAGTTGGGAAACTTCGAGCCGTTCTTCTTTAGATTTTTTATCGTTTTGGAACAAAGAAAATATCAGAACTCGTTCGAATTTGCTCACCAATCATCAGCACGATTTGTCTACATTTTTGCACACCAAAAGCTATTTTACACAACAACAGCTTTCGTTCACTCAAAAAATAAAAGACAAAAACACCATTCAATTCAAGAGTTCATTTATATACCACGATAGCCCACAAAACTTCGAGCTTTATCCTGGTTTGGATGTACTTACTGGGCAAATCGCTTTGGGTATCGAAAACCAACAATTGAGTAATTTTCTGAAAAAGAATTGGAATTTTGAGTCGATTTTATTTAGCTTAAATGATAAAGATAAATTTCAATTCTCAGCTTTTCTCAATTTTAATCAAAATAGATTGAAAACTCATCTCTATCAAAATAATCAAATTGTCAATGATTTGTATGTCAACGATTTAGAGTACGATCGTTTGCAGACATAATTTGAAGGAAATTATAATTTTGATTTTGATCGATTGAATATAAAAACTACTTTGGCGGTAAAAAATTATTGGTGGAAGAGAGTTGAAGATTGGAATGCAATCGACACCCAACATGATAAGTTGGTTGTTTCTCCCTCTCTGAACCTGAACTATAAGTTGAATCAATTGATGAAAGTTTTTGCAAATTATAGTTACGACCAAACGCCTGTAAACGACAATAGATTGTTTGCTTCTTATGTGCTGACTTCGAATCGTTCGGTGAGTAGAAACGAAATTTCGGACAAATTACATAAAAAACATCATATCTTATTGGGTTACAATATGTATGATATGTACAAATTGTTTACGTTGGATTTTAACCTTAATTATACCATTGAGCAAAACAATTTTTTTGCGAAAACCTATGTGACAGAGAATTTAACCCAAATTGAATACTTGTTTCTTCCAGAGTCGAATATTGGATTCAGTTCGTTCTTGAGTTTAGAAAAATTCATTCCCGCGTTTAGTACATCTTTCAAACTCAGCGGGATTTACGTCAATAATCAATACAAAAACATCGTAAATAATTCAGATATCAGAGACAATCGATTAGAATATTATCAATTGGGTTTGCTCGGTAAATCGGCTTTTAAATCACGCATCAATTTCGAAAATGAATTCAAACTTTTTTATACCACCGCAACAAACAAGGGTGTAGAACAGAAATTTAACAATACCTATCTAAATAATACGTTCAAACTTATTCTGAAACCGCATCAATATATAACCTCTACCCTCAATTACGATAATTTTTCGCCCAATCAAAAACACGCCATCGATTATCATTTTATAGATGCATCTGTTCGTTTTTCAGATCCCAACAAAAATTTTACCTATAGTCTAATCGCGAAAAATATCACGAATAATAAGTATTTCGACGAGATTAGGATTTCAGATTATTATGAATCTTTTTCTTCTCAAAGTTTGAATAGAGCATATTTATTATTCGCAATTGGATTTAAATTTTAAATCAATACCATTGTATCACCGCAAATTCAAAAGAAATATAGAATTATTTTTTCTGTATATAAATCAGATAGTCAACCACTTAAAAATTTCAATAACTTTTCTTTGAAAAATTTTTCAAAAAAAGCTTGGAAGTTGTATAAAGCTTGTTATCTTTGCAACCGCTTTACAAAAAAGCAGTAGTTCATTGGTAAAGAAAATTTTTGAGAAGGTTTTTTAAGTTAAAAATTCAATCGAATTTATTTTTAAAAATTCTTTTGTCAATTTATAAAAAGTTCTTACCTTTGCGCTCGCAACTTTGAAAAAAGGTTTTGCGAATAGAAAAAGAGCAGTTCATTTGAAAGATAAAATAAACTTAGAAGAAACAAAATAAGCCAAGAACCGTCAATTTGAGTTTTTAGGATTTAGGCATTGTAAAAAGAAATAATTATTACAATGGAGAGTTTGATCCTGGCTCAGGATGAACGCTAGCGGGAGGCCTAACACATGCAAGCCGAGCGGTATAAGTAGCTTGCTACTTAGAGAGCGGCGTACGGGTGCGTAACGCGTATGGAACTTGCCCTTATCAACGGGATAGCCCAGGGAAACTTGGATTAATACCGTATAATATATTGATTGGCATCGATTGATATTGAAAGATTTATCGGATAAGGATAGTCATGCGTAAGATTAGCTAGTTGGTGAGGTAACGGCTCACCAAGGCGATGATCTTTAGGGGTCCTGAGAGGGAGATCCCCCACACTGGTACTGAGACACGGACCAGACTCCTACGGGAGGCAGCAGTGAGGAATATTGGACAATGGGTGGAAGCCTGATCCAGCCATCCCGCGTGTAGGACGACTGCCTTATGGGTTGTAAACTACTTTTCTCTGGGGATAAACCTACTCACGAGCTGAGTAGCTGAAGGTACCAGAAGAATAAGCACCGGCTAACTCCGTGCCAGCAGCCGCGGTAATACGGAGGGTGCGAGCGTTATCCGGATTTATTGGGTTTAAAGGGTCCGTAGGCGGCTAAATAAGTCAGTGGTGAAATCCCTCAGCTCAACTGAGGAACTGCCATTGATACTGTTTAGCTAGAATTTGTATGAAGTAGCTAGAATGTGTAGTGTAGCGGTGAAATGCATAGATATTACGCAGAATACCAATTGCGAAGGCAGGTTACTAATACAACATTGACGCTGATGGACGAAAGCGTGGGGAGCGAACAGGATTAGATACCCTGGTAGTCCACGCCGTAAACGATGGATACTTGCTGTTGGATTTTCGGATTCAGTGGTTAAGCGAAAGTAATAAGTATCCCACCTGGGGAGTACGATCGCAAGATTGAAACTCAAAGGAATTGACGGGGGCCCGCACAAGCGGTGGAGCATGTGGTTTAATTCGATGATACGCGAGGAACCTTACCAAGGCTTAAATGTATTTTGCTGTATTCAGAAATGGATATTTCTTCGGACAGAATGCAAGGTGCTGCATGGCTGTCGTCAGCTCGTGCCGTGAGGTGTTAGGTTAAGTCCTGCAACGAGCGCAACCCCTATTTCTAGTTGCCAGCGTTTAAAGACGGGGACTCTAGAGAGACTGCCGGCGTAAGCCGCGAGGAAGGTGGGGACGACGTCAAGTCATCACGGCCCTTACGTCTTGGGCTACACACGTGCTACAATGGCCGGTACAGAGGGCAGCTACCTGGTGACAGGATGCGAATCTTCAAAACCGGTCTCAGTTCGGATTGGAGTCTGCAACTCGACTCTATGAAGCTGGAATCGCTAGTAATCGCATATCAGCCATGATGCGGTGAATACGTTCCCGGGCCTTGTACACACCGCCCGTCAAGCCATGGAAGCTGGGGGTACCTGAAGTCGGTGACCGTCAAAGGAGCTGCCTAGGGTAAAACTGGTAACTAGGGCTAAGTCGTAACAAGGTAGCCGTACCGGAAGGTGCGGCTGGAACATCTCATATTTAGAGCAATACGATGTTTAGGTTATTATGACTCAAATTGTCTTGGCTTAGTTTTTTCTAAAAAAAATAAATAAACGAAATAAAAAGGAAACAGACCACTCTTTTTAGAGTTTAGAAAGAGTCTCATAGCTCAGCTGGTTAGAGCGCTACACTGATAATGTAGAGGTCGGCAGTTCGAGTCTGCCTGAGACTACAGCTTGGTTAACACTAAAAAAGAGGGGAATTAGCTCAGCTGGCTAGAGCGCCTGCCTTGCACGCAGGAGGTCATCGGT
>NZ_LT593747.1 GCF_900089075.1 Vaginella massiliensis
CACGTTGATAGGCTATAGATGTAAAGGCAGCGATGTCATAGTCGAGTAGTACTAATTACCCATAGACTTTTTTCAACAACGATTAAGAATCAATCAATCAAAATCAAACAAACACAGCTAAGTGCTAGGCGTTGTTAATCTTTCTTGTGTAAGTAAAAAAGCGAAATCAAAAAACCGAAAAAAACTGTTAACCTATAGCATCGACCAGTAGAAGTCAAAAAAAATACGCTTAGAGAAGCGTACAATCTTAGGGTGACTATAGCGAAAGGGCTCACCTCTTCCCATTCCGAACAGAGAAGTTAAGCCTTTCAGCGCCGATGGTACTGCAACTGCGGGAGAGTAGGTCGTCGCCAGTCTTTTTAACCAAATCCTCAACTACCAACAGTTGAGGATTTTTTTTTGAAGAAAAGTGAAAGCGGTTAGTTATTAGCTGTTAGCTTTCAATTTTCACCTCTTACCTTTCACCTTTCAACTTATAACTCTTAACTTATTTCAACCTCTTACCCCAAATATTGCACTTCCGATTCTTACCATTGTGCTTCCTTCTTCTATGGCGAGGTGATAATCGCCACTCATCCCCATCGATAAGATTTCTAAATCGTTATAATAGACTTTAAGTCGATCAAAATTGGATTTTAAGTTGCTGAATTCTTTTCGAATTTGATTTTCATCTTCGGTAAAAGTAGCCATTCCCATCAGTCCAACAATTTTTACGTTGGGTAGGTTTTTGATTTCGTTTGCAAGAATGTTTTCGATTTCATCGGCATTCAAACCAAATTTTGTGTCTTCCTCTGCAATGTATTGTTGCAAAAGACAAGGAATAGTTCGGTTGTGTTTGGCAGCCTGTTTGTTTATTTCTTTCAGAAGTTTTAGGCTATCAACGCCATGTATTAGCGACACAAATTCTGCCATATATTTCACCTTGTTGGTCTGCACATGACCAATCATATGCCACTGTATATCTTTGGGTAGAACGTCGTATTTCTCTACCATTTCTTGAATTTTATTCTCCCCAAAAATTCGTTGTCCTGCGTCGTAGGCTTCTTGTATGGTCGCTGCTGATTTCGTTTTGGATACCGCAACCAGTTGTACTTGTGCTGGTAATTGATTTAATATTTGTTCTAAATTATCTTTGATCGACATTTCTTAATCTTTTAGGTCAAAAATTGCAAATCCGCTCAACGGTTTTGGTTCGATGTAGGTGCTTTTTGGCGGCATAGTAAGATTCATATCGGCTATCAATTGTAAATCGTTGACACTCACTGGGTAGAAAGAAAATGCCACTTTAGCTTTGCCCTGATCCACTTTGTTTTTCAGCAATTCTACTCCGCGTATATCGCCCGTTCCTCTTTGGTAGAGGATACGTTTGTCATTCCTAGAATCGGTAATGTTGAAGATAGGTTGCAGAATGGTTTGTTCGAAAATATAAGTGTCTAATTCTCTAAGCCCCTCTTCGGTCAGTGCATTATTTTTTACGTATAAATTGTAAAATTTTCCATCGAGGTACATCACGATATGATGTTTTTTGTTCGGATAGATTGGTTGCTCATCTCTTTCGATAACATCGAAATTTTCTTCCAATTTATTGAAAAATTCTTCGTTACTATACCCATTGAGATCGGTGATCATTCGATTATAATCTTTGATGATGAGATCGTTGTTCGAGACCAGCATCGCCAAGGTATAATGGAAGCTTTCGTTGCCCATTGCTTCGTCTCCCACCTGCGTTTCGATTGATTTGGTGTATTTCTCCGAGCTTTCCATTCGGTGATGACCATCGGCAATATAAAGACTTTCTAAATTCGATATTGATTCTTTTATTTGGCTCAATATAAGGCGTTTATCTACCTTCCACAACATATGTAAGGCACCGTTTTCTTCTTGAATTTTCAGTGTTGGCGTTTTCTTGATTTCGTTATCGACCAACAAATCTATGCGTTGGGTAGGCTTGTAAGTCAACAAAACTGGCTCTGCATGAAAGTGCGTGTTCAACAAATAGTCGGTAAACATGTCTACGCGATCTTGCAGGGTTTGTTCGTGTTTTTTGATTTTATTGTTGCGATAATCCTTTATATTGACCAATCCTAATAATCCTTTGGTGGTGATGCCGTTGGGTTTGATCAATTGATAGATATAAATCGATGATTTGTCTCGAGCGATTACCTTGTTCGACAGGTCTTGCTCTAGATTTTCTCTTACTTTTTTGTAACGTGTTTCGTGATCGATGCTATCGTCCCACGTTGGTTGGATGATGTGCAAGAACGAATGAGGCCTTGTTTTGATGTACTCTTGGATTTGTTCTTTGGAATAATGGTCTACATTTTTGGTAACAAAATCCTGAGCGGTCTCTTTGTTCGGTCTTAATCCGCGGAATGGTAGGAAATTTGGCATCTTATTTATTTTTGATAAAATTCTATAATCTGAGACGCCAATTCTGTTCCGATTCTATCTTGTGCTTCTTGGGTAGATCCTGCAATATGCGGACTCAGTGAAAGGTTTTGGTTCATGAGCAATCCCATTTCAGGAGTTGGTTCGTTTTCGAATACATCCAAAGCAGCACCCAAAACTTTTCCTTCTTCAATTGCATCAACCAAAGCTTTTTCGTCTACCACACCACCACGAGAGGTGTTGATGATGACCACGCCATCTTTCATTCGGGCAATTTCGTCTTTCCCAATGATGTAACTCTTTTGCGAAGGAACGTGAATTGTGATATAATTCGAATTTTCTATCACGTCTTCTAAGGTGGTAGACGTGATTTCAAAATTTAATTTTTGCCCATCATAGAAATTTAGCTCGATAGTTTTGGTTACGGGTTCTATATTGAAGACTTTTACGCTCATCCCCAATCCTAATGCGATTTTGACTACTTCGATACCAATGCGTCCAAAACCAATTACACCCAATGTTTTTCCTCTCAATTCAAATGCATTTGCATAGGCTTTTTTCAAACCTTTGAAGTTAGAATCACCCTCCAATGGCATTGCTCTATTGGATTGGTGCAAATTGCGAACAATGCTCAGCAAATGTGCGAACACAAACTCTGCAACCGAAATAGACGAAGACGCCGGCGTATTGATGACCAAAATGCCTTTGTTTTGTGCATATTCTACATCGATATTATCCATTCCAACGCCACCACGCCCGATAATTTTCAGGTTGGTTTTGTCAATTAAATCCTGACGCACCTTGGTCGCAGAACGCACCAACAAAACTTCGATGTCGTTTTTGTTGATATAATTTGCCAATTGTTCTTGTGCTACGGTTGTGGTATCTACCGTAAATCCTTTTATTTCTAAAGCTGTTTGACCCGATTTTGAAATTCCGTCGTTCGCTAATATTTTCATGCTTTGTTTAATGTAAACTCTTCAATAAGTTAGTACTATAGTATGATGACAATCCATGTGGTGGAATGCCAAAAATTATCCAAATTTTTGCTCGAATTGTTTCATTACTTCTACCAAAACCTGTACAGATTCTAGTGGTAATGCGTTGTACATAGAGGCTCGATATCCGCCAACATCGCGATGTCCAGCTAACGAGACAATTCCGGCTTCTTTCAACATGACATCAAAATCTGCTTTCAGTTCTTCGTTGTTCAAGACAAAAGTTGCGTTCATTTGCGAACGGTCTTCTACGGCTGCAGTTCCAGTAAACAATGCATTTCGATCGATTTCAGAATACATTGTTTCTGCTTTTGCAGTATTTATTTTCGCAATAGCGTCTACGCCACCTTGTTCTTTCAACCATTGTAGATTCAGCATCACCCCATAGATGGCAATTACAGGCCAGGTGTTGAATGAAGATTCTTTTTTGATGTGCACCTCATAATTCAGATAATCTGGAATGTTGCGACCTGTTTTGCCTAATAAGTCTTTTTGGACTATGGCTACAGCAGAACCAGCAGGTCCCATATTTTTTTGAGCTCCAGCATAGATTAAACCAAATTTTGATACGTCGACTTTTTTCGATAAAATATCAGAAGACATATCGCAAACAAGCGGAACTTCGGTCGAAGGAAACGCTTTCATCTGCGTACCAAAGATTGTGTTGTTCGAAGTGCAATGGAAATAATCTGCATCGGTTGGAATCTGATAGTCTTTTGGAATGTAGTTATAATTTTTGTCTTTCGACGAGGCTACAACTTCGATTTCACCAAATCGCTTGGCTTCTTTTATAGCATTCTCTGCCCATTTTCCGGTTTGTAGGTAAGCTGCTTTTCCTCCCTCTTTCAAGAAATTCAACGCCACTACCGGAAATTGCAACGAAGCACCGCCCTGCATAAAAACGACGTCGTGCGATTCTGGTACATTCATCAACTCTTTTACCAAAGCTCTTGCGGTATCGATGATTTCTACCGCATCTTTTCTACGGTGTGATATTTCTAATATCGAGGTGCCTGAGTTGTTGAAATCTATACAGGCAGCCGCCATTTTATCGAAAACAACTTGCGGTAGGATACAAGGTCCTGCAGAGAAATTGTGAATTTTCATGGTGTTGTTTATGTTTTTCTGATTGTTTAATGAATTGTGATTCAAATATAATGAATTCTCATGCGTAATGAAAGCGAGCATGGCTGAATTAATTCACAAAAAGAAGCCTTCAATTGTTGAAGGCTTTATTGTTTTGATATTTTAATATTAGTATTGAATAAAATCGATGTTCAATTCGTCGGCTTTGCGTTTGTAATAGCCTTCTTCTAATTTTCCACGGATTTCGGCAAACGAATTCAGCGTGTATTCGATGTGCTCATCTTCGTGTGCTGCGGTCGGAATTATTCTAAAAATAATCATTCCTTTCGGGATTACAGGATAGACCACAACCGAGACAAAAATTCCATATTCTTCACGCATTTCTTTTGCCAAAAGTGTTGCTTCGATTGGTGAACCATTCAAGACGATTGGCGTAACGCAAGTGTTAGAACCTCCGATGTCGAAGCCGCGTTCTTTCAAACCGTTTTGGATTTTGTTTACGTTGTGCCATAGTTTTTCTTTCAGTTCGGGTTTAGAACGTAAGAGTTCCAATCTTTTCAATCCTCCGATTACCATTGGCATTGTAAGCGATTTTGCAAAAATCTGTGAGCGTAGATTGTATTTCAAGATTCTGATGATATCTTTATCACCAGCAATAAACGCTCCAAAACCAGCCATAGATTTGGCAAAGGTAGAGAAATAGATATCGATTTTGTCTTGGCATCCTTGCTCTTCGCCTGCACCTGCACCAGTTTTACCCAAGGTTCCGAATCCGTGTGCGTCGTCTACCAAAAGGCGGAATTTGTATTCGTCTTTGTATGCCGCAATTTCTTTCAAGATCCCTTGTTTACCAGTCATCCCGAAAACTCCTTCTGTGATTACCAAAACGCCTCCGTTTTGCTTATCTGCTAAAGTTTTTGCTCGTTTGATGATTTTCTCGAAACTCTCGATGTTGTTGTGTTGGAAAATGAAGCGTTTTCCGAAGTGTAAACGTACGCCATCTACGATGCAAGCATGACACTCGGCGTCGTAAACAATCACATCATTTTTCGATACCAAAGCATCTATGGTAGAAACCATTCCTTGGTAACCAAAGTTCATCAGGTAAGCTGCTTCTTTTTGCACGAATTCTGCTAATTCGTTTTCCAACTGCGCATGATAGTCTGTTTGCCCAGACATTGCTCGAGCTCCCATTGGATAAGCCATACCGTATTCTGCGGCTGCATCTGCGTCTGCTTTTCTCACTTCCGGATGGTTGGCTAGACCTAAGTAGTTGTTGATAGACCATGTAATTACCTTTTTACCTTGGAATTCCATTACTGGTCCAATTTCTCCCTTCAGTTGCGGAAAAACGTAGTACCCTTCACCATAATCAGCAAATTGTCCTAATGGCCCTGGGTTTTGTCTTAATCGTTCAAAAATATCCATTTCTTTAAGTTGTTTTATAATGGAAAAAAGTAGACAATTGCGTTTTGTCTACTTTATTTTCCGTTATTATGCGTTGTTCAATATAATCATTATTTTATAAAATCTACAGTGGCACGAGATTCCAATCCGTTCAGTTTACTGTTGCAGAATCCTTGCTCTTGCATCCATTCGTCGCTGTAGACCTTGGTAATGTAACGCGAGCCGTGATCTGGGAAAAGAATTACAACATGCGAATTTTCATCGAACATGCCTTGTTCTGCTAATTGTTTATAGGCTTGTGTTGCTGCTCCTGAAGTGTAACCTGGCATGATTCCTTCTTTCAGGGCTATTTCTCTTGTGCGGTACGCAGCCTCTTCGTCGGTAACTTTCACAAATTGATCGATGATCGAAAAGTCTAAAGCTCCTGGAACCAAATTTTTCCCCATCCCTTCGATGCGATAGGGATAGATTTCGTTCGGGTCTACCTCTTGTGTTTCGTGATATTTTTTCAAGATCGAGCCGTAGGCATCAACTCCAATGATTTTCACATTTGGGTTTTGTTCTTTCAAAAATTGGGCAGATCCAGATAGCGTTCCGCCTGTACCACAACAGCCGATCAGATGCGTTATTTTACCTTCGGTTTGCTCCCAAATTTCTGGACCAGTTGTCAAATAATGCGCTTCTGTATTGGCAAGGTTGAAATATTGATTGATGTAAATCGAGTTGGGCGTTTCGGCTGCGATGCGTTTAGCTACTTCATAATACGACCGAGGATCGTCTGCAGGCACGTTTGCCGGGCATACGAATACCTTAGCACCTAAAGCTTTGAGGTATGAAATTTTCTCTGCCTTGGTCTTGTCAGATACCGCTAAAATACACTTATAGCCTTTTACTATACTGACCATTGCTACACTAAATCCTGTATTACCAGATGTAGTTTCAACTATGGTAGAACCAGGTTTCAATAAACCTTTTTTTTCTGCTTCTTCTATGATATGTAAAGCAATCCTATCTTTTGTTGAATGGCCCGGATTATAACATTCTAATTTGGCATAAGCCTCACCTGGAATGTTTTGGTTAATATTGTTTAGTCGAACTAATGGTGTGTTACCAACAAGTTCCAAAACATTGTTATACTTACCAGTCATTTCAAATTATTGTTTTATACAAACTGCAAATTTAAGAACTTTTTAATAATCTTAATCCTTTTTTTTATCAGTTCAAGCTTTTATAATTTTAATAATGTTGCTTATGAGCCCATTAATTTAATGAAATTATTTTAATAATATTAAATATTTTCGTACAAATGTTTCAAAATTGCTCGATCTGCTTCGGATAGTCGCAATCCTCTGCGTTGCATCATGCGATCGGCAGCCTCGTAAGCCTTGTCCAACTGAAAGGTCGGAGAATCTTTTTTTCCGCCCCAAGTAAACGATTTTATGTTGGTTGGCGGGAAACCAGACTCGAAAACATTGGCACAAACGCCAACCACTGTTCCAGTATTGAATTGGGTATTGATCGCCGATTTTGAATGATCGCCCATGAGCAAACCACAAAATTGCAAACCAGTATCGATATGCCGATTTTGCGAATAATTCCAAACTTTCACCGAAGAATAATTGTTTTTTAGGTTCGAGTTGTTGGTGTCTGCGCCCAAATTGCACCATTCGCCAATCACCGAATTCCCCAAGAATCCATCGTGTCCTTTATTGGAATAACCCATCAAAATGGCATTGTTCACCTCGCCGCCAACTTTACAGTGTGGGCCAATGGTTGTAGCAGAATAAATCTTAGCACCCATATTCAATTTGGCGTGGTCACAAAGTGCCAGACTTCCTCTGACCAAAGCACCTTCCATGATTTCGGCGTCTTTCCCAATGTAGATCGGACCGTTTTTGGCGTTGAGCGTAGCAAATTCTACAACCGCTCCTTCTTCTATAAAAATATTTTCGGGACAAAGTACCTGATTGGTAGAAGAAATGGGGTGAGATTCTCGCCCATTTGTCAGTAATTCGAAATCGAATTTGATCGCCATATCGTTGTAGGTAAACAAATCCCACGGATATTGAATGTGCGTAATATCGCCTTCGAAATCGATTTTTTCTGTGTAATCATCCAGCGATTTACCTCTTACCGCAACGAGTTTTTCTTGCCAATACAGCGCTTCTTGCGGTTTCAGGTCGAATACGGTGGCTACCAACGCATGCGTTACAAAATAGCAGGGATTCACAAATAGATTATCCTCTGCCAGATTGTGAGGAAATTTTACTTGTAAATAGTCTTGGGTTAAATATTCGACAGTTGAATTCGACAGTTTTTCCCAACGTTCCCCAAAGGTCAAAATTCCCATACGCAGCTCGCCTACAGGCTTGGTAAACGTCAATGGATAAAGTTGCTCACGCTCTACACCATCAAATAAAATGATCTTCATTAGCGTTTTTTAAATTTTGAAGCAAAAGTAACTAAACTTCTACATTTTAAAGTTAAATTTAGAAATAATTTAGGCGGTAAAAACGCTACAAATGTTACGAAATCGATATATTTGGGTATAAAATTGTACTGTGACCAACGCACCCATTATTTTCGAAAATCCTTTGAGGTATCTGCACGATTTTCTCAACCGTCGCGACTATTCCAAAATATTTGTTTTGGTCGATGAAAATACCTCGCAACATTGCCTTCCTTTGCTTCTCGAGCATTTGCCCGATTTTTCTTTGCAACGTATAGAAATTTTGGCAGGAGAAGAGTTCAAAACCATCGAGACGGTTTGTCGCGTTTGGGATTTTCTGAGCAAATCCAAAGCAGATCGCAACGCGCTTCTGATCAATCTTGGCGGTGGCATGGTGACCGATTTGGGCGGTTTTGTGGCGTCTACATTCAAAAGAGGAATCGATTTTATCAACATTCCTACCACGCTTTTGGCAATGGTCGATGCGTCGGCTGGTGGTAAAAATGGAGTTGATTTCGATGGTTTGAAAAATCAGGTTGGAACTTTTACGCAGCCAGAAATGGTGCTCATCGAGCCAAGTTTTCTTTTTACACTTGATCAGCGACAGCTGCTGTCTGGATTGGCCGAAATGTTGAAACACGGCTTGATTGCCGATGCTCATCATTGGAACAATTTGATTCGGTTGGAGGTTTATAATGCCGAAACTTTGAAAAAGCATATTCGAGATTCGGTCGAAATAAAATTGAAAATCGTTGAAGAAGATCCGCACGAAAAAGGACTGCGAAAAATATTGAATTTTGGACATACCGTAGGGCATGCCATCGAAAGCGAATTTTTACAAAGCTCGAATGCCTTGTTGCATGGCGAAGCGATTGTGATCGGGATGATGATAGAAGCGGTGATGAGTTGTCAGCAGAATTTGATTTCGGACGAGGAACTGAAACTTATTTTAGACGGTTTTGCAAAAATTTATTCGCATCAGACTGTGCTTCGCGAAGAAGATATTCCTAAGTTTTTGCGTTGGATGCAACACGACAAAAAAAATAGATTACACGAACTCAGGTTCAGTTTGCTACAAAAAATTGGCGAAGCGTGCTTTGATGTTAAGGCTGATGAAAATATGCTTAGAAAAGCCATAACCGCCTATAATGCCTATGTGGCACCAAACCATTTGCATTGATTTTTTCATAAAACATTAGACAATGAATAATAAAGAAAACAAACAATTTCGGGTACAAAAAAGCAAAGAAGAGTGGCAACAACAATTGTCGCCAGACCAATACGCCGTGTTGCGAGAGGCAGCTACCGAACGCCCTTTTACGGGCAAATACAATATGCATTTCGAAAATGGCGTTTACCGATGTGCTGGTTGCGGAACCGCATTATTCGATTCAGACTCCAAATTCGATTCGCATTGTGGCTGGCCAAGTTTCGATAAAGAAATACAAAAAGGAACGATTGTAGAAAAGTTGGATCGCTCGCACAACATGATTCGCATGGAAATCCTTTGCGGAACCTGTGGCGGACATCTCGGGCATGTCTTCAACGATGGTCCTACCGCAACAGGCTTGCGTTATTGTGTGAATTCTCTTTCGTTGGATTTTGAACCAGATGAAAAAAATTAAACCGTCGGTGAGCGACGGTTTATTTTTTTTTATTTATCGAGCATGAAAATCAATTTCTTGTTCACAAACTCTTCTATTCCAGCCTTTGATAGTTCTCTTCCGTAACCCGATTTTTTGGTTCCGCCGAAAGGCAATTCTTCGCTCGAAGAAACTTGTTTGTTGATGTAGACCATGCCCGATTCTATTTTTCGAGCAATCGCCTGGGCTTTTTCCAAATCTTCGGTGTAGATCGAGGCGCCTAAGCCGTAGCTGGTGTCATTTGCTAATTTTATGGCATCTTCTATCTCACTGAATTTGAACAAACAGACCACCGGGCCAAAAATTTCTTCGTCGTAGGCTGGCGAGCCAGGCTTGATATTTTCTAATACGGTGGGCGCAAGAAAATACCCTTTGTCGTACAATTTTTTTCCGCCAATGCAAACTTCGACACCTTTGTTTTTCGATTGTTCAATCTGGTCGATCAAGGTTTCCAAGGCAGCTTTAGAGCTTACGGGCCCCATCTGGGTATCTTCCTCCATCGGATTTCCTACCTTCATCGATTCGATGTAGTCGATCAAGCGTTTTTTATAATTGTCGTAGATCGACTCGTGAACAATGATGCGTTTCGATGAAGTACATGCTTGCCCTGCATTGCGCAGTCGGCCGTTGATGGTTCCGCTCATCACTTTCTCCATATCAGCATCTTCGAGTACGAGCATCGGGTCTGATCCGCCTAATTCTAAAACCGATTTTTTGATGTGTTTCCCAGCGATTTCTGCAACCGAAGCGCCAGCTGCATCAGATCCTGTGAGAGATACGCCTTTGATGATTGGATTTTCGATGATTTGCCCAACCTCTTTGCCCGCTATCAAGATGTTTTGGTAAAGTCCTTTGGGAGCATTCGCCGCCGCAAACATCTCGTCGAAAGCTTTGCCACATCTCGGAATGTTGGACGCGGTTTTCATGATAATGGTGTTGCCTGCCATGATGTTTGGAGCTACAAATCGAGCGATCTGTGAGAATGGGAAATTCCAAGGCATCACACCCAAGAGGACGCCAATAGGCTCAGAAACCACGTAGGCGGTTCCTTTTTCGGTTGCGACATCGTAGGCTTGTAAAAATTGTTCGGCATGCTGGGCATAATACTCGAAAATATTGGCAGAATACCGTACTTCGATGATGGATTCTTTGAGTGGTTTTCCCATTTCGCGCGTGATGAGTTCGGCGTATTGGTCTAGGTTTTGTCGCATGGCATTGGCAACGCCTAGTGCTACTTTTTTACGCTCTGCCATCGAGGTCCAACGCCATTGCTGAAAACATTGCTCTGCGTCTTCTAAAAATTGTTGAATTGCCGCAGGCGAATGAGATTCGAAACTGATTTCTATTTCTTCGGTATAAGGATTAATGGATTGAATTGTTGCCATTGTTGCTATAAAAATAATATTGTACAGCAAAGTTCAGAAATTAAAATTACTTAGAAGTTATGTTTGAAGAGAGATTTAGAAAAGTCGTTGATAATTCTATTGTTATCAAAATGTTATGAATGCGTTTTAGTATGGTATAGGTGTTTTTGATGTAGGAATATATAGTAAATTTGTACCGTAAAATAATAAACTAAAATTTGAAATTCATGAGAAAATTTTACATGATCAATTGGATGATTCTCCTGATGGGATTGATCTCCACGACCGCATTTGGGCAGGGTGTAGCCTATGAAGGAAATTTTAATAATCAAGAAGGAGCAGGTGGTTCCTACAAGGAAAATTTAGTAATAAAATTAGAAGGGCAAAATTGGTTTGCCTCTTCAGCTTATTATAGTTCTGAAGAATTCAGACTTGGTCATAATAAAACTTCTACTATACCAAGTAAATTTGGTTTATCAAGTGAAGGTTCTTCAATCGAAATGCAATGGGATATTGAAAATGTTAAAGCCTTCAAGATTGGTGCAGGTCGTACCTATGGTACCGTGGATAATTGGCATATATTCGAGTCTACTGATGCAGGGTTATCATGGAAATCTGTATCTACTGGTAAAGACTTAACAGCAATTCAATATACTGCTTCAACACCTAAGACTGCAAGATATGCATTAGTAATTACAGGATCAAAAAATCCTCGATTGGTATTGACTACAGTTCAAATTCTCGATCAAGTTGTCAACCAACCGCCGGTGATTACTACAGAGTCTACGACTATAAATGGTGTGTTTGGTGGTAGTTTGTCTTTTGCAGTAGAAGCAATCAACGACCCAACGTCTTGGACGGCTACCAATTTGCCAACGGGTATCACCTTCGACAATGGTGTTTTCTCTGGAACATACCAAGCAGTAGGGAACTTTACCACCACTGTAACTGCTACGAATGCTTACGGTTCAGACAGCAAAGATTTCACTTTTGTGGTGAGTGAGCAACCAGAAGCTTCAGGTTGTTTCGAAGAAAGATTCGATGACATCACTGCAGGTAATAACACTACTACCTCTGGATCTAGTTCAGCTTGGGGAGGAAATGTAAATTTCCCAATAACTAATGCAGCTTATCAAGCAGGTGGAGCGGTGAAATTAGGAACTGGTAGTAAAACAGGAAGTATCGAGTCTAAGGTATTGAGTGATATAGCTGGTGATGTAAAGGTTACTTTTGATGTAAAAGGTTGGACCAACATAGAAGGAGAAATGATAGTTACCTTAGGTGGGCAATCGCAAACCGTAGCATACGAAGCTAAAATAGCTGATAACTTCGAGACTGTTACCCTTGACTTCTCTAATGTAGCAGCAAATTCTACATTAAAATTTGAAACCACAGCAAAACGTGCTTTCTTAGACAATATCCTGGTATGTAACTCAAATCCTCTGGTAACAGAAACCATTTGGGACGGAACTTCATGGTCTAATGGTGAACCAAACAGCAACGTAAATGCGATATTAGAAGCATCTTACGAAGAAGATTTGACTGCAAAAACCCTTACAGTAGTAGAATCTGCAGAGGTATTGGTACCAGCAGGCGTTACTTACAATGTTGTAGGAGATGTTAACGTAGAAGGATCGTTGACTTTTGCAGACGGAGCTTATTTGATACAACAAGACGATGCAGCGGTAAATACAGGTAACATCGCTTTCTTGAAACAAGTAAACAATCTATTCCGTATAGATGTTGTATTATTCTCATCTCCAGTAGCTGAGCAAAAAGTACAAGAAGTTGCACCATTGACTCATCAAAATGATTTCTTCGTTTACAACGAGGCAAATGATGATTGGGACAATATTCCAGCTGCACAAGTTGCAAACAAAACAATCGGAGTTGCAGAGTCGGTATTGGTTCGTGCACCACGTACAGCATTATACTACCAAGGTAACGAATCTTCACCTACCACAACAGATCATACATTCAAAGGAGCTATAAACAACGGTACCATCACCAAATCGGTAACCAAAAACGGGTCAGGTTACAATTCGGTAGGAAATCCTTACGGATCTGCGCTTAACTTAGACGCTTTCTTTGCCGATAACGATAATGTAAATTCGGTTCATATCTGGACGCATCAGTACCACGTACCAGCTGCAGGAGGAAAATATGCAGCAAGTAACTGGGTAGCGAGAAACAGAACAGGATCTTCTGTATCTAGTACCCCATTATTGAATGCAGACGATCTATCGGTTGGTCAAGGATTCTTTGTACAAGTAGAAGGTGCAGGTACTATCGAATTCAACAATGGTCAACGTTCGAACGCTGCAACGACTTTACTAAAAGCGAAAGCCAACAGATATTGGTTAGGTTTAGCGAAAGAAGACGTAAAATTGAACACCATGTTGATCGGTTATGTAGACGGTGCTACAAACGGATTCGACGCTGGTTACGATGCTAAAAACGTAGACAACGCACCATCGTTCATCTACTCAATCATCGAAAATCAATACTACGTAATCGATGGTAGAGCTGCAGATTTCTCACAAGACGATGTTGTAAAGTTGGTATTCAAAGCAGAAGAAGCGACTACTTATACTATTGATTTAGCTGCTGCAGAAGGAATTTTTGCTGACGATCAAAAAGTATATTTACACGACAAATTGACTCAAACGGTTCATGATTTGGCAACGCCATACACTTTCGAATCGTTGGCTGGTGAATTTGCAGATCGTTTCGAGGTAATTTACACCAACAGAAACTTAGGTGTTAACGACCTTACAAACGCTAAAGATGTGGTGATCTATACCAACAACAACACTGTAATGGTAGAATCTAAAAACGCTGAAATCGTTTCTGTCGAAGTATTCGATGTACAAGGGCGAAAAGTATTGGCAGACTACCATGTAAACACAAAAACTTATCAAGTTGCTACAGCTGCCAAAGGAGTTTTGGTTGTAAAAGTAGAAACAGCTAATGGTAAAGTAGAAACTAAAAAAGTAATTAGAAAATAATAATTCATCATTGGTGTGCTTAGATGATGCATTTAGGCACATCTTTTTATAAATATCGTATTATGAAAAAAATTAAACTGAACATTTTGCTGATGTTAGGTCTTTTCATTGGTAACACGGTGACAGGTTTTGGTCAAATAACTTTTTTCGAATCAACTCAAAAAGAAGAAGTTCAAGTTGCTGAAAATCCTGCCGAACCTCCAACCGATGAAGTTCCAATCAACGATTTTTTACCATTGTTGATCTTGGGTGGAGTAGCAGTAGCTTACTACAATCGTAAGCGTCTTGCAACCGTTAAATAAAAGATTGTTCATCACAAAAAATAAAAGAAGCCGTCTCACAACTGAGGCGGTTTTTTTATATAAATAATGGATTGATTATTAGGTGGTTAATATAGAATTCACTATATTTAACTACTTAATTTTCAGCGAAATGAACTATAGAATTAAAGAATATAACCAATCCCAAAACTGGTTATTTCCACCTTCGATAGAAGAATTAATTCCGACTAATCATCCAGTAAGAATCGTAAACAACGTAGTTGAGAAGATAGACTTAAAACCTCTTTTAGAAACTTACAGTCGGGAAGGTCATCCTAGTTATCATCCTAAAATGATGCTCAAAGTGATGGTTTACGCTTATATGGACAATATTTATTCCAGTAGAAAGATCGAAAAAGCCCTCAATGAGAACATAAACTTTATGTGGCTTTCTGGTAGAGAAAGCATCGACCATAATACGATAGCCCGATTTCGAAGCAATAAGTTAAAAGCCGTATTCAAAGACATCTTCAAACAAGTGGTATTGCTTTTGGCAGAAGAAAAATTAGTGAGTCTCAAACGAGTTTATACAGACGGCACCAAAATAGAATCGGTAGCTGGAAGATACACCTTTGTCTGGGGAAATTCCATCAAGACCAATCGGGAGAAAATGATCAAACAATTAGAGGATATGTGGCAATACGCGCAGTGCGTTGCTGATGAAGAAGACCAAGATCCCGAGCCACCGGAGTTCAAAAAACTTGATCCTGAAAAAGTCCAACAAGCTGCAGATAAAATCAACCGAATCCTAAAAGAAAAGTCTGACGATCCAAAGAAAAAAGCCAAATCCCGTTACATCCAAAAGAATTTTGCGCCAAACTTAAAGAAATACCAAGAACAAGAAAAGTTACTACAAGAACGCAACTCCTACAGCAAAACCGATCCCGATGCGACCTTTATGCGCATGAAGGACGACCACATGCAGAACGGACAATTAAAACCCGGCTACAATGCACAAATCAGCACCGAAAACCAAATCATCGTCAACTATACCTTACATCAAGACACCAACGACATTCATACTTTAAAACCTCATTTAGAAAACCATAAAAAACTCTACAATGAGCTTCCCGAAGAACTCACCGCAGATGCAGGATACGGAAGTGAAGAAAATTACGAACTTTTGGAGGACAAAGCAATCAAAGCCTTTGTAAAGTTCAACACCTTTGACCAAGAACAAGGTAAATCAAAGAAAAGAAAAAATCCCAAACCCTTTGAACGAGACTCACTCTATTATAATGAAGCGCAAGATTTTTATGTATGCCCGATGGGACAACGTATGGAAAAGCGCGGTGAGCGAAAAGTCCAAACAAAGTCAGGATATAAGCAAACCTATAGTTGTTATACCGCTAAAAACTGCAATGGATGTCCGCTCAGAAGCCAGTGCTTCAAGGGGAAAAACAACAGGACAGTAGAAAGGAACCATAAATTAGAATACCACAAACAAAAAGCAAGAGAACTTCTCACATCCGATATCGGAGAAATAAGAAGAAAACAAAGAACTGCTGATGTCGAACCTACATTTGCCCAACTCAAACACAACCGAAACTTCAAAAGATTTACCCTAAAAGGAATTGAAAAAGTGGAATTAGAGTTCGGATTGCATGCTTTAGCTCATAATCTGAAAAAGATGAGTGCGTAAACAAGAATAATCACTCATTTTTTTCTAAATTATTAAATTGAGTTGGTTTTTGACCTCAATTTTTTAATCATAAAAAAACCGTCCCGATTTTATAAACGAGACGGCTTCTTTTATTTTTTGCACGTTTTGCGTTATTTATAGATGTAGTTCAAGACCTTCGACAAGCGCAATCCGCCTTTCAACAATTGATTTTCTACCGTATATTTATTATCGAAATGGTAGCGATAACCCAATTTGTCGTCCATTTTTACATTCGCATACACCGAATTGGCAACCTGGTAAGAATCGTATAGCCAATCTTCAATCCAGCCTTGTTGCAAACTTTCGTTGTATTTTTTCGGATGAAAATTGAGCAACATACTGTATTCGGTAAACGAATACTTTTCGAAATCTACCAAATCGGTATCCCAAACCGAATGGATGTTGGTTGGTTTTTTGAACCATTCTACCTTTATACGATTTCCGCCCATATCCTCGGATCTGCCCACATGCAAAGGTTGGTGCGCATCTCCCAAAATGTGAATCAAATAGTAGAGGTACTCTTGTTTTTTTGCTTTGCTCAACGATTGATTGTTTTTCAACTCGTCGATCAAAAACAAAGAACGTTTGTAGAGATTATCTTCCGAAGAATCTTTCAGTGCTTGGTCAAATGCAGCTCGCGAAAGATTGCCCTCGATATTCACATAATGGTAGGGATCTGCATGTTTGAAATTTGGATCAGATTTTACAAAATCTGGCCAATTGGCCCAATACGCCATGCGTTGATTGTCGATCAACGATTTGATGTTTTTTCTTGCTTTTCGGTTGAGGTGATTTTCTGCAATTTCCGCTATTACGCGATGCCCGGTGAGTCCCCACGCTTTGGCTTCGGTACTCCAAACAAGGCTCAATAGCGAACTCATGATGATGATCCTTTTCATAAAAAATAATTATTACGACAAATATAAAACTTCGAAATCGATTGTATTTAAAGTTAATATCAAAAATAAATGTGAAAATTTAGTACTTTGTCTTGCATAATACTATATTTAATTTATATTTGTATCAGAAATCAAAACAATACCGAGAATGAGTGTAGAAAAAATACAAGTTCAAATGCGAAAAGGAGTGCTTGAATATTGTATTCTCAGCATTATAAAAAGAGGAGATGCCTATGCGTCTGACATCATAGATGAACTGAAAAAGGCTGAGATGATTGTAGTAGAAGGCACGCTCTATCCTCTTTTGACAAGGCTGAAAAATGATAACTTTTTGCAATACCGTTGGGAAGAATCAACCTTGGGTCCACCCAGAAAATATTACGCACTCACGGCCGAAGGTGAACAATTTTTGTCGCAATTGGCTTCGACTTGGGATCGATTACAAGAAGCAGTAAACAAAGTAACCAGAGAAAACTATAAAAATGGATAAGACAGTTTCGATCAGTTTAGGTGGTTTTTCATTCGTGATAGACGAATTGGCGTACCACAATTTGAGTCAGTATTTACAAGACATCAAGACCTCTTTGCGAGGAACAGAAGGCATCAACGACATTCTAGAAGATGTCGAAATACGCATTGCCGAATTGCTCAAAGAGCGAACGCGCTTCAAAGAAGTTGTAGGTGTCGAGGATATAGAACACATCATATCGGTAATGGGGCGTCCCGATCAATACAAAGTAGACGACGAGTACGAATCAGCACAATCGAATGCCTATACTGCTACAACAGCGCAAACAAGCGAGGCGCTGTCAAATAAACGTTTTTTACGAGATCCCGATGACAAAGTGGTTACAGGA
This sequence comes from Vaginella massiliensis, assembly GCF_900089075.1. Taxonomy (GTDB): domain Bacteria; phylum Bacteroidota; class Bacteroidia; order Flavobacteriales; family Weeksellaceae; genus Weeksella; species Weeksella massiliensis_A. Next base: position 18,083 of record NZ_LT593747.1, read on the forward strand.
CTTTGTGCAGGTATGGCTCATTATTTAGGCTTAGATCCTTGGATTGTGCGGTCTATTTGGCTTACGTTGTTGTTATTTGGAATTTTTACCGCGTTTTCTGCGCTTTTGGTGCTTGCCATCTACTTTATTTTGGCTGTACTTGTTCCAAAAGCAACAACGACATCAGACAAGTTGGCGATGTTTGGGAAACCTGCAAATTTAGAAGGTTTAAAAAAAAACGCTTTAAAGGCTAGCGAAGAAGTGAGCAACTCGGGAAAGAAACTCTCAAATTCGTTGGGCGGATTCGTAAGTTTGGTCATCAATATTCTCATCATGAGTATCGCCGTGGTGATTATGATCCTAGGTCTTAGCCTGATCTTGGGTGCCTTTGCAGTTTATTTTATGTCGTGGTTCAATGTGCCGGTTCGTCTATTCGAATATTTTTTCGAAGAAGGTTGGATGTCGAGCCTTACGATTATGTTATCTTCATTATTACTATTGATTCCAGGAGTGTTGATAACCTTATTGGGCGTGAAAATAATGAAACCAACATTTCGTGTCAACAAATTATTTTTGACCTCTTCTGTAATCGTTTGGTTTCTTTCCTTGATTGGTATTGTGATTATGACTGTCAATACAATGACCAATTACAAAGACGCTATCGAATTGAGAAAAGATGTAGCATTTACTATTCCTCAGGATACGATAGAGATTAGTTTCGATGGTAACAATCGAGGAAATTACCGTTACAAATTCTTTAGCAACTCTGTGCCACCATTTTATATCAGTGATAATCAATTGTACATTCCGGTTGATCGAACGATAGAAATAAGAGAAAGTGTAGATGATCAATTCAAAATAGAATTTTTGTACAAAGCCAGCGGAAAAAATTCTAACGAAGCCAAAAAAAATATCGATCTTATCAATCTCGATTATGAAATAAAAGGGAATAAATTGATTTTTAATGATTTTGCAACTGCGGGTAAAAACAGTCCATACCGCAACCAATCGGTATGGATTAGCCTTTATGTTCCAAAAAATAAAGTATTGAAGATGAATTCAGATGTTCAAGAGGTCAGAATTATCTCACAATCAAATAAAACAGATTTTTATTTCGATCTCGAAGAAAATTTCTTTGGGTATAATGGCAAAAAATTCGTATGTTTGAATTGTGAAAATTCATCTGACGACGAAAACGCCGAAGATGAGATCACCATAGATGACGACGGTGAAACTGTAAACATCAATTCGAGTGGGATACAGATAAAATCTAAAACGGGCGATCAAGTAAAAATAGACCAAAATCAAATACACATTAGCAATGATACAGATACTCTTAACATTAACTACCGAAATCATCACCGCAATCGTTGATTTCTTTGCATAGCAACAAACATCCATTTTTTATATAGTAACGGCACGCCTTTGGCGTGCCGTTTTTTTATCTAAAAACAATGACGAAACTTTGTTATCTTTGTTTTGATGAAAAAACTTATCGGACAATTCTTGTATGCTATAGGCGGTTGGAAGCTTATAAATACAGTAGATATTAATCAATTAGACAGATGTGTTTTGGTCTGTGCACCACACACGAGCAATTGGGATTTTTATTACACCATTACAGCATTTTGGCAAATGGGTGTACCCATGAAAATGTTTATAAAAGATGCTTGGACCAAGCCTTGGTACGGCTATTTTATCAAACAAATGGGCGGAATAGGAATCGATCGTTCACAACGAAAAAATATGGTAGAATTCGCCGCTGACTTATTGAAAAAATCAGATCGAATGTATCTTATCAATACACCAGAAGGGACACGATCTTATGCCGAAAAATGGAAAAACGGTTTTCTGTATATCGCCCAACAAGCCAACGTGCCAATTGTGTTAGCCTTTTGCGATTACCAAAAAAAAGAAGCAGGATTGGCGAAAATTGTAGAGACAAATCACCGCACACGAGAAGAAATTTTCCAAGAAATCGAAGATTTTTATCGCGATATAAAAGGGAAATACCCAGAAAAATACAATCCAAAAATTTTCTAATATGGCTGCTAATCTAAAAGAGCTATTCCAGCAAATGAGTGAGAACACCTTGATTTCTCATTTACAGATAGAATATGTAGAAGTTACCCCAGAATATGTAATTGCCAAAATGCCTGTTCAAGCCATTGTACGCCAGCCGTTTGGTTTGTTGCATGGTGGAGCTTCGGTTGTACTTGCCGAAACTATCGGTAGTATGTTGTCGAGTTTGGTGATCGATCAGTCGCAGTTTATGGCGGTTGGTCAGCATATAGATGCCCATCATTTGCGCGCAAAACGCGATGGCGAAGTGATAGCAAAAGCAACATTCATCAAAAAAGGAAAAACCTCACATTTGCTAAAAATTGAAATCAAGGATGAAGAAGACCGATTGATTTGTTATAGTCATTTGACCTGTGCCATTATACCCAAAAATTATGTCTGAAATTTTAGAAAACGAACTCAATAAAGCCTTAAAACAGCATCAAAAATTTGTACTTTTCAGCAAACCAAACGAAGATTTTTTCGAGTTCTGGGCAGATCATTCCACCTCATCGACCAATACTTTCGTCCTTCATAGTTTCGATGATACGATAACGCAATGCATCAAAACAGATGAAATCGTCTGTATAAAATCCTCCGACTTAGAAGATTTTCGGTACGATTTAAGGTTTGAAGATTCTTCGGAGCACGATTCTATTTCGTACGAAGATTATCTCGAACTCATCAACAAAACAACCAAAGTTTTACAAAATTCAGACCTCAAAAAGGTTGTCATTTCGAGAACGAAGCAGGTGAATCATACTGGTCTCAACATTTGGAAATTACTCTTCAAACTCAAACAAAATTATCCCAACGCTTTTGTTTATTTCTATTACGATAGGGCAGAAGCATGGTTTGGAGCTACACCAGAATTGTTGTTGCACAAGCAAGGCGATCGATTGCAAACCGTTTCGCTTGCCGGAACCAAATCAAAAGACGCCACGTGGACCAATAAGGAATATGCCGAGCAACAAACGGTAACCGATTTTATTGTACAACAATTATCTGGTTTCGGAGAGATTACAGAAGATGGTCCGAACACGGTAGATGCAGGCTTGTTTCATCATCTGAAAAGCTATATTTCTTGTAAGCTGGAGCAAGAAATAGACCTCGATAAAATCTTATCGTTGCTACATCCTACACCAGCTGTTGGCGGATTTCCTAAAGAGTTGGCAAAACAATATATTTTGCAAAACGAAGCTTACGATCGCCAATTTTATGCAGGATATCTCGGGTACAAGCGAGGCGAAGAAGAACATTATTTTGTGAATCTGCGCTGTGCAAAAATGTATCATGATCGAATAAAACTCTTTGTTGGTGGCGGAATCATGCCCGATAGCGTACCAGAAAACGAGTGGGAAGAAACTGAAATGAAAAGCAATACACTTTGCAAAGTCATCTACTCTACCTGATTTTTGGACGATGAATTCCCGATATGTTGCAATCGTGAAGCTTGCGGATGAAGAACTCACAAAAAAGCGAAGAAAATAATTTCTTCGCTTTTTTGCTATTTTACTGCTGTTTCAGTTTCAACAACAACAAATTATCTTGATACAAACTAAGTGTTTTACCGCTCAATTCGTATCGGTTGGCTTGTTGCAACATTTCGAAGAATGATTTTTCGATATTGATCGATGGACAATAAATTTTCGTAGAGCCAATGCCATCGAATTTGATGCTGTTTTCGGTCAGGATGACATCACTTTGGTACGAATTGCATCCGCCAAAGCCATAGGCGGTAAGTCCTGCCTCATTTCGAAAATTCAACACCACCTCTTTTTCGTCCAAACCTTTTACATTACCACTCTCATCTTGTAGAATCCACTGTGATGTTTCGAGTGTCTGTTTCACTTTGGTAAAATCATTCACGATTTTTTTTGTACTATCGCATGCTGTAATCAATAATCCTAAAACAAAACATGAAATAAAGCCTAAATTTTTCATAGCTGTAATTTTTTTATCTTAATGTTGCACCAAAATCTTTTTCGTACATTTTGATGAGGTTTTTCATAAACGCATCAATTTCTTGATCGTTCAATGTTTTATTTTCATCTTGTAATATAAAACTCAACGCATACGATTTTTTACCAGCGGGCAATTTATCCCCTTCGTACACATCGAAAAGATTCACTGCTTTCAACAAATCATTTTTCGTACCAAAAGCTTTTTTGTACAAATCTTCATACTTCACATTTTCGTCGAGCTGGAGTGCCAAATCTCGGCGCGAACTTGGGAATTTTGATATTTCTTTGTATTTCAATTGCTGTTTAGACGCTAGATCCAACACCGTGTCCCAGTTGAGTTGTGCGTAATAAACCTCTTGATTGATGTCTAATTTTTTGACAAGTTTTTTATCGACAACGCCCATATAGCCCAAAGCAACATCGCCGGCAAAAAGCTCGATGCCATCGCTCAGATTTTGGTCTTGTGTAGGCACCTCTTTGTTGATGCGAAGATGTAAACGGGAAAAAATCTGATTGACAATTCCTTTCAGGTCGAAGAACGAAGTTTTTCGGTTGTGCTGTGTCCAGCTTTCGGTTGTGGTATTGCCAGAAAGTATGATGCCGAGCTGTCTGGTCTCGGTATAGGCTGAAGCGGTTTTGGTGTAAACTTTACCAAACTCGAACAATTTGATATCGTGATGTCGGCGGTTGAGGTTGAAAACCACATTTTCTAAAAGTCCGGTAATAAGGCTTCTTCGCATTACCGCCAAATCTGCACTCAAGGGATTCAACATTTCTACAAATTCGCCTTCTGGGAACTCGAAAATCTTTTCGTATTCGCGTTTGATCATCGAATTGTTCATGGCTTCGTGAAAACCAAAAGCGTTCAATTGGCGCGCGACGAAATCTTCAACTTTTTCTTTGTTGATTCCTTCGGTTTTGATGATCGAAAACGAAACTTTGTTCGGAATTTCGATATTGTCGTACCCATAAATGCGAAGAATTTCTTCGATCAAATCGATTTCTCTTTGCACGTCTACACGATAAGACGGTACGATAAGGTCTAATTTTTCTTCGGTCTCGTGCTCGATTTCGATGTCTAAAACCTTCAAAATATCTTTGATGGTTTCGTGAGCAATTTCTACACCTAAGATTTGTTTCACTTTTGTCAATCGCAAACTCACCTTGAAGTCTTGGATAGGGTTGGGGTATAAATCGGTGATATCCGAAGCGATTTCTGCATCGGCATATTTTACCAAAAGTTCGACCGCCTTTTGAAGTCCCTCGACAGTAATGGTAGGATCTATCCCGCGTTCGAATCTAAAGGAAGCATCGGTATTCAAGCCGTGGGCTTTGGCTCCTTTGCGAATTGTCACCGGATCGAAATAGGTACTTTCCAAGAAGATTTCGGTTGTTTGTTCTGTAATACCAGCGTCTGCACCGCCAAAAACTCCTGCCATACACATTGGCTTTTCGGCGTCACAGATCATCAGTTCGTGACCTTTGAGTTTTCTCTCTACGCCGTCCAACGTTTTGAAAGATGTTCCTTCGGGCAATGTTTTTACGATTACTTTTTTGCCTGCGATTTTTGCAGCGTCAAATGCATGTAAGGGTTGCCCAAGATCGTGTAAAATATAATTGGTGATATCGACTACATTGTTGATGGGCGAGAGTCCTATGGTTCGCAAGTCGTTTTGTAGCCATTCTGGTGAAGGTTTTACCTTTATATTTTTTAAATAAACTCCGGCGTATCGCGGAGCTAATTTTGAATCTACCACTTCAATTTCGAAAGGATTTTTGCCTTTCGATTCGGTTGGGTAATGGGTTGTACGTGGTTTTAAATGTGCTTGTTTCCCTCGAATTTTCAGCGCAGCAAATAAATCACGAGCAACGCCATAGTGCGACATGGCATCGGCACGATTTGGGGTAAGTCCGATTTCGAGCAGATGATCTTCGTGCGATGTGGTGTAATCGCTCATGGGGGTGCCAGGGGTATACTCTTCTGGTAAAACTAAAATTCCGCTATGATCCTCACCAATTCCCAATTCTACCTCAGAGCAAATCATTCCATTCGATTCTTCTCCTCGTATTTTTGCTTTTTTTATCTTGAAGCTTTCCCCGTCAGGCGTAGGCAAAACTGCTCCAACTCTGGCAACAGCTACTTTTTGTCCGGCTGCTACATTGGGCGCGCCGCATACAATTTGTAAAGGTTCGCCGTTACCGAAGTCGATTTGGGTTATTTTTAATTTATCGGCATTCGGATGTTTTTCGGTCGAAAGAACATGGCCTACTATTACGTTTTGTAAATATTCTTTAGCTCCTCCAACTTTTTCTACCCCTTCTATTTCCAACCCGATATTGGTAAGAACGGCAGCAATTTCATCAATACTCAAATCGGTATCGATGTAGTTTTTGAGCCAATGGTATGAAATTTTCATTTTTTAAATATCAATCTTGCATTAGGCATTCAACATCACCGGCATTACCAACATCAAAATTTCTTCTCCTTCTTCTAATCCGTCTACTGGTTTTATGATTCCAGCACGGTTTGGTTCAGACATTTCTAAGGTAATGTCATCAGATTGTAAGTTGTTCAACATCTCGATCAAGAATTTTGAGTTGAACCCGATTTGTAGGTCAACGCCGTTGTAATCGCAAGGTAAGCGTTCTTCTGCTTTGTTCGAGAAGTCCATGTCTTCTGCCGAGATGGTTAAAGAATTTCCGACCAATTTCAGGCGAACTTGGTTTGTTGTTTTATTCGAGAAAATTGCAACACGTTTCAGTGAAGTTAAAAATAAATTACGGTTGATGGTCAGAACATTTGGGTTTTCTTTTGGGATAACCGCATCGTAATTAGGATATTTACCGTCGATCAATCGACAGGTCAAGATGATATTTTGGAAAGTGAAACGGGTATTGGTCTGATTGTATTCGATGATTACCTCGTCGTTGTTTCCTCCCAAAATATTCTTTAATAGATTCAATGGTTTCTTGGGCATGATATAATCTGCGCTTTCAACAGACTCCAAACCAACTCGAGAATATTTTACCAAACGATGCGCATCGGTGGCAACAAAGTTGAAAATATCGGGTTGTGCCTGGAAATATACACCCGTCATGATTGGTCTCAACTCATCGTTACCTGTTGCAAAAATGGTTTTTACAATGGCTTCCGACAACACAGCCGCAGGTAATTTGGTCGTGTGAGCATCGTCGATATCTGGGGTTTGTGGATATTCACTTGCATCTTCAAATGCCAACTGATAATTTCCTTGTTCCGAAACAATCTCCAACGTATTTCCTTCTTTTTGTATGAAGGTGAGTGGTTGAGCAGGAAACGTTTTCAAGGTGTCGATCAAGATTCTAGATGGAACGGCAATTTTACCTTCGTCTTCCGATTCTACTTCTACCGTAGTCGAAATAGTGGTTTCCAAATCGGACCCTGTAATCGTTAAATGATTTCCATTGAGTTCAAATAAAAAATTATCCAAAATAGGCAAAGTGTTGTTGTTATTGATAACACCGCCAATGGTATTGACATTCTTCAAAAGCGTATTACTCGATACAATAAATTTCATAGCGTGAATTTTCCTTAAAATATCTAACAAAAGTAATAATTAGCAACTAATATTTAGTCATTTAGCAAAAAAATGTGAATAAGTTTTCGAGGAATGTTCATTACTTTTGAAAGAAATGTGGCTGTATTTTTTTAATTCCTTAATATTGAGCGTATAAGCATTCTGCGTTCTGGGTTTTATTTTTTTGGATTATTTTTTGAAACAACTTAACTTGATCGAAACTCAGATAAAAAAAAACAAAACAATGGAAACATCAATAAAATTAGAATTAGAAGAAAATCAGGGAGCGTTTTATTTATTTCTTGATGAGCAAAAAATTGGCGAATTGACTTTTTCTTTGAAGGATAATTATATGATTATCAGTCATACTGGCGTCGATGTCGAGCACAGGGGGCAAGGTTTGGCCGAAAAATTGGTAAACGAAGCAATTACATACGCAAGAGAAAATCAGCTCAAAATTCGTCCGTATTGCTCTTACGTCAGCGCCTACATGATGCGAAAACCAGAGCTGAAAGATTTGTTGTAATGTGATATTGGCGAATGAAACGAAGTGCCTAACTTTGCATGCGGGTTGAACAATTTTTTTAGAGGAATTTTTTTATGACCAAACCATCTATTCCAGCATTCTTTAGAAAATCTTGGGTAAAAAAAACGGCGATTACGCTTGGAGTTTTGGCAGTTTTGCTGTTTGCGCTCAGTCTTGTGATCACCTCGATGATCAACAATAGATTGCCAAAGATTATCGAAGAAAAAAATGATACAGCTTATAATCTGACCTACAAAGCGTTGAGTTTTTCGCTTTTCAACTCGTCGCTTGCACTGAAAGGTGTCGAAGTCTCGCCTAAAGATTCGCTAAATATTGCAGATTCTATCGATGTTACTGGCAAGATAAAAGAAATCGATGTGGTGGGAATAAATTTTTTGAGACTGCTTGCCAATAAAGAAGTTGCAGCCTATGCAATCAACATCAAGCAACCCGAAGTCCATTATTATTTACCAAAAGAGAAAAAAGAAAAAAACGACACCACTCATCCCAAAGTAGGGCAGAGCATCGACGTGTCGAACGTAAATGTTTACGACGGTATTTTCAAAATGTATTCGTCCGATGGGAAACAACATCTGGCCGAAGTGGAGGATATTGATATCGATTTCGATGGCGTGCGGTTCAACCAGCGAACGGTCGACAAGAAAATACCTTTCCGATTCAAAGATTTCAAAATCAAACTGGGGCATTTGTTTCTCATTGTTAATGTCAATCAGATGATAAAATCTGAAAAAGTAAAGTGGAACAATACCGATTTCGAACTCAATAATTTCACCATGAAACCGCTGAAAATGAATGGTGAAAAATATCTGCCCAATACCTCAGAAAATGATTTGTTGGATATCGAATCGCCTCGTTTGACGCTGACCAACATGGATTGGGGGTTTACCACGGCAGATAAACTATTTTTCAAAACCGATCTCATCAAATTCAAAAATCCAAACATCACCATCATTAGCGGCAACGATGCAAAAAAACATGATAGCAATCTCGATGTGAAATCGAATGTGAAAGCCTCCGCCGCTGGAACTGAACTGATCAACATCAAGCAACTGCAAATAGAAAAAGGAAGAATCAGAAAACTTTATTCAGACGCCAATACGATTCGGTTTGCTATCAACAATGCCGACTTGAATATTGAAGAAATAAAACTGAATCAACTCACCCGTACAGAAGAAATCCCGATCGACTATAAAACCTTTCGGGTGAAACTCGATTCGATGTATTATCGGGTAGGGGATATGCAATCTATACGCGCCTCGAAATTGGATTTGACCGAGAAACAATTGGTTTTGAAAGATTTCAAAATGAAACCTTTGATTTCGAGATCACAATTCAATCAAAACCTTACCGATCTGAATATTTTATTGGATATAGAAGCTCCGATTCTTACCCTAGACAACAACCGTTGGGGATTCGAGAACGATCAATTTTTCTTCAAAACAAGTGCGATCAAATTAGACGAGGTAAATGTGAAAATTTTAGACAAAAAAAATAAAAATCAAATTGCACAAAAGGCAGAGTCGGTGACCAAGCAATTTCTGATCAATTTCGATTTGCAAGTCGATACCATTTCGGTCAAACACTCTCGTTTTACGGCGTCCAACAAATACGATTTCGACAATGTAAACCTTACCGTTTTGGGGCTGAATAATCGCTACGGAAAGCAAATGGCGGTGAACCATATCATATTTCGCAATCCGCAATTCACGATTTTTGGTCAACCCAAACGCGTAGCACAACGAGAAAATAAGGGAACTCAGCAGTTCAACGATATCATTGTGGTCAAAAAACTTTCTTTGATCAATGGGCATTTGGATTTGGTGCCTTATCAGCAAAAAAATCCCAACCTCAAATTGAACGACATTCAGCTCACCTTCGATCAGATTCAGATCGATCCTAAAACCATCCAAGAATCGGTACCTTTCAGTTATAAAAATGTATTGCTCAAAGCCTCTTCAATGGATTATGATATGAATAAAATATACCAGATGAAGACGTCAGATTTGCAGTTTTATAACGGAAATTTGGTATTGAATCAATTAAAATTAAACCCAAAATTATCCCGAAAATCCTTTACGAATCAATTGAAAGCAGAAAAAGATTTGTATACCGTTTCGGTAAAAAAAATCACGGGTAAAGGCATGCAGTGGGGAATCTCGAAGGCTAAAGATTTTTATATCAACAGCGACCATCTGGTACTCGACGGTATGCACGCCAATATCTTTCGAAGTAAGATTCCGCCAGACGATTTAACGAAGAAAACCATGTTTTCGCAAAAGCTAAGAGAGGTAGAATTTGGATTCGGAATAAAAAATCTAAGCATCAACAATTCGATGTTAGAATATGAAGAAGAAACCGTAAAAAGCAAAGGGACAGGAAAATTGACTTTTTCGAACATCAATGCTACCGCAAAAAATATCAATTCTGGATACAAAAAAAGCAAACTTCCCGATGTGGTGCTCAATTGGAGGTCAGAATTTATGAAAGGAGATTTTAGAGCAGTTTGGACCTTCAATCCTATGAATAGAACGGAGCAGTTCAATATCAAAGGTACGATTTCCAATTTACCGGCTCAGAATTTAGACCCTTTCATGGTGCCCTACCTCAAAGCCTCGGCAAATGGATATTTCAACCAAATCAATTTCGATTTTTCTGGTAACGATAAAATAGCAGGCGGAACTTTCAGGATTAATTATAAGGATCTAAAAGTTAGTCTGTTACGAGACGATGGATCTAGACGCGGTTTTCTCTCAACGGTCGGCAATTTGGCGATTAAAAGCAATTCGAAAGGAAATATAAAACAAGAAAAGGTTGAAAATATAGAACGTAAACAAGATAAATCATTTTTCAACTTCTTCTTGGCTTGTATCTTAGACGGATTGAAACAAGCTTTATTAATCATATAATTTTCTAATGCAAAGAACAGTTTTCATTACAGGCGCAACCTCTGGAATTGGGATGGCAACAGCCCGCAAATTGGCTCCGAATTTTCGACTCATTTTATGTGGGAGAAGGCAAGAACGCCTCGATGATTTGATGAAAGAATTGGGCGAAATAACCGATGTTGTAACCTTAAATTTTGATGTTCGAGAAAAATCTGCCGTCTTTTCGGCGGTAGAACAACTCTCAGACGAATGGAAAAAAATAGATGTATTGGTGAACAATGCAGGAAATGCACACGGATTAGCAACTTTTGATGAGGCCGATATAGAAGACCTCGAAGCTATGATCGACATCAATGTAAAAGGTTTGATCTACGTTTCGAAGGCTGTTATTCCTTATCTGAAATTATCAGAAAATCCGCATATTTTCAATATTTCATCCATTGCAGGTAAAGAAGTTTATCCGTTAGGAGCCACTTATTGCGCATCCAAAGCCGCAGTAGAATCTTTGAGCAAAGGCATGCGGTATGATTTGTTGCCTTATGGTATAAAAGTGACCAATATAGCGCCCGGAGCAGTAGAAACAGAATTTTCTGAAGTTCGGTTCAAGGGTGATAGCGAGCGAGCAAAACAGGTGTATGCTGGTTTCGAAGCTTTGGTTGCAGACGATATTGCAGCGGCGATAGATTACGCGTTGCAACAACCTGGCCATGTACAAATTGCAGACCTCACCATATTTCCTAAAGCACAAGCGGGCGGAACGGTAATTTACAAAACCTTATAAAAAAAGTCTTAATATCATGATCAATCAGCTTCCAGTACGTTTTTTAGCACTAAAGCTGGACAAGCCAGCTTGAATATTGTTGCTACGTTGAAGCCCTCATTTCCTTAATTCATCAAAGTTTATTGAATAACAATTAGTTAGTTTATCAAATTAGGCAGAATAGCAGTGGCGTAATTCAGAAAATCAATTTCAAACTTTTATTCGAAGTTCTTCAGCATTTCGGCGGTTTCTTTTCTGAGCTTCTCCTTAAAAGATTCAGGACTGATGATTTTCACCCGTTGCCATAAGAGAGAATTTCGTGCTCGAAATCGTAGGTTGGAACCACAAATACAGAAATCACAGTTTCGGTTTCGATTTTTGAAACGATTTTCTGACTCGAATGGAGTGGCAGCGCTTTATGTAGTTACCTTGATGCGCATCGAACTGCAACACAACCTCTTGCGGTTTTTCACCGTTGGGCGCGATGATTCCGAACGAATGCCTGAATGCCTCTTCCGGATTGTAGTTTTCTCTACGGAACAGAGAAGTTTTGAGGTCGAGCTCCTAAAGTCGGTCGAGTGCAAAAGTTTACATGATTTGGTTGTCGTCTTTCGGGTGGTGATCTTTTGCCAAGAGATATCAACGGAGTTCAAACTCCTTGAGTGCATAGGGTTCGGCAAGGCATTGAGTTTTTTTGGTCGTCCAGAAATTCAGGTAGGTAAAACCGATGATTCTGCGGTTTTTGATAGCATGAATCAGTCCGTTAAGATTTTCTAATCCGCGAGATTTTCTCGGTTCGAAAATCATAATATCGCCATTACTTTTAGTTTCGCGGTAGGCTTCAATCAACAATATGTTATCGAAAATATTTTCTTCGTAGAGGTGGAGTTCTTCTTTTTGGATAAATAGACATTTCGGCTTCGTGAGTATTCGATTTCGATGCCCGAGAGTTCTTGAATCATTTTTTTTTGTCTCGCTGAAAAGTGGGGTCCGAAAACTGCAAGTCTTCAGTTTTGTCTTTTTCTCTAAATTTTTTTTTGAGAAATTCTTGAATCTCTTCGAACGAAGCTCCGACCTCTTTCCTTCTGCGGAGCAGTTCTTCGATGTATTTGATGCGCAGTAGCAAATCTTTTTTTGCCATTGTTTTTTTGTTTTGAAAAAGATAAAAATTAAAACCGCCAAAAAATGGCGGTTTACTAAATTTTTAAAGAATTAAATAGAATTTCTCCTTAGTCAGCCGGGTATGCTCTTTTTATAATGATCGACTAGCCTATTATTTAAGTTTTTGAAACGCTAGCTCACGGTTCGCTTACAATCGATTTTGCATGCGCGATATGATGGGCAGTATATATACCCATTATTTCGAAACTTATCTCAAATACAACCGCTCGAACTAAGCCCGACTTTTTGCGTACAGTTTTCTATATATGGGAGCTTTTCTCACCGAAAATTCAGAACTGATGGAGATGTAGGCTTCCATTCTGAAAAAGATTCCGGTAACGCCCGAGGTGTACGTTTTGCCTGCAGCGACCAAATACGGTATTCTGCTGCTGCACGCCGATATTGGTGGAGATGATGTCGCTTTCGAAGAGGTTTGGAAAGAAATGCTGAAACTGAGAATCCGCTATAGCAAATAATCGGCATGCTCGGTCTGCAGTTTTGAATACACCGTGCTCGAGCATCTGATTTTTACAAACCGAGCGAAAGAAATGCTTTTCTTGGTAGAAAACAATACAGTGCAGCAATACAGCGACCGCGATTTTGTACCAGTTACACGCAAAAAATCGCACGATCACATCTGGAAAATTCTTTGTGTCGTTACTTCCAACAAGAACGGAAAATACATGGAGGTAAAACAAATGCTGAATTCTGTAAAGCTCGATCAGTTGGCGTTTGGATGGCAGAAATATTAGAGCATCGTTTATTATTTTCTAAAAATTGAGCTCAGCGAAGCTAATGAAAAGCTCGACGAGCATCCAACCAAACTGAAATCCTTGATTGAAGAAATGCTTATTTCGTGGTGGGAACACGCCTTGTCCGAAATGCTGGTCTGAAAATCATGCAAACTTTGGCAAAGCTAACAGCGTCGTGTCCAAACTTTGGAAAGCTAAATGATAAAAATCTCGTGAAATGGTCGTATTTTTGCATATTGTTTTTTTAAGATTATGAGTCAGGAATTTATAGAAGTTTACGGGGCGAGAGAACACAACCTGAAAAATATCGATGTGAAAATTCCGCGAAACGAATTGGTGGTCATTACCGGCCTCAGCGGAAGCGGAAAATCTTCATTGGCGTTCGATACCATCTATGCCGAAGGGCAACGACGTTACATCGAGACGTTCAATGCGTACGCTCGACAATTCCTCGGGGGATTGGAGCGACCAGATGTCGATAAAATAGACGGTCTATCACCTGTAATTGCCATCGAACAAAAAACAACTTCTAAAAATCCGCGCTCGACCGTGGGAACGATCACCGAGATATACGATTACCTTCGACTGTTGTATGCCCGTGCGTCTACAGCGTATTCTTCGGTAACCAACGAACCGATGATTGCTTATACCGAAGAGCAAATTATCGAACTCATCAGAGCGCAATCTACCGATCGTAAAATTGCTTTGATGACACCGCTGGTCAAATACCGCAAAGGGCATTACCGCGAACTTTTTATGATGCTCGCCAAAAAAGGATTCGAGAAGGTGCGTGTAGATGGCGAAATTCAAGACATTACACCTGGTATGATGCTCGATCGTTACAAGGCTCATGATGTAGAATTGGTCATCGATCGCTTGTTGCTCAATGATAAAGTTTCGGACGAACGCTTACGTTCTAGTATCACTTTGGCTTTCAATCAGGGCGATGGCGTGATGATGGTGTATGATTATGCGACAGATACTTCGCGCTATTTTAGCAAAAGTTTGATGTGTCCAAATTCGGGTATTTCGTATGCGTTGCCAGAACCCAATACCTTTTCGTTCAATTCGCCAAAAGGAGCTTGTCCAACGTGCGCAGGTTTGGGGAAGTTGAAAGAAGTGAATTTGGATAAAATATTTTCGTTACCCAAAAAATCGTTAAAGGATAATTTGACCGAAGTTTTCGGAGTTTTAAAAAATACAACCCGAATCAAAAAACAAATCGAAGGCATTTTTGCAAAGCATCAGGTTGAAGAAAAAACAGCCTTCGAAGATTTGCCAAAAGCGCTGATGGATGATTTACTGAATGGAGTAAACGAAACAGTGAATGTTCAGTTGAAATTTGCCGATGTCAAAAAAACATACAAATTAGATTTCGAAGGGCTTCGTGCGTTCTTTCAAGATATTATCAACGATAAAAATCATCCGTCACACAATACTTTGACCAAGCAATTTTCTAGAAAAATAAGCTGCCCGTCTTGCCACGGAGCGCGCTTGCAATCCGAATCTTTACAATTCAAAATCGACGGTAAAAATATTTCAGAAGTAGCATCGATGGACTTGGATGTGTTGATCAACTGGATTCAGCAAGTGCCCAAATCGCTTTCGCCTACCAATAAAGTGATCGCAGCCGAAATCTTAAAAGAAATCGGGACGAGGTTGCAATTTTTGTTAGATGTTGGCTTGGGGTATCTTTCACTCAATCGCAGTGCTGGCAGTTTGTCGGGAGGTGAATCGCAACGCATACGGTTGGCGACGCAAATAGGCTCGCAATTGGTGAACGTTCTCTATATCATGGACGAGCCGAGTATAGGTCTTCATCAGCGCGATAATGTAAAACTGATCGATTCTTTGAAGAAACTGCGCGATATAGGTAATTCGGTTTTGGTGGTAGAACACGACAAAGACATGATTTTGAAATCTGATCATGTGATTGATGTTGGACCAAAAGCCGGTAGAAGAGGCGGACAAATCGTTTGGTCGGGTACGCCCGAAGCGATGCTTAAAACGCAAACACTTACAGCAAGCTACCTCAATGGGAATCAAAAAATAGAAGTACCTAAAAAACGTCGAGAAGGCAACAGTCATTATCTGACGCTGAAGGGCGCTACGGGCAATAATTTGCAAAATGTAGACCTCAAAATTCCGCTTGGGAAATTGGTGGTGGTGTCAGGCGTTTCTGGAAGCGGAAAATCGACCCTGATCAACGAAACCCTTTACCGAATTCTCAATCAACATTTTTTCAGAGCTGAAAAAGACCCCATGCCTTATCAATCCATCGAAGGCTTGGAACATCTCGATAAAGTAATCGATGTCGATCAATCGCCTATTGGGCGCACGCCACGCTCCAATCCGGCGACATATACTGGGATTTTTTCTGATATCCGAAATCTTTTTGCCAATATCCCAGAAGCCAAAATTCGAGGTTACAAACCCGGTCGTTTTTCGTTCAACGTGAAAGGTGGACGATGCGAAACCTGTCAAGGAGCAGGAATGCGTGTGATCGAGATGAATTTCTTACCCGATATTCATGTCAATTGCGAAAACTGTCAAGGAAAACGATTCAATCGAGAGACTTTAGAAATTCGATACAAAGAAAAATCCATTGCCGATGTGTTGGATATGACGGTGAACGAAGCTGTTGATTTTTTTGAAGCCATCCCGAAGATTTATCAGTACGTAAAAATGTTGCAAGATGTTGGTTTGGGATACATTACGCTGGGGCAACAATCTACAACCCTGAGCGGTGGCGAGGCGCAACGCGTAAAATTGGCAACCGAATTGGCGAAAAAACAAACCGGAAAAACGTTGTACATCCTCGATGAGCCGACAACAGGTTTGCATTTTGAAGATATTAAAGTCTTGATGGAAGTTATCAATCGTATTGTAGATTTTGGGAATACCGTCATCATCATCGAACACAATTTAGACGTTATAAAATTGGCAGATTACATCATAGATGTAGGACCAGAAGGAGGAAAAAATGGCGGAAAAATTGTGGCAGAAGGTACACCAGAAGAAATCATTAAAAATAAAAAAAGCGTGACGGCAGAATTTTTGAAACCAGAATTGCAATAGCCTTCGTTGTTAGCGTTAGGGTTAACCAATCCGTCAGACCAAAAAAAACTCAATGCGAAAAGAATTTCAGAGAAAATTTTAGAAATATTGAGATGATTTTTTTATGATTTATGTCAATTTAGTTGGAGGTTTTCAGTAATTCTTTATTATTTTGCTGTCTATTTAGAGAAGTTTATTTGAGGTATTGGATTGAGTTTTCTATCGGTCGATTGAACGAGACTTGGCAGGCTATATTTTTTTACACGAAAATAGCTAAGCATAAGCCCGCTTTTTTTTTACATTATAGAGAATGTCTATTATGATATTGCTAATATCACTTAGATAATGCGACTAAAGTGGATAAAAATTCGGATATTTGAGGTATAACCGAAAAAATAAGAAAGTATGTTAACAAAGGAACAAAACAAAAGAGTAGCAGAAATCCTAAGTCAAGTTTTAGCAGACGAGAGCATATTGTATCTGAAAACCCGTAACGCTCACTGGAATGTAGAAGGAGCAGATTTCAAAACGGTTCATGTGTATTTCGAAGAGTTGTACACCGAGTTACAAGTGGTGATAGATGATGTGGCAGAAAAAATAAGAACCAAGCAACATTATGCGCCAGCTACGATGAGCGAATATTTAGAGATCACACAGCTAAAAGAAGAGCGTAAAAAGAAATACGATAGTCTGACGTTTATGGCAGAGTTATTGAAAGACCATGAAACGATTTGTGCGTTTTTGAACAAAGCAATTCAAGAGATAGAAGCTTTTCCAGATGTAGCAACCTCAGATTATCTTACTGGATTGTTGGAGCAACACCAAAAAACAGCTTGGATGTTACGCTCACATTTGAAATAGAAAGTAGTAAGTTTTTTTCATATTGTGTTAATTAGGAAGTGGCCTTGCGTCTTTGGATGCAAGGCCTTCCTTTTTTTATGATTCCACTTCTTCTATTTTCGCATCGGCAACATTTTTCTTCACCGATTCTATTCCGTTTTTGGCTCCAGCCTCCGCTTCGTAAATTTGGCTCGTCCCAATTACTTGTCCGTTGCCAGCTACTAGACTGAATTGCCATTTTCCTTTTTCGGTTTCTTTCAGTTTGAATTTGCTATCGTCTTGCGAATTTTTTCTTACCGATTCTATTCCGTTCAAGCAAGATTGTTTGGCGGTATATCCTTCGCTCGCAAGAATTATTTGCCCGTTTTTAGCTTTCAATCGAAAACGAAACTCTTCTCTTTTGTCTATATAAATTTCAAACATTTTTAGAATAATTTAGATTAATCAAATACTAAATTATAAAATAATTGAAATGTTGTAAAACTTCTTTTGCCCAGAAAAGCTAAATATTCGAAAATTTTTCAACTTCGAACTTATTCAATCTTCCAATATCCGAGTCAAAACTTCATGTCTCGAAGTGTATTTTTTCTTGAAGGTTGAATAAAATTTTGTATATTTCTTTGGTATATTTAATCTATGCGTTGCTCTTAGAACAATGGATAAAATTCATTTCGGCTTCAGAAAAAGGCAGAAAACCTGCGAAAGAATCGCTAAGGTTATGAATTTGTAAAATTTTTTAATTTATTATGCAAGCATAATAAATTTTATTATATTTGTGTTTATCTTACACTATCATGATAAGAGAAGATTTAACCATAGATTATTTATTACGAACAACTTGGCTTACGGTTCAGAAAATGTACAACGAACAAGCGAGTCAATACAATTCGACCATGGTTTATGCCTTTACCTTGCTTTCTATCGATCCGAAAGGCGGAACGCCGAGCACCTCGCTCGGGCCCAAAATGGGGATAGAACCTACGAGTTTGTCTAGAACGCTGAATAGGCTCGAAGACCGTGGACTGATAGTACGCGTCCCGAATCCGGAAGATGGGCGAAGTGTTTTGGTGACACTCACCGAGGAGGGCTTGAGGATGCGTAATATTTCGAAAGAAACCGTTTTACAATTCAACACAATAATTACCGAGAATATCGATCCAGAGAAACTAAAAATCTTTTTGGAGGTGATGCTCGATATCAATCGTTTAATTTCTGATAAAAAAATATTTAAGAACAATTATGAGAAGACACATTAAACACGTTACCGTTTTAGGATCTGGTGTAATGGGCTCTGGGATTGCTTGTCATTTGGCAGGAATCGGAGTCGAAGTCTTGATGCTGGATATGGTTCCTCGTGAATTAACAGCAGAACAACAGGCAAAAGGATTGACTTTAGAGTCTAAAGCAGTTCGCAATAGCATTGCACAAGGACATTTGGATTATGCTTTGAAGAGCAATCCATCACCTATTTACGATAAAGCATTTGCTTCGCGTATTACCGTAGGTAATTTTGACGATGATTTAGAAAAAATCAAAAATTCTGATTGGGTGATCGAAGTAATCATCGAACGTTTAGACATCAAACAGTCGATGTTCGAAAAAGTAGATCAATTCCGCAAACCAGGCACATTGGTAACCTCTAATACCTCTGGTATCCCAATCAAATTGATGTCGGAAGGTCGTTCGGAAGATTTTCAAAAACATTTCTGTGGTACGCATTTCTTCAATCCGCCACGATATTTAAAACTATTCGAGATCATTCCAGGTCCAAAAACAGATCAAACGGTTATCGATTTCTTCCAAGATTATGCGTCACGCTTCTTAGGAAAAACGCCGGTGATATGTAAAGATACGCCAGGCTTCATTGGAAACCGAATTGGGGTTTACTACATGGCAATGGTAATGCAATTGGCAGAAGAATTAGGATTGACGATAGAAGAAACCGATACGTTGACTGGTTCTATTTTGGGACGTCCAAAAACCGGAACTTTCAAATTGGGAGATTTGGTCGGATTGGATACTGCATACAATGTAACCAAAGGTTTGCAACAAAACGCTCCGCACGATGAAATGATTCAAGGTGTGAAAGAATCGAAAGTATTGAACTTTTTGACGGAGAATAAATTCTTGGGAGACAAATCGGGAAAAGGATTTTATTATAAAGAAAAAGACAAAGAAGGAAATACCAACCGATTCGCATTAGACTTAAAAACATTAGAATATCGTCCGCTCGAAAGAGGAAACGTCCCTGCAGTGGAAACTGCAAAACAGGCTGGATCTACTAAAAACAAATTGGCTACATTATTGAAAGCCGAAGGAAAACACGGTGATTTGATTCGTAAACATTTTGCATCATTGTTCGCCTATGTTTCGCAACGCGTTCCAGAAATTACCGACACACTTTATCCAATAGACGACGCTATTCGCACGGGTTATGCTTGGAAGTATGGACCATTCCAAACTTGGGATTATGTAGGACTTACAAAGGGAATCGAGCTGGTAGAAGCAGAAGGTTACCAAGTAGCAGATTGGGTGAAAGAAATGGCAGCTTCGGGAGCAGAATCTTTCTACAAGGTAGAAGATGGAAAAACATTGTTCTACAACCAAATGACCAAAACCTATGAGCCAATCCCAGGTCAAGATGCGTTCATTATTTTAGATAATATTCGTCCGACCAAAGAAATTTGGAAAAACAACGAAGCCTCTATCCAAGATTTGGGCGACGGCATCATCAACTTAGAATTCCGTTCGAAAATGAACTCTTTAGGTGGTGGCGTTCTACAAGGCATCAACAAAGCAATCGATTTGGCAGAGAAAGATTACAGAGGTTTGGTCATCGGAAATCAAGCCGATAATTTTTCTGTCGGAGCTAATTTGGCGATGATCATGATGATGGCAGCTGAGCAAGATTGGTACGATCTGAATCTGGCAATCAAAATGTTCCAAGATACCATGATGCGCGTTCGCTATTCTGCCATTCCGGTAGTTGTAGCACCGCACGGAATGACCTTAGGTGGAGGATGTGAAATCACGATGCATGCAGACAAAGTTGTCGCAGCTGCCGAGACCTATATTGGATTGGTAGAGGTAGGAGTCGGACTCATCCCTGGAGGTGGCGGATCGAAAGAATTCACACTTCGTGCAGCCAAAAATGTTTTGAAAGACGACGTAAAAACCAATCATTTACGAGATGCTTTCATGAATATTGCCATGGCAAAAGTGGCAACCTCTGCGTATGAGGCAAAAAATATGGGCATCATCCGTGATCAAGACATCATTGTAGTCGATAAAGATCGCCAGATAGCAGAAGCCAAAAAACATGCAATCATCATGGCAGAGGCAGGCTACACACAACCAATCAGACAGAAAGTGAAAGTATTAGGACGCGAAGCACAAGGGATGTTCTACGTAGGTACAGATCAATTGGTTGCAGGACGTTATGCATCTGACCACGACCGTTTGATTGCGAATAAATTAGGATATGTCATGACAGGAGGAAACTTGTCTGAAGCTACAGAAGTGTCAGAGCAATATTTGTTAGATTTAGAAAGAGAAGTATTCTTGTCGCTTTGTGGTGAAAGAAAAACATTAGAGCGTATCCAACACATGTTAAAAACAGGTAAACCATTAAGAAACTAAAAAATGAAACAAGCATATATAGTAACAGGATATAGAACCGCAGTAGGAAAAGCTCCAAAAGGAACCTTGCGTTTTACGCGTCCAGACGATATGGCAGCGGTAGTCATCAAACGTTTGATGCAAGACCTCCCGAATCTAGACCCAGCACGTGTCGATGATATGATCGTAGGATGTGCAATGCCCGAAGCAGAACAAGGCTTGAATATGGCTCGTCTGATCTCGTTGATGGGATTGAGTACAGATAAAGTACCTGGTGTTACAGTAAACCGTTATTGTGCATCTGGTTCTGAAGCCATCGCCTTGGCAGCTGCCAAAATCAGAACAGGCATGGCAGAATGCATCATCGCTGGTGGTGCAGAATCGATGTCGTACATCCCGATGGGAGGGTATAAACCAATTCCGGAAACCGATACCGCAAAAGATCATCCAGATTATTATTGGGGTATGGGTTTGACAGCCGAAGCAGTAGCAAACGAGTACAATGTTTCTCGCGAAGCTCAAGACGAATTTGCATTTCATTCGCATCAAAAAGCATTGAAAGCTTTAGCAGATAATAAATTCGATTCGCAAATCGTACCCATCGAAGTCGATTATAATTTCTTAGACGCAAACGAGAAAGTACAAACCAAAAAAATCACCTTCAAACAAGACGAAGGACCACGCGCCGATACTTCTCTCGAAGGTCTAGCAAAACTACGTCCCGTTTTTGCAAACGGAGGATCGGTAACAGCTGGTAACTCATCGCAAATGTCTGATGGAGCAGCCTTTGTGATGGTCATGTCAGAAGATATGGTAAAAGAATTGGGATTAGAGCCAGTCGCTCGCTTGGTTTCTTATGCCACTGTTGGTCTTGCTCCGCGTATCATGGGAATGGGACCTTTGTATGCGATTCCTAAAGCATTGGAGCAAGCAGGATTGCAATTACAAGATATCGATTTGTTCGAGTTGAATGAAGCATTCGCATCACAATCGGTAGCCATTTTGCGTGAACTGAACATGGATACGTCTAAAGTAAACGTAAACGGTGGAGCAATTGCATTGGGTCACCCACTCGGATGTACCGGAACCAAATTAACCGTTCAATTGCTGAACGAAATGGAACTACGCAAATCAAAATATGGTATGGTAACCATGTGCGTAGGAACCGGACAAGGAGCAGCCTCAATTTTCGAATATTTAAAATAAAACTCACGCTTAGACTGTTCATCACAGCTTGCAACAGTCTAAGTTTTTTTAATCAAAATAAAACTTTAAAATCTTATGTCAACAAATAACAACAGGCTAGTAGGAGGTGAATTCTTAGTGAAAGATCTAACTTGGGAGAACATCTTTACACACGAAGACTTTTCAGAAGAGCAACGCATGATTTTAGAATCTGCTCGTGAATTCATCGATAAAGAAGTGGTGCCACACAAACACCAAATCGAGAAAAAAGATTACGCATTGATTCAGAGTTTGATGCGAAAATTAGGCGAATTGGGAATGTTAGGAATTTCGGTTCCAGCTGAATACGGCGGAATGGGAATGGGATTCGTCACCACCATGATGGTTTGTGATTATATATCTGGTGCAACAGGTTCACTAGCAACAGCTTACGGTGCGCATACGGGAATCGGTACTATGCCAATTTCGCTTTATGGAACAGAAGAGCAAAAACAAAAATATTTACCAAAATTGGCTACAGGTGAATGGTTTGCATCATACTGCCTTACAGAGCCCGACGCAGGTTCTGATGCGAATTCTGGTAAAACAAAAGCACGTTTGTCTGATGATGGAACACACTACATCATCACCGGACAAAAAATGTGGATCACCAACGCCGGATTTGCAGACCTGTTCATTGTATTTGCACGCATCGATGACGACAAAAATATCACCGGTTTCATCGTAGAAAAAGGAGCAGAAGGTATGTCGTTGGGTGAAGAAGAAGACAAATTAGGAATCGTTTCTTCATCAACTCGTCAGGTTTTCTTCAACGAGGTAAAAGTACCAGTAGAAAATCTTTTAGGAGAACGCAACGGTGGATTTAAAATCGCAATGAACGCGCTCAATGTCGGACGTATCAAATTGGGTGCAGCTTGTTTAGACGCACAACGTAGAATTTTATCTAACGCAATCAATTATTCTACCGAGCGCAAACAATTTGGTGTATCGATCAATACATTTGGTGCAATCAAAGAAAAATTAGCAGATATGGCAGTTGCTGCCTTCACCTCAGAAGCAGGAGCTTACAGAGCGGCAAAAGATGTAGAAGATGCAATTGCAGATAATCTAGCGGCAGGAATGCCACACAACGAAGCAGAGTTGAAAGGGATCGAAGAATACGCTATCGAAGCATCGATCTTGAAAGTTTGGATTTCCGAAGCTTCTCAAGTTTCGGCAGATTTGGGTATCCAAATATACGGCGGAATGGGCTATTCTAAAGAAATGCCAATGGAGGCAGCTTGGCGAGATGCACGCATCTCCAGAATCTACGAAGGTACAAACGAAATCAATTCGCTTTTATGCGTATCGATGTTGGTAAAACGAGCGTTCAAAGGTAAAGTAGACCTGATGACGCCAGCGATGAATGTGGCCAATGAATTGATGTCGATTCCATCTTTCGACGTGCCAGATTATACCGAATTATTTGCACAAGAGAAAGAAATTATCGCAAACCTTAAAAAAGCATTCTTCATGGTTGCTGGTTCTGCGTTACAAAAATTTGGAGCAGATTTGGAGCAACACCAACAATTGATTTTAGCTGCTTCGCACATTATGCAAGAAATTTACATGGTAGAATCTGCATTGTTGCGTGCAGAAAAGCTCGCTAAAGAAAAAGGAGAGGATGCTGCTGCAAACGCTATCAAATTGGTACAATTACAACTGTTCAAATCGGTAGAGATTATAAAAACAGAAGCAACTCGTGGTATTGTTTCTTTTGCAGAAGGAGACGAACAGCGCATGATGCTTTCTGGACTTAGAAGATTCACACGTTACAACGAATATCCAAACGTTGTGAATTTGAAAACAGAAATTGCAGATTTCTTGATCGCAGAAAATCAATACACATTCTAATCGAACATTTGATTCAGATTATAATAAAATAAAAATAGTTTTAATCAAAAGCATTCCTTTGGAGAGCTTTTTCTCGAATTATTGAGAAATTAAGCTCAATTGGTACAATATTTGATGATACGAACACAAGTGCTATTCTTTATCATAAGTTAGTTGAGTTTTCATGGTACTTAAGTTTTAGTAGAGAGAGCCTTAACCGTTACTGGTTAAGGTTTTTTTTGTTTTTAAATAATTCATAATCAATGAAATAATGTTATAAAAAAGGTTTTTAAAGACTTTTTTTATGGTGCAAATTTCATAATTTTTATAGATTATCGGCGAAGCGCGAGTGAACAATGCCAAAATCTTGTTGCTCAATTCGGACAAATCGATCAAAGAAAAAATTGAAGACCTGAAAGAAGAATATTACAAAAAAATTAAAGCTGAGGATTAGAAAAAAATAGCAATTCAACTATTTTTCAATAAATGATATAAAGACAGTCTTTTGTAGACTGCCTTTTTTTATTGAACTATTTTGACAAGCAAGATTGTCCAACTATCTAAACCTCTTTTGTGTAGGATAAATATTTTTTCGCCTTTCAAGATGTAAATCGAAAAGTGAATGATTTTTTTGTAAATTGAATCCATCTTTTTAAGATTCGGTTTGTTTGTAAAAAAACATTCAACCTATCTTTACCAAATTATCAGACATTTATGATTTCACAATTATTCAGAAAAAAATCAGTCGAAAAAATACTAGCTGAATCGCAATCGGGCTCAAACGAAATGAAACGAAGCTTGCGGACACGAGATTTGGTGGGGTTTGGAATCGCTGCAATTATAGGAGCTGGAATTTTCAGTACCATTGGACGAGCGAGTTACGAAGGTGGCCCAGCCGTCATCTTTCTCTTTATTTTCACGGCTATTGCATGTGCCTTCACAGCTTTTGCTTACGCCGAATTTGCGTCGTTAGTTCCAGTTTCCGGAAGCGCTTATACCTACAGTTACGTCGCATTTGGCGAATTGTATGCGTGGATCATCGGTTGGGCACTCATCATGGAATACGCTATCGGAAATATTGTGTTGGCAATCTCCTGGAGCGATTATTTCACAACCTTGCTTTCTGGCATCGGACTTCATCTGCCCGAGTGGATGACAATGGATTATTTTACAGCCAAAGAAGGACATCGCATCATATCGGAACAATTGACCAAAGGCTACACCTTAGAAGGTTTACAATCGACAGCTTTTGCGCAAGATATTCCTAAATATTTGGCTTTCGAGCATGCTCCTCAAATCGGTTTTCACCTTGTGGTGGATTTACCCGCATTGTTGATTACTTTTCTGATTACTGCCTTGGTTTATAGAGGGATCAACGAATCTCGCAAAATGAGCAATCTCATGGTTATTTTGAAGGTGTCGGTAGTGCTTCTCGTGATTGTGGTTGGATTTTTTTATGTAAATCCAGATAACTGGAATCCCTTTGCGCCTAATGGAATCACGGGTGTTTTGGCCGGTGTGAGTTCGGTTTTCTTTGCTTATATTGGTTTTGATGCAATCAGTACCACCGCCGAAGAGTGCGTAGATCCGAAAAGAGATTTGCCGAAAGGAATTTTCTTATCCATTATCATTTGTACGGTTTTGTATGTTTTGATTGCTTTGGTCATCACCGGTTTGGTTCATTATTCTGAACTGAATGTTGGCGATCCTTTAGCCTACGTCTTCGAACGTGTACAAGATCTGAAATGGTTATCGGGAATCATTGCTGTTTCTGCGGTAATTGCCATGGCGAGTGTGTTTGTGGTATTTCAGATCGGGCAACCTCGAATTTGGATGACCATGTCGAGAGATGGCTTGTTACCAAAACGCTTTTCTACCATTCATCCAAAATACAAAACGCCTTCTTTTGCAACCATTTTCACGGGTTTTGTCGTAGGAATTCCCATTCTTTTTACCGATCTCGAATTGGTGGTAGACGCCTGTTCTATTGGGACATTATTTGCATTTGTCTTGGTCTGCGCTGCAGTTTTACGATTAGATGCCAACCCCAATGCGATGCGAGGCAGCTTCAGAACGCCTTTTATCGATGCCAAATACATCATGCCTCTTATTACCCTCGTGATTGTTTTGATTTGTACGACGGTTTTGAAAAAAGAAACGCAAACCTTTTTCAGTCAACAACCTCAACCAATGCCAGTGGAGCTATTTGTAGCATCTTTGAATCCTAAAGAAATAAAAGATTCGCAGTCGATGTTGACCGAAATGAGCAACCACGAGATTAGCCATTTAGACGTTTACCTCGATTCGCTGTCTGATGACGAATACGCACTTACCTTGGAACGATTGCCTGTAGATGAATTGAAAAAATATGAAAGCGGTTGGGATTTATTCAAACACAAAATACCGATGTATATCTTTTTTGTCATCTATCTTTATATGTTGGTGCGTTCGTTTTTCAAAAAAACATCCATGATTCCTTTGGCAGGGATGCTGTGTTGCTTTTATATGATGGCACAATTGGGAATCAAAAATTGGATAATTTTTATCATTTGGCTACTTATCGGGCTCAGTATTTATTTTATTTACGGTTTTAAGCACAGTAAATTAAAAAATGATGAGCATGCTGAAAACACTAATATTTCTGGATAAAAAAATGTTTTTTATTAACATCATTTAGGTCATTTAAAATCAGATTAAAATCATCTTAAATTTAGCTGATCAAAAATTTGATAAACTTCTTTATTTCGCCTCAAAACTATACCTTTGTGCAATAAATTAACGACAAATGTTTAGAACACATACTTGTGGAGAATTAACCCTAGCCAACATCAACGAGAAAGTGACCCTGAGCGGTTGGGTTTCTACCATTCGCGATAAAGGATTCATGATATGGATCGATTTACGTGACCGCTACGGCATCATCCAAATTATCTTAGACGAAGATCGATCTTCGAAAACATTGTTCGACACTGCCCGTACGTTGGGACGTGAATACGTGATTCAAGTAAAAGGTACGGTGATCGAAAGAGCATCAAAAAACCCGAATATCCCAACAGGAGAGATAGAGATTTTGGCAGAAAATATCACGATTTTGAACGAATCTGCTCTACCACCATTCACTATTGAAGACCAAACCGACGGTGGAGAAGACATTCGAATGAAATATCGTTATTTAGACATTCGTCGAAATCCGGTAAAAGATAAATTAATCTTCCGATCGAAAGTGGCACAAGAAGTACGAAAATATTTGGATGCGCAAGAATTCGTAGAGGTCGAAACTCCAGTTTTAATCAAATCTACGCCAGAAGGCGCGCGCGACTTCGTTGTCCCATCTCGTATGAATCCAGGTGAATTTTATGCCTTGCCACAATCGCCACAAACCTTCAAACAACTGTTGATGGTCGGAGGTTTAGATCGCTATTTTCAAATTGTAAAATGTTTCCGAGACGAAGATTTACGAGCAGACCGTCAGCCAGAATTTACGCAAATCGACTGCGAAATGTCTTTTGTAGAACAAGAAGACATCATGAACGTTTTTGAAGGCTTAGCGAAACATTTGTTGAAAACTTTCAAAGGCTTAGAATTCGAACAATTCCCGCGTATGACTTTTGCCGAAGCCATGCGCCGCTACGGAAACGATAAACCAGACATCCGTTTTGGGATGGAATTTGGTGAAATCACAGACTTGGCAAAGGGTAAAGATTTCAAAATATTTGACGAGCAAGAATTAATCGTTGGGATCGCAGCCCAAGGATGCAACTCGTACACACGCAAAGACATCGACAAACTGATCGAATGGGTACAACGCCCGCAGATAGGAGCAGCAGGATTGGTTTGGGTACGATACAACGAAGACGGAACATTCAAATCATCGGTAGATAAATTTTATACGCAAGAAGATTTGGCTGCTTGGGCAGAACGTATGCACGCAAAACCAGGCGATTTGATACTGGTGATGTCGGGTAATACCAACAAAGTTCGCGCACAATTGTCTGCTTTGCGTATGGAAATGGCAGAACGTTTGGGATTGCGCAACCCAGAAGTTTTTGCACCATTGTGGGTGGTTGATTTTCCTTTGTTGGAATGGGACGAAGAAACAGAACGTTACCATGCGATGCATCACCCGTTCACCTCTCCCAAACCCGAAGACATGGAATTGATTGATACCAATCCGGGTGAAGTTCGTGCAAATGCGTATGATTTAGTTTTAAACGGAAACGAAATCGGCGGAGGATCGATTCGTATTTTCGATAAAAATGTTCAGGCGAGAATGTTCGAATTATTAGGCTTCACCCCTGAACAAGCTGAAGCACAATTTGGATTCTTAATGAACGCGTTCAGATATGGCGCACCACCACACGGAGGTTTAGCTTTTGGATTCGACCGTTTTGTATCAATTTTAGACGGTTCAGAAACCATACGCGATTACATTGCATTCCCTAAAAATAATTCGGGTCGTGATGTGATGATCGATGCACCGTCACCAATTGATGACGCCCAAATGGAAGAATTATTTATAGCGTCGACTTTTCAGAAGTAATAAAAGCGTTAAAGCTCAAAAAAAGCAGGATAAAATCCTGCTTTTTTCTTGAAATTTTATTTGAATAAACCACCTAAAAATTTGCTTCCAAGATTTACCAAATCGTCTTTGATATTGCCATCACCATTCTGATCTAACAATCGTTCGAATGTAGATAAGTTAGAATTAGAAGCTGCAGCACCACCGTTTACCAAACTACCCAATAAGCCAGCGACACCATTTGCATCCAAATTATTGGCTTGTTTTTGTTTACCCAAATAATTCATGACAATCGGTGCAAGAATAACCAACACACTCATCACTTGAGTAGCATTGAGACCAGAAGATTTCTCTACTGCAGTCTCAACCGTTTGTTGCTTATTCCCAAAGATATGCCCCAAAATGCCTAAACTATCTTGTGTGTTCACACCGCCGTTCAAGAATCCAGAAAAATTGTCGAAAATACTTCCGTTGTGTTTTTCCAGTGCGTTGGCAATACCTTGTGCATCACCATTGTTTGCATTTTTGTTCAACGCGGTCAATAGCAAAGGCAATGCCATTGCAATAGCCGATTGTGCTTGATTTTCGCTCACCCCTAACTTTTGAGTAACAGATGATATCAGCTGATTTCCGATAGGTCCTTGTAATAAAGTTGATAAGTCCATAAATAATTTGTAAAAGTTTTTATAATATTCAAATGTAAACGAATTATTTGAATATTTACATCAGGAATAATATTATTTTTGTAACCCATACGAATAGCTCAACATGAAACAACTCAGCTTATTATTCGCCATCATTATCGGGTTTATCCTTCTCATTCCGATTGTTTTACCCAAAAAACAAAATGCAGCATCAGAATTGGTTATCGATGCTCCTATTGGTTTGGTATACGAAGAATTCAACAACCTGCAAAACCTATCGAAATGGCAACAATTTATGTCAAAAGAAGAGCGTGTTGATTTGAGTTTTTCTGCCAATCCTCGCGATGTAAACGCTTGGATGAAGTGGGAATCAGAATCTGCTACAATCGGTGATGGACGCTTGAGTATTGTCGATAGCGACATCAATCAAAATGTGGTGTACGAAATAGAAAATTTCGGATGGGAAGAAACTGGAACGTTAACCATTAATTTTAGTTCTAATAACGATGGAAAAACTTTGGTAAAAATGATTTACGAAGGACCAAAATTGCCCTATCTCTACCGTTGGTACAACCTCTTCAAAAACCGAAGCGACATGTTGGAAGAGAATCTCATGGGCTTGAACGAATATGTAAAAGTTGAACTGAAAAAGCAAAGACAAGAAGGAAAATTATTGGTTGGTGATTACAAAATTTTCGAGACTGATGCCATTCCTTTAATTGCCGTGAAGAATGAAACAACGCTAGCTCAATCCAAAATTACCAACGCCACCGATCAATCGTTCGAAGATATTTACAACGTTCTTGCACCCAAATCTGAAGAAGAAGAGGGACTGCATATCGACTTGGGTTTTCCTACGATATATTATACCCATTGGGACGAAGAGAAAAATAAAACAACATTTTTTAGCGGAATTCCGTTTATCGAGAGTTTTCCAATCAGTAAACCACTCCAAAAAGTTTCCATCCCGAAAGGGAAATATTTATTAACGCTTCACATTGGTCCAAAAAGTAAGAAAAAAGCAACCCTCGAACTGATGAAGCGTTATGCCGAGAAAAACAATCTGAAATTGGGTAAAAAACACTGGGAGGTTTTCCTCAACGATCCTAAAGAAACCGATAGTTTGCTCTTGCAATCGAGAATATACTACGAAATCATAACATCCAAAAAACAATAACGGAATCTGAATGTGAGTTTTTGGTTGACGATTTAACAGGCTCAGGGGACGCGGGATGCTGGATTCGGCGGCTGAGGTTTTTGAAGCCCCGAAGCCCATCTTCTAAAAGGTTACTTTGAGAGGCCTCAGTGACTGGTTTGAGTGCCTCAAGGAACGGGATGTCGAATGTGGTGTATAGTATTTAATCCGGAATTTCGAACATAAAAGCTTGCTGACTTCCTGGAATGTAGAAATAATAAAGTTGTTTGTACAAAAAAGAACTCGGTTTGAGGTTTTCTAAAAAAATTAACACGCCCAATCCGCTCTCACGATTGCGAATATTCTCAAAAACATTGAGCACTTTGAATCGCTTCCCAATCATTTCTGTGGGTCGAGTTTTGAGGTTATCACTCGATGCATAAGGTACTTGAAGATCTTTTCGTGTATAAAAATATTGGAAACCAAGCATTTGCTCTTCATCCGTACTTTCTTTTATCAGAAAAGTTAGGGTTTTACCCTTCAACGTTTGCCAAGGATAACCTAAGTCCAGTGCGTTTGGGTGTGCCAATTGCTTCGGTTCAGCTTCTGTTTTTTCTACGATTACTTCTTTGTTTTCTACAATAGAATCAGTTACCGAAACAGAATCAACTAGATTTTTTTCATTTTCTTGGCAATAGGCAGTTTGGGCGTAGCCTAAAATTACCATTAAAAATAGTTTTTTCATAGGAATTAGTTTGTAAAACCGCTCCTACAATTTTAATACCATTTATTCCATTTTACGGTTTCTGGTCTTCCGATTTCGTAATTAAACAATCCAAAATCGTAATTGTTGAATGTATTGGTAAGAATTCGGTGATCATCTTTACCAGGCGTTTTAGGAAACCATGATAACGAAATCTGAAAATTGTTGAACACCAAAAATTCGTTGCTCAAAATTAAACCTAAACTTAAACTCGGATAGATTTTATTTTGTAAAATATTTTTTTTATCGGTTCCCAACACTCCAAACGTCGCGTTGAAAAACGGAGACATGCGAAATCCCAAAACGGTCCAAGGTGAATATGCTTGCGATTGAAGCGATAAAATCGCTTTTTGTGTCCCGAATAAATTCTCTGAATTGAATCCGCGAATCCCCAAATAATCGTCTGAATGCAAAGAAAGCATATCGCCTTGGGTGTCGAATCTATTGTAACCGTAAACAAATGTCGTTCGGGCAAATTGTCTAAATTTCCAACTACCCCAATTGAATAAGTTGGTAAAATACAAGCTTTGCAACGAAAATACAGATTGTTCTAAATTACCTTGGTTGAAATATGTTCCGTATTCGGCAATCATCCCCAAATATCCATATTTTGTTTTATTTCCCGATTTGTATCGAGCTCCTAAATACAATCGATCGTTTTCATTCTTGTGCTCGTTACCGAAACTCACCATAATCGATCGTCCGACAGGAATATCTTCTTCAAAACCAACCCGATACAAAAAACGCTCTTTGATAAAACCTAAAGAAGAAATTCCAATTCCGCCCATCGTCAATTGATGACTGGAGAAAAAATCATCAGGATCATACCCAATTGCAGGCGAATCGTCATATTTTCTTTCGTTGTAACGACCCGAGACAATCAGATTGGTAATCTTGTTGAATCTACCGTGTTCTGACTGAATTTTGAATGCCCAAGCTCCCCAAAAATCCAGGTTATCGTATTTGAAAATATGTTTGTTTTCTAAAAATATTTCAGAAAAATCTAAATTTTCTCTAAAATAATGCTCACTCAAAGAAATTCCGCCCGCCCATCGAGCCAAAGGCGAGTAAAAACGGCGTTGAAACGAGATTCCTCTTGTATAAAAATCTTCATAATCTTTATAATAAAGCCCTTCGAAAGATATAAAGGTTTTGAAAAGATTTGGGATACCATAACGCCCAATATATCGATATTGTTTTTCATCGAAATCGTATTTTATCCGATTATCGAAAACATGTCCGATTCCTAAAAAGTTGCGTTCACGAAATCGGATTCCGATTTTAGAGGTAGAAACCGAACCGCTCACTACCATACTCCATGAGTCGACCGTGCGTACAAAAACATCGACACCATCGCCTTGGGCAGTTTCTTTGGCAGAAATTTTAACGCGCCGAATCAGAAAAGTTTCGCGTAACAAACGTTCAGATTCTCTGATTTTCAACGAATCTAACAGTTCGCCCTCTTTGAAAAGTAAATATTCCGAAATGATTTTATCCTTGGTACGTCCGTGTAGCGCATTTCCAATCTGCTCGATTTTTTTTTCTGGCGTCTTCAACGAATCGGTGGCAGAATATCCAAAAGGGTCATTGGATTGTATGTAAATGTGCCGAATTGTTTTTTGATGATGAAATGGTAAAAAGTCAGATTTTGGTCGAAGCGAGTCTCTGCGTGCAGCAGAGTTTTTTTTAGGATCTTTTTTGAAAAGTAAACCTCGAACGGTTTTGACCAAACCCCATTCGTTGAATTTCTTTTTTTCTTTCTGACTTGGATGGACGATGCTGTCTTGAAAAGGAATAGAGTCGTTCTGTGCAACAACCTGTATGCTCAGAAACACAAAAAACAGTACGCCAATCCAACGAATTATTTTCATGGATTGAAATTACAACATGCGGGTTGCTTTTACAAATCTTCGGCTCCAATAATTTTCGGCTAGAGAAGAGACCATTACACCTTTAGAGGTAGAAGCATGTATGAAATAGACGATTCCATCTTTTACACTTTCGACAATTCCGACATGTGAAATCGAGCTGCCCGAAGTGTTGAAAAACAATAAATCGCCAATTTTGATGTCGTTGAGGCTGATTTGTTTGCCTTTGGAAGCTTGATCCCTCGAGATGCGAGGCATCGACATTTCTACAGCTTCGAAAGAACGAATGACCAAGCCAGAACAATCCATTCCTTTGACATCTGTACCTCCAAAACGATAAGGCGTTCCAAGATATTGACTTGCTGCAATGATGATCGATTGGATTTCGATAGTCGTACGATCCAAAAATTGATCGGGCACATTTTTCAGAATGATGGATTCTGAGTTGACCATAGGCTCTTCTCTAAAAATCGCAGTAGCTCTTGTTGCGTCTTTAGTTGTCGTAACTTTTATCTGTTTATGGTTATTTCCCGTTTTTCTTACATTCGTTATTCTACTTGATCCACAAGAAACTAGTAGAATACCGACGAGCATCAAACCAAAAAATCGTACAATATATTGCATTTTTATACCAATCATTGTTCTGTAAAATTAACGATTTTTTAGGAATTTTAGTATTAAATCATCTCAAATTATCGGTGAGCAGTTGTTTGGCACGTAAAATACGAACTTTTACATTAGCCAAAGTAAGGTCTAATTCAGCTGCAATTTCTTTATAAGTTTTATCTTCTAAGTAACGCAATTCGATTACTTTCTGATAGTGGGTGGGCAGTTGAGCGATCGCCTTCAATAGGTGGTCGTTGTCTTGTTGTAGAATCAGTGACTCTTCTGGCGATGGTATATCTTCCAACAAATCGTACCGAAGTCTGAACTCTTCGTCGTCAATAGAAACTTTGAAATGCTTCGATTTTCTAAGGTGATCGATCATCGTATTGTGCGCAATGGAAATGACCCAAGTCGAGAAATCAAAATCAGGATTATAGAGTTTTAATTTATTGAAAACTTTAGTAAAAGTCTCAATCGTAATGTCTTCTGATTCCTCATCATCTTGTATTTTTGCCAACACGTAGTGATAAACTCGTTTCCAAAACAAATCGATGAGCTGATTCTGGGCAATTTGTTTGCCCTTTTTGGCTTCACTTATGATGGTTTCCAAATTCATTGTACATCAAATATAATAAAGTGTTTTGGAAAAAAGAGCATGTGAATACACAAAAAAAACGGGAAAAGCACAAGACTCTTCCCGTTTGTAGACCCACAGGGATTCGAACCCCGACAAACGGCACCAAAAACCGGTGTGCTACCGTTACACCATGAGTCTATTTTGAAGTGCAATTTTTTTCGAAAAAAAATGCCTCAACAATTACTCATCAAGGCATAAGACTTAGTAGACCCACAGGGATTCGAACCCCGACAAACGGCACCAAAAACCGGTGTGCTACCGTTACACCATGGGTCTTTGTCTTAATTGCTGTGCAAATATAGAAAGGTTTTTGATTTCTCCAAAAGATTTTAACGGCATATTTTATCGAAGATAGTGAAATTTCTTATAAATACCTGATACTGAATTTTATTTTTATAAAAAATTTATCATAAAAAGCTACTTTTTACACTAAACTATCCTATTGATGCTGCCAAAATCTCACGTTTCCTGAGCATGTCAAAGGGGACGAGATTTGGGATGCGATGTACGGGATTCGGGGGCTGAGATTCTCTAAGCCCCGAAGTCCATTATCTAAAGGTCACTTCGAGAGGCTTTGCATGATATGTGTGCTAATATTTCTTTATTTTATTACTTTTTTCTTGATAAAAAAGTAACCAAAAAATCAAGGCTTTAAATCGTTTTGGCTAAAAATCCTTTTCACTTCGGGAATGAATTAAATCGCTCCTTACAGTCGGTAATTCATTCTATTCCTCCTTGAAAATGATTTTCTTAACGCCAACGATTTAGATGCCGTTTTTCTTTCGACAAGCTCAGGATAGAGCATGAGGTGCGATGTACGGGATTCGGGGGCTGAGATTCTCTAAGCCCCGAAGTCCATCAATTAAAGGTCGCTTCGAGAGGCTTTGCATGATATGTGTGCTAATATTTCTTTATTTTATTACTTTTTTCTTGATAAAAAAGTAACCAAAAAAATCAAGGCTTTAAATCGTTTTGGCTAAAAATCCTTTTCACTTCGGGAATGAATTAAATCGCTCCTTACAGTCGGTAATTCATTCTATTCCTCCTTGAAAATGATTTTCTTAACGCCAACGATTTAGATGCCGTTTTTCTTTCGACAAGCTCAGGATAGAGCATGAGGTGCGATGTACGGGATTCGGGGGCTGAGATTCTCGTAGCCCACGAAGACCGGAAACCGAGAAGTTCTCAAAAGTCCATTTTCTAAAGGTCACTTCCCAACCCATAAAACTTTTCTATAAATAGTCATAAACCATAATTTTTTTTATCGTTTACTATCAGTTTTCACCTAGCGGAATTTTACAAAACTCGTTCGGTTTTTTTGGCTATAAAACTATCGTAAAACTTCTTAAAACCATGATGCTTAATCAAATACGTATATTTATGAAAAACCCGATTTACCTCATAAAAAACTTGTTTAGATAGTTTAGCTTTTTTCAGGTTTTGGTTGGTCTGAATCTGAGTTTCTGCACCGGCGCCATCAACCAAAGAGGGCAACAAATTGTAGATTCGCAAATCAAATTCCCAAGGATGTTGCAAATCGCAATCGATTGGACGGCGAATGGTTGCAATAGGTTTGTTGACTTTATCTAAGAATTTCTGAGCCGCTTTTCTAGTCCAAATTGCCGCAATAGTGGTAATGGGAATACTCGTGCCGCAAGCTCCAATAAAATAGGTCTCGTCTAAGGTCGCTACTTTTATATTTCGTCTTTTTCCGTTGGCCAATTTCAAAACGTCCCACTGATGTTTAGTCGGAAGGGTTGGATAATTATCCAGCGCTTTTTCAATAATGTTTTTAGAATTGGGCTGTAAAACGGCGTCATCTTCAATAATCAGAGCGAAATCATAATCCGAAGCCAAAAACACTTCAAGCGTTTTGATATGACTTAGATAGCATCCGATTTCTCCCGGAACCAAATCTCGGTCGTATTTGTTTTTGATGCGGTATGAGTTGTGATCCAATGTTTTAGCATCGACAGCGGTAATGCGTTCAAACGAAATTCCCGTTTTTTCGAATTCGTTTTGCATAAATTTTAAACGATCGGTAGCGCGGTCTAAATTAATTAAATACGTCTGGTAATTTGGCTTTGTTTTCATGCGAATGCTTTAGTGTTGGAAAATTATAAAATTATCTTCACAAAGTTACTTTGTTTTGTTTGAAATTTAGGCTGATTCTAAACGGAGCGCATCAATCCGTTCCAAATCATTTCGAATGTGATAAACGGAACAAAAAAACAGTAACAATCGAATGACTACTACTGTTTTCAAGTTTAAAACACTAAATATCTGTATCTATTTTTTTGGTTTGATCGACCTGACACGAAAAAATGAAAGCTGCGCGTTAACCAAAATGTCCGCTGATGTATTTGGCTGTCAGTTCGTTATTCGGGTTATTGAAAATTCGTTCCGTTGGACCTTCTTCCTTTACTTCGCCCAAATACATGAACACCGTTTTGTCGGCAAGGCGTTGTGCCTGTTGCATATTATGCGTGACAATCACAATGGTATAGTCATCTTTCAAATGCTTTATCAAATCTTCAATTTTCAGGGTGCTCACAGGGTCTAATGCCGAGCAAGGTTCGTCCATCAAAATAACTTCGGGTCTCAGCGCTACGGCTCTTGCGATGCACAAACGTTGTTGTTGTCCACCAGACAGTCGAGTAGCCGGCATTTTCAAATCGTTTTTTACTTCATCCCACAAATACGCTTCTTCCAGTGCTTTTTGGATGATCTCTTTGCCGTGCGGAAGGTTGTTGATTTTCAGACCGTAAGCAATATTGTCGTAAATGCTTTTTGGAAACGGATTTGCCTTTTGAAAAACCATGCCGATGCGTTTACGTATTTCGGTTACCGGAACTTGCTTTGCATACAAATCCAGATCTTCTAGGCGTAAAGTTCCTGTGATTTTAGCGTCTGGCGAAAGATCGTGCATGCGATTGAAGCTTCGCAATAAAGTACTTTTGCCACAACCCGACGGACCAATCAATGCCGTGATTTCATTTTCTCCAAAAGATAGGTCGATGTTTTTCAACACCTGTTTGTCTCCAAAACTGAGGCATAAATTATGAACGGATAATTTAGTTTTCATTTTTTCTGTATTTATAGCGAATGTAGAACGCTGAAAGGTTTAATAAAAAGACCACAATAACCAGCACCAAAGCTGTACCGTAGGCGATTGGGCGAACTTGTTCTATGGACTGATGTTGCGTTGATAACATGTACAAATGGTAGGGCAATGCCATAAATTCTTGATTGATATACCCCGACGAACCGTTGATGTAAAAAGCGGCTCCAGTAAATAGGATAGGAGCGGTCTCACCAGCTGCACGCGAAAGGGTGAGTACAACACCAGTTAATATACCCGACATCGCCGAAGGAAGTACAACATCTTTTATGGTTTCGAATTTGGTGGCACCAACGGCCAAAGCACCCTCGCGTGTACTATTCGGAATGCGTCTTAGTGCTTCTTCAGTAGTGGTAATGATGTAGGGTAGCGACAACAACCCGAGGGTCAAACCAGCTGCCAATAAAGATGTTCCGAATTGTAAAGCCTGCACAAACAAGGTGAGACCAAACAAACCATAAATAATCGATGGGACGCCAGAGAGATTTCTGATAGAAGCTCGAATGGTTCTTGTGAGCCAATTGTTTTCGGCGTATTCGTTGAGATAAATCGCACAACAAATTCCAAATGGAATCGAAAAAGCTGCAGTAATCAAAGTCAGTAAAACCGTTCCGATAATCGGTGTTAAAATTCCGCCTTTTGTCATTCCGTCTTTTGGGATGGTCGTTACAAACTCCCAAGACAAAGAAGAAACTCCTTTCGAAACAATTTCCCAAATTATTACAAAGAGAAAAAAACATACGATGAGCGTGGTAGAGAGCAGAGTTCCCCACTCAATCACAGAGGCAATTCTATTTCTAAGCTGCATGGTATTTTCTAAATTTATTTATAAAAAATTCTCCTACCAAATTGGCAATCAGCGTCATGAAAAACAAGACTGTTGCAATGGCATACAAAGCATAATAATGAGTTGTTTGGTAAGGTACTTCGCCCATTTCGATGGCAATGGTCGCGGTCATGGTTTTTACCGAATCAAATATTCCGGTTGGGAGCAGAGATGCGTTTCCGGTAGCCATCAGAACCGTCATGGTTTCGCCAATGGCTCTACCCACACCCAGCATTACCGCCGCGATTATACCCGGTGCTGCAGCTGGTATGATTACTTTTCGTAAAGTTTGCCATTTGGTAGCCCCCACACCATAACTGGCTTCTTTATAGGCTTTTGGCACGGCGTGAATGGCATCTTCGGCAACTGTAATTATAGTAGGCAATGCCATGATAGCCAATAAGATAGCTCCGTTAAGAGCATTTAACCCATTTGGTAAATCTGCAAGATTAGCAATACCTGGACCCAACACCACAATACCCAAAAAACCAATAACCACCGACGGTATTGCCGCCAGCATTTCAATGGTAGGTTTCAAGATGTTTTTTAGGCGCGGACTGGCATATTCTGATATGAAAGCTGCAGTGCCCAAACCCAAAGGTATCGCAATGATCATGGCACCAAGCGTTACGATAGTTGTACTGATGATAAGCGGTAACATTCCGTATTTAGGGCTTTTGGCAGTTGGTACCCATTCTATACCAGTAATGAAATCCAAAGGAGGAATGTCTAAAAAAAACGAGATAGAGTTGTAAAACAACATGGCAAAAATACCTCCCAAAAGCGCTAATACTAATAGTCCTGTGGTTTTAAAAATAACTTTAAAGAAAAAGTCGAGCGATATTCTGGTCTTGTAGTTCATTTATTTTTCTATTATATAATATCCGTGTTCTTCGATCATTTTTTTACCCATATCGCTTTTTTCAAAATCGATAAACGGTTTTACTTTATACCACGATTTTTCGATTATAAACTGATACAAAGGTCTTTGAAAAAAATATAGATTCTGGTTGATAGCTGCAAGATCCAAAGGGGAATAAGCAGTAGAAGTAGGGGTTTCCTTTATTTTAAGAATTTTAATATCGTTGCCCTCAGCCGAATCGTGTAACAGATAACCTGCGCCTACGTAGCCAATTCCGGTTTTATCTGTTTTTACACTTTCTATAATTTGCGCGTTGCCGGTCATCTCTTTTGCAGAACTGGTAAATTCGGTTTTTAGTTTATTTTTCACAAAAGAATAGGTACCTGAACTACTTTGCCTACCGTAAATGTTGATGTCCATGTCAACATCGGCTATTTCGGACCAATTTGTCACTTCTCCGTTCATAATCTTGCCCAAGCTGTTTACATCAATTTCATCAATCGGCAGCGCTTTATGAACGATAAATGCTGTAGCATCTTCGGCAAAAACAATGGTGCGTAGTTGGATACCAGCGTCTTTGAATTGCTGTATTTCTTGAGCAGATAGCGGTCGAGAAGAATTGGCAATGTCTGCCTGACCGTTCAGTAGAGATGTGATTCCAAGTCCCGATCCGCCACCCGAAATAGCAATGCTAAAATCGGGGTTGATTTCGGTGTACTTTTCGGCGAGATTCACCGCGAGGTTTACCTCGGTGTCTGATCCTTTCATTTTGATGCTTTTTTCTTTACTGCACGAAAACAGCGAGAAAAGACCAAAAACAACTAAAAGTTTTCTCATATTCAGCTTGAATAGTTCATCTAGACAAAATTGATTTTTCAAGATGAATTCAATATTATATTCAGGTTAAATTAATGTTTCAAAGTGGGTTATGTTAATGGATGAAGGTAAAAATATTTTATAACAATCTTCCCAATCAAATCCCTTAATCCAAGCTCCGGAATTCGACAGGCGTAATGCCTGTTTTTTGTTTGAAAAGGTGGGTGAAATGCTGCGAATATTTAAACCCTAAATCGCAGGCAATTTCACTGATGGATTTAGAATGGTCGAAAATGCGTTCTTTGGCAATTTCGATCACTTTGGTCTGCAGAAATTCCTGTGCCGTACTGCCGGTTTCTTTTTTGATGAGGTCGCCAAAATAGTTGGGCGAAAGGTGCAGTTCTTCGGCGCAATAAATTACCGTCGGCAACCCGATGCGGTAAGGCTTGTCAGAGTTGAAGTAGTCGTCGAGCAACTTTTCGATACGGGTGAGAATGTCGCTGTTAGCGTGGCTACGGGTGATAAACTGGCGGTCGTAGAAAAGTATGCAGTAATTCAGAAAGAGTTCTATATTCTACATGATGAGCGTTTTGCTGTGGCGGACGATGTTTTGCTGAATTTCTTCGGCGATTTTTTCTAAACAGAATACAATCGTCTTTCGCTCTTTTTTCCAAAGGTGCAAGGCCTCATTCACCTGATACGAAAAAAACTGAACTCTTTTATCCCGTTGGCAAGCGGCGTATCTTTTTTCAAATCGAGATGAAAAACTAAGGCATAGCCTGAAGGTTTTATCGCCTCGCACTTGCTGTCGACACCGTACACCTGCCCCGGAGCCACAAAAACCAGCGTGCCGTCTTTTTAGTCGTAATTTTGGCAACCAATACAGCATATCGCCACTTCTCACGTCTTTCAAAAACACGGCGCAAACTCCCATATACGTCTTGAAATACGGTATCGGGCAGATTTCGTTAAAATCAATTACACTAATCAGCGGAAACAGCGTCTCGGCACCTACATAATCATTGTACTGCTTTACGGTGTCTATTCTTTTCAACCTGTTCCATCATCCTTTTTTTCAAATATAAATTTAATAAACATCAACGCCTTATCTACACCTTCCAACCCAAATCAGTAAAAATGGTAAAAAGAACCGTATCCTGTATAAAATAGCGGAGCTCAACTGTTGCGATATTTGTAAGGTAATCCTATAAATCGAAAATATGGATAGAATAAGGTGTAGATTATGGCTTACACTCGTTGGCATTCAGCTTTATGCCTGCAACCACTAAAATAACCGAACCAAAGAAAGTAATAAAAATTTTGTTTCTGAAATGGACAGCGTACAAGTAAAAATTACAATAGGCGAAAAGACCGCAAAGACCATCCTGTACAACCACCCGACATGTAAAGATTTTGCCTCATTACTTCCCTTAACTTTGAAACTGGAAGATTATAACAAATTGGAGAAAATCAGTCTATTGTCGCCAAAGATTAGTTCAGAAAATGCACCGTCTGGCTTCGATCCCCCGGTCGCCAATTTAACTGACTATGAGCCGTGGGGCAATCTTGCATTGTTTTATTAGGATGAAGGCTATGCAAACGCTCTGATTTCAATGGGGAAAATCACTTCGGGTTTAGAAGTCTTTACGGTCAGCCGAACGGTAACGGCAAAGTTGAAATAATTATAAATCGTAACAAAAGTTACAAATAGAAGATACCTATAACGGTTGGTTTTATTTAAGAAATATTGAAGAAGATTTTTTTGAAAAATAAAAAGCCTATCTTGATATTTAGATAGGCTTTTAAGAACTAAATTTTATGCTTATTTATCAGCTTTTAAATTAATCTCAGAAGTAGCAAGTTTTGATAACAATTGATCAGTCTTTTTTTCTTCTTTCAAAATTTCATTTATCAAATCTTTAGCTTCTTTTTTTTTTAAATGTCGAGCATAGGAAACCATTGTACCGTATGAAGCAATTTCATAATGTTCTACTTTTTGGCAAGAGGCAATAATACCTGCGTCTCTAACTGCTCCAGGTTCGGTTTCTTCTAAAATACCTTCACCTTCTTCAAGTATTCCTGCCATCGCATTGCATTTTTCTTCTTCGGGCTTTACACCAATTGATTTAAAAACCAATTTTAGAGTCTTAATTTGATTTTTAGTTTCTTCTAAATGATCTTCTAATGCTTTTTTCAAATTTTTAGAAGTAGCATTTTTAATCATTTTAGGTAATGAATCTTTAACCGCATTTTCTGCCCATAAAGTATCTTTTAAATAATCTTCAAATAAATCTTCTAAAGATTTTGCTGCATCTTTTTTTGGAGTTACTTTTTCTTTTTTCATAGCATCTTTGTTTTATATTTATAAATAAATATAAAATGTTGTGTATTGTAAATTTTTTCAAAGAAAATTTTGAAAATTGATTGTTTTTTATGTGTGTTTTTGATTTTATATCATTATGAAATGAAACAAATTGATCTTGTAGAAATTAAAGATTTTCAAGCGCAACTCAATGATAAGCAGTTTTACGCAAATACCATATCAACACATCTCTTGCAAAATCATAAACGTATAGAAAAACCGCATAAACATAATTTTTATGCTACATTCTTGTTTATGAAAGGTCATGGAGTACACGAGATAGATTATAATAGTTTGGAAGTTAAACTGGGAGTTTACTTTATCAAAGCAACTATCAACAATGAAATTATAACCAAAAAAATTATCAAAAAATGAAACCAATAATTTTAATTTTAGCATTTCTCTCATTGTTCTCTTGCAACAATGACGATGACAGCGGCAAAGACAATGGCGGGAATACTTTTTCCGCCACTTTCGATGGGCAAACCATTGAACCTGAATGGATACATGGTTTTGGATATGGATCATATACACTAAATTTCAATAGAGATCCTGATGATATTAATGACTGGTTTATTACTATTTCTAGTCCTAATAACTTATATTGAGATATTCGACTTTTAGATGTTATAGAAATAGGTAATTACCCTATAGAAACTGCGACAATGGAAAATTTGAATAATTTTTCAAGCTTTACTTCTATATATCTTCTATATATCTTCAGGATGAAGTTACAGCCCAATACTCATTTTTAAGCTTAGGGAATACAGGAAGTTTTGAGATAACACGCTATGATAGTGAAAGAGGAATTTTGGAAGGTAGTTTTTCTTGTGATATGTATGACCCACAACATCCTGAAATCATTAAACCAATCAGCGGAAATTTTAAAATCAATATGGAAACTCATCCTAATTATAACTAGTCATGATAAAAAACGTCAGCTAACATGAGTTTTGCAAAAGAGCGAGGTTCTCTGCAAAGTTGAAAGTTTGCACTTCTTAATCCGTAAAAAGCAATTTTTTATTATTTTAGTCCAAACAAATGGTTTTTGCTTGATTTCCGTCAGTAATGTCAAGGAGGAAGCTGTTAGCAGATGTTTTAAAAACCATATAAACTTCATTAGATGAGTTATATAGATTTCGACTACACTAAAAATTCAATTTTAATTTGCAAAGGAGATTCTAGAAATAGAAAGAAACTATCTAAGTCTGATTCACATTTAAATTTTGATGTATATGATTATGAAAACAACTTTAGCGGAATAGAAATATTTGATTTTTTATCAGAATTTGAACAAGATGGTTTAAAAGGAGAACTAAAATTTAAAGAACTTTTAGAAGAAAATCATATTCCCTATTTATACATTGGTCAGGGACCGTTTGGCATCGAACGTTCAGGGATTTTAATAGAAAAAACCAAATCCAAAAGGGCAGATTTCCTTGTAAATATACAAGATATGGGAACTATATTATTTGATGTCAAATGTAGAAATAAAATAAAGTTTCATAATCGTGAAGAAAGTTACTTTTCGATCTATATTTCTGAATTAGAGGCTTTACGCAACCTGCAGAATTCTATTTTGATGCCTGTTTGGTTAGCTTTTATAGAAAGAAAAGAGATTGATAACCATGCTAAGTTCCATTTCATTTCCATATCATCAATAATTAAATTTTGGTCAGGGCTATTGAGGTTTTATCCAAATGAAAATGAATTCAATGAAATAACTGTTTTAAGAATACCAAATGAATTGTTTACAATAATTGACGATAAAATTATTTTTGAAGTAGGTTTAAAAAATATCCATGAAGAACTGTTAAATGAATATGCAAAATTGAACATTGGTTTGAATCGTGTAATAAAAGATAAAATAAAAGAAACTATTAGAAAAACCAATTGTCTAAAATCAAGAGTGCATCACGAATTACAATCAGTTGGAGTAAATTATTGTTTTCCGATTGAAGTTTTTCATCACACCCAAAACATGATTGATTTACAAATCATAGAATATACGCCCAAAAAACCTCTAAAACTATTTGGAGAATAAAAACTTTTGCCAACACCGCCTTGGCAAGCAACGGGCTAAAAGAAAACATGAAGTTGTTGCATTTTTCCCTCGCCAAAAACATTCGCTTGCACAATTTTTTTATTATTTTAGTCCAAGCAAATGTTTTTTGCTTTTTTCGGGGTGGAGTGGAGGTTGGTTTGTTTTATGCTCTGGTATTTGGCAAGGCGAGAGTCGATAGGTGTATGCTATAAAAACGAACAAAAAGAAAGAAGATAATGAGAATATCAGTCCCGCTAATTACAATTTTGGCTATAACATTTAGTGCTTGTCATTCATCCAATGAAAAGCAAAATCAATCTGTAGCTGATAAAGCAACTCAACAAGCCGAAACTAACGATA
Source organism: Vaginella massiliensis (assembly GCF_900089075.1). Classification (GTDB taxonomy): domain Bacteria; phylum Bacteroidota; class Bacteroidia; order Flavobacteriales; family Weeksellaceae; genus Weeksella; species Weeksella massiliensis_A. The sequence goes on from NZ_LT593747.1 coordinate 62,884, forward strand.
ATAATCCTGAAGATGAGGTAAACGAATTCGGTTTTACACTCGATGATTATAAAGGTTTTCCCGAGGAAATTTCAGGATGTTCTTGTTATTTTTCGGAGACATCTACAAAATTCAAAAATGAAGAATATTTATTTGTGGCTGACTTCGATAGTATTGGTCTTATTTCTATAAACCAAAATATGGAAAAGTTAAAATTGACCTCAACTACCAGAGCGCCAGATACTTTTGGGGATTATGATCATGTTGATGTTTACAAATCTGAAAATTATACAGTAACGCTTGATGTAAAATACAAAAATTCGACTGGGTATGAAGTATGGTGGAACGAAGGAACCATACTCGTTGAAAATAAAGATGGTAAAAAAATATCGAAAAAAATTGTTGGCGAATGTGGATGCTAAAAATAAAACCTTAGAAATAGTCCCAAAAAAATGACCGCCCTCTGAGTGACAGCCATTTTTCAATTTGAATTATTCAGCCTTGCACTTTGGTAACATTTTACTGTCCCAAAGTTTTCTGTTTGTTTATTACAATAGTTACGCGTCTATTTTTAGCCCTTCCTTCGGGGTCATCACTGCCGTCGGGTTTCGTATTGCTTGCAACTGGCTCTTTGGCGCCCATTCCAAAAACGGTGTAGTTATAATTTAAACCTTTTGCTTCAAACCAATCCTTCACTGCCTTGGCTCTGTTGAGTGAGCGTTTCTGGTTATAGCTCTCCGAGCCTTTGGAATCGGTATGTCCGGTGATGCTTATCCCGCCTTTGCCTTTTTCCTTAATCAATTATGCCACCTTTTCTAGCTCCTTACTCGCCTCGGGTTTTAGGTCAGCTTTATCAAAGTCGAACAAAACATCCGAATTCAGATTGATTTCAATATTAAAGTCAGATGTTTCGCCTGTCAGACTACTTTGGCTTCCCGTTAGGCTTTCTCCGGGTGAGTAGATTGCTGTTTGGCTGTCAACCTTTTCTACAGAATCTTGCTGATGCACCGTATCCAGAGCGGTAAATGATTCTGTATCATTTATTTCGGCTTTAATATGCTCTTTCTTTTCAGAACCGCTGCAAATGAGGATTCCCGAAAGTGTTAATATAAGATACTTTTTTATTTTAGTGGACGTTTCGAAATTAACGTGAGACCGGAATGTCTATATCTCCGTAATTTGGTACATTAAGGATGATCGTTTCGGACTCAGCAGACGGAGCAGGGAATTTCACCGTGCAAACTTTGTTTTCTCTCGGATAAAAATAACGATCGTTAGGACTTACCATATAATTTCCGCTAGCATCTTTCAAAAGTGAAACGATCTTCATTGTTTTACTGTCGATCTAGTGAATATCTTTGGTATCTATAGACGAAGGCGATTGTGCGTATGAATTTGATTTGCTGAATGAAAATTCGACCGTGAGCATTTCGCCAACCACTTTACATTCCTGAACGTTTAACACCCAATCTCCAACCGTCTTACTGACAACTGATGCGGTAGCTGGAGCAACTTCTTCTGCAGATTGATCCTCTACAACAATTGCATTTTCCTCAGGTTCTGCATTGTTTTCAGAAGTTGAAGTGTCCTCTGCAACTACCTCTACTTTCTCATTAACTTTTTTTTCGCACGAAACTGCAATGTTGCTTAACACATACCAAACAAGCATTGAAATGACTGTTTTTTCATAATCGTATTTTTGTGAATTTAATTAATAATTTATATGATTAATTACAAGGTGTTTGCCACGCATAGCACAAGTTTTTATATTTTTTTTTAATAATTTTATAGTTTTAATAATAAACTGCTGGTTTTTGGAAGGATACTTTTTGTTTTTTTTCTAATGAAATTTTGCAACGTATTTTAGGATTTTATTCAAAAAAAACAGTCAGAATTAACTTCCAAATTTAAAGATTCTGCGCTAAATATGCCCAGAATTATCAACCTAAAAAATTGATACGGAGAGTATTAAAATATTTTATTTATAAAAAATGTATTTTACATTTATTTTTATAATAATTTAGCTATTGTGGAAACACATCAGATCCGTTCTGGCTAATTGGATCTTTTCGCCCAATATATTTGCTTGGTTGTAAATTTGCAAATCGTTGTGTGTCAAGTTATTTTAACGCAACAAAGAAATTCAATATTAAAACAATCAAAAAAGAATATGAAACTCAGCGTCGAAATCAAATGGGCAACCTACTTTACGCTAATGATTTTGGCATGGATGCTCTTGGAAAATTGTGCGGCTTACACGGAAAATATATTGACTATCATTTGTATTTGACCAACTTGTTTGCCATTTCTGCGATTTGGTTTTGGATTTTATTTCAGAAAGTTTAGCTAGGCTAGAGGAGTGAAGGGTGCATTTGATTTTTTGCGAAAATAATCATTAAAAAACTAACGATAAAACACTTAAAATTTTGGCAACAACAAACATTTTTTCAATGGGGTCATCTGTACTGATGGGGAGCGATTGCGGCGGAGATTGGTCGCCAACATTCAAGCAAGGAAACAATTTTTCGGTGGCAATTACCGCCGACAGCAAAGAAGGCAACGCAATTTTCAATGCACTTGCTGTTGGTGGAATAATTACCATGCCGCTAGACGAAACGTTTTGGGGTGATTACTTTGGAATGCTGATAGACAAATTTGGTATAAATTGAATGATGAGTCTCAATGAATAAAATGCAATTACATCGTCATTATTTCGGGCTGATGGTTTTGTTGCTTTTCTTTTCGTGCAATAAAACGCAAGAAATTAAGCAGACCGAATTGAGTTCAAAAGGAAGCGAGGCTAATGTGCCAGAGCAAGAATCGCCAATGATAGGAAAAGAGCGTTCGCCCGCAGGTAGGAATCAAACAGAACTTGATGGCATCCTCAAGAACGATTTCAACACTCTGAATATTTCAGAAATTCCTCGTGTTTGGGCAAAACGGTACGATCTGTTACCAGAAAAGTTCAAAAATACCGTGTATATTGGAAAGGATGCTTACGAGGTCAAAAACAATGAAAATGGGGTGGAAGAGCTTATAAGAGGATTCCATTGGAGTTGCGGTAATAATGAAAAAATGAATCAATTGGGCGAATTAATTTCCGTAACCCTTGGGTATGATAATCCTGAGCTAAGCTACAAGTCAGGAATGGTTTATTTTTATTTTAAACAAGAAGTTTTGAATTGTGCAGATTGAGATTTAATAGATTTTTAAAAAGATTTTCTATTGCGATTTAAGTAAGTTTTGTCATCAGATTATCCTTGTAATTTGCTTGATATACAACGTTTGGTTGTTGTTTTTTCAACAAATTAAAAAAGGTTCACACTCCAGACGAATTAGCAATTAAAAACAAAAAAAAAACCTTCGGGGAAATTAGAATCCTCGAAGATTTTAATATCAAAACATTCTCTGTTACGCTTTCTAGAAACTCCAAACTTTACCATTGAATACAGCGAGGAGTTTCTCTCCTGGTTTATTCACCAAGACCATCATGCCTGGGCTGGGTCTATAACGGATTAGTCAGGTGCGTGTCATTCAAATCCATAACCGAAGTAATCACCATTTTTTTGACTGACGAGTATGTCTAGTTTTTACTAAAAAATAAGCGCAATGCCTCGTTATCAACTCTATTTGATTGTTTTTAAAATGAAAAATAATTTAAAGCATTTGGTATACGACCAAAAATTATCTTCCCAATAATTTACGAGCGTTGTCTGATGCACAAGTCAAGCCGGCTGCCAGCATGATAACATCTTTCAAAACCAATCTACCTGCTCCAGATAAATATGGAAATCCGTGTTGAGGCGTCGGAAAATCTCCGCCAAGATTCGGGACATAAACTTCTGGCGTAGTGATCAAAAAAGACAAGGTGACGATCGACATACCAAAAGTTAGAAGACCGCCTAGCAATCCAATTTTATCATTCCAAATGCCTAAAAATGTCAACAGTCCGATCGTTACAATGACCGTTCCTAGACCGTAAGAAAATTTGTAGGTTCCGTTTTCTTTATGCCAATCTATATTTTTTTGCACGGTTTTCCCTTCGGGATTTTTGTACTCCGCATATTCAGGCGCTTTTTTATACAGAAAGAAAGACATAAAAGGGCTGTTTGCGACAAATGGTATAATTCCGTCTGCCTCGTACTGAAAAGCTTTTAATCCGCCAATCCAAATCATCACGATTAGGATCGAAATTCTCATCAAATTGATAAAAGAGGATTGGCTATTCGCTAAAAATGTAATTAGTTTGTTCATGTTGATTTCAATTATTATTATGCTTTTTATTGATTAGCTCGACCTATTTATTTGCTTTTGTTTCGCTTCCTTATTAAGACTTTCACGAACGCTAAATTATTAAAAATTGCTAAAAGTGAAATACATTTGCTATTGAAAATACAAAAATGAAATGCAGAAAAAATTCAATTATTACCTTCGCTTCAAGTAAAATTTTGTATATTGTTATTTCCGAAAAGGCTTTCGTTAGTTTTGTAAACGTTCAAATATTTTACCGAAGGTGTATATGTTCCTATTTTTCAGTATAATTTTTATCGGACTAGCATTTTTAGTAAACGAGAAAAATGCTAAGAACCTGCTTGCAGGCTATAACACCATGTCGGAAGAAGAAAGACAAAAATTTGATATAAAATCCTACATTCCTTTTTTTCGAAAGTTTCATATTTTTTTAGGAATCTCGTTATTCATCATCTGTTTAGCCATTCACAAACTCGTAAACCCCGATTGGAGTTTTATTGTTATGGTAACGTATCCATTACTTGCGTACGTTTTTTTCATTTGGAAAGGCAATCAGTTTTCAAAATCAAGCGATCGGAAACAGAAACGAAAAAACAACATCGCCTTGTGGATTGTAATCGTAACTTTTTTGGCAATTTCTGCGATGTTGCACCACAGCATGCAAGATAATACCCTAGAAATTCACCCAAATACTATTGAGATAAAAGGTGAATATGGAACAAAATTGCAGAAAAACGAGATAAAATCGGTTGAATTGGTAGACAAATTACCCAAAATCACCGCAAAAATAAATGGTGTTGCATTGGAGAGCATAAAAAAGGGTTATTTCAAGACCGAAAATGGCGAAAAAGTTAGGCTTTTGCTCAATACACAAAATCCACCTTTTATTTACCTCACCACCAACGAAGGGCAAAAAATCTATTATTCTTCCAAAAATAAATCAAATCAACTATTATTTGATGAATTAAAAAATGGGTTGAAAAAATAATCACATCTACTCAAATTCCTTTCGCATGAGCTGAGGTTTCTCTCGTTTTTAACAGTTGTCAAATGTGTTGAAATAGCTTAAAAACGCATTGTTTCCGAGTCTATTGGGCAAGCCGAATTTGTTCTTGGTACAATTTTTCCCTATATTTAAAAAAAACTTTAAACACAGTAAAGATAAATTTAAAATCAAACCCTATGGAGATTAAATTAAAATCACTCAAAAATTTACGTTCAGAAAACAGTATTACCATTATTCTCAATACGCACAGAACCCTTCCAGATAACAAGCAAGATGCACTTTTATTGAAAAATCTTGTAAAAGAAGCAGAAAATAGACTGTTGGCAGATTTTTCATCGAAAGAAGTAAAAGACTTAATCGAAAAGCTACACACGCTTGCCGATTCTATCGACCACAGGCATAATCTAGAAAGCTTGATTTTGTTTGTAAGCCGTGAAATTGCAGAATATGTAAGATTACCAATTCCGGTTGAAAACCGTGTCGTAATCGACAATACATTCGCAACACGCGATTTGATAAGAGGGATGCATCATCGAGCAAATTATTACGTATTAGTTTTGAGCAAAGACGAAGCGCGTTTAATCCAAGCGTCTGAGGATAAGGTCGTAAAAGAGTTTGGAGGTGTTTTCCCATACAAAAACGAGTTGGCTCAGGCTCCTTATAAAGCAGAAGCATCCGATGCGAGCCGCTTAAGCAATCTTACAGCAGAATTTTTCAATCAAGTAGATAAAGCAGTAAACTACGCAAGAAAAGACAATCCACTACCTGTTTTGGTTGTTTCTGATGAGCAAAACTACCATGAATATCTAAAAATAGCAGATCAGCCAAATACTATTTTCGAAACCTCTTTGGGTAGAAGTAGACAAACCGAAAAAGACGCAGCGATCGTAGCCGATGCATGGAAAATTGTGAGAAAACATAACGAGGAGAAAAATAACCAACGCAAAGAAGAATTGTTAAAGGCTGTTTCTTCAAACAAATTCTTGAGCGATACCAACGAAATTTATCAGGCGATAAAACAAGGTAAAATGCAAACCTTATTTATAGAACAGGGCTTGTTTCAGCCTGCAGTTATCGAAAATGACGAGGTTGTTTTGGTGTCTGATGATCAGCGCAACGATAAAGATGTGATCGACGATATTTATGATGAATTGATTGAGTTGAATATGGATTTTGGTGGAGATGTGGTATTTCTTCCGAAAGGTGAACTCAAAGACTTCAATGGATTTGCGGGAATCACAAGGTATTAATTCATTTAGCTGAAAAATCGTCATCTGAAAGTTTAATCATCATAAAATTTAAGTATTACAAAACTGAGTTCGACCTAGCGTCGGACTCAGTTTTATTAGCTCGATTATTTTTGTAATTGCATTGTTTTTTCGTTTTTAAATTTCTCAAACCGATTTTATTTTTTATAATTTAGCGCTTTTAGCAATATTTCGGCTTTGTTTTTGTTGATGATCCATCGAGATGTTTTTCGTGGGGGATCGTCTTGAAGACAACCAACACCGAAAGAATGAAAAAATGAAAAGCGATAAGACGATTTTAAACATAAACCGCCACCTGTTTTACAAGGGGACAAACGATCAAAACAGGGTATTGCGGAGTTTTGTCCCTAGGGGTTCGACTCCCTGTTTGCAGTGGTTGCAAAGCTCTTTTATGAGCCACAAACAGTTATTCTGTTCAGAAAGTAAAGGGGGAGAACAGAGCAGAAATGCTCAAACCAAAATAGAGTTTGCAAGTCTGGGGATACCGTTTGCTCAAAACGGGCGAACTCAACCTGACTTCCCTCGGTTTTGGTGTTCTTCCCTTTTTTGTTCAACAACAATTAAAACAACATAAAAACAATGGCAATATTCAAAAAAAAATATCAGGTAAAACCTAATACCGTCGGTTTTCTTTACCGCGACAATGTTTTCGAGCAAAAACTAAATTCGGGTATTCACGAGATTTGGGATCCGAAAAATAGGACGGAACTCTTCACCCTTCCCGAAACTTCGAAACTGTTGACCATCACCAATCAAGAGGTGCTGACCAAAGACAATATTGCTTTGCGTTTTTCATTTTATATCCTGTACACCATTACAGACGGGCAAACGTTTCTGAGCAAATTTGCACTCGATAGGCCGATTAACGAAATAATCCAAGAAGCCGAACAACGAATTTACACTATCGTGCAGCGCTATATTCGCAACAAAATTGCCGAGTTGGACAGCGAAACATTGAACGAAAAACGAAATGAACTGACCGATTTCAAGACAGCCGAAATGGAAAAGGAGGTTTCGGAATTCGGTATAACGATTGAACAAGCGCAGCTTCGAGATTTGACCTTCCCGAGAGCTATTCAAGACTTGTTTGCCAAGCATTTAGAAGCGAAAATCAGAGCCAAATCCGAGCTAGAAAACGCACGCACAGCAGTTGCCACGGCGCGAGCCTTGAAAAATGCTTCTGAATTGATGAAAGACGATGAAAACATAAAATTTTTCCAAATAATCGAAACCATTACCAAAATTGCAGACAAGGGCAAACATACTTTTATGATCGGCGATATCAATCAATTGACCAATAAATAAATTGCGGTTGAAGGGGTAATTCTTGTTACTCGTTTCTCTTTATGTGAAAATTATTATCTTATAAAATGTTAAATATCAATAAGTTGTATAAATTTTTGGTAAGATATTGGATAATTACATAGTTTCAGGAATTGAAAAACGAACAATTTTCATCTTCTTGTAGGATAAAAATCATGTCGTTTGCTGTTCAATTTGTTGAAAAAATGATCAAAAAACAATTCGATCAAATAAAAAGGTATAATTATTGTTATTATAGAAACACTAATACTAATTTTAAAAATTTAAGAAAAAATGAAAATGTCTTTTTTAACTGTGGCTACCATGGTATTGTTTTTAGGAGCAACTTCATGTAACCAAAATAAAACCAATGAAGAAATGTCACAGGAAACACCCGAAATGGTGGAAACAGCTGACAGTATGGACGTAACAACTGATGTTACCGAGAATTCTGCAGCTACACAAAACGTTATTACTCAAAATGAAGGGAAATATCCACGTGAAGTTGAATTATTTGGAGACAACGAAATCGCAAACAGAATAAAAAAATTGGTTGGAGCTGAGTTTGAGGAAATCTCGAAAAATTTTCAGGTAGAAACACCAATCGTGTCTGAAAATAACGTATACAAATTTTCTGGTTGTCAACAACACAGCTGCCCAAGTTTCCATACAACGGTAGTGTACGATGCCAATAACGACAATTTGAATGTTATGGTAGACAAAGACGGTAAAGTACAAAACTTCAACGAAAAGGGAGAAATTACCCTTACCGAAACTCTGAAAATGAAATAATTTTTTTCATATTAAAAACTTTCGAAAGCTTGAGGAAACTCAAGCTTTTTTTTATTGAAAAATGTATCGACAGAGACATCAAATCATCACAAATTAACATACTGTTAATATTCAAACTGCGCTTCTATGTAAATAATTCATAAATTTGATATAGATGGTATATGGAGCAACATTTTTGGCAGCGGTATGCAAATCTGTTTTGGGACTTCCCTTGTTGCTTGCCTTTGTAGTGGCAGTATCCTTTGTGATTGTGAATGCGATAAGACTAAAAAACGCTGCCGGACAGCGAAGGATCGATTATCAGAAAGAAAAAAAGAAATATAAAATGATCTTGGGGTTCGGATCTGGATTTTGGATTTTCTTGATAATGGTTGTCACCTCTAGTATTGGTTTTTCGTTTTTTGTGGGCTATAAGATTTACCGCAAGATTGTCGAAAAATACGGTGTCGAAACAGAAGCCGTGGTTTATAAAATCTCGGATACGGGAATGTTGGTCAACTACCAAGAGATCAATAAATACCATTTTGTATTTCAACTCCCCGATAATAGCCTGAAAGAAGCCACTTTGCTCGATATTCAAGTTAGTAGAGGCTATGGAACAAACAAGCGGATCGCTATAAAATACCTGCCGCTTACAGTTGATTTTTATCCAATGATTATTGATGTAAATGATTAAGAATATGCAACAGATTGTAAAAATGTTTCTATTGTCGATTGCCACTTTCATCCTTCATTCGTGCGACTATGTGAAAGAGGCTTATAACGAAACCTTTAATTATAAAGATAAAAAAGAACGGGAGATAGACCTGAGAGAAATTTTCGATAAAACGTTTGATCTGGAAAAGGATTACACAAATCGAAATACCGAAAACTACACCAAAGTTCTCAGCGATCTCTACCCAGATTTAGACAGCGCAAAGGTGAGGGTCGCCGCCGAAATGATTACGAATAGTATGCAGAAAGGGCACTATAGTGGGATTTCTCTACTCTTTCAACCCGATAAGTTGGATGAAATACAGGCCGAATTATACACTTTTCTAAATGCTGAAAACCTGCTGATGTACGATCCCGTGATTTTTGTAGAGTACGACAGGGTACGGCTGCGACTCCTCAATCCGCAAAACCCGAAAGAAGCAGACTGGTATTGGTACGAAACCGGAACTGGGAAATGGAGAAAAGAGGATGCCGTGAAAATTTCGAAATCAAAATTAGAAAAAATGGAAGAAAACACTTTACCGCTTTCTTCTATCAAGCTGAGTGCCGCTACGAAAGTGATGTATCAGATAATCAGTCATTTAGACGAGCTTGGTTATATAGAAATGCCAAATTCGATAACAGCCTATATCAATTCATACAAACATATCTGGACGGTTCAGTTACGGGGCGAAAGGGCAGATTATAGATTAGAAACCGATCTCGAGGGGAATTTATTGACTTTGGAAAGGTTGTAATAAGCATCATCACAGCACAGTTGAAAACGAGGGTTATGAGCAAGAATTTCTGGAATTGGTTTGGCGTTGGCTCTCGTTTTGGCATCCGTGGGTTTGGACACCTTTTGTACTATTATTTTTTTATATCAAAAATGATTAAAGTGTTGATATGTAGAGCGTTATGAAAATCATTAGATGAAATTTTTCAAAGGTTTAATGAAAAAAATTAGTAAAAAAATCATCCTTAGACTAAAAACGCATTTTCTCTCGGATGAATGATCAAAAAAATATTTCAAATAAAATATTAAACAAGCGAAAAATCTAAAAGACAAAGATTATGAGCAGTAAATTTTGGCAATGGTACATTTTGGGTTTCTTCTATATTTTCCCGCTGTTTTTTTGTTTTGCTGGGGTTTGGAACATGGGACCTTGGCTCGCAACTCTTTCCCTGTTGTTGGGTATTGTGGGATGGATTTGGCTCGTGGTGGATCAGTTTCGCCTTTTTTTCAAAAATCCAAACCGTTTGCTCGAGCAGGTGCGCCAATTGCAGCGAAACGGAAAAGTTGTGGATGCGAAAATCAGAAGGGTCATTTCGAAAAAACAATCCAAAGACGGAGATGTTTTTACCGAACTCTACGTTTCTTTCCCAAATTTTTCTGGAACCGAAATTTTTACCACTTTCGAGATGTATGACAGCAAACCGCACGAAAACAGGTTTGAAGTTGGCAAAACCTTTCCGCTTCGTCTCAATACCTCGCCCAATACTTCGACGCCTTGGGTGATTGGCGATGGCGAATATTTCAAAACAAGGTCGGGTTTCCGCTGGCTTTTCCTGTTTTCTATAGTCTATGCAGTGGTGGTATTTATTGTCAATTATTATATTTTCACCGACGATAACGGCTGGCGTTGGCTTTCTTTTTTTCATCCTTGGGTGTGGATACCCTATACCGGGGTGATTTTTTACAACAGATTTTTGAACAAATTTCTGTATGGTGACGACAATGACCAATCGTACAAGCTTTATCTGTACGGATTAGAAACGACGGGGCAGATTACAAAATCCTCGCAAACCGGGCTGTATATCAACGAACAGCCGCAAATGAGAATTCAGATCTCCTACACCGATAAAAACGGTAAAACGCATTTTGTAGAAAAAAAGCAAATCGTTATGCTTTCCGACTTGCATAATTATCAGGTAGGCGATGTGAAACTGCTTTACCTGCCCGATAACCCTGAGACGATTGAGTTGTTGTAAAGTTTTGAGTGAAAGTTTCGAGGTGAGAGTTGCTGACCAAATTGTAATTGTTTTAAAAAGAAAATTCGACAGAGCGGATTTATAAAGCTAATCAATCTTGTATCAATCTCAACGGTGCGCAATTGGAAGGAAATCCTATTCTGGTCTATTAACTGAAAAAAAAGAACGATATAGAAAAATTATTTAGCTCTGGCTAAACGATAAAACCTCAACACAACCCATTCGCTTGAATAGGTTTTATTATTTTAGTCCAAGCAAATGGTTTTTGCCTGATTTTTTTTATCTATTAAAACTAAATAATTTCATTCGACTATCTTTTTTTTCTTTAATAATGTTAGTTAATACCTGAGCAGCAATAGCACTAAACGTTATGCCATTTCCACCATAACCTAAGGCAAAAAGCATACGACTACCAGATTGATAAGGACCAATAAATGGCAAACCATCTTTTGTAGAACTAAAAGTACCACACCAAGCCATTTCTGTCTTAAATGAAATACTGGGATATAATCTTTTAAATTTTCTTTCTAGGAATTTAATTTTTTCTCTTAAAATAGAATCTCTTTTAATAGGATCTTCAAACATTTCATCTCCTCCTCCAACTATCATGCGATTATCAGTCGTAGTACGTAAATATAAATATGGATCATCAGTATTCCACAGCAAACTTCTATTGGGCCATATATTGTCTGGATGAACAGGAGAAGAAATTATAGCGTAGGTAGATAATAAATTCATAACTTTTTTGGGTAAAAAGAATTCAGATTCGAAACCAGTTGCAACTATCACATACTTGCAACTGATTTTTTTATTGTTAGCTGTATAAAGCGTATAACTATTCTTATTTTCTTTAAAAGATTGAATTTCGGTATGTGTAAACACTTTCAGATTAGATTTTTCGCGATGATATTTCAGTAATCCAGTAGCTGCTGTATAAGCATCCATTTGAGCTGAAGTTTCATTATGCAAGGCCGCATAACCCTGAATTTTTTGATAATCCCACAATTGATTTTTATCTAGAAAATCAACAGGAAGATTGGCTTTTTTACGTGCTTTATACTCTTTATCTAAAAAAGCTAGTCCTTTTTTGGTAGTGGTATAATATATAGTTGGAATTCTTTCAAACTCAGCATCTACATTTGTTTTTTTTAGAATATTTTCAATATCAGTAATGGACTGTAAACAATATTCAAACGCTTTTATTGCGTTTTGTTCTCCTACTTTTTTTATTAATTGATGCAATGGAGTATCAATTTCGTATTGCAACTGTGCAGTACTGGCTGCGCTGCTTCCAGTGGCTAATGTTCGTTTATCTATTACAGCACAAGAAATACCTGCTTCACAAAGTTCATGTGCAACCAATGCACCAGTTATTCCTGAACCGATAATCGTAACATCAATTGAAATATTTTTTTCTAAAGGATTAAAAGTATTATCTAAAGAACTTTTCAATATCCAATAAGGTAAACCTGAATGTAAATTCATTTTTTTATTAAAATTACATAAAAATTTTCACACCAAGAATCAGGTAAATGAATGGAAGAGATTTTTCCTTACGGCTCATCTATTTTAGCACCGTGGCTTTCGCTCGGTTGCTGTCAATTCAATGACTCTTGATGTTGGTATAAATTTAAACAAAATTTTTACCTATCCAATAGCTAACCAAATTTTATTGGCTTTTTTAGTATTTTTACAAAAGACAATAGTTGGCTCAGTGATAAAGTTTTTTTAGACATGATTCCTTGCCGATTCGTTTTCTGTTCTGTAAAATGTTTCCAATAAACGATTAAAAAAATAATGAAATTAGAAATTCCAAAGTTTCACGAAACTTTTGACCTAATACTTGCAATCCTCCAAAAACAAGACAACATCTCCAGAGCAAAATTGCGGGAGATAGTCATAGAAAATTTTTTCTCAAATATTCCAAAAGATCTTTTAGAACAACGGATTAAAAGCGGCGAATTACTGATTCATAATCGCATAAATTGGGGAATATCTTATTTGAAACAAGCAGGTTATCTCATTTACCCAAAAAGAGGGTTTGTACAATTAACAGAAAAGGGTAAAAATCAGAAAGATAATTTGAATTTGGCAATAATAAAACAAGAAATTGAAAAACTTAATCCTTTTGATAAAAAAGATAATCATAAACCAATTGTTGATAAAGGTATAAAGGAGGAAACACCCGAAGATTTGATCAACGAAGGTTTTTCTCAAATTGAGAAAGAAGTTAAAAACGATTTGCTCGAAAAACTCAAATCAATGGATCCGTATTATTTTGAAAAGGTGATTTTGATCCTTTTGAAAAAAATGGGATATGGTGATTTTATCGAAACCACTAAATCTGCTGATGGTGGAATTGACGGCATAATAAACGAGGACAAGTTAGGGCTTGATAAAATTTACATTCAAGCAAAAAGATTTACAGAAAACAAGGTGCGTGAAATAGATATTAGAAATTTTATTGGGGCCATGAGTGGTGATACGAACAAAGGTGTCTTTGTGACCACCTCCCTTTTCGACAAAGCAGGCGAAGAAAAAGCAAAAAATGCTCACCATAAAATAATCTTAATCGATGGATATAAATTAGTGGACTTGATGCACGAATATAATGTGGGCGTTCAAATAAAATCAATTTATGAAATAAAGCAAATCGATGAAGATTTCTTTGTGGAGCAGTAAATACAAGAACTATTTGTGGCTACAAAAAATTAAAATATGAGACTGAAAAGAAAAATTATTTAGAATTCTTTATTTGGCGTTAATTGAAATTCGCGCCGAATCAAATGGGAGCAAAAAGATATTTGAGATTTCAAATTTGCTTCACAATTTACCTTTAAAACTTTCTAAAGAGCATTGTAATTATGACGATGTATATAATCAGATTTTAGAAGCTTCTAAATCCAATAAAGGATTAAACAAATGGGTCGAATCGAATATTGGAAAAGATTGACACCACTGATAGCACCACTTTCCCTACAACAAGCCAAAGCCCCAACACAAAATTCACACAAATTAATCCATAAAAATCATTCATTTTAGACGAATAATAAGTCAAGCGAGAAATCGCTCTTAGACAAAAGAAAAACTTTCGGTCTGCGCTAATCCTCACTGTATTTTGGAACATTACAAACCGTGTCAAAAAATACTACAGATTGCTTATCTTAGCAACTAAATGCCTCTAAGCATAAATTGACAAGATGAGCAAACGACCGAAAATAAAAATAGAACTCACTACAACCGACAAATTACTTGAAGCTTTGGGCTGGATTGCTGTTCTTGGAATTTGGGTCTTGACCGCAACAAACTACACCAACTTACCCGAAATTATCCCAACCCATTACAATGCAGCCGGGCAGGCAGACGGTTTTGGCGATAAAGCCAATATTTTATCTTTACCGATTGTTGCAACTGTTCTTTTTGTTGGGATGACAATTTTGAACAAGTTTCCTCACGTTTTCAACTATCTGACAGAGATTACCATCGACAATGCACGACAGCAATACACCTATGCGACTAGAATGATGAGGTATCTAAAGCTCATACTTGTAGTAGTTTTCGGGCTGATTGCTTTACAGACAATCAGACAGGCAGACGGTCAAGAAAAGGAACTCGGCGCTTGGTTTTTGCCGTTATTTTTGGGGCTTGTTTTTTTGCCCATCTTCAATTATTTAATTAAATCATCCAAGGCAGAAAAATAATGACCACAGCTTATCCATCTCGAGTTTGCTGGATTTAAAAACAGATTTTTTTGCGATATTTTACGTAAGAATTGTTTAATTTGCGATTTTAACTCAAACCTTATTTTTATAAAAAAATAGCAAGATGAAATTCAGCTATACGCAAAAAAGATTGTACAGAAACCTTTTTTTTGGAATTTTTTGGTTGGTAATCAGCCTGTATTACTTTTTTGGTGAAAATGAAAATCTAAAATTAATGAGTATTCTATTTTCAATTCTTGGCATTGCCTATCTTTTGATTTTTGCTTACGAATACCAACAAAAATATTTTGAGTTTACAGATGATAAAATCAAATTGTACACCATACCAAAGAAGGAAATCAAGATAAATGAGATTACCGAAGCCAAATATTTTGCCGAAGATTATGTTTTCAAAACACCAAATCAATCGCTAACGATTGTAAAATCACAACTAAATAAAAAACAACTTCCAGAGTTTGAAAGCTTTTTCAATGGTTTAAAGGATACTTTAAAAAAATAAGTGAGTGATGATTTTATCATAATATGAAAATCCTTCAAACACATGAATTCAAAAAAAAACACCTTAATCACTTTGGTTAAGGTATTC
The DNA here is from genome assembly GCF_900089075.1 of Vaginella massiliensis. Classification (GTDB taxonomy): domain Bacteria; phylum Bacteroidota; class Bacteroidia; order Flavobacteriales; family Weeksellaceae; genus Weeksella; species Weeksella massiliensis_A. The sequence goes on from NZ_LT593747.1 coordinate 78,475, forward strand.
TTTTTGCTAGGCAACTTGCTACATCGGCTTAGAGAATGATAATTTTCTTTCCTTTGTATAAAATATATCGTTTCATTTTACAAAAACAACATACATGAAAAATTTCTTATTGTCCGTTGCATTTGCTTCCAGTCTAATCTCGTGTAACAGCGTAAAAGATTTGACTCAAGATCGAGTTGTACAAACTTACGTAGATAAAATAAGTCAAACCGAACTTACCAAGCAGCTCTACATCGTGGCTGCAGACGAAATGTTGGGGCGTGATGCAGGAAAAGAAGGAGAGGTTTTGGCCCGAAATTATTTGGTGAATTATTATAAGACGATTGGAATTTCTTCGCCCGATGGCACCGACGAAGGTTATTTTCAGATAATTCCACCCAAAACATTTAGTCGGGTAGAAGGGGAGATGAGAAATGTGATGGCTTTTGTAAAAGGTGCAGAATTGCCAGACGAGGTGTTGGTCGTAAGTTCGCATTACGATCATGTGGGGGTGAGCGATGGAGAAATTTATAACGGAGCCGACGACAATGGTTCTGGTACAGTGGCATTGATGGAAATTGCTCGGGTGGTGAAAGAGGCGCAGAAAAAAGGAAATGCACCCAAAAGGTCAATTTTGTTTTTGCATGTTTCGGGTGAAGAAAGAGGACTTTTAGGGTCTAAATATTATAGCGACAATCCAATCTTTCCTCTCGCCAACACCATTGCCAATGTCAACATCGATATGATAGGGCGTGTAGATGATGAGCATCTTACAGATGAAAATTATGTCTACATTATTGGGTCGAATATGTTGAGCACCGATTTGCACAATACGGTGATGAAGACCAAAGATTTTGTAAAAGATCTGAAACTCGATGAGCAGTTCAATACCAAAGATGATCCCAATCGTTTCTATTATCGATCAGATCATTACAATTTTGCAAAACACGATATTCCGGCGGTTTTTTACTTCAATGGCGTTCACGAGGATTATCACCGTCCTACCGACACCGCAGAGAAAATCAACTATCCGTTGATGACCAAACGCGTAAAATCTATCTTCTCTACCGTTTGGTTGTTGGCAAATGCAGATAAGCGTCCGGCGGTAGATAAACCTACAAAGTAAGGATTGTATTTTTTGGGTTTAATGGATTGTGGTTGAAAAAAAGAAGAGGCTGTCTCGTGACACTTGTTTGCCGAAGTGTAGCAGCGACAGCCTCTTTTAGATTATTTTACCATCACTTTTTTGGTGATCGATTTTCCTTCATTTGTTTTTAGGGTAACGAAATACGTTCCTTTACCGAAAGATTTCATCGAAATATCTACTTTTCCGTTTGCTTTACCAGCTTTTAATTTCTGTCCGGTCATCGAAATTATTTCGTATTCATAAGGACCATATTGCGAATTTAGATCCAATGTAATGATATCTTTGGTCGGATTCGGATAAATAGCTAAATCCCTAGAAAGTTGATCGTTTATACCTAAAGACGACGTGATTTTGAAATTGGTAGAATCTACTGCTCCAAAACTTGCACCTTGTGCCAATACAGTACCTTCTGCAGTTTTTAGTGTATAAGACCCTTGTCCATAAGAACAACAAATTCCATCACCGTATTTATCATAAATCTCGAAACGGTAACAGCCAGAATTTTCTAGCGGGATCTCTACCACATGGGTTGTATTGGCTTGCAAAGTTCCGTTTTGTGCAATCACATTATTGTTGCTGTCGAACAATTTCCATGTGGTTTCAGAAGCAAAGCGGTCTGTTGTCAGGGTTAAGATCACTTTATCTGTATCATGAGCTTCGAGCACTTCATATTCTACAGTTCTCTTGTTGTTGTTCGGATTTTCATCCGCATCATAAATCACTTCGGCCGTAAAATTGCCAACCCCAGTAGCTTGCACAGCAGACGGGATTTCGATATCTACCGATTGGTTCGAAGCCAAACTTCCGTTCCAAGTAAGTGTTGTAGGATTTTCGCTGTTGAAGTAATAGTTAAGTTTAAACGAACTTACAGCATTGCTTCCACTATTTCTCACTTTTACGGTGTTGCTCACTTCTCCATCGCATGATGTATTGGTGTTGATGCTCTGTAGTTGTAAATCATTTGCCAATATTTGGAATTGATAATGATCTACCGTGGTTACACCAGATTGACTAGGGTCTAACCAATCTTTCAGACGAGTGGCAGCAGATCCACCACCTTCCCACGAAACATTGAAACGCCCATAACCGTCCCATTTACCATTACTTTGCGTTCCGTTACAAGCCGCCTGTCCACCATAGAGTTGTCCTACGATCTTACCATTATGATCGAAAAGAGCAGAACCCGAAGAACCACCCTCGGTCATTCCTAAATCCCAATCCGGAATTTCCCAAACCGCAACATTTTGGCGAATAGTTGCCAATGGCGAAGAATAATATTGTGATATCTTCATGATGTCACCATCTGGATGATGCATCCCAGTAACATTTTCTGGTACAGCTCCAGAATTATCCCAACCTGCTAAAACCAGATCCCAATCGAGCGGAATATCATTTTTAAGTTTCAATAATGCGAAATCAGAAGGGGCATTTTTAGCGATGATCGTTGCACCATTCATGGTATAAATTCTTGGTCCGTCACCACTTGGCGCTGTGGTCGCACAATCTGGATTTTCACTTATCCATCTGAATCTGAATGCCCAGTTTGGAGTTTGGCTATTGATACAGTGATTTGCCGTTAAGAAATACGGCGTACCGTCTTGTGCAGTATTGTTGATCAAGGTTCCAGAACACAATTCTGAAGATGATGATAAGATAAGGGCAACAGCGCGTTTCTGCAATTCGAAATTATCACCAGTCGCACAGTTCACGTCTACATTACAGTGCCCAGAAGTGTTGAGTCCTTTGGTCGGATTCATATTTGGGATCGAACGATAACCGTGCACCACTTTCGAAATTACAAAAGTAGATTGCCCAATTTCTGCCTTAGGCTCGTAGAACTCCACAGTGGCTTTAGAACCGTCTATCAGCCAAGTGTTTACTTGTTTGGTTTTACTGTTTTCGTTGGCGGTATAATAACCAATGAATTGATTGTTTTCATTGTGCAAATATAATTTTGCATTTGGTGAAAGCTGATATTGATCTAATAAAAAGTTGAGCGTAATTGCATCTTTAGACTCAATTTGCAGTCGCCAAATACGATCACCGTTTGCCAAGGTTGTCCACGTACCATGCGTTTTTGGTGAATAATTTACATCGAATTCTTTACCAAATCGGAATGGTTTTATAATTCGTTCTTCATTTTCTTTATCTTCTTTTTTGAGTTTTTCAACATCGAAAGAAGGCATTGTGATAGTTTCAACAACTTGATTTACATTGTTTTGCTTACTGTAAATTATTCCTTGATCGGTGACCTGAGCAAAAGCCAGACCAGAGAATAAGAGCAATGAAATAAAAAGTTTTTTCATGTGTAATTGATTTATTAAATGTTAATTTTGCACAAGTTAAGAAAAATATCTTTAGTAATTTTGAAGCGCTAAAATAGAAAAAATGTCTGAAATACTTAATTTACAACCTTCGTTGTTGTGGAAAAATTTTTATAATCTCAATCAAAACCCTAGACCATCCAAAAAAGAAGAAAAAGTAAGAGCTTTTGTAATCGAATTTGCCAAAAATCTTAACCTCGAAGTCAAGACCGATGAGGTGGGAAATGTTTTGGTGTGCAAACCAGCTACCCCCGGCATGGAAAATCGCAAAAAAGTAGTGCTCCAATCGCATTTGGATATGGTTACGCAAAAAAACAACGACCTAGATTTCGACTTCGATACCCAAGCCATCCAAATGTATGTAGACAATGGTTTTGTAAAAGGCAAAGGAACGACTTTGGGCGCAGATAATGGAATTGGTGTTGCCGCGATTATGGCAATTTTAGAGTCAAAAGATATTCCGCATCCTGCAATAGAGGCATTTTTTACCATTGACGAAGAAACAGGCATGACTGGTGCTTTGGGATTGAAACCCAATTTTCTTTCGGGCGATATTTTGTTGAATTTGGATACCGAAGAAGATGACGAACTTGATATTGGATGTGCAGGCGGAGTCGATGTTACCGCTACCAAAACCTATCAAACTGTCTCGCTCGATGGTGTTGCTTATCAGTTGTATGTGAAAGGTTTACAAGGTGGACATTCTGGTATGCAGATTCACGAAGGCTTGGGAAATGCCAACAAAATTTTGGCACGCTTACTCAGCGTTGCTACCGCTTATAAGTTGCAAATTGCCGAGGTAGAAAGTGGCGGTTTACGAAATGCTATCCCGCGCGAAGGTTGGGTAAAATTTGTCATTGAAAAAGAGGCGAAAAACAATTTCGAAAATCAGATTCAGATCATAATTTCCGACATCAAAACAGAGTTCGAGAGCTTAGAACCTAAATTAGAAATATCGCTAGAAGAGATTGCTACTTTAGAAGAAGGGATGAATGTAGACGATTCTAAGATTTTGGTTCAGGTATTGAACAGTGCTTTCAATGGCGTTTTTCGGATGAGTCCAGATGTAGAAGGCTTGGTCGAAACATCGAATAATGTAGCCAAAGTTGAGGTGAAAAATGGAGAAATCAAGATCCTTAATCTCACCAGATCTTCTGTCGAAAGCGGAAAAGAATATTTGTGTGAGGTGCTGAAAGCTAGTTTCGAATTGGGGAATTTCAGCGTTGAATTTTCTGGCTCATATCCGGGTTGGAAGGCAAATCCTCATTCAGAAATCTTAGCGTTGATGAAGCAGATATATACACAAAAATTTCACCATCAACCTCGTGTAGTCGCTTGTCATGCTGGTTTGGAGTGTGGGATTATTGGGCGCAACTATCCTGGATTGGATATGATTTCTTTCGGACCGAATATCTCGGGAGCGCATTCGCCAGATGAAAAAGTTGAAATAAAATCGGTTGAGAAATTTTGGGATTATTTGTTGGAGGTTTTAACGCAAATTCCTGTTAAATAAGTACTTAAATAAGAAATAAATCAAAAAAATCGGTTCCATCTGGAACCGATTTTTTTGATTTGATAACGCTTATTAATCTATTAATTCAAAAACAAAAGGATGTTTTCGGGTAATGATTCATTTTTTATCGCTTTCACCGACTTGGAGAAAGATAATAATGATTGAATGGTAGACTCTTTCGGATTCAAAACTTTAGGAGAAAATGTAGATTTCTTATTCATTCGCGTTAAATTAAAATTATTACACTTAGAACGAATACATCTTGTTGTTATTGTTTCTCCTATTCTTAATCTAATGTTAAAATTAATTGATTTTCATGAATTAACTTTCTCAGGTTGATCAAAGCATACCGCATTCTCCCCAAAGCCGTGTTGATGCTTACATTGGTTTCTTCGGCTATTTCCTTGAAACTGAGATCTCTAAAAATTCTCAGCACCAAAACTTCTCGCTGATCTTCTGGTAAAAACGCTAACAATTCTACAATATCGTGATTGATCTGCTCTTTGATTAACTTGGTTTCAGAACATTCGTCCATTTGTCCAAGGAAATCGAAAATATTGTAGTCCTCAGAATAAGAATTGCTTTCGCTTATTTTGGGCATTTTTTTGGTCGAACGAAAATAATCGATCGTCAGATTGTGTGCAATACGCAAAACCCACGGTAAAAATTTTCCTTCTTCATTGTATCGCCCTCCCTTCAATGTCAAAATCACTTTGACAATCGTGTCTTGGAAAATGTCTTCTGCAAGATCGCGATCCAAAACTTTTGCATAAATACTACTAAAAACTTTCGTTTTGTATTTATTGATAAGGCGTTCCAAAGCCTCTTCGTTGCCCGATACATAGGCACCGATAAGTGTAGAGTCATCTTCGTACATCATGTCTATTTTCTTTGTGCAAACACTAGGTTTTATGTCGATAGAATAGATGTTTTAGTCGATAAGCTTTGGTTTTTGAGTTAAATGTTAAACAAATATAAAAACTTATTTAATAAAATGTGATTATTTAACAAAAATGCAGACGAAATTTCGTCTGCATCTAGAAAGGTTAATTTTTTTGAGGATTAATCCAGCTCTACCATGTGGAGGAGCAGGTCCACAACCTTGCTCGAGTAGCCCATTTCGTTATCGTACCAAGCGACTAATTTTACAAAAGTTGGCGAAAGCATGATGCCAGCTCCTGCATCGAAAATGCAAGGGCGTGTGTCGCCTACAAAGTCTTGTGACACAACGGCATCTTCTGTATAGCCAATAATTCCTTTCATCTTACCCGTTGCAGCTTCTTTCATTACTTTTTTGATCTCTTCGTAAGTTGTTGGTTTTTCCAATTTTACGGTGAGGTCTACTACCGACACGTCTGCTGTTGGCACTCGAAAAGACATACCGGTGAGTTTTCCATTCAATTCGGGGATTACTTTACCCACTGCTTTTGCAGCTCCTGTAGACGATGGAATGATGTTGACCAAGGCGCTTCGTCCGCCTCTCCAATCTTTGTTCGATGGTCCATCTACCGTTTTTTGCGAAGCGGTGGTTGCGTGTACGGTGGTCATCAAACCTTCTTCAATCCCGAAATTTTCATGAATTACTTTTGCCAATGGCGCCAAGCAGTTGGTTGTACAAGAGGCGTTCGATACGATAGTGTCTTCTGGCTTTAGGTCTTCATGATTTACACCCATTACAAACATTGGGCTATCGTCTTTAGAAGGTCCGGTGAGGATGACTTTTTTTGCGCCTGCTTCGAGGTGTTTGCCAGCGGTTTCTTTGGTCATGAAAATACCGGTGGCTTCTACTATATAGTCTGCGCCTACCTCGTTCCATTTAAGATTTGCAGGGTCTTTTTCTGAGGTAATTCTAATTTTCTGACCATTTACTTTTAGAAAAATATCTTCTACTTCAACCTCGCTTTTGAAGGTGCCATGTACCGAATCGTACTTTAGCATATATGCCAAATAGTCTGGGGCAACCAAGTCATTTATCCCGACAACTTCTATATTTTCTTTTTCTGATAAAACACGGAATACCAAACGACCAATGCGTCCGAATCCGTTAATTCCTACTCTGATTTTAGACATTTTTTTATTACTTTTTTGAGCTACACATGGTATTATATTGCTAGAATTTGAGCGGTTTTAATCAAATCTTGATCGATTTCATTATGTTTTTTGATGGCTTCTTCGATTGGGGTATAAACGACTTTGTTTGAGCGCAGACCTGCCATCAGATTGGTTTTGCCCTCCAATAGGGCTTCTACAGCAGCAATGCCCAGTCGACTGGCTAAAACCCGATCTTGACAGCTTGGGCTGCCGCCGCGTTGGATGTGACCAAGAACTGTTACGCGAATATCGTATTGAGGTTTTAGCTCTTTTACTTGTGCTGCAAGTTGGTAAATATTGCCAAGTTTTTCGCCTTCTGCAATCACGACAATACTCGATTTTTTACCTGTTTTATCTGATTGTTCCAAGGAGGCAATCAATTCTTCGATGCTGTCTTTTTTTTCTGGAATGAGGATTTCTTGAGCTCCAGAGGCAATTCCGCTATGGAGGGCAATAAATCCAGCGTCGCGTCCCATAACCTCTACAAAAAAGAGGCGATCGTGCGAGGTCGCTGTGTCGCGTAGTTTGTCTATTGCTTCTACCACGGTATTGAGGGCTGTGTCGTATCCAATCGTAAAGTCTGTGCCAAATATATCATTGTCAATCGTGCCTGGCACTCCTATAAAAGGTATACCGAATTCTTCGGCAAAAATTTTTGCTCCCGTGAACGATCCGTCGCCTCCGATCACGATCAAGGCGTCGATCTGGTTTTGTTGGATGTTCTGATAGGCTTTTTTTCGACCTACTGCTGTGCGGAATTCTTCCGATCGGGCAGTTTTCAAAATCGTTCCGCCCTGATTGATGATATGGCGTACAGACCGAGCTCCGAGAACGATTACATCATTCTGAATCAATCCTTCATAGCCTTGCCGAATTCCGATCGATTCCACATTGTAATATTTACAGGCTCTTACAACGGCTCGTATGGCTGCGTTCATGCCTGGTGAATCTCCGCCAGAGGTAAGTAAACCTATTCTTTTTATTGTATGTTCCACATTACTCAATTACAACCGAGTAAATTTAATCATATTTTTAATTTTCATCATCCTCATATACCGGAATTAACATTCCCGAAGCAAAATCTCGTTGCAGAATCGCTTCTATGAAGTAGTCTTCTCGCGTTTTTTTCGGATTGTAGGTTTGTTTTAGACTCACATTGTACGCTCCGCCAGCGGTATTCCAAATAAAAGCATTTACGCCACCTCTCAGATTTTTGATGATGTCGAAGGCGGTTTGGTCTGTTTCGCGATAGATGAGTTTGGTTAAAATTTGCCCACGAGAGGTGGTTAAATTTTTGAGTTTATGCTCGAATTTGTCTGCCAAGGCTTTTTGTTGTTTTTTGATGAATTGTCGTTTGTCTCGACCTCTGTCAAGTTTCGTAATCGAATCTGTTACATAATCGTATTCTCTCACCGCAACACGCACATAGGGCCATACGTCTCGAACTCTTTGCCGGAGCCAGAAATAATATTTCTTTTCTAAATCCGTCTTCAAGTTGAGTGAATAAATTTCAGAAGGTTTGAGGTTGATGGTATCATTGAAATCAAAATCGTGAATGCTTTCAGAATTGGCAATGCTATCTTGCTTTATCCCTAAATCAATCCCAAAAATTTGGGCACGACTCCAAGCAAAACCAATTAGAAAAAAAATGATAATGTAAATCCTCTTCATAACGGCATTCTTCATACAAAGATTGTTCCTATTTTATTACATTTGTATTAAAATTTTAAACAATGGAAATTAATCGTCTGTTCGATGAAAAATCAATGATTTTTTTAGAAAAATATTTAAATACGGCTTCGCCAACAGGATTCGAAAAAGCGGGTCAAAAAGTTTGGATAGACTACATTCGACCTTTCGTAGACGAGGTGAAAACAGATAATTACGGAACAGCCTATGGCGTTATCAACCCCGAAGCAACCTACAAAGTGGTGATCGAAGCTCATGCTGATGAAATATCGTGGTTTGTAAATTACATTTCAGACGACGGACTGTTATACGTGGTGCGAAACGGTGGTTCTGATCATATGATTGCGCCATCGAAAGTGGTGAATATTCATACCAAAAATGGTTTTGTGAAAGGCGTGTTCGGATGGCCAGCAATTCACTTACGTGAAGCTGGAAAAGAAGATGCACCAAAGCAAGATAAACTCTGGATCGATTGCGGTTGCGTTTCTAAACAAGAAGTTTTGGATTTGGGGATTCATGTAGGAAGTGTGATTACCTATCCAGATGAATTTTTTACCCTCAACGACCGTTATTTTGTTTGCCGAGCGATCGATAACCGAATGGGAGGATTCATGATTGCCGAAGTTGCACGCAAATTGTTTGAGAACAACGATAAACTGGATTTCGGGCTGTACATCACCAACGCCGTGCAAGAAGAAGTAGGACTGAGAGGAGCCGAAATGATTACCCAAACCATAAAACCAGACGTGGCAATCATTACCGATGTTACCCACGATACCACCACGCCCATGATTACCAAATCCAAAGAAGGCGAACAAAAATGCGGCGATGGTCCAGTAATTACCTACGCACCCGCAGTACAAAACAATCTACGCGATTTGATTATCGATACGGCAACGCAACACAATATTCCATTTCAACGGGCAGCGAGCTCTCGAGTGACGGGGACTGACACCGACGCCTTTGCCTACAGCAATGGTGGTGTACCATCGGCATTGATTTCTTTGCCATTGCGCTATATGCACACCACAGTAGAAATGGTGCATCAGGCCGATGTGAAAAACATCATCGATTTGATGTATGAAACAGTAAAAACACTAAAATCGGGGCAGAGTTTCAAGTATTTTGATTTTTAAAAAAAATCAATTTTAAATCGAATAATTTCTTTTTTGGAAACATTATTGATACTAAATTAAACAAAAATATAATCCCACACCATCATGGCACGAATCATTCGCATACATCCAGACAATCCGCAAGAGAAAGCAATCGATCAGGTTGTTGAGGTCTTGAAAAATGGCGGGTTAGTGATCTATCCTTCTGACACCGTTTACGGTTTGGGTTGCGATATCACCAACTATAAGGCAATGGAAAATCTTGCACGAATAAAAGGAGTGAAGCTCGACAAAGCTCAATTCTCGATTGTATGCAATGATTTGAGTCATCTCTCGAATTTTACTCGTCCCATCGACAATGCTACCTTCAAGATTTTGAAACGTGCCTTACCCGGACCTTTTACTTTCGTATTGCCCGCTTCAGGAAATTTACCTTTGGCGTACAAAGGCAAAAAAACGGTTGGAATTCGGGTGCCCGACCATCTGGTTCCGCGCATGATTGTAGAGAAATTGGGCAATCCGATCGCGTCGACTTCAATCTACGACGAAGACGAAATCATCGAATACACCACCGACCCAGAACTGATTGCCGAAAAATGGAATCATCTGGTAGAGGTAGTGGTCGACAGTGGATATGGAAACAATGTGGCGTCTACGGTTGTTGATCTGAGCGATGGCGAAATAACAGTTCTGCGTGAAGGAAAAGGTGAAATTGACGAATTTTTATAATTTTTTTTGAATGAAATTATTTATTTCTCCAGCAAAATTGATGGATTTGAAACATGAAACCAGCTGGAATAAAAATACAAAACCTCAATTTTTAGAGATTTCTAATCAAATTATGGATGTCTTAAAAGACTTCAAACCCAACGATTTGAAGAGTTTGATGAAAGTTTCGTCTGAAATCGCCGAACTCAATGTTGAACGAAATATGCATTGGAACGACCACCCGAAAGCAAAAGATAGTTTGAATGCTATTTTGGCTTTCAAAGGCGAGGTGTATCGCGGAATTGCAGCCGAAGAATTGTCGGACCAAGCGAAAGAATACCTCAATGCCAATTTGTTTATTCTATCGGGTTTGTATGGTATTTTGCGTCCGTCAGATCGCATCATGCCGTATCGTTTAGAAATGGGGACTAAACTTGCCGTGCAACATCATAAAAATCTTTATGAATTGTGGAAAGAAAATCTCACCGAATACATCAATTCGAAAACCAAAAAAAATGAGATTTTACTCAATTTGGCGAGTAACGAATACATCAAATCAATTGATCGTAAACTGTTGAAAGGTAAATTGATAGAGGTCGATTTTTTGGATTACAAAAACGGAGATTTGAAAAAGATTATGATGTATTTCAAACATGCGCGGGGTGAGATGGCACGTTGGATTGCCGAAAACAACATTCAAACCTTAGAAGAACTGCAATCATTCGACGGGATGGGGTATCGATACGACTCTCAAATGTCTGACGAGCAGAAACTTACCTTTACACGATAAGCAACAGCTATGAAAAATCGAAAAAATCAACTATCTGTTTTCAAAACGCGTAGCATTCCTTTATTGACCACTTTTCTGATTTCATCCTGTGCCACTTATTCCGTACAAAAAGGAAAAGATGCGACAACAATCGTCCAACCACAAAATCGAGGCTTAATTCAATCGTTTTATCTGTTTGGCGATACCGAAAAATTAGAATCAAATGCAGAGCGAGTGGCAAGCGTTGAGAAAATTCTTGCGCAACATCCTGCGCAAGCATCAGTAATTTGGTTGGGAAACAATGCGGATGTTTCGTTACTAAGCAAGCTAAAAAAAACGTCTGAAATTCCATTTTACATCACCAATGGTGATAAGGAATGGCAAGAAGGATTAGAAAATTTACAACAAATTACCCAGCAATATCAGCAGACAAAGCTTCATGTTTTATCGTCGAATTATTGCGGAATAGAGCCTATTGAGCTCAACGAAAACTTGGTTTTATTGTCGATCGATAGCCAATGGTTTTTAGAGGGTTGGGAAAAGAATCCGAATGCCAATGCCGATTGCCCAATACAGACTCGAGAATTGTTTTTCAAAGAGTTCGAAAACCAGTTGAATGTCTATGAAAACCGAACCGTTTTGTTGGTTATGCATCATCCGATTTTATCTAATGGTAAATTTGGTGGGCAATTCTCGCTCAAAGATCAACTCTTTCCTTTCGAACCGCCGGTGCCGTTGCCTGTAATTGGTTCTGCATTAAATTTGGTGCGAGCAACTTCGGGCATCAGCAACCAAGATTTAAACAATCATTTTTACCGAGATTTGCGTCAGCGTTTTTCAACTTTGCTTGCCAATAGAGAGAATGTTGTGGTGGTTTCGTCTCACGAGAATAGCTTACAATATGTACAGCAAAATGGCGTGAAATAAATCATAAGCGGATCCCTCAACAAGCATAAAGAAGCAAAGGCGAGTGGGCGACACGTTTTTTCTTTTGGTGGGAATGGTTTTGCGAAGTTGAACGTTTTTGCAGACGGAAGTTCTGATGTCGAGTTTTATCGTATCGATGATTTAGACACGCCCATACATCGCCAACAAATCACACCTAAACGAAAAGAATATTTAGCCAAAGTTTACGATCAGTCCATTCCGAAAGCGCATTCATCCTCAATTTACGAAAAAGATAAAACCGAGAAATCGAAAACTTACCGGAGTTTTTTTGGTGAGCATTATCGGGCAATTTATGGTGAAAATGTGAAGGCGAATACGCTCGATTTAGAAAAACACCAACTTTCTACAATTAGCGAAAAAGAAGATTTACAATTCAACAGTTTGAAATTGAAGAACCTTGCTGGAGAAGAATTTTCGATGATTCCGGTAAAAAAGAATCCCACGCAATTGATTCAGAAATTGGCGTATAAGAACGATTATGTTGCTCAGGAGTTCGAGAACACGTTTACGCAAAAATTTTTGCAAGATTTTCAAACCACGCAACATCCATTTTATCCCTTGTCAATTTCAGAATTTACAAAGGACAAAAAAATCAATCAGCTCGCCTCCAACTTGTTCTACATTCCAAAACAAGAGGCGCTCAAAGAATACAACGACGACTTTGGAGACGAGCTCTACCTCGTGCAACAATTGCCCAAATCATCAGACCGCAACCATTCTTACCTCACCACAGAAGAAATGCTGGCAGCGATTGTACAATCGAAACACCATCGGGTCGATCGAGCGCAATATATACGCCTGCGGTTGCTCGATATGTTGGTTGGCGATTGGAATAGGAACGAATCGCAATGGTTGTGGCAAGTAAAAGTTGAAGGGCAGGATACCATTTATACGCCATACAGTGCTACTCGCGAATTTGCCTTTCCGAAGTACGATGGAGCATTTTTTTGGTTTTTGATGAAATTGATTCCTTTCCGGCACATGGAAAGTTATAGCGAATCAATCAGTAATATAAAATGGTTCAATAAAATAGCCTATCCATTAGACTTGGCGATTTTAGAAAATTCGACCGAAGAAGAATGGACAACTCAGGCTGAATATTTACAGCAAGAGTTCAATCGGACTGATTTCGAAAAAGCTTTTGATATTCTTCCCAATCAAAACAAATCGGATGATGCCACGATTATCGACAATCTGATGAAGCGCAAAGCCGAATTGGTAACCTACGCAAAAAATTATCACCAAGTACTCGATGAGTTGGTAATCTTGAAAGGAAGCAATCTTGCCGAACGATTTACGATCGATCGCTATTCGAATGGGAAAACCAAAATTGTGATAGCCGATCGTGCGACCAATGAAATGCTTTACGAGGGAGATTTTGATCACAAAAAAACAAAAGAAATTCGCCTGTACGGATTGAATGGTGATGATGAATTTATAGAACAAGGCGAAGCGAAAAATCGTATTCTTGTGCGTGTAATTGGTGGATTGGGACAAGATGGATATCAGATTTCGAATTACCATAAATTGAAGTTGTACGAAAATTTAGACAACAAAGGGATAGGCGATCAATACAAATATGATGATTATGAGCTCAATACCTACGATTATAAAAATCCGAAATACAATACCCTTGCAACCTTGCCAAATGTAGGTTATAACCCAGACGATGGAGTAAAATTGGGAATCATCACCAATTATACCATAAACGGATTCGATCGTAAACCATTCTCTCGTCGTCATCAATTACAGTTCAATTATTTCTTTGCTACAGACGCGATAGAAGCCAAATACAAAGGCACCTTCGTAAAACTGATTGGGAAATGGAATGTTGATCTCAATGCAGCCTATACCAGTCCTACATTCAGCCGTAATTATTTTGGGATGGGTAATGAAACGCAAAACCATCAAAAAGATTTGGGAATGGATTTCAACAGGGTGCGATTGCAACAAATTTCATTTGGACCGTCTTTTTATCGAATTTTCAAGAATGAAGGACGATTAGATTTGTTTGCCAATTACAATCATCATCAAATCGAGCATAATTTAGATCGTATTGTAGCCTCAGATCCATCGGTTAATCCTGCTGTTTTCGATGGTCAGCAATTTGGCGAACTCGGAGCGAGTTATTTGTTCAGAAATTACGACAATCAATCGTTGCCGACCCTGGGCATGACTGTCTATTTGTTGGCAAAATGGGTCAATAATTTAGAAGATTTTGATCGCAATCATCAATACACCGAAGCCAACATAGGTTTTACTCATAAGTTAACCCACAACGGGCGACTTACGATTGCTTCCATGGTAAAAGGTAAAGCGCTATTTGGCGACGATTATGAGTTTTTTCAGGCAACGTACTTGGGTGGCGATCAGGATATGAGAGGATACCGATTGGGAAGATTTTCTGGTGAGAAAGCCTTTTTGCACACCACCGATTTGCGTCTCAACTTGGTTCGACTCAGAACTTTTGTGCCTTTGCGTCTTGGCGTTTTTGCAGGATATGATTATGGAAGAATCTGGATGAAAAACGAAAACTCAGAGCAATGGCATCACTCGATGGGAGGCGGAATTTGGATAAACGGAGCCAAAACCATTACCGGAACGCTTTCTTATTTCAAAGGAGAAGAGCCAGGACGTGTGGTTTTCGGACTGAATTTTGGGTTTTAAGTTTGCTCATCAATAATCGAAAAAGGCTGACACTCATTCCGTCAGCCTTTTTTATTAATCAATCAAACTGAGTTGAAACTTTCTGTTTGCCAAATCTATTCCGATCACCGTCGCCATTACTTCTTGGTTGAGGTGAACTTTGGTGCTGATGTCGGTGATGAATTCTTCTGCAATTTTAGAAACATGAATCAACCCATTTTCTTTGATGCCAATATTCACGAAACAACCAAAATTGGTAATATTCTGAATAATTCCAGGAATTTTAGCGCCGATTTTCAGGTCTTCTAATTTGGTTATCGTCGGATCAAAAGAAAAAACTTTAGACGCTTTGCGCGGATCCAATCCGGGTTTCTCGAGTTCTTTAATCAAATCGTTCAAATACAATTCGCCAATCTCATCGGTTTTATACTTTTCCAACTTTATTTTTTGCAGGTTTTCTACATTTCCAATGAGATCTTCCGGTTTTAACCCCAAGTCTTTCGCCATTTTCTGAACAATTGCATAACTTTCTGGATGCACCGCCGAATTGTCTAAAATTTCTTCGCCATCTATAATCCGTAAAAAAGCCGATGATTGCTCGAATGCTTTCTGACCAAATCGAGGAACTTTTAATAAGGCTTTCCGATTTCTGAAAGGACCATTCGCCGTTCGGTATTCGATGATGTTTTGAGCCAATTTTTCTCCGATTCCGGCAGTATATCGAAGCAAATAAGGGCTTGCCGTGTTCAAATTTACCCCAACTTTGTTTACACAAAACTCTACCACATGATCCAATTTGTTTTTGAGTAAGGTCTGATTGACATCGTGTTGATATTGCCCTACGCCAATAGATTTTGGATCTATTTTGACCAGTTCTGCTAGCGGATCTGCCAATCGTCTGCCAATAGAAACAGCGCCGCGTACCGTGAAATCTTTGTCTGGGAACTCTTCTCGTGCAATACTCGAGGCAGAATAAACCGATGCTCCAGATTCGTTCACCACAAAAACATGCACGGGTTTATCGAATCGCATTTGTTGGATGAACTGTTCGGTTTCTCGCGATGCTGTGCCGTTGCCAATTGCAATAGCCTCGATTTGATAGGCGTTGATGAGCGATCTTATTTTTTTGGATGCATTTGCTTTTTCGTTTCGAGGTTGGTGCGGATAAATGTTTTCGTTGTGCAACAATTGTCCGTTTTCGTCGAGGCAAACCACTTTACAACCCGATCGAAATCCAGGGTCGATCGCCAAAATTCTTTTTTCGCCCAAGGGTCTAGCCAGTAACAATTGTTCCAAATTTTTTGCAAAAACTTCGATCGACTGTTGGTCTGCTTTTTCTTTGGCTTGTTGCAAAATTTCTTGCGAAATAGAAGGTTCTAAATATTTTTTATAAGCTTCGGAGATACATTTTTGTAAAAAATCTACAAGCGTTGGCTCCGTGGTTTTTACGATTCGTTGCGCTATGATTTTCAAAGCTTCCTCTTTGTCAACCTTCAATTTGGTTTTCAAAATACCTTCGGATTCTCCTCTCAAAATTGCCAATAACCGATGAGCCGGAATTCTTTTTATTGCTTCAGCAAAATCAAAATAATTTTTAAACTTGGCTGCGTTTTCGTCTTCGCTTTTAGATTTTACCAATTTGCTTTCCAACATTCCCTGATGAAAAAAGAGTTTTCGCAATTGATTTCGTACGCCTTCATTTTCAGAAATCCATTCGCAAATGATGTGTTGAGTTCCTGTCAAAACCTCCTTACTGCTAGCCAATTTTTCATGGCAGTAATTTTTGGCAAGTTGTTCCAAATCGTGGATGTTTTGCTGTTTCATGATGATTTTCGCAAGCGGTTCCAAACCCAATTCTCGGGCTGTGGCAGCCAAGGTTTTCTTTTTACGCTTGTAGGGTAAATAGAGGTCTTCGAGTTTTTGCAAATCAAAGGTTTGCTCTATTGTGTCTTTCAGCTCGCTGCTCAAGGCGTTTTGCTGTTCGATGCTTTCCAGGATACTTTTTTTTCGAGCCAGTATTTTCTCATAAGCTTCTTGTTGTTTTTTTATTTCGAACAATTGTATTTCGTCTAGATTGGCGGTGCTGTCTTTACGGTAACGGGCGATAAAAGGGATTGTAGCGCCGTCTTGAAACAGTTCGAGGGCTTTTTCGATCGAATGTTCGGGAACGTTTAAGCATTGTTGAATATAAGCGACAATGGTCATACTGTTTTTATTTTATTTATAATTATAGATTGATTATAGTGTAGAATGTTCAAATTTATAAAATGGTTGTTGTGTATTGTTTTGAAATTTTAAAAAATAATTAAAAATATTTTAAATTATAAAAATTAATTGTATATTAGCACTAGGTAGTAGAGAGTTAGATTGGTTTTTTAATGTTAAAGTTTAAAAAGTAAATCTATCTGGGCCTTAGCAAAGCTAAGGCCCATTTTTTTATCTTTGTTTAGCAAAATTAATGTAAACATGGGTAGAATAAAAGTTGATCTGGCAAAGAATCCTATTTTTCAGACCGAAATTCCGGTTCGTATTACCGATCTCAACTATGGAAATCATTTAGCAAACGATCGTTTATTGGGTATTTTACACGAAGCGAGAATTCAATTTCTTGAGTCACTAGGTTATAGTGAAATGGATTTGGCTGGGGTAGGTGTGATTATGGCAGACGTGGCAATCGAGTACAAAGCTCAGGCATTCTATGGTGATCAATTGTGTATAAAAATCGGGGTGATGGACGTTTCGAGGGTTAGTTTCGATTTGACTTACGAAGTGAGTAAATCTCAAGAAACTGTTTTGGTTGCCAAAGCAAAGAGCGGAATTGTCACTTTTGACTATCATAATAATAAAGTGGTCGAAGTCCCAACAGCTTTTTTAGAAAGGCTTAGCGAAATTTCGTAGATGTTTTTACCTTTGCAGCGTATGAAAATTTTACCATTTAGAAATCTTTTTGTCGGAATTGTCGACACTTTAAATCAAATCTTTTTCGAAGGCAAATATGCAGACCGAGAGGTAGAAAAAACCTTGAAATCGAATAGATCTTGGGGAGCAAGAGATCGCGCATTCATAGCCGAAACCGTTTACGATCTAGTGCGTTGGAAGCGTTTGGTAGAAGGAGCCATGAGCAGACCTTTGTCGCCCGATACCCTTTGGGAATTTGTAGGAACTTGGTTCGCCATGAATCTTGCCGAAGAGCAGCACCTTCCGCAATGGGAAGAATTTCGCCAAATCTATCCTAAAGAAATTTTGAAGCGTTTACACAATTCGTCAAGCAATCCGGCTGTGGCACAATCGTTTCCAGATTGGCTCTATGCTTTGGGTGAGAAAGAATTGGGGCAACAATGGTTGCAAGAAGTAGAAGCGCTCAACCAACAAGCGCCAACCATCATACGCGTGAATACGTTGAAAATCGATCGAAAGTCTTTGCAAAAATTATTGAAAGAACGCAGAATTAAAACCAAAATTTTATCCAAATTTCCTTACGCCTTAGCACTGGAAGAAAAAACCAATATTTTCCGTACCGATGAATTCCAGAACGGATTGTTCGAAGTGCAAGACGTTGGTTCGCAATTGATTGCTCCTTTTTTGCGCGTAGAGCCTGGTATGCGAGTGGTAGATGCCTGTGCCGGAGCAGGAGGTAAAACCTTGCATTTGGCTGCACTTATGCAAAACAAAGGACAGATTATTGCGATGGATTTGTACGAATGGAAGTTGAAAGAACTCAAAAAAAGAGCCCGACGAAATGATGTACAAAATGTGCAAACCAAAGTCATCGAGTCTAAAACTATAAAACGTCTAGATAGCACGGTCGATCGTCTGTTGATCGATGCACCTTGTAGTGGTTTGGGCGTATTAAAGCGAAATCCAGATACCAAATGGAAGTTGCAACCCGAATTTTTGGATAATATTCGTGCCGAACAAGCCAAAATTCTCAACGACTATTCTCGAATGCTGAAAAAAGGCGGTCTGATGGTTTATGCAACTTGTTCTATTCTGCCTTCGGAAAATCAGGAACAAGTCGAAAAATTTTTGGCAAATCATCCCAATTTTACACTTATTCAAGAAAAACAATATTTTCCGTCGCAATATGGGTATGATGGATTTTATATGGCGCTGATGGAAAGAGTAGAATAAAAAATGATGAAACCCTTTCAGGTTTATTTCAGTTTGATTTTCATTAGATTCTGAGGCAAAATTGTATGCTCGAAAACCGTTTTAGCTTCGTCCAACAAAACCCTGTAGTCTGAATAGCGATTCGAGAAATGACCCAAAATGAGTTGTTTTGCATTGGCTTCTTTTGCAATTTGTGCAGCTTCTAAGGAGGTCGAATGCCCAGTGAAATCGGCGAGTTCTTTCAGTTCGTGTAGAAAGGTACTTTCGTGGTACAACAAATCTACATTTTTTATAATGGGAATAATGTCGGGTTTGTACCGGGTGTCTGAGCAATAGGCATAGCTGAAGCTTCGAGCTCCGTCAAATGTGAGATATTCGTTTGGAATCACTTTGCCAGAAGACAAGACAAAATCCTTCCCTTTCTTTAGATTATGGTAATCACAAATTTCAATTTCAGGAAATTCGTTGATAGCATCGGTATTCAAGCGTCTCAATTTTTCTTTTTCTACAAACAAATAGCCGTTGGTGTAAATGCGATGATCGAGCGGTATGGTGCTCACTCTTACTTTGTCGTCTTCGAAAATAATCTGGGATTGATTACCTTCTAGTTCGTTAAAAATAATGGGGTAACCATGATAAGCTCCAGACAGTCGCAGTTGAACTTCTATGAATTCTTTTATTCCTTTCGGACCATGTATCGTAACGGGTGTTTTTCTACCCAAAAGTTGCAAAGAAGATAAAAATCCTATCAAACCAAAAACATGATCACCATGCAGATGCGATATGAAAATGGTGTTGATTTTATTGAATTTTGCTTTTGCTCTTCGCAATTGCACCTGTGTGCCCTCGCCGCAATCGATCAAGAAATAGCGTTCTTCGATATTGAGCAATTGGGCGCTCGGATGCGAGTTTGCCGTAGGTAAAGCAGAATTGAAACCTAATATGGTGAGTTCTAATGCCAAAATGAGTTAACTTAAAAATTCGATCAATTGTTGCGTTGCCAAATAGCGATGACTAATGTTGTTTTTTTCGTCTGCCGACATTTCGGCAAAGGTTTTATCGTAGCCTTCTGGTACAAAAATCGGGTCGTAGCCAAATCCGTCGGTTCCTCTAATTTCTTTGGTAATATTACCCCAAACTTTCCCTTCGAAAAAGTGAGCTTTGCCATCAAATATCAGACAAATCACTGTTATAAAATAAGCTTTTCTATGCTCTTCGTTTTCGAGTTTCTTCAGAACCTTGGCAATGTTGTCGAGACTGTTTCCTGTGCCAGCGTAGCGAGCCGAGAAAATTCCGGGTTCGCCGTTTAGCGCTTCTATGACCAAGCCAGAGTCGTCTGCAAAAACATTTCGGTTGATTTTTTCTGAAATCGATTTTGCTTTAATATAGGCATTTTCATCAAATGTTTTACCCGATTCCTCAATATCTTCATGGAAATCAATATCGGTCAGCGATTGGATGAGTACTCGACCTTTTAGCATTTGTTGTAATTCATCCACCTTGTGTTGATTATGCGTTGCAAAAATTAATTCCATTGTCGATTTGGTGTTTTTTTGTATAAATAATATCCGGCTGCCAAGCTCAAGACCAAACAAGCCATGATGAGACTAGTAGCAGAAGGATCGAAAATATTCTCTTCGATAGTTTGATATTTTAGCATCAGAACAAAAGAAATCGTATTGTTGATGGCGTGTAAAAGAATGCACAAGAGGAGCGATTGCGTTCTGTAATAGACGTAGCCAAACACAGCGCCCAAAATTCCGGCTCCGATAAATTGCCATGGATTGAGGTGAGCTGCACCAAAGATGAGTCCGCTAAGCACGATTGCAACCCAAGGATTGCTCCCGTTTTTCAACATGCCACGCAAGATAAAACCTCTGAAAATAATCTCTTCGAAGATGGGAGCTAAAATGCAAACGGTGAGAAATGCAGCGATTTTATAATCCATCATCATCCCGAAACTTTCGGTAAATTGTTGATACAAATCTTTCAGAAACGGGATGTCTGTCGGAATTTTACTGGTTGTAAATTCTGCAAATGGCAAGGCTAAAATATAGATGAGAAAACCTAACAAATAATTGCGAATGCTGGTCGGATGAAAAATCCAAGACTTAATTTCTTCTGTGCTAACTTTGAACCAAGCTTTCAACAATAAAATGCACGCCACTGTGCTGGCAAAAAAAGCCAAAGGAAGTAAAACATGATACAATGGCGCATAGAAAAAGCCTGGTAAAGCGACCAATCCTTGTACCAATTGTATGGTGAATGTAATTGCAAACCCTACCAAAATAGCATAGATGGGGGTGAATTGCAGCGAAGTTTTGTCGGATAGTTTCAAATTATTCATGGTGATATGGTTTGCCTTGTAAGATAGTGAATGCTCTATAAATTTGTTCGGTAAGAAACAATCTTACCATTTGGTGCGTGAATGTCATTTGCGACAGCGAGAGTTTTCGGTTGCAACGTTGGTACAACTTTTCGTCGAAACCATAAGGTCCTCCGATAACGAAAACCACATTTTTCAATCCTTGATTCATATACGATTGCAGGTCTTGTGCAAAAAGTTTAGAACTCGCTTGTTTGCCACGCTCATCTAGAAGAATTACAAAATCTGTGGGCGCAATTTTTTGTAAAATCAGTTCTGCTTCTTTCGCTTTTTGTTGATTTTCTAATAGGTTTTTGCGGTTTTTTGGATCAGGAATTTCGTGACGTTGATAATTGATGTAATTCGGAAAACGCCCTTCGTACTTCCTCAACAAGGTCTCGATAGGTTCTTCGTCTGTTTTTCCAATGCAAATCGTCGTGATATTCATAGAAATAATCTATACTTTAGCAAAAAAAATTGTGCTTGGTAAATTTAAAAGAAATATTACGAATATCCACATTTATCGATTGGACGAAGCGTATTCGTTTGGCAAAATTTTCGAATATCAGCGTGTATGATCTGCTCAAAGTATTTTGGATTCGCGTGATGAAGGGAAATTTTCCAGTACGTTCGAGTGCTATTTCGTGGACTTTATTTTTTAGTATTTTTCCCTTTATTCTCTTCCTTTTCACTCTCATGCCAAAAATTCCGCATTACGAGGAGTTGAAATTTCTACTGTTCGAGCAGTTTTTACCCCAAGTATTACCGCGATCTGTAAGTCAAGAAGTGATCAATTTCATCGGCGAGATTACTTCGAATCAAGAAAAACGCCGCGTAAATTGGTGGTTCATGATTATGACGATTTTTCTTTCGTCCAATGGCGTTCAAGGCATCATCAATGGTTTCAATGTGAGTTATCAAGATGTTTTCATCAAACGTAACAATAACACCCAACGTCTGATTTCTCTGGCGCTTACCATTTTGTTTTCGATATTTATCATTTTACAATTAACTCTATTGTATTACACGGGAGTGATTTGGAAGTATTTGGCACAAACCGATTTCTTTTTCGATTTGTCTAAAAGTTCGAGGCTGATCAATGTGCTCAGTGCCATTATCTTTTATTTCGCATCGATGTGTATGCTTTATCATTATGGCCCGAATTCCAAAAAATCGAGCTCAACTGTTGTTCCGGGTGCGGTGCTTGCGACGATTCTATTTTTAGCCACCTTGTTTCTGTTCAATATTTACCTCAAATATTTCAATAATGTTGATTTGCTTTACGGTTCTTTGGGATTGGTGATGTTGGTGATGTTTTTTATCTATGTAAACGTCTTGATCATGTTGGTTGGATATGAATTGAATATGTCGCTAACTTATGCCAAAGATTACGATAAAATGAGCCAAATGCAACGGAAAAATTTTATAGAAATTGAAAGTTTTCTCGATGCTAAGGATTGAGTAAATGTCCGCAAGTTTTACAATATCGTGCATTATCCAAATGATAATTGTCGTTGCAATATTGGCATACATCGGTGTTGGTAGGGATGTTGTCTTGTTTCGAAGCGTTTACCATTTCGCTAGAGATTATTCCGGCAGGCACCGCAATTATCCCATACCCCAATATCATAATGATCGAAGCTAAAAATCGTCCGAAACCCGTGACAGGAGCTATATCTCCAAATCCAACCGTCGTCATAGTCACAATAGCCCAATAAATGCTGATAGGTATACTGGTGAAGCCCGATTCTGGATGATCTTTTTCTACCATATACATGATGGCACCAATGACCACAACTACCAAGCAGATAAATGATAAAAACACAATGATGCGATCTTTACTTTGTTTCAGTCCAAGAATCAAAATGTTGCGATTTTTGGTGAGCCCCGAAAGATTGAAGATTCTAATAATGCGAAACAATCGTAAAATTCTAATGCTGGATAAGTATTTACTATTCGGAAAGAAAATGCCGAAATAGAATGGTAAAATAGAAAGCAAATCAACAATTCCATAAAAGCTAAAAACATATCGCCAAGGTTTTTGTAAACAGTAAATCCGCAAAAAATACTCTACAGTAAACAGCATGACAACAATCCATTCGGCAATTACCAAAAAATCATGATAGCGAGAGTTGAAAGAAGGCACAGACTCTAGCACAATAAGCGCTACACTGAATAAGATGACCAACAACAACGAGATGTCGAACAGTTTTCCGTACGGGGTGTTGGCTTCGAAGATGATATCGAAAATCTTCATTTTTAGTTTTCGTTTTTCATCTTTGTCTAATTTTTTCCATGGGAAAACCTTCGGATTCATAAATTTCTTTTCTTAAGTTATCGCTAAATTAGAAAAAAAAACAACATGAAGATTTTAGTTTCTGGTGGCACTGGATTTATTGGAAAATCATTGGTAGAAAAGCTACGCGCATTAGATCATCAAGTGAATGTCTTGCAACGAGATCAAGAAAGCGAACAATTTTTTTGGAACGCAAACAAAGGCTTTATCGACCCAACTGTTTTTCGAGGTGTAGAAGCCATAGTGCACCTTGCTGGAGCACCGATTACAAAACCTTGGACCAGCAATTACAAAAAGTTAATTTATGATAGCCGCATCAAAACTGCCGATTTGCTTTTTGCGTATGCTCAACAATATGCGCCAGAGCTCAAGACCTTTGTTTCGGCATCTGGTATTTCTATTTATGGTAATCAAATCACCAATCGAAGATTGCAAGAAGAAGACAAGGCAGGAACAGATTTTCTGAGTGAAATAACCGTAAATTGGGAAAAGGCAGCAGACCAATTTTCATCGCTCAAGGCGCGTGTGGTAAAAATTAGAACGCCACTGGTACTAAGTAATCGAGGAGGATCTTTCCCAAAAATGAGTTTTCCATTTCGTCTTGGCTTGGGAACTAATCTTGGGAATGGAAACAATTTTATTCCTTGGGTGCATTTAGAAGACCTTACCGCAATCTATGTCGCCGCGTTGTTCAACGATCGTTACCATGGTGCTATCAATGCCGTTGCCGATGAGCAAGTTACCCAAGCAGAAATTAATAAATTACTCGCAGAAACTTTGGACAAACCTTTTTTCTTGCCAAATATTCCGAAATGGATGGTCGAAAAATTCTTGGGCGAACGCAGTAGTTTGGTGTTGAATAGTGTTTTGGCAAACAATATGAAATTGAAAAAATTGGGGTATGAATTCGAGTATTCTAAACTGCAAGATGCTTTGAATCAGATTGTTGAAAAGTAAAAAAGGATTAAAATGAATTAATCCTTTTTCAGTTTTTCCTCTATTGTGTTAATTAAGAAGCCATACTAAATGCTTTAGCAATGATTTCTGAACGTAAAAGTATACATTTTTTTTGCATTTCCTAATATAAAATACAAAAAAATGTTAATTAACAGTAAATAAACTTGTTTTTAATAAAAATAGCCAGCCTTTTTTTCTATTTTAAAAAAAAATATTTGGAATATTTTATAGCATATTAACGTTGAGTTTACTAACCTTTTTGCAAATAAACTTATTTTTAGTCAACCAAGATTTTTCGTACACCACAAATCTTCAGAAGTGTGATGATAAACTTTTTAATTCTGAAAAAATTAATCAAAAAATGAAAACAATTCTATTGTTTTTTGTCTTTTTCTTTTCTACACTTCAAGCCCAAAATTATAATTTTCGCTGGGGAATTATTTCCGATCAAGAATTTACGTTGACTGAAGTAAATTTCGATCTCATGCTTCTGCCGTAATCTTGTACGAAAAAGGCTTGATGAGCATCAGCAATCAGCATTATTCGCTTCTTGTAAAAAGACAAATAAAAATCTTGAATGCAATCGGACTGTATCAAGCCAATGTGAAATTGAATATTACCATCATCATCGTGCAAAATCCATTTCGCAACTGAAAGCTAGATTATATTCTCATATGGAAAAAAACATCCAGACAAAACTTGGGCTGTACAAGATATTCCGAGCATCGATAAGATAAAGTGTTTGTACAATCAGACAGATCAGTTAGAAAGTTTGCGTTTACATGCAAAAGGATATATCGGATATAAAAACGATTTTTATGGTAAAGAAACCGAATACAAAACCTTGTTCGACACTTGGCCAAATCTGATAAGAGAATACAAAAAAAGCTTAGAAACTTATAAATCCTCAGTCGTAGCAAAAAGTATTATGCAGAAAATTGCAAACGGAAACGATGAAAAAGAAACCTTGCAGTATGTATTGTTGTATTTTAGAGATAATTTTTCTTGGGATAAATTCTTGAGTATTTCACCCGAAAAAACCTTCGAACAGTTGATGATCGACAAATCTGGAAATCAAGCAGACCTCAATTTATCGCTTCATGAAGCTCTTGCTGCTAAAGACATTCAGGCTAGCTTGGTGTTGTTTAGTCCAAGACAGTACGCTTGGGTTTTGTTTAATTATCCCTATAGAAAACAATTCAAATCGATGAACAATTTTGTGATGCTAAAAAATGGCGAAAACACATTGATAGAAGACAGCAGAATTAGTTATACGATGTTTTATTTTGCGCCAATAGAAAAATACAACCAACGTTTTTTAGTGGTAAACAACGAAAGCGATTCTCCTTTTCTGACTACAAAACAGACTCTTTCTGAGCTCAATGTGCGATAAGATTATAAAAAAAGGTAGAAAAAAATCTTTGTACCCAAAATTTTACATTCTGTGGCCATATGAAAAATGATTGGATTGCAGCGCATTCTACCAATTTCAATGCCGATACACATTTTCTGACCGAGCTACAATAGCGAGAAGCCAGTGGCAATACTCGATTAATCTATAAATCGACCAGCAATTTTTCTACGCCAAATAAAATTTATAATCCTCTTCGAAAATTATTAGAAAATTATGTTTTTCATGGTGACAAACGTTATCAGGATATAGAATTTCAGTTTCCTTATTTTGTAAATTACGAAATGTATATTGACTTAGAACCCAACGAAAAAGTAAATTTACAACAGGTAAAAAAAGAAATTTCGTCTCCGGTTGGATTAAAGTACTTTCAGAATGGAATCATAAACAACGACAAACTTATCCTTACCTACCAATTGCTGATTCCCGAGGGATTGATAGAAGCAAAAAAAACTAAAGAAATAAAATCGTTTTTCGATGAACTGTTGCAAATAAAAAACCAAATCGTAGAAATAGAGCGTCAATAAATCAGACCACCATCAAATTGCAACCTCTCACATCGGCATGGTCGAATCTACCCATAATCTCGAAAGTTTGAGGCGATAGTTTTCGACCCAAATCATCGGTTGCGATAAAGCTACAAGAATGAAAATTTGCCAAATCTATTACGTTGACACCGCCTGTTTTTCCTTGTTCTACAAATGTGAGCGGATCTTCGGTTTCGCGTATGAGGATGTGCATCCAGTTTGGCGATTCGAAAACGCCTTTTTCTCTCAAATAGGCTTGCGAGAGCAATTCTGTCATCCCGTATTCAGAATGAATGTGCTTCGTGCCAAAACCTTTTTTTAGAATAGTATGCAATTCGGTTCGGGTGATTTCTTTTTTTCTACCTTTCATTCCGCCCGTTTCCATGACAATGGTTTGCGACAGTTGCATTGGATAATGCGCTACAAAATCCAACAATGCAAAAGAAACGCCGATGAGAATGGCTTTTTTACCCGCTTTTTCGCACGCCAACAAATCGGTGTGCAGTTGTTGATGATTGTACAAATAAAATCCACCAAAAGAAGTGTCCGATTCTTCTAACCAATAGGCGACCATATCGATGAGCGACGAACCTTCTCGCTCCAAATACGAGGGTAATAAAGCAAAAATACAATAGTCAGACAAATCGCCATAGAAATGCCTGAAACACGCCGAAAGGCTATGATGATACAGCGCCAAATCGGCAACCAAATGTTGACTGGTGTTTTGCCCTGTGGTCCCCGAACTGCTGAAAATTTTTTCGGGTTTGCATTGATTTTCGATAATAGGATATTGTTTGAAAAATCGGATAGGTAAAAAAGGAATTTCCTCTAAGCGCTTAACCTTTTTCGAGTCTACTTTCATCAATTCTACAAAATCTCTGTACACCGAAACGTGTTCAGCCTGATGCCTGAAAACAGCTAATGCCACTTCCTGAAATTCAGAAAAATTTTTTATATCGAAAACAGAATAAGGATCTACCATTCTGCAAAGGTACAAAACTTAGTTTTTGCTCAGCGTCATGTTTGCTTTGTAAATATGGTCGCCTATGAGTTCGTAGTTTTGTATCAGTTCTTTGTAGTATAAAGCGCTCAGCGTTGCCAGTTTATCTTTTTCTATGGTTTTGATCAGGTCGGCCTCTGCCAATTTGTATTGTTGATTTATTCTATGCTCGATTTCGCGAGGTTTTTCCAAATCTATTTCGTCTTTAGACGAACTCAGGTTTTGGTACAAAAAAGAAATTGCCAAATTGAGTTCTTGTTGCATCAAAGACATATGCGCACGAAGATTTGGCGTGATGAAACTGTTGCTATTTCTTCGCTTGTTGTGGATTGCCGTCATCTTTATCGCAATATCACTGATGCTTTCTAGGTGATGACAAATAACCAAAAGCTGGTTGATTCTAATCGCTTTGCTTTCATTGATTTCGAGATTGTAAATCTTCATCAGAAAAGAGGTGATTTCTTCTTCGACCTGGTCGCTTTCGTTCTCCAAATGCAATACCCGTTGTTTTAGAATTTTAAATTTTCCCTCATCGCTTTCGGTAATCATCCTACCCAATATTTGGATGGTGCGTCTGCTTATCGCCGCTAATCTTAGAATGTTTTTCGTAGCTTCGTTGAGGTACAAATTGGCATTATGACCAAATGCCGCCAGCAAGAAATTCATCTTATCCAATCGTTTGCTTTCTTGCGTTTTGATTTGTTTCTTTTCGAAATATTCACTTATCGGATTTAGAAAAAGCAAAGCGATAATTGCCGTTACCACATTGATTATCGTATCGAAAGTGATGAGTAAGATATGTGAATTGGCAATATATTGTTGTAAAAAGGAAATGATAAAAGGGACTAAAAAAAAGAAAAGCAATGCACTAAATACATTGAAACAAGTGTGAAAATTAGCCACAATTCTTGTCGATTTGTTCCCCACAAATGATGCCAACTGCGCGGTGAAAGTGGTGCCGATATTTGCCCCCAAAATCATCATAGCAGCCAATTCAAGAGGCAAGCCTTTGGTTACCAACAAGACCGAAATGGCGATCGAAGCAGATGAAAAATGCACCACCAAGGTGAGGAGTAAACCAATCACAATAAACAATAAATAGCGGGCATACAGCCAAGAAGATTGACTATTTAATAAGTCTTGTATAAAATGAAAATCGGCAATGTCTGGCAGGAAAGTTTTTAGAAAATACAAGGCAAAGAAAATCATCGTAAAACCAATCATGGTTTCACCTATCAGCCTTCTATTTCGCTGGTAAGATACATAAAGCGGAACCGCCACAATAAGCAATGGCAAAGCAATATACAACAACTGAAATTGCAGCCCAACGAGAATCAACCACAAGGTAAGTGTTGTGCCTACATTGGCGCCGATTATCAAACCGAAAGCTTTCCTTAGGTTGATGAAACCAGCATTCACAAAACTTAGCACAAAAATACTTGCCGCAGAAGAAGACTGTATAGAGGTAGTGAACACAGTTCCCGTGAGAAAAGTGGTGAAATTGTTGCGCGTGAGATTATTGATCGTATGTTGAAAACCTTCACCAGAAATCGCTTGCAGGTTATCGCTCACCATTTTCATCGCGTAGATAAAAAGAGCAATAGCACCCAAAGCTTGAAGTATGATGAGGAGTATATGCATATTGATATTAAGTCGAACAAAAATAAGTTGAACAATGTAAATTCTATGTTAACCTTTGTTTCAGTTAAAAGCCAATTTTTTTTTGTTTGATAAATGTTTGATTATCAAATTTTAGAATCAAAAACCAGAAAATAGTCCAAAAAAAGTCATTCAACAATTTGCGAGATTCAAATTTACGTTCTAATATTGCACCACGAAAAACGGGAAGTTTTTTTGAAAACCATACTTTGAATACGCCGATGTAGCTCAGCTGGCTAGAGCAGCTGATTTGTAATCAGCAGGTCGTGGGTTCGAGTCCCTCTATCGGCTCAATTTTTTCAAGGTACAATCGTTTTTCTGGGGAGATACTCAAGCGGCCAACGAGGACGGACTGTAAATCCGTTGGTTTTCACCTTCGCAGGTTCGAATCCTGCTCTCCCCACTTTTTTGCCGATGTAGCTCAGCTGGCTAGAGCAGCTGATTTGTAATCAGCAGGTCGTGGGTTCGAGTCCCTCCATCGGCTCCATTTTTTTCCAAAGTCTTTCGTTTTATTATGGAAGACTTTTTTTATTATAATTTTCTTGCTCGAATTATTTCTTCTACGATGCCCTTGCTGTATGCTCTGCCGATATGCTGTATGAAGCGCATAAAATTCACGCTCGAGTGCTCGTCGGCATCATCCGAAATGCTTCGGATTACCACGCATGGTACACCAAATTCGTAACAAACCTGCGCGACAGCAGCGCCTTCCATCTCAACACAAAGTATAGCTGATAGGCGTTGATTCAATTGTGCTTTTTTCTGATTGGTCGAAAAAAATAAATCACCAGAACCAATCAATCCGACATGAACTGTGGGCAGATGAAGCTTGAATTCTTCGATTTCTTGATCACTGAAAATTTTTTGATTTAAAACTTTTTGGGCAGCTTTTTCACTACAATTCAATAATTTTTGGTCTGCTTCGAAAAAAGTTTTACCCAACAAAGGAATTTCGTGTCTTGGCATGAGAGGTTCGGCATTCATGTCGTGCTGTACTAGCTGATTTGCAATCACTATATCTCCAATTTTTACCTTAGAATCGATACCGCCCGCGACCCCTGTAAAAATCACTTCGCTTACGGCAAAGTGTAAAATGAGCGTAGAAACAGTGGCTGCCGCCGCAACTTTTCCTATTCTAGAAAACACCACGACGACTTCTTGTTGATGGATGGTTCCGCAATAAAAGGTACGTTTGCCAAGTCTTACTTCGGTTTTATTTTCGATTAGTGGTAAAATATAATCGATTTCTTCGGGCAAAGCGCCCATGATTCCGATGCGTTTTTGATTTCTCATTTCTTGTATTTAGAGTACATGCAATAGACTTCGTATGCCAAGATGAATGGCAACGAGATTACGATTAGTAAATCATTTAGAATTCGTCTCATTCGGCAAAGATAGGTGAACAGAATTTGATTATTGAAATAATTTTGTTTTTTAGAAAAAATGCGATCTCGCAGATTTACGATCTATGAAAAGAAAAAAGCGTAACAAATTTAAAATTAAATTGTTACGCTTTTTTTGCGGAGAGAGAGGGATTCGAACCCCCGGAGGTGTGACCCTCAACGGTTTTCAAGACCGCCGCATTCGACCACTCTGCCATCTCTCCAGACGCAATCTATTGCGTGATTGCGACTGCAAATATAGAAGATTAGATGACATATTTGCAAATACTTTTTTAAAGTTTTTTACGAAATACATCTTATTGATTCGTTGTCAGTGAGATAAATTATCTTTTGACAGCATAATTTTTATTTTCTATAATTTCTGATGAGGAATTTCAGTCCCATTTCCAAAATTTCGCCCATCGATTGACATGCGTTGAAGCTGGTTTCGTGCGTGAATTTCAGCAAAGCTGTTTTCAGTTGTACTACGTTTTCGGTTGGCGCAATTTCATCTTTTTTCATTACCTCCATCAAATCTGTAAAATGGCGTTGACTGTTGAGTAGCCGTTTGGTGAGCAAGGAGCGTACTTCGCGTTGATACTGTAAAATAGAACTATTTTTGAGTTTTTCGTATACCAAATCGACCATCACACGATTTTCTTTGAAATATTGCGGACGATAAATTTTTAAGTTGCCCTCGTAGCATTGCTGATCAAAATCGATTGGTCTGATGCGGTAAATAACCTGATTGTAGTCGTGTATCGGAATTACGACATAGTTGTACGATCGCATATCTCCCAATAAGCCCAAAAAACAGCGTTCGTTGAATTTTACGAACTCTTTCGCCAATTGTGATTTCTCGAGTTCGGAACAATTTTCTAAATGTTTTTCGATGAATAAGTCGCCTGGGATGCCCAAAATATGCTCTTCGATCAGCGTATCTTTATAAATCAAAAAATTGATGCGATGCGGCGATAACAAATCTTCCAGCTCCAGCCCATAAATACGCGATGCATCAGCTTTTTTTACATAATAATTGGTATAATTATCGTTCAGTATGTTTCGCACTTTTATCCGAAAAGGTCTCGAATTGCCGAATGTGCAATATTCTATGCTGTCGACCGTGAGAAATGGCAGGTTTTCTTCATCACCATCCGAATGCAACAAATTGTAGATTCTTTTCAGATTATCTTCGATTTCCCAACGCTCATGTTCGGCATAAAAGACGCTCAGCCACAAGGTGTCTTTCCCGTCAATATCCTCAACATGTGTATAGTCGGTAAAGCGCAACAAATCTTCGTATTCTAATGCAATCTCGGTAAGGCGTTGATATTTTTCGAGATAATCGTGCAGAAAGGGTTGAATAGGATAAATGGGCTTTCTGAATTCGATTTTTACGTCTTTTCTAAAAGGATTCATAGCAGGGCGAAGTTCTATTTTTTTTGTTTTTTGATGATCGTAAGGTATAAATTTTCTACTTTTTCTCTAGCCCAAGGAGTCCTTCTCAGGAATTTTAAAGACGAATTAAGGCTAGGATCATGCGTAAAACAACGAATGTTGATTTGCTCGCCAAGCCCTTCGAATCCGCCATAATACAAGACCAACTCTTCGATGATGTCGACCAACTTTTTACCATGTAACGGATCATTAGAATGTTCTTCCACAGCTTTTTTTTTGTAAAAATAAGTTTTTCGTTTCATATCTTGCGATAAAGTATAGGATTTAGAAAAAGTTTTTAAAGAGAGACACACATTGTCGTGATTATCCTGTATTTTTGATTTTTATTGCAAAAAGAAATCGTTTTACCATAATTGTACCCATGAAAATTCTTCACACTGCAGATTGGCATTTAGGAAAAAAATTAGACCACTATACTCGTATAGAAGAGCAGATAGAGGTTTTGGACGAAATGGTATCCATTGCTGAGGAGCACGCTGTAGATATCGTGCTTGTTGCAGGTGATTTGTTCGATACTTTTCATCCCAGCACCGAAGCGGTTGATTTATTTTACAAAACTCTAAAACGATTGACAAAAAATGGCAAACGCCCTGTGATCGCAATTGCAGGCAACCACGATTCGCCAAGTTTTATCGATGCGCCAGATCCGCTTGCACGCGAATGTGGCATTTTCCTGATTGGTTATCCGCAGGCGAAAGTTTTGCCAATAACTTTAGAAGACTTTAAGATTACTCGTTCAGAAGTGGGTTTTATAGAATTGAAATTGCATTCTTACGATTATCCTTTTCGGTTGATTCATACACCTTATGCCAACGAACTGCGGTTGAAACAATACTTTGGTGAGGAAAAAGAGCAAGGGCTCAATCAAGTGTTGGCTTCTCATTGGGGACAGCTGGCTCATGATTTTTGCGATTCTAATGGAGTGAATGTTTTGATGACGCACTTGTATATGAATAGTCGAGGAGCTGATTTGCTAGACGAACCAGAAGGTGAAAAACCATTGAAAATTGGGAATGCCGATTTGGTGTTTGCCGATGCTATTCCGCAAGCGATACAATATACGGCATTGGGGCATTTGCATGCTTATAACAATATTGGGTCTGATGAAAAACCTGTTGTTTATTCGTCATCTATTTTACCGTATAGTTTTAGCGAAGCTGGTCAAGAAAAATTTGTGAATATAGTGGAACTCGAACCCAATC
Source organism: Vaginella massiliensis (assembly GCF_900089075.1). GTDB lineage: Bacteria > Bacteroidota > Bacteroidia > Flavobacteriales > Weeksellaceae > Weeksella > Weeksella massiliensis_A. The sequence continues at coordinate 111,771 of NZ_LT593747.1, forward strand.
AACCCATAAGTCAAACTGCAATTCGTTTACGTTCTGGTAAAAAGTTAGCTCGCAAATCTTTCACAAAAATCGAAGATGCCGTAAATTGGTTGAGTAGCAACCCCGATGTTTTGGTCGAACTTACCATAGAATCATCAACCTATCTTACCGCAGAAGAACGTAAAATGCTTTATCAAAATCATGACGGAATTGTTTATTTGATACCCAAAGTACAAAACGATATTATTGCACCCAACGTTACCCAAACCATCAATTTGGATCAGGATATACGAGATCTTTTCAGAGATTATTTCAAATCCAAACATCAACAAGAACCCAACAGTGAGCTCATGCAGTTGTTCGACGAAATCAATCGTCTCGATTGATTACAGGAGTTGTATCCCGTGCTGTTGCAATTCTGTTTTTAGATTTTCGTCCCAAACACTCGACTGCACTTCGCCCACATGCTTTTTCTGTAAAAAGAACATGCAAAGTCTAGATTGTCCAATGCCACCGCCAATACTGTAAGGTAAGGATTCTGCCAAAATTTGTTGATGATAATGAAGCGATGATTTGTCTTCTTCGGCACGAATTTTCAGTTGCTTTTCCAAGGCAATTTTATCTACTCGAATTCCCATCGAAGACAATTCGATACTGTGTCCCACAACTGGACTCCACACGATGAAATCACCGTTCAGTCCGTTGCCTATTTCGGTTGCGGTACTCCAATCGTCATAGTCGGCAGCTCTTCCGTCATGAGCTTTTCCACAAGAAAGTTCACCTCCAATGCCAATGATGAATACGGCGCCAAATTCTCTCGCAATCGCGTGTTCTCGTTCTTTTGCGGTAAGTGTAGGATATTTTTGATACAAGTCTTCTGCGGTAATAAAATGGATGCGCTCGGGCAATAATAGCGATGCTATAATGTTTTCTTGCAACAGCTGCGATTCTGTTTCTTTAAGGGCAGAAAATATTTTTTCGACCGTTGTTTTCAAAAAAGCTATCGTTCGGTCTTTTTTGGTGATGTGCATTTCCCAATCCCATTGGTCCACATAGATCGAGTGCAAGGGTGAATAATCTTCGTCTGGTCTTAGCGCATGCATATCGGTAAGGATTCCTTCGTGTACCCGAATTTCGTATTCTTTCAGTTTTATTCTTTTCCATTTGGCAAGCGAGTGTACAATTACAGCTTGTGCATCTTGCAGTGCTTTCACTTTGAACTTTAATGGTCTTTCTAATCCATTCAGGTCGTCATTAATTCCCGTCCCATCCATTACCATAAGAGGCGATGAAATTTTGTGCAGTTGCAAAGCTTTTCTCAGTTTTTGTTGAAAAATGTTTTTGATTTCTTCAATTTTTCGTTCTGTTTGTAGTTTCGTTTCCATATGTTTAGCGATTTTTTTTAATAAAAAAAGCTTCTCAAAAGTTGAGAAGCTTGGGAAATTTGTTGTACAATATATTTTATAATGCTATACTTTGGTCCATAACTTCTCTGTTCGAATCTGGTTAGAATTCAAATTATTATTAGAAAAATTATTTACCGCAGTATATTTCATGTTTTCCTGATGGTTTTCGTTCTCACAAATATAAAAAAATATTTTACACATCAAAACAATCTTTTGGCGTCTGAATAATTTTAATAAATTCAATTCGATTATCGTTAATTTTGTTGTCCTAATTTTAATCGCTTTGTTACTATGATTCCTGTAAAACTCACGTTAGAAGGCTTGTATTCTTATCAAGAACGTCAAACTATTGATTTTTCTGATCTAATTGATGCCGGATTGTTTGGGATTTTTGGAACCGTAGGTTCAGGGAAATCATCAATTTTAGAAGCGATCAGTTTTGCTTTGTACGGTGAAATCGAACGACTAAATTCCAAAGAGCGAAGGGCTTACAATATGATGAATTTGAAGTCGAACCGCTCTTATATCGAATTTGATTTCTATAATTTCGAAGACCGACTTTTTCGTGCTACAAAAGAATTCAAACGGAATTCTAAACGGTATGATGATGTCGGTACGGTAACTTCTAATCTATACGAGTTCAAGGATAATAAATGGTTTCCGCTAGAGAGCGTAAATATCGAACCGATTATTGGGCTAAGTTACACAAACTTCAAACGTACAATCATCATTCCGCAAGGGCAATTCAAAGAGTTTTTAGAATTGAGCGAGACCAATCGAACAACAATGTTGAAAGAAATTTTCAACCTCGATCGTTACGATTTGCAAGAACGAGCTGCAACTTTAGTGAAAGAAAATTCGGCCCAAATCAACCAAATGGAAGGGAAGTTGCAGGGTTTTGAAGCGATTAACGAAGAAGTAATTGAAAATCAAAAAAATCAATTGGCGCAAATACTCGAAGAATGGCAAAAAGCAAAGTCAAAGGTTGAGGAAGCTCAAGAAAAATTTCAACATTTAAAATTGATAAAGGCTGATTTTCAATTGTTAGCGTCCAAAGAAGCCGAATTTGAAAAGCTGACCGAAAAGAAACGATTTGTAGACGAACAAGAGCAAATATTAAAAGAATTCGAACAGCTACAATCGCTTTTTTCTCATGATTTGAGGTTGCAGAAAAAATTGACTCAAGCTATTTCTGCCCAGCAAAAACTTATCGAAAAAGAAACCAAAACTGCAGAAATTTTAATTCAAAAACTGACTGCCCTTACAGCAAAAAAAGAACAATTGCAACAAGAATATGCGACCTTGGAAGATCGCAAAATCGAAGTTCGGGATTTAGAATTTTTAGTGAAAATCGTAGAAAATCAGGCAACATCGAAAGATTTGGAAGTTCGGGTAAAAAACGGTTTGAAAGAGGTAGAACAGGTAGAAAATGCTAAAAATAAAATCACTCAAAAAATCGTAGCGTTAGAAACTGAAATTGAGGCATTTAATAGCAGCTTGATTGATGATGAATTGTTGATGAAAATAGAAAAATGGTTTCTGGAATTGAAAACTCTACAAAGCGAACAATCGAAAATAAACGATTCAATTCGCCAGAATTCCGAGCAAATTTCTGCAATCAGCGCAACGTTGAGATCCGAAAATATTAATTTATCGGATTTTGATTTTCAGTCGAAACAAAAATTTGATTTGCTCAACGATCAAGAAAAAAAATTATCGCGCGAAAGGCAACAATTGTCCATACAAGAAAAATTGTCGACCTATGCTCAGAATCTGCACAACGGCGAGGCTTGTCCGCTTTGCGGTTCTACAGAACATCCCAACATTGTGCATATAGAAGATGTTACGAATGCGCTGACGACAATTGAAGAAAAATTGAATGCGGTCAAATCAGCTCGTGAACACGAACATCAAATCAAAACAAAAGTAGAGCAATTTCGTTCGCAATTGCAAATTTTTGAAGAGCAGTTGCAAAAAGATAAACAACAACTTTCGATCATTGAAAACAAGGCAAAAGAACACCAAAAAGCCTTCGAATGGACGATTGTTGAGCCAAATGAAAGTCTTTTTTCGAAACTCAAACAAGAGAATTTGAGTAAGAAAAACCACTTGAAAAAGCTTCAGAATGAATTGAAAAATGAGCGAGAAGTCTTGCAAAAAGCTATAGAAAATGTAGATAAATACAAACATTATGTAGAAAAATTTCAATCGCAATTGCAGGTTTTAATATCGCAAATTGAACTCAATCGAACGTATCTCAAACGCTTAGATTTCGAAGAGTTTGTACAAAAAACTCAAGAAGAACTAATACAAATACATCAAAATAGCATAGAAAAGATACAGAAATTGGAGCAAGAATACGAAGCTTGTAACCAAGAATTAATCGAGATTACGCCAAAAATTTCTTCTCAAACAACGCTCTTGACAACAGCTAAAAATCGTTTAGACGAATTGAAAACGGAGTCTGATGAATTGCAGCAAAGATTTTTAGCCAACATGCAAGCGCATCAAAAATCGAGTATGGAAGAAATCGAAAAGGTTTTAACTAAAACCTTGAATGTAAGTGAAATGAAAAAAGAAATACAACAGTTTACCATTCAGTTTTCTGCTTTACAATTACAGCTGACCGAGTTGAAATCGAAGTTGAAAGCAGTTGTGTATGATGAAGAATCCTATCTTTTGGCCGAAAAACAACTTACCGAAAACGAAGAATCGTTGAACATTTTTACAGAGAAAAAAGCAACCCTCTCGTCAGAAATTTCTCGACTTTCAACCGAATTCGAGAAGAAAAAAAATCTAATACTCGAATTCGAAAAACTGCAAAAAAGACAAGAAAACTTGAGGCTGATGAGCAACTTATTCAAAGGAGCAGGTTTTGTGAGGTATGTCTCGTTGATTTTTCTACGGCAATTGTGCGACAACGCCAATGTTCGTTTTCATCGAATGACCCGCAATCAATTGAGCTTGCAGGTAAACGACAAAGGAGATTTCGAAATCATCGATTATTTGAACGAAGGGCGTGCTAGAAGCGTAAAAACCTTGTCGGGCGGACAGGCTTTTCAGGCGTCGTTGAGTTTGGCTTTGGCGCTTGCAGAAAGTGTGCAATCGCAGGTAAAATCATCCAAAAACTTTTTCTTTATAGACGAAGGTTTTGGGACGCAAGATGCCGATGCGGTGAATGTAGTTTTCGAGACTTTGATGAGTTTGCAAAAAGACCAAAGAATTGTGGGTATTATCTCGCACGTTGAAGAGTTGAAAGAACGCATTCCTAAAGCACTCACGATAACGAAAGACGAACAAAAAGGTAGTTTTATCAATATAGTATAAAAGATTTTGGCATGATACTTGGATTGTTCTATGCAATACCATAAAACTCGAAAAATATGAACATCCAGATTAGCAACCAGAATTTAGTTCAAATGATGATGAACACTGGTGAAAAGGTAAAAATAGAAGAATATTTGAGCGCGCTCATGGAGCGAGTGAAAATAGAAACTCAAGCATAAAAAAATCCTCAGTGCGTCGACTGAGGATTTTTTTTGAAATTTATTTTTTATAATTGTTTCTTTACAAATTTTGTTAAGATTACAATTGTTTGTCCGTCAACTTTTCCTTCAATTTGCTCGTGGTTGTCATGTACTAAGCGAATATTGCGTACAGCCGTCCCGATTTTTGCATTGAGCGAAGAGCCTTTCACATCCAAATCTTTGATCAAAGTTACGGTATCGCCCGAGACCAAAATATTGCCGTTCGAATCTTTGTGTAATTCGCCACCCTCGTCTTTGCCAGCCTTTGCCCATTCTAGCGTATTGTCGTCCAGATACAACATATCCAAAGCCTCGCTTGCCCAAGCTTCATTTTGTAAGCGGTTGAGCAATCGCCAAGCAACTACTTGTACGGCTGGAACTTCGCTCCACATGGCAGTTGGCAAAATCCTTTCCCAGAAATTGGCATCCATTTCTGCTCGACGCTCGATTTGCGCTTTGCATTTTTCTGCAATATAAATACAACGATTCGGATCGTTGGCTGCATTTGGTTGCACTTCGTAAACTGATAAATCTTCGGTAGAACCGCTCAATTCGCATTTGTTGCCACTTCGTTGTTTCAATTGATCTTCTAATTTCATTCTAAATTTTTTCCTAAAATTAACAAAACCTTTTCAGATAGGCGAAGTTTCGGCATGCCAAATATTGCTTTTCTATTTTTGATTATTAATTATACTTGTCATCATTTGTAAATATTTCACAAATCTGCCATTGATTCACCGATTTTAAAGCTCAATAAAAGTTCCAACCCAAAAGAATTTTCTATATTCGTCATATAAAATTACAAAAATGCAAGTCAGAAAAAACTCGGGAGAATTGGTTCCTTTTGATATCAAAAGTCTGAAAAAATCTCTTACTCGATCAGGAGCAAATTCTATTGAAGTTGAGCAGGTTTTAGACGGTATAAACAAGGAGTTGTATAATGGGATGACCACCAAAGAATTGTACCAAAAAGCGTTTGAGGGACTGAAGAAGTTTCGCTCGTCTTACGCTGCTCGTTACAGTCTGAAGCGTGCCGTAAAAGACTTGGGACCAGAAGGTTATTTTTTCGAAAAATGGATTGCCAAACTTTTTAAAGAACAGGGTTTCGAAACAACTACTGGCATCACTGTTCAAGGTACCGCTGTAACCCACGAGATTGATGTGGTTGCTTGCAACGGAAAGGATTTAATTTTTTGCGAATGCAAATTCCGTAACGATATCGATGCCAAAATCAGTGTTACAACGCCCATGTACATTCTTTCTCGATTGAAAGATGTGATGGATAATCCTTACGAATTTTTCGGTTTGCGCATGAAGCCAACCAAAGGTTTTTTGGTGACCAATGCCTATCTCACCGCAGATTCTATAGCATTTTCTGAGCATTATGGGATAGACCTTATCTCGTGGAATTACCCCGAAGAGCATAGTATCAAGTTTTTGGTAGATCGCAGTGCGCTGTATCCGCTCACTTGTCTCACGGTGCTCACACCCGAACAAGAAAAGCATATCATGGAAAAAGGAATAATTTTGGTAAAAGAATTGGTCGCGCAACCAGAAGTTCTACAATCGCTTGATTTAGATCAAAAAACAAGAACGCAAGTTTTGAAAGAAGCCGAAGATTTGCTCGATGTTTCTTGTCTTACATGCTAACATTACCTTATTTGAAAATCTCGAAACTGTCTTGATGATCGACCCAAAAACTATCGAGGTTGAGCATATGCTCTTTAAAAAAACGAATGATGCTTGGCCAATCGCTTTCTCTGAAAACACTCACGTTTTCTAACCGTAGCCTGATGGTTGAAATCGGTTTGCCTTCTGGTGTAAAGTCCTTTTTAGACCAAATCCAATCCTCACCCAAATAAGAGTTGAGCACTAGGTTGTATTCTTCCAATTGATCCCAAATCATTTCTTGGAAATCTGGATCTGGATGGGCAATAGTAATGCTGACCTCTGCGTGCTTGTTCTCGACATTTGTTTTGAAATATATGCCTTTGACACCCGTGTTGTAATTGATCCAATTGACGCGCTCGCCATTTGCATTAGGATGCAATTTCATAAAAGAACCGTAAGCAGTCCAAAATTCTTTTTTAATCTTTGTAGCTTCTTCTTTCGAGAACAAAATATAATGTTTTTTACAAATTTAGTATTTATTTAAGAAATGCATCAAAAGCTATACAAGTTGAATATCTTAAATTTGAATCAGATACTTTTTAAAATGAAGAAAATAATCTTTACCATTGGAATGTTGCTGAGTTTCGTGCTGAATGCACAGCAGGTAAAAACGGTGAAATACGAAGCCTTGCCAGAACATTTTAATCAGAATGATAAACTTACGGTGGTGAATTTTTGGGCGACTTGGTGTGGTCCATGTGTGAATGAAATTCCGTATTTTGTACAGGCAAACGAACGGTTCAAAGATCAGGTGAATTTTGTGTATGTATCCCTCGATCAGGCCAAACAATTGCAAAAAGTAGAAGCGTTTGCCAAAAATCAAGACATGACTGGAACATTGTTGTTGTTGGATGATGCAAAACGCATGAACGAATGGATTCCGGCAATTCATAAGGGATGGCAAGGAAACATCCCGATTACCGTTTTTTACAAAAATGGCGAAAAACTTCATTTCCATGGTGAAGAAATCGACCAACAAAGATTAATCGAAAAAATAGAACAATTAAAATAATGCCACCATGAGAAATTTAGGATTTGCAGTACTATTCTTTTTATTGCAATTTACTGTTCAGGCACAATACAAAGTAGGAGATGTGGCAACAGATTTCAGACTGAAAAATATCGACAATACCAGCGTTTCGTTGAGCGATTTCAAAGAAGCAAAAGGCTTTATTGTGGTGTTTACCTGTAACCATTGCCCTTATGCAAAGGCATACGAAAACCGAATCATTGCGCTCGATAAGCAATTCAAAAAAGCAGGATATCCGGTCATCGCGATCAATCCGAACGATCCAGAAGTTCAGCCAGAAGACGGATTCGAGGAAATGAAAATTCGAGCAAAAGAAAAAGGATTTACCTTTCCGTATTTGTTAGACGAAGGTCAGAAAATTTTCCCACAATATGGAGCGCTCAAAACGCCTCATGTTTACCTGCTGCAAAAACAAGCAAAAGGCAATGTGGTGAAATACATTGGTGCGATTGATGACAACTACGAAAAAGAGAACGAAGTGTCTGTAAAATATGTAGAAAATGCGGTGAACGCCCTTTTGCAAGATAAAGCTATCGAAACCGAAAATACGCTCGCCATTGGATGTACCATAAAAGTAAAAAAATAAAAACTAAAAAATCAACACACAAAAGCATCCAAACGATTTGGATGCTTTTGTTTTTTCTTGTAAGTTTATCTCATGACAATTAAAAAATATTAGCAATGAGAAAAAAAATATATAATCGTAAAGATGTAATCGAACATTTAATCAACCTGAAAAGAGAAGAAATAAAAGGCTTGGAAGAATCGTATAAAATTTATGCAGAAAGTGCAGATTTAGACGAAGATTCAAGTTTAGAATTAGACGACTTTGCCCAACAAACCTTATCTACAGAGTCGGCAAGAAATCTTCAGTTGAGAATCGACGCCGAGCGAGAAAAACTAAATCAATTCATCAATCTTCGACCAGAATTGGTCAACGAAATCACAGAAGGCAATGTGGTGCTTACAGACAAGGTGAATTTTGTGATCGGCATGGCATTCAAAGATTTCGAGTGGGAGGGAAAACGATTTGTCGGAATCAGTACCAAAGCCCCTATTTTCGAAGCTTTGGTAGGCAAACGAGCAGGCGATCAAGTGCAATTCCATGATATTGTCTATAACATCGAACAAATATTATAAACAATGAACAAAATACATGTTGTTGATCTACACTTCTTAGGAGAAAAACATGCCATAGGCGCGTTTCTAATCGAGTCGAAGGTCGGCCCAATTCTCATCGAAACTGGTCCCGAAACCACCTATGAAATGCTCTGTAAAGGAGTAGAGGCAAAGGGTTTCAAAATACAAGATATTCAACATGTTTTATTGACACACATCCACTTCGATCACGCTGGAGCTGCATGGAAGTTGGCACAGCACGGCGCCACAATCTATGTGCATCCTGTGGGCTTGCCTCATCTTGCAAATCCAGAAAAATTATGGAATTCGGCTGCCTTAATTTATGGCGATCAGATGGATTGCTTGTGGGGAGCGATGAAACCAATTCCAGAAAAACAGTTGGTCGGAGTGGACGATGGCGAAGAATTGGATTTTGACGATGTGAAAATCAACGTGCTTTACACGCCTGGACACGCCGTGCATCACAACGCATACCAGTACGAAGATGTAATTTTTACTGGCGATGTTGCAGGGGTGAAAATAGGCGATGGGCCAGTAGTCGCTCCTTGTCCGCCACCTGATATCAACATAGAACTTTGGAAATCTTCTATCGAGAAAATAAGAAATGCAAAGCCTCGAATGCTCTACCTTACGCATTTTTCCGAGCAACTCAATCCCGATTTATTGTTATCCGAATTGAGCATGACATTGGACAAATGGGCGAGTTTTATCAAGCCGTTTTATGATCGTCAAACTCCTGCAGATCAAATTGTTCCAGTATTTATGGAGTTTGTTCAGAATGATTTACGGTCGAAAGGATTGGACGAACACGACATTCAAGTTTACGAATACGCTAACCCAAGTTGGATGTCGGTAAACGGATTGCTGAGGTATTGGAAACTCAAAGATCAAGGACGTCTATAAAAAATTAAAGCTGTTCATTTCGAACAGCTTTGTTGTTAAATATCCATCAGCCTATTTTTCGCTTGTTGATATTCTTTCAAAAGATTATCAAAAACCTGATCTACCGATAAGATTTCTTTAATCAACGAACTTACTTGTCCGATTTCCAATTCACCTTCTTCCAAATCTCCTTCAAACATTCCGCGTTTTGCTCTTCTTTTACCGAGTAACGCAACCAATTCATCTTTGGTCGCACCGTTTTCGTAGGCCTGTTGCACCTCTTCGAAGAATTTATTTTTGATGAGTCTTACTGGGGCAAGTTCCTTTAGGGTCAAAAGAGTGTCACCCTCATTCGCTTTTACGATTTCATTTTTGAATAAATCATGAGCTGAAGACTCAAAAGTAGCGGCAAAGCGAGACCCAATCTGCACTCCATCTGCACCTAAAGCCAGCGCTGCAGCTATTTGTGAACCATGTCCAATGCCACCAGCAGCAATTACTGGGATGTCAATATTTTGTACAACATTGGGTATGAGGCACAAAGTGGTAGTTTCTTCTCTACCATTATGTCCGCCAGCTTCAAAACCTTCTGCAACAACAGCGTCTACGCCAGCCTCCTGAGATTTCAAGGCAAATTTTGCACTACTCACGACATGAGCTACTTTTATTCCTTCAGTTTTCAGGTGTTGAGTCCAGGTTTTTGGATTTCCAGCTGATGTGAAAACGATTTTGACTCCTTCTTGTATGATGATTTCCATGATTTCTTCTATATTCGGATAAAGCATCGGTACATTCACGCCAAAAGGCTTGTCGGTTGCTTGCTTGCATTTTTGGATATGCTCTCGCAATGTGTTAGGATACATACTTCCCGCTCCGATAAGTCCCAATCCACCCCGATTTGATACGGCTGAGGCGAGCTTCCAACCCGAATTCCAAATCATTCCTCCCTGTACTATCGGGTATTTTATCTTAAATAATGCTGTGATTCTTGTATTCATTTTGTTAAATTAGTTCGTTAAAAATACTCATTTTTATTTATTTCGAAATAGCCTTATTGGGGTCGAAATATGACAGTTTGACTTTGGCAAATTTTTTGATAGTGACAGCCAAAGAGTATGAAAGATTTTTAATTGAAATATTTAACCGAATTTTATAAACAGAAAATATATGTATTGGACGTTAGAATTAGCATCGTATCTGAGTGATGCGCCTTGGCCAGCAACAAAAGACGAATTGATCGATTATGCCATTCGTACTGGAGCTCCTTTGGAAGTTGTAGAAAACCTTCAATCTATTGAAGATGAGGGAGATTCTTATGAGAGCATCGAAGAGATTTGGCCAGATTATCCAACGGATGATGATTTCCTTTGGAACGAAGATGAGTATTAAAATGTGAAAAGCCCAAGAAAGGGCTTTTTTCTATCATAATATTGCCTGAATTTTCATTGAACTTTAAAGGTTTAATGTATATTTGTCACGCATAAAAAGTGGGTGATTTGCCCAAAATACAATAGAGAATATGAGTATATTAGACAAAATACTGAAAGGTTTTCTTGGCGATAAGAATGCAAAAGACGTAAAAGAATTACAAAAATATGTCGATCGTGCAAATGCAACTTACGAATCGTTGAAAACCTTGAGTCATGACGAATTGAGAAACAAAACGGTTGAATTCAAAAATAAAATACAAGAAGCTACTGCCGATTACAGAGCTCAAATAGAACAGCTAAAAAAAGAGGTTGAAGAGATCGAAGATTTTGATCAGAAAGAAGTTCTCTACAACAAAATAGATGAAATCAACAAACAATCTTATAAAGTAGAAGAAAAAGTTCTTGCCGAAATCTTACCAGAAGCATTCGCTGTAATGCGAGATACTGGTCGTCGATTTTCAGAAAACAAAGAGATTGTGGTATCGCTTACAGAATTCGATAAGCAGGTTGCTTCAAGAAAAACCAACGTGCAAATTGACGAAGCTAACGGCAAGTCGATCTGGAGCAACACTTGGGATGCAGCTGGTAAATTGGTGACTTGGGACATGATCCATTATGATGTGCAATTCATTGGTGGGGCTGCCTTACACTTAGGTCGAATTGCAGAGATGCAAACGGGTGAAGGTAAAACCTTGGTGGCAACCCTACCCGTATACCTGAATGCGCTTACTGGTCGCGGTGTTCACTTGGTTACCGTAAACGATTATTTAGCAAAACGTGACTCGGCTTGGATGGCTCCAATTTTTGAATTTCATGGTTTGAGTATTGACTGTATCGACAACCATCAGCCCAATTCAGAAGGTAGAAGAAATGCTTACCGTTGCGACATTGTCTATGGTACCAACAATGAATTTGGTTTCGACTATTTGCGCGATAATATGGCATCTACGCCAGACGCCCTTGTGCAACGCGAGCTCAATTTTGCCATTGTCGATGAGGTCGATTCGGTTTTGATCGATGATGCTCGTACTCCATTGATTATCTCTGGACCCGTTCCGCAAGGAGATCGTCATGAATTTGATGTATTGAAACCAAAAATCGAAAGATTATACCATATCCAACGCGAAGAATTAGGAAAAACCCTGAACGAAGCAAAAAAATTATTTGCAGAAGGAAATTTGAAAGACGGTGGTTACAAATTATTCCAAGTTTATAGAGGATTACCAAAATACAAACCTTTGATCAAATTCTTGTCACAAGAAGGGGTAAGAGCACAATTACAAAAGACAGAAGGGCATTTCATTGCCGATAATAATCGCGAAATGCACAAAGTAGATAAGCATCTGTATTTTGCAATTGATGAAAAAAATAATCAGTCTGACCTGACAGATAAAGGAATTGAATACCTATCTAAAGGAATGGAGGACGATCAATTCTTCATCTTGCCAGATGTTTCGACCGAGTTGGCAAAAATCGAAAATTCTGGTTTGTCGAAAGAAGAAATCGTATTGAAAAAAGAGGAATTCTTCCGAAATTATTCAATCAAATCAGAACGCATTCATTCATTAAACCAATTATTAAAAGCCTATACCTTATTCGAAAAAGACATCGAATATGTGGTCATGGACGGTGAGGTGAAGATCGTTGACGAACAAACTGGGCGCATCATGGACGGTCGCCGTTATTCAGACGGATTACACCAAGCATTAGAAGCCAAGGAGAATGTGAAAATCGAAGCTGCAACCCAAACTTTTGCAACCATTACCTTGCAAAACTATTTCCGTATGTACAACAAACTGGCTGGGATGACAGGTACTGCCGAGACAGAAGCGGGAGAGTTTTGGGAAATTTATAAATTGGATGTTGTGTCGATTCCGACCAATCGCCCAATTGCTCGTCAAGACAAAAACGATTTGGTTTTCAAAACCAATCGAGAAAAATATAAAGCAGTTATCGAAGAAATAGAGCGATTAGCAAAAGTAGATAATCGGCCTGTATTGGTTGGTACTACCAATGTAGAGGTGTCCGAATTGCTTTCTAAAGCCTTAAAATTAAGAGGAATTCCTCACAATGTATTGAATGCTAAATTGCACAAAAAAGAAGCCGATATCGTGTCAGAAGCTGGTCGCCCAGGAACTGTAACCATTGCCACAAATATGGCGGGACGTGGTACCGACATCAAACTCACCGATGAAGTGAAAAACCATGGCGGTTTGGCAATCATTGGTACAGAGCGTCACGACTCTCGACGTGTAGACCGTCAGTTACGAGGGCGGGCAGGGCGTCAAGGCGATCCAGGTTCATCGCAATTCTTCGTATCTTTAGAAGATCCATTGATGCGATTGTTCGGGTCTGAAAGAATTGCCAAATTGATGGACCGTATGGGGCATAAAGAAGGCGAAGTCATCGAGCATTCGATGATTACAAAATCTATCGAGCGTGCCCAGAAAAAAGTAGAAGAAAACAACTTTGGTATCCGTAAACGCTTATTAGAGTACGACGATGTCATGAACAAACAGCGAGAAGTGATTTATAAACGTCGTAAAAATGCCTTATTTGGCGAACGATTAGGTGTCGACATTGCCAATATGATTTACGATGTTGCAGCAGCTGTTGTGCGCGAAAACAAAGACATGGAGAGCTATGCCGATTTCGAGTTGGATTTGATTAAATACTTCACCATGGGAAGTCCGGTGACTGAGGATGAATTCAAATCGATGAACGTTCGCAACCTGACAGACAAAGTTTACGAAGCAGCATTATTAGACTACAAAAATCGTAAAGACTACTTAATGGATACTGCTTATCCTGTGATTGCAAATGTGTACGAAAATCAAGGGAATATTTTCTCTAGAATTCAGGTGCCGTTTACCGATGGTCTTCGCACGATTACGATTTTGACAGACCTCAAAGAATCTTATGAGTCTCATTGCAAATCATTGATTCGTGATTTTGAGAAAAATATAGTTTTGAGCCTGATCGATGAAAATTGGAAAGAGCACTTGCGCGATGTGGATGATCTGAGAAGAACATCACAAAATGCAACCTACGAGCAAAAAGACCCGTTGGTAGTTTACAAACAAGAATCGTTCTATATCTTCCAAAGAATGTTGGATACGCTGAACAAAGAAGTGGTTTCGTTCTTGTTCAAAGGCGAGTTGCCACAGTCACAAAACAATAACGAAGAAGATATAAAACAAGCAAAAGAACAACAACCAGAGCAGGTGCAAACCTCTAGAGGTGAAGAAGTTGTAGAAGACGAAGATGCAACACAAGAAAAACAATCCCCTATGCAAGTAGACAAAGTTGGGCGAAATGAAAAAGTTAATATCCGACATCGCTCGACTGGAGAAATTAGAGAAGTGAAATTCAAACAAGCCGATTCTTATATCCAAACAGGCGAGTGGGAATTGACCGAGAAATAATGTATTCTTTATGAATAGGATGAACCATTGCAGCGTTTCTGCAATGGTTTTTTTATTTTGAAAACATGAACAAAAAACCAAATTTATTATACCTACACGGTTATCAAGGATATGTCACAGAGGAGAAAAAGGCATTTCTAAAGCAGATTTCCAATGCTTTTTATCCGCAAATCGATTACGATTTAGAAGCGAATACCTTATTCGATAAATTGTTGAATTTGGTAGAAGAGCACGATATCCAACTGATTTCTGGTACGAGTTTGGGTGCTGTGATAAGCTATTTGATCGGGATGCAGAAGAGTTTGCCTATGTTGTTGTTCAATCCGGCGGTAAGTGCAATCGAACAATTGTCAACTTTTATCCCTTTTGAATATGATAATTTGCAAATAGTAAAGCCTGCCATGGTCGTTGTTGGCGAACAAGACGAAATCATTCCTGCCTCAACTCAAGTTAGTTTTTTCGAGTCTATGGAGCATGTTTCTTTATACCAATGGTCAGAGATGACACATTTTGTAACGCTTTCGCAGTTTGAGAAAGCATTCAGGCTCTTTTATGAAATGTTAGAAAATCAACCTATCTAAAAAGGCGATCTTGTATAAAATTTTGAAGTTTCGAAGTGATGATCGGAACGGCAATAATGACCAAACCAGAAAGAATAACTTTTGATAAACCGCCCAAAGGATATCGCGTCGAAATCTTATCAGAAAGAAAATTCAACGAGCGTTCTATACCGTTAGAAGCGTACGTGTCATCGGTTGTGACATTTTCTATGAATCCCATTGTTTTACCTAGGAGCGAATTGTCATGCGCAGTTTCTCTTCTTTTCATTTCGCGTTGCAAATGGCGTTTGGCAGCGCGTAATTCGTCGAGGTTCCTAATCGGTTGACCTGGCGTGTAATTAATCTTCTTCTTCATCTTCGTCGTCGTCTTGGTTAGTAATGGCATTCATCGAATTCGCAATCACAATATTGGTAAGCAACAATTTGATTTTTTTACGAAATAAAATACAAAGTATCAAAAACAGCAGATAAAGACCAGTAACCACAAGGAAACCAATGCCATTATCATCGAACAATTGACCTAAAACAAATCCTACAGCAATGCTGCCCAACAAAATTAAAAACAAAGAAAAAACTGCAATGATCAAACCGTAAACTCCACCAGCAATCATATGGCTTACAGAGTCTACCACTTCATATTTGGTAAGGGTAATACGATTGTTGATATAGGATTTTAGATCTTTGAACATGTAAAAAGTATAAGTTATAAATTATAAGCTATAAACTATTAGTTATAGAAACAAATATAATGATATTGTATTATGATTGAAAAAAATGTAGGATTAAACTCCTACATTTTTTTGAAACTCGTCTTGTGCCTCGTGTAACTTATCTTTAGCATCGTCTTTTGCTTTTGTAGCCTTAGCTAAAAGATCGTCTTTTTGGTCTGCTAATTTATTTTTGATTTCCTCCAATTTGCACTCCAAATCTTTTTTAGTTTGCTTTGCTTTATCAGAAAAATCGTTTGCATATTTATCCAATTCTTTGCGTAACTTATCTGCTTCTTTACGAAGTTTTTTACGTGATTCTTCACCAGACTCTGGCGCATATAATAATCCTACCACTGCTCCGATTGCGGTACCGATAGCTAATCCTGCTAAAAGTTTTGTTGCGTTGTTCATTTTATTACTCATAATAATTTTTTTTAATGTTATTAAACGTTTGTAATTTTACAAATGTTTAGACAAAAACGATGCCATTGTAGGTATTGAAAGTTAAAAATATATTAAAATCAGTTAAATGAGAATCATTTCAAACAAAGCATTGAATATGCCTGCCTCGCCAATCAGAAAATTGGTACCTTATGCAGACAAAGCGAAACAAAAAGGTCGAAAAGTTTATCATCTCAATATTGGGCAACCCGACATCGATTCGCCGCAATCGGCTTTAGACGCCCTGAAAAATTTCAACGAAACCATCGTTTCTTATACGCATTCAGAAGGAACTTTAGCTTATAGAGATGCATTGGCAAAATATTTCAAAAATCGAGGAATAGATTTACAACCGCAAAACTTTATCGCAACATTGGGAGGGTCTGAGGCATTGTTGATGCTGTTTGCCATCATTGCCAATCCAGGAGAAGAAATCATCATACCAGAACCGTTTTATGCCAATTACAACGGATTTACGTGCGACAACGAAGTGAATATAGTGCCAGTTGTGTCGACGATAGAATCTGGATTTGCATTGCCACCAATCGAAGAGTTCGCCAAAAAAATCACCGATAAAACTCGCGCTATTCTGATTTGTAATCCAGGAAATCCGACTGGTTATGCCTACAGCAAAGAGGAATTGAAGCAGCTAAAAGATTTGGTCATCGAGCACGATTTGTACCTGATCGCAGACGAGGTCTATGCCGAATATTTGTACAGCGACGAAGCCTTTACTTCCATTTTATCATTTCCAGAACTTAAAGATTATGCTATTGTAATCGACTCTGAATCAAAGCGTTTTAGTTTGTGTGGAGCGCGAAGCGGTGCTTTGATTTCTAGAAATGAAGAATTCTTGAACGCGGCGATGAAGTTTGCTCAAGCCCGACTTAGTCCGTGTGAAATTTCACAATTTATAGCAACAAAAGCACACGAAAATCCAGGGGATTATTTCGAAGAATGCCGTGCCGAATATGTAAAACGTAGAGATGTTTTGGTCGAAGGACTCAATCAAATTCCTGGCGTAACTTGTCCGAATCCTAAAGGCGCATTCTATTGCATGATTCAATTGCCGGTCGATAATGCCGAGAAATTTGCCATCTGGTTGTTAGAAGAATTTTCAGACCAAAACCAAACCGTTATGATTGCTCCCGGAGCAGGGTTTTATAGCACGCCAGGTTCGGGGCTACAAGAAGCGCGCATCGCTTATGTTTTGAATGTTGAAGATTTAAAACGTTCGGTAGAATTGTTGAAATTAGCCTTGGCACAATATCCTGGAACGATACAGTAATGGAAATTTTAGAACATTATTCGCTGAAGTCTTATAATACCTTCGGAGTAGAATCGAACGCACGATATTTTACTGAGGTTTCTAACTTTCACGAGCTGAAGAAAGCCTTGCTGTTTCGTCGTCAACACGATCTGAAAATGTTGTTTATCGGTGGCGGAAGCAATATGTTGTTTGTGGATGATTTTGATGGAATCGTTATCAAACTGAATCTGAAAGGAATTGAAATTCTAAAAGAAACCGAAGATCATGTTTGGGTAAAAGCCATGGCGAGCGAAAATTGGCACGAGTTTGTCCTTTATACCTTATCGCAAGATTTCGGAGGATTGGAAAACTTGTCGCTCATCCCTGGCAATGTAGGCACGGCACCCATACAAAACATTGGAGCATATGGGGTTGAGGTAAAAGAGGTGATAGACGAAGTTGAAACTTTGGAAATCGAAACAGGAAATGAGCGATATTTCACGAACGAAGAGTGCCGTTTCGCCTACCGAGATTCTATTTTCAAAAATGAAGCAAAAGGGAAATATGCTTTGGTGAGCGTTACATTCAAACTGACCAAACATCACCACAATTTGCAAACAAGCTATGGAGCAATCCAATCCGAGCTAGAGGCGAGAGGCATCACCACTCCAACCATACGAGACATCAGCGATGTCGTGATTGCAATTCGCCAAAGCAAATTACCAGACCCAAAAGATATCGGAAATTCGGGGAGCTTTTTCAAGAATCCTTATGTGACGAATGCGGTTTATGAAACCCTAAAATCGAACTATCCAGACGTGGTGGCTTATCCGAACGCAGACGGAACCGTGAAACTTGCTGCAGCTTGGTTGATCGAAAAAGCAGGCTGGAAAGGGAAGCGTTTTGGGGATGCTGGCATACACGAAAAACAAGCCTTGGTATTGGTCAATTATGGCAATGCAACTGGGCGTGAAATCTACGATTTATCAGAAGCAATAATGCAAGATGTCGAAGATAAATTTGGGGTGAAGATCAAGCGAGAAGTCAACATCATACACTAGCTTGATAAGCTGCTATGATCGAAAATAAAGCATTTGCACCATCGGTGAGTGCTGCAGGTCCGGGCTGAAGAATCAGCTCGGATTTTATTTCGTATAAATAGTTGTTTCGCACAGCTTTTATTGCCTCGAAACCTGGTCGAGCTTTTACATGTTCGGGTTTAAACATTTTTCCGCACCAAGAACCGATGATGATATCTGGATTAGCCTCGATGATTTGTTGAGCTTGGAGAATTCTATTTTTGGCGAGTTTTTCGTTTTTGATGGAAGAGAACGGAATTTTTCCGCCACATAATTCAATCAACTCTTGTACCCAACAACTTCCAGCAATGATAGGGTCGTACCATTCTTCGAAAAATACGCTAGGTTGTGTCTCGAATTTGGTCGCGCTTTGATGCAGTTCGTCTAGTTGTAATGCATACGAATCGATGAGTTTTTTTCCTTTTTCCGTCTCGCCAATCAATCCGAAAAACTGTTGCATAAAATCAAAAATTCCTTGCAAACTGTGATGATTGAAGATGTGCACGTCAAAACCTTTCGCAATTAATTCTTGCGCTATATTGGCTTGCAAATCAGAATAACCGATAATCAAATCGGGTTTCAATTGTTCTATTTGTGCTGTTTTGACTTCTAAAAATGTGCAGACTTTAGGTTTTTCTTTTCGAGCAATGGCGGGGCGATAGGTAAAACCACTGATGCCAACCAATCGATCTTGTTCGCCAATGGCATACAAAAGTTCGGTTCCCTCTTCGGTAAGGCAGATGATGCGCTGTGGTTTTCGAGCGAGATACATTTCTAGTATTTGTTTTTACGAAGATACAAAAGCAAAACTTTATGAAACTCCATAGGAAGAAAAAATATTTTTTGGTATTTTCGCAGAGATATTAT
Source organism: Vaginella massiliensis (assembly GCF_900089075.1). Taxonomy (GTDB): domain Bacteria; phylum Bacteroidota; class Bacteroidia; order Flavobacteriales; family Weeksellaceae; genus Weeksella; species Weeksella massiliensis_A. Next base: position 131,167 of record NZ_LT593747.1, read on the forward strand.
AAATGTATGAATTGGCGTAAATTTTTACTCCCTCTTTCTGGGCTTTATTGGATTGGAACCAGTTTCAGAAATATGCTGTTCAATGCCGGAATTCTCAAAGAAACTTCGTTCGATATTCCGATCATCAATGTTGGAAATTTGAGTGTAGGAGGAACAGGAAAATCGCCTCATGTCATGTATTTGATCGAATTGTTGAAGAACAAATACAAAATTGCAACACTCAGCCGTGGATACGGTAGAAAAACGAAAGGGTTTGTTTTTGCCAATTATCAGACCAAAGTCTATGACATTGGCGACGAACCAATGCAGTTTTTCAGACGATTCAAAAACAAAATCATTGTCACAGTTTGTGAAGATCGAGTTACTGGCGCTAATAAATTGATTCGTGATTTTTACCCCGATGCAATAGTCTTAGATGACGCTTTTCAGCATCGCAATATAAAACCTGGTTTGAATATTCTTCTCACCGAGTATCATCAGCCTTATTCGCAAGACTATGTGTTGCCTGCGGGTAATCTACGAGAGGGAAGTGCGGGAGCGAAAAGAGCAGATGTTGTGATCGTTACAAAATGTCCAGAAAATCTGAACGAAAAAGAGGTGAGAGCATTACAACACGACTTGAAATTAAAACCGAATCAGGAATTATTCTTTTCGAAAATTGTTTACGATCATCGCATTTATGGCTTACATGGCGAAATCCCGATGAGTGAATGGATGAATTACAACGTGGTGCTCATTACCGGGATAGCAAAAGCCGATGATTTTGTAGCGTTTTGCAAAACCAATTTTCGAGCAGTATTGCATTTAGAATATCCCGATCATCACAACTTTAGCGATTCTGAAATCGATTATATACGAAAACGTTACCGAGATACAGAAGGTGATAAATTGCTCTTGACGACCGAGAAAGATTATGTGCGGTTGTTGGAAGAAGAATCGTTGAAAAACGAATTGTATTATCTGCCTATTGGTATAGAACTCAACGATCCAGAGAAGTTCAATCGATTGGTTTTGAATTATGTATCCAATAATCTTAAAGTGAAATAATCAAGGGCCAAAATATTTTAGATATAAAAAAATCCACTCTCGCGAGTGGATTTTATATTTCGATAGGATGAAAATTAACCTCCGATGTTCGAGTTGCGAACCATGGTAAGAATATCATCCATAGATTTTCCAAGGTAAGCTCCTTCTTCTACAATCGGATACAATTGATCGTAGGTGCGAACTCGTGTTTTATCTATTCGAAGATTTACAAAGGTACGGTCAAAATCACGGTGTGATTTTACACCTGTTGCCGAAATCAACTCAGATAAATTATGCATGGTTTTCTTATGGAAGTTGTACATACGCGTCGCTTTATCTTCTACATCCAAACCTTTCATTAACTCGCGATCTTGTGTGGCAACCCCTACAGGGCAAGTGTTGGTGTTACATTGTAAAGCTTGGATACAACCTACGGCCATCATCATCGCACGAGCAGAATAGCACAAATCTGCACCAATTGCCATTACGCGAGCCATATGAAAAGATGAGATGATTTTTCCTGCAGCAATTACTTTGATGTCTTTTTTCAGGTCATATCCTCTCAGAACGTCAACTGCAAAAGCTAAACCGTCTAATAAAGGTGTCCCGATTGAGTTAGAAAATTCAATTGGCGCAGCTCCTGTTCCACCTTCACCACCGTCGATTACAATAAAATCGGGTTTAATTCCAGTTTTAATTATCGCTTCACAGATTTCTAAAAATTCACGTTTTACACCGATACACAATTTGAATCCGACTGGTTTCCCACCCGATAAGTCACGCAATTTTTTAATAAAATGCATCATTTCCTCTGCATCACCAAAAGCAGAGTGAGATGGAGGTGAGTCTACCTTTGTATAAGGCTCTACAGCACGAATTGCTGCAATTTCGGGCGTGTTTTTTTCTGCTGGTAGAATACCACCATGACCAGGTTTTGCACCTTGCGAGAGCTTCAATTCGATCATTTTTACGTTCGGCAGTGTTGCTCTTTCGATGTATTTCTGCTCATCAAAACCACCATCAGCAGCACGGCATCCGAAATATCCTGTTCCTATCTGCCAAATCAGGTCACCACCTGGTTTCAAGTGATAAGGCGAGATCCCACCTTCACCTGTGTTATGAGCAAAATTCCCAAGTTTTGCACCTTTGTTCATCGCCAAAACAGCATTCTCACTCAACGACCCGAAACTCATCGCCGAAATGTTGAGCAAAGAAGATAAATAAGGTTGGGTACATTCTGGCCCACCGATTTTAACACGAGGATCATCGGCATGTTTTATTTTTCCTGCGTACATCGAATGATTCAACCATTCGTATCCTGGCGAATACACATCGTCTTGTGTACCAAATGGCACGGTGTCGATTACGTTTTTGGCACGACGGTAAACCATCGAACGCATCAACCTGTTGATTGGTTTTCCCTCGGTATCGGTCTCGACAAAATACTGCATGATTTCGGGACGAATACTTTCTAATAAATATCGCCCATGTCCTACGATAGGGAAATTTCGTCTAATCGCATGTTTCTTTTGAGTAATGTCGATAACGCCCAAAAAGATCAGCGGTAAGAAAAAGATTAATAGCCAAAGCACACCTTTCCAGAAGAAAGAAATTACACCAATGGCAACTAAGATTGCAATGGAAGCTATAATGAATAGCTGTCTAACTTTCATAAATATCTAATTTATCTTTAGTACAAAATTCGCGATTCAAATATATTTAAAAAATACACAGTAAAATTATTTATCTACAAATTTTATTCGATAAATTTTATCTTTTGGCAGGTAGAAAACCTTTTCTCTTTGTAAGTTCCTTGCTTTGTATTCGATTTAGATGAAAGATTCATAGCAATAGGATAATCTTATTGAAAAATTTCTTCTCAAAATTTAAGATTAATGATAAAGTATGAATTCTATTTTTCTTTGTAAACACGAGTCAAATCGAGCATTTTGATCGGACTCATCCTGAGATTTTTCACTTTTTGATTAATGAATAAGGAAGTCTGATCGTACATGATGGGTAGGATAGGCGCTTCTTCCATCATCAACTTGTCGAGTTGCGCATAGATTTCTGCTCGTTTTTCTGCATCGTTTTCGTTAAAGGTCTTTAGGTATAGGGCATCGAATTGGGAATTGTTGTAATGCGAATAGTTCGGCCCTTCTGGCGCAAAATTTTTACTATAATATAAGGATAGGAAATTTTCGGCGTCTGGATAATCTGCTCCCCAATTGGCTCTGAAAAAACTGAATTTCCCTGTTGCTTTTCCTTCTCGCAGGGTTGGTCCCGGCACGACGTCAACTTTTATTTTAAGTCCGAGTTTCCCCATTTCGGCAGCAAAATATTCGCAGATGTCGATGTATTCTTGCACGGTGGTCAAGGTGATGGGTTTGGCGTTGGGGAATTCTTTTTTATATGCCAGAATCAATTCTTTCGCACGCTCCAAATCATATCGGTATCCGCTGGTGTTGCTATGACCTGGTAAACCCTTGGGAATGAAGCCGCCATCTGCAGCAAATCCTTGTCCTTTCATCAGGTATTTGATGATTTTGTTTTTGTCGATGCCGTAATTCATGGCTTGTCGCAATCTGTGGTCAATCGCATCTTTATCATCTAAAAAGAAACAAAAATATACGGTAGAGAGATAGGGCTCTTTGCGCAAATACAATTGGTCGCGATATTTCGGATTCAGGTTTCCATCTGCACTTAGAATTTCGTCTTTGTACGACGGATCCAAATCGGCCATCATATCGACATTGCCTTTGATCAACTCTAAAAACTCTGAATTTTTTTCGGGTAAAAAACTGATGTTTACGGCTTCTAAATACGGTAATGCTCGCCCTTGCTCATCTTTTTCGAAATACAAAGGGTTTCGGCGCAGCACCATTTTCACGTTGTCTTCCCATATTTTGAACTGGAATGGTCCTGTACCAATCGGATGTTGATTGAAATTTTCATTTCCATCTGCGAACAATTCTTTCGGCACAACCGAAGCATATTTCATGCTGATGAGACCCAGAAATGGCGGAAAAGCATCGGTCAGTTTTATTTCGAAAACACTATCGTTGATTGCTTTATAAGATTCGATATTGTTCATAATCCAACCGCCTGCACCATTGTTTTTGGGGTCTTTCAAACGGTCGAAACTGAAGGTGAAATCATCTGCTTTTACCGTTCTGGTCGAATCGTTTCCAAAGGCAGCGTGCTTGTGAAAATAGACATCTTGTCGCAGGTAAAAGGTGTAGATTTTTCCATCATCAGAAACGTTCCAACGTTCGGCAATATCGGGCTGAATAGTCAAATCGTAATCAATCTTTACCAAGCTGTTGTACATGAGGTTACAAGCCCAATTGTTGGCTTGTGTTCGAGCTTGAATCGGGTCTAGCGATGAGATGTTATCGTATCGGTTGAGCCTGAAAATTTTAGAATCATCAACACTTGTCTCTTGATAACAAGAGCAGTAGAGGAGTAATAAAATGATTCCCAATAGATATTTCCACATGTCGGATGGTGATTTTGCAGCCAAACTTATTGATTTTTGGGCTAATTTACTAAATTTGCAGCATGAATCTAGAAAGCAAAACAGTCGCATTTCATACTTTGGGTTGCAAATTGAATTTTTCCGAAACCTCTACCATTGCTCGTAGCTTGCAAGAACATGGTTATCTTCGGGTAGAATTTCATCAACCAGCAGATGTGTATGTCATCAACACCTGTTCTGTTACTGCAAATGCCGATAAAGAATGTCGAACGATTGTGAAAAATGCCCTGAAAGCAAATCCAGATGGATTTGTGATTGTGGTAGGATGCTATGCTCAATTGAAACCTGAAGAAATTGCACAAATGGAAGGGGTTGATTTGGTTTTGGGCGCCACAGAGAAATTCAATATCATCCAATATTTAGATGATTTGGATAAGCAGTCGGAAACCATCATTCATTCTTGCGAAATCGACGAGGCTGATTTTTATGTCGGTTCTTATTCGATTGGCGATCGTACTCGCGCTTTTTTGAAGGTGCAAGACGGTTGCGATTATAAATGTACCTATTGCACCATACCCTTGGCAAGAGGTGTTTCTAGATCAGACAAGATGGCTAATGTAGTAAAAAATGCTTATGAAATAGCAGAGCAAGGCATCAAAGAGATTGTACTCACTGGGGTAAATATTGGCGATTATGGCAAAGGTGAATTCGGAAATAAAAAACACGAACATACTTTTCTCGAATTGGTACAAGCCTTGGATGAGGTAGAGAATATAGAACGCATTCGCATCTCATCGATCGAACCCAATTTGTTGAGAAACGAAATCATAGAATTTGTAGCACAGAGCAAACGATTTGTACCTCATTTTCATATCCCATTGCAATCGGGGTCCGATGAATTGTTGAAAAAAATGAAACGTCGTTACCTTACTGCATTGTACCAAGATCGTGTACAAACCATCAGACAAATCATGCCCAATGCTTGTATTGGTGTAGATGTAATCGTTGGATTTCCGGGGGAGACCGATGAATTATTTTTAGAAACCTACAATTTCTTGAACGATTTGCCGATTTCTTATTTACATGTTTTCACCTATTCTGAGCGAGACAATACAGAAGCAATTGCATTTGAAGGAGCAGTTGACCAGCATACCAGAAAAGAGCGTAACAAAATGCTGCGCATCTTATCAGAGAAAAAACGATTGGCATTTTATCAATCACAATTGGGGAGCACCCAAAAAGTCTTGTGGGAACACGAGTCCAAAAATGATAAAATGTATGGATTTACCGAAAACTATGTAAAAGTAGAAATGCCCTACGATGAGCAATTGGTAAACCAAATACAACATGTAGATTTGGTCATGCTCAATGCGCTGGGAATAGTAGAAGCGCAAGCTGCACAAGCTGTCTTGATTTAATCAACTAAATAACATCAACAACTATAAGAATATGAAACAAATTATGAAGAAAATCAGCTTGCTGTTGGTAATAGTTTTAGCAATGAATACAACAGAAGCGCAAACCGTTTTTGGAGTAAAAGGAGGTGCAGGCGTGTCGAATACAACCAAGATTCATGGTGTATCAGAATCTCGAGTAGGTTTTTTGGCTGGTGGATTTGTAGAATTTCCATTAACGTACAAAAACAATTTTCACTATTTGCAGATCGAGGCACTCTACACCAGCCAAGGAGAATTTTCAAAATTTAGAGAAAGTAGCGACGAGAAGTATAAAGCATTTCTGAATTATATCAGCATCCCAATCATGTACAAATATTATTTGGATGATTCGAATACAGATTTCTTCTTAGAAGCTGGTCCACAGTTAGGCTTCCTTGTATCGAAAAATTTCGAAACCAATGGTCCTGAGATTGTAGAAGACACAGAAAAATCTTTTGATTTGGCAATAAACCTCGGTTTGGGATTCTCTTATCAAAGAAAATATGAAGCGAATCTGCGTTACGGCTACGGATTACTAGATTCTTATGAAACGTTCAACAATGGAGCAAGCGGAACTGGCATCAATCGCTCATCCTTACTATCGCTTCAACTGGCTTATAAATTCTAAAGAAATACAAAAATTGAAAATCTGGCTTCGGTCAGATTTTTTTTATTTTAAAAATAATGAAAAAAAAGATGTAAATTAGCAAGTATAAATTCTAAAAAGATGAAAGAAATAAAATACATTCTAGCAATCGCGCTCATCTTTACATTGGTGAGTTGTGGCGTTGTGCAAGTTCGTTCGGATTACGATAAGACAGCAAATTTTACAGCCTATAAGACCTATGCCTTTCATGAAAAAGGTTTCGAAAAATTACCTTTGAATGATTTGGATAAGAGAAGAATCATCAATGCTTTGGATCAAGATTTAGCGTCAAAAGGCTTTCAGAAAGTCAACAGCAATCCAGATCTGATTATCAATGTCTTGGCAAGTTCTAAAGAGCAAATCAACATCGATCACGATTATTACGGCGGATGGTATGGTTGGGGACCATATTGGGGTGGACCTGCCTCACGCGTTTCGCAATACACTTCTGGAACTATAATCGTAGATGTGATCGATTTCAACAAAAATATTTTAGTCTTTCAAAGTGTTGGTTCTGGGTTGAATGTTTCGGATATTTCTTCAAAATCTGAACGCATACCGCAAGCGATTCAAGAAATTATGAAAAATTTTCCGCCAGGTCAAAAAAAATAACTTAGATGAAAATTTTTCAACGTCTGATAGTGTGCTTCGGCATGCTATTTTTTTATCCTATAATGGCGCAATCCATCTTGAAGGGTAAAGTTGTAGACCAATACGCACAAGTTGTAGAAGGAGTCACGGTCATGGTCGATGGATCGAGTTTGAGTACCACAACAGACCAACAGGGTAATTTCCAAATTCAATTTCCCAATGGGCAGCATGCGTTGGTGTTCCGCCATGAGGGATTCGAACTGAAGAGAATTACCGTAAATGCTCAATACCTCACTCCGATCGTGGTAACTATGGTCGAAAAAATAATCGAGCTCGAGCAAGCCAACATTCGTGCGATGAGTCGAGAAGATTGGGAATATTATTATCAAATTTTCAAATCGAATTTTCTTGGGATCGATCAGCCTGCTAAGCAATGTAAAATACTGAATCCTAATATTTTGAGGTTTAATTATGAGCCCGAAAATCGGGTGCTGACTGCCAGCGCTCGCGAACCGCTTATCGTAGAAAATCTGTATTTAGGTTATAGAATAGAATATGATTTGTCCGAATTTATGATGGATTACAAATCGCAGTATTTATTGGTAATCGGCTCAAGTTATTTTCAAGAATTAAAAGCTTCTAAGTCCAAACAAAACAAATGGCAAAAAAATAGAAAAAAAGCCTATTTGGGGAGTTTTACCCATTTTCTAAAATCGGTCTACGACGATAAAATTAACGAAAATGGCTTCGATGTGAAACGCCTTATTCGCGAAGAAAATCCAGCCTATACCGAAGCTGTAGAACGTATTAAAAAAGGCGAATCGAATATCATTGTACCTCGTTCTAAAACAATTGCTTATCTGGTGAATCAGCCTGTGCCCATCGATTCTCTGGTGCAGCGAAAAGCTAATCAGGTGATGATGAATTTCGAAGGTTTGTATTCGGTCGAATATACATTAGAAAAAGAAGATATCGATTATGTGAAAAATATCAAGCATCAAAATTTATTTGGAAATCAAGTATCGCTTTTCAGCCTGAAATCACCAATCGAGCTTACGCCAGAAGGCTATTATGTAAACCCAGGCGATGTAATTTTGGAAGAATATTGGACCTGGGAAAAGTTTGCTCATCTCTTGCCTATCGATTACGTACTGAATTAAAAAAAGTCAACCCGATAGAGGTTGACTTCAATTTTTATAATTTTTCTTTTTTATTGCTGAGCAACGAAAGTATGATGGAGGTAATGAGCACCACTGCAATCACGCCCAACGAGATGATAGAATCGAAATGATAAAAAGGCATTATCAACATTTTGGTACCAATAAAGGCTAAAATAATCGCCAAACCATAATGCAACTTGTTGAATTTGTCCATTGAATTCGCTAAAAGAAAATACATCGAACGCAAACCTAAAATTGCAAAAATATTCGAGGTGTATAGGATAAACGGATCGTTTGGAGCGATTGCAAAAATAGCCGGAATACTGTCTACAGCAAAAACCAAATCGGTAATCTCTATCACAACCAAAGCTACAAATAATGGCGTCGCCATTCTGATACCGTTCTTCACGGTGAAGAATTTTCCGCCCGCAAAATCATTGGTAACTTTAAAGAATTTATGAACCAATCGTACCCCCAGATTTTTGTTCAAATCTTCGCTTTCGTCATCTTGATGCGAGTTCCAAGATTTGATTCCAGCACCGATTAAAAATAGTCCAAAAATTGTCAAAATGATATTCACTTCTCGATCTTGTCTAAACAAAGGCAATGTGATATAGGTATGTTTGATGATTTCTACGCCTGCAAAAATGAAAATCGCACGGAAAACTAAGGCACCCAAAATTCCCCAAAACAACACTCTGTGCTGAAATTCTTTAGGAATTTTGAAAAATGTAAAAACCAACACAAAGACAAAAAGATTGTCTACCGAAAGGGCTTTCTCTATCCAATAAGCCGCCTGATATTGGGAGAATTTTTCGAGCGCAAAGACGTGCCCATCATCTGCCTTGAACACAAAATAAATAATTACACTGAAAATCATTGAAAGCCCAATCCATAAAATCGTCCAGTTGAGGGCTTCTTTATTCGAAATTTCGTGAGAATTTTTATTGAACACGCCCAAATCCAATAAAAGCATAATGAGAACCGCAATGGCAAAGCCACCAATAAGCCAAGGATGATTGAACATATTGTCTTGTACTACAGTGAGAAAATTCATAAAGCAATAAAGATTTTATTTGAATACAATTTTAAACTAATTTTAGCACAATAAACTTTTTAAAACAATAAATTTTAATTTTTTTTACAATTCTTAATTCAAAATAATAAATGAAAAGGTTTTTGATCGCCATTTTTAGTAGTGTACTTTTGCAGACATCCTTAGAGGCTCAACAGGATTCACCTTTGTACCTCGATAGTCTTCAGCTCCAATGGGTCGATGCACAATACAATGCGATGACATTAGACGAGAAAGTTGGGCAACTCTTTATGGTGTCGGCCTATTCTAATCGCGATGCTGCACACGAATCCGAAATAGAAAAGTTGATTACCGAGGAACATATTGGTGGATTGATTTTTATGCAAGACCAAGCAGAGCATCAGCTACAATTGACCAATCGTTTTCAAAAAGCATCTAAAATTCCATTATTGATTGGGATGGATGCAGAATGGGGTTTGGCCATGCGGTTGAAGGGTGTCGAACGTTTTCCTTGGAATATGACGCTCGGAGCTTTGCGAGATACCCAATATATTTTTCAAGTAGGGCAGAGCATTGCTTTTCAGGCACAGCGTATGGGAGTTCATTTCAATTTTGCCCCATCGGTCGACGTGAATGTCAATCCGAATAATCCTATCATTGGTAATCGTTCGTTTGGTTCAGATCCTCTTCGCGTTGCGCAAAACGGAGTAGCGTATATGAAAGGTTTGCAAACTCAGCGCGTCATCTCCTCTGCCAAGCATTTTCCGGGGCATGGCGATACCGACCAAGACTCTCACAAAACTTTGCCTACCATATCGGCAAATCTTCAAGATTTAGAAAAATATCATATTGCACCTTTCAAAAAATTGATAGACGAAGGCGTTTATAGTGTGATGGTTGCCCATCTCAACGTTCCAGCATTGGATAATTCGAGTGTGCCTTCTACTTTATCTTCCAAAATCGTGACCGATTATCTGAAAGGAAAATTGGGCTTCAAAGGGATTGTGATTACCGATGCTCTCAATATGGATGGCGTTGCAAAAGGTCGTGAAGCGGGCGAAATTGATTATCTGGCTTTCAAAGCAGGGAATGATATTTTGTTGTTTTCGCAACAGGTAAAATCGGGTAAGGCCAAAATAATCAAGGCGATAGAGTCGGGCGATATCCCAGAAGCTCGGCTAGAAGAGAGTGTAAAGAAAATCTTAATGGCTAAGTATTTGGTTGGACTTCATGAACCGAAAACGCTTTCGGCAGAGCAAGTGTTACAAGATCTGAATTCGAATATGTACAAAGCCCTGAGCAATAAAATCTACGAGAAGGCAACAACCTTGGTGAAAAATAAGCAAAACATTGTTCCGATCAAAACATTAGAACAACAGAAAATTGCATTTGTGCCTTTGGAAGAAGACAATTATCAAACTTTTCACGATGCGCTCAATCGCTATACCAAAGTAGATTTGATAAAAATTTCTAATGCTTCACAACTCAATCGTTTAAATAATTATGATTATGTGATTGTGGGCGCTTTTCTGTCGAACGAAACGGTTTATAAATCGTACAAATTATCTAATCAATCGAAAATGATTCTAGAAAATATGCCAGCCAACAGCAAGGTGATTTTTTCTTTGTTTACCAGTCCGTACGGTTTAAAAGATCTCAACTTGAAGAATATTGACGCAGTTTTGGTTCAATATCAAAATACCAACGATGCACAATCGGCTTCTGCACAGGCTATTTTCGGAGCGATTGATGTAGACGGAATTTTACCAGTCGAGGTGAATCAGAAATGGAAAGCAGGGCAGTCGATTACCACTCAAAAAATCAACAGACTTGGTGAAGCCTTACCAGAGGTTGTTGGGGTAAATTCTATCGTTTTGTCTAAAATAGACATGATTGCCGAAGATGCGATTGCAAAGGGTTACACGCCCGGAATGCAAATTTTGGTTGCTAAAGACAACAAAATTATCTACGATAAAGCTTTTGGAAATCATACCAAAAGCGAAAAAAAAAAGTAAACACAACAGATTTGTATGACGTAGCCTCGGTAACAAAGGTCACAGCCACTTTGCCTTTGATGATGAAAGAGGTAAGTGAAGGGAAAATGAGTTTGTCGCAACGCCTCGAAGAAATCGATGCCGACGCTCGAAACACGAACAAAGCGCGTTTGAGTTTGAAAGAGGTGTTGGCGCATCAAGCTGGATTAGCTCCTTGGATTGGCTTTTACAAAGAAACCGTAAATGTGCAAAACGCTCGTTTGTACCTCGATTTTTATTCGCGTAAGCAAGACGAAGAACATCAAATCAAGGTTACCGATAATATTTACATCATCAATACGATAAAAGATTCGATTTTCGATGATATCTACAACTCTAAATTAGGACCAAAGAAATATGAATATTCAGATTTGGGCTATTATATCTTTCAAAAATATTTCGAAAAGAAATATCAGCAACCTTTAGATGAATTGGTAGATGAAGCGTTTTACAAAAAAATGGGCATGTACCGCACAACTTACAACCCCAAAAATCATTTTTCGTTAGACGAGATTGTCCCGACAGCGTGGGATAAAACCTACCGCAATCAGTTGGTTCATGGTTATGTGCACGATCAAGGCGCGGCGATGATGGGCGGTGTTGCTGGGCATGCAGGTTTGTTTTCTACGGCAAATGACATGGCAAAAATTGGGCAACTTTTCCTCAACAAAGGGCAGTATGGTGGGCATCAATTGATACGTCCAGAAGTTGTTGATGAATTCACCAAACAGCAATTCTCTGGCAATCGCAGAGCTGCAGGTTTCGATCGTCCAGAGCGCACAGCCAAAAAAGGGCCTTCTGATGAGAGTTACGGACACAAAGGCTTTACAGGAACCATGATTTGGGTAGACCCGAAATATAATGTGGTCTACGTTTTCTTATCGAATAGAGTAAACATTAGCGTCGAAAACAATTTGTTGTCGAGCAAAAAAGTGCGAGAAAATATCCTCGATATAATTTATGAAGCAATAATCCCTTAAATTTGACGTATGAAAAAAAGGATGAAAATTGGCATTGTTTGCTATCCTACCTATGGCGGTAGTGGCATTGTCGCAACAGAATTGGGAATGGATTTGGCAGAAAAAGGTCACGAAGTTCATTTCTTCAGCTCCAATATGCCGGCTCGACTCAACATCAAATTACCGAATATTTTTTTTCATCGTATTCATGTCGAGACTTATCCTTTGTTCCAATATCAACCTTACGATCTGGCATTGAGTACAATTTTATACGAAAAAACTCTCCAATATCAGTTAGATTTGGTGCATGTACATTATGCAATTCCGCATGCTTATGCTGCATATTTTGCCAAACAAATGTTGAACAGAAAAGGTTACAATTTACCTGTTGTCACCACCTTGCACGGCACCGATATTACCCTGGTTGGGAAACATCCGGTTTACAAAACTGCGGTCGAATTCTCGATCAACGAGTCTGATATTGTAACCGCTGTTTCGGATAGTCTAAAACAAGATACACTCCATGCTTTCGACATCAACAACGATATTCAAGTGGTGCCAAACTTCATCGACAACGAGCAATATATACCAGAAAAATTTGGTTGCTGTCGTAGTCATTTTGCTTTGCCAAGCGAAAAAGTGATTTTGCATGTTTCTAATCTGAGGCGAGTAAAACGTATACAAGATGTGATTTCTACATTTAATCTTATCCAAAAATCAATTCCTTCGAAACTCATCATTGCGGGCGAAGGACCAGAATGGGAGATGGCCGATAATCTGATTCAAGAATATGGAATTGAAGATAAAGTAAAAAGTTTGGGTATGGTAAGCGATCTGAATGATGTTTTGAAGGCAGCCGATTTGTTTTTATTGCCTTCCGAACAAGAGAGTTTCGGGTTGGCTGCTTTAGAAGCAATGGCTGCGAGCGTTCCGGTGATTTCGTCGAATGCAGGTGGCATACCTGAAGTGAATTTGGATGGAATTACTGGGTTCGTTTGTCCGGTTGGTGATGTAGCGATGATGGCAGAAAAAGCCATTTATATCTTAGAAGATCAGCAAAGGTTGGCGCGTTTCAGTAACGAAGCCAAAGAACAAGCCTTGCGTTTCGATAAGAAAATAATTTTGCCTATGTACGAAGATTTGTACCGCAAAGCTTTGATAAACAAAACAGTCGAATTATAATCCGACTGTTTTGTGATATTCCTCCTCAAAAATTTTCAATAGCTTGTTCATGTCGTGACGCCAAAAGAATTGTTCTTTCAGGTCGTCGTGGTCTTTTTCATGGTAAAAAACTCTAAACGCCGACATGTTGCCATTTCCTATTTTTTCTATTTTGGTAATAACTTTTCCAAATTTCTTAGCTTGCGATTTGAATTCGTTCAATTCATCGTTTATCGATATGCTGTTCATCATACAGTTTCTTTTTCGAAAATTAAATCCAATCCATTATCAATCAGATGCGCAAGTCCAGGATTATTTTGTTTGTAATGCTCCAAATATTGCAAAGCTCTGGTCTGCAAATCGCTGTCGTTTTCTCGATGTGCCAATTCGGTGATTTCTAAGGTCAACAACCAATCTTTTGGATGATTTGTTTTGACCTCTTCGAAAACGCTGTGCAACGCCACCGACTGCTTGTCGCTGTTTCGATAATCTCTTACTTGTTGATAGAGTTGCTCGAGTGCTAATTTTTCTGGCGATTTTTTAGGTTTAATGGTGGTCGAACTCGGCACATGCGAAATCATATCAAAACTATTGTAATCTGCTGGTCCAGAGAAAGCCGAAATTACTTTTTTACCAATTGCCATATCGTAAACGCCCCATTCTGGTCTGAATAAGATTTCTTCGCCATATTTAACCGTACAATTCTTGAAAGAAATCAAAACAATTTTTCCTTTCAAATCTCGTCTTCCGGTGATGATTTCTCCTTCTACCGTGATGTCGCCCTCAAATTCCAAATGGGTTACCTTGCCTTCGTAGATGTTGTATGCGCTTAAATCTTTCGGACTCATGTCTTCAATAGCCAAGTTGATTCCTTTCAGTTTGCCGAGTGGCGAGCCAAAACCGTCTTGATGATAATCGGTTCCGTGATTGATGAGTTCTCGCTCGTGGTAAGCCAAAGCGGTAGGTCCTGTGGTTTGGTAATAAACTGGTTTTCCGTTATGTTCGATAACTCGAGTGAAAACGCCAGAAACTTGTATCCCCGTCGAAAGTTCGATGGTTCCTAAGGCTTTAGAGTCGATGAGTTTTTGCAATCCGCTCAAACCGCCATTTCGCACAGCCATCGTATTGGCAAATTCTTCAAGAATCAGGCTGAGATGAGCAAAATCTGGTGTTACATAAAGTTGCGGTTGAGGTTTGGTAATGTCGAAACCTTGGTAAGCCGCTTTGATGTCGTATGGAATCTTTTTTACTTCATCTCTCATACACCAAGTAGATTCGCCGATAGACGACAACAAACCTGCACCGTAGATTTTGGGCTGTTCCAAACTTCCAATCAAACCATATTCCACCGTCCACCAATGCAAGTTTCTAATGAGTGCCATTTCAGAGGGTTCAACTACTTTTGCTTGCAAATCATCCACTCTTTTACGCGCTTTTACCAAGACGTCTTCTGGTGTTCCTTCGGCTTCTTCGAAAATCGAAAGTTCGCGAATCGCTTCATAGATTTCGTAATCATGTGCAGACGAAATGGCCTTACAACCAATTTCACCAAATCTTCGTAAATATTCTGCATATTCTGGATTGGCGATGATTGGGGCGTGCCCAGCACCTTCGTGAATGATGTCGGGAGCAGGGGTATATTCAATATTTTCTAATTGTCTGATGTCTGATGCAATCACCAAAACATGGTAGGCTTGGAATTCCATAAAAGCATTGGGCGGTATAAAACCGTCTACCGCAACCGCAGCCCAACCAATTTCTCTCAAAATTCGGTTCATCCCATACATATTCGGAATGCTGTCGATTTCGAGCCCCGTTTTTTTCAGTCCTTCGACATAAGAGTCGTGAGCGACTTTCGAGAGATAGTCTACATTTTTACGCATTACATATCGCCAAACCGCTTGATTTATAGGAGTGTAATCCTCGTAATTTTGAGGTTTGATGAATTGTTTCAAATGTGGCGGTAACCGATCTATCAGTGGGTTTGATTCATATTGTGTGTCCATTTCAGAGGATTTTATTTACGTTCCTAAAATACTAATAATTCTTCAAATATGCCAATCTTTCAGCGTAGTTTCCTTTGGCATTTGGTTTGACTAGAATAGTTGGTTACAATGAATGCGTTTGTAATGGTATAAATTAACAAATTGACTATGAATACGTTAAGTTCGCTTTTGTTTTGATTTATAGCATTATAATCGAGGTATAAATGTCGTCTTACAGAAATAGTAGACAAATTGTCATAAACTTAAAAAATGGGAGAAGAAATCGAATTAATCCCGCTCATGAGCAGGGACGAAGAAAATAAATTACAAAAACAAAACTTGCCAGAGGTTTTACCGATATTATCGCTGCGCAATACCGTGTTGTTTCCAGGAGTGGTGACGCCCATTACAGCAGGTCGAGACAAATCGATAAGATTGCTTACCGAAGCTCACAAAAACAATGGTTTGGTAGGCGTGGTAGCGCAGAAAGACATCAGCATCGAAGATCCGAACACCGACGAGGTTTTCACTATTGGTACCATGGCAAAGATTCTGAGAATGATCAAATTACCAGATGGTAATATTACGGTGATTCTTCAGGGGATAAAGCGTTTCAATATTGTGAATTTCGTAGAAGAACTTCCTTATTTCAAGGCAGAAATAGAGGTGCTGAAAGAGAAAAATCCTTCTTCAAGAAACAAAGAATTTCCGATCATCATCGAATCGATGAAAGAATTTTCGTATCAGATTATCGAAAAAAATCCGATGATCCCAACCGAAGCAGCAGAAGCCCTGAAAAATATTGAAAGCGATCGATTCTTGATCAATTTTATCGCAACCAATCTTACTTTATCCATTTCAGAAAAGCAAGATCTTCTCGAAATTTCTGACATCAAACATCGAGCAATGGAGGTGTTGCGCTATATGAATTTGGAATTGCAAAAATTGGAACTGAAATCAAATATTCACAACAAAGTGCATCGCGTACTCGATCAACAGCAAAAAGAATATTTTCTGAATCAGCAGTTGCGCACCATACAAGAAGAATTGGGCGGCAATACAGCCGAGTCGGAGATGGAAGAAATGCGCGAAAAGGCGAAGAGCAAAAAATGGTCGGAAGAGGTGGCGTTGCATTTCGAAAAAGAAATCAATCGTTTGGCTCGATTGAGTCCGCAAATGCCAGAGCACAACATCCAACGCAATTATTTAGAATTTTTGCTCGAGTTGCCTTGGAACGAATACACGCAAAATCAGTTCGATTTGAAGAATGCACAACGCATTTTGGATCGTGACCATTACGGATTAGAAGATGTGAAAAATCGCATCATCGAACATTTAGCCGTCTTGAAATTGAAGGGCGATATGCGTTCGCCAATCTTGTGTTTGTACGGACCTCCCGGGGTGGGAAAAACTTCACTCGGGAAGTCGGTTGCAGAAGCCATTGGGCGCAAATACATTCGAATGTCTTTAGGAGGATTGCACGATGAATCGGAGATTAGAGGACATCGAAAAACCTATATCGGCGCCATGCCAGGTCGAATCATCCAGTCGATCAAAAAAGCAGAATCGTCGAACCCTGTTTTTGTGTTGGACGAAATCGATAAAATGTCGTCGAGTGCACACGGCGATCCATCTTCTGCCATGTTAGAAGTGTTAGATCCTGAGCAAAATACCAGTTTCTATGATAATTTTTTAGAACTTGGTTACGACCTTTCTCGCGTGTTTTTCATCGCAACAGCGAACAACATCAGTAATATTCCTTCGCCTTTGAGAGATCGAATGGAAATGATCAATATTTCGGGCTATACCATCGAAGAGAAAATAGAAATTACTCGTCGTCATTTGTTGTCGAAACAATTACGAGAACATGGAATGAAAGATGGAGATATTATTTTGTCTGTTGAGATGATAGAGTACATCATTACTGGATATACCCGAGAAAGTGGAGTTCGAAAACTCAACCAACTCATTGCTAAAATTGTGCGTTATGGTGCGAAAAATTTAGCAATGGAAATCGAATACGATCCTCATTTATCAGAAAAAATAATTCAGCAAATCTTAGGTCCATCAATCACAGCAGATCGATACGAGAACAACGAAACGCCTGGCGTGGTGGTTGGTCTGGCTTGGACTAGCGTTGGAGGCGATATTTTGTTTATCGAATCGATTTTGTCTAAAGGTAAAGGCGGATTATCCATTACTGGAAATTTGGGAAATGTGATGAAAGAGTCGGCAACAATTGCGTTGGAATATATACGCGCAAATGCCGAGGAGTGGAATATAGACCCAAATGTTTTCGAAAATTACAAAGTTCACATTCACGTTCCTGAAGGTGCAACCCCGAAAGACGGACCATCTGCCGGAATTACCATGCTCACTTCTTTGGTTTCTTCGTTCACTCAACGCAAAGTAAAAGCCAATTTAGCAATGACAGGTGAGATTACTTTACGTGGGAAAGTGTTGCCAGTGGGCGGAATCAAAGAGAAAATTTTGGCAGCTAAGCGTGCTGGAATTAAAGAAATTATTCTTTGTGAGGATAATAGAAAAGACGTAGAAGACATCAAGAAAAGTTATCTGAAAGGGTTGAAATTCCATTACGTTACCGAAATGAAAGAAGTCATCAATTTGGCGTTGACCAAGCAAAAGGTAAAAAATGCCAAAAAGTTTGAGATAATAGAAAAAATAGATTAATAAAAATTGAGGAGGCTGTATCAAAAGTCCAATTATTGTCAGGCTCAAATCGTCTGAAGCATTATGCAAATTCTTCACCAACGAGCTTGGCGTGGCAGTTGAACAAATTGTTACAGCCTCAACTATTTAGCTTTTCTTATTGCAACACTTCGTCGTGTTTTTCGATATCGCCCAATTGTAAAATTTCTTTTGCCAATTCGATATCACGCGGTTTGCCCGTGTGTTTGTTTCCTTCGTCAGACAGTTTTACCACACCAGTCCAAGGCAAATCGTAAGAAGAAATTTCGGTCAGTTTCATCACGATGTTCATCGCTCTCAATCCGACATCGTTGGTGAGGTTTGTTCCAATTCCGAAAGAAATTCCAATTTTACCTTTACAGAAATTACTGATGGTTTCGACCTTCTCAGAATTTAGACCATCAGAAAATATGATGGTTTTGTGCAACGGGTTGATTCCCATTTTTTCGTAATGGGCGATAGTCATTTTTGCAAATTCGATTGGGTCGCCGCTGTCGTGTCGAACGCCATCGAACAATTTCGAATGTTTTTTGTCGAATTGCCTGAAGAAAATTTCGCTGGTATACGTATCAGAAAGCGCAATACCCAAATCGCCATAGAAAACTTTCACCCAACGATCTAGGCTTATGGCGTTGGCAATTTTGTACCCAAATCTTGCGCCGTGAAACATGAACCATTCATGGGCGTGCGTTCCAATTGGTTTCACATTGTATTTATGAGCAAAATGCACATTCGATGTTCCTACAAAACTTTTACCCGTGTGGGTGGTCAATTCTTGCATTACCAAATCGTGCACCTCGTACGAGTGTCTTCTGCGCGTTCCGAAATCGGCAACGTTGGCATCTAAGCGATTGTACAAATCGATTTTGTCGCTTGTTCTTTGTTTTACCTCTTCATCAGATATGCGTTCGGCTTTGGTCATTTTGTAATACAATTCGCAGATGAGCGCCAGCAGTGGCACTTCCCAAAGTATTGTTCGATACCAATTGCCTTCGACATGAACTTGCAAATCTGTTCCGTCTTGGGTAATTTTCACCTCGTCTGGGTCGAATCGGTAACCTTGTAGAAAGTCTAAATAAGACGGACTGATATACGGACAATTGTCTTGCAAATATTTTTTTTCTTCTTTTGTAAGAGCGAGCTCGGCCATTGCTCGAACTTGTTTTTTTAGTTCTTCGCCAAAACCTTCGGGAAATTCGTGTTTTCCACGGTTGATGAAGGCGTATTTGGCTTGTACGTCTGGATACAATTTTGTCACGGCAAATTGCATGGTGATTTTATAAAAATCGTTATCCAGTATAGAATGATATATTGGCTCCATAATTATGTATTGTGAATACGAAAATAAAAAAAGCCAACGATAATGTTGGCCTTTCTGTGGATTTTTATTTCTATTTTTTACGATCGGTAACTTTCAGTAATTCGAACGAGAAGATAAAACTTCTATCTCGATATCCTATATCACCACTATCGGTAATTCCGCTTCCTACAAAGGCTTTGCGACGAGCAAATGCCAAACGAGAAGGTAAAATAATTACGCCTTGCATATGGTACAAATCGTTCGGGTCTCGCTCGGTAGATTTGAATTGTTTAAGCCCTTCTACAAAATTCGGCAATTCGAAGTATTCTTTTTTGTAACCCAAATCAATAAGCGATTGCGTCAATGGATAGTAATAAAAAGATGGATCTTTCAACGGAATATTCGTTTCTACCGTAGTCGAATATGGCAACATACTGTTGAAGTAATAACGCTTGGTAGACAATTGTGTTGGTCTGAAGTGACGAGCTTCTACATGCAATAGAATAGAGTCGTTTTCATTATTGATCACAGAACGCCCTTCGGCAGTCGCATTTGGATTCAACACATAGATAACACCTTTGGCATCTTTTTGTGCAAATTCATCCAAAGTTTTGTAATCATCATCGTTGATACCTGTTGTTGGATTGGTTCCTACAATGGTATCTTTCGTGGTGATTTTTCCGTTTATCGGATGAAAATAATGGTTCGATAAGAATTTTTGTATGGCATCATCATCCAAGGCATCGCGTTCAGCTTGAGATACTTCTACATACGATTCTACTTCATTTTTATCATCATCATCGTTTTTACAAGCGGTAAATCCGATCAAAAGCGAAGAAGCCATCAAGGCAACGGTATATTTTTTAATCATTATAATTGAATTTCTTTCTAATTTGCGAATTTAAACAAAATTAAGAAATTATAAGCTTAAAAATACGAAGAGACTATGCGATTGGATAAATTTTTGTGGAGTGTACGCTATTATAAAACCAGAAGTTTGGCAGCAGACGCCTGTAAGAAAAACAGAATAAAAGTAAACGGAGACGTGGCAAAAGCCTCTAGAGAATTGATAGAAGGCGATGAATTGCAAATAAAAAAAGATCAGATCAACCTCTCGTGTAAAATTTTGCAAATTCCTAAAAGTAGGATAGGAGCCAAGTTGCTGAGTTTACACATCCTCGATACCACCCCGGAAGAGGAGTACGAATTGCTCGAGCTCAGACGAATGTCGCAAGATTATTACCGAGAAAGAGGCGAAGGCAGACCGACGAAGAAAGACCGACGAGATCTTGACGAATTCATTGCTGGAGAATTTTTTGATGACGAAGATGATCGAGCAACAGATTCGTAATTGTTTTTTCGTCCCGATCTTTCGTGTTCAAAATAAAATTGGCTTGCTCGTAAAACGTTCGACGCTCGAACAGGTGTTTTGCGATGAATTCTGCTAAATTTTCGTCGGTCAAATGTTGTAACATCGGACGTTGCGATTTCTCTTTTACAAGCCGTTGAGTAAGCGTAGGGATAGTGGTTTGCAAATAGACCGAATACGATGAATTGTTGATCAATTCCATATTGTTGTAATAGACAGGAGTGCCACCACCAAGAGACAATACAGTGTTGGGGAGCGTTAAGGCGTGTTGCAACAGCTCGTGTTCTAATTTACGGAAAGCGATTTCGCCTTTATCTCGAAAGTAATCAGCAATAGAACTGTTGATTTCTTTTTCGATAAGTGCATCCAAATCATAAAACGAATAGTGAATTGCGCTTGCCAACAATTTCCCTACCGTAGATTTTCCGCTTCCCATATACCCAATAAGTGAAATATTCATGAGGAGATCATTTTTGCAAAGTTGCATCATTTTTTAAATCAAACAATTAAAAAAAATATTAAAAAAAAGTTTTCGAAACGTTTGTTTAATATCGAAAGATAACTCTATATTTGCACTCGCAATTTGTAAGACCTGGTAGCTCAGTTGGTAGAGCACAACACTTTTAATGTTGGGGTCCTGGGTTCGAGCCCCAGCCAGGTCACAAGATTGCCCACGTGGTGGAATTGGTAGACACGCCATCTTGAGGGGGTGGTGTCCCTTTGGATGTGCTGGTTCGAATCCAGTCGTGGGCACAGAAGTTGCATCAAAAATTACAAGAAGCTATAGACTATTGTAGACCTGGTAGCTCAGTTGGTAGAGCACAACACTTTTAATGTTGGGGTCCTGGGTTCGAGCCCCAGCCAGGTCACAAGTTTCTGTTTTTTTTGAGTATCTTTTTGATGAACAATTTCTTTGTTTTAATACAAAACTAGACCTGGTAGCTCAGTTGGTAGAGCACAACACTTTTAATGTTGGGGTCCTGGGTTCGAGCCCCAGCCAGGTCACGCAAAGTCTTATTTCGGTAAGGCTTTTTTTGTTGTCTTCACTTTTCTATAGAGATTTCGGTCTTTTTTTATTAATCATCGAAACTATTTTTTTAATAACTGAATAATCACGCATTAATCTTTCCCATCAAGAACCTTGCGCCAACACATCATCAAAGGTGATAAAATTATAGAACAACAGAATTTAAATTTTTTAATTCGGAGAGAGTTTTTTGCTTAAATAAAACAGAAAATATGGTGATAAACGATTAGTTTATCGTAAATTTGCACCCATAATATTTTAGAATGCAAAACATTAGAAATATAGCGATTATCGCACACGTAGACCACGGTAAAACAACCTTGGTAGACAAAATTCTGCACAGCACCATCAACATTCGCGAAAGCCAAGAAAACGGTAATCTCATTATGGATAACAACGATATCGAACGCGAACGAGGAATTACTATTTTTTCTAAAAACGCCGCAGTAGAGTACAAAGGCGTAAAAATAAATGTGATCGATACGCCGGGCCACGCCGATTTTGGAGGTGAAGTAGAACGCGTGTTGAAGATGGCAGACGGTGTTATCTTGCTGGTAGACGCCTTCGAAGGACCAATGCCACAAACGCGTTTTGTGCTGAAAAAAGCTTTAGATTTAGGGCTGAAACCTCTTGTGGTCATCAACAAAGTTGACAAAGAAAACTGTAGACCAGACGAGGTACACGATAAGGTTTTCGAATTGTTTTTCAATTTAGATGCTACCGAAGAGCAACTCGATTTCCCAGCTTTCTACGGCTCTTCAAAACAAGGATGGTTCAATACAGAGAACGTTCCAAGCCAGGATATTACACCACTTTTAGACGGAATTTTAGAACACGTCCCAGCGCCTTTAGCTCAGGAGGGACCATTGCAAATGCAAATAACTTCACTGGATTATTCAAAATTTTTAGGAAGAATTGCCGTCGGAAAAGTAACGCGCGGAACCATAAAAGAGGGCGATTGGATTGCATTGGCAAAGCCAGACGGAACTTTCAAAAAACACAAAGTAAAAGAATTATACACTTTCAAAGGATTGGGCAAAGAACGCGCTACAGAAGTTGCAGCAGGCGATATTTGTGCCGTAGTAGGAATCGATGGTTTTCAGATTGGCGATACAATTGCCGATGCAGAGCATCCTGAAGCTTTGCCTGTGATGCACATAGACGAACCTACGATGAACATGTCTTTCGGAATCAATAATTCACCGTTTTTTGGCAAAGACGGAAAATATGTGACCTCTAGGCATTTGGTAGAACGATTGGAAGACGAACTCGAACGCAATTTGGCTTTGCGCGTAGAACCTACCGAAGATTCGAATACGCTGTTGGTTTACGGACGCGGAATCATGCATTTATCGGTGTTGATAGAAACCATGCGTCGCGAAGGCTATGAATTGACCGTTGGGCAACCTCAAGTAATTTTCAAAGAGATAGACGGGGTAAAATGTGAACCATACGAAACTTTGGTTATCGATGTACCAGACCATTATGCCTCAAAAGCAATTGATTTGGTGACCCAACGCAAAGGTGATTTGCTGGTAATGGAAGCCAAAGAAGGGGTGCAACATTTAGAATTCGAAATTCCATCGCGTGGATTAATTGGTTTACGTTCGATGATTCTTACATCTACAGCAGGCGAAGCAGTAATGGCGCACACCTTCAACGAATACAAACCTTTCAAAGGAAGTATTGCAGGGCGTTCTGCAGGAGTCATCATTTCGAAAGATCAAGGGACGTCTACACCATATTCTATAGACAAATTACAAGATCGTGGTAAATTTTTTATCGAACCTGGTGAAGAGGTCTACGAAGGAATGATTGTTGGCGAACATGCCAGAAACAACGATTTGGTGGTGAATGTGATCGAAGCCAAAAAACTAAACAATATGCGGGCAGCTGGTAAAGACGACTCCACTTCTATTGCACCGAAAATAGAAATGTCTTTGGAAGAATGTATGGAATATATCCAAGCAGATGAATGCATAGAAGTAACGCCAAACCATATCCGATTACGAAAAATTCACCTGAAAGAGGTAGACCGTAAACGATACGAAAAATCTATGGAGGGTGCTTAATAAGAAATCATTCTAAATCAATATAAAAAGGGGAATCGCAAGATTCCCCTTTTTATATTTAGAATTAATTAATTTTTTTTATGTTTTTATAATTATTAAATGTTTAATAATATCTTTAGAAAAATAAGCTTACTTAAATATTTAATTTTTAAACATTTTAAAAATCAAGATTATGAAAAATATTTTTGTATTAACATTTTTCTTCTTGTGTTTTTTCTCAAAAAATCGCTATGCTCAGAATAAATTATAAGCATTAAAAATCGAAAATTATGATTCACTTCTTTATAAAGTGAATAATCAGATTAGAAATGATATATATTCTTTAAATGAAGATGAATTGAAAAAAATTATACAACAGTCAAAGAAACCTAAGACTTTGATATACACATTTGGTTGGTGGTGTGGAGCATATGTTAAGAAGTTACCCGAAATATTAAAAATAAAAAAACAATATGATGAATCTGTAGAGTTTATCCTATTAATTGCGGAAAAAGATGACGGAAAATACCTTTTTTTGACTAATTATTATTTAGAAAACGATTTTAATATTAACTTCTCTACATTTAATATCTCTAGTGAATTTACAGGTGGAAGAAACAAAAGATAAGTTAATTTTCTAGAAAAAATAATTCCGAAAAGAGAATTATACGAATATTCGTTGTCAATTATGATTGATAATGAATCAAATTTCATCTTATATGTATCAACTTATATAGATAATGATGAAATTATCTTTAGTAAAATAAGGGATATTTTAGAATAAAAACTGTAACCAACACCGCCTTGTCAAGCAACGGGCTAAAAGCATGCATGAAATTGTTGCAGTTTTCCCTACGCAAAAATCATTTATTTGTACAATTTTTATTATTTATTTTTTAGCAAAATCGAACCGCTTACTTTTTGATGCTGATTGGATGTAGGCTCTGTCCATTCAACCACATACCAATAACTTCCTGTCTCCAATGGAATACCATTTAATTTAGCATCCCAAATGAATTGATTTTGTTGGTTACCTTCAAAAATTACCATTCCATAACGGTCGTAAATCGTCAATTTCGGATTCGTTTTTTGTAACAATTGCGCATAATCCAAAACATCATTCAAACCATCACCATTTGGTGTAATCGCATTGCTAAGTTGAATCACCGAAAAAGCTCGCTCAACAGCATTACAATCATCAGTAGATGACTTTACGTAAACGGTATGCATACCTAAAGAAACATTCGTAAACACATTAGAAGACTGAAAAGAACCACCGTCCAGCGCATAGCGATATGGTATATTACCACCAGAAGCTATTACAGTAACTGTAGATCCTTGAATATCAACAAGATCAATGCTGATTTCTTCGATTTCTTTCACCTCTACCGTTTGGGTATAAAAACAGCCGTTCCATTCCAATCGCACTTGGTAACTTCCAGCTGCTACATTTTCTATAGACGATGTCGTAGCACCATTGTGCAGCCAAAGGTAGGAGTCAAAATCTTCTCCAGCATCTAAGGTGGTAGTTGTACCATTGCAAATCATTTGATCGGACAATAGTTCTGTTTTTTTTCCTTGTTTGAAAAGGAATTCGACTTTCATGATATTTTCACAGCGATTAGGCTGTTTGTAACGTACATAAATGTCTGTATCCGAAGAGATGATGATCGTATTGATAGAATTTATACCATTCTTGGCATCAGATTCCGATAAATAATAGGTTGGACTGTACTCCAAATCTGTAAAGAAATCGGTTAGAGATTCATCTATATCAAGCTCAATTTTTCCATCCAAATCCTCATCGCAAAGCTCAGTTGGCGGTATGGGTTCTACTTCACTTAGAAATCCAACCTCCAGTGTAATAGGAACGATTTTTACTGGGCAACGCCCCGATTGTATTCTTGCAAAAATAGTCTGTGAAACCGAATCGAATAAGTATTCATTTTGGTCTAAATCATTCTCATCATCATTCTCAGCGTCCTCACGTTTTTCATAAAACTTTATATACATCCCATAGGTATAATTGCTTATGATTTCGTGCAGGTAATCGCGCAAAGAAATCGCATAGTTGCCGTCAAAATCATCATCACAAATCGAGAAAGTTGTGGTTTTTATTTCTGGGACTGGCTGTACTTCTACCGTTTTATTTCCCTTCAAAATACAACCGTCTAAGAGGATCTCTACTTCGTAATAGCCCGTTTCAAAAACTTCAAGCTGTGGATTGTTTGCGCCTTTCAAGAGTTCTCCGTCTTTGTACCATTGATATGCTGTTGCACCGTCTATGCTAGCGTCTATGGTATGCGTTTCGTCAGGGCAAAGTCCGTCCTCATTTTCAGAAAACAAATCTGGTCCCAAATCGACATGCCCAGTAAAACTACCCGAGCGCAAGAATACGCCAGAATCATAATATCCGTTATTATGGTCAGCGATTACAATTTTCAGGTGATATTTGGTGTCTGGTTCTATTTCGGTAGTTGCCGTAAGCATTTTGGTTTGCCCGTTGAAGTTGGTGGGCGATTCAAAAGGATTGAACCGATCGAAAAATTGAGGATTCACTGGGGCACATCGTCCTCCAGGCCCATTTACGGTATTTACCGAAACCGGAATAGTGGTATTGGGTAAGACTGCCAAATTTTTATAGGGTTCGTCGGTATCTGCCTTTTTTATTAAGAAAACAAATCCATCGCTATAGCTACAATTTCCTGTGCTTCCCGGTCCTAAATATTCTTCTGAGGCAAAGAGATAATCGAAACTAATACGCGTGCCTTTCGACATGGTAAATTCGAATTCTAATATAGTGGCGTTGGTAGAATTGCTGATGTTCAATGCGCGTTCTAAATCTTCATCACCTTTCCAATCTCTGGATGTACTGCTAATAATTTTATTGTTGGGTCCGACCGCTTCTTTTAGACGACCAGTGGTCAATAGAATTCCCTTTTCTATCGGGAAATCCAAACTGCCTTTTTCGAAGTAACCATAACTTTTGTCATTCTCCCCAAAATCCCAACCTGTAATTTTGATATTTTCTACCGTAATACAATTCCTATTTTCATTACCGATAAAGATATCTTTTATCAATTTCTCATCGGTGTATTCCCCAGAGACATTAAGGTATTGCGCCTTAGAGATCGAGAGCGATAGTGTAAAAAAACTTAATAATAAGATGGGTTTTATAAAATTCATTCTGCTCATGTTGTCATCTGTTCGGCTGCATTTTATCGGGCTTTGGTGGTGAGAAAAAATAAACTGCTAAATTAGTCCATAATTTAGCAGTTTCGAATTGAATTGTAATCAATTCGGTTAGATTTTTTTCAAATTTTCTGAAATGGTTTCTATAAACGATGTCAATGGTTTTTTAGCCATCATTTCGATCATCATGTTGAATTTTCCGTCAAAATCCAAAGATACCTCCGATGAATTTTCGTCCACAGCGTCTATATTGACCGTGAGGTAATACTCGAAATTTGGCGTTGGTGATTCGAAAACAATTTTAGAAGGTGCTTCGGTTTCTTTCAATCGCATACCTACTTTTGGCAGCGAGCCTACACCAACTGTAAAACCTTTACCAGAATCGTGCACTTCGAAAAAATTGGTGTCCTCTGGCATCAATTGTTTATAATTTTCCATATTCAACAAAAATTCATAGGTTTCTTGTTGATTTTTATTAAATTTTACTTTCTCGGTATTTACCTTCATACTTTAACTTGTTTTTAATAAATTTGTAGCAAACATGCCAAATGTACAAAGTTTTTTTTAATGACAGTTGTCTATTATTATCAGATCGTGCAGTAGAAGGAATGAAGAATATTCCGTACCACTTCACTTCTCAAATTGACGAAGCCATGCATCTGATGGCAAACTCGAATCAATCGGTCATCAATCTATATAGTGACGACCTAGAAGAATTGTGGTTCGATTTTCAGAATCACTTCAAAATTGTTGAAGCGGCGGGCGGAATTGTGAAGAATAATCAAGATGAAATACTGTTAATATACCGACTTGGGAAGTGGGATTTGCCAAAAGGTAAAATGGAAGAAGGCGAAAGCAAAGAAGCCACAGCCATCAGAGAAATAGAAGAGGAATGCAAAATAGATAAGTTGAGCTTAGACGAATTTATTACCACGACGTATCATATTTATTTTCAGAAAGAATACATCCTCAAAAAAACACATTGGTTTCATGTAACGCACGATGGGAATGACGTGCCGCAACCGCAAACCGAAGAAGGCATCGAAAAAGTAGAATGGGTTAAAGCTTATGAAGTGAAAGAATTGCTGAAAAATTCTTATTCAAACATCAAAATGTTATTCGAAATATACCACAATTCAAAATCCAATTATAATGAATAAAATAATCTTGAGTCTATTGACAATCGGAAGTTTAGCTTCTTGTACCTCACAAAAATCCGCTACAGCCAAAGACACAGTGGTGTACGTGAATGCAAAACCAGTGGAGCATTACGATGTGTTTGGAGAAGCTTTTGTCCCAAAAAACGTCTTGAGCAAAGAAGCCATGATGACAAAATATTCCAATCTGAAAGAGGGTGACACCATACAAAATGTACAATTTGCGACCACCATCAATTCGGTTTGTAAGAAAAAAGGATGTTGGATGAATTTGGCTTTGTCTGATGCCAATAAAGAGGCGAATGTTCGTTTTAAAGATTATGGATTTTTTGTCCCGTTGGATGCTGATGGAAGAGAAGCGATCGTGCATGGAAAGGCATATTTAGAAAAAGTTTCGGTAGAGAAACTACGTCATTATGCAGAAGATGCAGGCAAATCGAAAGAAGAAATTGCAAAAATAAAGCAACCAGAAATCAAATTTCAATTTATGGCAGACGGTGTTTTGATCGAAAAATAAAATCGAATTTCAACTCGCTCCTATTCAGCCAATAAAAAAAACAAAAAGCTCGATTCGCAGAATCGAGCTTTTTGTGTATAACGTTTATCTATTAATAATAGGTGTATCTTCTTACTTTAGCTACATATTTGGCCAAACGAATCACCTGATGGCTGTAACCGTATTCGTTATCATACCAGACGTAGAGAACACCATTTTTTCCGTCAGAAGAAACCAAAGTCGCATTGCTGTCGAAAATTGCAGGAGCAGAAGTCCCGATGATATCAGACGATACCAATTCGTTGTTCATCGAATATTTAATCTGTTCTACCAAATCACCTTCGAGTGCAGCGTTTTGAATAATCTGATTGATTTCTTCTACGCTTGTATTTTTATTAAATTCAAGATTCAAAACAACAAGTGAACCATTCGGAACGGGAACACGAATCGCGTTGGAAGTCAATTTTCCAGCCAAGCTTGGCAAAGCTTTAGCCACAGCGCTACCAGCTCCAGTCTCGGTGATGACCATGTTCAATGCAGCGGCACGACCTCGTCTATATTTTTTGTGCATATTATCGACCAAGTTCTGATCGTTGGTATAAGCATGTATCGTCTCCAAATGTCCTTTTACAACACCCAAAGAGTTTTCGATAACAGCTAAGATTGGCGTAATAGCATTGGTTGTACAAGAAGCCGCAGAGAAAAATTTTACTTCGTCTGGCGAATATTCTTCGTGATTTACCCCATACACAATGTTCGGAACTCCTTTACCTGGAGCTGTAAGAATCACTTGTGATGCTCCTTTAGAAGCTAAATGTCGGCTAAGTGCTGCATCGTCTTTGAAAGCGCCAGTGTTGTCGATTACCAACACATTATTCAAACCGTAAGCCGTATAGTCTACATCTTCTGGCTGTGCAGCAGAGATCAAATGGACGGTTGTCCCGTTGATGATTAGTGCATTATTTTCTGGATCTGCAATTACAGAACCGTCGAAATCTCCATGAATAGAATCGTAACGCAATAGAGAAGCGCGTTTTTCGATCAACGTCGCGTCATTTTTGTCACGAGTTACAATCGCTCTTAGGCGTAATTGTTGTCCTTTGCCCACTTTAGACATCAATTCGCGAGCCAACAAGCGACCAATTCGTCCGAAACCATATAAAACAACATCTTTGGGCTCGATTTCTTCTTGGTTAGAAGCTTCGCTCAATTTCTTGTTGATGAATTCGTTTTCGTCTGTTGCTCCCTCTTTTGTATATTCGTAAGAAAGCTTACCAAGATCGATTCTCGATGGTGGTAAGTCTTTGTTATTTATTGCTTTAGCTATTTTTAGAGTTGTTGCTATATCTAGCGGTTTGTTTACGAATTGGGTTGCGTAATCGTGCAAGTTCAAAATTTCGCTTACATTTTTGTCGATCAATTGATTACGGAAAATCAACAATTCTATTGATTTGTCGTACCATAAATCGCTTACAATTTTTATTAATTCAACCGTGTTTTTCCTTACATCAGCCTGATTTGCCAATTGTTGGTCGTAAGAAACTTGTGTCATGTTTGTTAGATTTGTTTTTTTGCTTTGCAAATGTAATGAATAATAACGGTTTCATAGAACTGTTTTCTAAATATTTACTAACTTTCTTAACAATTATATGTTGTAGATGATTTTCAATCCAAAGAAAATTTTCTTATCTTTAGGCTGTAAGTTTTTGATGGACTGATATAGATATTATCTATTCTCAAATATGGATTTGATATTGGAAATATTAGGATAACGGTCGTTCTGCGCTTAACTTTGTAGTAGAAAAGTTTAGAAAAATAATTTAATAAATAAATACTTAGAATTATGTCATTAGTAGGAAAAAAAGCACCAAATTTTGTTGCTCCAGCAGTAATCAACGGAGATGAAATTGTAGAAGACTTCAAATTACCAATCGGGGAGAAAAACATTGTATTCTTCTTTTATCCAAAAGATTTTACATTCGTTTGTCCGACAGAATTGCATGCTTTCCAAGCTAAACTTGCTGAATTCGAAAAAAGAGACGCCGTAGTGATTGCTGCTTCTGTAGACTCAGAAGAAACGCATCTTGCATGGTTGAACACCGCTAAAGACAATGGAGGAATCGAAGGTGTAACTTACCCAATTGTTGCAGATTTGGCAAAAACTATCGCAATGGACTACGGAGTATTGGCTGGTGATTACGTTTACAATGAAGAAAACGATTCTTTGAAATTCGAAGGAGCTCCAGTGGCTTACCGCGGAACTTTTATCATCGACAAAAATGGAGTAGTTCGTCACGAAACAATCAACGATTTACCTTTAGGACGTAACATCGACGAGTATGTACGTTTGTTAGATGCGATTCTACACGTAGAAAAATACGGTGAAGTTTGTCCAGCAAACTGGGAAGAAGGTAAAGAAGCGATGAACGCGACCAAAGAAGGTGTTGCATCTTATTTAGCTAAAAACTAATTAGCTCGTTTGAGCAAAAAAATAAAGGCTGTTTGGGTGGTGTAGGTTTTACCTAAATGTACTTTGGACAGCCTTTTTTGTGAAATATTATAAAACAAAACTTAATCATGGAATTAATTGAATTACAAGAAGATAACTTAGCTCAAATCGTAGCAGACAACGATTTGGTCGTGGTACAATATGGTGCCGGATGGTGTGGAAATTGCCGTTTGGTGAAACCAAAATTCAAAAGAATGGCAAGCGAAACAGACAATGCACAATTTGTGTATGTGGATGCCGAAAAATTTGTGGAATCTAGAAAATTGGCAGATGTTCCAAATTTACCAACCTTTGCTATTTTCAAAAATGGAGAAAAAGTAGGTCAAGTAACCGCGTCTAAAATAGAAGCTGTAAAAGAATTATACAATGAAGTTACCCGTATTTAAAAATTTAGCCAAAACTGTTTCAACAGAACAAATGGAAGCTGCGTTGGAGGTTTTAGAAGCTTACGCAGATTGCCGTGCAGTAAAAGAAGATGAGCAAGAAGCAATAGGTGAAATCATCTCCAATATTTGTGGAGCGATGGAAATGCAACAAATGCTTGCAGATGGAATGGACGAGCGCGAGGCAGCCAATACTTTTATGCAACGTGTGATGGGAAGTATAGATAAATAAATCATCATACCAAAACAGTAACCAAGCAACATTGGCTTGGTTTTTTTATACCACAAAAAAGCTGTCTCGCTGAAGTAAACGAAACAGCTTTATTATTTTTTGCTGAAATTTTTTAATCTAAAAACTCTTCATCTTCATCAATTTCCATTTCGGCATCGATGAAATGGACGTATAATGCAACAATCTCGTTCTTGTCGTTGTATCCAAAATACACCGGATAAACGCCTTCGCCAAAACCAGCCTGGAAAATAGGGAAGTGGTAGTTCGATTCTGGCACGCTCCAGTTGATCCAATCGCCCTCTTCTGATTGCATTTCTGGATTCGCTTTCAAGTTCTCTTTGAACAAGGCTTCAAAATAATCGTCGTATAGATTAGCCTCTTCCGATTTGTTTTCGATTTTATCGATCTGCGCTGTTATTTGAGGAAAAGCATCTTGATCGAAAATAGCCGCTAAACCACTATCGGTATTGAAACCAAAATATTCGTCTTCTTGTAAGCTCGCCAAATCTTCGTTTCCTCTCAAAGCTTCACGGTAATGCGTTGGTTTCTCGTCAGAAAATTGGATTTTGTACGAAGCGATTAAATGTGCCTTTTCCTCTTCTTCTGGATGATCCAAGGTGATGAAAGAAGCATAGGTTTTGAAAATTCCCACTGGTGCATTTTCGAAAAATGCTTCGCTTTCTTCTGTGATGACAAATCCCAACGGATCTACAGCGACCAATTTACCAGAGGTAGAGGTAAATTCGCCCATTTCTACCACATTTAGCGCATAGCCTGCGATTTCATCTTGCGAGAAATATTTGTCCAAATCGATTGGAGCTTGTAAAAAATCTTTTTTCTGATTCAAAAGATTCAACCATTCTTTGTTCGGTTCCATAATATAAAAATTTTATTGTTTATCGACGGGCAATCAATCGTTGCGCATCTGTTGTTTCAATTCGTTTTTGTCGATGTCGTATTCAATTTTCAGCAGATACACCAAATCTTCATAGTCTAATATCCCTTTTTTGGCATATTCGAGCAGAATAGGACGCATTTTATCAAACTCTTTGCGCGATTCTTGTTTGAATCGGGTTTCGAAGAATTTTTGTTGTCGATCTTGTATCGTAATGCTATTGTTCACCCCAAATGAGCCTTCCTCACGTTTGAATTCGCCAAACTCTCTCACTTCTTTGCCTACATAATCATCATTTTTGATGTTCAAAAGGCGTATTTGGTCGATGAGAATAATGTTTTCGCCAATCATTATTTTGTCTCGATAAAAAGACAATTCGCCGTTCAGGCTACCTTCCGGAGAGTATTTTTCTCTCACAAATAATTTGTTGAGATAGGCGACAAAGGTTGCCATCACCAGTACATAAACAATCCATACCAAGCTGTTTTCTAGCCAATCATTGATGACCAAGAGGTAAGAAATGGCCGAAATAAAAGCCAAGATGCCTAAATTGAGGAGAATCGTGAGGTGTTTGAACCGTTTTTTCTCTTTTACAAAAATCGGGAAGCTGTATTTAACCATTGTTTGCAATATCTTTTCTTACTCGACTCAAACTCTCTGGCGTAATCCCCAAATAAGACGCAATCATCCATTGCGGCACTCTTTGCAAGAGGTTCGGGTACAATTTTATAAATTCTTGATAGCGAGTTTTGGCCGATGCACTTAATAATAAATTGATTCGGTCTTGTAAATGTCTCACATGATTGTGCAACAGAATATTCATGCCTTTCATGTATTCGGGATTGATTTCGTGAATCTTCGATTGGATTTTCAGACTTATGGGGATAATTTTACTCTCTTCTATTGTTTCGATCGTAAATTTTGCTGGCTGATGACATAGCGTAGAATAGCGGTCGCTGACTATCCAGTTTTCTGGCCCAAACTGGATGACGTGTTCTTTGCCCATCTCGTCAACTGTATAGGACCGCACAAGACCTTTTTCTATGAAATAGAAATATTCAGAAATTTCACCTTCTCTCAGTATGGTTTCATTTTTAGCATAGTCGACCATCTTTACCAACACCAAAACTTGTTCTAACTGCTCAAGCGTAAAAGGACAAACCTGTTTCAAATGATTGATGAAATTTTCCATAGGATAAAATCGAACTCAAATTTAGTATTTATTTGTAAAAATTGAATCATTAATAAATTTATTAATCATATTTTTAAGTTGAAGGTTTCTCGCGTCGTTCTTATGAAAATCGCCTCCTTTTTTTATAAGAAGCTCGATTGATTTCGAAAAGTAACGACTGTCAGATTTACAGGTAATAATGACACCGTTTTTCTGATGGGTACGGTTATTGAATATAAAGATTTAAAACAAAAGAATATGGCAGACAATATCAATATAGATTTTCAATCTATCCCAGAAGATTTTCAGAACGAAGATGAATTTTATGCGAAATTCAAAGAGCGGTTAGAAGATGTAGAGAATTTTCCTTCAGAATATATGTTCAAATTCATTTATCCATCGAGCGAAGAAACGATGAAGGAGGTAAAAACAATCTTCAAAGATGTAAATCCAAGCTACGACTATAAAGCTTCTAAAAGTAGAAAATATACTTCGATTACCGTGAAATACAAGGCAATAGATGCAGACGAAGTTATTGATTTTTACAAACAAGTAGCCAAAATAAAAGATGTCATCATGTTGTAAATTAAAAACATCCGTTTCAACCGAAGCGGATGTTTTTTCTGATAAAACAAAAAGAATACGAGTGTTTTTTAATTAATTGAATGGAGCGGTTTCTGTACTTTCTGCCATGGCTGTTGTCGATGAGTTGTCTTTTTGTACAGAATCGCTTCCTCCTGCTGTTCTAATTTTGGAAGATTGAAATAAGGCTCACTTTGATTGGAAAGTAACGTGTGTGCATTATGGAAAAATATAAACCAAGGTCAAATAGTGAGCCTGATATTTCTTCATTGTTTATGATGATATGTTTTTCGTTTTTAACCCCTACGAATTCTAGTTTTTATATGGTTGTTGTTTCATGTTTTGCTTATTTTTGATAAACGAAAAATAGTTTACCAGCGAACGTTCGCTAAATTAGTAATTTTCGTTTTATTTTACCAAATGTTTAGACAGAAAAAATGCGAGAAGATTATATTAAATTAATTTTTGGATTGAAAATCAAGCAGTTACGAACCGATAAAGATTTGTCGCTATTCAAATTATCGAAGATTACTGGGCTGTCGAAATCCTATTTGAATGAAATAGAAAAAGGGAAAAAGTATCCGAAAACAGATAAAATAATCTTGCTCGCCGAAGCTTTGGAGGTAGATTATGATGAGTTGGTTTCGCTGCGATTAGACAAAAATTTGGCGCCGATTGGAGAAATTTTGCAAAGCAACCTTCTGAAAGAAATTCCGCTGGAATTGTTTGGAATTGAAGAGCGAAATTTGATCGAAATCATTTCCAATGCGCCTGCAAAGGTGAACGCTTTTATTTCGACCGTCATCGAAATTGCAAATAATTACAACCTCACGCGCGAAAGTTTTTTCTTGGCTGCTCTGCGATCGTATCAAGAGGCAAATGATAATTATTTTCCAGAAATAGAACAAAAAGCCAAGAAATTCTTGAAAGAATATGCCGATCGACCTTCTGTAGAAATTACCGATGATTGGATGGAAGAGGTTTTGCGAGAAGAGTTTGGT
Organism: Vaginella massiliensis; assembly: GCF_900089075.1. Taxonomy (GTDB): domain Bacteria; phylum Bacteroidota; class Bacteroidia; order Flavobacteriales; family Weeksellaceae; genus Weeksella; species Weeksella massiliensis_A. The sequence goes on from NZ_LT593747.1 coordinate 166,752, forward strand.
TACGAGATTATTTTGGAAGACTTCGCCACAATAATGCCTCAGGATTTGGCAAAATTGAGGTCGATTTTTATCGAAACAAAAAAGAAGTTGTTCATCAATTCGCAGACCGATCGAGATCAAAAACGATTCATTTTGGCTAAAGAAATTGGCTACAACTATTTAGCATTGAAAGAGCGATTATATACTTTTTCTTGGGCGAGTTTCGAATCGTTTGATCAATTGTTGAATAATTTTTATGCCTCTTATTTTGCGGGAGCGATTTTGTTGCCCGAAGAGCAATTGGTCGATGATCTGAAAACTGTTTTTTCGTTGGAAAAACATGATTTGAATCGAATGTTGAATGAGCTGATGCGCTATACAGAATCTCCAGAGACAATTTATCAACGGTTGACCAATTTGCTTCCGCGGCACTTCAATATTCGCGATTTGTTTTTTCTACGAATTTCTAATCGTCGAGGAACAGACAGTTTTAGGTTGACTAAAGAATTGCACCTGAATCAACAACATTCGCCACAAGCCAACGAGACCGATGAGCATTATTGCAGGCGTTGGGTGTCGATACGAGTGGTAAAAGATTTAGAAAAATTAGAAGGTGTGAATCATGTGATTTCGGCTCAAATTTCGGTGTATCCTTATCATAACAGCAAGAAATATTATGTGATTTCGTCGGCAACTCAAGATCCATTTCATCCAGAATTTTTCAGAAGTGTTTCGATAGGCGTGTTGTACGAATCTGCAACAAAACATGTGAAGTATTTAGAAGATCCTTCTATTGTAGAGCAAGAAGTTGCGGTGACTTGTGAGAATTGCGGAATGAAAGATTGCCTCGAAAGAGCTGCGCCACCAAAACGATTCGAAAGAAATGTAAAATCAAAAAAACTGAATTTCTTGATCAATGATTTTATCAAAAAACAAAGTTGAAATATGTTGATGAATGTTTTATTTTTCTAATGTTTTTTGAAATCTTTATCCATTCTACGATTGAATTAGTCGCTATTTTATTTTAGATATTTTAGTATTCAAGTACCTTTGTAGGCATGCAACAAACCTTGAAGCGATATGTAGAAAAAATATTTTTTTCCAATGTGTTTTTGGGTTTTATCGTTGTGGCATTATGCATAGACAACAATCTGGAACAGGGATTTGTAATCAATTCGGTTTGGTTTTATGCTTTTGTTTTTTCGATTACCATTTTGTTTTATTTGCATGCTTATCGCAATTCTGACCAAAACAAATTCATCGCAAATCCTAGAATGCAATTCTATTTCGATTATCGGCAGTCAGTCGGATTGTTGTATAGATTTTTACTTTTATCCAGTATTGTATCTGGAGTTGTGTTGGCACTGAATTCGGTAGAAAATCTTGCTCATTTACCCTTTTGGGTTTATGTGATGCTTGGTATTTCTGTGTTGTTGAGTTTTGCCTATTACGACACTCCATTGCAGTTTTCTTTTCGACGTCTGATGTGGTTCAAACCGATTTTAATAGCTTGGACTTGGACGATGGTGACCTCGATTTTACCGCTTGTTTTTCTTACTTTAGAACAAAATCAATCGTGGAGGTTAGATGCACGATTTGTTTTTATTTCGACACAAATTTTTATGTTTTGTTTGGTCAATGCTCTTTTGTTTGATGTAAAAGATTACGAAGACGATGCCAATCATCAACTGAAAACATTTGTAGTGCAATATGGTGAAAAAATTATGGTTTATCGCGTGATAATACCGTTGTTGTTCTTGGGTGCAATGAGTTTAATTGTTTTTGGTGTTTGGTACGATTTGCCATTGCATCGAGTGATTTTCATGCTGATGCCGATTGTAATTTTTGCCCTTCTTAGCCTACGGTTGAATGCCAATAAATCGATTCTCTATTTCTTGGTTGTCATCGATGGAATGTTGTTGCTAAAAGCACTTTTAGGAATTTTCTGCGTATTTTGGTTTGAATAAAAAAAGGATTGAACATGCAATCCTTTTTCTCATTATTTTATTTCGGTAAGAAAGTTTTCTTTCGGTTGTCGTACTTTTTTCAGTGGATAAAGCCAGTCATTTTCTGTATCTCGATAGCCTAAAACAAGAATTGTTTGCGATTTCAAGCCCTTAGCTTTCAAACCTAAAAGTTCGTCTAAGTCTTGATTTACAAAGCCTTCCATTGGTGTAGCGTCTACTCGTAGTTCTGCTGCTGCTGCAATGGCAACACCGAATGATAGATAGGCTTGTTTTGCTGTATGAGCGGCTTGTTCGGCTTCTGGTAAATTGAGTAATTGTGCTTTCAGTCCGGCTTTGTATTGGTCGGTTGTGTTGAGTGGTAAACCGCGTTCGGTATTCATGTGATCGAAAATTTTATCGATGCGTTCATCGGTATACCGATCCCAAGAGGCAAATACCAAAACATGCGATCCGTCTACGATTTGCGATTGCCCAAAAGCAACTGTTTGAATTTTTTGTTTCAATTCGTCATTCGATATCGAAATAATTTCGAACGGTTGCAACCCAGATGAAGATGGAGCAAGATGAGCAGCTTCTAAAATTTGGTCTACCATTGCTTGATCCACTTTTTTACCATTCATTTTTTTGGTAGCGTATCGCCATTTAAGACTATTTAATAATTCCATGATTCATTTTTTATAATTGTCAAATGTAGACATCATCAGCAAAAAAACTATTGATGTACGTCAATAAATCATTTGCTCAAATGATCCAATAACATTTCGGCAGTTGCCGGATTTGTTGCCAACGGAACATTGTGCACGTCACACAATCTCAACAGCATATTCACATCTGGCTCGTGTGGGTGTTTCCCCATCGGGTCGCGAAAGAAGAAAACCATTTGTGTGAGTCCGTCTACTACGCGTGCTGCAATTTGTGCATCGCCACCAAGAGGTCCAGAAAACATTTTATTCACGTTGAGTCCGATTTCCTCTATATATCGACCAGTAGTTCCTGTTGCGATGAGTTGGATGTTGTTGGCAGCTAGTGTTTCGCGATGTTTCATGATGAAATTGACCATTTCGGCTTTTTTACCGTCATGAGCAATAAGTGCTATTTCCATATTGGTTCTATTTTTTGTTGATAAAGTAGTACCTTTGCAAAGGTAATTCCAATAAAGGAATTGGCGATAAAAAGCATCGATATTTTATGAAATTTCATACCTTAAAGATTAAAAATAAAAATCAACTCACTACCGATTCTGTTGAGCTTATCTTCGATATTCCCGAAGTTTTGCATACCGATTTTGATTACAAGCCAGGGCAATATGTAACCCTGGATTTCGATGGAGTAAGACGCGATTATTCGTTGTGCAATTCGCCATTGAATAAAGAATGGTCGGTTGCAGTGAAGACAACCCCCAATGGTAAAATTTCTAATTATATAGTTCATGAGCTGCAGGCTGGTGATGAGGTTTTGGTTTCTACGCCTCATGGTCGATTTGGGATTCCTTCTAGGCCCAACGAAAAACGCACCCTGTTAGCTTTTGCGGCAGGTAGCGGAATTACACCAATCATGAGTATGCTCGAATATACGTTGCAGACCGAAGTTTGGGTTAATTTTTACCTTTTTTATGGCAACAAATCGGCTAGCAATACGATGTTTCGTGAAAAATTAAATCATTTGAAATTGAACTATCCAAATAATCTTCATGTGTTCAATTTTTATACAAACGATCCTCAGGAAGATTGGATTTTCAACGGTCGAATCGATAAAGCAAAATTCGATCTGATTTTGAATCAGTTGGTTGATATCAACGAAGTTGACGAAGCCATGATTTGTGGACCAGAAGAAATGATTTTCGAACTGGCGGCGGCAATCAATGAGGCTGGAATCATTCAGAAACATATTCATTTCGAATTGTTTAATCCAAAAATCGATCCGACTAAAGTTTTTCCGAAAGACGAAGGCGGAATCGATGAGGTCGAGGTGACAGTGGTCTTGGATGGCGAAACCAATACCGTTACTTGGAATAGAGAGAAAAACCTAATCGATACTTTGTTGGATGCTGATATTGATGCGCCATATTCTTGTAAAGGCGGTATTTGTAGCAGTTGCCTGTGTAAAATTGAAGAAGGCGAAGTTGAAATCGGGGAAAACTTTATCCTTACCGATGCAGATTACGCAGCAGGGTTGACATTGGCTTGTATTTCGCGACCAAAAACTCCAACCTTGTCCATCAATTTCGATGCAGTCTAAAAATAATAATATCGAAAATAAAAGCTCGATTAAGCCAAAAAAAGACACAGAAAGCTCTAATTCTTCAACAATTTAGAATCAAAACAGCGGTAATCATCAGTTTACTGCTGTTTTTTTATGAGGTATAAATTTAGAATCTCACGCCCAACATCCTGAAGAGTAAAGAGATTAAAATTGTAACCTTACCAAGATGGAAATTTTACGCATAGAAGACGACCAAAGGGTTGCTGAGCTCATACAGAGAGGTTTGGAAAAGCAAGGCTTTGCCATCACGCAAGCGTACGACGGGCTTTCGGGTATGAAATTGGCGCTGCAAAATCATTACGATCTGATCATTACGGATATTATTTTACCAAAAATAGACGGATTGGATTTGTGCATACACATCAGAAAGTACAAGCCAGAATCGCCGATTATCATGCTCACGGCGCTTGGCACTACAGATGATAAAGTAGAAGGTTTTGAGGCCGGAGCAGAGGATTATTTGGTGAAACCTTTCGAAATGCGCGAGCTTTTGGCACGTAATTGTGTTTTGCTCAAACGTAATAATCGGGCAGCGAACAACGCCAGTTTTATCTTGCGATTTACCGATCTTGAAATGAATTTGAACACCACAATTGTAAAGCGCAACGGAATAGAAATAAAGCTTACGCCAAAAGAATTTAATCTGTTGGAACACATGATGCAAATCCCCGAAAGGGTCTTGTCGAGAGCAGAAATCGCCGAAGAGGTTTGGGACACACGTTTTGATACCAGTACCAATTTTATTGACGTTTATCTCAATTATTTACGCAAAAAAAATCGATAAGAATTTCGATAAAAAACTTATTCATACCAAATCGGGAATGGGGTTTATTTTGATGAGTTATGAGTTAGAAGTTTTACGTTATGAGTGAAAGGTAATCAATATTAAAGGAAAAATCATTTTTGTTTGCTTTGCGAGCGATTGATTTATACAAATACTTATGCGATGAGAAAAAAGAGTTTGTATTAAGTAAACAATTTTTTTCGAAGTAGCACTTCGGTTGGTGCTAATATTCGTGAGGCTCAAAATGCAGAGAGTAATATGGACTTTATTCATAAGCTTGCTATCGCTCAGAAAGAATGTGATGAAACCTTGTATGGGGTAGAGCTTCTTTATAAAGCGAATTATATTGCTGAAGCTGATTTTAGTACAGTTTATTCGATGCAAACGAAATATTTAAAATGCTTCGAAGCGCCATTATAACCTCAAAAAACAAACTCAAATAACTTATCACTTATCATTTATCATTCAAAACTAACAAAGTGAAAACAAGAACTCGCCTTACGATATTATTCACACTGATTACCGCAACTATTTTATTGGTGTTTGCAGCGGTGATCTATTATACCGCAAAAGAAAATCGAGAAAAAGAATTTTATACCCTTCTGAAAAAAGTAGCAATCACAAAAATCAACTTATATTTGAATGCAAGTGTGGATAAGTAAATTTTGCAGGACATTTACCTAAATAACCGAAAAATTTTAAATGAAGTTGAGGTCGCGATTTATGACACTGCATTTAATCTGTTGTATCATGATGCCGTGGAGATTGATTTTGTAAAGGAAACCAAGCAAATCACAGACGACACCAACAAAAAGGGTGAAATTAATTTTTATCAGGAAGATTGGCAGGTTATCGGCTTGCGTGACGAATTTCAAGACAAAAATTACATCGTTACCGCCACAGCCAAAGACTAGTATGCTTGAGGTAAATTGGATATCTTGTTCAAAACCATTGTAGTAATTTTCGTTATCTTTATTTTGGTTATTTATGTTGCAGGTCGTTTCTTTTTTAGAAAAGCATTCGAATCTGTGAAAGAGATGACCGAAAAAGCGAGGATAATTTCGGCTACAAATCTAGATTTGCGATTGCCGAGCAATGGCAACAAAGACGAGCTCTCGCAGTTGGTCAATACATTCAACGAAAAAGCTAAACCGATTAGATAATTCTTTTGAGGATAGAAAAATTTTGTTTCTAACATATCATACGAATTGTGCACGCCGCTTGCCGCCATTATTACCGAGTTAGAACTTTCGGCAGACAAAGAAAAAAGCAGAAGAATATAAATCTGCCATCCAATACGCACTGAACGATGCCCGAAAATTAGTCTGCCTTTCGAATAGTTTGTTGGATTTGGTTAAAGCGAGTTACGACCCTACCGAAATTGCTTTTAAACCAACCCGAATAGACGAAGTATTGTTGGATGCACGATTGCTGGTACAAAAGGCAAATCCGGATTATAAAGTAGATATACACTTCGAAAATGATTTTGAAGACGACAATCAAATCTCGGTAAACGGCAATGAATACCTCTTGAAAGTAGCGTTTACCAAGCTGTTCGAAAACGGTTGCAAGTTTTCTGAGGATAATAGTTATAAGGTTTCCATTGCATTCAACTCAGCCGAAATTATCCAATCAGATGCCAAAATCGTTAAATCGCCATCGTTCATTATGCTCCGTTTTCAAGACAAGGGAACAGGGATTTCGCCAGAAGATCAACAAAATATTTTTACGCCTTTTTATCGGGGCGAGAACAAAGCATTTGCAGAGGGCAACGGCATTGGACTTTCTCTTACCCAAAAAATTATCAGGCTACACCAAGGCGAAATCTCGGTACAATCCGAACCAAATAAAGGCACAACGTTCAGTGTTGAGCTGCCTTCGATCACAGAAAACGATTGATGAAGTGTAATCATCGGGAAAACTTTTAACGCTGTGATTTTCCAATTCAGAACCTCATTATAATAAACTTGGATAATAGTTTTTTTGATGCGATAAGGGGAGTGTAGGCATTAAAAAAAAAGCCGCCTCAGTTTTGAGACAGCTTATTGTGTTGGGTTGTGATTTGAAAATATAGTTTTATTCAACTATGGTCAACTCGTCGATGATATTGGTTGCTCCAGCAAATTTATCAACCACCCACAATACATAACGGATATCTACCGCAATGGTACGTTGTAATTTAGGGTCAAAGATTACATCACCAGCCATTGCTTCGATATTTCCATCGAATGCAATTCCGATCAATTCACCTTTACCGTTGATCACAGGCGAACCCGAGTTACCACCTGTAATATCATTATTCGTTAAGAAGTTGATTGGCATAAAACCAGCTTTGTCTGCATAACGTCCATAGTCTTTTTTCGCTGCCAAATCCAACAAGTGTTGTGGGTTTTCGAACTCTTCATCACCTGCTTTATGTTTAGCTACCAAACCATCCATAGTGGTGTAGAAGTTAGAAGCAGCATCTGGTTGACGGTTTGGGTTTGTACTTTTCGGTAACGATTGAATGGTACCGTAAGTCAAACGCAAGGTGCTGTTTGCATCTGGGTATCGAATGGCTGCAATGCCAGATTCGCGTAAACCTTGCACCAACAGACGGAAGTTTTTATTGTATTGATCTTGTAATTTTTTAGCTTCGTCCGAATTGTTGTTGTAACGATCGACCAAAGAAGACGATAACTGATACAACGGATCATTTTTCAATAAATCAATATCTGGGCTATTCAAGAAGTTCTCTACTTGTTTTTTATCTGCAAAGAAACTTCTACTGAAAGCATCTTTTACCCAAGCGGTGAAATCGTTATTATTCTGGCTAGCAAGCTTTGCTACATAAGGTGCCAGCCCAGCATCTTTCGCTTTGGCGCTATACAAATTAAGCTGAGCAATCAGAACATCTTGTTCCAAAGGCATATAGGCTTTGTCGTAAACGGCATTCAACAATTGTTGAATTTGAGGTCGTAATTCACTGCGTTTTGCCTCATTAGCGTTTGCATAGTTTTCCAACGCACTCCCGATTCGGTAGGGTGCCATGGCAAAAGCACTAGAGCGCATCATACCCGTGAGATAGTTATCGTGGCGAGCTGTGAGATTTGTTTTTTTATAATAATCATTCAACAAGGTGATAACGTTACCATAGGTTGCTTTGTTTGCTTTTTTATTAGCCCATTTATCAAATTTTCGTTCTGTTTTAGATTTTGCGGCTACTGTACCGTGCAACTTCAACGCATCAATCATTCCTTGACGATTTTTCCAATAATTGGCTACACCAGCGTATTTAGAAGCATAATTGATTTTTACTTCTTGTTTTTGGTCCATGTATTTTTTCATCTGATCCATGCCCACCTTAGACGCTTCTACCCATGCTGGGTATGCATAATCTACGTTTTGTGCAACGCCTTGTGCAGGCATCCAGCGGTTGGTTCGCCCTGGATATCCCAATATCATAGCAAAATCTCCTTTGTCGAAACCATTCAAAGAAATGGGTAAATAGTATTTTGGTTTCATTGGGATGTTGTCTTTAGAATACGGCGCAGGATTTCCGTCTTTATCGGTATAAACACGGAAGATTGAAAAATCTCCTGTATGACGCGGCCACTCCCAGTTGTCGGTGTCACCACCATATTTACCTATGGCATTTGGTGGCGTACCTACCAAACGCACGTCTTCGTAATCTTGGTAAACAAAATAATAATATTCGTTTCCTTGGAAGAAAGATCTCACCGAAACGATGTATTTGCCACCTTCGCTATTTTCTTGTTCGATTTTGGCAATTTCTTGGTTGATCACTTTTTCGCGATCGGCTTCAGACATCGATGCGTTTACTTTGCTCAGAATTCGATTGGTTACGTCATCCATACGAACAAAGAAGCGCACTTTTAGATTGTCTGGTTTCAACTCTTCGCTTTTGTTTTTAGCCCAAAAACCATTGGTTAGATAGTCGTGTTCTGGGGACGATAATTGTGCAATATTTCCATATCCACAGTGATGATTGGTCAAGACTAAACCTTGATCCGAGATGATCTCTGCGGTACAACCGCCTCCAAATTGCACGATTGCATCTTTCAAGCTGTTGTTGTTGATGCTGTAAATTTCTTCGGGAGTCAATTGCAATCCCAGTTTTTGCATATCGCGACCGTTGAGTCTTTCGATGTGCATCAAAAACCACATTCCTTCATCTGCTTTTACCTTAGCAAAGGGTACAACCAACATCATGAGGAATGTCGTAATTAAGAATTTTCTCATTTTTAAACAATTTTTACTATAATATTGCGAATTTAAGATTTTCTAAAGAGAACAGCTAAGAAAGTGACGTTTTTGATGAATTTTGTAGTGTTGTTTTTTTTTCTAATCCCGATAAATCAAATATTTGGCTCGAATGGTTTTGAATTTTTCTAAATCTTTTTGCCAAGTCGCCTTTATCTGCTCGGCAGTCCAACCTTCTTCGATTTGTTTACGCAATTCGTCTGTACCAGCGAGTTGATCGATCCAAAAGTGTTTGCCATTCTTGGTCCAAAAAGGTTGTTTGGTATTGTTCTGATAGGCTTTGATCAGCCAATCTAGGTTGATATAATCCAAATCGGGTGTATCTCGTAAATCTTCTCCATAACAGCGTTGATTTTTGAATTTTGGTTCAGAAGCGCCAGGTTTTGAAACGGGCGTATACTGAAACGGCATGTTTTTCAGGTGGGGAGACCCATAAACCTGAAACTGCATATCGGTTCCGCGTCCTTCGTTTACTAGAGTTCCTTCGAACAGGCAAACCGACGGATAAAGGTTGATGGATTTATCGTTCGGTAAGTTGGGAGAAGGTTTTACGGGCAAACTGTATTTTGACCGATGGGTATAATGGGCAATCGGAATGACCTCGAGGTCGAGTTTGTTTTTTACATCTAACCAGCCCTCGCCATCGATCATTTGCGCATATTCACCTATCGTCATGCCATAGACAATTGGCACCGGATGCATTCCTACAAAAGAGGTAAATTCAGGCTTCATCACCGGACCATCTACGTAGTGACCATTCGGATTCGGACGATCCAAAACGATGACTTTTTTATTCGATTCGGCTGCCGCTTGCATTACATAATGCAACGTAGAAATATAGGTGTAAAATCTAACGCCAACATCTTGCATATCAAATAATAAAATGTCGATATCTGTTAGCTGACTTGAAGTTGGTTTTCTGTTGTTGCCGTAGAGCGAAACAATAGGCAAGCCAGTTTTGGCATCTTTAGACGAGTTGACTTTTACCCCGGCGTCTGCATCTCCCCGAAAGCCATGTTCGGGTGAGAATATTTTGATGACGTTTACCTCATTTTTCAATAAAAAATCGACCAAATGGATGGTTTCATTATTCAGTCGCAAAATACCTGTTTGGTTGGTCACCACGCCAATTTTTTTACCGATGAGTTTTGGCAAATACAAATCAAAATTTTCTGCAGCTGGTAAGATACGTTCTTTTATCGTTTGTTTTTCGACCGTAGATTTCGGTTTTCTTGTTGTTTCTTGTGCATTAATCGATGCACAACTTCCAATTAATAGTGCAATTGATGTATATTTGACAAAAATTTTGAGCATGTTGTTATTTTCTTTTAGAATAGCATAAGCTGATTTGGTCATCTCGTTCATAGTTTCATTGTAAAAATAGAAAACAAATTGAATTTTACTTGGTGGTTTGCACAAAAAATAGCAAAAGATCGCAATAATAAGAATAATCTGGCGAAGACGATCATCACGGTAGGTCGGGTGGCAGTAGCTTTGGGCATCATCGTTTCAATGATTTCTATCTCTACTGGTGTTGGAGCTCGCAAAGCGATTAAAAGCAAACTGGCCGATTTCAACGGACATGTGACCATCAAAAATTACAACAGCAACATTTCGCTCAATTCAGATTCTCTATCCATAAAACAGGCTTTTTACCCAAACTTTACCACTGTTCCAGAGGTTGAGCACATACAAGCTGTTGCCATGCGTAGTGGCGTGATAAGAACTGCAGAAACTTTTAGTGGCGTGGTTTATAAAGGAGTTGGAACTGATTTTGATGCAAATCGATTCGAAGATTTTTTGATAAAAGGAAGGATTCCGGCTTTGAAATCGAACGAATTTTCGAATGAGGTTGTGATCTCAGAAAAAATTGCCAACGAACTCAAATTGGATGTCGACAGCTCTTTTGTGATGTATTTTGTAAAAGATGAATCCAAACCAATTTACCGCAGATTTGATGTTGTGGGATTGTATAGAACCGACATCAAAAATTTTGATGATGTTTATTTAATCGGCGACATCAAGCACGTGCAACGACTCAATGAATGGGATATTCTCACAGTAGGATCGTTTGAAGTTTTTGTAAAGGATATCGAAAAAATAGACGCCGTAGCCGATAAAATAAATGATGAAATCGGCTATAATCTCTATGCAGAGTCGGCTTCGCAATCTTTTGCACAAATCAATGATTGGATCAATATCTTCGATAAAAATATTGTGGTCATTGTGATCATCATGTTGTTCGTGGTGGTCATCAATATGATCATGGTGCTGTTGATTTTGATTTTAGACCGTACTCCTTCGATCGGATTGTTGAAGGCTTTCGGCGCAACAAACTGGCGAATTCGTAAGTTGTTTGTAAATTATGCAATTTTGATAATGATTCCGGGGCTTATCGCCGGGAATTTCATCAGTTTAGGATTTCTTCTTATTCAGAAATATTTCAAACTCATCAAACTTCCATCAGAAAATTATTATTTATCCTATGCACCTGTCTACTTAGATGTTAAATATATCATATTGTTAAATTTAGGAGCGATTATAATTTGTGCAATTGTGTTACTTTTGCCAACATATCTCATTGCCAAGATTTCGCCATCAAAAGCAATAAATTTTAAATAGATGAAATACGCAAACAACATATTAGAAACCATTGGGAATACCCCACTGGTGAAAATCAATCACCTGACCAAAGACTTACCTTGTACCGTCTTGGCAAAAGTAGAATATTTCAATCCAGGACACTCTTGTAAAGACAGAATGGCTTTGAAAATGGTTGAAGACGCCGAGCGAGATGGACGATTGCAACCCGGCGGCACCATCATCGAAGGAACGTCGGGCAATACTGGTATGGGACTCGCCTTGGCTGCAATTGTAAAAGGTTATAAACTCATCTGTGTCATCACTGATAAACAATCGAAAGAAAAAATGGATATCTTACGGGCAGTGGGAGCAGAAGTCATTGTTTGCCCTACAGATGTAGAGCCAGACGATCCGCGTTCTTACTATTCGGTTTCGAAAAGATTGGCCGAAGAAACGCCTGGAGGTTGGTATGTCAATCAGTACGATAATCCTTCGAATACACAAGCAAATTACGAACAAACCGGGCCAGAAATTTGGCAACAAACCGAAGGGAAAGTAACGCATTTTGTAGTAGGAGTAGGAACGGGCGGAACCATTTCTGGTGTGGCTAAATATTTGAAAGAACAAAACCCGAAGGTTAAAATTTGGGGTGTCGACACCTACGGTTCTGTTTTCAAGAAATACAAAGAAACTGGGATTTTCGACGAAAACGAAGTTTATTCTTACGTTACCGAAGGCATTGGGGAAGATATTTTACCTCAAAATGTTGACTTCGATTTGATCGATGGATTTACCAAAGTTACCGACAAAGATGCCGCAATCTACACTAGAAGATTGGCTTTGGAAGAAGGAATTTTTGTAGGAATGTCTTCAGGTGCTGCCATTAAGGGATTGTTGCAATTGAAAGACCAATTTGGTCCAGACGACGTGGTGGTGGTCTTGTTCCACGACTCGGGTTCACGGTATGTGGGCAAAATTTTCAACGACGATTGGATGCGAGATCGAGGATATTTAGACCAAACCTTTTCACAAGCGATCAATCTTATTCAAAATCATGTCGATACGCCTTTGGTTGTTGCACGCACAGAAGAGTTGGTTGCCCATGCTTTGGATCGAATGCGACAATACAAAATTTCTCAAATTCCGGTAAGAGATGCCGAAGGATTTGTAGGCAGTTTAGACGAGTCGGCACTATTTCAAGCCTATTTATCTGATCGTAACATAGCCGAAAAACCGATAAAAGATTTGATGGGTAAACCTTATCCAATTGTACAAGAAAATACATCGATAGAGGAGGTTTCGAAATTAATAACCAATGATAATCAGGCGGTTTTGGTGGAGTTGGCAAACGGAAAATTTCACATCATTACCAAGCACGATATCATCAATTCTATTCAATAAAAACAACCCAAGGGCATGATATTAAAAGGACAAAATCTTGTCAAAGATTACGGTAAAAAACATGTGGTAAAAAACGTTTCGTTCCAAGTAGAACAAGGAGGAATCATTGGTTTACTCGGCCCAAATGGAGCAGGGAAGACGACCTCGTTTTATATGATTGTGGGTTTGGTAAAAGCAACGGCAGGAAAAGTTTTTTTGGACAAGCATGATATTACCGAAGATCCCATGTACAAACGTGCCCAAAAAGGAATTGGATATTTGGCGCAAGAAGCATCAGTTTTTCGAAAACTCTCGGTAGAAGACAACATCAAGTCGGTGTTGCAGTTTACCAAATATTCTAAAAAGGAACAGCAAATGCGCACCGACGCTTTGATCGAGGAATTTAGTTTGGAACACGTTCGTACCAATCGAGGCGATTTGTTGTCTGGAGGTGAACGCCGAAGAACAGAAATTGCTCGTTGTTTGGCGACCGAGCCCAAATTTATCTTGTTAGACGAGCCTTTTGCTGGTGTGGATCCGATTGCGGTAGAAGACATTCAGAAAATCGTTCGCTCGCTGAAAGATAAAAATATTGGAATCTTGATCACCGACCACAATGTTTCGCAGACCTTAGCCATTACCGATAAAACCTACATCATGTTCGAAGGTAAAATCTTGAAAGAAGGTTCGCCAGAAGATTTAGCGAACGACCCAGATGTTCGTCGTGTTTATTTAGGTGAAAACTTCCATTTTCAACAGATATAAAAAAACAAATCCTCTAAGTTTTCTCAGAGGATTTTTTTTTACTTAAAATATTTTTCGGCCTCCAAGACACTTTCGGGTCGGCCGACATCTATCAGCTGATAGTCACTATGGTTGTAACCCAAAATTTGCTCGTTTTTCATCAGCTGCATATAAACTTGCATGATCGAGAATTTCCCTTCTTTTTCCATCAAATCAAAAAGTTTTGGATTGATGACGTGAATGCCACTAAAAGCGTATTCATACAAGCGGAGTTCAGTATTTGCGATGATTTCTTCTTCCGTTTTCAGATTACGCCAACCTTGTAAACGCATGTCGTTGGTAAACAACAATTTTCTCGATGATTGTCGTTCGCTTACTGCCAAACTTACCAATGGATGATGAGTTTGATGAAAGGCAATGAGTTTGCTCAACGGAAAATCGGTGAGGATATCGACATTCATGACCAAAAAATCGTCATCGAAATATTGTCTTACATTCAGCAATCCTCCGCCAGTTTCCAAAACTTCGGGTTCATATACAAGTTGAATGTTGATACCGAAATTTTTATTTTTATCTAAAAAATCTTCAATCTGATCGGCAAAATGATGGGTATTGATGATAATTTCGGTAACACCAGCGTTTTTCAAATATTCAATATTGCGTTGCAACAATGTTTTCTGGTTTACCAAAGCCAATGCTTTGGGATGTTTCAAGGTAAAGGGCTGCAAACGAGTGCCTAGACCAGCAGCAAATAACATAGCTTTCATGGCGCAAAATTGTATTTAATAGGGTTGATTGATCCAGTTTTTGGCTTCCTGAACCACATGTTCTACGGTAATATTCGCTTCAGGGAATTTTGTTGCAATGTGTTTTGCAGTGGCATCAGCAGCGTAAACCGATCGGTGTTGCCCGCCTGTACAACCAAAATTGATCTCTAAATTTTCGAAATCTCGAATCAAATAATCTTCAATCGAAATATCGATGACTTGAAAAACTCCTTCCAAAAAGGTCAACATTTTAGTTTCGGTTTCTAGATAATTGATAACGTCTACATCTCGACCAGTTTGCGTCTTGTATTCGGCAATTCTACCCGGATTCAAAATGCCGCGACAGTCGAATACAAAGCCTCCGCCATTGCCAGAATGATCGGTCGGGATACCTCCCTTTTTGTATGAAAAACTTCGCACGTTTATGTTCAGTTTAGCCATTGATTTTATGATTTATATGTTCTAATGTCCTTGGGGCAATCAACAGATTGATAATGTGTTTCAATTCGTTGTAATCATCTAAAATCGAATAGGAAGTTATGGATTTTAGATTTTCTAATCCATACGCAATACTCTCTACAAAATGTGGTTTTCGTTCGATCAAACCTCGCAAACCGTAGGCTCCCAAAACCTGTAACAATCGAGCAACAACGCAATATTGATAAGAGCGTTCAGCATCTTCGGCTTTTACGGTGGTATCGCATTTCATCACCTGATCCAAGTAATAATGGTATAATTCTTCTTTGAAATTTTGATCCAAATTTGCTTTTGCTTGCCAAATCAGCGAAACCAAATCATAGAAAATTGGACCGAATAATCCTCCTTGATAATCGATAAAATAAGGCTTTTGATCCTTAATCATGATATTTCGCGACTGAAAATCTCGAAAAACAAATCCGCTTGGCGAAAGCTGATCGAATTGGACAGCAAACGAATCAAAATCGGCAATCATTTTGCCTTGATTGTAATTGATTTCTAAAAGATTCAAGAAATAAAACTTGAATTGAAATAAATCTCTTAAAATCAGTGTTTTATCTAATTTTGGGTACGAAAATGTTTGATGAAAATCGATCGCAGTTCGACCTTTGAGCTGAGCTTCTGCCAGCCTCGATACAATTTCGAAATAATAGGTTTTTGCTTGATTCGAATCCCGAGATAGCACATCCATCAAGCTGGTATCGCCCAAATCTGTTTGCACATAAAGACTCTGATCTTCGTTGCAAATCAAAACTTTGGGATAATTTGTGCCAACTGTATTCAAACGCTCGGTAAAATCAATGAAAACTCGATTTTCTTCTAAATTATCACTTTCTGCCAAAATATAGGATTGATTTGCTGACCAAAATCGGTAATATTTCCTCGCCGATCCGCCACCCGATAGCAATTGAAGGGTTTCGATTGCCGTATTGGAAAAATGTTGATTCAGAAACTGAATGATTTTAGGATTCATACTGCAAATATCTATATTTTTGAATGAAGTCTAATTCTAAAATCGATTTTGTTTGTTGCCATTCAATTAATCTTTGTCGATTGAGCATTAGCCCAAAAAAAACTTCTGTTAGATTGAATTCCATTCGATCGGTTTTATCAATTTTACAGAATCGAAAAATGTAAGAACAGAAATTTTATACAAAAAAATAAGATGTAATATGTTGGTTAAGAGATTTTATAATTTATATCAATATAAAAAACAATCTAAATTTTGAAAAAAAACAATCATGAGACGCAACCTTTCTGCATTTGATTCATCTTATAAGTATAAGAATTAAAATTTTAGACACATGAGAAATTTAGTTGTAGGAGGATTATTATCGTTGGGATTATTGTTTACAAGTTGTTTGGATGACGAGTTCGAAGGGCCAAACACCACATTAGAATATTTGGCAACAGACAGCATACAAGTAGATAGCGTGTATAGTATAAGAACCAAGATTCCGTTTAAGGTCTTTTATACCTTACCAGCTTCTAATTATAGTTTTTACAATTTTCAGGATATTCGAACAGATCGTACTCAAGACAGTGTACAAGAAGTTGCCGTAGTGGTGGCAAAGAAAGAAGGGATATCTGACAATACTGTAAAAGCAGAAAACAGAACTTTGGTGTTTTCGCCGTCGAGAACGGGTAAATATGTCTTCAAGTTTTACTCGGGAAAAACACCAGGCGGAACTCCAACTTTTGTGCGCAAAGAAATTCGAGTAGAATAAACTGAAGTTTTGTTCTTATCAAGACGGATTGTGAATTTATCTCTTATTTTTATAGAGGCTAAGATTCACCATCATCAACACGTTAATTGTTTGACAAACTTTGAAGCTTTCTATCGACCATATTATACTAAAATGTCAGCGAAATGAGGATCAAGCACAGCGAGAATTATATCAATTATATTCTCATGTGCTTTTCTCTATTTGTAAGCGTTATGCCGCGAACGATGATGATGCAAAAGATTATTTTCAAGAAGGATTCATTACCATTTTTCAGAAAATAGATCAATATAAATTTCAAGGTTCTTTTGAAGGTTGGGCAAAACGCATCATGGTCAATACTTGCCTCGAAAAGTTGAGAAAAACCGAAGCCATACACGATGAATTGAATGATAATACCATTGCTGGAGAAGAATGGATTGATGAAGAAGCCTACACGATTTCTTACCAAGAATTGCTCGATATCGTAAGACAACTTCCACCCCAATACCGCAAAGTTTTTAACCTGTATGTTTTCGAAGAACTGAAGCATCAAGAAATTGCGCAAATGCTTGGAATTTCGGTCAATACATCGAAATCAAATTTGGCACGAGCACGGCAAATTTTAGTACAAAAAGTAGAAGATTTTAATAAAAAGAAGAATGAAGAAAATAGATGATTTGTTCAAACAACAACTGACGCAACCGCAAGAACCACCTGCAGATTCTTGGGCTACGATAGAAGAAGCTTTGCATCCTAAAAAGAAAAAAAACAGAGCGATTCCGCTTTGGGTTTATGGGTCGACGGCGGCGAGCCTGTTGCTGGTCGGAATCTATTTTTATTTCGATAGGAATCCAATTCATCATACCGAAAAAGAAAAACATTATACCAACTCGAAAATCGTAAAACAATCGGGAAATACCAAGATTGAAGATAATTTAACCGAAATAGAAGCGATTGAGGCGAAAAATGAAATCAGAGAAAATTTTGAAAATTCAACTCAAAATTCGAGTAAATATTCTTTCAATCCGATCTATTTTCATGATGAATACGATCATCTGTATTCAAAAGTTGAAAATAATTATTTAACTGAAAATCAATTAACTTGCTGTACGTTTGTCTATCAAATAACACGTGAACAAAACTTGATAGATTTACAACCAGTAGCAGAAAATGCAAAAAACGAAGATGATATTTACCAAGCTATTCAGCATCACGAAATGAATTTATCTAAAGCCAAACCAAAATCGTCCACTGCCCAATGGAAGGTGATGGGTTATACTTTGGCCAATAAAATAGCCAATCAAAACCAATCGTTGTTGTTTGACGATGCTCGCTCGCAACAAATTCAAAATCAGTTGGTTGTGGGCTATGGTGCAAAAGTCAGTTATCAATTGAATGATAAATTGGCGCTTCGTACGGGTATTGCAAAATTAGATTTTCGACAACAAACCCAAAATATACAAATAGAAAGCGTGGGTGCTCGAAATGCGATGATAAATTCAAAATCAGAGACTTACAATTCCAACATCCGTTACAAAAACAATGTGAGGGTTTTATCTTCCAAAGGCGTGGTAGATCAGCAGTTTCAGAGTGTTTCGAATAGAACCAATTTGCAAAATCAACTGATTCAACAAATCGGTTATCTCGAACTACCAGTAGAGGTTGAGTATAAATTGCTCAATACAAAGCGCTTAGAACTTGGTTTGGTCGGAGGGACGAGTGCGATGATTTTAGCAACGAATCAGATTTCGGCTAGAATAGCAGAGAACGAGGTTGTGGATGTTGGCGAAGCCAACAATTTGAATCCCATCAGTTTTAGTGGAAATGCAAGTATGAAATTGGGGTATAAGGTGAATGAACGAATTTCACTCAACCTCGAACCTTCTGTGCATCATCTATTCAATGCGGTGAGTAATGTACCATCAAAAGATCAAACAATTGTAGGAATCAATACAGGATTATCGATAAATTTTTAAACTATCGAGCTTCTTTTTATTTTTGTTCGATGTTAGAAATTCTATACCGAGACCAACGCCTAATTGCCATCAACAAACCAGCAGGATTATTGGTTCATCGTTCATACTATGCACGCGACGTGAAGCAATTTGCGGTGCAAGAACTGCGAAACCAAATTGGTCAACATGTTTACCCAATTCATCGATTAGACAGAAAAACTTCGGGTGTCTTATTGTTTGCACTCGATACCAAAATGTTAACCGAGATGAATACGCTATTCAACACACGTGAGGTAGAAAAAGAGTATTTTGCCATCGTGAGAGGGTATACCATCGATCGAGAACTTATCGATTACCCTTTGACCAACGATAATGGTGTCTTGCAAGAAGCACAAACCTATTACGAAACCTTATATCGTGCCGAGATCGATTTGCCGTTTGGGCAACATCCAACCTCGCGTTATTCGCTCGTAAAAGCTTTGCCACAGACGGGTAGAATGCATCAGTTGCGCAAACATTTTCGTCATATTTATCATCCGATTATCGGCAGTAGACCACACGGATGCAACAAACAAAATAAATTGTGGGCAGAGCAATTCGACCTGCATCAAATGATGTTGTGGGCAAGGGGTTTACGGTTCACTCATCCCGAAACAAAACAATCTGTAAGCATTAGTTCTTCTCCTTCGGATGAATTTCAGCGCGTTTGCAAAATTTTAAACATTCCATTAGCCAATTTTATTTCCTAATTTTGCTTAGATGGAAAAACAGCAACTCAACATTCATCTTCAACAACTTCTCTCCAAGCATCAGTTGCAACACAAACGGTTTTTGCTTGCCGTGAGCGGTGGCGTCGATAGCATGTTGTTGTTGGATGTATTTCTGAATCTTCGATTAGATTTTAAGGTGGCGCATGCCAATTTTCAATTACGGGGCGAAGCGTCAGACGCCGATGAAGATTTGGTGAAAAAAATCTGTAATCGAAATCATATCGAATTGTTTACCAATCGCTTCGATGTGCAAGCTTACCAACAAATCGGAAATTATTCTGTAGAAATGGCTTGTCGAAATTTGCGTTACAATTGGTTTGAAGAATTACTGCAGCGAGAACAGCTCGAGGTTTTGGTAACGGCTCATCATCTCAACGATCAGTTGGAAACGTTTTTCATCAATCTTTCTCGTGGTTCGGGGATCAAAGGATTGGGGGTTATGCAGACTTATCAACATGCTATTTTTCGGCCTTTTCTGACTTTATCACGTGATCAAATCGAGCAGTTGGCACAGGCATTGGACGTCGAGTGGCGCGAAGATGAAACCAATCTGACCAACGATTATTTGCGAAATTACATTCGGCACGAAATCAGTCCGAAACTAGACGAATTACATCCGACTTTTCTATCCAACTTTCAAAAATCCGTCAGGCATCTTCAAGACGATTATCAGCTGATTTTACAACAGATAGAAAGCGTAAAAATACAATTGTTTAACACTGGAAATGATGAGGTTATAAAAATAAACATCGCCCAATTAAAGGCTTTGCAACCTCGAAAAGCCTATCTGCATTATCTTTTCAAAGAATACGATTTCGAAGCAAAGGCAATAGAAAAATTGTTCGATGCCTCAACAGGAGCCGAGCTCAGCAACTCAAAATTTAGGCTATTAAGAGATCGAGATTTTTTGTTATTAGCTCCAAAAAAACAAGATTTTTGGAAAGAATTAACCTTTCATGTTAGTGAAAATCCTTATTATTGTGCGAATTTTGTTTTTCAAAAATCTAAAAATCATCCCTTATATTGGGATGAAACTTTGGATGCCGATCTCATACAATCTCCTTTGACGCTTAGAGAAATTATACCAGGAGATACTTTTTACCCGTTGGGAATGACGAGGAAGAAAAAAATAAGTAAATTTTTGAAGGATGAAAAAGTCTCTAAATTCGATAAAGAAAAGGTAAAAATCTTGGTAGATGCAGAAGGCAAAGTATTGTGGGTTGCGACCTATAGAATCGATAATCGTTTCAAAATAAGTGAAAACACCAACAATTTTTTAAATATCAAATTATGTTAAAATACATCTGGCTCTTTTTATTACTACCCTTTACATTGAATGCGCAGTTCTTCACGCCTGTGAAATGGACTACTAGCGTAAAAGAGGTAAGTCCGAAAGAATTCGACATCACCGTTTCTGGTAAAATCGATAAAGGTTGGCACCTTTATTCGATGAAGCATCCCGACGGCGGAATTGGTATTCCAGCGAGTTTTACGGTAACGCCCCACAAAGGAATCCAATTGGTTGGAAAACCAAAAGAAATAGGAAAGTTGATTGACAAATACAGTACAGTTTTTGAGCAAGATGAAAAATATTACGAAAACAACGTACAATTTGTTCAACGGGTAAAAGTACTTGGAAATCAGCCAACTGAAGCGACTTATTTAGTGGAGTTTCAGATGTGTGATGCCGAAAAATGCTTGCCTCCAGATGAATATTCTAGTCAGGTAAAATTGATTTCTGAGCTGAAAGAAGTTGTTGAAGAACAAGCCGAAACGGTAAAAGAAGAAGCCAAAGAGCTTGTTGCGTTACAAGAAATAGATTCGGTGAATCTTCAACAAGCCGAAAATTCGAACGATAGCCTCATTGCACAAGACACCGTTGCTACTGCTGCGAAAAAAATAGCAGTTGATGAGTCGTATCTTTCTGATGCTGAGAAAAATAAAAATGGTTTGTGGCGGATATTCATCCTTGGATTTTTGGGCGGATTAGCTGCTTTGCTCATGCCGTGTATATTCCCAATGATTCCGCTTACGGTGAGTTTGTTTACAAAACAGAGCAAAACTAGAGGCGAAGGAATCGGAAAAGCAATCATTTACGGGCTTTCGATCATCTTCATTTATGTATTGCTGGGACTTGTGGCAACGAAAATTTTCGGAGCTTCTGCCCTTAATGAAATGTCGACCAACCCGTGGGTGAATTTAGCATTTTTTGCGGTATTCATTGTTTTTGCCCTGTCATTTTTTGGCGCTTTCGAATTGACTTTGCCTAGCAAGTGGATCAATTTTGCAGACAAAGGAGCAGACAAAGGCGGCATGATCGGGATTTTTTTCATGGCGTTTACCTTGGCTTTGGTTTCGTTTTCTTGTACCGGTCCAATCATCGGGACGCTCTTGGTGCAAGCTACACAAGAATCCAATTATTTTGCTCTCATTATGGGGATGCTTGGATTCTCTTTAGCATTGGCAATACCGTTTACCTTATTTGCCATGTTCCCGAGTGCCCTCAATGCTTTGCCAAAATCTGGAGGATGGCTCAATACCATCAAGGTTTCTTTAGGATTTTTAGAATTAGCATTGGCATTCAAATTTTTGTCAAACGCCGATTTAGTATGGCAATTACATTGGCTCGAGCGTGAATTGTTCATCGCTATTTGGGTCGGAATTTTTGTATTGCTTGGATTGTATTTATTAGGAATGTTCAAATTAACTTTAGACAGTTCAGATCAGCGAATTGGCACTACGCGTTTGATGTTTGCAGTACTCACCTTTTCTTTTGTTTTTTATCTCCTTCCAGGACTTTGGGGAGCTCCAATAAAATTGTTGAGCGGACTCCTACCTCCGTTGCAATACGCCGAATCGCCAAATGGTTTAGGCGGCAGCATGAGTACGACTTCGGAAAATACCACACGATTCGACGATCCTCATTTGATGAGCGGACCACACGGAATTCCGGTTTTCAAAGATTTCGATTTCGCTAAAGAATATGCTCAGAAAGTAAACAAACCGATTCTGATAGATTTTACAGGTCATGCTTGTGCAAACTGTAGAAAAGTAGAAGATAGGGTTTGGATAGATCCGCGAGTGAAAAAAATTTTGACCGAAGATGTAGTTGTCGCTTCTCTATATGTCGATGAACGAAAAGAATTGCCCGAGTCTGAAAAAGTATTTTCAGAAGCTTTGGGAAGAAATCTACGCACAATCGGGAACAAATGGACAGCCTTCGAAATAGAACACTTCAAGGCGAACGCTCAACCATATTATATTTTGGTAGATGAAAATCTTACGCGTTATTCCAAACCGATGGAAGCCGAATATGATATTGATGTCTACCTGAAATGGCTAAATGATGGCATCGAACAATACCGATTGAAAAGGAATTAATCAAAATAAATTCAGTGCTTTTGCGCTGGATTTTTTTTTAAATTTATGTAGCGAATTATTTAGTTATAATGAATCTTGCTGTGTAATTATTTTTTTACCAACTTTTGTTCATAGATTTCAATTCACTTGTTAGCAGTAATTTTTTTATTAAACCATAAAAAAGAAGTGCAAATTGTTAAAAATCAATTGTATAAAATGATTTATTTGTAGAAAATTCTTCTATCAATACTTATTTAAGGCGATATGTATTCTAGAATCGTTCTTTTATGCGTTATTTTTATTATACTTTTGCTTTTTGATAAAAAATTGAATAAAACATGAAAAAACATCTTTACTCCCTCGCCTTTTTATTGAGTTCCCTTGCAATGGGGCAAATCCACATCGGAAATGACACTTATTCTTCCAATCTTCCCATTTCTGTTTTCTATAATTATACCTATTCGCAATCGATCTACAAAGCTACTGCTATAGGTACTGCCGGAAATATAAATGCGATAGAATACACCATGAAAGCAGGTAGCAATCTGAATAATTCTGATCTGGTCGATGTCTATTTGTCACACAAAAAAGACGACGAATTCCTTTCGACAACCGATTGGTCGCCTTATTCTGAGTTGACCAAAGTGTATTCTGGTAACTTGGTTTTGGGAAGTGACAACAAAGTGAAAATTGTTTTCGACCAAGAGTTTGCTTACAATGGTGTAGATAATTTGGTGGTTACCGTGCACGAGAAAAAAACTGGATATGGCAGTTTTTCAAGCGCTTTTATAGGAACGATGGCGTCGAGCAATTCGTCATTGTATCGTAGAGAGTTGTCTGATTCTAGTGTTATCGATCCTGCAAATTTAGGAACGGGAATATTGTACAATATTCTTCCCAATATCACGATTTACGGATTAGAAAGAGAGAATTCTGTGCCAAGTTGTACCAAAGCAGTACTACCAGCAGATGGTGCAACCAATCAGATTTTTTTACCAAAAATAGTTTATGATGCAGCGGCCGGAGCAGAAAAATATTTGGTTTCGGTAGGAGATGAAGAAGGAAACTGGAACATCGCCAATCGTGTTGATAATGAAGATTATTTGGACTTTTTCTTCGTTTACGAACTGAAACCGAATACGAAACATTATGTGCAAATAACGCCTGTAAATGCTGTAGGAGAAGCAGAAAATTGTCCGATCACAACTTTTACTACGGCGATGCCGGTAGAAAACGATAATTGTTCTACGGCAGAAGTAGTTGGTGGCTTGCCTTATGCTAAGGATATTGACGGAAGCTTTGCTTCTAACTCAGAAGGTCCTGTAGAATGCGATGGCGTTGGTGTTGCAAACGACGGTTTGTGGTACGTGGTAGAAGGGAACGGAGGCGATATTACCATAAAAGTAACCCCTACCTCTTTTTGGGATCCGCATATTGTAGTAAAAGAAGGCAGCTGCCAAGAGAATTTATGTGTGGCAAATGTAAACGATCATTCTTTTTCTCAGGCAGAAACGGCAACTTTGTACAATACAGTAGAGGGTAAAAAATATTATATAAATATTGGAGCAACCTCTATTATCGATTTTACAGCAGGAAAATTCAATCTAGAAATTACCACCAACAAAACGATGGGCGTTTATGATGTTCATTTGAATAAAACTAAAGTTTATCCGAATCCAACAAAGGATTTTTTAACCATAGAAAATGCTGAAAATTTCGTTGCATACGAATTGATTGATGCGATTGGAAGAAGTGTTAGAAGTCAGCAACTTGTTGGAAAACAAATAGATGTGCAGAACCTTTCGAATGGGGTTTATATCCTGAAATTAATAACCAAAGACCGCAAAGAGATTGTACAAAAAATTGTAAAAAAATAATCGTTTTTTTTGTACGTAATTGTGTTAACGCAAAAGGTGAGCCTGTGGCTCACCTTTTTTAGTATTACAAAAATATAGCAAATGCAATTGTTGGTCTATTTTTTTTTGGTAATGTGACTTGTGCAAAATGCGTTTGTCGCGTTACTGTAGAAATGAAAGTAAAGAATTGTCAGGTAAAATGCTAAGCAGCTGAAAGGGTTTGGTAAAAAGTAAAGCGTCCAAATGACCTTTCAAAATAATATCGCCATTTTCTACTTCGAGCCAGCTACCTTCTTTCAATCCGAGAACAGCAATATCGTTTTGCGTTAAAAACTCTTCGATTCGTTGTTCGCGCGTTTCACCTTTGTGTGTCGAGTTTGGATCTGCAACCAAAAAATGCGGATTGATGTTGAACGGTAAGATGCCCAATGCCTCAAAACTTGGCGGATACACAATGGGCATATCGTTGGTCGTGCCTATCGTTTTACCCGTAATATTGCTACCAGCGCTGGTCCCAATATAAGGTGTACCTTGCAGAATGGTTTCTCGCAAACAGTCTACCACATCGAGGTTGTAAAGCGTTTTGAGTAACAAAAATGTATTGCCACCGCCAGTGAAGATCGATTTAGCGCGTCGAATTGCGGTTGGTTTATCTTCGAATTCGTGCAGTCCATAAACCTTTATCTGCAGGTCTTTTACAGCCTCCTGTACCTTTTGGGTGTAGGCTTCGTAGCTTATTCCGCCGGGTTGAGCATAGGGAATGAAAAGTATTTCGTCGGTTTGGATGAATTGTTGAATTTCTTCTCGAATGTATTCTAAAAATCCACTTCCGTAGATGGTACTTGTACTGATGACCATCATTCTACATACCTTGTTTATCATACTTGTTTTTTTGTAAAAAAATCACGAAATGCTTCGGGAATGTTTGGGTTAGTTTTTATAATTAATCCATTTCAACATTTCTTTTAAACTTGGTTTTTTACCAAACATCAGAATACCAACTCGGTAAATTCTCGCTGCAATCCAAATCATCAAAATAGTGCTAATCGCGAGTATGCTAAGCGATAATAAAATTTGCCAAAATGGTACGTCGTAGGGTAATCGAGTCATCATCGAAATAGGCGAGGTGAGCGGAAACATCGATAACCAAAATGCTACAGGACCATCTGGATTTTGCACCGTAGACATACTGCCATACAAGCCTATCATCATTGGAACCAAAGGTAAAAAAGTAAATTGTTGGGTGTCGGTATCATTGTCTACTGCCGAACCTATGGCGGCAAAAATACTGCTGTAAAACAAATATCCTAAAATAAAAAATCCTATAAAAGCAAAGATAATTAATGGATAATTCAAGTCGAGCAGAGCCATAGAAACCGAATTGATTTGCTCCAAAACATCGGAGTTGTTGGTAAGGTTTTCCATGTCGGAATTTGCCGCTAAGCTGCCCTGATTCATTTCTATTCTCGAAGCCATCAACGCCGGAAAAGCCAACGCCAAAATCAAAGTCATGGCAATCCAAATGATGAATTGGGTTGTGGCAACCATTGTGGTACCCAATATTTTACCCATCATCAGTTCGAACGGTTTTACCGAAGAGATGATGATTTCTACTACTCGGTTTTGTTTTTCTTCTACCACAGAGCGCATCACCCGCACGCCATAAATCATGATGAACATGAAAATGATGTAACACAAAAACATCGACAAACCTACTTTTACAGCCAAGCCGTTATCTTCCTTGCCTTCTTTTACATTGAAAATTTTGAGGGCAATATTCGATTTTGAATTTTCGATCGCTTTAGCATCCACTCCTCTGTTGTGGAGTTCCATTTCTTCTATTTTCTTGTCGATTACCGTTTTTATTGCAAGTCGTTCGTCCATACCCAAATTTCCGTTGGTATAGAGTTGGGTGTTGGTTTTTATGGCGTTCAAATTGGTTTCGTTTCCAACCGGTATATGCAGCAAAGCGCTCACATACTCACTACCGTTCAAGGTGTCTTTGATACTGTTGAGCTCGTCTTTGGAATAAAACGAGTAAGAGGTATTGGCGTCCGATTTGAAGCTGGTGATAAACAACGAACTCTCATCGACAACTGCTATGTTTTGATGTTGTTTGTTGATGACGCTAAACCAAACAATCGCTGCAATTGCTAAAATGATGAGCAAAGGCGACATGATGGTCATGATGATAAAAGATTTGTTTTTTATTTGCGTAAGAAATTCGCGGTAGGCAACTAATAAGATTTGTTTCATAATGTAGGATGATTAGAAGCATGCACTGCTTGTAAGAAAATATCGTTCATCGATGGGATGATTTCATTGAATTGATGAATCTCTCCAACTTGGGTCAACTGTTTCAACAGATCATTTGGTGACGTGGTTTTGTCTAATTGAATATCGAAGCTGTAAAAATCATTATTTTCTGAAATATTATGCAATTCATTCGATTGTTTGAAGTTTTCGAATACAGAAGCATCTACCCGGTTCAACCATACTTTGTATTTTCCTGTTTTGTACAAATTTCTCACTTCTTCAATCGTTCCGTCTAAAACTTTATTCGACAGGTTGATTAGTGCTACGTGGTCACACATTTCTTCAACCGACTCCATGCGATGGGTAGAGAAGATAATGGTCGTGCCTTTGTCGCGCAGTTCCAAAATTTCGTTGGCAATCAAATGAGCATTTACAGGGTCGAATCCACTGAAAGGTTCGTCGAATATCAACAAATCGGGTTCGTGAATTACGGTAATCACAAATTGTACTTTTTGTCCCATCCCTTTCGATAGTTCGCCCAATTTTTTGTTCCACCAAGAAGAGATTCCCAGTTTATCGAACCAATATTGTGTTTTTGCTTTGGCTTCGGCGTTAGTCATCCCTTTGAGTTTGGCAAAATACATGGCCTGTTCACCAACTTTCATGTTTTTGTAGAGTCCACGTTCTTCGGGCATGTAGCCAACGTGTTGTATACTATCTTTACCAAGGGGTTTTCCGTTCAACAAAATTTCACCTTCATCTGGCGCCGTAATCTGATTGATGATTCGTATAAAAGTTGTTTTTCCGGCACCATTCGGCCCAAGTAAACCGTAAATAGATCCTCTCGGAATGTTCAGGTCAAAAGCATTCAATGCAGTTTTGTCGGCATATCGTTTGGTAACTTTCTTTGCTTCTAGTAAATAGTCCATTTTATCGTTATATCGTTCACAAAGTTAGTAATCCTTCGGGTGATAATGTTACATCCCGATTTAAATTTCTGGCCACAAATTTTCTTCGAAGTTCATGATTTTATCATTTTCTACAACAAATCCTTCATTTTCTAATAATTGTTGCATCAATTCTGGTGGGTGAAAATGTGCTTTGCCAGTCAGCAAACCATTACGATTCACTACCCGATGCGCTGGAATTGTTTCATCTAGATGGGCGTGATTTAGAGCATATCCCACCATTCTAGCCCCAGTTTTTCCGCCAACGATTTCGGCAATACGCCCATAAGTAGAGACTTTTCCTTCAGGAATTTGTCTTACAATTTTATAAATTTTATCGTATATTGACTCTCGATTGTCCGTCATATTGTTGTAAATTTATTCAAATGAAAGATAATAATCATAAAGTTCATATAAAATCGATACGATCGCGTCCACGATTCAAAGTTTTTTCGACGAGGAGCAAAAAAGTAGTCGAAGAATTGATTCGCAAACATTTGGCATTCAATCCAGATTTGGGCGGCTATTGCAACGATTTGCAAGCGATAATTCGTGTACGAAAAGAAAAAAACAAATATTGGTCGCCACAATTACAACTCAAACTCGAACCAAATGAAGACGATCAGCAGGTTTTGGAAATGCGCGGCGTGCTGGGGCCAAGACCGAGTATTTGGACGTTTTTTATGTTTTCGTATGGCTTTGCTGGCGCTTTGACGCTCACCGTGGGGATTTATGGTTTGGTAGAATGGATGTTGGGCATGGGTAATTTTTGGATTTGGTCTTTAGTTTTGTCCGCCCTTATAACGGCGCTTACCTATGCGGCTGCGAAATACGGTCAACACTTGTCAAAAGATCAGCTCGAGCGTTTGCATCAGTTTATAGACGATATTTATGCCGAGGGTGGTTTTTCGCATCATCATCCGAAAAATTAATTTATAATGCGTATCAAAAAAAATTGATGCTTTTTTCTACCGAAATACTGAGAAATTTCACTATTCAAGACTCAGAATGTTGTAAATTTGCGCCATTAATAATGATAGCGATGAATACCAAACAACAATTAATCCTCCAACTTCTTTCTGCGATCGAAAATTTATACCAAATCAAAGTAGAGCAAATCGAAATTCAATCGACCCGAAAAGAATTCGAGGGTGATTATACCTTAGTTGTTTTTCCATTAATAAAATCTCTGAAAAAGAAACCCGAAGATATCGGACAAGAAATCGGTGATTATTTACTTGCACAACAGCAAATTGCAGCCTACAACGTGGTGAAAGGTTTTTTGAATTTGAGTCTAAAGGATTCTGATTTCTTATTGAACTTCGACCAAAATGTGAATAATCCTACGTACGGACTCGCTACTGCTGGTGAAAATGCTAAAACCGTAATGGTCGAATACTCATCACCCAACACCAACAAACCGCTACATTTGGGGCATGTGCGCAACAATTTATTGGGCTATGCTGTTGCCGAAATCATCAAAGCCAGCGGGGCGAACGTGATCAAAACTCAAATTGTAAACGATCGAGGAATTCATATCTGTAAATCGATGATTGCTTGGGAAAAATTTGGGAATGGTGAAACGCCAGAAACTTCGGGAATCAAAGGCGATCATTTGGTAGGAAAATATTATATAGAATTTGATCAGCATTATCGCGAGCAAATAAAAACGCTAATGTCGCAAGGCATGACAGAAGAGGAAGCTAAAAAACAAGCGCCAATCTTTTTAGAAGCGCAAGAAATGTTGCGCAAATGGGAAGCAAACGATGCCGAAGTGAGAGCCTTGTGGGAAAAAATGAACACTTGGGTTTACGATGGTTTCGAGGAAACTTACCGCAGACTGGGCGTCGATTTTGACGAGTATTTGTACGAAAGTAATACCTATATTTTGGGTAAAGATTTGGTAGAAGAAGGCTTGGCAAATGGGGTATTTTATCGCAAAGAAGACGGCTCGGTTTGGATAGACCTCACCGAAGACGGACTGGACGAAAAATTGGTTTTACGATCAGATGGTACATCGGTTTACATCACGCAAGATTTTGGAACTGCTGTCGAACGATTCAAAAAACACAAGCTGAACGAATTGATTTATGTGGTTGGAAATGAGCAAGATTATCACTTCAAAGTTTTGTTTTTGATCCTGAAAAAATTGGGGTATGATTGGGCAGATCATCTCGAACATTTGTCGTACGGCATGGTCGATTTGCCACATGGTAAAATGAAATCACGCGAAGGAACCGTGGTGGATGCCGATGATTTGATGCAAGAGATTTACGAGACAGCAAAAGAAATTTCGGAAGAATTGGGCAAACTCGACGGTTATACCCAAACCGAGAAAGAAAAGCTCTATGAGATTATTGCGATGGGAGCGCTCAAATATTTTATTTTGAAAATCGACCCTAAAAAACGAATTCTTTTCGACCCGAAAGAAAGTGTAGATTTCAACGGTAATACCGGTCCTTTTATACAATATACCTATGCTCGAATTCAATCGCTGTTGCGAAAAGAAACGCCACAAAAAATGGATTGGACCAACTTGCAATTATCGTTGTTGGAGAAAGAAATTTTACGCGCATTGAACGATTTTGAAGAAACGATTCAGAAAGCTGCCAAAGAATTGAGTCCGGCAATTATCGCCAATTATGTGTACGATTTGGTAAAATTATTCAATTCATTCTATCAAAACACGCCTATCTTGAAGTCTGAAGATGAGCGCACAAAACATTTCAGGCTCAACCTTTCGTTGATGGTAGCCAATACCATCGAATCTGGACTGAGACTGTTAGGAATTGGCGTGCCAGAACGCATGTAATAATTAACCATAAAAAAGAGTTATCGCTGAAGGCAGTTTTTATCTGTGTTTTGTTCATTTTTTTGTAGGTTTGATCGAAGCTGTGGCAAAAAGAATATTTATACAAAAATTTTACAATTTTAAAGCTTTTCAATGATTATCATACGATTTCTCAAACGATTGTTGCTCGTGCTCTTGATTTCGCATTTGGTTTATCTAATTGCGCTCAAATGGGTAAATCCGCCGATTACCATTACTCAATTATCCCAAATGATCAATCAAAAAAAATTGAAACGCGATTATATTGCGTACAACGACATGGGCATCAATAGCAAATTGGCGGTCATTGCATCGGAAGATCAACTGTTTCCGACACATAACGGATTCGATTTCAAAGAGATGGAGAAGGCTTATCAAGATATTCAGAAAGGAAAACGATTTAGAGGCGGTTCTACGATTTCGCAACAAGTTGCAAAAAATGTTTTTTTGTGGCAAGGACGATCTTGGGTGAGAAAAGCTTTAGAAGCCTATTTTACCTTTATGATCGAGATGATTTGGGGAAAAGAACGAATTTTGGAAATGTATTTGAATACGTCGGAAATGGGAATTGGCGTTTTCGGGATAGAAGCGGCTTCGGATTATTATTTCAATAAACCAGCAAAAGACCTTACAGCAAGCGAGGCGGCACGTATTGCTGCAGCTTTGCCAAATCCAAGAAAATATCGGGTGAATCCTCCGTCTCCTTACATTAGTGCTCGAGCGTCTGCCATTCAGCGGCATATGCGAAACCTGAGAGGTTCTAAAGTTTTTGAAGAATTATTAAAATAAAAGAAGCCGTCTCACAACTGAGGCGGTTTTTTTATATAAATAATGGATTGATTATTAGGTGGTTAATATAGAATTCACTATATTTAACTACTTAATTTTCAGCGAAATGAACTATAGAATTAAAGAATATAACCAATCCCAAAACTGGTTATTTCCACCTTCGATAGAAGAATTAATTCCGACTAATCATCCAGTAAGAATCGTAAACAACGTAGTTGAGAAGATAGACTTAAAACCTCTTTTAGAAACTTACAGTCGGGAAGGTCATCCTAGTTATCATCCTAAAATGATGCTCAAAGTGATGGTTTACGCTTATATGGACAATATTTATTCCAGTAGAAAGATCGAAAAAGCCCTCAATGAGAACATAAACTTTATGTGGCTTTCTGGTAGAGAAAGCATCGACCATAATACGATAGCCCGATTTCGAAGCAATAAGTTAAAAGCCGTATTCAAAGACATCTTCAAACAAGTGGTATTGCTTTTGGCAGAAGAAAAATTAGTGAGTCTCAAACGAGTTTATACAGACGGCACCAAAATAGAATCGGTAGCTGGAAGATACACCTTTGTCTGGGGAAATTCCATCAAGACCAATCGGGAGAAAATGATCAAACAATTAGAGGATATGTGGCAATACGCGCAGTGCGTTGCTGATGAAGAAGACCAAGATCCCGAGCCACCGGAGTTCAAAAAACTTGATCCTGAAAAAGTCCAACAAGCCGCAGATAAAATCAACCGAATCCTAAAAGAAAAGTCTGACGATCCAAAGAAAAAAGCCAAATCCCGTTACATCCAAAAGAATTTTGCGCCNCATTATCCTTTCTAAAAAAATTATTTTATTACGCCCAATTCTTTTCCTACTTTGGTAAAAGCAGCAATCGTATGATCGAGTTGTTCTTGTGTATGAGCTGCAGAGAGTTGTACACGAATTCGAGCTTTCTCTCTCGGTACTACAGGGTAGAAGAAACCAATCACATATACGCCTTCTTCCAACAGTTTGTCTGCCATTACTTGCGACAGTTTCGCATCGTACAACATTACCGGTACAATTGCAGCATCGCCTTCTGGAATATCAAAACCAGCGGCAAGCATTCCTTTACGGAAATAATCTGCATTCCACATTACTTGATCTCGTAGCGAGACGTCTTTGTCCAACATATTCAGCACTTCCAATGCAGCACCTACAATTCCAGGAGCTAGAGAATTCGAGAACAAATATGGTCGCGAACGTTGACGCAACATTTCGATCACTTCTTTTTTACCCGAAGTGAAACCACCCATCGCGCCACCAAGTGCTTTACCCAAGGTAGAAGTGATGATGTCTACTCGTTCCATTACGTCGCAGTATTCATGCGTACCACGCCCTGTTTTTCCCATGAATCCTGTTGCATGCGAATCGTCTACCATGACCAAGGCATCGTATTGTTCTGCCAAATCGCATATACCTTTCAGGTTGGCAACAATTCCGTCCATCGAGAAAACTCCGTCGGTTACAATGATTTTGAAACGGTGTTTTTTTTCAGACGCAGCTTTCAACTGAGCTTCCAAATCTGCCATGTCGTTGTTTTTGTAACGATAGCGAGCAGCTTTGCACAAACGCACTCCATCGATAATGGAAGCGTGGTTCAACTCGTCTGAAATTATCGCATCTTCTTCGGTAAACAATGGTTCGAATACGCCACCATTTGCATCGAATGCAGCCGCGTATAAGATGGTGTCTTCCATGCCCAGAAAATCTGCGATTCTTTTCTCCAAGGTTTTGTGAATATCTTGCGTTCCGCAGATAAATCGTACCGATGACATTCCATATCCACGCTCGTCTAAGGTTTTTTGTGAAGCCTTGATTACAGAAGGATTATCAGAAAGTCCTAAATAGTTGTTGGCACAAAAATTCAAAAGTTTTTGTCCGTTTTCTAATGTTATTTCGGTACTTTGCGGAGAAGCAATGATTCGTTCTTTTTTGAAAAGCCCTTGTGATTCTAAATCATCCAATTGAGCTTGTAAATAGTTTTTAAAGTTTGTACTGTACATTTCACTTTTGTTTATGAACAAATATAAAAAATACAAATAAGAATTGCGTAAATTTGAACGCTAAGAAAGATTTTATGCTCGAAATTTTATATTTAATTTATATTGCTTTTCGTTTTGGCTTGTTAGCAAAGCGTTACAGTCGCAATGTATACCTCTGGGTTGTTTTGTCTGGAATTTTTTATATCGTGTGTTTGATGTTTTTGTCGTTCAACGTAACGCTTTTTTCAACACTCAAAGTTCTGCCGTCTATCGAAGAAAACAACGACCAATACATGGTATGGTTGCCTATAATTGCTGGATTGTTGGTGGCTTTCGGAATTCATAAAATTGTAGAAATGTCTTTTCAGAAAGATCAAGCGTTCGAAGAATTGGACCGCACTGTCGAGAAAAAATCGATCGAACCCGTGCCAAAACCAGATTATTACTATTACTTTCATCAAGTAAATTTGTCAAACGTTCATCATATTAGACCTTTGGCAGAGAAAATTTGGGCAAATACTTATGGCGAAATTCTCTCGCAGGATCAAATCGAATACATGATTCCCATGATGTACGACACCGATAAAATCTTACAAAATGTAACCGATGGGCAACAATGGGAGATTCTGAAAGTTGACAATGTTTCCGTTGGCTATTTGCATTATTATATCGAAGAGGATTCTAAAATATTTCTGTCTAAGCTGTATTTGGATCCCGATCTTCAACACAAAGGATTGGGCTTTGCGATGTTGCAACATGTGATAGATTTTGGTAGAAAACATCAAGTAAATTCAATCTATCTCACCGTAAATCGAAACAACACGAAGGCGATAAAGTTCTACGAGCGCAACGGATTTAGCAGCGTTAGGGAAGAACAATTTGACATCGGTAACGGATATATCATGGATGATTTTATCTATCAATTATCGATCTAAAATCATCCTTTTTTATCCAACAGCGTCAATTCTAAATTCAAGAATTGGCGTTTTTTTATATGATTTTAGGGTAGAATGATTAACTTTACTTGAATTTATTATATAAAAAAATGAAAAGAATAATCTACACTTTAGGGATGGCAAGCATGCTCATCGGTTATAGTTGCAATTCTTCGAGCGTGATGAGTGAGCAGAATACTACAGAAAAATTGGATCCTAAATATTCCAACAATCCGTTTTTTGTCAAAAGTTCTTTGCAGTATCAAGCGCCAGAATTCGACAAGATAAAAAATGAGCATTACAAACCAGCATTCGATTTTGGTTTGGCTCAACAGTTGAAAGAGATAGAAGCTATCTTGGCAAATAACGATAAACCAACCTTTGAAAATACGGTTCTTGCTTTAGAAAACAGCGGTGAAGTTTTGGGACGAGCACAAATTGTTTTTTACAATTTAGCCAGTGCCAATACCAACGATGAAATACAAAAGTTACAACGAGAATACGCTCCGATTTTTGCTGCACATCGCGATAAAATTTATTTGAACGAAGCTTTGTACAAACGTTTCAAACAGGTAGAGACCTCGAAATTGGATGCCGAAAGCAAGCGCTTGGTAGAATATTATTTACAAAATTTTGAAATTGCGGGCGCTAATCTCAATGCCGATCAAAAATCGAGATTAAAAACCATCAATCAAGAGTTGGCAAGCCTTTCGACCGAATTCAGTTCGAAATTGTTGAAAGCTCGTGAAGAAGGAGCTGTGGTATTTGACCATATAGCAGATTTAGACGGTTTATCGTCTGATGAAATAGCCGCGGCAAAAGCTGATGCTGAAGCTGCAGGTTTCAAAGGAAAATACCTTCTGAATTTACAAAACACTACGCAACAACCCGCTTTACAAAGTCTGACCAACAGAAAATCTAGAGAAAAACTGTTCAAAGCTTCTTGGCAAAGAGCCGAAAAAGGAGATGCCAACGATACCCGTGCTACGATTGATAAAATAGCGAAATTACGTTTAGAAAAAGCACAACTCTTTGGTAAGCGAAATTTTGCCGAATGGAAGTTGCAAGACCAAATGGCAAAAACACCCGAAGCGGCTTTCGAACTGATGCAACAATTGGCAAAACCCGCAATAGAAACGGCTAAAGTTGAAGCAAAAGAAATTCAATCTTTAATCGATAAACAAAAAGGCAACTTCAAATTAGAGCCTTGGGACTGGAATTTCTATGCAGAACAAGTCAGAAAAGCGAAATACGATTTGGATGAAAACGAAATCAAACCTTATTTCGAGCTGAATAATGTGTTGGAAAAAGGCGTGTTTTACGCTGCTGAAAAATTTTACGGATTGACCTTCAAAAAACGAACAGACCTCCCTGTATATCATCCAGATGTGATGGTGTATGAGGTGTTCGACCGCGATGGTTCGTCTTTGGCGTTGTATTATTTGGACTTTTATACGCGCAACAACAAAGGCGGTGGTGCTTGGATGAATAATTTTGTGGAGCAATCGCATAATTTGAATCAGAAACCTGTCATCACGAATGTATACAATTACCAAAAACCAGCTGCAGGCAAGCCGACTTTATTAACGTTTGATGAGGTCATCACGACTTTTCATGAGTTCGGACATACCTTGCACGGATTATTTGCCGACCAAAAATACAAATCACTTTCGGGTACCAATGTCCCACGCGATTTTGTTGAATTCCCTTCGCAAATCAACGAGCATTTTGCTTTGGTACCAGAGGTATTGGCAAATTATGCATTGCATTACGAAACCAAGAAACCCATGCCCAATGCATTGGTAGAAAAAATAAAGAAAGCAGCAAACTTCAATCAGGGCTATTATACCTCCGAATTGGTGGCAGCAGCAATGCTCGATATGACCTACCATACGGTGACTTCTGCCGATGAATTGATTCCAGTTTTGGAATTTGAGAAAAATGCCCTCAATCGATCTGGATTGAACATGAAAGAAGTTCCGCCGCGTTATCATTCACCCTATTTTGCACATGTTTGGGGTGGTGGCTATTCAGCAGGATATTACGCTTATATTTGGTCAGAAACCTTAGACTCTGACGCTTGGGAATGGATAGAAGCTAATGGAGGAATGACGAGAAAGAATGGCGATCGTTTCAGAGCGTATATTTTATCTATCGGAAATGCAAAAGATTTGAACAAAGCCTTCGAAGATTTTACAGGTCGCAAACCCAGTATCGATCCATTGTTGAGACGTAGAGGTTTCAAAAAATAAACATAAAAAAGCGGTCGAATCGATCGCTTTTTTTTGCGTTATCAAGTTGTGAAACTCAATTTTTATTAGACCAAAACCAAGCTTTTTTGGTTAACTTGCATCTAATTAATATCCTTTCACTATGAAAAGAATCATCACCCTATTTACAATAATCCTATCATCAGTTTGTATGGCTCAAAAAACAGATTTAGTCAACCTTTGGAATACGATAGAAAAAAACTATAAGGCTGGAGAATTGAAATCGCTTCAGCCACAGATCGCAATGGCAATCGAAGAAGCTAGATTTCAAAAGAATTATCCCTTGTTGGTAAAAGGTTTGTTTTATGATGCCAAAATAAAGGTGGCGACCAGTGATGAGGAGGATGATGTGAATTTTGTTTTCGAAAATTTCAGTCAGGAAGTTGCCAAAAACAAAGGCGTAGAACACGATATTTTGAAGGCTTTTTTGGCAAAATTATATCAGCTTTACTATCAAGAAAATCAATGGAAGGTGCAGAGTAGAACCAATACCGAAGCACAAACTTCTGAAGATGTTCGGTATTGGACGGCAGAAAATTTTACCAAAAAAATCGATGCCTTGTACCAAGAAATCATCGATAATAGGCGAATGTTGCAAGCCGAAAAATCGGAGAAATGGACCGGTTTTTTAGAGGATAGCAAGCAACTCACTCAGGTTTCGTTGAAAGAGAATTTGGAGATTATGCCAACCTTGTTCGACATCATCATGCAAGATTATGTACAATATTTGTATGAGCAGAATGATGATGAAAAGGCTCAAAAAAACCTCCTAATGCTTTCGAATTATCATGCACAACATCAGCATCAATCAGCATTTTTATACAACGAAGAGCGCCTGCTCAACCTGAAACGCTCGACGACGGGTGATGAACAATTTTTCGATTCGTTGGAAAAACTCGCCGAGAAATACCCATCCAATTGGTATACCGCAGAAATCTATGGGCATTTGGTTTCGTTCTTATTTTCGACGTCTACCGATGATAAAGCGTTGAAAGCGCAACGCGATCTCCGAATCTTGAAGATTTATGAAAAAATGAAATCGAATTTCTCTGGAACAGCTGCTTTCAAAAATGTACAAGAACATGCGAATTTTGTAAAGTTGAGCGAAATACGTGTGCAAACAGAGCAGTTTATTTTGCCAAATCAGGTTAGTCCAATCAAAATAAAACATCGAAATGTCGCGCGAGTTTATGTGAGAATTTTGGATTATAATGTTGGGGTAAACGACTTGGATGCTCGGGATTTAGACGAAGCTTTTTCGGGGAAATACAAGGATTCTAAAAAGCGTTACGAACTTTTTCTGGCCAATCACAAAACCATTCAAGAATACAGTATCGAGCTCAAAGCCTTTGCCGATCATCAATTTCATTCGGCACTTTATCCGCTTCGAGCTTTGCCCAAAGGTCGATATGTGCTTTTGGTGAGCAATCAGCCCAATTTTTCATACGACGAAAAGTCGCCGATTGCGTATGCCGAGCTCAAAGTGACAGACAAAGCGATTTTGAATAATGATAACCAAAATTTGCGAGTGGTTGGGCGTAATGATGGTGAAAATCTATCGAATCAAACGGTAGAATTTTATGAAATGCGATACGATTTTAAAAAAGGAAAAAATCAGTACAATTTGGTCAAAACCCTTACAACTGATGCAAAAGGAATGGGGCAGCTCGACAGAACGAATCAATACTTTTATCGTTTAGCAGACGAACAGGTTTTTTACAGAAGTTATTTCAATCGCAAAAAACCAGAAAGAATTGAAAAGCCAGTCAACTTTTTGAAAATCTTTACCGATCGGGCGATTTATAGACCAGGGCAAACGGTTTATTTCAAAGGGATTTTAACCAACAGTTTCAACAAAGAAGTTACCGTCATACCAAATCAGAACGTGACAATTTCGCTGAGGGATGTAAATGGAAAAACTTTGCAAGAGTTAGATTTGACGACCAATGAATTTGGCTCGGTTCATGGTGAACTTATTTTACCATCGAGTGCATTGACGGGCAATTTTAGTATACAATCAAATTACTCGACTTATCATAATATTCGGGTAGAAGAATATAAACGTCCAAAATTTCAGGTCGAAATAGACAAACCAAAACAAGTCTATCGATTGGAAGACGAGGTAAAGGTAAGTGGGAAAGCGATTGCTTTTTCGGGTGCCAATATCGACAATGCCAAAGTAGAATATCGCGTATTTCGACAAGCGATTTATCCATTTTATTTTTGGGGCAGAAGACCAGCTCCCCAATTTGAGGCAGAACAAGAAATCACATTTGGCACGTTAACAACCGATAAAGATGGAAAATTCGAATTTGACTTTAAAGCCATTCCAGCGCGCAATAAGCAAGATAAAAAAGACCTTAGAACCTATGTTTATCGAATCGAAACATCGGTTACCGACATCAACGGCGAGACGCAGTTTGGCGCTAGTAGCATCAGGGTTGGCGATCAGAGCATTGTGTTGTCGACCAACATAGCGTCATCGACAAAGGTGGAAGATTTGAAAGAAATAGAAGTTGTAGTAAAAAATCTTAACGATCAAGACTTGTCGAAAGAAGGACAATTGAGCGTAACCAAACTTCAAGCGCCAACTCGTGTGTTGAGAGATTCTCCGTTTTCTACCGATTACGAAGCTTTTAGCCAATCAGCATTCGAAAAGCTTTTCCCACATGAACCTTTCGGAAAAGAAAATTTACCAGAACAATGGGAAAAGGGACAATTGGTTTTCCAAACTAATTTCGACACCTCAAAAACTTCTAAAATTACCATTCCCAATGCGACCAAATGGCAAGAAGGATATTATCTTGTAGAAATGAAAACCAATGAAAAGGGTGAAGAAGTCGCCAACGCACAATTGGTTTACATCAAAAATGAGCAGAATTACGACCCACAAACCTTACTCACTTACGAACTCAATCAACCCAAATATAAAGTCAACGACTTGGCGAAAGTTAGTTTCCGCACCAAAGCAAAGCAAGTCGAGGTTTTGGTGAGATTGGAAGCCGACGGAAAAATGATAAAAGAAGAACTCTTGAAGGTAACACCCAAAGGTGCTGTATTTCAGTTTCCGATAGAAGAAAAATACCAAAGTAGTGCATTTGTACATTATCAAATGGTAAAATACAACAGCAAAGTAGAAGGTGGCGTCTCGATCGAAATACCGTTCGACGACAAGAAATTGCAAATTACCACCTCTAGTTTTCGCGACAAATTGACACCAGGAGCAAAAGAAAAATGGACGATCACAGTAAAAGGCAATCAAAAAGATGAGCTACTTGCCGAGGTTCTGAGTACGATGTACGATGCATCTCTCGATCAATTTGAGGGGCATTCGCTGGATTATTTTCCATACAATTTCAGACGTTACGCCCGATATGCGCTGAGGGATACTGGTGGCGGATTCGACCTTAAAAATAGCAGTTCTGTTTTTGATAATAATATGGGATTAAATACCGACGCTATTTATCCGTTGCTTGGACTGAATAGCTATAACTTCAGTTTTGAATCCTATAATTATCATTCTGAATTTTATTTGCGCCATATCCAACCTGAAGCTGATCTAACACGATTTCCAACAGAAGTAGCCAATGCAAAAATGGCAGTTGGAGCAACTTCTACTTTTGATGATGAAATAATGATGGAAGAAATTGCCGAAGACGAATCGAATCTTGAAGCTGTAGAGCTCAAGTTGAATGCAGTGCAGGCGCGTAAAGCCTTGCAAGAAACAGCCTTTTTCTATCCCAATCTTCGAACAGATAAAGATGGAAATGTTTCGTTCGAATTTACTGTTCCCGAAAGTTTAACCGAGTGGAAATTCATGACGTTGGCACACACGCCCGATATGAAAACTGCTTATCAGGAATGGCGAACCAAAACCCAAAAAGAGTTGATGGTTGTGCCGAATTTGCCTCGTTTCTTGCGCGAAGGTGACCAGATCAAAATTTCGACTAAATTGGTGAACTTATCCGAGCGCTCACTTTCTGGGCAAGCCAAATTGATGCTGTTCGATGCCGTGACCAACCAAGCCTTGGATGCAGCGTTTGACAATTTGCAAGCGGTAAAAAACTTTACG
The DNA here is from genome assembly GCF_900089075.1 of Vaginella massiliensis. Lineage (GTDB taxonomy): Bacteria > Bacteroidota > Bacteroidia > Flavobacteriales > Weeksellaceae > Weeksella > Weeksella massiliensis_A. Next base: position 207,714 of record NZ_LT593747.1, read on the forward strand.
ACCGCAAAAGGAGAATCGGGTGAAGTCAATTGGATGATCAAAGTGCCTCAAAACATTCAAGCCGTTAGTTATCGTATCGTAGCTTCGGCAGGTGATTTTAGCGATGGCGAAGAGAGTGTTTTGCCAGTTGTGACCAATCGCATGTTGGTGACCGAGACTTTGCCGTTGCACATCAGAGAAAATCAGAACAAAACCTTTGTGCTCGACAAATTGCTTCAGGGCAAGTCCAACAGTTTGAGCAATTTTACCTATACTTTCGAGATGACGACCAACCCAATTTGGTATGCGATTTTTTCTTTGCCTTACCTTCGAGAATATCCATACGAATGTTCCGAACAGGTGTTTTCTAGGTTATACGGAAACCTGATTTCAGAAAATATCATTTCGTCGAATCCTAAAATCAAAGCAGTTTTTGACGATTGGAATCGAAAAGGACAATTGAAATCTAAATTGGAATTGAATGAAGAACTGAAAGCCATTTTACTCGAAGAAACGCCATGGGTGCGAAATGCTGTAAACGAAGAAGAACAAATGAAACGCATCGCCGTTTTGTTCGACCTCAACCGCATGCAACTCGAAATGCAATCGGCTTTCCAAAAACTGAGTCAGAAACAAAAAGCATCGGGCGGATTTTCGTGGTTCGAAGGCGGCTACGAAAACGATTATATCACCATGCATATCGTGAGCGGATTTGGGAATTTGAAAAAAATGGGAATCGATTTTCGCAAGTACAATATCGATATCCAACCTCTGTTGAGTAAGGCAATTCACTACTTAGATCAACAACAAATCCGATATTATAATCAACAAAAAAATCTAAAGAAAAATGAACTGGATTATGCAAACGGAATTCATTATTTGTATGCAAGAAGCTTTTTTTTAGACCAAAATCCGATTCCGAAAGAGTTGAAAGCGTTACAAGAAATTTATTTTCAGAACATAGAAAAATCGGCAAAAGAGCTTTCACTTCAGACCCAAGCCATGGCGGCTCTTGCACTGTATCGTTTTGGGAAACCAAACGAAGCACAACGCATTGTAAAGACCCTCAAAGAGAAAGTAGTAGAATCTGACGAGATGGGCATGTATTGGAAAGAAAACCGAGTAGGATGGTTCTGGTACAACACACCTGTAGAGACGCAAGCAGTTTTGATCGAAGCGTTTGATGAGGTGTTGAAAGATCATGTTTCGGTAGAATCGATGAAAGTTTGGTTGTTGAAAAATCGTCAGACCAACCAATGGCATTCGACCAAAGCCACTACCAAAGCAGTCTATGCACTGATGAACACAGGAAAATCTTGGATGGATGCCGAGAAAGGAATTACCGTGAAAATTGCCGACAAACCAATTGATTTAGAAACGCCAAATGCACAGGCTGGCTCGGGCTATGTGAAGCACGTTTGGACGAAAGAAGAAATAAGTCCAGAAATGGGTAGGGTAGAAGTAAACAAAACCTCTGCAGGTGTTGCTTGGGGAGCTGTTTATTGGCAATATTTCGAAGATTTGGATAAAATTACCTCAGCAGAGACTGGAATCAAGTTCAACAAAAAATTATTTGTAAAACAAAACACAGCAAGCGGTCCTTTGTTGAAAGAAATCATCTCAGAATCAGCCATAAAGGTTGGCGATATCGTGACCGTTCGATTAGAAATTAGCCTTGATCGCGATATGCAATTTGTGCATATCAAAGACATGCGAGCAGCTGGATTTGAGCCGGTAAATGTGTTGTCTGGCTACCGATGGAATGGCGAGTTTGGCTATTACGAAAGCACGCGTGATTTGGCAACCAATTTCTTTGCCGATTTTATGCGTAAAGGAACTTATGTTTTCGAATACGATTTAAAAGCGAATAATGCCGGAACTTTCTCTAACGGTATAACCTCGATGCAGAATATGTACGCTCCAGAGTTGAGTGCACATAGCGAAGGAGTTCGGGTAGAGATTAAATAAGCAGCGCTGTTTAAAGAACGAAGCCGTCTCACAACTGAGGCGGTTTTTTTTATATAAATAATGGATTGATTATTAGGTGATTAATATAGAATTCACTATATTTAACTACTTAATTTTCAGCGAAATGAACTATAGAATTAAAGAATATAACCAATCCCAAAACTGGTTATTTCCACCTTCGATAGAAGAATTAATTCCGACTAATCATCCAGTAAGAATCGTAAACAACGTAGTTGAGAAGATAGACTTAAAACCTCTTTTAGAAACTTACAGTCGGGAAGGTCATCCTAGTTATCATCCTAAAATGATGCTCAAAGTGATGGTTTACGCTTATATGGACAATATTTATTCCAGTAGAAAGATCGAAAAAGCCCTCAATGAGAACATAAACTTTATGTGGCTTTCTGGTAGAGAAAGCATCGACCATAATACGATAGCCCGATTTCGAAGCAATAAGTTAAAAGCCGTATTCAAAGACATCTTCAAACAAGTGGTATTGCTTTTGGCAGAAGAAAAATTAGTGAGTCTCAAACGAGTTTATACAGACGGCACCAAAATAGAATCGGTAGCTGGAAGATACACCTTTGTCTGGGGAAATTCCATCAAGACCAATCGGGAGAAAATGATCAAACAATTAGAGGATATGTGGCAATACGCGCAGTGCGTTGCTGATGAAGAAGACCAAGATCCCGAGCCACCGGAGTTCAAAAAACTTGATCCTGAAAAAGTCCAACAAGCCGCAGATAAAATCAACCGAATCCTAAAAGAAAAGTCTGACGATCCAAAGAAAAAAGCCAAATCCCGTTACATCCAAAAGAATTTTGCGCCAAACTTAAAGAAATACCAAGAACAAGAAAAGTTACTACAAGAACGCAACTCCTACAGCAAAACCGATCCCGATGCGACCTTTATGCGCATGAAGGACGACCACATGCAGAACGGACAATTAAAACCCGGCTACAATGCACAAATCAGCACCGAAAACCAAATCATCGTCAACTATACCTTACATCAAGACACCAACGACATTCATACTTTAAAACCTCATTTAGAAAACCATAAAAAACTCTACAATGAGCTTCCCGAAGAACTCACCGCAGATGCAGGATACGGAAGTGAAGAAAATTACGAACTTTTGGAGGACAAAGCAATCAAAGCCTTTGTAAAGTTCAACACCTTTGACCAAGAACAAGGCAAATCAAAGAAAAGAAAAAATCCCAAACCCTTTGAACGAGACTCACTCTATTATAATGAAGCGCAAGATTTTTATGTATGCCCGATGGGACAACGTATGGAAAAGCGCGGTGAGCGAAAAGTCCAAACAAAGTCAGGATATAAGCAAACCTATAGTTGTTATAGCGCTAAAAACTGCAATGGATGTCCGCTCAGAAGCCAGTGCTTCAAGGGGAAAAACAACAGGACAGTAGAAAGGAACCATAAATTAGAATACCACAAACAAAAAGCAAGAGAACTTCTCACATCCGATATCGGAGAAATAAGAAGAAAACAAAGAACTGCTGATGTCGAACCTACATTTGCCCAACTCAAACACAACCGAAACTTCAAAAGATTTACCCTAAAAGGAATTGAAAAAGTGGAATTAGAGTTCGGATTGCATGCTTTAGCTCATAATCTGAAAAAGATGAGTGCGTAAACAAGAATAATAACTCATCTTTTTCTAAATTATTAAATTGAGTTGGTTTTTGACCTCAATTTTTTAATCATAAAAAAACCGTCCCGATTTTATAAACGAGACGGCTTCGTTTTAGTCAAAATGTTTTTTAGAATGATCTAAAAATTCTTTTTTAATAATCGGTTCGATTGTTATTATTTTAAAATTAACCTTTTTTTTAAAAAAAAGTTTGAAAATCGATTTATTTCAGCTTTATTTTTTCGAGATAGGCAGAATCTTTACAAATTTTGAAAACAAAATCTAAGTTGAGTCCAGACAAATCGTTTTGATAATCTGCGCGATAAGTTCTACAAGGTTTTGTTTTCACTTCATCGGAACCAAAGTTGGTAATCTTACTTTTTTTGAATAATTGATTTTTTACCCAAACGGTGTCCAAGCCATGAGTTTCTAAAAAAGTTTCAGCTTCGGGCGAATAGTTTAGCCCTCGGAACTTTGCCTCTTCCAAAGTTCTAGAATTCGGGAAGTACGAACATTGAAAAGCTCTCGGCCCGAAAAAAATCAAAACTACAAATGTTCCTAATCCAATCCCGATTAGGTAGTATTTCAATCGTTTAAGAAAACTCATAACAGCAACAAATTTATATCATGAAAAGGAAGGTCGAAACGTTCGCCCAAACTGCGATTTACCAATCGACCCTTGTACAAATAGATTCCGTTACGTACCGTTTTGTCGCAAACCACCAAACGGTCGAACCCGCCGTCGTTTGCAATCATCAAAATATAGGGTAAAAAAAAGTTACTCAATGCCTTGGTCGAGGTTCTTGCTACCCTCGAGGTGATGTTTGCCACACCATAATGTACGACACCGTGTTTTATGAATGTTGGGTTGTCGTGTGTTGTAATTTTAGATGTTTCGCAACAACCGCCATTGTCTATCGACACGTCGATGATTACGGCACCTTCTTTCATGCGTTCGACCATTGTTTCTGTTACCACACAAGGCGTACGAGAGTCGCCACGCAATGCACCGATGAGTAAATCGCAGCGCATTAGTGATTTGTTCAGTTCTTTTGGATCTATGGTTGAAGTAGGGAATAGGCTTCCTACATTTTTTTGTAATCGTCTCAATCGAGAAAGCGAATTGTCGAATACGCGCACCGATGCTCCTAGACCAAGAGCTGTTCGAGTTGCATTTTCGGCTACCGTGCCTGCACCCAAAATCACAACCTCTGTAGGTCTTACGCCAGTGATGCCTCCCATCAAAATTCCATTGCCACCATGAGCCGTAGACATCAATTCACTGCCGATCAATACAGAAGTTGTTCCAGCAATTTCGCTTAATAATCGTACAACTGGCAATTGGTTTTGTTCATCTCGAATGTATTCGAATCCGACACAAGTTATTTTTTTCTTGCTGAGTTTTACAAAATAATCTTGGTTCAAGATGTTTGGGGTTACGCTCGAGACTATGAAACTCATTGGTTTGATCCATTTTAATTCATCGCTCGTCAACGGACCGACTTTCAAGATGATCGGATTTTCGAAGACTTCTCTTGTGCTGTAAGAAATTTGTGCGCCAGCCTCCGAATATTCTTTGTCGTTAAAGTGAGCACCTTCACCAGCACCCGTTTCGACCATGACCTGATGACCGTTGCTTACCAATACTTCTACAGCGTCGGGGGTGAGCAACACGCGTTTCTCTTGATTATTGGTTTCTCTTGGGATGCCAATGCAAAATTTTTCTTTCTTACGAGGAATCTCGAGTAATTCGGCTTGAGGGATCATTTCCTCTTTCGAAAATGGGGTGAAAATTTCGTCCATTAGTTGTCCAGTGTTAATTTACGAACGCCATCTTCGATTTCTAGTCGAATCACATGGTGTTCTTTTGGTACAAAATTAATGATTTTATCTGGCCATTCGATCATGCAATAAGCATCAGCATACAAATAATCTTCCAACCCTATATCCAGCGCTTCGGTTGCATCATGGATGCGGTAAAAATCGAAATGATAAATCTTTTTTCCGTCTACCGTATCGTATTCATTTACCAACGAAAAAGTTGGGCTGCTGACATCGTCTTCGCTACCAAAAGCTTGTATCAAACCCTTGATGAAAGTGGTTTTGCCAGCTCCCATTTCTCCTTCGAAGCATATGATTTTGTGTTGCAATTGTTTTGCGACTTCTTGTGCAACTCTTGGGATATCTGCTATAGATTTTAAGAAATAAACCATTAATTTTTTGGTGTTAAAATAGCCAAAGGAATTATCATTTCTTCTAAAGAAATTCCACCGTGTTGATAGGTGTTTTTGTAATAATTTACAAAATGATTGTAATTCTTTGGGAAGGTTAAAAATAAATTTTCTTTTGCAAAGATATATTTAGAACTGATATTAACCTTAGGTAAAAAGAATTTTTCGGGTTGTTCGATTGCAAAAACATCCTTTGGGTCGTATTGTAATTGTCTACCCAACTTGTATCGCAGATTGGTGCTCGATTCTTTATCGCCAATTACTTTGGTAGGCTCTTTTACGAAAATAGTACCGTGGTCGGTGGTTACAATAATTTTTATACCCTCTTGGGCTGCTTTTTTGACGATTTCCATAAGATATGAATTCTCGAACCAATGTTTGGTAATCGAACGGTAGGTTTTATCGTCTCGAATCATTTCGCCTACGATTTTGTTATCGGTTTTGGCATGCGAAAGGATGTCTATAAAGTTGTAAACAATGACATTGAGGTTGTTGTTTTTGTAATTATTAAAATCGTCCGAAATTTTTCGTTCGAAATCAGAATTTAGAATTTTGTAATAATTCATACTCAGATTTCCCAAACCGTAACGTTTCAGTTGATCGGCCAAGAATTCTTTTTCATAGTTGTTTTTGTTGCCCTCTTCGTTGTCATTCAACCATTGATCGGGATAATTTTTCTGAATATCCAACGGCGTGAGTCCAGCAAAGAAAGCATTGCGAGCGTACTGGGTAGCCGATGGTAAGATAGAAGAATAGATGTTCTCTTTGGCGCTATTGTAATAACGGTTGAAAAGCGGTTCGATGACCTTCCATTGATCGTATCGTAAATTATCGACCATGATCAACAACACTTTCTCGTTTTCGCCCAAATGCGGCACGACCATTTCTTTGAAAACCTGATGCGAAAGCAAGGGAGCCTCTTCATCGCCATACAACCAATTTTCGTAATTGCGCTCGATGAATTTGAAAAATGCTGCATTTGCTTCTTCTTTTTGATTTTCGATGATTTGCATCAATGCTTGGTCGTTGATGTTTTCTAATTCGAGTTCCCAGTAAACGATTTTTTTATAAATCTCTTCCCAATCTTCGAAACTGTTGGCAGCAATGATATTCATCGAGATTTCTCTGAATTCTTGTTGGTAGTTGACAATGGTTTTTTCAGAGATTATTTTGCTGCTGTCCAATATTTTTTTCAGGCTGAGTAAAATTTGATTGGGGTTTACAGGTTTTATGAGGTAATCGGCGATATGCGATCCAATGGCGTCTTCCATTATCTGCTCTTCTTCGCTTTTTGTAACCATGATTACTGGTAATTGCGGGCGTATTTCTTTTATTTTGGGCAAAGCTTCCAATCCGCTAAGTCCGGGCATATTTTCGTCGATGAGTACGGTGGCAAAATTTTCTTTTTCTATGATTTCCAATGCGTCGGTTGCATTGTTGATCATGGTGGTCTCGTATCCTTTTTTTTCTAAGAAAAGGACGTGTGGCTTCAATAAATCGATTTCATCATCAACCCATAATATTTTTATTGACATAAATGTTTATTTTTGTTTACTAACTATTAAAATTTTATTCATTTGGATTTCTCAAAGACCAATAAATTCAAAATTGTAAACGATCCAGTGCATGGATTTATTAGAATTCCGAACGATTTAATCTTCGATATCATACAACATCCATATTTTCAGCGTTTGCGCAGGATTGCTCAAACCGGACTTACCGAAATGGTTTATCCTGGAGCAAAACATTCGCGTTTTCATCATGCGCTTGGCTGTCTGCATTTGATGCAAAATGCCGTATCTACCCTGAGAGCAAAAAATGTTCCGATATCAGACGAAGAAGAGACGGGCGTTTACATCGCGATATTGTTGCACGATTTGGGGCATGGTCCTTTTTCGCACGCTTTGGAGCATTCGATCATCGAAAATACGAATCATGAGGCAATTTCGTTATTACTCATGAAGAAATTGAACGATTTTTTTAACGGAAAATTAACGACTGCGATTGAAATATTTAACGGCACCTATCCTAAAAAATTCTTGAAACAATTGGTCTCGAGTCAGCTCGATATCGATCGGCTGGATTATTTGCGACGCGATAGTTTTTATACTGGTGTGGTCGAGGGTAACATCAATCCAGACCGCATCATCTCGATGATGCATGTGCACGACAACGAATTGATCTACGAAGCCAAAGGGCTTTATAGTATAGAGAAATTTCTGATGGCAAGAATGTTCATGTATTGGCAAGTTTACATGCACAAAGCTTCGTTTACGGCAGAACATCTTTTGTTGCAGGTGCTGAGAAGAGCGAAATTTTTAGCTAGGAATGGTGTGGAAATCCCATCGACTTCGTCGCTCAAATTTTTTTGTACGAAAGCCATTACGATTTTATGAATAATGCTGAAGCAATTGAGCTTTTTACCCAATTGGATGATAGTGATGTGATGGTTTCGATAAAGGAATGGTGCCAACATAAAGACGATATTTTACGAATTTTATCAGATAGTATTGTGAATAGAAAAATTCCGAAATCGATTTTGGTAAAACAAGAAATAAAACAAGAATACCTCGATCGAGAATATAAACGAATACAAACACACTATAAAATAGACGATGCAAGTTATCTGATGTCGTACAACACTATTCACGTTTTGCCCTACGACGAATACATTTCACCGATTAAAATTTTGGATAAAAACGGTTTGGTAAAAGCTTTGACGCAGGTTGAACATCAGTTGATTAGCCAATATTTGAGTAAAGAAAGTACCAAGTTTCATTATTATGCATTTGGATAATGCGATTCGGATATCAAATAAGTAATAGAAGTATTTCAAAATCTGAAATAAATTAATAATTTTGCAGACTATGAAATTTACAGCAATTCAAATTGCAAATGTTTTGAATGGAACCGTTGAAGGTGATGACCAAGCAACCGTTTCGAATCTTGCTAAGATAGAAGAAGGAAAAGCAGGAGATATTTCGTTTTTGGCAAATCCTAAATACGAAGAATATTTGTATTCTACGCAGGCAAGTGTGGTCATTATCAACCATGATTTAGCCTTATCAAAACCCATAAAACCTACCCTTATAAGAGTAAAAGATGCCTATCAGGCTTTTACCAAGCTACTCAATTTTTATCAACAATCGATCTACAACAACAAAGTTGGAGTTGAAGACTTTGTGAAGTTGCCCAGTGAAACCCAATTGGGCGAGAATGTCTATATCGGTAGTTTTACCTCTATTGGCAGCAACGTGAAGATCGGAAATAATGTAAAAATTTTTCCTAATTCTGCCATAGGCGACAATGTAATTATTGGAGATCATACCATCATCTATAGCGGTGCACAAATATGTTCAGAAACAAAAATAGGCGAGCATTGCATCATTCATAGTAATGTAGTCTTGGGAGCAGACGGTTTTGGTTTTGCCCCCAAAAGTGATGGTTCTTACGACAAAATTCCGCAAATAGGAAATGTGTTAATCAAAAATCATGTAGAAATCGGTGCCAATACCACAATAGATCGTGCCACCATGGGCTCTACCATTATAGAAAACGGCGTGAAATTGGACAACCTGATACAAATTGCCCACAATGTTCATATTGGCGAGAACACCGTCATTGCTTCACAAACAGGCATTGCAGGCTCTACCAAAATTGGTAAAAACTGTGTCATAGGCGGTCAGGTTGGTATTGCAGGTCATCTCACCATAGGAGATTACGTGCAAATTCAAGCTCAATCGGGCATCATTACCAATGTAGCAGACAGAGAAATGCTCTACGGTTCACCTGCAATTAAAGCCAGTGATTTTAGAAGATCATATGTATATTTCAGAAAATTTCCCGACATTGTAAAAAGGTTGGAGGAAGTCGAGAAACAAAAAAAATAAATAATGGTTGAAAATCAAAAAACTTTAGCCAAAGAAATTACCTTAGAAGGTGTTGGATTACATACAGGTAAAACAGTAAAATTAACCCTAAAACCTGCCGAAACAGATACAGGTTTTGTCTTTGTTCGTTCCGATTTAGAAGGTCAACCTCAAGTCGAGGCAGATGCGCAATATGTCGTGAGCACAGCCAGAGGAACAACCCTAGAAAAGAAAGGAGTCAAAATACACACCACAGAGCATGTCTTGGCGGCGTTGGTTGGGATGGATTTGGATAACTGCATTATCGAAATCAACAATACCGAAATTCCAATCATGGATGGCTCATCAAAATATTTTGTAGAAGCAATAGAAAAAGCGGGCATTGTTGAGCAAGACAAAGAAAGAGAGTATTTCAAAATAAAAGACATTGTAACCTATGTAGATCCCGAAACAGGATCTGAGATTACGGCGATACCAGCAGACGAATACCAGATTACAACAATGGTAGATTTTGGAACTAAAGTTTTAGGAACCCAAAACGCAACCCTCAACAGCATTCATGCTTTCAAAGACGAAATTGCCAATTCGCGTACCTTCTGTTTCTTACACGAATTAGAACAATTGTTAGAAGCAGGCTTGGTAAAAGGAGGCGATTTGGACAATGCCATTGTATATGTTGACAAAAAAATTACACCCGAAACCAAAGAAAAGTTATGTCAAGCATTCAACAGAGACAATGTTGCCATCAAACCCAACGGAATCTTAGACCATTTGACTTTGCATCATCCGAACGAAGCAGCAAGACATAAACTACTAGACGTTGTAGGAGATTTGGCATTGATCGGAACCAAATTGAAGGCAAAGATTATCGCCAACAAACCTGGTCATAAAATCAATACAAATTTTGCAAAAAAATTAAACAAACAGATCAAACTAGCACAGCGCAACAAAATTCCTGAATTCGATTTGTCGAAAGAACCAATTTATGACATCAATCAAATCATGAAATTGTTGCCGCATCGTTCGCCATTTTTATTGATCGACAAAGTATTAGAAAAAACAGAAACCACTTTGGTTGGCGTGAAAAACGTCACCATGAACGAACCTTTTTTCGTTGGTCATTTCCCAAAAGAGCCCGTGATGCCTGGAGTATTGCAAATAGAAGCAATGGCACAATTGGGCGGATTGTTGATTTTAGGAGAGTTAGAAAATCCACAAGATTATTCTACTTATTTTATGAAGATAGAGAACGCCAAGTTCAAACAAAAAGTAGTTCCGGGCGATACATTGGTATTCAAAATGGAACTTCTAGCACCGATCAGAAGAGGAATTGTACATATGCGAGGCCAAGGATATGTAAACAACAATTTAGCGGTAGAAGCCGAAATGATGGCCGTAATAACTAAAGAATAACATGGAAGTAATGAATCATCCAATGGCATATATACATCCTACGGCAATTATTGGAGAAAATGTTACCATAAGTCCCTTCTCGTACATCGCAAATGATGTAGAAATTGGCGATGGAACTTGGATTGCTCCAAATGTAACCATAATGGAAGGCGCGAGAATAGGACGAAACTGTAAAATATTTCCGGGTGCAGTAATTTCTGCAGAACCTCAAGACCTGAAATACAAAGGAGAAAAAACCCTCACTTTTATAGGTGACAACACCACGATAAGAGAATGTGTTACCGTAAACAAAGGCACCGATGCATTGGGCTATACCAAGGTTGGAAACAATTGCCTCATCATGGCAGGCGTTCACATAGCACACGATTGTATTTTGGGTAATAATGTAATTTTGGTCAATGGTGTAGGGCTTGCTGGTCATATCGAGGTTGGTGATTTTGCTTTTGTCGGCGGAATGACAGGCGTGCATCAATTCACCAAAATTGGCGCTCACGCCTTCATCGCAGGTACATCTCAGGTACGCAAAGATGTTCCACCATATGTGAAAGCGGCAAACTCACCGCTTGCTTTTGTAGGAATAAATGCGGTCGGACTCAGACGTCGAGATTTTTCGTCCGAAACCATCTATGAAATTCAAAGCATTTACCGCATACTTTTTCAACTGAATCATAATGTATCACAAGCATTAGAAATAATAAAAACAGAATTTCCAGCGTCAGAAGTGCGTGATAATATCATCAATTTTATAGAAACAAGCGAAAGAGGAATCATGAAAGGATACTCTGGAATTACACAATAAAAAAGAATAAATACACATGGCAACAACAGCTGATATCAGAAAAGGATTATGTATCAATTGGAATAATGATACATGGAAAATTATAGATTTTTTACACGTAAAACCAGGAAAAGGACCTGCGTTTGTTCGAACCAAACTAAAATCTGTAACCAACGGTAAAGTCTTAGAAAACACATTCTCTGCAGGACACAAAATAGACGATGTAAGAGTAGAAACCCGCAACTATCAGTATTTGTATGATGATGATAACGGTTTCCATTTTATGAACAACGACGACTTCTCGCAAGTGTACATCAACAAAGGTCTGATAGATAATGCACAATTCATGAAAGCAGGCGATGAGGTGAAAATTTTGTTCCGTGCAGAAGACGAAATGCCTCTATCTGCCGAATTACCAAACACCGTAATCTTAGAAGTGACCTATACAGAGCCAGGACTCAAAGGTGATACGGCAACCAACGCAAGCAAGCCAGCAACAGTAGAAACAGGAGCTGAAATTCGTGTTCCATTGTTTATCAATGAAGGCGACAAGGTAAAAATCAATACCGAAGACGGTTCTTATGTAGAGCGCGTAAAAGAATAATGTTTAGAATAAAATCATATAAAAAAAGGAAGAGGTATATACGTCTTCCTTTTTTTATGATATTTGTAGCAAAAAGATAACACGAAATGAAATTTCCAAGAATATATACCCTAAAAGAAATCGCGGCAATTAGCGATACCAAAATGGTCGGAGATGAAAACTTTCCCGTTCACGGACTCAATGAAATTCATCGTGTAGAGGCTGGAGATATTGTGTTTGTCGATCATCCCAAATATTATGACAAAGCCTTGCAATCTGCAGCGACCATTGTACTGATCAACAAAGAAGTCGATTGCCCAGAAGGCAAAGCCTTGCTCATATCAGACGATCCTTTTCGCGATTTTGTGAAGATTGGACAATACTTCAACCCATTTCAATCAGCCAGTCAGTCAATTGCAGCCGATGCCGAAATAGGGGAGGGAACCATTATCCAGCCCAATGTTTTCATCGGTAATCGTGTAAAAATCGGAAAAAACTGCATCATTCATGCTCATGTCACCATCAACGACGACACCATTATTGGCAATGATGTGATCATCAGAAGCGGAACCGTTTTGGGGGCAGACGCCTTTTATTATAAAAAACGAGAACAGGGTTTCGACCGATTGAAATCTGTCGGCAATGTCATCATCGAAGATCATGTCGAAATCGGAGCAAATTGTACCATAGACAGAGGAGTGACAGCCTCTACAATTATTGGACAAGGCACCATAATGGATAACCTGATACAAATAGGACATGATACCATTATAGGTAAAAAATGTTTGATTGCTTCGCAAGTCGGCATTGCAGGTTGTGTAATAGTAGAAGACGAGGTGAGCATTTGGGGACAAGTAGGCATCACAAGTGGTGTCACCATCGGCAAAAAAACCATACTCTATGCCCAATCTGGCGTAACCAAATCATTAGAAGGTAACCTTTCGTATTTTGGATCGCCAGCAGAAGAATCAAAAAAAATGTATAAAAAAATGGCGACCAACCAAATCATGCTGAAAGAATACCGAAACAAAAAAAATAACTAGCATTAAATTTAAGTAATAAATATCGTAAATCGTTCGAATAATTTTTATAAATGTAGCGAAGACATTATATTTGCTCAACAAAAAAAATCACAATGGCAGTATTAGTAAACAAAGATTCAAAAATAATTGTACAAGGCTTCACAGGTAAAGAAGGTACTTTCCACGCAGAACAAATGATCGAATACGGAACCAATGTAGTAGGCGGAACTACTCCAGGAAAAGGTGGTACCGAACACCTGGGACGCCCTGTATTCAATACCGTACGCGAGGCAGTAAAAGAAACAGCTGCAGACGTAAGTATTATTTTCGTGCCACCTGCATTCGCTGCTGATGCGGTAATGGAAGCTGCTGATGCTGGAATCAAAGTAATCATCTGTATTACAGAAGGAATTCCGGTAGAAGACATGGTCAAAGTACAGGCTTATGTAGATAATCGCAATGTAACTCTAATCGGACCAAACTGTCCGGGAGTGATCACGGCAGAAGAAGCAAAAGTCGGAATCATGCCAGGATTCATTTTCAAAAAAGGTCGTGTCGGAATCGTTTCGAAATCGGGGACATTAACCTACGAGGCAGCCGATCAGGTAGTGAAAGCTGGTTACGGAATCTCAACTGCTATCGGTATCGGTGGAGATCCAATTATCGGAACTACAACCAAAGAAGCGGTAGAACTGTTTATGAATGATCCAGAAACAGATTGTATCGTAATGATCGGTGAGATTGGTGGACAATTAGAAGCGGAAGCTGCTCGCTGGATTAAAGAACATGGTACAAAACCTGTAGTAGGATTCATCGCTGGGCAAACTGCACCAAAAGGTCGTACAATGGGACACGCAGGAGCTATCGTAGGTGGAGCAGACGATACAGCACAAGCTAAAATGAAAATCATGGCAGAATGCGGAATCCATGTGGTAGAATCACCAGCTCATATCGGTGAAACAGTAGCCAAAGTTTTAGGATAAAAAAACAGCTAATCAAGCATAGAAAATAGGAACTTATAAATTTTAAGTTCCTATTTTTTTTGATACCATCCAAACAGAAATTCTCTTCTTCTCGTTGCCAAAGTTGGTAAAAGCCCTTCCATTCAACTTTTTTAAACTCTTATTAAAACGGTTATAAAAATGGTTTAAAAAATTATATCAAAAAAAGTTTGCCTCAACATGGAAGCAAACTTTATCATCAGCAATCAATTTAGTGCTACTAAAGAAGTAAATATTAGAGCAAAAACTTCTTCGTTACGACTCCGTTCGTGGTAAGCATTTTGATGATGTGCACACCTTTTTGCATGCCCAAGACAGAAGTTTGAGAAGCATTTTTACCAGATTTCACAAGTCGACCCGTGATAGCGTATACCTCGAAATGATGAGCCTTTTGATTCCATTTTACTTGAGAATTCGCACGATCTACATAGACAACAAGCTCATGTTGCTTCACATTATCGACTCCCAAAGATGTATTGAACGGAAGGCTATAGAATTCTGTGAAAAGATTGTAAGTCGATGTGAGGTAATTCGTGGCACGATAGATCGGTTTCGAATTGGTTTTGTCGTACGCCAAACTGCTCGACCATATATCGCCCAACTCTGCACTGCTGGCAAGGCTCAATAGATCGTTTCCGTTTTCTTTGGCAATCGCAAAAACATTGTAAACCTGATTGGTGTTGTTGTTTCTTTTTTTATACGAATACGCAAATTCGTACAGTTCATCTTCATCAAAGAGATCCGTCTCCAATAATTCTGAAGATAAAATAAGAATAAAGGTAAGCGGTGAGTCTGCGAAAAAAGTAAAAAGTTTAGAAGGTTTGGTGATACTTTTCTTTTGTGTAAAATGTGAATCGTAAAGATTGAGCATCACCTCGTTCTGATTGTCATAATAGGTTAAAATATCCCAATCATCGTAGTTTTTAAGAATAAAAGCACTGTTCGTCTCTAGTTCATAGATTTTATTTCCGTCTTCATGATTACCCAAATTTCATTCTTCTGAAAATCTGGCCTTACTCCTCCTTCGAAATAATGAATAAAAAACATGAATTTTTTCTTTCCGTCTTGGTCTCCAATATTTTTTGTCGTTTGGCTCACGATCTGCAAATCGTTGGCAGTATCTGGAATCGAAAAGCTGAAAGATTTTACCACAGAAAGATCATCATTCATCAGGCTTACGACAACGCTTGCATTTTGCCCAAAACTATAATCCATGCGAAAAAGCTGTTGCTGATTGCTGTCTAAATTTTGTAATTGTCCCCAAGTTTTCGAGCTGAATACACCATAAGGGTTTTGAGCATTTTCATTGTTTTTATCGCTAAAACCTATTTGTGGCGATGCTTCGAATGGAGTTTCCTGTAGTTTTACAAAACTCTGGGTAGTGTGGTGTAGTTGCGCAAAATCTTCAAGTTTTTTTTGATTTGATTGATTTTAAACGGCGAAACATTTTTGGGAGATTGAGCGTAACGCGATAAGGTAACGGGTGAGAGTAAAAGGATTAATACTATTTTCATATTAAAATTTTATTGTTTATGATCACAAATTTATACTTATATGATTTTTTTGAGAATGATTAATTTTTATTTAACCTTGTTTTATTGCTTTCTCAGACTTCAAAAGAATATCTTCCTCTCGTTATCTGTACGTTTTTTCATTGTTATGTATCAGTTAATTACATGATTATTTAGTGTTCGTGGTGCTCAAATTATTTAAATTTGGTTATAGCGTCAATACGTGGCATCATCATGAAGATGGAAGAACAGAAAAACTTGATGACCGCACAGGTAAACCAAAAGAAAAGGGGTCAAATATATGCTAGTAATGAAAAGATTTTATGGTATAGATCAATTAGTTGATGCACTTAAAGAGGACTTATAACTAGGCGATCAATTTTGTGTTTACACCAAACCTATTGTCAAAGCGTTTTTGCTGAATGAAATATATTGGGTTGATGGTTACCCAGATATTGATGACGATGATAATAAAGTCTTTCCAGCTGAGGTAGTTGATAATCAGTTGGTTTATTTATATTCGGGTCAACAATTGCAGATGTCATCTATAACGTTAGAGAACAAAAGAAAGATGCGAGTCTGTGTGATTATATTAATGCTTTAAATTATTACAATAAGTATGATAATTTCATCGATTTTTAAACTACTTGAAGCTTCAAAGTTAAAATGATAGATTAGTATGTCAAAAGAATTGTTAATCTGGGGCATCCCGATTGAAAAGGTAGATGAGGCACGAGACTTAAATATCCCGTTGAGTTCTTCGGTGGATATCGGTATTTCTGAAGTTTTTAATTCTAAAAATACCCATCCAGACTTTGTTTTTCCATGGGTTGGAGGCAATCCTGTCAAAACCGTGGCATCGATGCCCGAAGAGCTGGTGATTTGTTTAAAGCGGGTCAAGAGGGTTTCATTTGATTTACTTAATTACAGTAATTTTTTAATTGTCTCCAAAGCTCTTTATGATTATATGATTGCATATGGTTTTGATTATGATGAAGATAAAAGCCGAGCACGATTGGTTGATCCTAAAGGCAATGCGTTAACCGATGAAACTTTTTATTTGCTCCGATATTATTGGTGGAACATTAAACATAATGAAGTACAACTGATTCGCGATGAGAACAATCATGATGTGATAACGGCTTATACAGAATCTGCTAAGGATTTTTTGATGACCGATCATAGAGAGTATTGTAATGAGTTATTTGTAAATGCCGATTTAAAACAAGAAATCACCACCTTATTCAGAAACCCGATGCTATTTAGCTTGGAAGAATGGAACAAGCTAAATAGCGATGATTGGGGGTTTTGATGATGGCGTCTACCTATCAAAGATCTAATCGATTGTCAAAAAGTCTTTGCTATATTGAAAAAGATTGAAAAAGTATCAATGTTTTTAGAAAATACTCAACAACATAGGCCTTGAAGCAAATCAAATAAAAACCGCCGACATTTTGAAAGTCACACATTACCGCTAGAGCAAAGGAGCGCTTGAGGTTTTAGGCTCGGGAATTCCATGGTTCAAACAGGAACTCTTGTCCGATTTTGCATTATTGAAAATCAGACTTAGCAGAGATCTGTTTTTTTTTTAATATTATCATGATGAACCACAAAACTATAACTTTATCACCTTTGTCATCTGCTATTGCTCTCTCAAAACTTTCAGCGCTAAATTAAGAATTGAGCATCAACGATTCTTTTTTCATGCTTCCTGTCTCTCGCATTCTTTGATGAAAAGAAAAAGCCTCTTCTAAAATATGTGGCGTTTGTCCGCCTCGCTCTTCGCAAGCTCTTTCAAAATAAGACAACAATTCTTCTTTGTAATCTGGGTGTGCACAGTTTTCTATGATTATTCTAGCTCTTTCTCTCGGAGCTAAACCGCGTAAATCTGCCAAACCTTGTTCGGTAACAATGACATCTACATCGTGTTCGCTATGATCGACATGCGTCACCATGGGAACAATACTGCTGATATTGCCGTCTTTGGCGGTAGAAGAGGTTACAAAAATAGAAAGGTAAGCATTGCGTGCAAAATCACCCGAGCCACCAATACCATTCATCATGTGCGTACCATTTACATGAGTAGAATTTACATTACCATAAATATCGCATTCTAACGAAGTGTTGATGGCTATTACACCCAATCTGCCAATAATCTCGGGCGAATTGCTGATGTTTTGTGGACGAAGAACGATTTTGTCTTTGTATTGATCGATATTGTGGATTACGCGGTCGTAGCAAGCCGATGACACCGTAAGCGAAGAAGCTGATGCAAAAACCAATTTGCCAGAATCTATCAAATCGAAGGTAGAATCTTGGAAAACCTCAGAATACATGCTTAGATTTTCAAAATCCGAATCGATAAGTCCGCCCAAAACTGCATTTGCAACTTTACCTATACCGCATTGCAAAGGTTTTAGAGAGTTGTCCAATCGGCCTTCTTCAACTTCTTTTTCTAGAAATTGTACTATATTTTTAGCAATTGCTTCTGTTTGCTCGTCTAGCGGAGCAATATCGCCAGGCGCATCTTGTATAGCTTGAAAAACAATGGCAATTATTTTATCGGGGTCTACTTTTATGGTATTTATACCAATACGGTCGCTTGCCTGGCAAATATTCAGAGGTTTACCTTGGTTTTGTGTAAGAGAATAAATATCGTGAATGCCGCGAATATTGGTGGGTACAGCGGTATTGATTTCGATGATTAGTTTTTCGGCATTTTCGGCGATGGCTACATTATTCCCAATTGAGGTTGTGGGCACAAGCTCGCCATTTTCTAAAATTTCTGTAACCTCCAAAATCCCAATATCTATCGGGAAAGATCCGTTGGTGATAGATGCTGATGTTTCGCTCAAATGTTGGTCTATAAACAAGATATTTCCTTGGTTGATTTCGTTGCGCAAACTTCTATCAACCTGAAAAGGTAATCTTTTTTTCAGGACATGGTTTCGGGCAAGTGAGCCGTCTGTATCGTGTCCTAAAGAGGCTCCCGTAACCAGCGTTATTTTTATTTCTTCTGTTTTGTTTCGTTCGGCAAGTGCTTTTAAAACTACTTTAGAATCGCCTCCTCGTGTAAAACCACTAGAGCCGACAATCATTTGGTTTGTAAAAAGTTTTGCAGCATCTTCTGCCGACATTACTTTAGATTTTAGTGGTGAAAGGTGAATTCTATCGTCCATAATACACAAAATTTCGTTTCTTATTTTTTCCTGGTCAACAAATTTCGATTTTATTGTTTGTTACTTCAAATCATAAAAAGACATATATTTATCAAATCAGGACATGTTTTTTGTGTATTTCGTACAATGATCGAAATATATTGCTATATTAGATTCATAAAACAAGACGCATTTTCATGGCATTTGATGAGCATCATAAATTAGAACCACGTTACTATCTATCTGAGATTGACAAAGATCCCAGCTCGATTTTTTGTTATCATTTCGAGGTAAACGAACCCTATGTGGTCGATCATCAACATGAAAAAGGACAATTTTTGTATTGCGAAGGCGGTATTGTCTATGTGACAATAGGAAAGGAGACGTATTATTTGCCAGCAAGACATTATATATGGATTCCGCCCAAAGCGATTCACAGCATTTATCCCAATTCTTCTGATATCATCATGCGCAATTTGTATTTTCCGATACAGGAACATGATGATAAAAACTATTTTCATCAGGTAGGAATTTACCCTGCCAATAATTTTTTGATTGAATTTATTCTCTATTCGAAGCGTTGGGTAGGAGATATCACCCCGAAAGATCGGGCTACTTTTGTGATTGCTTCTGCATTCAAGGAACTTTTGCCAAAGTTGAGCCGAAACAGTTTGAAATTGTCTTTGCCCTATCCTAATGATGATCGGTTGAGAAAAGTGATTGCTTATCTGAACGATAAAATGGATAGCTCGATAACGATGAACAAAGTTTCGACAGAATTCGGATTCAGTGAGCGTTCGTTGTCTCGGCTTTTTCAGAAAGATGTGAAACTCACCTTTGTACAGTATTATACAGTACTGCGAATGTTGAGGGCTTTGGAATTGCTGATCGAAGACAAGTATTCGATAAGTGAAGTTGCTAATATGGTGGGTTACAGTAGTTTACCAACTTTTAGCAATACCTTTCAGAAGGTGGTTGGTGTGCGACCAACCGATTATGCTAAGAAAAAAGATATTTTGTAATGAAAATTTACAACATCAGTGGGTTAGGAGCAAACGGAAAAGCATTCGATAAACTGCAGTTGAATGCAGGCTTCGAAATGGTTAATATTCCGTGGCTTTTGCCCGAAAACCAGAATGAAACCTTGACGCATTATGCCGAGCGAATGGCCGAGAAGATAAATCCCAATGAAGCATTCATGTTGATGGGTTTATCTTTTGGTGGAATCCTAGTTCAGGAGCTGAATCGCTTTGTGAATCCGGTGCATAATCTGCTCATTTCTACCGTAAAAAATCGTGAAGAATTACCTTTTTTCATGCGGTTTTCTGCTCGTACCAACGCTCATCGTCTGATGCCTATGGATTTTATTGCTTCTAACCAAATCTTGTCCTATACCATGATGCGACGACTGTATTACACCAAGAAACAAGATGCGTTGGATGATATTTTCGAATTTCGAGACAAAGACTACCTCAAATGGTCGATACACAAGATCGTAAATTGGAAACATTCTGAGGCGTATAGCGAAAAAAATGTGACGCACATTCACGGCAATCGAGATATTGTCTTCCCGATACAGCACATCAAAGACCCAATCGTGATCGATGGTGGAACGCATATCATGGTCATGCAAAAGCCGAAACAAGTAAGCTGTGAAATTAATAAAGTTTTGGAAAAATATTAATCCTGGGTAGAAAACTGCTCGAAATAGGTCAGGTCGAGTACTTCGTTATTCGAATTTGCTACCGAATAATCACCAATTTTAGTTCGCCTCAAAGCGGTAAGGTATCCGCCCGAATTCAAAGCTTTTCCAAAATCGTTGGCGATGGAGCGGATGTAAGTTCCTTTGCTACATTCGATCTCGAAATCGACATAAGGCAATTCGATTTTTGTGATTTCGAATTTTTTTATCTGCACTTTTCGAGGCTTCAATTCTGCTGTTTCGCCTGCTCTTGCCAATTCGTATAAGCGTTTTCCGTCAATTTTTATCGCCGAATGCATGGGTGGGAATTGCTCGATTTCTCCTAAAAATTGAGCAGTGGTTTGATGGATATATTCGGGAGAAATATGGTCGATAGCAAAGTGATGATCTTCCTCAGATTCTAGGTCGTAGGTTGGGGTAGTTGCGCCCAATTTTATGGTTCCGGTATAGGTTTTTTCTTCAGCTTGAATCAGATCGATTTGTTTGGTCATCTTCCCACAACAAACAATTAAAAGTCCAGTTGCTTTAGGATCCAAAGTACCCGCATGTCCCACTTTTATTTTCTTTATTTTGTAGGCTTTTCTTAGGTTCCAACGTATTTTGTTCACCACATCAAAAGAAGTCCAATCTAGTGGTTTATCAATCAAGAACAGCTGACCGTTCTGTATTTCTTCGACGGTCATTTTTCGGTGTAATTATAGGTATAATCTGATATTGGGTTTGCAGTATAAACCTCTTTTTTATCCTGATTCCAGAAATAGACCAAGAGCACAATACCGATGATTATTCGATACCAACCCCACGCCTTGAAGCCGTATTTTGTAAGAAATGCAATAAATGTTTTGATGGCAATCAGCGCGACGATAAAAGCTATGATATTGCCCAAAGCAAAAAGCATGATATGGTGATTGTCTTGCAAAATCATTTCGTAACCTTTCATTTCGTTGGGTGTTCCTTTTCCCCAAGTTTTTACAAAAATAGAATAGACTGTTACCGCCAACATGGTTGGTACAGCCAAGAAGAAAGAAAATTCTGCTGCGGCTTTTCTGCTCAAACCTTGCGTCATACCGCCTATAATAGATGCTGCCGAGCGGCTTGTGCCAGGCATCATGGCGAGACATTGCCAAAAACCGATGATGAATGCCTTTTTGATAGAAATGTCTTTTTCGTTGAGAATTTTAGGATTTTTGAACCATTTGTCACAAAAAATAAGCACAATCCCGCCGATGACCAATACCGATGAAATGGCGATTTGGTTACCCAAAACCTCTTCGATCATATCATCGAAAAGATAACCGAGAATAAGTGCTGGAATCACTGCGATTGCAAGTTTTAGATAGAAATTGAGGTTAGAAAAATCGAAAAATTTTTTCCAATACAATACCACTACGGCCAAGATGGCACCAAATTGTATAGAAACCTGAAACATCTTCAGGAATTCGCTTTCTTCTAAACCCAAAAGTGCTGCTGTGAATCCCATGTGGGCAGTAGAAGAAATGGGTAAATATTCTGTAAGGCCTTCTATTATAGCGATAATGATGGCTTGTAAAGTATCCATAAATAGAGATTATTTGCTGTCTTTATTGGGTATTAATATGGCGTAGACTTCGATTGCAAAACCAAGAACAATCAAGATTGGCGCGAGCCTGATTCGGGTAAAAGAATAGATATTCTCGTTCCAATAAGTAGGGTCGTATGTGCCGTCTGGTCTGGTATTGGCATCGTGTCCCATCATCAAGAAAAATCCTAAAATGATGCATGCCACACCAATAAGCATGAAATGATAATTTTTTTTACCGAATAAAAAGGTAAAATCTGTATGTTTTTCAGCATCAGATTTTACGGTATTGATATTTTTGTTTATTCTCATATTTCGTCATCAAAAGTTTTAGTACAATTGATCTGTTTTCAGTTTCAGGTATCGCCAAGAAGCCAACAAGGTGCTCATTACTGCGATTATAACGCCAATGCCAATCAAGACCAACATCAAGTAGCCGTATTTTTCGTTCCACAAAGCATAGTTCACCGTATTGGCAAAATAATACCACAAACCAGCCAGCATGGCAATCGCGATGATAGCGCCAATTAAGCCCAATAATGCACTTTCTAGAATGAAGGGCTTCATGATGAAGCGTCTTCTAGCTCCAACCAATTGCATGGTTTTGATACTGAATCGTTTAGCGTAAATCTTCAAGCGCAATGAGTTGTTGATTAAGATAATCACAATGATCAAAAAAACAGTAGCAAATGCCATCAGCCAAAAGGTAATTTTATCGATGCTGTTGTAGACTTGCACCATCAATTGGTCGTCGTTCACGACTTCGTCGATTATAGGATTTGCTTGGATGATTGATTTTATACTGTCGATTTTCGTTGGGTCTACATAATCAGGTTTCAAGGTGATTTGCACAGAAGCCGGGTAAATATTTTCTTCGAACAACGAGGTGTCATCAATCCCCAATTCTTGTTTGGCAATTTTCGAAGCCTCTTCTTTACTGATGTATTTGGTAGATTCTACAAAAACATGTTGCGATTTCAACGAATCGATATAATTAGCCTGATTTTCTAATGTTTTGTCTTGTGCCTTCGGATCGTATTCATTCGTAAAAAAGGCTTCTAATTTTAGCTCTCGTTTAATATATTCAGCATAACTTTGAGCATTGATAATTATTAAACCAAATATTCCTAACAGAAGCAAAACTAATGAAATACTAATCACAACGGTGATATTGGATGAACGTAGTCTTTTCTTCTCGAATTTCTCGTTTGTTTTTGACATTTGAGCTAATTTTGGGGCTAAGATAAAAAAAACTTGATAGGAAAGAAAAGATTAGCAATCGAAGTTGGTTAAACTATTCATAAAATTTTGAGAATTGAAAGTAAGAGCAAAAAAACACCTAGGTCAACACTTCCTCAACGACGAGGATATAGCCAAAAAAATAGCCGATGGATTGTCTTGGAACAACTACCAAGAAGTATTGGAAATTGGTCCTGGAATGGGCGTGTTGACCAAATATATTCTCGAGCAGAAAAGAAAAATTTCGGTGGTAGAAATCGACACCGAATCGGTGGCATATTTGCAAGAAAAGTACCTTCCTTGGCATCCAGATTTTAAAATCTACGAAGAAGATTTCTTGAAAATGGATTTTTCCAAATTCTCTGATGCTGTTGCAATTCTTGGCAATTTTCCGTACAACATTTCTTCTCAAATCATCTTCAAGGTTTTAGAAGAAAGAACACAAATACCAGAAGTGGTTGGGATGTTTCAGAAAGAAGTTGCAGAGCGCATTGCTGCCCCAAAAGGGAACAAGGTTTATGGCATACTTTCTGTACTGGCTCAGGCCTATTACGAGGTAGAATATCTATTTACGGTTCACGAAAATGTATTCACACCGCCTCCCAAAGTAAAATCGGGTGTTATACGAATGACGCGTTACCGCGAACATTTGAATGTAGACGAAGCCAAATTTTTCGAAATCGTAAAGGCAGGATTCAACCAACGCCGCAAAACCTTACGCAATGCGCTGAAAACGGTTGGGATTCCAGAATATTTGAACGATCATGCGTTTCTCAATTTGCGTGCAGAACAATTGGGAGTAGAAGATTTTATAGAACTTACAAAATTGATGATTTAAGCTTATGATAAACAACGACAAGATGACAAAAGATTTCATTGGCGACTTGAGTGCGAAAATCCAAGCACAAAACGCCCGTGGAGTCAAAGAATTGATAGGTGATTTACACCCAGCCGATATTGCCGAAATTTTCGGTGAGCTTTCCACCGATGAGCAATCGTATGTCATCGATTTGTTGGATAACGAGATTTCGGCCGATATTCTTTTAGAACTAGAAGAAGAAGACCGCCGTAAAATCTTGCGCACATTCTCGGCCAAGGAAATCGCAGATGAGGTCATTACCGAAATGGATACCGATGATGCAGCCGACATCATCAGCGAATTGTCTGATCGCCAAAAGGTCGAAGTAATCTCCCAAATAGAAGACCAAGAACACGCCAAAGAAATCGTTGAGTTGTTAAAGTTTGACGACGATACTGCTGGTGGTCTGATGGGAAAAGAATTCATAAAAGTAAACAAAGACTGGTCGATACTGACTGCCGTAAAACAAATGCGTCGTCAAGCAGAAGAGATGGAACAGGTTTTCTCGATCTATGTCGTGGACGACGAAGACAAACTGCTCGGTATCCTGAGCTTGAAAAAACTCTTAACCACCTCTTCCAATACCAAAATAGAAGACGTCTACAACGACAAGATACAATACGTCAATACTTTTACCAAAGACGTAGAAGTTGCTAATATCATCACGAAATATGACTTATACGAAATCCCTGTGGTCGACGAGTTGAAGCGTTTGGTAGGTGTCATTACAGTCGATGATGTGATCGATGTCATTCGTGAAGAAGCCGAAGAAAACTACCAATTGGCAGCCGGTATTACTCAAAACGTTGACACCGACGACTCCATTTGGCGACTTACTCGTGCTCGAATTCCATGGTTGCTCATCGGGATGTTTGGTGGGATAGGTGCAGCCGGAATCATGAACGGACTGAATGACGAATTGGCTCAATATACCATTTTGCTAACCTTTGTGCCGCTTATCCAATCTACCGCTGGAAATGTAGGAATACAGTCTTCTGCCATCGTAGTACAAAGTTTGGCAAACGGCTCGCTGAAAAACAGCAGTGTAGTGAAACTTTTGAGCAAGGAGTTTTTGCTCGGATTGCTCAATGGACTCATCATTGCTGTCGTGGTACTCAGCATTAGCCATTTTGTTTTTGGGACAACCTACAAAATCTCTATTACCATCTGCTTGGCGCTGATCACCGTAATCATCAACGCGGCAATCATAGGTACTTTTATCCCGATGTTGTTGCACAAACGTGGTATGGATCCGGCCGTTTCTACGGGACCATTCATCACCACAAGTAACGATATACTCGGAGTTTTTATCTATTTTATGATTGCAAAAGTAATCTTAGGATTTTAGTTAGAATTAGTTAGAATAATTATGTTCGAATAATATATTTTTTATAAACTAAAACAATCAATATTTAATTTTTTTTACGGATTAAAATCAGATAGAAACAGTAAAGCATCCCTCCGATAATTGATAAGAAAAATTAGAAAATCTCTACTTTTTCAAGAGGATTGTAAATTCTGTTCCTTTTTCTTTAGACGAATGTTCGATATAGATTTTGCCTCTGTGGTAATCCTCTATGATGCGCTTGGCTAGTGACAAACCAAGTCCCCAACCTCTTTTTTTGGTTGAGAAACCAGGCTCGAAAACTTTTTTTTGCAATTTCTTGGGTATGCCAGCACCAGTGTCTTGCAGACTAATGCTCACCACATCTTCTCGATCTTCGAGGTACAACCCAATGAGTCCTTTGTTTTCCATGGCATCAGCGGCATTTTTGATGAGGTTTTCCAATACCCAACTAAAAAGCGGTTCGCTTAGGTTAACGAAAATCTCTTCGTCTGAGGTGTGAAAAGTAAACTCTATATTTTGCGAAAGCCTGTGGCGCAAATACTCCATGGTTTTTTTAGAAACCTCTACAATATTGGTCGTTTTCAGGTCGGTAATCGACCCGATTTTTGAGAAACGATCTGCAATTTGTTTCAGTCGGTTCACATCTTTTTCGATTTCATCTACCGAAGTTTGGTCTATATCTTCCATTTTCAACAACTCAATCCAACCCATGAGCGAAGACAGTGGCGTGCCAATCTGATGCGCTGTTTCTTTTGCCATTCCGGCCCAAAGATTGCTCTCTTCAGTTTTGCGAATCGTTCTGAAATACCAATAACTGAAAAGCGTGAAAATCGAAATCAGAAATACTAAAATGATGGGATAATATTGCAATTGATTGAGTAAGGAAGAATTTTCGTAATAAATAAAATTTTTACCCGCAAACAAATCAATTTCGATCGGATCGTGTGATTTCCTGATTTTTGTAAAGTATTTTTCCAAACGTTTTTCATCCTCAACAATCTCTTCTCTTATGTTTTTGGTATCGAGAATTTCGTTATTTTCATCGGCGAGAATTACCGGAATGGTCTGATTGTTTTCGATAATTGACAGTAGAAATTCTTGAGTATTCGAATCGATGAAGTCTGTGCCACCCATCAATTCAAGAGCTCTTGCATACGATTGAACCTTGATTTTTTCTTCCTGCTTCAGTCTATTGACAAAAGAAGTACTGATGTATAAGGTCCCACCGAAAAGAAGACTTATAAAAAGGAAAATCAACCAACGCGAGAGGGTGTTATTCTGAAACAAATTTTTCATCAAATCTTATTAAACAATAAAAAATATGCACCAAAAGTAAACTATTTATTTCATTATTTATTTTTTTTGATCGGACTGAAAAATGATAAATGTAATTTTTTTTAACGCATTATAAACCTTATTTTTGTCGTTCAAACTCAGAGAGAGTAAAATTTATGGATCGTTTTTCATTTTTAAATGCCGCTCATATCAATTATATAAGCGACTTGTATGACCAATATCTCCAGTATCCAGATAGTGTGGATGCCAGTTGGAGAGTTTTTTTTCAGGGATATGATTTTGCTAATCAAACCTATAATGGTGAACCATTGTTGGGAGATTCGCATCAATCTTCATCAAATTCAAATACCTCTTCGCAAATTCCAGAGAATGTTCAGAAGGAATTTAAAGTGATCAATCTTATCGATGCTTACCGCACAAGAGGGCATTTGTTTACCAAGACCAATCCTGTAAGAGATAGAAGAAAATGGGAACCCAACTTAGATTTGGCAAATTTTGGGTTGAGTGATTCTGACCTCAGTCTCACCTTCAATGCAGGCAGTGTTTTAGGGATTGGTGGTCCTCGCACCTTACAAGAAATTATCCAACATTTGCAAGAGATGTATTGCGAATCTATTGGGATTGAATATATGTATGTGCGTGATCCAGAGAAAATAAAATGGATACAAGAATGGTTGAATCAAAATCTCAATAGCCCACAATTGCCCAAAGAAGAAAAAAAACGCATCTTGCTCAAATTGAATGAAGCAACTGTTTTCGAAAACTTCTTGAATACAAAGTTTGTGGGACAAAAACGTTTTTCTGTAGAAGGAAACGAATCCCTCATACCAGGTTTGGATGCTTTGATCAACACCTCTGCCGACAAACATGGGGTAGAAGAAGTAGTTTTGGGGATGGCTCACCGAGGTCGTTTGAATACCTTGGCGAATGTCTTTGGTAAATCATACTCGCAAATCTTCAGTGAATTCGAAGGAAAACCATTCGATGACGATTTGGTGGCAGGTGATGTGAAGTACCATATGGGCTCTACCAACGACATCAAAACTGTTGGAGGTAAAGACGTCCGCATCAATCTTTGTCCGAATCCATCGCACTTAGAAACCGTAGATCCTATTGTCTTAGGGATTTCTCGTGCAAAGGTTGAACAAAATTACGACAACGATTATTCTAAAGTTTTACCAATCAACATCCATGGTGATGCCGCTATTGCAGGGCAAGGAATTGTCTATGAAATCGTTCAAATGATGAATTTAGACGGTTATAAAACAGGTGGAACTGTGCATATTGTGGTGAATAACCAAATCGGATTTACCACAAACTACTTAGACGGACGCTCGTCGACCTATTGTACAGACATCGCAAAAGTTACGCTCTCGCCCGTAATGCACGTCAATGCAGACGATGTAGAAGCTGTTGTACGTGCAATGCGTTTTGCTGCAGATTTCCGGGCACGTTTCCAACAAGATGTTTTCATCGACCTGTTGGGGTATCGTAAATACGGTCATAACGAAGGAGATGAACCAAAGTTTACACAACCCAAATTATATTCTGTAATTGCAAAACATCCGAATCCTAGAGAAATCTACAAAGACAAATTGTTGAAAGAAGGATCGATTGGAGAAAATATCGTTGCCGAAGCAGAAAAGGAATTCAAAGAGCTATTAGAAGAAAAATTCAACGAGTCAAAAAATATTGAGAAAAACACATTAGACCCGTTCATGCCAGAAGTTTGGAAAGATTATACCATTGCGTCTACCAACGAACAGATTTTTGCCAAACTCGATACCAGCTATCCTAAAGAAAAACTAGAAGAGATTGCAAAAGTGATCGGTTCGGTTCCAGAAGGTAAAAAGCTGATTCGCAAAGTGTCTCGTTTGATCGAAGCCAGAGCCAAAGGCGTTGCAGAAGACAAAGTCGATTGGGGAACTGCAGAATTGTTGGCGTACGGTTCGGTACT
The DNA here is from genome assembly GCF_900089075.1 of Vaginella massiliensis. Taxonomy (GTDB): domain Bacteria; phylum Bacteroidota; class Bacteroidia; order Flavobacteriales; family Weeksellaceae; genus Weeksella; species Weeksella massiliensis_A. The sequence goes on from NZ_LT593747.1 coordinate 236,837, forward strand.
ATTAGACGGAAACGATGTTCGATTATCGGGTGAAGATGTCGAGCGCGGAACCTTCTCTCATCGCCATGCGGTGATCAAAACAGAAGATACCGAAGAAGAAATCATTTTATTGAACAATGTAAAAGACGATCAAGGTAAATTCAGAGTTTACAATTCTCTTTTGTCAGAATATGGAGTACTTGGATACGATTATGGCTATGCCATGGCCTATCCGAAAGGACTCACCTTGTGGGAAGCGCAATTCGGTGATTTTGCCAACGGTGCACAAATCATCATCGACCAATACCTGTCGGCTGCAGAAGACAAATGGAAGCTACAAAACGGTTTGGTGATGTTGTTGCCACACGGATACGAAGGGCAAGGAGCAGAACACTCTTCTGCACGCATGGAAAGATTCTTGCAAATGGCTGCCGAAAACAATATGTTTATCGCAGATATTACCACGCCAGCAAACTTCTTCCACGCATTGCGTCGCCAAGTAGTAGCAGATTATCGTAAACCTTTGGTTGTATTCTCGCCAAAATCACTGTTGAGACATCCTGAAGTAATTTCGACCATGGACGAAATCGCCCATGGCGAATTCCAAGAAATTATTGATGATGTAACAGTTGATCCAGAAAAAGTTACTAAATTAGTTTTCTGTACAGGTAAATTCTATTACGAATTGAAAAAATATCGAGACGAAGTCAAAGATGAGCAAACCGCATTGGTGAGATTAGAGCAATTGTACCCAATTGACGAAACAAAAATCAATGCGATTCTTGCAAAATACAACAATCACAAACAATTGATTTGGGCTCAAGAAGAACCAGAAAATATGGGAGCTTGGGGATATATTTTACGTAAATTCAGAAAATTACCTTTCGATGTGGTAGCACCAGCAGAGAGCAGCTCAACCGCTCCAGGCTCTAGCAAAGCATCAGCCATCATCCAACAAAATACAATAGAACGAGTTTTTAAATAAAGATAATAAAGCTAATAGATATGTTAGAAATGAAAGTCCCTTCACCAGGGGAATCAATAACAGAAGTAGAAATCGCAACATGGTTAGTAAAAGACGGTGACTACGTAGAAAAAGATCAAGCAATTGCAGAAGTTGACTCAGACAAAGCAACATTAGAATTACCTGCAGAAGAAAGTGGAATCATCTACCTGAAAGCAGAAGAAGGAGATGTGGTAGAAGTAGGACAAGTGGTTGCACATATCGATACTGCTGCAGCAAAACCAGAAGGAGCAGCAAAAGCTGAAGAGAAAAAAGAGGAGGCTAAAGCAGAAGAGCCAAAAGCAGAACCTGCAAAAGAGGCTCCAAAGCAAGAAACGCCAAAAACTTATGCGAGCGGAACACCTTCGCCAGCTGCCAAAAAAATATTAGACGAAAAGGGAATTGATGCTGCGCAAGTTACAGGTTCTGGACGTGACGGTAGAATCACCAAAGAAGATGCCATTTCTGCAACACCATCTATGGGTACACCAACTGGTTATGGTTCTAGAGCAAGTTCATCAAAACGCATGTCGAGCCTCAGAAGAAAACTATCGCAACGTTTGGTATCGGTAAAAAATGATACTGCTATGTTGACCACTTTCAACGAAGTCGACATGTCAGAAATATTCCGTTTACGAGCAGAATACAAAGACGCTTTCAAAAACAAACATGGTGTAAGTTTAGGCTTCATGTCGTTCTTTACCAAAGCGGTAACGCGCGCATTAGAATTATTCCCAGAAGTAAATTCGATGATCGACGGCGACAATATCGTATCTTTTGATTACAACGATATTTCGATTGCAGTTTCTGGTCCAAAAGGTTTGATGGTTCCCGTATTGCGCAATGCCGAGAATTTGACTTTCCGTGGAGTAGAGCAGGGAATCAAAGACTTAGCAACCAAAGTACGCGATGGTAAAATCACACCAGACGAGATGACTGGTGGTACCTTTACCATTACCAACGGTGGAGTATTTGGATCTATGATGTCTACCCCAATCATCAATCCGCCACAATCGGCTATCTTGGGTATGCACAACATTGTAGAGCGACCGATTGTAAAAAATGGAGGAATCACCATTGCCCCAATGATGTACATTGCCATGTCTTACGACCACCGAATCATCGACGGTAGAGAGTCGGTAGGATTTGTAGTAGCCGTGAAAGAAGGGATCGAAGATCCAGTAAACGTATTGATGGGAGGTGACCCTAAACGTGCATTAGAATTATAAAATAGTATTTATTGGTTTTGTCCCGTCCTGAAAAATGATACAGGATTAAACAAATAAAAAAGTAAACGAAACCGTCTCACAACTGAGGCGGTTTTTTATATAAATAATGGATTGATTATTAGGTGATTAATAAAGAATTCACGATAGTTAACTACTTAATTGTCAGCGAAATGACCTATAGAATTAAAGAATATAACCCATCCGGGAGAAAATGATCAAACAATTAGAGGATATGTGGCAATACGCGCAGTGCGTTGCTGATGAAGAAGACCAAGATCCCGAGCCACCGGAGTTCAAAAAACTTGATCCAAAGAAAAAAGCCAACTCCCGTTGCATTCAAAAGAACTTTGCCCCGAACTTAAAGAAATACCAAGAACAAAAAAAGTTACTACAAGAACGCAACTCCTACAGCAAAACCGATCCCGATGGTTGTCCGCTCATAAGCCAGTGCTTCAAGGGGAAAAACAACACGACAGTAGAAAGGAACCATAAATTAGAATACCACAAACAAAAAGCAACAGAACTTCTCACATCCAAAATAGGCCAAATCAGACGAAAACAAAGAACTGCTGATGTCGAACCTACATTTGCCCAACTCAAACACAACCGAAACTTCAAAAGATTTCCCCTAAAAGGAATTGAAAAAGTGGAAATAGCGTTCGGATTGCATGCTTTAGCTCATAATCTGAAAAAGATGAGTGCGTAAACAAGAATAATCACTCATCTTTTTCTAAATTATTAAATAGCGTTGGTTTTTGACCTCAATTTTTTAATCATAAAAAAACCGTCCCGATTTTATAAACGAGACGACTTCTTTGTTTTTTAAAAGAGTAGAAGATCATCAATAGAGAATTGTTGAATTTAATTATCGATAAACGGTCTAAAAGATAAATCGCTTTAATCAAACTCAGAATTTTTTATCACTCTTCTTCGGTGTTTTTCATCGCCATAAGTAAGGCATATGCTCCTTTTGAAACATAGTTTTGGGTAGGATTTAATGGCGTTTCAATCGCTATTTTATTTTTTTCTGTCTTGCCTATTTTCACTTCTTTCATCCGATACGAATTGTTTTTTAGCGCTTCAAATACATAGTTTTTTCCTTCAAAATGCACCACAGAATCTTCGGGCAATGCTTGCACAGCCTGATTGGAAACCGTTAATTCTACCGTAAAATACATCTGAGAAATCAAGGGTTGTGGCAAAGCAGAATTCAGCCGAGCCAACACATTCACCGACCCGTCCGGATTTACTTCCTTTCCGATCGAAATTACCTTTGCTTCATATTTTTGTTCTGGGTTTTGATTGGTTGACGCCAAAATTTTCTGTCCGATTTGCAATGCAGTTAATTGATTTTCAAATGTTTTTATTTCCAATAATGGTGTTGAAGATTGGATAATTTCCAACAAAGGTTCCGAAGCTGAAACATATTGACCACGATTTACAGAAACCTCATTTATAACGCCCGAAACCGGCGAAACCACTGTCAAACTTCTTTTGATAGTATTTACAGAAACCGAATTGGGTGACAGATGTATCAAGTGTAATTTCTCTTCCAAAGCCCTTTTCTTGATCAACAATAATTTTCGTTCGGATTGTGCTTCTTCCAAAATTTTGGTGCTTGCTGCCTGCGCTTCATTCAGTTCTTTTTGTCGTTTAAAATTAGCCTCAGCCTTCTCCAACAAAGCTTTTGTTGTGAGGTATTCCTCTTGTATTTGCACATATATTGGATCTTCCAACACCGCCAAAACTTGTCCTTTTTTCACATATGTCCCCGGAATTACCTGGATCGATTTCACAAAACCGCCCAACATATGTGTCACCGAAACCCGGTCTTGTGGCAAGACTTGAGTTCTTGCGCTCAATTGTATCGTAGAATTCATGCCTACCGTTTCTACGATCACGGTTTCGATTGTGAGTTGTTTTTGTTGCGCTTGGGTTAACGTAATTTCTTCTCTATTTTCGGTTTCTTCAAGCGTATTTTGCTCTTCTTTTTGCGAGGTACAAGCACTGAAACTCATCCCGATAATCAGTGCCCAAATATAGTTTTTCATCATTCGTTTGCTAAAAAATTAAAAGTTATAACCGATTGATTTCGTTGCAAAAGCTGGTCTGCAAATTGATTTTGAATTTGAACCACTTGATCATTTTGCACCACCCAATCGAGATAATTGATTTCGCCGCTCAACAATTGTTGCGAAATGGTTTGTTGCAAAAGTTGCGTTTCTGGCCACTGAACCAATTGGTACGAACCAAGGACTTCGTCTAACGCGTCTATTTCGTTGCTGATTTGTTGCACTTGGTTCAACCAGTTTTTTTGTTCGATTTGCAATTGATTTTCTTGCATTTGCACCAAAACTTCTGCCGATGCTATGTTCGATCGAATGTTTCCAGAAAAAATCGGAACCGCCAAACCAACCATCATACCTTGGTAGCGTTTGTCATTCATTTCCTTAAAACTCTGATTAAAATAGCCTACCGAAAACTCCGGCAAACGCTTTGTTTTCTCCACCTCTACTTGCATATGAGTGGTTAGAAGTTTCTCTTTTTCTACTTCAATTTGTGCCGATGTTGTACCGATTTGTTTTTTGGGTAGAAAAAAATCTTGTTCGGTTTTGGGTTCGATAGAGGTTTTGATTTGCAACAAATTCTGAAGGTTCAACCGAATAGATTGCAATTGAGTTTCGATAAAAAGTGCTTCATTTTTCAAGTTCTGAAAACGAATTTTCGCCATCGAAACTTCTGCTCGATTGTTTTCTCCCTTCTCGAAACGCAAGGAAGCTTTCGCCAAAAAATCTTCATAAATCTTTAGATTTTTTGTGAGAATAGCTCGTTTCAATTGCCAATACTGCCAAGTAACATATTCTTCTGCAATGTTTTTTTCGAAAATTTGTTCGCTTAATTTTTCTTGTATTTTCGCCGTTTTGATTCGTTGCTGATTTACATTTCGTTGTTTCTGAAAATAAGTCGGAAACGGAATTTTCTGAGAGATACTAATTTTTTCATCAGACAAATCGCCATTGATTTTTCCGAATTCAACCGAAAAATCTGTAGGCGCTAACCCTAAATTGGCACGACTATTTTTTTCATGATAAGCGGTTTCAAAACGAGCTTGCTTCAAATGTAAATTCTGATTTTTTCCGACCGAAATCAATTCGTCGTACGTCATAATTTGTTGCGCGCTAAGCGAATTTCCTATCAAAATAAACAAGAAAATACTGAGCGATTTTAGCGGTGTTGATATTTTGGATTTCATATGAGTTTTTTCGAATAAAATGTATAAAATGGGTAAAACAAAAAGGGTGAGAAAGGTGGCAATCAATAAACCTCCGATGACCACCGTTGCCAACGGACGCTGCACTTCTGCTCCCGAACCCTGACTGAGCGCCATGGGTAAAAAACCAAGCGAGGCAACCGAAGCCGTCATCAACACAGGGCGTAAACGCGTACGAGTTCCCATCAGAACAACGCGCGGAATATTGTGAATACCTTGTGCTTTGAGACGATTGAATTCGGATATCAAAACAATTCCGTTGAGTACTGCCACGCCGAAAAGTGCAATAAAACCAACGCCCGCACTAATGCTGAAAGGCATGCCTCTAAGAACTAAAAAGTATATGCCACCAATCGAAGATAATGGAATGGCGGTATAAATCAATAAGCTGTATTTGATGGATTTGAAGGCAAAATACAACATCAGAAAAATCAACGCCAAGGCAATCGGAACTGCAATTCCTAAACGCGCTTTGGCTTGATTGAGGTTTTCGAATGCGCCGCCATAGGTTGCATAATATCCAAAAGGAAATTGAATTTTAGCGGCGACTTGTGCTTGTAAATCTTCAACAACGGTTTGCACATCTTTATCTTTCACATTGAAACCTACAATAATTCTTCTCTTGGCATCTTCTCGCTGAATTTGGTTTGGCGTGTTTTTATAATCCACTTCGGCAACTTGAGAAAGCGGAATTTGCAATCCAGTCTCGGTAGGAAGCAACAGATTTTGAATATCGGTTATGGATGCTCTACTCTTTTCATCCAAACGAACCGTTAAATCAAAACGTTTTTGTCCTTCGAAAACATTTCCAGCGGTTTGCCCTGCAAACGACATGTTAATAATCTTATTCGCATCGCCAATACTCAAGCCATGTTGAGCCAATAACGCACGGTTGAATTTTATCACCACTTGTGGCGTTCCGCTAACGGGTTCGATGTACAATTCGTATGCACCATCAACTTGCTGGATAACATTGCCCAATTTTTGCGCATAATGAGCCAAACTATCCAAATTTTCTCCAAAGATTTTTACCACTACATCTTGGCGCGCGCCCGTCATCAACTCATTGAAACGCATTTGTACTGGATATTGAAAACTTGTACTTAAACCAGGAACTTCTGCAACAGCAGCGCTCATTTTTTCGGATAATTCGGGAAAAGTTTTGGCAGATGTCCATTCTTTTTTAGGTTTCAGCACCACAATCATATCGCCGGTATCCATTGGCATAGGATCGGTCGGAATTTCACCACTTCCGATTTTGGTCACCACCATTTCGACTTCAGGAAAACGATCTTTCAGTATTTTAGCGGCTTTGTTGGTGTATTCTATCGTGGTAGATAAATTACTACCGGGCAAAACGCGCGCTTCTACGGCAAAGTCGCCTTCTTCTAAAGATGGGATAAATTCGCCTCCTAATCGGCTTAAGAGAAACAAAGCAAAAGCGAACATCAACACCACAGCAGACAATACGATTTTTCTTTGTTTGATGGCTTTCAGCAACCAATAATGATGAATGTTTTCTATCCTATTCATCACTCGATCGGAAAGATTGGGTTTGATTTTTTTCTTTTTACTCAACACCAAAGAAGTCATCATCGGCACGTAGGTCAAAGACAAAATAAAGGCTCCGACCAAAGCCAAAGAAACGGTTTGTGCCATGGGTTTGAACATTTTACCTTCGATACCTTGCAAAGAAAAAATCGGGAGATACACGATGAGGATAATGATTTGTCCAAAAACGGCAGAGTTTACCATTTTTTTAGCAGCCGATCCTACCGTAGCATTCATGTTTTGTGTAGAAAGTCGTTGATTTTTATCAAAATGTTTACTCAACATCAATTGATGCATCGCGGCTTCTACAATAATCACAGCGCCGTCAACGATCAAACCAAAATCAAGCGCTCCCAAACTCATCAAGTTTCCGCCAATTCCTAAAAAATTCATCATCATAATGGCGAAAAGCAACGACAGCGGAATGACTGAGGCAACGATGAAACCGGCCCGAAGATTTCCTAAAAATAAAACCAACACAAAAACAACAATCAGCGCACCTTCTAAAAGGTTGACCTGAACGGTATGAATAGTATTGTCGACCATTTTTTTACGGTCGAGAAAAGCTTCGATCACCACGCCTTCGGGCAATGTGTTTTGGATCATGTCGATCCGATCTTTTACCCGTTGCACCACTTCATTACTATTTTCTCCTTTGAGCATCATGACCACCGCGCCCGAAACTTCGCCCTGATCATTGTAAGTCATGGCGCCATAACGCGTTGCGTGGCCAATTCTAATTTCGGCTACATCTTTCAGCAATAAAGGCAAACCGCCCGAAACGCGTTTTACCGCAATATTTTCTATGTCTTGAATGGAACCAATCAAGCCTTCGGAGCGAATAAAAAGGGAGGTCGGACCTTTTTCGATATATGCACCGCCGGTATTTTGATTGTTCTTTTCTAAGGCATCAAAAACATCGTTTATGGTGAGATGATGCGCCTGCAAACGGTTCGGTTGTAAGGCAATTTCGTATTGTTTCAATTTTCCACCAAAACTACTGACATCGGCAACGCCAGGAACGCTCATCAATTGTTGACGAACAATCCAATCTTGAATGGTGCGTAATTCTGTAGCATCAAAACGATCTTCGTATCCTTTTTTCGAACGAACAACGTACTGGTAAATTTCTCCCAAACCAGTAGAAATTGGGCCTAATTCTGGCTCACCAATTCCGTCTGGGATTTCGTTTCGTACTTGCAGCAAACGTTCGCTCACTTGCTGTCTTGCCCAATAAACATCGGTCTGATCGTTGAAAACAATCGTTACCAAAGACAAACCAAACCGAGAGAAACTCCTCAATTCGGTAATTCCTGCAATGTTTGCCGTTGCTTGCTCGATCGGGAAGGTGACCAATCGTTCGATATCTTCTGCTCCAAAAGAAGGCGCAACGGTAAGAATTTGAACCTGATTGGATGTGATATCAGGTTGTGCATCAATAGGTAACTTCTTCACCTCGTAAATTCCGAAAACGAGTAAAGCAAGTGTAAAAAGACCTATGATGAATTTATTTTTGATTGAAAAATCAATGATTTTATTTAACATCATTTTCTTTTTTAACCCAGAAATAACTTCATTATCAGTAAGATAAATCAAACCGAATAATGAAATTTCTAGATAAATTAACTACTAAGTGAAATTTGAATTCTACCGAAAATAGAATTCTAAATTATGCGAAAATGTGTGGCTGTTTTGGCGGTTGCCAAATGGCTTCGAGATAAGAAGATGGAACGAATTGATCGGTCCACACAACTGTGGCTTGCGAATAAATTTCTATGTTGTGTTCGAGTATACTGAGTTGAAAATCAGGTACAAAACAAGGGTCGAGGTGAACGCGATCGACGGTCATGAAGGGTAATTTTTGATCCGTTTCCCAATCATCGTCCATTTCATGACCACCATAGTGTAAGACAATGAAACTCTTGAGTTCGGAGATCGACCAAAAGTTTTGGCTGTGTTCGATATAGTGCGAAAAGAACAGCGGAAGCTTGTACAGCTGCGAGAATTGCGAGGTAGAAGCCAACTGCAAAAAGGCAATCGTTATGATCAACCATCTTTTCATACGACAAAATTAGCGAGATTATCACAAAAAATGATAAGGAGAATGTCATGAAAAGGTTTTTTTAGAATTAGATTAAATATAGAGTTGGAATAGGTTAGTCTTTTATTCATACAATTCCATTAAAAATTCATAATAGGGCAGCCCCTTCGGGCGGGCTTTTGCTACTCGCTTTTGTTTTTTGAAATCCAAAAAAACAAAGAGCTCAAACACGCCGCTCAATCCCTGCTGCATTTCTGCAGGCTCAAAAAATCCTTTTCTATTAAAATTCTAATATTTTTCTAAAAGGTCTCTAATGCCTTTCCACACCGACCATCCGTAATTTTGCATTATAATAAAAACAACAAATGGAACACGATCCTAGTAGGTTTCATTTGGCAAAATAATGCAACGTTTTTAGAAGTCAGCAAGTCGAAAAAGCATACGATCAATTGGCGTTGGAAATCAAAACACAAGTGCAATAAGCTTACCGATTGTACCAAGGTCTGTCCAGACAAGTGCAACAATTTGATGCGAATTTATTGCAAGAAGCACAACACATTTTAGAGGCCAAAACCTATAGTTACCAACGCGGGAATACGTCTTTGCTCGAAGTGCTAGATGCGCAACGAGCGTACAACGAATTGCAAGAAAACTACCTACAAACGATGTTGAATTATGCAGAATCTTTGGTAGAATTAGAGCGCGCTGTTGGAATTTGGGATATCGATTTCTAAAATGTTAGCAGAAACCCTTGAACAAAAAATCAGTTCGAGAATACAAACTGATTTTTTTATTTTCTAAAATTGGCATGTTGCGTAGCCGTAAAAAAATCTCGAAATATTTGGTGCAAAACCTCATCGTTTTTTGTGGCCTTCATACCTAAAATCAAATATACATCCAGCATCAAATGGGTTAAATGATGTAGAACATCGGTGCAAAATTGATGCACTTCCTCTATAAATTCTACTGAAATAATCTTCTTATCCATCAAACTATTTTCGCTCTGTTGTGCAAAATTCAACAGCTTTTCTGAAGACTGATCTACAAAATCTTTCAGAAACTGAATCTCTTCATCGGATTTGTATTTCGCTGCTTCTTCGGCAAAATGCGCAGACATACCCAAATAATTTACCATCAAAGTCGCATCAGCAAACAAACGAAACGGCAAGTGACTGACTAAATCTTGGGTGTAAAACACATCATACACAAACGAATCTTCTGAAGAAATAGCCGCATTTTTCACTTCAAAAGCGTAGGTGTGTGTGGCGCGCATTCCCATAAAAGGCCAAGACGGATGAAGGTTTACTTTTTCTTTTGGGACGATAAACGAGCGAATAATCGGCTGCTGATTGTCATCAAGGCAAGCTTGTCCGTTTTCGGTGAGTTGTGCATTCAGGGTAAAATGCGAAAGATAGGTTGAGCCCGTCGCGTGAGTCCATTGACCATTTAGGATAAATCCAGAAGACGTTTTTTCGGCTGTTCCGCCTATCAAACCACTTCCGCCCACAAAAATATCAGGAGAAGAAAAAAGCTCTTTGGCTTTGGCAGGTAAAAGATTTCGGGCAAAATAATGAGCGCCAGAACATAAGGTTATTGTCCAACCGAAACTTCCGTCGATGTTGGCTAAAGATTGTAAAAGTTGTAAGCCATCAACAAAAGAAAGCTCTCGTCCGCCATAGATTTTGGGCACCCAAATTTGCAAATATTTTTGTTGATGAATTTCGGAGATAATTTTATCGGACAAACCCTCGGCAAGAAACAATTCGTTGCGCATTTCATTCACGGACAGCATGAGGCGAATTTTTTAGAATTTTTGACCATTTGAAATAAGCTGAAACTGCCACGATAAACAAAAAAGCACTCAAAACCGCGTAGAGGTAAAGATCTTTATGAATCATAAGCGGAATAGAAATGAGGTTACTGATGTTGAGTAAAATCCAATTTTCTATTTTGCGTTTTGCCATCAACCACATACCAGCCCAAGCGAATGCGCTCACGAGAGAATCCCACAAAGGCACATCAGAATTGGTAAAATGCGTAAGTGCGAAATAGAAAATGAGAAAGCTGACGACCACGATGCCCACTACTTTGGTCCAATCGTTTTTGGTAGAAGCCGAGATGGGCGTTTCGTGTTGTTGTTTGCCGAATTTCCAGAAAAACCAACCGTAAATACTCATCACCAAATAATAAATATTGAGGGTGAATTCGGCATAGAGTTTTGCGGTGAACATGACCCACAACGTGAGGGAAATTCCAGCAATTCCGAACAAATAATTAATCGGTTTGTTGAGTCGTGCCAAGAGCACTTGAGCGACAGAAAAGCCCACTCCGAGCCATTCTATCCAGGTGATTTTCGATAAAATTTCCTGCATGATTTTATTTTTTTACAGGAGATGATGTGTTTTCAATCCCTACGCCGGCATTATCCGGATCAGGTGTTGCACTCGGTGCATGGGTATCATCTCAGCCAATTTTTAGGCACCCCATTGAACAGGCAAAAGTCGGATAATTTTTAGGAATAAAAAAATGCTTTAGTCAATAATCATGAGCTATTTCGGTAGGAGAGAAGCCATTTGACCAAGTTTTTTAATTCGTTCTAAAAAAAATAATTTTAGAATCAAGCCTCAGCGAATCTACTTTTATACAGCTCGAAAGTTTTCATCAGATTTTCTTCAATTGCTTTTGGCATTCTGCGTGTAGCCTCATATTTCGTTGTGGCTAAGGATGGAAAATCATTTCGTTTCGGAATCAGATCCAAGGCTTCGATCAACATTTCGATTTCCATTTCGTATTGGCGATAAGCTACCGAATGAAATGTATCGTTGGCATAGATTGGCACATATTGCTGATCGATCAAGAAACCTGCATCGGCTTCTGTATCAACAAAATGCGTGGTTATGCCAATGCGTTCGTTTTTCATAATTGCCCATTTCAACGAATCCAATCCGCGTGTAAAAGGCAAATATCCGGGATGCGCATTGATCAATCGATGATTCAAAACCAATTCGTCTGGCAACAAACCAGCGCCTGCAATGATTACGAAATCGGCCTTCAATTCGTTCAGTTGTTTATTCAAAGTTTCGGCCGTTGTAGTCTCGAATGTATAACCTAAATTCTCGCAAAGTGTATTCGGCTTCACATCGATTGCTTTGCTTGGGCGATGCTGATACAAAGGTTTGAATGGATTTTCTCGATGCACAAAAGGCAATGCAAAAGCATGCACATCATGATAATTTTTGGCTTTTAATTGGAACAACACATCTTGGGATTTTCGGTGTGGTGTGTTGTAGGTGATTACGGCAATTTTAGGCTGTTGCATCGTCGTTCAAAAGGTATTTGATATGATAATTTACGAGATTGTCGATGGGCTTACGAATGATGTGCCCAACGCTTAAATGAAATTCGGCTGCTGCTGCTCTGATGATATTTTCGTAAAAATGGGCAATAGAGCCGATGAAATTCAGTTCGGAGCTACGCGCTTGTGCATAGGGTAAAATTTGGACTTCTAGAAAAGCACGCATCGAATCGTAGATCAATCGTTGGATATAAGGGTCTTGCTGATGTTCACCGGCAAATTCGCTAAAAGATGCCAAGTAGGCATTGGCAAATTGGTTTTGGTAAACTTTTTTGTTCAGTTCTTCTACCGTCAAATGATGATATTTCTCTTCGAAAGCTTTTGCTAAATGTTCGGGCATTTTTTTGTTGAAATACGCTCTGAGGATTTTTTTACCGATATGATTTCCGCTTCCTTCATCGCCCAAAATATAGGCGAGCGATTTGGTTTCTTCGTGTAAATTCTTCCCATCGAAATAGCAAGAGTTCGAACCCGTACCCAAAATACAAACCATGGCAGGTTTACCCTGATAGGCCGCATAGCACGCCGCCAACAAATCGTGGTTGCAAACGATGGTATGGGCATGAGTGAAAAAGTTGCTGAGTCCCAAGCGGATCACTTCTTTGTTGGTGAGGGTAGAGCACCCTGCTCCGTAAAAATAGATAGCTTTTACCCGATCTTTTACCTCACACAGTGTTGCGTTTTTGTTCAATTCTGCTGTCACTATATCCGAACTTACAAAATACGGATTCATCCCAATGCTGTTGGTCCTGAACAATTCTTTCTTTTCGTCGTTCAAGACTACCCAATCTGTTTTGGTCGATCCACTATCGGCAATTACAATCATGTTTTTGATTTGATTTTTCTTGGTTGCTAATTTAACAATTTCACATTTGATTACTTGCAGAGGCTAATTTATAAATTTTTCACCTATTTAGGTTGGGCAACACAGACAAGGTGTTACCAAAAAAGCGTGTGAAGTGCTCAATAAAACTTTGATCCAATTTATTTGCCACTACGCCAATGCGTTTTTCGTTGAGCAACATACTAAAACAAACAGTTTATTGTTTTGATTTAAATTTAAAACGTTAAAGTTGTTTTTTTTAGTACATTAAACAAAAGTACAACCGAAAAAAATGGTCTTACAAAAGACTGCGCCAGCCACAAAACTCAACGACAGCAATTCTTTTAGCTTAGTTTTTTGCGATTGTTCGACATTTGTTTTGTAGCCATGCCTTTTCATCGTTGGACAGCGAAGGAGCAAGCCGCTCGAATACCATCTTGTGATAGCGGTTGATCCAGTCGATTTCTTCTGCAGTCAACAGCTCGACATCCATCAAACTTTGATCGATGTAGCAAAGAGTTAAAGTTTCGAATTCATAAAATTCACCAAATACCGTTTGATCAAACGGTTTCACCAAAATCAAATTCTCTATCCGAATTCCGTAAGCATGATCTCGATAAAGGCCGGGTTCGTTAGAAATAACCATACCTGGCTCCAAAGTCGTGGAGTTTTCTTCCATTCGTATGCTTTGCGGTCCTTCGTGCACGCAGAGAAAATGCCCAATTCCGTGCCCTGTTCCATGCCCAAAGTTGTAAGCGTTTTGCCATAGAAATTGTCTTGCCAAAACATCGAGTTGCGAACCTCTGGTATTCTTCGGGAATTTGGCTTGTGATAGGGCAATCATCCCTTTCAATACCAGCGTATAATCTCTTTTTTCTTGGTCGCTTGCCTTGCCCAATTTCAAGGTTCTGGTGATGTCGGTTGTGCCTTCTAAATATTGTCCTCCAGAATCGATCAACAGCATTTCGTCGCGTCCAATTGTCGAAGACGAATCTTTTTTTGCACTGTAATGATTCATGGCCGCGTTGGGTCCGTAGCCACAAATAGTATTGAAACTTTCTCCCTGAAAATTCGCTTGCGCTTGCCTCAATTCTTTCAGTTTTTCACCTACCGTATATTCGATAATACTGTTCGAATCTACCTGCTCTTCTAGCCATTTGAAAAACTTGGTGAGCGCCACACCGTCTTTGATCATCGCTTTGCGAAAACCGGCAATCTCGGTTTCGTTTTTTATACTTTTCAACAATTTTATAGGCGAAGCCAAATCCACGATGCGTACCGTTTTGGGCAGACATTCGAATAAGGATTGATTCAAAACTTGTCCGTCTATCCAAACCGATGTTTGAGGGGCTAAATTTTCGAGATAGGCAGTAATCTCTTGATAATCGAAAAGCGAAATTTGCGCTTGGTCGATATACGAGCGACTTGCCGCGTCTAATTTTTGTTGATCGATAAACAACAAAGCCTCCGTTTTGGTCACCACAGCATAAGCCATCACCAACGGGTTGAATTTGATGTCGTTGCCTCTGATGTTGTACAACCAAGCCAATTCGTCTAATGCAGAAATCACCAAAACATCTGCATTTTGCTCGCTCATTTTGTTGCGTACCGAAGCCAATTTTTCGGCAACCGTTTTACCCGTAAATTCAGTATCGAACAGCATAACGGGATTTTGCGGCAATCCTGGACGATCGTTCCAAATGGCACCGATGAGGTTGATGGATTCGATTCGGATGTTTTTCGTTGCAAAACGTTGCTGATAATGCACGATGGTTTGATGCGAAAACAACCGCAAATCGAGTCCGACTGTATCATTTTCTTGCAAAACATTCAACAGCCAAGTCACGATATCGGGGGTTTCGGGTAGGCGATCTTTCATCAGCTCGAATCCTGTGCCAGCGAGTTGAATTTCGGCTTGTATAAAATATCGAGAATCGGTCCACAACAAGGCTTTATCCAAGGTGACGACCGCCGTGCCTGCCGAGCCCGTGAAACCAGAAATCCAGTTTCGTACTTGCCAATGTTTGGCTAAATATTCGCTGGCGTGCGGGTCTGTCCCAGGGATGATGGTTGCTTGAATTTTATTTTGTCTCATTTCTTGTCTCAATGCTTCGAGACGTTGCGCGATCGCATTCATTATTTCAAATTTTCTTTAGCATTCAACGATTAAAAAAAATGTAAGCAACCGCCTTGGCATTTGCTTGGTTTACAATGGGCATTTTGTGCTTACCTTCTTTTGTTGGGTAAATGTAAAAACTTTTTGAGGACAAAAGTGACGAAATTCGTCAAAATTGTATTGTGCTTGCTATCTTTGGAAAAACTAAAAACATGAAAATCGAACATATTGGCATTGCGGTAAAAAATCTTGGCTTTTCGAACGAGCTATTCGAAAAATTGATGGGAAAACCGCCTTATAAAGAAGAATTTGTAGAAGCCGAAGGGGTTCGCACTTCGTTTTTCGAAATTGGCGAATCGAAGATAGAATTGGTCGCATCGGAACGTGAAGGCAGCGCCATCGAAAAATTTTTAGAAAAAAACAGAGAAGGCATTCATCACATTGCGTTTGGCGTCGAAAATTTGGAACACGAAATCGAGCGTCTTAAAAATCAGGGCTTTACTTTTATCTCCGAAACGCCCAAGTTGGGAGCCGATAACAAACGAATTGTTTTTTTGCACCCAAAAAGTACAAACGGTGTGTTGGTCGAGCTTTGCGAAGATGTAAAATAATTTTGTTTTTTTAAAAATATGCTTTAATATTGCACTCGAATTGAGCCAATCTCCTCAGCGAAATACGCTCAAATTCTGGTCCCATAACTCAGTTGGTTAGAGTAGCTGACTCATAATCAGCAAGTCGTTGGTTCGAGCCCAACTGGGACCACTTCCTTAGAATCGGGCACTTGCGGCAACGCAGGTGCTTTTTTGTTTTGGGCATTTTACAATCTGCATTTTTTAATATCTTTGAAAACTAACTCGATTTTTGTAAAAATGACAACCCAACAATATATCGATAATTTAGACCGACTTTTTCAA
This sequence comes from Vaginella massiliensis, assembly GCF_900089075.1. Taxonomy (GTDB): domain Bacteria; phylum Bacteroidota; class Bacteroidia; order Flavobacteriales; family Weeksellaceae; genus Weeksella; species Weeksella massiliensis_A. The sequence continues at coordinate 253,119 of NZ_LT593747.1, forward strand.
ACAGGTAATGCCCGAGAGCACTCGTATAGAGGTGATTTACAAAATTTGTTAAGTACTATTCTCCCCGATATTTTGGTAACAAACGAACCTGCAAGAATCGAATGCGGCGCGCCTGATTATGTGCTGACGAAAGGAAAGGCAAACATCCCGGTCGGCTATATCGAAGCGAAGGATATAGGTCTGAATTTGGATTCGAAAGCACTGAAAGAACAATTTGATCGATACCGCAATGGATTGTCAAATCTTATCATTACCGATAAGCGCACCCAGATTCAGGGACTTTATTCAGCTCTTGGTTGTCGGACGAGAGTACACAAGCCAATGCCGTAAAACGGGATACACCTGTAATGGTTGTTATCGGTAATCCGCCTTATAGTGGTGAATCTGCTAACAAAGGGAAATGGATTATGGACTTGATGGAAGATTATAAGAAAGAACCAGGAGTGAAAGAAAAATTAAAAGAACGTAATCAAAAAATGATTAATGATGATTACGTAAAGTTTATTCGTTTTGCGCAATACTTCATCAATAAAAATGTTACAGGCAAGCGTAAGAGCGACCGTGCTAACATCAAACTTTCGGACAGAAAGAAAATCCAACTGAAACATATTGACTAACTTTGTAGCTTAAAGAACATAAAAATTCGCTATCTTGCGAGTTACAAATTTAACGTGTATAATAAAGGATTTGAAAATGGATTTTAAAGAGAAAATATCTTTATAAACGTTTGGGAACAAGCAATTTAGAATAAAGCTTATTGAACCTGAGAACAACCAAAAGGCTGTTCTAACTCATTATTTACATAACTCAAAAAATGGAGTTTCAAGGTTTTATAAGAAAGATGCAATTGCATTTACCAAAGAAATTTTAGAACATAAATATCCTGAACACGAAATATCAAACGAAGCTGCGGAAGAAGCTTTGCAATATGGGATTTTTGACACTTTTGATGTTCCATTTCTTCCAATTGATAAACCAAAATTTAAATTTATAGACCTATTCGCTGGAATCGGAGGGTTTCGCTTGGCATTACAAAATTTAGGTGGAAAATGTGTATTTACAAGTGAATGGGACAAAGATGCAAAACGAACTTATAAAGCAAATTTTGGAGAAACTCCATTCGGAGATATTACCAAAGAAGAAACAAAACGATATATTCCTGATAATTTTGACGTTTTGTGTGCAGGTTTTCCGTGTCAAGCGTTTTCAATTGCAGGAAAGAGAGGAGGATTTGAAGACACAAGAGGAACGCTGTTTTTTGACGTTGCTGAAATCATCAAAAGAAAACAACCAAAGGCTATTTTTCTTGAAAACGTAAAAGGTTTGAGAAACCACAACGGAGGAAAAACTTTGGCTACAATTCTTAATGTTTTAAGAAATGATTTAGGTTATTTTGTTCCAGAACCCGAAATTGTGAATGCTAAAGATTTTGGAGTTCCACAAAATAGAGAAAGAATTTATATAGTTGGCTTTCATTCAAGTACGGGTGTAAATAAGTTTAATTACCCAAAGCCTTTGAATAAGAAAGTAGCTTTTGCAGACATTAAAGGAAATAATTATTTGGGCGTTTCCCTATCGGGTCGGGCTTTTCGTTTCAATCTTTTTGCTCGTTCCTCACAAAAAGGATTTCCACTGCAATCCCTAACGCAAAATGCAGCATAAAATGGAAGATTATCAAAAAATAACAAGAGAGGATTTTATGAAGTTTTTTCGTGATGATGAAAAATTAAACGAATTAACTGTTGATGACAGAATTGAAATTTTCAGAACAATTCTTCTAGGTAATTCTGATATTACAAAAGAATTATTAGATGATATATTAACTGATTATTCAGTTACAAACCTTGAAATAATAGATAATGGCGAAAAGTAATAATTGGACAAAAGAAGAAACAATTATTGCTTTTAATGTTTATTGTAAAGTTCCATTCAAAAGCAGTAGTAAAACCAATCCTACAATTATAAAATATGCTAATATAATTGGTAGAAGCCCTTCTGCATTGAATATGAAAGTGGGAAATTTTGGACGACTTGATCCTGAATTAAAAAAACAAGGAATAACAGGTTTGGTTAATGGAAGTAAGTTAGAAGAAGTTGTTTGGAATGAATTTAATGGAAATTGGGATAAATTGGCTTTCGAAAGTGAAAAGTTAATTGCAGAATTTCAAAACAGAACTATTGAAGAAATTGAAACAATAAACATTGAAAATTTACCAAAAGGGGAAGATAGAGAAACTATAATTAAAGCAAGAGTTAATCAAGGTTTTTTCAGAAGCACAATTTTATCATCTTACAATTTAAAATGTTGTATTACAGGCTTATCAATACCTGATTTTTTGGTTGCAAGTCATATAAAACCTTGGTCAAAAGATAAGGATAATAGAACAAATCCTCACAATGGACTTTGCTTAAATTCAATTCACGATAAAGCATTTGACAGCGGTTTTATAACAGTTACACCAGATTTTAAAATTTTAGTTTCCAACTATTTTGATGACTATTCTAATGATAATGCTGTAAATGATTTCTTCAAAAAGTATCAAAATCAGCCTATCATTTTACCCGATAGATTTCTTCCTTCAAAAGAATTCTTAGACTATCATTTTAACGAAGTTTTTATTAAGTAGTTCGCTTCTGCGTGAGGGATAGTAGCGAAAAGCCCACAGCGAGGAACGAGCGAGGACTTGTAGCGGATAGCCCGACCTTTTGTGCCTATTCTAAACCTCAATTGTTGCCAAAACTTTATGGCACAAAAGGGCACGCCCAAAATACTATCTGTCAACCCAATATCCACAAACATTAGAAAACCACAAAGCAAGACACGAAAGCAAAGGAAACGGCTTTGGTTACGCTATAATTCCCGATGATGGAATTAGTAATGCTATTGTAGTTGGAGGAATGGGGCGAGAAAGAAATTTGGTTTTAGACCATAGAATTACGGATTTTACACCAACAACACACATAAAAGGAACAGTAAACCGAGAAGGCATTAGAAAAATGACACCAAGAGAATGGGCAAGGTTACAAGGGTTTCCAGATAATTTTGTAATTCCCGTTGCTGACTCATCGGCTTACAAACAATTTGGCAACTCCGTTGCCGTTCCTGCAATCCAAGCAACTGCAAACGAAATATTAAAATTAATCGGCATTAAAAACTAATGATAACAGGAAATAAAGGAGAATGGAGTGAAATTTATACACTTCTAAAAGTAATTGCAGACAAGCAACTTTTTGCTGGAGACAGTAACTTAAACAAGATAGAAAATCTTATTTTCCCAATTATCAAAGTGCTTCGTGATGAATCAAATGGGACATTTGAATTTAGTTATGACAACGATTTGGTAATTGTAAAAAACAATAACGAAGAAATTAGAATTTCGATCAATGAGTTCAAAAAACAAGCATATTTTTTACTTTCAAAGCTCAAAGAAAAAACAAGTGCAACTTTTTCAATTCCTGAAATCGAACAATTTATAAATTCATTCAACAGTCATTCATTAAAGGCAAAATCAACTGTAAAAAGTGACATCAAAATTGTTATTCACGACCAAAGAACAGGAACAAATCCTGAACTTGGTTTTAGTATAAAATCTCAGCTTGGAGGAGCTTCTACTCTATTAAATGCGGGTAAAACAACAAATTTCATTTACAAAGTAAATAATTTAAATCTGTCAGCAGAGGAAATTGAAGAAATCAACGCTATTGATACAAGAAGTAAAATCAAAGATAGAATTGAAGAATTGAAAAAACTCAAAGTGAAATTTCAATTTAAAAATCCAGAAAGTTCCGTTTTTGAAAACAATCTTGTTTTAATTGATAGTGCTTTACCAAGAATCATTTCGGAGATTTTACTTTTGTTTTTTACTTCAAATTTTTCAAAAACTTCTGACTTGGTTTCTGAAATTTCAAAAGTAAATCCGCTTGGCTACAACTTGGAAAATAATCATCCTTTTTACACCTACAAAATCAAGCGTTTTTTGACAGACATCGCATTAGGAATGATGCCATCGAAAGTTTGGACAGGTGAACTTGATGCAACAGGTGGTTATTTAGTTGTGAAAAATGATGGAGAAATTTTGTGTTACCACATTTACAATCGAAACGAATTTGAAGACTACTTGTTTACAAATACAAAATTAGAAACTGCAAGTAGTAAAAGGCACGAATTTGGAACAGTTTACGAACAAAACGGACAGCTTTATTTCAAACTGAACTTACAAATAAGGTTTTTGTAAATTACGCCAGCCTGTAACAAAGGTTTTGCAAAAGAGCGGGTTAAGGGGTTAATTCAAGGTTAGTGCATTTAATCCGCAAAACCATTTTTATTTGCTTTTAAACTGTATATTAGCAAATATAAAAAATGGTTTTACTAACGTTTGTGCTAAATTGAAAGTTTAGTCTTTCTAATCCGCTCCTTCGCAAAGCCTCGAAACGGTAATGGTGTAATGGCTTTTATCAATCCACACGGTTTCTTAGATAACCCTACCTTTAGAGGAATGCGATGGAATTTATTACAAGAGTTTGATAAAATCTATACCATTGATTTACACGGAAATTCCAAAAAGAAAGAAACAGCTCCCGATGGCTCAGTCGATCAAAATGTATTCGATATTATGCAAGGGGTATCAATTAACCTATTTGTAAAAACAGGAAATAAAAAAGCGAATGAATTAGGTCAAGTTTTCCATTATGATTTATATGGAAAACGCGAGTTAAAATATGATTTTTTAAACGAGAATTCTATTCAATCAATTCCATTTAACACTTTAGAAAATATTGCACCAAATTATTTTATGGTACAAAATGATTTTGGTGCGCAAAAAAAATATGATAATGGATTTAAAATTAATGATTTATTTCAATTAAATAATGTAGGAATTGTTACAGCTAGAGATTCATTTACTATTCATAATTCTAAAGAATTAGTAAAACAAACGATTGAAAAGTTCCTTTCATTAGAAGATGAAGATGCAAGAGAGTATTTCAAGTTAGGAAAAGATGTAAGAGATTGGCAAGTAGGTTTTGCAAAAAATGATTTAAAAATGAATTTCAAGAATGATTCACAAATTATAAAAGTTTCTTATAGACTTTTTGATGATAAATGGAGTTTATATACTGGAAAATCAAAAGGTTTCCATTGTTATCCAAGAAATGAAGTTATGAAACATTTTTTAAATGGTAAAAATTTAGGGATATCACTTTGTAAACAATTTAAATCAGGTGAAACATATCAACATGTATTTATTACAAATAAAATTATTGAAAGTTCATTCGTTTCAAACAAAACAAGCGAGATAACATCAGTTTTCCCATTATATCTTTACAGCGATACAACTCAAACAAGTTTAGAAGAAGCACCAGAACGCACACCAAATCTAAATATGAAGATTGTAAATGAAATAGCTGTAAAATTAGGCTTAACTTTCACCAACGAAAAAGAAACAACAGAAGGGACTTTTGCGCCAATAGATCTATTAGATTATATCTATGCTGTATTGCATTCGCCAAAGTATAGAGAAACCTACAAAGAATTCCTTAAAATCGATTTCCCACGTGTGCCTTACCCAACAGATCAAAATCAATTTTGGGATTTAGTAGCATTAGGAAAACAAATCCGTGAAATCCATTTATTAGAATCTCCTAAAGTAGAAGATTTCATTTCTTACTATCCGGTAGAAGGTACAAACATTGTTGGTAAACCTAAATACGCAGAGGGTAAAGTATATATCAACGATACCCAATACTTTGACAATGTACCAGAAGTTGCTTGGCATTTCTATATCGGAGGATATCAGCCAGCGCAGAAATGGTTGAAAGACCGTAAGAATATAGAGCTGTCTTACGACGATATTTTGCATTACAACAAAATCATTGTTGCCCTCACCGAAACAGATAGACTAATGAAAGCAATCGACAACATTTGGCATTGGTAAGCCTCGCTTTAGTTTGCGTTTTTCCAGCGATAATATGCCGATACCAGCAATACATATCGGCTATAGGTTACAATACCATCTTGCTGATTGGCTTTGAGGTAAGCATCGTTGAGGTTGGCGAAAACGTCGTTGGCTACGCCGCTGTATTGGGCATGATGAGCCAGCTCGTGTTCGCGGTCGCGTTGCATACCGTCTGACAAGTTGCCCATGATTTCTTGTACAAATTCGGGATCCAGCGGCACAAGTTGACGCAAAACTGCCATCAAAGTTTTGTGGTGTGCCGAGTATTTGAAGTCGGCATCGTTCGACAAGTCGGCCATGATATACGCCATGAAATTGGCTTCGTTCTCGGGTGCATAACCAATCTGGTGTGCGAGTTCGTGAGCCATGGTAAACGGTCGGTTGAGGTCTGTTGCACGCGCATTGTAGTTGGCTTCTGCGGTGAATGGGTTGTAATAACCCAAAATTCCGAGGTAATTCGACAATTCGCTAAAGTACGAGGCTTTGATGTTGGGTTTTTCTACAAAGTATTGGCTGTTGAGAAAAGCTAAGTTGTACAAACTCAGCTGATGTTGCACAATAGCATGTTTCAGATCTTCGTCTGTAGAGCTCAACCGAAAAACGCCCTGTTGATTCTCTTTCACCAAGCCTCGGTAGTGTTTTGCCATCATCAATTCGTTTTCGGCAATTGCCTTCAATTCGGTGGCCGACACTTGTTCGATGTAAAACTCGGAGCTGAAAGATTTTTTGGCATAATTCAGTCCCCACGAGCAGTTGAAGAGTAGGTAGAATAAATTCAACATCAACAGCAGTGCAATTGTCGCTTCTTTGTACAAAATTTTCGAATTGAAAAACCAATGCCACGCGCCACGAATGAGCACATACAGCAAAGAAAAGCCGATGATGGCATAAAACCATTCGCCAATTGGGAAGCTGAATTTCGAAGAAAAATTGAGCAATTTTTGATTGTAAAGCGGGTAGAGGTATTGGGCATAAAATTGCAAAAACGATTGCGAGCTTTTGGCAATTTGTACCAAAACGAATTGTAGAATGAACAAAAGTATAAGAAAAACGATCTGTAGATTAAGCTTCTTTTGCATACCTCTCGGCTATAAAACTGATGATAAACAACTGAAAAGTATGGTAAATCATTACCGCCAGCAAATAGATTCCCACATTTTCGGTAAACAATACACTGGCAAATACCGAACCATGTACGAGCGATTTTTTGGTTCCACAGAATTGTATGGTGATTTGGTCGGCCCTGTCAAATCGCATTTTTCGTCCAATCCATCGACTGAAGTTGAAGACCACCACAAACAACAAAATCACCAATACCGCAATGAACAAGGTTTTGTCTAAGCCCAACAACCCAAAAGAACCGTCGTGAAAGGTGTGGGCGAAGCTGCTGTAAACGATGAACACAATCGTAAGTTTATCGAGTTTTGCAATGCGGTGATGATATTTTTTGTACCAATTTCGCAACCACGGTTGTAGAATAAGCCCCAGCACAACTGGCAAAACAATCTTTATAATGAGGTCGATAAAAATAGTTGACAACTGCAATTCGCCCTGTTTTTGGACAAACAAGCTCATCCACAACGGCGTAAGAATGATGCCGATGAGTCCCGAAAGGCTGGCGTTGAAAATTGCACTGCTGATGTTGCCCTTGGCAATAGACACCATAACGACCGAAGACGAAACCGTACTGGGTAGACACGCAAGGTAAAAAAGACTGATGAAAAGCAATTGGTAGGACGGATCTTGCGGAACCAACGGATAGAAAATCAAAACCAATAAGGGAAACAAGACAAATACCACGCCTTGAATCAACAAGTGCATCGGCCAATTTTTCAGGTCGTTGACGATGGATGATTTGTCCAACTTCAATCCGTAAAAAAAGAAAATAAAAACCACTCCCAAATCGATGAGCGTACCGAGATTTAGACCATTATATCCAAAATCAGCCAGTTGCGGAAAGAAATAGCCTACGCCGATAGCCGCAAAAAGTTGCAGGATGAAAGGATCTGGTATGTAGCTTGACCACTTCAAATGTTAAGGTTTCATTATGATTGTGCAAATCGACTTTCAAAGCTAATGAAAAGTATTAGTTTTGCACCCTTGAAAATATAAAAGTTATGAAGAAATTTTTACTATTGGTAAGTTTGGTGGTTGGTATCAGTAGTTTTGCTCAGCAAGAATATTACAACGAAATCGACCTTACCAAAAGAGGAGTAGCATTGAAAAAAGAACTCACCGATCTTTTAAAATCTACACACACCAGAGAATTGACTTACAAACAGATTTGGGACGCATTGAAGAAAACAGATTTGGATCCAACCAACTCTTCTCGTGTTATTTTGATATACGGTTACAATCGAGAGTCCAACGGTAAAGATGCGTATTACCGCGATGTGAATCAGAATGGAGGCCGTTCAACAGATTGGAATCGCGAGCACACCTATCCCAAATCGTTGGGAGTCCCAAATCTTGGTGAGGTTGGTGCTGGAGCAGATGCACACCACTTGCGAGCAGCCGATTCTCGAACCAATAGTACGCGCAGTAATTTGAAGTTTATCGACGGAAGCGGAAACGCCAGAAGAATATCGGGCGGATGGTATCCGGGTGATGAATGGAAAGGCGACATCGCGCGCATGATGATGTACATGTATGTACGATACGAAACCCAATGTTTGCCAAACAATGTTGGATTTGGTAGTACAACGGCTACACCCGATGGGATGATCGATTTGTTTCTGAAATGGAATGCAGAAGATCCAGTGTCTGAAATCGAAAGACAACGCAACGAATATTTGGGTAATATCGAGAATCCTTTTGCGCAAGGAAATCGTAATCCATTTATAGACAATCCGTATTTGGCAACTTTGATTTGGGGCGGACCAGCTGCCGAGAACCTTTGGGAGAACCTCAATGGCGTAGAATACATTCAAGATTTGAACAGTATTCAGGTTTATACCAAACATCAGAATATTTTGGTTTCGTCTAAAATCAACAAAATTTTACGCTTAGAGGTATATAATTTGAACGGACAAGCCGTACGCATTTATGACAACGTGAAGCAATTGAATACGATAGAGTTACCACACTTCGAGAAAGGAATCTACATCATCAATATCTTTGGTGAACAATTCCACACCAGCAAAAAAGTAATGGTACAATAAAACTCAATTTTATAAAAGGAAAGGGCTATTGATTCAATAGTCCTTTTTTTTTGTTGATTTTTTTAACATTACTAAATCTTCATATCGTTTGGATTTTAACGCTTTATCCTATTAAATTGCTTAACTTTACCACACTTTTTAGGATTAAAAAATATGAAAAAAATTATATTTTCTTTCGGATTATTGTTGAGTAGCGGATGGGCATTTGCCCAAATTCCAGCAACGTATTACAACAACGCCACAGCAGAGGGGTATACCCTGAAAACGCAGTTGAAAAACATTATTTCTGCAGGCTACAATCAACGATCTTATGACGCTTTGAAGTCATTGTACACCAACAACAGCGCGAAAAATGGTTTCAAAGACAAGTATTACGAAAACGACAATACGATTTTGGATATTTATTCCGAAAACCCAACAGGAAGCGATCCGTATAACTTCGTACCAGGACAAAAAGAATGCGGAAATTATTCAGGAGAAGGATCATGCTACAATCGCGAACATTTGATTGCGCAATCATATTTCAATCAAGCATTGCCAATGCGTTCAGACGCTTTTCATGTCTGGCCAACCGATGGATACGTGAACAACAGAAGAGGCAATTATCCTTTTGGTGTGGTGGCAAATGCGACTTGGACTTCTCGCAACGGCGGAAAACTTGGGGTGAATGCAAATGCTGGATATTCTGCTGGGTACAGTGGAATGGTTTTCGAACCGATAGACGAATTCAAAGGCGACATCGCTCGTGCATTTTTCTATTTTGCAACCCGCTACGAAGATCGCCTGCCAAATTTCTATAGCAATAGAACTTCTACCAACGTTGGGCAGATGTTCGACGGCTCTTCCAACAAATCATTTACCGATACTTTTTTTTCAATTTTGTACACTTGGCATATCATGGATCCGGTGAGCCAGCGCGAAAGAGACATCAACGACCTGATTTATTACGAGCATCAAAACAATCGTAATCCGTATATCGATCATCCAGAATGGGTAGAAAAAGTTTGGAAAACCAATTTGGCAGTAGACGACATTACCTACCAAGATCGCCACGATATAAGCGTTTATACCCAAGCCAATAAAATTGTGGTGCGATTAGAAAATGCTTCAAAAGCCATCGATCAAGTGACGGTGTACAACCTCAACGGACAGGTGGTGAAACAGGTGAAAAACACTGCAAAAGTAAAGGAGGTCAACGTAAGCATGGATTCCAAAGGGATCTTCATTATCAAAGTCGAAGGACAAGCCATGGAAATCAATAGAAAAGTTGTGTTGAATTAAGCTTCAATACGATTTTAGGTAAAAAATAAATCCGAGAGTGAACAGCTTTCGGATTTTTTTGTGTCGGAAATTGATTTTTTTATTATTCAACGGACTTTAATTCATTATTAATCAAAAAACTATAGGAGTAGGGCAAAAGTTCAGGTTAATTTAAATTTTAATGGTAATTTTGTAGATAATCCGATTTATATTTCACATGAAATTGAATAAATATATAGCCGTTGCAGGACTTTTTGCATTAGCCATGAGCTCGTGTACCACAACAAGAACGCATAAACCCATCTATCGCAAGATAGAGACCAAATCACCTGTTGTAACCGCTCCTGCGCCCGCAAGCTCTACAACACCTTCGACCTCTACAACACCTACAATCCAAACCCCAAAAGAAGAACCCAAGATTGCCAGTACATTGTACCGTGTGAGCTTGCCCGAAGTCAATCGCGAATTCAGGGCCGCGTGGATTGCAACCGTTGCCAACATCAATTGGCCATCGCGTCGCGATCTCTCTACCGATCAGCAAAAACAGGAAGCAATTCGCTTGTTGGATATGTTGCAAGAAGGCAATTTCAATGCCGTCATCTTCCAGGCCAGACCTTCGGCAGATGCCTTGTATCACAGCAATTACGAGCCGTGGTCGTATTTTCTCACAGGCGAAACTGGGCGTTCACCTTACCCATATTACGATCCCTTGGCGTTTTGGGTAGAGGAGGCGCACAAGCGCGGAATGGAGTTGCATGTTTGGTTGAATCCTTATCGAGCACATCATTCGAGTGGCGGAAGTGTCGGCAGCCAATCTATGGTAAACAAAATGCCCAATCATATCGTTCGGTTGAGAAATGGTATGTATTGGTTCGATCCGGCAAGTAGAGAAACCCAAAATCACGTATCGAATGTTGTACGCGATTTGTTGAAGAATTACGATATAGACGGTATCCATTTCGATGATTATTTTTATCCTTATGCTTCCTACAATGGTGGGAAAGATTTTCCGGATGATAAAACTTGGAACGAATATGTGCGAAATGGCGGAAAACTCACGCGTGCCGATTGGCGCCGAGACAATGTAAATCGATTCATCGAACGCATTTATAATGAAATAAAATCGGAAAAGAAATATGTAAAATTCGGAATCAGTCCGTTCGGAATTTGGAAGCCTGGCTATCCAGCTGGAATTACAGGTTCTTCGCAATACGACGAACTCTATGCGGATGCCAAACTGTGGTTGAACAAAGGTTGGATCGATTATTTTTCACCCCAACTGTATTGGCCTATCAATTCTACAGGGCAAAGTTTTCCAAAATTACTCGAATGGTGGAAATCAGAAAATACTTACAATCGTCACCTATGGCCAGGTCTGAATACGGTAGAGGTGAAAGCATCCGACCGAACTTCAGAGATTGTGAATCAAGTACAATTGTCGAGTCAGATCTTGCAAGACAACGTTGGCGTGATCCATTGGAGTATTGCCGGACTCATCAAAAATCCATCGATGTTGAACGCCCTGAAAAATGGTCCTTATGCCAAACCAGCACTCATCCCAAGAAGTACTTGGATTCATGCCGATCCTTTGGATAGACCAGAATTGAACTTGTCTAAACTTTCAGATAAAATTGCTGCACGATGGTCGAGTAATCAACAAAAAGATGTTTTCCGATGGGTTTTGTACAAACAATACAACGACGAATGGGAAACAGAAATCCTCGACCGATTTACCAATTCTACGATGATCAACACTCAAAAATTTGGCAAAAAACTAAAAGTTGTAGCCATAAAAGCTGTAGACCGATTGGGCAACGAAAGTGATTATTACGCCGAAGAAATCAATTGAAAATAGAGCCCTTTTCAGCAATAGTTTGATTGATAATTTGTTTAGGTTAATTTTTTTGTTTAAATTGGAATCCGTAACACATTATTTATTAATCCTTAATTGAAAATTTATGGGTAAAGGAGACATCAAGACAAGAAGAGGAAAAATCTCTAATGGAAGTTATGGCGTAAGAAGACCTCGAAGAGTTTACCGCTATGTAGATGAGGTAGAAGTAGAGGAAAAACCAAAGGCTAAAAAAACGGCCGAGCCGAAAGAAGAAAAACCAAAAGCTAAAAAGACGACTGCCAAAGAAAAAGGGGAGTCGACAGCAAAAACATCAACAAAAAAGAAAGAGGAATAACTCAAACTTTTTTAGTAAAAGAGAATGAGGCTGTGTCAGAAATACACTCAAGCACGTTCAGCAGAGCGGCGAAGTGAAGTGATACAGCTTCATTTTTATTTATTCTTTAGAACTTTGTTTTATCTCGGTGAATACACCAAAAAACTTTTATTGTAGACTTTTGGAGTTAAATAAATAAGCGTTGATCGAAATGATAATCTGTAATTTCGACGATTTTTACTTTTTCCATTTCAGGATGTGAAGGATTGATGAGGTAATTATACTCCCCGTCGATAACTGCCGAAGGAACCTTCAAAACCAAACCTTTGCTTTCTTTTACAAATTCATTACCAATCAGTTGTGTGGCGCGTATTGGCGGAATCGCATTCCATTTCTCAGGTAATTTTTCTAAATTTAGAATTCCGTTATCTGGAATTTCGATGCTAATCAATTGATAATCTTTTGGCACCATGCCCAAAGGAACGTGTACAGCAACTTCTACCGTACACAAAGCCCTGGATTCTGCCGTATAGACGAGCGGAATTCCTTTGCTATTCCACCTTCCACCTGCAATTTCGGCACCCTTACCCGAGAGGTCTCGGGCGTATGCTTTTCGGCTCAGACGATAGATTATCATGAGAAAATACCGTATTCGATTCGAGTGAGTTCGTCGTTGATCAAGTTGATACCGAAGCTCGTATCCATCAGGCTTTTGGGCGTGATGCCACCCAAAGCTACACTTTCGATATTCAACCATTTACTGAAGCGTCCCATCGTTTCGAAAATTTCTGTTCCACGTTTGATGAGCATCGTGATTTGTAAAATTTTTTCGGACTGTATAGAATCAAAAATTTTTTTATCGGTCTTGTATCGTAAAAGTGTTCGTTCTGAAATGTGTAAGAATTGCGCCCACTCAACAAGACTGAACGGACTGTTTTTTACAATTCGGTCGAATGTCGCATACCGTATCCCTTCTCTAGAAATGCTGATGAAATCATAAATCGATTTTTCTTCGATATTGTTGTAGGTGAGTTTCTCGTTGATGGTAAGCATATCGTGATATTTTTGATAAATATACGACAAATGTCTTAATTTTTTAGACAACAATCCTAAAAACTTTTCGGACCTAAAGTTTTCATTTCAAAGTTTAATGTAATTTTACACGCGAAATGATGATCGATAAAACAGAAATATTGTCCCATCTAAGAGCACATTTGAATCAAAAGTTGAATCGGATAAACAAATTGATTGACGATAAACGTGCCTCTAATACCGACACCAAAAGCAGCATGGGAGACAAGTACGAGACGGCTAGAGAAATGCTCAATCAAGAAGTAAATCAATTGTTGCAACAACAGCGATTGATCCTCGAGCAGCAAGAATTGCTTCAGTTGTTCCAGTCTAAAACGTCAACAAAAGTTGAGCAAGGTACCATTGTTTTTACAAGTTTTCAACCTTTGATTGTGGGAATTGGGTTGGGCGCAGTTGATATTTTGGGGCAATCGTATTTTTGTATTTCATTAGAATCGCCTTTAGCACAGCATTTGATAGGTCTCCAAGTTGGCGATCATTTTCAAATCAATCAGGTTCAACATCAAATTTTAGCCGTTTATTAAATGAAGCATCAAACCAAACAACCAGCCGTTGGGTTCATTTTTGCCACTATGCTGATCGATATTATCGGAATTGGGATTATCATTCCTGTTATCCCAAAATTGCTAGAAGAACTCATCCAGTCTGACTTGAGCGAAGCTGCAAAAATAGGCGGATGGCTTACATTTTCGTATGCATTTGTTCAGTTTTTGTTTGCTCCGCTGATTGGGAATATCAGTGATAAATTTGGGCGAAGACCCGTGTTGCTTACCTCCTTATTTGCCTTCAGTATAGATTACCTCATTCTTGCTTTAGCGCCTTCGATAGTTTGGTTGTTTATTGGGCGTATCATGGCCGGAATCACAGGGGCGAGTGCTTCTACAGCATCCGCTTACATTGCCGATATCAGTACATCAGAAAATAAGGCTAAAAATTTTGGTTTGATAGGAGCAGCGTTCGGAATTGGGTTTATCGTAGGACCCGTTATCGGTGGTTTTTTGGGGCAAATCGGTTCTAGAGTTCCGTTCTATGCGGCAGCAACATTGTGTTTTGTGAATTTTTTATGGGGTCTAATTTATCTACCAGAATCTTTACCCAAATCGAAACGTCGAAATATCGAATGGAAAGCGGCAAATCCCATAGGTTCACTCATTCGCCTGAAAAAATATCCTCAAATTATACTGCTGATCTCGGCAATGTTTTTCATGTATCTGGCTGGACATGCTGTGAATAGCAACTGGACTTTCTTTACGATGTACAAATTTGGATGGGACGAGCGTATGGTTGGCCTTTCGCTTGCAGCAGTCGGCATGTGTGTCGGATTGGTGCAGGGATTTTTGGTCCGGTGGTCGAATCCGAAATTTGGTAACGCCAAAAATATTTTAGCTGGACTTACCATTAATATGATCGGACTGATTTTATTTGGTTTTGCTGAACATTCGTGGTTGATGTTTGTTTTTCTTATACCATATTGTATCGGTGGGATTGCCGGACCTGCACTTCAATCAGAAGTGACCAGCTATGTCGATGAGGACGAGCAAGGACAATTGCAAGGAACCATTACCAGCATCAACAGTTCTACTGCAATTTTTGGTCCCGTTCTGATGACCAGTGTTTTTTATTATTTCACTCACGATCAGGCACCTTTCCATTTTCCTGGAGCTCCATTTGTATTGGCAGCATTTTTTCAGTTGGTTGCGGTGTTTTTATCCTATTTTTCACTCAAAAAACACAGCAGTTCTTTTTAGCGTTCGATCAAATCCAAGTCGTAAAAAGCATTGGCAATCGTGCGGTCATTCGACAGGCGAGGCACTTTATTTTGTCCGCCCAATTTTCCGATCGATTTCATATAGACCTGAAAGCCGTTTGGTTTTACGAAAGCGATTTTTAGAGTACGCAACACATTGCCATCGATTAAATCTTTGTAATAAGGATTCAGTTGTTTCATTCGATCATCCAATTCTTTTTCAAACTTTTCCAAATTTTCGGGTAGTTCTCCAAACTCAATCAGCCATTCATGATAAGGCAAACCTTCGGCAGGTGTAACCTCAGGAGCTACCGTAAATTCGATGATAGATGCGGGATGTTTTTGAATCGTTTGTTGCAAGGCAGTTTCCACTTCGTGTGCAATCACGTGTTCGCCAAATGCCGAGGTGTAATGTTTGATACGACCCGTGACGATGATTCGATAAGGTTGCAAGGAAGTAAATCGAATCGTATCACCAATCGAATATCCCCAAAGTCCAGCGGTCGTGTTCAGTACAAGCGCATAGTCTTGATTGAGTTTTACATCTTTTAACGCTATGCGAGTCGGATTTTCATCAAAAAATTCTTCTACAGGAATGAATTCATAAAAAATACCGTTGTCCAGCAAAAGCAACAATGATTCTGACTGTTGCGAATCTTGGTAAGCGATAAAACCTTCGGACGCGGGATAAGTTTGTATGCTGTCTATTTTTTTACCAATCAAGGCGTTCATTTTATCTCGGTATGGATCGTAGTTGACGCCCCCCGTTACAATCAGGCTCAAATTTTTGAAGATATTGAGCACTCTGGTTTCCTTGTTTTTATCCAACAATTTTTCGAAATACATGATCAGCCATGGCGGTATACCACTGATGAGGGTCATGTTTTCGTTTTGAGTTTCTTCTACAATCGTTTCAACTTTGGTTTCCCAATCTTCGATGCAATTGGTTTCCCAACTGGGCATGCGGTTTCGTTGTAAATATTGTGGTACAAAATGAGCAGAAATACCAGATAATCGCCCAATATTGATTCCGTTTTTTTCTTCCAAAACGGGGCTTCCTTGTAAAAAAATCATTTTACCATTGAGAAATTCAGCATTTCCTGTTTCGTGGATATACGCCAATAAAGCATTTCGAGCCGATTTGATATGCGTGGGCATCGAATCTTTGGTCAAAGGAATCATTTTTGCGCCAGAGGTTGTCCCCGAAGTTTTTGCCAAATACAAGGGTTTGCCAGGCCATAAAACATCGGCTTCGCCATTGGCTGTTGCATCGAAATAGCTTTTCAGGCCTTCGTAGTCTTGAACCGCAACCTGTTGTTTGAAGTCTTCGTACGAAGCAATTTTATCGAAATGGTGGTCTTTACCAAACCGTGTTTTTCTTCCATTTGCCATTAAATATTCGAAGACTTTTTCTTGTGTTTTGATGGGATTATTGATCCATTTTTTATTTTGTTTATCAACAAATTTTGCAACAAGTTTAGCCAAAAATGATTTCATCGATGATTGTTATTTGTTTAATGGGATGTATTTCTGTGGGTCTACAGCATTTCCGTTTAGCCAAAGTTCGAGATGCAAATGGGGACCCGTGGAAAGCTCACCCGTATTACCGACCGAACTTATGACTTCGCCTTGTTTCACTTTTTCACCCATTTTCTTGAAAACGTCTAAATTGTGTTTGTAGACCGATATAAACGAGTTGTGATGATCGACCAAGATGACAAAACCAGTTTCGGGCGTCCAATCGGTGAAAATCACCGTTCCGTCTGCAATTACTTTTACAGGTTCGCCCGATTTAGATACGATATCCAAGCCGATATGATTTTCTTCTTTGTTGAATTTTCCAGACACAAAACCCTCTACCGGCGCAACAAATGTTGTGTTGTTTTTCTTGTTTTTCGCTTCAATTTCTTTCAGCGTTTGTTCTTCTCGCGATTCGATATCGATGAGCAAGGGCAAAATGTTTTTTTGTTGTAAAGGTTTCAAATCGTCATAAAATTTTTTCTGATTCGTCAAATCTCGATTGTAGAGTTCCAGATTTTTATTAGCCCTTTCCAATTTAGAAATTTGCATTTTTTGGTCTGCGATCAACGAGTCGTTTTGTGCGACAGTTTGCTGAAATTGATGAATATTTTTTCGAACAATTTGGGTATAATAAAACAAGGCAGATATCAAAACCACGCTCAAAGCCAAGATTATTATACGATACACTTTAGAAATATCCAAGCCTGCAGAAACTTTAGTTTTTGATTCTGTATGCGTTGACGGTATGATATGCTGTTTCTGATCGTTCATAAATGCTTTACAAATATCCTAAATGTTTTATGAAATAAATACTTAGGATAACATTTTTTCAAATCTCACGTTTTTTAGTAGATTTGCTTTTATTGATCTTATGAAAAAAGTTTTACTCAGTTTAAGTGTTATTGCGGTTCTCGGAAGTTGTTCGGTAAAGAAAAACAATTTCAAAAATCGCACATTCCACAAGATGACATCATGGTACAATGCTTTGTTCAATGCCGAAGAAGAATTAGACAAAGTGAGAGAAGATCATCTCAAGACTTATGCCTACAATTGGAGTCAGATCTTGCCTGTAGATCCTGCTACGCATATCCCATACGAAAAAAAACAAACCCATAATGTAAATCCGAACCAGCCAACAAAAGTGGTGACCCCAACAGGTTTGGATGCGGTGGAAGAAAAAGCCATGCGAGTGATCGAAAAGCATTCGATGATGATCAATGGAGTAGAACACAACACCATGATTGGTCGAGCGTATCTCTTGATGGGAAAGGCGCGTTATTACAAAAAAGAATATTTTGAAGCTCTGGATGCGCTCAATTTCGTAAAAACTCAATTGCCCAATTCCAAATATGCCGAAGAAGCCAATGTTTACCTCACCTTGGCAGAACTAAAAGGAGGTAATTTTTATGAAGGGAGAGAGCAACTGGCGACCCTCTACGAAGAGGGCGTTTCGAAAAAGAATTTGCAATTAGAAGTTGCCAAGAATTTCGGGCAATACCTTATCGATACCCAAAAATATGATTTGGCAACAGAAGTGCTTACCCACGCCGAAGCGCTTGCCAAAAATAGACAAGAAAAAGCCAGAATCAATTTCATTTTAGGACAATTATACGCCAAGTTAGACGGAAAAGAAGAAGAATCAAGAGCCCATTTTATGCGGGCTTACGAGCTGAAACCTGGCTACGACATGGAAATAAAATCGCAAATTGCCATCGCCGAAAATTATAAAAAAGCCATTCACAACTACGACGAATACAAAAATCATTTTACATCAATTGCCAAGAAACAAGTCTATAAATCGCGTGTAAACGAATTGGATTATGCCATTGCCAAAGTTGCACTGAAAAATGAAAACTTAGAAGAGGCAGAGCATTATCTGAAAAAAAGTTTGAGTGAGAAAGAAAATTTCGAGCCGTTTACGCGTTCTCGAGCCTACGAAGCTTATGGCGATTTGTATTTCGACAAAGGGAATTATCTGTATGCTACGGCTTATTACGATAGTGCGGTAACGCAAAACGCTTTCGAAAACGAAAAAACACGAATCAATGTGCGCAACGAATCGTTGAAAAAGCTAATGGAAAAATACTATTTGGTGCAAAAAAACGATAGTATTCTGAAAATAGCTTCGATGACAAAAGAAGAGCAACAGACGTTTTTTCAGAAATATATCGACGATTTGAAGGCGAAAGAAGAACGCCAACGCCAATTAGAAGAAGAAATGCAAGCCAAAAACAATTCGTCTTCTGATTTTCTTTTCGGAAACAGACAAAGCAATTTTGCTTCGAATTTTGCCGACGAAAGTGGTAAATTTTACTTTTACAATGCAGGGTTGAAAGGCGAAGGAATCAATGAATTCAGACGAATTTGGGGAAATCAAACTTTGCGAGACAATTGGCGAAGCTCAGAAGGCGGAACATCAGCTTTGGAACAACGTGAGTTGGAATTAACTGGAAAATTGGAAGAAGGAAATCCGAGACGATTCGAATTGGATTTTTATATCGAAAAAATTCCAACACAAGCCAAAGTGCTCCACGATTTGAAAATCGAGCGAGATACAACAGAATTGTCGCTTGGGACAGCTTATTATGACCAGTTTCAGAACTCGAAATTGGCTTTGAATACGTTGGAACATTTGGTCGGTACACCACCCAAAAACATCGAGACCAAAGCCAACGCAATCTATCAGATGTATCGCATTGCAAAAGCCGAAAATCTTGCTTCGCAAGAGCAGTATAAAAATCAAATTCTCACCGAATTTCCGAATTCGCTCTACGCAGGCTATATCAACAATCCGATGGAAGATTATTTGACACCAGAAACCAAAGAAGCTCTGGCAGCATACGAAGTGGCTTATAACCTTTATCGCGATGGAAAATATGCCGAAGTAAAAACGAATGTAAAACGAGCGATTGAGCAATTTCCGACCCAAATCATCATTGCAAAATTTGCCTTACTCAATGCTTATGCTGTTGGGAAATCAGAATCTGAAGAAAATTTCAAAAATGCATTAGAGGTAGTAGCGGTTGCCTATGAGGGAACAGATGAGGCGAAGCAAGCCAAACGATTGTTGGAGAAGTTGAAAGCTGGGAAGCAAGGAACAAATGCAAATGCGCAAAAAGAAAACGCGCCAAAGGCTAATACTATAAATACTCCCAAAATACCAGACGTCGAAGTGGAAGACAACAGCTTGATCACGCCCGATCGAAATCCGCTACAAGAACCGCAAATAGACACGAGTGGCTCTACAGATGAGTTCAGATAATAAAAAAGCTTCAGTTTATTCTGAAGCTTTTTGCTCGTATAAAAGTTTGGTGTTTTTTTCGGCCAAATCAAATGTTTTTTGCTCCTGTTCTTTCAGACGATCTGGAAAAAGCTTGCCTAAGAGATGATCGTATTCGTGCTGAGCAATAACTGCTGTAAAACCTTCTAAAACTTCATCATAGAAATTCCCATTCAAATCGTAATACGTGATACGAACAGCCAAACTACGAATCACTTCGCCCGTAATATCGGGTATAGAAAGACAACCTTCGCGGCCTTCTCGTTTGATGTCGGAATACCAAATGATTTTCGGATTGATGAAAAACTCGAATGGCGCAGACGCCTTGTCGAACCGTTGAATCCAAAAAGCATTGCGGTTAATTCCGATTTGTGGAGCAGCAATCCCAACACCTCTAGAGTCTTTATCCTGCACCGTCACCAACATACGTTCGGCGAGTTTTTTTGTCGCAGGATCTGTTGGGTTGAGATCTTGATTTTGAGCACGTAAAATTTTGTAATCAATAGCATTCGTTGTTTGTAAAACCCTGAATTTCATTACGTTAGATTTTTGGTTAATCAATGCTAATTCGTTTTTGGTGTAATGTAAATGCTCAATCTCCATATTGGTGCTTTGAGCTTGAACAAAAAGTGCAGATGTAATTGTCAATATAAAACCAATTTTTTTTATCATTTTCTGTTGATTAAATAGTCTATTGAAATTCTTCCTGGTCCGCTTATCATCAAAGCCAAATAGTTCATCAGATAGAAAATTCCTAATTCTTTTTTTCCAAAATCATGCTCGGCGTGTACCACAAACACCGCAACAACCATGTTGATGATGAGCGGGATAAGTGCAGCTCTTGTCCACAAACCAAGGATTACAAAAAAAGCGCACACTACCTCTGCCAATACAGCCAGAATAAGGGAAAGCTCGGGGCTCAGCCCAAGAGGATCGCCAAATTGTATCGGGTCAGAAGAGATCAAGTTCATCAACTTTGGCATGCCGTGCGTCAACATCAATCCGCCAGCGCAAAACCTGATGATGAAAAAAGTCCAATTCACCTTGGTAGGATATTTTCCAACATAAAAAAATTTCATACGCATAATATTCTTCCCAAATATATTTCAATTCATAATTAATCAATCGTTGACTACAAAAAAATGCACGAATTTTGAGAATTTGACGTTAAAAATATAAAATTAGAAAGATGAAGAAAATATTAACACTCATTTTATGCGGATTTTCGATTTACGGATTTTCACAAACCGATCTT
The DNA here is from genome assembly GCF_900089075.1 of Vaginella massiliensis. Taxonomy (GTDB): domain Bacteria; phylum Bacteroidota; class Bacteroidia; order Flavobacteriales; family Weeksellaceae; genus Weeksella; species Weeksella massiliensis_A. The sequence goes on from NZ_LT593747.1 coordinate 274,557, forward strand.
GAAAAAAATGATTTGAGAGGAAAAATTAAAATGTTGGAAGAAAAAAAATCCAAAGCCATGATTCGAATGAATCATGTCGAAGGCTATCAGCAAGAATACCACAAGAAAGTAGACTATAACATTGCTGGATTTTTGGTTTCTGAACAGTTTTTTGATGAAAAAAATTTGCCAACTTATACCGCGACCTATACCTATGATAGCGATGGAAAGTTGAAAGCAAAGGATATGGATTCTTATAACAATTTTCTGAAAATTGACGAACGTTACGAATACGACGGCCAAACCATAACCATCAAAACTACCGAAAATGACGTGCCTGTGTTGGAGAAAAAATTGCTCTATGAAGGCTCCAATCTGGTAGAGGATAGAAGTAGAAATCTCGAAGAGGAAGATATTTTTATCAACGAAAAAAACGAATACAACGCCAAAAATCAATTGATAAAAAAAACGGTAGATTACGATAACGGAAAATATGAAATCAACTATCGCTACAACGATTTGGGCTTGGTTGTAGAAGAAGAGATGAAAAGTGGAAATGCTTTGGTTTCTAAAAAAATAAGACAATTCAATGAAAAAGGCGATATGACTGCCGAAAAGATGTTCGATAAAGATTTGAAACTGAAATACGACGTCTCGATACTGTACGAATACGATGCGCAAAACAATTGGGTAAAACGTACGCATTACAACGCAAACCTCGACGCACCAATCACCAACACAACAAGAAAGATTGTTTATTATTAAAAAAAAATTAACACCATCTTAAAGATTTTATAAATTAATCGAACAGCAACGTTTCGGCAACATATTTGAAATTATTCAGGATGAGAATTTAAAAACTAAATATTTATGAAAAATGTAATGAAATTTTTAGGAATATGTTTATTTGCAATTTTTGCTTTTTCGTTTGTATCGTGTTCAGATGACGACGATCCAGCAGATAATGATTTTTTCATCGGGAGTTATACAGGTAGCATAGGATTTAATGACACGGCCAACGAAGATTTACCAATTGCAAGTACAGATGGTAGAGTAACAGTAGTGAAAATCGGAGACAAATACAACTTCGATTTCAGTAATGGTATTCCATCTGTTACTGGGATCGAATTTCGTAAGGATGGTGACAATTCTTGGATCAATGTAGACGGAACAGATATCAGCTACATCCGAATCAATGCAAAAAAATTGACCATGTTTTACAACAAAGGTACAAGAACTTGGACTGCCAATGTAGAGCGTAAATAAAGATGTGAAATAAAAAAGTAATGAAGCCTTCATCATGTGAAGGCTTCTTTTATTTCTGAATGTCCATCGCCCAACGAACTGGATTATTTTTGAGAGAATTATTATATTTGCACAACTTAGAAATTTAAGAAAAAAATGTTTCAGAATCTTCAAGATAAATTAGACAAGGCACTACATACACTGAAAGGTAAAGGACAAATTACAGAAGTGAACGTTGCCGAAACGGTGAAAGAGGTGAGAAGAGCCTTGGTTGATGCCGATGTAAGCTATAAAGTTGCAAAAGAATTTACTGATACTGTACGTAAAAATGCTATAGGTCAGAATGTACTCACTTCGCTGAATCCAAGTCAGTTGATGGTAAAAATTGTACACGACGAATTGGTCGCTTTGATGGGTGGAGAACATTCAGAATTGACGATTACAGGAAATCCGGCCATCATCTTGATTGCAGGTTTGCAAGGTTCTGGTAAAACAACTTTTTCGGGTAAACTAGCGAATTATCTAAAGACGAAGAAAACCAAAAAGCCATTGTTGGTTGCAGGCGACGTTTACCGTCCGGCTGCAATCGATCAATTGAAAGTGCTTGGTGAGCAAGTAGGAGTTGAAGTTTTTTCAGATGAAGGAAATAAAAATCCGGTAGAAATTGCTCAAAAAGCATTGGCTCAAGCAAAACAAAACGGAAACAATGTACTTATCATCGATACCGCCGGTCGACTGGCTGTAGACCAAGAAATGATGGACGAAATACGTCGAGTACACCAAGCAATGCAACCAACAGAAACATTGTTTGTAGTAGACTCGATGACGGGTCAAGATGCGGTGAACACTGCCAAAGCCTTCAATGATGTGTTGGATTATGATGGCGTTGTTTTGACCAAATTAGACGGTGATACACGAGGAGGAGCAGCATTGACGATAAAAACAGTAGTAGACAAACCCATAAAATTCATCTCGACAGGCGAGAAGATGGAAGCCTTAGACATTTTCTATCCTGCCCGTATGGCCGATCGTATTTTGGGCATGGGTGACGTTGTATCTTTGGTAGAGCGCGCTCAAGAACAATTCGATGAAGAAGAGGCAAAACGATTACAGAAAAAAATCGCAAAAAATAGTTTCGATTTTGATGACTTTCTAAAACAAATCCAGCAAATCAAACGCATGGGGAACATGAAAGATTTGATTGGCATGATACCAGGTGCTGGTAAAGCGATGAAGGATGTCGATATAAATGATGATGCATTCAAAGGTGTAGAGGCCATCATCTATTCGATGACTCCAGCAGAAAGAAAAAATCCTAAACTGATCGATAATTCGCGCAAAAAAAGAATTGCGAATGGTTCTGGAACAAGCATTCAAGAAGTGAATCAATTGTTGAAACAATTCTCAGAAATGGGTAAAATGATGAAGTTCATGAATTCATCACAAGGAAAACGCATGATGGAAATGATGTCTAAAAATATGCCTGCCGATGGTAGTTTGCCAAAATTACCCGGAGGTTTTCCTAAGTTCTAAAATTTAGAAAAAGTACTACATCATAAAAAAATCCACTCAACGAGTGGATTTTTTTAATCTTTTAGAATTTGCCAAGCTTCATCAATTTTATTTTGCAACAACATTTCTTTGGCTTTTTGATGTATAGCTTTGTCATCAGAAAAACGATTTCCTTCTAATTTTTCTACATTTGCCAACATTCCTAAATCATTGCCACTAAGTATTTTACTGTTTTTTATTTCAAGTGGTAGTTGATCTATTCCTATGCCTTTTGTTGCCAAAGGTTTTGGAACTTCGAACAAGTTTTCGGCGTTATTTCGAGCATAATAATTACGACCTAATCGCGCAACTAAATCTAATTTCTTTTGATCGAGATTGCCGTCTTGATCTAAAAATTCTTCTCGAATATGAATTTTCTTCACCTCGCAAATCACCAAATTTCCAGAACCACCTTCATTGCCAAGCGATTTTACTTCTTGTACCTTGCATTCGAAATTTACGGGGCATTCAACTATTAATTTCGGTTTTACCAAATCAGCGTCTTCCATGGTCAAGCCCGATTTTACAAATTCATTAACTCCTAAATCATATTCGGTAGACGATAACGAAACTTGCTGTACCATGTCGTAATTCACAATTCCGATCACGACTTCTGGCACTTCTAATACATTTTCTAAAGTATGTTTAGTGGTGTTGTCTCGCACTCGACGCGATGGTGAAAAAATTACAATTGGCGGAACCGTTGAAAACATATTGAAAAAGCTGAAAGGTGAGAGGTTGGGATGTCCTTCTTTATCTACAGTCGAAGCCAATGCTATTGGCCTTGGTGCAATGGCAGTTTGCATAATTTGCTGTAAAAGCACAGCTGGTGTTTCTGATGGTATAACGGTTTTCATAAAATGTTACATTTTTTCTTGAGTGTTTTTCGTTGGATGATGGAAAGGATTATTTTGCGGGTAAAATTTTCCCTGTAACCTCACCAAATCCAACGCGAACACCGTCTTTTTCTGCAAAGGCTTTCATTGTAATCGTATCGTTATCTTCGATGAATTTTCGTTCTTCACCGTTAGACAATTTCAAAGGGTTTTGTCCGCGCCAAGTCAGCTCGAGCATCGAACCGAACGAATTTGGAGAGCTTCCAGAAATGGTACCACTAGCATACAAATCTCCAACTTCTAAATTACATCCGTTTACGGTATGGTGTGCCAATTGCTGACACATATTCCAATACATGAATTTGAAATTGCTTTCGCAGATCAAGTTTGCCTGGTCATTTTCTGGTTGCAGATAGACTTCGAGGTTGATGTCGTAATTCTTCTCACCGTCAACTTTCAAATAATCGAGCACTTCGGGATCTTGCTGTGGCGATGCAGTTCTGAAGGGTTCTAAAGCTTCCAACGTTACCACCCAAGGCGAGATCGATGATCCAAAATTTTTACCCAAAAATGGCCCAAGCGGAACATATTCCCAAGATTGAATGTCTCTTGCCGACCAGTCGTTGAAAATCACCATTCCAAAGATATAATCTTCTGCATCTTTGGTTGACACTGAGTCTCCGAGATCGGTTTGTTTGCCTACAACAAAAGCCATTTCCAATTCAAAATCGAGTTGTTTCGATGGTCCAAATATTGGTTTTTCTGCATCGGCAGGTTTCGATTGTCCTTTTGGTCTGTGAATTTCGGTACCCGAGATGACGATAGACGAGGCTCTACCATGGTAGCCTACAGGCAAATGTTTCCAGTTTGGTAACAAAGCATTTGCAGGGTCTCGGAACATTTTTCCTACATTGGTCGCATGTTCTATGCTGCTGTAAAAATCGGTGTAGTTCGGAACGTGAATCGGCAACATCATTTCGACTTCTTCAAGCGAGAAAAAGGCTTGATCTTGCGTTTGTTGATCTTTCGCCAAATCAGAATTTTCTAACAAAAGCTCTTGAATTTTTAATCGCGTCGCTGTTGTTACCGATTTTCCCAATTCTATAAACTCATTAAGCACGACAGATTCGAATACGTTTTCTTCTAATTCTTCGATCGAATCGAAATAGCCCTGATTGTACAAATAAGACAAATCGATAATGGTATCACCGATTCGCGTACAGGCAGCAACAAATTGATTGTCGAAAACACCTATCCCAAAAGGGATGTTGTGAATACTAAAATCTGAGTTTGAATCGTAGGTTATGAATGATTTCATTTTAAATTTTTAAATGTAATGATTGGATAGTTTACTAATCTAAAAAGTTTTGCCAAGCGTTTTTAGACTTGGCAAAACCGGTATTTGATGTTCGAGTTATAAATTTCCTCTTCGGGCTTGTTCTTTTTCTAAAGCTTCGAATAATGCTTTGAAATTACCCGCTCCGAAACTTTGAGCACCATGTCGCTCAATGATTTCGAAAAATAAGGTCGGACGATCTTCCACGGGTTTGGTAAAGATTTGCAACAAATATCCTTCTTCGTCACAATCGACCAAAATCCCTAAATCTTGTAATTTTTTGATGTCCTCATCAATTTCTCCCACACGTTCCGGAATCATTTCATAGTATGCTTCTGGTGGTGCTGATAAGAATTCAACTCCTCGTTTCTTGAGTTCTGTAACGGTATGGATGATGTCTTTGGTTGCAACAGCAATGTGTTGTACACCTTCGTCTTCATAGAAATCCAAGTATTCTTCTACCTGCGATTTTTTAAGTCCTTCGGCTGGTTCGTTTATCGGGAATTTAGAATATCCATTTCCGTTCGACATTACTTTAGACATCAAAGCAGAATATTCTGTGTTGATTTGTTTATCATCAAACGATAAGATATTGACAAATCCCATTACGTCTTCGTACCATTTCACTACTGGTAACATGCGGTTCCAACCTACGTTTCCTACACAGTGATCGACATAGAGTAATCCAACATCGGTAGGGTTGTAATTTGATTCCCATTTTTCGTATCCTGGCATGAATGCACCTTTGTAATTTTTACGTTCAATGAACATGTGTACTGTTTCACCGTAGGTATAAATTCCAGACATTTTTACTTCACCAAATTCGTCTGTCAACGTTTGTGGTTCCATGTATACTTTTGCACCTCGTTTTGTGGTTTGTTCGAACGCATCATAGGCGTCATCAACCCAAAGGGCTAAAATTTTCACGCCATCGCCATGTTTTTTTGCATGCTCACATATTGGGCTGTCCGATTTCAAACCTGAAGTCAATACCAAGCGAATTTTTCCTTGTTGCAAAACGTAAGAAGCTCTATCGCGTACGCCTGTTTCTGGTCCTGCATAGGCTACCGATTGGAATCCGAATGCTGTCTTGTAATAATGGGCAGCTTGTTTGGCATTTCCTACATAAAATTCGATATAATCGGTACCGTTGATTGGTAAAAAGTCTTGTGCTTGTGCTATTTTTTCTGCAAATGTTTGTGTACTCATATTATTTTGTGTGTTTTAAATTATTTTTCTAGGAAAGCCAAGATTTGTAATAATCTGGATCTTCTATTGCTAATGCTTCCTCAGTAAGCATCAATGGTCTGAAAGGGTCAATCATGACGGCTAGTTCTTCGGTTGCTTTTTGCCCGATAGATTTTTCAACCGTTCCAGGATGTGGTCCATGTGGTATCCCTGCAGGATGCAAGGTAATCTGACCTCTTTCTACAGATTTTCTACTCATGAAATCTCCATCGACGTAATATAAAATTTCGTCTGAATCGACATTGCTATGGTTGTAAGGCGCCGGAATCGCAAGTGGATGATAGTCGTACAAACGCGGTACAAAACTACAAATCACAAAGCCTGCACCTTCGAAGGTTTGATGCACTGGCGGTGGTTGGTGCAAACGCCCCGTAAGCGGTTCGAAATTATGAATCGAAAAGCCCCAAGGAAAATGATAACCATCCCAACCAACGAAATCGAATGGGTGAGTGCCATATACATAGGGATAGATCAATCCTTCTTTTTTGATTAAAATTTTGAAATCTCCAAATTCATCAAAGGTTTCTAAATTTTTTGGTTTCTTGATATCGCGTTCGCAGAATGGCGAATGCTCCATCAGCTGTCCGAAATGATTTCGATAGCGACGTGGTGTTTCAATCGGACTGAATGATTCGGTGATGAATAATCGATTGTTGCGATCGTTGAAATGAAGTTGATAAATGATTCCGCGCGGTATCACCAAATAATCTCCATACTCGAATTCGATTTGTCCGTAACCCGTTTTCAAAACACCAGAGCCTTCGTGAATAAAAATCACCTCGTCGGCTTGCGAATTTTTGTAAAAATAATCAGTCATCGACTCTTGTGGAGCAGCCAACGAAATGTGTAAATCGTTGTTGACCAAAATAGGAACCCTCGATTCTAAATAATCTTTTTTGGGTTGAATATTGAACCCTTTGAGCGAGGTATGCTTGAGGTGCTTTTTGCGTGCTATTTTGGGTTCTACCGAATAGGGTTCATTGATCTCTTTGACCAAAGTTGGCGGATGACAATGATAAACCAGCGAATAGGTACTAGAAAAGCCATGCGTAGAGACCAATTCTTCTGCATAGAGGCTACCATCTTCTTTTCTAAAAACGGTATGACGCTTAGGCGGGATCTTCCCTAAAGTGTGATAAAATGGCATATTGTAATCTTATTTTTTGTGGTTCTTTTTTATTAATACTTTCTACACTTCACCTAGGTTCGAGGCAAGTCAAGTTACACGAAGGAGCTAAAAAGAGTATTGAGCAAATACTATTTTAGATAATAGCGCTGCTTTCAATTTGGTCATTCCTATTGTTTTTTGAGTCAAGCGTATCATAACGGCATGTTTCAAAATTGAAATCTACCAAATATAAAAAAAATAATTTGAATTTAAAAGATAAAAAAACCGCTTTGATCGAAACGGTTCTATAGGATTATTGTACTGCAAATTCTTTGTAAATCTTTAAGGAGTCTTGATATGACTTATTTACAATCTCCAACAGTTTAGGTTGTTCTGCTAAAAGGTGTTGGTATTTCGCATTGATTTTTTCTTTCAAACGAGTGTTTTTTAAAATTACCGATTTATATTCATTGTCATTTTTCACTTTCTTTTGATTCAATTCTCTGAATGATTTTCTGATTTTTCGAGCATACAATTCAGCAATATCAAACTGTAATTGTTTTTGAGCCAACATATCGGGGTCTTTTCTATTGATCCAAGATTTGGTCTGATCCATTCTGTTGACGATGGTATATCTTGGTACTTCATCTCCCTTTTGGCTTCTTGTATAGCTAAATTCGGTGTATAAATTGCCACCTGTGAGTTTTATATCTTTCGGCGCTTTGCCTTTAAAGTCATTATAATCTAATTTTTGATTTTCATTCCAAATCAAATATTGTTGTTGAACAAACGACCAGCAGCTTATTGCTACCATAAAAAATGCAATGAGTCGAATAATTTTAATCATACTATATTTTCTAACAAATCTAAGCGCATACCATGCGAACCTTTGATTAAAATATATTGGGTTTCGATGGGCTTTTGGGATAAGTAATTTTCTAATTCTAAACGAGTTGAAAATTGTTTTATTTTTTCATCCTCAAAAAATAGCATTTTAAAATGAGATCCGACCAAAAATATTTCATCAACATTCAAATCGATGGCTAATTTTGCGATTTTTTTATGATTTTCTAAACTTTCTTCGCCCAACTCGAACATATCGCCCAAAATCACAGTTTTGGAACCATTAAATTTAGAAAAATTATTCAAAGAAGCCTCCATACTGCTAGGATTGGCGTTGTAGGCATCCATTAAAATGGTGTATCGTTCTTTTTTTATCAATTGTGAGCGGTGATTGTTCGGATGATAATTTTCTATTCCTTTTTTGATGCGTTCATTCTCCACCTCAAAAATCTTCCCGAAGCTAATGGCAGCAGCAAGATTGCTCCAATTGTATTCTCCTGTAAGATTCGACTGTATGGTCAAATCTTCAAATTTTACAGCCAACAAATCGTTGGTGGTTTCTAGTAGTTTTATGTGATAATCTGCAGTCGTATTGCATGCAAATGTTATGGTGTCGATACCTTGTGTTTTTTCTTTTTGGATGGGATCTTCCGAATTTACGACTGCTTTTTTGTGATGATTTCTGAGGTAATCGTACAATTCAGACTTACCCTTAACCACGCCTTCGAATCCGCCAAATCCTTCGAGATGGGCGTGTCCAAAATTGGTGATGTAACCAAAGTCGGGTTGGGCTATAGAAGCAAGCAATTCGATCTCTTTTTGATGATTGGCTCCCATTTCGATCACCGCGATTTCTGCATCGGGTTTGATTCCAAGAATGGTTAGGGGAACGCCGATATGATTGTTGAGATTTCCTTGCGTATAATGAACCTTATATTTTTGTTGGAGTACAGCGGCAATCAACTCTTTGGTTGTCGTTTTACCGTTGCTTCCGGTAAGACCAACAAAAGGGATTTTTAAATATTCTCGGTATTCTCGAGCGAGATTTTGTAAGGCTCGCAATACATTTTCTACATAGACAATTCGGTCGTCTTCAAAATGTTGTTGTTCGTCTACTACAACCAACGAAGCGCCTTTCTCTAGAGCGTCTTGAGCAAAATGATTCCCGTTGAAATGCTCGCCTTTCAGGGCAAAAAAGATAGAGGCTGTTGGGATGTTACGTGTATCGGTTGTGATTGTTTTTAATTGTAAAAACGCTTCGAATAGTTTTGCTGATTCCATGGTGTAAAAATAAAAAAAACTCGAACAGTGTCCGAGTTTTTTTAGTTTATTCTAGCGAGATTATTTCGAACCTCTTTTCGTTCTTTTCGACTCAAAATTGCCTTTGTAATCTTGTGCAACGCGGAAACCGATCCAGCTTGTTGCTTCGGCTTGATGCAAGTATCGACGTTGTCCTGGATCTAGCCAATAGATTGGGTCTTTCCAAGAACCACCTTTTACTACGCGAACTTCATCAGAGATGTTGGTTGTTCTTGTTTGTGTATCTTTTTCCAAGATTACTTTTCCTTTTTCGTCAACTCTGAATTGGCGTTTTGGCGCGTTGTACATATCGCTGGTGTTTGCAACCGTCTCGGTAGTAACTCTTGTGTCCAACGATGACATGGCATCACCATCTCGGTAGTTGGTATAGTCGTATTCTACTTCTTTTTTATATGAACCTGGTAAACCTCTGTAAACCAATTTTCCATTGTTCAAGGTATCGAATTCGATGTCAGCTTCACCGTATTTTACGAAACCACCATTCGGGTCATCAATTGTGGTTTTGAATACGTTACCACGGAAGTAGTTGAAATCGTTGGCTTCGTCGTCTATCATTGGGCGATAAACATCTGCAGTCCACTCGGCAACGTTACCGTACATACCATAGAGTCCGAAATCGTTCGATGGGTATTTTTTCACATCGTTGGTAATTGCAGAACCGTCGTTTCCGTAACCTCCAATACCACTATAATCCCCGCGACCAACTTTGAAGTTGTCTAAGTATTGACCACGATGTTTACCTTTCACGCCACGCAGGTCGTTTTGTGCAACTTGTTTTCCTTTGTATTCGTTGTATTCACGATTTTCTGGTAAAGCCAAAGCTGCGTATTCCCACTCGGCTTCTGTTGGTAGGCGGAATGGTTGAACTTCTAACGAGCGTGTTCCACGATTTGCGTTCAAAATACGAGAGTTGGTGACACGATTTGGAATTTTAGATTCTCTTGCAATTCTGGTCGTGTCTATCGCATCTTGTACGTTGGTGTTGTTGTTTTTGTATTGCTCTGCGCTGAAGGTTTTATCTTTAAAGTTCCATTCTTCGTTTTGGTAGTAATCTTTACTCAAGATTCCTTTTTCCATCAATTTCGCTTCATTTGCACGGTCGGTTAACCAATCGCAATAGTTGTTGGCTTGTAACCAAGTCAATCCTACAACTGGATAGTAGCTAAACTCTGGTGACATTAAATAGTTTTCGGTAGAGAAACTATCTGCAGATAATTTGTTAGAAAAAACGGCTGGGTCTGGCAAAGCTCCTTCGTATATGGCTTTGTACATGGGTTCGTTTGTTGGGAAAACGACTTTCAGCCAAGTCAGGTACTCACGGTATTCGTAATTGGTAACTTCGGCTTCGCCAATGAAGAATGAACTCACTTGCATTCGGCGTGGCGAGTTGTTCCAATCTTTCATGACATCGTCTTTTACCAATCCCATAGTGAATGTTCCACCTTCTATGAAAACCATATTTTGCCATGGTTTTACATTGGGTTTTGTTTTGTTTCCGTTGAAAAACCATCCGCGTTGGTCGTTTACTTTGAAACCAGAGGTGCTGGTGAATTTTTTTGTTCCACCACCAGCTTTCTTTCCACTGCTGCTTCCACAACCGACGAAAATCATCATGCTCGCCGCAGTAAACAATACTGTTAATATTCTACCTTTTATCATTTTCATAGAATGCTTCTGTTCTAAATTCGAAAAATTATATGCAAATAAAATCAATTCAAATGAAATAAACAATTTTGATCTTGCTTTAGTTTAACGAAGACTTTTATTTTTTATTTTATAGAATGAAAATATATTTGACGAAATTTCGTTTTGAGGGTATGAGGAGAATATTTGTACTTTTTTTTAGTCTATTCGTTTTTTCGAATCTTTTTTCACAAAGCTTTACTTTACATTGGAAAGGACACCAAGAGGTTCCTTTGACCAATGGCGAGGTAAAATCGGTTTATAGCTTCGACAGCGACCAGAATTTTATGGTTGGCGAATCTTTTCGTCCTTATTTTATTCATACTGAAGTCAATAGTTCGCAGTTCGAATATCAGGTATCCGCTATTCAGAAAACCGAATTGAAAGGAAATGATCGAGGTTTTGTTGATTATTATCCAACCTCTTTGCGCGTTTTGCAACATCACTTTGAAGAAGGAAATCGCATAAATCATATGCTGAAGATTTATCCTTTTGTACAAGAAGGAAACAAATATTATAGAATTGATGGGTTTCGAATCGATAAAAAAAGTATTTCGAAAAGAAGCTCGAGGGCAAAAAGAGCCTCTACGAATAGCGTATTGAGTGCAGGCGATTGGTACAAAATAAAAGTAAACAAAACTGGAGTTTATCGATTGGATCGATCTTTTTTTCAGTCGAATGGAATTCCGACTTCGATAGATCCAAGAACGATCAAAATCTACGGTAATGGCGGTGCGCAATTGCATGCAAATCCGGGCGATTTTCGATACGATGATTTACAAGAAAATGCTATTCGAGTGGTTGGCGAAGAAGACGGAAGTTTTGATGCGAATGATTATGTGATTTTTTATGCACAAGGCGCGCATAACTTATATCGAGACCACAATACGACGCTCCAGAATTTATCGCATCGTTATCATCAGTTCGATGAAGACGCCTATTATTATATCACCGTGGGAGGTGATCGCGGAAAAAGGGTAACGGAAGATCGTATTGATGAAGCACCGTTGAAAAATTTTTCGAGTTTCGATGATTATGTTTTTTTCGAACGAGATTCGCTCAACATCAACGAAATGGGTAGGCAATGGGTGAGCCATCCGTTTTTCAACAAACCCAATCAGACTTTTGACTTGAAGTTGCGCAATCCGTTATCATCTTCGAATGCTTTTTTACGAGTAAGTGTAGTGGGGAAACTCGCTAAAAACAATACCATGCAACTCTCGGCTCTTGAGTTGAATGAGAATTTTCCGTCTTTTACCAATTCTCAGTTCGATCGAAAAGAAGTGCAATATGCCGTATCGCCTTCTGGGGCTAATTTCACGGTAAACCTGAATTATAACAACAATGCAAATCCGGCTGGTTTGGCATTTTTAGACAAAATATCGTTGGCTTATAAAGCGAATTTGAGTTTTGCCAATGAACAGTTCAATTTTAGATTTTTAGAGGAATTGGCAGCTGTCAATAGTTTTAATTTTTCGGGTATTGCCACCATCTGGAACGTGAGCGACCTTACCAATGCTCGCGAGGTGGTAGACAATAAATTCAGGCAAACAGAGGATTTTTTTAATGAGTTTGTCGCTTTCAACGAGGCAACTTTGTACCAAGATGTGCAGTTTGTAGAACGAGTGGTCAATCAAAACCTGCGTAGTCAGAAAGATGCGACGGCTGTTGTCATTGCGCCCGAAGAGTTTTTGGCAGAAGCACAACGTTGGGCAGATTTTAGAAGACGAAACGATAAAATTGAAGTGGCGGTAGCGACCACCAAACAAGTGTACAATGAATTCTCATCGGGTTCACGAGACGCATTTGCCATTCGCGATTATCTAAAATTTTTGAAAGAAAACAACAATCCCAACTTGCAATATGTTTTGTTGTTGGGAGATGCAACCTATGATCCTAAAAACAGAATCAATATCGGGAAGAATTATATTCCGACCTTTATTGGATTAAATTCATCAGATTTGAATACTACCTATTCGACAGACGATTATTATACCATGATTGGTGAGCAGGCACAAATTGTGCCAGCCAATCAGAACGATGTGGTAGAAGATTATATCTATCATGCCCGACATTTAGCCCTATCGATTGGACGTATACCAGCAGAAAATCTTAGCGAAGCTCGAGCGATGATCAGCAAGGTGATTTCGTATTACGAAACCATTCCAGGAAAGGGAACTTCTTTTGGCGATTGGCGTCTGAAAGTGATTACGGTATTGGATGATGAAGCAACGGGTAAAAAAGATATCGAAAATCCAAGATTGGATCGACAGTTCGACACAGTATTAAATCCAAGCAACAATGATTTAAATCCAAGCAACAATGATTATTACGTTGTAAAGAAATTGTATATGGACGGTTTCGAGCCAGAACAAACTTCGGCAGGAGTGCGGTATCCAAATGTAACGCAGGGTGTGGTCAATGGTTTTGAATTGGGTGCCAATTTCATTTCATATTTCGGGCATGGTGGTCCAAGTAGTTGGGCACAAGAGCGGGTGATTGCTTACGAAGACATCTCGAATCTCAGCAATTTCAATGTGGTATACAGCCGTTTGCCCATTGTTTCTACTATTACTTGTGATTTTACCGTTTGGGATTTGCCACAATATAATTCAGCAGGAGAAGCATTAGCCAAAAATCCGAACGGAGGCGCTTTGGTGATGCTCACGACAAATCGCCCCATTGGTATTGGGTATGGTCATGATATCAATGAGCATATCCTAAAAGAATTATTCAAAAAATCGGGTAATCAAAATGTACCAATTGCTGATGCATTGCGCAGCAGTAAACAAAACTATTCACCGCAATCATCCGACCACAAAGAAGTTGCCATTATTGGAGATCCGATGATCGCCTTGGCTCGACCAAAGTTAGACATTAGAATCAATTCTATAAAAGCCAACGGAGAAGAGGTTTCGCAATTGAGAGCGCTCGATTTTATAACCATCGAAGGAGAAGTGTTGAATGAAAACGATCAGGTATACCAAGGCTTCAACGGAACGGTCACCAACATCATTTACGAAAAAGAAATCACAAAACCATTTCTGCGCGTATGGAGTCCGGAAACCTTTAAAGAACAATCGACCATCATCTATAAGGGAAGTGCAAAAGTAGAAAATGGAAAATTTTTGATGGAATATTATATTCCGAAAGACATCAATTACGAAGTAGGAGAAAGAAAATTTGTATTCTACGCCCACAACAACGAGATCGATGCGGTGAAAGTAGAGCATTATAAATTGGGCGGTCTCAACGAAGACAATATGAATGATGACGAATTGCCACAAGGAAAATTGTACATGAACAACCTGAATTTTGCAAACGGCGGTATTACCGATCGCGATCCCTACCTGGTAGGATGCCTTACCGATAACATGGGCATAAGTGCAACAGGCGCATCTATTGGGCATGATATTGTCGCAACATTGGACGGAAATATCCAAAACTCATACGTGTTGAATGAATATTATGAGGGGGGTGATAACAATCCTTGTGTCAACAAAAATTTCAAAGATTATCAAAAGGGTCAAGTGGTGTATCAATTGAAGAATTTGGAATTAGGACAACACACAGTGACCTTAAAATTTTGGGACATCAACAATAATTCGAACACCGCTTCGTTAGATTTTGTAGTAATGGAAAACGGAAGTGGACAATTGCATATCGATAAGTTACTCAATTGGCCAAACCCTTTTACCAACAACACCTATTTTCATTTCGAGCACAATTGCGATAGTGAGTTAGAAGTGTTGGTGCAAATCTTTACCGTGTCGGGTAAATTGGTAAAATCCATCAAACAATATGTAACATCAGAACCCTTTAGAGAAGGGTATCGAACCAATAAATATGCAATTCCTTGGGACGGATTGGATGATTTTGGTGACAAAATCGGAAAAGGTGTTTATATTTACAAGGTTAATGTAAAAGGAGTGAACGGCGAGGTTTGCAAAGGAAGTGCACAAGCCGTAGAGAAATTAGTAATTTTGAAATAAAAGAGGAAATATTATAAAGCATGAAAAAATTTACCACAAGTTTAATGATCTTACTAGCAGGTGTTTCATTTGCTCAGAATGTAAATAATCCAGTGTTAACAGGTGCACCTTTTCTTCGTATCTCGCCAGATGCAAGGGCAGGAGGTTTGGGTGACCAAGGTGTAGCAACATCTGCAGATAATCATTCACAATATTGGAATGCTGCAAAATATGCTTTCAGTAAAGATTATTCAGGAGTAGCATTGACCTATACACCCTATATGAATAGTTTGGCAGATGATATCTTTTTGATGAATGCCACTTTCTTTACATTTTTAGGTGCTGAAGAAAGAAGTACCCTATCGGCGAGTTTGTACTACTTCAAAATGGGCGATGTTGATCTTTCGCAATTAGTGGGAGAAGACATCGTAGGTATGGGAACAGCCAAACCTAATGAATTCTCGTTCGACGTAGCGTATGGGCTACGCATGAGCGACAATTACTCTATGGCTGTAACGGGTCGTTTTATTCGGTCAGATTTGTTCAACGGCGTTAGCGACGGCACAGTTCAACCAGCCAATTCGTTTGCAGTAGATATCGCAGGTTTTTATGAGTCACCAACTATGAGCCTGAGCAACATCGAAGGTAAATTGCGTGCAGGATATCAAATCTCTAACTTGGGGCCAAAATTAGACTATTCGAACAGTGAAGAGAACGCTTCTTATTTGCCAACCAATCTAAGACTTGGAGTTGGATACGATTTCAAATTTGATGAGTACAACAAAGTAAGCGTTTCTACCGAATTTGCAAAATTGTTGGTGCCAACACCTCAATACGAATTAGACAATGATGGGGAGATTGTTCCAGGATCATATTACAGACCAAACAAAGGAGTTTTAGAAGGAGTATTCAGCTCTTTTGGTGATGCGCCAGGTGGCGGAAAAGAAGAGTTTCAAGAAATTACCTATTCGGTAGGTGCAGAATATTCTTACAACGATGCACTATTCGTTCGTGCGGGTTATTTTCACGAGAGTCCGTACAAAGGAGATCGTCAACACGTAACATTGGGTCTAGGGCTTAAATACAATGCATTCTCGTTCGACGCCTCTTATTTGATTCCTACCTCGAATACCAACAACGCATTAGAAAATACATTGCGTTTTGGTATCGCATGGAATTTTGGTGGAGAAACGCAAAATGTTTACGATTATTAATCATTATTCATATTATACAATTTTATTGTTCACAAAACAGTTTTCGTGTCACGCGAAAGCTGTTTTTTTATGATGGATGTTCAAAATTTTAGAAGTAAAGTTAACGATTGTCTGAAGTGTATTTTTCTAAACCTATTATACCAAATCAGCGTTTAGTGACAAACAAAGCTTGTCCAAAATGCCAACTACCCTTGCCAAAATCATAAGGTGCTAGGTATTCACGATTTACGGGAAGTTTACTATATTTACACAAATTTAGAAAGAGTGGAAGATTCAGTAAAAACAGATAATTACGAAATTGTAAAACAAGTATTTACAAAATTTTTAGAAGAAAAAGGACACCGCAAAACGCCTGAGCGATATGCCATATTAGAAGAGATCTACTATACAGATGATCATTTTGATATCGATATGTTGTACATCAAAATGAAAAACAAGAAATATCGGGTGAGTAGAGCAACGCTGTACAATACGATAGAATTGCTGATGGAGGCAAAATTGGTACGTAAACACCAATTTGGTGACCAACAGGCCCATTACGAAAAATCGTATTTCGACAAAAATCACGACCATATCATTCTTACCGATACGGGCGAAGTGTTAGAATTTTGCGATCCACGAATTCAGACCATCAAAAAAACAATCGAAGAGATTTTCAATATCACGATCGAGAATCATTCCCTTTATTTTTATGGGAAAAAGAATAGTTAACCGATGAGAATTTATTTCACCTTTTTGGTTCTATGCCTAGGCTTTATCATGGCTTTTGGGCAAGCTAAACCTGGGAAATCTAAGCTGAAGATTCTAAGCAACGAACGCATCGAAGTCGATAAAGACAAGTACAAAGGAAATCCTTTGCTGGTGGGCAATGTTGTATTGGAACACGAGGGCACAACCCTTGCCGCAGATAGCGTGGTCTATTACAGAGAAGATAATTTTGCAGTTGCTTGGTCCAACGTTCGCATCAATCAACAAGACAAAACGATTACGGCAGATTATGTAGAATACGATGGCAACACCACCATTGCCAAAGCCAAAGGAAACGCAAGGTTTACAGATCCAGCCAATACCATTACAGCGCAGGAGATGGATTACAATCGCACTACACAAATTGCCAACGCTCGTGGAAATGTAATCATGATCAATCCAGAACAGCGAATCGAAACCGAATGGATGGAATACAATCGACTTAGCGGTATTGCACGTTCTACCAGCTTTACGCGAGTTATAGGCAACAACGGCGATATTATAGAATCGCAACAGCTGATTTACAATACCAATACGCGGTCTTCAGATTTCGGAGCAGATGTTTACATCACCAATAAAGATTACCTTATATTCTCGAAAAGCATGTCGAACAACCAACAAACGGGGGTTACGACTTTTAGAGATTATAGTAAAATTACGAATCGGAAAAATCCAACGCAATACATCATTACCTCTAATGGTAATTTCAACAAAAATACGGGAGAGGCGAATCTCTATCAACAATCTCAGGTTTTTTCGGATGGAAAAATGCTCACAGGCGATACACTTTTTTATAACGAAAAAACGGGTTTTGGTCGCGGAAAGGGAAATGTTTGGATTGATGATCCACAGGAAAAACGATTCATCAGAGGCGATTACGCTGAAGCTTACCGATTTCTAGACTCGGCATTTGTGACGAAAAATGCTTACGCTGTGAGGGCGTTCGAAAAAGATTCTTTCTACTTGCATGCCGATACCTTGTTGGTAGTTCGCAGACCAGATTCTACCAGCCTTGTAAGAGCATTTCACAAAGTGAGATTCTTCAAATCTAACATCAACGGAAAAACCGACTCTTTGGTTTACAATCAGAAAAATGGCGTGTTGGAGTTGCTGAAAGATCCGATCGTTTGGAGTGGCGACAATCAAATTACAGGCGATGTGATTTATGGCTACACCAATACCGAGAAAGAAACCCTGGATTCGCTGTATGTTTTGGGCGCTGCTTTTGCTATAGCCAAGGTCGACTCACTCCAAGACAAAGAATTCAATCAAGTAAAAGGGCGAAAGATTTTGGCGTATTATCTCAACAACAATCTCGATTATGTAAGTGTAGAAGGCAATGCAATGGGATTGGCTTACATGGATGAAGAAGATCCGAAAACCAAAACCAAAGAACGCATAGGCATCAACCATTCTACTTGTGGCATCATCGAGGCAGATTTGGTCGGAAGAGAATTGCATATTGTAGCATGCCGAATACAATCGAACGGAAAATTATATCCCGAATCTCAATTTCCTGAAGAAATACGCTTCCTGCAAGGATTCAATTGGCGAGGCGAAGAACGGATGTTTCACTGGCGAGATATTTTCTTCGATTACGAATCCGCTCCAAAAAAAGATAAACCTTAACACAGAAATCCATGAAAAAAATTACATTACTCACTTTTATCGTGTTCCTGAGCAGTTGTTATTCTTATCAACTCATCGATCCGACCAAAGAAGTTGCAACATCTATGACCAAAGAAACACTCAATACCAACCCCAATATCAGCAAACGCTCGGCAATGCGGGCAGAGAAAATGGAAATAATGGGCGAAATTTCTAAGCCGAAAACAACCGAAACAAAAAGCGGTGATCTAAAATTATACATCAAACCAAACGGAATATACAAATTGACTGTACAACAAAAGCAGCATCATATTGTAGCGCAGAGTTGGATAGGCGATACCTTGGTAGCATCTCCAAAAGGCAAAGAAAAACAAACCCTCAAATTTCATAAGAACGACATCGATCAGACGCAAATGTACGATAGAAAATTCAGCAAGCGCAAATCCGACATCATTACGGTAGGCGCATATGCGGTAGCACTTGCTGGACTAATTTTTTTGATAATATAAATGAACGGATTAAAAGAACGATTTTTCAAATATCAGGCTCAAACCACCAATTTTGCTTCTGGTTTCGAAGTCGATTATGCCAAAGGTTCTTACATCTACGGCAAAGACGGAAAGGCGTATTTAGATTTTGTTGCCGGCGTTTCGGTCAATACGTTAGGACATTCGCATCCGCACATCAATCAAGCGATCAAAAATCAGGTCGATCGTTATATGCATGTAGCTGTTTACGGAGAATATGCGCAAGAAGAACCCGCAAAACTTTGTCAGCGACTTGTGGAGAACACAGCCGAAGGATTGGAGCAGGTTTACCTCGTCAACTCTGGAACAGAGGCGGTAGAAGCTTCGCTAAAATTAGCAAAACGTTTTACAGGTCGTCAACAAATCATATCATTTCACAAAGCCTATCATGGTAATACACATGGTTCACTAAGCGTTTCGGGAGACGAGCGAAAGAAAGCAGCCTTCCGTCCTTTGTTACCCGAAGTGTATTTTATTCATTTCAACGATGTTGATGATTTACAATATATTACCGAAAAAACTGCTGGAGTAATTCTAGAAACGATTCGTGGAGCTTCGGGGTTTAGATTACCTGAAAATGACTACCTGAAAAAACTGAAACAACGTTGCGACGAAGTTGGAGCATTGTTGATTTTCGATGAAATACAACCAGGTTTCGGACGCACGGGCAAATTATTCGCTTTCGAACATTATGGGGTCACGCCTCACATTTTGGCTATGGGTAAAGGCATGGCGAGCGGTTTGCCAATAGGCGCATTTATGAGTTCTAACGAAATTATAGGGACGCTAAAAGAAAATCCGCAATTGGGACATATCACGACATTCGGTGGGAATCCTGTGGTTGCGGCAGCAGCCAATGCCTTATTGGATGTGTTGTTGGAAACCGATATCATGCAAGATATCGAGCGTAAAGAAAAATTGTTTCGTACCCATCTGAATCATCCTAAAATAAAAACCATTCACGGTAGAGGTCTCATGTTGGCACCAGAACTTTCTTCGCCAGAATATGCTCTGCGCGTCGCTGCCGAATGCATGAACAGAGGGCTGATACTTTTTTGGTTGATGTACAGTATAGAAAATTTGCGCATCACGCCGCCGATCAATATTTCGGACGAAGATATCATAAAAGGTTGTACCATCATCCATTCGGTGTTGGACGATCTTGAGGAATAAAAAAATCGGCAAGTGAAAACTTGCCGATCTTTGTTTTTAAAAACTACAAAAGCAGCAATTCGTTTACCACGATTTCGGTGAAATTACGTTTTTCGCCTTTGGCGTCTTCATAATCGCGGTAAGTCAATTTACCTTCCACAGCAACTTCTTTCCCTTTGGTTAGATGTTTTTCTACAATTTCGGCAAGTTTGTCCCAAACGACCAAGTTGTGCCACTGCGTATTGGTGATTTTCTCTCCGCGAGCATTCACATACGACTCATTGGTTGCGATGCTAAAACGAGCTAACTTTTTGTTATTTTCAAAAACCTTCACTTCAGGAGCATTTCCAACGTTCCCGATCAATCTTACTGAATTTCTTAATGTTTGCATGGCGATAAAAATTTAATGTTATTGTGCTGCCAATTTACTAAATAAAATGATATAAATCAGTATTTTAACAAATTTTCAAGCAATCCTATAGCATTTGATGAAATGTTCGACTTACTGATTTTATTTTTAAGGTAGAAAATAGAGGTATAAAAAACATCGGTTGTTTTGGCGAATGCATCAACAACCGATGTTCAGAGTTCAATCGAAATAGTTAGTGTCTAGGCAGAGCGATTATTTTTTAATGAACTTTTGGCTAACTGTAGAAGTATTATTTTTTAGTTTTAAAATATATACTCCCGAAGCCAAATCAGCAACATTGATGGCTTTTTTGTTGGTCATTTTCGCACGTTTTACCATTCGACCGTTGCTATCGTAAATTTCGTAAGTGGTGTCTGTATTACTTAGCAAGCTCCAATTTACATTTAGTTCTTCTGAAGCCGGATTTGGGTAAATAGAAAATTCGGTTTTAGAGAAATCGGTAACTGCCAAAATATCGTTGGTATAGCGTGCAATGAAAAAATTTGTAGGGTCTACCATATTCGAGGTGTAACCCGATACTACAAGTTTGCCATCTGTTTGTAGGGCAATCGATGTAGCCATATCGCGCGTTTCCCCAACATTCGCAGTGACTTTACCTTGCGTGCCAAAAGTGTTGTCTAATTTTCCGTCTGCATCGAATTTTGCAATAGCAAAAACTTCGGATGTATTTTCATATCCTCGTCCCGATACCAAAATTTTTCCGTCGTCTTGTAACAACATATCGGTGATGTTGTTTTCACCATTTTCTACCCAGCGAACTTTAGTGTTTCCGCCAGTTCCGTATGTGGTATCCAAAGATCCGTTGGCGTTGAATTTTGATACCACAACCTCGTAGCGCAGAGGTCTTGTGTCGTAATATGAGTGGCTGCCAATATACATTTTTCCGTCGTCCAACAAGATTCCTCTTATTGCAAAATCGTGAGCAATGCCTATCGAAAGCATCATTGTGCCGTTTTCGCCAAAATTAAAATCGATATTGCCGTCTGCGTCATATTTGGCAAGACCTACTTTCCAATTGCTATAAGGATTCATTGCCATTCCGGTAACTAGAATCTCTCCAGTGCTGTTGACATGGATATCATTGACAGAACTCCATATTGGGAAGCTGGTGCGTACCCAGCCGTTTGTGCCAAAAGTGGTGTCTATTGTACCGTCTGCATTTACACGACCCATAGTAAATTGATCGTCTGCATCACCTGCAATGATGATTTTGCCGTCTGCTTGTAAATGAATCGAACTTCCTACCTCATTCATTCCATTGTTGTCGAGAACTGCAATTCCTTGATTACCGAAAGAAGTGTCGAATGAGCCGTCGGTATTGAGTCTCACCAATATAAGATCTCCGGTTGAATTATCCCATTGATATCCACTTAAAATAATTTTTCCGTCTGGTTGTACTATGCCATCTCTCGCAAAACTTTTCGGCATGGTTGTGGTAATGTTTAATTTTCCTTCGTTACCAAACGAGGTATCGATAGAGCCGTCTGCATTATAGCGGGCAACTGCCATTTTTCTGATGCTAGCAAATCCTGTGTCGCCCATTACGAGAATTTTGCCATCGGCTTGGAGTACGATTTTTTCTGCTGAATCGTAATCTGGACTGAAACTGTCTACTACAAATCCATTTTGCCCAAAGCTGCTGTCTAAATTTCCCGATTGTGCGTGCATCAAGATTGATGATAATGCAACTGCTAAATAAGTAAAAGTTTTTTTCATTTTTTTGTGTTATTTTTTTAAAGTGTTTAAAACTACAAATAAAAATTAAAATCTAATGGTCTAAATTACATATTCGTTAAATAAATGGTTCAAAGCTTCTTCCAAATCATTGGTTTTGCCCACGTGTGGTCGCGAGGTCTGGATCACCGAGCTTTTTACGGCAGTCAGCCACCGGAAACGTTCGGGCGAGACCAATTTGGCAATTTCGCTATTGTTACAACGCTGTTGAGCAATTTGTTGTAATCCCTTCAAATTATGTTCGATTTCATCTAAATCCAATTCGTGCTCAAAGGCATTGATTCGGTCGCGATTCAATCGATATTTTAGTTGAAGATAATCCGCTCTTTTAGAGAATAAAATAATCCCTACATTGATGAATTCTTCTCGTTCTACTTTGGGTACAACCCGAATTACCGCATACTCATATAAGTGATTTTCTGACATCGATTGCTGTATTTACAAAGTTAGACGAATGATTCAAACGGATTTTCAAAAAGTCTTTATACACCGATTTCATTTCTTCTTTATACTCGGGCTCATCATGGGTTTCCAGCCATTCGTAGGGGAGGAGATCAACAATTTTATTCAAAATTTCTCCAGATAATTTTGCCCGAAATTCTTCGTCTATCTCGTGTAATCGACTTGCTTGTTTCAACAATACATGATCTTTTATTTGCTCGAAATTACTGGTCGCATGTTCTTCCCAACCGTACCAAGAATGATGAAAATAAAAAGAAGCACCATGATCGATCAACCATAATTCTTTGTTCCACATCAGCATATTGGTATTGCGAAAGGTACGATCGACATTGGTAATAAAAGCGTCTAACCATACAATTCTACTCGCCAAATCTTCTCCAATCTGGTTTGCGCTTGGGTCGTAGGTGGTAGACCCAGATAAATAATGCAAACCCAGGTTGAGTCCTTGGCTGAATTTTAATAAATCCTGTATTTCTTCATCTGCTTCGGTTCTACCAAAATCTTCGTCTAAATTGACGAAAACTATTTCTGGTACCTTCAACCCCAAATATCGCGCGATTTCGCTCCCCAAAAGTTCAGAAATCAACATGCGAGGACCATGCCCAGCACCCTTGAATTTCAGTACGTATTTGAAATCGTCATCTGCTTCGATCAGAGCAGGTAAAGAGCCGCCTTCTCGCAAGGGTGTGATATATCGAGTGGTATTGACGGTGCGTATTTCTGGCATTGTTAACACGTTTTTATAATTATTTATAAAAATTTTAAAATTTGATTTTGACCTTAGGAAAAGTTTTTGCTTCCGAGCCCATGATGCAAAAGATTAATGATTACATACGTTTTTTTACAGACACTAAGTTAAGCTATTTTTTCAAAGCCATCACTTTTACACTTTTATTCCTCTTGGTAATCAATGGGGGAGTGAAGTTGTGTTCGAGAAACTATATTGTGCATCAATCGATTGCCTTGCACGAAGACGCCAAAGTGGCTGTTGTTTTCGGGGCGCGTTTCGAACGCGATGGGAATCCTTCTGTCATGCTGAAAGATCGTTTAGATTCTGCAATAGACCTGTATACATCGGGTAAAGTTGAATATTTGCTGCTGGCAGGCGAATCGTTAAGACCCAATTTGACGGAGGTAGATGTGATGGAAAAGTATTGCGTAGAACAGGGCGTGCCGGTAGAAAAAATCATCATCGATGGCGCTGCTTTGGATACTTATTCTACCGTTTATCGCGTAAAACACATTTACCGAATAAAGAAACCAATTTTCATTACGCAAGATTTTCACATGAACAGGGCTTTGTTCATTGGTCGGATGATGAATTTAGATTGTATTGGTTATACAGCAGATTTGCAGCCTTATAGAAGAGAGCATCATGATCGAATGCGCGAAATGGTGTCGAACGTAAAAGCTATTTTAGACGTGTCGCTCAATCGTATTCCGCCCTATGTCATCAAAGAACGCTCATCAATTGACTTGTAAAATAAAGATTGCAGGACGTTTATGAAAATCATATTTCCTGGTTTTCCATTCTTTTATGCTTTTGGTCACAACCGTTTCCGAAGGCAAAGTAAGGTCGCATGCCACACAAAGCAAGGTAGATGAAGCCAGTGTTTTGTTTAGATCTTCTATCAATTGGTTGTTGCGGTAAGGCGTTTCCATAAAGATTTGAGCAGTGCCGTGTAGAGCACTTTCTTTTTCTAATTGTAGAATTTTTTTCTTGCGCTCGTTTTTATCGATGGGCAAATAGCCATGAAACGCAAATTTTTGTCCATTCATACCCGAAGCCATCAACGCGAGCAGGATGGAAGATGGACCAACCAACGGAACTACCGGAAAGTTTACTCGCTGTGCTGCTTCTACCAATTTGGCACCAGGGTCGGCAACCGCAGGTAAACCCGCCTCCGAAATGATTCCGATGTTTTGATTTCGGCTCAGCAATTCCTCAATTTCGAGTAAATCTTCGCCTTCTGTATTTTTGTCAAGAATATAGATTTCGAGTTCAGCTTGTTTTTTTTCTGGACAAATGAGTTTGATGAATTTTCGGGCAGATTTTTCGTTTTCTACCACAAATAAATTTAATTTTCGAATGATTTCGATATTAAATGGTGGAATAGAACTTTGCGGATTTGCCTCTCCCAACAAACTGGGAATCAAATACAATTTTGCTTGCTCGATCACGATAATTTATATTTTTCGACGAGTCGATTGGTGGCATCGTCGATGAGTTGAAAAACATGAACAAAATCGCTTTCTCCTCCATAATATGGGTCGGGAACATCGTTTGGTTCGCCTAAAGCATCTTCTAAAAACAAGTGCAATTTGGACAAATGTTCTTCGTTCTGCGCCATTTTTTTCAGGTCGGAATAATTTTGCCCATCCATCGCAAAAATCAAATCAAAATCGTCGAACATCGCTGGAGTGAAATGTTGAGCGCGTTGTTGACTTATATCGACACCGTGTTGTTTTGCGACCAAAATAGATCGTTTATCTGGAGCTTCACCCACATGCCAATTTCCTGTTCCGGCAGATGCTACCTGTACATCATTGTTTACTTTATGTCGCAAAATGCCTTCGGCCAAAGGCGAACGACAAATATTTCCGAGGCACACCATCAAGATTTTCATGCTAAAAAAGTTTTAGAACGTGAGTTTTTTACTGATATCTTCGATATAACCTCTGAATATTTTATCGGTATCAGAGAGATTCGAAACCGTTTTGCAGGCATGCAAAACAGTTGCGTGATCGCGATTTCCGATTTTGTTCCCGATACTTTGCAACGAAGCTTTGGTGTATTTTTTTGCGAAAAACATCGCCAATTGTCTGGCTTGTACCACGTCGCGTTTTCGGGTTTTCGATTGCAATTGCTCGAGCGGGATTTTGAAATAATCACAAACGGTCTTTTGAATATAATCGATCGAAATTTCTTTTTTCGAATGGTTGATGAAATTTGCAAGTGTTTTTTCGGCCAATTCGAGCGTGATTTCTTTACGATTGAGGGTCGATTGTGCGATGATCGAATTCATAGATCCGATCAATTCTCTGGTGTTTGCTTTTACATTATCGGCAATATACTCCAATACTTCGTCGGGCATTTCGATACCATCTTTCACGATTTTGTGTTTGATGATGTCCAAACGCGTTTCGTAGTTGGGCATCTGCAATTCAGCATTCAATCCCCATTTGAACCTCGAAACCAAGCGTTGCTCAATATCGCTAATATCTACCGGAGATTTATCAGAGGTTAAGATAATTTGTTTTCCGTTTTGATGCAAATGGTTGAATATATGGAAGAATGCTTCTTGGGTTTTGGCTTTTCCAGCCAAAAACTGAATGTCGTCTACAATCAGAACATCGATCATTTGATAAAAATGTACGAAATCGTTTTGGCTACGATTGCTCACCGCATTGATGAACTGCATGGTAAACTTCTCGGTTGAGACGTACAAAACCGTTTTCTCTGGATGTAACTCTTTTATTTCTAGTCCTATAGCGTGACAGAGATGGGTTTTACCCAAACCCACGCCTCCAAAAATAAAAAGTGGGTTGAAAGATGTTCCACCAGGTCGTTTGGCAATGGCTTTTCCGGCCGAACGTGCCAAGCGATTCGATTCTCCTTCTATAAAATTGTCGAAAGATAAATTGTCGATCAGTTGCGAGTCTATTTTTATTTTTTGTAAACCTGGAATCACAAACGGATTGACCACCTTGCTCGTCTCCAAATTGAGCGGTGCATCTATTTCATTGGGTTTTACCTTTTCTTTATTGGTCGATGGAATTTTTACGGTATCGGGTCCGTTGATTTTATTTTTCTGATTGATCACAATACTGTAAACCAATTTTGCATCCTTACCCAATACTTTGTGCAAGGCACTTCTTAGAATAGCAATATAGTGTTCTTCTAACCATTCATAGAAGAATTTACTGGGAACCTGAATCGTCAATACATTCTCGACAAGCTTGATCGGTTGAATAGGAACAAACCATGTGTTGTAAGCATCCTCCGGAATGTTATCTTGAATATATGAGAGACACTTGTCCCAAACAGTAATTGCATTATTGTTCATTCTAAGTTCAAAAATTTACAGGTTAAACAGTTTATTGTAGCTTTATGTACTTGTCTTCGAGATGGTTGGTTTTTTCCATCTGTGCAGGCAAATATGTGGACAAAGTTTTAATAAAAAAAACATCTCAACTCTTGATTTAGACAAAAATAAATTGTATATAAATCTCGTTTTTTTGTCCCAATTTTCTTGTAATCGGCTACAGTAAATGGTTTGCTAAAGATACGAATTTTTTTATTCTCTTATAGTTTATTGATTTGTTGTTATAAGCCCTTGATAATCATTTGATATACTTGTTTTCAATCCCTTCAATTGATTTTATAATTTTTTTGTAATTATTTAAATATCAATTTTTTATAATGTTTATTTAAAGTAATTTATCAAAAATGTTAAAGTTTGTTTTTGACTTAATTTGTTAAATACACAAAAGTTTTATCATTTAAAATTTAACATTGCGTAAATTGCATTGAAATTAATCTTTTTTAATGATGAAAACCTTAGCTCAACGCATCGATGATACCTTGGTAAATGTAGCAGATTTTCCAAAACCTGGTGTGCTTTACAAAGACATTACTCCATTGTTTCTCAACCCAGATTTGTCCAACGATATCATTGCCGAATTTGTAGCAAGAGCCAAAGGTAAAATAGACGTTGTTTGTGGCATAGAAAGTCGCGGATTTTTGTACGGTATCCAGATCGCTCATCAGTTGGGTGTGCCTTTTGTTCTGATTCGCAAAGCCGGAAAATTACCTCCGCCCACGATTGCGCAATCTTATGATTTGGAATACGGTTCGGCAACAATCGAGATCAATAGTAATTATATCCAACCGCATGATCGGGTGATGATTCACGACGATGTGTTGGCAACGGGTGGTACGGCAGAGGCTTCGGCGAGGCTTATCGAGCAATGTGGAGCAAAAGTGTGTCAGTTCTCTTTCATCATTCAATTGGATTTCTTGGATGGCGTTTCGAAATTGAAATCTTTTACCGATGATATAGTGACGATGATTTCGTATTAATTTTTTTAGATCGCAGAGAAATAGTTTGTGAAAGGGCAAACGCAAATAAGCTGATAGTTACGTTTTACAAAACTTTTAGTTCAAATACTTGTGTATCATTTAAATAGCCTTTTATTATATCTTTAGAGGCTAAGGATCCAACGCCTTTTGGGGTTCCAGTAAAAATCATATCGCCTGTTTTCAAGGTCATGTATTTCGAGATTTCTGCGATCAGAACATCGTAGGTAAACAGCATATCTTGGGTGTTGCCTTGTTGCATCCATTCATCGTTTTTCTTCAAACCAAAAGAAAGATTGTCGATCGGAAGCGATTCTTTAGGGAAAAACTTCGAGACGTAAGCCGAATTGTCGAATGCTTTGGCTTTTTCCCACGGAAATCGTTGCGCTTTCAGTTCGGTTTGCACATCTCGCGCTGTAAAATCGATGCCTAGACCAACCTCTTCGTAATAGCGATGTGCAAATTGTGGTTGGATCATTTTACCAACTTTCGAAATTTTGATGACGACTTCTACTTCGAAATGAATTTCGTTGCTGAAGGGCGGAATAACGAACAAATCGTTTCGCATCAGTGCTGTATCGGGTTTCAAAAAAAACATCGGTTCCGATGGGATGTCGTTGTTCAGCTCCTTGGCATGTTCGGCGTAATTGCGACCTATACAGAAGATTTTCATTGGAAACTCGATTTTAATTTTATTCGGGTAAAAACTTTTTTGGTGTACAACGGAAAATCAGCATTCTGAATCCAACTGTAATAACCTGGATCCTTTTGAAAAACATCGGTTACGCGCTGCCCTTTGTATTTGCCAAAACTGATGATTTCTTCATTTTGATCATTCAATACAATAAAGCCTGCAAAATCTACCGATTTTCGCTGCGAAGAAAAATCGCTTAGAAACTGATTATCATTTTTCAGCTCATCGTATTTCGCAATTTGAGCCATCAAAATTTCATACGTCGCCAAGGTATCGGCTTCGGCAGAATGCGCATTTTCCAAATCTTTGTCGCAGTAGAAACGATAGGCTGCCGACAAATTTCGAGGTTCCATTTTATGAAAAATCACTTGCACATCTATCGGGCGATGTTTTTCCATGTCGAAATCGATATCATTTCGTAAAAACTCTTCTGCAAGCAACGGAATGTCGAATCGATTCGAATTGAATCCTGCCAGATCGGCATCTTTCATCATCTGCAGAATTTGTGGAGCGATTTCTCTAAATGTCGGAGCATCTTGCACATCCTCGTCATAAATTCCGTGAATCAAAGAAGCTTCGACAGGAATCGGAATTTGAGGATTTACGCGCCAAGTTTTTACTTCTTTTTCGCCGTTTGTCAAGGCTTTTACAATCGATATTTCGACAATGCGATCTTTCGCAATATTAGTTCCGGTCGTTTCTAAATCGAAGAAACATATATTTTTAGTTAATTTCATTTGATGATTTCCTTTCTGAAAATGATTGAAAATAATAGATACAATAGGATGATTAGCGGAATCGCAAAGATTTGAAACACGAGGATTCCAATCAGACTAATGATCAAAAAAATGTATTTATAATAATTATCTTTCCAAGACAACTCTTTGAATTTCAGGGAGAAAAGTGGAATGTTCGAGATTAATAAAAAACTACAACCAACGGTCAGAATCACCAACAACACCAAATCTACGGTAGGATGGAATAAACCTTGATTTTGTTGATGAATATAAAAAATAGAAAACAACAAAAGCGTATTGGACGGAGTTGCCAAACCTTTGAAATAGGTCGATTGCTCATCATCTAAATTGAATTTTGCCAAGCGCAAAGCCGAAAAAGCAGGAATCATCAACCCTAAAAGTGACAACCAACTGAGCGTTGCATTTCCTGTGTTGAATACCGTTGGCGAATCGTAATTGAGCAACAGCACCATCATCATCAGACCAGGAGTCAATCCGAACGAAATTACATCTGCCAAAGAATCCAATTCTTTACCCATTGGCGAGCTTATTCGCATTGCTCTAGCCACCAAACCATCTAGAAAATCGGCGATGAGCGAGATGATGATCATGAGCAAGATGAGCTTGATATTTCCGCCACTGATGACCAATATAGAAGCTAAAACTCCGCAACATAGATTGAGCAGCGTGAGCAGGTTGGGCAAATTGAATAATTTCATAAAACAGCTTTGTTGAGGCAAAAATACAAACTTTCGATGCAAGGCGCATAGAAATACAATAAAACCTTTATTTTTGAGTTTAGTTTAGCAAAGTAACAAATCATTTTGAAAAAGTTTATTTTCTTCATCGGCATTTTGACCTTTCATTCGGTTTCGGCGCAAACCGCCCGTAAATACTCCAACGAATTTTTGAATATCGGGGTTGATGCTCGAGCGTTTGGAATGGGGAATGCTGTGGTGGCAAATATTGGCGATGTGAATGCAGTTTATTGGAATCCAGCAGGTTTGACCGATGTCGTGCACGATATTCAATTTTCGGCAATGCACGCAGAATATTTCCAGTCGATTGCCAAATACGATTATTTAGCCGCGGCATTTCCGTTGCAAAACAATTCTACCTTTGCCGTTGCGCTGTATCGTTTTGGGGTTGATGATATTCTCAATACAACCGAATTGATCGATAATCAGGGAAATATAGACTACAATAAAATCTCGAAATTTTCGACTGCAGATTATGCCTTATCGGCGTCTTATGCGGGCTATTTTTTGGGGAATAAAGACATCCAAGTTGGTGCAAATGCCAAGTTGGTTTACCGCCATATTGGTAAGTTTGCCAATTCGTTTGGTTTCGGAATCGATTTGGGATTGCGCTACAAAACCGAAAATGGTTTTTACTTTGGAGCCATGGCGCGCGATATTACCACCACCTTCAATGTCTGGAAGATCAATTACGAAAAATTGGGATCAATCAGCATAGACGAACCTAATAGTACAGATGTTGTGACGGTAAACGATTTGCCAGCAGAAGATATCGAACTCACCTTACCGAAACTCAATCTCGGGGTAGCGAAACAATTTGAATTGAACGATCGATTCAAAATTTTGGGAGAGGTAGACCTTAATATGCATTTTCAAGAATCGAATGATATTTTTTCGATGAAAGGATTCAGTTTGTCGCCAGCGGCTGGTGTAGAAATTTCGTACGACGATATGATTTTTTTGCGTGGCGGTGTAAACAATTTTCAGAAAGAGATGCAGTTCAACGAAAAGTATAAAAATACCTTTCAGCCCAATGTCGGAGTAGGATTCAAGTACAGAGGAATCAACATCGATTATGCCCTTACCGATATTGGCGATCAGTCGGTTGCATTGTATTCCAACATTTTTTCGGTAAAAGTAGATTTATCAGAATGGCGATGAAAAACGTTCAATCAACGTTTTTCATCATAACTTATCTTTCAAAAACTCTCCAGTAAACGATTCTTTTACTTTTGCAATTTGCTCTGGCGTGCCTTCTGCCACCAAATGTCCTCCACGTTTTCCTCCTTCTGGACCCAAATCAATCACCCAGTCGGCAACTTTGATGATGTCCATATTGTGTTCGATGACAAAAACCGAATGACCGATTTCGATCAAAGCGCGCAAAGCTTTTATCAACTTCTGTATATCGTGGAAATGCAAACCCGTAGAAGGTTCGTCGAAAATAAATAAGGTGTTGTTTTTGGTTTCGCCTTTGGTTAAGAAATAAGCAAGCTTGATTCTTTGTGCTTCACCGCCCGACAAGGTGTTGGATGATTGTCCCAATTGTACATAGCCCAAGCCCACATCTTGCAAAGGTTTCAGTTTTTGTACAATCTTGTCTTGT
Organism: Vaginella massiliensis; assembly: GCF_900089075.1. Classification (GTDB taxonomy): domain Bacteria; phylum Bacteroidota; class Bacteroidia; order Flavobacteriales; family Weeksellaceae; genus Weeksella; species Weeksella massiliensis_A. The sequence goes on from NZ_LT593747.1 coordinate 306,426, forward strand.
TTGTTTTTGGTAAAAAAAGAAATTGCATCGTCTACGGTCATTTCGAGGATGTCGGCGATGTTCTGTTCGTCGTATTTTACCTCTAAAACTTCTTTCTGAAATCGTTTGCCATGGCAAACTTCGCATTCCAATTCTACATCGGCCATGAATTGCATTTCGATCGTGATGGTGCCTTCGCCTTTGCAATTTTCACATCGTCCGCCTTCGACATTGAAAGAAAAGTGCTTTGCTGAAAATCCCATGAGTTTGCTCGCTTTCTGATTGGCGTATAACTGACGAATGTCGTCATAGGCTTTCACATAGGTTACGGGATTGGATCTGGACGATTTTCCAATCGGATTCTGATCGATGAGTTCGATCGCTTTTATTGTCTTCACGTCGCCTTGCAACCTATCAAAATCACCAATTCTGTTTCCGTATTGGTCGAGTTGTCTTTGCAGAGCAGGAGTGAGGATATCTTTCATCAAAGTAGATTTCCCAGATCCGCTTACACCCGTTATCACCGTCAGCATATTGAGCGGAAAAGTGACATCAATATTTTTTAGATTATGCTCTCTTGCACCTTCAACCCGAATTGCATTTTTGATCGGAATTCTTTTTTTAGGAATTTCTATTTTCATTTTCCCGTTCAGGTATTGAGCGGTTAGGGTATTGGCTTTCAACAGCTGGTCGTAGGTGCCTTCGAATACTACTTCACCGCCATTTGTTCCTGCTTCTGGACCGATGTCGATGATGTAATCTGCTTCTTTTATGATGTCTTCATCGTGCTCGACTACAATCACCGTATTGCCCAAATCGCGGAGGCGTTTGAGAACACTTAAAAATCGTACGGTGTCTTTAGAATGCAATCCAATCGAAGGTTCGTCGAGTATGTACATCGAGCCTACAAGGCTAGAACCCAACGAGGTTGCTAAATTGATTCTTTGGCTTTCGCCACCCGATAAGGTGTTCGATGCGCGATTCAAAGTCAGATAATCCAACCCAACGTCTAATAAGAACGATAAACGGCTTTCTATTTCGTGTATGATGCGTTTTGCTACTTGCTTTTCGAAAGGGGTGAATTCTATCTGGTCGAAAAACTGTTTGAGTTCGTCTAACGGCAAATCGACTAGGTCGACTATCGACCTGTTGTTGATTTTTACCCATGTCGCTTCTTGGCGTAATCGTTTCCCTTTGCAACTTGGACACTTGGTTTTTCCTCGATAACGAGAAAGCATCACACGGTACTGAATTTTGTATTGGTTGCTTTCGACCATATCAAAAAATCCGTCTATACCTTCCCACGACTTATCTCCGTGCCAAAGGTAATCTTTTTGGGCTTCGGTTAATTCGTAATAGGGTTTGTGAATAGGAAAATCTTTCTTCGTTGCTTCTTTGATAAAATAATTTTTCCATTCGCTCATTTTCTCTCCTTTCCATGCTACCACCGCATCTTCGTAAACGGATAAATTTTTGTTCGGAATCACCAAATTCTCATCAATGCCGATTACTTTTCCGTATCCTTCACAAGTCGGACAAGCACCGTACGGATTGTTGAAACTGAAAAAATGGACATTGGGTTCTAAAAACGAAATGCCATCCATCTCGAATCGTGACGAAAATACTTGGGTCGAATGATGATCGAGATTCGAAAGGAGGAGTTCTCCGTTTCCTTCGAAAAATGCAACTTCGATGGCGTCGCCCAAACGATGATAAAAAGCCTCGTCGTCTTGGGTGTTGATGCGATCGATGACCAATTCTAATTTGTTTTGTGGCGTTGGTTGAAAATTGAATTCAATCAGATCCGAAATCTTCACCTGTTGGTCATCAACCATTATCCGATTGAATCCTTGCTGATTCAAGATATGAAGATGCTCGGTAAAACTTCGATCTTCTGGAATTTGCAACGCAATCAACAACAGCAATTTGCTCTGTAACGGCAATTGTTTGATGTAATCGATAACATCGGTTACCGAATCTTTTCTCACTTCTTTCCCAGAAATTGGCGAGTAGGTTCTACCGATTCGGGCGTAGAGTAATTTTAAGTAATCATATATTTCGGTCGTTGTCCCAACCGTTGAGCGTGGATTGCTGCTGATTACTTTTTGCTCAATGGCAATCGCGGGCGCAATACCTTTGATATAATCAACTTGTGGTTTGTTTAGTTTCCCTAAAAATTGCCGTGCATAAGAAGATAAACTCTCAACATATCGGCGTTGCCCTTCGGCGTACAAGGTGTCGAATGCCAAGGTCGATTTTCCAGATCCTGACATGCCCGTAATCACCACGAGCTTATTTTTGGGGATGGCTAAATCGATATTTTTTAGGTTATGCAGTTTGGCTCCTTTGATGAGGATAAACTCCTTCGGATCCAATTTGTCAAAGTCTTTTTTCATCAGTTTGCAAAGATAATCAATAATTCTTTCATCTTATTTCAAACCAAAAAAAAGCTCTTATAAAACAAAGAGCTTTTTGGGTTCTGACTAAAATGTATACGTTACAAATTCCAACTCTTACTGAGTCACGCTGTTATCACGTCCAATCAATTCAGATTTTAGTTTTTGATTTGGTGTCGAGGTGCCGGTATAAGAAAGGCTGTTGCCATCGCCATTGATATAAACGCCGTCTACTTTGCTTGCGCTTATTTTGTTGTGGGACCCAATCACTTTTATTTCTTTACAACTTCCTTTTATGGTCAGAACGTTTTTGCTTCCTGTAATGAAAACCATATTCTGATTGCATTCTAAGGTTTTTGTTTGGTTGTTGCCAATAACTTTTATGTTGTTACTTTGCCCAAAAGCAAATCCTGTCAACAGTACAAAGGCACTCATTAAAAATTTTTTCATCTTCATAAATATTTGAAACAAATCACTCGAAACTATAACAAGTTGAGTAATTTTGAAATATGGAAATGCAAAAACTTCGCCAACTTTTTCAGTCCGAATTACAACATGATTTTTCGGATGAAGAGATTCAGCTATTTTATCATTATTATTTGGATGATAAACTCGGCGTCAAATTAGCTGAAATCGAGCCGAATATTGATTTTTGCGAAGCAGAAATTTTAAAAGATCTCGAAAAACTCAAAAACAATGTGCCTTATCAACAAATTGTAGGGTTTGCCTATTTTTTCGATTTGAAAATTAAGGTGAATCAGCATACCCTCATCCCACGGCCCGAAACCGAAGAATTGGTCGATTGGATTGTGAAAGATCATCAAGAAAACCAAGCAATACGAATCCTTGATATCGGTACTGGAAGCGGCTGCATTGCCATTGCGCTGAAAAAAATGATGCCAAAAGCAACGGTGATTGGAATGGATATTTCGCCAGATGCCATCGAAATCGCTAAACAAAATGCAAAACTGAACGAGGCAGAGGTTGAATTTGTTGTACAAGACATTTTGTCACTTTCTCGTTTGGAGCAAGCTTTCGATCTGATTGTTTCGAATCCGCCTTACATTCGAAACTTCGAAAAATCGAGCATGCACCAAAACGTTCTGAAATACGAACCTTCTACTGCGCTTTTTGTATCAGACGAGCATCCTTTGGTTTTTTATGAAAAAATAGTACAATTAGCTCAGCGTGCTTTGCACAAAGATGGCGCACTTTATTTCGAGATCAATCAATATTTAGGAAAGGAAATGAAAGAATTAGTCGCGCCATATTTTGAGTTGATCGAACTCCAAAAAGACATTTCTGGAAACGATAGAATGTTGAAAACATCTAAAATAAAAAGATGATTTGGCTCAGTTTTTGAAACACGAACAGATGTTAATTAAAACTAAAATTAAGATAAAATGAAAAAATTAGTATTCGGAATCTCGCTAATGGGATTGGTTTTCGCAACCGCTTGTACCAATAAAGAAGAAAAAACAGTAATTACCGATGGTACTGGTGATTCTATAGAAGTATATACCGAAACAACTGTTGAACCTGCAATTACAGAAGCAGAAGCGCAAGCCAGAGTAGACCAAGCGCAAAAAGATTTGGACGAGGCAATTGCCAAAGGAGATAAAGCCGCAGAAGAAGCAGCACGCAAAACATTGGACGATGCAAAAGTTGCATGGGATAATGTAAAAACAGGTGTGAGCAACGTGGCACATGATGTAAAAGAAGGTGTGTCTGATGCTGCACAAAAAACAGGCGACGCCATAGAAAACACTGCAAAAGATGTAAAAGAAGCATCGAAAAATGCTGCTGAAGATGTAAAAGAAGCGACAAAAAAAGCAGCTGATGATGTAAAAGAAGGCTATAACAAAGCCTTAGAAGGTGCAAAAGCTAAATAAGAAGCAAGATTTTGCAACATACCCTACAAAACCGAACAAAAGTTTGTTCGGTTTTGTAATTTTCAGGAATCAAATTTGGCGAATGTCATTTTTCAGGTTTAACTTTGAATAAAAATATTAATGATGAAAATTCGATCGGCAACCAAAGGCGACGCTTCGGCTATTGCCCACTTGTTGTTCATGGCAATGGAAGATATTGTGTACGCGTTTATCAATCAGAAAAAACACGGAGAAGCTTTGGCGTTTTTAGAATATTTTGTGTCCAAAGAAAACAATCAATATTCTTACGAAAATATTTTTGTGGCAGAGGTAGAGGGCAATGTTGTCGGCGCAATCAATGTTTACGATGGTGGTAGGTTAGATGAATTGAGGCAACCAGTTTTGGAGCATCTCGAACGTCATTATTCCAACAAAATAACGGTAGAAGATGAGACCGAAGCCGGTGAATGGTACCTCGATACATTGGGTGTGAACCCAGAATATAGAGGGATGGGAATAGGCGGCAAGTTGATTCATCATGTGATTCAGCATTTTCGCGATTCTAAAAATTCTAAACTCGGTTTGTTGGTAGACGAAGACAATCCGAGAGCTTTTCAGCTTTATACCAAATTAGGATTTGCACAGCAAAAATCTAAAACTTTGGTAGGCAAAAGATTGAATCATTTACAATACACCTTATAGTTGTTTTGTAATTAAAATAATTGTTGTAAATTTGCACCGCCTTTTTCAAAGGAAGAAGGTCGGATGTTAAGAATTTCATTTAGGGATTTTTGGGGCTGCTTGGCCATTTTAATTTTTATTCTTCATATCCGTTGTTTAATTAATTAAATTTACCGGTATGAATGATAAATGGATTTATCCCGGTTACATGATGTAAAAATGATAACATTCAAAGATTTAGGTCTTCGACCCGAACTTCTTTCTGCCGTCGAAACGATGGGTTTTGTAAGTCCTTCACCAATTCAAGAAAAAGCAATTCCACAAATTTTGTCATCAGATCAAGATGTGATTGCATTAGCACAAACTGGTACAGGCAAAACTGCCGCTTTTGGTTTGCCTATTCTCGACCGTTTGGACATGAGCAAACGCAATGTACAGGCAATTATTTTGTGTCCAACACGCGAACTTTGCCTACAGATTACCAAAGAAATGGAAAGCTTTGCTTCGAATCTCAAAGGTGTTCGTATTCAGGCTGTTTATGGTGGCGCAGACATCGTAAAGCAAATCAAAGGACTCAAAGATCATCCGCAAATCGTTGTTGGGACACCTGGACGCACCATGGATTTGATCAACCGTTCTGCACTCAAAATTCATGACATTACTTGGACTGTTTTAGACGAGGCAGACGAAATGTTGAACATGGGTTTTCGTGATTCTATCGATGAGATTCTAGAGTCGACGCCACAAGAAAAACAAACCTTGTTATTTTCGGCTACTATGCCAAAAGAGGTAAGACGAATTGCGTCACAATACATGCAAAAACCAGTAGAAATTGCGGTGAGTAAGGTGAATATGGCATCTAGAAACGTAGAACACCAATACTTCATGGTGCGTTCTAGCGACCGTTATTTGGCACTGAAACGTATTTCCGATTACCACCCAAGTATTTACGGTATTGTATTTTGTAAGACAAGAAGAGAAACCAAAGAAGTTGCAGATAAATTGATGCAAGACGGCTACAATGCAGATGCATTGCATGGTGATTTGTCGCAATCACAGCGCGATCATGTGATGGAAAAGTTTCGCAACAAAAATATTCAATTGTTGGTAGCGACCGATGTGGCTGCCCGCGGAATTGATGTAAACGAATTGACGCATGTCATCAACTACAGTTTACCCGACGATCCAGAGGTTTATGTACACCGTTCTGGTAGAACAGGTCGTGCTGGTAACAAAGGGATTTCGATTATCATTGCGCACTCTCGAGAGGGGCGTAAAATAAAAGATGTCGAGAAATTCATCTCTTCACCTATTGAGTTGAAACGCGTGCCATCTGGTGAAGATATTTGCGAACGTCGCATGTTCAATTTGATCGAAAAAATTGAAAATACAGTCGTAAATGAAGAGCAAATCGAGCCGTATATGGAGACCGTTTACGATAAGTTGCAAGGGTTGGATCGTGATGAAATCATCAAACGCTTTGTTTCCACAGAGTTCAACGAGTTTTTGAACTATTACAAAAATTCGCAAGACATCAACGTAAAATCTGATAGCCGTGGCGTAGGACGTGAAAGAGGGCGTCGCTCGAACAAAAGCTTTACCCGTTTCTATATCAATCTGGGAGAAAAACATCGAGTGAAAGCTCCGAATTTGATTGGCATGATCAACGAATTTACAAGAAATCGAAACATAGAGATTGGTAAAATCGAAATCTTACGAAATTTCTCATTCTTCGAAGTAGATGAAGAACATACCGACACCATTTTGACTGCTTTTGATGGGCAAGATCGCGACGGTTACGAAATCGATGTACAAATTTCTAAACCAGAGCCAAGTAGATTTAGAGACAATGATCGCAGTGGACGCAGAGATCGCAAAGGTTCAGACAGCAGAGCCAAGTCAAACAATAACCGCAGCAATCGTAAATCTTTTAGTGGTGGGCGTCGCGATAGAGGAAGACGTTAATATGGTATTTTTCAATATCAATAGGAGTTAATTTGATAGGTGTTTTTCGAATAAAACACCTATTTTTTATTACACTTTCCAAAGTTTTTTATAAAGATTCTGAATATAAAAAACTTGTTTTGAACTGTTTTATACAACCAAATTCAGCTTGCGTGCGACCATCATATTTTACGATCATCAAGTTTTTTTCTCGACGAATGCGTTTGCTTTCCTTCCAATAATTCCAGTCAAAATCAATCGGAATTGCATGGTATCTAAAATTTTTATCCAATCTATACTCCGAAACCAAGCGCTTTACCTCAACTTTAGACAGCATCATACCTTGAATGGATGAGGGAATTGTTTTTGGAAAAATCGCATAGTCAATCACCGTCATATTGTGCAAGACAGGATCATCGAATGTAGAAATATAGTCGAACAAAGCATCATAAATTTGTGCAAGCGAATGCTTGTGTTCGTGATACTTTTGAGTGAAATATTGTCCTAACCCCATCAAAAAATCGAAAATTGAATGATGCAATGCAATATATGTCAGTGTATTGACGGCTCTAGGCTTATTCCAATAGACTTCTAATGCAACCTCTAGTTTAGAAATGTCATCCAATTCTTTTTTGCTCAAAAAATCGCTTTTTATGATCTGATAGGGTGGATTTGGATCGAATTCGTAACCGTAGTTTTCATATTTTTTGCGAACAGGAGTTCCTTTCAAAAATTTCAAAAAACCCAGTTGTAATTCGGGTGGAAAAAGTTTGAAAGTTTCTTCGAAACTATATTTCAAATCCGACATATATTCCAAAGGCAAACCCACAATCAAATCAAGATGCATTTCGATTTTATCTTGCAATTGCCGAATAACGTGTGCTGTTTTTTCGAAATTTTGTTTTCGACTTACCTCTAAATTACTCGCTTGATTTACGGTTTGAATGCCAATTTCGAATCTAAATAAACCTTTTGGAACTTTTTGATTGATAAAATCAATAATTTCTGGATGAACAATATCTGCTGTAATTTCGAATTGAAAAACATTTTCAGGCCGGTGATGATCTAAAATGAATTGAAATAATTCTAGTGTAAAAGCCTTTTTCACATTGAATGTTCGATCTAGAAACTTAATTGTTTTGCCATGTTGCATCAAATACAACAAATTCGATTTTATGGTATGCATGGGTAAATATCGAACTTTGTTGTCGAGGCTAGCCAAACAAAACTCGCATTTATAGGGACATCCGCGGCTGGTTTCGATATAGCAGACTTTGTGTTTCAGATTCTTAGGGTCATCATATTGGTAAGGATTTCGATTCTCTAAAAGGTTGATGTCGAATTGCAGGTGTGCTTTGTTGAATTTCACCTCGTTGTGAAGTTTGTAGACCAAATTCGGAACATTTTCCACCTGAGGATAGTGCTCTACAAATTGCTCAAATGGTATTTCACCTTCACCAACAATGATGTAATCAACATCGTTTCGAGCAATGATTTCATCAAACTCATAACTTACTTCTGGACCTCCTAATAAAATTTTTGTTGTAGGATTCAGAGCTTTGATCTTGGTACACACCTCTAAAGTTTGCGTGATATTCCAAATATAGCAACTAAAGCAAACTACTTCATATTTAGAACAAAAACGCGCAACTTCATCAAAATCAGATTTAATTGTAAATTCTTTCCAATCGATTTTATCTTGTTCTGAATTGAGGTCGTATAGCAAGCGAATTGCTAGATTCAGATGGATGTATTTTGCATTGAGCGTGGTAAGTAAAATCGGGTGTTCCATGGGTGCAAATTTCATGATTTTTTTTTATTGATTGGGATAGATAACAACATTTTCTAAACCGTATGCAATGCCTTATCTTTGTTTCATGGTTTATTCAATTTTAGATTTGGCTTACGTTATGAAGGGTGATAGCTTTCATCAAACCTTCGAGAAATCAGCCAAAGCAGCACGTTTTGCTGAAGATTTAGGCTATACACGATATTGGGTTTCTGAGCATCACAACATGCCCAATGTAATCAGTTCTGCCACGTCGGTACTTATCGGATATTTGGCAGCACATACCCAAAAAATCAGGGTGGGTTCTGGCGGCATCATGTTGCCCAATCATACGCCTTTGGTAATTGCCGAGCAATTTGGAACTTTAGAAGCGATGTATCCCAATCGTATCGATTTGGGATTGGGGCGAGCTCCAGGTACAGATATGAAAACGGCGACCATCTTGCGAAGAGGAGAAGCTGCTTTGCATTATGATTTCGAAGCGCATATCAAAGAACTGGAAAAGTATTTTGCAACCACCAACAATCAATCCGATGTGCGGGCATTGCCTGGTGAAGGAGCAGAGGTTCCGCTCTACATTTTAGGCTCGAGTATAGACTCGGCTTTTTTGGCAGCAAAATTGGGCAGACCTTATGCTTTTGCAGGGCATTTTGCGCCATCGCAGTTTTTTACAGCCTACGAGATTTACAAAGAGCACTTTCAACCTTCTTTTCATTTAGAAAAACCTTATATAATGTTGTGTGCCAATTGTATAGTTGCCGAGCAAGATGAAGAGGCACATTACCTTTCACGGAGCATGTTTCAGGCTTTTGCAAATATCATCAGTGATACTCGACAACCGATTTTGTCGCCAGATGAATGTGCATTGGATAATTTGGGAAGTCAACACCTAGATTTGTTGAAGAAAATGACGGCATTCACCTTTATAGGTTCACCAGAAACCGTGAAAAATCAGCTCAAAACCTTGTTAGAAGATACAGCGATTGACGAATTTATCGTGTCGACTAATATTTTTGATCATCGGATGAAATTATAATCATACCAACTGACGGCTGATATTTTTCGCCAATTATAAAAGTGTAGAATGACGATTAAACTTTATATTTGCTTTCTGTAATCAAACAAATCATGCATTCAATAGAAGAATTACATCAAATCATCAATCGATCATTTGATCGGTATACCATCAAACAAGAACCAAAAGAGTTATACGAACCGATTTCCTATATTCTAGATTTGGGAGGAAAGCGCATTCGACCATTGATTGTACTGATGGGGAATCAAATGTTTAATGGGGACCTAGAAATGGCAATAAAACCAGCGTTGGCTGTAGAATATTTTCATAATTTCACCTTGATGCATGACGATATTATGGATTCTGCTCCCTTGCGTAGAGGGAAAGAAACCGTACATCTCAAATACGATGTGAATTCTGCAATATTGGCAGGGGATACCATGCTCATCAAATCGTATGAGTTTTTGGAAGATTTGCCAGTTGGGATTTACAAACCAGTGAGCAAACTATTTACCAAAACGGCTTTGGAGTTGTGCGAAGGACAGCAGTACGACATCAATTACGAGTCGTTGAAAGACATTTCGTACGATGATTACATCAAAATGATTACAGGGAAAACCGCTGTTTTGGTTGGTTGTTGCCTCAAAATGGGCGCGCTCATTGCAAGTGCGCCAGAAGAAGAAGCCGAAAAATTGTATCAGGTCGGAATCAATTTAGGAATTGCCTTTCAGCTGAAAGATGACTATTTAGATGTTTTCGGAAAAGCGGTGAAAGTAGGTAAAAAACATGCTGGCGATATTTACGAAAACAAGAAAACCATTCTTTTTGTAACCGCAATGCAAGAGGCTTCGCCAGAAGAACGAGATGAATTGTTGTATTGGTATAATATAAAAGCCGAAAATGTAGACAAGATTTATGCGGTAGAAAAGCTTTTCAGAAAATTGAAGGTGAATGTAGCAATTTCTAAACTGATAAAAGAATACACCGAAAAAGCCAATCAATTGATTGATGAGATCAATATTCCAGATGAGCGAAAATTTTATTTGCGCGAGTTGAGTGCGATTTTAATCGATCGACAAGTTTAGACCATGCAATTTCGTACCGAAGTCAAGATTCAGAAAGCGCCTTTCAGTATTCAACATCACCATAAAGTGTTGTCGATAGGATCGTGTTTTGCCGAAGAAATCGGTCAACAATTACATCAAGCTAAATTTACTGTCGAGACCAATCCGTTTGGCAATTTATTTCATCCGTATGCCATCGAGAACGCTGTGGGACGCGTACATTCTCGTATTCATTATATTGCCAACGAAATTTTCGAGTACAATCATTTGTTTTTTTCGTGGGATCATCATTCAAGTTTTAGCAATCCTTCGAAGGTCGATTGCCTTACGCATATCAATCAGACCATCGATAAATTCAATGTTTTTGCGCGCAATGCCGATTTTTTTATCATTACCCTGGCGACATCTTGGGTGTATAAAATAAAATCAAACGGTTTAATTGTAGCGAATTGTCATAAATTTCCGCAACGAGAATTTCAGAAATTAATCCTCACAACACAAGAAATCTACGAATCGTTGTTGCGAACAGTGAAATTGATTCTGGATATTGCGCCCAACGCAAAAATCATTTTTACCGTAAGTCCCGTAAGGCATATAAAAGACGGAATTGTAGAGAATAATGTGAGTAAATCTCGCCTGATAAACGCTGTTTACCAATTGGTTTTGCAGTACAACGAGTTGCATTATTTCCCGTCTTACGAAATCATGATTGATGATTTGCGAGATTATCGATTTTATAAAGAAGATATGATTCATCCCAACCAATTGGCAGTAGATTATATTTGGCAAAAATTTCAGGAGACTTGGATGGATGAAAAAACGATACAACTCAATCAGCAAATTCATAAGGTGAATTTAGCCATGAATCATCGCCCATTCAACCCCAATACGCTACAGCATCAAAGTTTTTTGTATAACACTTGCAAAGAAATGAAACGGTTGAATTCGTTTCTGAAAAGTAATAACTTCGATAATGAAATCGAAATTTTAGAACAAAAAATAAGAAATGTTAATTGATACCCATACGCATTTATATTCTGATCAGTTTGATGAAGATCGAGCCGAAATAATTCAGCGAGCCTTAGATGCTGGTATAGAACGATTCTATTTGCCGGCTATAGATTCTACTTATACCGAAAAAATGTTGAATTTAGCGGCTATTTATCCCGAAAAATTGTTTCCGATGATGGGATTGCATCCAACATCTGTACATCCTGATACAGTGGAATATGAGCTGAATCATGTAAAGCATTGGTTGAATAGTAGAGAATTCAAAGCAGTGGGTGAAATTGGGATTGATTTGTATTGGGAAAAAGCTTATTTGCAAACCCAACAAGATGCATTTCTTACCCAAATCAATTGGGCAAAAGAGAAAGAATTGCCGATAGTTATTCATTGTCGAGAAGCTTTCGAAGAAATTTTCGAGGTGTTGGAACAAGCAAAAGACGATAAATTATTCGGTATTTTTCATTGTTTCACCGGAACCAAAGAAGACGCGCAACACGCCATAGATTTCAATATGCATTTGGGTATAGGCGGAGTGGTTACCTTCAAAAATGGAAAAATTGATCAGTTTCTCCACGAAATTCCTTTAGAAAAAATTGTACTCGAGACCGACAGTCCATATTTAGCACCAGTTCCGTATCGAGGAAAACGCAACGAGAGCAGTTATCTCACCAATATTGTAGATAAATTGGTCACTATTTATCGAAAAACACCTGAAGAAATTGCAACGATTACCACGCAAAACGCGCTTTCTATTTTCGAAAAAATCTAACGAAGTCCTTTAACATTTTGGCAAATCCTTTATATTTGCAAAGAAATCCTTTAAAAATGAAATATAAAAGAATACTCTTAAAACTTAGTGGCGAAGCCTTGATGGGTGAATTACAATACGGTATAGACCCCAACGTACTCAAACGATATGCAGAACAAATACAAGAAGTAAGTGATTTGGGTTGTGAAGTTGCAATCGTCATCGGAGGAGGAAACATTTTTAGAGGAGTTCAAGGCGTTGCGTCGGGCATGGATCGCGTACAAGGCGATTATATGGGGATGTTGGCAACCGTGATCAATAGCATGGCGTTACAAGGCGCTTTGGAAGATATTGGATTGAAAACCCGCTTGCAAACGGCAATTCGTATGGAGCAAATCGCAGAACCCTTCATCAAAAGACGTGCAACACGGCACTTAGAAAAAGGGCGAGTGGTAATTTTTGGAGCAGGAACAGGAAATCCATATTTCACTACCGATACCGCAGCGGTATTGCGTGCTATAGAAATCAATGCCGATGTAATTCTGAAAGGTACACGTGTTGATGGAATTTATACCGCTGATCCAGAAAAAGACCTAACAGCGAAAAAGTTCGATAAAATTTCGTACGAAGAAGTTTATACAAAAGACCTGAAAGTAATGGATATGACCGCCTTTACTTTGAGTGATGAAAATAATTTGCCTATTATTGTATTCGATATGAATACCAAAGGTAATTTGAAAAATTTGATATTAGGAGAAAACGTAGGTACATTGGTAACCAATAATTAAATCGCACTTATGGAAGAATTAGATTTGATCATAGATGAAGCAAAATCGCAAATGCAAAAATCATTAGACCACTTAGATGTAGCATTTGGCAAATTGCGTGCTGGTAAAGCAAATCCGGCAATGTTGAGTACTGTAAAAGTCGACTATTATGGAAGTTTAACACCTCTAAGTCAGGTTGCAAATGTAAACACACCAGACGCCATGACTTTGAGTGTACAACCTTGGGAAAAGAATTTGATAGGGGAGATCGAAAAAGCCATCGTCAACTCTAATCTCGGTTTTGCGCCATCGAATAATGGCGATATGATCATCATCAGCATTCCACCATTGACCGAGGAACGAAGAAAAGAACTCTCTAAAATAGCAAAAGCTGATGCAGAAAATGCGAAAGTAAGCATTAGAAATGCTCGAAAAGACGCCAACAATAATCTGAAAAATACCAAAGATATATCGGAAGATATGATTAAAGATTACGAAGGTCGCGTACAAAATCTTACCGATAAATACATCAAACTGGTAGATGAAGCTTATGCAAAAAAAGATGCCGAAATTATGAAGGTTTAATTACTTTTAATTTTAACATTCAAGCATTCGAAAATATTTGAAACCTAAGCAGCCATTGTGCTGCTTTTTTTAGTTACTTTACAAAAAAAATTATAACCAGGAATGAATAGATTTTTACTTTGTTTTGCGATTTTCATTTCTTCTTTTAGCTACAGCCAGCAAAGCATACGCGTGTTCGACGCGTCGGATGAATTTCGGGTGGCAAAGGCAAAAATTTTGACTGTTGAGAATGAGTTGATAGGGCTTACCGATCAGCGAGGTGAATTTGTTCTTCCAAAATACTATTCGAAACTCTTGATTTTTCAAGACGGATACGACACCCAAATCATTTCGATTGCCGAGAATCAAACCCTGATCGATGTTTTTTTAGAACCGCTATACATCGAGCTCGATGCTGTAGATTTGGTGAAAATCGATCAGAATATCAATGCTAAAAAATTGATAAATGAAGTCTTGCTCAAACAGAAGCAAAACGACGTTTCCAATGTAGAAAGCTATTTTTTCAAATCGTATACAAAATATTGGAGTGGAATCAACAAAGATTCGATACCCTATATTCAGAATCCTCAAAACTTAAGAGATTCGTTGAACAACCACTGGAAAAAAATTTTAGAAAAAAGTCATTTGTTCTTCGGCGAGCGCGCGATGGATCATAAATTTTCTAAGCGATACGGACGCAAAAACATTGTGCAATCGTCCCGTATTTCTGGATTCAATTCGCCTATTTACGAATACATGGCAATTCAGCCAGTTGCATTGCAATTCAATCAGCCAACGATAAATTTCTTTTTCAGAGATGTTCTAAACCCCGTATCTTACGAAGGTTTGGAGTATTATCGCTTTTCTATAAAAGAAAAAATCGAATTCAACAATCGTCCGACAACCATCGTTTCGTTTATTCCAAAAAAGCGTTCCAATGAAACGCAGTTCAAAGGGTTGATGTATATCGACGACCGAACGATGGCAATTGCCAAGTTCAAAGCAGAAAATTATTTATCAGACAATATCGCAGAAATCGATGCAGATTGGCAATATCGAAATGGTTTTTGGTTTCCCAAAAAACAAAAATTTGTATTGGATGCTGGGAATTTTGGTTACAATGCCAACGCAAATATCGATGGTGCAGAAGTAGAGGAGAAGAAAGAAAAGATTTTGGTGAATATGGAAATGATTATTTCTGATCTGAAATCTCCGCTATTGTACAATCGAAAAGAGTTTGCGGGTTATGAAAACGAAATTGCTTTCTATAATATGAATGAGCCAAAGCGCGATAAGGTATTGAATGATTATCGGTATTTTCCGTTGACCGAGATTGAGCAAAATACCTATCCGGTAATGGACAGTTTGAGTGGCGACGAATACCAAAACAAAGAGCGTTTGTTGCGTTTCATATCTACAGGCGGAAAGCTGAAATTCGGTAAATTGGATGTCGATACCACGAAATTTTTCGATTTCAATAATTATGAAGGTTTGCGCCTTGGAGCAGGAATTTCGACGAACGAAAGTTGGAGCGAAGATTATAATCTGAACTCTTATTTCGGATATGGATTCAAAGACGAAGCGTTAAAATTTGGTGTCGGAGCCAACGCTTTTGTCAATAAACCTTATTCTGGTCGATTGTTTTTCAATTACGCTCAAGACGTGGCGGCAGCTGGTAGAATACCGAATATTCTATTGAGCAATTACAATCGATTCATCAATAGAACGCTTACCAATATCTACAACGACGATTATTTTTTCTATCATCGGTATACGGTAGGTTATGAGCAAGATTTGTTCAGAAATTTTACTTTCAACTTCTCTACAAATTTCGACAAACAGAGTATAAATTTCGATTATGCCTATCGAGGCAATCAGGCTTCTTACAATTTGTTTTACACCCAATTCGGACTGCGGTGGGCGCCAAAAGACGAGTTTGTTCGCACGCCTTATGGCAAAGTAACGCTGAACAAAGGTATCTCGCAATTTTATCTCTATGCCACCAAGTACTGGAGCATTTTTGGAGGAGATTACGATCCTTTCAAAATTCATTTCTCTTATTACGATATTTACCAAAATTATTTTGGTGAAACGCATCTCAATATCAATACAGGAAAGGTTTTTGGCGAAGTTCCAATCACAACGATGTTCGAGGTGATGGGAAATGCAAAGCATGGTGGTTTTCCAAAAAATCTACAACTTGCCGGAATTCATAATTTCGAGACGATGCATCCGGGAGAATTCTATTCGAGTGAATATTTGTCTTTTCATGTCAAACATATTTTTGGAGGTTTTGCATTGTTCCGTAAGCAAATTTTTCCGATGTTTATCTACCGCGGTGCAATCGGATATATGGTTGACAAAGAAGATCATCAAATTCTGAATTTTAACGAGCTCAACCATTTTTACCAAGAGAGTGGAATTGAGTTTAATAATCTTATTTTCAACAACTTAGGATTCGGGGCTTATTATCGTTTCGGAGCTTATCAATATCCTGAATTCAAAGAAAACTTATTTTTGAAATTGACCTTTCGGATGAACTTGTTTTAGAATTTTCTAAAATAAAAAACAAAACAACTTCTGTATGAATGCATTAAGAAGAAATCCAAGATTAATAATCAAAAATTATGCCTTTCATTTTTAAAGGTAAATAAAACATTATAAATTTGTGAATATATAAAACGAATTATGCAATCATACGATGTCAATACCCTATTGCAAAAAGGGAAAGATTTGGCTTTACAAAAAGTTACGGTAAACGGATGGGTTAGAGCATTCAGAAGCAATCGGTTCATTGCGCTCAACGATGGTTCTACTCTCAAAAACATCCAAATTGTAGTCGATTTCGAAAATTTTGATGAAAATCTTATCAAACAAATTACGACAGCAGCTTCTTTGCGAGTTCAAGGAGAAGTCGTTGAAAGTCAAGGCAAAGGACAAGAAATCGAAATCATTGCAAAGGATATTAAGATTCTTGGGATAGCAAATTCAGACGACGTACAAGAAACGATTCTACAGCCCAAAGCGCATACTTTGGAAAAACTGCGAGAGCAAGCACATTTGCGTTTCAGAACCAATTTGTTTGCGGCAATCATGCGCGTGCGTAACAGTTTGATGTTTGCGATTCACAAATTTTACAACGAAAAAGGCTTTGTATACATCAATACGCCCATCATTACAGGTTCTGATGCCGAAGGTGCAGGGGAAATGTTTCGGGTAACCAATTTGGATCTCGACCATATACCGCGGGACGAAGAAGGCAAAATAGATTTTTCTAAAGATTTCTTTGGCAAATCGACAAACCTTACCGTTTCTGGGCAATTGGAGGGCGAGGCTGCGGCGATGGGACTTGGTAAAATTTATACTTTTGGCCCAACTTTCAGAGCAGAAAATTCAAATACTACTCGCCATTTGGCTGAATTCTGGATGATTGAGCCAGAAATGGCTTTTTACGATTTGGATCAAAATATGGATTTGGCAGAAGAATTCTTGAAATATGTTATCACTTATGCGATGGAGCATTGTAAAGATGACTTGGAATTTTTGACAGAGCGATTCGATAAAGAACAAAAACAAAAACCAGCTGAAGAACGATCAGATTTAGGTTTGATGGAACGCTTGAATTATGTTTTGAAGAATAAATTTGTTCGCCTATCTTACACAGAAGCAATCGAAATTCTAAAAGAATCGAAGCCGAATAAAAAAGGAAAATTCAAATATCCGATCGAAGGTTGGGGAGCCGATTTACAGTCAGAACACGAGCGTTATTTGGTTGAAAAACACTTCAAAATGCCGGTAATTTTGTTCGATTATCCACAAGAGATCAAAGCATTTTATATGCGTTTGAACGATGATGGAAAAACCGTGCGTGCAATGGATGTTTTGTTCCCAGGTATAGGCGAAATCATTGGCGGTTCGCAACGAGAAGAACGCCTAGAGGTCTTGGATCAACGCATTGCACAATTCGGAATCGACCAAGAAGAAATTTGGTGGTATCGAGACACAAGAAGATTTGGTAGCGTACCACACGCTGGGTTTGGACTTGGGTTAGAACGTCTGGTATTGTTTGTTACCGGTATGAGTAATATTCGCGACGTAATACCTTTTCCAAGATACCCGAAAAGTGCTGAATTTTAATAATTTAATTATCTTAAATTAAAGCTTATGTTGAAGCAGGAATTAAATCTAAAATTACAACAAAAATTATCTCCGCAACAGATTCAATTGATGAAATTGGTTCAGTTGCCAACCGTTGCATTCGAACAACGGGTAAAAGAGGAATTAGAAGAAAATCCTGCCTTGGATGAAGCTTCTTCGAGTTTCGAAGAAGAATACGAAAATGGAAGTGAGAGCGAATGGGAAAATGGGAACGAAGAGTTTCAAGAGAACAATGTAATTGACACCAGCGATATCAACATCGACGAATATTTGAGCGATGACGATATTCCAAATTATAAAACCTATACCAACAACTACAGCGACGACGATGAAGAAAAATCGGTGCCGTTTGCACAGGGAGATTCGTTTATCGATATATTAGTCAATCAGTTGTATACCAATCGCCTTACAGAAGAAGAATATCAGTTGGCAGAATTTCTTATCGGAAATATCGATGAAGATGGCTACATTCGTCGAGATCTAAAATCTTTGGTTGATGATTTGGCATTCTCTCAAAACATTATCACAGATGAGAAAACCTTAGAAAATTTATTGGTCAATTATATCCAAAAAATGGATCCTGTAGGTGTAGGAGCACGAGATTTACAAGAATGCCTGATGATTCAATTAGAAGCCAAATCACCAACAGAATCGGTAGAATTGGCCGAAAAATTAATCAGTGAATCATTCGACGCCTTTACCAAAAAACATTACTCGAAATTGATCGCTAAATACGATGTAGATGAAGATGAATTGCGCGATGCCATTAGCGAAATCGAACGCTTGAATCCCAAACCTGGGAAATCTTTTTCGAGTAGCAGTAAAATAGTTGAGCAAATCACACCAGATTTTACTATCACTATCGAAGATACAGAACTCAACTTGTCTTTGAATGGTCGCAATGTTCCTGAATTGCGTATCTCCAACGCTTACGCTGAAATGTTGGACACCTACAAAAAAACCGAAAACAAATCGGCCGAACAAAAAGAAGCCGTTCTGTTTGTAAAACAAAAATTAGATTCGGCAAAATGGTTTATCGATGCTGTACAACAAAGGCGAAATACCTTGATGGTCACCATGGAAGCCATCATGAAATTTCAGCAAGAATATTTCTTAACAGGCGATGAAACCAAGATAAAACCAATGATTCTGAAAGATATTTCTGATCTTATCGGTATGGATATTTCTACGGTTTCTCGCGTGGCAAATAGTAAATATGTACAAACGCCTTATGGAACTTTTTTGATCAAAGATTTGTTTTCTGAAAGTCTAACGAATGACGACGGCGAAGAGGTTTCTACAAGAGAAATCAAACGAATTTTGCAAGATGTGATTTTGGATGAAAACAAACGTTCACCGTTGACCGACGAAAAATTAACCGAAATCTTGAAAGAAAAAGGTTATCCGATTGCGCGTCGTACGATTGCAAAATATCGCGAACAATTGAATATTCCAGTCGCGAGGTTGCGAAAAGAAATCTAACGATAAATTAGACTGAATTTTAAGAATATAATCATTCGATTGAAGGTATAGTGTCTGACAAAATAGCAGAAAATCATTTCCGTTTAGTTTTTATCAGATGCTATATTTTTTTTGACTAATCCTTCCCGATTTTGGATGGATTTTGCAAAGTGGTGAGCGTTAATCTGTAGAAAGTTCACGAAAAATTAATCGATTTGTTGTTATTTTTTTGGTAGATTTAGACCAATTTTTCAATAGCGTCGAGACGAATATGATACAACAAATAGAGAAAGACAATCCGAAATTTATTAGAGCTTGGGTTTCCTACGATTGGGCAAATAGCGTGCATTCTTTGGTGATAGCTTCGGCAATTTTCCCGGTTTATTACAGTGCGATGACCACCAATAATTTGGGAGAGCAGATCAAATTTTTGGGACTTTATCCAGAGGCTACGTTCAATTTTTCTTTAGCAATCGCTTTCTTTTTTGTCATTATTTTATCTCCAATATTATCTTCTATTGCCGATGTAATCGGTAACAAAATCAGATTTTTACGGTTTTTCTGTTACCTTGGAGCTTTTTCTTGCATGGCGATGTTTTTCTTCAAAGATGCCAGTTTGGTGTGGTTGGGCTTGTTGCTCAATATTACCGCAAGTATTGGTTTTTGGGGTAGTTTGGTGTATTACAATGCCTATCTGCCAGAAATTGTTTCAGAGGCAAAAATGGATAAAGTTTCTGCCTGGGGCTATATGTATGGCTATATTGGCTCGGTAATCTTGTTGACCATTTGTTTGCTGATGATTATGTTTTTACCAGAAAAATCAGCAGATGGCGAGCTGACCGCTGTTGGGCAACAACAAGAATTGTTTTATACTCGTTTATCTTTTCTATTAACAGGAATTTGGTGGATAACGTTTGCCCAATATGCACTGCGAATATTACCCAATTCTCGAACCAATCAGCAAATTTCAGAAAATATCATTTCGATAAGTTTTAAAGAATTGGGAAGAACGTTTAAGAAATTGAACCAATTCAAAAATGTGCGCATCTTTCTAGGCGGATTTTTCTTTTATAGTCTGGCGATGCAAACCATTTTTCTGGTAGCAGCTTTGTTTGGTAGTTCGGAAATTGGTTTGGAAAGTGCTGAACTGATTTTGACAATCTTACTTATTCAGCTCGAAGCCATTTTAGGGGCTTGGTTGTTTTCATTTTTGTCGGGTATTATGGGAAATAAGAAAACCATTTTGGTGGGATTGCTCATTTGGATTATTACTTGTTTTATTGCTTATTTTATGACTAAAGATGATCCCAGTGTAAAAACAAAATTTTACCTGATGGCGGCTTTGGTTGGATTGGTAATGGGCGGTTTGCAAGCGTTGTCTCGCTCTACTTATGCCAAATTGTTGCCAGATACAAAAGATACCACAACCTATTTTAGTTTCTACGATGTGTTCGAAAAAGCAGCCTTGTTCTTTGGTTTGGTGATCTATGGCGTTTTGATCGAATTTTCTGGTAGTATGAAACTTTCTGCACTTGCTATGGGCTTGTCTTTTGCCATCAGTTTTGTGATTTTGTTGTTCTTCAGCATGGATAAATCAGAATAATCAAGACTTTGCAATGGGCAAGGATTCATCTTTTCCCCATTCGGACCAAGAGCCATCGTACACCCTGATATTTCGATATCCAACAACGTAAGCTGCCAAAGCCAAAATACAGGCTGTAACGCCAGAACCACAGGTGAAAATAAGTTCGTTTTCTTGGGATGAAATACGTTCGAAAGTTTTGATCAATTCAGCCGCTGTTTGGTATTGATTCTGATTCAACACGTCTTCAAAAAACAATGAATACGAATTCGGTATATGACCACTTCTCAGACCTTTTCTCGGTTCTAGACTTGTACCGTTGAATCTTCCAGGTGATCTAGCATCAATCGTGACCGAGTTTGCATTGTCTATTTGCTCCAATACATCTTTTGATTTTGCCAGCCATTGTTTCGCAAATTTTATTTCGATCTGACTGTTATTTTTCGGTTGTTGATGTTTTGTATCTACTTTATAATGGGCATTTTTCCAACTCATCAAACCACCATTTAAAACATAAACTTTATCAAACCCAAACAATTTCAGCGTCCACCAAGCCCGCGGCGACGAATAGACACCCCAACGATCGTAGACTACAATTGTCTTGTCGTAATCCAAACCTAAGGCTCTCGCATAGTTCTGAAAGGTTTTGGCATCAATAATGGTATGAGGCAAGTCGCTATGATGATCTGATAAACGCTGCTCGATGTCGAAAAAAAACGAGCCAGGAATCACCTCTAAGGGTTCATTTTTTAGCGTTGCATTTACCTTATCAATGGTTGCATCGAGTAGGATCAGATCGTTATGTTGAGTTAAATTGTAGAGTTGTTCGGCAGAAATTAGTACAGATTGGGTCATAAAAAAATACCTTTAAAATGACTTTAAAGGTATTTAATATTTTTGAAAAATTAATGCACGAGTTATTTTGCAAAGGCATCGCTTCTTGCGTCACCAATATTTCCGTTCGGAGCTTCGATTTTCAATAAAGAAGAAATGGTAGGCGCGATGTCGGTCATATAGACTTCATCGT
This sequence comes from Vaginella massiliensis, assembly GCF_900089075.1. Taxonomy (GTDB): domain Bacteria; phylum Bacteroidota; class Bacteroidia; order Flavobacteriales; family Weeksellaceae; genus Weeksella; species Weeksella massiliensis_A. The sequence continues at coordinate 328,480 of NZ_LT593747.1, forward strand.
ACGATTTTCCGTGTTTTATGCCCCATCCCATCAAAACAAATGGAATGTGTGCATCATAAGAAGCCCATGTACCATGCGTAGTTCCCGTAGAATTTTGTTTTCCGCTATACCATTGAGGATCTACGATGTATTGGATTGCACCACTGCGTTTTTTATGATAACCGTTAACAATTCGTTCTCTCAATTTTTGTGGCACTGACGCATATCCAATTCTTTCAGTATCCACGGCAAAAGAAACACCATCAACTTTTTCCATAAATTTGATAATAGCATCTTTTAATTCGATTTCGTTAATTTTGTTTGCCTCTACGATAGGATAATTGAGATGAATTTGATAGTTGTATAACGAGCGAACCAATTCATCTGCACCAAATAATTGAGCCAAGTGTGCATTGAGGTTTTTCTTCACCTCGCCGATCTCGAAATAGCCCGCATTCCCTTTTTTGTCTTGGAAATAGCGTGGATTATGCGATGCTCCATGATCGGCAGTTAAGAAAACAAGGTATTCACCTTTACCAATTTGTTGGTCTAAATAATTGAAAAACTCTTCCAATTCACGATCCAATCGCAAATAAGTATCTTCAATCTCGATGCTATTGATCCCAAATTGATGCCCAATATAATCGGTAGATGAAAAACTCATCGCAAGAAAATCTGTAATTCCCTTTTCGTTTTTACCCAATTTCTCATGCTCGATGACTTGTTTTGCCAAATCTATGGTAATGGTATTTCCGTAAGGTGTGGTGCGAATCAGTCCGTAACCATTGTCTTTTTGTAACGCTTTTAGGTTGCGTGGGAAAGTAGGTTTTTTCTCGCCTTTGAAAGTTCCTTCATAAATATTGTCATCAGCATCGCTATTCACATAGGTTTTTATCGGATAGAGCGTATTCCATTCTTTCAGATAATGATCAGTAAATTTTGATTGGTTCAATTTCACCAACCAATTGGGTAGTTTGTCCATATAAAACGTACTGCTGATCCAATTTCCTGTTTCGCCATCGAACCAAAAAGCCGCATCTGCAAAATGTCCTGCAGGTAAGATTCCGCCTCGGTCTTTGATGGCAACACCAAATACTTTTGATCGAAAATTGGTTGCCAATTTCAATTGATCGGTTACGGTAGAAGTCAAGAGGTTTTTGGGAGACATTTTCCCAGCTTTCCCCGTCGATCCAACTCCGTTCACGCTGTCGTCTTGTGTACAATACATTTCTTCACCAGACAATTGCATGATAAAATCGTTACCCGCAATACCATGAATCGCTGGTACGCTACCCGTATAAATTGTAGCATGACCAATTGCAGTAAAGGTCGGAATATAATTGATGAGGGTATTTTCATAAGAAAAACCTTCGTTCAACAGTCGATTGAAACCACCTTTACCATATCGGTCTTGGTAACGGTATAGATAATCCCAACGCATTTGGTCAACCACAATACCGACTACAAGTTTCGGACGCTCTACTTGCTGCGAAAAGGCATTTACCGTCATTAAACTCAGGGCGAATCCTAAGAAAAATTTTTTCAAATTCATTTTAATCTTTTTTTACAAATTTAGGGTATAAAGCACGAATTAAAAGATTAAATTTGGTTTAAATCTCGAAAAACAAACCAGCATGTCATATCAAGAATCAATCGATTACTTGTACCAAATCCAAAAAGCGTCAAGACCGCAAATCGCGCAACTTACCATAAAAGCAAGAAAGCAGTTTTTGAAGAAGCTGAAAGAAGAAATCTTGGCTCATCAGCCACTGATTGAAGAGGCTTTGTTTTCAGATTTGCGAAAACATCCTACCGAGGCTGTGCTTACCGAAATTTTTCCGCTGATCACCGAAATCAAAGATTATCTGAAAAATTTAGAATCTTGGGCAGAAGAAAAATCAGTACCCAACAGCATCCATTTTATTGGAGCAGATGCCAAATTGATGTATGAACCAAAGGGCATGGTGCTCATTCTTTCGCCCTGGAATTATCCTTTTCAAATTCCTATTATGCATTTGATTGCCGCTGTAGCTGCCGGAAATGTAGTGCTGATAAAACCATCTGAATTCACGCCAAATATCAACAAGGTACTGAGAACAATTATCGAAAAAGTTTTTGAGCCCAAACACGTGGCGGTTGTAGAAGGAGCGGTAGATGAAGCCACTTATTTGTTGGCCAAAAAATTCGACCACATTCACTTTACAGGATCTCCAAAGGTTGGTAAAATTGTAATGGCAGCTGCCGCACAACATTTGGCGAGTTGTACATTGGAGTTAGGCGGAAAATCTCCGTTTGTAATCGATGATAAAATCAACCTGAATTTCGCCATCAAAAAACTGATGCTCGGAAAATTCATCAACTTGGGACAAACGTGTATTGCTCCAGATTACGTGCTCATTTCCAAACAAAGAAAAGATGAGTTGATACAAAAGCTAATTGCAAAAATAAAATCGACTTTCAGCGAGGATATTTCGACCGATGAAAATCTTGCGCGAATCATTAATTTGCAAAATCATCAACGTTTGGTGCAAATGCTCGACGATGCAAAATCAAAGGGGGCTACTGTTGATTTCGGTGGAAATTATTCCGCTGAAGATTTGTACTTTTCGCCAACTATCGTTTCGAATCTTAACCCTGATTCTCGTTTGTTGCAAGAAGAAATTTTTGGACCAATCATTCCGATTGTTTGTTTCGATTCCAAAGAAGAAATGGCAGCGTTCATCAACAAGAAAGAAAAACCCTTGGTGATGTATGTGATGAGCAATCAAAAAGCTTGGCGAAATTTTTTTGAGCAAAACACCTCTTCTGGGGCATTGTTATTCAACGATACGATGTCTTACATAATGCATCCCAATCTGCCTTTTGGCGGAGTGAATAATTCTGGAATGGGACAAGCCACGGGTAAATTTGGTTTTTACGATTTTTCGCATCAAAAGCCCGTTTTGCGTTCGAGCAGGATATTTTCGCTCACTCGTTTCATGCGCATGCCTTATCAAACATTTGTGAAGAAATTACTAAGTTTGTTGATGAAGTAAAAAATCTAATGAGTATAAAGAATTGTCAGCGTTGCCACCAAGATTTTGAATGTCTTGCAGACGATATCCAGAAATGCAATTGTAATTCCCTCGAATTGAAACCCGAAACACAAGCTTTTTTGGGGAAGACTTATTATGATTGTCTATGTGAGAAATGCCTCAAAACATTGGACGGTTATGCCGATTTAGCCAAGCAATATCCGTTTCCGCAAGACCGAAGCATGTACATACCCGAAGTGCATTATTATATCGAAAATCAGTATTGGGTTTTTACAGAATTCTTCCATTATCAAAAAGGTCGATGTTGCGGTAACAACTGCAGGCATTGTGCGTACGGATTTAAACAAAAAATAAAAAAAGGCGGTTTTTATTAATTAAAAAAACCTTCTGTACAAAAAATCCGAAGCTCGATCGAGTCTCGGATTTCTAATTTTTAATACATTATTTCAACACAAATTTGAGTCCGAATGAAAATCTACCTGCTTCAAAATTGGTATTATTCGATAAATTCCACCAAGGTTTCCAATCGAAATGCATCCCAAGTGGCGTAGAAGGTATTCTGTATTCCAACCCAACAGCAGGTCGAATTCCGAAATAGGTTTTATCGTGATTGCCATGGTCTACAAATGCTACTTGAGGCCCTACACCAGCATACCAACCCAAGCCATTGGCACCACTGATCGGGCTGTTGTACGAGTAATCTACCCCAACAACGGTGATGTGATTTCCAAATAAAACCTGTGCATTACCCGCATGTGGACCGTTGAAATTATGTTTGATTTGTGGTCCTACTAATGTTTCGCCATCTCCAAAATCAATTCCCAAACCCAACGCAGTTTTGTAGGGAGTCTGTGCGTGTGCGGTTTGTAATCCTAAAAAAATACTTCCCGCTAAGGATAATTTTAAAAATAAGTTTTTCATAATTTTTATATTTTTAAGGTCAAGTGTGCAAAAAGTCTACCGTTATTGGGTTTTTTACGAAATCAGCAAAATAAGTGTTTATTTTTCTAAAATAATAAGCTCGAAATAGGGAGATGAATAGCGTTTTACAGTATATTAGCCCTAATGAAAAAAATACAAAATGTCAGAAGTAGTTAACGATCAAAATAATACCAAGCAGATGCCTTTTCAACCGAAAATATACCAACCCAAAAATAAAGTCAGGGTTGTGACTGCCGCGGCTTTGTTTGATGGTCACGATGCCGCTATTAATATCATGCGCCGCATCATTCAATCTACCGGATGCGAAGTGATCCATTTGGGTCATGACAAATCAGTAGAAGACGTGGTGAACACAGCGATACAAGAAGATGCAAACGCAATTGCGATGACTTCTTATCAGGGTGGTCACAATGAATATTTTAAATATATGTACGATTTGCTTCAGGAAAAAGGAGCAGGACACATCAAAATTGTTGGTGGTGGAGGCGGAGTAATTCTTCCGACCGAAATCAAAGAATTGATGGATTACGGAATTACCCGTATTTATTCGCCCGATGATGGCCGTGAAATGGGTTTACAAGGGATGATCAACGATATGGTCGAGAAATCCGATTTTCCAACAGGTAATTTAGAGTTGCCCGAAGGTAAAGATGTGTACCAATCGTTACGAGACAAAGATGTTACAACCATTTCGCGTTTAATTTCTTTGGCAGAAAATAGAGAAGAAGACTTTCTGAAAGTTTTTGATTATGATAAAGTAACCGATAAATCGGCGCCAGTTCTCGGAATTACTGGAACTGGTGGAGCAGGAAAATCGTCGATGGTCGATGAAATTGTTCGCCGTTTTTTGATTGATTTTCCAGAAAAAACCATCGCTTTGGTTTCGGTAGATCCATCTAAAAAGAAAACAGGCGGTGCTTTATTGGGCGATCGTATTCGTATGAACTCGATCAATAATCCGCGTGTCTATATGCGTTCGTTGGCAACACGCCAATCCAATTTGGCTTTGTCTCGCTATGTAGAAGAAGCTTTGCAGGTTTTGAAAGCGGCTAATTTTGATTTGATCATTTTAGAAACTTCCGGAATCGGACAATCTGACACCGAAATTCTCGATCATTCAGATGCATCACTTTATATCATGACACCAGAATTTGGTGCGGCTACTCAATTAGAAAAAATTGATATGTTGGATTTTGCTAACATTGTGGCCATCAATAAATTTGATAAAAGAGGCGCTTTAGATGCTATTCGCGATGTGAAAAAGCAATACCAACGCAACCATAATCTCTGGGATGTAAATCCGGATGAAATGCCTGTTTTTGGTACGATTGCTTCTCAATTCAACGATCCAGGAACCAATCAACTCTACAAAGCCATCATCGATAAAGTGGTAGAAAAAACGGGTGCAGATTTGACTTCATCGTTTGAAATTACAAAAGAAATGTCAGAAAAAATATTTGTTATTCCTCCGGCAAGAACACGCTATTTATCAGAGATTGCTGAGAATAATCGCGCTTACGATGCCAAAGCATCTGCACAAAAAGAAGTGGCACAAAAATTATACGGAATTTTCAAAACCATCGAAACTCTTTCGGGAAAAATGCCGCAACTGACGCAACACGGAATTGAAATTATCGGAACCGAAAACGAAGAATTGTCAAAAGTTCTTTTGGCGGAATTCGATAAATTAAAACGAAATTTAGATCCTTTCAATTGGGAAGTGATCATTACTTGGGACGAAAAGGTAAATAAATACAAAAATCCAATTTATAGTTTCAAGGTTCGTGACAAAGAAATCAAAATAAAAACCCATTCAGAATCCTTATCACACTTACAAATTCCAAAAGTAGCTTTACCAAAATATGAAGCTTGGGGCGATTTGTTGCGTTGGGTTTTGCAAGAAAATGTACCAGGAGAATTTCCGTTCACTTCGGGCTTATATCCATTCAAACGCGAAGGAGAAGATCCTACCCGAATGTTTGCTGGTGAAGGAGGACCAGAGCGTACAAACCGTCGTTTCCACTATGTTTCGAAAGGAATGCCTGCCAAAAGATTGTCAACGGCGTTTGATTCGGTAACACTTTATGGAAATGATCCAGGGCACCGACCAGATATTTACGGAAAAATCGGAAATGCTGGTGTGTCCATTTGTTGTTTGGATGATGCTAAAAAATTATATTCTGGTTTTGATTTGTCGCATCCGATGACGTCGGTTTCAATGACCATCAACGGACCAGCACCGATGTTGTTAGGCTTTTTTATGAATGCAGCCATCGATCAGAATTGCGAAAAATACATCAAAGAAAATGAATTAGAAGCTGAAGTAGAAGCCAAAATAAAAGCGATTTACGAAGATAAAGGCTTTGAAAGACCAAGATACAATGGCGACTTACCAGAAGGCAATGATGGTTTAGGACTGATGTTGTTGGGCGTAACCGGTGATCAAGTTTTGCCAAAAGAAGTGTACGAAGAAATCAAAAAACATACTTTGGCGCAAGTGCGCGGAACCGTTCAGGCAGATATCCTAAAAGAAGATCAGGCGCAAAATACCTGTATTTTCTCTACCGAATTTGCTTTGCGTTTGATGGGCGATGTGCAAGAATATTTTATCGATCATAATGTTCGAAACTTTTATTCCGTATCTATTTCGGGTTACCACATTGCCGAAGCTGGGGCAAATCCGGTGACGCAATTGGCCTTTACATTGGCAAACGGCTTTACGTATGTAGAATATTATTTGTCGAGAGGAATGGATATCAATGCATTTGGACCAAACTTATCGTTCTTCTTTTCTAACGGAATCGATCCGGAATATTCGGTGATCGGACGAGTAGCAAGAAGAATTTGGGCGAAAGCATTGAAACAAAAATACGGCGCAAACGAAAGAGCACAAATGTTGAAATATCATATCCAAACATCTGGTCGATCGTTACATGCACAAGAAATTGATTTTAATGATATTCGAACAACTTTGCAAGCGCTTTATGCGATTTACGACAACTGTAACTCATTACATACCAACGCATACGATGAAGCGATTACGACGCCAACAGAAGAATCGGTACGTAGAGCGATGGCCATTCAGTTGATTATCAATAAAGAATTAGGATTAGCGAAAAACGAAAATCCAATACAAGGTTCGTTTATTATCGAAGAATTGACCGATTTGGTAGAAGAAGCCGTTTTAGCCGAATTTGATCGAATTACGGAGCGTGGAGGCGTTTTAGGTGCAATGGAAACCATGTATCAACGTTCGAAAATTCAAGAAGAATCGTTGTATTACGAAACCTTAAAACACAACGGAGATTATCCTATTATTGGTGTGAATACGTTCTTGAGTTCGACTGGTTCGAAGACTGTTATTCCGGCAGAAGTGATTCGGGCAACCGAGGAAGAAAAGCAATTCCAGATTCAGACCAAAGAAAACCTAAACAAACGCCAAGCAGAAGCGGTAGAAAAAGCATTAGAAGCAGTGCAAACAGCAGCAATCAACAACAAAAATATTTTCGAAGTTTTGATGGAAGCCACAAAAGTTTGTTCGCTCGGGCAGATTACATCCGCATTATTCGAGGTGGGAGGACAGTATCGACGAAATATGTAAAACGAACATTTCTAAAAATAAACGTTGAAAACCGAAGCTATTGTTTCGGTTTTTTTTTGATTTTTACCTAATATATTCTGTTCCAGTTTTTTGTTGAATGATTTTTATACCTAATAAAAAAAACAAGAAGTAAACAAACATTATAATTCCTAGGCTAGTAATTTTTAAATTCAAGTTTAGAGCTTAACTTGCAACGTATTTGAAATCTCAATGGAATCATCACAAACAAAATACCTCATTAGTATCGTTGGTCCTACGGCAATAGGCAAAACAAACCTTTGCATAGCTTTGGCAAAGCGATTTGATGCTGAAATTTTTTCTAACGATTCTCGCCAATTTTATCATGAAATGAAAATAGGAACGGCTGTTCCGACAAAAGAAGAGTTGAAAGCTGTAAAGCATCATTTTATACAACACACTTCCATTCATGACACCTATACGGTTGGAGATTTTGAACGCGACGCACTTCAAAAATTAGAACAATATTTTAGGAAGAAAACCATCGCTTTTTTGGTTGGAGGATCAGGATTATTCGAACGTGCCTTGACCGAAGGTTTAGATCATTTCCCAACTATTGATGCTGCGATTCGCACAACCCTGAACAAAGAATTCGAAGATTTAGGAATCGAGCCTTTGCAGCAAGAACTAGCCGAAAAAGATCCAGAATACTACGAGCAAGTCGATTTGCACAATGGAAAACGCGTCATTCGAGCTTTAGAAATCATACGCGGAACTGGCGAGAAATTCTCATCCTTCAGAACACAAACCAAAGCGAATCGATCTTTCGAAATCATCAAAATAGGATTAGAATTGCCCCGAGAAGAGTTGTATCAACGCATCAATCTTCGAGTAGATCAAATGATGGATGAAGGACTTTTGGAAGAGGCTAAATCATTGTACCCTTTGCGCCATCTGAATGCTTTACAAACGGTAGGTTACCGTGAGTTGTTCGACTATTTTGATGGGAAAATCGATTTGGAATTGGCGATAGAAGAAATCAAAAAGAATACTCGACGATTTGCAAAAAGACAGATGACTTGGTTCAAAAAGGATGAAGCTGTACAGTGGTTTTCGCCAAAAGACTTTGATTCGATTTTAGCTTATATCCAAAAACAAATTCATATCCGATAGAAAAATTTGTCAATTACAAATTTCTACATATTTTTAAAAAAAAAAATTAAAACATGAGTTTAAAAAATCATTTTCAAACCACAATTTTGGTTTGTGCTACGGCTTTCGTTACTGCACAAACACCTGATGCACAGCAAAAATTTATCGAAAACATACAACAAGAAGTCTATACTTCTACCCATCTAGAGCAGATGGCTTTTGAATTATTAGACGGTATTGGACCGCGATTGGTCGGAAGTCCACAAATGGAAAAAGCCAACGATTGGGCAATGGCAAAGTTCAAAGAATGGGGAGTTCGAGGCGAACGACACAACTATGGGCAATGGCGGGCGTGGGAGCGAGGTACCTCATCGGTTACCATGACCTATCCTCGAGTATTGTCGCTCAACGCAACCCAGTTAGCTTGGAGTCCGGCAACCAAAAAACCAGTAGAAGCAGAGGTTATCATTTTACCAAAAAATGCAAACGATTTTGAAGCTTGGACCAATCAGGTAAAAGGCAAAATTGTTTTATTATCACCCTATCTTCCATCTGGTAGACCAGACTATCAGTTGAAAGAATTTGCAACGCCAGAGACCTATGAGCGTTTGACGAATGAAGCGAAAGAGGCAAAAAAAAGGCACGATGATTATTTGAAAGCAATTGGATACAACCAAGCTCAATTGGCAGAATTTTTAGAATCGAAAGGTGCTGTTGGAATAGCGATTTCTAATTGGTCGGGTATAATGGGAGCCAACAGAATTTTTGATGCCAAAACAAAGAAAATCCCAATGATTGATATCGAATTCGAAAATTACAGCATGCTGTATCGATTGGCTTCGAACAACAAAAAAACAAAAATAAAACTAGACGTTCAGTCGAAAGATTTGGGCGTAGCCAAAACCTTCAATACGCTTGGATATATTGAGGGTAAAGAAAAACCCCAAGAATATGTGATTCTATCGGCACATTTTGATTCTTGGGACGGAGCACAAGGAGCAACCGACAACGGAACTGGCGTAATCACCATGATGGAAGTAGCTCGATTGATCAAAAAATATTATCCCAACAACAAACGAACCATCATTGTTGGCCTGTGGGGATCAGAAGAGCAAGGCTTGAACGGTTCTCGAGCTTTCGTGAAAGATCATCCAGAAATTGTGAAAAACACTCAAATAGTTTTCAATCAAGATAATGGAACAGGTAGAGTAGTCAATATCAGTGGACAAGGATTTGTAAATGCCTACGAATATTGGTCTCGATGGTTGAATGCTGTACCCAAAGAAGTGAGCAAACACATCGAAACAAATTTCCCTGGCATGCCGAGTGGAGGAGGTTCTGATCACTCATCTTTTGTCTCTGCGGGCGTTCCAGCCTTTATGTTGAGCTCGCTCAATTGGGGATATTTTGGCTATACTTGGCATACCAACAAAGATACTTACGATAAAATCGTTTTTGATGAGGTTCGCAACAATGTGGTATTGATTGCAAGCCTTGCTTATTTGGCGTCTGAAGAAGAAGGTTTAATCGATCGAGAAAAACGTGTCTTGCCAGTTGTCGACGGAAAAGTTGCGACTTGGCCAGAAGTGAAAGAACCCAATCGAAAAGGTCGTTTGGATTAATTCTTAGAACTTTAACAAATATTTAAAGCCTTGAAACCAGGTTTGGAATACATTTCTCTATACGATTATTGAGTATTTATTAATCTTAAAAATCATTCGGTGATGGTCGAAAAATTCAGAAAATTACATCAACAAGATAACCCACTTTTTATTGCCAATGTATGGGATGCTATAAGTGCCAAAGGCGCAGAGGAGGCAGGTTTTAGAGCTATCGGAACTTCGAGTCATGCAATTGCCAATGTTTTGGGCTACGAAGATGGCGAAAATATGTCTTTCTACGAAATGTTGTATATGATCGAGCGTATTGCCGCTTCTACAGACTTGTTGCTAAGTGCCGATATCGAAACTGGATTTACCAATGATCTTACGACACTCGCCGAAAACGTAGAAAAGCTGGTCGACGTAGGAGTAGTCGGAATAAACTTGGAAGACGGTAATATCGAATCTGCTGAACGCAAGTTGGATGATATGCAAGTTTTAGCGAATAAAATCAGCGCCATCAAAACTCACCTGAAATCCAAAGGGAAAGATATCTTCATCAACGCCCGCACCGATACCTATGTTACCGAACATCCCCAAGCACTCGAAGAAACATTGGTGAGAGTGAAGGTGTATGAAGAAGCAGGTGCCGACGGAATTTTTGTTCCGCTAATCAACACAGAAGAAGATATCAAAAAAGTAGTGGCAGCCAGCGCTTTGCCTTTGAATACCTTTGTTACCATTAAATCGTTGGATTATGCAGCACAAAAAGAATTAGACGTGAAACGAATCAGTAGTGGTAACGCAGTTCATGCAAAGGTTTCCGACTTTACTAAATATTTTTACAAACATTTGAATGATTCCAAATCATTTTATTTCTTGTTTTAAATATAAAAAAGCGACCGAAAGGTCGTTTTTTTTTTATAATAAAATTTTTCCCACATTTCCTTTCGGACCAACCAAAAGAATATATTTTTTGTCGGGCGATACTTTGCAAGTATTGTAAGCATCTTTGGTCAGGTATTTCCAATTGATACCATTGTCCGAAGTGTATTGTACACCTCCTGGTCCGCACACCGCAAATGTATCTTTGTTCACGATACTCACACTCGACAAATAGCCTTTGGGTATCGAATACATATTAGTGAATACTACTTTGTTATTTTCAATTTTGAATTTATAAAAGTTATTATCGTCTGCATTAGGCTTGGTATAATCTCCACCCACAAGAATTCCGAAATTCAATGTTGGGTTGTAATCCATGCCATAAATACCAGAAGTAGGACTGTTGGTTTTGTCTAACTGATACCCTTGGACTTCCTTTTTGGTATAGCGATAGAGTAGGGATGCTGCACCGCCAGAAACCAATAAAATCTGATGCTCATCGGCATACAAATTGCTTCCACTTGCTGCAAAAAAAGCTTCTTTTGGATTGGCCAATCGTAGGTATTGATTGTTCAATTTCTTCAAGATTGTCCATTCTTTGGTATTCGATGCATTGGCGTGGACAATAAAAGGCATTTTGCCATCGAGTGGATCTCCCACAACAAAGACATCTTTTGATTTTGGATGATAATACATGGCATCTAAAAATATACCTTTGGTCGAATTCTCGTAAACGGTTGTCCATGTTTTTCCACCATTTTTCGACTCTACAATATAAGCAGGCGAATCGATTGCCATGGCCAAATAATGTTGGGCTTGCAGTACTTCTATGTCTCTAAAATCGTGCTTAGTTTCGAGATGATGAACGCTCAACCATTCGATTGTTTTTCCTGCGTCATTCGATTTTCCAATGGTGTTGTTGGTGCCAGAAAATACAAAGGTATTGGCAGATTCGAAACTGATTCCTCTGAAACTTTCGGTGTTTTGGATAGGAAACTTTTCGTAAATTTGGGCTTGAAGCGCAGAAGTGATTATACAAAAAAAACTTATTTTTAGGATGTTCATCGTGCTATTTTTTAGATGCAAGTTAGGCGTTAAATCTTTATTTAAAACTGAAAAAACAATTAGGATGGAACTGTTTTGGATGCCAAATGTTGCTTATACTTTTTCTTGATCCATCGGTTAATCGGTTTTTCGAAATATTCGAAAGTAATAAAACTCAAAAACAACGAAACCAAAAAATAGATTCCAATCTTCACAAAATCGTTGACATTTACCAGCCAAAGGTTACCGTATTTGATGACAATCATGTGAATCATATAGAATCCGAAACTTATTTCGCCCAAATAGATCAGCCAGCGATGGTTGAGTATCCTCGAAATGAAGCCTTTTTCGATCGAAAACGTAACGATGATGAGCGACATGGGCAACCAATAATAAATGCCGTATCGGAAAACGCGATTCACATCTTGGTGAAAAATAAAGAACAGCAAAAGTACAAGAAAAGCGCAAGCCTCGATCAGGCTTCCGACCGTAAAATTAACATTTTTCAGAGCGTAAGAAAACCTTCGGTATTCGTTGTACAAAATAATTCCCAACAAAAAATCAAGACTTCTCACCAGCGGATTGATGTAATAAATTCCTTTTTCAAAATCAATATCAACATAAGGTGCCGAAAAGATAATGACCGGAATTGCAGCCAGCGGAATGTAACGGGTAAATTTGTAGCGATAGAGCATCATCACCAAAAAAGGAAAGAGGATGTAAAAGAAAAACTCGGTAGAAATACTCCAAGAAGGATTGTTGATAGAAAAGTAAATTTCTTGAATCGGAACGTAGGCTTGTAGCAAGAAAAGGTTGAGTAATGCAGCCAAGGGATTCCATAAATCTTGAAAAATAACATACGGAATCATGAGGGCAAAGGTGAGCAAATGCAAAGGGTAAATTCTTGCAACTCGATTGATATAAAAATTTTTTAGACTGAATTCGTGCGGTTTGTTGATTTTATTCTGATAATTCAACGCCAAAACAAAACCACTCAAAATAAAGAAAAATCCTACTCCCAAATACCCTTCGAAGAAGACTACATTTTTCAGCCAATTGTACCAGTGCAAATCGGTTTTTACAAAAGTCAAATGACTGAGAAACACAGCAAATGCAAAGAAAAAGCGTAGCGAGGTTAAAGAATTAATCATCGAGTTCGGTAAACTTTAATTGATACATCTCATCAAATTGGTTTTTGAATTCTTCCATCAAACTTGCTCGTACTTCCACTGTAAATCGACACTTTTCGGTAAATTCTCGGTTGATAATTTCACCTTTTACACGTTCGATGTTTCGCTCTACAATGCCTTGTTGATCGTAATTGAATTCTAATATAGCACTTTTTGTGAGATATCGGGTAATAATTTGTGCGTTTTCTATTGCCAACTGCGCAGCATATTTATAAGCTTTTACCAATCCTGGAACGCCCAATTTGGTTCCTCCAAAATAGCGAACAGAAACCACCAAAATATTGGTAAGCTCGGCCGATAATAATTGATTGTAGATGGGCAATCCGGCAGATCCGCTGGGTTCGCCATCATCATTGGCACGATAATTTTTCCGGTCTATGCCCAAGATATACGCATAACAATGATGGGTAGCATCGGGCCAACGTTCGTACAAATAGTCCAATTTTTGTTTAACTTCTTCTTCATTTCGAACGTAGAAGGCATAATTGATGAATTTACTTCCCAATTCTTTAAAAACGACTTCTTCTACGTCTTTTTCTATCGTTAGATACGCATCATCTCTCATTTCGAATTACCGTTAAATGATCATTCAGAATCGTTTTTTCTTGTATTATTTTACCCTTGATTTCTGGTGATTTTATCCCATCTTGCCAACGAATTGCTGATCTGAAAATTCTCGCCTCATCCCAAAGGTTTTGTTTTATAAAAGAATTTAGCGTTTTTACGCCTCCTTCTACAATGACCGATGTTATATTTTCTTGGTATAGTGTTTCGAGTATGGATGGGATGATTTCTTGCTCGAAATCTAATTTCACAAACGAAATATTGCCAAGCTCAGCCGATTTTATTTCATTAAAAATAATGGTTCTAAAATTCGTATCATAAAGGTGATGAGTTGTTGGAATTTCTAAGCTTCTATCGATCACCAAACGGATTGGGTATTGAGCATTGACCAATCGTGCATTGAGTTGCGGATTGTCTATAATGGCTGTTTTCGTGCCAATCAAAATGGCTTCTTCCTGCGTTCTCCACCAATGCACCAACTGTTTGCTGTAGATATTGGTAATCCATTTTTGTTCGTGTTGCACAGGCGCAAAATAGCCGTTGAAAGTTTCGGCCCACTTCAAGATGATATACGGTCGTTTTTTTTGGTGAAAGGTAAAAAAACGTTTGTTGAGTGTAAGACATTCTTCTTGCAATACCCCAACAATGACTTCTACGCCTTGTTCGCGCATACGCCGAATTCCTTCGCCATTCACTTGTGCAAAAGGGTCTACGCAACCCACGACAATTCGCGGAATTTTTTTTGTGATAATCAGGTCGCAACAGGGTGGGGTTTTGCCAAAATGTGCACAAGGTTCTAGGGTTACATACAAAGTAGAATCAGACAAAAGAGATTTGTCTTTTACATTTTCTATGGCATTGACTTCTGCATGCGGGCCGCCGTATTGCGACGTATAGCCTTCACCTATAATCTTGTTTTGGTGTACGATAATAGAACCAACAAACGGATTGGGGTAGGTGTTTCCCAATCCGTTTGAAGCAAGTTGTAAACAACGAGCCATAAAAAACTCGTGCGTAGGCTTATCAAACATTTTTATTCTTCGGTTGACTGTTCTTCTTGTTGAGCTTCGTTTGAGTTGTATTGGTATAATTTTTTGAGCTTTTGTTCCAAATCTGCCAACTTGCTTTTTTTCTCGCCGAGTTGTTGATAAACATTTTTCAGCAACGGATTGTTTTCATCTGTATCATTGAAAAACGAAATGTTGTTTTCCAACTGATTTACTTCTTTTTCCAACTCTTCGATGAGTTTGCGTGTACGGATGATTTCGTTGTCGATAAGATCAGCATTATTTTCTGATTTAGCTTTTTCGAAAATAGAATTCAAACGGTAATCTTGTAATGCCTCATCAGCGATGCCAAATTCTTGAACTTTGCGCTCCAACTCTTTTTGGAAAGCAGTGGCTATGTTCATTTTCTTTGCAGGCACTTTTCCAATGGCATTGAATTTTTTTTCTAACGCGATCAAAGCTTCAATATCCTTGGTAGTGTCGTTGACAGATGCCAAGGTTTTGAGTTGTGCTATGATTTGATTTTTAGCGGCTAAATTTTGCTCAAATTTTGCGGTTTCTTCTTCGTTCCTTTTTTTGTAACGGTCAAAAAAGTTATTACAAAGCAATTTGAACTCTTTCCAGACTCGATCTGATTGTTTGCGTGGAACATGACCAATGTTTTTCCATTCGTTTTGGATGCGTTTGATGACCTTTACCGAATTGTTCCAGTCGGTACTCTCGCTGTGTTGACGAGCAATCTCGATCAATTCTAATTTTTTCTTCAGATTGATGTCTTGCTCATTTTTCATGTTTTTGTAAAACGAGTTTTTTTTGTGGTTGAATTCTTTGGTCGTTTGTTTGAATTTATCCCAAACTTCGTTGTTTACATTTTTCGGAACTCGACCAATTTTCAAGAATTCTTCTCGTAATCCATTGATTCGTTTTATTGCAATTTGCCATTCGTTGTGGCTTTGTTCGTCTTTCTTCGCGATTTCGGCAATTTCGTCTATTATTGCGAGCTTGCGGGCATAATTATCTTCCTGCGTTTTCTTGATCATTTCATTCAGCTCGGCTTTGCGATCATGAATTTTATTGGTCAATTCCTTGAAACGATTCCACGTAGGTTCTCGATGCTCTTCTTGTACAGGTACAGCTTCTTCTTTCCACAACCGGTGTAAATATTGCAGTTCGTTGAGTGCCTTTTGTACGTTTTCTTCGCCAACCAATTCTTCTGCTCGCTTGATGATCGAATGACGAACTTCTAAATTGTGATTCATATCCATCTCGCGAAGTTCTTTGTTAAGGTCCAAATATTTGTAGAAATTATCGAGGTGAAAATAATAAGTTTTGAAAATATTATTGGCTTCCGAAGCTGGGATACGTCCGGCATTGTGCCAACGTGTTTTGAGGTCTCTAAATTTCTTGAACAACAAACTGTTTTGCTCATTAGGATCCTGATACAAAGCTTTGAGCTCTTCTACTATTGCTTTACGTATTTCGAGATTGTGTCGCTCTTGTTTTTCGTTTTCTTCGTAATACGCTGCTAATTGTTTTTTGTAATCATTGTAGATGAGGTAAAAGTCTCTTTTGAGTGGACTATCGAATCGGAAATCCAATTCATTTCCTCCATCGGCTAAGAATTGTTCTCTTTTTTCTGCTGCTTCCAAAGCGAGTTTGCTTGTTGCCGCTTCTCGTATTTGCAAAAAATGTTCTCTCAACTCTTGCACTGGATATGTTTTCAACAAGTGTTTTGCCTCATCCAAAATAAGGTCGAGACTTAACTTATCGTAATCCTTTGCAGGAATTATGGGTTGTAAATTTTCTTCTGTGGTCGATTCTACCTTGTACGATTCGTTGTTTTCGATGCTTTTTCCATCTGCATCATGCAGGTTATCCATTGCTGTTGCCATAACAAAAAGAGTTTAGTTGCTAACAAAACTAAAAAAAGTTTGGCAGAAAATCAACCTTTAACGTGATTATGAATTCCAAATATCCCAAGCTTTTTCAGCTTGTAGGTGCAACATTTCTAATCCGTTTTTGGTTTGAGCGCCTTTCGAAGTCCCATTTTTCAGAAATTGAGTTTCAATCGGATTGTAAATCAAATCGTAAAGCAAATGGTTAGAATTGAGTAGCCGATAAGGAATGTTGGGAGCGTCTGTGATTTGAGGAAAAGTTCCCAAAGGCGTGCAATTGACAATGAGGGTATGCGACTCGATAATGGCTGCGTCGATGTCGCCGAAATTCAGGTTTTCGTCTTCTTGTCGAGTTACCAAACGATAATCGATTCCCAACGTATTGAGTACATATTTTACCGCTTTTGCAGCTCCGCCGTTTCCAAGAATCAAGGCTTTTTGATGATGAGGTTTCAGCAGCGGCGTCAACGATTCTTTGAATCCGTATGCGTCGGTATTGTAGCCTATTTTTTTTGAATTTTTTATATGGATAGTGTTCACAGCTCCAATGACTTGCGCTTCATCACTTAACTCATCTAAATAAGTCAAAATTTCGGTTTTATATGGAATGGTAACATTCAGTCCGAGCAGTGATTTGTTGTTGAATAAGGTGGTTACTTCTTCAATTTTTTGCAGATCAAAAAGGCGATAATCATAGATTTCGAGATTTAAAATTTTAAACTTTTCCTGAAAATATTTTTCCGAAAAAGAATATGCAATATTTCGACCTATCAATCCCAATTGAATCATTTCGAATCTGTTTTCTTTTGAAGTCTAGCTTTGATTAGACGGATAATCAAAGGCGAGTTTGCAGCAATGATGATTCCGAAAATGAACAGTTCTAAATTCTCTTTTACGAAGGTAAACTGACCTAAAAAATAGCCTAATATCGAAATGGCACCCACCCAGAGAACAGCGCCTATGAAACTGTAGGTGATGAAGGTGCGGTAATCGAGTCGCGTTGTTCCGCAAATGAATGGGATAATGGTGCGTACAACCGGCATGAAACGTGCAATGATAATGGCTTTTTTACCATTTTCATTAAAAAAATCGGTGGCTTTGCTTAAATGTTGAGGTTTGATGTAGAATCGGTTTGGGTTCTCCAACAACCAATTTCCAAATTTTCGGCCAATGTAATAATTGACATTATCGCCCAATATTGCGGCAATCATGAGCAATGGAATGATGTATTCGATGTGCAAATGGTTTTGTTCGTCACTCGCAGCAATCATCCCAATTGCAAAAATCAACGCATCACCTGGCAGGAACGGCATGATGAAAGACATGATGATGAGTCCTGTTTCTGCAAAGATGATGAGGAACAAGATCACATAAATCCAATAGCCATAGTTGTTGATAAAATCCATAATGACTTTATCTGGACGATGAATAAAATTGGTGAAAAATTCAATTATACTTGACATCAAGTTTGTTGTGTTGGAAGATTAAATTCTAGTTATATCTGCCCCAATAGCTTTCAGACGTTCATCAATATTTTCGTATCCGCGGTCGATTTGATCGATGTTGTGAATGATGGTTGTTCCTTTGGCAGAGAGTGCTGCAATTAGCAAAGACATTCCAGCACGAATGTCGGGTGAGGTGAGCTCGGATGCTTTTAGAGGAGTTTCTTGATTGAGCCCGATAACCGTTGCCCTATGCGGATCGCACAAAATGATTTGAGCGCCCATATCGATTAGTTTATCGACGAAAAATAAGCGAGATTCGAACATTTTTTGATGAATGAGAACGCTGCCTTTAGCCTGTGTTGCGACGACCAAAATTATCGAAAGCAAATCGGGCGTGAAACCTGGCCATGGTGCGTCGGAAATGGTAAGAATAGACCCATCAATAAAACGTTCTATTTCATAATTATCTTGTTTTGGAATATAAATATCATCGCCTCTTCGCTCCAATTTTATTCCCAATTTTCTGAAAATATCTGGTATTATTCCCAAATTTTCCCAAGAGACATCTTTGATGGTGAGCTCCGATTTCGTCATAGCTGCCAATCCAATCCAAGAGCCTATTTCGATCATATCGGGTAAAACAACATGTTCTGTTCCACTCAAAGATTCAACTCCTTCTATGGTCAACATGTTAGAGGCAATACCCGAGATTTTCGCGCCCATTCGGTTGAGCATTTTACACAGCTGTTGCAGATAAGGTTCGCAGGCTGCGTTGTATATAGTTGTTGTTCCTTTTGCCAACACAGCTGCCATTACAATATTTGCAGTACCGGTTACAGAGGCTTCTTCCAACAGCATATAAGTGCCAGTGAGGCCGTCTTTTGCTTCTGCACCGTAGAAATCTTCTTCTGGATTGAATCTGTATTTCGCACCAAGGTTGAAAAATCCTTGAAAGTGCGTATCCAACCGTCTGCGACCTATTTTATCGCCGCCTGGTTTCGGCATATAAGCTTCACCAAAACGAGCCAACAGCGGTCCCATGAGCATGATAGACCCTCGGAGCGATGATCCATCTTTGCGAAAAGCTTCACTTTTTAGATAATCTAAATTGAGGTTGTTCGCTTGAAAAGTATAATCGCCTTTGCCATTTTTCTGAACTTTTACTCCCAAATTCATCAAAATTTCTATCAGTCGATTGACGTCTCGAATATCGGGAATGTTGGATATTCTTACTTTTTCATCGGTAAGTAAAACAGCACATAATACTTGTAAAACTTCATTTTTTGCTCCTTGAGGTCTAATTTCACCACTCAATGGTTTTCCTCCTTTTATCTTAAATATCGACATTTTGTAAAGCAGAAATTATTTTTTGTAATTGTGATTGTTACGGTTTTTGTTTTGATTTTTCTTGTTTTGATTTTGATATTGATGTGGAGATCGAGTTGCATTTATTCGATCTGCTGCGACCAAACTTTCTTCGGTATTTCTTAGATCAATTTTTCCTTCAGATAACTCGTATAAGTGATTGAAAATCACATCGTCTTCAACCGTGTCTTTATTCCAGGTCAGATAGCTTTTTTTCATCTGATTGGCAATTGCAAACACCAATCCTTCGCGTTTTTCATCATCTTCCCAAGTGAGGGCTACATCGATCATTTTGCGAATATTGTTTCCGTAATAGCGGTACTTTGCAATACTCACTGGGTAAGGAACTCGATTTGGTCTGCTGTTGATGGTGTTTTTAGCATTAGGAATCGGATAGGGCGATTTTACATCCAACGCAAAACCAGACATGATGAACATCTGATCCCACAGTTTGTGTTGAAAATCGGGAACATCTCGCAAATGCGGATTCATTTCTCCCATCACTTCGATGATGATTTGGGCAAAACCATTGCGTTCTTCTTCGTCTTCTATTGTCATGCAATGATTGACCATTTCTTGTATATGTCTTCCGTACTCGGGGATTATAAGTTGCTCTCTGGCTGTATTGTATTCCATAGAAAGATTTTCGATTGTCGAATTTAAGTTAACAAAATTACAATTTATATTTCGGAAAGCTCAATTGTTGTAAGATTTAATAAAATTTTAAAGATTTATTCGCCGATTAATACACCAGAAACCGACCAAAAACTAAAACTATTGCCTTCGACACCGCCTTGTGGTATTTTAATTTGTAAGGTATGTTTTCCTGCTTTGAGGTTTCCAATTGGGATGTAATACGGATTGGTCACTGTACCCGGGCACCAATTCGATCGGCTATAATCAGAAGAAGACAATCCGTTTTCGAAATTGCCCGATGCCGGATTTGCATTGCGGTAGCTGCCACACTCTGTTCGCCAAGGAATCAGGTTGAAGATTTCTTTATCATCGAGTTTGATGTGGTTTGGTTTTGGTAGAAATTCATCTCCATTTTCCCAACCGCCGTGTCCACTTGTTAGGTATCGCAATTGGGCATTTTTCAATTCTTCTTTGAGTTCGAATTCGACCACCAATCCTTTCGAATCTGCAAACATGCTTCCATATTCTTGTCCGCCCATTTCCATCACGTTCAAAGTATTGAATAAAGGGATGACTTTGGACGATGGAAACAATTTTTTCAGTCCATGATGTATCGTAATTTCTGCATCGATCATATGGCCGCCTTGGTCATAATTGCCGATAAAAACGCCGATATAAACCGTCTGATTCGATAAAAGCGTTCGCAATTCCGAAATATCTTGGCGATAATCTGCCTGACGAAGCCACGTTCTATCTTTGAGTTCGATATGATTGAATTTTTGTATGCCGAATGGCGTGAAAAAACGCATCAGCTCTACAATTGGTTCGTATTGATCTTTTCGCACAACTCCCTGATACTTTTTCCCATCTCCTGTGGAATAGAACGGAAGGGTGTTCACCCCCTTTTGCATTCCTTCTAAGAAATTGGGCGAATGCTGGGTAGGTATCAAAAAAATAGACCCCGTGCGATCGTAGGCATCACCGTTGGAATGTTGATTGGCTTCTAAGAAAATTTGCTGATTTTCGGTAATTTCTGGAAAGCTAATTTTTTTTACCGCAACAGTTCCGTTTGCAAACCGAAGAATTTTGGTGTCGGATGTCGAAGAAGGATCGAAATGAATTTTTTGATGGTCGAAAATAGGTATACTTGTGAATTTGCTTTTCCAAATAAGATTCGAATAATCGAGTGGGTCGAGGTAATACTCCTCCAGATTTTCAGCTAAAACTGGCACTGAGTTCGAGTTTTTTTCTTCTTCAATTTTGGCTACCCGAATCGAATAATTGTTGTTTCGCTCGTATTCGAGTACAAAACCGAGTGGCAATCCAATTCCGTTGGGTGCAGCTTCTATTTTCATATTGTCTACATACCACAGGTCTATTTTATTCGAATTGATGTTGATTTCGGCGTGTTTTGCCTTTATCCCAAGAATTCGTTTTGTTTTAGAGGTCTTTTTGAAATTAGACGCTCGAAAAGCAATGTTTTTTTTGGTCGAAATGATCGAATCTTGCGAAAGGTAGGTCATGTAATGCAAAATAGAATCATGTTTTTGGTAGATAATCAACTCCTGAGGGTATTGTTTTTTACCCTCAAGAGTCGCCTTAGTGGTCATGATGCTTTTTTGTTCATTGGCCCAAACGGCAATCGGATTTTCTTCTTCTATCGTGATTCCGTTCGAATACTTTTCGTAGAAGATTTTGTACGAATTTTGTCCGTAACCCCAAAATCCACATAGCAAGAGCAATGCAACAAATCTATTTTGCATGTTGTTTTTATTTAAAAAGCGTTGATTCCGGTGATGTCGTTTCCAGTAATCAACAAATGCACATCGTGAGTACCTTCGTAGGTAATTACCGATTCCAAATTAGCAGCATGTCTCATCATCGGGTATTCGCCAACGATTCCCATCGCACCTAAAATTTGTCTCGATTCTCTTGCGATATCCAAAGCCATTTTCACATTGTTGCGTTTTGCCATCGAGATTTGAGCTGGCGTTGCGCGGTCTTCGTTCTTCAACGTTCCTAATCGCCAAGCCAAAAGTTGAGCTTTAGTAATTTCGGTAATGAATTCTGCTAATTTCTTTTGTTGTAATTGATAAGACGCAAGGGGTTTGTTGAATTGTTGACGCTCCAAAGCATATTTCAGGGCGACTTCGTAACAATCGATTGCAGCGCCTATCGCACCCCAAGAAATGCCGTAACGAGCAGAGTTGAGGCAAGACAATGGTCCTTTCAGACTGTCAACGTCTGGAAAAATATTTTCTTCCGGAATTTCGACATCTTCAAAAACCAGTTCACCAGTTCTAGAGGCTCTTAGCGACCATTTGTTCATGGTTTCTGGTGTGGTGAAACCTGGCATACCACGTTCTACAATAACTCCTGCAATTTTGTTGTCTTCTGTTCTTGCCCAAACAACGGCAAGATCGCAAACGGGCGCGTTCGTTATCCACATTTTCGCTCCGTTCAGTACATATTTATCACCTACTTTTTTCAGACGAGTTTCCATTCCTGCTGGATTCGATCCGTGGTTAGGCTCGGTGAGTCCAAAGCAACCGATAAATTCTCCCGAGGCTAATTTTGGTAAGAATTTGCGTTTTTGCTCTTCAGATCCGTAAGTGAAAATTGGAAACATCACCAATGACGATTGTACCGATGCCGCCGAACGCACTGCAGAATCGCCCGCTTCTAATTCTTGCATAATCAATCCGTAGGAGATTTGGTCCAATCCAGCTCCGCCATATTCTTCTGGTATGTAGGGTCCCAAAGCACCAATTGCTCCCAATTTTTTCATCAAATCAGGAATTTCGGTGTGATCTTGAGCATGTTTGTCGATTACGGGTTTGATCTGCTCTCTCACAAAATCTTTTACGCTATTGCGAATCAATTTGTGCTCATCAGTCAATAAGTCATCAATTAAGTAGTAGTCTGTCGTATGATTCATATTTGTAATTTTGAGTGCTTAAAACTAAAAAGATTTATCCACTTGATAAAGGGTTTAAAGGAAATATTTACAAGTTTATCATTAAATTAAAAAGAAAATTAGTTAATTTGGTGAACTCAAAACAACAAATAAATAGTGAAATGACATTACAAAATGAATTGAAACAATTAGGATTAGCAGAAACAAATCTAGGTGGTTCTACTGGTCTTGATTGGTTTGCTAATGGCGAATTTATCACCTCTTATTCGCCGGTAGACGGAAAAGAAATCGGAAAAGTAAAATCGAACACCAAAGAAGATTACGAAAAAATCATACAAAAAGCCCAAGAAGCATTCAAGTCTTGGCGATTGGTTCCCGCACCGAAAAGAGGCGAAATCGTTCGTCAGTTGGGCGAGAAATTGCGCGAAATGAAACCTGTACTTGGTAAATTAGTCTCATACGAGATGGGAAAATCGTACCAAGAAGGTTTGGGCGAAGTGCAAGAAATGATCGATATCTGTGATTTTGCAGTTGGTTTGTCTCGTCAATTATATGGTTCTACCATCCATTCAGAAAGACCAGGGCATCGCATGTACGATCAATATCATCCTTACGGAATTTTAGGCGTGATCACAGCCTTCAACTTCCCAGTTGCTGTTTGGTCATGGAACACTTGTTTAGCATTGGTTTGTGGAGATGTTGTGGTTTGGAAGCCAAGCGAAAAAACACCTTTATGTGCAGTAGCATGTCAGAAAATATTAGCAGATATCCTACAAGAAAACAATTTACCCGAGGGTATTTCTTCTATCGTCACAGGCGATAAAGCAGTAGGAGAGTGGTTGTCTAAAGATGAACGTGTACCGTTGATTTCGGCTACAGGATCTACTCGTATGGGGAAAGAAGTGGCGGTGACGGTTGCGCAGCGTTTGGGCAAATCGCTTTTAGAATTGGGTGGAAATAACGCCATCATTGTTACGCCGAATGCCGATATTAAAATGACGGTGATCGGAGCTGTTTTTGGTGCAGTTGGTACAGCAGGACAACGATGCACCTCTACTCGTCGTCTGATCATTCACGAATCGTTGTACGAACAAGTGAAAAACGCTTTGGTAGACGCCTACAAACAACTGAAAATTGGAGATCCGCTCGATACCTCGAATCATGTTGGACCATTGATCGATAAAGATGCGGTGAAGATGTATCTGAATGCATTGGATCAAATCAAAAAAGAAGGCGGTAACATCATCATCGAAGGTAAAGTTTTGGAAGGCGAAGGTTACGAAAGCGGTTGTTATGTGCAGCCTGTAATTGCAGAGGTAGAAAATCATTTTGAAATTGTACAGCACGAAACTTTCGCACCGATTTTATATTTAATTAAATATTCAGGTGATGTACAACAAGCTATTGATATACAGAACGATGTAAAACAAGGTTTATCTTCTGCAATCATGACTGCTAATCTACGCGAGGCAGAATTATTCTTGAGTGCTTCGGGATCAGATTGTGGTATTGCGAATGTGAACATCGGAACTTCGGGAGCTGAAATTGGTGGAGCTTTCGGCGGCGAAAAAGATACAGGTGGCGGCAGAGAATCAGGATCTGATGCATGGAAATTTTACATGAGAAGACAGACCAATACGATCAATTACACCACCGACCTACCATTGGCACAAGGCATTAAATTCGATTTAGGATAATTAAAACAACGACTACAATATGAATACAATAGACTTTTCAAAAACAGTACACGATAGATTAGGACAACACATCTTGGCAGATGGCTATAATTTGGTAATGGATATCGAGAACTCTCATGGTTCTTATTTAGTAGACAAAAACGGCAAGCAATACCTCGATTTTTTCAGTATGTTTGCCTCTTCACCCATTGGATACAATCATCCGCATTTGGTAAAACATCAAGATTTTCTTGGTAAAATGGCGGTGAACAAATTGGCAGTTTCGGATATTTATACCGAAGAATTCGCCGATTTCGTCGACACTTTTGCGCGCGTGGCAATGCCAAAAGAATTGCAATACAGCTTCTTTATTTCTGGTGGAACATTGGCGGTAGAAAATGCTTTGAAAGCGGCATTTGATTGGAAAACTCGTTTGAATTTTTCTAAAAATATCGAAGTCGAAGCTGACCAAGTTATCCATTTCAAACAGGCATTTCATGGTCGTTCTGGTTATACATTGTCTTTGACCAATACCGAGGATCCTCGTAAATATCAATATTTTCCGAAGTTCGATTGGCCTCGCGTTCAGAATCCGAAATTGTATTTTCCGCAAACCGACGAAAATCTGAACACGACTATCGAAAACGAAAAATTGGCAATCAGCCAAATTCGTGAAGCATTGACACAACACAGCAATCGAGTGGCTTGCATCATTTTAGAAACGATTCAGGGCGAAGGTGGCGATAACTATTTCCGTAAAGAATTTTTGCAACAATTGCGAGAAATTTGCGACGAGAACGAAATTCTACTCATATTCGACGAAGTCCAAACAGGCGTTGGAATGACGGGAAAAATGTGGGCTTTCCAACATTATGATGTGATTCCGGATATTATTTCATTTGGTAAAAAATCTCAGGTGTGTGGAATTTTGGCAAACAAAGAAAAACTCGACCGTATACCGAACAACGTATTCAAAGAATCGAGCCGAATCAACTCAACTTTCGGAGGGAATTTTATCGATATGTTGCGTTTCAAATTAATTCTAGAAGTTATCGAGCAAGAGAATTTGGTTGAAAATGCACGCGTGCAAGGAGAGTATTTTTTATCACAATTAGAAGAACTCAAACAGCACAATCCTTCGATCTCGAATATCAGAGGAAAAGGACTTTTCATTGCTTTCGATTTAGAAGACAAAGAGCAGCGCAATCAATTCATCAGAGAATGTTTCGAGCGACAGTTGATGGTTTTGCCTTGCGGTGAGAAGACAATCCGTTTCCGTCCGCATCTCACGGTAAAACGAGAAGAAATCGACAAAGCGATCGACATTATAAAATCAATTTAAATTCAGTTTACAACCCGAAATCTTGATTTCGGGTTTATTTTTAATATGAAAAAATTCCTACCTTTTTTATGCCTATTATTTTCGATTTTTGGGCAAGCACAAACGCAGCAAGACAGCCTTGCGGTAATCGAAGCCATCGCCAAACTCGAAGAAGCTTTAATCCAAAAAGACACCCAAAAATTAGAGCAAATTTTGCATCCCAAGCTTAGCTTGGGACATTCGAACGCTTGGATAGAGGATAAGATGAGTTTGCTAGAGAACCTCCCGACAAATGCTGTTTTTTATAAAAAATTTTGCAGTTTAGGATCTTTGCAAATGCAATGGATAACGTCCAAAGTAGTTTGGGTAAGAAGGGAAATAATTGCAAAAGGAACGTATAAAATATTTGATTTCGAAATGAAACTTAATCTGTTGGAAATTTGGATCAAAAATGAAAACAATTGGCAGTTAGTCGCCAGACAAAGTGTGGAAATAAAACCTGAATAAACTAAATTTGGTAAATTTGTTGCAGCTAGAAAGAATCTGACAATTATAAAATACGATTTATGGATATTGAAGTGAGGCGGTTGACGATAGAAGATTACGAAGATCTTTTGCAATCTGAACAAGAAGCCTATAAAAATATTGAAGAAGACGATTGGAAAAAGCAAGACATTTTAGAATTACTCAAAATATTTCCAGAAGGGCAATACTGTGTAGAAGTAGACGGGAAAGTCGTGGCATCGGCATTGGCGATCATCGTAAACTCTAAGAAAACCAATTTTACCTCGTCTTACGAACAAATCACCTCGAACGGAAAGTTTACAAAACACGATCCGGAAGGCGATGTCTTGTATGGAATCGAAATTTTTGTTCATCCACAATATCGACAACTTCGATTGGGGCGACGCCTGTACGATAAACGCAAAGAGCTTTGCGAGGAAATGAACCTGAAATCCATCGTAGCTGGTGGGCGAATTGCGAACTATCATCAATATGCCCATGAAATTTCGCCCAGAGAATATGTAGAAAAAGTAAAACGCAAAGAAATATTAGATTCTACGCTTACATTTCAGTTGGCTAATGATTTTCACGTGAAAAAGATTTTGAAAAATTATTTGAAAGACGATTCAGAATCTTTGGAATACGCCACGCTTTTGGAGTGGAATAACATCTATTACGAACCCGAATTAAAATCAAGTTCGCCCACCAAACGCATCATTCGCTTGGGCTTGGTACAGTGGCAAATGCGCCCATTCAGAGATTTGCAAGATTTTTACGATCAAGTCGAATTTTTTGTGCAAACGATCAGTGCTTATGGATCAGATTTCGTATTGTTTCCAGAGTTTTTTAATTCGCCCTTGATGAGTCCGTACAACCACCTGAAAGAGGTCGATGCCATGATGCGTTTGGCCGAGATGACGGATGAAATTGTGAAGAAAATTCAAGAATTTGCCATTTCGTATAATGTCAATATCATTGCGGGTTCTATGCCAGTTTATGATAATGAATTGTTATATAACGCATCGTATTTGTGCCACCGCAACGGACAATTAGATTCGTACCGAAAGGTTCACATTACCCCAAACGAATTCAAATATTACGGGATGATGGGAGGCGATGAAATAAAGGTTTTTGAGACCGATTGTGGCAAGATAGGGCTGTTGATTTGTTATGATGTAGAATTCCCAGAATTGAGTAGAATTTTGGCAGATCAAGGAATGGAAATTCTTTTTGTTCCATTTATGACCGATACTCAGAATGGTTATACCCGCGTGCGAAGCTGTGCACAAGCCAGAGCGATAGAAAACGAATGTTATGTAGCTATTGCAGGCTCTGTAGGCAATTTGCCAAGGGTAAACAATATGGATATTCAGTTTTCACAATCGGCTGTTTTTACTCCTTCGGATTTTGCTTTTCCGACCAATGGTGTGAAATCGGAGGCGACCCCAAATACCGAAATGGTTTTGATTACCGACGTCGATCTTTATCATCTGAAAGAATTGCACGAATATGGTACTGTAAAAACTCTGAAAGACAGACGGCATGATTTGTATAAGGTGCATTTGAATAAGAAACAGTCAAAATAATTTAACTAGGAAAGTCACTGAAAAGTGACTTTTTTAGTTTTCATCTTTTAACTTTTCTTCCCAAAAATCAGCATTTTTTATCCCTAATTTTTTCGGGTCGAATATTGGCGATCGGACACCCGTTTTTAACTGGTTGCGATAGTCTTTCCAGATTTTCATCGCAAGACCACTCATCAGCAAAATTGCAATCACATTCACCCAAGCCATGAGTCCCACACCAATATCACCGACAGCCCAAGCGGTATCTGCCGTTTTGATTGTGCCGTAATAGACCGCTGTTAAAAAACCTATTCGCAAAATCCAAATCGCAATTCGTTTGTTTTTTTTCTTTAAAATGTAAGTGATGTTCGTTTCTGCGTAATAATAATACGCCATAATCGTAGTGAAGGCAAAAAAGAAAAGCGAAATGGCAACAAAACCGTTTCCGATTCTGGGAAAATGATTGGACACCGCGGCTTGTGTAAATCCTGTATAATCCACTCCTTTTAGATTTTCTACGATGAGATTTCCGTCTTCACCGTTGACGTTGTAGTGCCCAGTAAACAAAATCATAAATGCTGTTGCTGTACAAATGAATAGTGTATCGATGTAAACCGAAAAGGCTTGTACCAGTCCTTGTTCCACGGGATGATTGACTTCTGCAGCCGCAGCAGCATGAGGCGCAGTTCCTTGCCCAGCTTCGTTGGAGTAGATTCCGCGTTTGATTCCCCAAGCGATCGCCATTCCGAAAATTCCACTAAAGAGCGATTCTTGATTGAAAGCAGAACGAACGATTAGGCTTAAAACAGTCGGTAATTTCTCGAAATTCAGGAATATAATGACCATGACCATTAGAATATAAGCGCACGCCATAAACGGTACGATGAATTCTGATGCCTTTCCTAATCGTTTTACACCTCCGAAAATAATCAACGCCAACAAACCAATCACGAGTAATCCCGGATAATTTATAGGAATTCCTGCGAATTCTGTCGCCGGTATTTGGAATGCGTTGTTGAGCGAAGAAGAAATGCTATTCGATTGAACTCCAGGTAATAAAAATCCGCAACTCAAAATCGTGATTACAGCAAATACGATTGCATACCATTTTATTCCCAAACCTTTTTCGATGTAATAAGCCGGTCCACCGCGATATTCTCCGTCAATTTTTTGCTTATAAACCTGTCCCAACATCGCTTCTATGAAGGCAGATGCACTCCCCAAAAAGGCGATGATCCACATCCAAAACACCGCTCCAGGTCCGCCCATTGCAATTGCCGTAGCTACACCAATGATGTTTCCGGTACCAACACGCCCAGAAATCGCCAACGAAAATGCTTGAAAAGGCGTGATGCCACTTTCTGATTCGTTACCCGAAAATAGCAGTCGAAGCATTCGTTTGAAATACGTAATTTGTAAAAATCCTGTTCGGAAGCTAAAGTACAATCCAGCAGAGACACAAAGGAAAATGAGGGCTTGTGACCAAACCAGATTGCTAATCGAATTGATAATTTCGTCCATCTATGTGTTATTTGAATTGCTAAAATGCTAAAAAAAATCAAAACTTTTGTTCTAATCAGCGTAATTCCATAAAAAAAAGTTGAAGGATGCCTTCAACTTTCGGTTTTAATCGTTCTGAACAATTATTTCAAAATCTTCAACTTTGCAAAATTCAGCAAGAGTTTTTTCTCACCAGCATTGTCAAATAAAATGATTGCTTTTGCGTCTTGCGGCTCGCCTTGTATTTCTTTCACAATTCCTTTCCCAAAACGGTCGTGTACTACGACATTTCCGATTTGTAAGTTGAGATGATTCGCAGCATTTTGTGGCTTAGATTTTACTTTGTCGATTGGTTTTAGATTGGTTTTTTGTATTGGTTTCGGACGAGAAGCGTTTGGATTTTCGCGTGCAATCGTAGGTTTACGAGGAGCAGGAGTATCACCAAACAAGTCGGCCGATAGACCGCTCGCATTCGAAATTGGCAATCCAACATTCAAATTTAGCCAATCTAAATGATGATCGTCTATCTCTTCTAAAAACCGAGACGGTTCACTGTCGACAATTTTACCCCATCGAAAACGCGAAACAGAGTAGGTGAGGTAGGCTTTTTTTTCGGCTCGCGTGAGGGCTACGTAGAACAATCTTCGCTCTTCTTCTAGGTCTTGTCTAGAGTTGAGATTCATCATCGAGGGAAACAAGTTTTCTTCCAATCCGGCAATGAAAACGTGCGGAAATTCTAATCCTTTTGCCAAATGCACCGTCATTAAACTCACTTTATTCGGGTCGTCGTCTTCGTTGTCTGCATCGGTAGCCAAGGCGATATTCTCCAAAAATCCGCTAAGTGAAGGGTCGCCATCTTCCAACTGATTTTGTTCGTCTACAAAACCTTGTATCGAGTTCAAGAGTTCTTGTACGTTTTCTAACCTCGAGATGCCTTCTGGCGTATCGTCTTCTTTTAGCGTACTCAACATTTTGGTCGTCTTTGCCATATCCATGGTTACCTCGTAGACATCATGGTTTTTCAGCATGACTTGATAGCGTTGAATCAGCAATACAAAATCGTTCAGTTTGTTTGCCGTTGAAGTATTGATGCTGATGGTAGGCGCATAAAAATGTATATTTTCTAACACCTGAAAAACCGAAATTTGATGTTGATCGGCAGCGATGAGCAACTTAGAAATAGTCGTTTGTCCAATTCCTCTCGCCGGATAATTAATGACACGCAACAAGGCTTCTTCATCGTTCTGATTGATCAACAAACGCATATAGGCGACCAAATCTTTTATCTCTTTGCGCTGGTAGAACGAGATTCCGCCAAAAACGCGATAAGGAATTCCTTTTTTGCGCAAAGCCTCTTCGAGGGCACGAGATTGAGCATTGGTACGATACAAAATCGCAAAATCGCTGTATTTCAACTGCTGCGTCATCGAGTTTTCGAAAATACGCGAGGCGATATAGCGCGCTTCGTCTGCATCGGATAAGGCACGATAAACCGGAATTTTTTCGCCCTCTTCGTTGGCAGTCCAAACGTTTTTTTTGAGCTGATCTTGATTATGAGCAATGATCTGATTGGCTGCATTGACAATGATTTGGGTAGAACGGTAATTTTGTTCCAACGGAAAAACTTTGGCATCGGGATAATCTTTCTGAAACGATAATATATTTCGAATGTTCGCTCCGCGAAAAGCATAAATTGACTGAGCATCATCTCCCACAACACAAATATTTTCGTATCGTGACGCCAATGCTTTTACAATGAGGTATTGCGAGTGGTTGGTATCTTGGTACTCGTCTACCATGATGTATTTGAAGCGTTCTTGGTATTTTGCCAATACGTCTGGGAAGCGCGTTAAAATTTCATTTGTTCGCAACAGCAAATCATCAAAATCCATTGCGCCCGATTTGTAACAACGATCGACATAGGCTTTGTAAATATCGCCCATGCGTGGTTTCATCGCTTCGGTATCTGCCTCGATGAGTTGCTGGTTGTTGAAATAGGCACGCACTGTAATCAAATTATTTTTGTATTGCGATATTCTGCTCAGCACTTGTTTGGGTTTGTAAATGTCTTTGTCTAGCTGTAAGTCGTTGATTACTTTGGTCATAACGCTTACGGCATCTTGTTGATCGTAAATGGTAAAATTTGACGGATAGCCGAGTAGTGGAGCTTCGGTGCGTAAAATACGAGCAAAAACAGAGTGGAAGGTACCCATCCAAAGATTTTTGGCTTCACTCGCGCCGACCACCGCTGCAATACGTTCTTTCATCTCACGCGCTGCTTTGTTGGTAAAGGTAAGCGATAGGATATTGAATGCATCAACTCCTTTGTTCATCAGGTGAGCAATGCGGTAGGTAAGTACTCTTGTTTTGCCAGAACCAGCCCCTGCAATAATCATGACAGGACCTTCTGTGGTTTCTACAGCTTGTCTTTGAGGTTCGTTGAGTAAATCTAGATATTGTTGTTCCATTAGGGCAAAGATAATTCTTTGTCTTCAGATATAAAATGTTAGAATTTACTTGTTCGAATAATCGGTGCGATGAGCGTTAGAAAAAATGGCGTATTTTCTAGAAAAGCACTTGAAAGAAAGTTAACGACTTTATCTGCAAAAATATAAAAATATTCTCCGCATAATTTGCGGTGATTAAGGTGTTTTTTCTCTGCAAGAGTATTAAATAATCCTTTCTGCAACTTTGTCAATGGTACTGCGGAAAAGCTTTTGTGTAGCGATTACTTCCCGATGCAGAATGTAAAATTTCGTTTATTAATAGTAGTTTTAGAGTATTGAGGTGTACGAAAGTAGTACATAATTTATAATTATAAACCTGTTGTGCATTTAGGAATTAAAAAAGAAAAAGATTGTCCATTTGATTAAAAAAAACCGTATATTTAATTGATTACCAAGTCATTAAATATATCAACAATCTTATTCAAAACTACAAAATTATTTTAAAAGAATTGACACACACCTGTAAATATATTACTGCAAGTAAGCAAATAGGCTTCCAAAAATGTCTGATTAGGAACTTGTGGCACTCAACCTCACTGCAGAATATATGTCTATTAACTCTGAACTACAGTTATTTAGATACATTTCAGGGACTGATTTGGAGGAAAGAATTGAAAGGAGTGTCTACAATAGAAGGAAAAGAAAACTTTTTCCCTACATTGAAAAAATCAGAGAAACCTTGAGCAGCAAGTTTTCGGATTTCACCGATGTCTTTATTGTGGATTCCACGCCAATTGAAATCTGTAAAATAAGTCGGGCAAATCGTTCTGCAATCTGTTCCACGGATGAGATCAAACCTGCATATGGATATTGTGCCGCACAAAAATCTAGGTATTTTGGCTATAAACTTCATGCGGTTTGTGACAAAAATGGAATCTTCCACTCGTTTGATTTTTCCCCTGCAAATGTTCACGACGTGAACTATCTGCACGACATTAAGGAGAATTTTGAAAACTGCTTATTAATCGGCGACAGAGGGTACATCAGCAAAGAACTCCAACTGGATTTATTCAACTATTCCAAGATAAATCTTTCGGTTCCAATGCGTAAAAACCAGCATAATTTTGTGGAATTTTCCAAGACAAAACCAAAAATCAGGAAGAGGATTGAAACCAATATTTCGCAACTGTGCGGACAGTTCTTAATAAATATTAACCTCGCAAAAACCTTTCAAGGTTTGGCAACAAGAATAGTATCAAAAATAACTTCTTTTACCATGATTCAATATCTAAATTTTTTCGTTCTTCAAGAGAAGTTTGAATAAGTTAAAAATTAATTTGTGCTAAATGCACAACAGGTAAATTTAAACTGATTAAAAAGGATAACCAATCGCAATATTCAAAACTAAATTTTGTCGACGCCAATCTTTATTCCCAAAATCGATTTTATCGAACATCCAACGATCATTTTTCTCGTAGTAAGGTACCCGCAACGGCATTGCCAAATCTAGTCGAAGAAGCAGAATAGAAAAATCCAAACGCAGTCCAACGCCCGCTCCTACCGCCATTTCGCTCAGCCAATCTTTGGAAAATTTCGCTCCTGGGCGCGTTGCATCTTCATTGACCAGCCAAACATTTCCTGCATCTGCAAAAACACCTACATTCAAGAATCTATAAATATTGGCGCGATATTCCAGATTGGTTTCCAACTTAATATCTCCGGCTTGATCGAAAAATAATTGGCCGGTTTGCGTTCGCGGATCATAACTACCAGGACCTAAAGTTCTAGCCCGAAATGCGCGAATACTATTGCTACCTCCGGAAAAAAATTGTCGGGAAAACGGAACCGTAAGCGAATTTCCGTACGGATACGCAATTCCAGCAATTACCCGCGCGGCAACACTTTGTTTACTGGAAAGCTGATGGTAAAATCTAAAATCGTTTTCCATTTTGGCATATTGACTGAAAGGCACACCGAAAATCTGCTTTTCCTTGCCTTCTTTAGCATTAGCTCCGGTGATTAATCCTGTGAGATTCCCGGCCAAATCAACATAACCTCGATAGTACATCGTGTTGGTTTTAGGCAGCATCGTATTAGTGTAGGTGTACGAATAAGTTGGCCCGTAAATTAATTGCTTCTGGATTGCCTGCTGCAAATACGGTTTGTCCTGAATATAATTTTGGTAAACTTCGGTCACATTTTCAGGTGCTACCAAGGTAACATCTAGCAATTTCAATTCATGTTCCTTTCGGATATTTTCTTTCCATAGATATCCAAACGACGCATTGAAATTGTGCAAAGTGTACCATTTGCTACGGCTTACATATTCATAACCGATTCCGGCATTGGTACGCGGAACAAAAGCGCTTGAGGATTGAAAATTAAATGGTGTCAACAACCTTGGAACAGACAATTGAACATTCGCGCCCGCTCGATAGATATTGCCTTCCCCTCGTTCGTAAACGGAAGATCTCCCACCCATCTGCATATCAAAAGAACCGAAAACAGATGCCTTCAATTGCTCCGCACCTCGGAAAATATTTCGGTGAGTCCAATTGAGATTGATCTCTGAACCTGCATAATTTGCCGAATTGGTTTTACCTAAGGCTTCCGCTCTTAAAGATTGAAATTCCTTAGGAGTAAGCAAGTAATAGGCATCAAATTTATTCGTTAAGCTATCGGAAATTACAAATTCATTTTTTACAAATTTGAAAACTCCAAGACTGATCAATCGGTTCAAAGTCAAATTATGGTCCGCACGATTGTAGATGTCGCCTTTTTTAAAATACAGCGCCCTTTCAAACATGACCGGACGAAATTTTTTCTTAGGATCAACATAATAAAAATCCTTGTAAGCTTCAATGGAATCTATATTTACAGGGATTTTATATACATTTTCTTTCACATCGCGCAAGTTGTAATCGGCATACACAATTACATTATTGATGCTGAATTGTTTTTTGGCCAGTTCTGGCGTTTCCTCTTTCAATTTTACAGCAAGTTCGACCTCCGGTTTGCTGGTAACTGTACTGTCGGCCTGAACAATGATATTATCCGGATGAAAGTAATAAAAACCATTTTCCTTCATCCGATTATCAATTCTTTCACGCTCAGCTTTGATGACATCGAGGTCGAAAGGTTTCCCCTTTTTCAGTAATGTTTGATCTTTTACCAATTGAATTTCACGGTTAATTTTGGTGCTGTCTTCCGGAAATTTCACATCGCTGATGAGATATCTTGCTCCGGTTTTCACATCATAAACCACTTTTGCAGTTTTCCCATTGATAATGGTATCGTACTGAGCTTTCGCATTGAAATACCCTTTATTTTCAGAGTAGTTTTCAATTATATCTTTGTTAAATTCCCGGTCTACATCGCCCAAAAGAACAGGTTTCTGCCCCACTTTATTTTTCAGCCAATTGGTAATTCCTTTGTCTTTTTTGGGCTCCGGGGTAATATTGTAAATCCAAACACGCGGTCGCAAACCCAAAATTGAAGAATTGGGTTTTGGGGTGAGATTATCCTCCAAGCCGTCTTTCAATGAAGATTTTTCTTTTTTGGAAATCGTGTCATTAATGATATTAATTTTCGCTCCAGTGTAGAGTTTTTCGTTGGGTTGTAATCTTTCGGTTCCGCATGAAAAAAGAACTGCAGCGACAGAAATACCTGTTGCTATTTTAATATTTTTAAACTGAATTGTATTTCCCATAAATTTCATCATCAATTATTTGAATTCAACTGCGCTATTTTTCTGCATTGCTTTTTTGGTTCTTCGGATCTCACGGTTTTGTTTCGCTCGTTGGAAAATATCTTTGAATTCAGTATAATCCAAAGTGATGACAAACCCAACTCCAGTTTCGATAATTTGTCCTTGCAAAGCTACTTGATACTGATTTTTCCGATATGCACGAAGGGTATATCTGCCATCTTTCGATAAAGCGTAATCTGCAGTAATATTACCCGCAATATTAGTCATTTCCTCATTTTGGCGTGCTTCTCCTTCGATTCCGAAATTGCTTCCAACGGTGATCTTCAGGCGGTCATTTAATAGTTTCTTACTTAAATTTACATTTAAATCGGTTCTTGTATTTTTGTTTCCCGATGAATATTCTTCATAACTGTCAAAATCGAAGGTCAGATCTACACCAGCTATTAAATCCTGTGCAATATTATTGAGCTGCTGGGACAAGATTTGGCTCACACTCTGTCTCGCCATCGTTCCGGCAGAAATTCCGCTTTGACTTTGGAAAGGATTATCGCCTATGAAACGATTCAAAATCAACAGTGCAAAAACCTGTTTGTTGAGTTCCGATTCATCGCGACGGAGCTGGTTCAGCTTAGTTTCAACATTGTCGATGACCTCTTGATTAACCGCATTGTTATTTTCATCGGTTTGAATATCAAAAGTAATCACCGGTTTCAGCAATTCTCCTTTTAAAACCAATAACGTATTGAAAGGAATCCTCTGTTTATAGTAGTTCAGCTGATCTTCGGAAAGTTGCTGCTGCACCAAATCAATCGGCGCTGCATTGGTTTTATAAATCGCGGTAAAATCCAGGTTTGCGGTGGTTGGTTCGCCGGTCCAGGTGATGGTACTACCCTTTTGGATATCGAATTTTCTTTTAATCATGTTAAAAGACATTTCATACGCCCCACTTTCTACCTGATAAACGCCTACCAGCGTAGTTTTTCCCGATGGATCCACACCTCCCGTCAGTTCTGCTTCCCCTTGAAGTTTCACGAAATCTCCACTGGCTTTATCGATCAATAATGAAATTTTAGCTTCTTTGGTTAAAGAAATATTCACATTAACATCCATTCCTTTGATGCCGGTTTTCGCATCGATGCTGTCGGCTTTTATGGTTTTATTGAGGACAATTTGGTCCTGATCGATAAATTCCACAATACCTTCTCGATCTTTTATAGTAGGTGATGTTTGAGGAATCACAAAGGTAAAATCGGTTTTGTCGGTGACTGCTAATTTACCATCAACCTGTGGCAAATCCAAATTTCCGGTAATACCAAGATCGGCATCAATTGCCAAAATTCCAAACATCATCTTATCGTTATCCGGTTGAGAATCTACCGCCATGAAATCTCTTGCCCTAAGTTTTAAATCAAAAGCAAAGTCCTTGTAATTTTGGGTTAAAATGTCGCCATCAAAAGTCAATGCATTTCCTTGTGAATCCTTCACTTTAAAATCATCAAACACAATTCCTCTCGGTGCGAATCTTATCTCATCATCAAGATGTCTGAAATTGCTTCCGGTTTTCACAATTTCTAAACCAACATCATTGAATTTCAACTTCCCTAATATTTTCGGACTTTCGGTTTTCCCCGTGATGTCGAAATTTCCGGAAAGGTAACCTTCAGTATTTTCAATGGCATTTAGGGTAAACCCTTGAACCGATTTCATTTGCAGACGATTAATTTCCGCTTCTAAATCAAGAAGTTGCGATTCTATATCATAATCTCCGGTAATTTTCACATCATTTTCAAAACCAGAAAGTGCAACATCGGCATACAAAAGTTTTGCAGTTTTAGTATTCACCTTTGCTGCGATATTTCCGATTGGATTTCCATACATCACCAAATCTGTAACATTTAGATCCGAAGTGAAATTGAGGTTTTTATAATCCTTTAACCTCACGTTTCCATCGATGGTTCCTTTCGCCAAAAGAGAATCTTTTTTCAGCATTTCGGTGATGGTTTCTATTTTAAAATTTTTCAAATCAACATTCAGCGGGCTATTCGCGTTTTCATTTTCAGAATTTATGGCAAGACTGCTTTCCCCGTTGCTGAGCAAAAAATTGCGAGCGAAAATTCCATTATTTCCGAAACGCAGCACATTATCTGGCGCGACATTCCAGTTAGTGTAATTTAACTTTAAACCATCCGGATCCAAAGAAATTTGTGTTGCATTTTTAAGCGATTGGGCACTTCCGGCAATCAAAAATTGTTCAACATTTTTCTTGTCTTTTGTTGAAACTCGATATGTGATGAGATTGTTTGCAACGTTTCCGGTTGCAGCAAATTGATTTAGAGCCAATTTTTCACTTGAAATCTTCTGCGCCTTAAGCTGATATTGCAATGCGTCATTATCATTAGAAACTTTAAACGAAGCATTTTCAATTAAATTTTCTCCATATTTTAAATTCGGAATTTGCGCATCAACATTGATGTTTTGGGAATCTGCATTGTAATTTACGTTCATGGTAATGGTCTCAAAACTTTTGAGTTCCGGAACGAATTTTCTAATTAAATCATCATCTTTCAAAGTCGCCGTAAAATCGAAATATTGATGCGGATCGATTCGCTGCTTTTTCTTGCCCACATCATAGTAATTGCTCACTGTATTTTGCAGCGCACCGAAAATTTGCGATAGTTTGTATTTTCCGGTCATGGTAAAATCCGCAACTTGAGAATTGAAATATAAAGCGTTTGAATTCGCAGTAGTTTCAGCTTTCAGACGCATTTCCTGAATCGGTAAAACTTCTTTGGTGTCTGAAATTGCAAACTGATCCAAATTCAAATAACCATTCAAGAAATCAGGATTCAAATTGGTGAATTCGCCATCAATGTTTCCTGCCAAAATTAGCGGATCTTGGTAGAAACCTAATTTGTAAAGATCAAGTTTGGTGATCGTTCCGCCCAATTTTACGCTAGAATTTTTATCAGACAATTTTCCGGAGGCCAATAAATTGAGATTTGCATTGGGATCATGTGAGAGAAGATGAATATTATATTTACCAGAATTCAATTTGCCGGAAAGACCAACGTTTTGATAGCGGTAATTTTGATAATCAAATGCTGCCAAATTTCCTTTAAAATCCAAGTTTCCATTCTTAAAATTAAAGCTTCTTCCTTTTGCACTCAACCTTCCTCGAACAATCCCCAGGTCTTTATTTTGGATGATTTTTCCGATTTGCAAATTCGCCAAATTGGCATTAACAGCATACGTTTCTGCATTTTTTCTGCGCATATCGACCAGTGCGTTCAGCACAACATTTCCCAAAGTTGAAACCATTTTCAGTTTCGTATCGACCACTTTTGTTGTTCCGCGGGCGACTCCCGAAATAGCAAAATATGAAGGCAAAGAAATATTGGAAGGAACGGTATTTTTCGGCAAAATCTTCAATATAGTTTTTGCGGAGGAACCTAAATTTCGAATTTTCAAGTCATAAAATAACTTATTGGGATCGGTTGCATTTCTTACCACTCCAGAAAGCGCCAACTTCAAGTCACCCAATCCGGATGCTTGTAAATTGGCAATCTGCATCTCATTCATCGTTCCTTTTATCCTTGCGTCCAGATTGATAGTACCATTAGGATAAGTATTGAAAGGTGGTGTGTTTCGTAAATCCGGAGCGAAATTCAACAAATCTGCCAAACCAATTTTTGAATTGTAGATATTTGCTGAAATACTTACTGCACCAAGATTTGCGGATAATTGTTCGATGGAATTGTAATTTAAAACGATTTCGTCACGCAAGACCGTTCTGGAAGTTTCTAAATAAAGGTTTTTTAGGTATGCTTGCTTTTCGCCATACACAAAATCGGTATTGAATTTTCGTATTTCAAGGTTGTTCTTCTCCTTAATTTCAGCTTTTTTTACTGTTCCTGCGAACGTTCCATTCTGCATTTTAAAATCTCTCAAATCGAAATTCAGTTGAGAAAAATCGAGATGGTTGAAATCCATTCCCCAAGATTTTTTGGGCATCGCGGTATTGTTGTATGAAACCTTTACATCATCTAAAATAGCTTTACCTAGAAGCAGATCCAGCGATTTTTCGGCAGGTGATGGAAGATCAGAGTCTTTCGCTTCTTTTTGAGGTGCCGAGAACATTTTCGCATCAATATTTGCACCTTTCAAAAGAAATTGATCGACCTCATAACTCTGGTTTTCAATATCGAGTTTATTGATTTTTGTATTCAGTTCATTAAAGAGAATTTTGGCATAAGTTTTTGAATTATCGTCGCCATAATCTACATTAAAATTGGTGAATTTTATTCCATTTAATGCTAATTTCATTGGTTTTTTTGCTCGAAGCGAATCCGCCTTTTCATCAACCGTTTCTGCAACTTCTTCCAATAAATCTTGCTTCAATTTTAACTTCAATCCATCCAAAACAATATTTCCCACGGCATACGAATTGCGATCAAGATCGAAGGTTTTCACCCGGGTATCGAAATACTTGAATTTAAGATTAATATCATTCCTGGCTTGGTTATCTATAAATGAAACATTGATATTCTGCAACTTAATTTTGTCTAAAGAAATGACGAATGGCTTACTTTCACTTTCCTGCGAATCTTTTCGGGCAAAAGCATCGATAAAATAATCGAAATTAAAAGAACCATTTTTGTTTCTTACAACATTAGCTTTCACTCCATCTAAATCAATTGAAGTAAGATCGACGGTGTTTTTTAAAAGCTTGGGAATGTTTAATCCGACATCAAACTTTTTGGCATACAGCAACGTATCCACGGTTTGGCCTTGCAGATACAGATTTTCCATCACCAAACTATTCGGAAACGTAACATAGAACCGATCGAGAGAAACTTTGGTTTTTACCTTTTTCTCTAAATATATTACCAACCGGTCCTTTAAAAAATTTTGAATTACCGGTAATTGTAAGCTCAAAACACCTGCGCATAAAATTGCTACAAATATTCCGACACCGATGAGAATTTTTTTGAAGTATTTTTTTGTGTTTCCCAAACCTTTGTTTTTACAAAAATATTTAATCTTAAATGAAATATGTTCAAAATTTGCTAAAATAATTACACCACCTGTTGTGCATTTAGCACAAATTAATTTTTAACTTATTCAAACTTCTCTTGAAGACGAAAAAATTTAGATATTGAATCATGGTAAAAGAAGTTATTTTTGATACTATTCTTGTTGCCAAACCTTGAAAGGTTTTTGCGAGGTTAATATTTATTAAGAACTGTCCCGCCAATTTCTTCCAGAGAAGCAATCCGCATTTCTATTTCTTTTCGCGGATCGGTATCTTTATGGATGCGAAACATTTGGTTGAGGCCATCCACCAAGGCCGGTTTTGTTTTGTCGGCAAGCATCAGAAAAGCAGAAAATTTAAAATCGGGAAATGCTTTCTGCGCTACATATTTCTGAAAAGCCAAATCAAACAAGTAAGCTTTCCAGCCTCCGGCCATTCCTCCCTTTTTCCCCACAAAGGTGTAATCGTCCTTCGGATCATAAGATTTCGCTTTAACCTCGATCAGTTTTACGTTTGAACCTTTTTTATCTACAATATCGGTTCTTACGAACAGGTTTTCTGAGGCAAATGCTGCTTCGAAAAGGCAGATATTCCCCTGCTCAAAAGCTTTTTTGGTAGCATTGACGGCTTTGTCATATTCATAATTTTCAGCATCTACAAATCTGCCGGACGGATAAGAAAGCCGCGCCAGTGCTTCCACCTGAAAGCCGCCTTTTGCAGTGCTTCCAGAAACGGATCCTCTACTTTCTTATTGGCATACCCGCTGTTATCCGTAAAATACAGTTTGTTGGGGCATTCCAGGCCGAGTTTGAAACGGGATTTGGTGAGGGATATCATTAGCAATGTAAAATTCATTAATCAATGATTTCATTTCCTGCCACAGGAAGCGCATTAAGTTCACGCTGATATTCCCGCCAGTTGGGCATATACCGATCAAGTAACGCCCGGAATTCATCATTATGATTCCGAACTAAAAGATGTAATAATTCATGCAAAATGATATATTCCAGGTAAGGCCGGGGTTTTTTTGCAAGTTCGAGATTCAGGATGATCTTTTTCTTTTTTTCATTGCAAGAGCCCCATTTGGTCTGCATTTTTCTTATCTCCCAGCTTTCACACTGCAATCCCGTAATTTCCTCCCATTTCTTCAACAGTGCCGGCACGGTTGCCTTCAGATAGTTTCTGTAAAACTCGGTAAATACTCGCTGTTTAGTTTCTTTATCCGCTCCCGAACGGACATACAATTCCAAGTATTTTTTATTCTTTATTTTGATTTCTGCCTTTCCGGAATGATCGATTACTTTCAACAAATAACGTTTTCCATCAAAGAAATGGCTTTCGCCAGTGATATACTCTCTTGGCAATTCACGCTGCTGTTCCTGAAAAAGCTTCTGTCTTTTTTTTATCCAGTGAATTTTCCCAACCACAAATAGCCGTACGGCTTCGTCCGGAAGATCCGAAGGTGCAGAAACACGCACCCTTCCGTTCGGCGGATATACCGTCAAGTGCATATTCTTGATGTCTTTTTTTACAACATCCACCGTAATATTGGAAACTGTGAGCCGGTACTCGCTAATACTCATCCTGGTTTTTAATGATTTCAAAAATTTCATCAATGGAATAACCTTCCGGAAGATGATGTCTTATCGCAATTTTAATCTTCTTTTCCTTTATCGCATTACCCCGAAAACCGTCCATCTTACTGTACCGCACGGCTTCATCCATCAACACCGCCAGTTCCTCATCTTTTCCTAAGTTGTCGTACAGGGCCTGTTTGGCTTTAGTATTAATGGTTTCAGGATAATTACTATTAGTTTGCCAGTAAAAGATATAAAGGATTATTCTTGTAGAGAAATAGATATTTAAAAAGGAGCAAAATTTGCTCCTTTTGTATATTAATCCTCTGCTGCTATATGAATAGCTGTTTGTTGTTCTGGATATGGTTTAATTAAATATTTCTCAAAATCATCACATAATTGCGATAGTATATCTTTTGTTTCTCTTTTAAAGAATTCTCCCAAATCCTTGTTTTTAATCGTGAACTTACGATATAGCTTTGAGAAATCTTTTAATATTTCTTCGTGTGAAAATGAAGAACTTGTTGATGTCATTTTAGCTATTAAGCGTTTACCATCTGCATCTGACTTAATGTATTCAAAGAATAAAGTTATCTTTTCTTCAAAATCTTTGATTAATGCATCTATTTCTTCTTCTTCTTCTTGATTGCGTTTTTCTATAACCTTTAGGATGTTGTATTTAAACTTATTCGGTTTATCACTATCAGTCGGTGTAGGATTCTTGGTTTTAGATTCTTTCTGTTTGTATTCTTTTGGAGCGACAATCCCAATTCTGTTGTCAAAATAGATTTCTACATCATCAATAATTTCTTTTGTACCATTAATTTGGTTATAAATTACATTGTATCTATGCCAAAATTCTAAGAAAATATCTTCTGAATATTTTTTGTCCAACTCTATCACAAACTCTATCAAGTTTAGGATTTTGAAGTATTTCAGTATTTTAGATTTTATTGCTTTAGCCTCTTTTTCATTATTGCGAATAAATGTATCTAAATCATTTTCTAATTCTACAATAGTCTGTACTTCTAATTTCCCTTCTTTATAAGATTTAAAATTGGCAAAATGCTTTTTGAATAAATCTTCTGCTTTTAATTCTTTAAATATTTCTACTAATCTTTCTTCATCTCCTAATGGATCAAAATCTGAAACCACTACATTAGAAAAATGCTCAAAAGCTTCTTTTATATTTTTTACATTAATGTTTTTATAAGAGAAATCTACAATCTTACAATCGTTTTTATATTTCGCTGTACGATTAACTCTTGAAATCGTTTGAATAGCGTTAATTCCTCTAATTTCTTTATCTAAAAATAAAGTATGTAATTTAGGTTCATCAAATCCTGTTTGCAATTTATCTACAACGATGATAATCCCATTTTT
Source organism: Vaginella massiliensis (assembly GCF_900089075.1). Taxonomy (GTDB): domain Bacteria; phylum Bacteroidota; class Bacteroidia; order Flavobacteriales; family Weeksellaceae; genus Weeksella; species Weeksella massiliensis_A. The sequence goes on from NZ_LT593747.1 coordinate 372,410, forward strand.
AGCTATTTTAAAATTTTGTAAAACACGTTCTTCACTTAAACCACTATTTAAACCACTACAACTTTGATACTCTTGGCTATCTGAATAAACGATATATACAGGAGCATCTGCAAAGCGTTCGTATTTTGGTTGTTTGGTTATTTCAGCATAATATTTTGATATAAAGTTTTTATACTTAATAGCCGCTGGAATAGATGATGCAGAAAGCATTGCTTTGGCTTTTCCTCTTATTTGATGATAAACCGTAGTTACTAATCTTTCTACTATAAATTTTGAAATGGCTTCTATACGTTCAGTATTTAGATAAATTTTCTTTTTACGAATTGCATATTTCTTTCCATATTCATCAATACCTGTATCGGTGTCGTCAGGTATTAGGTCAAAACCATATCCCATATCTCTTTCAAATCCTTCTAAAAAATTATCCGGAAACTCAAAATACATTTTGGCTGAAACAGGAACAATCCCTCTAATTGGATTCAAAATATACCCATCATCAATAGCCTCTTTCATTGTATAACTATCAAAAGGAATCCATAATTTTTCAGCTTCTGCATAACGATTGTATTCACCAAATCTGGCTAATGTATGGTCGCTTGGTGTTGCTGTAAAACCAATGATTAAATTCTTTTTGGTACGCTGTTGTGTATAGGCATCATTATTATCGAAACTTGCTTGTAATTCGTCAAAAACGCTTAACATTTCTTCGTGTTGTGTACCACTATTGCTACGGTGTATCTCATCAATCAAAAATGCTATTCTTAGATTGGCTAAATTTTTAACAACCGTTTCATCTAATATGGTATTGACAGAACCAAACTTTTGTAAGTTGACTACTACAATTCTTTTGTCTGAACTTAAAGCATCAATAAAACTTTTGCGGTCTGTAGCTTCTATAAACATTGCTTTTTGAATGTTCATATTGTGCATTTTAGAATCTAATTGATCTCTTAACTGCAAACGGTCTACCACCAGCATTACTTTGTCGTACACATATTCGCCTTCTTTGCGTAAGTCTTTTAATTGTAATGCTGTCCAACCAATAATATTTGATTTACCAAAACCTGCTGCATACTGTAATAGTAACGAATACACATTTTTGTTGTTTTGGTATTTTAAACGCTTATTAACTAATTCTTGTACACGTTCTTCTCCAATTCCTTTTTCTCGTAATTCGGTTTCTAATTTTTTGATAAAATAGTCTGGTTCTTGCTCGTGTTTTAAAAATTCTTCTACTTTGGCTAAAACCTTATCTGTACCGAATTTTTGTTTAGGACGTGGCGAAATTAAACGACCGTCATTATGTTTGTATTCTTTGGTTTTGCTTCCATCTTTTTTGATTAACTCACGCTCGATAAAGTTGTAATACAGAATTTCTTTTTCTATCATTTTTTTATCGTACAAGGCTCTAAATACTTCTTCGAAACGTGCTAACTTATCCGCATTAGGATTAACTAATGGATAGGGTTTAAAGTCTTTCAGCATTTTCTTTTCGTAATCCGAAAAGTCATAATCACCTTTGGTATCGGTTGCTTTAATATCATCAAAAAACGTAGCTATGTTTCTGATGACAAAGGTATCTGATAAATCGGTAGCCGTGATATGAATTGCTTTTTCGAAAATATGTAAGAAGTCTTTACGAATGGTTTGCGAAATGTCGTTTTTATCGGCTATTACCAAATATTTTTGTGTAGCAGATAGGTAATCTTTCATTACTTTATGACGACCATTTTTACCTGCTGTTTGGTTGTTCCAATTGCTTTTCAGTTCGCTATAACCTAAATATATACCGTTTAAGAAAAAAGAGAGATCGGGACGAAATGAAAATCTCGTTTTACCTTCGTGTTTAAATACATAGGGTAACTCTTGTACAATGGTAAATATATTTTCATCGAATGATTTGTCTTCTTGCAATACACTTCCACTTGGATAAAACAGATATATCTTTACACCTTCAAAAGTAACTGACTTATTGGAATTGATAAATACCGCCATATTCATAGATGATTTTATTTTGTCATCTAAGAATGAAGTAAAAGCATCCATTAATTCTTTTTCGGAATCAAATTTTTTAAGCAATTTTTTATAATTGCTTTTGTTGAGTGAGGTTTCTGAAATAAAGTATTTTAAATCTTCTGTGATAAAAAATTTAGGAGAAACGGTATTGGCTTTTGCTTCTTTGTAACCTAATCCTTCTTTAATGTCCGTAAAGAAATGAATGATGTATTTATCTTGTAAGTCGAGTTCTTTCATAATTATAGTTCAAGGTTATTGGATAAATATTGGTTGGTTTTGCCAATGTGGTGGAAATCCCATTTTGTAAAATGGTACGTTAGGGAATTGTTGTATTAAATCTACTAATTCTTTTTTTAATGAATGCCCTGGAGATATTTTATCATTTAAATAAATCATTCCTGCTAATAACGGAAATATTTTCTTTAGATGATTTTGATTGGGTGTAAAATCTAATAATACTGTTTCCATATTTTTAGGCCAAGAATATTGCGTAATTAAAACTTTATTCCATAATCTACTATGATGTGCAACAATATTTCTAACTAATGTGATACTACGTAACCAACTTGAAAAATCTGCCGAACTTGATAATCCAAATTCATTGGCTATTGTAGATTTTGCAGGTGACTGATGTTGTAGGTTATCATAAATTTTAGAAAGTGTACCTAAGGTAACTACTTCTAATGCTTTCCACGCTTCGGGGTAATCGTTTTTATGATTTTTGTAGTGCGATTTCATAAATTCTTCACTACTACTTTTCATTTCACGATTGAGTTTGGATAAAAATTCTGCGTGTTGAACTTTGTTTGTAAAAATCGATTGATCAATATACCAACATTCACCATAAAGTAAAGCTAAATGATAGATAAGTTTAGTACGCAAAGCAATCTCGATACGTTCTATTGCATTAAAAACTAATAACCTGAAATGCCTATCGAAATTGTACAAATCAATTACATCTTCGAAATAAGAATGAGGAGCGAAATGATGATTGACTTTATCGTCTTGCATTTCCCACCAATATCCCTTTAGGCGATAATACGATATATTCGCTAAAAAATGAGGTGCATTGTTAATGTCACGAAATAACATATCGCGACTTTGCAACAATTGTATTTGACCTGATATAGTTCTCGGATTTTTACCTGCCATTGTGAAGATGGTATTTACGAACAGGTATAAAATAAGAAGACCCGCAAGCTGTTCTGATGGGAAGCAGTACGGGTACCGTTGATGCAAAGATACCCATAATTTTTGAATTGCAAAATATTTTCAAATTATTATTTAATCAGTGGCTTATTTAAAATTTGGAACACTAATTTAAATAAAAAAATTCTTATTTAAAATTTTGGCTATTTTTTTAAATAAGGACTTGGACTTTTTAAAAATTAGCAGGATTTTTTACTCTACCACTTTTATTTTACCGGTTACTACGTCGTTGATTAATGTTTTACGTAACTGTTTTAAGGTGTCTATTTGTTTTCCAATATTAATTACGATAGCATCTATAGTAGCTGTTTTATGGTCTAAATATTTGGCTATTTCCTCTTGTTCTGATTTGGGAGGAACAACCATCTCAATGAAAGATAAAATACCTTGACTAACATTTGGTTGTGTACCACCTACACTTAAACTTATTATATATTGCTTAATATTTAGTAATTGATAAAAATGAAATTTATTGAAATTATCATTTTTTAAATTTAAACAACAACAAGCTTGATTTGTTGTAGAGTCAATGTCCAATAACCCCATTTTCCCAATAGTTGCACCATACATCGCAATTACTAAAGTACCTTTCTTCTGAATTTTTAAATTTGGATAATCGTCAAATACCGTGTTGTTTAATTTTTTTTGAGTTGAATTTATTATACCGTCATTTAAATCTCCTGTATTTAACCAATTAATTGTACCATCTTCATAATAAGAAAGGTTACCTGAGGTTGGAGTTGCACCAGAAGACATAGATTTACATACATCCTTTAAACGTTTCACCTCCCAATGTTGTGGGATTTGCCCAATCCAAGAGATGCCGCTGTCTTTCATTTCGACTTCGCTCAATGACCGTAAACCTTTTGTAATGGTTTGGTTGATGAGTGTACGTTTTAATTTCTTATACGTTTCTATCTTTTGTTCTAAAAGCGATATTTTTTTATCTATTGCTTGTGTTTTCGCATCTAAATAATTGGCAATGGCTTGTTGTTCGTGGAAAGAGGGAATTAAGAAAACAAATCTTTCAAAAACATTTTGATATAAATGTAAAATAGTAGAACCGTTTTTATGATAGTCTATAAAATCTCTAAAAACATTAGAACTTAATACCCAATAAAAATAATCAACATTATAACTTTTCATTAATGGACGGGTTACAAAAACACCACTATTTAAAGTTGATTTTTTAGGTAAATCTTTAATTAATGCTATTTTCCCAATTGTGCCATCTTTGGTAATAAGTAGATCATCAATCTTTAATTGAATTTTTTTATCTTGATTATAACGATCTTCTTCTACACAATAACAGTTTTCCCAATCAATAGAACCATCTTTAAAATCAGTTCCTGTAACACAATACCAATCAGAATTTAAAATAAATTCATCACTTCTTAAGCCTTGCCAACCAATACGAGCTTTAACGTATGTGTTATTTTTTATACGTCCTAATTTCCACGATGATGGATATTCCTTAATCCAATGAAACTCAGATTGAGTTAAATTTTCATATTTCCTCATAACCCCAACTCATTTTGACAAGTTAATATTAATTGTTTTTTAATGGTCTTGTCGAACTCGCCTTTTAAAATTTTACAAATCATAAGGCAAGGCTCGTTTCAAGGTTAGCTAATTCGTTTTCTAAACTTTCTAATTCAGCTTGTAAATCTGCAATAGGCGTTAATTGTTCAGGTACATAGAAAATCTTGTTGAAATTGATTTCAACCCCAATCACATTGTCGCTGTATTCAAACGGACGCGTCACATACTTTGCCATAAAATCGGCAATTTGTTTTTGATTGTCTGCTTCTACGGGATGATACGGGATAATCTCGTAATCCTTCACCGTATCTTTTGTTAATTCAACGGTTATCTGGATAAACGCATCTTTGGTTTTTGTTGGTTTTTTATAGGCTGCTTTTACAAGAATTTTACCGTTACCTAATTCTTTGGCTTCGACAGGCTCAGCCACCGAAGTTGCTACAATCGTTTCTTTGTCTGCATCGTAGCTGTAAATCGCTTTTGGTGTATGGATTTTAAGATTCGATTCTTTATAGTCGATGCTATTGATTAATTCTTTAACCTCTTGATTGAAATATTCTTCTAAGCTGCTGTAAGAAGTTTTGTCAAATGTTGTGATTTCAAAATTGGTTAGTTCTTTTACTTCACCATCAAAGGTTACAAATTCTACTTTTGTAGGATTTAGTTTTATTGATTTTTCCTCTACGGTTTCACCTGCTCTGTTGATTTTAGTAGGCATTTGAATTGCCTTACCGTTTTCATCTACATTGGTTAAAATAATAGACTGTTTGTTGTAATAGAAATGCCATTTATCAAAGACTTTTGCCATTTCTTTACCATCTACAATAACATCTTCGAAATTGACAAAAGCATCTACAATTGCTTTTCGATTATCGGCATTCATCTGACGGCGTTTTTTACCTTTGGATTTCTTTAATAATTCCCATTGGTTGCTACCATCAATTAATATCACTTTATCTTTTCGATTGGCAGGTTTGTTTTTATTAAATACCCATAGATAGGTATAAATACCCGTATTGAAGAACTCGTCTTGAGGCATTTGGATTAAAGCTTCTACCCAATCATTATCAAAGAAATGTTTACGGATATTCGATTCACCAGAACCAGCATCACCCGAAAATAAAGTAGAACCATTGTGAACGATCACCCCAAACCCATTGTCATTTTCTAATTTCGATAAGATGTGTTGGGTAAATAAGAATTGCCCATCTGAGATAGAAGGTAAGGCGTGAAAACGACCTGTTTCGTCTGATTTTACTTCTTTTTCAAATCCTTTCCAATCCACACCATACGGCGGATTAGCTACTGCGATATTGAACGATTTATTGAAGAATTTACCTGTTTCTGTAATGGTATTCCCGTATTCGATGTAGGTATCTTTACGGAATCTACTCTCGATTTTAGCCAATGCGTACAAGGTATCGTTCCATTCTTGCCCATAAGTAGCCGTAGGACGATTGGAGATTTCTTGGATCTTGTCTTCAACTCCAAAAAGTAAGTTTCCTCCACCACAAGTGGCATCATAAATCGTTAAAAACTCATTGTTATCTTCAATCTTCGTTGCAATTAGTTCAGAGATTAAAGAGATAATATCATCAGGTGTATATTGTTCCCCAGCTGTTTCAGCCGAAATATCTGCCCATTTGCGTTTGATGTGTTCTTCTAAAGTGGTAATATCGGAGTTATTGAAAGGTAATAAATCAATCTCGCTCCACGCTTTTACGGTATTGAAAAGAATGCGTTTTTTCTTTAGTAAACCACTTACACCTGTAATATCTAAGAATTTTTCTTCTTCGTTCCCTTTATCAACTCCTAAAAGGTATTTGGTTTCAGCATCAAAAGCTTTTAAATAACCATCAAAATCTGTGTCGAACGCTTTATCGTTTTTACAAATGTCTTTTAACGTAATCCCTTTACGAATGACATAATCATTATAGCCAAGACCTTCTAATTGGAAAATCTCTACAAAGTCTTCTATATCTTCTATGCCTTCTTCTTCTCGTATTCTGTTGGCTTCACGAATTAATCTACTCTCTACCATGACTAAGGCAAAGAAGGGCATCATAAATTTAGGGAAATCGGATTGTTTGATTCCTGCACCGATTAGTAAATCGGCTGTTTTCCAAATGTCTGACTCGTATTTAAGTATGTTAATGCTCATTGTTTGTCATCTTATTTTTAAAGCTCCCAAATGTACTGAAATAACAGCGACTTGCTAATCGGAGCCTCCACCTTTATAATTCCCTCCATCAGACTCATGATTATATATCAAGTAAATGAATGAAATCATCAAATTGATCATTTAGTAATTCAGTTATAAAATTTTCACTCCAAAATGGATGTACAACCAAGTATTTTTTTCCATTATTTTGTTCGAAATAATACACATTATTTTTTCGTTGAAGCTTTGAATCATGTTTACTCAAGATTAACTGGGTCAAATAATTACCAAAATAATCTTGCCAATAAACTTGAGAATAATCTAAATTAACATTACTATCTTCAGACATCATCGCTAAATCTAAAGCATACCTCCAATTTAATAAACTATGATGATTTTGATTATAATAATCCCTTAAACAATCATAGCATGATGAAAAACAATCATGGCTATGTATTTCTTTTGTTAATGAATTATATATTTCTCCATCAGGCAATAAATTTGAAATGAAAACCTTTTGACTAATTTCTTTATCGGAATTACCATTTAAATGGTTAGTATAACCAGCTCCATTATCTGCTGTTTCAACTATAAAAATTTCGTGTTGACGAGTAGATGGAGAAATCCTATACCCTAAATTAAATTCTGAAATTTCAACATCTAGTTCACTACATATTGATTTACGAATTAAATATCCCCAGGAAAGAAAAATTGCTTTCTGATATACACTCGTAGGGTCCAAAGTATATTTATTATCTATTTTATGCAATTGTAATGTTAGAACCCCGGTTTTTTGAGTAGCAATTAAAGCATAGTTATTTTCATCTAAAACTTTAACATTTTTATCGTTAAGTAAATCTTTCACAACCCATCTATTGGTATTTCTAATTTTTCCTAATTTAAATAATTCACCATCGTTATCATTTATTTGGTGAACGATACCTTCGTCAGGTATCACATTAGATGAAACTAAGACATTCTTTAAAACAACTTTATTCGTTAAGTTTGAGTTTGGATCTAAAGATATTTCTCCTGCTCTCGAATTAAATTCAAAACGACCATCAAAGTCCTTAGCAGGATAGTCGTAATCTACGCAAAAGCCTTTCGGTGAAATAACATTTAATTCCTCCAATTCATATTCACATTGTGAACATTTTTTATTCTCCGTCCGTCTTGTATATACTGTTTTACAATTTACACATCGATAAACCCCACTTCTTAAAGAATGCGATAAGCCTTCTTCAACAACTCGACCTTGATTATAACAATAGGAAACTATTCCAACACTCTTTAAAATCTTCTTATCCTTTATAATTTCACCGCCTGGCGCAAATTCTGAAATAGCTAAAGATAGACCTCTAGAAACAGTATTTTCAGCAGGTAGAACCTTAGGAACTTTTTCATATAAAGATCTAACTTGAGTAGGAAATCCAAACATAGGTAGTATTCCAGCATTCGCAAGTTTTTCACTCAAATCAATCTGAGGAAAATCAATTGAATTTCCACAAATTTCATCTATTTTCTGTGGTAATTTCAAAACCTCATCATTATAGATTTTATCAGCTGACATTTCAACATTTGACCCGATCTTAAAGGTCTCAATAATTTGATAGACATCATTTCTTTCATTTTCAATAAAAGAAATCACTTTTTTCTTATTCAGCGGCCATTCGTAATCTTTTCCAAAGTTTCCATGAACATTTGAGGAATTAAAATTTTCGTTTTTAAAAGCTCTATTTAATATTTCTTTATATACAAAGCGTAAGAATATTTGCTCACGATTCATCTCTAAATAAGGATCAGCTGGTGTAGCAGAAACCATCCGATATGACTCGTTATAATGAGCTTGATCGTGTGAATTTCCTTTGGCTACAGTTAATGCAATTGAAACAGGACTCCCTCTACGGCCTGCTCGACCAACACGTTGTTGATAATTAAACCTCTGTGGCGGTACATTTCCCATCATCACTGCAGTTAGAGAACCAATATCGACCCCAGCCTCCATCGTAGTCGTAACACTCAATAAATCTATTTCTTCTACCAATTGATTTTCTTGTTCTAACAATCTTCCTTGAAATAAACGCTGACGTTTACGTCCTTCACTTGAATCCGTTTGACCTGATAATTCTTCGCAGTGAAGACGTAAGTTATCATTGTTCTGTAATTTAGCTAAATGCAGATAGTAATTATTAGCTAATATTCTATCAATTCTTTCTTTTTCAGCTATTTCTAAACTTGCATTGCAACAATTGGTACAGATATTCTGGAAATTAATTAATTGTAAATTACTACATGTTTTGCAAACATACGTGGGTTGTGGGTTCTCTTTTAAAACAAAATTTAAACCACTACCAGTCAAAACAAATTTATCATCCCTATTCAAACGACTTGCTTGTAATATAGCTAAGAATTCATTTTTAAAGGGATGACGATAACCTTTAAATCCTAAGCAGGCACGTGCATATTTCCATACTTTTTGTGGTATGGAAGTAAAATTAGTATTAGATTGAGAAGACTCTATTCGATAAGACTCACCTAATAATTTGATACAATTTGTAATAAATGAAATTGGATAAGAATAATCACCTTGTATAGAAGGTTTCAAATACCCAATATTTAAAGACTCGAATGACCTCCTACTACCTGCTAATAAACTTAAAATAATTTCATCATTCAACGATTTACGTAATTTTTGATAAAATGCAACATCCTCAAATTCTTTAAAATAATTGGCTTCAAAATCTACTTGAAGATGCCATGGGAGTCCATTGGAATCCCTTAATAGGGAATCTCTGGGACCACCTGGATTAATCCCCTGTTTTAACAAAGAAAATGCAATTTTTCCAACGATATTTACTATTGAGATCCCAGTTTTTGAATATTCGTTGATTTTTTTCTGTAAATTAATAAATTCGTTATCATCGGATTCAAATGAGTGATATTCTAAAATTTCAGAATACAACTCCTTTATAGTTGTATTAACGTGTCTTCTTAAATAATTACCTTCTTCTTTAGTTACCTTCTTTTCCAATGATTTCATTAAAAGTTCATAATCTTTAGATTCATCAGAAAGATTTTTTAATAAAAAATAACGCACCAAATCTTTATAATGATCCATCTCAATCCCTGCTGCAAGTTTAGCTGCAGCTTGCCTACTATCTGAGAATAATACTAATTTGGCAGATTTGGGATCTTTCTTTTGTAAGGAACGCATTAAACCATCTGCCATCAATTGATTGATCTTTTGAACACCTGTATAATGACGATGTATTGGTGTTAATGAATTTTCTTCCAAACGATCTTCTCTTAAACTTGTACCACAACATACACAAACATTTGGATATTTTGCTTGATAATCATTATTTACATTAAAAACTAATGCATTTCCTCCTATTCTCCCTAGTGACCATTCATTTGACTGGTAATCAATTGTAATAAATTTCCATTTGGATAATTCTTTGTTAATCTTCTCGTCTACATCATCAGGGTTAATTTTACTATTAATGTTGTTGTAAATTACACGACTGATAAATCGATCTTTATCTAAAGTTGGGGTTTGAATAAGCGTGTAAATATTAGAATTACTCAGAGATTCTTTATCTATCCAAGATTCTAAATAGATTTCACCACATTGTCTACAATTTAATAATTCCAATACAACTGAACCACAACCACACTTGGTCTGTGGTCTTTTATACAATTTACCTACATTACGTCCTTCAAACTGAAAATGTTCTTCTACTTGATTACAACTAGGATTTACACAAGCCCATAATCCATCCACATTTCGAAAGAATAAATGTGTACGTATGGGTTGTAAAGAATTCCCATTATCATCTTTTAATACAGTTAATGCTACTAAAATTTGTTTTAGTGCTTCGATTGCAACACCTATTTCGTCATTTGGAAAAAGTAATTGAGCTAACTTATTAGCTTCCTCAGGTTTATTTAAATGAGATTTTAGATGATTTAAAAGTTGATGTTTTTTAAATAATAAATCTAAGTCTTCACTTTCTAATTCCTCCAGCTTCAAAAAATCATTTGCTGAAAGAATGTCTTTTATAGGTGGTGTTTCTATTTTTTGATCTTTTACAATAGTAAAACGTTCACTAATATGCTCTTCATTAACTCCAAAAAAACCTGAAAGGAATTTTTTTACACGAGGCGTATCCTGCATCGAAGCGCTTGAACACAAAAATTGCAATTGTTTTGAATCTGGCTCTAATCCAAGTCGATGCAATAATAATCGTATCAAATAGGCTACTTCTGTTCCACTCGTACCACGATATGAATGTAATTCATCAATTACTAAATGAAAAACATGATTTTCAGACTCTTCTAACCATTTTTTAGTTTCTTCAAAAATCCTCTCTTCTTCCTTACGATTCAGCATAATATTTAACATACTGTAATTCGTAATTAATATATCTGGTGGATTATCTTGTATTGACCAACGATCACACAATTCAATTTCTGGATAATCTCGATTTGGTATGTCTAGTAGATAATCAGAAGTATTTTTCTTATCGTGCTCTACTGATTCTTTTACAGATTTCCATTCTTTATCTAATTGTTCTAAAGCTTTTCTATTTTGTGTAGATCGTTTTTTTCGATCACCTGCTACAGGAGTCAAACCTGTATAACGTGCAAAAGTTATATAATCTCCATTTAATGATTGATCAAACCAATCAATCACCTCAGAAGTGGACAATGTCCGTCTTAAACGTCTCATTTGATCTTCAGCTAAGGCATTTAAAGGATAAAGTATCAACCCTCTTACAGCGGGATGCGATGCCTTTTCTTTTGAAGAATTAATCTTTTCATTTAGAATATCATAGAATAACGGAAAAAGGAAACATTCTGTTTTTCCTGAACCAGTTCCAGTAGTAACAATTAAATTTTTACGATCAATGGAAGCTGTTTTGAAGGATTGATATTGATGTACATACAATTCACTTTTCTGATTACCAAAATTTGGAAACAATCCTTTTCTTACAAACGAAGCAAAACGTTGATCAATTTTTAATTCATCACAAATATTTTCTATAGTATCGTAGCTTTCATACTTCGGTGTAAATTCAATAATCGGATACTTAGTAATAGTTTCATCAGAATTAAGTAAATCATTACGTTCATCTTCCAACTTCTTGTTACTAAAAAATAAACTTGTATCTATATATTTTTGGTAGGTAGTTTTTAAATCATCCCAAATTGAAAATAAATTTTCTTTCATAGTATTGTATAAGATAGTTTTAATGGTTTTAAAATTTGATTTACCTGCTTTTTATTCAAACAAAATTGATTAAATGCGGGAATTTCACCTTTGTTTAAAACATGTGTGATAAATAAGGTTTTGTATATAAAATTAGGAAGTGTTATACTCTTTTCAACTGATAAAATTTGAGTAATAGAATCCAATGTGAAAATGGTTTTATTAGTTAAAACTAACCGAATAAATAGTATTTTTTCAGTTTCATAAGGTTTTATTTTATAATACCTATTTGCAAAAACTAATAGATACTCAAAATATGCATCATTATGTATGAAACGTTTATATAATGCAGTATCCTCCCCATACACCTTTTCATTTCTCCATTCATTTTTAACTGAATCAAATTTTTGCAATTTCACATAAGAACTAAAATTCTGTAAATCAATTGGCTTCCATTCTTTTATTATTTTTTTTAATGGTTGAAATTGATGCGTGTAGTTATCTAAATTAAATACTACATTATATGGATTATCCATCCAATTTATATCCTTAAAAACAGTTAAACCTAAGTATTGACTATAGACTTTTTCAGGATTTTCCTTTAAAAATGATGCGGGTAAATTTACACCTAAACTATAATCACCTTTTGAATCTGAATATATTTTTGAGGCTGTTAATCCGTAACTGTTTTCATCAACTTTATCAATTAATCCCATTCGTAATAATTCATAAAAAGGGTATAATTGAGAAGGTTGATTTTCGTCTCTCAATAAATTTTTAATCTTTTCAAACTTGAGCGATGTTTTTCCTAAAGCATAATTATAGACAAATACATCATATAAAAAACTAATCATAACTCTAGAAATATTGTTCACTATAATCTTGTACAGCTCTATTGAATGTAATGTTTTTTAAATCAATAACTTCATTTGTAGGAAACTGAATAAGGTTAATTGATGAAAGATTTGGTAAACATTTCCAGTTTCTAAATGTCGATGGATTTAAATCAAATCCAAAGTCATCAATTTCTTCATCCGTAGGAATTAAAATGATGGTAAGATTAGAAGGCATAATATGTACTCCATCTACTGTCATTCTAATTCTATTGGTAATATCTAATATTGGTTTACCATAGCATTCGAAGCTGGCAATATTAAAATCCTGCAACACATAAAAATAATGATATTTCTCATCTGTGGAAGCTTGTTTAATAACAGATAATAATCCGTTATCTTTCCATAACTTAAACTTCAACCAATCAGCTTCAGCATGTTGAATTGCAATTTTTGCATCTCCTACATGAGCCAATAAATTAAGTACAAATTCGACGCTTTTCGCAAGCAAGAATCTATTATCCTTTAATAGAATTAATCCATCTTCATATTTATCTTGATTTGGAAAACGAAAATTAAATTCATCTTTCAATTCATCATAAAAGTCATCCAAATCTGTAAATACTGGAGAACCATTAAGATAAGATACAAATTCAACTGGATTTATATCTTCATCAATAGTAGAACCGTTTGAGAAAATTTGTGGCTGAAGATTCGCCATTATTTTAATGGTAGTAACAATTTCGTCTTTTTTAGATTCTATTATCTGAATTTGGTCTTTTACATCTTGTAATTTTTGTTGTTCATCTTTAACTAATTCTTCATAAGATACTAAATCATTTTTCTTCTCTTTTAGCAAACTTTCAACAGCAGCTAAACTATCTTCTAAACCCTTCTTAAAATAAGCTTCAAAATCCTCCTTATGCTTATTAATCGAATTTTTCACTACTTCAGCCCAATCTTTATTTTCCCCCAATTTATATAGTTGTTCAAAAGATAAAGTTAATTGGTTTAAATATTTCTCAGCACGTTTTAAACGGACAGCATCCAATCCAATTTGTTTATTATTAATTGATGAAATCTGCGCCCCTACTTTTAAGATTAAATTCAAATCTGCACGATCAATCGCAATCCTATCTTTTAAAAACTCAACCAATTGTGCTGGGGTACTACAATCAATCGATTTAATTTTAGTATGTGGTTCTTCAATTAAATACAGATAGTCTAAATCTTCGTCCTCAATTAATTCTTCTATATGATATTCAAAAGCATTAGTTTCTTTCCCTATAACCGGCAATACTTTTTTATTTTCAACCTTAAATGGCCCAAAAATATCTGTACTGTCACACAAATAAATTCGTGAAAAATAATCAGGAATTAAATTTCTTGAAAATAAGAATTTAGAAATATTTTCTAAATCTAAATAATCTTCTGCAATATAATCAGTAGGAATATCAATAACTGGAACTCCTATTTTATTTACTTTTTTTAAACCAACATATATATTTCTATTTTCAGAAATTTCAAAATTTATCTTAGAAGGAATAATTTCAATCAAATCTTTTACTTGAACATTATCTCCATATTCATATATCTTATTTGAATAAATAACTCCTGAAGTATGAAAAATCTCTTGCATTCTATCTGGATCATCAATGTATTTATTATCCACTTCAACTCCAATTACTTTACAGTTTCCACCGTTTCCATCGTACGAACGGTCTAATGTTATAGCTATAATTTTATTAATATTGTCCATCTTTGTATTGGCTTAGTGCGTTAATTAAAATGTATTTCGAGGTTGATTTGCGTATTTTCCTATTATTGTTCGTTAGTGTTTTCATCCATTGATTAATAGAAAATTCATCCTCTTCAGCATTATTAACTGCTTCAATTCCTAGCCCACTCATACTTCCATCAAGCGAATATTCTAAAGCACTTAAATCAAGTTTAAAATCGGATTCTAAAATATTATCCATAAGTTTAACTCCGGAAAGAACCTCAAATGAATAGGTAGTATATCTATTTACTTTAATCTGATATTCCCCTGGTGAATTTGGTTGATTTTCAATTACACGTTTATTATTACAATACAAACGATACGGAGTACTATCAATAGATACTAATCGAGGAAGTTTTGAAAATAGATATTGTCTTTTTGAACTAATTTTTGTTCCAATAATTTTTATGGGGTACTCTCGTAATTGATGCTTTATTAAACAATTAGGGATTTGGTCTTTTATCTCAATTTTTACACAATAAAAATTGAATGGAGCCGAACGAAGATTGATCTTTTCTCCGTTTTTATTTAATAATTCATTGTTAATGCTCTGAGATGATGTTATTATAACGAAAAATGAATTTTCTTCTATATGATTAGATTTGTTAAATTCTGTTGTATAAACTTCATCTTGTTTGAAAATAGCAAGATGATTCTCATCTAATAAATAATTATAATTTTCAAAAACATCAAAATCTTCATCATATATCACGACATGATTACTATCTATTTTAGCAATATAATTTTCTGAAGATTTTTTTTGAGGGGAAACACGAATATTAAAGTTCAACCATTCTAAAGAATTATAGAAATCAAAAACTTGCCTTCTTTTTATTTTTTCTTCATTTTCTTTGAGAGAATTCAAATTATTTGGCCTTTTTAGCTGGCCATAAAGTCGAGACCTATATTTCTTGAATTCCGATATGAAATTTTCATAATCAATCGTTTCATAATTGGTATAAATATGATTATAAAAGTTGCGATACTCTTTTAAATCTTCGTAATTCAACACACATTGTGATTCTGGGAATTGCGTATATCTACCAGCATGAGATTTTGGATATGGAAGATCTAAGAGTATTTCTTTTTGCTCAAAAAAACTTTTAGCATGTAGCCAAATTTTTTCTTGAATATTCAATTTATCATTATACTTTTCCGCAAATAATTGATTTAATTTTTTTTTAGAACTTATATCAGTTATAGTTATAAATCGATCCCTAAAATTTGCAGCTGTTACATTGCCGTCATTTTGCATCATAAAAACAGCATGACATTGCAATGCTAACAAACCAAAGTACTTAGGTATACTATTATCAAATTTTAACAATAATGACCAATCATATTCTTTTATCTCTTTGAAGGTATGAATATATCTAACATCTTCTATTAAATCTTCAAAATCACTTTTAGGAATAGTCAACGTATTATATTCACCTGGAATTAAACTCTCTATATAATAAGAATATACATTTCGATTAAATTGGCGATAATCCATAGTTAACAGTGTAAATTAAAATACTAGAAAATCATATTTAGATTAGAGCAAGGTGAATTGTCTTTCACATCATGCAAATCTTCCTCTATCCCTGATATTATTATACGCTTGATAAAATTATATCGATTGGAAAAAAATGTGAAATTAATAAAAGGATAATGATCAGTTTCGACCAGAAGGGCAGTTGATTTCATCATAGCGAAAGAGTTAAATATCTGCAAATTAATACACTTACAACAATAAATAAAATTTTATACATAGATTTTTCTCTACTCTTAATTCAACTTAGCCAAAACCATTGCCCTTAATCCCCCCCTACCAACACTCCAAAACAGAAATCCCCAATGACTTACCATCACTAAGCCGAATAATCTCATCTTTTTCCTTCCGATAAAACCTGCAACCCGCTACTGCCAATAAAAATTTACTTCTTTCAGGAATACCAGACAGCTCAAAATGCAATGAACCTACTTCAGAATCTCTTTCTAATCGGATGGAATTCGCCGGATGCAATACATTATGATGCTCTAAATCGGTTTCCAAAATCGCATAATTCAATTCAATCCCATCTGCATCCTGACGCCAACCAATTTTCCCCGGATCTACATCGTAAATATTCAACTGAAAACTTTCAGGATTCACCTCAAAACGAAAAGGCAAAACCAAAGCCAGACGTAAATCGGGCGTATATTCAAACTCACGCAATATTTTCTTACCCTCCTGCGTATTGCGCCCTGTGAAGCTCGATGCGCCCCTCGCTTATTCACAACATCTAAATCCCTTAATTTTAAAAACATAGAAAGTAATTCCCAATGAAAATTGGGATTATCCCAACCATAATAAAAGGGAAAAAGCACCCGTCGAAAAAACTTGCTGACATGAGAAGCATGCCCAAATTCTGAATTAAAATCCCGCACAATCTGCATTTTGGGACTCTTCTTAATTGCTTTCTTATTAAACCCACCACCGGCCTCTCGGGCAACCGGCTCACCGTTCAGATAATAAAAATTAATTCCGCCAATAGGGTAACGACAAGCGGAAAATTTCCAATTTGCTTTGCCATGATAAAATAATTTTTTTAAATAAACATTAGGGGAAAACCCATCCAGCACTAAGATATAAATTTTTAGAATCCAACTAATACTCAGCCCCCTACGCATTACCGATCTCAAACCTAAATTGTAAAACGAATCATAGAATACCATTCCAGAAAAGAGTAAAAACCTATCAAAACCCAAGATAACCCGACAGAGGTTCCAGTCAAATCCCTATTTATACCATGCTTATGCCATGCTATCCCCCTATTTATACCATGCTTATACCATGACTATACCATACTATGATAACTCTTTTAAGAGTCTAAAAGAATAATAATTCTGAAAAAAATTAGATGAAGAAAACATAAAAAGCAATTTAATCCCAATTCTATCAGAGACAAATCCTTGTATAAATTTAATAAATAAAATCCAGAATCCCACCAACAATACTACTTTCCGATACAAAAAGTAATTAATATTGATTATCAACTATTTACGTTTTTGAGGTACAAATAAGGTACATTACTACATTAAAAAGCTCCTTTCGGGGCAAAATTACAGTTTTCATTTTGAGTACTTCCAAGACGGTAAATAAGAAACTTTTCGCCTAACATTTCAACTTAACATAAGGCGTTCAATTTCGTGGTATGGTATGCTTTCAGCTTTTTGTATCTGTTCCATTAATCGCAAATACTTTTTGGTGGGCTTTCCTGCATAGGTCTTTTTAAAGTGCTTTTGGCATAATTGGCTGTAAAGGTCATCTGTTTTGAAATACGCCCCTAATGTTTTATCCAGTTGCCTGTACTTCTTACTTTGGGTTTGTGTTTGGTACATACAACCGTTAAAGGCTTCACGGTGTAAAAAGTAACCGCCTATTGAATACAGTTTACGGCAACGCTTCTTTGTTTGTGGGCAAAGGAAATACCAAATAAGCCCCTTACCTAAATTAGACGGCATAGAAACCAATCTTACTTTGTAGTTTCGAGGTTCATCCCTGTACTTGTAATCCAGTTCAATGTATGGTTGTTCGCTGTGGGTGTTTACTCTTATTGAAATACTACCTATCGGGTTTCCGTTACTGCTCCAGTTGAGTGTACCGCTTTTTATCTGTTCAGGGTTGAGGTACTCCCATTCTTTTAGCTTAGAAATACTTATTTGCAACGCTTCATTGTATAGGGTTGGGAATGTGTGGGGCTTTGGCATTTGAAATTTATTTTGAAAATGAAACCTAAATCATTAAGCAACTTTGCACTATATTGAACTATAACAGTTTAATCAAACCAATTATTTTTTTTAGGTTCGCCCAACGTATGTTTTACGCTTTCTGTTTTTGGCAATACATACGGCATAAGTTTGCAAAGTATGTTTAGCCGTTGCACGGGGTCAAGTTCTTTAAGTGTTTCAGGCAACTGTTCCAGTTCCTTTTGCATTAAATCTTTAAGGGTTTCACGTAACCCCGTTGTTAATACTTTTTCTTTTGTGTTCATATCAATTAAAATTTGTTATTAATACTTGTTTCAGTTCCTGTAATCTGTTCAGGTAGGGTAAAAAGGTTCGTTTGCCGTTATTCGCTTTTACGGTGGCAAAGTGGCTTTCAATGAATAGGGAACAATCCGTTATTGTGCTGCACCCGTTCAGCTTTACGGGTTGGGTTGGTAGTTCAATACTTGCAAAGTAGTTTTCAAGTTCTGCAATATCATTGCTCCAGTTTTCGGGCTGTTCTCTTATTGGTTCAGGTTGGAATACCTCAACTTTTGGCAATGGCTCAACGTGTGAAAAAATAATGTTTTGTTGGTGGGTAACTTTAGTAACTTTAGTAACTTTTTCAGGTTCGGGCTGTGGTTGTTCCTGAATGTTCCTTTTCCTGAATAGTCGCCAATCCTGTTTTATTAAATAGTCTGCAATGTCTTTACCTTGCTCTTTGTCCTGCTGTGGTGCTAACTGTTCTAGTAAGTCCGAAAATATAAAACGTGTTCCGGGTAAACGGCTTTCGTATTCTTTGGCTTTTGTTTCCCATTCTTTAAAGGTGTTACCGTCTTTTGAAAGGTCGGGAAATACATACACAAAACGCCCCTGTAATACTTTCAGCTTGTCAAACGAAAAACTGCTTTTATTGTAAACTGCCAACCAAATAAGGCTTTCAGGTGTTTCAGGCAAACCAAAATACAACGTACCGTAAACGGCTGTTTTTGGGGCTTCAACTAATGCAACGGGGTTGCTGTGGTACTTGCTTAAAAGGTGTTCGCCAAATAAACAGGAAATTCGTTTATCCTGTTTTGTGTACGCTACCAACCATTCAGGTAACGGCTTATTGTTTCGGGTGTGATGCTTATCAATTATTGAGTGTAAAAAGTCCGTGCCTGTGGTGTGGTTCTGTTCGTCAAACTGCTTTACCTGAACGGCTCTTACATTGCCATTTATATCAATAAAAGGAAATGTATTTGCTCCTGAACGGTAGCCGTTTTGTACCGTACCCAAATGATACAATGAAATAACCTTTTCAATGTCTTGCACTTCAAAAGGAAAGGCAACCCGTGTAAGTAGGTTTTGAATAAATATATTCTGTTCATATCCTGCACGGGTACGGTTGAATACCTCAACGGGAACAAACGCCCTTTTGGGCTTATTTACGGGCTTATTTATTCGTTTTGGTTGCTGTGGTTTCCAGTCTGTTTTATTGCCTTGTTCCTGCTCCCAAATTGCTTTTGCGTACCCGTCCAAATATGGGTTGAGGTGGTACGAACATTTACTTTCACGGTCGCAACGTCCGTACTGTTCGGGTAAATAGTCGCCTGTTTCTGTATCAATGTACAGTACAAACGTCTTTTTGTTACAGTCGGGGCAATGGTGTTTTTTACTGCCTTTTTCTAAAGTGTATCGGTGTTCTGTATTCATTTTCTAAAATTGTTGTTTGGCATAAGTGGCACAAGTGGCACAATTCAATAATAACAAGGCTTTCAGGCTGTTTTTAAGTGGCACAAACTTGGCATAAGTGGCACAAACTATTTTTGAAAATGCCAGTTGTGCCAACGTTGTGCCAACAAAATGCCATATCAAACCCTTATGAATAAAGGAAAGTGTCAATAATGCCACAAATGCCACGATATTTTTAAAATAACTTTTCATATTCGCCTTGTCTTATCCATTTGAAAACTTCTTTGTTATTCAAAAACCGCTTAAAAGTCCGTTCAGCCATTCCCATACTTTCAGCAACCTGTACGCCCTCACTTGTTGTAAAAGTGTCGGGCAACGCTATGTAAAGGGTTTGTTTGTCGGTTGGTAACTTATCTAATGGACTTGCATTTGATACAATAGAATGTACCTTTATAGCTGTTTTTTTGAAGTAATCAACCAACTTTAAAGCCCCTTGTACGGCTTCCATTCCAATAGCTTGTTTATTGCCCTCATTACAGGCATACCGTACCATTTGAAGTATTAAAGCCAATCGAACAGCGTACATTTCTATTTTGGCATTTATACCGCTTATAGCTTCATTTTCGTGCTTATTGCTTTGGTCTGTTAGTTCCCTTTGCCATTCAAATAAAAGTTGTTTTGCTTCGGGTTTAAACCTCAATATTTCGGGCTGTGGGTTGTTGGTTTCGTCCTGAATTATTGAAACGTCCAAAAGGTTTGAAATAATGGTTTGCCAATTCTCAACTATTTCAGGGTTTAATTCTGTTTCGCTCCAGTATTCTTTTTTCAAATTATCGGGGACAACAAACAGCAACCTATCTAAAAAACCGTTTTCGGTTCTATTGTCTGCTAATTCATTAAGTACGCCCGGTTGTATTGTTCCGGCAACTGAAATAAAGGGCAACGGTATGTAAGTAGGTTCGCTTGTTTTTCGGTTTATCCTTATTGGTTTACCGCTCCAAACACTTAACCAAAATTGTTCTTCACTTCCTTTGTTGTATCGGTTGAAATTCTTAAACCAACTTGCTAACTCATCTGCATAAACGCCAATACCTCTTTTATTGAATTTATGCACCTCTGTAAGTGCTTCGGGTGTAAAGTCGGTAACTAAATGCTGTTCCCAAATTGGCTTTACAGGTTCGTTATAACCTTGCTGTTCCCTTTCTTTTTTGGTAAGGGCTGAAATAGTATCATATTCCAGTTTTTCGCTTTGGTATTTCTGAAACTTTAAATTGTCCCGTTGCTCAATTGGTTTCAATGCAAAACTAATTGGGTGGCTTTTGTTCGTTCCTGCACGTCCAACAATGGAAAGGTATAAAACAGCGTTTTCCTGCCAACCTTTCATTATTTCAACTCTGTGGGTGTTACCTATGGAAACAGAAACAGCGTACAGTATTGAAGCCCCTATAAAGTCAATAGGAAAATTCAGGCTTTCATTTGTGGCTGTAATTATTTCCTGTATCGGTTCGGGAAATACCTCAACCGGGAAAGGGTTTTGTTTCGCTTTCTGTTCAGCTTCAACGGTCTTTTGTAGTTCCTCAACGTGGTTTAAGATAGTAGCCGGGTTGTTGAGGTCATCAAATACGGGGTTTAGTTTCATAGCTTAACAGTATTTGAAGGTTCAACAATAGCCGGGAACAAATCGGGGTTGGTGGTGTAAAACCCTGCACGGTGTTTTGAAATTGGGCAAATGCCTTTCCGTACTATACAAATACGGTTTTCTTTTTCCCATTCAGCAACGTAACGGCAAATATTAGCCCTCAAAATGCCTGTTTCAATAGAAACCATTAACATAGTTTTGGGCTGCCTGTAAAGGGCTGCAAATACCCTTTCCATTTGTGCCTGAAAATGCGTACTTTTGCCTTGTCCTTTATGCGAAAAGACTTTAGGGCTGTTCAGTTGGTTACTTTCCATTGTTCAGCCCTTTTTTAGTGTTCAATAAATACGCTTTGGCTTCCTGCTCAATTTCAGCGTTTGACTTTTTACGCCCCTCTTTAAGATAGTCCAGTAATTCAGTACGGGAAAAGTACAGGCGTTTGCTTCGCTTCATTACAGGCAATTCGCCTTTACTTACCTTGCTGTAAATGGTGGGTACTGTAAGGTTTAGAAATTGTGCAGCTTCCTGAACGGTTAAGAGTTGTTCAGGTTGTTCGGTGGTGGGTTGTTCCTGTTTTTCAATTAACAGGCGTTTGAGTTCGCTAACTTCTTTTGTTAGCATTGTTACCGCTTCGGGTAACTTGTCAAATGTTAAATTTTCAGTCATATCGAAAGTATTTTTGTTTGTAATACTTTGCGAAATTCTGAAACGGGAATACGGTTAATTTACGGTAAAAATGCGTGTTTACGGATATTGATATTTATTAGCTATTTGCATAAGTTTCTTTACCTCATCATTGTTTCTAACAGCTTCAAAGTTTCTTTTTTTGTCCTCTGAATATGGGTTAAAAGCACTTCGGTAAAAATCAAATAAGGTTTCAGGGTATGGGCTGCTTTTATGCAATTCTTTAAACAAATACCTAAAGGCTAACTGAACAAATGTTTTATTGGTGTTTACTACTTTAATAGGTTCTGAAATTTCAGGTACTTTAAAGTCATTTTCAAAATACCAAATTGTCCATTCAATCAGCTTTTCAAAATCTGTATCGTTCAATATCTGTTTATGTTTTCGGGGGCAATTCCCATTAAAAAACCCAAAGTGCTTTTTAATCTTTTCCGAAAGTTCTGTTTCCTTTGGTTCAGGTTTTGGCTTTGTACTTTGTTGAGGTGGTAAGGCTTGTATTTCATTAACTAAATCAGAGTAAATTTGCTCTCTTTTCCGTTGTAAGAACTTTTGGAAATTGATTAACTCGATATTTATTTCCTTTTCCGAAATATTACTATCAATACTTTTCAAGGTTCGTATTAATTTATCGGTAACAGGCTGAAACATTGTAACGGTATCAAAAAACCAATACTGTTTTTTATAGTTTTCAATAATCTTTAAAGCATTTTCAGTATTGATATTTTCTTTGCTCATTAAACATTTCAATTCGATGATTTTATTTTCAGGAATAAACGGGTATTCAATTTGAAAATCATTTATCAGTTTTAAAAAAATATCGGGCTTTAACATTAAACTGTAAAGTCCCTTTTCATGTTCTACAACTGGTTCAGGTTCTATTGTTAAACAGTATTGCAACTGAATAAAAAATAATTCTGCTTTCTTTATAAAATCCATTGTCTTTTATGCTTTAAATGGTTACATATCTAATTTAATTTTGTCGGCTGCTTTACGTTTGGTGTCGTCCACAATCTTAGCGTATATCTGCGTGGTTTTTAGGTCTTTATGTCCTAACATTTTTGAAACGGTGTAAATGTCCGTTCCGTTAAACAGTTGCAAGGTTGCGAACGTGTGGCGAAAACAATGAAAGGTTATATTCTTTGTTATTCCTGCTGCTCCAATCCATTGAAACAGGTGTTTGTTATGGTAGGCTGAATATTTAAGCCCCTCAAATACGGGTTTATCCTGTGGCATATCCTTTGGGTTTTCTGTACCCTCTGTAAAGCTGTACGCTTGTTCTGAAATGGGCAATACCTCAACGCCTTTGGTTTTCTTTTGGTTAAAGTTCAGGAAATACCCTTGCCCGTTTATGTATTCCAGTTCGCCCCAAGTCATTTTTTGAATATCTGAAAACCTCAACCCGGTAAGGGCTGAAAACAGGGCTGCACGTTTCAATAAAACATCATTGCACGGTGTTTTTACAAGTTTATTCAGTTCCTCAATGGTTAAGTATTCCCGTCTTGTTTCGGCTGCCTTAATTGGGCTTATTTTGGCGTTCAGGTCGGTTTGTAGTATGCCGTCTTTATAGGCTTGTTTCAATGTAGCTTTTACCTTATTGAAATACGAAACGGCTGAATTTTGTGAAAGGGTTGTTTTATCACTCTTTTTACTTTTGGTAGTTAGTAGGTATTCTTTGAAGTCCTCTAAAAACTTTTCGTTGAGGTCGGCAAACTTCAATTTACCGTTGGTAAATGCTTCAATGTAATTGAGTGTTGAAACCCAGTTATCGTGGTTACTTGCTTTACGTTTGTTGGCTAACTTTCTGAAATACTCAATAAAACATTGTTCGCCCAATTCCTTTTTGCGTAACTGCACTTTTTCGTATTCGCTGTAAATTTCAGGCTTGTTTAAGAAGTTTTCACGCTTTTGGCGTATGCTTTCGCCTATTTTCAAGGTTTCAGTATTGTGCTGTTTGTCAATCGGTGTTTTAGGTTTCTCAAAAATGTAAAGCCCTAAAAACTCCCTGCGTGTGGGCTTGCCTGTTTCGGGGTGTGGTATCGGTGGGTAAAAGTCAAGGTACAGGCTTTTACGCCCCTTGCTTATTTTCTTTTGTCTTAAACTTACTTTTGTTGCCATTGTCTTTTATGCTTTGTGAAAATAGTGAAAAACGTGAATGTTTAAAAACAATCTTTTTTTATGGGCTAAATAAATTATCTATGTCCGTTTTGGAATAGTAGGTAATCCCGTTTAGTTTCAGTCTTTGAATATTGTGTTTATTGCCATAATTGTAAATCGTGTTTCGGGAAACCTTGTATTTTTCAATAATTTCACCCATTTGATAACATTGTTCGGGGGTTAATACTTTCGGGGCTTTTTTTTTAGTTTGTTCAAAAAGTTGTTCTATGTCTTTACGTCTTATTCGGGTTAATTTTTTATTGAGGTTCAAGGCGTGTATTTCGTTCGTTTCAATCATTCTGTAAATAGTTTGTTTACTGCACCCAAACAATTTCGCAACCTCTGCAACGGTTAAAAACTCTTTTTCTTTAATGGTGGCAAGGTCAAAGGCTTTTATCTTTGGTTTTAGTTTCTGTTTAGTTTCCTGTTCTACTTCTTTTTTTAGCTCCTGCCTTTTTCTCAACTTATAATTTCGTGAAGCGCATTTGTGCGAACAAAAACGAGTGGTTCGCTTTTGTGCTTCAAACATTTCAGCACAATGTTCGCATTGCTTCAATATTGTAAAATTTGCCTTACTCATTTCACCCTTTATTTTGTACGTTTTTGTATTAAAGTGTTTAAAAGTATATTAAAGTGTTCCACTATTTCGCCTAAACGAGGTACAAAAAAAGCCATTTTACTGACTTTTACCCGATGAGGTACAACAAAGGTACAAATTTATACCTAATAAACGCATAAAATCACAAAATAAATAATAACTTAGCATCAAATAAAAAGCCCTATTTAAAAGGCTTATCAGTGGTTTTTAGTATGTTTTATAAATGTTTGTTTTGTAGCGATTACTTCCCGATACAGAATTTTCCGAAAATTGTTCCCAAAATATCTTGGTCAACATCGATTTCGCCAGTGATGGTACCCAAATATTCCAGGGCTTCGCGTATGTCCATCGCCAACAAATCGCCTGGTAAACCTTGTTGCATGCCTTGTCTTATTTTCTGAATCTGTGCCAATGTTTTTTGCAAAACGTCTAAATGGCGAGAGTTCGAAACAATGGTTTCGTTGGCGTTGTTGAGGAGTTGAACCTGAGCAAACAACTGCTCTTTGAGCAAGTCGATGTTGTGTTTTTCTTTGGCAGAAATCTCTAAATGGATCACATCTTTGAACTCGT
This sequence comes from Vaginella massiliensis, assembly GCF_900089075.1. Classification (GTDB taxonomy): domain Bacteria; phylum Bacteroidota; class Bacteroidia; order Flavobacteriales; family Weeksellaceae; genus Weeksella; species Weeksella massiliensis_A. The sequence continues at coordinate 398,211 of NZ_LT593747.1, forward strand.
CTTTTATTGCCTGCGGAATTACTTCTCTTGTGTTGTCAACATCGATTTTATTGGCGATATTGAAGACGATTTTCCCTTTGGAAACAAGCGCTTCCAGTTGGTTGGCAATTTGGTTATCTGCCATGATGTTGGAATCGTACAGGTACAAAACAATGCTGGCTTTGTCTATTTTTTCAAAGGTTTTTTCGATTCCGATTTGTTCTATTTTGTCGCCTGCTTCTCTAATTCCAGCGGTATCGATGAATCGGAAACCAATTCCGTTGATATACAAGGTTTCTTCTATGGTGTCGCGGGTGGTGCCTTCGACATCCGATACGATGGCTCTTTCTTCGTTGAGCAACGCATTGAGCAGAGTAGATTTCCCTGCATTAGGAGCTCCCACAATGGCAACTGGAACGCCGTTTTTTATCACATTTCCATAAGCAAACGAGTCGGCCAATTTTTTCAAGATATTTTGTAAATCGTTCAACAATTCGTTGAATTGGTCACGGTTGGCAAACTCGACATCCTCTTCAGAAAAATCCAACTCCAATTCTATGAGTGCAGCAAAATTTACCATCTGTTCGCGCAACTCTTTGATCTGAGTCGAGAATCCGCCACGCATTTGTTTCATGGCGATTTCGTGCGACGCTTTCGAGTCAGAGGCGATGAGGTCGGCTACGGCTTCGGCTTGTGTGAGGTCCATTTTACCGTTCCAAAAAGCCCTGAACGTATATTCGCCCGGATTGGCATTTCGTATTCCATTCTTATTCAAAACCTCTAAAACTTTTTGCTGAATATAGACCGAACCATGCGTAGAAATCTCGACTACATCTTCGCCAGTGTAGGAGTGAGGTCCTTTGAAAACGGTGAACAAAGCCTCGTCTATATAGGTATCGGCATCCAAGACATAGCCCAAATGTACCGTGTGCGAATCGACTTCGGTCAGTTGTTTCGATCCAAATTTTGACCGAAAAAGGGCGTTTACTTTTTCGATGGCTTGGGGTCCAGAAATACGTATTACGGCTATTGCGCCCATTCCGTTGGCGGTGGCTAAAGCGCAGATGGTATCATTAGAAATCATATCGAAAGTTTGGAGTTTGTATGACAAATTTACACATTTTTTGCCGTGCGAGCCAAAGGAAAACGACTAGCACGAATTAAGGTATGATGAAGAATATTTTTTTTAAAAATTTAGAAATAGCTGTGATGTTTTTTTTAAAAAAAATTAGGAATGTTGAAAGAGAGGAGTGGTATAAAGGAGAAACTCAGCATCAAACTTTTCAGAGTTTCTTTGATTGAATACATTAAAAAAATCCCCGAAAACTCAGGGATTAATTATTGGAAGTTTTGGTTTCTGTTTTTAGTTTACCTTTTCGATTTCGCCCGTTTCTTTATTTTTGGTAAACTTGCGGTATAGCTTAATGTTCATTTTGTAATCTTTTTTCGTTGGACGATAAATGATACGAAGCGTAGTGTCGTTGGTAAAATAAGATTGCGCCCAATTGAAAAAGATAAAGAATTTGTTTTTCACGCTCAGAATCAGCATCAGGTGTAAAAACATCCAAACAAACCATGCCAATCGACCTTGGAACGAAAATTTTGGCAAATCGACCACGGCTCTATTTTTCCCAACCGTTGCCATCGATCCTGGATCTTTATACTCGAAAGGCGTCATTTGTTCGGGCTGAATACCTTTGGCGTATTTTTTAAAATTATCGGCAAGATTCAAAGCTTGATTAATCGCTACGTTTGCCAATTGCGGATGACCATTCGGGTAATTGGGCGTTTCCATGTAGGCAATGTCACCAATTGCAAACACATTTTCGAGTCCTATTACACGATTCAGCCGATCGACTGGAATGCGATTGCCGCGTTGCAATTGTTCTTTCTCGAGCACGCCTGTGGGTACATTTCCTGTAACGCCGGCAGCCCAAATGAGGTTACGCGTTCTGATTTTGCGTCCGTCCAACAACTCTATGGTATGCCCATCGAAGTGAGTTACCCGAGCATTGGTCCAGACATTTACGCCCATTTCTTCTAAAAATTGTTTAGATTTCACCTGAGACTCTTTCGACATTGGCCCCAGTAATTCATTCCCGCCTTCGATCAAATACACATTTACTCTAGAGAAATCCATATCGGGGAAATCTTTGGGCAAAACATGCGTTTTGAGTTCGATAATCGAACCAGCGAGTTCTACACCAGTTGGACCGCCACCCACGACTACGATATTCAGAATTTCTTCTAATTCATCTGGCGTAGAAGAGTAGGCACTCTCGAAATTGGTCAATAATCTATTCTGAATGGTGATGGCTTCGTAGGTAGATTTCATCGGGAAAGCATTTTCCTCGATCTGTTCGTTGCCAAAGAAATTGGTAGTACAACCGGTGGCAATTACCAAATAGTCGTATTCGAATTGTCCAATGGTGGTTTCGACGATGTTTTGATCTTTCAAGATGTTGAGCACTTTTGCCAAACGCACCGATACATTTTTACTTTTCTGAAAAATTTTTCGCAGTGGAAAAGAAATACTAGAGGGTTCTATCCTGGCAGTTGCCACTTGATAAAACAAGGGTTGAAATTGGTGAAAATTATACCGATCGATGATCGTAACCGAGTAATTTGGGTGATTGTTGAGTTTTCGTGCCAAGCGTACTCCCGCAAATCCAGCCCCAATGATTACAATTTTTTTTCTTTCCATTACACTCAAAAATTTAGTTGTAAAATTAGAAATTTTCTATGGGCTTAAAAAATTTGATGGCGATGATTATTAAATATGAAATGATGCAGAGTTTTTAGAATATGTCTAATTTTGTGTTCTAATTCTATGCAAGACATGGCAACATTATTCGAAACTTTTGAAATCAATCCTCACCTCATTCTCAAAAACCGAATCGTTATTCCGCCGATGTGTCAATATTCGGCAAAAGATGGATTTGCCAACAATTGGCATTTGGTTCATTTGGGAGCAAGGGCAGTGGGTGGTGCAGCTGCCATCATACAAGAAGCAACCGCGGTTTCTCCAGAGGGTCGAATTTCTTATGGTGATTTAGGTATTTGGAAAGACGAACATATTGCTGCATTGAAGCCGATTACCGAATTCCTCCGCAGCCAAAACTGTGTACCAGGCATTCAACTCGCTCATGCAGGGCGCAAAGCCAGTACCGAAATTCCTTGGAAGGGCAGGAAACAGCTACGACCCGACGAAAAAAATGGATGGCAAACCGTGTCGTCTTCTTCCTTGGCATTTCAAGAAGGTGAAGTTCCGCCTTTGGCGCTCACCATTGCACAAATACAAGAAGTCATCAACGATTTTGCAGAAGCTACTCGCAGAGCGGTTTTGGCAGGATACGAAATCATCGAAATTCATGCTGCGCACGGTTACCTGATTCATCAATTTTTATCGCCGCTCATCAACCAGAGAGAAGATCCCTATGGCGGTTCGTTCGACAATCGAATTCGGCTGTTGCTCGAAATTGTAGATGCAGTAAAACAATATTTAACCACTCAATCGCTTTGGGTGAGGATTTCTGCTACCGATTGGGCTGAAGATGGTTGGGATTTGGAGCAGTCGATTGCGCTGTGCCACAAGTTGAAAGAAGCAGGCGTTGAAGTGATGGATATTTCGAGTGGAGGAGCAGTGGTACATCAAGAAATAAAAGAAGAAAAAAATTATCAAGTACCTTTTGCTAAAAAAATCAAAGCACAAACTGGGATGATTACCGCAACGGTCGGATTGATTTTTGAGCCAGAACAAGCCGAAGAAATCATCAAAAACCAAGAAGCTGATCTTGTGATGATTGGTCGTGAATCGTTGCGAGATGCCGAATTTGCGTTGAATGCAGCCAAAAAATTGGGTGTCGATATCAATTGGCCGAATCAATACCTGCGAGCTAAAACCAATCGTTTTTTATGATGAAACTAAAAGCAATTCATCATCTGGCGATTATCGTATCGGATTGGGAAAAAGCACTGCATTTTTACTGTGACCTTTTAGGTTTCAAGATTGTCCAAAAACATTTTCGTGCAGATCGCAATTCGTATAAAATCGACCTGAGTTTGAACGATCGCTACCTCATCGAGCTGTTTACATTCGACAATCCACCGGCGAGACTCACCCAACCCGAAGCGACTGGTTTGCGTCATTTGGCATTTGAAGTAGAAGATATTATAAGTTATTATAACTATTTAAAAACCAATGGAGTAAAATTGGAAGAAATTCGGATCGATCCCTATACTGAAAAACGTTTTTTCTTCGGTTTCGACCCCGATAATTTACCTTTAGAATTTTACGAATCTTAAAGTATGAACAAAAGCATTTTGGCATTGGCCATCGGAGCCTTGGGTATCGGCATGACCGAATTTACCATGATGGGCGTTTTAGAAAATTTTGCAAACGATTTGGCGATATCCATTCCGCAGGCAGGGCATTTTATTTCGATTTATGCATTGGGCGTTTTCATTGGTGCGCCTGTTTTGGTTATGTTGACATCGAAACATCCTCCCAAAAAAGTCTTGATGTTTTTCATGATGTTGTTCTTTGTTTTTAATTTGATGTTTACCATTGCGCCTAATTATATCAGCTTGTATATTGCCCGTTTTTTTTCGGGCTTACCACACGGCGCTTATTTTGGGGTCGGCACTGTGGTAGCAGCTTATCTGGCACCCAAAGGCAAAGAAGCTTCTTATATCTCATATATGTTTGCCGGACTCAGTTTTGCCAATCTTGCTGGTGTACCCTTGGGAACTTTTATTGCCCAATTATCCAGTTGGCGAATATCTTTCGGGCTGATTGCGCTCATTGGTCTTTTGGCTATCTTGGCTATCCATTTTTGGGTTCCGACCATTGTGGTGGATAAAAACGTTTCGCTGAAATCTCAATTATCATTTTTCAAAACTTGGAAAGCTTGGACTTTGATTGTGATGATCTCCATTGGAACAGCAGGCCTGTTTGCTTGGATCAGTTATATCTCACCTTTGGTAACAAAAGTAGGCCGATTGCCCGAATCACAATTGCCAATCATCATGATTTTGGTCGGTTTGGGAATGTTCATCGGGAATCTTGTCGGTGGTAAATTATCAGACCGCATTTCGCCCAACAAGGCGGCTATTACGAGTTTTACTCTTATGTGCATCATTCTAATAATCAATTACTTCATGGCTGGAATTGGTGTTATGAATTATGTCTTATCCTTTCTCACAGGACTCATTGCGTTTACGGTTGGCTCTCCAATCCAAATGATGTTGATCAACAATGCAAAAGGCGCCGAAACCCTCGCAGCATCTGCTGGACAAGCGAGTTTCAACCTCGGAAATGCCTTGGGAGCTTACCTCGGAGGTTTGCCTATCATTTTTGGGTATGGGTATCAATCGCCACTTGTGGTAGGAGCGATTATGGCGATAAGTGGAGCGTTAATAGCAGTGATTTTTTATAAACTAAATAACAAAACAAATCATGTTTAAGAAAAAAATAGGAGAGACCAATCTCACAACAGCACCCATAATCTTCGGCGGAAATGTGTTCGGCTGGACTTTAGACGAGAAACAATCATTTGCAATACTCGATGAGTTTTTTGCGTTAGGATTTAATGCAATCGATACGGCAAACAATTACTCGTATTGGGTAGAAGGAAATGCAGGGACAGAATCTGAGGCGATTATTGGAAAATGGTTGAAAACGAGAGGAAATCGTGAGCAACTTGTGCTGGCAACAAAAGTTGGAGGACGAAATCTTATCCAAGACAAACCCAACACCACGAAAGAGCACATCGTCAAAGAGATAGAAGATTCTTTGAGACGACTTCAGACCGATTATATCGACTTGTATCAGACGCACTACGACGATGAAAACACAGCTGTAGAAGAAACATTATCGGCTTATGATCATTTGATAAAAGAAGGCAAAGTTCGTTACATTGGAGCTTCGAATATCACAGCCGTTCGATTGCAAGAGAGTTTGGACAAATCAGAAAAATTCAATCTGCCACGCTACAACACTTTACAACCAGAATACAACCTTTACGACCACGAAAAATTTGAAGAATTTCTGCTTCCAGTGTGTGAAAATCATAACATTGCAGTGATTCCTTATTATTCTTTGGCAAGTGGATTTTTGACTGGTAAATATGCCAGTGAAGAAGATTTAAATAAGAGTGTTCGAGGAAAAGACATCAAGAAATACCTTACACCCAAAGGTAAAGAGATTTTAGAAGCCTTGCATTTGATGAGCGAAAAACATCAGGTATCCAATGCTGCAATTGCACTAAATTGGTTGATGAACCAAAAAATGGTGGTTGCTCCCATAGCTTCGGCTACAAAAAGCAGTCACTTGCAAAGTTTTGTAGAGGCAACAAAGATACAATTATCGAATGAAGATTTGATGTTGCTTACCAATGCTGCCTCACATCATCGTTGATATTTTAGGTATAATGAGGTAGGATTTGAAGTTTTGTATAAAAAACTCAGAATTTCTCTCCTTTTATATATTGCAGATTAAATAAAATTATTGCATTTTTAGACACAATTAATGCACATATATGAAAAAAAATAAACTACTTCCTATGTTCACCTTAGGCTTTGCGCTTTTTGCAATGTTTTTTGGAGCTGGGAATTTAATTTTACCACCTTTCATCGGGTTGGAAGCAGGCAGTTTTTGGGTTTACGCCATTATAGGTTTTGGAATTACAGGTATTTTAGGACCGTTTTTAGGGTTGTTGTCCATCATCAAAACAGGTGAGTCGTTTACAGATTTAGGAAACAAGGTTCATCCTTATTTTTCGATAATTTTAGGCTCGGCCATCATGTTGTGTATTGGGCCTTTGATTGCTGTACCCCGCACAGGTTCACTCACTTACGAAATGGCATTGTTGAAGTTTTTTCCTACGATGAAACCTTTCATAGGTTCGTCTATTTTTTTCACAATCACGCTTTTGTTGTGTTTGTCGAAATCCAAAGTTGTAGACATCATCGGCAATGTTCTCACACCAGTATTGCTCGTAATTTTAGGCTATCTCATTATCACTGGCATTCTCAATCCGCCCAATACTCAACTTCATTCCAATGCAGATGCAAACGCTATTTTTACTTTTAGTTTTATAGAAGGCTATCAAACGTTGGATGTGTTGGCTTCTGTGATTTTTGCCGGAATCATCATTGCTGCCATCAAATCCAAAGGCTTCGAAACGCCCAAAGAACGCACGACAACAGCCCTATACGCAGGCATTATTGCCATTGTTTCACTTTTCTTTGTATACGGTGGTCTGATCTATTTAGGGGCAACTTCTGGCTACGAAAGCGAAGAAATTTCTAGACCGGTATTGCTCAACCATATAGCGCATACCCTATTGGGGAGTTCTTCGTCTTTTTTGCTTTCGATTTGTATTGCCTTGGCGTGTCTTACCACTGCAATTGCTCTTACTGGCGCTGTTGCTGGATTTTTCGAACAGATCACGAAAGGTAAAATTCCGTATAAAGTTGGGGTTTTTGGCTGCACAATTTTGGCTTTTGTTTTATCGATACAATCGGTTGACGAGATTATTGCTTTTGCGGTTCCGATTTTATTATTCGTTTATCCCATCATTTTCATCCTTATTCTCATCGAGGTTTTTGTAGGAAAGTTTATCAGAACCAAAGCGCCTTATTTTGCTGCAATCTTGGTCACGACGCTTATTACAACTTTAGGTTTATTAGAAAATGTAGGCTTGTCTAACGAATTTTTCATCCGTCTGAGAAATGCTTTACCATTACGAAAATACGAGCTCGAATGGTTGATTCCTTCTGCTGTGACTTTGATTATTTTTATGATGTTAGAAAGGTTGAAATCAAAAAAAATAAAGCATTAAATTAAAAAAAAACTGTCAACTTCGAAAGTGATATTTTATTTTTTAAAAATTGGTTGATGAAGCTTTAGCTTCTAATTTTGCAGATTAAAATCTAATTTTGAGCGGACTATATTTTCATATTCCTTTTTGTAAGCAGCGGTGTTCTTACTGCGATTTTCATTTTTCGACCAATCGAAAATATCAAAATCAAATGATCGATGCCATTTGCAAAGAAATTGTTTTGCGAAAAGCCGAGATTTCATCGCCAATCGAAACCATCTATTTTGGTGGCGGAACGCCAAGTTTGCTCACACAAGCGCAGCTTCAATCCATTTTCGAAGTGTTGCAAAACGAATTTGACCTTTCACCATTGCAAGAAGTCACGCTGGAAGCCAATCCAGACGATTTGCATACCGCATTCATCCGTCAGCTCAAAAATTCACCAATCAACCGCTTTAGTATCGGAATTCAATCTTTTTTTGACGAAGATTTAGCGTACATGAATCGAGCTCACAAAGCAAACGAAGCGCTGAATGCAATAAAAAAAGTGCAAGACGCAGGGTTCGAAAACATTACCATCGATCTCATTTATGGTGCGCCAACGACAACCGATGAGATGTGGCAGCAAAATCTAGACTTCGCCATTGACTTAGGGATTCCACATATTTCTTCGTATGCGCTTACGGTTGAGCCGAAGACGGCGTTAGAATATCGAATCCGAAACAGATTGAGTTTGGCAATCGATGAAGAGCAACAAAACCGACAATTCTCGATGCTGCAGAAAACACTGAAAGAAAATGCGTATGAACATTACGAAATTTCAAACTTTGCCAAAGCTGGATTCCAAGCCTTGCACAATGGCAATTATTGGAAAGGAAAACCTTATTTTGGGTTTGGACCTTCGGCTCATAGTTTTGATGGTAAATGTAGAAAATGGAATATTGCAAATAACGCCAAGTATATGAAAACTATTGCAACAGAATCTTTGCCTAATAAAGTTGAACTGCTGAGTGAAGTAGAACGGTATAATGAATACATTATGATATCATTAAGAACCAATAGAGGGATAGATGAAGATTTTGTGTATGCTAATTTTCCAGCTTATATTGTAGAAGAATACAATAAAGAAAAAACTAAATTGTTGAACGAAAAAATAATTGTTCAGCAAGCTCAATTTGTAAGAATTCTGGAAGAAAATAGATTTTACACCGACGGAATAGCGGCGAGCTTATTTTACGTTTAAAAATTGTTTATTTTTGTACCCATGTATGATAATCGCCCCATTGGTGTTTTTGATTCTGGAGTTGGCGGATTGAATTTTGCCAAAGAAATAAAACGTCTTTTACCGCAAGAAAGTTTAATCTATTTCGGAGATACGAAGCATTTACCGTACGGTGAAAAATCTCCTAATACCATAAAAAATTATGTCAAAAGAATTACCGCATTTCTGAAAAAAGAGAATTGTAAAGCAATCTTAATAGCTTGTAATTCTGCGACAGCCAATGCGTTAGACGAGATCAAAGAAGTGGCAGGTGACGATATTTTAGTGGTCGATGTAATCAAACCGGTAGCAGAAAAAGTGGCCTTCGAATTGAGAAGTAAAATCGGGGTGATTGCGACCAAAGCGACTGTAGGATCTAACTTTTACAAAAAATCGATTCGCAAATACAACAAACACATCCAGGTCGTAGAATTCGCAACCCCATTGCTGGTTCCGGTAATCGAAGAAGGATTTTGCAATACCCCAATTTCGAGGTCTATTCTCGAAGCTTATCTGAAAAATAAAAAACTCGAAGGTATCGATTCGTTGATTTTGGGTTGTACACATTATCCGTTGTTGGAGAAAGAGATAGAACAAGTATTTGAAGGGAAAGTTCAAATCATCGATTCGCCGCTGATCGTGGTGAATTATCTTTATCACCAGTTGCAACAGCGACAATTATTAGCACAAAACGAAGCGCCTACTTACGCCTTTTATTTATCAGATTATACCGAAAACTTCAATAGAATTTCGAAACGCTTTTTTGGAAATAAAATAGCGTTGATCGAGAAAAATTTAGACAACATTTTGGAAGCTTTATAAATAATATTACTTTTTTTTTTAAATCGACGATTGTATTTGTATTTTTGAAACCAAAACATTTTATACACATCAAATGAATACATTTACCTCTCAAGAACTGATTGATTTAGAAGAAAAATACGGTGCTCATAATTACCATCCGATTCCGGTAGTTTTGGATAAAGGAAAAGAGGCTAAAGTTTGGGATATCGAAGGTAAAGAATATTTTGATTTTTTATCGGCTTATTCAGCTGTCAATCAAGGGCATTGCCATCCAAGGATTGTCAATAAAGCAAAAGAGCAATTAGAAAAATTGACCTTAACCTCTCGTGCTTTTTATAACTCAGAATTAGGAAAATACGAACAATACGTTACGCAATTATTCGGTTTCGACAAACTATTGCCTATGAACTCTGGAGCAGAAGCGGTAGAAACTGCCCTAAAGATTGCTCGAAAATGGGGATACGAAGTAAAACAAATTCCGAATGACGAAGCCATAATTGTAGTCTGCGACGGCAATTTTCATGGTAGAACAACCACCATTATTTCGTTTTCTAATGATGAAGAAGCGAGAAAAAACTTCAACCCTTATACCAAAGGATTTATTTCGGTAGAATACGGTAACCATGATGCTTTGGCAGAAGTATTTGCTACGCATGGTGACAAAATTTGTGGATTTTTGGTAGAACCAATTCAAGGAGAAGCAGGTGTTTATGTGCCACCAGCAGGATACCTCAAGGCATGCGAAACCCTTTGTAAAGAGCATAATGTCTTGTTTATTGCAGACGAAATCCAAACGGGAATTGCGCGTACAGGTAAAATGCTTGCTATTGATTATGAAGAAGTAGAAGCATCGATGTTGATTCTAGGGAAAGCCTTGTCGGGTGGCGTATATCCTGTATCGGCAGTATTGGCAAATGATGACGTAATGAATGTAATAAAACCAGGGCAACACGGATCGACCTACGGCGGAAATCCATTGGCTTGTGCCATTGCGCAAGAAGCATTGCAAGTAGTACTTGATGAAAATTTAGCAGAAAAAGCATTCGAATTGGGGAATTTCTTTCGAGATGAGATGCAAAAAATGGTTGACGAGTTTGCGTTATTCAAAGCCATTAGAGGAAAAGGATTACTCAATGCCTTGTTGATAAACGATACTCCAGAAAGTGAAACTGCATGGAATTTCTGTGTAGCATTAGCCAAAAATGGTTTGTTGGCAAAACCAACACATGGCAATATCATTCGTTTTGCACCACCGTTGGTCATTACAAAAGATCAACTAATCGAGTGTATTGAAATCATCAGAAAGACAGCTCAAAATTTTAAATAATAGAAACTCAATAAATTAAGGTACAAAATTTGCACTGGTCCTAGTCATGAAAATTTTTATGAACGATAACTATCTAAAAAAACAAGAAATATGAAAAAATATATTACACTTTTCAGTTTAGTATTCCTATTTGTTTTTGTAATAGATGGTCATGCTCAAACTCCTACAAATCTTGCTCAGTCACATCAAATTCAGAAAAATGTAGATAATCTAATTACGCTCGATGGTAATTGGGTTATCAAAAAGGAGAAAAATACGTTCTATGTTTACGGGAGTTCCATTACCAATCATAGTCTAAAACCTTCATCATACCTCAAATTAACTCTTTATTTGCTATCGGAAGAAGAGTTGAACAATTCCAATTTCGGTAAAAAAAATAAGATTGGAGATTTGAATGTGGGGAGAATAGGTGGTAATGGATCAAAAATTCAGAATGTCTATATTCAGTTTGAGGAGAATCTTTTAAAAAAGTTTGAGAGTGGAACGTATTATCCTGTCCTAAAATTGAATAGTAATTTAGCAGACATTAAGATATTGAATGCCATAGATTTGAATGATGGTAAAATTGAAGAGAAAAAAATGTTAGCAACAACACATCCTTCTGACAGAGTAAATGAAACAACTGCAACTCAAGAAATCAACAAAGTTGAGTTTGCGCCAATAGAATATAGACCGTTTTACCTGACCGTTGTTAAATTGGAAGGACAATTGCAACTGAATATCGATTATAAAAATTTTATGGTAAATTTAGGTGGTGAAGAAGCTCTCTTAAAAAATATCTCATCATCATCTTCAAAACCTATACGTTTGAGACTGTCTTTAGTCGAGAATTATTTACCAGGTGTAGCTGCAAAAGGCTACAATGTGGCCGAATTTGAAGTGGACCCTTTAGAAGCTGGAACGGCTCTGACTAATTTTACCTTTAAATCGAGCCTTCAGAATCTAGTTCCAAAAGGTTCTTACAACCCAATTATTCAGGTCGTAGAAAAAGAAAATAATCATTATATTTTTAACTCAATCTATATTTTTGACAAAAAACTTGAAATAAACTAATTGAAAACAAAAAATAAACTTAAACCTAGGTGATTTTGTAAAAAGTATTATTTATTTTATTAATGAGTAACAGAATAAGATTGTAAACCATGATTCGAAGCCTACGAACGAACTGAAAATTTCGTTGTATTATATAACCCAATTGTATGATGGAGAGTCTGAATTCTAAGGTTTTGAGATTTTTAATGTTGCTTTTGATCCTATAAAATCAAGATCATATATTAGTGAACCAGTCATAAAATCAAATTATTTTAACAAAGTACCACAAGAATCTTATTATTTGGTATTGATGTTGACAGAAAAAGATGCCGCTGATGGTTTTTTTAAAATGAAATCTTTTAGATTATTCGAAAATCAATTCAATTTTGATTAAAAAACCATTAGTTACTAATTCTCGAGCGTTAATGAATTTCATTAACGCTTTTTATTTCATCTATTATCTAAAATAAACGATCAAGAAGAAGGATAATCCTTACCTTAGATGAAACTAATTTCGGAGATAAAAATATGAGTGAAAAAAAATTTAATATAGCCATTTTGATAGATGGCGATAATGCCCAAGCCAAATTGTTGAAAGAAACAATTGAAGAAGTTTCTAAATACGGGAAAGCCACCATCCGCAGAATTTATGGAGATTGGACATCCAATAGCATGAATTCTTGGAAATCGTTGATCAATCAACATTCGATCAATCCAATTCAAAAATTTTCTTATACCACTGGAAAAAATTCAACCGATGGTGCGCTGATTATCGATGCAATGGATATTTTGCACAGCAAAAATGCCGATGGATTTTGCATTGTTTCTAGCGACAGCGATTACACTGGTTTGGCAAAGCGCATTCGAGAAGAGGGCTTATTTGTTATGGGAATAGGTGAGAAGAAAACGCCAGAATCGTTTGTAAAATCGTGTGATATTTTCACCTTTACCGAAAATATTTCTCCAAAACCAGAGAAGAAAAAAGAACCTGAAATAAAGGTGAAAAGCAAATCAACGACTTCATCAACGAGAAGAATCAAAGTTGCGCCAATCACTACAAAAAAGACAAGCTTCTTATCGGATAGGGATCACGAAACCATCGAAAAAGCTTTTGATATCTCGACCGGAGAAAGCGAAATTGCACATATCTCAACCGTGGGAGCAAACATTCGAAAGATAGATCCGAGTTTCGATACCCGAACTTATAATTTTGGGTCGTTGACCAAATTATTCGAAAACTTGGAGGAATACGAAGTGATTCGAAACGAGGTCGGTTCGTTGAATCATCCTTTGGTAAAACGAAAATAGCAAGCTTAATTAATTGATTAATTAGCTGAAAATAAAATTATTAATAAATTCAACCAAAGCAGAACTTTTTTTTAAAAACATTTAAGCTTTCTTCCTAAAATAGGCATCTATAAGGTCTTTGCCAGAAAACAAATTGATTCGAAAATAAAAAAATGTATATTTGCCTGTTCGAAAATGGAATTGGGTGTAAATCCTAAACTGTCGCGCAACTGTGAAGAACCAAGTTCTAAGTCAGGTCTTTTTTCGAATCATTTAGACAATGCTTTCGCGGTTAAAGTAATTACTATTATTCTACGAAAGTATAGTTTATTCCGTTTAAAAATTAAAAAAATAAACTATGCAAGATCAAGTACTTGAAGACAAAATGATTCTTCACAAAGAGAGAATCGAGAATTCTAAAACAGTGATTTTCAGAGCTGTTTTCCCTGGTGATACCAATCACCACAACACCATGTTTGGGGGTAATGTGTTGAGTCTTATGGACGAAGTTTCATTTCTTACGGCGACTCGTTTTGCCAAAAAACCTATCGTTACGGTAAGTAGCAACAAAATCAATTTTACGCATCCGATCCCAAGTGGCACCATCATCAAACTACAAGGAGAGGTAGTGAAAATAGGCAATACCAGCGTCGATGTGAAGGTTGATTTGTGGGTAGAAAGTATGTATCAAGAAGGAGTGCAACATGCTATAAGCGGAACTTTTACTCTGGTTGCCATCAACGAGAATAAAAAACCTGTTCCAATTATTTAATTTTTTGATGCTAAACCATTTTATAGGTCTTAAATTTGTCTCATGTTAAAACGAGATAAATTAAAAATTGTTCGTAAATGGTATTCCAACGCCAAGACGACCATTGACAACATCAACAAAGTAATCGATTTTTTTGAAGATGAATTGCTGGTGGAGACCAATACGGTAATGTTTGCCGATAGCATTTGTAGCGACGATGTCAACAGTATTCAATTCCCGATTCGTGCCAAAGAATTCTTAGGACCCTTTAAATTGGGCGGACTTAGTGGTTTTCCTTTTGCAGGACTCAGTGGGATGAAGGCTTTCTCGAGCCACGTGCCCGAAAATGGGGCAGCATTCATATATTATGGTCCTCATATTGGGATTACCAAAGAAGGTGTTTTGGGCGAAATCAATCGGCACGGACAATTCTACAACACCAGCTGTTGTGGTGCTTCTATAGGTGCTTTGCAAAATTTGAAGGCTCATAAAATCGAGAAGGATTATTATGATGATTTAGATTATCAAATCAATACGATCGAGCAGATTATTTTACCAGAAGAGGAAAGAATTTTTCGAGCAGAAAATTCAATTTTCGAGGCAACCGAGGTGATTTACGAAGCCATTGACAAACGAATAAATGAACTGGTCGCAAACACGCAATTCAATTGTCGGTACATTGTGCTCAACGGAGGTGTAATGGTGAATAGCGATGCCGATATGGGATCTTTTACCTCCAACAAGCGATTCGATATCATCAATGTAGAAACTGGCGAAAGATCGAGTTCTTTGGATTTTCTTAATTAAAATTTACATTTTTAGCCCGAATCTTTTTTTATCCTCATTATCAGAAAGGTTTGAATCTGATTGATTTGGGTTAGGGCTAAAAATGCTATACGGGTAATAAAGTTAGAATTTTTACTTTTTATTCTTCCGTGCTTTTTGCTTTTGTTGACCTCTATTTTTAGGCTTGGTTTTCGCTGGTTTTCGTTTAGAGGGACCACCCCAATTTACCTTTTTGTTCTTATCTTTTTTCTCATGGAAAGCATCGCCTCTTTCTTGAATTTTGATTTGGATCGGATTTTTCATTTTGACAACCTCTTTCTCAAATGCTAATTTGATCGGATTGATTTTAACATCCGCAGGAAAATCATTTTCTTCAATCTTTTTGTCCATCAGATTTTCTATTTCCACAATCAACGGCTGTTCTTTTTCGCTCATATAAGCGATTGCTTTTCCAGTTTTGTCGGCTCTTCCGGTTCGTCCGATTCGGTGGATGTATTGTTCTGGAATTTCTGGAATTTCGAAATTGATAACATGACTCACATCGGGGAAATCCAAACCTCTTGCCATGATATCGGTGGTGATAATTCCACGGTAATCTCCATCTCTGAAGCGTTCCATTTCTCGCAACCTGAAGTTTTGTGACTTGTTGGAATGGATGACACCAAATTCAGATTCAAATGATTCTTCTAACCGATTGAAAATAAGATCTGCATGTTTTTTGTTGTTCGAAAAAATCAGAACTTTTTCCAAAGAATCATCCGTTTTTAGCTGATGGATCAAAAGATTCAATTTGGTATTAAAGTTTTCGACCTGAATTTTTGTTTGATCGATTTTCTCTAATGGAGTTCCAGATTTTGCTAAAGATATTTCGATCGGCGACTTGAAGTATTCATTCAGCATTTCGTCGACCAAATCGGTCATGGTTGCCGAAAATAAAATGTTTTGTCGTCTCTCGTTCATCATGGTAAACAAATGCGTGAGTTGCGGTCGAAATCCTAAACTCAACATTTCATCAAACTCATCGACTACCAATTTTTTCATCTCTTTGAAAGACAAAACATTGTCGATTGCCAAATCCAAAACTCGACCAGGTGTACCGACCAAAATATCAAGACCTTCGTAGACCAAAACTTTTTGCGTATTGATGTTTACGCCACCATAAATCCCAAGAACACGTACATTCATATACGTGGTTAACTGCTCTAGAAAATCGCAAACTTGCACGACCAATTCGCGAGTCGGAACCAAAATTACAATCTTGGGCTGATCGGTTTTCGAAAATGCATATTGCTTGAGCAATGGTAGGAGGTAGGCAAGCGTTTTTCCTGTACCTGTCTGCGCAATTCCCATGACATCTCTTCCGGACATAATGGGCGAAAAGGATTTTTGCTGAATGGGTGTCGGATTTA
The DNA here is from genome assembly GCF_900089075.1 of Vaginella massiliensis. Taxonomy (GTDB): domain Bacteria; phylum Bacteroidota; class Bacteroidia; order Flavobacteriales; family Weeksellaceae; genus Weeksella; species Weeksella massiliensis_A. The sequence continues at coordinate 414,670 of NZ_LT593747.1, forward strand.
GCAACTTCAAATCTTCTATAGCCTTGCTAAGCTGTTTCGGCAAATCGAATTGATCGAATGTGTTCTCCATTTGGCAAAGATAAAGGTTTAATACTGTAAATCATCCAATTTATCGATGAGAAGTCAAGAAATTTAACCTTTAAAATAGTCGGACAGCCGTTTATTTGCAAACTCAACTTTATTTTTATACTTTAGTTTGATGACACTTTTCAAAATCATAAAAAACTTATCTTTTCGTAAAACTCAGCGTTTGTTTTTGGCGATGTTGTCCAAGCCTTTATTTTTGATTCCGACCGTATTGGCTACGGTAGAATCTATTATTTATTCTGAATTGTATTTTGATGAAAATCATAGCGGTAGAGGAGTTGCTAATGCTTTTCGACACGCGTCTTGGACAGTGTTGATTGCCAAAAATGTAGAATGCCTCACCACGAAACAGAAAGCGATGGATTGGGCAGAATCGATCACCAATTTGCACGAAGAAGTTTTTTATAACACCAATGATTTCGATCGTTTGATGGATTTGCACAACAACGAAATCGGAAGAAAATTTTATATTGAACATTCTAAAGAAGAAAAACTGCCAAAGCGAAAATTGATGAAGAAATTAGTAGAAAAGAGTCAACACGCTATTGGTCTGGAAACTGCTTCAGAAATATCTTCGAATATTGATGAGTTGGTTTTCCTTAAAAATTGGAACAAATAAAAAAGACCAGTTTTTGACTGGTCTTTTAGCGTTATTCTTTTTTTTGAATTATTTTCTACCTGCATATTTTTTTTCGGCCAATTGTACCGCTTTGTAAGCATCTACAACACCACCCGTCACAGAATAATCTGTCAATTGATCGTTTTTGTTGACCGATTGCAAAATAATTTCTTTTACTTCTTTTACGCTGAGTTTAGGATAATGTGCCCAAACCAAGGCCGCAACACCAGCAACAACTGGCGATGCCATCGATGTTCCACTGTTCGATTGGTATTTGCCTTCGCGAGTAGGTACCGCAGAATAAATATCAGACCCAGGAGCAAAAACGTCTACCGATTTTTTACCATAGTTCGAGAAGCTTGATTTCAGAACTAGAGGATCAACCGTGCTAGCGCCTACGGTAATGACATTGTGGGCTATCACTTCGCCTTTATCGTTGAAAATAGTTGGGAAATTATTTTCTTCATCGACATTCAAGTTTTCGTTACCTGCAGCTTTTACCAAAAGCACGCCTTTAGACTCTGCATATTTGAATGCGTCCCAAACCAATTCTTTTTCTGGAGAATAGGCCTTACCAAAAGACATGTTCAGAATTTTTGCACCGTTGTCTACCGCGTAGCGAATGGCATTTGCAACGTCTTTGTCGCGTTCGTCACCATTTGGCACCGTGCGCACACTCATTATTTTAGCATATCCATCTCCAGCAATACCGTCGATCCCAATATGGTTGTTGCGTTTTGCGGCAATGATACCCGCTACATGCGTACCGTGATTCGAGTCTGGTCCGTCTACATCTGCATTACCGTATAAATGCTCGGTTTTATTTGCATAATTATCGCCAACAACCGCACGGAAATCATCTTTCAGATTCAAATGGTAGTTGATTTTATCTGAATAATATTTCACCCCTTCTTCGAGGTCTTTCAATATATCATTCGAAAAGTCTTTCAGCTTGCGATTGTTCCACACCTCTTCACTTACCATACCAAAAACCAATAAAGCATCTTGATAGGGTTCGAAAGTTTTTCTGTTTTTTTGTAGGTTTTCTTGTGTAAGAATAATGTCGCCGTGTTTAGCTGCCAATGTTTGCAGTGGTTCTTTAATACGATTGAGTATTTCTTCAAATTGTGCAGTATAGAGTTTGGCTTCTGCTAATTCGGTTTCGTACTTTTGTTTGAGTTCTTTGTATAAATTATATTTTTCAGGAAATTTTTTCTGATTTGATTCTGCGTTTTCACCCGTAAATAGTGGAATCAATTCTCTATAAATTCTCACGAATTCTAATGTATCCCCATCTACATTTCCATTAGCACCACCAATGAAATTCCAACCATGAATATCATCCACATACCCATTTTTGTCATCATCTTTACCATTACCAGCTTTTTCTTTTTGGTTGGTGTAGATATTGTCTTGGAGGTCTTCATGCGTCACTTCTATTCCAGAATCTAAAACTGCAACAGTAATGTTGCTTGGTTTTCTTTTTTTTGCTTTCAGAAAGTCTAAGGCTTTTTGGGTATTTACCCCATAGACACCTGTGTCTTCCAAACTTAGATGTTGCCAAGACTTCAGATCTACCTTTTCGTCTACTTGTGAATATGCAGCGGTAGATAACATCAGAGCCAGTCCGAGACTGAATACTATTTTTTTCATAAATTAAATTCTAAGATTTTTCAATTTGTTGCAAATGCTGTGCAAATTGTTACAAAAAATTGATTTATTAACTTTTATTTAGAATATTTTTTATTCAAAGCCTGTAAAATTGCCCAAGTTTCAGCATCAAGTAGCCCATCATATTTCTCAGGTCTGAAGTGGTATTGAAATGCCTGAATTACTTTTTTGGTCTGATCGTCCCAAAATCCGGTTACCGAAATGTTGTAGCCGTATTTATTGAGGTCTCGTTGCACCTGTTGGATAAAGGCAAACGAATTGATATCGTATGGGTATTGATACAAAAACATTTCTTTGTCATAATCTTCATACCACGCACCCACATTGTATTCTTTGTACAATCTTTTCCATGGGAATGTTGGTCCTGGATCATGTTTTCTTCCTGGGGCAACGTCAGAATGACCGACTACATTGGTGGGCTCTATTTTGTATCGTTCTACGATATCTTTACACAGTTGTGCAACTTTCTTGAATTGGTGTTCTGGATAATATCTGAAATCAATACCACCCAATTTATTATCATTCGACTGGTTTACTATTTCTATTCCAATAGAAGAAAAGTTGATATTGTCGAGTGTTTTCCATTTGCTCACACCCGCGTGCCAAGAGCGTTTCGTTTCATCTACTATACCATATATTTCATCATCATAGCCATCTCCAACGATATAATGTGCGCTCACTTCTTTTTGGGTAAGCACACGTAGCGAAGTCGCTTCATCTAAAGAGGTATAATGTAAAACTAGGTGCCGAATTCGTTCGTCATGTCCATAAGCTGGATAATAATTGGTGTTGATTTTATAATGATCTAGTTTAGCAAAACGAGCGATTTCAGGTTTTTCTGTTTTTTGATTAATGAAAATAGTATCACGGATTACTTTGGTTATGGTATTCGTCTTCGTTTTCACTGTTTTTGTTCCACAAGATGACAGCAACATCATCCCCGCAACACTTGCCAATAGCAATTGTTTCATATTCATATTCTTATAGTATTACGTTAATTCTGAGACACCAAAAGTAAAGTATTTTTTTTATAATATTTCTTAAAAGACTTGTAAAGAATGAAATCTCCCTTTATATTTGCAACCGCTTTTGAGATGAACATTTCAAAGTATAGGAGAGGTGCCAGAGTGGTAATGGAGCAGATTGCTAATCTGTCATCGGGAAACCGATGCCAGGGTTCGAGTCCCTGTCTCTCCGCAGTAGTTCTTTATTTTTTTGTAACGTTTTTTCTATAAAATACGGGGTGTAGCGTAGCCCGGTCATCGCGCCTGGTTTGGGACCAGGAGGTCGCAGGTTCGAATCCTGCCACCCCGACTTTTTTATTAGAAAATTTGGATTGGTCGCGTAGCTCAGTTGGATAGAGCATCTGCCTTCTAAGCAGACGGTCAGGGGTTCGAATCCCTTCGCGATCACAAGATAGATAACGTTATAGTGTAGCATAGGAGAGGTGCCAGAGTGGTAATGGAGCAGATTGCTAATCTGTCATCGGGAAACCGATGCCAGGGTTCGAGTCCCTGTCTCTCCGCTTTTTTTTTAAAGAATTACGGGGTGTAGCGTAGCCCGGTCATCGCGCCTGGTTTGGGACCAGGAGGTCGCAGGTTCGAATCCTGCCACCCCGACTTTTTTATTAGAAAATTTGGATTGGTCGCGTAGCTCAGTTGGATAGAGCATCTGCCTTCTAAGCAGACGGTCAGGGGTTCGAATCCCTTCGCGATCACAAAAAAAATACCTGATTATGATGAAAATAATCAGGATTTTTATTTTTTAGCGTTTCATTTTACGGTTATTTCACCTGTCTAGCCATCAACCAACTTACAAAACTTCCGATTCCCATTACGGTAAGCATCACAATGAGATAATTTTTTAGGGCAAATTCGAAAGGAAAAGGAATCAACGGCCCAGCATACACCAAGGGATAATGTATTTGGATAAAGCCAAGTATCGTTGCTATGATAAGTCCGATAACCATAGCAATGGCGGTAATGATCAATCCAGTGTAAAAGAAAATAAGTCTAACGCCAGATCTTGTAAGCCCGAAACTAAACATGGTTTTTATCTCTTCTTTCTTGTCTAGTATAATGATGATGATGGTTCCTGCTAGATTGAAACAAGCGATGATGATGACTAAGGTGAAAATGAGATAGATGATCAAATTCTCGATGTTCATCACCTTGAGGAAAGCCGAATCTAAATCTTTTCGTGTCTGTACCAAATAGGCCGAACCTAAACTTTCGGCCAATGTTTTTTTATAATACGAAAGGTCTTTAGTTCCTTTGGTTTTGACTTCAATTGCATATGCATCTTCGGGCGATAAATTGAGCAATGTTTGCCCTACGGTTAATGGGCCAAAGATGTATTTATCGTACTGATCGTTCCAAAAAAATACCCCAGCATTATAAGTTTCCAACGAAACAAACGCATCTTCTTCGCGTTTAAGAATATTGGTGCCCGGTTTTGGCATGATGAGTTTTACAGGGATTTGTCCGTCTACAAAAAGTTGCAATCGTGATGCAATGCCCTCAGAAGCGATAATTTCTTTGGGGGCTGCATCATAGTGGAAAACACGACCCGCAAACACAGCAGTATCAATTCTAGAATTTTTCAGAAATTGCTCATCGACGCTCTTTAGATAGGCAATATCTTCGAAATCTTTGTGTTGGATGTATACTTTCTCTTCGATTACTTTAGCAAAAGAAACGACATTGGCATTGTTTTTCAACTGTTTTTCGACTTCTTCAATTGCAGGGAGAACCTTGCCTTTTGCCGGACTAATCTTGATTTCTGTATTCACATTGCTGTAGAATTTCAGGTTCATCGTTTCTAAGCCCGAGAACACCGACAAGATAACAAATAATGCTGCGGTAGCGACCAAGATGGCAATCACTGCAATCGAGGTGATGATGTTCACCGCATTGGTATTAGCGCTCGAAAAAAAATAACGGCGAGCAATGTAAAACGGAATATTTCTCATTCGAAATTATAAAATAGGATTGTTGCCTTTGCCTTGTAATGCTCGGTCTATCTTATCGATTTCGTCAAGTGTATTGTCCAATTTGAAGATCAACTCTGGCGTAATACGCATTTGTTTCGAAGCGCCTCTAGATAAAATCCCTCTAAAAGTTGGAGTTTGTGTTATGATTTCTTTCAAAATATCGTCTTTCTTATCATTGGGGAAGATGCTCAGGTAGATTTTGGCAACACCCAAGTCTGGCGAAACATTCACCTCTGTAACGCTGATCAAATTTCCGGGGTAAAATTCTACCGCCCATTTACGAAAAGCTTCTGCTAATTCTTCTTGAAATAATTTACCGACTTTCTGTTGTCTATTGCTATCCAAAATTTATTTTTTTAAGGTACAAAGGTAGGCATTTATCTCAAAAATTGCTCTTTGTTGCCTTTTCTATTTCAAATCTTTTATTCAGTTTCAAGGTGTATAAGAGGTAAGTCTCCACTTGTTTTTGCTTTTTTACTTCAAGCTGTTTTATTGGAATTTTTAATTCGAACGCCTCATCATAGTCAACCAAATATTTCTTTTTGTTCAATTGATAAATTAATCGATACCAAGCATCTATAGGCTGATGAATCAGAATATATTTGGGGTAAAGATGCTCCAAATTGGGTTGATAAATGATTGGAATTTCGAGCATTTCTAAATCGATTTTTCCTTTGCAGTAGATTTTTATTTTATTTTCACAAAAACTTTGCTCATCAACCCAATAAGGATGAAGCAGTTTTATACCATATTCGTCAAAAGAAATCTCTTCAAATTGTATCGATTGCGAATCCAACCACACTTCCAAATCTACCGTAGGGGCAAATTGTTTTTTAAGGTCGTCGATGATATAGTTGTATAACTCATGCTTTATCTGAAAAACGTTTTTTTCTTGAGCCGATAGACAGATAACAAAAAAAGTAGCGAGTAGAGCAAAATATGTTTTAATGTTCATCTGATTTTCAATTTGATCATTTTTGGACAAATCACCCAATAATAAACGTAAATTTGATTAAAAATTAGGTCAAAAATGTTAAATTTTTGATAAAAGTAGAAATTTAACCTTGTCTAAATACTGATTTGAATAAAATGTTTTATAAATTCGCACCTCAAATAATTTATTCATAAAGTTAGGTTTTACGTTATGTAAACATAACTGAGAGTTTTTATAGTAGTTTAGGTTGGTTAATAATCCCCTTTTTCGGGGATTATTTTTTTTAGATCCTTTCTACAAAATCGATAAGCAATTGTTTTATTTCGGCAAATTTATCCAAACTCAACGATTTGTAATCGTCTCGAGGATCGTGATAATAACTTTTGGCACCCAGCGTATAAATGTAAAAACTCTTGATGCCCAATGCATGAAAAAAGCAATGATCCGAATTGCAGGCTTCGCCACGAGTTTTAATTTGCGGCACATATTTATTTTCACGATTGATGCTTTGCAAAACCTCCAATTCTTTTGCGTGAATCGTACCATTTACAACTTGTATTCCGTCTTCTCCAGTACCCAAAATATCGAGATTGATGAGCATTTTTATCCTGTTCAAATCAAACAGCGGGTTTTCTACAAAATACTGTGAGCCAATCAAGCCGGCTTCTTCTGCAGCGAAAGCTATAAAAACTAGGGTATGTTTTGGTGGTTGCTTGCCAAAATGTTTAGCCAAACCCAAAAGCATGCCTACACCGCTTGCATTGTCATTCGCGCCAGGGAAAATCACCTGTTGCACCTTACCCAAATGATCGTAATGCGCTGTAATTACGATGAGGCTATCTTTCTCTTTCCCCTCCAAATATCCAATGATATTTTGCGCTCGAAATTTTGGATTGAAACTCGATTTTACTTCTGTTTTGGTCATTTCGTGATGCAGGTTTTTCCATTTTTCATCGATGATCAAGGTGGTCGAATCGCTTTGTGAAGTGCTCAGACTTGCTAGTTTTTGAGCGTTATCGTAAATGTATTTTACTTTATTCGTCGCGTTTTCTTTGGGATGAGAAGCAGAATTTGGATAAACGATATAATCTATTCCGTACAACAATGGTTGATGATTGAATTCTAATGTTGCCTCTTCGATGTAATTGATCGGAAACTCGAACTCCTGAAAATAATTTTGGTCGAAAGATTTCAATTTCATTTTACCAAATTTCTTTGCAAGAAAAAAAGCGGCTTTTTGCATGCCATTGTCTACATATCCGCGACCAGAAAAATTTTTCGAAGTTAAAGTTTTGATGGCTCGTTTTTCGAAATTGATATTTTGAGCCGACACAACACCTTTTCCGAAAAAGAAAAGCAGCAGCAGAAGATTGAGAAAATATTTCATTGAATTTCTGAATTAAACACAAACAAATTTGATTAAAAAAAGCCAATAAATTATCCTATATTGCAGGTCAATAATTTAAAATTCAGAAAAAAACACATCAAAATGAAAGAAGTAGTGATCGTTTCAGCTGCGAGAACGCCAATGGGTTCTTTTTTAGGAAGTTTGTCGAGCGTACCAGCAACCACTTTGGGTTCTATCGCCATCAAAGGAGCATTGGATAAAGTAAATTTAGACCCTTCGTTGGTAGACGAAGTTTATATGGGAAATGTTTTGCAAGCGGGCGAAGGGCAAGCACCAGCAAGACAGGCCATGATAAAAGCAGGAATACCAAATTCGGCTCCGGCAACCACTGTAAACAAAGTATGCGCTTCTGGATTGAAAGCGATAATGTTGGCAGCGCAAGCGATTCGCTTGGGCGATGCAGAAGTTGTAGTCGCGGGAGGTATGGAAAACATGTCGATGGTACCTTTTTACTCACCAAACACCCGCACTGGAAATAAATATGGTAATACCACTTTATTGGACGGAATTGTAACCGATGGTTTGCAAGACGCCTACAACAAAGAAATGATGGGAACATGTGGCGATGCCTGTGCAGAAAAACACAACATATCGCGCGAGATGCAAGATGAATTTGCCATCAACTCATATAAAAAATCAGCGGCGGCATGGGAAGCTGGAAAGTTTGATAATGAGGTGGTTCCAGTAGAAATTCCACAACGCAGAGGCGAACCAGTAGTCGTAAAAGAAGACGAAGAATACAAAAATGTACGTTTCGACAAAGTACCAGAATTACGCCCTGTATTCTCGAAAGACGGAACAGTGACGGCAGCGAATGCCTCAACCATCAATGATGGTGCTTCTGCATTGGTTTTGATGTCTGCCGAAAAAGCCAACGAATTAGGTTTGAAACCATTGGCAAAAGTAGTTGCCTATGCCGATGCGGCGCACGAGCCAGAATGGTTTACCACTGCACCAGCAAAAGCGGTAGAGAAATTACTTGCAAAAGCAGGCACGAGCGCAGCAGATGTAGATTTTTGGGAGTTCAACGAAGCTTTTTCTGTTGTCGGAATTGTAAACGCACAATTGTTAAATATAGATTCGTCTAAAATTAACGTGAATGGTGGAGCAGTTTCTCTTGGACATCCACTAGGAAATTCGGGGTCTAGAATTGTGGTAACCTTGTTGAATGTTTTAGCGCAAAACAATGGTAAAGTAGGCGTTGCAGCAATTTGTAACGGAGGAGGAGGAGCCTCTGCTTTGATGATCGAACGAATTTAATTTCAATAGAATATAAAAGAGCATTTTCAAGATGATGAAAATGCTTTTTTGTTTCAACAAATTTCTGAACTTAGTTTAGATAAAACCTTTTATCTTTGTAAGATTAGAATGCTAAAATGCTAATAAGTCATTATGGAATACTTAGAATTTGAACAACCTATAAAAGATTTGATGGATCAACTTCAAAGTTGCCAAGTTGTGGGAGCAGAAAGTGGTGTGAACATCAAACAAGCGTGTGTAGAAATAGAGATTGCGATAGAACAAAAGAAAAAAGAAATCTATGGGAATCTCACTCCGTGGCAACGAGTGCAATTGTCTCGTCATCCGTCAAGACCTTATACCTTAGATTATATCTACGGAATCACCAATAATAATTTTGTCGAAATACATGGTGATCGAAACTATGCAGACGACAAAGCAATGGTGGGCGGTATGGGAAAAATAGGAGATCAGACCTATATGTTTATCGGACAACAAAAAGGAAAAAACACCAAAGAAAGACAATACCGCAGATTTGGTATGGCAAATCCAGAAGGCTACCGCAAGGCTTTACGGTTGATGAAGTTGGCAGAGAAATTCAATATTCCGATTGTAACGTTTATCGATACTCCAGGTGCTTATCCAGGATTAGAAGCCGAAGAACGTGGACAGGGTGAAGCCATTGCCCGCAACATCTACGAAATGCTAAAAATTACCGTACCCATCATCACTATTGTAATTGGTGAAGGTGCAAGTGGTGGTGCATTAGGAATTGGCGTCGGGAATAAGGTATTCATGTTAGAAAATACTTGGTATTCTGTCATTTCACCAGAAAACTGTTCGACTATTTTGTGGCGATCTTGGGACTATAAAGAACAAGCAGCCGCTCAAATGAAATTGACGGGACCAGATATGCTAGAGTTAGGATTGATCGAAGACATCATCAAAGAACCATTGGGAGGAGCGCACTACGACCCGAAAACCACTTACGATACGGTACGTGAAAAAATTGTTTCGACCTACAATGAGCTTAAAAAACTTTCGACAGAAAAATTAACGAAACAACGCCAAGACCGATTTATTGCTTTTGGGGAGTACAGCGAATAAGTTGTTAACATTCAATCAACAAAACAATCTTTATAAATTACGAGATAATTAACCATGATTATCTCGTTTTTTAGTTAATTTTGGTCATCTATGGAACAACTAAATCAAGAACATAAAACAATTTCTAAAGCAGCAAATATCATCGGTCTAGAAAAGGCAAAACTACCACCACAGGCAGTTGAGTTGGAGCAAGCCGTTTTGGGTGCCATGATGATTGATAAAAAAGGTTTGGATGAAATCATCGACATTTTGTCACCAGAAGTTTTCTACAGACCAGAACATCAAGCGATCTATGCCACGATTCAGAAATTGTTTAATGATTCGCAACCGATAGATTTGTTGACCGTTTCTAATGAATTGAAAATCAACGGAAAATTAGATCTTATAGGTGGGGATTATTATTTGATACAACTCACCCAAAAGGTCTCTTCTGCAGCCCACGTCGAATATTATGCCCGTGCGATTCAAGAAAATTACATCAAACGTAAATTAATCGAAATTTCATCAGAAGTGATCCAAAAATCTTATGACGACACTTCAGATGTGTTTGATTTATTGGATTTTACCGAAAGTAAATTATTCGAAATTACTGAAGGCGGTATAAAAAGAAGTTATGTCGAAGCACGTTCGTTGGTACACGAAGCGATCGATAAAATCAAAGTCATGTCGACCAAAGAAGGGATGAGTGGTTTACCCTCTGGATTTACCGAAATCGATAAAATTACTTCGGGGTGGCAAGAATCAGATTTGATTATTCTTGCTGCACGTCCTGGTATGGGGAAAACGGCTTTTATTCTCTCGATGGCAAAAAACATGACGGTAGATTTAAAAATTCCAGTGGCTGTATTTTCTCTGGAGATGTCATCGGTACAGTTGATTACCCGTATGATTTCTGGTGAAACAGGTATTTCTGGTGAAAAATTGAGAAAAGCACAATTGGCAGATTACGAATGGAAACAGCTTTTTACCAAGGTAAAAGGATTAGAAGAAGCTCCACTGTATATCGACGATACACCTGCACTCTCGATATTCGATTTGCGAGCCAAAGCGAGACGGCTGGTTTCGCAACACGGTGTAAAAATGATTTTGATCGATTATCTACAATTGATGACGGCAGGAGGGAAGGCAAATGGTAATCGTGAGCAAGAAATTTCGATGATTTCACGATCTTTGAAAGCCATTGCAAAAGAATTGAATATCCCTGTAATTGCTCTATCTCAGTTGTCACGTTCTGTAGAAACGCGCGGTGGGAGCAAAAGACCTTTGTTGTCTGACTTGCGCGAATCTGGAGCTATTGAGCAAGATGCCGATATTGTTTCGTTTATCTACCGACCAGAATATTACAAATTAGACGTTTGGGATGATGATGATGCAAGCCCTTGCGCTGGTCAAGCAGAATTTATCATTGCAAAACATAGAAATGGTGCTTTGGAGAATGTGCGTTTGCGTTTCATCAACGAGCAAGCAAAATTCACCGATCTCGATCGGTCTAGTTTTTCTGACGAAGTTACCATACAGAGCTCGATGAATAAGACAAAAGAATTTGGAGCAGATAGTGATTTTACTTTCGATAGTGCCATCAATTTACCAACTGGTAATCCGCTAGATTCGTTTTCTGGTTTAGACGATTTCAAGACTACCGACGAGCAAGATGATCAATTTCCGTTTTAAAGATTTGATAAGATTAATAATAAAAAAACTCCAAGATTTCTTGGAGTTTTTTGTGGTTTAAACGATTAGCAAATTATTTTTTGATCAATTTCTTTGTCACAATCTCTTTGCCTGTGTCTATTTTCAAAATATAAACACCCGCGTCTAGTTTAGAAGTGTCCAATTGCGTTCTGCTAGCGGCAACTTTTAGGGTTTGAGTTGCAACTTTTCGACCGGTAACATCTAGCACTTCAACATGGATAGTTGGGCCGAAAGTAGTATCAGAAATGTAAACAACGTCTTTTACCGGATTTGGGAAAATTTGTAAATCGGTTGAGCTAATTTTCGCTGTTGATAATTCACAATTCAGAACATCTGCTGGTGGCATATCGAATGCTGCAGTACCATCGGTTCTAGAGTTTGCGCTTCCTTGGTTTGCACTGTACCCTAATCCACGTCGAGCAAATGCAGACCAAATCTCACATTTGTTTTCGCCATTGTTGTTCGCTTCGTCTGCTGCCAAAATTGCATCGCGACCATCGACAAATCCTGGGTTACACGGTTGCATTTTCAATCCATCCATTACCAATTGCAAGGCAATATTATTTCCAGCAGTTCCATTGTAAATATCTGGTGAAAAACCATATTTATCAATCAGATCCCAGGTGAAATCCCACAACATGGTTGCCCAAACATACCCCGTACGGTGCGGAGAATCGGCATTACCATAATTTTTGATATAGGCATAAGTAGAAGGGTTTACCGACATATCGGTAGAATATTTTGTTGGTCTTATTCCGCCACCTTGTGTGGTTTGATTGATTGCAAAAGTTCCAATTCCTCTAGCTTTGGATCTGGTGTCGCCTGGTTGCATAGTCAATATCAAAGCGAAATAATCGCTCCATCCTTCTCCCATCTGTTCCAAGTTAATCAGACAAGAACTGCTCGAGAGTGGTCCCGTAAGACGGGTAGAAATTCCATGTCCATACTCATGCGCAATGATTCCGTTATCTAATGAACCATCTATATACGGTGTGTCTGATTCGTTTAATCTACCGCTAACAGTAGTTCCGCCCGATAAAGTGCTGATGAAACTTGCTCCATCGTTTTGTTTTACCATCACCGATGGAATAGTAATCGTACTATCGGTACCGCCCATCACGATTGGATCTCCTGCAGCATTATTCACCATGATTACAGCTTTTGCTCCTGCGTTTTGTGCGTTTTTCACTTTTGTCACAAAATCACAATTTCCGCGTTGGATAACGGCAATATTGCCTGCAATATCTGTTGCGTTCGATAAGGTTGTACAGCCTTCATATGTGCTGCTGTCTGAAGTTGTTCTTGCGATAACAAAGTTTCCACTAACTGTTTGATCTAACGAAGGGCCAAAACTAGCTTTCACACCTTGGTAATTACCTGCGATAGCAGACGGCGAAGTCACCGATACCAAATATTCTACATAAGACGCTGGCGGATTCCATAAAAACATGGCCATTCTCGCCAAATATCCATCCGGATAAGTTGCAAATGTAGCATTGTTCAGTACACCTTCGTTGTATCGGGTTTGTGCTAAAGCTATGACCTCATCGTTCTCGGCACCTCCTCTTTCAAAGTTTCTTTTCTGGAAATTTCCATTCACTTCATCAAATCCGTAATTATACATGATGTCGTGCATCATATTGTTCATATAGAACAAATTGGTTGTTGCAGCATCTTTTGATTTGAAAGGATGTGAATTATGATTATAATCAAAATTAAACTCATAATTATCATTTCCTTTTACTTTACCGTCTAAGGTCACCGAATAGGCACTGTACGAATTGTAGCCAACAGACGAATGATCGTGCGAGGCACGTACATTGTTACCATAAGTCGAGGGTTCTAAGGTTCCAGCATATTTGTGCCAACCCTCTGGCGAAGCGGTGGTATTGGCAATTGCCGAATAGCTGTTGATACTCGAGCTTCCCGCGTTTGGCGCTTCTATTGGCAAGGCAAAAACTTTGTATTTTGGGTCTGAGCTGTCCATGGCAAATTCTGCCGTCAACCAACTGTAGTCTTGGCTATTTTGATCTTCTTCGAAATTGGCAAAGGTGTGTGGATGAAAATCACACGATAGGGTAACGCTGTGCTCGTGTAAAACTTTCCCAGTATTTACATCAACCAAAACCATATGCCCATCATTCGATTTTTCGGTTTTTACTTGTACCATAAATTCCTTTACCAAGTGATAAACCTGATCGGTATGCAAGTAATAATAGATTTTAGAATCGAACTCGTCGTATACGTAAACGCCTTGGTTTTTAATGGTTTCGTCTTTCTTAATTACATAAGTACTCAGATTGAAATATTGTCCGACTTTGTCCAATAAATCTGCAGTGCTCAATTGATTTTTCTGACTTGCGAATTGGTTCGATTGCAAGTTCAGGCTTTCTTTACCAGCAAAATGCAAGACATTATTTTCTTTGAATGTAAAATTTCCATAGGCATTGTAAATCGGAATTCCCTCATATTCGAATTGTACGAATACTCGTTCTGATTTGTTTTTTGCGTTCGGAATTGTCTCTACAATAGAAAAGTCTAAATTTGATACTGTAGAGGTGAATTGATTTTGATTTAAAAATTGTTGGATCTGTGTTTTATAATCTTGTGCAAATGTTGGAACACTCAATAAAACGACAGATGATAAAAGTAAAAATTTCTTCTTCATGTGTCTAATTTTGGTAAAAGTAAACTTTTCGGTAACATTTACCCAATTTTAATCATAAAAAAAACCTTCGAATGAAGGTTTTATATTAATTGAACATTTCTTTTACACGATCGAAAAAAGATTTGTTTTGTTTACTTGGGTCGGGCGAGAAGTGTTTGTCGTCTCTCATTTTTTCGAAAAATTCTTCTTGTTCTTTCGAAATTTTTTCTGGTGTCCAAAGGTTTACATGTACAAATAGATCACCTTTACCATAACCGTTAAGGTCTGGTACTCCTTGACCTTTGAGGCGTAAAACTTTACCAGATTGCGTTCCTTTGTCAATCTTTATTTTTACTTTTCCGTTGACGGTTGGTATTTCTTTAGACCCTCCTAAAACCGCATCGGGTATAGAGATGTACAAATCATAATGTAGATTGTTGCCATCTCGTTTCAAGAGATTGTGCTCTATCTCTTCTACCAAAACAATCAAATCTCCTGGAATTCCGTCAAATGGAGCGTCGTTTCCTTTTCCTCTTACTTGGAGCTGGATTCCGTCGCGTGCTCCAGCTGGAATTTTAAGGTCGATTGTTTCTTCTACTTTTATCAAACCTTGATTGTTTGCTCCAGGTGGGATATGGTCTGCAACTTTACCTATGCCGTGGCAAGTGCTACAAGTTGTTGCCGATTGCATCTGCCCAAATGGCGTATTCATCACGCGAACTTGTTGTCCTGTACCGTTACAAGTCGGACAAGTCTTAGAGGTTGTGCCTTCGGCTTGTTTTAGGCGTTTTACTTTTATTTTCTTATCCACACCATTGACCATTTCTTCTAGCGTAAGTTTTACCCGAATGCGAAGGTCTGTCCCTTTCACACGGCGAGGTCCACGCGATTGACTGCCACCGCCAAAACCACCAAATCCGCCACCGAAGATATCGCCAAAATGCGAGAAAATATCTTCCATGTTCATTCCGCCACTGCCTCCAAATCCGCCGTTGTCGCCAACTCCGGCATGACCGTACTGATCGTATCTTGCACGTTTGTTTTCGTCGCTCAATACTTCGTAGGCTTCTGCAGCTTCTTTGAATTTTTCTTCGGCTTCTGTGTCTCCCGGATTTTTATCTGGATGATACTTCAACGCCATTTTGCGGTAGGCTTTTTTGATCTGATCTGCCGATGCCGATTTATCTACTCCTAATATTTCGTAATAATCTCTTTTAGACATAATTTTTTTTTAGATTACATTCCTACTACCACTTTGGCATATCGAATTACCACATCGCTCAACAAATATCCTGTTTCTATTACATCTACAATTTTGCCTTTCAGTTCTTCTGTTGGTGCAGGAATTTGGGTAACGGCTTCGTGAAAATCGGTGTCGAAATCATCTCCAGCATTTACTTCGATTGGTTTTAGTCCTTTTTGGCGTAGCGTATCGAGCAATTTGGTCTGAATCAATTCAACTCCTTTGTAAATGGCTTCGTCTGTACCAGATTCTATGGTAGGCAATGCACGCTGAAAATCGTCGAGCACAGGCAATAATGCCAAAATGACTTCTTTGTTGGCAGTTTTGAATAGTTCGATTCGTTCTTTATTTGTTCTTTTTTTGTAATTATCAAACTCTGCGAACAAGCGTAAATATTGATCTTTTTCTTTTTGTATTTGTTCTTTAATTAGATCAAGTTCTTTGTTATCAGTAGTTTCCTCTACATTTTCTTGTGAAATATTTCCTTGATTCACTTCTTCGTTATGATCTAATTCGTTATTTATATTTTGTTCTGACATCATGCTTTGTTTTTGTTCGTGGTCTTAATTTTCAAATAGTTTGCCAACTGTTTTTTTATGTCTTATTGTCATAAAAAAAAACATCCTTCGATTTGAAGGATGTCAGAAAATTTGTTTTTCTAATTATTTTTAAAATTTAAAATTAATCTTTGCATTGAAAAACCTACCCGTCAATCGGTTGGGAACCGAATAGACTTGGGTGGTGTTTACGTCTCGAACCCAAGTATTGCTGATTTCGTTTCGAATATCGAAAATGTTGAACACATCCAATCCGACCGATACTTCTTTGAAGTTTCGCCAGAAATCTGTTTTAGGCTTTAGATCCTTTTCGTTGATGAATTCTTTGACAAATCCAATATCTACTCGCTTGTAATCGTTCAGAAATTCTTGATATTGGTATGGATCTGCGTATTGAGGCGAACCCATTGGTAGACCAGAAGCGTACACAAAATTTACATTCACCTTAAACGACGGGAACATCGGCATATAGTCTTGAAAAAATGCTGTTGCTCTGAAGCGTGGATCGGTCGGCAGGGAGATATTTCCGCGATTGTCGATATTTTGATAAGCGCGAGCATAAGAAACCGAAAACCATGAATCTACCCCTGGCACAAATTCACCAAATAAGCGCGCATCAATTCCGTAAGCATATCCTTCCGAATTGTTGTTGGCTTGGTAGCGAACTCTTACATTGTCTACGTAATATGGATTGAGGTTGTTCAAAAGTTTATAATACACCTCTGTCGTCAATTTGAATGGTCGATCCATCATCCTGAATTCATAATCGCTTCCTAAAATAAAGTGAATCGATTGTTGCGCTTTCACTTTGTCGTTCAACGTGCCGTCTAATCTTCGTATTTCACGATAAAAAGGCGGTTGATAATAAATACCCGAAGCGAAACGGAACAGGATGTCGGCATCCCAATCTGGTTTTATGGCGATTTGTGCTCTCGGACTGATGTTGAATTCTTCGTTATAATCCCAATAAGTTGCACGCAAACCGGCATTGATCATCACTTTGGAACGATTCCAAAAGAATTTCGAGCTGTATTGTGCATAACCAGAAAATCGATTAGTCTTCAAAAAGTTTCTGGCGTTTACGGCATAATGCAAATCTAAACTATTGGTCTGGTTCGGAATCGAATAGCCTACAGAATCCAAAACTTGCCATTCGCTCAACTGATCGCGCACATCTTCTTGTTGGTATTTTATACCCCATTCGATGTCGTTGTTGACATTCAATTTGTATTTTCCTTTGTGTTGTATTCCGTAGACCAATATATCGAAATTGTTTCGTGCATGATCGATTTGCGACCCTACATCGTAGGTTTGCGTTGCATTACCATTTTGATCAACTTCCGAAATAAGATAGGCTCCATGAATATCAAAATATTCTTGCTCTTTGGAATGAAAACCAAAAAAATCAACCGCTAGATCCAACTTCTCGTTGGCTTTATAATTGAATTGTAGATTTCCGGTTTCGGTTTGGAATTGATCATCTTCGCGTCCGTCGTAGAAAACCGTCAGCAACAAAGGATTGGTCAACGATCCAAAATAGGTTTCCCGCGTGTTGGGTTCCATTTCGTAAGTAGATTTGGTAAGCGTTCCCAAGAAATTTACATTCCATTTATCATTGATTTGATAATTCAAAAAAGTTTGAACATCGAAATATTTCGGATTGAAATCGGTATCGCCATCCAGTGTATTCAGAATCAAATTACGGTTTTGGTAACGACCACCAACTATTGCAGAAAATTTTCTGTCGTTTGTGCCGTGTCCCAAAGTAAGACTTCCGCCCATCATATTGGCCTCGAATTGCCCTTCGAAACGATGCGGACGCTTGTAATAAATATCCAAAACCGACGACATTTTATCGCCATATTTTGCTTCCCAACCTCCTGCAGAGAAATTTACGCTTTGGGTCATGGTTGGATTCACAAATCCCAAACCTTCTTGTTCGCCAGCCCGAATCAATTGTGGGCGATAAACCTCCATCCCGTTTACATAGATTAGATTTTCGTCGTAATTACCACCACGAACCATGTATTGCGAACTCAATTCGGTATTGGATGAGACATACGGTAGCGTTTTCAACAAATCGGTAACACCCCCTGTAAGGCTTGGTCCTGCAGCCATTTGGGCAGGATTGAGCGCTATACTTTGCAAAGCAACGGGTCGTCGTTGAAAGCTGACTTCTGCAACTTGTAATTCTATTCTTTTGTTCGGATCTTCAACCAAACGAACGATCAGTTCTCGGGTTGCATGATCTGCCAATTTCAGGCGTTGTGTAAAGGGTAGTCTACCTTCTTGTGTAATAGTTACGAACACCTCTTCGTTGGAAGGGATTTCGATGATAAAGTTCCCTTCGTTATCAGAGTAGACTTCTTTGTCACCCACTGTAACAACCACATCTTCCAAGGGAAAGTGATTTTCGTCTATAATTTTTCCTTTTACATTTGCAGTTTGGGCGTAGAGCAATCCTGATAATAAAAATACACCAAGCGAACTAATCGTTCTTAGTGATTTGAGCTGTGTAAGTTGCAATATTGTTTTTTTCATCCTTCACGGTTAATTCTAATTGGTGCGAACCATTTTCGACACCTTCTTTATTCAGATCTATGGTTAGCAAATCTACTTTTTTATCATATTCTGCCAAAATCCATTTCTCATTTATATAGGCTTTATATTCTTTTATTCCAGATTGTGTGTCTTTTATCTTGAAACGGATAATACCATTTTTCGAAGAAAACACACTTCCGTTTTTTACATTTATCGGGTTGATACTTGGTTTAGTGACATCTAAATCAATCGAAAACACTCCGAAATCACGCGTTTCTCCAACGAGTTTTCCATTTTTCAATTCGGTTTTGATGTAATCTTTTCTCCAACTTCCACGTTTCATGTATTCTCTAACAATCATGGCTTTGTCGAGCTGAGCAGTCGGAATGGTATTGCTCGGATCTATTGTAAGCGTATAATAGGAGTGGAGAGGCATATAATAATCGCCGATATGGTATTTTCCGTTTACTTTTTGGTAGGATAGCGAGGTGTCGTGGTAAAATACACCTTCCGGAAAATAGATTTCAATTTCATCTTTTGCAAACTCATTGTTTTGGTTCCAGCTCATCCGAGTTTCACCATCGGTTGTTTTGGCTACATCTGGTCTAGCTTTGCCATTCAGACTGAAGGTTGATGAAGTCGAGTTTCCTGCATAATCGGTGACTACCATTTTTATTTTGTAGGTTTTATCTTCGAGTTTGAGGGTGCCATAATCTTTTAGATTCGAAAATAATCTCAAAGGATTTCCTTGTTGCACGTGCGATTGATAAACCCAGCTATTGTTTTTCTGAATATCTTTGAAGTCGCAAACGCTATTGATTGCTCGAGTTTCGTCAAACGCAAAACGATTTGCGGTAAAGCCATAAATCTGCTCATCGTCTACGAAAATATCGATTTTGTACGTTCCGTTGTTATTCTTAGCGCCGTTGTGTTTATCATAAGTTTTGATGCCGAAACCTATCCGACCTTCAGCATTCACAATTCCGCCGGGCGCAACACTGCTTCGAGCATTTTTACCATTCACGCTGCCTTCTATCGGATAGACGTACATTGCGACTATAGAAGGTTTTGAGCTGTCTGGAACGTCAAACCCAAAAAAGAACGGATTGATTGGTTCTTCTGTCTTGGTATCGCGAATTTCGAAATGCAAATGCGGACCTCCAGAGCCTCCAGTATTCCCCGAAAACGCAATCAAATCACGCTGCGAAACTTTCAATTCGTTTACTTTCGGATAAATTTCGACCGCAAAAGATTCTTTCGCATACTGGTGTTTTCGCACATATGCCGCAATTTCGTCGTTGAAGCGTTGCAAATGTGCATATACCGTTGTATAACCATTCGGATGATCGATGTAGAGCGCGTTTCCGTAACCCGTTGGCGAAACGTTGATTCTAGAAATATAACCATCGCCAACTGCAAAAACGTGCAAACCTTCTCTTTGTTGAGTTTTGATGTCCAATCCGCTGTGAAAATGATTGGTCCGGAGTTCTCCAAAATTTCCAGAAAGATAATTCGTAATGCCCAATGGATTGATAAAATCGCCTTTTGGATAAGAATCTACTGGTGGTAGAGCTTGTTTGTTTTGCGAAAATCCAAGCTGTGACAGCATGATCAAACTCAGGACAAAAATTTTCTTCTGCATTTTAGTACACTTATAGATCGAATTCGTTAGTCAACAAATATATAAATATTCAATTTCATTCCTTTATCACGATACCATAATATTTAATAAACTTTCATTTTTTTTCTTACGATAAAAAACGTCAAGTGTATAAGTTAAATCTCATTTTGAATATAAAAGGATGAAAGTTTAATATAATAAAACAACAAAGCATCATGAAAATTAAAAACAAAAAAACGTCATAAAGGTTTAAAAACAAGAATCTTATAGAAAATTTTCAGAAACCTTTGGAATATTATTGTTAAGCTACCGAAAAAATATTAAATTTGCATTCAAAGCTAGATTAAACTGATCACTCTATGAGCGTTGAAAATTTAGGATTCAAGAAGTTAGAAGCTAAAGTTTTGGCAATTTTAGAGCATCATCAAAATATACTAAATGAACGGGATGAATTGCAAAAAGAATTGGCAATTTTGAAAGAGAAGATGAGTGAGATACGTTCACAAAATATTGCTTTAATAGATCAAGTCAACCATTTGAAAATGACGAATGCGATGAGCGGAAATCAGGAACACCGTAAAATGATGAAGCTCAAAATGAACAAATTAATCAAAGAAGTTGATGCTTGTATTGCACAAATAAAAAATAAAAATTAATGTCGACGCAGCGAATAAAACTGATCATAGCCAGTAGACACTATCCGCTCACGATTGCATCGGAAGATGAGGAATTGGTGCGCAACGCTGCAAAAGAAATTAATGAAACCATTCGATTGTTTGAAGAAAAATACGCCGTAACAGACAAACAAGACGTCTTGGCGATGGTTGCGATACAGTATGCGATAAAAGATTTTAAATGGCAACAAAAAGCCGAAGGAGCCGATCAAATTCCAAACAATGAAATTGAAAGATTGATTGAGAGAATTGATCACGCTTTGGCAAAAAAATAAAGAGAAGTTCTCATTGTCTAATAAATAGACAATACATCATATTCCTACATTAGTTCTAGCTATTTGGTTAACTCAACACTTATATTGTTAATGAGTGAACACCGTCCGGAAAGCGGGCCGCAACCCTCGGGTTCATCGATCACCGATTGATGACAGCGGATTATTGACTGGCGGAATAACTCTAATCCTGTTTTTGGGAGTTAACGCAATACACGTCGAACTAATGTAGGTTTTTTTTTATATTATTAGTAACATCAATAACTATGGACGGATTAACAATTTTAATTGGAATTATTACCCTTCTAGTTGGTGCTGCAATTGGTTATTTTTTATCAAAAAAATCAGTCGATAAAGAAAATCAATTATTAATAGATCAAGCGAAAAATCAAGCCGACACTATTATCAAAGAAGCCCAAAAAGAAGGAGAAGACATCAAAAAAGAAATAATTTTTCAGGCAAAAGAAAAGTTTTTAGAATTGAAATCAAAACACGAAGAAACGGTCAATCAGCGCGAGCGAAAAATCTCTGAACACGAGTTTAAGCTCAAAGAACGCGAAGATCGTTACAAATCGGATTTGGTTGATTTACAAAAAGCAAAAGACGATTTGAAGTCTGAAGTTGGAAACTTGAAAGCTCGTACCGAAAAATTGAATATCAGACAAAAAGAAGTCGATACGATGCACAAAAAACAAGTAGAGGTTTTAGAAAAAATATCGAATTTCTCTGCCGATGAAGCCCGCGCAGAACTGATGGAAATTTTGAAAGATGAAGCCAAAACAAAAGCACAGACACACATCCAAGACATTATGGAAGAAGCAGAGCTCAATGCGAAAAATGAAGCCCGTAAAATTGTCATTCAAGCTATACAACGCATTGGTACAGAGCAAGCGATAGAAAATGCTGTGTCGGTTTTCAACATCGAATCAGACGAGATCAAAGGACGCATTATTGGACGAGAAGGGCGGAACATTCGCGCCCTAGAAGCTGCTACAGGTGTAGAAATTATTGTAGATGATACGCCAGAGGCAATCATTCTTTCTTGTTTCGATCCGGTGAGACGAGAAATTGCACGTTTATCATTGCATCGATTGGTGACCGATGGGCGAATTCATCCAGCTCGTATCGAAGAGGTTGTCGCTAAGACCACCAAACAAATAGAAGATGAAATCATCGAGGTTGGTAAAAAAACCGTGATGGATTTGGGTATTCATGGTCTACACAAAGATTTAGTAAAAATCGTTGGACGCATGAAATACCGCTCTTCTTATGGGCAAAACTTATTGCAACACTCGAGAGAAGTTGCCCATATTGCAGGCACGTTGGCAGCAGAACTCGGGCTCAATGCAAAATTGGCAAAACGTGCAGGACTATTACACGATATTGGTAAAGTTCCAGAACAAGAATCAGAGTTACCACACGCTATTTTGGGCATGCAATGGGCCGAGAAATATGGTGAGAATGCCGAAGTGATCAATGCAATTGGGGCTCACCACGACGAAATAGAAATGACTTCGCTTATTTCGCCAATTGTTCAAGTAGCCGATGCCATATCTGGAGCAAGACCTGGTGCGAGACGTCAAGTGTTGGAATCCTATATCCAACGTTTGAAGGATTTAGAAAACACTGCATTGAATTTTGATGGAGTAGACAAAGCCTATGCAATACAAGCAGGACGTGAATTGCGAGTTTTGGTAGAAAGCGAAAAGGTAGACGATGTCAAAGCAGCCGAATTATCGTTTTTGATTTCTGATAAAATTCAGAACGAAATGACCTATCCTGGTCAGGTTCGGGTAACGGTAATTCGCGAGACCAGAGCAGTGAATATCGCACGATAAGAAACCTTAGATACCATGTTGAAAACCGCTCTAAATGAGCGGTTTTTTTAGCTTTATAATTAAAAGTTATAAAAATGTAAATATTTGATTATCAAAAAAATAATAACTTGTTGATAACCTTTCGAATATTTAACCAGTTCCGTTTGTCCAGAATCAAATACTTGTCCTAAATTTGGTGTTGCCGATAAACAATAAGAAAATTCTCAACCAACCGTTAAGCTATTTTCGATATTGATTTCAGTAAAAAAAAATTGAAAAATTACTTAAAAACAATACTTAATACTCATTGAATACTATGTCAATTTTTGATAAGCGAATTAATTATAAACCATTTGAATATCCAGAAGTTTTAACCTTTACAGAGGCGATAAACAAAGCATTTTGGGTACACAGCGAAGTAGATTTTACGGCAGACACCCAAGATTTTCACTCTCATCTTACCCCAATAGAACGCACAGCCGTTAAGCACAGTTTGTTGGCAATTGCACAAGTAGAAGTGGCGGTAAAAACGTTTTGGGGTGATATTTACGACCATTTTCCGAAACCTGAGTTCAATGGCTTGGGCGCTACTTTTGCCGAGTGCGAATTTCGTCATTCAGAAGCCTATTCTAGATTATTAGAAGTATTGGGATACAATGATGAGTTTCAAAAATTAATGGAGATTCCCGTGATCAAAGAACGTGTTGAATATTTATCGAGTGTGTTGAAAAACACAAAATCTGCCGATAATAAACAATATGTCATCGCCTTGATTTTGTTTACCATTCTGATCGAAAACGTTTCATTGTTCAGTCAGTTCGCCATTATACTCTCTTTCACCCGTTTCAAAGGTTATATGAAAAACGTTTCGAATATTATCGCTTGGACTTCTGTTGATGAACAAATTCATGCAAATGGCGGAATTTATATCGTGAACAAAATACGCGAAGAATTCCCAGACTTTTTCGATGCATCAACGGTAGAAGACATCCGAAATGTAGTAAAACATTCGCTCGAGGTAGAAGAGCGCATTCTCGACTGGATTTTTGTTGATGGAGAGTTGGAAAACATCAAAAAGAAAGACTTACTCAATTTTATGAAATATCGAGTAGACGACAGTCTGGTGAAAATTGGTATCGAAAAAGTATTCAATATTTCAGCAGAACAATATCAACCAATGGCATGGTTCGAAGAAGAAGTTTTTGCCAACAGTTTGGACGATTTCTTTGCCAAAAGACCAGTAGATTATACCAAACACGACAAAAGTATTACTGCAAACGATTTATTTTAACAACCCCTATATCTAAATAAAAAACTATGGACACACCACTTCGTACGTTACCAATAGATGACACAAGCGAAAGCCTATTCGAAGGAAATGCACCAAAACTTTGGTGGAAAAATTCTGAATCTGAACAGATCTTGAACCGTGGATACTTGTTGAAAGGTGAAACGGTAGAAGGCGCTATTGACCGTATTACAGCAGCAGCAGCTAGACGTCTGTATAAGCCAGAGTTACAAGAGTCATTTAAAGAAATGATTGAAAGGGGTTGGATGAGTCTGAGTTCGCCAATTTGGGCCAATATGGGAACAGAACGCGGCTTACCTATTTCTTGTTTCAACACACATATCCCCGATAGCATAGAAGGCATTACGCACAAGTTGGGTGAGGTCATCATGCAAACCAAAATTGGTGGTGGAACTTCTGGATATTTTGGGGAGCTGCGCGAGCGAGGTTCGGCAGTTACCGATAACGGAAAAAGTAGTGGAGCAGTAAGCTTCATGAAATTGTTCGATACAGCGATGGATACAATTTCGCAAGGTGGTGTGCGACGTGGAGCTTTCGCTGCATATTTGGATATCGATCATCCTGATGTTGAAGAGTTTTTACAAATCAAATCCATCGGAAATCCAATCCAAAATTTGTTTACGGGCGTTTGCGTACCCGATTATTGGATGCAAGAGATGATCGATGGCGATATGGACAAGCGTCAGATTTGGGCAAAAGTCTTAGAATCGCGTCAAGAAAAAGGCTTACCTTATATTTTCTTCTCCGATAACGTCAACAGAAATAAACCGCAGGTGTACAAAGACCACAATATGCGCATCAACGCAAGTAATCTTTGCTCAGAAATCATGTTGCCATCGTCGATAGACGAATCCTTTATCTGCTGTTTATCATCAATGAATTTAGAGTTGTACGACGAGTGGAAAGACACCGAAGCTGTGCGATTGGCAATTTTCTTCTTAGATGCAGTTTTACAAGAATTCATCGAAAAAACCGAAGGAAATTATTATTTATCTGCAGCAAATCGATTTGCAAAACGTCACCGCGCTTTAGGTTTAGGTGTTTTGGGATGGCATTCTTACCTCCAAAAAAACATGATTCCGTTCGAAGGGATGGAAGCCAAATTGCGTACAACAGAAATTTTCAAACATATCCAAACCAAAGCCGATAAAGCATCAGAAGAATTGGCTCGTATTTATGGAGAACCAGAATTGTTGAAAGGCTATGGCCGACGAAATACGACAACGCTGGCTATTGCGCCAACGACTTCTTCGTCTGCAATTCTCGGACAAACTTCGCCAGGTATAGAACCGTTCTCATCGAACTATTACAAAGCTGGTTTATCGAAAGGGAACTTCATGCGCAAAAACAAGTACCTGAAAAAATTGTTAGAAGAAAAAGGCTTAGACAACGAGGATGTTTGGCGTGGCATTATGCTCAACGGTGGCTCGGTACAACACATGAGTGAGCTGAACGAAAACGAAAAAGCGGTTTTCAAAACCTTTAAAGAAATTTCTCAATTAGAGATTGTGCAACAAGCAGCAATTCGCCAGAAATTTGTTGATCAATCACAATCATTGAACCTCAATATTCCAGCCGATTTACCGGTAAAAGACGTCAATCGATTGATGATAGAAGCTTGGCAACTGGGCATCAAAACATTGTATTATCAACGTTCGCAATCAGTTGCAAAAGAATTAGTATCAAACTTGGTGAGCTGCTCTAGCTGCGAATCATAGAAAGATAGATTTTAATTAATAATTGAAAAGCTTTCCTAGCCAGGAAAGCTTTTTTATTGAAATGCAGCTTTTACTTTTGGTAATATTTTATCGCCATAGATTTCGATCGATTTCATCATTTGCTTGTGCGACGGACTGCCAACATCTAGATGTGCAGAAAAACGCGTAAGCCCAAATTTTTCAATAATCGAAATAATTTTCTCTATCGACTCTTCGGCGTCCCCAACAATTAAATGCCCATACGGTTGACGACCAAAATCATAATGGCTACGCTGATAAGGTGGCCAATTTCTCGATTTGCCTATTCGATCCATCTGTGCACTATAAAACGGGTAAAACCAATCGGCAATATTTGGAGAATGCTCACCAAAAAATGAATGCATATGAACTCCAATTTGATAGTTCTCTGCTGGATGCCCACTGTCATGATACGCCTGATGATACAACTCGACCAAACCCTCGAAATTTTGCCATTCTCCTCCAATAATCGCAAGCATGACGGGAAGTCCTAATTTTCCAGCTCTTATGATCGATTGTGGTGTACCACCAACCGCAATCCAAATTGGCAACTGCTCTTGTTTTGGTTGTGGATAGATGGACTGATTAACTAATGGTTTTCTGAATCTGCCAGACCAATTCACGACTTCATGAGTGTTGAGTTGTAATAATAGATCTAATTTTTCAGAAAAAAGTTCGTCATAATCCTTGAGTTCGTAGCCAAAAAGCGGAAACGATTCGATAAAAGAACCTCTGCCAGCCATAATTTCGGCGCGCCCGTTTGAAAGCAAGTCAACCGTCGCAAAATCTTGGTACAACTTGACTGGATCTGTCGAGCTGATTACCGAAACTGCGCTACCCAACTTTATTCTTTTGGTCACAGTAGCCAATGCCGCCAAAATAATTTCGGGCGATGCAACAGCATAATCTTCTCGATGATGTTCACCAATTCCAAAGAAATCAATGCCCAATTCGTCCATCAATTTCACCTCTTCAACAATTTCTTGCAAACATTGCTGTGGCGATTGTATTTTTCCTGTGATGCGGTCTATTTGGAGGTCTCCAAACATCCCAATTCCCATTTCTAGCATAATGAATTATTTTACTCCAAGTTCGGGATAATTGATCGATTGTGCATTGATATAGGTTAAGTATTGAAAAAGTCAGATGCAGGCTTGGTTTTAGCCATGGATAGCTTCTTTATCACCGTAACTTTTGATGAGTTCGCCTTCAAACTCGAGCCATTCTTTCCAACGTTTTTCTACATCGACATCGGTGCTGTATTTTCTAGCAAAATTCAAAAATGTGGTGTAATGATTGGCTTCGGAAACCATCAGATCATAATAAAACTTTTTCAGTTCTTCGTCTTTGATGTTTTGTGACAAAACTCTGAATCTTTCACAACTTCTGGCTTCAATCATAGCAGCAAACAGCAAACGATCTATAAAAGCCATGTTGCGAGAACCGTCTTTTTTGCAAAATTTCAACAATTGACCAACATAATCATCCTTGCGCTCTCTGCCCAAAGTATAGCCTCGTTCTTTGATGATGTTGGTAACCATCTGAAAATGTTGCATTTCTTCGATGGCAATCTCGGTCAATTCTTCCACCAATTCTGCGTGTTCAGAATTATTCGTAATCAAAGTTATGGCGTTGGTCGCTGCTTTTTGCTCGCACCAAGCATGATCTGTTAAAATTTCTTCTAAATTTTGTTCTGCAATATTGGCCCAACGGGGATCGGTTAATAATTTTAATCCTAACATGATTGTGATTTGTAGTGACAAAATTACAAATAAATTGACAAGAAAACTCCAAATTACACCCTATCCTACCCAGATAAAGCTTATTTTTACCACATGTCAGTTAGGAAAGTTTTGTTCATCGGTTTGGTCTGGCCAGAACCCAGGTCTTCGGCGGCAGGTTGGCGAATTCTTCAACTTATCGAATTGTTTCGAGTGATGAACTATCAAATTCATTTTGCGTCTACTGCACAGAAAACACCGTATTCCTATGATTTGGCAAAAGATGGTGTAATCGAACAATCAATTTTGTTGAATGATGCCAGTTTCGATGATTACATAAAAAAACTGAATCCAGAAATGGTGGTTTTTGATCGCTTCATGGTCGAAGAGCAATTTGGTTGGCGCGTGAAAGAACAATGTCCGACAACTATTCGAATTTTAGATACAGAGGATTTGCATTTTGTGCGGCGGTCGCGAGAATTGGCTTATAAGAAAGATGTTGCGGTAGATTTTAGCAACAGCGATGACTTCAAACGCGAAATGGCAAGTATTTATCGATCAGATTTGTCGTTAATTATATCGGCTTTCGAGATGGAATTGTTACAAAATGAATTTAAATTAAATGCAAATCAATTGTGTTATTTGCCTTTGTTAGAAAAGCCGAATGAAACCTATTTGCCTGAATTTGAGAAGCGAAAAGATTTTTGTTTTATCGGAAATTTTATACACGAGCCAAATTATCAAACCGTAATTCTGCTCAAAAAATTGTGGCCGAAAATCCGTAAAGCTCTTCCGAAAAGCGAATTGCATATTTATGGTGCGTATGCGACGGCTAAAGTGAAGCAATTGCATCAGCCGAAAGATGGATTTTTGATCAACGGTAGGGCAGAAGATGCCCGAGAAACATTGCAACATTACCGATTATTGCTTGCGCCCATTCCGTTTGGAGCAGGCCTCAAAGGCAAATTCATCGATGCGATGGCTGTGGGCACGCCCAATATTTGCTCGAGTATCGGGGCAGAAGGAATTGTTCATGATGAGTGGGCTGGAACGGTGACAGATACCGATGAAGAATTTATTGAAAAAAGTGTAGCCTTGTATCAGGATAAGAAACAATGGCTCGAAAAGCAAAAAATTGGAATTAATATTTTGAGGACTAATTTCGATTTTGACCATTATAAAAATAAATTTGAAAAGCAGATAGAAGATTTAAGATTAAATATTACTAAATTTAGAAAACAAAATTTTGTGGGAGAAATCCTTTGGTTCGAGAACAATTTGGCTACAAAATATTTGGCTAAATGGATAGAAGAAAAAAACAAAAAGCCCTAACCCGAATCAAAAATTTCGGAACAAAAGCAAGTCAAACTTAAAAATCAAAACAACGATGTCAGTATCATTTAAAAAAGAAATCAACGGAAACAAAGGAGAATTCATCGCAATATCGAACGAACAGCAAGTAGGATTTGTAACGTTCTCGGTTGCGGGTGAAGACAAAATAATCATCGATCATACCGAAGTGCAGAAACAATTCAAAGGTGAAGGGATTGGCGCTCAACTTATCGAATTTGCCGTGAATGACGCAAGAAATAACCATTACAAA
Source organism: Vaginella massiliensis (assembly GCF_900089075.1). Classification (GTDB taxonomy): domain Bacteria; phylum Bacteroidota; class Bacteroidia; order Flavobacteriales; family Weeksellaceae; genus Weeksella; species Weeksella massiliensis_A. Next base: position 444,160 of record NZ_LT593747.1, read on the forward strand.
ATTTCGCCCCTTTGTCCTTTTGCAAAAGCTGAGTTTGAAAAACATTCAGAATACCAAGATGTTTTGGCATAGCGCGAAAAGAGCGTACAAAGTTTATAAAAAAGTAGTATTTTTAGCTAGAAAATCAAACGACAAAAATAATGATTAATAAAAAAGTAAACTCTGTAGCGGAAGCTTTAGCTGGTGTAGAAAGCGGAATGACATTGGCGATAGGTGGCTTTGGATTGTCTGGAATACCAGAAAATTTAATTCAGGGATTGGTCGATAAAAAAATCAACAATCTTACCTGCATCAGCAACAATGCTGGGGTAGATGATTTTGGATTGGGCCTATTGTTACAACAAAAACAAATCAAAAAAATGATTTCTTCCTATGTTGGAGAAAATGCAGAATTCGAACGACAAATGTTATCGGGAGAGTTGGAGGTAGAGCTCATACCACAAGGTACTTTGGCAACTCGATTGATGGCCGCTGGTTATGGAATGCCTGCAATATTCACACCGGCAGGAGTCGGAACCGAAGTTGCAGAAGGTAAGGAATCTCGCAAATTTACTTTTCATGGAATAGAAAAAGAATACCTTTTAGAATATGCCTTCGAGCCAGATTTTGCGATTGTAAAAGCTTGGAAAGGAGACACTGCTGGTAACTTGATTTATAGAGGAACTTCTGGAAACTTCAATCATCCAGCTGCCATGTGCGGTAAAATTACGATTGCCGAAGTTGAAGAATTGGTAGAGCCAGGAGAACTCGACCCGAATCAAATTCATACTCCAGGTGTTTTTGTTCACCGAATTTTACAAGGTGAACGTTATGAAAAACGCATCGAACAGCGTACAACTCGTCCCAAAAAATAATACCATAAAACCAGAGAAAAATGTTAGACAAAAACGGTATTGCAAAACGTATTGCAAAAGAAGTAAAAGACGGATATTATGTAAACTTAGGAATTGGAATCCCAACGTTGGTTGCGAACTTTATTCCAGATGGTATAGATGTGGTGTTGCAAAGTGAAAATGGACTATTGGGAATGGGACCATTTCCTATAGAAGGAGAAGAAGATGCCGATTATATAAACGCTGGTAAACAGACCATTACAACATTACCTGGATCTGTATTTTTTGATTCTGCTTTAAGTTTCGGAATGATTAGAGCTCGTAAAATCAACCTGACGATTTTGGGTGCGATGGAGGTTTCGGAAAATGGCGACATTGCCAATTGGAAAATTCCAGGTAAAATGGTAAAAGGAATGGGTGGAGCAATGGATTTGGTGGCTTCTGCCGAAAATATAATTGTTGCCATGCAACACGTCAACAAATATGGCGAATCGAAATTGTTACCTGAATGCACCTTGCCATTAACAGGAATTCGATGCGTGAAAAAAATTGTAACCGAATTGGCTGTGTTGGATGTTTTACCAGAAGGAGGTTTCAAATTATTAGAACGCGCACCAGGTGTTAGCGTAGAAGAAATACAAAAAGCAACAGCAGGTAAATTGATTGTCGAGGGTGATATTCCCGAGATGAAACTCGATTAGAGCAGATCAAACTACATCGTATCTGCAATTGACATTTGCAAATTATTGCACGTTGTATGATTCGAATAGAAAGTTTTATGAGACTTTAATAAAAAATAATATTCCTTACTTCAAATGAAAGTAAGGGATTTTTTTTGCGGAGAGAGGGATTCGAACCCTTGCAATCCTGCTATTGAAAATCAACACGTTAAGTATCGGATTAGTATAAATTATTGTTGTTTTTTGTGCAGTTTTTGTGCAGTTGGATCAATTGTAAGTCTGCTTTCTATTTCTTTGAATATATCAGAATTTAATTTTTTAAGATCCTGAAAATCCATTTTATCAAGTCCAAAATCTAACTTACTATATTTGCCAGTTAATAAATAATTGAGATCGATACCTAATTTTAAATGCAGTAGCTCCAATTTAGAATTAGTTAATTCGCCTAAACCATTCTCAATTCTATTATACTGACCTTGTGACATATTAAGGATTAAACTTATTTCTCTTTGCGTCAAATTACGCTTCGTTCGTTCGAATTTTAAACGAATTGCAGTATCATTCATTCGTGCTAATATTTTTGAAAACTCCATTTGTTATACTTTTGTTCTCAAGCCCGTTAGAACCCCCACTCAATAGTCCTGAAAATCTTCCTGATATTTTTCTATCTTTAAATTCAGTTACCAAAAATTCTCCATTACATGGATTACAACCCCAATACTCTGAACCTATATTCATTGTAATTGTCAAGTCATTGCCTGAATATTTTTTTCCAACTATTAACGGATTCGAATTTCGAACATCTATAAAAAGATCATCGGCAGTTTCTTCAGATTGATTTGGCGATTTACTTATGTTTGAAATAATAGTGTTCATGCTATTATATGGAGCATACCATGTCCATCCGATGTAATGATCATGTTTGTAACTAATTACATTATAAAACTTTTGATTATCAAAATCAAACTCCAACACAGGTGAGTCTTTTAAGTCTTTATTATGCTTGTAATTGTCAGAAATACATCCAATAAAAGCAAATGACAGTGTTGAAAATAATATTAGTTTTTTCATTAGTAAAAGTATTTGTTGTTTCTTTTTCGTTTTAAGTCAATAACATAAAACAAAGCTTGCACTTCGTCCAAATTCAAATCAAAGTCTGGCACCATTTGATTGTATGAATGACAGGTAATGATTCCATTTTCTACATCATGATTAGAAATATTCTTTAATAATGGATAAGGATTTCTCGTAGTGTATATTACCCATTCAGGGAATTCAAATATTTTCAATTTAGAACGCCAATGATCACGCTTCAATTCACGAGTTAACAAAATATCATCAGGCAGGATGGCTGTTAATGGATTGTCAGAAGTCATACTGTCGTTAATAGTCTTGAAGCAAACATAATTGCCTTGCATTGGCTTGTCAACAATAAATGATTCTACTTCTGGATATGATGTAATGTATTCAACATCTTGATAGTAGTCCAAAAAGCTCGCTTGAGCTGCTGCATTTAACATAGGCACAATCATTTGATATTTTCCATTCGGTACAGGAATAAACTGTACGCCAAAATTATTTGTATAGATTTCATTTTCAGTCACAATAATATCCTTTTGCCATTCAGGTAAATGATTATCAACAGTGACAGCCTGCATGTCTACAATTTCATCAGGAGGAAAAACACTATAAAGCTTATCTGCAAAATCTTTTGTCAAAGGAACCTTGCCAGTTGTAATCTGAGAAATATAACTCTGACTTGAATCAATCATGTTTCCTAATTCAGTTAGATTCTTGAAGGCTTTTCTTTTTTTTAACTGGCTTATAAACTCTTTGAAAAATTCTAACGAATATATTTTATCAGAATTCATATTATTATTTTTTTATTATAATATATTATATACAGTTATAATATTTATTATATTTGCAAATACAATGTACAATAATACACTCGCGATATAATAAAATATAAGTTAAAAAATAGTTAAAATGAAGAATCAAGTATTACTTAGTCCCGTTCAGAAGAAAAAATTAAGAAGGGATATAATGATGGTCAGTGATTATAAAAAACTGTATGTAAGTGTTCCTTCAGCGAATCAACTGAAAACGATAAGGCTTCAATCGATTTGATACAGACAGTTGAAGGTTTGCGCATGGAACTAAAAGGGATGGAGAAAAAGCTGTAGTAGCTTTCTTTGGAGTAATGGCTGCACCTGCGGTATTAGGAGAAGTTGTTGTCTACGGATCTATTAAAGTTGTTGCTGCAAAAGCGATTGTCAGTACAACTGCACAAATATCTACCTTTGAAAATTTAGAAGACTTTAAAGCTTTTGATGTCGCAGATGTAGCTGCAGATACTTTTCTTATTCCAGGGGTATCGGGAGCCGTTGGTGGCGCAATAGATTATAAACCTTTAAAAGGTGGTTTAAATATTAATTCTGATGCTAATACAATTATTGTAAATAGTGCAACGAGTTTAATTTCAGGAGGTATGGGTTCAAGATTTAATTCGGCTGTATCTCAAATGCCAACTGCAACACAAGCAGCTACTGAAGCAATGATCAGTTTACCAACTGCAATAATAGAACAACAAGCTAATAAATCATATAATGAATATCGAAATAAATAAAACTAAATTATTTTTAATAATTATTGTTATTATGTTTCTAATAGTAAGTTTAATGGGTACTTATTTAAGAAATGATCTTAAAAAAAATTATATATATACCATAGCGACGATTGATGGAGTTTCTATTTTCGGACGTAGTACCACAAATAGTGTTAATTTTAAGTATTATTATAATAATGAGATGAAAATTAGTAGTTATAGTTTTCCAAATGATAGCACAAGATATTATAAGTCACAAATAGGAAAAAGGGTTTTAGTAAAAATGAGTGATAAAGAGTGGTCATATATGTTATATTCAATTAATAAATTATATATTAATAAACCTGTTCCAGATAGTATAAAAGAAGCTCCATCAGAAGGATGGAAAGAATTACCTACTTGGGCAAAATAAATAAATTCACAATACCACAAAAGGCAAATGTTTGTTTGCCTTTTGTAATTTCATAAGGTTGCTACATTTTTCTGAAAGAAATCCTTAAATTTTTTCTTAGTCAGCATAGTTTCAATCATACCAAAAACAATCGTTTTGTCTTTTTCTTCAAGCTCAGAAATAAGTCAAACCTGTTCGTTTGCAGTTTTATCTTCAAGCGTTATTTCTGTAGGAACTTCATTACCCATGTGTACAATTTGGTCAATCGTAATTCCATAAAATTTAGCAAGTTTATCTAACAAATCAACAGCGAGGGATTTACCGATGGCACGAACGCCGGTGATGACTATACGTACGAAGAAAACGATTTTCGAGAAAAAGTTTTAATAAAAGTTTTTAGAAGAAACCGAACGAAGTTCTTTAATACAAGATTTAAACAAAAACATTACCGAAATAAAATACAATCACCTAAATTTACCTACAGAAGTTATTTGGAACAGCAACAAAAGGATACATTACGCCTACGATGCAAACGGTGTAAAGTTGAGAAAAATTGTAACCGATGGTACCAAAGTGACCACCACAGATTATTTAGGTGGATTTCAATACAAAAACAATGATTTACAATTTTTCCCAACATCAGAAGGCTATGTAAATGTGGTGACCAATAAAGTTAGTGGCGGCAGAACTTATAATTATGTTTACAACTATGCAGATCACTTAGGGAATGTACGGGTGAGTTACGCTTGGGATGAAACTGCCCAAAAGCTAAAAATCTTAGAAGAAACCGAGGAACGAGGTTCGCCGAATACCAATAAAAAATAAAGTGATATGAGGCAAAACCACACAGCTACGCTGGCAAGTTTCGATTTGGAAATTCTCAATTTCCAAAATCTCACTCGTCCTTTTGGTTTGAAACACAGAGGCTATACAGATTTGGTACAAGTGCCTGTGGAAATAGGTGTCGGTGTAGGAGTTGAACCTGGAGGAATAGGTGTTATATCTACCGACTATTCGGGGTCTCATTCTTATAATTATAAGTACAATGGTAAAGAGTTAGAAGACGCAATGAATTTTAATATATATGATTACCATGCTAGAATGTATGATCCGGTAATAGGAAGATTTTTGAGTGTGGATCCGTTGGCGGAACATGCTTATGAATTTTCACCGTATAATTACGCATATAATGATCCTATAAACTATATAGATAGTGATGGAGAATTACCAATGATTGCAATGGGAGCAATAAGTGCGTTCATAGATTTGGCCAGTCAAATTATAGCTATTTCTATAACAAATCCTGAGATGTCTTTTGAACAAATGATAACTTCAGAAGTGAATTATTATAGTGTAGGTGGATCATTTATAACTGGAATGCTTGGTGGGGGAATGGGAAATGTTCAAAAATTAGGTAAACTTTGGGGGCAACTAGAGAAGTCAGGTGTTTTAGACAAAGCCTTAGATGGTAAAAATGCTTTAAATAGTATCTTTCCACAAATAGCGCAGGGTGCAATTATAAATACAACTACTGCAACATTATTTCCAAAAGGAAATGATAACCAAGGAAGTGAAAATAAAAAACAAGGTATTCTCACTGTTGGTACTGCGACCATTACAAATCCAGGCTGGGAAACAGGAGGTTCAGGTTCTTCAGGAAGTGGTAGTGATGGAAGTTCAAAAGATGGTAATTAATATAAAATTATGAGTAAAACAATACAATTTCATATCGGGATGATAATTGCGGCTGCATTCTTTCTGCTAATATCATATCTGCCTTATAACAGTAGTGTAAGAGCATTGCAAGATCAGCATTTGATTGAAGTGGAAATAGATGATGTAAGTTGCAGAAGCTATAAGTCAAAAAGTGGGTTTTATTTTTATTATAAAGAAAAATACCATCATGTCGATATATTGGGAAAATCTTGTAAAGGATTAAGAGATGGAGACAGTTACAAATTGCTTTATGATAAAGAAGGAGATAAATTTAAAGATTTAGGATATGCTTTGATGATTAGAAATCGATTAAAATATTATATTATATTTTTTCTTTTAACTTTAATTCCTTACCCATTAATTTATAATAAATTCGTTAAAAAGAGTTAGTTTATACGCAATAGATATGCGTATGTACGACCCTACAATTGCTCGGTGGATGGTACATGACCCTGTGGTACATCACGGTATGTCGCCTTACAATGCTTTCGACAACAACCCTGTCTATTGGGCAGACCCAAGTGGTGCGGATTCACAAGGAGGTGGTGATGAGAGCAACATTGGAGATACCAAAATGGCTTTTGGTGTTACCGCAGGACAATTAGGGCAAGTATCTAAAATAGAATACTGGTCTGCCTCTGGTGATACAAGTAGTGGGAATGGAAGTCAGAGTGGGATAAAAAATGAAAATAATAAAGGAAATGGTAATAATGTTTTTAAAAAAGTTGGTAAATGGATTGGTGGACTTTTTAAGGGTAAACATAAAACTCCCTCTTCAAATGGTATATCGATAGGGGCAGCAGAACTGATAAGTGTTGAAGTGCCAGAAACTACAATTACTCAATATGATCCAAGTAGTGCATCATTTTTATCAAAATGGTCTAAAAATAATAGTTTTTTAGAGAAATTATCTTATAACCTTATTAACGATGCTTATGTTACAAGTCAAGTGTTTTTAAATATTCCAGGAATAGAATTGTCTGATGAATCAAATAGAAATCCATTTACTGGAGCCAACTACACTAACATGGATGGTTCAGCTAATTATCAACAAATGAAAAGTTTTGCCAATACTTCTGCAAACTTTGTTCCAGTGGAGCGTTCAGCAAGTATAGGAAAGTTTACTGCAACAGGTGGTTTGGGATTTTTAGCAGAAAAGGCTGTGCCACATGCTCCTCATTTTGGTCCTGTTTTGAAAGGAGTGTATATAAATAAATATACGGCACCAGTATTGAATTTTGGTATTAATCAATGGAATAATAGAATACCAACAGGTAGTTTTATAATAATGGGAACAAAAGGAGTGGGTAATCAATAAAAAAAAACGATGGATACCATATTAGAAATTTTATTTGGTAGAACGCTTATTAGATTTTTAGGTATATGGATAAGGTATTATATACTACGAATATTTAATAAAAACCTAACAATAGAACAGTTAAAAGGAAAAGATGATGAAGGTTTTTTTTACAATGATTTTATAAATTCAATCATTGGATTTATAAGTTTTGCTATTATAGCAATAGGATTTGCTTATTTGTACTACACGTATTTGGATTAAGAAAGTGAAATAATATTGACACTATCCTATAAAGTGTGTAAGTTAAAAAGTTGGGCTTAGATTTTATAATCTGAGCCTTTTTTCAAAAATAAGCATAAATTGGTTGGTAAACTTCCCTGTTTTTGTAGCCTTCCCTATTTTCAGACAGTGAATAAATATAATTTTACCACTCCTTTAAATCTAACTCACAAATAGAAGAATTATTTGTGAGTTAGATAATTTTGGCTTACCTCCCTCTTCTACGCGTTTGGTTTTCCTCTTGTTGCAGTTCTTCTTCTCTTTCTGCATTTGCATCTTGATACAAATCGGGATCATTTACATTTAGATTAATTTTGCTGTTACCCTCTTTTTGCTCTTGCTTTTGTGGTCTTGAAATACTGTTCACATTATTAATTTCGTTTGAAACAATATTCATATCAACTGTAATCTCTTTTGCTATCTCAGGGAATTTATCAATTTTATCTTGTAAAAAAGACTGAAGTTTTTGCAATTCAATTTTATACTTATTTGTTTCTAAATCACTGTTTTTAGCGATAACAATTTCAGTTATTTCTTTGATGTCTTTTACTAAATCCAATTCTAAGGTTTGATTAGATTTTTCATCGTAAATAAATGCTTTTTGTTCGAAATTAAACTTATTATCATTGGTTGAAATGTTTTTAATTTCAGCATATTCAATGTTGTTTTTGCTGTTTTCCAAAACATCTTTCATTGATTTGTCACGTTCAAAAAGATTGATATTTAATTTGGTGTTATTTTCGGAAAATTGAAAAGTGATCCTTTTAGTTTCATTGTCGGCTACAATGGTTCCTCCATTCAAAAACCCCTGAACATCATCAGCGCTCAGTTTTTATACTTAATTCAATATAGGTAATAATAAAACACCCAATCTTACATTTTGGGTGTAAAATTGGGTGTCTGTGTTTTAACTAACTAATTGTCAGCCTTTATTGCGGAGAGAGAGGGATTCGAACCCCCGGAGGTGTGACCCTCAACGGTTTTCAAGACCGCCGCATTCGACCACTCTGCCATCTCTCCAGACGCAGTCTATTGCGTTATTGCGACTGCAAATATATAATCAAAATTTAATATTGCAAATATTTTTTTGAGATTTTAAACGAAAATTCAATCCCCGTACTTTTTCTATCCTAAATAAAAAAAGACCAATAATTTATTGGTCTTATCCAGTGTTTATTTTTTTTGATTGTTATTCCAATCCTCCACCTAATGCGCGATACAAATCGACCATGGCTTGTAACTTTGTCAATTTGGTGTTGACGATGCTCAAATCTGCACTTAATGCAGCATCGCGTGCTGTAATCACCTCTAGATAGTTTGCCATACCATAGTTCAACAATTCTTCAGAAAAAGTAACGGACAGCTTATACAAATTGGCTTCGTTTTCTTTGATGCGCAATTTATCATTCGCTGCTTTCAATGTATACAAAGCATCCGAAACCTCTTTACTCGCATTCAGAATAGCGTTTTTATAATCGAGTAATGCTTGTTCTTGTTGAGCTAAAGCTACTTCTTTTTGGGTTCGGATAGAACGTTTGTTGAAAATTGGCTGCGTAAGTCCGGCAATCACATTTGCAAAAAGCGAATTGGTATCGAATAGTTTGTCCAAGTCGACTCCTTGTACGCCACCAGAAGCCGATATAGTAAGTGCTGGATAAAAATTTGCTTCGGCAGCATTTACTTGATGAAAAGCCGACATCAGCGCAAACTCAGCAGCCTTTACATCAGGTCGATTTTCGAGTAAATCTGCCGGAACACCAACTGCTAAATCTGTTTTTATTTCCTGTTTTGCTAAGCTAGATCTGGCAATGCTTCCTGGGTTTTCACCGATCAAAATACTGATAGTGTTTTCTAACAATTTTATAGAATTGTTGATGTCGATGATCAACGCTTCGGCATTGAGTTTCTGAGCTTCGGTTTGATTAACGGCTACCTGAGTTACATTTCCGGCTTCTTTCAAAGCTTTTGTCGTCTCGAGGCTTTGCGTTCTGTTTTGCACAGTGGTTTCAGCTACCTTTTTCTGTTCGTCGAGGGCAACTAGCTGATAATATGCATTGGCTATAGCCGAAATAATACTGGTCTTTACTGCCTGATGCGCTGCCACCGTTTGCAAATAATTTGCTTCTGCAGCTCGGTGTTGGCTTTTTATCTTTCCCCAAATATCGGCTTCCCAAGACATCGATCCAGAAAGTTCGTATTGTGAAAAAGATTGACTGCCCGTAATCCTCCCAGATTGGGTGTTGGCCGAGGTTTCGGTGTACATGTATTGTGGTCCAACCGCAATACTTGGTAAATACGAAGCTTTACCTTGTTTCAGATAAGCTTCGGTAATGGCGATGTTTTGCAAAGCGGCTCGTATATCCAAGTTGTTGTTGAGTCCTTTTTCGATCAGAGTCTGTAATTGTGGATCGGTAAAAATCTCTCGCCACGCAACTTTAGCAGCTGAAACCTCATTGTTTTTGATCATTTCATCTGTTCTAAAATTCATTTCGGTAGAAATTACTTCTTGTGGACGGTTGTAATCTTTGGCAACAAAGCAAGATTGAATGCTCATCAATCCAACTGCCAAAAGGCTTATTTTTATAATTTTATATTTTTTCATTATTCTGCAGTTTTAGGATCGATATATGTAACATTTTGATTCGAATCGAAATTATCGTTTTGTGGTCGATCAAATTTTACTGGCGCTATTTTCTCTTGAATGGTTTGGAAAATCACGAATAAAACTGGAATTACAAAAACTCCTAAAATGGTACCGATCAATAATCCGAACGCAGCACCTGTCCCAATCGAACGATTTCCTATAGACCCAACCCCAGAGGCAAATACCAGCGGCATCAGCCCTAGAATGAAAGCAAAAGATGTCATCAAAATTGGTCTTAAACGAGATTTTGCACCTTCTATTGCAGCTTGTACAATGCTCAATCCATGTCGTCTTCTTTGGATAGCAAACTCCACAATCAGAATGGCATTTTTTGCCAACAATCCAACCAGCATGACTAGCGCAATTTGGAAATAGATGTTGTTTTCTAAGCCTGCAATCCATTGACTGAAGTAGGCTCCCATCACCCCGAAAGGTAACGAAAGCAACACGGCCAATGGCAACACATAACTCTCATACTGTCCGCTCAAAATAAAATAAACAAAGACAATACAAAGCATAAATATCAATAAGGTTTGGTTACCTGCGTTGATTTCTTCACGAGTAAGCCCCGTAAAGTCGATGCTATAATTAGACGATAAATTTTCTGCAGCAACTTCTTGCACGGCTTTGATGGCATCACCACTAGAATATCCTGCATTTGGTGCACCTGATACGTTGGCCGATGTAAACAAATTGTAGCGATTGATCGATTGAGGACCATAGACCCGATCTAGTTGTACAAATTGTGAAATTGGAGCCATTTGTCCCGAACTAGTTTTTACAAAGATTTTGTTGAGACTCGAAGCATCGGCGCGATCTTGCGGTAAAGATTGAATCATCACTCGAAATTGTTTACCAAATTTGATGAAATCAGCCGCATAAATTCCTCCAACATATCCTTGCATTGTAGAGAGAATCTGACTCACCGAAACACCCGATTGTTTAGCTCTTTCTACATTGATGTTCATTTGGTATTGCGGGTAATTTGTATTCATCGATGATTGTGCATATTGAATTTCTGGACGTTGCATCAATGCTCCTAAATATGCTTTGGTGGTTTGATCTAAATCTTGTATAGATCCACCAGCACGATCTAAAACCTTAAGTTCGAATCCCGACGATATCCCATATCCTGGAATAGGTGGCGGTTGGAAGAAAATCGCATTGATATCTGGAATTTGTGCTGCGATTCCAAACATTTTACCAATGATACTTTGTACAGCCAAATCGTCACTTTTTCGGGAATTGAAATCTTTGAGTTTGATCATCGCAATACCGTAATTAGAACCTTGACCAGAGATCAAACTGAATCCCGATACAACGGTTACGGTTTCAACTCCATCAACCTGCATAGCTTGTTTCTGAAAGATTTGTTGAACTTGCGTCACACGGTCTGAAGAAGCACCTGCAGGCAATTCGAAGTTACCCATGATAAACGATCGGTCTTCGTTCGGTACAAATCCAGACGGCATTGCCTTGTTGATAAAGAATATCGCTACAACCGCAGCAGCTAACAAACCAAACGAAATCCATTTGTGTTGGAACAAAAAGTTGAATGATTTGGTATATCTACGGGTGATATTTTCGAATCCTTCGTTGAATTTATCAAATCCTTTTCGAACGATGTTTTTCTTCTCACCAGGTTTATTCGAATGTGGTTTAAGGAATAAGGCGCACAGAGCTGGACTCAAGGTCAATGCATTGACAGCCGAAATGATAATCGCTACAATAAGCGTAATTCCGAATTGTTGATAGAATACTCCCGTAGGACCAGAAATAAAAGTTACTGGCACAAACACCGCAGCCATCACCAAGGTAATCGAGATGATTGCTCCTGTAATTTCGTTCATGGCACTCAACGTAGCGGGCAGAGCCTCCAGGTGTGTTTCTTCCATTTTTGCGTGTACAGCTTCAACCACCACAATGGCGTCGTCTACCACAATACCAATGGCGAGTACCAATGCAAATAAGGTCAACAAATTCAACGAGTAACCAAATAAATTCAAAAAGAAGAATGTACCAATGATCGATACTGGTACTGCAATAAGCGGAATAAGGGTAGAACGCCAATCTTGAAGGAAGATATAAACCACAATAAATACTAAAATAAAAGCTTCAATTAAAGTGCTTACAACTTTTGATATAGAAGCGTTTAAGAATTCGTTGGTATCAAAATTTATCGAGTAATGCATTCCGCTAGGAAGATCTTTTTCGATTTTAATCAATTCCAATTTTATATTATCGATGATCTCTTGAGCGTTAGAACCTGGAGTCTGATAGATCGCCATAGCAACCGAAGGATTCCCGTTCATCAGCGATTTTCCAGAATAGTTCAATGAACCCAACTCTACTTTTGCCACATCTTTCAGACGCAAAACACTTCCATCGGACATAGATTTTATTACAATATTTTCGTATTGTTCTACCTCGTTATATTTTCCTGGATAGGTGATGATGTATTGGAAAGATTTCCCTTCATTTTCACCCAATTGTCCAGCAGCAGCTTCTAATGATTGTTCGTTGATTGCAGCAGTAATTTCTGAAGGGATCAATCCATAATTTGCCAATTTGTTGGGATCCAACCAAACACGCATCGAGTAGTTACGAGATCCAAAAGCAGAGGCATCACCAACGCCGTTGATTCTTTTGATTTCTGGAATTACATTGATATTCAAGTAGTTTTGAATATACAATTGGTCGTACAATGGATTATCTGAATAAAAAGTCAAGAACATCAATGCTGATGTTTGTTGTTTTTGGGTCGTCACCCCAGATCTTGTAACCTCTGTAGGCAAAAGTGGAGTGGCACGCGAAACTCGATTTTGTACGTTTACCGTGGCAATATCAGGATCGATATCTGATTTGAATATCACATTGATCGAAGCGGTACCGTTGTTGGTTGCAGTAGAAGTAATGTAATCCATTCCTTCTACACCATTGATTTGTTCTTCGAGCGGGATAATCACACTTTCCATTACGGTAGCAGCATTAGCACCTGTATAGCTGGCGCTAACTTGCACGGTTGGTGGTGCGATATCAGGATATTGTGTGACTGGCAAAGCCGTCAGTCCAAGAATTCCTAATATGACGATGATGATAGAAATAACCGTAGACATTACGGGTCTTTCAATAAATGTTTTTAACATATTTTCAGTTTCTTAGAATAGTTTTTTTATTGAGTTTACAATCGAATCAAAGTTGGCAGGCACTGGTTTTACGGCCGTTTTGTCTTTTACCTTATCTACACTTTGTGCAACGATTTTTTCACCTTTTTTCAGTCCATCTTTTACGATTACCATATTATTAGCACGATCTTCAACTTCGATCATGGTTTGTCTTGCTGTATCTTTTTCTACTTTGTAGATATAGACATAACCTTGTTGCTCAAATGTAGAACTTTCTGGTACCACAACAGCATCAACATAGGTTTTAGGAATGCGAATGGTTCCGGTATTGCCATTGCTCAAGATTTTATCTGCGTTGGAGAAAGTTACACGGAATTGTATGGTTCCTGTTGTAGGATCAATTTGTCCTGTAACGGCTTGTATCCTTCCTTTTTCTGGATAGATATCGCCGTTTGCCAAAACCAATTCTACAGCTGGCATATTGTTGAGCTTTTCTTGAAGCGATTTTCCTTCTGTTTTGATGATGAAATTCAAATATTCTGCTTCATTCATCGAAAAATAAGCATATACTTTACTGGTGTTCGACACGTTGGTCAACGGAACTTGATCTGTTGGTCCAACCAAACTCCCTTCTCTGAAGTTAATCGCTCCGACAACACCACTTATCGGACTTCTCACGACCGAATAATTGATGTTGGCATTCACTTCATTCAATCCGGCTTGTGCTTGCGATTGACCAGCTTGTGCTTGTGCTAATGCAGCTTGTGCTTGGTTGTGAGCGGCTTGCGCCTGTGCTAGACTAGCCTTAGCTGTTTCGAGTTGAACATTAGAAATGATGTTTTTTTCGACCAAGGGGATGAGCTTGTTCACTTCAACCTGAGCAGCCTGAACTCGAGCTGAAGCTGCATTTACATTAGCCTGAGCCGCTTTTACATTGGCAACAGATGAGGCGACTCCAGATTTTGCAGCATTGGCACTCTGCGTCAACACGTTGGTTTCTAGTTTGAAGAGCGGTTGACCAGCACTTACATATTGTCCTTCGTCTACGTATACATTGGTTACATAACCTTGTATTTTTGCACGTACCGCATTGTTGTTTATACCTTCGATTGTTGCAGGAAATTCGCTAAAACTTTCAACAACTTTTGTCGGTACTTCTACCACTGGATAGGGCATTGGACCTTGTGCCTGCATGGCGTTTTGATCGTTTTTGTTACAAGAGCTTATGATCGAGGCTGTGATGCCCATCAAAAGATAATATCTTTTTTTCATGGATTATTATATTAGATTTTGTATTTATTCAATTGTTCTATTGTATCGTTTACCAAAATTCTTTGTTGGTGCATGTAATTTTTTATGATGGCAAGCGCCTCTTCATTTTTCAATTTGGTGATGCCTTTCCGCTGTTTATAAAGCTCAATTTTATCTAACGAAATGATTGTTTTTTCTACTTGTTCCAAAACTTCTCGCAAATGATTCGAAAAATAGTAGGGATTGGGTCTGAAATAGCGTTTTCTTTTGTCTTCTTTGTAGATAAAATCGACTTTATCTGTTTCGATCAAAAATTTCAAACTACACGATATCGAACTTTTACTCGCTCCGAAATGTTCTACCAATTCATCAAAAGAAACTCCATTTTCGTCTACATCGGTTATCATGTAAACAAAAATTCTTGCTGTAAGTGGTGGAAAATCATAGTTTTGAATAAAATTATCTTCAATTTCTGAAAGAAGCTTTTCGGCATCTATATTTGACATCAATGTAAAATTTTTCGACAAATTTATATTATAGTTCGGTAACTACCAAACCAACTTTTTGTTAGATTTTCGTTAAAAAATATTAAAACAACCAAACCAAATCATTAAATACACAATAAGGTTTTATGGCGTACATTAATGGCTAAATTTTTGCTATCTTCAAATAAAACATATTGCAATGAAAAATTTATTATTTAGCCTATTTCTTTTGATGAGTTTTCAGGTTTTTGGGCAAACCATTACGTTAGACAAAGCTCATGCACGATTACAATTTTATGCTACACATCTCACCATTTCTAGCGTAGACGGTAAATTTACTGATTTTGATGTGCATGTAAAAGATTTTGATGCGACCGATTTATTAAAAGCTAAATTTCATGTTTTGGCAAACCTAAATTCTGTCGATACAGGCATAGAAGCTCGAGATACACATTTGAAATCTGCAGATTTTTTTGATGTGGCCAAAAACAAAAACCTAGAATTTACTTCTACAAAAGTCACTAAAATCAAAGGCAATGCTTATGCGCTATCAGGAAATCTCACATTGAACAATATCACCAAACCTGTAAATCTGAAGCTTGTATACAACGGAAAAGTAAACAATAGCATGAATAAGAAAAACACTCACGGTTTTACGATCGAAGGGAAATTGAATCGCTTAGATTTTGGTATTGGTAACAATTTTCCAGAGGCTGTGGTGGGTAATCAAATCAATATTGTATCGAATTTAGAATTTGTAGAAAATTAAACTTTAGATTATGTCAACAAAATGGACAATAGATAAAACAAAATCAACCGTATTTTTCACCATCGAATCAGCAGCTATCGGCGAAGTAAAGGGACATTTTACCAATTTTCATGGAGATATCGTTGCCGAAGATCAACAATTTAATCGAGCTGATTTTACATTTGCGATAGAGGTAAATTCGCTCGTTACGGGGATAGAGGAGCGAGATCAGCACTTGTTGTCTGAGGATTTTTTCGATGTGAAAAATTTCCCACAAATCATTTTCATTTCAGAACGCGAAGGAATCGAGTCGAATGAATTGATGGGGAAACTCGAAATAAAAGGCGTGAAAAAAGACACTACTTTTGTTACAAATTTAGAAGAATTGGACGATGCTCATAATTTGTTGAAGTTACAATGCGAGGTCAATCGCAAAGAATTCGGGCTCACTTGGGAAAATCCCGACACGACCAATTCGATAGCCGAATCGGTTCTTCTTACTGCAGAATTGCACTGTATAAAAAACTCCGATTAAACCTAAAATATCTAAATAAGATTGAAAACCGTTGATGCTTTCAGCGGTTTTTTTTGTATAATATTGAGCGAGAATAATTAAATTTGCCTTGTGAATACATTAATGATACTTCCGAATTTTATTAGTTTCCAAGAGATTGTGGTCATTCTTTTGGTTTCAGTCATCATTTTTGGCCCGAAAAAAATTCCAGAAATTGCACGAGGGTTAGGACAGGCAGTACGCCAACTGAAAGACGCTACAGAGAATATAAAAGAAGAAATTATGCGTCCAGTTGAGGATTTAGACCCAACAAAAGAAATTCGCGAAACCATAGAAGAAGCCAAAGAAGAAATAGACAGCACCGTAGACGATGCGCTTGGCGGCTCTATAAAACGATAATCGATGCAAGAACTCATATCTCTCGATCACGAACTTTTCAAGTATCTCAACAATTTAGGGCAATCCAACTGGGATGCTTTTTGGTTAGTGGTGACCAATAAACTCACGTGGATTCCTTTGTACATTGGTCTTATTGTGTACTTGTGCAGAGTTTACAAATGGCAACAAGTGCTGTATGTTTTGATTCTGACTGCATTATTAATTGTGGCGGCAGATCAATTGGCCAATGTTTTCAAAAATGGTTTCGAACGCTTTAGACCTTGTCATACACCATCGTTGCAAGGAAATTTCAGACCGGTTGACTGTGAGGGCAGAGGGCGGTACGGTTTTTACTCTGCACATGCGGCAAATCATATGGCGCTGGCGTTTTTCATCGGTTCGATTTTTAGAAATAAAATTAAAATACTGTTGCCCATTTTGGTGATTTGGGCACTGTTGATCGGATATAGCCGAATATACGTTGGGGTACATTTTCCAGGAGATGTTTTGGTTGGATTCTTTATTGGATTGCTGCTTGGCGTAATTTTTTATAAAATCTATCTTTACTTTTTACCGAAAGTTATGAAGTCAACCAATTAAAAATCAATGTTTAATCATTAATCATCTTCAGGAATTCTTCTTCTGTAAGAATTTCAACTGTTCCCAAATCTTGTGCTTTTTTCAGTTTGCTTCCAGCTTTTTCTCCGGCAACAAGATAATTCAGATTTTTACTCACACCAGAAACATTTTTCCCACCAAATTGTTCGACCATTTCTTGCGCTTCATCTCGAGTAAAACGTTGTAAACTACCAGTAAAGAGAAAAGTTTTACCCGCCAATTTTGTAGAAACTTGCACTTGATTTTCTACTAAAGCCAATTGTAATCCAGCAGTTCTAAGTCTTTCTATCATAGCTAAATGAGCAGGATTTGCAAAGTACGCCTGCACAGACAAGGCGATTTTTTCACCAATATCTTCAACGCTAGTCAATTCATCTATTGTGGCGAGTTTCAAGCGGTCGATATCCTTAAAATGTTTCGCCAATTTTTTGGCAACTGTCACCCCAACATGGCGAATACCCAAAGCGTACAGCAAGCGATCGAAAGATTGCTGTTTCGATTTTTCTATAGAATCGATGATGTTTTGTACCGATTTATCTGCCATGCGATCTAAGGGTAAAATTTGATCTTTTGTCAAGCTGTAAAAATCTGCTACATCATTTACCAAGCCGGCTTGGTGCAGCAAAATAGCTGTTTCGCTACCGATGCTTTCGATGTCCATCGCTTTTCTGGAAACAAAGTGCTCCAATCGGCCAATGATTTGGGGTTGGCAAGAGGTTTCGTTGGGGCAATAGTGCAAAGCTTCACCTGCTTGTCTCACCAATTCTGTACCGCAAGACGGGCAGTGCGTAATGTAAGTTATGGCTTGGATTTCGGGATCTCTAACATCGGTATTCACTCCAATTATTTTCGGGATGATTTCACCTCCTTTTTCTACATATACCATATCACCAATTCTTACATCAAGTTTTCTGATGATGTCTTCGTTGTGCAACGAGGCTCTTTTGACGACTGTGCCCGCCAACAAAACAGGTTCTAAATTGGCAACAGGCGTTACGGCACCCGTGCGACCAACTTGATAATCGATGCTCAAAAGTTTGGTTTCGGCAACTTCTGCTTTGAACTTGTACGCTGTAGCCCATCTTGGCGATTTTGCTGTATTTCCTAACTCTTCTTGTTGTGCAAAATCATTTAATTTGATAACAATTCCGTCAATTTCAAATGGTAATTTTTTCCTTTCAACTTCCCAATAATCAATAAACTGAATGATTTCATCTAAAGTTTTACATAACTTAGAAGTATTCGGAATTTTAAACCCAAATTCTTTAGCTTTTTCGAGCATTTCCCATTGAGTTTTGAAGTTCAATTGTTTTCCGACAAAAGCGTACGGAAAGCATTGCAATCCTCGTTTTGCTACTTCGCTACTATCTTGTAGTTTCAACGAGCCAGAAGCTGTATTTCTTGGATTTGCGTACAGCATCAATCCTTTGTTTTTACGTTCTTCATTGATTGCATTGAATTGCGCTATTGGTATAGTGATTTCACCGCGCATATAGAACTTTGGTGGATAATCGCCTTTCAATTTCAGAGGAAGCGAAGAAATCGTACGGATATTATTGGTAATTTCGTCACCAGCTGTTCCGTCGCCGCGGGTAACCGCTTGGGTCAATTCACCATTTTCGTACAAAATAGAGATAGAAGCGCCGTCATATTTCAGTTCGCATACAAATGCTACATTTTCGAAAGATTTTCGGATGCGTTCGATCCACAATTCAATGTCTTCGATAGAATACGAATTATCGAGCGAATACATGCGAAATTCATGCGTTACGGTTGGAAAATTTTTAGTAACCATTCCGCCAACGCGAACAGTAGGCGAGTTGGCATCGAAATATTCTGGATGCTCGGTTTCTAACTTTTGCAATTCTTTCAGCTTCAGATCGAATTCGAAATCTGATATTGTAGGGCGGTCTAAAACATAATAATTGTAGTTATGCTGATTTAACTCTTCGCGTAGTGCCAAAATTCTGTCGTGAATATCCATAGTTGTATTCTTGTATAGCAAAGATAATTCGTTGGGCGTAAGAAGCACAATTTTTTAAATAATTTCCATTCAAAATAGAATTAGGAATATTAATTGCATAAGCATAAACAGGTCGAGGCTTGCACAATTAAAATTGTTGAAGTAATTTTTGATTTTTGTCGAGCATTAGCCATAAATCAACATTTTTCTATTTATTTTTAAACTTATTTTATCTAATTTAGTTGATTGAAAATTATTTGAAACTATACTGAATAAAACATATATTATGAATAATTTATTAGACGTTATCGATACAAAATCGAAAGAATTTGAAAATACAGTATCTGTTGCAACCACTGGTGCTGCAGCGGGAATAGCAATTTCGAAAGCCATTGAGAAAAATCAGAAGGTTGGTGCAATTCTAGGAATCGGTTTAGGATTATTGGTTTATACATTGTTCAAACCGAATAAAAATGAAGAAGTTATCGTTTTAGACGATTTCGAAGAAGAGCTGGCTTGCTAGTATATTGTAAGTTTTCAATTGGGTAATTTTCTCACGATCATCGTGCAGTATTGCCCAATTCTTTTCAGCCAACCAAAATAGAACGTATATTTAGTTATCTTAACATTTAACAGAACGCTATGTCGCAAACTTTTGTTATTACAGAAGAACAATTAGAACAAGAAAATATAGAAATAGCACGTCGATATAAAGAGATGCTAAAAAATACGTATGTCTCGTTGTCTGAAGAGGATAAAAAACTCATTCGAAGAGCATTCGATTTGGCTGTTGATGCGCACAAAGATCAGCGTCGCAAATCGGGCGAACCTTACATTTATCACCCAATAGCAGTGGCCAAAATAGTTGCCGATGAGATTGGTTTGGGTGCCGTGTCGATTGCGGCTGCACTCATGCACGATGTGGTAGAAGATACCGATTATACGTTGGAAGATATCGAAAGATTATTCGGAAAGCGTATTGCTAAAATTATAGACGGACTCACCAAAATTTCTGTTCTCAACAAACAAGACGTTTCTATACAATCTGAAAATTATAAAAAACTACTCCTGACCTTGTCCGAGGATGTGAGAGTAATTCTAATCAAGATTGCCGATCGCCTGCACAACATGCGTACGCTAGACAGTATGCGAGAAGATAAACAATTGAAAATCGCATCGGAGACGGTCTACATCTATGCGCCGTTAGCTCATCGGTTGGGGATGTATAATATAAAATCTGAGTTGGAGGACTTGAGTTTACGGTATACCAATTTGGAAGAATATCAGAGTATTGAGCAGAAATTGACCGAATCTCAAGAACAACGAGAAGCTTATATCAAAAACTTTACACAATTGGTTTCCGAGCGATTGAAGGAAGAAGGATTGGAGTTTGAAATAAAAGGAAGATCAAAATCCATCAACTCTATTTACCGTAAAATGATAACGCAAGGCATTCCGTTCGAAGAAGTTTTCGATCTTTTTGCCATTCGAATCATTTATCGATCGGATCGTAAGAATGAAAAATTCTTAGCGTGGAAGATTTATTCGATCATCACCGATATTTTCACGCCCAATCCGAAACGGATGCGCGATTGGATTACAACGCCAAAATCTACTGGTTACGAATCGTTGCACATCACCGTTATTGGCCCTATGGGACGTTGGGTAGAGGTACAAATTCGTTCGGAACGAATGAACGAAATTGCCGAAAAAGGGATTGCAGCACATTACAAATACAAAGAGAAAAACTTTGAAGATGATGAATCTCGTGTCGATCGTTGGATACAGCAAGTACGCGATATGCTGGAAAACAATGACACCCAAGACGCGATAGAGTTCATGAACAACTTCAAATTCAACCTCTATGCGAAAGAAATCTATGTTTTTACGCCAAAAGGAGATTTGCATTCGCTGCCAAAAGGTGCTTGCTCGTTGGATTTTGCCTATGCTATACACTCCAATATCGGCGATCGATGTTTGGGAGCAAAGGTAAATGGCAAGCTCTATCCGTTGAGTCATGAATTGCAAAGTGGAGATCAGGTCGAGATTTTGACTTCTACTCAACAAAAGCCAAAAATCGAATGGTTGGATTATGTGGTAACCAGCAAGGCACGTTCTAAAATCAAAGCTTCATTAAACTCAGAAAAACGAAAAATTTCGGAAGAAGGAAAAGAAATTTTGATTAGAAAACTGCGCCATCTAAAGTTGGATTTTAGTGAATCGATCCTGAATAAAATACAAAGTTTCTTCAAGCTTACCAACAGTCAAGATGTATTTTATAATGTTGCAACAGGTGTTATTAGCAACAAAGATTTGAAACGATTTGCCGATTCAATGACTGGTTTTACAGGTATTTGGAATCGAATCAGGAAAACTACGCTTCCGTCTATATCTACAACTTCAAAAGAAGTAAAAACCGAAGACAAAAGCAAACTCGATTTGTTGGTTTTTGGACCAGATGAAGAACGATTGGATTACGAATTGGCAGCTTGTTGCAACCCGATACCAGGAGATAAAGTTTTTGGATTCATTACCGTTTCCAAAGGAATAAAAGTTCATAAAAGCGATTGTCCCAATGCGATTTCGCTGCGGGCAAATTACGATTATCGCGTAATCAAAGCGACATGGGTAGATTCTACCAAACGTGAATTTAAAGCTATTTTGATTTTAGACGGTTTAGATCGCCCTGGAATGATCAGCGATATTACGTTGGTGATTTCCAAAAACAATTCCATCAACATGAACAACCTTAATTTCTCGGAGAACGCAGGCGTTTTCACGGGAGTTATTTCGTTACAGGTAAAAAACAAAGACCAATTGGAACAAGTGATCGAAGAGCTCAAAAAAGTCGAAGGCGTACGAAATGTAAAACGAACTTATAAAAAGGAATAAACGATAAAAAAATCCAATCAGCTTGCTAATTGGATTTTTTAAATTAGAAATAAAGTTGCAAAGTTAATCAAATATTTCAATAAATAGTCTAAGGTTGATGCTGATAAATCAGCCTATTTTTGCAAACAAACGAAAACAAAAGATGTCACATACAAACTACAATCCGATCGAAGAAGTTCTAGAAAAGATAAAAGCCAACGGAGGTTGGGTAAATGCACATTCACATTTGGATCGAGCATATTCGCTTACAGCAGAAACATTTACATTATCCAATTCATACCTCAAAGAAAAATGGCATTTGGTCGATGACATGAAACGCAAATCAACGGTAGACGATATTTACTTTCGTATGGAAAAAGCGATTACGTTCATGCTCGAACAAGGAGTGCAAGCAATAGGTTCTTTTATCGATTGTGACGAGGTAATCGAAGATCGATCTATACAAGCAGCACAGCGATTGAAAGATAATTACGGAAAAGATATCCAGATTCGATTTGCCAATCAGGTATTGAAGGGCGTGATCGATCCCAAAGCGAGAGAATGGTTCGATTTATCGTCGGATTTTGTTGATATTATAGGCGGATTACCAGCCAAAGATTATGGGCAAGAAGAAGAGCATTTAGACATTTTGATGTCAACAGCCAAAGCAAAAAATAAATTGGTTCATGTGCATGTGGATCAATTCAATACCGATGAAGAAAAAGAAACCGAACAATTGGCGCGCAAAACCATTGAGTTTGGTTTGCAAGGAAAAGTTTCTGCCGTGCACTCGATTTCGGTGGCAGCACATCCACGAAAATACCGTTACGAATTGTACGATTTGATTAAAGAAGCAGACATGAACGTCATTTCTTGTCCGACAGCTTGGATCGATCACAATCGAACCGAACGTTTGGCACCTTCGCACAACTCGGTAACGCCCGTAGATGAGATGGTTCCAAGAGGCATCAATGTTGCGTTCGGAACAGACAATATCAACGACATTTATAAGCCGTATTCTGATGGACATTTGCTTACAGAATTGCGCGTGATGTTGGAGGCTTGCCATTATTACGACGTAGATTCTTTGGCTAAAATAGCAACAACAAACGGGCTGAAAGTTTTAGGATTAGATAAATAATACTATATTCGTAAAACTTCCGAACGGAAGTGAAACTACAATTTCTACAGCTTAACTATGCAAATACAAATAAAAAACGAAACAGACCAATTGAGGACTGTTGTATTGGGAATAGCAAAAGATTTGGGCAATAAACCACTACTGAACGAAGTTTTCGATGCCAAATCATACGAATCTGTACAAGAGGATATTTATCCTGACGAGGCAGATTTGATAGAAGAAATGGCACAATTCGAAAGCGTACTTCTAAAGCATGGAGTAGAGGTGTTGCGTCCAGAAAATTTACCAAACGTCAATCAAGTTTTTGCCAGAGATATCGGATTTGTTATTGAAAATACTTTTTTTCTTTCGAGTATTATTCCCGATCGATTGGAAGAGCAAAACGCAATTTCATTCATCCAAGAAAGTTTGCAACCCGAACAATTCATTCGAGTGCCAGAAAATCTCTATGTAGAGGGTGGCGATGTGTTGGTGTGGAACGATTATCTATTTGTCGGAACATATCTTGGCGAAGATTTCAAATCGTATAAAACGGCAAGAACCAAATTTGAAATTGTCGATTATTTGCAACAATTTTTCCCGAATAAAAAGATAGTTGGATTCGATTTACATAAAAATGATACCGATCCAAGAGTTGGAATTTTACATTTAGATTGTACTTTTCAACCCGTGGGCAAAGACAAAGCCATCATTTACAAAGAAGGTTTCCGCGACCCAGCTCAATACCAATTTTTAGTCGACCTATTCGGAGAAGAAAATCTGTTTCACGTAACCCAAGAAGAAATGTATTGGATGAACCCGAATGTGTTCTCAATTTCACCAAACGTTGTGGTATCTGAAAGAAATTTTACCCGACTCAACACTCATATGCGAGAGCAATGGCAAATTCAGGTAGAAGAAATAGCCTATAGAGAAGTCTCTAAAATGGGCGGATTATTAAGATGTTCAACTTTACCATTATACCGAAACAATGAAATCTAAACAATATACCAATACCATTTTGATGGTAGAACCTGTGGCATTTTATTTTAACGATCAGACTGCCGTAAACAATTATTTTCAAAACAAACCAGACGTCACACCAGACGAAATACAAACAATCGCACTCAACGAATTTAGAAATATGGTGAAAAGCTTACGGTCTAAAGGCGTGAACGTTATCACCATTCAAGATACACCAACGCCACATACACCCGATTCTATTTTCCCAAACAATTGGATTTCGACGCATGATAACGGCGATGTAGTGTTGTATCCGATGTTTGCAAAGAATAGAAGGGTAGAGCGTAGAGAAGAAGAAGTGTTGAGCTTGCTAGAAGAACAAGGTTTTACCGTTCGCGATATCATCGATTATTCAGAAGCCGAAGAAGATGAAATCTTTTTAGAAGGAACGGGCAGTATAATCCTCGATCGCGAAAATCAAATTGCCTATGCTGCCATTTCAGATCGTACAGACGAAGAATTGTTTATCGAATTTTGTGAAGATCTAGAATACACACCCATTCATTTTACAGCAAACCAAACGGTAAATGATCAGCGTTTACCTATTTACCATACCAACGTCATGATGTGTGTTGGAGACGAATATGCCATAATTTGTTTGGATACAATCGACGATAAGAAAGAAAAATCTTTGGTGGTAGAGATGTTGAACCAAACTTCAAAAGAAATCATTGCCATTACCGAAGAACAAATGCATCAATTTGCTGGTAACATGCTGCAAGTAGAAGGGTTGGGACAAAAATATTTGGTGATGTCGAAAACGGCATTTGAGTCGCTGACAGCGGAGCAAATAAAGAAGATAGAACAATACAATCCCATCATCGCAGTTGAAATCGACACCATCGAAAAATTGGGCGGAGGAAGCGCAAGATGCATGATGGCAGAGATTTTTTTACCAAAATAAAACATTGATTAACAATTGGTTAATGTGTTTTTCAGTAGAAAAACAATCTAAATATTTGATATTCAATGAATTTTGTTAAATTTGAATATGGGAAATTCAGATTTAACAGTACTTAATGAATACCTTAGCGATCATGATGCTAATATCGATGTGCACAAATTTGTGGTGTGCAACCAGTTGATAAAGCGCAATGATCGCTATTGTATACAAATCAAAGAGTATGATTTTGATCTTTTTGTAAATACGTTTAAGGATTATTGCATAGAAGATTTAGAATTGATGACCATCGACGATCATGATCAAGATCGAATCCATAAAAATTATCAAGCAAAATTTGCCGATTTTGTAGACGATCAAGAATTTTGCAATCAACACCAAATAATCAATTTCAGTGGTTATTTCACCGAACTTGATTTTTATTTTTTTACTGAAAATGAAATCTTATATCTCCATTATATCGAGAATAATAAACTGCAATTTACCATCGATCAAATGTATCATTTCATTCCGTGCGAGCTCCGAAACCGATTGATTACTCAGTTGCTCATCAACATAAGATTTGAAATCGTTTAAGATTTTAATTCAACAACACGAGTTATTATTTTCGATAAAGTTTTCCTATAATATATATTATGTTAAATAGAAGTTCTGATTTGAGGACTTCATTTAAAACTTTCCCATTTAAACCTATCTCGTTTTCGGTCATGTGAAATGAATTTGCAGCATCTTCCTCAATTATTTTAAATTTTGCAACCCAAAAACAAACTGAAATATTTTACTACCACTCAATCTCATCAAGACCAATGGATTGGAAATATTGATTTGCTTTAGAAAAATGCCGATTTCCAAACCATTTTCCTTGATTCGCACTCATCGGCGATGGATGCCCCGAGCGTAAAACCAGATGTTTCGATTCATCAATTTTCTTTCCTTTTTTTTGTGCATGATTTCCCCAAAGCAAAAAAACCACGTGATCTTTTTCTTGTGAAATTTTCTCAATTACAGCATCGGTAAAGGTTTCCCAGCCTCTACCTTTATGACTCGCGGCCGCTCCTTGCCTTACCGTGAGCACATCGTTCAACAAAAATACACCTTGATCAGCCCAACGCTCCAAATTACCAGAAATCGGAATCGATTTGGAAAGATCGTGATGCAATTCGCCAAAAATATTGCGTAAACTCGGTGGATGCGGAATACCATCTGCAACCGAAAAGCACAATCCGTTGGCCTGCTGTGGACCATGATAAGGATCTTGCCCAATGATGACGACTTTTAGTTGATCAAAAGGCGTTCGGTCGAATGCTGCAAAAATTTTAGACTTGGGCGGATAAATGATTTGTGTGGCATATTCAGCTTTTAAAAAATTTACCAATTCGCTAAAATACGGCTTTTCGAATTCGTCTCGCAAAACTGTTTTCCAACTTTTTTCAATTTTCACATCCATACCGTATGATTAAGATTCGTAAAAATATCGCTAATTTTGCAGCAATGCAAATCAGTAATCAAACCCTAAAAGATTTAGAATTTCCTGCTGTACAACAAGGAATCGCCGATTTTGTCTACACCGAAAAAGTAGCCAGTAAAGTTTTTGATTTAAAACCATATGAGAACAAATCAGCTTTGCTCAACGATTTACACGCTACGAACGAATATTTGGCGAGTTTCGATAGCGGAAATGCCCTGCCCTTTTCTGAGTATTTTGTTTTGGACGAATTTTTAAAACGCTTAGAAATTGAAAACTACTATTTACCCGCCGAAGAATTTTTCAAAATAAAATCGAATTCGCTTCAGGTAAAAGAGATCAAAAAACATCTTGCCAGCTTCGAAGAATATCTGCCAACCTTGTTTGCCAAAGCCGAAACTGTGCTTTACGAAAAAGAGATTGTGAAGATTATCGATCAAGTTTTCAATAAATTTGGTGAGGTAAAAGACGATGCTACTCCAGAACTGAAGCAGGTTCGAACCAAAATCAAACAGCTCAACGCTCGCATCACCGAATTGTTCAATAAGTCGATGGCGCATCATACCCAATTTTTGGATGATATTCGAGAATCGGTCATCGGTAATCGACGGGTATTGGCGGTGAAATCTGCACTTCGAAGAAGTGTAAAGGGACAGTTTTTGGGAACTTCGAAAACGGGATCAATCTCTTTTATCGAGCCCGAAAGTGTTCTAAATCCGAGACGAGAATTGGATGAATTACGAGAAGAAGAAAAGCATCTCATCATTCAGATTTTATTGAAGTTGACCGCCGAAATTGCGGTTTATAAACCGCTCTTAGAAACCTATCAAGAATTTTTAGAATACCTCGATTTCACTCAGGCTAAAGCCAAGTTTGCACAAACTATGCAGGCAGTTTTGCCGAACATTTCCGATAAATTGACGCTCAATCTCATCGATGCGTACCATCCGTTATTATACCTCAATAATTTGAAGCGTAAAGAAAAAACCATTCCGCAAACCTTACGCCTAGACGAGCATCAGCGCATCATCATCATTTCTGGACCAAATGCTGGTGGAAAATCCATTACCTTGAAAACGGTTGGACTCAACCAAATCATGATTCAATCTGGAATTTTGATTCCGGTACATCCGAAAAGTGAAGTTGGATTTTTTGATAAAATTTTTACCGATATTGGCGATAATCAATCCATAGAAAATCACCTTTCGACCTACAGTTATCGATTGAAACAAATGGCTCATTTTCTGAAATATGCCGATGACAAAACCTTACTTTTGGTCGATGAGTTCGGTACAGGTTCTGACCCTGATTTGGGTGGAGCTTTGGCAGAAGTTTTTTTTGAAGAATTTTACGAAAGAAAAGCTTACGGAATTTTCACAACGCATTATACCAACATCAAACTTAGCGCCGAGAAACTTCCCGAAGCAATCAACGCCAGCATGTTGTTCGACAAACATTCGTTAGAACCGTTGTATCGATTAGAACTTGGGCAAGCCGGCAGTTCGTTCACTTTTGAAGTGGCAGAAAAAAATAAAATTCCGTACCGTCTTATAAATCGTGCGAAGAAAAAAGTTGAAAATGACAAAGTGCGATTAGACAAAACCATTCTCAAATTGCAACAAGAGAAATTCGAGATTCAGAAAACCAAAAATGAGGTCGAAGAACTCAAAGAATCGCAAGAAGTGAAACAAGAATTATTGGAAGAGACCCAAGACAAAATTCAGCAAAAACTATACGATTTTCAGCAGTTGTACGATAAAGAACAAAAAACTTTGATGATGGGAAAACGCATCAATGAAATGGCGGACAACTATTTGAAAAGTAAAAATAAAAAACAACTGATTTCGAATTTTCTGAAAATAATTGAGATTGAAAATTCTAAAAAAACGAAAGAAATTCAGCAACAACGTAAAATTGAAAAAATTATCGAAAAGGAAGTCAAACGCGAACTGAAAGTGAATGAAGAAACCATTTCGAAGCAAAAAGAAAAAATTGAGGCAAAAGAAAAACAAGCAACGCAACAAAAAATAAAAGCGCTGAAAGTGGGAGATCGAGTGAAAATTCATGGTTCGAATAGCGTGGGAACTATCGAGAAAATAAAGGACGAGACCTTGTTTATCAATTATGGAATTTTCACTACGCAAATTTCTGTTAACGAAGTTTATAAAATCTAATTGCTTTTAAGGCATAGTGTTTGAGATTATAAAAACGGTAACCATAAAGAAATGCTACGATGAAAGAAAAATTACAATACCGATACGCAGCTCCAGCAACAGCTTTGGAAGAGCTAGAAAATCAAGGTTTTACAATAGATTACAATGTTCAGCGCGATGAAATTACCAACAATCCAGAAGATTTTGAAATCGTATTTATCTATCGATACGAGGGAATGACCAATCCGGATGATGAATCGACCGTTTATGGAATCAAACGATTATCGAAAGACGAAAAAGGATTTTATGTTGTGGGCAATTTATCTTTGGATCCCGAAAAAGCTTCAAAAATCTTGTTGGATTTAGAAATTAAACGCCGATCGACTGAAAGTTAAAAAAATAGATTTTTAATCTAAAGCTGCTTTTCACAAGTAGCTTTTTTTAGTTTTACAATTTATGAAATTAATTAATAATCAAAATGTGGCGATAATTTTTCTGGATACAACTCTTCGTACTTATCCACAATAATGTTTGCAATGCTATAGTCTTGCAAATGAGTGTTTTTGCTTCGGTATGCTGCACAAAAAATGCCAGCACCTTTAGCAGCTAAAAATCCGTTTGTCGAATCTTCGATTACCATGCAATTCGATTTATCGTGGTCAAAAAACTTTGCGCCAATTTCAAAAATTTCAGGATTTGGTTTAGATTCCATCAACTCATCGCCACTCACTTTAGCAAGAAAATATTTTCCGATATCGAATTTTTCGAACACCCAATTGATGGTGTTCATCGACGCGGAAGAAGCCAAAACCATCTGAATACCGTGATTTTGGTAGACCTTAAACAAATCTTCTACACCAGGTAGAAGCGCAAATTCTTCGTCGTGCTCGAAGATCGATTTAAAATATGCACGTTTTCGGCGAACAAGTTCTTCTTCAAGGTCGGGCAAATTAAAATCGCGAATGACTTTTGCAAAGACATTTTTAGTCGATTCGCCCGTACAAGTTGCAAAATATTCAGGTGTCATGTCAATTCCTAGCTCATCAAACACACGATAGTATGCCTTGGTATGCAAGGGTTCGGTATCGACAATTACTCCATCCATATCGAACAAGACCGCTTTTAGTCGCCTATCTTTTTTATTCATCATTTGCTGTTTGTTTTAATTTTCTCAATCTTAATTTTTCTTTATAAAAATCTTTGCTGCTGGCATACATTTCTTTTTCAAAAGTTGCGTATACATTGCCTTGGGCATCTTTTATGTTGAGTGGTTTTATTAAACTAATTTCGTTTTTGGCTTGTATTTCTGCTTTTATATCGGCTATTTCTTCATCTTAAAATGGTATTCGATATAGACTGTTCGCCTCACTGGTGGCTTGAATTTTGCCATAACCGACTGGTTGAATAAAAATTTCAACCATTGATGTTTTCGAGGACTTTTGTCTAATATTTCAGATATTTTTTGATAAAGTAGCATGTTGTTATTTGGGTTTAATAGAGTTGAAATAAGGTTTAAGTTTAAAATACTTTACGTTTGATTTTACCAGAAGTTGTACGCTCGAATTGTTGGACGAAAATGATTTCTTTTGGACGCTCAAACTTCGAAAGGGATGCCTCAGCAAAATCCAGTTTCGTAGGCTTACCTTCTACAACGAGCAGCAATTTTTGCCCCAATGATTCATCCTCACGATAAGAAATATAAAAATCTTGAGCTATAAAAGGTTTCAATTTATTTTCGATTTGTTCTGGAAACAATTTTATACCTCCAGAATTGATAACATGATCGGCTCTACCCAACCAAAGAAAATGTTTTTCATCCAAAATGGTGACCACATCGTTGGTAACCAAAATTGTTTTTTCGTAGGGTGTCGCAATCGTCAAACAGCCACGGTCGTCCTGCCCTATTGTAATTTCATCAAACACTTCGAAAGCATCGTTTAGCTGCTGATTTTTTTTATTGGCTATTTTCTTAAAAGCAATATGCGTAATGGTTTCCGTCATCGCATAGGTTTCGTAAATATCGTTTTCGGTAGACAACAACTGTGCTTTCACGGTAGAACTCAAAGGTGCTCCCCCAATGATAAGCTTTTGGATAAAAGGGATGAAATCTAGGGATTTTTCTACTTGCATGGGTGTCAAGGCAACGAAATCTAAATGCTTCAGGTGAGGATCTAATGCTAAAATAGACACCCATTTGATTTGAGATTTTGGTTCAATGCAAATCAACTTCAAGCCTAAAACAATCGCCCTTACGACCATCATTTTGCCCGCAATATAACTCATCGGTAACGCCAAGAGTGCTGTATCGGCCTTTTTCAGATCGAGATATTTCCCCGTAAGTTGAGCACTTTTTATCATGTTCGACTTCAGCAAGTCAAACTTTTTTGGCTTTCCGGTAGAACCAGAAGTCTGAACCTGAATGGTAGAATTAGAATCGTACCATTGTTTTAGAAAATCAACAATCGACTGCTCGAAATCAGATTTTATTGTGAGCTTATTGTGGTTGAAATTAGGTTGAGAAAAGTCTAAAACCATGTAATGATTGTTTAATTTTTGTTTCGAAACAATTGATCTCCAATCACTTGTAAACGAGAATCAAAATTATTGGTAAACAAACCTCCTGTACCCAAACCTTGTGGCATTGTTGGATACAAAATCGCTGTCCATTGGGCAATTGCATTCAGTCCTAAATTGCTTTCTAGAGCCGAAGTTATCCAAAAATCAATGCCCAGCTGATCGCAACATTCGATCCACTCGAGAGAACCTCGAATTCCACCTACCAAACTGGGTTTCAGAATGATGTACTGTGATCGTATTGTGGCCAATAAATTGTATTTTTCGTGACGACCAAAAACTCCGATCAACTCTTCATCCAAGGCAATTGGTACAGGAGTTTGAGCACACAACTTAGCCATCTCCTCGATTTGATGAGCTTTGATGGGCTGTTCGATCGAATGAATTGCCAAGGGCGCTAATTGTTCCAAAACCTTTTGCGCTTCGGTAAAACTGAATCCGCCGTTTGCATCGACGCGTATTTCGAGTTTTTCTGCCGGAAAATGTGTTCGCAATTCTTTCAAAATTTGGTATTCAGCCTCCCAATTCACTCCGATTTTTATTTTGATGCACCGGAATCCTGCTTTCAATTTTTCGTCGATTTGCGCTTTCATGAAATCGACTTCTCCCATCCAAATCAGCCCATTAATTAAAATCCCATTTTCACCATTTTTGAATGCCGATTCGAACAAATCTGGATTGTATGGATCGTTGTAATCGTCGTTGTATTGGTTGAACCTAAACGACTGATATACTTGTTCTAAACCAAATTGAATCGAGGGAAATTCTCTCAATTCTTCCCACAAATCATCGAGTGATTTTTGCGGATATTGCTCGCAAGCCCACTGCAATTTTTCTTCGTAATTGGGGACGTCATCTGCACTCAATCCTTTGAATAATCCGCATTCTCCGAGATAGACTTTTCCGTTGGTTTCTAGTTTCAAAATATAAGTCAATTTCTCTGTCAGCACGCCACGAGACGTTCCACCTGGTTTTTTGAATTTTAAAATATACGGTTCAAAACTGAGTTTCATTTTTTGGTCGATTTTAGTATAAAAAACGGCTGAATGCTCAGCCGAAAATTAAAAAATTATGATGATGAATTTTAGATTTCTAATGCCTCACCAATCGGTAAAATAATTAAGGTTTTACCAGCGTCTGCAAATGTTGATTTTGCTTGTTCTACATCAATTTTGATTGGCGGAAAGGTGTTGTAATGATAGCCCAAAACACGATCGAGCTGTAGGTATTCTGCTGCAATTACCGCATCATCCACGCCCATTGTAAAATTATCACCAATTGGCAAAATGCCTAAATCTAGTTTGCCGATGGTTTCCGGAATTAATTTCATTTCGTATGTCAGAGCGGTATCCCCAGCAATGTACAATCGTTTTGTTTTGTTTTCGATGATATATCCATTTGGATTTCCACCGTAAGATCCGTCTGCAAACGAACTCGAATGAAAGGCAATGGTCGATTTCAGCGCACCAAAATCAAAAGTATATTTTCCGCCTGTATTCATCCCATGGGTCTCAAAACCTTTGGCTGCATAATAAGAGGCAATTTCGGCGTTCGAAATGATTGAAGCATTTTTTTGTTTCGCAAGCTCTTCTACATCGTAAACATGGTCTTGATGCGCATGAGTCAAAAGAATATAATCGGGTTGTAACTGTTTGAAATCAATATTTTTAGCAAGCTCATTTGGTGTAATAAAGGGGTCTACAATTATTCTTTTACCCTCTATTTCTATCAACAAACTTGCATGCCCTAAATAAGTAACTTTCATAATCTAAGTTTTTGTTGTGAACGAATATACTAAATAATTAACGAATGACGGTATCGATAAATTGAAATCCGATTAAACCATAACCTAATAAAATGGCGAAAAATAAAGCCAACAGAGCAATAGGTTTCAAAAATTGATCGAAATCTTTCGGCTCGGTTACCCTCATGATTTGGCGACGAATATTCCCCGAAAGGAGAAACAAAACCAAAAAAACGAGTCCGCTTAGCCGATTGGGTTTCAAGAGCATTACAAAAGAAACTCCGAGAAGAAAAGGTAAATTCATCAACACAATTTGATAGATTTTCGCATTTTTTATACCCATCCGCGCGGCCAAAGTCATTTTGTTGTTTTTCATATCGTTTTCAATATCTCGCATATTGTTCATGTTGAGCACCGCAACGCTCCAAAATCCGATGGCTGCAGCAGCCAAAAGATTCACCCATTGAAACGATTTAGAATATAAAAATTCGCCACCCAAAACTGCAAGCAAACCAAAAAATATAAAAACAAAAAGATCGCCCAAACCTAAATATCCATAAGGCTTTTTACCCATGGTATAACCTATTGCAGCTAAGATACTTGCAAGCCCCAACCCAAAGAAAAGGTAGAGCTCATTGATGAAATTGGGAACGAATGCCACATACAATAATGCACAAATACTGACAATTGAAATGACCACCATGATGATGATTGCAGTTTTCATTTGATTGGGCAAAATTTCACCAGAAGCAACCGCCCTCTTCTCTCCTACACGATGAGTATCTGTACCTTTTATCGCATCGCCATAATCGTTGGCATAATTGGATAAAACCTGAAAACAAAAGGCTGTGAAGAGTGATAATAAAAAAATGTCGATTTGGAAAGTTCCATTGAATTTTGCTATAAATCCTGCCAAAATTAGTCCGCTAAGCGAGAGTGGCAAGGTGCGTAATCGAGCTGCTTGAATCCATTTTTTCATAGATTGCAAAGATAATTAAGATAATGATGGAATGAGAATTTCTGACGATAAAAAGTGTTGCATCGATTCGATAAATTTTTAAGTATCCAACGCTACTTTTCGGATTGGTTTAATGAAAATGGCAATAATAATTACCGTAAGCAAGGTCATCGAACCACCAAAAATGATGGCCGGCAACAAGCCCAAAAAAGTTGCGGCAACACCACTTTCTAAAGCTCCCAATTCGTTGGACGAACTTACGAATATTGAATTCACTGAAGAAACTCTCCCTTTGAGATTTTCGGGTGTTTTTACTTGTAAAATGCTTTGTCTTATCACCATCGAAATAGCATCAAAAGCGCCTGCTAACATAAGGATAGCAAAGCAAAAGTAAATGTTTCGGCTAAGCCCAAAGCCAATGATACAAATGCCAAACATGGCGACAGCGCCGAGTAATTTTGGACCAACATTTCCTTTCAAAAACCTTGAAAAGGTAGACAATAAAAACATCATGATCAACGATCCAATTCCGTGTGCCGAACGCAAAAAACCAAACACTTCCGAACCCTGATTGAGCACTTTGTCTACAAATGCAGGCAACAAAGACTCTGCACCACCAAAGAAAACCGCAAACATATCCAAGCTGAGAACAGCTAAAATAACTGGCGTTGTCCAAATGAATCGCAAGCCTTCTTTGATGCGTTGCATGGGCGATTCGGTCGATTCAGATTCGGTAATATTGGCAGGTTTTGGGTTGATAAGCAAAATCATCACCATCGAAATACACATGATGACAAATGCAGTAATGAGCGAAAATTTGATCCCGAAGTTTGCCAAAAGCAAGCCGCCAGAAAGCGGTCCTAAAACCGAACCAATCATGAAAGCTGATGACGAAATTGGGATAGCTTTGGGATAATTTTCTTTGCGAACAACCAAGGCCAACATTGCAAACAACGAAGGACCAGAAAAAGCACGCGTAAGTCCTAATATGAAAAACACAAAATAACAAACCCCAAGATAACCATAAACTCCAAACACAGCTCGCACCGATTCGAGGTTGATAAGCATGAGCACAAAGGAAGAAATCATATAGCTGATAATACTGAAAACCAGTATCTTACGTTTGTCTACTTTATCTACCAATTGTCCTGCATAAAACGCCATGATGAGAATCGGAAAAAATTCGAATAAACCAATTAAACCCAAATAAATTTCTTTCTGTGTCAATCTGAATATCTCGTACGCAACCGAAGTACTCTGGATGAAGAGTGCAAAAATCAAGGAAAAACGTAAAAAGATAAACGGTATAAATTCTTTATTTCTCCATACAGATGGAATATTATCTTGCGGCATATAATATTTTTAGAAATATAAAAATACATTGAAATTAGCTTTACTTCATCATTCCAAAAAAATAATCATGAGAAACTTCTTTCCTTCTACTCCAAAAGCTGAAAAAAATTAGCTTAAAAAAAAGTTATGAAAATTTTTTTAAATCCTAATCTATATTTAATTTAGACCAGTTAAAAATATAATATTATGAAGAAATTTTTTACCTTAGTATTATTGCTGCCACTTGCACTGAAAGCACAAAAATTCGAAGAAGTAAGCACCCATTTGTCAAACTTTTACTACTCTTCTTGTGATACAGGTGATATTGACGGAGACGGATTTTTAGACCTTGTTCACAATGGTGCAGTTGATTCTGACAACAATGGCTCAGTAGACACCACAAAAAATTTTGTGTATAAAAACAACAACGGAAACTTTTCGCAATTTTATGATTTTGGTCAAAATGCTACGCATTTAGGCGGAATAAAATTTATCGATTTTGATAACGACGGATTGTTGGACATTGTGTCAACTGGTCTTAGTTATATGGATGTAGTTAATTACCAACAGTATCTTTATCGCAATACTGGAAATGGATTTGAGTTTGTAGAAAATATTCCAGGGAAAGTATACAGTTCTATTGAAGTTTTTGATTTTAACCATGATGGAAAACAAGATTATGCTATAAACGGAGTGCAATACCTAGACAAAGAAGGTTTCGTATATAATTTAGATTTATTTACAAACAAAGGAAACGGGTTCGATCAAATATTTGGCTGGTTACCAGGCACACAAAACGGAAGTTTCAAAATCATGGATCTCAACAACGACAAGCTTTTAGATGCAGTGGTTTTTGGTTTTGATGAAGAAACAGAAGCTACCTTTACAATCTACATTAACAATCAAGGAACATTAGAGGCAAGCCAAACTCTAAGTGGTGTAGCAAACGGAAAAGTGGCTTATGCAGACTTCAATGCAGATGGATTTCTAGACTTGGTTGTTACCGGGGTAGATGCAAACTATGATTTATACCTCGCCGTATTATGGAACGATGGCAACGGCAATTTTACCATAACTGTCATAGAGAATGAAGGTCTCGGACAATCTAGTATACAAACAGGCGATTTGAATAACGACGGTTATTACGATTTTGTGCTCATCGGTGATGATAAATTCTTTGACGGCTCTGTAAAAATATTCACTTACGACCCGTCAACCAATAGCTTTACCAAAGCTAAAGATACTGGTTTGTACAATTTGGGCGGTACTGGTCATATTACGTTGTTTGATTATGACAACGACAACCAACTCGATATTCTCATGTCAGGTTTTGCTTGGGAAGAAGAAAATTATCCTGCACTTACCAAGCTGTACAAAAACATCAGCACAGAAAAAAATCTTCCACCTTCGCCACCAACCGATTTGCAACTGAGTAAAACCGATAATAAATACAGTTTTTCGTGGTCTGGTGCAACAGACGATAAGACACCTACCAAAGCACTGAAGTACGAACTAAAAGTTGGCACTTCATCTGGCGCGGGAGATATTGCAAAGTATGTAGTGACGACGCCTTATTGGTTTTTAGAGCTTGACGAAGCTTATGAAAATCTCTATTGGAGCGTGAAAACGATCGATGCCTCAAATGCTTATTCCGAGTCGTCTAAAGAAGAAAATCTAGGTTTGATTAGCAATCAAAAAGAGGTGATAAAAGTTTATCCTAATCCAGCATCAGATAAAATTCACATCCATGCGGAAAACATCGAGGCAGTCGCTTTGTACGATCTGAAAGGTGCTGAGATAAACGTAAAAATTAAAAACGGTATTATCAACATTGCACATTTGGAAAAAGGAATTTACATTTTGAAAATCTATAGCGATGGAAAATTTTATACCGAAAAAATCATTAAAGAGTAAGGCTAACTTTTCATAATTATTTATAATTTTCATCAAAGCCGGTTGTTGTCCTATTATCAGACAATGACCGGCTTTTCTGTTGAATGATTTTTTTGTGAACTTAAAAAAAATGCTTATCTGAATCTAGAAAAATCTCGTTTTCTTTTCTCTAAAAATGCATTTCTACCCTCCTCGGCTTCTTCTGTCCCGTAGGCAAAACGTGTGGTTTCACCAGCAAAAATTTGCTGTCCGACCAATCCGTCATCGACCAAGTTGAAAGCGTATTTCAACATTTTTATAGCGGTAGGTGATTTGGTTAAGATTTCTTGTGCCCAATCGAAAGCGACTTGCTCCAATTCGTTGTGCGGTACCACTAGGTTTACCATTCCCATTTCGTAAGCTTCTTGTGCAGAGTAGTTTAGACCCAAAAAGAAAATTTCGCGAGCACGTTTTTGTCCAACTTGTCTTGCCAAATATGCCGAACCATAACCAGCATCAAAACTTGCGACATCGGCATCGGTTTGTTTGAATATGGCGTGTTCTTTAGAAGCCAAAGTCATATCGCAAACCACATGCAAAGAATGTCCACCACCTACAGCCCAGCCATTGACTACCGCCACAACAACTTTGGTTGAGAAACGAATCAATCGTTGAACCTCCAAAATATTCAGTCGGCCAATACCATCGCTTCCTTCATAGCCTTTTTTTCCTCGCACCCGCTGATCGCCTCCCGAGCAAAAAGCCCAACCGCCATCTTTGGGCGAAGGTCCCTCACCTGTCAACAAAATTACACCAACTTCTCTGTCTTCTTCTGCCAGCTGAAAAGCGTCCAACAGTTCGAACACCGTTTTTGGTCTAAAAGCATTTCTCACCTCTGGTCTGTTGAAGGCAATTCGCATCACGCCATCGCATTTCTTAAAGGTGATGTCTTCGTATTCTTTTACCGTTTGCCAATTGATATTTGCCATGTTTTTTTATTTTTCAATAACCCCTAAACGACGTAAAATTTTCAGATCGTATGGGTTTGGTTTATACTTCGCTTTTCTGATGAAATGGGTGAAATTCTCTAAAGTTCCAATCTGATAATTGACGCGTACAATTGGTTTTCCATCTTCGAAGTGCGTAATCGGAATTTCGGATACACATCGGGCAATAATTTTTCCTTCTAAATTGATCAAGCCAAACTTTATCAAATGATAATCTGGCGTCCCGAAATAGGGATAACGCGCCAAAATATCCGGTCGTTCTACTTTGATTTTAGATTTTTGCCCCATAGTTAAAAGTCCGTCCCCTATCGACATCAAATATTCCCATTCAAAAGGCATTATTTGTTGGTTTTGTTTGTTGATCGCTCCCCACTTTTGATTTTTCATCACGCCTGCATGTCCAAAACGAAAATCTGAACAGCCATCGTATTCTACCGGAATTACGATTTCGTTCGATTTGTTGATGAATCCCCATTTATCGCCAATTTTCACTGCGCATAAATCATCTATAAAGTCAGAGGTCAAATCATATTCCAACGGAATTACGATTTCTTCTTTGGCATTTACAAATCCCCATTTTCCGTCTTTCGTTACGCTGTAATTGCCCTCGAACGCAGGCACAATCTTATCATAGCTAAGGCTGAGAATCACTTCGCCTTCTTGGTTGATAAGACCGTATTTCTGATCTTTACTCACCAATCCATGCCCATTTCTATCGAATACCGTGATCTGATGCCAAGCGGTATTTTCGTCGTGCATCGTTGCATTGAACTGGTCTACTTCATTTGGTTTTAACTTCATTGTTTTTCTTCCATTTGATTGAATTGTCAAAGATATAATTATTTTATTTTCGATAGAATAATTGCTTGCTTCAATATGGCAACTATTTCTTGTATTTCGTCCAAATTTGTATGTCCGAAACCTATTCTCATCGCCGAAATATGCTGATTCTGATAAAGGATATGCTGTGGTATGAACAATTTCAGGGCTTTGGCATTTTGTTTCAATTTCATCAGGTTGAGGTTGTTTTTAAATTCAATCCAAACGGCTAAACCTCCGCTTGGCAAAGTAAATTGCACTTCGTTTGATAATTCTTTTTTCAATGTTTTGGCCAAAAAATCTCTTCGTTCTTGGTAGATTTTATTAGCTTTTTTCAAATACCGATGAATATTGCCCTCTTCAATAAGTTCGCCCAAAACCTGTTCCATGAGTACATCTCCTTGCCTATCCAAGATATTGAGGTATTTTTTGGTTTCTAAAATAAAATCTTCTGGCGCAACTAAAAATCCGGTTCTGAAACCTGGCGCCAATGATTTACCAAAAGAACCGATGTAGATTACTCGTCCAAGCTGGTCGGCACTTGCCAAAGGCAAAAGTGGATGGCGATCGAAATGAAAATCATAATCGAAATCGTCTTCTAAGATTACAAAACCATATTTTTCTGCCAATTCGAGCAAGGCAATTCTTCGAGCAGCACTCAAGGTCACGGTTGTAGGATAATGGTGATGTGGCGTAAGATACAGCATTCTTACCTTTTGACGCTCGCAAATTATTCGCAAAGCGTCCACATCCAAACCTTCTTCGTCTACTGGAACGGTGAGTACATTAGCTCCTTTTTGATTGAAAATCATATTCGGAACATAGTAACTTAACGCGGCAACGACCACCACATCTTTGGGTTTGAGGATGATTTCGGTTGCAATATAAATACACATTTCCAAGCTCCGGGTAACGGTAATTTGGTTAGATGAAACATGCAAGCCTCGCGAAAGATTCAGAAAATTGCTTAGATTTTTCCTGAAATAAAGATTGCCGTTGAGCGAGGTTTGAGCAAAGGACGAGCGATTGGTTTTTCTATTCAGATTCGAAGAATACAAACGCGAAGACAATGCAACTTCAGTCAGTCGAATATCGGGTATGCCATCGTTGATGCTCAAAAGGTTTTCTTCGTTTTCTGAAGGAAAATCTAATACATTCGATTTTTCGAACTCGAAACCACATTGCGTGGCATAGAGTTGTAAGGAAGCATTTTTGGGTCGAAATCGTTTTTTTTCTTTTTCAGATTTAGTCAGGATAAAACATCCTATATTCGGAATTTTTTCGATCCATCCTTGCGCTTCCAATTCGTCATAAGCCTTCACAATAGTATTTCTATGCACCGCGAGCTTTTTACTCATTTCTCGGGTTCCAGGCAAACGATTACCGTGCAACAAAAACTGTCGCTGAATGGCATTGATCAGTTGATTGGCGATTTGCAAATATATTGGAGTCTTGCTTGCCAAATCAATTTGCACTAACGATTGTATCGGAATTTCTACCGGACTACTCATAATCTATAAACTGGCACCTTTCAATAGTACGGCAAGATAGTATTTTTGGCCCGAAAATTAATTATAGAACATGAGAAAAGTAGTTTGTACACTTACAACACTTATGAGTGCGTTGGTTTTTGCTCAGTATACACAAGATACCATTCAGGTAAACGAAGTCACTGTCAACAGCAATCGATTCCATACGCCTTTGTCTAAAGAAAACCGCAATGTAAATGTCATTACCCGAACCGACATCGAGAAAATGCCAGCGCGAACGCTACAAGAAGTTTTACAATATGCCAATGGTGTAGATCTTCGTCAACGTGGCGTTTTTGGTTCGCAAGCAGATATCAGCATCGACGGCGGAAGCTTCGAGCAAACTTTGGTTTTGGTAAACGGTGTGAAAATTTCTGATCATCAGACAGCTCACAATACGCTCAATTTACCCCTACCAGTAGAAGCGATAGAGCAAATCGAAATCGTGAGAGGGCCTGCGGCTCGAGTTTACGGTAATAATAGCCTTACGGGAGTTATCAACATCATTACCAGAAAACCTAAAAAATCTGGACTTTTCGTTCAAACGCATTTCGGTACTAATTTCAAGAAAAACGAAGAAAAAACATCAGAAAATTACCATCTGAGAGGCGTGCAATTGGGCGGAGCCATTTATCAAGACAAACATCAACATCTGTTGTTTGCTTCGCACGACAAAAGTAACGGGTATAGATACAACACCGCTTTCGAAAACAACAAAATATTCTACCAAAATCAAATCGAGTTGAATAGCGAAAACAAATTGCAAACCAGCTTGGGATATGTAAAAAATGGGTTCGGGGCGAATGGTTTCTATGCGGCACCAGGCGATAAAGATTCAAAAGAATTTGTAGAAACTTTCTTGGCTGCCATCCAAACCCAGCATCAGCTAAACGATAGATTTACCTTGAAACCGCAAGTGTATTATCGTTACAATTTTGATGATTATCGCTACCTGAAACACAATCTCAACAGAGCAAGAAGCAAACACTATTCGAATGCGGGTGGTGCAGAAGTCAACGCCACTTACCTTTTGACTAAAGGAATGTTGGGATTTGGTGTAGAATATAGACACGAACAAATAAAATCTACGGCAATTGGCGATCACACCAGAGACAATTTTGGATTCTATGGAGAATATAAGGTAGATTGGACCGAAAGATTCAACACCAATATTGGTTTTTATACCAATTACAACAGCAGCTATGATTGGCAATTTTTCCCAGGGATAGACCTAAGTTATCAACTGGTTGACGGACTGAAATGGATAGGAAATCTAGGCAGTAGCCAGCGCATTCCGTCGTTCACCGATTTGTACCTAGATCAGCGACCAGGCAACATTGGAAATCCAGAAGTAGAACCCGAAAAAGCGTTTCAGGCAGAAACTGGTTTCAAATGGAACAAAAACGGTTTCAATGCAGAAGCTTTTTATTTTCATAGAAAGATAAACGATTTTATCGACTGGGTACGTCAAGATTCCAACGAGCCTTGGCAAGCCAATAATTTTGGTAATCTCCAAACCAATGGGGTAAACATCAGAACCAATTATGCGTGGCATTTTGCACAAAACAAATCATTGAATTTTGGTCTGAGTTATTCCTACTTAGACAGTGAATTCACGCAGCTTGCCAACGAATATGCATCCAAATACAAAATAGAAAGCCTCAAACATCAGTTTACAAATACTTTAAATTTTTCCATTATCGATTTCTCATTGGGCGTGACAAACCGTTATCATACACGCTACTCAGGAGACTCCTATTGGGTGACAGACGCCAGAATGAGTTACCGTCTGAAAGATCTGACATTTTACTTAGACGGGCAAAACATTTTTGGTGCCGAATACCGCGAGGTTGGAGCTATTCCACTCCCGAGCCAATGGTTTACAATCGGTGTAAAGTTTCTTAATTTTTGATAAAATGCCTAATAAAAAAATGAGAAACAGAAAAAACGTCTTGGCTATGCCAAGACGTTTTGTATTTGAATAAAATAATAAGCTAATTCGTTATTTTTTGTACAATACCGTAACTCCTTCTTGATTTGGTAAAGTAGGTCTTACAGGCTGTGCGGTAACAATTCCTTTTTTCTCTTTTTTCACGTTGTCTAAGAAGAACGGAACCCAAGACAATGCCATGGTCGATAAAAAGATGATACCCCAAAAACCACATAGAGCAATGATCAAAAACACTAAAAATCCAAAAAACTGTATCATGATGACTTATTTTTACGTGAACAAATTTATAAAATTAATTTTTAAAGTAAAACTAATAATTATCACTTTCTAAAGAATTTTCAGTTTCATAACTTTGTGTCAATTCATTAAAAACTAAAAAAAAATCAGAAAAATGGAATATAGAATCGAGAAAGACACCATGGGAGAAGTAAAAGTTCCTGCCGATAAATATTGGGGTGCTCAAACCGAAAGATCAAGAAACAACTTCAAAATTGGACCTGCAGCATCGATGCCGCACGAAATCATCGAAGGCTTTGCTTACCTCAAAAAAGCTGCAGCTTATGCCAACGCAGAATTAGGCGTTCTTCCAGTAGAAAAACGAGACGCAATTGCTGCTGTATGTGACGAAATTTTAGCTGGGAAATTAGACGATCAATTTCCATTAGTTATCTGGCAAACCGGTTCTGGTACGCAATCTAACATGAATTTGAACGAAGTGATTGCAAACCGCGCTCAGGTTTTAGCAGGTCAAAAAATAGGCGAAGGTGAACCTATTTTAAAAGCAAATGATGATGTAAACAAATCACAATCATCAAACGACACTTACCCAACCGGAATGCACATTGCCGCCTACAAAG
Source organism: Vaginella massiliensis (assembly GCF_900089075.1). Lineage (GTDB taxonomy): Bacteria > Bacteroidota > Bacteroidia > Flavobacteriales > Weeksellaceae > Weeksella > Weeksella massiliensis_A. The sequence continues at coordinate 487,869 of NZ_LT593747.1, forward strand.
CAGTGGTCGAAATCACGATTCCGGGAGTTGAAAAATTAAGAGATACCTTGGCAAAAAAAGCCGAAGAATTCAAAAAAGTTGTGAAAATTGGGCGTACCCATTTAATGGATGCAACCCCACTTACTTTAGGACAAGAAGTTTCGGGCTATGTTGCACAATTAAATCATGGTCTGAAAGCCTTGAAAAACACACTTCCACACCTGTCTGAATTGGCTTTGGGCGGAACTGCAGTGGGTACAGGATTGAACACACCAGACGGATACGATGTTTTGGTAGCCAAATATATAGCCGATTTTACGGGGCATCCGTTTGTAACGGCAGAAAATAAATTTGAAGCCTTGGCTGCTCACGATGCTATTGTAGAATCGCATGGCGCATTGAAACAATTGGCTGTTTCGTTGAACAAAATCGCCAACGACATCCGCATGTTAGCTTCTGGACCTCGTTCGGGAATCGGAGAAATTTTTATTCCAGAAAACGAACCAGGTTCATCGATTATGCCAGGAAAGGTAAATCCGACCCAATGCGAGGCCTTGACCATGGTGGCGGCACAAGTAATGGGGAACGATGTCGCGATTACGATTGGTGGTACACAAGGGCATTATGAGTTAAACGTTTTCAAACCGTTGATGGCTGCAAACTTCTTACAATCTGCGCGTCTTATTGGAGATGCTTGCGTTTCGTTTGATGAACACTGCGCTCGAGGAATCGAGCCGAACTATACAAGAATTAAAGAATTGGTAGACAATTCGCTCATGTTGGTTACGGCATTGAACACCAAAATAGGTTATTACAAAGCTGCAGAAATTGCACAAACTGCTCATAAAAATAATGCAACCCTTAGAGAAACGGCGATTGCATTGGGCTATGTAACAGCTGAAGATTTCGACGCTTGGGTGAAGCCAGAAGATATGGTAGGTAAAATTTAATAGTATTATTAGAGTAAAAAATCCGCTCAATTGAGCGGATTTTTTATACAATTCCAACCTCTACCGATTGGCTTTTTTTATTATTCGATAATCTTCGCGTCTTCCACATCTGCATATCGGGCTTGGGTCATTTCCCAATTGAGGTATTTCATAATTTCTTTGTTAAAATATTTGAAACCGAACATCAAAATACCTAAATCATCAATCAAACCGAAAGGTCCCAACAACATTTCGGGTAGAAAATCTATCGGAGAAATAAGATAAAGCAACACAAAGGCAGTAATCATCAAATTGGACCAACTAGGATTGTAGTTGCCTTTTGCAACGTGACCTGCCATACGAAAAGCTGCTCTCACTTTGTTTACAAAAGATTTGTCTTGTTTGGCTTGCATTGCTGCTGCTCCTGCTAATTTGAAAAATTTTGTTTTGTTCATTTTCAGTTAAAAAGAATTAAATCTTCTGTATAATATTCAATTCACGTGCCAAGAAATAAATCTGTCAGTTCTAATTATTTATCACCTTCTTGAAGTTTTTTTTCTATACAAAAAATCCATTCGGTTTTACGGTTATAAAACTCCTCTTCTGCCATCATACGATAGACTTTTTTTGTTTCCTCGTACTTTTCTTTATCCATTGTTTCGGGGTTGAACGCAGGTAATTGTTGGACCTCGACAACTATTTTGGTCGAGTGACCTTTGTAATGTAATTCTTTTTCTATTTTTTCCATGCCATGACAAAATTTCTATACAAATTTAGGATTAAATTAAGACGACGCAGCCAGATTGTTTTGTAATTTTACCAACCAAGTTTTTGACAATATTTTTCTTTATGGATTTGCAAGACCAATTACGAAATCTCTTTCCAGATCATCAGTTTTCGGAAGAAACAACAGAAGAAACAAGCGAACATCAACTTTGGATGCAAGACGAGCCACTGAGTTGTAAATACGAAAAGCGAAAAGGTAAACCAATTACCATCATCGATGGCTACACTGGTGCAGATGAAGACTTCAAACAATTGGCAAAAGAAATCAAAACCTTTCTTGGTGTTGGAGGAAGTTTTAAGGATGATCAGATCATTATCCAAGGAGATTATCGTGACAAAATCATGAACATGTTGAAAGAGAAAGGTTTCAAGGTGAAAAGAGTTGGGGGATAAATTGTAAATTAGTTGTTTATTATAATTTGTATTTGAAAATGAGTAAAGCATCTTCAGAATTAATTTTAAATCCAGATGGTAGCATTTACCATTGTAATATAAAACCAGAACATTTGGCAGATTTGGTTATCACGGTGGGCGATCCGAATCGGGTAGCCAGAGTTTCTCAACACTTCGATACCATCGAACATAAAGCATCTAAAAGAGAAATCATTTCGCATACTGGGACTTATAAAGGAAAGCGCATGACGGTGATTTCTACTGGTATGGGAACAGATAATATCGATATTGTTTTATCGGAATTGGACGCCTTAGCCAATATCGATTTGCAACGTGGCGAAGAAAAAGAAGAATTTAGAAAACTTTCGATTGTAAGAATCGGTACTTCGGGTGCGCTGCAAGAAGACATTCCGGTAGATTCTTATGTGATTGGATCGCATGGATTGGGCTTAGACGGTTTGTTGCATTATTATGTTGGTAGTGAAAAAGTGATGAATCCTGCAATCGAAGATGCCTTTATACAACATGTAGATTGGTCTCCCAACAAGGCAAGACCGTATGTTGTAGAAGGCTCAACTTCTTTATTCGATTTGTTGTCATCAGATCAGACGCATCATGGTATCACGGCGACCGCTTGTGGTTTTTATGGACCGCAAGGAAGATATTTGCGCCTAGAACCAAATCCAGCTGATATAAACGAAAGGCTTACCACCTTCAGCCATGGAGATTTTAGAATTTCTAATTTCGAAATGGAAACTTCTGCTATTTATGGTTTAGCCAAAATGATGGGACACGAAGCCTTGTCGATCAATGCCATTGTTGCCAACCGTATAAGAGGCGAATTTTCTAAAGATACCTACGCAACCATAGACCAAATGATTGTCTATGCGTTAGAAAAATTAGCAAAATTATAATGCCAACCGATACAGTAAGTATCGGTTTTTTAATGTTGTTTGAATCATGCCTCGAGTTATCGAAAAACCTAAATTATGGACAAGCAGTTTTATCTTTGCTTGTATAGCTAATTTATTAACGGGGGTAGCTTTTTACCAAATCAGTGTTACGCTTCCTTTTTATATTTTAGAACATTTTCATGTTGACAAAGCCAAGATGTCGTATATTTTGTCGTCTTACGTTTTGGCAGCTCTTTTCATCCGATTTTTTTCGGGTTTTATCGTCGATAATTTTTCGCGCAAAAAGGTGTATTTAATTTCTTTTATTGCCTTTGTCTCGCTATTTTTCGGTTATACCATTGCCTCTAGTATTGTATTTCTTTTTGTCTTACGATTTTTTCATGGGCTCACTTGGGGAATGATCACCACGTCTAGCAATACGCTTGCGATAGATTTATTGCCCTCTAAAAGACGAGGAGAAGGCATCGGATATTATGGTCTGATGTCTACATTAGCCATGTCTGTTGGACCAATTTGCGGAATGTATATTTACGAAAAATATCCGTTCAATTACATCTTTTATTCTGCACTTATTTTCGGTTTTGTAGGAGTTATATGTGCTATTTTCATCAAAAATCCCGAAAAAGAAAAGAAATTATCACCTGATAAAAAGAATCGAACTCCCCTTACACTCGATCGTTTTATTTTGTTGAGCGCTATTCCTTTGGCTGTCAATGTATTGCTGTTAGAGGTGATTTATGGTGCTTTGTACACCTTCGGAGTGATGTATGGAAAGGAAATCAACATACCTGGAGCCAGCTATATGTTTTTGAGTATCGCGATTGGAATTGGTCTTTCTAGGGTTTTCAGTGGGCAGTTGATCGATAGAGGTTGGATAAATGAAGTAAACCTGACTGGAGTAACCCTCATTGCTTTGGGATTTTTCTTTATCGCTTATCCCGTTTTAGACTGGCTTTATTTTTTCGGGGCGTTTATCATCGGATTGGGTTTTGGTGTTTCGATTCCCGCTTTTCAGACGCAATTCATGAACATGACGACGGCAGATAAAAGAGGCTCTGCGAATTCAACATTTTTTATTGCTATTGATCTCGGAATTGGTATCGGTATGGTTGCATCAGGAAGTATCGCTACGATTTTTGGATTTCAGAAACTATTTTTGTTTTCTGGGATTTTGGGACTCATCGCTATTGCCTACTATTATTTCATCGCGATAAAAACATACAATAGCCGTAGACTTTAGGGCGAGAACAAAAAAACTGGTATTGCTACCAGTTTTTTGATCTTAATCAATTAAAATCAAAGAATTGTAAAAAAAGAATAGAGAAATTAATCCATATAGTTAATCTGATTTAAACTTTGAACTTTATTGTTATGTCTTGAAATGAGGAAATAAGTCAAGATTAAATATACAGGCCACAAAACCACTAATGCAACTCCTGCTGTATAGAAAGCCGCAAAAATCGTAAATAGCAATAAAACTATCCCAAGCGGAACAGCGTAATACATCAAGCCTAATGGCCCGAAGAGCAAGGTAAACAACAAGGCGCTTCCCATGTTTTTGTGTTCGAGAATCTTAGGCTCCTTTTTACTCGATTTTGTCTTAATTTCTCTCATTCTTGTTTAATGGTATTGATTATGAACTTACCCAAGTTAATCTTTTTTTTTAAATTAAGAACATTTTGTAATATTATTTAGAGAGTAATTGTTCAAAATTTGTATAAAAATCAATATTTTTACAATTTTATTAAAAATAAAATAATTAAAAAGCGTAAAAAGGAATAAAAAAATCCGTTCTGTGAACGGATTTCAAAATTAGTCTTGTTGAATCTTATTTCAACCTGCGTTGTTTATAGATTTCTTCAGCTCGTTTTACTGCATTATAAGCGTCTACGACACCGCCACTTACTGAAATATCTTTTAGTTGATCGTTTTTGTTTACAGTTTCCATGAGTATATTGCGAATATCTTCTGCAGATAATTTTGGATAGTGTGACCAAACCAAGGCTGCAACGCCAGCAACTGCAGGTGACGCCATCGAAGTACCGTTCAAGAAACGATATTCTGAAACTCCGGGATAGGTAGCATAGATTTCGGCTCCAGGTCCAAAAACATCTACCGATTTTTTTCCAAAGTTAGAAAAACGCGCTTTCAAACTGTCTGAATTTCTTGTGCTTGCCCCAACAGTAAGTACCGATTTGCTCACCGCAACACCATTGTCGTTGAAATTTGTTGGATAATGGATGTGAACATCGATGTCTTCGTTGCTGTTACCGGCTGCTTTCACAATCAAAACATTGCGATCAGAAGCATATTTGAACGCATCCCAAACGATTTTTTTATCTGGCGAATAGGCTTTACCAAACGACATATTCAAGATTTTAGCACCGTTATCCACTGCATAGCGAATAGCATTTGCTACGTCTTTGTCGCGCTCGTCACCGTTTGGTACCATGCGAACACTCATGATTTTCACGTGGTTACCTCCAGCTGTACCTTCGTTACCAATTTTGTTGCCGCGTACTGCTGCGATGATTCCTGCTACATGCGTACCGTGCGAAGCTTCTGGACCATTAGAGTCAGCATTACCATAAAATTTTTCGTTTACATTGGCATAATTATCAACTTTCAATTCGGCACGTGGATCGAGATTCAAATTATAATGCGCATTTACAGCTGATAAATATCGTTCGTATTGCGCTTTTGCAATCCCCAAATATTTAGCCGAAATTTCTTTCATGGTTTTTCCTTCCCATTCTTTTGGTTCCATTTCGTTGAAAACCCAAAGCGTTTGCAAAACATTTTCATCGTCGGTATCGAAGTTTTTCAAGACTTCTTCCGTGAGTTTTGTTTCACCAAAAATATTGTTCAGTTTTGTAAATCCGGGTTCTAGGTTTTTCATTTTTGCTTCGGCAATTGCCAAATTGTATTTTGATCTCCCTAAGTCTGAATTGAATTCTTTTTTAATTTTCTGATATTCGGCATATTCTGCAGGAAATTTAGCTTCGTTCGATTTGTTGGTTGCTGTATTAGGCGTTTCGAATAAAGCTTGATATTTTTTGTACAAACGAGTACTTTCTAAGGTATCATCGTTGTAGTTAACACCGTATTGATTTCCTAAAAAAGACCATCCGTGCACATCGTCTATGTAGCCATTTTTATCGTCATCTATTCCATTTCCCGGAATTTCTTTTGGGTTCACCCACATGTTGTCTTTTAAATCTTCGTGGTAATGTTCCACTCCAGAATCCAATACGCCAACCACCAATTTTTGCGGTTTGCGTTTGTTTTGTTTCAAAAAGTCCAAAGCCTTATCGGTGTTCACACCATAAACGCCTGTTGTGGTAAAATCTGCATGATACCATGATTCTTTAGGAACTTCTGTCTGTCCATAGGTAAACTGTGCCGAGAATAAAATCCCAATTGCTAGAATAAATTTTTTCATATTTTTTATACTTCTAATTGTTTTAAAAAATTGCTTGATGCAGGTCCTTCATTAAATAACAAATCCAAAATACTCAAATTATGTTCAAATTCGAATTTATCGCCAAAAACTTGGTAATAAGGTGGAATCTGAGTGGTATTTTTTTTGGCGTTAAAACGCGTTCTATAATCGTCGTTTTCTGCCAAAACCTCGTAGCCATTGGTCAACTCAAAGTTGAGCTCCAACTTCAATTTCTCGTTGATGAAGGCTATAGTTTTGAGGTTGATATCTAACAAATATTTCTCTTTTCTCTCGAAAAGTGGTGTCACATCATCCTCATAAAATTCAAAATAAGGCGAGCTTTTGTAAGCTGCGATCAACGATTTCAGGTGTTCTTTTTGCCAATCGTAATCATATGACGGCTGAATGTCTTTCAATACTCTTTTTCCATTATGTAAAATCGGAATGCCGAGCATGAGTGGACCGTTTGCTCCCAACACATAACAGCGATTACGGTAGGTTTGTTTCTGAAAATTTTCGAACTGTTCTATGCGAAATGTTTCATTCTGAGCCAAATTGGCAAAATAATCGATTGGTCCAAAATAAAAAGCTGAAAACACCTTCATTAATCAAATTTTTTAGCTTCTTTTTTACGTTTTCTATCTTTGTAAAAATCATATCCCAACCATAAAAATAGGGCAATTAAGACATAGATTCCGTATGATTTTTTGTTTGGATTGTCGTTGTTGATCGAGGTAAAGGCTCTATCCCACAAGAATTTTTTTGGCGCTGGCTCGAATATGCCATTGGCATTCATCCAAATCAAAATTGGACGCCCAATGATGTGATCTTCTGGTACATAGCCAAAGAAACGAGCATCTAAAGATTGATTTCGGTTGTCTCCCATCATGAAGAAATAATCTTGTTTGATGGTATATTGTTTGGTAGGTTGATCGTTGATCGTGACGTTGAATTTTCCGTTTGCAGAGTCGACCACCAAACGATTCTGTTCGTATTTGCGAATGATGTTCCAATACTGTGGCAAGTTTTCTTTAGTCAATGTAATCACATCGCCTTTTTTGGGGATATATAATGGTCCATATTGATCTTCGTTCCAATGCTTGTTTACTGGGAAAATAGAATTGGTAGAATCGATCTGGGTTTGATTACTGCCTTTGTAACGAATATTATGAAATCCGACCGGATTTGAAATCTGATCCACAGAGATCACATTGGTATTTTTTCTGAAAGATGATACAATTTTATCATCCAAACCAAAAAAGATGTACACGTACTGATTTCCTTCTTGTTTGATGTTATAATCATTACGAATCAGTCCGAAATCATCGTACAACAATTTTTCGCTAAAAGGCGCTTTTGTAATCACTTGATAAGCATGTTGTACCAGGGCGTCTTTTTTGGGGATAAATTTCTGTCCGTTCACATACAATACACCATTCGAAATTCGGATAGTATCACCTGGCATACCAACCAAACGTTTTACATATGCATCTTTACGATCGATTGCGGTGAACAGAGAATCGGTTGGATAGTTGAAAACTACAATATCATTGGCTTTCAAATCTCGCCATCCTGGTATTCGCATATAAGGCAATCTCACCTTGTTGATGAACAAATTTCGGTTGATAAATTCTGAATAAGGAATTCCTAAAGGCGTAATCGGTACACGCGCTCCATAGCTTACTTTTTCTACAAAAAGCGCATCACCAATTTTGATGGTATTTTCCATAGAACCAGTGGGAACAATCATCGGTTGTACAAACCAGTTGTGTATAATTGTCGCCAAAACTATGGCAAAAATCAAAGACGAAACTATGGTAGATTTTCTTTTTTCGGGACCGATGTATTTTGGTTTTTCTACATAATTGAGGTAGCCTGTGTACAAACCTAAAGTCATCACCATGATTACTTTATCTTTTAGCTCGATTTTGCCGAAACTATCGCCTAAATCGACAAAGAAAATCAGCCAAAAAATTGGTCCTACAATTGGAAGGTAGAAAAGGATGATCCACCATTTTGGTCGCTCGATGATTTCCAAACCTTTCCAAACGTTGAGAAAAGGGACAAAGGCATGCCAAGATTTTTTACCTGCCAACGAATAAAGATTAAAAGTTAATGCTCCAAAGATGATATTGAAGATGATAAAACCTATTAACCAATAAATTAATAAATCCATATTGTTTTTATTTTTGTGTTAAACCTAGCACATCTTTCATGCTGAAAATTCCTTTTTTATCCTTGATCCATTCTGCTGCAATTACTGCACCCAAAGCAAATCCTTTTCTGCTATGAGCCGTGTGCGTGATGCTGATGGTATCAACATCCGAAACGTATTCTACCGTATGCGTACCCGGCACCTGATCGATTCGTTTTGCTGTAACGGGAATCGTACCCTCAGACCGCTTATCCAACGACCAATTTTCATATTGAGAATGATTGATAATGGTTTCGGCTATGCTGATTGCGGTTCCACTTGGTGCATCTAATTTTTGCGTATGATGAACCTCTTCGATTTCGATTTGATATTGATCGCGATACGGATTCATCAGTTGAGCTAAATGAGCTGTTACTTCAAAAAACAAATTGACCCCCAAACTGAAATTGGATGCTGTAAGAAACGTACCATCTTGTTGCTTTACCAAGTCGGCAACTTCACCGTACCGATCAAGCCAACCTGTTGTACCAGAAACAACTGGAATCCCCATATAAAGTAATTCTTTAATATTATCTACCGCAACATCTGGCTGGGTAAATTCTATCGCCACCTCTGCTCCGTTGATCTCTTCCGAGGTTGGGGTATGATTGAGTTTTGCCACCACTTCATGCCTTCTTTCGAGCAGAATTTCTTCGATGGCTTTACCCATTTTACCATATCCTATTAGTGCTACTTTCATCTAATGTGTTACAATTTGTTTTTAAAATTTAAAATTTAATGCAATTCCATATTGTGTTTGCATCAAATACGAATCGTAATTGATCATTGGATTTATTGCTAAATCTGGATCTTTATTTATCCCAAACAAATGGGCGTCTACCGATGCGTCTATGATATTGAGGACGTAGACCAAAGCCGTGAGGCCAATCGCATAATCGCGATATCGGCGTTTGTCATCTTGGATTCTTCCCAACTGCTCTGCCGACAGGCGATCGTAACCCGTAGGGATGTCATCTAATCTTCCCTCTAAACGAGCAATATAATAACCTTTGAATTTTTTGTAATCGTTGTTGAAATAGATCGTAAACCCAACTCCTGTTCCCAGTAAACCCCATACGATTGGCGCTTTCCATACTTTTTCGTTATAGATTTGCCCTAAACCTGGTGCTACTGCCGAATAAAGTGAGGCCTTGATCGGACTTTTCATATTCAGATAGTCGATTTCTTGAGCAATGGTATCGGCTACAATCGTTGAAGGGGGGTCTTCTTCTAATTGAGAAAAAACGACACCGCTCCAAGCAACAAAAAAGCAAATCAGCAGCTTATGAATTGTTTTCATCTAAGAATTTTCTCAATCGTTCGAATTCGTCATCTGAACTAAAATTGAGGATTATCTTTCCTTTTCCATTTTTAGCTCGTTTTATTTCAACCTTTGTACCCAAAGAATCGCCAATAGATTTTAAAGCCGCTTGGTATTCGTCTGGTAATGCAGGCGTTGTATTTTCTTTTTTTACTGGACCTTTTTTCAGGTTTTTAATCAAGTTCTCGGTCTCGCGAACCGATAGATTTTGTTGGATGATGCGCTCGTAAATTTTAAATTGTTCATCCAAATCTTCAACAGCAATCAAGGCGCGACCATGTCCCATCGAAATCATCCCGTCACGAATTCCGGTCTGGATGATGGGGTCTAATTTCAACAATCGTAAATAATTAGTAATCGACGAGCGGTCTTTTCCCACACGCTTGCTCAATTCTTCTTGTGTCAACTTGATGTCTTCGATCAGCTGTCTGTACGACAAGGCAATTTCGATGGCATCTAAATCTTGACGTTGAATATTTTCGACCAATGCCATCTCCAACATCTCTTGATCGTTTGCCAAACGCACATAGGCTGGGATGGTTTCTTTTTCTGCTAATTGCGAAGCTCTGAAACGTCTTTCACCCGAAATCAGCTCGTATGTTCCGTCTGCTTTTTTGCGCACCGTAATAGGCTGTATAACGCCTAATGACTGAATCGAAGTTACCAAATCGTCTAAAGCTTCTTTATCAAACTTGGTTCGCGGTTGCCACGGATTGGCTACAATTTTGCTCAACTCGATTTCGATGATATTCCCTACCAATCGCTTTGCGCCTTCGTCTGAAGCCGAATTTACGGTAGGTTCGTCTTTCAACAAAGCAGAGAGTCCGCGACCCAAACGGTTATTTTTATTCGGTTTTGCCATTTTATATTATACAGTATCGTTATTATTGATTAATAATTCACGTGCTAAATTAAGGTAATTTTCTGCACCTTTGCTTCCGGCATCATATTGTATGATGGTTTCGCCAAAACTTGGTGCCTCCGACAAACGAACATTTCGTTGGATCACCGTTTTGAATACCATTTGTGGAAAATGATTGTTCACTTCGTCTACCACTTGGTTCGATAATCGCAACCTAGAATCGTACATGGTCAACAATAAACCTTCGATATCCAATTCTGGGTTGTGGTGTTGTTGTACACCTTTTATTGTATTCAACAATTTTCCCAAACCTTCCAAAGCAAAGTATTCGCACTGTATCGGTACGATAACAGCGTCTGCTGCAGTAAGCGCATTCAGGGTTATCAATCCCAGAGATGGCGCACAATCGATGATGATATAGTCGTATCGATCGCGAATCTCTTTCAGTGCGTTTTTCAGCATATACTCTCGTTCTTCGTAATCTACGATCTCGATTTCTGCGGCTACTAAATCGACATGTGCCGGAATTAAATCTAAATTTGGCGTTTCGGTCGATACAATCGCATCAGAAGCCAAAATTTGATTTTCCAAGACTTCGTATGTGCCTTGCGCTACGGTTTCTGGGTCTACACCAAGCCCCGATGTCGCATTGGCCTGTGGATCGGCATCGATCAGTAAAACTTTCTTTTCTAATACTCCTAATGAAGCAGCTAAATTAACGGCTGTTGTGGTTTTTCCTACTCCACCTTTCTGATTGGCTATTGCAATTATTTTACCCATATTTTAGATTGAAATCGATTTCAAAAATACAACAAATCAACGATTGACTTCTTAAGGATTCTATAAATTTATAAACAAGAGTTTAGTTGTTTGATAATTAATCAACTACAAAATTACAATCGAATTTATTAATAAATCCTTAAACTATCTTAATATCTTATCAACGCTGAAATTTTTCGTTTATATTTGCAATTCATTGTATAGAACAAACTCAAGTAAGATTGGGTTTTAATTAATTTTTAAAGTTTAATCATTTTTAATCACTTTTGAATTGAAAAAACTATTGGTTTTCACGCACAAAGAGGTTTTACTTTGTCCTCAGAGTTTAGGTAAAACACAACGTAGAAACGTAGAAAAACACCTCAAATTTATCTAATTTATAATTCTAACGACAACAGTAAAAATGAAAACAAAATACATCGATTTAATCACCCAATCTTTTGATTTCCCGCAAGATGAATTCGATTTAGTTGGAGAAGATTTACACTTCAATGGTATCGATCTGATGGGATTGATCGAAGAATACGGTACTCCACTGAAATTCACTTATTTACCCAAAATTTCTCAGAACATTCAGCAAGCAAAAACTTGGTTTAACGAAGCGCGTGAGAAATTGAATTATGAGGGCACTTACAATTATTGTTACTGTACCAAAAGTTCGCACTTCAAACATATCATCAAAGAAGCCTTGAAAAATGACATCCATATTGAGACGTCTTCGGCATACGACATCAACATTGTAGAAAGTTTGTTGAACGAAGGACTGATGAATCACGACCAGTATGTGATTTGTAACGGTTTCAAACGAGAAGAATATGTAGAAAACATCGCACGACTGATCAACAATGGACATCGCAAAACCATTACCGTGATCGATAATTACGAAGAGGTTGACTTGTTTTCTGAAGCAATTGAAGGCGATTTCGAAATCGGAATTCGTATTGCGTCTGAAGAAGAGCCAAAATTCGAGTTTTATACCTCGCGATTAGGAATCGGATATAAAGACATCGTACCATTCTATCACAACATGGTAAAACCAAATGATCGCATCAAATTGAAAATGCTTCATTTCTTTATCAATACCGGAATCCGAGACAACTCGTATTATTGGAACGAACTGGTGAAATGTCTACGCGTGTACATCAACTTAAAAAAAGTTTGTCCAGAGTTGGATTCATTGAACATTGGTGGCGGATTCCCTATCAAAAATTCGTTGGCATTCCAGTATGATTATGGCTATATGGCCGAAGAAATTTTGGGGCAAATCAAAAAATATTGTGACGAAGAAGGCATTCCTGTGCCTAATATTTTTACAGAATTCGGATCGTTTACCGTTGGCGAAAGCGGCGGTATGATTTACAAAGTATTGTATCAGAAGAAACAAAACGACCGCGAATATTGGGACATGATCGACTCCTCTTTCATGACTACCCTACCCGATGCTTGGGCAATTTCGAAACGCTTCATCATGTTGCCCATCAACCGATGGAGCGATCCCTACGAACGCGTTTTGTTGGGTGGTCTGACCTGCGATTCCGACGATTATTACAACTCCGAACAGCATGTAAATGCCATCTATTTACCCAAATACGATTCGGCAAAACCGTTATACATTGGCTTCTTCAATACAGGAGCTTATCAAGACAACATCTCTGGTTTCGACGGTGTACACCACTGCCTTATTCCGCAACCCAAATACATCTTGATCGATGAAAATTACGATGTAAAAGTCTTTTCGGAAGAACAAGATTATCAAAGTGTATTGAAAAAATTAGGATATAATATAGCAACATAAAAACAAAACAAAATGAGTAAAGGACCAATTAGTCAGTTTATAGAACATCAATACCGTCACTTCAACGCTGCTGCGCTTGTCGATGCGGCAAAAGGTTATGAGCAACATTTGCTAGAAGGCGGTAAAATGCTGATTTCGCTTGGTGGCGCTATGTCAACCGCCGAGTTGGGAGTTTCTTTAGCCGAAATGATTCGCCAAGATAAAGTGCATATCATCTCGTGTACAGGTGCCAACTTAGAAGAAGATGTGATGAACTTAGTGGCACACAATCACTACAAAAGAATTCCGAACTGGAGAGATCTAACTCCAGAACAAGAGCGCGAATTGCTCGACACTCATTACAATCGCGTTACTGACACTTGCATACCAGAAGAAGAAGCGTTTCGCCGTTTACAACAACATTTAGAAGATGTTTGGCACGCAGCAGAAGAAAAAGGTGAACGCTATTTACCACACGAATTTTTGTATCAGGTAGTGAATTCTGGCGTGTTGGAACAATATTACGAAATCGACCCTAAAGATTCTTGGATTGTAGCCGCTGCCGAGAAAAACCTACCAATCGTTTGTCCGGGTTGGGAAGATTCTACAACAGGAAATATTTTTGCATCGAACGTAATCAAAGGAAATTTGAAAGCCTCTACAGTAAAATCGGGTATCGAGTACATGATTTACCTTACCGAATGGTATCGAGCAAATTCGGATGGTAAAGGCGTTGGATTCTTCCAAATCGCTGGTGGTATTTCGGGTGACTTCCCGATTTGTGTAGTGCCGATGATGTACCAAGATTTGGAATGGACAGATGTGCCGTTCTGGTCGTATTTCTGCCAAATTTCAGATTCAACAACTTCATACGGTTCATATTCTGGAGCGGTACCAAACGAAAAAATCACTTGGGGTAAATTGGATGTTGACACACCAAAATTCATGATCGAATCGGATGCTACCATCGTTGCACCATTGGTGTTTGCCTACGTTTTAGGACATTAATAAAAAAGGAATTAACAATCAGAAAGAAGCCGTCTCACAACTGAGGCGGTTTTTTTATATAAATAATGGATTGATTATTAGGTGATTAATATAGAATTCACTATATTTAACTACTTAATTTTCAGCGAAATGAACTATAGAATTAAAGAATATAACCAATCCCAAAACTGGTTATTTCCACCTTCGATAGAAGAATTAATTCCGACTAATCATCCAGTAAGAATCGTAAACAACGTAGTTGAGAAGATAGACTTAAAACCTCTTTTAGAAACTTACAGTCGGGAAGGTCATCCTAGTTATCATCCTAAAATGATGCTCAAAGTGATGGTTTACGCTTATATGGACAATATTTATTCCAGTAGAAAGATCGAAAAAGCCCTCAATGAGAACATAAACTTTATGTGGCTTTCTGGTAGAGAAAGCATCGACCATAATACGATAGCCCGATTTCGAAGCAATAAGTTAAAAGCTGTATTCAAAGACATTTTCAAACAAGTGGTATTGCTTTTGGCAGAAGAAAAATTAGTGAGTCTCAAACGAGTTTATACAGACGGCACCAAAATAGAATCGGTAGCTGGAAGATACACCTTTGTCTGGGGAAATTCCATCAAGACCAATCGGGAGAAAATGATCAAACAATTAGAGGATATGTGGCAATACGCGCAGTGCGTTGCTGATGAAGAAGACCAAGATCCCGAGCCACCGGAGTTCAAAAAACTTGATCCTGAAAAAGTCCAACAAGCCGCAGATAAAATCAACCGAATCCTAAAAGAAAAGTCTGACGATCCAAAGAAAAAAGCCAAATCCCGTTACATCCAAAAGAATTTTGCGCCAAACTTAAAGAAATACCAAGAACAAGAAAAGTTACTACAAGAACGCAACTCCTACAGCAAAACCGATCCCGATGCGACCTTTATGCGCATGAAGGACGACCACATGCAGAACGGACAATTAAAACCCGGCTACAATGCACAAATCAGCACCGAAAACCAAATCATCGTCAACTATACCTTACATCAAGACACCAACGACATTCATACTTTAAAACCTCATTTAGAAAACCATAAAAAACTCTACAATGAGCTTCCCGAAGAACTCACCGCAGATGCAGGATACGGAAGTGAAGAAAATTACGAACTTTTGGAGGACAAAGCAATCAAAGCCTTTGTAAAGTTCAACACCTTTGACCAAGAACAAGGCAAATCAAAGAAAAGAAAAAATCCCAAACCCTTTGAACGAGACTCACTCTATTATAATGAAGCGCAAGATTTTTATGTATGCCCGATGGGACAACGTATGGAAAAGCGCGGTGAGCGAAAAGTCCAAACAAAGTCAGGATATAAGCAAACCTATAGTTGTTATAGCGCTAAAAACTGCAATGGATGTCCGCTCAGAAGCCAGTGCTTCAAGGGGAAAAACAACAGGACAGTAGAAAGGAACCATAAATTAGAATACCACAAACAAAAAGCAAGAGAACTTCTCACATCCGATATCGGAGAAATAAGAAGAAAACAAAGAACTGCTGATGTCGAACCTACATTTGCCCAACTCAAACACAACCGAAACTTCAAAAGATTTACCCTAAAAGGAATTGAAAAAGTGGAATTAGAGTTCGGATTGCATGCTTTAGCTCATAATCTGAAAAAGATGAGTGCGTAAACAAGAATAATAACTCATCTTTTTCTAAATTATTAAATTGAGTTGGTTTTTGACCTCAATTTTTTAATCATAAAAAAACCGTCCCGATTTTATAAACGAGACGGCTTCTTTTTGTTTACTTCAAAGTGCGTTGAGCAAGAACCCTTTGTACTTCGTACACGTTCACACTTTTGTTGAATTTTTTACTGACGCTTGGCTTATCTTCACTCGATATCCAAATTTTCAATTCTGCATCCAAATCAAAGTTACCAGCAGTTTCTATTGAGAATCTCGAAATACTGCTGTATGGTAAGGATAGATATTCAATTTTCTGCCCCGTCAAACCTTGTTTATCAATTAAGATTAATCTTTTGCTGGTAAACATAAATACATCTCTGAACAAAGAAAAACCAATATCGATGGTTTCGCCTTCAATTAAAATTGCTTGATAATCGCTGTAGAGTTTTTCTGGTGTTACAGTACCTGCGTTGCCTAATAGTTTGTCAAATAATCCCATAAGTTAAATTTTAATAGGCTGAAATATACTATATTAATTCTGATTGGATTGTAATTTTTGCAAAAAGTAGAAAAAAAAGGTACTTTTGCTTTCAATGAGCCGAAAAGCAAGATTAAATATTCGCAATCAACAAATTCGAGAAGACTTTGATCGCTTGGTGGATAAGAATCCGCAATGGCGAGTGGATGCTTGCGTGAGCGAACTGGCAAAGAAATGGTTTTTGTCCGAGCGAACAATAGAAGCTATATTGCGAGGTGAGGGTTGTTATTCATAAGGTTTTTGAAAAGCGTTTAAATCAATTTTAAACGCTTTTTTATTGGTATTTAAATTATTTTGTATATTTGTAGAGGATTAAGGCCAGGAATTTATTCCACCATAATCCCCAAAGTTCAGCTTTTAAAAGCTGAACTTTTTTAATTCATCGTCTAATATTATCCAGACTTCTTTTATTATAATTTCTTTTTGGTGAGATTTTAATAATTTAATTACAGAATTATATTCACTCTCAATATTTACACCGTCAAAAAGGTGTGTGTAATTTTTAGGAAATTGAAGTATAACAATTTCACAATTTTGCTTATTAGCATATTTCAGCTTGTCAACAATATTGTTTTTACCCAAAACGCCATTTTTTCCAATGACGGTTTTGATATCCATTATTTTCCCATTTATAATACCGTCAGGCGTTTTAACCCCAATTTCTTTTCTTTCAGACTCTAAAATAACCCCATGTCCTTTTCGATATAACAAGGCTGAAGCTTCTTTCTCAAAATGACCATATTTGTTATTGAAATTATGTTCTTTATGAATAGCTTTCATTCCGCCAGATTGTTTATCAAACGCTACATCAAAAAACTTACGCTTACCTATAAAAATAATTCAAAACATTATATCAATAAAGATTCACTGATTCTGAAGCATTTAAGCGAATTGTATCCTTCCAAATAGAAGAAAAACACCAAATCAAAAAGTTTATCAGCTTGTGGTGCATGATTCTTCACAATGGAATAAACATTTGACGAAAGCAGAGGACGAAATCAAAGGAAATTCTTTTTCGGCTACATCGACTTCCATTAATTTCGAAAATTCTACGTTCGATCAAATCGCAAAAAACCTTAGCGCACGCTATAATCATCGTTTTGAGGCGGAACGTGATTTTTCGAACGGATTTACCATAAGTTTGCCACCAATAATTTTTCTAAATTGGAAAAAACTTTGATAAAAGATGACGGAATCGCATTAAAGGAAACTGAAAAAGAAATCGAATACCTTTTCGTCCATGTTGAAAAATAAGCCTAAACTTCTTTTCTCGCGCATGCTCAAACGCTAATTTATCGTAATCTCATCGGGCAACATCGCATGCGCCGAAACTTCGTAAAACATTATCGCCAAGAATTGCAGATATTCGGCGTGATTGTACTCTTCGTGCACCATGTCGTCAACCTTCATTTCGTAATAATTTTCGAGCAAATCTTGCAACTCCAGAATAAAAGTCTGCCTAGAAATCGATTGATTTTTGAGTCTTTTGAAAATAAATTGATCAGAATTCAAAAATTCTTCTCAAAAATCATAAATGGGCGATTTTCGAATATTCAGGGCATTGAACATCATCTGCGAAATCATCTGCCCTCTGTTTTCTTCCTCAAATTTCCATTCGCGGCGGAGGTTTACCGAATTTGGCTTCAGAAATAAATAATGATGAAATGCGTGAATATGACGAGCAATCGCTGTATTCGTATCCATGTAGAAAAACTGCAAAATGGTCGAAAACAAATGATTGGCATTCAGACGATTTTGATCGTAAATAAAGAAAAAAGGAAACTTAAACAATGCTCTATACAATGGTGGAAAAGCATGGAGAATGGTCGAAAACAACAAACTTATTCCCTCAAAATCTTTTTGTTGTGCTATCTTATAATACGCCAATCCAGCTTTGTAACTATCTTCGTCGTCGAGCCTTGCCAAATTGAGATACCTGCCCAAAGCACGAAACATCTCGGTAATAATTTGATGATTATGCCCTACGGTAAACTTTTTTTCTTTGAATTGCTCGACCAATTCATCTACCAAAGTATAAGTTGCTTGATGTTTCAAACGCTCTTTCAAAACGCCCGTTTTGCCTTGTATTTGTTCAAGATAAATAGAATTGATGGTGTATAAAATATCGCCCAAAGGCTGAAAATTGAGTTCAAACAAATGTTGATCGTTTTCGTTCGGAACCGCATAACTGAACACTAATTGATTGAACGCTTCATTCAACTTTTCTTGATTCTGATGCAAACTCATCAAATCGTTTACGTTATTACTTACCATAGAAGCCGACAAGAAAAACAAGAATCCTCTACGCAGATGGTCATCAAATTCACAACGATTCAGAACCTGATCAAAGTATATTTTAAATGGAGCGGTCATAAATGAAAATTTGTGTAAATGTAAAGGATTATTTGATTTTGAGGAATGGTATTGATGCTAAAATAAAAAAACTTGCTTGTCGATGGATGATGATACAAGGTTGCATCAAAAAGAAAAGACAAAAATCCATAAAAAAAGCCATTCTGCTTAGAACGGCTTTTGTATTGAGGTGAAAAAATCCTCGAAAAAAAACATTATTAATTTTAGAAAAATTCTGCAATATAGCGTTCTGCGTCCAATGCTGCCATGCAACCAGATCCAGCCGCTGTAATCGCTTGTCTGTAAATGCTATCTTGTACATCGCCTGCTGCAAAAACACCCGGAAGATTAGTTGCCGACGATTTGCCTTGCGTCACGAGATAACCTGTGCTGTCCATCTCCAACTGCCCTTTGAAAAGTTCGGTATTCGGAGTGTGACCAATTGCAATGAAGACACCGTCTACTACCAACTCGCGCTCTTCGTTGGTCACATTGTTCACCACTTTGGCTTTTTCTACCACCATATTTCCTTCCAAACCAACAAGTTCGTGATTGTACAACACCTCGATGTTCGATGTTTGATTTACGCGATCTTGCATAGCTTTAGAAGCTCTCATCTCGTCTTTTCTTACCAACATATACACTTTGTTGCAGAGTTTAGCCAAGTAGGTTGCTTCTTCTGCTGCAGTATCACCACCGCCAACCACGGCTACATCTTTTCCCTTATAGAAAAAACCGTCGCAAGTTGCACAAGCAGAAACTCCGCTACCGGCATATTTCTTTTCGTCTTCTAGTCCTAAGTATTTTGCCGAAGCCCCGGTAGAAATAATCACAGTTTTGGTTTGAATTTCGTTGCCACCACTCGATTTCAGCAGATGAAGTTGCCCTTTTTCTTTTGCAAATTTCACTTCGGTAATGTATTCATAATAGACTTTTGTACCAAAACGTTCGGCTTGCTTTTGCAAATCTGCCATCATTTCTGGTCCTGTAATTCCTTCGGGATAACCTGGGAAATTTTCTACATCGGTTGTCGTTGTCAACTGCCCTCCAGGCTCCATACCAGTATATACCACGGGATTAAGGCTCGCTCTTGATGCGTAAATTGCTGCCGTATATCCAGCAGGTCCAGAACCTATAATGACGGTGTCTAATATGTTTTGTTCACTCATTTTTATTTTTTTTTCAAATATATTATTTCTCGTGCAGATTCGCTACGAATTACGATAATCTTCGATTATGTGTGCATTATTTTTATCACTAATTCTAATAACAATTCTGAGGATAACACATTGCCCGTGCTGTTGACGCCTTTGCTTTTCAGATCATATTCTCTGATGTGCGAAACGATACGCGTTGCGGATTTTAGCGGATAATTGCGCGCTGCCAAAAAGAATTCTTCTACAAAAAAAGGATGAACACCTAATTCTTTGGCTGCATTCGCCTTGGATTTATCGGTAAGGCTGTGCAAAATGATGATGTTCTGAAATAGATTGAAAATCGATGTAATGGTCAAAACTAATGGATTATCTTTCGGATTTTTTTCAAAATATTTAATAATTCGCATTGCTTTCGATAAATCTTTTTTTACGATGGCACTTCGCAATTCGAAATTATTATAATCTTTACTGAAACCGATATTTCGTTCAATCAATTCGGGGGTTATCGTGTTTCCTTTTCCTACAATGGTAGTCAATTTGTCTATTTCATTATCCAAACGAGACAAATCGGCACCTACAAATTCTGCCAATAGAAATTTAGCCTTGGAATCGATCATAAGTTGCGCTTCTGCTACGCGTTTCTCGATCCAAGCTGGGACTTCGTTATCATAGAGTTTTTTGAACTCGAAATAATATCTAGACGCATTGATTGCCTTATACAATTTGGTTCGTTTATCGAGCGTTTTGCCTTTATAATTGATAACCAAAACCGTAGTTGGTTGCGGATTTTCTGCATAGGCAGTCAGCTGATCGATGCTTCTAGACAGATGCTGTGCTTCTTTCACGATCACCAAAGCCCGTTCGGCTCCCATTGGGTATTGCTTGGCAAGACCAATCAGATTGCCCATATCGGTATCCTGCCCATATACTATGGTTTGGTTGAATCCCTTCTCTTGTTCGCTCAACACATGCTCTTCGAGCGATTTGGTAACTTTGTCGATAAAAAAAGGTTCTTCACCTGCCAAAAAATAGATCGGTAAAAACTTTTTATTATTAATATCTTTGAGCAATGAATCTATCGAACTCATCGTTGGAACTTGTACAATTAAATTTTCCCGAAAATTACCAAATAAGATTGAAACAAACCGAAGGGAAATGGTTTATCTTTTGTATGATCCGAAAAAAATGGTTGGTCTATACCCCCGAAGAGTGGGTAAGACAGCATGTATTACACTTTTTGACCAAAGAAAAAAAGTTTTCAACATCGAATATAAAACTAGAGCAAATTGTTGATATAAACGGGATGAAAAAGCGATCAGACATTACCATTTTCAGAAAAGATAAGCCAATGGTAATGGTCGAATGCAAGGCTCCTCATATTACTATCACCCAAGAAACGTTTGATCAATTGGCGCGATATAATGCACAAATCGGGTCGGAATACCTCATGATCACCAATGGTTTGAATCATTATTATTGTAAAATCAATTATGAAGAAAAACAATACGAATTCCTTCGCGATTTGCCTTGCTATACATGATGATGCGGCAATAAAATGACGCTTGCCCACGCCAAAGCAAACCCCAAAATCATCATGGTGAATTTCTGCAAGTTGAATCTATGTCCGGCGGTAGCTTCGAACAAAATTACGGTCGAAATATGCAAAAATATCCCACAAACCAATGCGCTTATCGGGTTGGCATATTCGCTGATCAAGGTATATTTACCCAACACAAACCCCAATGGAGCAGCGATTGCAAACAACACAATCAGCCCGTAGACCATGGATTTTCGTTCGAGCCGTGACCTCAAAGCTTGAAAAAGAATGATGGAAACCGGAATATTGTGTACAAATATTGCCCAAAGAAAATGATGAGAACCTTCGTTCGCAACAGGAATTCCCTCTATGAATGAATGCAAAAATAATCCTATAAAAATACCTTTCGGAAAGGTTGATTGCTCCAAATGTACATGCCCATGCTCGATTCCTTTGCTGATCGTTTCTAATATATATTGCACCAAAACCCCTGCTAAAATCCACATCCCAATCTGATGTGTCGTATGCGTCGCAATGGATTGAAGAAATACATGAGGTAAAATCTCTAACACTGTGATTCCTAAAAAGAAAGCTCCGCTAAAAGCCAGTAACAATTTTATGTTTTGGGAAGGAATACGGATGAGATGCGAGAGGGCAACGCCCAAAAATACACTGCTGATCAATACTAGAATCTCCATCATTTCTTGAAGATTAAAATTAATCTGGGTGAATTTTTGTGGTCGAATTCATGCAGTTGATAATCACCAAAACATGACAAAAGTTGAAATTCGACCGACTTTGCAATCTCTACAAATTGCTCTAAGCGAATCACTTTGACCAATTCTTGATAATGAAAATCCTGATGATCTGCATGAAACCGAATATCCTTTCGGATATAACCCTGCACAACCGATTTTTCGATCAAGAAATTGATGCCTTCTATGGATTTTTCTTCGCTTGGAATTAGCTCTGCGATGGCTTTTTCAACATTCAGATAATCCAATACAAAAAGTCCATTATTTTTCAATTGCGCATAAACCGATTCGAAAACCCGGTCGTGCTCTTCCGAACTAGCAAAATAGCCAAAACTGGTAAACAAATTTACAATGAGATCGAATGCTGCTGGTTTATAAATTGTTCGCATATCGTGCACATCGAATCTCAATCGTTCGTTTTCGAATTGTTTTGCCCATCGAATACTATTTTCAGACAAATCCAGTCCTGTTACATCATAACCCAATTGATTCATAAAAATGGAATGTCGTCCCTTGCCACACGCCAAATCCATTATTTTGTAATCTTTAGGCAAAGCCAAATTAGTCATCAAATTGCGTATGAATTCTTCTGCTTCGTCAAAATTTCTATTCTTGTACAACAAATGGTAATAAGGCGTATTGAACCATGTTGCATACCATGCTGGTTTTATTTCTTGCATTTTGGACATATTCCGGTGATAAGACAATTGGTTTGTAAAATGGTAAAATCTTCCTCCAGATCAAGTTCGATTCGATTGGCAATGCAAACCATTTGATTGCATCGAACACAATGAAAATGATGATGTGAAGTTTTTGTACACGAAGAGGTGTTTTGCTGCAAAACAAAAAAAGCCTTGCCACACCCATCGGTGATTTTGTGCATAATACCGTCTTCGCAAAATCGATTAAGGATTCTGTAAATCGTCACCTTGTTCATCATACCTTCCATCATGCTTTCGACTTCGTCCTGACAAATCCCGGCTTGTCGATCGCGAAACAAATTGAGTATCAATTCTTTTTGTGGAGTATTTCGGCGTTTCATGAATCCTTAATGCAATTGATTTGCAATAATACAAAAAAATGCTTTCGATAAGAAAGCATTTTCGTATAATTTAATGAGATGATTAGCTTAAATACCAATTTCGATTTGGATGCGAGCAAACCAATTGTACTTGTTCGCTGCATTGAAATATTTCTCTGTTTCGTAAGTCAATTCTGCTTGCAATTTGAATGCGTGCTCCCAAATATATTTGGTAACTCCAATACTGTATTGGTCTAAATTTGGTCTGAAAGGATGAATAGCTTCATCAACTTTTTTAGTCGAAAAACGACCGATCAGCTCATAATTATTTTGAAAAATATAACTCGTCTGAAAATCGAGTCCATGCCCTGCCCTTACATAGTTGAAATCTGTAGCATCTTCTGGGTTATAAGTAAAAAGATCATCTGCCATACGATTCATATAAGCCGCCTGAAAGGCAAAACCTTGATATTTGAACATCAAGTCTAAAAATAACGATTGGATATCGCGTTTATCAAACAACATATCGCCGCGTTGCCCTTGTGTTCGTCGGGCATCATCGTTGTAGCTATAGGCTGCAGAGAGCATGAGTTTTGGTGTAGTTTCGCGTTTTACGTCACCTTCGAAATTGGAACCATCGTTTAGAAAAGCTCCGAACGGAAACAACTCAACTTTTCCTGTATAAGCGAGTCCCGTACCTTTGAAATCGGTCCAGTTTCTACCCTCTCCCGTTGAGATTGCGCCACGAATGGTGTACGAAAAATCTTTTCCTGTACGCTTGCTGTACTGAACTTGCGCCCCAAAATCGCGATCGATATTGAACTCAGAGTTATTGATCGAGCGATCGGTCAATTGCAAAGCACCAGAAGAATTGGAGCGTTGTCTATTCCCAGGTAACTTGGTTTGTCCAAACCCAAAACTCCAATTTTTATTGGGTTCGTAATTGATCATTGCATCTCGAATAATGTTGATATTTCCCCCATCATTTAGCTCACCAACATCCTCTGGTGCAAAAGAAAGTTGCATGCTGTATTTAAATTTTGGCGAACCAACATATCCGTCTAATCTCAACCTCAATCTGCGAATTTGACCATCTAAAATTCCTTTTTCGCCTTCGTCTTTGGCATACGTTGCCCGATTCTGCATTCTGAATCGAATATTTACTTGGTACAAACTATCGGGTGAGGTCATTCCCAGTCCTTTACCGTAGCTGTAATAGGGTAACATCGAGGCATCGTAAACGTCCATTCTATTGATTTTGATCGAGTCTGTGGTTTGTGCTTGTAACGTACCGAAAGTCAAAGCAATAAAGAAAAACAAGAATTTAAATTTCATAAGGGATTAGATTTATTTTGCAAAAATAGCAAATATAAAAGCTTGTGAAACACAAGCTTTAAAATTGATATTATTTCTAAAAAGATATTTTTTTACAAATCATCCATATCCAAATCATCGTCTATTTGCAGATCGTCGAAAGAGTCGTCGCCCGCCATGATATCGTCTTCTTCTTCCATGTCGAGTACTTCTAAATCTTTTTTAGGAGCTTTCAGAGGCATTGCACCAAAACGGTAGACGGTAAGTGGATAGTTGAGTACTGCTGGCTTGTCTTCGATCGCAATCAATTCTACAAAGAATGTCCACAAGTCGAAATAATCGTACACAAAGATCATTCGATCGCCCACTTTTGTGAAGGCTTCTTTGATATAAAAATCTGCCATGGTTTCGTCTGTTCCGTCATCCGACATGTCTTCCAACGGAATTTCTTTTCCTTGTTCCCACTCTTCATCAGACTCATAAAATGATGCCAACTCATCTCCTTGCAAACTGAATGCGCTGATAATTCCTTTGTAAAGGGTAAATAAAGTTTGTTTTTCTTTAATCTCTATATCCCTAAATACATCCTCCTTTGTATCTAGGATTACACGAATTTTATAAATCACTGCCTATTATTTTATCGTTTTCAAATTTAAGTTTTTTCCATATTCCACCATATAATTATAGGCAGAATTGTAATTATTTTCGATTTCGCCGTCTAATATCGCTTCTTTGATGGCGTTTTTCAAGATTCCTACTTCTTTACAAGGTGGCAAACCGTAGAGCTCCATGATTGTTTCACCACTGATGGGCGGTTGAAAATTGCGGATGCGATCGCGTTCTTCTACATCTTTTATTTTCTCTTCTACCAACTCGAAATTGCGAATGTATCGCTTTTGTTTCTTTTCGTTTTTGGTGGTGATATCGGCTTTGCACAGCGTCATCAAATCTTCGAGACTATCGCCTGCATCGAACAGCAATCGGCGAATGGCAGAATCGGTTGCTTCTTCGGATATGACTGCAATGGGTCGAGAGCTCATCATCACCAATTTCTGCACATATTTCAGGTCGGAACCCAATGGTAATTTCAAACGTTTGAAGAGTTTATAAACCATTTTCGAACCTACAAATTCGTGCGAATGAAAGGTCCATCCTATTTTCTTATCGAATCGCTTGGTTACTGCTTTGCCGATATCGTGTAGCAATGCTGCCCAACGCAACCACAATTTATCGGTGTGTACCGAAATATTATCGACCACCTCCAAGGTATGATAGAAATTATCTTTGTGCCGCTGCCCTTCTATTTCTTCTATGCCTTTGAGGGCGGTGAGTTCTGGTAAAATATAGTCTAATAAATTGGCTTCGTCCAACAATTTCAATCCGACCGATGGTTTTGGCGTCAGCATTATTTTATTGAATTCATCCATGACGCGTTCGAACGAAACAATGGCAATACGATCTGCATTTTCTTTTATCGCATTGAAAGATTGTTCTTCTATGTTGAATCCTAATTGCGTTGCAAAACGTATCGCACGCATCATACGAAGCGGATCGTCTGAATAAGTGATTTTTGGGTCTAAAGGAGTTCGGATAATTTTATTTTGGATATCATCTAAGCCATTAAATGGATCTATCAAGGTTCCGAAATCGCGCTGATTCAACGAAATAGCCAAAGCATTGATGGTGAAATCACGACGTTTCTGATCGTCTTCTATTGTCCCATCTTCTACAAAAGGCTTTCTAGAGTCTTCTGAATAGCTCTCTTTACGCGCACCCACAAATTCCAAATCGTTATCTTCGTACTTGAACATTGCTGTACCAAAACGTTTGAAAACCGATACTTTAGACGTTTTTCCTAAAGCTTTAGAAACTGCCAAAGCGAGTTCTATCCCACTCCCAACCGTAACAAAATCGATATCTTTCTTCTGCGTGCGTTGCATGATAAAATCTCGTACATAACCTCCGATGACATAAGTGTCATGTTGCATTTGCGTTGCAGTTTCACTTATCACGTCGAAGATTTTATGTTGTACAGCTTGTTCTAGATTCATGCGACAAAGGTAAAAGATTTTAGAAAGTTTTGCCTATTGGCGAATAATTTTTACTTGATGATCTTTTCCTAGTTTTATAATGGTTGAAGCTTCGCTTTTCGGTACGAAATAGTGCACTTCATCCAACACCAAATCAACCTTTTGTATAATCGCTGGATCTACTTCGTCTATTGTTCTTGGCGAAGGTTGCCCAGAAATATTGGCAGAAGTCGATACGATTGGCGCCTTGAGTGCCTGAATAATCTTGATGCACAAAGGATCTTTGGTCAATCGAATGCCGATGGTGCGATCGGCAGCGATAAGTTTTTGGGGTAGACCTTTTGGATCGTCGTAGATTATGGTCAGCGGTTTTTCGTTGTAATCCATCAGATCCCAAGCCAATTCTGGGACATCGACTATCGATTGCAAACGGGCTGGCGTGTCTACCAACACAATAAAAGATTTAGCATCTGGTCTTTTTTTGAGGTCGTAGATTTTCTGAATTGCTTCTTCGTCCATTGCATTGCATCCCAACCCCAAAATAGTATCGGTCGGATACAACATGGTTTTACCCTCTTTCAATTGTGTTACTATTTCTGCTATCGTCATGTGCTGTTGTCTAGTCTGGCAAATGTCTCAAATATTATCTAGATACAGCGACAACGCAACTTATTTTTTTTCAGTCTATTTCTTTGTTAATTTGTTTGTGTTTTAATGATAACGAAAGAGGCATTCCCTGCAGACTTGCTTTGAATAGTGGAAACTTTTTGGGCTGTATGAGGCTAGAAAAGAAATATTTAATACCAAAAATCATCAAAATTAGACGAGAAGCCAACCAACCTTGATGTTTGCGAATGACATAAATTAGCGATATTTTTTGTTCCAATTTTGTGGCTAAAGAGTTTTTGGTACTCAAACCGTGTACATGTTTGTAGCGTATGGTCGGAATCATCACTGTTTTTTTACCTATGTTTTTCATTCGTCGCGAAAGGTCTGTTTCTTCATAATACAAGAAAATATTTTCGTCGAAACCTCCTATGTTATCAAAATCGTGCCGACGCATCAACATAAAAGAACCTGCTACATAATCTGCCGCGATTGGTTGTTGGTAAACTTTATACCGCCTCGGAAATCGCTTTTTGTTGAACATTTCTAAGATTTTCCTACCAAAAATCTTCCTTTGCCAAGAGGCAAAATGGTCTATTGTTGGCACAAACTGTAGATTTTCGTTTACAGATTGCGGCGAAACAATTCCGACGGCCGGATGCTCATCGAGATAACCCTTTAGCACCCAAAAACAATCGTCCAATAGTTCGACATCGTTGTTGATAAAAGCCACATATCGACTAATAGAAGTTGCCTGATAACCAATATTGTTTCCTTTTCCGAATCCTGTATTGATATTGCTTCTGACGAGTTTTAGGTTGGGATTTTTTTGTTCTTTTATAAAATTTTGTAAACGCAAAAAATCTTCCTTTTCCGATGCATTATCTACAATGATAATTTCATATTTCAATCGAGTTGTTTTTTCTATAATACTCTTTATCAATACAATAGTTGCCTGACTTGTATTGTAGTTGATGCTTACGATGCTTAAGTCTATCATTCCAAATACTGATCTATGCCTTTTGGCGAAAATGTTAGTTGTTGATCTATCGTTTTTTGTTGTATTTTGTTATTTTGATCCAAAAAAACTTTGCTCTGCTCGTGATGATAAATATGATAGACTATCCCAGAGAATTTGAGGCGTTTGGCAAAAATTCCAGCGTTGTGCATCCTCAAAACCAATTCAGAATCTTCTCTACCCCAGCCTGTTATCTCTTCGTTATAACCATTCACTTTAATGAAATCTTCTCGCCAAAAAGAGAAATTGCATCCGCGCATTTTAGATGAAAAATTAGCGTGTTTATTTTGCTGTTGTGCCAAAAAGGGAATTCGTAGCGTACGACCTCTTTTTTTTATTCCTCTCGAAAAAAAATGAAAATTCAAATTTTTATTTAGAAAAAGATCATTCAGTTTACTTTGCTGAATATTGACCCGAGATCCATAAAGATAAGTATTTTTTTGAGCTAACGATAGGTGATCTTCTACAAATTTCGGATGCAAAATTACATCTCCATCTATATTGATGATATAATCTGAAGTGGCTTTGGCAATGGCTTTATTCATGATTTTTGCTTTTCTATTTCCTTGATCTTCTTGCCAAACATGCACCACTTTATTAGGATACTTTTTTTTGAAATTATCGACAACAGTTTTCGTATCCTCCCCCGAACCATCATCTGCAATGATCACTTCGTTGGGCAAATAGGTTTGATTTAGAATGCTTTTCAATACCAATTCCAATGCTTCTGCCCAATTGTAGGTCGATAAAACCAAACTTGCACTTGTCTTCATACCTACAAAAATAAACATATCTTCGATAAAAAGTTTTTACATTTGCTTAAAAAGAGAACAATAGCCATAAAATGAGCAGAAAAATTGTGTTGAATACCGCCGCCGAAACCAATAGAAATGTGATAGAAAATGCCATTGATGATTTTGCTAACAATCGAGACTATTTAGCGAAAGGCAGCAGGAATTCGATCAAAAAAATCAGACTAAAAAACGGTGAAATTTGCACCATAAAAGCATTTAAAATTCCCAATTTTTTCAATAAAATTATTTATCGTTTTTTCAGAGATTCGAAAGCGAAACGCTCTTTCGATTACGCTAACTTACTGATTGAAAAAGGTTTCAAAACTCCGACTCCAATTGCTTATGCAGAAAACAGAACTGGCTTATTTTTCTTAGATGCTTATTATTTTTGTGCGTTTTTAGATAACGATTTCACTTATAGAGAAGTGGTTCATACGCCCAATTTTCCTGATTTCGAGAATGTTTTGAGGCAGTTTACCCAATTCACTTTTGCCCTACACCAAGCCGGTATAGAATTCCTCGATCATTCGCCCGGAAACACGTTGATCGTGGACCATAAAAATGGCACCTACGATTTCTATTTGGTTGATCTCAACCGTATGAAATTTCACGATTCGATGACTTTGGAGCAGCGGATCAATAATTTTGTAAGGCTCACCCCTCACCGTGAATCGGTAGAAATCATGGCTAAAGAATACGCCAGACTTATGCAACTACCCGAAGAAGAAATTGTAGAAAAAATGTGGGCTGGAACCGAAAAATTTCAGGAAAAATTTCACAAAAAACAGGCACGCAAAAAACGTTTGAAAAAATTATTTGGAAAACAATAGCAAAACTCAAAAAACCAACTCGCGATAAGGAATGATGGTGGTATATCCTTTGTTGGCTAAATAATCGTACATGCCCGAACGATAAGTCATCATGACAAAATCGCCTCCCCAAGCACCCAAACTTTTCACCTCTCCTTCGTAATCTGGGAATAATGCGTCTTTCACTTTCGGCAATTGCATAAACGCACCTAATTGTGTTTGATAATCGTCCAAAATAATTTCTAAATCTTCTAAAGTGGAGACATTTTGCAAATCGATTACCATTTGATTCAATCGCTGAATGAGTTGTTTATCTTTAGGTTTGTTTTTATAATGGTTGCCAACAACGGCTTGGGTATCTTGCTTTTTGTTGAGATAAACAAAATAAAGCTCATCTAAAAAATTCCATTTCAAAGAAATTTCTTGAACGATATTGGTAGGTGAATTTTGAAAAATAATCGGGCTGAAATGTCGGGCACACGCCACATCGTAACCACTGGTTTTGAAGGTCTTGTGGTTCAGCTCAAAAACATCAATATCCATCCATTGTGACAACAAATCCAAGAGTGTAGAACTGCTTCCCAAACCCCATTCTTGCGGATATTCTAACTTTGTTTCGAGGCAATATCGCTTATTTTTTTCAAAAAAATGAGGTTTTAATTCAAGAGCTTGCTTTAGAATATGCAGAAGCGATTCGCCCAACTTCCTATCTGTACAGCTAATTATTCCAAAGCTAATCAGATCGATTTCAGCCGAAAACCACAAAGTCTCATCAGCTTTTTTGGCCGTCCATTCTAGTATCGAATTGGATGAGCTCGACGCTTCAATTACAGAAAGGCATTGCCCACGTTTGGTGGGCAATGCCAAAGCTTTGGCTCCATCGGTTACAATATATTCACCAATGAGTAGTAATTTTCCGTTGGCACGGTAAGTTTTCATGTTATAATTGAGCAGAAGAAGTGTTTACTTCTCGATTAATTTTCTTTATCAATCCTTGTAATGTATTTCCTGGACCAACTTCTACAAAATCGGTTGCGCCATCGGCAATCATATTTTGCACCGATTGTGTCCACTTTACTGGAGCAGTAAGCTGAGCTATTAAATTTTTCTTCAACTCTTCTGGATTGGTTACTGCGGTTGTTGTTACATTCTGGTAGACTGGACATATTGGTTGACCAAAAGAAGTTTCTTCTATCGCTTTTGCCAATTCTTCTTCTGCAGGTTTCATCAGAGGCGAATGAAAAGCACCGCCAACAGGCAACAATAGCGCTCTTTTAGCACCAGCTTCTTTCAATTGTTCGCAAGCCTTTTCTACCGCAGGTATTTCACCCGAAATCACCAACTGCCCTGGACAATTGTAGTTTGCTGCGACCACTACACCTTCAATTTCTTTACAAATATTTTCTACAACGCTATCGTCTAAACCAAGGATTGCTGCCATAGTAGAAGGTGTAGCCTCACAAGCACTTTGCATTGCCATGGCTCTTTTGTAGACCAATTTTAGTCCCGCCTCGAAATCCAAAACCTTTGCCGCAACCAAAGCAGAAATCTCGCCCAACGAGTGACCAGCAACCATAGCTGGCTCGAAATCGGGTAGGCATTTTGCCAAAATTACCGAATGTAAAAATACTGCAGGCTGAGTAACTTTGGTTTGTTTCAGGTCTTCTGCATCTCCTTCGAACATAATTTTGGCAATGTCGAATCCTAAAATTTCGTTGGCTTTATCGAATAATTGTTTGGCTTCTGTATGATTATCGTATAAATCTTTGCCCATTCCTGTAAATTGGGCACCTTGACCAGGAAAAACGTATGCTTTCATCATCGATTTATTTTATGTTTTTTATCAATTTGTTTAAATAATAATAGCGTAAATATACAGCTTTTGCATTAAGATAAGCCAACTGTAAACCAGCACAACCGTCTAAAATTCCCAACTTTATAAAATATTGTATAAAAAACCTTACACTTGGTTTGATATAGAAATGAAACGCTGTTGGTTTTAGGTTTTCTTTATGTAACTGACTCGCCTTCAGCCTAGAATAATAATCGAGTTTCACCTTATAGGTATTGATGTTGGTGACAGAATAATGATGCAATGTCCCTTGCAAGACCTCAGATTTTCCGTCGACAATCAAGCGTTCGTGCACGAATGTTTTGTCGTCGTATCGGCAAAATCGTTTATCGAACAATCGGTAGGCTTGATCGAGATTGAGCCCAGAAAAATGAATGGGTTTACCCAAAAAATAGAATTTTCTTTTGATCTTGAATGCGACACTTCCATTAGGATGCTGCACACGATGTTTTATCTCTTCTTCTAAAGCAGGCGTTATAAACTCGTCTGCATCTAGAAAAAGTACCCAAGAATGTTGCGCCAGCGAGAGTGCATAATTTCTTTGGTTGGCAAAATTGTCAAAAGCTCTCTTATAGAATCTAACTTTCGGATTTTTTAAGGCAATTTTCTGAATTTCATCGGTGCTGTAAGAGTCTACAATTACAATCTCGTCTACAAAATCTAACTGATGCAGATAATCCTTAATCCATTGAGCCTCATTGTATGCGATGAGCAACGCAGAAATTTTCTCCATTACAATTGCAATATTATGCAAAAATGTTAAAAACATTAAGAAAAATAAATTATATTTATGCTGTTGAATAAAAACACAAGACCACATGAAGAAATTCTCTACAAGCGTTATCGTAAGCACCTATAATCAACCGCTGTGGTTAGAAAAAGTTTTGATTGGGTATATGCAACAAGATTTTAGAGATTTTGAATTGATTATAGCAGACGATGGTTCAACCGAAGAAACCAAAGCGCTCATCGAGCGTTATCGAAACAAAACATTTTTCCCTATAAAACATGTGTGGCAAGAAGATTTAGGTTTCAGGAAGACTTTAATATTGAACAAAGCCATCATGGCGAGCAACTCAGACTATTTGATTTTTACCGACGGAGATTGCATTCCGCGAAAAGACTTCATCACCACGCATATTGCTTATAGGACTCATAAACATTACCTTTCGGGCGGATACATCAAACTAAATCGCACTGTTTCTAACGAAATAAAGAAAAGCGACATCGAAAATCAATTATGTTTCGATAAAAATTGGCTGATAGAAAAAGGACAGAAAAACAATTTTAAACTCGCCAAACTTCATCGAAGTCCATTGCTCAAAAGCATCATGAACCGCATCACGACCACGGCATCAACTTGGAACGGACATAATTCTTCTGGTTGGAAAAAAGATATTTTAGCCGTAAATGGTTTCGACGAACGCATGGTTTATGGCGGCGAAGATAGAGAATTGGGCGAAAGATTGTACAACAACGGAATAAAAGCCAAACAGATAAGATTCTCTGCGATTTGCGTGCATTTGGATCACGATAGAAATTACGAAAAACCTTCTGGCTGGAAAAAGAACAACAACATCCGAGAAAAAACCGTAACAGAAAAAATTACGTGGACCAATTACGGTATACAAGAAAAATTATAGTTTTTTACCCTATCAGTTTTTCGCTACTTTTTTTGATGTCTTGTTAAAAACTCGCTCAATTGATTGGTGAAAAACTCGGGTGAAAAATCTTGGTACAATTCGGCGAATTGTTTTTTTAGACGATGCTCGCTCTTGCCTTCGATCAGTTGAGGATCAAAATCTTTTAGATGCACGCCCACATGCTTTATCCCATCATCTAAGATGCTCCAAATTTCTTTTGGCACCCAAGGCGAAAAAATGGTAAAAGTAGGTTTGTTCAAGGCTTTAGAGATATTCACTGCGCCGCCGTCATTTCCGACCAAAACATCACAAAAATTCATTAATACAATAAAATCTCGTAAGCCTTTTCCTTGAATAGCAGTGTTGATTTTGGCTTGGGTTTGAGGCAAACACGCTTCGAAAATCTTTTTTGCCTCTGCCTGTTGATTGGGTAGAATATTAAACAAAATGGTTATATTATCTTGTTTTGCAATTGTATCTAAAATTTTCACCATATACGCCGAAGGGTAAGATTTGTTTGGAGAACTGCCAAACAAACTCACCATGCAAATAGTCGTTTCTGCAATAGTTTCTACCATCTTCTTCCCCATTTCTAATTCGCGATTGTTCAAAAAGATTTTTGGTAAATAATCCATTTCGGCTTCGTCCATAAAGGGTTTTAGAAGTTCTAATCTTCGCTCGATTGCCAAGCCTTTTGATGTTTTTTTATGTTCTAAATAAGGTAATTTTGTATTATAGACACCCAATCTATTTTTTTCTTTATACCCAATTCTTTTTTTTGCACCCGAATAAAAAGTAATCAAATTACTGCCAATTTTACCATACGCATCGATCACCACATCGTATTCCGAAGCGCGAATGCTACGCAAAAAATCGTAGAATTCTAGCAAATTATTCTTTTGCAAATCACCAAAAATTACCAATTGGTCTATGTTGGGATTGCCTTGTAATACTGGCAACGTATTGGGTGCAACCAGATAATGTATAGCGGCATTCGGAAATTTATTCTTCAGATTATTACAAATCAGAGTGCTGATGAGCACATCGCCGATCATTTTTTCTTGTATGACCAAAATTTTCTGATGATTCATGGTGTAAATGTATAAATAATGTCGATATATTAGTCAAATTAACCTGACTTCGATACCTTTGTTAGACAAAAAAAATATTTTTACAAACGTGATATCGCAATCGAGTATAGATCAAATTTTCAATACAGCGCGTGTAGAAGAGGTAATTGGTGATTTTGTACAACTGAAAAGAACGGGTGCAAATCTCAAAGGACTTTCGCCATTTACCGACGAAAAAACGCCTTCGTTTGTGGTTTCACCTGCCAAGCAAATCTGGAAAGATTTCTCTACTGGCAAAGGAGGAAATGTGGTAACTTTTCTGATGGAGATCGAGCAATACTCCTATCCAGAGGCGTTGCGATGGTTGGCAAAAAAGTACCAAATCGAAATCGAAGAAGACAATACCTTCGACCCCGAAAGAGACGAGGTTGCCAAAAACAAAGAAAGTCTATTTTTGGTTACAGAAGCTGCCAATCAATTTTTTCAACACCAATTGCACGAGACAGAAGAAGGAAAAGCGATTGGTTTAAGCTATTTTAAAGAAAGAGGTTTCTCGAAGTCGACGATTGAAAAATTTCAGTTGGGCTACTCGCCTGCTTCTTGGGATGCATTTGCCCAATACGGCGAAGCGAAAGGCTATTCTAAAAAAGTCTTAGAACAATCGGGTTTGGTGGTGTATAAAGACGATAAAAAATTCGACCGATTTCGCGAACGAGTCATATTTCCGATTTTTAGCTATTCTGGAAGAACCTTGGGGTTTGGTGGACGAATTCTAAGGAACGATCGCAAAAATGCAGCAAAATACCTCAACTCACCCGAAAATGATATTTACCATAAGAGTAAAATTTTATACGGACTATTTCAGGCAAAACAACGCATTGTTAAAAACAACGAATGCCTTTTGGTAGAAGGCTATACCGATGTTATTTCTTTGCATCAGGCGGGTATAGAAAACGTGGTTGCCAGCTCTGGAACGGCGCTTACCAAAGATCAAATTTTACTCATCAAACGCCTTACGCCCAATATTACCATTTTGTATGACGGTGACGCAGCGGGAATAAGAGCTTCTTTCAGAGGAATCGACCTGATTTTGGAGCAGGAAATGAATGTTAGGGTTTTGCTTTTTCCTGATGGAGAAGACCCGGATTCTTTTGCGCAAAAGCATAGCGAAGAAGATATTAAAAGTTTTATAAAGGAAAATTCAACCGATTTTATCCGATTCAAAGCTAAAATTTTGATGGATGAAACAAAGAATGACCCCATAAAAAAGGCAGCTCTCACACGAGATATTGTACAAAGTATATCGCTCATTCCCAATCTTATACAACAAGAAATCTACATAGAAGAGACCGCCAAGTTGATGCAGTTGAGCAGCGAAGTTTTGTTCAAAGAATTGGCGCAACACAGCAACAGACAAAAGGTTTCGGCATCGAAAAAACAAACCCAAACTTCTACTAATCTTAGCGTTTCGAAGTCGAATGTGAAAGAAGTGGTTGACCCGATTTCGGTAATAGAAGAAAAAATAATCCAACTGATATTACAGTTTGGCGATAAGGTCATTTCGCTCAGAGATGAAAACAACGACAGCTACGAAACCACGGTAATCGAAGAAATCATACAACAATTGAGTGTCGATCAATTGCAATTGCAAAATCCTTTTTACCAAAAAATTTTAGACGAAGTGATGTTTGGATACGAAAACGATGAGTTGCGCACAGGAGATTTTTTTATAAAAATGATGGATGAAGAAATTACTAATTTTACATCTAAGGCACTGATTTCCCCCTATCATGTAAGTAAAAACTGGAAAGAAAAACAACAGATTTTCATCAAAGATATTGAGCATAATGTAGACCGTGAGGTACGCGATACTTTGCTCAATTTCAAGAGTTTATACATTCAAAATCAAATCAAAAATCTTTTACCGTTGACCCAAAGTGAAGATTTTGACGGTCAGGCTCGAGTAGAACTTTTGGAAAAGGTGATGAAGTTGACAAAGATTAAAAATTATCTGAACCATTTTCTGAATAGAATTGTATAAAAAAGAAGCCGTCTCGTTTATAAAATCGGGACGGTTTTTTTATGATTAAAAAATTGAGGTCAAAAACCAACTCAATTTAATAATTTAGAAAAAGATGAGTTATTATTCTTGTTTACGCACTCATCTTTTTCAGATTATGAGCTAAAGCATGCAATCCGAACTCTAATTCCACTTTTTCAATTCCTTTTAGGGTAAATCTTTTGAAGTTTCGGTTGTGTTTGAGTTGGGCAAATGTAGGTTCGACATCAGCAGTTCTTTGTTTTCTTCTTATTTCTCCGATATCGGATGTGAGAAGTTCTCTTGCTTTTTGTTTGTGGTATTCTAATTTATGGTTCCTTTCTACTGTCCTGTTGTTTTTCCCCTTGAAGCACTGGCTTCTGAGCGGACATCCATTGCAGTTTTTAGCGCTATAACAACTATAGGTTTGCTTATATCCTGACTTTGTTTGGACTTTTCGCTCACCGCGCTTGTCCATACGTTGTCCCATCGGGCATACATAAAAATCTTGCGCTTCATTATAATAGAGTGAGTCTCGTTCAAAGGGTTTGGGATTTTTTCTTTTCTTTGATTTGCCTTGTTCTTGGTCAAAGGTGTTGAACTTTACAAAGGCTTTGATTGCTTTGTCCTCCAAAAGTTCGTAATTTTCTTCACTTCCGTATCCTGCATCTGCGGTGAGTTCTTCGGGAAGCTCATTGTAGAGTTTTTTATGGTTTTCTAAATGAGGTTTTAAAGTATGAATGTCGTTGGTGTCTTGATGTAAGGTATAGTTGACGATGATTTGGTTTTCGGTGCTGATTTGTGCATTGTAGCCGGGTTTTAATTGTCCGTTCTGCATGTGGTCGTCCTTCATGCGCATAAAGGTCGCATCGGGATCGGTTTTGCTGTAGGAGTTGCGTTCTTGTAGTAACTTTTCTTGTTCTTGGTATTTCTTTAAGTTCGGCGCAAAATTCTTTTGGATGTAACGGGATTTGGCTTTTTTCTTTGGATCGTCAGACTTTTCTTTTAGGATTCGGTTGATTTTATCTGCGGCTTGTTGGACTTTTTCAGGATCAAGTTTTTTGAACTGCGGTGGCTCGGGATCTTGGTCTTCTTCATCAGCAACGCACTGCGCGTATTGCCACATATCCTCTAATTGTTTGATCATTTTCTCCCGATTGGTCTTGATGGAATTTCCCCAGACAAAGGTGTATCTTCCAGCTACCGATTCTATTTTGGTGCCGTCTGTATAAACTCGTTTGAGACTCACTAATTTTTCTTCTGCCAAAAGCAATACCACTTGTTTGAAGATGTCTTTGAATACGGCTTTTAACTTATTGCTTCGAAATCGGGCTATCGTATTATGGTCGATGCTTTCTCTACCAGAAAGCCACATAAAGTTTATGTTCTCATTGAGGGCTTTTTCGATCTTTCTACTGGAATAAATATTGTCCATATAAGCGTAAACCATCACTTTGAGCATCATTTTTGGATGATAACTAGGATGTCCTTCCCGACTGTAAGTTTCTAAAAGAGGTTTTAAGTCTATCTTCTCAACTACGTTGTTTACGATTCTTACTGGATGATTAGTCGGAATTAATTCTTCTATCGAAGGTGGAAATAACCAGTTTTGGGATTGGTTATATTCTTTAATTCTATAGTTCATTTCGCTGAAAATTAAGTAGTTAAATATAGTGAATTCTATATTAATCACCTAATAATCAATCCATTATTTATATAAAAAAACCGCCTCAGTTGTGAGACGGCTTCTTGAGGTTTAATTTTTAACTTCGGACCTCCATCATAAATGATGCTTTCCTCTATTTTTACGCACTTTCTTGTGCTTTTTTTGCTGTCCAGGCGCAAATGGTTTTGCCGATTTGGTTCCGTAAACTTTCTTTGCCTGACCTGGAGGCAAATTTTTATGCTTTTTGTTTTGATATACATTCGATTTTTTGTGCGTTGTTTTGGTACGATGCACTTGATGCGTACAAGCAAACATTGTCAAACTAAAAACAACAAAAAGCAAGCTTCTCACTAAATTCTTCATACTGTGTTAGGTTATCAATTCTCATTCGCTATCGATAAACCATATTCTGTGCCAAATTTATAATCAAGAAGATTTCTCGTCTGCCGAAGGGCCATAAATTCCAGGCAACGGAATATCCAAAAGTCGCATATAAACGGTGAGTTGACCGCGATGATGAATTAAATGATTCTGAATGATGAAACGAAAACTTGCTACTTTTGGCATTTGTGCTATCAGGTGCTCACCTGCCATCAATTTCCAGTCGGCATCCCAATCTGACGCAGAAAATTTTTCTAATACCAATTTACTTTCCTCCCGAAAAGACTCCAATTTCGTTATAAGTTGTGCGACATTGTCGATTTTAGAGGGTTGATAATCTTTGTGAAAGTCGTATACCTCTTTCGTAATTCCTTCTACAACCCAGCCGTGCAATTCTACTATATGATTTGCCAATTCGCCCAAT
Organism: Vaginella massiliensis; assembly: GCF_900089075.1. Taxonomy (GTDB): domain Bacteria; phylum Bacteroidota; class Bacteroidia; order Flavobacteriales; family Weeksellaceae; genus Weeksella; species Weeksella massiliensis_A. The sequence goes on from NZ_LT593747.1 coordinate 526,912, forward strand.
GTCATGGATTTTGGATGCGGTTTGTAGGTCAAATGTTGATCTTCGATTTTTTCTAATAATCGTTTTGTATTGGTGATTTCTCGATCGATTTCGATCATGTTGAGTGGTGTAAGTTCCATTTTATCAATTTTTTATAAATATAAAAAAATCCGAGCATTCATACCCGGATTTTTTTCAATCATTTTTTATGCTTTCTTATTTGAAATCAGCATCTGAGACATTTTTGTTGACAACAATTTTATCGAATGTTGCCACCATCGTTTGTCCACCACCAACAATCTCTTCTTTGGTTGGGAATAAAATGCCATCGAAGGCTTTGTATTCGCTATAGATTGTAGCAGTATCTACGGCACCCATTTCAGTATCTATCACCATGCTCACTTTGTGCAACAAGCCTGTCTTGGTGTCGTAATATTCGGTGCGATTTGCATCTTTTATCACTACTTTGTAAACCTCTTTACCGTCTAAGGTTTCGATGCCTTCTACGACAGCCTTGGTGAAATTAGAAGATAATACTGGGAAATTTGCATTGTATCCTTTCAACGATTTCACCTCCGATTCTCCAAATTCTTTCTTTTGTCCCATTTGCGACATATAGCCTTTGGTGCCATCGAACATGGTTTTGATTTCCATTCCCATTATTTTTATCGTACTCAGCGATTTGTCTGGGTTCGAAGTTTTTACCGTATATTCACCTTTCATACCCATCAACTCGAGCGCACCCATTTTATTTACCGTTTTCACTTTTTCAACATTCGCTTTCCCTCCCACGGCTTTTAAGAAGTTTTCTGCGATTTGCTGAGTTGTGGTATCGGTTGTTTTTTTGCTCGTAGCCGGATCAGCCATTTTATTTCCATAACTATCGTAGAAATTCACTGGGTAATTCAATGCTTTCAATCCCTCGCTTATTTCGCTTGCCTTGCCCGTTACGATAATTTTTGCTTGGTCTGGTCTGAAATATTTTTTAGAAACGCGTAAAACATCATCCACGGTAACTTTGTTGATGTTTTTGATATAATCTGCATAAAAACTGTCTGACAAGCCTTCTGTTTTCTTTATTAATGCTTGGCTGGCAACGGTTTCTGGTCTTTCTAATGATAAAACGAAATTGCCTAAGAATTTAGCTTTTACATTTTCTAAAGTTTCTTGATCTACTTTTTCTAACGTCATCGATCGGATCTCTTTCATAGTTTCTACCACGGCTTTGTCGGTGACTTCGTTGCGTACGGTTGCGTTGGTCGAGAAATTCCCAATGTATCGAGAATCCGACACGCCTCCGCGTGCACCATAGGTCCAACCATTTGCTTCGCGCAAATTCATATTCAGTTTTGAATTGAAATCTCCACCCAAAATAGTAGATGCAACCAACACTGCATAGTAATCTGGGTCTTTTTTGGTCAGATTCACAGGATACGATACCGCCACGACAGATTGTACGGCATTTGGCATATTGACCACATCAACTTCTGTTTTCTTTACCTCTTCAACCTTGGGCAAGTCAGCAATTTTCAGATTAACTTTTTTCCATTTGCTTAAATGTTTTTCGGCTAATTTCTTTGCTTTTTTCGCATCGATATCTCCCACAAAAATCAAATAGGCATTGTCTGGACGATAATAATTGGTATAATAATGCTGCACATCGGTCAAGGTGAGTTTTTCGATATTTTCTTTAGAATCGTATTCCGAAAACGGATGAGCAGCACCGTAAGTTAGCATTTTACGAACCCGAGATGCCGCCACATCTACGCTTTTCTCATCAGCTTTCAAACCTTCAAGATAACGATTTTTTACCGATTCGAATTCGTTTTGTGTAAAATTTGGATTGATGACTCCGTCTGCAAAATAACCGAAAACTTCGTCAAAAAAACGAGTAAGCGATGAAGCAGATGCTCCACTACCCCAATAATTCACTCGAGCTCCTAATTGATCGATTTTTTGGTTGAAATCGTCTTTCGAGATGCCTTTGGTTCCTGTTCCTAACATTTCACCAAGTAAATTTTCAACTCCTTTTTTAGAACCTAACGCAAATGGTTTGTTGTCTATATTCAAAGTTGCACTCACGTGAGGTAATTTATGATTTTCGACTACAATTACCGTGAGTCCATTACTCAGTTTGAACTCGTGCGATTTTCCTAAATTTACGGTAGGCGATGGTCCTGCTTTTGGCATCGGACGATCGATCTGTGCACTAAGCGATACGGCTAAAAAAGCAAAAGCAAGTGATAATATTTTTGTTTTCATTTGATTTCTTTGTTAATTATTTTTTAGTTTCTGCATTATCGGCCTGTGGTAAATAATTTACAATCACACGCTGATTTTTCCCTAAATATTTTTTTGCCACATTTTGGATATCTTGTCTTGTCACCGAATGGTACATATCCAATTCGGTATTCACTTTATTGGTATCGCCTTGCAGCATGTAGGCATCTGCCAAAGCGTGTGCAATATTCTCTACTCCAGAACGTTGGGCAACAAAATTATTTTCTACTGTATTTAATAATTTTTGATAATCTTGCTCAGAAATCAAATTATTTTGAACCTTTTCGATATCTTTCTGAATCTCGTTTTCTAATGTTTCTAACGATACTTTACCTTGCGGCAAAACGCCAATGGTGTAAATTCCGTAATCTTCTTGTTGACGATTGAAGGCAAAGATTTGCAAAGCTTGCTTGGTTTCGTCTACATATTTTTTGTACAAAACAGAACTTTTACCACCGGTGAGGTAGGTCGACAACATGTCCAACGCATAGGCGTCTTTAGATTTGTTGTCAGAGGTGCGATAGTTGATTGCCAATAATGGAATCTGAATGTTAGAATCGTATTCTGTAACGCGTTTTTCTTTGGTAATTGGATCTTCTTTCGGGAAAGATTTTTTCACCTCTGCACCACGAGGAATAATGCCAAAATATTGGTCGATCAATTTTTTAACTTCGTCTTTTTTGAAGTCACCAGCAACCACCAAAACGGCGTTGTTTGGCACATAATACTTTTTGCTAAAATACTGAAAATCTTCTAGTTTGGCACTGCTCAAATCTTCGAACGAACCGATCACACTCCAACGATAAGGATGTTTATCGAAAACGTGAGGTGACAAAGATTCACCGTAAGCAAAACGACCATAAGGCTGATTGTCTAAACGTTGTCTTTTTTCTTCTTTTACAACCTCTTTTTGGGTTTCTACTCCAATATCATTAATGATGGGTTGCAACATACGATCAGATTCCATCCACAAGCCGATTTCTAAATTATTCGATGGAAATGTTTCGTAATAATAGGTTCTATCTGCTGTTGTATTCGCGTTGTTTCTTCCGCCATGCGAAGAGACTATTTTGAACCATTCACCTCTTTGAATGTTATGCGTTCCTTCGAACAACAAATGTTCAAAAAAGTGCGCAAATCCAGTTTTACCAACTTGTTCGTCTTTTGATCCTACGTGGTACATCACTGATGTAGTGACAACCGGAGCCGTATTATCTTGATGTAAAATCACATGCAATCCATTTGATAATGTATATTCTTCAAATTCTATCTTCTGAGCGAATAATGAAGATCCTACCAAAACTAGCGATAGTAATAATTTTTTCATTTTTAATACTTAATTTCTTTACTAATTAGTTCTAAAGATACTACTCTTTGTTACAAACAAATCGTAAATTCGACAAAAAATTTATGAGCTTAGAAGAAATCATTGGTTTTGTAAGTGCATTATTCATCGGCTTGGTCTTAGGACTCATGGGTGGTGGCGGGTCTATATTAGCGGTGCCTGTTCTCGCTTATTTGTTTGATTTTGACGAAAAAGTTGCTACCGCCTACTCCCTATTCATTGTGGGTTCTACGAGTTTGGTTGGCGGCATAAAACAGGCTATCAACAAAATGGTCGATTGGCGTGCTGTTTTTATATTCGGGATTCCTGCAGTGGTCGGTGTTTCTATCGTCCGGTTGTTTGTAGTGCCCAATTTGCCCGAAAATTTATTCAAGATTGGAGATTTTATGGTCACAAGACGAATGGGTATGTTTGGTCTTTTTTCTGTTTTGATGCTTTTCGCCGCCATTTCTATTCTCAGTAATCGACAAGGACCACTTCGAAAACAAAAATCCAAATTTCACCCCTTACTTCTGTCAGAAGGTTTTTTCATTGGTAGCCTTACGGGTTTGGTTGGTGCTGGTGGCGGTTTCTTAATCGTGCCTGCACTCATGGTAATTGCTCAATTAGAAATCAAAAGAGCCGCGGCGACCTCTTTATTCATCATTGCAACCAATTCGCTCATCGGTTTTTTTATTGGCGACGTGATGCATTTGGAAATAGATTGGCTTTTTCTGTTGGAATTTGTGAGTATTTCGATGATTGGAATTTTGATAGGAACCTACTTAGCCAAAAAAGTTTCGACTCCGAAAATGAAAAGAATGTTTGCGTTTTTCATCATTGCCATGGCGATATTTATCTTTATAGAGGAATTTATTTTAAACTAAAAACATGAAAAAATTTGATGCAATTTTTTGGGATGAAAGGTATAGAAACAATCTTACCCAATGGGATGCTCGAACCATTACGACACCCTTGCAACACTACATCGATCAGCTAGAAGATCAGCACCTCAAGATTTTGATCCCAGGTTGTGGCAATGCACACGAAGCAGAATATTTGGTGAGTAAAGGTTTTCGCGATATTACGCTGTTGGATTACTCATTGGTTTTGGTTGAAAAGTTAAAAGAGAAATTCAAAAACACTCCAGAAATCTGCATCGTAAACGAAGATTTTTTCGACCATGAAGCTCGATATGATTTGATTTTGGAACAGACCTTTTTTTGTTCCCTTCATCCAACGCAACGAAATCATTATGTTGAAAAAATAAAACAATTATTGAAACCCAACGGAAAATTGGTTGGCGTATTATTTGGAATAGATTTCGGTAAAGATCATCCACCTTTTGGAGGAACAATTGAAGAATACCGCAGGTATTTCGAAAACGATTTCGAAATTATAAAACTCGAAGAATGTCATAACTCTATCAAACCTCGAAAAGATACAGAAATTTTCATAAATTTGCAATATAACACTTACAAACCATGATAATAGAACAAATCTATACCGGATGCTTAGCACAAGGAGCCTACTATATAGAATCTAATGGTGAGGTTGCCATCATCGATCCTTTGCGTGAAACCCAGTCGTATATCGACAAGGCAAATGCTCATCATGCTAAGATAAAATACATTTTCGAAACTCATTTTCATGCAGATTTTGTTTCAGGACATGTAGATTTAGCCCAAAAAACAGGTGCGACCATTGTATATGGACCAACGGCAAACCCCACATTCGATGCACATATAGCACATGATGGCGAAACGTTTCAGTTGGGAGATGTCAGCATTACAGCAATTCATACTCCTGGCCACACCCTAGAGAGCACGACCTATTTATTGAAAGACGAAAACGGAAAAGAAACGGCAATATTTACTGGCGATACACTATTTATAGGTGATGTAGGACGTCCAGATTTAGCTCAAAAATTAAACAACGATCTTACTCAAGAAAAGCTCGCTGGCATGTTGTACGATTCGTTGCACAACAAAATTTTACCTTTGGCAGATGACATTATAGTATATCCTGCTCATGGTGCAGGCTCGGCTTGTGGTAAAAATATGAGCAAAGAAACCTTTGACACCTTAGGCAATCAGAAGGTAAAAAATTACGGATTGGATGTCAATTTGTCTAAAGAAGATTTTATAAACGAACTCATCGATGGGCTTTTACCTCCGCCTTTTTACTTTCCAGAAAATGTACGATTGAATATCAACGGTTATGAATCTTTGGATACGATTCTCAATCGTGGAAAGAAAGCTTTATCGGTAGAAGAATTTGAACAAATTGCAAACGAAACGCAAGCTTTGTTATTGGACGTTCGTGATCCGCAAATCTTTGCTGCCGGATTTATTCCAAATTCAATCAACATAGGGCTCAAAGGACAATTTGCTCCTTGGGTTGGCACTTTGATAAAAGATTTGAAACAGCCAATTTTGCTGATCACCGATAAAGGAATGGAAGAAGAAGCTATCATGCGTCTTGCACGTGTTGGTTACGACAATGCAATTGGTTATTTGGATGGCGGATTTGACGCGTGGAAAGATGCAGAAAAAGAATTTGACGAAATCGTATCGATTACGCCAGAAGAATTTGTAGAATTGGTCGACGAAGGAGAATTGAAAGTGCTAGACGTTCGTAAACCTGGAGAGTACAATGCGGCTCATATAAAAGATGCAACTTTGGCTCCGCTAGATTTCATAAATGAAAGCATGAATCTTGTAGACCCAGAGGAGACCTATCTGGTACACTGCGCTGGTGGCTATCGTTCGATGATTTTCACTTCTATTCTGAGAGCTAGAGGTTACGAAAATCTAATAGACGTAGCTGGTGGCTTTGGTAAAATAAAAGAAGTACCTGGCGCTAATATTGTAACAAATGCTTGTTCGATGAACTAGAATATGCAATAATAATATTGATAAAAAAGAGAGCCAAAAGGCTCTCTTTTTTATCTTCCGTACAATTCTTCGTATTCTTTTTTGTATTTATCCAAGATATTTTTTCTTTTCAACTTCAGTGTTGGGGTTAATTCTCCTGTGTCAACAGACCATTCATCCGCAACAAGCGCAAATTTTTTCACCTGTTCCCAATGTCCTAATCCTTTATTTAGAGTGTCTACTTCTTTCTGAATCGTATCGATTACTGATTGATTTTTTATCAATTCTTCACGAGATAATTTATCACCAAACTGAATGAATTTTTCAAAAGCAGGCAGAATAAAGGCAGTCGGCATTTTTTCTCCTTCACCCACCACCATTATTTGTTCGATATAAGGTGATTGCTTCATCAGGTTCTCGATCAGTTGTGGTGCAATGTATTTACCTCCAGAGGTTTTGAAAATTTCTTTTTTGCGATCTGTAATTTTCAACAAACCATTTTCCAAAACACCAATATCCCCTGTTTTGAAGTATCCGTCGGCAGTAAAGGCTTCGGCTGTTTTTTCTTCATCTTTATAGTAGGCTTTCATCACATTAGGTCCTTTTACAAGAATTTCACCGTCATCGGCAATTTTTACATCAACACCTTTGAGCGGAGCTCCTACCGTTCCGATTCCAAACATTCCTTTTTCCATCTTATTTACAGAGATTACCGGAGAAGTCTCGGTAAGTCCGTAACCCTCTAAAATTGGGATTCCAGCTCCCCAGAAAATATGGTTGAGTCTCGAAGCTAATGCCGCAGAACCCGACACCATCACGCGCAATTCTCCTCCTACTCCTTCTTTCCATTTACTGAAAACCAATTTGCTTGCAAGTGCATGTTTTAGTCGATACATGAATCCATAATTTTTGTAAGGCTCGTAGTTTTCGACCAGTTTCAACGACCACATGAAAATTTTAGTTTTCAATCCGCCAGCAGCAGCTCCAGTAGTGTAAATTTTATCGTACACTTTTTCTACCAATCGTGGCACCACAGTCATGACATGTGGTTTTACTTCTTTCATATTCTCACCCAAAGCATCGATACTCTCGGCATAATAGATTCCGATATTTTTGTATTGATACAAATAGATCAGCATTCTCTCGAATACGTGATTGATTGGCAAGAACGATAAGGCGCGCGCATCTTTCGGGAAATCTGGAACTCGCTCATCACTCATCAAAACATTGCTTACGATATTTTCGTGTGTCAAGACTACTCCTTTTGGTTTTCCGGTTGTTCCAGAAGTATAAATGATGGTCGCCACATCGGATGGTTTCACCAATTTTTTCAGTTCGTCTACTTCGGTTTGTGTTGATGAATCTTTTCCTAAGTCTAAAATTTCTGACCAGTTTGCGGCGCCAGCAACTTCGTCAAAAGTATAAATCCCCGAAAGAAGTGGCACATTTGCCTTGGCATTCAAGACTTTTTCGTACAATTCTTTATCCGAAACGATACAAATTTTACAATCTGAATTCGACAAAATATATTCGTAATCAACTGGGGACAATGTCGGATACAATGGCACCGAAATTGCTCCAACTTGCTGTATACCAATATCACAGATATTCCATTCGGTTCTATTGTTAGAGGTTACGATTGCAATTTTATCTTGCGGTTTTATTCCCAACTTCAACAAACCTCTACTGAACGTGTTTGCCTTGTTTACATATTCTTTCGTAGATGTTTTCACCCACTCGCCATTGATTTTGCTCACGAGTGCGTCTTCTTTTGGGTTATTTTCTAATTGGTTATAGATAAAATCAAATAAACGTGTAAATTTCATTTAAACTCAGTGTTAGTATAATTCGATTCGCAAAATAATATTTATTTTTAAATATTTTTAAAAATATCATCAAGAAATCTAAAAAATGACTTTTTCTTTTGGTACAAAAGTTATGGCGCTGTTAATCGATATCATCAGCTTCATCATACAAATCCATTTCGCGATCAAAAAAAACATAAGCTTGCTCTACCAAAGCCGTCATTTCTTCTTCGAATACTGCGTCTGAATCTTCTTCGTTCAATTCTTCGAAAAATTCGACATCTTCGTTCTCAACATCCAAAAGAAATCTAGGATATTCGGTATGCAAAATGAAAATCTTTTCTGGAAATTCTGAATTGTCTGCGATTAAAAATTTTGGTAATTCCATATTGTATGCTATTTATAAATTATGTTCTAAAATCATTTTTCGAGTTTGTGTGTGGTAACGGTAAATCAGCTGAATTGCCACTACGGTAAGTCCAACACCAAGACCAATCCACACGCCCAAAGCTCTCATCTCGAAATGTATTGCTAATATAGCACATATCGGGATGGTAATACCCCAATAGGAGACAAAAGAAATTATCGAGGGTTTTTTCACGTCTTGCATCCCCCTCAACGCTCCGAGGACAACCAATTGCAAGCCGTCTGACAGTTGGAAAAATGCTGCGACGATGAGCAATTGACTTGCCAATTCAATCACGTTGTGTTCGTTGGTATAAATTTGGGCTAATGGCGTTCTGAATAGGATAAAAAGTAAACCAAAGATTGTCATCATCGTCAATACCATAATCACACAAGACCAACCGGCTTCTCGCAAAGTTTTATAATCCTTCAAGCCCAATTGATTTCCTATCCGAACGGTTGCTGCCACACCAAAGCCCGTACACATCATAAACGTTGTAGAGGCGAGATTGATCGCAATCTGATGCGCCGCGAGATTGATCTTTGCCAAATCTAGATCTTCTGCCGTATTCATAAACGTATAACCGCAAATAAAGGCAGCAACGGAAAAAGCACTCATCTCGAAAAAAGAGGTTAAGCCCGTTGGGATGCCTAATTGGATTATAGGTCTGAAATATTTTTTCGAAAGGTTTTTGAAACTGATGCGTTGTAAATAATATTTCGTTTTTTTGAAACGTCGGAGGATGAGAATCAAAATGATCAACATTAAAATTCTAGAACAAAAGGTTCCCCAAGCAGCGCCAGCGACCTCTAAACGCGGGAATCCCATATTACCGTAAATCCAACCGTAGTTGAGAAAAACATTGAAAACATTCCCGATGATGGTCGCAAAAGTGATGGGCAAAGTCAACGATAAGCCTTCAGAAAATTGCCGATACGTCTGAAAAATCATCAACGGAATCATCGATAAGGTCATGATGGTGAGATACGGTATGGCGATGTCTACCACCTCGGTAGGTTGTTTCAGAAAATAAATCAGCGGTTTTGCAAGGGTAATCAAAATCACCAATAAGATTGCCAAAACAACATTTAAAATCAAACTATGAATGAAATAATTCGACACTTCTTCTTCGTCTTTTTTGGCATCTGCCGCTGCTATCAATGGGGAAAGCGCAAAGCTAAACCCAAAGGCAAAAACCAACAGCATCATGAACAAAGAGTTACCCAATGTTACTGCTGCCAACGACACTTTGGACAAGGTAGGATCTATCACATAATCGAAAGTTGTTCCCAGTTTTCCCACCATGACACTGTCTACTACATTCACCATAATTTGCCCTGCTTGGGTAATCATCACAGGCACAGCCAAATTGATATTCCGTCGGATATGTTCTTTAAAATTCAAAACATTCTTTTTTACTATTGCTTTCGAGGCACTAATCTACAGAAAAGTGAGCAAAGATAGATTTGTAAGTTCATTAAATAAATATAATTTTCTAAATTGCGTCGAACAAAGCATTATATAAAATGACGATAACAGAATTTAAAGAACGTTTGACAATCCCTGTCATTTCATCGCCAATGTTTTTGGTCTCCGGAACTCAATTGGTTATCGAGGCATGTAAAAACGGAATTTGCGGAACTTTCCCTTCGCTCAACGGACGCACGGTAGAAGATTTCGAAAAAATGTTGATCGAAATCACCACCGAGCTCAAGAAATTTGAAGAAGAAACGGGCAAAAAAGCCGCACCTTTTGGCGTGAATATCATTGTAAATCATACCAATCCGCGTATCCAATCAGATTTGCAACTTTGTGCCCAATACAAAGTTCCTTTGATCATCACTTCTCTTGGAGCTGTAAAAGAAATTGTAGATGCAGTACACGGTTATGGAGGCTTGGTTTTTCATGATGTAATCAAAAAACGCCATGCAGAAAAAGCAGCAGAAGCTGGTGTAGATGGCATCATCGCTGTAACTGCTGGTGCAGGTGGTCATGCTGGTTTGGCAAATCCGTTTGCATTGATCGACGAGATTAGAACCTTCTACAAAGGCACCTTACTATTAGCTGGCGCATTGAATAATGGCGAGGATGTCTTGGCAGCACAAACCATGGGAGCCGATTTTGCCTATATGGGAACACGATTTATTGCCACTAAGGAAGCCAATGCCGACGAAGAATACAAACAAATCATTTTAGAATCTGATATCGAAGACGTGGTCTATACCGACGGGATTTCGGGAGTGAATGCTAACTTTTTGAAAAAAAGTATCGAAAAAGCTGGCATCGACATTACGCAAGAAAAAGAAGAAAACTTCTCGGAACTCATTGGTACAGATGGGCACAAAGCTTGGAAAGACATTTGGTCTGCCGGACAAGGAGTTGCCGGAATACAAGATGTACCAACAACTGCAGACCTGGTCGGCAGATTGAAAACAGAATACAAAAACGCGCTCCTCAAAAACCAAGAGCGATTAGAAAAATTAGGATATTAATGAAAACTACGGATGAGCTTATCGACCTGCTGTCTCTCACAGAACGTGAAGAAAATATATACATAGGACACAGCAACTTCATGGGAAGCCGCAATGTATTTGGTGGTCAAGTGGTAGCCCAGGCTTTGAATGCCGCCTACAATACCGTACCCAAAGATCGCTTTTGCCATTCGTTGCACAGTTATTTTATCTTAACAGGCGACCTCAACAAAGAGATTGAATATCACGTAGCGCGATTGCGCGATGGTGGGAGTTTTACCACACGTTACATCAGTGCAAAACAAGACGATAAAATCATTTTTGTGATGGCGGCTTCGTTTCAATTGTTACAAGAGGGTTACGAACATCAAATCGAAATGCCTCAGCTGAAACAGCCAGAAGAATTGATGAGTTGGAGCGAAATCTTCAATCAGTTTGGAAGTTTTTTGCCCAAGAAACTATTCGATTTTATCGGAGCAGAAAGACCTATCGAATTCAAACCGGTAGAATTGGATAATCCGTTCGAAAAAGTAGATCATCCGCCCGTTATGAATGTTTGGGTGAAATTCAAGGAGCTCAAGCAAGACTATTCGCTACAAGATTTACAAGAACTCATTGCTTATGTGTCTGACTATAATCTTCTTGGTACTGCCTTGAAACCGCATGCCTCGCAAGCGCATTTTGGCAATACCCAAATGGCAAGCCTTGATCATTCGATTTGGTTTCATCGCAAACCCGATTTATCCGATTGGATTTTGGTGTCGATGGACAGCCCAAGCGCTTCGGGTGCTAGAGGCTATACCAGAGGAAATCTATTCAACCGAAACGGTGAACTCATTGCCTCTATTACGCAAGAAGGCTTGATAAGACCGCTCGAATAAATTCCTTCTTAAAAAATATTCAAGTCTATACTGTCCCCAAAAAGTCAAGCACGATTGGGGACTTTTTTTTAATCTTAACTTTTTAAATAAGTTTTATTGCAATTTTCTGGCAGGTAGATTGAAAAACTTTACAAAAACTATCGAACCTATCCCATACAAGAATATATCAACAAAATCTGTTGTGAAACCTTTGTTTAAAATAGGAAAAATAAACTCGGCCAAAACACTCACGAGCAGCCAAACCAAAAAGATGATTATCTTTGGCAAAATATGATGTTCGTCAAACCCAAAAACAAGTCGTCTCTCCCACAAAATAGCGTGTAGCAATAGAGGCATCAGCAAAAGTGGGTCTAAATAATTGTCGAGCAAATCAAGCCTGATGTGAAGAATTTTCTGACTTATTTGGTGCGAAACAAACAGTACGATTGCCACCACAAACCACGGCCTGAAAATCTGCTTCAACAACATTTAGTTATAGAGTAACCAAGAAAATAAGCGAAAAAACAAAAAAGAAAACTGGTGACAAAATAATGGCCAAAATTGCGATTGGCACCCGCCACACGAGTTGTAAAAAATCATAATCTTGATTTTCTTTGTCTTTGGTCGCCCAGCGATAGATGTCTATATAATAATCTTTGATAACTTGTTTCAGTTGCTGTAGATAGCTTTGATTTTCATTTTTCATGTGCATTGCCTCGTATCACGATACAAAGATACACAAAGCAATTAAATTGTTTTTTTGGAGTTTTTATTCGGGGATTCTGAGTTTGCATTTTTCGGGGATATTTACAAATTTTTAAATCAATTTCGAAAAAAAAACATTAAAATTTTATAAATTTGTATCCATAAGGTTTTTAAAACAGATTTTATTTGAAAATATATATGTAAAACTTATTTAAAATAAACTGAAAAAAATGCTACTGAATGATATTAGAATGAAATTTATTCGACCTTTCTTATTTATTGTATTGGCCAATTTTTCCCATGCACAGGTGGGTATAACAAAGAAAAGTGAAATTGATATACACGAATATGCGATGCTTCACCTAGATGGAGAAGACGACAAAGAGCATAGAGGACTCTTGCTACCTACAGTTGAAGAATACAATGATCTACCTAAAAACAACCCTGAAGAAACTGATGAAGAAATGACAGGTTTATTTTTTTATGATAAAAATTGGAATACACCATTTGTCTACACGGGTGAAAAATGGTTAAATGAGGGTAGAGCAGATTACAAAGCAGATAAAGCCAGATTCTATACCAATGCTATAAAAGATAATGAACAATATGTTGCATGTGCTCTATTATTGTTCTGTGGTAATCATGAAGGATTGAAATTCGACATGGTTGATTATGACAATTTAGGCATAGAACGCAGTACTGCCACAATTAAATATGGAGGTATTAATTACTATTTTCCTGATGCTAAATTTACAGTAACTCAAGGTGGGCTATACGAAATCATGATTCAAGTCCCTACAACAGTTGGGAATGTGGTTGACTTGACTTCAGGTATTGAATATAGGTTGTACTACGGTTACAAAGACGATTCGGGAGAGATAATAGAAGAAAAAATAAGCTCATTTAGCCCTTCATCATATGGTATTCTAGGAGTTGGAGGTGGTTATTCTACTGCATATACCAGAGTAACACTCAGAATGAATCCAGAAGATTATATTGTTGCTCAAATTCACTCTCCTGGTGCTGGTGTATCAGTTGTTGCTACATTAACCGCACATACAGAAGGAACAGAACATAATCCACGCGAAATAATTTTCACCAAAATTAGCGAATAAGATAATGAGAAATTTAAATAGTTTTTTAGTGTTTGCAATAGCTTTTTTAGCACAAACACTTGTTAATGCACAAGTCGTTATTTCTAATGGTGTAAATGACCCTCATTCACATGCTTTGTTGCAAATTGTTGGTGACGGTAAAGGTTTGATTCTACCAGTGGTAGATGATTATACCCAATTACCCAATTATGACGAAGAAAATGACACCTTCCTACCTAATACCGAAGACAAAGGATTATTGGTGTATTCTAAAGAAGAAAAAGATATCATGCATTTCGATGGTGAAAAATGGGAAGTTTTAAGTAAAAAATCCTTATTAAGTAGTCGATATGTGAGTATTTTATCATCAAATAAAGAAGATATCGTAATTGTGAATGCTCTTGGTATTACGAAATATAAAACTTTAGAATTTAATGTAAAAAAGGATGAATCAAAATTTTCATTCAACAATCTTGATTTGGAATTAGGTCCAGAAGGTGAAATAATCTTCAAAGAAGATGGCATCTATCGTATCAACGTATCAGTAAAAGGAAAAGCTACAGGAGGTCTCTCTGTAGGAAATACAGCAACCGTATTAGCGTTGAGGGCTAATTTTTTTTGGAAATAATGAGGATAAATGGGAAAATCTTCAACAACACGAATACCTCATGGATGGACTTGTGATTACAGTAGGTAAACGAGATATGGTAAATTCATTCACTATAGATAAGAGTTTTAAAGCGAATGACAAAATACGCCTAGATTTGGGACTCAAACCAGATACAGGTCTTACTGTCGGTGTTGGTGCTACGTATATCCCAAGCGATCCAGATACATTTATTTATATCGAAAAACTAGATTAAAAGATGAAAAATATTGTAAATCTAATAAGCATAATTACAATGCTAACTTGTGCCTCTGCACAAGTAGTAATCGGTGATATAGATTACGAGAATGATCATGCAATTCTTAGCTTAATCAATCCATCAAGTAACAAAGAAAAAGCAAAAGGTTTGATGTTGCCAATAGTAGACTCCATCTCGCTGTTACCATTGTATGATGCTACCCAACCCGATTTTTTTAAAGATGACCCTTCTATGGAGGGTATGATTATGTATGTGAAAGAGAATGAAACAGTCATGGTCTACGATGGTGAAAAATGGAAGACAACTTTAGATCATTCATACACACCAAAAACAAGAGCAAGCATGCAACCAGGAACCTCTATAGATGTTGTTTGTGTTCTGGTAGGTTGCAACACAGCATCTGTTCCTTTCCATAACTATAGTGAATCTGATATAGACGAATTAGAAATCATTGACCCAAAAGGTGAAGGAGATACCTTCAGTAATTTTACTATTAAAGAAAAAGGAATTTACAAAGTAATGGTAAGCCTAAGGATCAAAACTTCTGGACTTCACGTGAGCTCCCCTTTATTAGCTTTTGTTGCAAAAAAGCCGATTATGTTATCGCGACAAAAGACGTACCTATTGCGGATGCCCTCTTAATTCATGCTGGTGCAAACCGAGTAGGCGTTATGGAATTCATAGCAATGTTCGACGAAGGAGACGTGTTGAGTTTAGATGTAAAAGGTGCAGTTTCTATCGCAACGGTTGCAGATGTTTATACGATTGTTCCTGGCGAACGTAGCTATATACAAATAGAAAAAATAGATTAAACTTTTGTATATTTAATCAATCAAGATAGAAAATAATCTTTTATATCTCAATTTTAAAACTAATATTCTTAAACATTTAGCTAATGCGGAGTGAACCCAATTTCATTTGGCATTTTTTATACACTTAGAATTTCTCCAGACTTTACTTTATTCTGTAATTTTACAAGATAGAAAAGCATGGTTCAACCATAATACATAGTAAAAAGCATATTGTAGTCCATTGCTCTATTTATAGCTTTATTCTTACGAATTACAAATATGCACGATCGGGTTGAATGGGCTAAACTTCACGAGAGCGTCTTTTAAGTTTTCTGTAAAGAATCACCACAAAGCACAAAACAATCAGCGTAAAAACAAATGCCAAAGGTGCCCAAATAATAGAAGTCAAACTCAGTACAGTTGCGCCGGCAGTCTCTCCAGAATTCACCAAAAAATTTCCAGTACCTGCAGTCGTGGTTGTCGAGACGGCTCGTGCTGTTGCCGTTGCCGAACTTATCGCCACTGCCGTTCCACCACCTGCAATGATGGCTAATGACCAATTGGCAACTTCGCTCATATCGGTAAGATTCGCTGCCACCATCAAGGTTCCGGCCACCGCTGCCAAAGGTACACTGATCATGTCTAGAAAATTATCGACCAACGGTATGTAATAGGCAACGATTTCGACCAACATGGCAACGCCCAAAGTTACCATAGCCGGCACACTGCCAATCCAACGCCAACTTTCGTCCAAATTCACATAATCTGCGCCAAAATAAGCCGCAACACTCAATACAAAAAGCGGTAAGAAAATTCGAAAACCAGAAGCCGCAGCAAGTCCAATTCCTAAAAATAAGGATATCAATGTTGAAAAATTTATAAAATCCATTGTTCAAATTACTTAGATCGAAGATACTATTTTTTGACAGCATTTTTCGAATTTTTTTCATCCAGCGTTCACAATTTATTCGCATTATAGACAAAGTAAAAATCAAAAAATCGTATCTTAGCACAACTTTTATAATTATACATTTCATCATGCTTATCATTGGAATTGCAGGCGGTACAGGTTGTGGTAAAACCACGGTAGTCAACAACATACTCAACAACATCAACACCGAAAGTGTGATTGTGATTTCGCAAGACAATTATTATCGCGACAACGAGCATCTTCCTTTCGAAGAACGAAGCAAAGTCAACTTCGATCATCCTCGTTCTATCGACTTCGAATTGTTGGTAGAGCATATAAAAGAGTTGAGAAAAGGGAATTCGATCGAGCAACCCGTCTACTCATTCATCACGCATTCTCGAACCAAAGACACCATTTTGACGCATCCTAAAGATGTAATAATTGTAGAAGGAATTTTGGTATTGACCGATGCCGAACTTCGCGATTTGTTCGATGTAAAAATATTTGTTCATGCCGATTCAGATGAACGACTCATTCGCAGAATTCGCAGAGACATCCAAGAAAGAGGTCGAGATTTGGATGAAGTACTCAATCGTTACCAAAAAACATTGAAGCCAATGCATCAGCAATTTATCGAACCATCGAAAAATTATGCCGACATCATCATCCCAAATATGAAAAAGAAAAACGAAGTTGCCATAAAATTACTATCTTCGGTAATCAAAGAACGTCTAAACCCTAATACCTAATCGAGATGTCTGAGCAAGAACAACAAGATTTTTTCGATGAAGTCGAAAAAGCCAACGCCAAATGGTACACCCGTTTTTTCAACAAATACCTGATTGTTGGAAGTATTTTTATTATTTGGATGATTTTTTTTGATCAAAACTCGTTTCTCATTCATCAACAATTAGATAAAGAAATAAAAAGTTTGGAAAACGACGAAGATTACTACCGAAAGCATTTGGAGGCTGAAACCGAAAAATTAAACAACCTAAAAAATAATCCATCCGAATTGGAAAGAATTGCAAGAGAAAAACACTTTTTGAAGAAAAGCAACGAGGACATTTTCATCATACAACAAGAAGTTATAGAAAAACCAGATTCTTTACAACATGAAAAATAATTTCTTTGACCAATTTCCGACCATCACCGATAAAGAATGGAAATTGAAAGTACAGACCGAATTGAAAGGGTTGGAATACAACCAAACTTTGGTTTGGGGAACACGAGACGAAATCAACGTAAAACCGCTCTATACCAAAAACGATATCGATTACGAAAACATACAACCTCTACCCCGAACTGCAAAAGACTGGAAAATCATTTCGACCTACAACAACGATGCAAAACAAGACTCTAGTTTTTTGTACGGCTATGTTATCGATAGCCAAACAGCAATCGATAGCAAACTACCAAATTACCTAGATTTGTTTGTCTCTTTGCCGGCAAACGAGCAGGCAGATTTGGGAGCTTTGACGTCACTAGAAAACCTCACCTATTTGGATTATGACCCTTTTGGTTACCTTGCCCAAAACGGGATGTGGCCAGATGACAGCAAACAATCAACCCTCGATAAGCTTCGCAAAATAGCGATCATCGATAAGTTCGAAAAAAACATCAGCATACAAGCCGATGTTTACCAAAATGCAGGAGCAAATCACCTACAACAAATTGCTATTGCAGCGGCGCATGCGGTAGAATACATCGAATTTTTGGGTAAAGAAATCATCCCGAAAATCTATTTCAAATTTGCAGTTGGCAGCAATTTCTTTTTCGAAATTGCCAAACTTCGGGCTTTTCGCTTCTTATGGAAACTCATCACAGACAAATACGAGGTAGATGAAAACGCGTTTCTATTTGTAGAAAATTCCAAAAGAAACAAATCGACTTTAGATATTTACAACAACATTATACGGTCTTCGTTAGAAGCCAATTCTGCCATATTAGGCGGTGCAGATGCGATCAACATTCATGCGTACAACGATTTAGAAAACGCAAGCGCGTTTGGTGATGAAATCGCAGCCAAGCAACAACTTTTATTGAAAAAAGAATCGTTCATGGATCAATTTACAGACCCTGTCGCTGGTAGTTATTTTATCGAAAGCCTCACCAATCAATTTGTAGAAAAATCGCTCGAAACTTTCAAAACGATTCAGCTTTATGGTGGATTTATCAACGCTTTGGAAAACGAAACCATTCAAGACATGATTTATACTTCAGACAAAAAAGAGAAATCAGATTTTGCAGAAGGAAAATTGAGTTTGATTGGTGTAAATAAATATCCAAATCCCAACGATGTAAAAAAAATAAAATCGCAAGAAAGGATTATTCGTGACGCCTTATTCGTACCAATCATCCCTACCCGATTGGCAGAAAAATTAGAAAATCAATAAAGTGAATTCGGAAATATTAAACCCTGAATTTCAACAATATTTACAATCGATAGAAAAGGAAAATCCGCAACGTTTTTCGTTGAAAAAATCTCCTTTTTCATCGATCAGCTCGGCAGAAATTGCACAACAAGTCAAGGGAAAACAAGTTGCCCAACACAAATTCCCTTCGCTCTACGCAACACCAGGCATTTATTATCCGCCGAGCGTCAACCTAGAACAAGCCAGTTCTGAGCTTACAGCCAACTACAAAGCAACCATTGTAAAAGGAAAAAAGCTCATCGACCTCACCGCTGGTTTTGGCATAGATTGCTTTGCCTTTGCCCAAAATTTTGGCGTAGTAACGCATGTCGAACAAAACAAGGAATTGAGCCAAATTGTGGCAGCGAATGCAAAAACCTTAGGCTTGAATATAAAATGCTACCATGGTACGTTTCAGGAGTATTTTATCGAAAATTCACACGAGAAATTCGATTGTATTTACCTCGATCCTGCCCGGAGAGACGCTGGTGGTCGAAAATTCATTTTAGAAGATTTGGAACCGAATATTCTGGATTATTTAGACGAATATTGGCAGAAAACCGATCAAATTCTTCTAAAACTTTCGCCGCTTTTAGACATCAGTTCGACTATTCATCAATTGCAACATGCAAAACAAATCCATATTGTAGCGGTAAAAAATGAAGTGAAAGAAATGTTGGTAAAATTGGATAAATTTTATCTCGGAAACAACCCCGAAATCGTTTGTATAAACCTCAAAACGAAACAAGATATTTTTAAATATAGATTTGAAGATGAGTCAGTTGCAGACATTAATTATACCGATAGTTTACATTACATTTATTCTCCAAATGCTAGTATTTTGAAAGCTGGCGCATTCAAATTGGTTGGAAAAAAATTCAATTTGTCCAAACTTCATCAAAATACACATCTCTATACTTCGGATTTGTTGATAGAAGAATTTCCTGGAAAGATTTATGAGGTCATCAAAATTATAACTCAACCAAAAAAAGAATTGTTGTCGATGAAAGTCAATAGCATAGCAAAAAACTTCAATCAGCCAATCGATGTTTTGAAAAAGAAATATAAGTTGATTGATGGTGGCGAAAACACCCTTATTTTTTGTAGAACGTTTTCGGGATTTCAGATATTTTTAACAAAAAGAATCCGATAATTCTGTTTTTTCATTCTTTATTTCATCTGTACTTCTCTATTTTTGTATCAAAAGATTTTGAATTTTGACTTTAAAGAGGAATATAGAGAATTTTATCTATGGTGAAGCCCTGTCTGACGGGCTCAAAACCTCTTTCTGTATTCTTATTCCACCGCTTATTTGCAGCTATTTTGGTCATTTATCTTTGGGTGTGAGTATTAGCTTAGGCGTTATTTTGGCTCATATCCCCGACATTCCTGGTCCGATACGCGATAGGCGAATAAGTATGTTGCTCACTACGGTGCTTATTTTTATCATTTCTCTGCTCACCAAATTGTCTATTCAAAGTCCGCTTTTGTTGGGCGTGATGCTGATTTTGGTTTGTCTTTCGATGAGTTTGATTGCGGTTTTCGGACAAAAAGCGAGTTCGATTGGCTTAGCCGCCATGCTAGCAATGGTGATGAACATGAACGATTTTCGCACCGTAGGCACACCACTCGAGCATGCGCTTTTCATTTCGTCTGGTGCATTGTGGTACACCGTAGTAAGTTTGAGTATTTCGACATTTAGGCCGTATAGAAAGGCGCAACAAGCACTTTCTGAATGCATTATGCAAGTGGCAGATTACATCAGAATTCGAGCTTCTTTTTATGATGTCGATAGTGATTTGGACGAAAAAATCTCACTTTCTTTGGTGAAACAAGTCGATGTGAGCGAAAAGCAAAACGTAGTTAGAGAATTGATCTACGCCAACAAAAAATTGGTAAAAGACTCGACTTCTATTGGGCGATCGATTGTGTTTATTTTTTCTGATTTGAATGATATTTTCGAGATTGTGAGCAGTTCGCATTATGATATGAACAAGTTGCGAATCGAGTATAAAGACGAAAAAATCTTGAAAGTCATTTACAAATTTTTGAATCGCATCGCCAACGAACTCGATTACATCGCCTACTGCATCAACTCGAACAAAATTCCGGAACAGAAAATTGATTTTTCTAAAGAACTCGAAAAACTAAACTCGGCAATCGAAACCCTTGAAAAACAAGGCGAAAATATCTACGTTTTTTCGAGAATTTACATCAACCTCAAAAAAACGGTGTCTAAGATTCAGTACATTTATCGTTTTACACATTCGACCGAATTCAACGAAAACAAAAAGAATCCGCTAGAGCATTTCGACCAATTCACTATCAAAGAAAGCTATCGGGTGCGTAAACTCGTCAACAATCTCAACATCAGTTCTCCGCACTTTCGTCATGCAATACGCCTTACCGTAACGGCATTGTTGGGCTATTTGATTACGCTATTCTTTTTGCATTCACACTATTCGTATTGGCTTATCATGACCATTTTGGTGATCATGAAACCTGGTTTTTCTGTAACCAAAAAAAGAAATTATCAACGGATACAAGGAACTATTTTGGGCGGAATTATAGGAATTGCCATCGTGATGTTTATCGACAATCATACTGTGGTTTTTGGTCTAATGATCCTCTTGATGTTGCTCAACTATACCTTTATTAGACACCGATATGTTATTGGTACAATGTTTCTTACCTCTTTTTTGATGCTGTCGCTGACAATCATTTCGGGTAAAAATTCTATCGAGATTATCGAAGAACGATTACTCGACACTTTGATTGGTGGATTTCTTGCATTTGCAGCGAGCTATGTCATTTTACCAAACTGGGAAAGTTCTAATTTTCAAGAAAAATTGCGCAACAATCTTATCGCAAATTACAATTTTCTGTACTATTGTTATGCCCGATTTATGAAAAATGAGGTGAGCGAAACCGATTACAAACTGGCTCGAAAAGCATTGTTTGTGAATATGGCCGATGTGACATCGATTTTCCAGCGGATGATTTCGGAACCAAAAGGAAAACAAAAATTCGCAAAAGAACTCAACCAGTTTACCATTTACAATCACATGTTTACTTCGTACGCTTCGGGAATCAATTTCATAGTAAAACAAAATCATGATTATCAGCTCAGCGAAGAGCAACTGAAAACCATTCGAAAAACTTTAGCACAAATGTTGCAGAGTATTCGATTGTTCGGACCATACGAAAACACCTTGAAATACTCGACTTTAGAACCACAAATCACCATTACAAAATCTAATATTGAAAATTCTGAATCGCAAAGCATTGATGATTTGATCGATAATTTGTACGATGTAAGTTCAGATTATTATAAATTAACCAAAAATATCATAGAGATCAACTCCTGATGAATATTTTCAACCTCTTCAAGAAAATACGACCTTTCGTAAAACCCTATCGAAAGTTGGTCATTGCAACGCTTATTTTGACCTTATAAGCTCTTTTGCAGCGCAGGTAAACGCACTCACGCTACAATATACCGTAGACATCATAAATAGCTTGGTAGAAAATGGAAAAAGACTTGCCGAAGGATGGAATATCCTTGTTACCATATCGGTCATTCTCTTGTCTAAAGAAATCATCAATGCTTTTGTAACTTTTGGACAGAATTTCTATGGCGAAAAATTGAGAATCCTCGTATCGCAAGATTGGGCACAAGCGATCATCGAAAAAATTCTCATCTATCGCATGGCATTTTATACCAACAACGACAACCAAGCAGGAAAATTACAAACACGCATCGATCGAGGGATCGAAAACCTTACGCACTTGGTACAGAATTTCTTTATCGACATCCTTCCGCAATTTGCCAACGCTTTCATGGCGCTGTACCTCATGTTCAATGCGAATTTATATGTAGGATTGGTCGGATTACTCATCCTACCAATTTATTTTTTCATCACCCAACGACAAGCCAAGATACTCAGGGGATGGTGAAGAATTCTAAGAGGTTTTCGCGAATAAAAATCACAAGGTATCATCTCAATTATCGATTCCATTACCGTAATCAAATTTTTTAACCGTGAAGAGATTGAAGGTAAAAGCAATTAGAGTTGCAAAAAAGCCTGACCAGCAATCAGATGCATACCCGAAAAACAAGTTTTTTGTTCGACGGATTGAAATCGTTTATCGAGCAATTTGGTGTGGTTCTCATCATCATTCTCACCGCTTATTTTGTGCTTCAGGGCAGTATGTCGATTGGGATGATGATGTTTCATATCTTACTGTTCAACAACGTTTCGGCTCCGATAAGGCAATTGCACCGAATTTAGGATGAAATGAATGACGCGCTTATTTATTCTGAAAGTTAATTTCGGAATTTTAGATTCCGATAATGAAATCGAAGATTCGGGTAAATACATTCCGAAAGAAATAAAAGGTGAATTTGTTGTAGAAAATGTCGATTTCACTTATCCAAACAGCTTCAAATAACTGAAAAACACCAACTTAACCATTAAACCCAATAAAATCACCGCTTTGGTCGGATTGTCTGGAGCGGGAAAAAGTACCGTATCAATTTGTTGGATGAGTTTTATCAGCCCTATTCGGGTAAAATTTATATAGACGGAGTCGACCTCAACGAATACGACACTCATTATCTAAGGGATAATATCGGACTTGTACTGCAAAAAAATCACGCTTTCAACGGAACGATCGAAGAAAATATTGGTTACGGAAAAACAGAGACAACAGAATCCGAAGTCATCGAGGCAGCAAAAAAAGCCTATTTTCACGATCAAAACATGGAGTTGCCAGAAGGCTATCAATCCAAAGCCTTACGCCTATCTGGCGGTCAACAACAACGCATTACCATTGCTCGGATGTATCTGAAAAATCCACCCATTATCTTTTTAGACGAGCCTACCGCAAGTCTAGATGCCATCGCTACAGAGCAGATAAAAAACAGTTTGGACGCCATCAAAAAAGATCGAACCGTGATTATTATTATTTCGCACAGCATTTCGCAAATCATAGATGCCGATTATCGGTATGCAATGAAAAAAGGTGAAGTGGTCGAACACGGAACCCAAGAAGAAGCCTACGAACAACAGGGTACTTACAAAGAAATTTTCGATGCCATGGCTCGAAGTCTGAATATCGAAAAAATTGCCAAAACCTATGACAATCAAGAAGAAAATTGTTAAACTAATCAATTTTAATTGTATCTTTAAACTTTGTAATTTATATTTCTTTATGAAAAAAGTAATTTTCCTTTTACCGCTTTCGATAATTTTTTCTGCACTTATTGGATGTGGCACGAAAGAATCTTCAACCTCAGGCACAAACATTGTTAGCCTACAAGAAGTAAACGAAAAATTAGACTCGATCGATGCTAACCTCTTCGAAAACATCTCAGGTAAAAGCGGCTTGATTCTCGTCATCGACGATTTAGGAGTTTTCAAAAGCAACTCGCAAGAAATATTGGCAGAAAACATTTCGATATCGAACACATTCAACGAGACCTTGGCAAGCATCAACAAGAAGTATAAACCACGCGCCAAGATAGAAGAAGCTATAAAAAAAGTATTTGCAACACAGCAAAGAGAATTTACATTTCTCGAAGACACAGCTACAAATGACATCGCAAAATTGGCATCGAATAATATGCTAGACGACATCATCAAAATTCAGGTAAAATCTGGTATTGCCCAATCGATGGACAACAAAGAAATAAACAAAAATCTAGCGGGTCAAACCTATATTTACCTCACAGTTTTTGATGGAAAAACTGGACAAGTCAAGTTTCAAGAGACTATTGGAGGAACGCAATTTGTAGACGAGCAATCCAATGAGACGTTGGAAAACAAGATTGCTAAAGCGATTATTTCGTCGCTCGATCAATCCATCCAATCGATAGAAAATAAAATCTAAGAGCTTGGATGAACCAACGATCATTTCCTTGCTCGCGATTTTGGTTTGAATCCCTTTATAAAAAGTTTGGTACGATTTTTTCTCGATCCGAAACTCGTATAATTTATGCAAAAAAACAAGATGTTTTCTACCTATAAACTTTCAATTTTACCCATTTTGTTTTCGATGAATTTACACGCACAACAATTCATCGATCCTCAACTCAAAAAACCTATAAATGCTGCCATAGAGAACAATTACGAAATCCAAAACAAGCAATTAGAGGTTCAAAAAAACGACTATCAACTTCTAGAAACCAAAGGGATTCTCTCACCACAGCTCAAAGCAATTGGTGGGGCGGCGTACATGCAAGCCTACGGCGTCTTGGATGTCCCTTCGAAGCATATCAATATCATTGATGTTGATCTTTTTGAAAAAGAAAAAAAATTCAAAACCTCCAATGCGCTTGCACATGTCGGACTCATGGGATCACAGGTGATTTTTTCGGGATTGCAAGTCACCAACGGATTGAAAGCTTTGGAAGAAAAAAGATTGGCTTTGGATGACCTGGTCTACGCAAGCAAAGAAGAAATCGCCAACGAAATACTAAAGAGCTATGACCAATTGATGCTGCTGAAACAAGTAGACAGCCTGATCGATAATTCGCAAAAAAGATTGGACAAAGAACGGCAAAAAGTACAGCAAGCCATACAAAACGGCTTAGCAATACCCTACGATAGAGAAAAAATAAAATTGGCATTATTGGAATTAGAATCGAAAAAAGTTGAACTAAAAGGCTCTAAAATATTGCTCTACGATAAGCTCAAAATGCTTACACACCTGCCCTTAGAAGAATTGCAAGCGATAGAATACCCTTTGCAAGAAATCAATATTTTGCACCAAACGTATGATTTGTCTAAAAAAAGAGAACTCAGCGCCTTGCAACACTCCAAAAAAGCCTATGAATTCCTGGTAGAAAAAGAAAAAGGAAGTAAACTACCTCAAGTTTTTGCCTTTGCTGGACTCAATTACACCACGCTCTTTGCCGGAAAAACCGTACTAAAAGATGTAAGCACAACTGGAGATGTGACGCTGAAAATGAATGAGTTATCCTTATTTCCTAATTTTATGATCGGAATAGCAGCCAAATGGGATATTTTCGATGGAAATCAGAATAAAAACAAGTTGCAACAAGCTCGCATAGAACTCAATTTGCAAGAAAACAAATACAAAGAAGCCGAAGAAAAATTGAATCTTTTGCTCAAAAAAAATAGAGTAGATTACGAAACAGCACAAGAAAAACTAAAAGTGAGCGATCAACAGCAAAGCATCGCCAAACAAAATTTAGCAATTGCATCTAAAAGATTTCAGCAAGGACTCATAGATGTTACCGAAAGATTGGCTGCCGAAAACGATTATTACAAAGCCAATATGGCCTATTATACACAGCTGGTAGAACAACGCAGTTATAGCTACGATTTGCTACAAACGACCGGACAATTATTAGAAAAAATTTTAGAATAAGAAAAAAATGAAAATCAAATTATATACCCCAATTCTACTCCTCGGATTACTCACGCTAGCAGCATGCAAATCGGATAATAAAAATGCCATAAACGACGACAATATCTTTCAAGGTAAGACCGAAAAAGATCAAATTTCTATCGTAACCAAGGTCGCAGGAAAAGTAGAACAAGTCTTAGCCGAAGAAGGAAAAAGTTATAAAAAAGGAGATTTGCTTTTCGTTTTAGACATTCCGGAAGTCGATGCCAAAAAAAATCAGGCCGAAGGAGCCGTTAGCTCAGCACAAGCCCAATACGAAATGGCAAAAAAAGGCGCAACAGATAATCAGATAAAACAACTACGTGCCAAAGTTGCTGGTCTAAAAGAACAATATGATTTTGCCCAAAAGTCGAATAAAAGAATGCAAAATATGCTTCGCGATAGTCTGATCTCTCAACAAACCTACGACGAAGTGTACGCAAAATACCAAGGAGCGAAAAACCAATATTTGGCTGCAGAAGCCGAATTGGCCGATGCCATACATGGCGCCAGAATAGAACAACAACAAATGGCACTTGGACAAAAAGAAAGAGCCATAGGCGCACTACAAGAAGTAGGGGTTGCCGAACAAGAAAAACACATAAAAGCACCACAAGACCTGAGCATAGAAAGTATCAACCTGAAATTGGGCGAATTGGCTTTGCCTGGCTATGCTATAGCCAACGGTATATTGGATTACACCACGTATTTTCGTTTTACAATACCCGAAAACAAGATAGGAAAAATATCACAAAACCAAACCGTAATCGTTACAGTACCGTACAAAGACAACCTCAAAATAAAATCGAAAGTTGTAGCCATAAAAGCACTTAGCAGCTACGCCAACATCTCTACAGCTTACCCAGATTTCAATCAACAGCAAACCTTATACGAAATAAAAGTAGTTCCTTTAGACGCCTCACAAGCAACGCAGATTCTTTCTAAGGCCAATGTTTTATTGAATTTGAACGATAAATAACCTATGAAAACCCTATTTCGTCTCATCTTAAGAGAATTCAAATTATTTTTTACAGATCCCGTACTGCCCATCCTTTTTTTGGGTGCCCCGATAATGTACGGTATACTCATAGGAAATGTTTATAAAAAAGGGAGTGTAACCGATTTACCCATCCTAGTAGTAGATGAAGACAACACAACCACCAGTCATCGAATAATCGATATGCTCAACGAAAACGAATCGGTAAGAGTTGCAGAAGTTTTGCCCACAACATTCGATACTAAAAACAAGGCTTTAGAATTAGGTGCTGACGTGGTTTTAGTTATCCCCAGAAATTTTCAGTCAGATTTACAACAAAAAAAATTACCCGAGATTGTCTATTTTGTAGACGGATCCAATACCCTCACCTCGAACACTGCAGCCATTGCCATAACCACCGTACTCTCTACCTTGAAAGCGGGCATCACCATAGAAACCATGCGAAAACAAGGCGTGCCAGAATATCAAGCAAGCCAAAATTACGAGCCTTTCAAAACGACCATGATAAAGCAAAATATACGAAGCGGAAATTACCTCTACTTCATGCTGCCAGGCGTTTTACTTACCGTATTGCAACAGGTTTTGCTCTTGGGTTTGGCGCTTTCGTTTGCAGCAGAATTCGAGCGTGGAACTTTCTCAGAACTCATTAGTCAGACTGCCAATCCTTTGAGTCTTATTTTTGTAAAAATATTTCCCTATATCTTCATGTCGATATTTATTTTCATCCTCTATTATTTTTATGGAGTATGGTACGATATGAAATTAGACGCAAGTTTTTGGCCGTTTTTCTGGAGTTCAATCGTGTTTATTTTAGCGGTTTGTTTTTTAGGAATTTTGGTGAGTATCGTTTTGCCCACCCAACTCAAAGCCACAGAAGTGCTCATGGTTGTGGCAACCCCAAGTTTTATTCTGAGTGGTTTTACCTGGCCCATGAGTCAGATGCCCGCGTGGATACAAACCATTGCCGACACTATTCCGCTGACCCATTACCTGAAAATTTTCAGAATATTATTCATAACAAAAGGCGATCCCAAACTCATCCATCAATCTTTGCTATATTTAGGCATTATTGCTACAATTTGCTTTGTCTTATCTTTGCTTATATTGAGTATAAAAATAAGGAAGGCAAGAAAAACCCTTTTAGCTCAAAAAAAAGAAACCCAATCATAAATTAGAGGCACAAAAATAATGAATTTTCTGACGGTAGAAAATCTGACCAAAACCTACGGCATTCGAACCTTATTCAACCAAGTGAGTTTTCATGTAAACGAAGGCGATCAGATTGCTTTTGTTGCGAAAAATGGTAGCGGAAAATCTACGCTCCTCAATATCATAGTTGGCTTAGAAACCGCCGACGAAGGCGAAGTACGAGTTGGCAAAGATGTAAAAATCTTGATGTTGGACCAATCCGATGATTTCGACAATGATTTACTTGCAGAAGAATACATTTTCAATCACTCGAACGAGGTATTGGATTTGGTGCATCGGTACGATGAAATGATCATGAATGACCCTTCGAATCCGCAATTGATGGACCTAATGACTCAGATGGATTTGATGGATGCTTGGAAAGTAGAACCCGTTATCAAAGAAATTTTATCAAAACTGAAAATTGATTTTCTTCATCAAAAAATAGGAAAACTCTCGGGCGGTCAGCGCAAACGAATTTCGTTGGCAAAATTTCTAATCGATTTGAGTTTCGAGAGTGGTTATGTACTGCTCATCCTCGACGAGCCCACCAACCATTTGGACATCGAAATGGTAGAATGGCTCGAATATTTTTTGAACAAAGAAAACAAAACCCTTATTCTGGTAACACACGATCGGTATTTTTTAGATGCAATTTGCAACAAGATATTAGAGCTAGAAGACCAGACTCTCTACGTGCATTCGGGTAATTACGAAACCTATGTTACCAACAAAGCATTGCGCATAGAAAACGCCAATGCCAACATCGATAAAGCGAAAAATCTTTACCGAAAAGAAATCGAATGGATGCGCCGACAACCCAAAGCCAGAACCACCAAATCGAAATCTAGAATCGATGCTTTCTACGAAACAGAAGAAGCCGCGAAACGAATAATTATCGATCAGAAAATAAAACTCGAAATGGTGATGACGCGACTTGGGCAAAAGATAATCGAGATGGAACACGTATTCAAAGCATTCGGCGAGAAGAAAATATTAGACGATTTTTCTTACATTTTTGCTCGAGGCGCGAAAATCGGTTTGGTCGGTAAAAACGGAGTCGGAAAAACCACCTTTCTCAAGATGCTAGAAGGCGAAATCGAACCAGATTCTGGTCGCATAGAACGAGGCGAAACGTTGAAAATAGGACACTTCAGACAAGATGGAATTTCGTTCATCGAAGAGCAGCGCGTCGTAGAATTTGTAAAAGACATTGCCGATTTTTTTCCTTTGGCAAATGGTAAGCAATTGCGAGCAGAACAATTTTTAGAAATGTTCTTGTTCTCACCAGAACAACAGCATACGCCCATATCGAAACTGAGTGGTGGAGAGAAAAAACGCTTACAATTGTTAGCAGTGCTCTACCCCAATCCAAACTTTTTGATTCTAGATGAGCCAACCAATGACCTCGATTTACCAACGCTCACGGTTTTAGAGAATTTTCTGAATGAGTACCAGGGCTGTTTACTCATCGTGTCGCACGATCGCTATTTTATGGATAAGGTGGTAGATGAGCTGATGATATTCGAAGGCGACGGTAAAATAACACGGTATATGGGAACCTACACCGAATATTTTATCGAAAACAAAAACAAGCCAGCGACCGAAAGCAAAGAGAAAAAAACAAAAACCGAAGCTCAAAAAACAATCGACACACCAGCTTCACAAGAAAACAAACCTCGTAAGTTAAGCTATAAAGAGCAACGAGAATTGGAGCTAATCAATGAATCGCTGCCCATTCTAGAACAGCAAAAAGCAGAACTTACGGCTCAACTTTCCAACACAGCTTTGTCCTACGAAGAAGTAACAAAGATTAGTCAAAAATTAGAACAAATCATACAAGAATTAGATGAAAAAGAAATGCGCTGGTTAGAACTGAATTAGTTCAACCGAAATTTATCCAATTGATTTTCAGCGAAATAATTTATTTATAAAAAAAAATCAATAAAACGATGTGACTTTTTTATAATATCGGTGTCATAAGTATAGAGTAAATGGAAATCGATTCGAAGAATTTAACAGACATAACCGATCACGAGTTGATCAAAATGATTGTAGCGACCAAAGACCCCCAGGTTTTTGGTGTTCTATATGATCGTTATGCCGAGAAAGTATTTCATAAATGCATCGGTTTTGTAAGCAATACAGACGAAGCACAAGATCTGACACACGACATCTTTCTCAAACTCTATATAAAACTGAAAAGTTTTAATCACGAAGCGAAGTTCTCGACTTGGCTTTATACATTGGTTTACAACCATTGTGTAAATTATTTACAACGAGAGCGAAAAAGCGACAAAGAGGAGTTATTTGACACTGAAAACTCAGAAGAACAAGAAGGTTATGAAGACATCGAAGATCAAGCAATTTACAACTTGAAATTCGAAAAACTTCAGCAAGCACTTGAAAAACTTGACGTGAACGATAAAATGATTTTATTGATGAAATATCAAGACAATTTTTCTATAAAAGAAATTTGTCAAGCGTATGAATTATCTGAAAGTGCAGTAAAGATGCGACTCAATAGAGCAAAAACAAGACTGATAAGTATCTATAACAAAATCTAAAACATCGTGGAAAATCCGTTCAAAGAAATTATCCAAAACGAAAAGTTATCAGATACTTTGAAACAAAAAGTTCTCGATGACATCCATCTCATCAACCTATCGCTAAATATAGCCGAATTGTACATTGTGAAATTTCCTAAAGTTGCAAACGATTTTTTAGATCTTTCAGATTCCAAAAAAAATAAAAATAACAAGAAATCATAAAGGATTATGGATTTAGATTTACAAATACTGAATGAATTGAATCAGATTTTTATAGCTTACGCACCAAAATTCGTAGGCGGATTGATCTTTATTATCGCATGTTTTATCGTGTACAAATTGGTACTCTATATTGTGAAAAAGATTTTAAAAATTTCTAGATTAAATGCCCTCAACGGGAAACTCAACAACAACGATATTCTAAAAAAATCGAGCATAACGCTCAACCTCGAAAATATTATTTTAAAAGTTGTAAAATGGTTTCTCATCCTGATTATATTAATTGTTGGAGCTGATTTTTTTGGACTGACGATCGTTTCACAACAGATTTCGAACCTTATCGCCTATCTACCACAATTGATCAGTGCAATCTTGATATTCGTACTTGGTTTTTATTTTGCAAGTAAAATAAAAGACATGCTGCAAACCATCTTGAAATCGATGGATATCAAAGGTTCTAATATAATAAGCAACATCGCTTTTTATTTTATCATCATTTTTATCAGCATCACCGCGCTCAATCAAGCAGGCGTCAATACCGATATCATCACCAACAACCTGACCATTATTTTGGGAGCGATTTTGCTCACCTTCACGATCGGTTTTGGTTTAGGATCGCGGAAAATCATACACCTTTTGTTATTAGGTTTTTATACCAATAAAAACTTTGCCGTAGGACAACGAATCAAATACCGAGACGTAGAAGGAACAATTATAGCCATCAACAACATCACGCTAACCTTAAAAACAAAAAACGAAACCATACTTATTCCAATAGAAAAATTGAATAATGAAGAAATAACTATAGTAATATAAATTGAGGTAATGATCTGAAAACTTCCTTTAAATCAAAAACTAAACCTATTAATCAACCAACACCCAAATAAACCTTATCCTAACCAACCATCATTATATTACTCATAACATTTTTTCAAACCAACCAACTTAACTTAATTTTTTAGAAGGCGATAGAAAAATCTATCGCTTTTTTTATTTATTATTGTATGATATTCAATAAATAGTTGTAAATTTGCAACCGCATACATAATAATCATTTAAATAATATTGGAATGTATTTAACTAAAGAAGTAAAAAGCGAAATTTTCGCAAAACATGGAAAATCTGCTAACGATACAGGATCAGCAGAAGGTCAAGTAGCTTTGTTCACATACCGAATCAACCACTTGACTCAACACCTAAAACAAAACAAAAAAGATTTCAACACCGAGAGATCTTTGGTAAAATTGGTAGGTAAGCGCAAAGCTTTATTGGATTATTTAAAGAAAAAGGATATCAACAGATACCGTGCAATTATTGCAGAATTAGGAATTCGTAAATAATTCTTTCCAAAAAAAATTAAAAAAGGCAATTGTAAAATTGCCTTTTTTATTTATTAACATTACATTTATAGACTTATACATATATACACGCTGAGGCAAACGGTCTCAGCATTTTAGACGAATTTAATTTTTACAAGACGAATGATTCCACAAGCAATCACCGAGAAAATTACTCTTCAAGACGGAAGAGAAATCTCAATTGAAACTGGTAAATATGCTAAACAAGCAGACGGATCAGTCATCGTACGCATGGGCGACACCATGCTATTGGCAACAGTAGTTGCAAACCAAGAAGCAAATCCGGGAGTAGACTTCTTACCCCTAACCGTTGATTACCGCGAAAAATTTTATGCCGGCGGTAGAATCCCAGGAAATTTCTTTAGAAGAGAAGCAAAACCATCGGACGACGAGGTATTGACCATGCGTTTGGTAGACCGCGTATTACGCCCGATGTTTCCGGAAGATTTTCATGCCGAAGTTCAGGTGATGATCTCGCTCATCTCTTACGATAAAGATGTAATGCCAGAGGCTTTAGCAGGTTTGGCAGCTTCGGCAGCAATCGCCATCACCGATATACCTTTTACCCTTATTTCAGAAGCCCGAGTAATTCGACTAGATGGAAAATTGATGATTAATCCTTCTGTAGAACAATTGTCGCGAGCAGATTTGGACATCATGGTTGGTGCTTCTAAAGATTCTGTGGTAATGGTCGAAGGCGAAATGAACGAAATCTCTGAGCGCGAAATGTTAGAAGCAATACAGTTTGCCCACGAAGAGATCAAAAAACAAATTGCGGCACAAGAAAGTTTGGCAGAAAAAGTTGGAAAATCTTTCCCAAAACGTGAATACAACCACGAAACACATGACGAAGAAATTCGTGCAAAAATTTGGGAATATGCCTATAATCGTTATTACGACATAGCCAAAACACCATCAGAAAAGCATGAAAGATCTGAAAAATTCAAAACTGTTGTAGATGAATTTTTAGCGCAATACGAAGAAGATTTAGAAGAATTAGAACGCGTTACACCATTGGCACAGGTCTATTTTCATGATGTACAAAAAGAAGCTGTACGCCAATTGATTTTGAACGAAGGAGTTCGCCTAGATGGCCGCGATCCTAAAACCATTCGCCCAATCTGGACAGAAGTAGATGTTTTGCCCGGATCGCACGGCTCTGCTGTATTTACACGTGGCGAAACTCAAGCCATGGCAGCCGTTACCTTAGGTTCTTCTAGAGATGCAAACGTGGTAGACGGCGTTGTCATGAATCACGAAGAACGCTTCTTTTTACATTACAACTTCCCTCCTTTCTCTACGGGCGAAGCGCGCCCTTTAAGAGGAACATCACGTCGAGAAGTGGGACACGGAAATTTGGCTCAAAGAGCTTTAACAAAAATGTTACCAGACGAAAATCCGTACGTAGTACGTTTGGTATCAGAGGTATTAGAATCGAACGGTTCTTCTTCTATGGCAACCGTGTGTGCTGGTACATTGGCATTGATGGACGCGGGTATCCCAATCAAAAAACCAGTTTCGGGGATTGCGATGGGATTAATTACCGACACCAAAACAGGCAAATGGAAGGTACTTTCTGACATTCTTGGCGACGAAGACCATTTGGGCGATATGGATTTTAAAGTAACTGGGACAAAAGACGGAATTACCGCTTGTCAAATGGACATCAAAGTGCAAGGTTTGTCAATGGAAATCATGGAAAAAGCGCTTGAACAAGCTCGTGACGGACGCTTGCATATCTTAGGTAAACTGACCGATACTCTTGCAGCTCCACGACCAGAATTGAAACCAAATGCGCCTAAAATTGCGCTAATGGAAATTCCAAAAGAATTCATTGGAGCAGTAATCGGACCTGGCGGAAAAATCATTCAAGAATTACAAAAAGAAACCGATACCGTAATCGTATTGACCGAAGAAGATGAGGTTGGACGAGTAGAAATCAATGGTGTGAATCAGGAAAACATCAACAAGGTTATCGAACGTATCAAACAAATTGCTTTTGTACCCGAAGTTGGATCATCGTACGAAGCATTCGTAAAATCTATAAAACCTTTTGGTGCTTTTGTAGAAATTTCAAAAGGAATCGAAGGATTGGTTCACATATCAGAAATTGAGCACAAACGATTAGAAAAAGTAGAAGATGCTTTGAAAATTGGAGACAAAATTAAAGTAAAATTCTTGGGCTACGATGATAAGAAAAAAATGAAATTATCGCGTAAAGCTTTACTCCCAAAACCTGAGCGTACAGAAAAACCAAAAAAAGATGATGCGCCACCAAAAAGTGATCAAACGCCTACAAGCCACTAACATCATTTTTGTATAAAATCAACCTCTCATTCGAGAGGTTTTTTTATATTTAATATTTTAAAAAAATTAATCAGAATCGAATGGAAATTAGAAAAGATGTTTCCATCTGTAAACTGATTGAATCCTTAGAATCAAATGACAGAAACAAACATTCGAAAAGCAACCAAAGAAGATTGCCCTCGCCTATTAGAATTGATCAGAGAGTTAGCGTTGTACGAAAAAGCAGCTGAGCAAGTCACGGTAAGCCTCGAAGAAATGGAAGCTGCCGGATTTGGAGAAACGCCAGTTTGGGAAGCATTTGTTTTAGAAAAAAACAAAAAAATCATTGGTATGTCGCTTTTCTACACCCGATATTCAACTTGGAAAGGACGCCGATTGTACCTCGAAGACCTTATTGTAACAGCGTCTGAAAGAGGATTTGGTTACGGAAAAATGCTGTTGGATAAAACCATCGAACATGCCCGAACAAACAATTTTTCTGGTATGATGTGGCAAGTACTCGACTGGAATCAAAATGCTATTGATTTTTATAAAAAATACGACACCCATTTCGACGAGGAATGGCTCAATGTTTCGATAAATTTTTAGACCACAACCCAAATAAAATCATCCCTTCATTTATCAGAGAATATCAATATTTCTTTAACTTTGTCTTACATTAATAATTACAAAAAAATGCAAAACATTCCTAGTGTTGACTTGCGTGATTTCCTATCGGATGACCCGGTACGTAAACAAAAATTTGTAAATGAAATCGGAAAAGCCTACGAAGAAATTGGATTCGTAGCACTCAAAGGGCATTTTCTAGATCAAAATTTGGTCGATGCACTCTACAAAGAAGTGAGAGATTTTTTCAATCTTCCACTCGAAACCAAAACCAAATACGAAATCCCTGGGATTGGTGGACAACGCGGCTACGTATCTTTCGGAAAAGAATCTGCAAAAGGTCGTAATACAGGTGACTTGAAAGAATTTTGGCACACCGGACAATTTGTAGAAAACGATCCAAAATTAGAGGCAGAATATCCGCCAAATGTTACGGTAGAAGAATTGCCAAACTTCAATGAAGTGACCAAAAAAGTTTACCAAATGCTAGAAAAAACTGGTGTTTACGTTTTGCGTGCATTGGCTTTGTATCTCGGTTTGGATGAAATGTATTTTGATAAATATGTGAAAAACGGAAATTCTATCCTCCGACCAATCCATTATCCGCCAATTTTAGACGAACCAAAAGATGCGGTACGCGCTGCAGCTCACGGCGATATCAATTTGATTACCTTGCTCATGGGCGCACAAGGAAAAGGATTACAAGTGCAAAATCATGACGGCGAATGGATAGACGCCATTGCTGCTGATGACGAATTGGTGATCAATGTTGGGGATATGTTGTCTCGACACACCAACAACAAACTGAAATCGACCATACATCAAGTCGTAAACCCGCCAAGAGAACTGTGGGGAACTTCGCGTTTTTCTGTTCCATTTTTTATGCATCCGATAAGCGAAATGCCGTTGAATTGCTTAGAAAATTGTATCGATGAAGACCACCCAAAACAATTCGAAGATATTACTGCAGGTGAATTTCTCACCGAACGATTAATTGAATTAGGATTGATAAAAAACTAAAAAAGACCGCTTTCGCGGTCTTTTTTTCTTAGTTATGAGGGATGGTTTTAACTGTTCAAAACCTCTTGCACATCGGCAAATCCGCCACCGTTGTAAATATGCTCGATTCCGTTTTCTTGTAGAAATTGAGCAATTTTACCCGAGCGGTTTCC
Source organism: Vaginella massiliensis (assembly GCF_900089075.1). Lineage (GTDB taxonomy): Bacteria > Bacteroidota > Bacteroidia > Flavobacteriales > Weeksellaceae > Weeksella > Weeksella massiliensis_A. Next base: position 563,502 of record NZ_LT593747.1, read on the forward strand.
ACTTCTACAAAATACAACAATAGGTTCTGAGAAGTTTCTGAATTCTTCCAATCGAGCAGGCACATCGCCCATTGGGATATTGATTGCGCCTTCTACAACCCCTTCTGTTTCCAACTCGAAAGGTTCACGAACGTCTACCAAGGTAGCATTCTCGTTTTTTATAGCTTCTACTGTAGTCATCTTGATTACTTTTTTGCGTTCTTTTAACCAGTTTTTTATCTTATCGTACATTTTACCAAATTACAATTCTATCTTTTTTCGGTACGAACATTTTATCACCTTCCTTGATATCAAAGGCTTCATAAAATGCATCGATGTTGACCAATGGACCAAATGCTCTGAAATAACCAGGTGAATGCGGATCGGTTTTCACCTGATTGACCAAGGCTTCTTCCGTTGCTTTGGTACGCCAAATGGTTGCCCAAGACAAGAAGAATCTTTGTTGTTGTGTAAATCCATCGATTGGTGCTATGGTTCCTTTGTCTTTGAGGTACAACATTAAAGCATCGTAAGCTACTGCTGCACCACCCAAATCACCAATGTTTTCACCAAGGGTGAATTTTCCATTGACAAAAGTTCCTTTTACAGGTTCGTATTTATCATACTGATCTGCTAGTGCAGCCGAAACCGTTTTGAATTTTGCCAAATCTTCATCTGTGAACCAGTTTACAAGATTACCATCTCCATCGTATTTTGCTCCAGAGTCGTCAAATCCATGTGAGATTTCATGTCCGATTACGGCTCCTATTCCACCAAAATTTACAGCCGGATCGGCTTTGTAATTATAGAATGGCGGTTGCAGAATAGCTGCCGGAAATACAATCTCGTTCGACGACGGTCTGAAGTAGGCATTTACCGTTTGTGGTGACATTCCCCAACGTGATTTATCTACTGGTTTGCCAACATCTTTCAGGTTGTCATTAAATGAGAATTGACGTAAAATCAGCACGTTTTCAATTAGATTTTTACCATTAATATCTAGTGCAGAATAGTCTCTCCATTTATCTGGGTAACCTATTTTTACGGTGAATTTGTTTAATTTTTCTAAGGCTTTCACTTTCGTTTCATCCGACATCCATTCGAGGTTTCTGATGTGCATATCAAATGATTTGAACAAGTAATCGATCAATTCTTCTGCATTGGCTTTTGCTTCTGGCGGGAAATTGTCTTTTACATAAATTTTACCCAAAAGTTCGCCTACTCGACCGTTCACAAAGGCAAGCCCTCTTTTTTCTAAAGCTCTTTGTTCTTTTTGCCCTGATAGTTTTTTACCGTAGAATTCAAAATTCAATTGATCCAACTCGGCAGTTGAGTAACCAGAAAAGCTATCCAACAATTGGAAAATCATGTATTCTTTGATTGTTGGCAAGTTTTCTTGCGTCAGAATGTTATTGAGCGCTTCGAAATATTTCACCTCCGAAATGATCACTTCATCAACATCGACGCCGTAGGCCTTCATGAATTTCTCTAGGTCAACGACTTTCACCAATTGCTTGAGGTCTTTTACTTTGTATGGATTGTATCGTTTTTCTGGATCTCGAGATTCTACAACCGTTTTTAGATTAGAAGCAATCATTTTTTCGAAATCCACCACTTTCGCCCCTTTTAAATCACGAGTTTTAGACCCAGAATAAGGATACAATTTGTTGATATATGCGGAATAATCTGACAAGGTCTGACGGTTCTTTTCGTCATCTACCTGATAATATGTACGCCCCAAACCTAATGCTCCACCGCCAAGATAAACCGCATTATTGTTCGAATCTTTCATGTGTGGTCCTGCATAAAAAGAATAAAATGGGTTGAAACCTAAAGGCGCAACCTCGGTCAGGTAAGCCTCTAATTCTTTGATGTTTTTGATCTTATTGATTCGATCTATATATTTATGGATCGGAGCCAATGCTACTTTGTTTCGTGTATCAAAATCTATATACGATTGATAGAGATCTGTAATTCTTTGTTCGTCAGAGCCTTGAGGATATTTTTTACCCAATAATCCATTCAACAATTCCAACGAAACTTTATCTGTATTTTCGCGCAATTCATCAAAACTTCCCCAACGACTTCTATCGGACGGAATTTCAGCAGTTTTCATCCAATTTCCGTTTACAAAACTGTAAAAATCGTCTTGCGGACGAACCGAAGTATCCATATAATCTAAACGGATTGCTTGGTTATCATGCTGAGCCATAGCCGAGATAGAAGCAAGTGCCGCTCCAGCCATTATCAGTTCTTTTCTCATTTTCAGTATGTTAATTTACTATTTATAAAACTACGTTGTACAAACTTAATAATTTTAGAATTAAATCGGGATAAATACTATCTTTGATTTTGCAAACAAACAACAGCATTATGGAAAGTGAAACGATATTGATTACAGGTGCTCTCGGACAAATTGGATCCGAACTCACCGAAAGATTAATCAAAGAATATGGCAAAACGAATGTAATTGTAACCGATATAAAACCAAAAGAGGAACTCCAAATCGACTGTGAATACGAGCAGTTAGACGTTTTGGATGCCGATAAAATAAAACATTTGGTAGAAAAATACCAGATTACTACCGTCTATCATCTCGCTGCCCTGCTGTCGGGTACGGCAGAGAAAAATCCGGCTTTGGGATGGAAGTTGAATATGGATTCTTTACTTAGCTTTTTGGATTTAGCGAAAGACAAAAAAATCAACAAACTATTTTGGCCCTCATCTATCGGTATTTTCGGACCCGATACCCCAAAAGACAATACGCCTCAAAACACCATTCACACCCCAACTACCGTGTACGGAATTTCGAAATTAGCAGGCGAATATTGGTGTAATTATTATTTCGAAAAATATGGAGTCGATGTGCGCAGTGTGCGTTTCCCAGGGCTCATTTCTTGGAAAACGCCAGCTGGCGGCGGCACCACAGATTATGCGGTTGATATTTTTTACAAGGCTATCGAAGAAGGGAAATACACCTCGTTTTTGAACAAAGGAACTTACCTCCCGATGTTGTATATGGACGATGCGATTGATGCAATTCTACAATTGATGAACGCACCGAAAGAAAGCCTCAGCATCAGAACATCGTATAATCTGGGCGGATTGAGTTTTGAACCCGAAGAATTGGCGAATGCCATCAGAAAATATCTACCAGATTTCACCATTGCTTACGAACCCGATTTCAGACAAGCTATTGCAGATTCTTGGCCGTCGAGCATCGATGATCACGTTGCTAAAAAAGATTGGAATTACGCACCCAAATTCGATTTGGATGCCATGACCAAAACCATGCTGGATAATTTGAAACAAAAATTAGCTAAAAACTAATCTACTTTATTGCCTCTTTTTTTTCGGAATATTCTTTGCTCGTATCATTGCAAAACCGGCAACTATGGCTAGATTATTCTCAAAATTAAGAGGCATTATACAATTGGCTCAGCAGGTCGATTTTGAGCAATTGAATGAAATATCTTCGCAAGTCGATCTTCCTCAACTGATTCATAACTTTTCGAAACTCGATAAAAAACAAATGAATTCATTGGTAAAAATGATGAATTCATCCGACAAAAAAAGAGAATTACCCCAAATAGACGGTGATTTCTACGATGTTTTTCATACCCTAACACCCGAACATCGTGCCATACAATTGCAAGTACGAGAGGTGATGGAGACCAAAATAAACCCCTTGGTAAACGACTATTGGCTACGAGACGAATTCCCATTCGAGATCATTCCCATCTTTCGAGAGCTCAATATCACTGGCGTTACCTTCGAAGGCTATGGCTGTCCAAATCTTCCGTTTTTGATGGAAGGCGTCATCGCACACGAAATGGCTCGTATAGATTCATCCATTGCTACATTTTTCGGTGTTCAATCTGGCTTGGCAATGGGTTCTATTTATATATGCGGATCAGAAGCACAAAAAGAAAAATGGTTGCCCGAAATGCAAAAACTCAACAAAATTGGTGCTTTCGGACTCACCGAACCTGAGGTTGGCTCTGGCGTTGCAGGAGGCTTGACGACCACTTGCAAAAAAACAGAAAACGGTTGGATTTTGAACGGACAGAAAAAATGGATAGGAAATGCAACCTTCGCAGATTTAATTATCATTTGGGCTAGAGATTTGCACGATGATCAAGTGAAAGGTTTTGTGGTAGAAAAAAACACACCTGGATTTTCGGTTGAAAAAATTAAAGGTAAAATGGCTTTAAGGATTGTTCAAAATGGACTCATCACGATGACGGATTGTTTCGTGCCAGATGAAAACAAACTCGAACACGCCAATTCTTTCAAAGACACCTCCAAGGTATTGCGCATGACTCGCGCTGGTGTTGCTTGGATGGCAACTGGTTGCGCACGTGGTGCTTATGAGAGCGCTTTGGATTATACCCGAAAACGTGAACAATTTGGTAAACCAATCGCCTCTTTTCAGTTGATACAAGGTCACTTGGTCGAGATGTTATCGAACCTTACAGCCATGCAGACTTTAGTTTTTCGATTATCCGAAATGCAAGATGCTGGTCTTTTGAAAGATGAACATGCCTCGTTGGCAAAAGTTTTTTGTACCCTTCGTATGCGCGATATTGTGTCACGAGCTAGAGAAGTAATGGGCGGAAACGGAATATTACTCGATCACGACGTGGCAAGATTCGTGGCAGATGCCGAAGCAATCTATTCGTACGAAGGAACCAAAGAAATCAACTCGTTGATTGTAGGACGTGCCATAACTGGTTTTTCGGCTTTTGTGTAATGGGGTGAAAAAAAGAAATAACACCTTTTACATGAGTATTTAAATAAAAAAAGCTACTCATTTCGAGTAGCCCAAAATTCTAAAATTATTATGAAAACAAACTAATTATGCATGAATTGGACGATTATCGGTAGCAGCCAAAGCAGCTTCTTTAATCGCTTCTGCAAATGTTGGGTGAGCATGAGACATGCGTGTCAAATCTTCTGCCGATGCACGGAACTCCATTGCTGTAACTCCTTCTGCAATCAAATCTGCAGCGCGTGCTCCTATCACATGGAAACCTAAAATCTCATCGGTGTTTTTATCTGCCAAGATTTTTGCAAATCCGTCTAGATCCATCGAAGCACGAGCTCTACCCAATGCTCTGAATGGGAAAGTTCCTACTTTATAATCAACGCCCTCTTCTTTCAATTGTTCTTCTGTTTTTCCAACTCCGGCAACTTCTGGCCAAGTATAAACAACTCCAGGAATTAAATTATAATTGATGTGTGGCTTCTGACCAGCCAATTGTTCAGCAACCAAAACGCCTTCTTCTTCGGCTTTGTGTGCCAACATTGCCCCAGCAACAACATCGCCAATAGCGTAGATATTCGGAATATTGGTTTGTAAATGTTCGTTGGTTTTGATGCGACCTCGCTCATCAACTTCGATTCCAACATTTTCTAATCCTAACGATCCTGTATAAGCTCTACGACCAACCGCTACTAACGCATAATCTCCTTCCAAAACAATTTCTTCGCCTTTCTTGTCTTCTGCTTTCAAAGTAACTTGATCTCCTGTGTTTTCTACCGCAGTTACTTTGGTCGAAGTGTAGAATTTCATGCCTTGTTTTTTCAATACCTTGGTCAATTCTTTAGATAAAGCTCCATCCATACCAGGAATTATACGATCTGCAAATTCCACGACCGAAACTTGTGCACCCAAACGCAAATAAACCGATCCCAACTCCAAACCGATAACTCCGCCCCCAATCACAATCAAATGATTTGGCACTTCTTCTAATGATAAGGCTTCGGTAGAAGTGATGATTCTTTTTCCGTCGCAAGGCGCAAAAGGCAATTCAGATGATACAGAACCTGTTGCGACAATCGTGTATTTCGCTTCGATTTCTTGAGTCGAGGCGTCTGCTGCTGTAATGGTAATATGCGTAGCGTCTTTGAACGATCCGGTTCCTTCGTAAAGATCAATTTTGTTCTTATCCATTAAGAATTTGATCCCCGCTACTGTCTGCTCGACTACTCCTTGTTTACGAGCAATCATTTGTGCAAAGTTTACTTTTGGTTCATCGATTTCGATTCCATGCTCTTTGAAATGAGTTTTTGCATCGTGAAAATGATGAGATGAATCTAATAAAGCTTTCGATGGAATACACCCAATATTGAGGCAAGTTCCTCCTAAGCTTTGTTTTTCTATGATCGCTGTTTTGAAACCCAATTGAGCGGCACGAATTGCGGCTACATATCCTCCAGGTCCTGAACCAATTACGGCTACATCGTAAGAATTCATATACTGATTTTTTTTGATTTTATAATTTAAAGAAACAAATATAAAGATTCTCTAACGGATTAGGGTAGAATTGTGGTTGAAATTTGTTAGTTGTGAGTTTTGAATGATGAGTGATAAGTGATGAGTCATGGGTGATGAAATATTTTTTTTAAAAAAAACTCTTCAAAACAGGTTCGAAGAGTCTTTATATCCAATTTATATCAATCAATTTTAGAAATTCATCAAAACAGATCCCCAACTAAAACCACTACCAAAGGCAGTTAACAGCAAAAGATCGCCTTTATTCAGTCGGCCTTCTTGCTTGGCTTCGCTCAAGGCAATTGGGATAGACGCTGCGGTGGTATTCCCGTATTTCATAATGTTGTTGAAAACCTTTTCGTCTGGTAAACCTAATTGTTTTTGTACAAATTGCGAAATGCGCAGGTTTGCTTGATGCGGAATAAACAAATCCAAATCTTCTGGGGTCTTCCCGGCATCTTTCAACGCTTCTTGAATTGATTCTGGGAAACGCGTAACGGCATGTTTGAACACATAATTACCATTCATATAAGGATAAATCTCTTTCTTAGTAAGTCCGTTATCTTCTTCTAACATCACATCGCTCCATCCGTATTTTGTACCTGGGAAAAGCACGGCCAATTCTTCGGCATATTCCCCTTCTGCGTGCAGGTTGGTCGCGATGATTCCGCGATGATCATCCTCAGCTGCCGATACTACAACCGCTCCTGCTCCATCTCCAAATATCACCGACACCCCGCGTCCATCATCCGAAAAATCCAATCCGAACGAATGAACTTCTGCACCGATTACCAAAATATTTTTGTATTGTCCGGCTTTAATGAATGCATTGGCAGTAGAAAGTGCATAAATAAATCCAGAACATTGATTGCGAATATCCATTGCGCCAATCGTATCACAGCCCAGTTGGCGTTGAACCAAAACACCATTTCCAGGGAAATAATAATCTGGAGAAAGGGTCGCAAAGAGTATGAAATCGATATCTTTTGCCGTCATCCCGGCGTCTTCTAATGCATTTTTTGCTGCGATTACGCCCAAATCTGATGAGGTCACTCTCGATTTGGGTGCAATATGTCGCCTTTCTTTTATCCCCGTTCTCTCGGTAATCCACTCATCGTTTGTGGTCATCAATTTTGCTAAATCATCGTTGGTTACGACTCTTTCTGGTACGTAATGTCCAACTCCTTTTATTACTGATTTTATCATCATTGTTACACGTTACAATTTTGCAAATTTAACATAAAATCAACGGATGTGGATTAAGTTTTTATCAGAATTTCAGTTTGATTAATTTCGAAATGATAAATTATCGGTAAAAAAAAAACAGTTTTTAAATTATAAAATGACAGATCATGCAACTGAACTTGGTCTATCAATCGCCTCAGTCCTTTTAATTTTTTCGCTGTTTCTAACACTGAATTTAAATCGTTATCATTACCATCTTTCATGTATTTCTAAAAATTTTCATAAATTTTTGCTTTTAGTTTACAGGCTTTGCATAATCTGAGATTACATTTTTAAATTACTTTTAGTGAAGTTTGTAATAATCTCATGCATGCTTTTAGTCCGTTGTGAACTGGGATGATGTTAGCTGACGTTATTTTTTTCCGTTTGGTTTATCAATTCAAAGCATAATTTGTCAATATTGCTCGCTTTTATATGATAAGCAGAAAGGTTTGAAAGTATTATTATCGCTGTTTTATCGTTGGTGTTTAGAATCATAGAAGAAGAATACCCTCCAGTTCCTCCATTATGCCAAAATAAATCTTCTCCATTATTAGATTTCAAAATATGCCAGCCTAAACCGATTTTCATATTTTCGTTTACTTCAAAAGTCGGTATTCTTGCTAAAGCAAGTTCTTTATTTTTGGGATCGAATTGTGCTGCTGCAAATTTTACCAAATCTTCTGTTGTAGATAAAATTCCGCCTTTCCAAATAATACGTCCCATTCCCAATTAGGCGTAATTTCTCCATTAGGATTTTGTCCTTTTACCAGTTTGTCGTTTAAATTTTTAGAGCTGGTAAATGAATTGTTCATTTTGTAATGATCAAAAACTTTTTTTTGCAATAGTTTTTGGAAAGTTGTGTTTTGTGATAATCCAAGCGTGTAACCCAATAATCCGGTTCCTAGATTCGAATACGCATTAGTTTTGATATGCTCTAGTTTCAAAAAATTTTTCAGATATTCTTCGATTTGTTTTTTTCCGTAGTTTTTGTACGGATTGGCTTGGTCTGATAAATCCAAATTTTCGGGCAAACGAGGCAATCTCGAAGTATGATTGGCTAAATCTTTGAAGTTCAGATTGATATTATCTTTAAATGGAAATGAGTAATACGGATTTATTTCATCGGTCCAATTGATTTTTTTTTCTACTACAAGCGAAGCCAAAACGGTTGACGTAAAACTTTTGTAATAGACCCGATTTTGAAAACTTTATTTTGATTTTCGATTGGTTATATTGTGTCGTTTGTTTTAATTATTCCGTAATTATTTACCTTTCCGTTTTGTAAAACTGCAATAGAAAGTTGGGTGTTGTAGGGAAAATCTTTTACTTGTGAAAAAATAATTTCGGAAATTTCTTTTGGATAATTGTTCAGATAATTTATAATATTATTCGTTGTTTGTGTTGATTCTTCATAAGGTTGAATAAAAAGACCATTTACAAAATTTTCGTTGTCAAGTGAAATATTGACGGCTAAAACCATTTTTTCGAATTTGGTTTTGAAGGTTGCACAAGTTCCTTGTTGATATTCTATAAATTCTTTGTTTTCAATTTTAGCGACTTGGTTTTTAAGTCCTTTTTAAAATTCGACCGGTTGCTCAAGAGGCAAGGCTTCTTTCATTTCAGTCGAAAAAGTATTGAAAATTTCTTTATATTTTTCTGAATTATAATTTTCTTGAAAATTTTCAATCGCAGCTTTGTAATTTTCGGTTTGAGCAAATATTGGATTCAACATCATAATATGGTTAAAATAGATAAAAGATATTTCATACGGCTATATTTTTCAAAATTTTTAAATCAGAAAAAAGGTAATAAATTCGATGGTGATAAGGGTAAAAATAAAATAAAAAAAATTCCCTCCATCAAAATAATATTCAATATTTTTTTAACATCAATACGCAATAATCTGCAGCAATCTATTTTGGTACAATTTTTTATCTTCATAATATTGCAAACACAAAAAATGTAGAGGTAAATATGAACAATAAGAAAAAAGTTGCATTAGGATCATTGCTCTTAGGAGTAATCGGGACGGGAGCTTATCTTATCAACAGTAGAAAGGAGAAGAAAAAGGTAGAATTCAAGACCGTTCAGGCGTTTGAATTGAAAAAATTTTTGGGGCGTTGGTACGAAATTGCCCGAATTGATTTCAAATACGAGAAAAATTTGAGCAATTGTATAGCCAAATATATCATAAACGATGATGGATCTTTTGTTGTCATCAATACAGGTTACGACAAGAAGAAGAAAGTTTGGAAAAAATCGGAAGGGAAAGCGAAGGTTGTAGATGAAAAAAATGGTAAATTGAAAGTTTCTTTCTTTTCTTTTTTTTATAACGCTTTGAATGTAGTTGACATAGACGAAAATTACCAAAATGCGTTACTTGCAGGTAAAAATCATGATTATTTATGGATTTTATCTCGTGATAAAGAAATAGACGACTCGGTGCGAGAACGTTTTCTGACCAAAGCAAAATCTTTGGGATACGACACCAATCGATTGCTTTGGACCTCACAAGTTCCCATAGAGAGTTAAGACGCAAAAAATCTTTAAAACAAAGAAGCCTCTAAAATTAAGTGTTTTTAGAGGCTTCTTTTTAGGATTTATTGTTGAGCGGTAAGCTCTGCAATTCTCACAATTACTTCTACCGCTTTTTCCATAGACTCTACAGGCACGTATTCGTATGGCCCGTGGAAATTATGTCCTCCTGCAAAAATATTAGGACATGGTAATCCCATGAAAGACAAACGAGAACCGTCTGTACCACCACGAATTGGTTTTATATTTGGGGTGATTCCGCAATCTTTCAAGGCTTGTTCTGCAATTTCTACCGAAATAAATTTTTCTTTTACCTTTTCGATCATGTTGTAATATTGATCGGTTACCTCTACTGTAATCACTTCATGATCGAATCGAGCTTGAATTTCTTCTGCTATTTGTTTGAACAAAGCTTTGCGAGCCTCGAACTGCTCCATATCGTGATCGCGAATAATGTAAACCAGTTTAGCATCACTCACATCTCCCTGCATGTCAGCTAAATGGAAAAATCCTTCTCGACCTTCTGTCAGTTCTGGCACTTCATCGAAAGGCAATTGCGAAGCAAATTCCAATGCAATATTAGACGCATTGATCATTTTATCTTTCGCATAACCTGGATGCACCGATTTACCTTTTACGGTTACAATACCAGAAGCTGCATTGAAGTTTTCGTACTCTAGTTCTCCAATTTCTGATCCGTCCATGGTGTAGGCCCATTCTGCTCCAAAACGCTCTACGTCGAAGAAATCTGCTCCACGTCCGACCTCTTCATCCGGGGTAAAGCCAACGGCAATTCGACCATGTTTTATTTCGGGGTGAGCAAGAAGATATTCGGCAGCGGTTACAATTTCGGCCAAACCTGCCTTGTCATCTGCTCCCAACAAGGTGGTTCCGTCGGTGGTGATGATGGTTTGACCTTTGTATTGAAGCAATTCGGGAAATTCTGATGGCGAAAGTACCATCTTCTCATTCAGCTTAATATCTCCTCCGTCATAATTTTTCCAAATCTGTGGTTTTACATTTTCACCTGAAAAATCTGGCGAAGTGTCCATATGCGCTACAAATCCGATTGTTGGAATTTCCTTTTCTAGATTTGAGGGAACATAACCAAAAACATATCCATTGTCATCAATCGAAACATCTTCTAAACCTAAATCGATTAATTCTTGATGGATATATCTTGCCAAATCCCACTGACGTTCTGTACTCGGAAACTGTTCTACAAAGGCTTCACTAGTGGTATAAACACTCACATATTTCAAAAATCGGTTAACCAATTTTTCTCTCCATTCTGTTTGCATTGCTTTTTTTTTCGTAAAATTAACAAAATATCTACCTTTAGGGTGCAAAACAACAAAAAAAATGAACAGCGAAAAGAATTTTAAAATTATCGAATGCCCGCGTGATGCCATGCAAGGAAGAAAAAATTTCATCCAAACCGGACAAAAAATAGATTATCTGAATTCTCTTCTTCAAGTTGGTTTTGAGATGATCGATGCCGGAAGTTTTGTTTCTCCGAAGGCAATACCGCAAATGGCAGACACCCATGAAGTGCTGAATTCCATAGACCGAGAAAATAGCAAATCGAAAATCTCTGTGGTGATTGCAAATCGTAACGGAGCAGAAAAAGCGGTAGCAGAAAAAAATGTCGACGTATTGGGCTACACCTTTTCGATCTCAGAAAATTTTCAACAATTCAACACCAACAAAACCAGAGAAGAAGCTTTTGCGCTTGCCAAAGAGATACAAGAAATTGCTCAAGAAGCCAATAAACAATTGATGGTTTATTTTTCGATGGCATTTGGTAATCCATACAACGAAGCCTACGATACCGCACTTGTTTTGGATTGGGTAAAACGATTTGCAGATTTAGGCATTACATCTATCAACCTCTCAGACACGGTTGGCTTGGCCGATCGAGCAACCATAGAATCCTTGTTCAACAATTTGATTCCGGCTTACCCAGAAATCGAATTCGGAGCGCATTTCCATACCGTATACGATTATTGGTACGAAAAAGTAGACGCAGCCTATGCAACTGGATGCAGAAAATTTGATGGTGCTATAAAAGGGCTTGGCGGTTGTCCAATGGCAAAAAGTGATATGGTCGGGAATATGCCAACCGAGAAACTCATCAATTACGCTACCGAGAAGAATGAAGACCTGGGATTGAATCTGTTGCATTTCGAATCGGCGTGGAATGTTGCACTGAAAACATTTGGTTGAATATAAAAATCGTTAAAACAATAATAAAAAATAGCTTGGTAAGCAAAAGAAAGCTAAATTTGCTCGCTAAGAATAAAAAGAGACCTTTATAAAATTGAATATGAAATACGTAGGAATAATTTGTACTTTGATCATGAACTTCTTTGCAATGCAAGTGATGGCACAAAATAATACTCCCACTCGCCTGGCAAAAATAGAAGGAATTGCGGCAGTTGTTGGAGAGGAAGTAGTCTTGGATACCGATGTAGAACGCGATTTCCAGATGGCCAAAGCACAAGGAATAGAAGTGAAAGATCGTTGCGAATTTTTGAACAACATGCTTCTCGAAAAAGTTTTGATCGACCGAGCAAAACAAGACACTTTGGTTACGGTAACCAACGACGAAGTACAACGCACAGTAAAAGCTCAGATCGATAATTTCACCCGACAAATTGGCTCTGAAAAAGATGTAATCGATTATTTTGGATTTAAAACAAAAGCCGAGTTGGAAAACGAACTGCAATTCTACGTACGCGACAACATCTACGCAAGAGAAAAACGCAGCCTAGTGGTCAAAGGTTTAGACGCTACGCCAGAAGAAGTTCGCGTGTTCTTCCAAGAGCATAGCGCTGAGTTACCCGATGTTAAAGATCAATACGCCCTTAGCCATATTATATTGTATCCAGAGATCGAGCCAGAGAACGAGCAAAAGATCATAGACGAGCTCAACGAAATCAAAAAAGAAGTAGAAGAAGGCGCTAGTTTTGCAACAAAAGCTATCTTGTATTCGGAAGATCCAGGTTCATCGTCAAACGGTGGACAATATCTGAAGGTAAAACGCGGTACAATGGTAAAAGAATTCGACGCCGTTGCATTCAACCTAGAAGAAGGTGAAATTTCTGAGCCTTTCAAGACCGATTATGGTTATCATATCATACAACTCGAGAAACGTAAAGGTCAAGAATTAGATTTACGCCACATCCTCATTACGCTAAAACCTACCGAACAGGAAATCGAAAAAACCGTCAACAAATTGGATTCGATCCGATTGATGATAAACGAAGGTAAAATAAGTTTCAAAGATGCGGCATTGCGTTTTTCTGATGACAAATACACCAAATACAACGAAGGTAACTTGATCAATCCGCAAAGTGGAGAAGATCGATTCGAACGCAACGAACTCTCAACCAATCTTTCTAATAACCTCATAGGGTTGCAAAACCAAGAGTTATCAGAGGTATTTGTGGATGATTACGAAAACAAAAAAGTGATTCGTTTGATACGCCTCAATGAATTCATCCCAGAACATAAAGTAAATTACGCACAAGATTATTCGTTGTTGAAGCGTTTCGCAATTCGATACAAAGAGCAAGATGTCTTGATGAATTGGGTGCGCAAACAGGTTCCGCATACTTTTGTGAAAATTGGTGATGATTACAAATCATGCGATTTCGAAATCAACTGGGAAACTAAATAAACCATCTAGTAGTGATGAAAATACAAGTCCAATCTTTTCGGTTGGACTTTTTTTATGATGAAAATTCAGCAAGAAAAAAGAAGTCCAATTCTCAAAAAAAAATGTCAGCCCAAGCTTTTCTCTTAGGCTGACACGAATTTGTTTTTTATAGAACTGCTTTCGAGGCGTTTTTATTTGTACTTATTTTTATATCATTTAAAAGTTTTCCAATGCGGATAAAGGATCGCTAAGCCATATCCGAAAAAGAAAAACAAGGCAAAAAGCGTAAGCAATGTGCCATCGGGCATGAATTCTGGTTGAACACAAGTAGCTAGAAAAAGTGAACCTAATACTAAATAAACTCCAATTTTGCGGTACATATAGGTGAGCCCCAAACCAACCAGACTGATGATAGCAAAAATAATGGTCGTAATAGGATACCAACTGGGCATTTCTGGCGCCTCGACATTGAGGAAATCTCTAAAGAGATAATCATTGGTTACATACAACATGATACCTCGATACAGCAAACTTGCCAAAATAAGCAACATAATGACCATCAATACATTGAACCAAACTGTTCTTTTCTTTTCCATATAATAATTTTAAAAAAGGAAATCATATCCTTTGAGACTTAACCTTTCAAATTTTTCGGCATCGAAGCTATACAATTTTGCTATTTTTCGATGTTCTTTTGGGTCGGTTGTGTTACCGGTTTCGAAGATCAAATTCGAATTGAAAATCTTTTTTCTAAAGTTACGTTTATCCAAATCTCTATCCAAAGCTTTTTCGTACAAACTTTGCAACTGTGCAATTGTAAATTCTTTGGGCAACAAATTAAATCCGATTGGTCTACGTTTTACCCGACGCTTTATCCGTTCTTTGGCGTAGCTTACAATTTCGTTATGATCGAATGCCAAATCTGGTATATCGTTGTATTTCACCCAAACGCCACCACGCTCTGCGACCTGTATTTCTATTTCTGGCGTTAGCTTTAGAAGGGCATAATAGGCTACGTTGATTACTCTACCCAGCGGATTTCGAAACACTTTCACAAATGCCTTGAGCTGCTCGATATACAAATTTTGAGGATTGATCCCGATGCGTTCGTGCAACATTTCGCGAATGATCATTTCGTTGGTTTCGTTTGGCGCAACATATTTACTCGGCAAAGACAAAGCGTTTTGGTACGGTTCATCTTTTTTGCGGTAAATGAGGATTTTGAGGTCCTCTCCATCAAATCCGAATAAAACCAAAGCCGAACTCATCGCGATGTCGAAATAGCGTTTTCTTTCTTCCTCGGTCATGACGAAATGTTATTTTTTTATAGAAAAATCACTCGAAAATCGAATGCATCAAACGATTCTTATCGTTGAATGATTCTTCTAGAGAGATTGTAGATTCGGTGCGCAATACGTCGTCTATCTGATCTATTCTGTAGATTACTTCTTTAGCATCAGAGATGTCTCTGGCTCTTATTTTACAGAAAATATTGTATTTGCCCGAAACCACATGCACTACGGTAACGTTCGGAATTTTGTACAATTCGTCTATTACTTTTTGGGTTTTGTTGGTTTTAGTCAAAAGGATTCCGACATACGCCACAAACTGATACCCCATTTTCTCGTAATCGATGATTAAGGTAGAACCTTTTATGATGCCTGCTTCTTCTAATTTTTTCACCCGAACATGAATTGTTCCGGCAGAAACATTCATTTTTTTAGCGATTTCGGTAAATGGCATTCGTGTATTATCGATCAGAAACATGAGTATTTTTTTGTCAACTTCATCAATTAAATAATTCATTTTAGTGTTTTTTGATTTTATTATTAATATGATAAATAAAATTGATTTATTTAGCAAAATTATAAATAAATGTATTATTTATCCAAAAAAACATTATATGATATATTTAATATTTTAGCTTTGTTTTTCACAAAGTTCTGATGAGCTTTCACTTTTGTTTGTTTGCTTGAGTTTATTGATTTTCATATTCAATAAACTCTTTTTTTTATTAGAATCGCACCAAACCATTTCGTTTAGATTTTTTATTTTCTAAATACTTTTTGTCGCTTACTTCTTGCGAATCTGCCTTGCGAAACGATAACGGTTTTGGCTCATTGACCAAGGTATCCAACTGAAATTTGAGGTAAACCGAATCTGAAATATTGGTAGGATTATTTATTTTTTTAGTTCGTAAATCGTTGATAAAATTTACAGAATCTTGGATTTGTTCTTTTCGCTCATCTCCTCTTACACGTTTGAAAACCTCACCAAACGTGTCGAAAGAGGTGTTGTATGAAATCCCCGCACCAAAACTCTGGTTGAGCTGATTGACGTTTCCGGCCTGTACACCAAAGGTTGTTGGGCGCGTAAACGCATTGAGCATAAGCGAACCATTGTTCAGACGAGAAATATCGTATTGCAAATTCATATTCCCATCAAAATTCTCTTGGTATTCGTTGGTTACTGCCATACCATAAGACCCCGAAATACGCAAACGGTTGTTGATTTGGTACGAGAGTGAATACCGCAATTTGTCGTTGGTATAACTTTGATCAGAACCGTCGATGTATTGAATGTCTAATTCTACACCACCCAACAACGAGGTGAGCGCGCCGGCGATTGCCGACAGCCCCAAATCGGCTCCACTATCGATCAATCCCGATTCTAAGCTCGAGGTGAGGGTGGCGGTGTTACCAAACTTACCAGTCATCAAAATATAGACGAATTGCATTGTTTCTTCGTCTGGATTGTTGGAGAATCGAGATGCCAACTGGGCATTCATATCCGAACTACCGCGCGGAATCTCAATACCATAATTGATTACCGGACTACTCAAGTTTTCTTGAATTTCGATGATTAATTGTACATCGTATAGTTGAGACAGCCCCACACCTAAATATTCTCCCACATTCGAAACTGTACGCTCGTAAACGGCGGTAATATCGAGGTTGGCGTCTAACGGATTTCCAGAGAAATTGATGCTGCTTCCTTTGCGTATGCTAAAGTCTTTGTTGAGCAATGGAATTCCTGATTGTCTGAAACTGTAGGTTCCAGATTCTATGACATAATTTCCATCGATATTGAATCCAGCGTTATCCAATTTCACACTCAAACCTTCTGCTGTACCACGAGCGGTTGCCATATCGTTGGTCGCGGCATCGAGTACCAAGTTGATTTTGGCGGTAGGATAAGCATTCACCAACATGTCGATCGACATTCCTTTTGGTGCCGTACGTTCTTCTTCTGGCACTTCTTCGATATCTTGTTCGGGTACAAAACGAACCAAACGTTTCTTTTCTTGTTCAATTACTGTGCTACTGGTATTGATGGTGAGCTCAGAATTTTCTTTGATATCAGCTCTTGCTACAATATCTAAACCTGCAACGGGTCCGAAAATATCGAAATATCCATCGGCAAACACTCGTCCGTAGAACAAGTCATTGTCCTTCATGGTGGTATTCATGACCAATAAATTGTTCGATGTGAACGACAAGTTGAGGAACCATTCTGAGAAACCTCTGAATAAGATTGCGCCATCAACCAAACCTTTTGTTTTATAAAATGTATCGGTAAAGGTAATATTATCGAGCATTATCGTACCTTGACTGCCACCTTCTTTGGCTACGTGAATGGTATTGGTACCTGCAAAGAGGTAATCGGTTCCGAGGTATAGGAATTTGAAGCCTAAATCTCGTACGCGCATATCGCCTTCGAAATTTGGCTCGGTAATTTTACCAGTAAAATCGACTTCGCCCGAAATGGCTCCTCGCATATTCGCAAAAACCGACGATAAAAATCCTTCAACAAATCCGATATTGAAATCGTCGAAGTTGGCAACCAAATTCAGCTCAGGCGTTTCTGGATTGTTATCGATGAATCCGTTGATGTACAACGACTGTATCAGACCTTGTTCCAAAGATAGCTCCACATCAAACACATTTTGCACATTGTTGTAACCACCATTGAGAGCCAAATTTCCTAATTGGTATTCATTCAGCTCTAGATTATCGATGGTCATCGCCAAGGTAGGTTTCAATTCGTTATGGGTTCGTATCACATTCACGTCACCATTGGCAACACCATCTACACTGATGCCTTTCAAAAGATCTTTCGGAATAAGCTGCGACAGTACCAAGTTTTGGAAATTTCCGTCGAATTTGAAATCTTCATTATTATTATAAACACCACTTACCAATAATTGCTGATTGGCGTAATTGAGCGAGATATCCTCTACGGTCATGCGTTTGGTATTCATATCGAGGATTATCTTATTGGTATCGGGTGAATTTTCTTTATTGATGGTCCACACGGTTTCTTCTAAGTTGAAAGTAGAAGGCGCAAAACCAAATTCTAGAATATGACGGTCTTGTAAGGTATGGAATAAATTCAGATCAAATTTCATCGGGTTGTCGATGGCGCCTACGTTGAAGTTGGCGTTGATCATCAACGTGTCGTTTTTAGGAATCGAATTGATATCGATTTCTCTTACCGCTATGGTATTGATGAGCAAACTATCGACCTTTGCATTGATCATATTTTCGTCTACTGTCGTGTCCAAATTCAACAAGGCATTATAAGCTTTAATATTGCCATATGCGATAGCATCGGAGTCTATATTTGCCTGAAATGTATTTTGGTCGCTATTGATATACGCCTTCACCGAAGTGTCTGGCGCAATAACAATATCTGGATTGAAGTAGGCTAAAATGTTATCTTTGATGAGTAAATCTACCGTGAATTCTTGGTTGGGCGAAACTTGTTTTGCTCTGAACGATGGCACGATCGGCACCAAGGTATTGTTTACGGCATCTGCAATTTCGGTCAGGACAAAGCGTCCGTTGATTTCTCCTTGTATATATTCTGGAATATTGACGTTTAGGTTTTTAATTCCATTAGAAATTTTAGAATCTATAAAAGCCGAAGCGACATTCAAAGTATCGGTTTTAGAACGGAAATACACATCGTGTATGGCTAAAGTTCCTACAAAATCATTGAGGTTGGTAAGCGAGAAATCGCCTTTCAGCACTCCTCTAATTATAGCTCCGATATTCTTGGTTAAACCTAAATAATCGAGGTCGATGTAATTGAGTGTGGTATCAAAGTTTAATCGATACGGTTTACCGCTAAAGTCTATATGACCGTCAAAATCGGCTTTTAGGTGCGGGTCGTTGATAAGAAATTTTCCATTGTAGGTATAATTTTTCAACAAACCGTTCACGGTAAGATTTTGATAACGTTTTCCCATCAAATCAAGATAGGTTAATTTCCCATTGACATCGAGTTTGATGTTGGCCAAATCTGTGCCTACACCATCAAAGTTCAAACGTCCAGAGGTGTAGCCTAAATCTTTTACTTCTGTAATTTGGCGCAAATTGAGGTTGTTGGCATCAACTGTACCTTTGTATCGCAAATTTTTCGAATCAGAATAATTAGAGATCAACGCATTGATATTGGCTCTTCCCAAACCGGTAATAGCATTCCCTTTGATCAAAATATTTTGCGGGTCGAGGTCGATATTCCCATCATAATTCATCGAACCAAATCGATCGATGAATACTGGTAAATTGCTGGCGATGAAAGTGGGCAATAATTTTTTGAGTTTCTGATAAGATGTTCGCACCTTCAATTGATTGCTATTCATTCGCAAATCACCATCCAACATATTGGTCAGCTGAAGGTTACGTGCAGCAATATAATTATCTTCACCAACCAATTCCAAATTGGTAAAAACCATTTTGTTCAATGGGCCATAAACTTTACCAAAAATATGAACTGTTGAATTTTTATCGAAATTTGTAGCAAAATAGCGAATATCTTTGAAATTAACATACGAACCATTCTGTATGTCTGCATTCCAAACGACTTTGTTCACAAAATCGCTCAATGCGTTTTCGGCAGAAGTATCCAACAGCAAATCGCCTTTCAGATTCGAATCATTGGTTTGCAACGAAAGCTCGTCTACTCGAATTTCTTTTTGGTTGTAAACCGCCTTCCCCGAAAGATTTTTCACCACATAATGTTCACCTCTTCGCATGGTTTCGAACGCTAATTGTTTCACATCTGCCGTGATATCGCCATCGACCATAGAAAAATCTCGGATGTCTGCATTCAATTTTTTTGCATCTACCCAAACCTGATCTTGTGGCAATTTGTTTTCGTTGCGCAACAACAATTCACCATTTTTTATGATCAGATTTCCGTCCAAGGTAAAGGGCGAAGGTTCTTTTTCTTCTTTACTCGAAAATGAATTGATGAATTTCATAAGATTGGCAATCGAATCTCCTTTATAGGTGATGATCTGAAATTTTGGTTCGTTCAACTGTATTTCATCCAAATCGATTTTATTCTCTTTGTTGATGACGAGATTGTTGAGCAACGACCAAATATTCATGCTCGTCTCCATCTGTTTTACCTGTAAGAACTCCAAACCGCGATCATCTTTGGTGCTCAAACCATTGAGATAGATTCGACCAAAAAAATCTATATCAACACTCTCCAGTGCAATTTGAGTATGGAATGTTTTGTTGAGTTCGACCACTGCTTTTTTCGCTGCCCAAGTTTGCACAGCCGGAATTTGAATAGCTATGGTGAGCGACAACATCAACGTAAGTATGACGATGAATAACACCAAAATCACTCTTCCTATTCTTCTTACTATTTTCAATGCTTTTTTATTTCGATATTTGCACCGTAAAAATAATTATTTTTTTTGTCCTACGAAATGCAAATTAGAAACATGATACTTGCCATTGAATCTTCGTGCGATGACACTGGTGCTGCAGTTATTGCCAACAGCAAAATTCTCTCCAATGTTGTTGCCAACCAAGAAATTCATCAAAATTATGGTGGAGTTGTTCCCGAATTGGCTTCTCGCGCGCATCAGCAAAACATTGTCCCAGTGATCGATCAGGCTCTGAAAAAAGCGCAGATTTCCGCAAAAGAGCTCAAAGCAATAGCCTATACTCGCGGTCCTGGATTGATGGGTTCTCTCTTGGTCGGCAGCAGTTTTGCTAAATCTTTGAGCCTATCGCTCAATATTCCGCTTATCGAAGTCAATCACATGCAAGCCCATGTTCTGGCACATTTCATAGAAGATGCGAATGATTGTAAACCTACTTTTCCTTTTCTGTGCCTTACCATCAGTGGCGGACACACGCAAATCATCAAAGTGAATGATTTTTTTGATTTTGAATTGATTGGAGAAACCATAGACGACGCCGCTGGCGAAGCCTTCGACAAAGCGGGTAAAATCTTGAATCTCCCCTATCCTGCGGGACCAATCATCGATCAGAAAGCAAAATTAGGAAATCCGAATCGCTTCATATTTTCGAAACCAAAAGTAGATGGCTACAACTTCAGTTTTAGCGGACTCAAAACGGCTATTCTTTATTTCATTCAAAAAGAAACCAAAGAAAATCCTCGTTTCATCGAAGAGAATATCTTAGATATTTGTGCTTCTATACAACATACCATTGTAGAAATTTTGATGGAGAAATTGAAAAAAGCAAGTGATGATTTCGGTATAAAACAGATTGCCATTGCTGGCGGCGTCTCGGCAAATTCGGAAATTAGAGCGCGATTGAAAGAAGCTGAAAAGAGTCTCGACTGGACGACATACATCCCGAAATTTGAGTACACCACAGACAATGCAGCGATGATTGCCATGGTGGGACAACTGAAATATGAACGTGGCTTGTTTGGTGAAATTACCGATCGTTCAACTCCAAAATATACATTCTAATGAAATTATTTATTGGTGAAATCGTAGAAAAAACAGCCTACCTCAACGAAGAAGAAAGTCATCATTTTGCCAAAGTTCTTCGGGGTAAAGAAGGCGACATCGTGCATGTTACCGATGGCGAAGGAAGTTTGGCCGAAATCGAAATCTATTCGATTACCAAAAAAAGAGTTGAAGGAAAAGTCTTGAACATCAAGCGAGAATTCGAAAAGAAAAACTATCAACTGCATATCGCCATTGCTCCTACCAAAACCATAGAACGCCTGGAGTTTTTCTTGGAGAAAGCAACCGAAATTGGGATAGATGAAATTACATTTTTGCAAACTTTTCATTCTGAGCGTAAAACCATCAAACGTGAACGCCTAGAAAAAATCGTACAATCGGCAGCAAAACAATCGCTCAAAGCCTATCTACCCAAGGTAAACGATATGGTAAAATTCAACGATTTTATAAAACAAAATTTCGAAGAGGCGACGCGTTGCATTGCCCATTGCCAAACTGTTGTGACCCGAATTTCTTACAAGACATTACTGCAATCAAAACCCAATAATATCGTGTTGTTGATCGGCCCAGAAGGTGATTTTTCGAACGAAGAAATTGCCTTGGCAGAAAGCAACGGTTTCACAGGAATCAGCCTAGGTCATCAACGCTTTCGTACAGAAACAGCTGCTTTGCAGGCGGTATTTGCAACCGATTGGAGTTTGAGCGATTAAGGCTTGTCGTCGTTTTCGCTCCACTCATCTTGTTCAAAACCAGCGTTTTGATTGAGTTTTTGCGCAATCTTTTTTTGATTTTCAGATGAGGGTAATTCTTGTATTTTTCGCAATTCTCGCTCGATTGCTCGCGTTCTCACACCTGCATGATCGATGGTATTCGAGGCTTCTTGTAGCTTCTTTTTGGTCTTTTCTAAAATAGTTCCGAATTTCACAAATTCGGTTTTCACCACGCTCAACAAATCCCAAACTTCCGAGCTTCGCTTCTCGATTGCCAAGGTTCTGAAACCCATTTGCAAACTATTGAGTAATGCGCTCAAGGTTGTGGGACCTGTAATGGTAACTTTGTACTCTTTTTGGATTTGTTCGAACAATCCTGGAATTCGCAATACTTCTGCATACAAACTCTCAAACGGTAAAAACATAATCCCATATTCTGTTGTATTGGGCGGATCGATGTATTTTTCTCTGATGTCCTTAGCATTTTTGAGGATCGCCGTACGAAAAGATTTTTTCAGCTGTTCTATTCGTTCAAGATTTCCTTCTTCGTATGCATCGACTAGCGCTTCATAATCTTCCTTTGGAAATTTGGAATCGATAGGCAACCACAATACTTTTTCGAGGTTTTGATGATTCGGCATTTTGATGGCAAATTCTACAATTGCTCCGCTGTTGGATTTGGTTTTTACGTTTTTCTCGTATTGCTCATTGGTGAGCAAATCTTCTAAAATATTCGCTAATTGATATTCACCCAAAACTCCTCTCGATTTTACATTGGTCATTACTTTTTTGATGTCGCCGACACTATTGGCAAGCGTTTGCATTTCACCTAAACCTTTGTGCACCAACTCCAAACGTTCGCTGATAATGGTAAACGAATCATTGAATCTCTTCTCGAGGGTCGATTGTAATTTTTCGTCAACGGTTTGGCGCATTTCTTCCAATTTCTTGTGATTATCTTCTTGAAGAATCGTGAGTTTTCTTTCGACGGTTTCTCTTATTTTTTCTAGTTTGGTTTCGTTTTCGATACGGATTTGCTCTTGTTTGGCATTCAAATCCAAAAACTTTTCGCGTTGCAACGCATTGAGTTCTTTGATATGGTATTGAAATTTCTCTTCAAAAGAATTCAGATTTTGACTGAGTTCTGTACGATTATGCAAAAATTCGGTGCGTAACAATTGATCGAAATTGGTCAAAGACGATTGAATTTTGTTGAACTCTATCAAATGATAATCTGTTGCCTGATTTGTTTTTTTACTGAAAAACCAATAAAATGCAATTGCGAGTAAAACAATCAACAAGAATATGCATAAATAAATCCAAACCATAAAAACATAGAAAATTAAAAATCAATATATTATAATCAATAATTTAAAATACAACTTTAATCACAATTACCATTAATATCGCAACTGAAACCTTTGGAATTTTGGAGTTCAATCGATGGATTTTTCTCTTTCCATTCACCGAAAGATTTTTCTAAAGTTTCTAAAAACACCTCAGCTGGTTGCGCTCCTGAGATGCCATATTTTCTATCGAAAACAAAAAACGGAACTCCGCGCACGCCAATATTTTGGGCCTCTTGAATATCTTGTTTCATTTGGTACAGATAGATTTCATCATCAAAAGCATTTTGCAATTCTTCTTTGTCCAAGCCTATTTCCACTCCCAATTCTGTGAGGATTTTTGGGTCTGCAATATTTTTCCCATCGGTGAAATACGCCTCGAACAATCGCTCTTTCAATTCATCGGCCAACCCTTTGGTTTTGGCAAACTGAATCAATCGATGGGCTTGGGTTGAATTTGCCGTGATGATTTTTTCGAAATCGAAATTCAAACCTGCATCTTTTGCCATTTGCGTTATATTGGCGAGCATTGTCGCAACTTGCTCACGACTCATTCCTTTACGCTGAACCAAATAATCGATTTGATTTTCTGTAGAATTTGCTGGAATCGTTGGATCCAACAAAAAACTCTTCCACTCGATTTCAAGCTGATTCTGGTTGTCAAATTTCGACAAAGCCTCTTCGAAATGTCGTTTGCCGATGTAACAAAAAGGACACATCACATCGCTCCAAATTTCTATTTTCATCTGATTTTTTATTATAAATTAACTTTTATATTTTCTCGACTCTGATCGACGAAAAGCCCATTCTTGTTTGTATTTGATCCATTTTTCTTTGCCAATTTTTCGACAAATTTTATCGGTATAGCGCATAATAAAGACATGATACAACATGTCCAGAAAATTACTCAACCGCACTGGACTTGGCATCTCTCGCAACGACATCGAAAAACCTGGCTCTAAATACCGATTATAATGCCACCAACCTTTGGGAATGTACAACAAATCGCCATGTTCCATCATCACTTCGAAACCTTTCGCATTTTTCAGAGCAGGATATTTTTCGTAATCTGGATGGTCGTAATCGATGGTTTCGATGGTGTGCACCGAAAGTGGAACTTTGTACAGAGCCTGAGATTGCTTTTGGTCGAACAACAAAATTCGTTTTTTCCCCTCGAAATGGATATGAACGAAATCGCTCATATCTACATCATAATGCATCAAAACATGTGCCTGATTGCCTCCAAAAAACAAAGTAGGAAGTCGTTTGAAAAATTTAATCCCGAGATCTGGATAAGTAAAATTTTTCAACAATTCGGGTAGACGATCGGTGATGATGTAGAAAAAAATGCGTTTATCGCTAGACGATGTCTGGATTTCGTCGAGGTATTCGTCCATCTTCATGTATGTAGCAGGAGCATCAGAACTTTTGTTGGCATCTGCAGGTTTGTTGTCGTATATCGGAACTTCTTGCCCTTTAGTTTTAGCTTTTATGTAATCGAAATTCCATTTATCAAAGGCTTGCCATTGTTTGGCATAAGCTTTAATGAGCAACGGAATTTGCTTTTTACGATATTGCTGTATAAAATCTTCCTTGGAAATAGCATCGACTTCTTCTACCCTTTCTAAAATCATAAATGTAGATTTTCTGGATTAAAAGTATAAAAATATAAACAGTTTACCGCACAAAATATTGTTTTTGGCTTACAATTTGAACATTCTAGAAAAAAATTATAAAACTTGATGATAATGAAAAATATTAAAATTGGTATTTTGAGTTTAGGTTTAATGGCTTTCGGACTGAGTTCTTGTGCTACAACCAACCAAGCAGAAAACAACCAAGAAAAGACCACCAATCTCTCGCTATTTGGCTCGTGGACATTGACCGACATCAAAGGTCATAAAATGAATGAAGCATTCCCCTCGAAAACACCAGCCATAACTTTTGAACCGATAACCAAAAAATTTACAGGAAACTCTGGTTGCAACAACATTTTCGGAAGTTTCACCACTAGCAATAATCATATTAGCTTTGGAAATGCAGCCTCTACAAAAATGTACTGCGAGGGCGTAAACGAAGATGCTTTTTTATCTGCATTCAATTCGGTGACGAGTTATACAATCAAAGGCAATACGTTGACCTTACTCGACTCGAATCAGCAAACGGTATTGAAATTTATGAAGAAATAACAGCAAAATAAATTGCTGTTATTTTGTTATTTTCTGCATCCATATCCCAATTTGAGCTACATTTGTAGGAAAAAAAATTTCTTGAAGTCTATAATTTCATATCCACTTACCATCATATTTTACATAGCATTTGGTTTCACTTTGTTGTTATTTCATGTTATCCAGATGATAGCATACCATTTATTTGGCTATCAAGGTCATCACAACAGTGTAAAAGCCATGAATTGGACATTGATGCAATGCACCAAAATATTGGGAACCTCTTACAGCTTTTCGGGCAAAGAAAAAATCCCCAAAAATGTGCCCATCGTATTTGTATCCAACCACCAAAGCATGTACGATATTTCACCTATCGAGTGGTATTTAGAATCATTTCATCCGAAATTCATCAGTAAAAAAGAATTAGGCAAAGGCATTCCTTCGGTGTCGTACAACTTACAAAAAGGAGGCTCTATCCTCATCGATCGAAAAAATGCAAAAGAATCCTTGGTACGAATCAAAGCTTTGGCGCAATACATCAAAAAGAATAATTATGCTGCTGTCATCTTTCCCGAAGGGACTCGAAGCAAAGATGGAATACCGAAACCTTTCAAAGAAAGTGGACTGAAAATTCTTACCAAATATGCCAACAACGGCTATATAGTTCCCATCACGCTCAACAATTCTTGGAAAATGCAACAGCGAAACTTCCCGATGAATTTAGGCGTCAGCATCACCTTAGACTGTCATGAACCCATTGTCATTTCTGGGACAGATTTTGATGAGTTATTAAACCAAACCGAATCTGTGATCAAAAGTAAAATTATTCACCCAAAAAACTAAAAACAATGTCTATCTATAATGTAAGAAAAGAAGTCATGTTGTTGATCGAGAAAGACGTAGATCGATACATGGATCAATACCTGATTCCGGTAGAAAAGATTTGGCAACCCTCAGATTTTCTACCCGATTCGCAAAGTGATAATTTCTACGACGAAATAAAAGAACTGCGAGAATTGGCTAAAGATTTACCCGATGATTTTTGGGTAACATTAGTTGGCGATACCATTACAGAAGAAGCCTTACCAACGTACGAATCATGGTTGATGCAACTAGACGGTGTGCATCGCCAAGACGGCGAATACCAAGAAAATGGCTGGGCAAAATGGATAAGACATTGGACAGGTGAAGAAAACAGACATGGCGATATTTTGAATAAATATTTGTATCTCTCTGGAAGAATCAATATGCGAGAAGTAGAAATATCTACACACCATTTGATCAACGACGGATTTGATATTGGGACGTCGCACGATCCTTACCGAAACTTTGTTTACACGAGTTTTCAAGAGTTAGCGACATACATTTCTCACAACAATGTAGCCAGAATTGCGAAACAATACGGAGCAAAAAACATTGCCAAAATGTGCAAAATAATTGCAGGCGACGAAATGCGTCACCACCTAGCCTATTGCGAATTTGTGAGAAGAATCTTCGAGGTAGACGCAAGCGAAATGATGTTGGCAGTACAATACATGTTCAAACTAAAAATTGTGATGCCTGCGCATTTTCTCAGAGAATCGGGCGATGCGATCGGTAAACTATTCGAGCCATTCTCCGATGCCGCTCAGCGATTAGGTGTATATACAGCTTTTGACTATATCGATATTATGGAAAAATTAATCGGAATGTGGAAAATAGACCAAATCACAGGGCTCACGCCAGAGGCAGAAAAAGCACGTGATTTCATCATGAAATTCCCAAGTCGAATGAGAAGAATTTCTGAACGAATTAGAATTCCTGAACATGGACCACAATTCAAATGGTTGATTCCGGCAACGGTCTAAAAGCCTTGTACCATCAAAAAAATCATGTGGTTTTCGCTTCGGGGATAATCACATTTTTTTATATTTTGCATAATTTTATAAACAAATCAACAAGAACAGGTGAATTTCATCTCCTACCTATCCATAAAAAATGAAAAAAATAGCGTCACTTTTTATTAATTCCTACAAAGGCTTGTCCAACGAATCTTGGATGCTCGCCGTGGTAATGCTCATCAATCGTGCTGGCTCTATGGTTTTACCTTTTTTGGGAATTTACATGACCGATGTTTTAGGATTCAGTTTTCAACAAGTTGGCTTTGCCTTGAGTTGTTTTGGTATTGGATCGGTCATCGGATCCTATGCTGGCGGTTGGCTAACCGATAAATTGGGTGAATTCAAGGTGCAGACCACGAGTTTGTTTCTAAGTGCCCCCATGTTTCTACTGTTGATTTTTTTCAAATCATTCGAAAGCATATCACTCATTATCTTGATACAGAGCATTATAAGCGAAACATTCCGACCTGCCAATTCGGTGGCCATTACCAAACATGCCAAGCCTAAGAATATTACCCGATCTTTCTCGCTCAATCGAATGGCGATCAATCTCGGATTTTCGATTGGCCCTTCTTTGGGCGGAATTTTATCGGGGATTTCATATGATTTTCTATTCATATTCAATTCATTAACCTATCTCTTAGCAGGTTTGGTATATTATTTCTATTTCCGAAATAAAAAACACAAAAATTCGACCGAACAGGCCGAATCGGTTGACATCAAAATCTTGAAACAAAAAGAACGCTCGCCTTATCGCGACTGGATTTTCATAGCGTTTTGCCTATTTTGTACCTTTTTCAGTATTGCGTTTTTTCAGTTTTTCAATACTCTTCCACTTTTTTACCGAGAAGTGGCACAACTCTCGCCTACTGTCATCGGTCTAATTTTGGGCTTTAATGGTCTGTTGGTGGTGTCGTTGGAGATGATTTTGGTTCATTATACCGAAAAAAGATTTACCGTCACTCAAATCATTGCAGGAGGTTCTATACTCTCTGCTCTTTCTTACACTTTTATTGGAATCGATCATTCTTTGATTTTCATTTTTCTGAGTATGATTTTTTTGAGTGTGGGCGAAATTCTAGCGCTCCCCTTCATGTCTACGGTGACTGCAATGCGCTCTGGCGTTTACAACAAAGGAGCCTATATGGGACTCAACGGAATGTCTTTTTCGCTGGCTTTTATCATTGCGCCAACCCTTTGTACCTATATCGCTGATCGATACGGATTCGATATCTTATGGTTCGGAAGTGCTATCATGCTTCTTTTCACAGCGATAGGATTTTATTTAATTATTCCTAAATTGTTTACCAATTCGAAACAAAAAACAACGATATGAAAATCTATACCAAAACAGGTGATCTGGGAACTACCAGCTTGTATGGCGGAACCAAAGTGTCGAAAAGCAATTTGAAAATTGATTCGTACGGCACTGTCGATGAACTGAATTCTGTCATTGGCCTTGTGCGTAGCTATGCCATTCCGGATTCGTATATAGACCAACTGATTGTGATACAAAAAGACTTATTCAACCTTGGAGCAGAGCTTGCAACACCAGTAGAGAAACTGATGCTTGCCAATGGTAAACCTCGCTTGAGTGCCGTTATCGAAACTGCTGACATCGAAAAATTGGAACATTGGATAGACGAGATTGAAGAAAGTTTGGAACCACTCACTCATTTTATCTTGCCTGGCGGTAGCCTTTGTTCTGCACAAGCACACTTTGCACGCACTGTTTGCAGACGAGCAGAACGCATCACGGTTGCCTTGCGAGAAGTGGAGGAGATTCGGGTCGAACTAGCTCAATACCTCAATCGCTTGTCAGACTATCTTTTCACTTTGGCTAGAGCTTTGGCTAAAATAGATGGAATCGAAGAAGTAAAATGGATACCTGGAGAATAAATGAAAGTTGCATTATTCATAAATGGTGAACCGCCAAATTTCAAGATAGACCTTCGACAATACGACTATATCCATTGCACAGACGGAGCTTTGCATTACCTTTCGATTTGGGGCATCGATCCCGACATTATTTCTGGTGACTTTGATTCTGGTGTCGTAGACGAAAATAATGAGGAAATAGAAATTATTTCGACCCCAGACCAAAATTTTACAGATTTCGAAAAAGCCTTGCAAATCCTATACACCAAAGGCGCCGAGACGGTTCATGTCTACGGAGCAAGCGGAAGGCAACAAGATCATTTTTTAGGAAATCTTTCGGGTGCTTATCGTTTCAAAGACAAAATGACTTTAATTTTTTTTGATAATTACAGTTATTATTTCTTTGCAGATAAAAAACTCGAATTAGACGGATATAAAAATCGAACAATCTCACTCTACCCTTTTCCAGAAGCTACCAATATCGTGACCAAAGGTTTGGCATATCCTTTGTCGTATGAATCATTGAATATTTTAAACAGAATCGGCACACGCAATGTTGCCACCGAAGATCGGGTAACCATTGAATACGAATCTGGCGACCTGATTGTTTTTGTAATGAATGATTAAACCATAAATTAAATCCAATAAAAATGAAAAACTATTATATCATCACCTCTGCTATTGCTGCCGTAGCCATCATTTTAGCTGCATTGTTTTTGGGCAGTTCTTACAAGTATAAATACAAATCACAAGACCGAATCAATGTGGTCGGAAATGCCAAACAAGATTTTGAGTCGGATTTGATTGTCTGGAGCGGGAGTTTTATGAAAAAAGATTACGACCTGAAAACGGCTTCCGAAGCCCTGAATAGTGACAAAGTTACCGTGCTGAATTACCTAAAAAACAAGGGAATAAAAGAAAATGAAATTACCTTTGATGCCGTGCAAATCAACCGAGATTTCAATTACATCACCCGAGAAGACGGTTCATCTTACCGAGAATTTACGGGCTATGAATTGACGCAATTTGTGACCATAGAATCTAAAGAAATAGACCGGATTGAAAAAGTATCACGAGAGATCACCGACCTCATCTCACAAGGTATAGAGCTCAACTCTAGTCAGCCAAGTTATTATTACAGCAAACTAGAAGATTTGAAGTTGGAACTGATAAAAAAAGCATCAGAAAACGGACGACAACGCGCCGAAAATATTGCCTCTGAATCGAAAGCGTCTCTCGGAAGTTTACGAAATGCCGACTTAGGAATCTTTCAAATCACAGGGCAAAATTCTAACGAGGATTATTCTTATGGTGGCGCATTCAACACCACATCGCGTGCCAAAACAGCGAACATCACCGTAAGACTGAGTTATCAAGCAAAATAATATTACCCAAAAAACAAAAAAATCCATCATGGCTGATGGATTTTTTTATGATGGTAAAAAGAATTGAATCTGCAAAAGTTTATAACGCTGCTAATTGTTCTTCGATCTGAGCAATTTTGGCTAAGGCATCGGCTTCTTTTTTGCGCTCAGTGTTGATTACTTGCTCTGGTGCACCGTTCACAAATTTTTCGTTTGATAATTTTTTACGTACAGAATTCAAAAACCCTTGATTGTATTCCAGTTCTTTTTGTAATTTTTTACGCTCAGCTTCCACATCGATCTTATCCGACATCGGAATCATAAATTCTAATGTACCCACACGGAATCCGAAACCTTTTTCGGGTTTTTCAGCTGTATTGAAGTTAGCAACATTTCCTAATTTAGAAAATACATCAACATAAATTTCGCTCGTTGCTTGTGCGTCGGCAAAAACCTCTAACGCTTCTTTCGGTGACATTCCTTTTTCTGATCGCAAGCCTCGTATTGCTGTGGTGGCTTCTTTGGTATTTTCGAAAACTCTAATAACCGTTTCGTCGAAAGTCGTTACTGCCGGATATTGTGTAATTATCAAGGCTTCTTCCTTTGTTCTTTCTGCAATCAAATGCCAAATTTCTTCGGTGAGAAAAGGCATAAACGGATGTAACACTTTGAGAACATTTTCTAAAAAACTAATGGTTGCCTCGTATGTTTTACGGTCAATTGGTTCACCAAAGGCTGGTTTGATGACTTCTAAATACCACGAACAGAAATCGTCCCAAATCAATTTATAAATACTCATCAGAGCGTCTGACAAGCGGTATTGGTTGTAATTGTTTTCGATCTCTGCAAAGGCTTGTTGAAAGCGGTTTTCGAACCAAGTAATTGCGGTGGCTTGGGTAGAAGATTGTTGACAATTTTCATCTATTTCCCAACCTTTTATCAATCGGAAAGCGTTCCAAATCTTATTGGCGAAATTTCGTCCTTGTAAACACAATTCTACATCGAACGGCAAATCGTTTCCGGCTGGAGCGGTGAGCAACATTCCCATGCGTGTAGCATCTGCTCCGTATTCTTGCATCAGGGCTATGGGATCTGGTGAATTTCCTAGAGATTTAGACATTTTTCTACCCAATTTATCCCTTACGATTCCTGTAAAATAGACATTTTCGAAAGGTTTTTCGTCTAAGAATTCGTAGCCTGCCATGATCATTCTTGCTACCCAAAAGAAAATAATATCTGGTCCCGTTACCAAATCTTGCGTTGGGTAGTAATAATTAATTTCTTCGTTGTTTGGATTATTGATACCATCGAAAACCGAAAATGGCCAGATCCAAGATGAAAACCATGTGTCCAAAACATCATCAGATTGTTTTAGGTCAGACAAGTTCAACTCGGGATTATTGTTTTTTTCTCGTGCCAAGGTCAAGGCTTCTTCTGGCGTCATGGCAACCACAAAATCTTCGCTACCTTCACCGTAGAAATAAGCTGGTATTTGATGTCCCCACCAAAGTTGTCGAGAAATATTCCAATCGGTAATATTTTCCATCCAATTGCGGTAGGTATTTTTGAATTTTGGCGGATGAAATTTTATTACATCATTCATTACATTATCCAATGCAGGTTTGGCCAAATCGGCCATCTTCAGAAACCATTGATCAGAAATTTTTGGTTCGATAACGACTCCTGTGCGTTCTGAAGTTCCTACATTATTGGTGTAATTTTCTACTTTTTCGAGGAGGCCTTTTTCTTCTAATTCTTTTTCAATTTCTTTTCGAACTTTGAATCGGTCCATTCCTTGATAATGCAAACCGTTTTCGTTGAGTTTAGCATCATCGGTAAAAATATCAATAAAATCTAGATTATGTTTTGTTCCTAAATTATAGTCATTATGGTCATGTGCTGGTGTTACTTTTAGGCAACCTGTACCAAATTCTAAATCGACATATTCGTCTTGAATAATTTTTATTTTTCGGTTGACAATCGGTACGATTACTTCCTTGTCCTTTAGCCATTGGTAACGTTCATCTTCTGGATGGATGCATACTGCTGTATCACCAAAAATAGTTTCTGGGCGCGTAGTTGCTACAACGATATATTGATCGGTTCCCTCTACCTGATATTTGAGATGGTATAATTTCCCGTTTTTTTCTTTATAAATTACCTCTTCGTCAGAAATATTAGTTTTAGCTTCTGGATCCCAATTTACCATGCGATAACCGCGGTAGATGAGTCCTTTATTGTACAAGTTCACAAACACTTGTTGCACCGCTTTGGATAAGCTTTCGTTCATAGTGAATTGCGTTCTATCCCAATCACACGATGCGCCCAAAGTTTTCAGTTGTTCTAAGATGACACCGCCATATTCATGGGTCCAATCCCAAGCGTGTTCCAAGAATTTTTCGCGGCCGATATCAAATTTAGAGATGCCTTGTTCTTTGAGTTTGGCAACCACTTTTGCTTCTGTTGCAATGGAAGCATGATCGGTCCCTGGCACCCAACAAGCATTGTAGCCTTTCATGCGTGCTCTGCGTATCAGTACATCTTGTATAGTGTTGTTTAGCATATGTCCCATATGCAGAACTCCGGTAACATTGGGTGGCGGAATAACGATGGTGTACGGTTCTCTGTGATCTGGTGTAGAACGAAAATATTGATGCTCTAACCAATACTTATACCATTTTTTTTCTACGGTTTGGGGAGAATATTTAGATGCTATTTCCATGTAATTGTTTTTCTTTCTAAATTCTAAGATTGCGAGTGTAAAAATAGATATTTATGTTGTTTTTTCGGTAGGATGGTTTTTTTATTTTTCACTGACCAACAAACTTGAGGTTACTTGATGGCTAAAGACTTCTTTTTTGTTGTTTTTCAGGATTTCTATCGTCATCGTTCCATCGTAGGCTTCTACTGCCAAAACTTTGATTTGGTCGTTGAGTTGAATGTTTTTTGAATTGAGGAATTTTAGAAAATCTTCTGAAGAATTGGTTACCGCCACTATTTGTACAATGGTATCGCAAGGTATAGAAGATAGTTTATTATAATTCAACGGGATCAAATTTCCTTGCTTATCTGGAATTGGTGAGCCGTGCGGATCGATTTTTGGGTAATTTAACATCTGATCCATTTTGTCAAAAAATAAAGTGCTCTGTATATGCTCTATTTGCTCGGCAACTTCATGGACTTCTTCCCAACCAAAGCCCATTTTCTCTACTAAGAACATTTCGGTTAATCGATGTTTACGAACAATTAAAGCAGCTTTTATCAATCCTTTTTGGGTTAACCTCAAAGGTTTGTAACTGGTATAATATACCAATTCTTTTTCGGCCAACTTTTTCATCATACTATTTACCGTTGGCATTTTAATATTGAGCCACTCACTCAATTCTTTCACAGCCACCTCTTCTACTCCATTTTTCGACAAATGAAATAAGGCTTTTAGGTAGTTTTCTTCGATTGATGAATTCATGAAACAAAGATAAAAATAACAATTTGCATTTACCATTATTAGTTTATTAAATAATAATTGTTAGATTTGTCTAATAATTTAATTTTACAATAATAAATATGAAGTTTTACTCAATTCCGATTTCTTTACTTTTCGGCGCGTTTGTTTTTGCACAAGAGCCGATTATGGATACGATTCCAGAAAACGACAACAATAATCTCGATGAAGTAGTGATTACAGGAACCATGAAACCGATGAAAAAATCGGATAGTCCGGTACCCATTGAAATCTATACACCAGCTTTTTTCAAAAAAAATCCTACCCCTTCTCTTTTCGATGCTGTTCAGCTAATCAATGGTGTGCAACCACAACTCAATTGCAATGTTTGTAACACGGGCGACATCCACATCAACGGGATGGAAGGTCCATACACCATGGTTTTGATTGACGGAATGCCAATTGTTTCTTCACTCTCTACGGTTTATGGTTTGAGTGGAATTCCGAATAGTTTAGTCGATAGAATAGAAGTTGTCAAAGGTCCTGCTTCTTCCTTGTACGGTACAGAGGCGATGGGTGGGATAATAAACGTTATTACCAAAAACCCAAGCACAGCACCAACGCTTAGTCTTGATGCCTTTACCACAACTTGGTTAGAAACCAATATTGACGGAGGTTTCAAAGCGAATATTGGCGAAAAAGCTCATAGTTTATTGGGTTTTAATTATTTCAAATTCGGAGAAAGAAAAGACAATAACCACGACGGTTTCACCGATGTCACACTTCAAGATCGCATTTCGGTTTTCAATAAATGGACGTTGCAAAGACCTGAAAACAAAACAGCAAGTTTGGCTTTGCGCTATTTGTATGAGGATCGCTGGGGCGGTGAAACAAATTGGAAAAGGAAACTTCATCGTGGAGGCGAAGAAGTATATGGCGAAAGTATTATGACAAACCGGGTAGAAGCAATTGGGATGTATCAATGGCCAACCAAAGAAAAAATATTTTCACAATTTTCTTACAACTGGCATCAGCAGAATTCTTTTTACGGCCCCGAATCTTATCAGGCCAAACAACAAGTTGTTTTCGGACAAACCTATTGGGACAAAACCATCAATCAACACAGTTTACTCTTGGGTGCATCCTACAAATACACCTATTATGACGATGATACACGTGGAACCGGTTGGTATGATGAGCACGATAATCTCCTAAAAAACAATCCAAATAAAACCCCGATTTTCGGAATTTTTATACAAGATGAATGGACTTTGAACCCTGAAAATAAATTGCTTTTAGGTTATCGGTATGATTATGATCAAACCCACAAAAGTATTCATTCTCCGCGAGTGGCTTATAAATTCTCACCCAATCCACACCACACTTTGCGCGCGAGTTTTGGTACAGGATTCCGTGTTGTCAACGTCTTCACAGAAGATCACCGAGCATTAACAGGCGCAAGAACTGTGGTTTTTGAGAACGAACTGAAACCTGAAAAATCATACAATGGGAACCTAAATTATGTATTCAAACTACCGACAAATTTTGCCGGATTGAATTTTGATTTAACTGCTTTCTATTCATATTTCACCAATAAAATTATTGCCGATACCGACACCGATCAGACAAAAATTATATACGATAATTTAGACGGACATGCTATCTCGCAAGGTATTTCTCTGAATGTTGAAGCAGCCTTCGAATTTCCCCTCAAATTAATGCTTGGCGGAACTTACATGGATGTTTTTGCCAAAGAAGAAGGTGAAAAAGAAGTACAATATCATGCGCCAAAATGGTCGGGAAATTTCTTGGCTTCTTACACTTTCCGAAAAGGATTTTCAGTTGATTTCACCGGTGTTTTCAATGGTCCGATGAGATTACCTCGTGTAGAAAATGATTATAGACCCGAATATTCTCCTAGCACGTTGATAGCTAATTTACAGATTACCAAAAAAATGGCTTCAGGCTTAGAAATTTATTTCGGAGCTAAAAACCTCTTCAATGTATTACCGAAAAATGATGCGATTGCTCGTTGGTGGGATCCATTCGGTGAACCCGGAAATGGGGTAACTCCTCCTCCAGGCAGAACCGATGTCATCTTCGAACCGAACGATTATAGCTATACACCAATGCAAGGAATTAGAGGCTTTGCAGGAATTCGTTATACCATATTTTAGTTATTTTGTAGGATGAAAAACATCACTTTCCTCATTACTCTATTTGGGATGATTTGGGCAAATGCACAACAGGATTTAGCACAATTGAACGCTGCCTTTGCTCAAAATCCTAAGCCCATTATCATACAATTTTCGACAGATTGGTGCGGCTATTGCTTGTTGCAGAACAAAAAAATAAAGCAAAATCCCCAGCTTTTAGAGATGTTAGAAAACGAATATTATTATCTACAACTCGATGCCGAAAGCAATACGACTTACCATTTTCTGCAAAGAGATTTTCTGCCAAATCCTTCTTATCCGCTTCATAAAACGCACAGTTTGGTAGCGGCTTTTTTGCAAGAAAATGAATCTGTTGCCTACCCTTTTTGGGTGATGCTGTCAATAGACCTTCTGATAGAATGGCGTTATACTGGATATTTAGCACCCAATAAATTGCACGAAATTTTAAACAATAATTCAAACCGATAAGCATAGCCAACGATTAAAGATTTTTTTTGGAACGAATTTTGAATTTTATAACATCATTAAGAAAATTTTCTAAGAATTTTTTATACATTTGATAAAGAAAAAATCGTAAAATGAAAAAATTATTAATAGTAACTGGCTTAGTTTTTGGTTTTGCAAACGTATCTGCACAAACAGTATCGTTGGATAAAGACAACATAGAATTTGGTGAAGTAAAAGTAAATACCAAAAATAAGGCGCAAATTGTGGTGACCAACACAGGCGACAAACCGTTGAAAATCGAAAGAGTTCAACCATCTTGCGGGTGTACAGTTCCTTCGTTCACCAAAGAAGAAATCTTGCCAGGTAAAACAGGTAAAATCGATGTAGAATACAACTCGGGTACTACTTCTGGAGCTTTCAATAAAACGGTTACGGTTTATTCAAACGACCCGGCTTCGCCAAGAAAAGTTTTCAGAGTGAAAGGTACTGCTGTAAATTAAAAAAATAATTTATAACTTTAAAATCTCGCATAAAGCGAGATTTTTTTATGCCTAAATCGAAAAAAAATAACCAAAATACCAAAAAAGTACTCTACACCATTGTGGTCGTATTTTGCTTGATTATGGGCTTGTATTTGATTGTTTTTCTCAGGAATACTGGCTCTTCCAATCAACATCTCATGGACTACGATATCCACAATTTGGAGTTGTTGAATAGTCATCGAGACAAAGTTTTTGGCATTGATATATCGCAATACCAAGGCGAAATTCAATGGCGTAAAGTGAACAAAATCAACAATCAATTTCCAATCAATTTTGTAATCATCAGGGCTACAATGGGATCGGATGGAAAGGATGAAAAATTTGATAGAAATTGGAAATTGAGTAAAAAACAGGGTTTTACGAGAGGTGTTTATCATTATTATCGACCCAACGAAAATTCGAATCTTCAGATTCTGAACTTCATCTCGAAAGTAGAACTCGAAGCCGGTGACCTCCCTCCTGTTTTGGATATAGAAGAGAGACCAACGACGCAATCGATGGACAGTTTACGTTCTGGACTGAAAAAATGGTTGACTGCAATAGAAGATTATTACGGCGTTCGCCCAATCATTTATTCATCCGATAATTATTACAAACATTTCCTAGAAAAAGAATTCTATGATTATCCTCGCTGGATTGCAAATTATAATTTTTGGATAAAATCGCCCGAACCGACTTGGAATTTCTGGCAGTTCTCTGAAAAAGGTACGGTAAACGGAATCAAAACAAAGGTTGACCTCAACATCTTCAACGGGAATATTTACGACCTCGACAATTTGACTGTTGATGAAAATACCCTTAAATAAAATTTCGGATTTAATGAGAATCGGCAAGTTTATAAGCTTTAAGCATAAAAATAAGGCGTTGAACAACCTGAAAAACAAGTATCAGAAAAGTCTCGATCAGCGGAATTGAGGCTGTTTTTTGAACAGTTCATCGAGTTGCGATGCTATTTTTTCGTCTATTGGAATCGATTGATAACCTTTCTTCAAGTTTTCTGATTCAATCGGCACGGCATAATAACCTGTTTGATACCAATCTTTTAGAATATAATAATTCAGCGTATTCACAGGATAATTTCCCAACAATTGGCGATTAACGTAAAAATAATGTGTACCATTTAATTCAATTTTTTCTAAGCTATATACCTTAGACTGAAATTGATAAGGCTCGAACCAAAATTTACGAAAAGAGGTGTTGAAACGATTTGTTTGCGTCCATTTTTGCAATTTCGGCACGGGTGAAAAAATCACAACCAGAACTCCAAACACCGCAACCATCAAACTCAAATTTATCCAGAGCGTACGTATTCTGCTTAAATAAATCAGCATGAATAAACTCAGAATCAACACATCCAAATTCAATCGATATTGTGGCGAAACAAGTAAGACAACAATTGTTTTCAGCAAAAGCATCACACTCAAAAATAAAAGAATCGAATGCTTTTTGTAATAAGTCAAAAAAATACAACCTATCATCAACAGCAAGGTGCAAAGGTGCAAAAAAGACGTTTCACCAGCATTGAGCATCACGTTGCGGTAATACTCTACAGTTGACATCTCCATTACTTCTTGCCAACCAAAATAACCAGAAAGCGGATTGTACCGACCATATAGACCAGACAAATGGTAAGTTTCTACAGGGATCGACCATGACCACTGCTGAATATTGAAAAATCCTACGGGGAAAAAAGGATTACTCGACAACCAAATTTGCTTGAAAAAATGAAGCAAAACCAAAAACGTTGCAAAGCTAAAATCTCGTACATCAAACTTTAGTTTTCGCATCAGATACAACCCAAAAACAGCGAGAATCAAGATAAATGCCGTAGGTTTTATACAAAAAATAAAGACCGAAAAAGTCATCCAAAAAGAAAAATGATTGCGATTGATCAGCATTTGATGAAACCAAATTAGACTCAAAATATAGACAGGCAAATCGGTAGACAAACTGCTACAAAGCAAGAGAAAAAAGGGTATAAAAAGATAAAGTCGCTGTTCATTTACTGTTGAAGTGTAAATCAAAAATACAACTAACAAAACGCCGTTGAGCCCAAAATAAACATCCAAACTATTATCAAATCCTGCCTGCAAAATATGCCACAAACTCGTCTGAGCAAGCACCAATTCAAAATTTCCAATACCTTTTACCAAGCCCAATTGGTTCAAATATTTTACCGTTGGGAGATAATACGAATAATGGTCGTATAAAATTGGTTTTTGAACTGAAAAGTACAAGGTAAATCCCAACAT
Organism: Vaginella massiliensis; assembly: GCF_900089075.1. Classification (GTDB taxonomy): domain Bacteria; phylum Bacteroidota; class Bacteroidia; order Flavobacteriales; family Weeksellaceae; genus Weeksella; species Weeksella massiliensis_A. The sequence continues at coordinate 603,134 of NZ_LT593747.1, forward strand.
GATGTAAAAAACTACTGTTGGTTTGATATTGAGCATTGCCCTGTAAATTGACTCTCTATAAATCCAACTGAGCACAAGACCAGCGATGGACAAAGGCACTTCTACCCTTTCGTCTAAAGGAACAAAGAACCCCAACAACAAGAAAACCGTCGCAAGCAACAGTATACCAAAAATGAATTGGATGGCTAGATTACGACTCTTCTGCCCGATAATTTGTTGCAATGCGTCACCATATCCTAAACAGACAAAAAAAACGATAAGATAGATAAATAACTGTAAAATCACCGAGTAAAGTTAGCCAATTTGATCATTGGGCAAAATAAATTTTTGGTTTGATTTCATGTGCTTTAGACGAGTAAAATTGCCCAAATTTTTGATAAAATCAACGCCGAATGTTTTAGAAATGGCAGTTTTTGTACCTAAAATTCTAATCAAAATGATTTATTCGTCGATTAAAACTTCCTATCTGCATTTAACAAAAATCTAAAATAAATTCAAGAACTTTGTTAAAAATCAAAAAAAAAATGAACAGCCAATATACCTTAAAAGGTTTAAGCAATTTCGAAAGCAAAAAAGCGGTCGAAACTGCCTTGAACACCATCGAAGGGCTCACTGCCAAAGTTTTTTTACCCGATCAAGTTTTTTTTACAAGTGAAATCGAACTCGATTTGGATCTGATACAACAAACCTTAAAAAACATAGGAGATTATGAATTGGTAACCGAGCAAGACGACATACCGCCCCATATCCGCGCCAACACTTCACCCAGCAACCAATACATTTGCCCCATGTTTTGCGAAGGCGATTTGATCCACACAGAACCTGGCAGATGCTCGGTTTGTAATATGTTTTTATTACCAATAGAACAGGTAGATCGAGATAAACCATACGAACACGGAGCTCACCAGCATCAGCATTTTTCTGAAGAAAATGCCGGTAAATATTACTGTCCGATGATGTGCGAAGGCGATAAGGTTTACGACGAAATGGGCTCTTGTCCAGTCTGTGGAATGAATTTAGAAAAAATTCCAGATCTCACGCATCGGGTAGAATATACTTGCCCTATGCACCCCGAAATTGTTTCAGCCAGCCCAGGAAGTTGTTCGATTTGCGGAATGGATCTCGTACCGAAAGAACCACAAGAAGAGGTCGACGAAACTTACCAAGAACTGAAAAAGAAATTTTGGATTTCGGTTGCCTTCACTTTACCTATTTTCATCTTATCGATGGGTGAAATGATTCCGGGAAATCCCGTCGGAAAAATCATTTCGCCACAGCATTCTGCCTTAGTGCAATTGGTTTTATGCTTACCCATTATATTTTATACAGCTAGTACGTATTTTGTGAGAGCTTACCACTCTTATAAAAACTGGAATCTCAACATGTTTAGCCTCATTGGTTTAGGCACTTCAGCGGCATTCCTTTACAGTTTGATTGCGTTATTCTTTCCAAATTCATTTCCAGAAGAATTCAAAACGCATCACGGTATGGTCGGATTATATATCGAATCGGTAGCGGTAATCCTCACCTTGGTTATTTTAGGTCAATTGATGGAAGCCAAAGCGCATTCTAAAACCAACAAAGCCATCAAAGAGCTCATCAAACTCACGCCTCACGAAGCGACTTTAGTGGTTAATGGCGAAGAACAAAAAGTAAGCATTCACGACATCAAAATTGGAGATCAGCTCAAGGTAAAACCAGGAGAAAAAGTTCCGATCGATGGCAGCATCATCAGCGGAAATACCGACATAGACGAATCGATGCTCACTGGCGAATCGGTAGCCGTTTCGAAATCACCAAATGACAAAGTAATTGGTGGCAGCCTCAATGGTTCTGGAAGTTTTGTAATGCAAGCAGAAAAAATAGGTCAAGACACCCTCTTGGCAAAAATCATCCAGATGGTCAATTCGGCAAGTCGTACGCAGGCTCCTATTCAACGTTCGGTAGACAAAATTTCAAAAATATTTGTTCCTACAGTTATCATCGTCGCTGTACTCACATTCATTGCATGGTGGATTTTGGGCACCGATAATCGGTTGAATTTTGCTTTTGCCAACACTATTGCCGTTCTCATTGTTGCTTGTCCTTGTGCATTGGGGCTTGCAACGCCCATGTCGGTAATGGTTGCGGTAGGAAAAGGCGCAAAAAATGGAATACTCATCAAAAATGCCGCTTCTTTGGAGCAGCTCAACCAAGTGAACGTTTTAGCAATCGATAAAACAGGAACCATTACCAATGGTAAACCCAGCATCGCGAAAATCATCTCAACAGGAAAAATGAGTCAAAATCAACTTTTGCAATATGCCGCAAGTCTCAATCAAAACAGTTCGCATCCTGTGGCAAACGCCTTTACCACCAAACTGAAATCTGAACAATTAGACCCCTTATATGTAACTCATTTTCAAAACATTACAGGAAAAGGTGTAAAAGGAACGATCGATAATCAACCGCTAATTTTAGGAAATGCAACCTTGATGACCGACCTGAATATTCCGATAAATCAATTTCAAAATAATGATAACACCACCTCTTTTTTGGTCATTAATAATCAACTCGAAGGATATTTTGAATTGCACGATGAGATAAAAACCACTTCAAAAGGCGCTATTCAAGACTTACAGCAAGAAAATATAGAAGTCGTCATGCTCACGGGCGACAACTACAACACCGCCAAAAAAGTAGCCAAAGCAGTTGGCATTACGAGTTTTGAAGCCGAAGTTTTACCGCAAGATAAACAGCAATTTATCCAAAAACGCCAAAAAGAAGGTAAAATAGTCGCCATGGCTGGCGACGGAATCAACGATGCGCCAGCTTTGGCACAGGCAGACGTAGCGATTGCAATGGATTCTGGAACCGATGTGGCGATAGAAAGTGCCGACATTACTTTGTTGAAAGGCGATCTAAATGGCGTAAAGAAAAGCATTCGATTGAGCCATGCGATGATGAAAAATATCCATCAAAATTTAGGTTTTGCTTTTATTTATAATATTATTGGAATCCCCATTGCGGCCGGAATTTTGTATCCGTTTTTCGGAATTTTAATGTCGCCCATGATCGCTGCAACTGCCATGAGCTTGAGCTCGGTTTCGGTGATCCTCAATGCCACCAGACTGAATCAAGTGAAATTATAAACGTTAAAAATTTGATAATAAACATTTTAAAATCCCACAATTCAACTGAAATGTAATATATTGTATACTGAATTTCAAAACAAAAAAAATGGCTAAAAAGCAAGCAGAAAAAAAAGAAGCATTTGTGCTCGAAGATCAAGTAAATAAACTGAAAGATCCATTTCATCGAAATCTAATTCGAAACAATCGATTGAAACAAAAAAGACGCAAAAGATGCTAACAAAAAAATCCATCGTTTGATGGATTTTTTTGATTACAAAATGCCCAACAATTCTACTTCGAAAATCAGTGTGCTATTGGGGCCAATTGCTTTAGAAATTTGCTCTTCACCGTAAGCCAATTCCGCCGGAATTACCAATTTCCATTTGCTACCAACAGGCATCAATTGTAAAGCTTCTGTCCATCCGGCAATCACACGATTGAGCGGAAAAGACGCAGGTTTTTGACGCTGAACCGAGCTGTCGAATACTTCATTGTGTATCGTAGTTCCGTGATAATGACACAAAACTGTATCGCTTTCTTTCGGTTTCGGTCCATCGCCTTCTACCAAAATTTGGTATTGCAAACCGCTTTCAAGAGTTACAACTCCTTCATGTTTTGCAAATTCTTCGCGAAAAGCATTCCCTTCGTTTTTATTCTTTTCTGCCAATTCTTTTTTTCGTTTCAACAATATTTCTGCAACGCCCATGATTTTTTTTACAAAAGTATAAAAGTTTAATAGTTTATCATATCAAAAAATAATCTGTTCACTTCGTACAGCAAGCAGATATTTTCTTCTAATCCATACAATCTGAGCAAGTTTTTCAGCTCATCGTTTTTGTTTTCTTATTGGATAAACAATTTTTCGGTTATGCGTTGGTTAGCGGTCGTTATCCGAACAAAATAAACGCCTTTCGGAAGCGCAGAAGTCGCTATTTTGGTTGTCGTATTGATGTTTTTTTTTTCTAAAATTATTTGCCCCGATACATTTAAAAGTTGTAACAAAGATGTTTCTTTTGAGGGTAGATTTACCACAAAATAATCTTTGGCAGGATTGGAATAAATTGATGCTTTTGCAATTTCGAAATCGTTGATTTGCAGATTGTCGTTGGTGTATTTGCCACCACAAAAGAAGAATTTTCGCTCAGTATTCCACCTGCAATCAACAATTTTCCGTATTAGTCGATGGTTACAAAACCTCCTTTCTCCAAGCCATTGTTATAGTCCAAAACAGAATACCCAGCTTGCACATCAAAAGTTGTATCTATTGCTCCATTCTTTGTAAAACGAGCAATAAATAAATCGCTTATCGCAGGATTTTATTTGGTTAAATACCCCCGAAAGAACGATTTTTTCATCGTTCTGAATCGTCATTTCTTGCAGATAATTTTTCCAATTGCTCATTTTTAGCGTTGCGAAAACATTTGTACCAAAAGTAGGGTCGATATTTGCATCTGCTTATAGGCGGAAAATCAGAATATCGTATTGTAGAAAAGGGATAATAGAAACCCAAGTATGCCTTGCAACCAGGATATTTCCGTTGTCTAATGCAGCTATTTTTGAACTAAAATCGTGTCCGCTACCAAATGAAATAATTTTCGCACTCAAATCACCAAAAGATTTATATTTTGTTCCGTTTGCGTTGTAGCGTAAAACGGTCGAAATATAGCTCGAGTTATAAAATGATTGTCCAGCAATGAGAATTTTTCTATTGTTGTCGATAGCGGTATCTTTTACAAATCCGTTCAAATAACCTTCATAGATCACGTAGCCATTCGCACCAAAAGAGGAATCTAATGACCCGTCTGTATTTTACCGCAAAAGGCTAAATTGGTCATCGATATACCCGCCCGTCACAATTTTCTGTCTGATTGTAAAGATGCAGCTTCGGGCAAATTTTGCTTTCCGTCGGCATCAAAAACTACCATTCCGTTGTTACCAAACGATTCGTCTAAATTTCCATTTGCATCGAAACGCCAGAGCACTTCATTCGAAATTCCGTTATACAGTACGATCTTCCTACAACAACAATTTTTCATTATTTTTTGTTGCAAAACCTTCATCCCTTAATAGCTCAGCACCTAGCGCATAAATATAAGAGCCGTTGTTTGCAAAATCGGTATCGAGTGAGCCGTCTGTGTTGAGGCGTGACATTACCATTTGCCATTTGTTTGAGTAATAATGGCTTTGGATTCTAAAAATACGTCGGAAAGAGGCGCCACTGTCTTTACGACATCGACACCAAATGTTGGGTCTAAAGTTCCGGCAGAATGCTATGCTTGCACCATAGTCAAAAAAAAGACTGTAAGCAGAAGAAAGAGTACATGATTTTTCATAAAAAATCGAATTTTAGTGTCTAATTTTTTTTTAATAAACGCAAAGGGTTTGAAGTTTTTATGAATTCACCGCCGAGTTATATCTAATAAATACGAGTTTTATCTAATAAATAATAGCTGACCGAAACGATAGCGCACTTCAGTTTTGAGAATAGTATTCGTTAGCAAGTTTTTTTTGGTATAAAACAACGAGACTATCAATCGGTAAGAATATAGAAAATTCAGGATTTATTTTGCTTGTTTCTTTCCGGTTCTAGAAAGAATAAGAAAGCCGACAAGTCCACCAATGAGTGAAGCTGCGATAATTCCTAATTTGGCCTGATCTGGATAATCTGGATGCTTGTTGACGTCAAAAGCTAATTCGGTAACAAATAAAGACATCGTAAACCCAATAGACGCCAGAAAAGCTACGCCCAACAGTTGAGTCATGGTCATTCCTTCTGGTCTAGAAACGATTTTTAGTTTTATAATCAGCGCAATCAGACCAAAAATACCAATGACTTTTCCTACAATCAAACCAGACGCTACACCCAAAGTTACCGCACTAATATCACCCCCAAACGAAATAGGAATTGCAGCATTGCACAAAGCAAAAATTGGCATCACAATAAAGCTTACAAAGCTATGCATACCATGTTCTAACCGTTGCGACGGCGGTAATGCATCTTTGGTCAGGCTTCGCATTTCTTCAACGATATGAATTTGGTCTCCTGTGAGGTTTGGATTTTTATCATCTGGATCTACAGCAAAAAATCTTTCTCTTAACTCATTCATTTTATACGAAAAATACCCTTCGTTTATTCGGGCATTTGCTGGAATTGCAAAAGCGGCTAAAACCGAAGCAATAGTAGCGTGTACGCCAGAGAGTAAAAAAGAAAGCCATATCCCTCCTATTCCAATAATTGCATAGAAAATAGGGCTTTTGAACCCTAATCTATTACAGATTAGTAGCAAAATAAACAAGGCAATTCCGATCGATAAAAACATCAAATTTAGGTTCGAAGTATAAAAAAGCGCAATCACCAAAACAGCACCCAAATCGTCTACAATTGCCAAAGCTGTCAAGAAAACTTTAAGCGAAAGTGGAACTTTGTCTCCTAAAAGGTACATAACCCCCAACGCAAATGCAATGTCGGTTGCCATGGGAATTCCCCAACCGTGCGCCGCATCTGTATCGCCGTTGAAAAAGGTATAAATAAGCGCCGGAAACACCATTCCGCCAATTGCAGCGATGATCGGAAGCATTGCTTGTTTGGGCGATGATAGCTCGCCATTTGTGAGCTCGCGTTTCAATTCTAATCCTACCACAAAAAAGAAAATTGCCATCAAACCATCGTTTATCCAGTGATGAAGCGACATTTTGAGCTCGAAATCGCCAAAAGAAACCCCTATCCGATGTTGCCACAACTCGTGATACCACTCTGCCCAAGGAGAATTGGCAAAGAAAATTGCGGTGACAGCAGCTATAAACAGAACCAAACCTCCGGTTGTGGATTTATTGATAAACTGATTGATGGGTTTTACGATGTATTTTTCGACTGGACTAAGATTTAAATTTTGCTCCATTGTTCATTTTAAAAGTAAGATTCACAAAAATAAAAGAATTCTAAAAATAGTCCAAAGAACTTTAGCTTAAATCAACGTTAACAATTTATTCGAATACTTGCATTCGGCATGAAAGTGTTATAACCTGAGATTTGATAAACAATTTTTTCCTTTAGAAATTTTATAATTTTAAAAATCCTGCAGCATGAAGATTTAATGAAAATTAAATGAATTAGATTCTATATTTGCAAAAGGTTTTAATCCTACGTTTTTAAAATTTTCATTCGGATGATCATATGGAATAAACTTTCTGAAATCTTTAAAAGTCGCGAATTGGGCATCGTTTTGTCGGCCACTTATGTTTTGGCAATTGTAATTCTGATTGCCATGCTTGGCTTTGGTTTCCCTGCAAAATATTATCCGTATATCAATTATTTCTTTGTTGCTATTTTGCTCATTGGTGTGGTAAAAACCAGCCTAAAAAATATAATTTTTACAGAAAAATTGGTGCCAAGGGTTCTAATCTTCGACTTGTTAAGCATTGCTATTATACTCTATTGTTTGTATCAACAATTCTTCGAATATTCATTTTCCTATGTGAGCAAATATTTGCAGTTTGCTATTGTACTCAAGCTTATCAGAGAAATTGCCCTGCCCCAACTCAATATTCGAAAATCGAAAATTACAGCGCCACAGCTTTTTATTGTGAGCTTTTTATTTCTTATTTTCAGTGGTTCTGCATTGCTCATGTTGCCCAATGCTACCACACAACCCATACGATATTTAGACGCGTTGTTTACGGCTACCAGTGCGGTTAGCGTTACTGGGCTCACCGTGGTCGACACTGCAAGTTTTTTCACTCCTTTTGGTCATTTACTGATCATGTTGCTCATACAAGCCGGCGGATTGGGGATTTTGACTTTTGCTGGATTTATCACTTATTTTTTCAAAGGGCAATCGACCTACGACAACCAAATTGCGCTTGGGAGCATCGCCAATCATGATGTAATGAGCGAGGTTTTCGAATTTATGAAAAGAATTATCATCCTCACTTTTGGAATCGAATTTTTTGGAGCTATCGTAATATTCTTTTCGGTAGAAAATGCTGATTTTTCACTGGGACAACAACTGTTTTTCAGCGCCTTTCATGCCGTTTCGGCTTTTTGTAATGCGGGTTTTTCTACGCTGCCCAACAATGTGATGAACGATAAACTTATTTTCAATTATCCTTTCCAATCGGTGTTGATTGTTCTAATTTTTTTGGGCGGAATTGGTTTTCCCATCCTCATCAATATCCTACGTTATATCCGCTATTTTGTACAAAAAATAATCGGAAAATTCATCAAAAAAACGCCAAACAACAAGAGTTGGGTGTTTAGTCTAAGTTCCAAAGTAAACCTGATTACCTCGCTTTCGATCATGATTATTGCGACCATCATTTTGTTTTTCGAGGAATATTATCAAACGCTAGAACCGCATCAGGGTTTCGGGAAATTGGTCTCGGCAACGTTTCTTGCCACTACGCCCAGAACAGCAGGTTTCAATCATATAGATTTTGCAGAACTTCATTTTTCATCTACGCTTATCGTGATTTTTATTATGTGGATTGGAGCTTCGCCTGCCGGAACTGGGGGCGGAATCAAAACCAGTACTTTTGCTATTGCGGTAGTCAATTTTCTGAATATTGCACGCGGAAAATCGAAAATAGAAATCTTTAAAAGAGAACTCAGCCCAGTAAATGTACAAAAAGCTTTTGCGGTAATGACACTCTCTTTTTTGGTGATCGGAATTGGGATTTTTCTAATTACCAGGTTCGACAATCATCTGAATTTGATCGATGTAGCATTCGAAGCTTTTTCGGCATATTCTACCGTAGGGCTTTCGAGGAATATCACGCCGCAGCTGAGTAGCGAAAGCAAAATAGTCGTCATATTTTTGATGTATATCGGAAGGGTTTCTATGATGATGGTGTTGATGGCGTTTTTCAAAAAAACAACTTCAGAAAATTACCGTTATCCTACCGATGAAATTTTGATTTAAAAAATTTATAAAAACCTTTTACAAAAAAACATGAGAATAATTATTATAGGATTAGGAAACTTTGGTGAATCACTAGGGCAGAAAATGGCAAAATTGGGGCACGAAGTGATTGGCGTAGATAATAAAATGACAAAAGTAGACTCGCTGAAAGATAAATTATCGTACACCATTTGCATGGATGCAACAGACGAAACCGCCGTGCGAAAACTCCCGATAGACAATACCGATATCGTAATTGTGAGTATTGGCGAAGACGAAGGAGCCAATATTATGGTGACGGCAATTTTCAAGAATATGAATGTAAAAAGACTCATAAGCCGCGCCATAAATCCTCTTCACGAAAATGTTTTGCAAGCCATTGGCATTACAGAAATCATAAGACCCGAAGCCGAATCGGCAGAACGATGGACCAAAAAACTAAATGTACAAGGAGTACTCGACTCGTTCGAACTCAACAAAAAATTTAGCATTATCGAGGTTGAAACACCCAAAGAATTGGTCGGAAAAACCTTTGACGAAATACAATTCAAGAAAAATTACAATATCCTTGTCCTGACCATTATTCAGCAAAAAGAAGAAGCAAGTTTTTTGGGACAGCACAAAATTGTACCCGAGGTGAAAGGTTTCCCTTCATCAACCACCGTAATAGAACCTCGCGATGTGTTGGTAATCTATGGTGCAAACGACGACGTGTACAAGTTTCTGAAAAAATACGCCATCCACTAGAATGCTAAAATATAAATTGTAATATAAAAGGCTTCTCGTCTATTTTACTCACGAGAAGTTTTTTTATACCGATTTGGTATTGATGCTTAGCCTTACTATGCTATCTTCTTCTGCAACAAGATCATGAAACAAATTGGCGTCCAAGGCGATCATCATTCCTTTTTCCAAGATAAATCGTTCGCTATCTTCCAATCCGAAATCAATTTTTCCTTCTAAAACCTGCACCACAATTGGGTGAGGCGCTTTATGTTTTTTCAATTCTTGTCCTTTTCTGAAACAGATACGCACTTCTTTGGAATGCTCGATTTTCAAGATTGCTTTGAGAACAGGATTTTGTTCTCCATACACCAAATCGTCGTAAAATGAAGCAGTTGTTGCCATAAATATTCGTACTTAATTTTCTCTGTACAATGTACGCTTTTTTCATCAGTTTAAAAATATAATCGACCAACAAATCGGGAAAGTTGATTTAATAATCTTAAATCTTATGAGTATATACTTAAAATTATATTTTTAAAACCGTTACTTTTTACTAAAATTATAATCATTGTCTAACGCTGTACAGTTGGGTTATGAATGATTATATAACAATTTCTGAAGTAGCAAAATTGCTAAACAAAAGTACGAAAACACTGCGTCGTTGGGATGAGGAAGGATAATTGTAGGCAGTTCGTGAACCCATAAGCAACTATAGGGTTTATAAAAAGAAGAAGTCGAAACTTTGTTTGCAGAATTTTTAAACAATGATGTTCAAGATCATGTTTCGAATTTTGTTGAACCAGAAAACAACTATACTGTTCTAGAATTATTTGCTGGCGCAGGCGGCTTGGCTGTTGGGCTATAAAAACCTGGTTTACACTATGTTGCACTAAACGAAATTGACAAACACGCTTGCGAAACGCTACGAAAAAATCGACCGAATTGGAATATTGTAGAAGACGATATCAAAGATTTTGACTTCTCAGAATACCATAATAAAGTAGATGTCGTGACTGGAGGTTTCCCTTGTCAGGCTTTTAGTTATACTGGGAAAAGATTGGGTTTCGAAGATGCAAGAGGTACTTTGTTTTATGAATTTGCTCGCGTTGTAAAAGAAGTAAATCCACCGATTTGTGTTGGCGAAAATGTGAAAGGACTTTTGAATCACGATAACGGAAACACCTTGAATGGGATGATTTCGGTATTGGATGAAATTGGCTACAACGTAGCCCCGGTTGAGGTTTTGAAAGCAGTAAACTACAAAGTCCCACAAAAACGTGAACGTCTGATTTTGGTCGGAATTAGAAAGGATATTGATTTGAAATTCGAATATCCAAAACCTTATAAAAAAATATATAATCTTGTAGACGCACTAAAAAAAGGAGAATTGTTGATGCTGATGTACCAAAATCACCTGGTTCAAAATACCCAGAAAGTAAAAAATGGGTTTTAGATTTGGTTCCGCCAAAAGGCTATTGGCGCGATTTACCAGTAGACATTCAAAAAGAATATATGGGAGCGAGTTTCTATCTTAGGGGCGGAAAAACGGGCATGGCAAGACGAATTGGTTGGGACGAACCTAGTTTGACTTTAACTTGTAGCCCAGCACAAAAACAAACCGAACGATGCCACCCAGACGAAACGCGTCCATTTACGTTTAGAGAATATGCAAGAATACAAACCTTTCCAGATGATTGGGTGTTCGTTGGTCCTATGGCTCAACAGTACAAACAAATCGAGAATGCGGTTCCAATAAATTGGGGTTGTGAAGTTGGCTACTCAATTGTTGGTTTTTTGAATGCTTATTACAAGTTATCAAATCCCAAATAATAGCTGTAATTCTCAAAAATGATTTGATCGAGAATAGAACGTATAGATTTTTCAGTTTCGGATGTGATTTCGTCTAAAGCCGAATTTTCTTTTATCGACCTATCTTTTTCGACTGATTTTAGATAATCATCAACCACCACCCTTCTATCAAGACAACGTACACTTCGCAAGACAACATTACCAAATAATTGTAAATTTGTAATTCTTAAAAAGGTAAATAATTTTGAATAAAGTATTGATTATAGACGACGAAGAAAAACTGAGAAATCTGCTTTCTAAAATTATCAGTTTAGAAGGGTTCGAGGTTTTTCAAGCACCTACTATCACATTAGAATTGAAAAGATTAGAATCGAACGATATCGATGTGGTCATCTGCGATTTGAAATTGCCAGACGGAAATGGAATAGAAACAGCGAAAATCATAAAAAAACAAACATCCAGAAGTAGAAGTTATTCTTCTTCCCGCTTATGGCACAATTACAGACGGCGTGCAAGCCATGAAAAACGGCGCTTTTGATTATATCACCAAAGGCGATGACAACAATAGGAGTAGGCGTATAAATACTTTTCTGTAGTAGAGAAGCCGTCTCGTTTATAAAATCGAGACGGTTTTTTTATGATTAAAAAATTGAGGTCAAAAACCAACTCAATTTAATAATTTAGAAAAAGATGAGTTATTATTCTTGTTTACGCACTCATCTTTTTCAGATTATGAGCTAAAGCATGCAATCCGAACTCTAATTCCACTTTTTCAATTCCTTTTAGGGTAAATCTTTTGAAGTTTCGGTTGTGTTTGAGTTGGGCAAATGTAGGTTCGACATCAGCAGTTCTTTGTTTTCTTCTTATTTCTCCGATATCGGATGTGAGAAGTTCTCTTGCTTTTTGTTTGTGGTATTCTAATTTATGGTTCCTTTCTACTGTCCTGTTGTTTTTCCCCTTGAAGCACTGGCTTCTGAGCGGACATCCATTGCAGTTTTTAGCGCTATAACAACTATAGGTTTGCTTATATCCTGACTTTGTTTGGACTTTTCGCTCACCGCGCTTTTCCATACGTTGTCCCATCGGGCATACATAAAAATCTTGCGCTTCATTATAATAGAGTGAGTCTCGTTCAAAGGGTTTGGGATTTTTTCTTTTCTTTGATTTACCTTGTTCTTGGTCAAAGGTGTAGAACTTTACAAAGGCTTTGATTGCTTTGTCCTCCAAAAGTTCGTAATTTTCTTCACTTCCGTATCCTGCATCTGCGGTGAGTTCTTCGGGAAGCTCATTGTAGAGTTTTTTATGGTTTTCTAAATGAGGTTTTAAAGTATGAATGTCGTTGGTGTCTTGATGTAAGGTATAGTTGACGATGATTTGGTTTTCGGTGCTGATTTGTGCATTGTAGCCGGGTTTTAATTGTCCGTTCTGCATGTGGTCGTCCTTCATGCGCATAAAGGTCGCATCGGGATCGGTTTTGCTGTAGGAGTTGCGTTCTTGTAGTAACTTTTCTTGTTCTTGGTATTTCTTTAAGTTTGGCGCAAAATTCTTTTGGATGTAACGGGATTTGGCTTTTTTCTTTGGATCGTCAGACTTTTCTTTTAGGATTCGGTTGATTTTATCTGCGGCTTGTTGGACTTTTTCAGGATCAAGTTTTTTGAACTCCGGTGGCTCGGGATCTTGGTCTTCTTCATCAGCAACGCACTGCGCGTATTGCCACATATCCTCTAATTGTTTGATCATTTTCTCCCGATTGGTCTTGATGGAATTTCCCCAGACAAAGGTGTATCTTCCAGCTACCGATTCTATTTTGGTACCGTCTGTATAAACTCGTTTGAGACTCACTAATTTTTCTTCTACCAAAAGCAATACCACTTGTTTGAAGATGTCTTTGAATACGGCTTTTAACTTATTGCTTCGAAATCGGGCTATCGTATTATGGTCGATGCTTTCTCTACCAGAAAGCCACATAAAGTTTATGTTCTCATTGAGGGCTTTTTCGATCTTTCTACTGGAATAAATATTGTCCATATAAGCGTAAACCATCACTTTGAGCATCATTTTAGGATGATAACTAGGATGACCTTCCCGACTGTAAGTTTCTAAAAGAGGTTTTAAGTCTATCTTCTCAACTACGTTGTTTACGATTCTTACTGGATGATTAGTCGGAATTAATTCTTCTATCGAAGGTGGAAATAACCAGTTTTGGGATTGGTTATATTCTTTAATTCTATAGTTCATTTCGCTGAAAATTAAGTAGTTAAATATAGTGAATTCTATATTAATCACCTAATAATCAATCCATTATTTATATAAAAAAACCGCCTCAGTTGTGAGACGGCTTCTTTCATTATATCAGTTTGATATTCATCAATATAGAACACCTCTACCCTTTTGATATTAGAAACGCATTAAGGTTAATTCGTTGGATAAGTTACCGTTTTCGTACAATCACCTATTCCCCCACCACATGGGCTACATTTAACTCCGCTAGCATCTGGCACACAACCATTAGAAGTAGCGCAAATTTTACTTGTACAAGTTATTCCATCTTCGATCAAGCTGTTGTTTGAAGCATCGTATTTCAACAAGGTTGTAGCGGTGTACTCATTGTCAAAAACCGTTCTCAAATAAAATTTACCATCAATTTCTACAACAGATGATTCCAAAACCTTTTCACTTCCATCGAAACCATCCAATAAATCAGCTGATTTTAATTCATATTTTAATTTATTGACGATGGAAGTTCTGTGATTTTCATCTAGTTCTGGATTCTTTTTACCGTCATCGGAATGTGTACAAGATAAATTAGCTAAAAGAATTCCTGAAAATAAAATTTTAAAAATTGTTTTCATATTGTCTTTTTTTTATGCTCATTTATGGTCACGAGCGGTTATCGACCCATTGGCAAAATTTCGATCATCATTTCAATGATACAAACGATTTTCTCTGTTAGCGATTGACTTTTAGGCATTGTTTATACGTCTTTATAAAATTTAACCCAATTGTTTTTTATCGTTTAAAATTCATTTCAACACTGAAGAAATGATCACCAACGGCTAACAGTTTAACCACACTGGCAAAGAAAACCAACGTCTACTCTAGCCCGAAAAGCAAAACTGCTCGCTTATTTTCACAAGTTAATAAAAAAATTTTATAAATAAAAGAGTTTTGAATGAGAAAATTGTGGGATTTCAAAGAAAACCTTTAGCAGGCTACTTTCACATCTTTCGAAAATACTACGCTCAAACAATCAATATACCTTTAAGGAAAATAGTCTATTTTAGAACCGAAATAAGTTATTCTATTTTTAAAGAAAACTTTTCAGAAATAATTGGAAGAGGCTTAACATTAACTTAAATTTGCAACAAACAAACACAAAACAAAATAACAATACTTGCATGTCAACAAATGTAGTGGTCGGCCTACAATGGGGCGACGAAGGAAAAGGAAAAATCACCGATGTCTTGGCAGAGAAATCGGATTATGTAGTTCGCTATCAAGGTGGTAACAACGCTGGACACACGGTGTATGTGGGCGACGACAAATTTGTCTTGCACCTTTTACCCTCTGGGGTATTGCAATGCAAAGGAAAATGCATCATTGCCAATGGCGTGGTGGTCAACCCAGAAGCTTTCTTCAACGAGATAGAAAAACTAGAGTCGAGAGGTCTCAACACCGATCATGTTTTCATCAGTCGACGAGCACACATCATCATGCCTTATCATATTCTTTTGGATGAATATCGAGAAGAATTTGCTGGTCTAGACGGACAAATCGGAACTACCAAACGCGGTATTGGTCCATGCTACGAAGACAAAGTGGCTCGAGTTGGAATCAGAGCGATCGATTTATTGAATCCGGATATTTTAGCTGCCAAAATCAAAGAAAATTTGGTGGTAAAAAATGCACTTTTCGAAAAATTATTCGAAAAAGAACCGCTGAAATTCGAAGATATTTATCAGAAATACCTCGATTATGGCGAAAAATTAAAATCCAGAATCATCGATTCAGAATTAGAAATCAACCAAGCCATAGACGAAGGTAAAACAGTACTTTTCGAAGGCGCACAAGCACTGATGCTGGATATAGATTTTGGTACCTACCCTTTTGTTACCTCATCTTCTCCAACCACTGGTGGTGTTTGTGTGGGCGCAGGCGTACCTCCGACCAAACTACAAAACATGATTGGGGTCTCTAAAGCCTATTGTACACGGGTAGGAAACGGACCTTTCCCAACCGAATTGGACAACGAATTGGGCGAACAAATTCGTCAAGTTGGTCACGAATTTGGTGCCTCTACCGGAAGACCAAGACGCACAGGCTGGCTAGATTTGGTAGCACTGAAACACGCTTGCATGATCAACGGCATCACCCATTTGGTCATCACCAAACTCGATGTATTGTCTAATATCGACACCATCAATATTTGTACAGCCTACAAAACAGAAGACGGTAAAATCATCGACTATTTCACCTCTTCTACCACCAAACTAGACTTGTACGAACCCATTTACGAATCTTTACCAGGCTGGCAAGAAGACATTACCAAGATCAATTCGTTCGACGAGTTGCCGCAAACTGCCCAAGATTACATTCATTACATAGAGCGTTATCTGGGCATCGAGGTTTATTTGGTCTCTGTAGGGCCAGAGCGGTCGCAAAATATTATTAGAACAACCTTGTTTTAATGCAAAAAAAGTCTGATGTTTATCGGACTTTTATTGTTTTTGTCATGAACGAAATTCTAAAAAAAATAGCTTCATCGCCTCTACAGTTCGACGAGGCATTTCCGGTCGAAGGTGGCGATATCAACGATGCCTTTCGATTAGAAAAAGATGGGCACTATTACTTTTTGAAATTGAATATCGCCGATTCGTTTCCCGAAATGTTTCGCAAAGAAGCCTATTCGTTAGACTTTTTAGGAAAGATCAACGACCTAAAAATTCCTAAAACAATCGCCGTCGGAATTTCGGAAGATAATTATCAGTATTTGATTTTAGAATGGATAGAAAAAGTAACTCCTACTCCCCGATCTTGGCAAAATTTAGGACAGGATTTGGCAAAAATTCATCGACAAACTCACGAAACATTTGGTTGGCAAGAAGATAATTACATCGGCATCATTGTGCAAAACAACGCTCCAAAAACAAAATGGAGTGATTTTTATGCCGAAAATAGGCTGTTGCCTCTAACCAAAATGCTGTTCGATGAGAAACTCATCACCAACAAAGATGCTCAGCTTACCGAACAAATTTGCAAACGCTTAGATGAAATTTTCCCAAACGAAGCGCCTGCACTTTTACACGGTGATTTGTGGAATGGCAACATTTTACCAACGCATCAAGATCGGGTCGCTTTCATCGATCCGGCTTGTTACTTTGGGCACCGAGAAATGGATATAGCCATGACCAAATTGTTTTCGGGTTTCGATGAAAATTTCTATGCAAGTTATCAAGAACATTATCCCTTAGAGCAAAAATGGGAAGAACGAATTCCGTACGCACAACTATTTCCTTTGATGATTCATGCACTTTTATTCAAAGGATATTATATAAACGAAGTGCAAAATATGTTGAAAAAGCTTTAAAAAAACAAAATACCACGACATCATGAATAAATATCAAAATCCGCTAGAAAGTCGTTATGCAAGCGACGAAATGTTGTACAATTTCTCACCCGAAAAAAAATTCACCACTTGGCGTAAATTATGGATTGCTTTGGCAGAAATCGAAAAAGATTTGGGTTTAGATATCACAGACGAACAAATAAATGAACTGAAAGCAAACGAAACCCATATCGATTATGCAAAGGCAGCCGAATACGAAAAGAAGTTTCGCCACGATGTGATGGCTCACGTACACGCCTACGGAGACGTAGCTCCAAAAGCAAAAGGAATTATTCACTTGGGGGCAACCTCTACTTTTGTTGGAGATAATACAGATTTGATCCAAATACGCGACGGATTCGAATTGGTAAAAAAACAATTGGTCAACGTCATCAACGGATTAGCCAAATTTGCAAAAGAATACAAAGACTTGCCTACCTTAGGGTTTACCCACTATCAGCCAGCGCAATTGAGCACAGTTGGCAAACGCGCTACGCTTTGGTTGCAATCTGTTTTGTTAGATTTGGAAGAATTAGAATTCAGAATAGAAACCTTACGTTTTCGAGGTGTAAAAGGCACCACAGGTACAGCAGCCTCGTTCAAAGAATTGTTCAACGGCGATTACGAAAAAGTAAAAAAACTAGATTTGGAGTTATCGGCAAGATTTGGCTTCAACAATGTTTTTGCAGTGTCTGGACAAACCTATGATCGAAAAATAGACGCACAGGCGTTAGAAATCTTGGCTAATATTGCCCAATCTGCACACAAATTCACCAACGATTTGCGCTTGTTGCAAAACCTAAAAGAAATCGAAGAGCCATTCGAAAAAAATCAGATCGGCTCATCGGCAATGGCATACAAAAGAAACCCAATGCGTTCTGAGCGAATAGCTTCTTTGGCTAAATTTGTAATTTCACTTGCCTCATCGCCCCAAATGGTAGCCGCAACCCAATGGTTCGAGCGCACCTTAGACGACTCTGCCAACAAACGCCTTTCTATTCCGCAAGCTTTCTTAGCCATCGATTCTATCTTGCTCATATGGAACAATATTTTGGAAGGCTTGGTCGTTTACCCCAAAATTATCGAAAAACGAATACAAGAAGAATTACCATTCATGGCAACAGAATATATCATTATGGAAGGGGTAAAAAACGGTGGAGACCGCCAAGAACTTCACGAAATCATCCGTACACATTCTATGGAAGCAGCTAAGCAAGTGAAAATAGAAGGAAAATCGAACGATCTCATCGAACGAATCTTAAACGATGAAAACGTGAAAATTGACAAACAAAAATTATTGGAATTGATGAACCCGAAGAATTTCATTGGTTTTGCACCCGAGCAAACAGAAGAATTCTTGAAAACAGAAGTCGAGCCAATTTTAGAAAAATATAAAGATCTTTTGGGTAATCTCAATACCGATCTGAAGGTATAAACCTAACGAAGCTGTTTCCACTGCGAGGCAGCTTTTTTGTTTCTAAAAATAATAAAATTAAAAGAACAAAGCGAATAAACAGACCAATTATAAGATAAACTTGACAAACGGGTATCGGATATCGTATATTTGTAAAAATTTTGTCTTATGAAAATGAAAACTTCCGATTTCGATTTCAAATTGCCACCAGAATTGTTGGCAGAAAGACCTTCGGAACAACGCGACGAAGCACGATTGATGGTGATACACCGCGATACTGGAAAAATAGAACATCGACTCTTCAAAGACCTTATCGACTATTTTGACGAAGGCGACGTGATGATTCGTAACAATACAAAAGTATTTCCTGCACGATTGATGGGAAATAAAGAAAAAACAGGAGCACAAATAGAAGTGTTCTTATTACGTGAACTCGACCCAGAAACTAGACTATGGGATGTTTTGGTCGATCCTGCTCGAAAAATAAGAATTGGAAACAAATTATTTTTCGATGATGATGATACATTGGTTGCAGAAGTTGTCGACAACACCACTTCACGTGGGCGAACCCTGCGTTTCTTATTCGATGGATCGTACGAAGAGTTCCGCTCGAAACTAAAAGAAATCGGTGAAACTCCACTTCCAAAATACATCAAGCGTGAAGCCGACAGCGAAGACATAGAGCGCTACCAAACCATCTATGCCAAAGAAGAAGGCGCAGTGGCAGCTCCTACAGCAGGCCTACACTTTTCTAAACATTTATTGAAACGATTAGAAATCAAAGGAGTAGATTTTGCAGAGCTGACCTTGCACATCGGATTAGGAACTTTCATGCCTGTAGAGGTAGAAGATTTGTCGAAACACAAGATGGAATCTGAGCAAGTCATCATTCCCCAAGAATCGGCAGACATCGTCAATCGAGCGATCGATAACAAAAGAAAAGTTTGTGCCATCGGGACAACCTCGATGCGTTCAATCGAAAGTTCGGTTTCTGCAGATGGTCATTTGAATCCTTTCAATGGTTGGACCAATAAATTCATCTATCCACCATACGATTTCAGTATTGCCAACTGCATGATCACCAATTTTCACACTCCAAAATCGACCTTGTTGATGATGATTTCTGCATTTGCAGGACACGAAATTACCATGAAAGCATACGAAGAAGCTGTAAAAGAAGGATACAAATTCTACTCTTATGGTGATGCGATGCTAATATTATAAGCGTGAATACAGCAAAAAAAGATATTCGAAAACTCTCACAAGAAGAGTTAGAAACCTACTTCAACTCGATTGGCGAAAAAACATTTCGTGCCAAACAAGTCTACGAATGGCTTTGGAAGAAAAATGCGCATCAGTTCGATGACATGACCAATCTTTCTAAATCGTTACGAGAAACCTTGGGCGAACAATTTATGATTCAACCAGTTGAAGTAGATCTTCTACAAAAATCGAACGATGGAACCATCAAAAACGCTGTGAAATTGCACGATGGCAACATCGTAGAATCTGTATTGATCCCAACCGACAACCGAACGACCGCTTGTGTCTCTTCGCAAGTTGGTTGCAGCCTCGATTGTACATTCTGCGCTACAGCTCGACTGAAACGAATGCGAAACCTTACCGCGGCAGAGATTGTAGATCAAGTGGTCATTATAGACGAAGAAAGTAAACGATACTTCAATCGACCGCTGAGCAACATTGTGTTCATGGGGATGGGCGAACCCTTGCTTAATTATAATGAAGTAATCTCGGCAATAAAAAAAATTACAACAGATGAAGGTCTGGGCATGTCACCAAGAAGAATCACACTCTCGACTTCGGGTATTCCGAAAATGATCGAAAAACTCGCTGACGAAGATCTCAAAATAAAATTAGCTGTATCGCTACACGCCGCTCGAGAAGAGGTGCGAAACCTCATCATGCCTTTCTCGGTTAAATTTCCACTCAGCGAATTGGCTCAAAGCCTCGAATATTGGTACGCAAAAACCAAAAGTAAAGTTACCTTTGAATATATCGTGTGGAATGGTATAAACGACAAAAAGGAAGATGTAGAGGCGCTTGTAAAATTCTGCAAAAGAATTCCGTCGAAAGTAAACATTATCGAGTATAATGCCATAGACGACGGGCAATATCAACAAGCCTCAGAAAAAGCAATGAATCTCTACATCGATACTTTAGAAAAAAACAATATCGTAGTCAACGTTCGTCGTAGTCGCGGTAAAGATATTGATGCAGCGTGCGGACAATTGGCAAACAAATCGATCGAATGATGAAGAAACTAGCAACTCTTATTACCTTTATTGCGTTTCAGCTCCATGTTTATTCCCAAAAAATAGATTCGATATACATCGAAACCAATCAGTTGAGATCGCTTGTATTGCCTGAAAAAATCATAGAGATTTCGGCATTAGAATTCGACCAGCAATCAACTCCAGATACACCATTATTTTGGGCTTTGAACGATAGCCACAATGCCAATGAAATCTACCTTTTCGACGGACTTACTGGCGAGGTCACCAATACCGTAATTTTAGACGGCGTACCCAATACCGATTGGGAAGAAATCACCCAAGACGAAGACTTTATCTACGTCGGCGATTTTGGAAATAATTTAGGAAATCGTAAAGATTTAACCATTTATACCCTAGACAAAAATCTAATCGACTACAGCAAAGCGACGCAGACGGTAACGGTAGATAAGATTGAGTTTTATTATCCCGAACAAGACACCTTCAAAATAAAAAATCGAAAAAACGATTACGATTTAGAAGCATTTTTTGCCTATAATGGCAAACTCCACTTGTTTTCGAAAGAATGGGCGAGTCTAAAAACAACGCACTACACATTAGACCCAAAAATAAAAGAAAAACAAGCTGCAAAGAAAATCAACACTTTCCATACCCAATTTTTGGTCACAGCTGCCCATATAAGCGAACATCCAGCCACCAAAGGCGTGTATTTGCTGGGCTACACCAAAGAAGGCATTGCCTTTATCAATTGGTACGATTTGGAAGAAGGAAACGAAGATTTCTTATCGGCAAAAAACATAAAAGTTATTCCGTTTGGTTTTGCGAGTGATTTAGGGCAATTAGAAGGCATATCGGTCAACCCACAACGGAACGAAGTTTGTGCAAGTGGTGAAGAATTAAATTTCAGAGGAATGTATGCAAAGCAACAATTGCATTGTTTTCCTGCCAATTTACTAATCAAATAACGAGCAATTTTGAGCAAAACGAGTCAACTCATCAAAGAACCTATTGCTGAGGAAATGAAAATTTTCGAAGAAAAATTCTTCGAATCCATGAAAAGCAATGTTGCCTTATTAGACAGAATTACCTATTACATCGTTCGCCGAAAAGGAAAACAAATGCGTCCGATGTTTGTATTTCTCATCGCCAAAATGCTCGGTACAATTGATGAAAAAACCTATCGTGCCGCTTCGTTTATCGAACTCATCCATACCGCAACCCTCGTGCACGACGATGTAGTGGATGATAGCCATTTGCGAAGAGGATTTTTCTCACTGAATGTCTTATGGAAAAATAAAATTGCCGTGTTGGTTGGCGATTATTTTCTATCGAAAACTCTGATTATCTCTACCCGAAACAAAGATTTCGACCTACTGGAAACGGTTTCGGTTGCCATACAAGAATTATCGGAAGGTGAACTTTTGCAAATCGAAAAAGCTCGAAAATTAGACATCACAGAAGAAGTTTATTTCGAAATTATCCGTATGAAAACGGCAACGCTCATCGCTGCTTGTTGCAAAGCGGGCGCACTCTCAGTAGGTGCTGACGAAGAAACGGCAAGCAAACTTCATCGTTTTGGCGAGTTGGTTGGTATCGCTTTTCAGATAAAAGATGATTTGTTCGACTATACGACCTCAAACGCTATTGGCAAACCGGTAGGAATTGACATCAAGGAACAGAAAATGACGCTTCCGTTGATTTATACCTTAAACAATACCACGCCCGATAAAAAGAGATGGTTGATAAACTCTGTAAAACGGCATAATACCAATAAAAAACGAGTTCGAGAAATCATCGATTTTGTAAAGGGAAACGGCGGCATCGAATATACCCAAAAAATGATGAAACAGTATGCTGATGAGGCTTTGAAAATCTTAAAAGAATTCCCAGATAACGAGGCTAGACGTTCATTAGAATTGATGGTACAATATGTAATGGAAAGAGAAAATTAGGCTTCGGTTAAAAAAACACGAAACAACTCAATCCTTTTTATGGAGTTCTATCACGGTGATTTCGGGCCAAATCCCAATACGCCCCGGGAAGAAATGATACCCCAATCCTCTATTCACATATAAATACCGACCCGCATTTTCGTACAATCCAGCCCATTGTTTATAAATGTATTGAGAGGGCGACCATTTGATTCCTAAATCGGGAACCTCAATTCCCATCTGCATGCCATGCGTATGCCCCGAAAAAGTAAGGTGATAATGCAACGGATCATTTTTTATCACGTGTTCCCAATGAGACGGATCGTGAGTCATCAGAATTTTAAAATCTTTTGCATCGATTCCTTTAGTTGCTTTTGGCAAATCGGCGAGTTGTATAAAACGATGTCCCCAATTTTCTACTCCAACGAGTTGAATTGATGCGCCATTTTTTTCTAATGCAACATGCTCATTCAACAACAGGTGGAAGCCTATTTTCGCATAAGCTTGTTTTATTTTTTCGAGGTTGGCACGTTTGGCTGCTTCGCTTTCCCACTGTGTATATTCGCCATAATCGTGATTCCCCATTACGGCAAAATTACCAAACGGCGCTTGTTTTATTTCATTCAGAATTGGAATCCATTGATCGACTTCATCCCCAAAATTATTCACCAAATCGCCCGTAAACAGTATCAAATCGGCATTTTGCGCATTGATGAGCTTCACGGCTTCTACAATTTTATCCCGATCTCGACTCAAAATACTGCCTGTATGAAGATCAGAAATTTGAAGAATTTTCAGTCCATCAAAAGCAGAAGGCAAATCGCCAAAAGCAATTTTTTTGAGGTGAAGATGAAAATTGAATCGTCCCAATGAAATACCATGAATCACGCCCAAAAACGGAACCGCGGCCAGGGCAAGCGCTGCTTTTGCCACGAATGTTCGACGCTCGGGAAAATAGCGTTCAACTTTTTTGGGTCTTACTGTATAATTGAAAAGCGCGATAAAACCATTCACCACATCCTGGAAAAATACGGGCACAAAAACAAAGAATTTTGGTAAATACAACAAGACAAATAAACCCACCATCAACTGGAAACCGAATGTTTGACCCGCCGATAATTTCAAATTAAATGCCTGATATACAATAATTCCGATAATCGAAATGGTTGTAATCAAATAAATAAGTTTTGGAACAGTTTTGTTCTCAAAAGCAATTTTTACAGTACGATAAGTATAAAGTTCGACGACAATTGCTAAGATGAGAAATGGAATAAGTCGTTCTATCAAATCTTTGAAAATTTGTGTCAAAATTACCGTATTTTGTTGCAAAGTTTTCAGATTCTTTCGAGTTTTAACAATTATTTATAAAAGTAATTTCGCACAAAAGTCACTATCTTAACTCCAAATTAGCAAACATGGAAAATCGCATACCCGTAACGGTTTTATCGGGCTTTTTAGGAAGCGGAAAAACAACTTTACTCAATCATATTCTACACAATAAAGAAGGACTGAAAATTGCGCTCATTGTAAACGACATGGGCGAAGTGAACATAGACGCCAAAATGATCATGAACGATAATCCGCTGTTGGCATCGGATGGAAAAATGATCGAATTGTCGAATGGTTGTGTATGTTGTGAGTTGCAAGACGATCTGATTTTGGCTATTGAAAAAATCGCCAACGAAAAGAAATTCGATTACCTGGTGATCGAATCGTCTGGCATTTCGGATCCCGCTCCTATTGCGCTCTCGCTCGATTTTGTGAGTCCAGACGGAAAGATTAATTTACAAAACAAGGTTCGATTAGACACCTTGGTAACCGTGGTTGACGCATACAATTTTTTCAACAACTTCGGTACCGATGAAGTGATTTATGATCGTGGATTGACTGCGGACAAAAATGATAATCGCCCGATTGTAAATTTGCTCATAGACCAAATAGAATTCTCGAACGTTATCGTGCTCAATAAAACCGATTTGGTTGAGGAAGAAGAATTGCTAAAAATCAAAGTTCTTCTCGAAAAATTGAATCCGGGAGCAAAAATTATACCTTCTACTTTTGCCAACATCAACATCGAAGAAATTCTAAATACCAATTTGTTCGATTTCGAAAAAGCACAAGATATGGACGCTTGGGTGCAGGCAATCGAATCGGTAGATCATTCAGAACACCATCAGCACGATTGCGCAGGAGAAAATTGCACGCATCACGATCATTTACATGAAAAATTTGGTATAAAATCATTTGTTTTTCGTTCGCAAATACCCTTTCATGCCGAGCGATTTTTATCTTATCTCAACAATCAGTTTCCGAGCACAGTCTACCGCACGAAAGGATTGCTATGGCTTGCAAATCGTCCAGACGATGCCATTTTTCTGAGTCAAGCTGGCGGAAGTATACGCATCGATCCGGCTGGCGTTTGGTGGTCTGCAATGCCCGAAGAAGAGCGAAAACAATTTGCAGATTACCAAATCAATAAGGAAGATATCGAAAAAAAATGGTCTCCACTTTGGGGCGATCGAATCATCGAATTGGTCTTTATCGGATTTGATATGAACCAACAAAAAATTGAAAAAGAATTGGCTGCTTGTCAGCTGAATGAAGATGAAATTGCGAAATGGCAAACCCAATGGAATTGAGTTGCAATGCCAACAATTTCATAATAAAGCTATTAAAATCAAAAAACAAATTCAACAACCATCAACAATTAATTCATGAATTGGATTATTTTAATCGTCGCAGGTTTTTGCGAAGTCGGATTTACATTTAGTTTAGGAAAAGCCAAAGAAGCAACCGAAAAATCTACCGAATACCTTTGGTACGGTATGTTTTTACTTTTCTTAATCACCAGCATGGCACTACTGATCAAAGCGACTCAACATTTGCCATTGGGTACAGCCTACGCCGTTTGGACTGGGATTGGAGCCGTTGGCACCGTCTTGATGGGCATTTTCTTTTTCAAGGAGCCAATCAATTTTTGGCGTCTATTTTTTATCAGTACGCTGATTGCCTCTATCGTTGGCCTAAAGTACGTTTCAAGTCAAGGTTAAAAAACTTTAACTTTATTTTAACTGATTTTATTCTGATTTAATTTGTTTCGTATATGATTTTTGTCATATATTTGTAATAGAAATCAATTCAATTAAGTTTGAGTGATTTTCATTAAGTTTTACTTAAGGAGAGTCTGAAGACAATTTAGACTCTCTTTCTCTCCGAGAGTCGTTCAATTTATATATTTAAAAGTTTTGATATGAAACTGTCCGTAGTAAAGTTGCTTGCAAAAATGAGTTTCTTAAGAAAATTCATATAGCGTAAATGCATTTTATTACTTATTTATTATCAATGTTTTGTATCAAAGAAATGGTCTGAAAAGATCAATTCGAGAGAATCCTAAAGCAATTTGGGATTCTTTTTTTTTTATCCAATTTCACGAAAATCAGAAATAGCGAATTGGGCATCAAGGCTAATTATTTAATGTGCATTTCACGTACAACTTCCTACCATCATACAAAAAAAAACTGCCACCTCATGCTGATTTGTTACTCAGTAATCAACATATTGAGACAGTTTCTCGATGAATTTTAGTTGAAAATTATACCGCTACATTGTATTCGCGCAACGCGTCGTTCAACGATGTTTTGAGGTCTGTAGAGGGTTTTCGTTTTCCGATAATCAATGCACATGGAACCTGAAATTCACCAGCTGCAAAATTTTTGGTATACGAGCCCGGGATTACAACAGATCGTTCTGGCACATAGCCTTTGATTTCTACAGGTTCATCACCCGTAACGTCGATGATTTTGGTAGAAGCCGTGAGTACGACATTCGCCCCTAATACTGCTTCTTTACCAACCCTTACTCCTTCTACCACAATGCATCTAGAGCCGATAAACGCATTGTCTTCGATGATGACAGGCGCTGCTTGCAAAGGCTCTAACACACCTCCGATTCCTACACCTCCAGATAAATGTACATTCTTGCCAATCTGTGCGCAAGACCCAACCGTAGCCCAAGTATCTACCATAGTTCCCTCGTCTACATAGGCACCAATATTGACATAAGACGGCATCAAGATCACACCCGATGAGATGTAAGCCCCGTAGCGCGCAACAGCATTGGGCACAACGCGAATTCCTTTCTCGGCGTAATTGCGTTTCAGTTCCATCTTGTCGTGGTATTCAAAAATTCCGGCTTCTAGCGTCTCCATTTTCTGGATCGGGAAATACATCACCACAGCTTTTTTCACCCACTCGTTCACTTGCCAAGAATCACCATTGGGTTCTGCACATCTCAATTTACCTTGATCAATAAGCTCAATCACCTCGCGTATAGCATTTTGAGTATCAGTTTGTTGCAACAAATCTCGATTATCCCAAGCTTGCTCAATTATAGATTTTAAATTTTCCATTTGGTCTAAATATTTTTACAAATATAATGGCTTTATTAGGTAAAAAGCGACGGGAACGATAACTTTGCTATATTAACCTATAAATTATGGCGAGAATACTTGCTCTAGACTATGGCGGAAAACGCACTGGCGTAGCAACTACAGACGAAATGCAGCTCATCGCAAGCCCAATAGACACCATAGAAACCAACAAATTGATGGATTTTCTGACGCAGTATATTGCACAAGAAAAAGTATCGGATTTGGTCATTGGATTTCCACAAAAGCTAAACGGTGAGCTGAATGATATTGAAAAAGAGATCTTAGAATTCATCAAAAAATTCAGTCAAAAGTTCCCGAATATTACAATTCACCGCGAAAACGAAATGTTTACCAGTAAAATGGCTTCGCAGGCTTTGATTTCTGGCGGAATGAAGAAGAAAAAACGACAAGAAAAAGGCTCGCTCGACAAAATAAGTGCGACAATTATCTTACAATCGTTTTTATCAAGAAAATAAGAATTATATCTTTGCAAAAATTTTAGGTAGAAAAACATGGTCTTACCAATTATCGCTTATGGCGACCCTATTTTAAGAAAAGTAGCTTCTGATATTGATGAGCAATATCCGCATTTGGAAGAGTTGATTGCCAACATGTTCGATACCATGTACGATTCGAATGGAGTGGGATTGGCTGCCCCACAAATCGGAAAAGATATTCGGCTTTTTGTGGTTGATTGCTCACCGTTTGCTGAAGATGAAGACTATGAAGATGAAAAGGAGAAGATAGAAAATTTCAAAAAAGTTTTTATAAATCCAAAAAAAATCGAAACCTTTGGCGACGAATGGAAATTTAGTGAAGGATGCTTGAGCATTCCAGGTATTCACGAAGAAGTTTCGCGACCTGAATCGATTACCCTAGAGTATTACGACGAAAATTGGAACAAAAAAACCGAAACTTTTTCGGATATTCGTGCCCGAGTCATTCAACACGAATACGATCATTTGGAAGGAAAACTATTTATTGATTATATTTCGAACTTCAAAAAAAAGTTGATTAGTAACAAATTAAAGAATATTTCGAAGGGAAACATTTCGGTACATTACAAAATGAAATTCCCTTCATAGCGCTATTTTAAACATATACAATTATGGATTTAACAAGAGTTATTGCGATTTCTGGTAAACCAGGTTTATACAAATTAATCTCTCAAACACGCAGTGGATTTGTAGTAGAAGATTTAGACAAAGGTAGAAAAATGAACATTGCGGCAAACTACAATGTAAGTTTGTTGGACAACGTAGCGATTTATGGTGTTTCGCAAGAACATCCTTTAGCAGAAGTATTCTTCAGAATCTACAAAAAAGAAAACGGCGGACCAGCAATCAATCATAAAGAATCTGGTGCAAACCTGAGAGCCTATATGGAAGAAGTTTTACCAGAATATGATGCAGAACGTGTATATGATTCTGATTTGAAAAAATTGTTCCAATGGTACAATTTATTACAAAGCAAAGGACTATTGAATATTGATGTAGAAGCAGTAGAAAAAGCCATTGCAGAACACCAGGCACAAATGGAAGAAACACAAAATGAAGAAGCAGTAACGACTGAAGAAGCTCCGAAAGAAGAGAAAAAAACAAAAACAACGAGAGCCAAAAAAACCGAGGAAGTAGCTGAAGAAAAACCAAAGAAAAAACCAGCTGCTAAAAAAACTACCAAAAAAGAAGACCAAAAAGAAGACAAAGAATAATACATGAACAATTCTCGCAAGCAGCAATTAGAAGCATTCGGTCGTCTATTGGATATCATGGACGAATTGCGAGAAAAATGCCCTTGGGATAGAAAACAAACTAGCGAGACCTTGCGTACACTTACCATTGAAGAAACGTACGAACTCTCTGACGCTATTCTCGCCCAAGAGACCGATGAAATAAAGAAAGAACTAGGTGATCTCATGCTTCACCTAGTTTTTTATTCTAAAATAGCCCAAGAAAAAAATCAGTTCGACGTAGCCGATGTCTTGAATGGAATTTGCGAGAAATTGATTCATCGTCATCCCCATATCTACGGCGAAACGCAAGTGAATTCTGAACAAGAAGTTCTCGAAAATTGGGAAAAACTAAAGCTGAAAGAAGGAAACACTTCTGTCTTAGCAGGTGTTCCAAGCTCGCTCCCCGCAATGGTAAAAGCCTACCGAATTCAAGAAAAAGTAAAGGGCGTTGGATTCGAATTCGAAAACACTGAGCAAATTTGGGACAAAGTAAAAGAAGAAATTTTTGAATTTGAACAAGAGACCAATCTCGCTGCAAAAGAAGAAGAATTTGGCGACGTTCTCTTTTCTTTGATAAACTACGCCCGATTTGTTGGGATCAAACCAGACGATGCGCTTGCCAAAACCAATTCGAAATTTATCGAGCGATTTCAGAAATTAGAAAAAATTGCTCGAGAAAAAGGATTAATTTTAGGAGAAATCGACCTCGAAACTTTGGATTCACTCTGGGAAATTGCAAAAAAATCCTAGTGTAAAAATACACCAAACGCAAGGCATTCTTTCGCCTATCAGGTTATAACAGAACATTTCCTCGAATCATCAATTTAACTTATAGACACCAACAAAAAATACCATAACAAAAACCGCTGCCCTACAAAATCTCGGTCTATATTTGTCCCATCATTAGATAGTGGTTTTCATTATTGTAGTGAAGAGAGTTTGTTTTAGAATAAACTATTTCTCATTTTTTTGTGGTTTTGATGAAAAGGTAACAATCGTCGTTACCTTTTTTATTTTCAGCCAATCTATAACACATTATGAATATCTCTTTGTAATTTTGCCTTATGCAATTCGAAATCAATTCAAATTTTCTACCTACTGGTGACCAACCCAAAGCGATTGATTCTTTGGTAAAAGGAATTCAGCACGGCGATCGATACCAAACCCTTTTGGGCGTGACAGGTTCAGGAAAAACTTTTACCATTGCCAATGTTGTAAAAGAAGTACAAAAACCTACGCTCGTTTTGGCTCACAACAAAACCTTAGCAGCGCAGTTGTACATGGAGTTCAAAGAATTTTTCCCAAACAATGCGGTCGAATACTTTGTATCCTATTACGACTATTATCAGCCAGAGGCTTACATCCCAACATCTGGAACCTATATCGAAAAAGATTTATCGATCAACGAAGAGATCGAAAAACTTCGGTTGAGTACGACTTCGTCTCTCCTATCGGGTCGACGAGATGTTTTGGTCGTTGCATCGGTTTCTTGTCTGTACGGAATTGGTAATCCGACCGAGTTTCACAAGAATGTAATCAGCCTAGAGGTCGGACAAGTTTTATCCCGAACGCATCTTCTGCATCAGTTAGTTCAATCATTATATTCTAGAACAGAAGCCTTGCTGATGCGCGGTAATTTTAGGATAAAAGGCGATACTGTAGACATTTTTCCTGCCTATGCAGACGAGGGAATTCGAATTAGTTTTTTTGGTGATGAAATAGAAGAAATTCAAATTTTCGACATCGAGACAGGGCAGTTGAAATCGAGTTTAGAAAGAATCAACATCTATCCTGCCAATCTATTTGTAACGTCAAAAGATACGCTGAATGCAGCCATACACAACATTCAATTAGATTTGGGCAAACAAGTCGAATACTTCAAAGAAATCGGAAAACACCTCGAAGCAAAACGACTGCAAGAACGAACCGAATTCGACCTAGAAATGATAAAAGAATTGGGCTATTGTTCGGGAATCGAAAACTATTCTCGTTACCTTGATGGTCGCGAACCCGGAGCTCGGCCATTCTGTTTGCTCGATTATTTCCCAAAAGATTATTTGATGGTGATCGACGAGTCGCATGTTACGGTATCACAAGTGCATGCCATGTATGGTGGCGACCGATCTAGAAAAGAGAATTTGGTAGAATACGGGTTTCGATTACCAGCAGCGATGGACAATAGACCATTGAAATTTGAAGAATTCGAAGCGCTTCAAAATCAAGTAATTTTTGTTTCGGCAACGCCAGCAAATTACGAATTACAAAAGTCGGAAGGCGTAGTGGTAGAACAAGTGATTCGTCCGACCGGGTTATTAGACCCCATCATAGAAGTTCGTCCGTCTCAAAATCAGATGGATGATTTGATGGAAGAAATTCAAAAACGAATCGAATTGGACGAACGCGTTTTGGTCACAACGCTTACCAAAAGAATGGCAGAAGAGTTAACCAAATTTCTCACAAAATACGGAATCAGAACCAATTACATACACTCGGATATCGATACGCTAGAACGAGTAAAAATCATGGCAGATTTGCGTGCTGGCTTGTTCGATGTCTTGGTTGGTGTCAACTTGCTCAGAGAAGGGCTGGATTTACCAGAGGTCTCGCTGGTCGCGATTTTGGATGCCGACAAAGAAGGTTTTTTGCGAAGCAATCGATCGCTGACCCAAACCGTTGGACGTGCTGCACGAAATGTAAAAGGATTGGCAATCATGTATGCAGATAAAATCACCGATAGCATGCAACAAACGATAGACGAAACCAATCGAAGGCGAGCAATACAACATCAATACAATTTGGATCATCATCAAACGCCGCAAGCGCTCAACAAAAAGATTGTGTCGATCAATCAAAACGCCGAGCAATTCGAACTCAATCCTTACGAACAGAAACGGGTTTCGAATTTTGCAGCAGAAGACAAAATGAATTATTCTGAAGAAGAAAAAGAACAATTGATCGAAAAATTGACCAAAGAGATGGAAGATGCGGCTAAAAATCTAGATTTTATCAAAGCTGCAGCCTACAGAGATCAAATCAATTTATTAAAAAATTAACATTGGTACAAATCTTGCGGAATAGGTCGACATGAAAAAATGGTTAATTCTTTCTTGGGGTCTTTTATTTTTAGGATGTTCTACAGTGAATGATGTTTTTAATGAAGGAATTTTTGGTTCGGACTCCAAAGCGACAAGTTTAGTGAATATTCAAACCAATCAAATCGTCAACAACCGTATTCCGTTGCCTACAAGTTTTATTCGAATTCTTGCCGCAAACGATTATGCCTATTTTATTTCCCGATTGAATTTCAAACCTATAAAAAATTTCACCCAAGAAGACGATTATATCGCAACGGTAAATACACGATTGGTCAACAAAAAGAAACAGTTCAATACTAATGCTGCGTACCGTTTGTATTATGAATACCTGTTTCAGGAAAAAAACTATAACGCGATAAAATTCAGCGATTATAAAGAAATTCAACCCTTTACAGCTTATTCTTCAACCAAATCGTACGAAGATTTTTTGGCGTATTTGAAGTATGCTTTTCAATATTTAGACAACAGTTCGCTCGAAAATGACACCCAAAACATTTCTTTAAAAAACATTCAGATTGGCGATATGTTTTATCACTATTCCTATCCCAAAAGCAATGTAGTACTCGTTCTTGACCTTGCCGAAGATACTCACGGAAATAAAATAATGCTGTTGGGACAAAGCATTGATGCGTCGAATGCCATACACATCATCAACAACAAGAATAATCCCGAAATTTCACCATGGTATTATGTAAAAGAAGGTGAAATTCTTACGCCAGAGTGGCGATTTTACAGCGAAGATTTGGTAAGATTTAAATAGTTGTCATTCATTTTCTTTACCACTTAGAATTTCTTACTTTTGTAGGAAGTTTGAAAATTAAATAAAGATCATGCAAAAGGTATATTTAGATAATGCAGCCACTACTCCACTAGATCATGCAGTGATAGAAGAAATGGTGAGCGCCATGAAAAATTGTTTTGGTAATCCCTCTTCGACCCATATTTTTGGGAGAGAAGCAAAAGCACTGATTGAATTATCGAGAAAAAAAATTGCGAATTATCTCAATGTAAGTCCGGCAGAAATCTATTTTACCTCATCGGGTACAGAATCCAACAACACCATTATACGTTCTTGCGTACAAGATTTGGGCGTGCAACGCATCATCACCACCACGCTTGAGCACAAATGCGTGCAAGAAACGGTAAAAGATATGGAATGCAAAACGGATGTAGAAATCGTACGACTCGATGTACAAAAAGATGGAAACATTGATTACGAGCAGTTCGAAAAGTTAATCCAAGACCAATCGAAGAAAACCCTCGTCTCGTTGATGCATGCCAACAACGAAATTGGGAATTTGTTAGACATTAAACGCATCAGCAAACTTTGCAAAGAACACGATGCCCTTTTCCATACCGATACCGTACAAACAATTGGGCATTATCACCTCGATTTTGAAGATTTAGGAATTGATTTTGCTTCGTGTTCGGCACACAAAATTCATGGTCCAAAAGGAGCCGGATTTTTATTCGCTCGAAAATCATCTCCCATCAAAGCTTTGATTACGGGTGGAGGACAAGAACGAAACATGAGATCTGGAACAGAAAATGTTTACGGCATTGTTGGACTTGCCAAAGCTCTGGAACTTTGCATAGAAAACATGGAGTCTTATCAGCAAAAAATAAAATCGTTGAAACAATACACTATCGATCAATTGAGAAAAGCCATTCCAGCGATTGATTTCAATGGGAACAGCGCCGATTTGGAAAACAGCCTTTATACCGTACTCAATCTGAAACTTCCTTTTGTAGATTCGCTTATCGGATTCGAGTTGGAGTTGGCGGGCATTGCCGTTTCACAAGGTAGCGCTTGCAGTTCAGGTGCCGCTAAAGTATCGAATGTGATGGCTTCTCTGTACACCGAAGAAGAATTGCAACATTTTACGCCATTGCGAGTTTCATTCAGCCATTTGAACACCGAAGAAGAGATTGATATTTTGGTAGAAAAATTGAAACAAATTGCTCAAAAGCACGAAAAAGTAACGGCTTAATTTTTTTTTCTGAATCTGAACGATTTCAACATATTGGATTTAGTCATTGGGATTGCGCTCGTGTTTGGAGCAATCAGAGGATTTGCTAAAGGTTTCATCGCTCAGCT
Source organism: Vaginella massiliensis (assembly GCF_900089075.1). Lineage (GTDB taxonomy): Bacteria > Bacteroidota > Bacteroidia > Flavobacteriales > Weeksellaceae > Weeksella > Weeksella massiliensis_A. The sequence goes on from NZ_LT593747.1 coordinate 637,235, forward strand.
TGTCGGACTTTTAGGCATCATCGTTGCCTTGTTCATGAGTCTGAAATTTTACAAACTCCTAGAAGCGATTCTGCTGCCATTAGAATGGGTATCCGAAACCTTTATTTCTATTGTTGCTGTTGTTGTCACCTTTGGTCTCATTTACCTAAGCATTCATGTGGTGTCGCGCTTGATTCAAAGATCAATCGAGACGGTAGGTTTGGGATTTGTGAATCGAATTGCTGGAGCTTTTTTGGGAGTGGTATTCTACATCCTGCTCTCTTCCACCCTATTGTTGGTGATTGAGCCTGTTTTGGATTTTTTTTATCCAGAAGTTAAAGAAAACAGTTTGCTCACAGAACCGCTCACCACGGCAAGTCGAGAAATAAAAGAGCTTTGGGCGGAAAATAAAGAGCATCTGCTCAACCAAAAAAGAAACACAGAATCTTAGCCCAAAAAAAGCTGCCTCAAAACATTAGTGAGCTTTACAGAGAATTCGCTATTATTTTGAAACAGCCTTATTAGAGAAGCCTTTTATTTTAGCTTTTTATTGATTTTTTCTAAGAGTTCGGTAAAGTATGTCGGAACGTTTTCGCCCGATTTTGCAATCGCATTCTGAACCATTTTTTTAGCCTGTTGCAATTCAATTCCTTTCATAAAATAATAATTCGCCGCTGAATACAAGTCACGAGCCGACGAATTTTCATTTACCTTCGAGCGGATTTCGTCTAAAGCTGTCTGATGAGTAGGCGTCGTAATCGTAAGCGTCAACATAGTATCTCCCCAAGAAAGATTCAACTTTGCTTCTTCTGTCGTTACATCAGAAAAATCGATGGTGAACGATTCTACAAAAGCATTTGCTCTGTAATGACGCGTTTTCAGTTTAAGAGCAACCTCGTTTTCATCCCATTTCTCGGGATTTCCCCAGTTGTCATTCTTTTTATAAAAATAAACTTCTACAAATTGCCGATCGAATTTGGTGTAAATCGAATACTTACCTTTGGGCAAAGCCTGACCGTCGACCATAACGTCGGAAGAAAAGTCTAAAGTCGTATTTTCGTTGGCACCTGTACGCCAAATCTCGTTGTAAGACACAACACCTCCCAAAATCGTTCTATCTTTCACATTTGGTCGGCTATAAGCTAGATCAACCGTGGTGAGTCCGATCGTTTGTTTCACCTGCGAGAACGAAGATTCTCTTGGCAAATTCAACTGTGCAAATGATAAGCTAGATAAAAAAAGAGCGGTAATCAGCATGGTGTTTTTTAGCATAATTCTAGGTTTTAAAATCGTATTTAATTTAAAGTAAAAATACTAATTTTGTCGAAAGTTTTTGTAATGTTGACGATTGTTTCCAAACATTTTCTTCGTAAAAATGTAGTTGCCATGACTGTTTTCCCGTTTATCCTCGTGCGCGATAAACAGACAAAATTCAACAAAAAAACCATGAACCACGAGACCATCCACATCGTACAACAATTAGAGCTTTTTTGGTTTGTATTTTTCATTTGGTATTTTGTCGAATATGGCTTACGCATCCTTCAATACAAAGACCCAAACTTAGCATACCGCAACATCAGTTTCGAGCGAGAAGCTTATGCCAACGATCAGAATTTGGATTATCTCAAAACTCGAAAACTATTTTCATTTCTAAACTATTTATAATGAAATGGATCGATAAAAGCAGTCGAATTGATGAACTCAATCATCCTTTGCTCCAACAGAAAAAAATCAGTCTTGGCATTTTACGAGAAGACCTTATCCATCCTACCATCTCGGGAAACAAGTATCGTAAACTGAAATACAATCTGTTGCAAGCAGCTCAACTGCACAAAAAAAGCTTGATTACCTTTGGTGGCGCCTACTCAAACCACATTGCGGCAACTGCGGCGGCGGGCAAATTATATGGCTTCGAAACGGTAGGAATTATTCGGGGCGATGAATTGGAAAACCATGCCCAGCTAAACCCAACGTTAAGTGCTGCAGTAGAAAACGGAATGCAGTTGAAGTTTATCGATCGCGAATCGTATCGAAAAAAAAATGAGCAAGTTTATTTAGAGAATTTACTAGCCGAATTCCCACAATCGTACATCATACCCGAAGGCGGAACAAACCGTCTGGCAGTGCAAGGTTGCGAAGAAATTTTGAACCAAACAACAACATCGTATCACTATATCTGTTGTGCTGTAGGAACGGGCGGAACGATAAGCGGAATTTTGAATAGCGTGGAGAAAGATCAAAAAGTTTTGGGATTTCCAGCGCTGAAAAATGCTGATTTTCTACACAATGAAATCAAAAAATTTTCGTTAAATATTAATTATGAATTGATTAATGCTTATCATTTCAATGGATATGCTAAAATTTCGGAAGAATTGATTAATTTTGTAAAGAATTTTTATAATTTAACCAAAATTCCTTTAGATTTAATCTATACTGGAAAGATGATGTTTGGATTGTGGGACATGATCCAGCGAGATTGTTTTCAACCCAAAACCAAAATTTTAGTCATCCATACAGGAGGAATTCAAGGAAATAAAGGATTCAAGTTTGAGTTTGTCTAACCAAATCGTGACACATGAAAAAGATTTGTTTACTAGTAATACTTCTATTTCAGACTGCAATTTTTGCCCAAGAAAATCGAGATATTGAATACATCCGTAAATATGCTTATCTCGCTGTGCAAGAACAACAATTATACAAAATACCAGCGAGCATCAAATTGGCACAAGGGCTAATTGAAACTGGAGGCGGACAAAGCCGACTGGCAGAACAAGGTAACAACCATTTTGGAATAAAATGTAAAACCGAATGGACGGGCAGAAAAATCTATCATAACGACGATGCCATAGGCGAATGTTTTCGGGTATACGATGACCCCGAACAAAGTTACCGCGACCATTCTATTTTTTTGGCAGAAAGACCCTATTACAAAAACCTGTTTACGCTCGACTTATACGATTACAAAGCTTGGGCATATGGGCTGAAAAAAGCTGGTTATGCCACCAACCCTCGCTATCCTTCTATGCTGATTTCGAGAATAGAAAAATATAATCTCGATCAGTTCGACCGTATTTCTGTTGAGGATGTGTTGGTGAAATTGGTCGATTTGTATGGTGCATTCGAACCTGCAATGAATTCGTATATTGTAAGAAATAAAACGCAAAAAAATTCAGCAGCACCACAAATGGCAAAAATCGAAACTGCTCCAAAAACTCCTAAAACCGAAGAATTAACCTATAAAGAAAAAAATATCATTTTCAATTCTCAACCAGAATTGGCTTCATTACGCCTGAAAAATCATCCCAACAATATTCGTTATGTAACGGTGAAAGAAGGGGAAAGCATCAACGATTTGGCGAAAACTTACAAAATCGAAATCGAGAAATTGGCTGAATACAACGAAATTACACCAAACACCACACTCAAAGCGGGACAAATAGTATTCCTAAACAAGAAAAAAAGCCAAGGCTACAAATCGAATTATGTTGTAGAAGCTGGTGACGATATGTATTCTATATCACAACGATTTGGCGTGAAAATCATCAATTTGTACAAATACAATCGCATGTCACCAGGCACACAACCCAAAGTTGGACAACTGTTGAATTTACAAAAAAGATCATGACAAAAACCCTCTTGAGAGGGTTTTTTAATTGCTGATTAATACCGAAATTTACATCGAAAATTTTTCAAAACTATGTTATACCAAAGAAGTAGCGCCTTGTTTGCAGAGGCACAAAATTATATTCCTGGAGGTGTAAACTCACCAGTACGAGCATTCAAATCGGTGGGTGGAACGCCGCTGTTTATAAAAAAAGCCAAAGGTGCTTACATTACAGACGAAGACAATCGCGACTATGTCGACTTTATCAACTCTTGGGGTCCAATGATTTTGGGACATACTCACCCAGAGGTGTTAGCTGCAACAGTAGAACAAATGAACAATGGTTTTTCGTTTGGTACACCAACAGAGCTCGAAACCGAAATCGCCAAACTCATCACTGCTGTAGTACCAAATATTGATATGATTCGAATGGTGAATTCAGGTACAGAAGCCTGTATGTCTGCCATACGATTGGCTAGAGGTTTTACCCAACGAGATAAAATCATAAAATTCGAAGGATGCTATCATGGGCATTCCGATGCCTTTCTGATCAAAGCAGGATCGGGCGCTGCCACTTTTGGCAATCCCAACTCGCCAGGTGTAACACAAGGTACAGCAAAAGACACTTTGCTTGCACGCTATAATGATATTGAATCGGTAAAAAAAATATTTGAAGAAAACGAGGATGAAATAGCGGCCATCATTATAGAGCCTATTGCTGGAAATATGGGGTGCATTGTACCAGAAGAAGGATTTCTCGCAAGCCTTAGAACACTTTGTAATCAAAAAGGAACTTTGTTGATTTTTGATGAAGTGATGACTGGCTTCCGTTTGAGTTTGGGAGGAGCGCAACAACGTTTGGGAATAGAAGCAGATATTGTAACTTTTGGTAAAGTAATTGGTGGCGGATTTCCTGTGGGCGCATTTGCTGCTCGTAAAGAGATCATGGAACACCTTGCGCCACTTGGTCCTGTTTACCAAGCCGGTACCTTGAGCGGTAATCCTATTGCGATGCGAGCTGGTTACACCACCTTGAATATCTTGAACAAAGACCAAAATCTCTATGATCGAATAGATAAAACGACCGAAATATTAGATAAAGAAATTACCAATATCCTTAGCGAAAAAGGAATTGCACACCAGACCAACCGATTCGGGTCGATGATGTCTGTTTTCTTCACAGACGAAAAAGTGATCAACTTTGATGATGCCCAAAAAGCAAATCATTCTACGTTTAATAAATTTTTCCATCATATGCTGAAAAATGGCATTTATCTCGCCCCCTCGGGTTACGAAACTTGGTTCATCTCCGACGCTATTAAAACAGAAGAAATAGACAAAACCTTAACTGCAGCACGTAGTTTTGAGGCATAAAAAAAGGAGCAGTTACGCTCCTTTTTTAATTCGCTTCGAAATCTCTCAAATGTTCCATTTCTGTTTCAAATGAAAGAACTTTCGTACCAAACTTCTTTAGACTTTCTGTTTGCAAATATGGCAATATATCTTTTTTAAACTGCATTAATTTCGCTTGGTTTTCACAAAATAATTGCATAGAATAGGAGTCCACACCCTCTTGCTGGTTGGTGAGTAATTTCGTCAACCTTGCTCCCTGAAAATGTTGATGTTCTAGATGTTTTGCAATATGTTCGTCCTGAAACCAATCTAACCACTCGTTGGCGATTTCACTCTCTACAAAATAGGTTGTATTGTAAATGATCATGAATATTTTTTTACAAAGATAATTATTCTGATTCATAGCCCCTAATTGTAGATTTATTGCTAATTTTAAGCCAATATTCTTAATTCAAAATAATGGAAAAGACACAACAATTTATTCAAGAAAACAAGCAACGATTTCTCGATGAATTAATTGAACTTTTAAAAATCCCCTCAATCAGTGCAGACCCTGCTTATACACAAGATGTTTTGGATACAGCAGAAAAGGTTGCCGAATTTCTAAGAAAAGCCAATGTCGACAATATAGAAATTGCTGAAACAGAGGGATACCCTGTAGTTTATGGCGAAAAAATTATAGACCGCAATTTACCAACAGTTTTGGTTTATGGGCATTACGATGTGCAACCTGCAGATCCGCTAGAACTTTGGGAATCTGGGCCGTTTGAGCCAGTGATCAAGAAAACAGAAATTCATCCAGATGGTGCAATTTTCGCTCGAGGTGCAGCAGACGACAAAGGTCAATTCTTTATGCATGTAAAAGCAATCGAAGCGTTGATTGCGACCAACGAACTGCCTTGTAATGTAAAATTCATGATCGAAGGCGAAGAAGAAGTCGGTTCTCCAAGTTTGGTGAATTATGTTAAAAACAACAAAGAAAAGTTGAAAAATGACGTCATCTTGATTTCAGACACCTCGATTATCTCCAACGATCAACCCTCAATCAATGTTGGATTGCGCGGGCTCGCTTATTTGGAGGTAGAAGTAAAAGGAGCAGATCGCGATATGCATTCGGGAGTTTACGGTGGCGCTGTGCCAAATCCGATCAATGTTTTGGCAACTATGATTTCTAAATTGATCGATGAGAAAGGGCATATCACCATTCCTGGTTTTTACGATAATGTAATAGAACTGACCGAAGAAGAGCGTGCCGAAATGGCTAAAATTCCATTCGACTTAGAAGAGTATAAAAAATCGATTGGTATAAAAGATATCCAAGGCGAAGATGGATTCTCTACCATCGAGCGCGCTTCTACCCGACCAACTTTAGATGTAAACGGAATTTGGGGTGGCTACATTGGCAAAGGAGCAAAAACAGTAATCCCTTCGCATGCCTATGCCAAAATTTCGATGCGTTTGGTTCCAGGTCAAGACCACGAAGATATAGCTAGAAAATTTGCAGAATACTTCCCAACCTTGGCTCCGTCTTCTGTAGAAGTGAAAGTAACGCCTCATCATGGTGGAAAACCTTATATTTTACCAACCTCGCACAAAGGCTATATTGCTGCGAAGAAAGCATTGGGCGAAACTTTCGAAAAAGAAGCCATTGCAGAACGTGGCGGAGGATCAATTCCGATTGTAGCCTTGTTCGAAGAAGAATTAGGTTCTAAATCGGTTTTAATGGGATTCGGATTGGATACGGATGTGATTCACTCACCGAACGAACATTACGGATTGTTCAATTTCTATAAAGGAATCGAAACCATTCCGTATTTCTATAAATATTTTGTACAAGACTAAAAAGTCAATTCATCAATCATGAAAATCCGAAGCCATTGGCTTCGGATTTTTTTTTATTAAACACAAAATAAGTAAAACAAAAAAAGTCAGCACAAAGTGCTGACTATAATAAAATTGAGTTGGTTGATGCTTATTTTTTTACAACTTTGAATGAAGTTGATCGTCCATCAAAATTCACAACTACTACATAAGAACCTGCAGGCAATTGTTTCATCGAAATATTGGTCGAAAATACATTGTTGAATGATTTAGCTAAAACTTTTTTACCGTCTAATGAGAAAATCTCGATCGATTTTACGGCAACTTTAGACACAAAGTTCAACTCATCTTGCACTGGATTTGGATAATAACTGAAATCAACCGTTTTGGCATTATCATTTACACCCAGCGTTGAACAACTTACATTTGCAGTCCACCCACTAAGCTGAACACCATTGTCTGAGGTGAATTTAAAGGTCAATGCACCTTGTTCGTTTGTAGCTTCGAAAGTTGGTAAGTTGGTAGACAAATTACCCGAAAGACCTGCCGATGGTGATAATTCTTCTGCATCGGTATTCAATCCGTCATATACTCTCATGATGTCGTTCCCTGCTTCTGTTTTGAAAGAGGTGAATTCTACTTTCAATTTCGATCCAGCTTGATGAGGAACAATGGTTCTAGTCCAATTCTCATTTGGAGTATAGTTGCCATTAGGGCCTCCGAAATCTACAAACTGTAGATCATTATTACAAAAATCTCCAGCTGTGGTGAAGATAAGGTCTACACCAGATGGATTGGTCGTATCACATGCTTTTCTGACACGTAAACGGTAATAGGTATTGGGTTGTAAGTCTGTGAATGTAAATGTATTAGAGTTTTCTTGTGTAGACCATGTAGATGGAATTGCTTGGTTATATCTAGACAATTTATAATTCCAATCGATTACTTCATTATTGGTCAGATTGATCTGAATTGTCGCGCCGTTTTCTGTAACATTTGTCACCTGATATTCTGGATGATAGGTAATACAAACATTATCCAAATCTGTTGGTAAACAAGTACGTGAGTTGATGAAATCTATGATTCTTTGACGCGGTTGCGGTCCAAATCCGTTATTCAAGTTGATTCCTACAGATTGCAAATGGCAGTAACTCATTATGGTTCCACCGTTCGTTGGTAATCCTGGATTTGCACAGTTTCCTTCTAAGGTATAACAACCATCGATCGCTGTATTGTTACCATTCCACGCACAAGCATGGGTGTGCTGAGAACCTAAGTTATGCCCGAATTCATGGGTGATAACCATGATATTCCAAGAATAATTCGGAAAATCGTAATAAGTATGATTAATGTCTGAATAAGAATAATTGTTGGATGTACACAAAGCGTTGAGATACGCAATACCACCAAGTCCACCTGGATCTACTCCTATCAATTGACCAACATTTGCATCAAAAGAAGCTCTCGTTTTTCTAAATTTTTCGAGGTAAGCCAAAGAACTTGTTCCGATATTTTGGTACGGATCCTGCGTTGTCCAAACCATTACACTTCTCATCACAACTTGAATATCGTCGTTTGCATACAACAATTGTACGTTGTTGTACATCGCAGATAACCAGTCCAACACATTGTCGATATTTCTTTGACGATATTGGAAGATGTTGTAATCGACCTCGAAATACATGGTTGGGATACGATTGTTGTCAAAATTTGAAGACGATTTGCCAGCAGTATGATGGTGCGCAACATCTTGATTTTCTAATACTTGATCTGCCCCACAAAACGCTCCTAATTCTTCTCTTGGCAAAAATTTATCAGAATACATCACATATTCTGTTGCGTTTTTCTTCATTGTACCATCTTCGTTGGTCAACGCTCCCAAGTTCAGGTTGCCGTATTCTTCAGAAGTAATCACGCCAATCACCTCATTTTCGAAAAGGCTGATTCCGACCAAAGAGTTCAAATCTCCTTTGATTATCCCTTTGTAATATTTTCCTGGTTTGTAGTGATGAACCTTATAATTTTCATCTGTTACCTTAAAATCCTTGTCGAATACTTGAGTATTCTCGGTCAATTCTAAAACAATTTCTTTTCCATTGTATGGCAAAACCAATTCTATATTCGTCGAAGCTTTTTTAGAAAAGTTCTGCAACGCCGCTAAATCAAGCGTAAGAAATTGTGCATCCTTTACGGTTGCTTTTTTATTCGAATTGGTTGAACTTGAAAATAAATTTACCTTCTGAAAGGTAGCTTTCTGTGTTTTTAGATTTACGATTTCCTTTGCGATAGGTTTGTATTGAGCCATAGAAAAGGAACCTAAAAATAAAAACAATCCAGTTAAAATAGTAGATTTTTTCATTTTTAAGATTTAAAATTTTTCTGATTATCCGTTTATGCACCTGTTATATTCGCAATTACTAGTCTGTCAAAGAGTTTGTCTCCAAAATACCGTCTGTTTAATTTGTAAATAAACTCGTTGAGATACAACTGTAAGTATTTCCTTTTGATTTTATGGTAGTTGCCCAGCAATGTCCGTTTTGCATTACTGATTGCGATATGCACCCATTTGAGTGTTTCCTTGGTGGTTTTGGCGTCTGATTTCTCGGTGACGTGCAATTCCACCAGATCGGAGATGTCAACGTAAGAAGTGCTTTTGTCCGAAAATACGATGGCATCATCCTCCATGCAGTCCCTGACCACGCCGTTGATTCCTTCACTTTGATGGCTATCCAGTACCCTGGCCTTGAAATAACGCACATGCTTCTCCTTTTTGCCCGTTTCGATATCTTCCAACGGGGTGCTTTCGGCCATCACCGCAACGTTCTGCTTTCCCTCGGCTCCCCGGCCACGTGTACCCTTGCCTCGCTCGATTTCCTTACTGGCCACCGAAAAGTAACCCTCATCCAGTTCTATCATCCCTTCCAGTGTATACCTTGCATCCCGGTTGCCCATCGCCCTGCGGAGTTTGTGTACCATCGCCCATACCGGTTCGTAACGCTTCAATCCTAATTGCTTCTGGAGTTCGTTGGTGGAGAATCCCTTTTTTGTGCAACTCATCAGGAACATCGTTTTGTACCACACCAGAAACGGCAGCTTGGAGCTCTCCATGATCGTACCGCTGCGCAACGAGGTGCGGAAACGGCAACCTTTGCATTCATAACTCCATTTACCCTGTAACCAATAATGGGAAGTGCCCCCGCATCGCTTGCAGACAACCCCTTCCTTATCACGCTGCTCCTTGAAATGCAAACGACAATCTTCCTCCGAACCGAAATGAGCCGTAAAACTGAATATGTTCATAATCCCTGCTTTTTGAGCGCTAATATACTAAAAATATTAGGTGTGTTTGCGGAGAATCAGAAAAATTTTAAAGTGAGTGGCTAATTTAATAAATAAAAGCATGATTTATATCAACCATGCCGTATTAAATTCTCAATTTTTTCAAATCTTTACATATAATCGGTATCCAATTTGCCTTTTTTGAACTGGATAATCCCAACCTTTTCCATCATCCAAATACAAGGATACATCGGATCGAATTCCCATTTTTTGACAGCAAAGTTGGGTCGTCCACCAAATTTATGATGATTGTTGTGCAAACATTCGCCCCACATCAAAAAATCTATCGGAATCAGGTTGGTCGAAGTGTCATTGACATCGAAATTGCGGTAACCATATTTATGCGAAAACCAATTGACCACAACACCATGCACCGGACTCATGAGAATTTGTATGGGCAACAATACAAAATAGGTCCAGAGCGGAGCACCCAAATTCATATATATCAAGATATAAACCACCGCCCACATGAGACGAATGATGTTGTTTTCGGCAACTTTATCAAAAGCTCTCCAAGCTGGAACGCCTTTTTTGAATTTTGACAAAACCTCTACTTCGTTACGATCTATTTCGTTGTATACCAATCGAGTACGCCACATCATATTGAATAGATCTTTGTCGAAAATTGGCGAATGAGGGTCTTTTTCGGTATCGGCATAAGCATGATGCATTCTGTGCATTACACCATAGGCATACGGACTGAGGTAAGACGAACCCTGAAAAATAAACGATAGCACATGAAACACCTTCTCCATAAACGGACTCATCTTGAACATGCCGTGTGCAGCATAGCGATGATGAAAAAATGTTTGAAAGAAAAGCGATGCGTACCAATGAAAAATAAAGAATATGATAACTCCTGTCATTAAATCAATTTTAAACCTTTACAAAAATAATAGTAAAATAGTTATATCTTGCTAACTTTAATCATGAACTCGATAAAATAATTAAAATCAATGAATCAAGAATTTTTCAAACAGATGATGATTTCGCAAATTCCAATCGCATGGATTGCGGGAGTACGCTTAGAAAATTTTGAAAACAACAAAGTACAGACCTATGTCGAACTCGATTTCCTAAACCAAAATCCGTTCAACAGTATGTTTTGGGCCGTTCAAGGGATGGCGGCAGAACTTTCTACTGGTCTCATGTTGTTGACTAAGGTACAGGCAAGCGGAGAGAAAATTTCTACCTTAGTGGTTCATCAAGAATCTACATTCTCTAAAAAAGCAGTTGGCAAAATCGTCTTTACCTGCGATCAAGGTGCATTAATTGATGCAAAAATAAAAGAAGCGATCGACACTAAAGAAGGAGTAAGTTTTCAACTCAACTCTACTGGTGTAGACGAAGCTGGCGACGAGGTGGCGAAATTCACATTCACTTGGAGCATCAAAGTAAAGGCATAACAAAAAAATCCGTTTCAAAGAGAAACGGATTTTTTTAGATTATAATTATTCTGCGTCGGGTTCAAATTTTTCGATGACTTCTTGCGAAACGCCTGTGTTGCTGTATCCACCATCGTGGAACAGGTTTTGCAACGTCACTTTACGAGTGAGATCGGAGAACATCACAACGCAATAATCTGCACAGTCTAATGCAGTAGCATTCCCAAGTGGTGAAATTTTTTCAGCATAATTGATGAATCCGCCGAAGCCTTTTACGCCTTGCCCTGCTGTGGTTGGCGTTGGAGATTGCGAAATGGTATTAACGCGTACGCCTTTTTCTTTACCCCAAAAGTATCCGAAACTACGCGCAATCGATTCCAAATACGCTTTGTTATCTGCCATATCATTGTAATTTGGGAAAACTCGCTGAGCCGCGATATAAGTGAGCGCAAGAATACTACCTCCCACGTTTAGGCAATCTTTATCCCAAGCCATTTTCATCACACGATGAAACGATACAGCCGAAATATCCCAACCTTTGGTCAACCAATCGTAGTTGACATCGGTATAGGGTTTTCCTTTTCTTACGTTCACACTCATCCCAATCGAATGAAGAATAAAGTCAATTTTACCAAATTTGGCGATGGCTGCATCAAACAATTTTTCTAGATCTTCCATCGAAGTAGCATCTGCACCAATGACTTCCGAATTAGTTTTTTCTGCCAAAGCGTTCAATTCTCCCATGCGAAGCGCTACTGGAGCATTGGTCAAAATAAATTCTGCACCTTCTTCGTGGCAACGTTCTGCAACCTTCCAGGCAATTGAATTGCTGTCCAATGCACCGAATATGATTCCTTTTTTTCCTTTTAATAAACCGTAAGACATAGTTCTATTTTTTCTTGTTTTCAAATGTAATTAAAAATAATGGAATGTTAAAAATCTATTTGTGATTCGAATCCGTGAGAAAAAACGTGCGACACCACCTCCAACTTTTCGTGTTCGAACAATCGATAGTCTGACAATTGTATGGGAGTTGCTACCTCGTATTCTTCATCTACAATCACTGCTGCATTAGTATTATTGAATTTTATGATTCCTCTTCTCCACCCTTGTGACTCTCTCAACAAATACAAAACCACATCACCTTCAAATATCACACGATGTCTTTTATCTTTTATACCAACCGAGATATCGACTTGATCGAATTCTAATCGCTCGCTGTGCCAATGAAAATCGTTGTAAGCCTTGTACAAAATGCCATCTTCTGACTCCCTGGAGTATCCCATCACTCGATTTCCCTTTCGCAATCTATACCATTTCATTCGTCAAAATTATTCTTTATTTTTTTATAATTAAGGTTGAATTAAAATCGAATATTGATTTAACTTTGTACGAAATGTATAAAGTTTATCCCGAAAAAAGATACAACGAAACCCTAAAATTGCTCCAACAGTTTGCGCCGTCGCAAGCTAAAATTTTAGATGTAGGCGTTGAAAATCCTTTTACGCATGTGATGCGTGAACATGGCTATTGGGTAGAAAATACCAAGGGTGAAGACCTCGATTTTCATCCAGAAGTTTTGCAAGATTTTGATGTTGAATTTGTTACAGCACTCGAAATTTTGGAACATTTGGTCAATCCGCTGGGTGTTTTGACCAATTTACCTGCCGATAAATTATTGGTTTCGGTTCCGCTCAAATTATGGTTTTCTCCCGCATATCGAAACAAGCACGATGATCGTGATGTGCATTACCACGAATTCGAAGATTGGCAATTCGATTTTCTACTCGAAAAAGCCGGTTGGGAAATCAAACATCGACACAAATGGACGCATCCAGCAAAAAAGTTAGGATTTAGACCCATTCTTCGATATTTTTATCCTCGTTATTATGCAATCTATGCCGAACGCAAAAAATAATCGATGGTGAAATATTCTATTGTCATCCCGGCACATAATGAAGAGCAATACATCAGAATTACCCTCAATTCGTTGGTGAATCAGACGGTTTTGCCCTATCAAATCATTGTGGTTGATGACCATTCTACCGATCGCACAGCCGAGATTGTGCAAGAATACACCACAGCTTATGCATTTGTAAAATTGTTGCAAGTAAAATCGACCAACGAACATCAACCTGGGAGCAAAGTGATTTTAGCTTTCGAAAAAGGTTATAAACTGTTGGATAAATTGTTTGATGTGATTGTAAAACTGGATGCCGATTTGGATTTACCGACTGATTATTTCGAACAAATCTTGAAAGTTTTCGAGCAAAACGAAAAAGTTGGGATGGTTGGCGGACATGCCTATATCGAAAAAAATGGCGAATGGAAGTTGGAAAGCCTCACCGATAAAGATCATATTAGAGGAGCCTTCAAAGCCTATCGAAAAGAAACATTTGATGCAATTGGCGGTTTGAAACCTCAAATGGGTTGGGATACCGTAGACGAATTACTTGCAAAGTACAATGGTTGGGAAGTAAAAACAATTCCTACTTTGAAGGTAAAACACCTGAAACCCACTGGTGCCAATTACAACAAAGGTGCGCTGCAAAAGCAAGGCGAAGCCTACTATACACTGGGTTATGGACTGATGATTAGCATGATTGCCGCAGCAAAATTGGCAGTCAACAAAGGTAAAATTTCGTATTTTTTTGGGTATATGAAGGGTTATCTAATGGCAGCTAAAAAACGAATACCCAAAATGGTCGATAAAAAACAAGAGCAATTTATACGGCATTATCGTTGGAAAAACATCCGAAAAAAAATTAAGAATCTAATCATTTGTTCAAACGCTTTGCTCTTCTTTTGTGTTTCAAAATTCCATTGACTATAATGGCTAAAATCATCACCAAGGTTGCAAAATAAAACATAGGCGACATTTGTTCGGAATCGCCAAAAATAAGGTAGGCTAAAACAATTCCATAGATCGGTTCTAGATTTACATTGAGCATAATCGTATACGGACTGATGTACTTGAGCAAATCAACCGCTTCGATCTGGGCAAATGCTGTAAAAACAATCCCCAACAAAGCCAGCCATCCGAAATTCGCCCAACTTATCGTGGCAATTTCTTGAATTGCGTTGGGTTGAAAAATAGGAATCATCAACGTAATGCATGCAAAACCTCCCAACATTTCGAATAAAGTAATATTGATTGGATCACTATTTTGCTGAACTTTTGCATTCAGCACCGAAAACAATGCAGATAAAAAACTCGTGAAAATTCCCAACACTATCCCCAACACATAGTGCGGATTTGCCTGAAAAATCATCATAACACAAACGCTCACAATAATGGCGATAATCACCTCTTGAACATCTATTTTCCTTTTGAAAAAAATTGGCTCTAAAAACGAGGTGAATAAAGCACCCATAGACAAGGTACTCAATGCCACCGAAACGTTGGAAACTTTTATCGATAAATAGAAAGCAAACCAATGAAAAGCGATAATGAATCCTATACCTACAAAACTCAACAATTGACTTTTGCATGCTTCGATTTTTACTCGTCTAAATTTCAGGTACAAAAAAATCGCCACGGCAGCAATTCCCATACGAAACCAAACCATTGGCAAAGCCGAAATGGTAACCAGTTTACCAAAAATGCCCGTAAATCCCCACAATAAAACCAAGAATTGCAACCGCAGTTGGGTTTTCGAAATCATGCCCTATATTTTTATCAAATGTACGCATGTTTCACACTCGAAATTTAAATTATATTTAAATTTTACATCTCCTCAATTAAGATTGATAAAAATAATATCTTTGTAAACTAATCATCAATTTCATGGATTTTAGTATCTTTTTGACAGCCGAAGGATTAATCGCTTTAGGCACCCTTACACTACTAGAGATTGTACTGGGAATCGACAACATCGTTTTCATCTCGATCTTATCGGGTAAACTTCCACAACATCAGCAAAAAAAAGCGCAACGATTGGGTTTGGCACTTGCCATGTTTCTACGCGTTGGCTTGCTTTTTTCACTCACTTGGGTCATGTCGTTGACTGCTCCTATTTTCAACCTCGGACATTTGATAGGAATAGACGATGCAGACTGGTTAGAAAAATTAGCCATTTCGGGTCGAGACCTCATCCTACTTATCGGAGGTTTGTTTCTGATTTATAAATCGACCACCGAAATTCATCATAAATTAGAAGGACAAGAAGAAAACAATACCGATGTCAAGGCACATTCTTTTACAGGTACGATTATTCAAATTCTGATCTTAGACCTTGTTTTTTCGTTAGATTCTGTGATTACCGCAGTTGGCATGTCGCAACATATCGAAATTATGATTGCTGCGGTAATCATCGCCGTACTCATCATGATGCTTTCGGCAACAACGATCAGTGATTTTGTAAACAAGCATCCAACCGTAAAAATGTTGGCGTTGTCTTTCTTACTTTTAATTGGTGTATCTTTACTCGCAGAAGGCTTCGATCAGCATATTTCAAAAGGTTATATCTATTTCGCAATGGGCTTCTCTATGCTCGTAGAATTTTTGAATTTGAGAATGCGAAAAAACGAAAGAAAACCAGTGGAATTGCGCAACACACCTTTGAAACAGAAAATTAAAAACTAAATCGGTTAAAGCCTCTCAACGAGGCTTTTTTTATACAAATATGAAAGGAAAAATAAAATTGGTTGTTTCGGATATGGATGGAACATTGTTGAATGATCAGCACGAATTGCATCCAGATTTTTTTTATTTATACGAAAAATTAAAAGTTCAAAACATCCTATTTGTGCCTGCAAGCGGACGACAATATTACAGTATTTTGCATTATTTCGAGCCTATAAAAAACGAAATTGCCATCATTGCAGAAAACGGAAGTTATGTTACCTACAAAGACGAGGTTTTGTTTACCGATGAATTGGGCCAGCAAAAAGTCCGAGACATCATTCTTGCAATAAGAAAAATATCTGGAGCCAACATTGTGGTTTGTGGCGCAAAACATGCGTATGTAGAAAGTAAAGAGGAAAACTTCAAACAAATTTTTGCACAATTTTATTATCAAAATCAGTTGGTAGAAGACGTTCTGACTGCCCTGCAAGATGATCGCATCATCAAAATTGCTGTTCATCATCCGATAAATGCAGAAGAATACCTCTATCCAGCATTGGCAAATTTTAATCACGAACAATTGAAAGTAGTGGTTTCTGGACCGTATTGGATAGATATCATGAATGTCAAAACCAATAAAGGCAATGCCTTGCAAAACCTACAAAAAAAACTTGGCATAAAGCCCGAAGAAACCCTGGTTTTTGGCGATTACCTCAACGACCTCGAAATGTTGCAAAACGCCACCTATAGCTATGCGATGGACAACGCGCATCCGCTTGTGAAAGCGCAAGCAAAGTACACTGCCAAATCTAATAACGATTATGGGGTAATCGAGATTTTACGACAACTAGTCGATTAATTTTCTTTCAAAAATTCGGTCAATTTTTCTATTGGTCTGGCGATTACTGCTGCCTGAGATGTCGCAACGATTGGTCGCTGAATGAGTTTGGGATAAGCAACCATTGCCTCTAAAATTTCATCATCCGATAAATCTTTTCCTTTGAAATGATCTTTCCATTCGTTTTCATTCGTTCGGACCAAATCAATAGGCTTTAATCCTAATAGTTTGATGAGCTGATGCAGTTCTGATTTGCTCAATGGGTCTTTCAAATATGCTCTTACTTCATAATCAACATGATGCTCATCTAAATATTGAATAGCCGCTCTACTTTTTCCGCAACGTGCATTATGCAAAACTTGGTATTTCATTTTAAAAAATTTTGCTTAAATTTAATCAAAATTAATCGAATGAGACTTCCTATTCTTATCCTCATATTATGCACAAGCATTTTCGGCTGCAGCCCAACTCACGAACTTTCGAACACCGTGACTGAAAAAAACGAGTTGAAATTTGAAGCAGACGAAGACGGCGAATATGATCTTATTGTATTCGATCCGCAATACGAAACGTTTTTAATTTCGATTGCAAAACCCAAAACTTTCTTTACCAAACAATTTTATAAAAACAAAAATGCCCTTTACGTATCGGAATGGAACAGCCGGCACGCACAACCATTTCTGTACAACTCAGATTTGTATGCGGTACATATCGATTATGATTACACCAAAGATTACGGATTGAATTTGGAATACAAACTCTACAATTTCTTTAAATTTATCGAGTGGAAGTACAAAGTAAGATTATAAATAGAAAGGTTTTTTTACATTTGCACTATGTTTAATACAGACCATTTCAAAGACCTACAAAAAAGGACGAGCGATCTATATACCTATTTAGAAATCGAGCAAAAACGCATCGAAATCTCGAACGAAGAGGAGACAGCTGCTTCACCAGAATTTTGGAACGACCCGAAAGCTGCGGAGGCTTTTATGAAAACGCTTCGCGGTAAAAAAAAGTGGGTAGAAGATTTTGAACAAGTCGAATCGGCAGTGAACGACCTAGAAGTGCTCATCGAATTCAATCGAGAGGGAGAAGTAGAAGACGAAGAAGTCCAATCCCAATACGAGAAGGCATTACAGCTGTTAGAAGCCATCGAATTCAAAAATATGTTATCAGACGAAGGAGATAACCTGGGTGCGATATTACAAATAACTGCGGGCGCTGGCGGTACCGAATCTTGCGATTGGGCAAGCATGCTGATGCGCATGTACATGATGTGGGCAGAAAGTCACGGTTACAAAGTAAGAGAACTCAACTTTCAGGCTGGTGATGTAGCCGGCGTAAAAACCGTAACCCTAGAGATCGAAGGAGATTATGCCTTTGGTTGGCTCAAAGGTGAAAATGGTGTACACCGTTTGGTTCGCATTTCACCATTCGATAGCAATGCCAAACGACATACGAGTTTCGTCTCGGTATATGTTTCGCCTATCGTAGACGACACCATCGAAATCGAAATCAACCCATCGGATATCGAATTGCAAACTTCGCGTTCTGGTGGTGCGGGAGGACAAAATGTAAACAAGGTCGAAACCAAAGTACAACTTACCCATAAACCTACCGGAATTGTAGTTGTTTGCCAAGTAGAACGTTCGCAATTAGCAAACCGCGAGCGTGCGATGGAAATGTTGAAATCGGAATTATACAAAATAGAACTCGATAAAAAAATGGCAGCTCGGAACGAAATCGAAGCCAATAAAATGAAGATCGAATGGGGTTCGCAAATCCGAAATTATGTCATGCATCCGTACAAACTCGTAAAAGATGTTCGAACCGGAACAGAAACTGGGAATGTAGATGCGGTAATGAATGGCGAAATAGACGAGTTTCTTAAATCTTTTCTGATGCTGATGGGTCAGAAAGAAGAAAAAATCTAATATGAGAATCATCATAGGTGGTGCTGGCGAAGTAGGTTTCCATTTGGCAAAACTTTTGTCCAACGAAAGACTCGACATTATTGTAATGGACACCGATAAAGATCGATTAACCTACATCGAAAATCAATTAGACGTTCTTACCTACAGAGGCGATGTCACCTCCTTCAAATCGCTTCGCGAGGTCGATGTAGAGAGTGCCGATATGTTCATCTCGGTAAGTCAGCTCCAAAACACCAACCTTACCAGCGCACTGATTGCCAAAAAAATGGGAACAAAACGCACCATAGCACGTATCAGCAACCCAGAATATCTACAACGAGAAAACCAAATAGCAGTACAACGCTTCGGGATCGATGCGCTGATCTCCCCCGAATCGTTGGCAGCAAACGAAATAAAGAATCTAATAGACGAATCGGCTTTTAACGAAATGCATTCGTTCGACAACGGATTAGTTAATTTATTTGGAACGGTATTGGATCAAGATTGTAAAATAATCGGTAAGAAATTTAAAGAAGTTTATCTAACTGCAAAAGGTGGCGCAGAGCGACTTTTTATGCCCATTGCCATCATTCGTTTTTCTTCTAAAAACGGCTACGAAACCTTGATTCCTGAAGAAGAAACCGAATTCAAAATCAACGATCAAGTTTATTTTATTTCTAAAAATTATGCAACCATTGAGTTGTACAAACTATTAGGAAAAAAACAAGATTATTTTCAAAACACCATTATACTCGGAGGTGGAAGCATAGGCAGAAAAACCGCTCTACTTCTTAAAAAAGATAAACACAATGTAAAAATTATCGAAAAAGATCGAAATAAAGCATTCGACCTTGCCGATGAGTTTACTAATATCTTGGTCATAAACGGCGATGGTAGCGATGGCGATTTGTTGGATGATGAAAACATTGCAGAAGCCGATGCTTTCATCGCGGTTACAGGCTCGTCTGAAACCAATATCATGTCTTGCTTACTGGCAAAATCTAAAGGCGTAAGAAAAACCATTGCATTGGTCGAAAATATCGATTACATCCACCTGAGTCAAGAAATCGGAATCAGTGCCTTTATCAACAAAAAACTTTTGACGGCCGATAGCATTTTCCGATACATCAGAAAAGGACAAGTTTTGGATGTTTTTGGGATCTCTGATTTGGATGCCGAAGTTTTGGAATTTCGAGTAGAAGAATATTCCAAAGCCAATAATCGAACCATCTCTGAATTAAATTTCAATAAAGAAGCGGTGATAGGTGGTATTGTACGCAAAGGTGAAGCCATTATCCCCACTCTTGATTTTGTCTTAGAAAAACACGACCATGTCATCATCTTTTCTTTACCCAACGCTCTGAAAAAAGTAACACAATACTTTCAATGAAAACCTTCAACTTCAAAATTGTATTCTATCTGAGTGGTATTCTATTGCTGATGAATACATTTTTCATGTTTTTGTGTGTTATTTTCAGCTTAATCTGGGAAGACGGGCTGAGCCTTGGATTTTTGTTTTCGGCAATCATTACGGGTACCATTGGCGGATCGATGTATTTTTCGACCAAAAAAACCTTGCGCGTTGTACGCAAACGTGAGGGGTATTTAATTGTTTCGGTAGGCTGGCTTTTGCTCATTCTTACCGGCACACTCCCCTACTTTTTTTCTATTCCCAACTTGCCCTTATCGGTCTACTATTCAAACGAAATCACCACCCTGAATTTGTTCTACGAGACCGTCTCTGGCTACACGGCAACAGGCACTACCATTTTCAACAATATCGATTACCTGCCCAAAAGTATTTTGTTTTGGCGAAGCCTCACGCATTGGATTGGCGGTATGGGCATCATTGTGCTCACCATTGCGATTTTACCTATTTTGGGGATTGGTGGTATGCAATTGTTTTCGGCAGAATATACTGGTGGAGTTTCTCCAGACAAAGTGCATCCGAGAATCGCAGACACTGCCAAGAATCTTTGGTTCATTTATATCATGCTGACTTTTGTAGAGGTTGTTTTGCTCTATTTTGCAGGTATGAACCTCTTCGATGCGGTTAACCATTCTTTCAGCACCTTATCGTCTGGAGGTTTTTCGACCAAAGATAACGGCATTGCTTATTGGCGAAATAATGTGCTGATTCAATACATCCTCGCATTTTTCATGATGTTGTCTGGAACCAACTTCATTATATTGTATTTTCTATCGCGATTGAAGTGGCGACAGGCATGGAAAAATGAAGAGTTCAAAACCTATCTTGTACTAGTTGCAATGATCAGCATCATTGTTGCATTCGTTACCTATTTTCATTATTACAAAAACGAGACGTTCAGTTTTTACAATTTAGAGAAGGCATTACGTTTTGCATTTTTCCATACGACGTCTATCATCTCTACCACTGGATTTGTTGTATCAGATTACACGATGATTACGCCTTTCGTTACCCTTATTTTCTTTTCATTATTTTTTGTTGGAGGTTCTGCGGGCTCTACAGCTGGTGGTGTAAAAATTATAAGACAAATCATCTTACTGAAAAATAGCATAATCGAATTCAAGCGACTGTTACACCCAAATGCCGTAATTCCGGTACGATATGGCGGGAAGGCTATCTCCCGAAAAATAGTTTACAACATCCTCGCTTTTTTTGTCATGTACATGTTTATTTGGATATCTAGTTCTATTTTGTTTTCGTTGTTGAATGATAATTTGGTGAAGGATTACGAAAGTATCATCTCGAGCTTGTCTGTTTCTGCCTCGGCACTAAGCAATGTTGGTTCTGGCATTGGAGTTTATGGTCCAGCGAATAATATGGAAGGCTTGACCGATGCAGCTAAACTATTGTGTAGTTTTCTGATGATTATCGGGCGATTAGAAATTTTCACATTTCTAATCATATTCACGCCTTATTTTTGGAAGTCGAACTAAAAAAATATTGCTTCCACCACAAAGGCAAAAGCAATATAAAAGATTTAAGATTTATATAAATAGTTGGTTTCAATATTATAATCAAAACTTATACCATTATTATAAAAATCGATTATTTTTTTAACAACTCTTTGTATTTTATTAAAAATTTCTTCACTTTTTCGCTCACAACCGACTGGCAATAAGGGTTGTTGGGGTTATTTATAAAATATTGTTGGTGATAATCTTCTGCTTTATAAAAATCTTTCAAAGGTTCTATAAGCGTGGTAAATTTCACTTCTGCAGAGGCTTCATATTTTTGTTTAGACTGTTCTGCCAACTTTTTTTGTTCTTCGGAAAGATAAAAAATGATCGATCGGTATTGCGTCCCCACATCATTCCCTTGCCTATTGAGTTGGGTTGGATCGTGTACATTCCAAAAAATTTCTAAAAGTTTCTCATACGATATCACACTGGGGTCGAAAACAATTTTCACCACCTCGGCATGGTTTGTATTTCCTGTGCAAACATCTTCGTAAGACGGATTGGCTACATTACCTCCTGCATAGCCCGATATTGCTTCATCTACGCCATTCAACAATCCAAAAACGTGCTCTACACACCAAAAGCAACCTGCTCCAAAAACTGCTATTTCTTTCATTTATATATTAAGTTAATAATCAAATTATATCTTTACTTGATAAGCCAAACTGTCTTTCAATTCGCTGATCACAAATGTACTATGCGTGCTACCAATACCCTGAATATTGGTCAATCCATTTACCATAAATTCACGATAATCGTCCATGTTATTGAAAGCCATTTTGATGATATAATCGTAATCGCCGCTTACATGGTAACAACATAGAATTTCTTTCCTTTTCAAAATATCTTGCTCAAACGCTTTAATATTGTCGTGCGTATGCTCTTTGAGTTTGATATGGCTCAACACCAACAATTCTTTGTTGATGAGTTTGCGATTGATGATCGCCACATACTTGTCGATTATTTTATTTTTTTCTAATTTCTTGATTCTCTCGTGAATTGCAGTAGAAGATAAGTTCAACTTATCTGATAATTGTTTATAGGTGATTTTACTGTCTTCTTGCAGATAATCAAGAAGTTTTGCATCTATTTCATCTATTTTCATCTGTGTTTAAGTTTGATCGTTGATATTTGTATAACAAATTAAAATCATTTTATTAATATTTCACAACTAAGAACGCTATTTTATAGATTATTATTCTATATTGACTAAAATAATGACTCGCAAAACAGAGTTTTATTCTGTAAACGAACAATTTCTGAATAATATTTTTCAGAGCATCGACAATTTGTTTGGAAAACCTTATATTTGCTGAAAATTTTCAGGGAGGAAAGATTTGTCTGATTGCAACCTCATAAAACAAGCGCTAAACCAGAATAGTCTTCCCTTCTATTTTCAAAAAAATAATTATTCATTATGTCATATTTATTCACCTCAGAATCAGTTTCAGAAGGGCATCCAGATAAAATTGCAGATCAGATTTCCGATGCTATTTTAGACCATTTCATCGCATTCGATAAGATGAGTAAAGTAGCTTGCGAAACTTTGGTGACTACAGGTCAAGTAGTATTAGCTGGAGAAGTAAAATCACAATCATACATCGATTTACAAAAAGTAACTCGAGATACCATAGCCGAGATTGGGTACACGAAAAGCGACTACATGTTCGATGCAAATTCTTGCGGAATTTTATCGGCCATACACGAGCAATCACCAGATATCAACCAAGGTGTTGAGCGATCTACAGAAGAAGAGCAAGGAGCCGGCGACCAAGGAATGATGTTCGGATACGCCACCAACGAAACCGAAAATTACATGCCGTTGGCATTGGCTTTGTCTCATAAATTGTTGGAAGAATTATCGAACATTCGCAAAAACGAAACCGATCTTCTACCCTATCTACGTCCAGACGCCAAGGCACAAGTAACCATAGAATATGATGACAACAACAAACCTGTTCGAATAGATACTATCGTCATATCTACGCAGCACGACGATTTTGCAAACGAGCAAGCCATGCAAGAGAAAATCTACAACGATTTGGTCAACATCTTGATTCCTCGCGTCAAAGCATCCTTACCAATCCACATCAGAGATTTATTCAACGAGGATATTACCTATCATATCAACCCAACAGGGAAATTCGTGATTGGTGGCCCACATGGTGATACTGGACTCACTGGTCGAAAAATCATCGTGGATACTTACGGTGGAAAAGGTGCGCACGGTGGTGGTGCTTTTTCTGGTAAAGACCCGTCTAAAGTAGACCGTTCTGCTGCCTATGCTGCACGCCACATTGCGAAAAACTTGGTTGCTGCAGGAGTTGCTGACGAGGTTTTGGTGCAAGTATCCTATGCAATTGGGGTAGCAGCACCAGTATCTTTATTGGTCGACACCAAAGGTTCTGCAAAAGTAGGCATGAGCGACGGCGAAATCTCAAAAATCATTTCGGAGCTTTTCGATATGCGACCATTTGCGATCGAACAACGTTTGAAATTGCGCAATCCTATCTACAAAGAAACCGCGAGATATGGTCACATGGGACGTGAGCCTCAGACCGTTCACAAAACCTTCAAATCTGCCAATGGCGTAGATGAAATCAAAATGGAGGTTGAATTGTTTACGTGGGAAAAATTAGATTTTGTCGATAAAATTAAGGAAGCTTTCAAATTATAATTTTAAAACAAGAATATTTTCAAAACCGGCGTAATTGTCGGTTTTATTTTTTATATTTATTTTCGTTGAAAATTATTTAGACACATGAAATTATTGGAAGGAAAAGTTGCCATTGTCACCGGTGCAACCCGTGGAATTGGGAAAAGCATAGCCGAAAAATTCGTACAACAAGGCGCAACTGTTATTTTTACCTATGCCTCTTCGGTGGAAAAGGCACAAGCCTTGGAAAATGAATTAGGAAACTATGGAACGATCAAAGGTTTTCAGTCAGATGCGGCAGATTACGATGCTGCGCAACAATTGGTCGAAGATGTTCTGGCAGAATTCGCTAGAATCGATATCGTGGTCAACAATGCGGGTATTACGCGAGATAATTTGTTGATGAGAATGTCGAAAGAAGACTTCGAAAAAGTTATTCAAGTCAACCTGAATGCCGCATTCAACCTCACCAAAGCAGTCATCAAACCCATGATGAAACAACGTCAAGGCTCGATCATCAACATGAGTTCGATTGTCGGAATCAAAGGAAATGCTGGGCAAGCCAATTATGCCGCTTCGAAAGCCGGACTTATTGGATTCTCGAAATCTGTTGCCTTAGAATTGGGTTCTCGCAACATTCGTTGCAACGTGATTGCACCCGGATTTATCGAAACCGAAATGACCGAAGTACTTGATCCTAAAACAGTTGAAGAATGGCGAAACGGAATTCCATTGAAGCGAGGCGGACAGCCAGAAGACGTTGCCAATGCTTGTATCTTCTTGGCGTCTGAGCTTTCGAGCTACGTTACCGGACAAGTATTGAGTGTCGATGGTGGTTTGCATACCTAAAAACTCCTTTACATCATAACACAATAAGGTTTTGATTTGGTACATTTGTATCGTCAAAACCTTTTTTAATCTAGAATCGAACGATTTGAAAAAAAAATCCAATCTCCTCAATGTACAATTGGTTGCAGAAACATTTGCTGCAGCTGGCATTTCGCATATAGTAATATCACCAGGTTCTCGTAATGGTGCATTGACCATGCAATTTGCAAACGACCAACGATTCGAAACCTTTTCTATAATCGATGAGCGTTCTGCAGCTTTTGTTGCGCTGGGAATGGCACAAAGATTGAAAAAACCTGTGGTGATTTGTTGTACATCGGGTTCGGCAGCTGCCAATTATTATCCTGCAATTACCGAAGCTTTTTATCAAAACGTGCCGATTATCGTACTTACAGCAGATCGACCAGAATTGTTTGTCGATCAGTTCGATGGGCAAACCATTCGGCAACGAGACCTCTACCAATCACATAGCTATTACAATACTCAACTGAGTGAGTTGGACGATACCGAAACGCTCACCGAAAATATGTTGAAGCTAAAAGATGCCATTACCAAAGCCATTCATCATCAAGGTCCGGTGCATATCAACATGCCTTTTTCTGAACCTTTTTATGGCTATACAACAGAGCAATTAATTGATTTCGAAAATATTAACATACCCAAAAGACAATTCGATGAGATTGATATTTTTGCTTTAGCTCGCGAATGGAACACGGCTTCGAAAAAAATAATTTTAATCGGATTGCATTCGCCAGATGACATATTCAATGATTTGATGATAAAATACGCCGATGATCCTTCGGTGGTGATTCTTACAGAAGTTACGTCGAATACGCACCATCCTCGCTTCATCAACAAAATAGATCAGTTAATTTTTTCGCTGTCTGAAGAGGAATTGGAAATTTTGAAACCCGAAATTTTACTCACCATAGGACAAAATATCGTATCGAAAAAAATCAAAGCTTTTTTCAGGAATCACCGTCCAGCACAACATTGGCACCTAGACGAGCATTGGCATCCCGACACCTTTCAGTTGCAGAATAAAAAATTGATCGCCGATAAAAATGAATTTTTGAGTGAATTCATCCATTACATCAATCCAAAAACATCGGCGTATTACAACGATTGGAACGACATCAGAATTCAAAAAGAACAAAAACACCAAGAATTTTTAGACCAAACAAACTATTCTGATTTAAAAGTTTTTGAAAAAATTATTCCTACCTATCCAGAAAATGCGGTAATCCATTATGGAAATTCTTCTGTAATTCGATACGCATTACTCTTCGATCATCCTGCACATCTCGATATTTACTGCAATCGAGGAACAAGCGGTATAGACGGCTCGACTTCTACCGCAGTTGGTTCTTGTATGGTAAGCAATCGGCTAACGGTTGTGGTCACGGGTGACATCAGTTTTCTATACGACTCTAATGCATTATGGAACAAATACTTACCCAAAAATCTACGCATCATCCTGATCAATAATGGCGGTGGAAATATTTTCCGTTTCATTCCTGGGCCAAATGAAACCGATGTGGTCGAAGAATTTTTCGAAACCAAGCACCACATCAAAGCGTATGGTTTGGCAGAAACTTTTGGGTTGGATTATTGGCTGATTGAGGATTTAGAAGGATTTGATGAAACGATGGCTGCATTTTATCAGGATTCTGGACGCGCAAAAATTCTTGAAATCGACACGATGCGAATTCCTAATGCCGAGATTTTGAGAAATTATTTTAGAAATCTTGGCTAAGCGTACAACTACGATTTTAGTTTCATATCGCCCTCTTTTATCCAATTGTATTTTTTCAAAACAAGATAAAAACTATAACTCAGCACTGCCGGAAGTATAAAATGCAACAAACCGATGGAGGTTGCAATATGTGTAGCAGAGAATTTAGCTTTCATGGCATTCCACGTACCAATTTGTCCAACCAATCCGCAAGTTCCCATCCCCGACTCGAGTGCAGTATTTTCCATAGACATCCACATGGTCGCCATCGGTCCCAAAATAGCCGAGGCAAAAACTGGAGGGAGTAAAATATGCCAATTCTTGTAAATGTTGGGCATTTGCAACATGCTTGTTCCCAAGCCCTGAGCCAAAAATCCTTGAAATCCATTATCACGAAAACTGATTGTTGCAAAACCAATCATCTGAGCACAGCAGCCTACCGTTGCCGCACCGGCAGCCAATCCGTCTAACTCGAGCATCAAACACAAGGCAGCAGAAGAAATGGGCAAAGTGAGCACAATGCCTACGACAACCGCTACTACCATGCCCATCACAAACGGATTTGCGTTGGTGCTGGCGATGATGATTTGTCCGATCCACTGCATGAGTAGTTGCACAGTAGGCCCGAGAAGTTGCGCGATGAGCACACCTGTCAATACGGTGACAATGGGCGTAATCACAATGTCGATTCGGGTTTCACCTGAAACCAATTTTCCGATTTCTACTGCGATGATACTTGCAATAAAAACTCCCAAAGGTCCTCCTAATTGATAGGCGGCTAATCCCACAACTGCAGCAGAAAACAACACCAACTGTGGCGCCCGCAAGCTGTAAGCAATTGCCAATGCAATCGCTGGTCCCGTAGCTTGATTGGCGATAGGCCAAACCACTTGGTTGAGAAAGGGAATCGAAAATTCTTCACCAATGGTTTTGAGAATCGTACCAACCAAAAGCGTGGCAAACAAACCGTAAGCCATTGCACCCATGGCGTCTACAAAATAGCGTTTTGCCGAGATTTGGATATTTTTTTTCAAGAGGAAATCTTGCATATTGTTGAGCTATGAATTTTTAAATATAAAAAAAAGCGGACTTCGTCCGCCAAAAAAATAAGTAGTTGACTGTTATTTTTTAGTAATTCTGATGTCTACTCGTCTATTTTGAGCTTTGCAAACTTCGGTATCATTTGCCTCACACAAAAAATGCTGAGCTCCATAACCTTCGGCTTCGATTCGAGTCGCTGCAACGCCTTTAGATACCAAAAGATTTGCTACTTTTTCTGCACGCTCTTGCGAAATTTTGGCATTCACAATAGAGTCGCCAACATTGTCGGTGTACCCTCCTATTTTTACGGTTGCCGATGGATAAGCTTTTAAGATTTTGGCCAAATTATCGACTTGGGTAGCCGAAGTTTCGGTGACATTGGCTTTGGCAGTTTCGAAATAAATTCGATCCAGCGTAATCCATCCTTTAGTTTTGTCTTCCGAAACTTTGAAATCGGCATCATTCAATTGCGAGACCAATTTGCTTTCTGTCGACAATTCTCCAACATTCAGTGTGTCGTTGTTTGGTAGCACAACATCGGAAAATTCACCCAATTGATACACATAATTGTTGTTTTCATCTAAGTTTAAATTTTTAGAATTTTCGGTTTTCACCGTTGGTGCAACTGCATTTGTCGAATTTTCTTTTTGATCTAAATCGCAACTACAAGAGGTAACAAAAATTGCAGCTGCAACCAAGGTTAAAGAGATAATTTTATTTTTCATGGTTTTTTATTTTTAATCTATTAATTTACCAATTAAATCGAATTCATAAGCATCGATGATTTCCACGTTTACAAATTCGCCAATAGGAAGGTAAGTTTCTCGTGCATCGATCAAAACTTCGTTATCTACATCTGGCGAATCGTATTCGGTACGACCAATATAGTTATTTCCTTCTTTACGATCGATGATGACACGAAATTGTTTTCCTATTTTTTCTTGGTTGAGTTCGTAAGAAACCTGGGTCTGAATTTCCATTATTTCTTCTACTCTTTTTTCTTTCACCTCTTGCGGCACGTCATCTTCCAGTTGATAGGCGTGCGTATTTTCTTCGTGCGAATAGGTAAAACATCCCAATCGATCGAATCGTTGTTCTTGCACCCAAGCTTTCATCTCTTCGAAATGCTCTTCTGTTTCGCCAGGATAGCCTACAATCAGCGTTGTTCTGATTGCCATATCGGGAACTTTTTTGCGGAATTTAGCCAATAGTTGATTGGTTTTTTCTTTGGTTGTCCCTCTACGCATCGATTTGAGGATGTCGGTCGAAATGTGTTGCAACGGAATATCGATATAATGACATACTTTGGGTTCGTTTTTGATGACTTCCAAAACATCTTCTGGGAAACCTGATGGAAAAGCATAATGCAAACGAATCCATTCGATGCCTTCTATTTTCACCAATTCTTTGAGCAAGTCTGCCAAGGCTCTTCTCTTGTAAAGATCTAAGCCATAATAAGTTAAATCTTGCGCAATCAAAATTAATTCTTTGGTTCCTTTGGCTGCTAATTTTTTAGCTTCGGTTACCAAATTCTCGATTGGTTTTGAAATATTTCCACCTCTCATTAGTGGAATCGCACAGAATGAGCACGGACGATCGCAACCTTCGGCAATTTTAAGGTAGGCATAGTGTCGAGGTGTTGTGGTTAATCGTTCGCCCACTAATTCGTGTTGATAATCGGCTCCGAGCGCTTTTAACAATAATGGCAAATCTCGCGTCCCGAAATATTGATCTACGTCAGGTATTTCGGCCTCTAAGTCGGGTTTGTATCGTTCTGACAAGCAACCTGTTACAAATACTTTTTCAACCTCTCCTCTATTCTTCAAATCAACATATTCGAGAATGGTATTGACACTTTCTTCTTTGGCATTGTCGATAAAACCACAGGTATTGATCACCACAATATCGCCTGCATCTTCGTGTACCACCTCTTTTCCATTTGCTTGTAATTGTCCCATCAGCACCTCTGAATCGTATACATTTTTGGAACACCCCAGCGTTACGATATTGATTTTTTTCTTTCCGACCGATTTCGTTCGCATTCTTATTGAAATTTAGCTTGCAAATTTACAAAAATTCGCCGATTCATGATTGTTGATTGTGCATGATTTGATGAATAAAAAAATCAGCAAATTGCTGATTTCCATTTTAATTTTTTCTTTCTAACAGTCGGCTACATTTACCGTCACTGCCAAACCACCTTCTGAGGTTTCTTTGTATTTATTATTCATGTCCTTAGCCGTTTCCCACATGGTGTCTACCACTTTATCGAGCGGCACTTTTACATCGAACGGATCGGTATCCAAAGCCAATTCTGCGGCATTTATCGCTTTTATTGCGCCCATTGTATTGCGTTCTATACAAGGGATTTGCACCAATCCTCCGATAGGATCACAAGTCAAGCCCAAATGATGTTCCATGGCGATTTCGGCTGCAATGGTCACTTGTTCTGGAGTACCGCCGAGAAGCTCGCAAAGCGCGGCTGCTGCCATGGCAGAAGAAACTCCAATCTCTGCTTGGCATCCTCCCATAGCTGCCGAAATTGTCGCTCCTTTTTTGAAAATACTTCCGATGACACCTGCAACCATCAAAAATTGTTTGATTTCTTTCTCTCCTGCTTTGTGGTTGTCGATGGTCAAATAATACATCAACACAGCTGGGATCACGCCTGCACTACCATTGGTGGGGGCTGTAACCACGCGTCCCAACGAGGCGTTTACCTCATTTACCGCCAAGGCATAGCAACTCACCCATTTGAAAATCTGGCGAAATGCTATTTTTGTTTTTCGTATCGCTTGAATCCATTCCCAAGGATTTTCATACGGTAAATCGCTTTTGAGCTTCTCATGCAAATCATAGGCTCTTCTGCGCACATTTAGTCCGCCTGGTAAAATTCCTTCGGTATGACAACCGATGTAAATACATTCGAGCATAGTGTTCCAAACACGCATCAACTCGGCATCGATTTCATCATCTGTTCGGATTGTGCGTTCGTTTTCTCGCATCAATTCCGAGATAGACAAGCCAGAGGTTTTGCAGAAATTGAGCAATTCTTCTGATGTGTTGAACAAGTAAGGAAAATCGCAAGTTACCTCTTTATTTTCTTGTTCATCTCCTTTGGTAATAAATCCACCACCGATAGAATAGAAAATAGATTCGTATTTTCCTTGATCGAAATATGCTGTAAACTTCAATCCGTTGGCATGATAATCCAAGAATTCTCGATTGAAGACCACATCCAATTCAGGATCAAAATCGATCCAATGGCTTTGGTTGAAATGCAATTGTTTGTTGAGTTGGATGTGTTCGATAATATTTTGAATATCATCAACTGGTATGTACTCTGGATCTGTACCGCTCAAGCCGAGCATTACAGCATAATCGGTTGCATGACCTTTTCCTGTAAGCGACAGTGATCCGTAGAGATCGACCACCACTTTTTTTACTTCTTGAATTTTATTTTGTTCGGATATTTCTTTAAGAAAAGCTTCGGCAGCACGCCAAGGCCCTAAGGTATGCGAAGAGGATGGTCCTACTCCAATCTTCAGCATATCGAAAACAGAAATGCACTCCATACTTAATTTACGTTTATATTTTTTCCTAAATCAAAGATATTCTAAATTATCTGGAATCTCGCATTTCATCACAAAAAAGCGAGCCGAAAGCTGTTAATAAAATGTAAAATAAAAAAATGCTCATCAATCGAGAAGATCGATGAGCATGATGGCGATGATAATAATTGGTATTTATACTTTATTGATTTCCTTTGGCATAATCTGCTAAAAACTGAGCCAAACCTGAATCGGTTAACGGATGTTTCAACAAGCCTAAGATAGAAGATAAAGGTCCAGTCATGACATCTGCACCAATTTTTGCACAGTTTACGATGTGCATGGTATGACGAACAGAGGCGGCGAGAATTTGTGTTTCGAATAGATAATTGTCGTACACCAAGCGAATTTCTTCGATCAAATTGAGTCCGTCGGTTGAAATATCGTCTAATCGACCCAAAAATGGCGAAACGTAGGTTGCACCAGCTTTTGCTGCCAACAAGGCTTGTCCGACAGAGAAAACCAACGTCACATTGGTTTTGATTTCTTTTTCGGCGAAATATTTACAGGCTTTTATTCCGTCTTTAGTCATAGGGATTTTTACAACAATCTGAGGATTGAGTGCTGCCAATGCTTCGCCCTCTTTTACCATTCCTTCGAAATCTGTTGCAATTACCTCTGCAGAAACATCACCATCTACAATGTCGCAAATCGCTTTGTAATGGTTCAAAATATTTTCTTCTCCAGTGATGCCTTCCTTTGCCATCAGCGATGGATTGGTCGTTACACCATCTAAAATTCCTAAATCTTGAGCTTCTTTGATTTCAGCTAAGTTCGCAGTATCAATAAAAAATTTCATGTTTTTGTTTGTTGTATCGTTGCACAAAAATAACGTAAATTGTTGGGAAGTTTCTCAATTATTTCAAATAATTATCAGCATCTAAGTTAAAATCGCTATGAATTTTTAATTCGTCTAAATCGTAGAAAAAAATTATATTTGATTAAAAGAAAAATAAACATGAAAAAAGTTTTAACGATTATAGGTCTATTGAGTCTGAGCTCTGGATTTGCACAAAAATTGAGCGATTATCCATACATCATTATTCCAGAAAATTTTGAGGATTTTGAAAATAATCAGTTTCAGTTAAAATCGAGATTGAGTTATTTTTTGGGTCAGAAAAATTATACCATTCTCAGTAACGATGCCAGCACCTGGCCAAGCGAAGTGCAAGAAAATCCATGTCTTGCCACCACCGCAAATATGAAGAGAGTAAAAAGCATGCTCACCAACAAACTCGAACTGAGTTTCAGTAATTGTGAGCATCAAATTATCGAGCAGATGGTCACGACTTCGAAAATCAAAGAATACGACAAAGGCTATCAAGAAGCGCTGAAAATGGCATTGAACAAGATCGCACCACAACAAGCCAACGTAAAAAATCTGGAACATCTCGCTACAAAAAAACTAAAAGTAGTGCAGAAAAAAGAAACTTTTACACCTCCCGTACAAAAGCCCGAAACTCAAGCTGTAAGCGTTAATCAACCCGTAACAAACGACGCTCAACTCTACAAAATGGGTGACAATTCGTATAAACTGATCAACGCAACTAAAGGAACTTATTTGTTGGTGAATGCAACTTCGGATGAATTATTTGCCCGTTTGATTGAGACCGATGAGAAAGGAAAATACCAAGCCGTCATCCTCGATCGTAACGGCGAATACGTCACCAACGCTTATGAAAACGGAAATGAAATCATGGTCGAATTAAAAGAAAATGGAAGATTGAAGTTGGTTCATTTCATTAAATAATTTATCAAAAAAATAAAAAAACAAGCAAGGGACATTCATCATGCGTCAACATCTTTATACCATCACAACAATTTGCTTTACTTTTGCTCAACTAAATGCACAAGATATGCAAGCTCCGAAAGCAAAAAAAACAGAAAAAAAATTAAGTATACACGGCGATACACGAATCGATAATTATTATTGGTTAAACGATAGAGAAAATCCGGAAGTTATCGATTATTTGAAAGCAGAAAATGCTTACACAAAGGCGATGCTAAAGCCTACAGAAAAATTACAAGCCGAGCTGTTTCAAGAAATCAAATCGAGAATAAAAGAAGATGATTCTTCGGTGCCTTATAAATTGAACGGTTATTGGTATGAAACTAAATTTGAAAAGGGCAAAGAATATCCGATTTATCAACGATACAAAGAAAACCTAAGCGCACAAGCAGAGGTAATGTTCGATGTCAATCAAATGGCAGAAGGACACGCTTATTATCAATTGGGCGGAATAAACATCTCGCCCAACAATCGATATGCTGCGTTTGGGGTAGACAATGTGAGCCGTAGAATTTATACCATTCAAATCAAAGATTTATCGAGCGGTAAAATCCTGAAAGATAAAATAGAAAATACCACAGGTTCATCGGTTTGGGCAGCCGACAACAAAACTTTATTTTATACCCGAAAAGATGCAACCCTGAGGGCTTACCAAATATGGAAGCATACCGTGGGAACCGATCAAAGCGAAGATGAGTTGGTTTATGAAGAAAAAGACGAAACCTTTAATGTCTATGTTTACAAATCAAAATCTAGAGCCTACATTATCATCGGCTCTTCTAGTACCGTTTCTGATGAATACCGATTCATCAAAGCCGATGAGCCCAATGCAAAATTTCAGATCTTTCAGCCCAGAGAGCGCAATTTAGAATATTCGATCGAGCATTATCAAGATAAATTTTATATTCAGACCAACAAAGATAACGCACTGAATTTCAAAATCATGACTACCCCAATCAACAAAACAACTAAGGAGAATTGGGTAGAATTTATTCCTTACAGAAAAGATGTTTTGATCGAAGGATTCGAAGTTTTCAAAGACTTTTTGGTTGTGGAAGAACGCAAAAACGGATTGACACAAATGAACATTCGCTCTTGGGATGGAAAAGAAAATTATTATCTACCATTCAAAGAAGAGACTTACAACGCAGGAAGTTCGGTAAATACAGATTTTGACACTCATTTGTTTCGATATTCTTATACCTCACTCACCACGCCAAATTCGGTAATCGATTTCGATATGGTCAACAAAACCAGCGAGATCAAAAAAGAACAAGAAGTGTTGGGAGGGTTCGATAAAAACAATTATACCTCAGAAAGAATTTGGGTCGAAGCCCGCGACGGAAAATTGGTACCCGTCTCTATAGTGCGCAGAAAAGACACCAAACTAAATGCATCAACCCCACTACTCCTCTATGCTTATGGCTCATACGGCTATTCGATGGAAGCCTACTTTAGCTCGTCTCGTCTAAGTCTATTAGACAGAGGATTCGTCTACGCCATTGCCCATATAAGAGGTGGAGAAGAAATGGGTCGCGAATGGTACGAAGATGGCAAAATGCTCAACAAGAAAAATACTTTTTACGACTTTATCGATGTTGCAAAAAACTTGATAGAACGCCATTATACTTCGGCAAAACATTTGTACGCCATGGGCGGATCGGCTGGAGGTTTGTTGATGGGAGCTGTAATCAATATGGAGCCACAACTTTTCAATGGAGCCATTGCACAAGTTCCATTTGTTGATGTGGTGACCACCATGTTGGATGATAGCATCCCACTTACCACAGGAGAATATGACGAATGGGGAAATCCAAACGAAAAAGTATATTACGACTATATGAAATCGTATTCGCCATACGACAATATCGAGGCTAAGGATTATCCTCATTTATTGGTTACAACAGGTTTACACGATTCTCAAGTACAATATTGGGAACCTGCAAAATGGGTTGCCAAATTACGCGATCTGAAAACAGATCAGAATCTGCTCTTACTTGAAACCAATATGGATACGGGGCACGGAGGCGCATCTGGACGATTCGAGAGTCTGAAAGAAGTTGCTTTAGAATATGCCTTTCTCTTGCTACTCGAAAACAAAATCAAATAAACGAAATGAATCCCGTGAATTATAGCGGGATTTTTTTTTACACTTATACTAAAACATTTAGTATATTTAACTTCAAACAACGAGTATTTGGAAGCCAAATCTATTTTAAAACAATATTGGAATTTCGACGAATTTCGCTCGCCCCAGCAAGAAATTATCCAAAGCATTTTGTCGCATCAAGACGTTATTGCCATTCTGCCCACTGGTGGCGGAAAATCGATTTGTTATCAAGTTCCAGCACTGCTCATGAGTGGGATTACGTTGGTGATTACACCGCTCATTGCCTTAATGGAGGATCAAGTAAAAACACTCCAACAAAAGAACATTGCTGCCCAGTTTATCACCAACGAAATGGACGTGTACCAGATCGCAACCATTTTAGAAGGCTGCCAGCGACAAGAAATCAAACTCTTGTACATTTCCCCAGAACGGTTGCAAAGCAAGCGATTTATCGAACGATTGCAAACCTTCGATCTCAGCCTTATTGCCGTAGATGAAGCGCATTGTATCTCGCAGTGGGGGCACGATTTCAGACCGGCATACCGTAAAATAGCCGCGATTAGAGTCGATTTTCCGAATACGCCTATTTTGGCCTTGACGGCTACCGCTACGCCAATTATTACAAAAGATATCGAACAAAATCTCGAACTGAAAAATCCTCAGATTTTCAAATCTTCTTTAATTCGAGAAAATCTCACTTATTTTGTACGATTATCAGAAAATAAAAAACAAGACTTGCTCTATTATCTCCAAAAATTTCCGGGCAGTAGCATTGTTTTTTGCAAGACCAGAAAGCAAACGTATGAGATTGCAACTTTCTTGATCGATCACGGCATCGATGCCGATTATTTTCATGCGAAATTGGATCCGCAACAAAAAAAAGAAAAACAAGCGCATTGGACACAGAGCAATCAACAAGTTATGGTTTCGACAAATGCGTTTGGTATGGGAATTGACAAACCCAACGTTCGTACAATTTTTCATTTAGATTTACCCTCGTCTATCGAGGCTTATTATCAAGAAGTTGGACGAGCAGGGCGAGACGGCTTGCCTGCACAAGGAATTTACCTTTTCAACCCAGAAGACATTGTCATAGCAGAAAAAATATTCAAGTCGAAACTTCCAACCAAAAATGAATTCGTCGAAATCGGAAATTTACTTTTCAGTTATTTGCAAATCGCCGAAGGTGAAATTCCACCACAATTAATGTCGCTCGATGTCCCTTTTTTCGCAGAAAAATTCAATTTAGATGTGAAGAAAGTTTTCAATTTTATCCATTTCTTACACAACAAAGAACTGATTTTTCTAAAAGATTTCACCCAGAATAGTACCATTCAAATCTTGGTGTTACCAGAAGTGATTGCGCATCATTATCAATATCAAATACTTTTGGAATACCTCGAGCGAAATTATCCCGGAATTTATACCATTCCGAAGGAGGTTTACGAACTGAAAATTGCATTCGACACCCATATGAACCTGAGTGAAGTACGCCAACAATTACACGCCATGTATCACGAAGGAATTATCGATTATTCGGATCGATTTCTCACGCGAATCAAATTTTTACAACCACGCGAAACCAATGTACTCAAAAACAATTGGTGGAAGCAATACGAAGAAATTCAACTCAACAATTGGAAGAAACTTGAAGCCATTTCGTTCTATGCAGCCCAACACGAATACTGTAGAGAACGCATGATTCTCTCTTATTTCGGCGAAAAATCTACTCACAATTGCGGCAACTGCGATGTCTGCACCGCCAACCAACAAGGAAATCCAATAGACGAAGCGCAATTATTGGCTTTTTTGGGAGAAGAGGTAAAAAATATCGATGAAATTTTGATGCATTTTATAAATTCGCCAAAAGAAAAAGTGATTGCAGAATTGCAATACTTGTTAGACGAAATGAAAATAATAAAAATTGGATTGGATCAATTCAAAAAAAATTAAAAAAATTATGCGAGTCGTATTCATGGGAACACCCGAATTTGCCAAGGCTTCTTTACAAGAAATACATGAAAATAGCCAACATGAGATAGTTGGCGTAGTAACAGTGCCAGATAAACCTGCGGGTCGAGGACAAAAAATTCATGAATCTGAGGTAAAAAAATATGCAGTAGCTCAAAACCTAAAACTTTTACAACCCGAAAAACTACGCAACGAAGATTTTCTTGAAGAACTAAAATCGCTCCAAGCCGATGTATTTGTTGTTGTTGCATTTCGCATGCTGCCGCAAAGCGTTTGGAGCATTCCGCCCAAAGGAACTTTCAACCTCCATGGCTCATTATTACCGCAATACCGAGGAGCTGCCCCCATCAATTGGGCAATCATCAATGGGGAAAAAGAAACCGGCGTCACCACATTTCTTATAGACGAAAAAATTGATACGGGTAAAATGTTGTTGAAACAAAGTATCGAAATTGACGAGCATGAAAATGCCGGAACTATTCACGATCGGCTCATGGAAATTGGCAAACAATTGGTAGTAAAAACATTGGATGGTTTGGAGAACGACACCTTGCAGGCCATGCCACAAATCGAAATAGAGGAGCTAAAACCAGCACCCAAAATTTTCAAAGAAGATTGTAAAATCAATTGGAAACAAAGCATAGAAGCCATTCACAATCAGATACGAGGGTTGAGTCCGTATCCGGCTGCATGGACGAAAATCAATGGGAAATCGGCAAAAATTCTAAAGGGAAAAATCAGCACCGAAACTATTTTGGGAGAGCCCTATCACTTGCAGTACAACAAAAATCAGTTATTTGTCCTTTTACCAGACGGCGTTTACGAAATAGAAGAAATTCAACCCGAAGGAAAAAAACGAATGCTTGCAATAGATTTTATCAATGGATTGCAAAACGTAACTCAATTAGTATTAGAGTTTTAATTTTTTTTCATAAATTGCCATAGTTTTATCCGAAAAAATCGAAATATTAAATTTTCACTTTTTTTCGACCTAAAACTTGCATAAACATTGGGAAAGTTTATATTTGTGTATAATTTAAATTTAATTTATAAATATTAAGACTATGAACAAATCAGAATTAATCGATGCAATGGCTGCTGATGCAGGTATCTCTAAAGAAGCTGCAAAAAAAGCATTAAATTCATTCACTTCAAACGTTACAGCTGCTTTATCGAAAGGTGATAAAGTTGCTTTAGTTGGTTTTGGTACATTCTCTACATCTGAGAGATCTGCTCGTACAGGGATCAACCCACAGACTAAAAAAGAAATCAAAATTGCTGCTAAAACAGTAGCAAAATTCAAAGCTGGTTCTGAATTATCAGCAGCAGTAGATAGCAAAAAGAAATAATAATTTAACTTTTTGATGATAATAAACTCCTTTCCAACGAAAGGAGTTTTTTTATGGTGCTAAACGCTTCTTTTGCCAGCAATTATCAACTTTTTGATAAAGAATTCGGTCGTGCAGACGGCTTGGTCTTCCTTGCCAAAATTCTATCCGAACAGGGCGAACCAAAAAACCACCCCAGTGCGGAGGTCGAGGAATCGCCACGCCATCGAACTTTTGCTGATAAAATGCAATGGCTTTTTCGAAATCATGATGCTCCTCTATTTCTTCACTTTGCGGTGAAACCCAAGCGCCAATCTGGCTGTCTCGCGGTCGCGTAGCAAAATATTCGTCAGAATTTTGTTCGCTCACCTTCTCTGTAATGCCCTTGATGATGACTTGCTGTTGCAAACTTGGCCAAAAAAAACTCAAACAAACATGCGGATTGGCTTCTATCGACTTTCCTTTTTCGCTGGTATAATTCGTAAAAAAAACAAATCCTTCGGAGTTGAATTCCTTTAGCAATACCACCCGGCTGCGAGGAAAACCATCGAGCCCGAGGGTCGATAAAGTCATCGCATTTGCTTCATCGATTGCTTTTGATTGATCGGCTTGATGATACCAAACGTTAAATTGATCCAAAGGATTATCTTCCAATGTGTTAAAATCAATAGAATTTTGGTTGTATATCTTTCTTTTGTTTGATAAATCTTGTTTCATTCAATTTTTTTTATTTAATTAGTACAGCAGAT
This sequence comes from Vaginella massiliensis, assembly GCF_900089075.1. GTDB lineage: Bacteria > Bacteroidota > Bacteroidia > Flavobacteriales > Weeksellaceae > Weeksella > Weeksella massiliensis_A. Next base: position 676,822 of record NZ_LT593747.1, read on the forward strand.
TTCTAATTTAGATTACCAGTCTCAAAAAATAATTCACAAGTGAACGCAATGAAAATACAAAAAGGTGATATTCTAATTGCAAAACCAACCTTAGCCAACGACATTTTTACACGCAGCGTAGTCATCATTACCGAACATGGTGAGAATGGTTCTGTGGGGTTCATTCTGAACAAATCTTCGCATATACCACTCAACATTTTCGTCTCACAGATGAATTCTGAACTCATTGTTTACGAAGGTGGACCTGTAGACAAAGATAATATTTATTACTTACATTCTCGTCCAGATTTGATTTCGGATAGTGAAAAGATTTGCGACAATATCTATTGGTCTGGAAATTATAACGATGTGAGAAATGCGGTGAACAATGGTAAAATTGGCGACGACGAAATCCGATTTTATTTGGGTTATTCGGGGTGGACTACCGATCAACTAGAAAGTGAGCTGAGTTTGAATGCGTGGATTCACATTCGCGAGAAGATCGATATTTTCAGAGATTGGGAGGTCGATTTGTGGAAAAATCAAATGAAAAAATTAGGAGGAGAACATTTACTTTGGGTAAATGCTCCCGCAGATCCTAGTATGAATTAATTCAATAATGCCAGCAATGTTTTGGCTTTGGTGGTTTCGAATGTTTTCTTTCTATTTTGGGTAAAAGATTGCAACCCAACTCCGTCTTGCAACACAAATATTTCATCGGCTTTTTGCATTTCAAAAGGAAATATTTCGGTTTCTATTACCTCAAAATCATTTTGTTTTTTCAAATTATTGATGAAATAATCGCGCAATACACTTTTTTTGACACCTTCTGAATTTTTTGGCGTTTTGATTTGGTTTCCTTGTATGAGGAAAATTGAACCGTAGAGACTTCTCGCCATTCGTTTCTCATGATTGATGAGCACCAAATCTGCAAACTCATTTTCTTGGGCATAGATACGGGCGATATTCTCTTCGGGATGCAGAATATTGTTGAGACTGAAAAACGATTCGTTGATCATATAATCTTTGTAAACATCGATCTCGGCTGGCTCATCGTTATATTCCCAACTCACATTCGAAGAGATAGATTTTATAAAATATCCTAAACTTTCTTGCTCATCCAAAATTCTGTAACATACAAATTGCAGTTGGGCATTTTGTAACGCGTTCCGATCGATTACAATTTGTATCTGCTGTTGAAAAAACTCGGGAGTAAAGCTAAGCGGAATTTTCATGCGCATGATGCGCGCTGCAGCCATCAGGTTGAAATAATATTCTTCCCAAAGGTGAATTTTTCCTTCTAAGATTCGCAACGAAATAGCGACAGCATCACCCGATGAGATAATGCTGTTGTTGGTATTGAATATTGGTTGGTGCTGGTCTATAAGTTGACCATTGAAATTGATAAACAAGGGTATTGACTTTTTTTAGATTGAACCTAAAACTTTTTTTAAATCTTCGATTTGACTTTCCCAAAGTTGCTTCGACTCTTCTACTTCATCGCTCTCGGCAAAATCTGTAATCACCAGCGATACATCGTTGGTAAGCTCATCTACAACAATATTCAACTCGAAAAAATATTTAGTATCTTCATCATCTTCCCACTGAAAACGAACGTAAGAATCTTGTTTCAATTTCATTAGAAAAGCACTTTCTTCATGACCATCCCAAATAAAAGTATACTTCTCACCTCTCGAATTTACATTATCTGCAAACCATTCTGATAATCCAGACGGATTGGAAATGTAGTTGTACAACAGCGAAGGTGAAGATTTAATGGCAAACTCTATTTGATATTTTGTTTTCGGCATACAGTAAATTTTCAGGTCGCAATATATTAAATGAAAGCTATTCGCCAAAAAAAAATGCAAAATTTTGACGATTATTTATTTCGAGACGTTTTTTATCGAAAAAGGGAGCCTAAAAAGACTCCCCAATCCAACCAAATATAGAAACCAAATCTAATCTAAATATCCCACCACTTGATAGGCATATCCCCAACCATCGTAAATCTTTTCGTACAACACGCCTGCAAATTCGTAAAGCAAATGACCGTTGTAATTGATGCGCTCGTATCCTGCTGGTAAGGCGTCTACAATTGCCCCATAAGGCGGTTCTGCTACATAGTAATAATTTCTTTTTTGGGTATAATAAACGCCTTCGTAGAAATAATACATCACATTGTTGTAGTAGAAATTATAATAACCCGCCGGAATCATACTTATTCTGAAACCTACCGGAGGCATAAACCGTATGTAGCGATTGTTCCAAGGTCGGTAATAAATTCCATTGTAACCGTAGAAATTATAATTGTTGTAATGATAATGATGATAATTGTTTACTTGCGTAATGTAATTGACATAGTTTCGATCTTCGTATTTTTTAGAATTGTTGAAACGAATCACATTGCGACTTGCCGTATTATCTACCCTCAACACTCTTCTGTTGTTTTCATATCTCACCGAAACACCATCCAAGTTCGATGCGCGTTCTGTATTTCTTGCTGTACTTCTGTCCACATCATTTGTGCGAATGCTACGATTTGTAGTCGAACGTTGTGTTTGCGCCACTCTCGGATTGTTGGTTGTTGTAGTTCTGCCAGTTGTACTTCTTATTGTTCTAGAATCGTTGGCAACTTTCGCAGTGTTGTTGAAGCTCGCATTCGGACTGTTGCTCACACCCGAATTTCGTTCTATCGAGGCAGCAGTCGATCTAGGATTCGAACGCTCACCACGTGCAGTCTGTGCATTGACAAAAAATCCGCCAAAAAGTGCTAAACTGAATAAGGTAAATTTGAGTGTTTTCATCATTTTATAATTTTAATAAATTAATCTTCACTTGTCTTAATTTCTAATTGCATGCCAAACTTTCTGACATTTGCTCAAAACTTAAAAATTAAAATTGAAAATTTACATAAGTATTTGATTTATAATAAAATACATTCAATAAAATTGTTTAACAATCTTGTGAATAAAATGATTTCGTTTTCCTTTGTTCAACCCTTATCTTTGTAGCCAATTTGGAGTTATGATTGATTTTAAGAATGCTTATTTTTCGTATTTATCGCTTCAGAAAGTGGGGCATAAAGTGCGAGAAGAAAAAAATATTTTTGCCTCACAAGCCTTGGAAATGGACGAGAAAAAGGAAGAAGATTTGTTTCCGTTTCTCACGCAACCGTTCAAAAAATCATTAGACGCTCATCATTTTTCGCATTATACCGAGAAATTAGAATTCAATGTGGTGCATCAGCTCGTGAGCGAAATGTTCGAAGAAAATCTTGATTTTATCAACTTTTCGAATGAAATTCATCAACATTTGTACGAGAAATCATTGCATCCGCAAATAAAATCTGGCGAACTTTTTATTGCTTATTTCGAAAATGTAATTTTTGGAGAGATTACTACGCAAGCAATCGGAATTTATAAATTAGAAAACAAGAAAAAATACATCCGCTTCGATGAATCGAAAGAGATCGATTACACGATACAAAAAGGTTACAAACTCGACAAAATAGACAAAGCTGCTTTGATTGTGAATACGCAAAAAGACGACGGATTTATCGTATTTTCGGTCGATGATTTGCAAAACGAATCGGAATATTGGAAAAAAAACTTTTTAGAAATTTTGCCCGTCAACGATAACCGATACCAGACCAAACACTATTTGCAGTTGATGAATCATTTTGCAGAAGAGGTTGTTTTGGATCGCAACGACAAACATGCACAAGCCAACTTTCTTGCGCAAACCATCAATGCGCTGACTATGAACGAATTTGTATCGGATGAATTGTTGCAACAAACGGTTTTAGCACCTTTTGAGTTGGTCGATGAATATCAAAAATTCAAACAGCAATACGCAGAGGATTTCAAAATCGATTTCGAGTCGGCGTTTGAGGTGAACAAGCCTTTGCTGATCAAAGAATCTAAAAAAATCAAGAGCGAAATAAAATTGGATACCAACATCCATATCAAGATCGATTTGATGGCGGTTGATGCGGCTGAAGAGTACATAGAAAAAGGATACGACGAAGAAAAAAGAATGTTTTTTTATAAAGTCTTTTACAATTCCGAACAATGAAGCCGTCTCACAACTGAGGCGGTTTTTTTATATAAATAATGGATTGATTATTAGGTGATTAATATAGAATTCACTATATTTAACTACTTAATTTTCAGCGAAATGAACTATAGAATTAAAGAATATAACCAATCCCAAAACTGGTTATTTCCACCTTCGATAGAAGAATTAATTCCGACTAATCATCCAGTAAGAATCTTAAACAACGTAGTTGAGAAGATAGACTTAAAACCTCTTTTAGAAACTTACAGTCGGGAAGGTCATCCTAGTTATCATCCTAAAATGATGCTCAAAGTGATGGTTTACGCTTATATGGACAATATTTATTCCAGTAGAAAGATCGAAAAAGCCCTCAATGAGAACATAAACTTTATGTGGCTTTCTGGTAGAGAAAGCATCGACCATAATACGATAGCCCGATTTCGAAGCAATAAGTTAAAAGCCGTATTCAAAGACATCTTCAAACAAGTGGTATTGCTTTTGGCAGAAGAAAAATTAGTGAGTCTCAAACGAGTTTATACAGACGGCACCAAAATAGAATCGGTAGCTGGAAGATACACCTTTGTCTGGGGAAATTCCATCAAGACCAATCGGGAGAAAATGATCAAACAATTAGAGGATATGTGGCAATACGCGCAGTGCGTTGCTGATGAAGAAGACCAAGATCCCGAGCCACCGGAGTTCAAAAAACTTGATCCTGAAAAAGTCCAACAAGCCGCAGATAAAATCAACCGAATCCTAAAAGAAAAGTCTGACGATCCAAAGAAAAAAGCCAAATCCCGTTACATCCAAAAGAATTTTGCGCCAAACTTAAAGAAATACCAAGAACAAGAAAAGTTACTACAAGAACGCAACTCCTACAGCAAAACCGATCCCGATGCGACCTTTATGCGCATGAAGGACGACCACATGCAGAACGGACAATTAAAACCCGGCTACAATGCACAAATCAGCACCGAAAACCAAATCATCGTCAACTATACCTTACATCAAGACACCAACGACATTCATACTTTAAAACCTCATTTAGAAAACCATAAAAAACTCTACAATGAGCTTCCCGAAGAACTCACCGCAGATGCAGGATACGGAAGTGAAGAAAATTACGAACTTTTGGAGGACAAAGCAATCAAAGCCTTTGTAAAGTTCAACACCTTTGACCAAGAACAAGGTAAATCAAAGAAAAGAAAAAATCCCAAACCCTTTGAACGAGACTCACTCTATTATAATGAAGCGCAAGATTTTTATGTATGCCCGATGGGACAACGTATGGAAAAGCGCGGTGAGCGAAAAGTCCAAACAAAGTCAGGATATAAGCAAACCTATAGTTGTTATACCGCTAAAAACTGCAATGGATGTCCGCTCAGAAGCCAGTGCTTCAAGGGGAAAAACAACAGGACAGTAGAAAGGAACCATAAATTAGAATACCACAAACAAAAAACAAGAGAACTTCTCACATCCGATATCGGAGAAATAAGAAGAAAACAAAGAACTGCTGATGTCGAACCTACATTTGCCCAACTCAAACACAACCGAAACTTCAAAAGATTTACCCTAAAAGGAATTGAAAAAGTGGAATTAGAGTTCGGATTGCATGCTTTAGCTCATAATCTGAAAAAGATGAGTGCGTAAACAAGAATAATAACTCATCTTTTTCTAAATTATTAAATTGAGTTGGTTTTTGACCTCATTTTTTTTATCATAAAAAAACCGTCTCGATTTTATAAACGAGACGGCTTCGGGTCATTATTATGTTATTCTAATTTTTTATTCTCCCGATTTGATGTTGAAAGATTGTCGCATTTGATAGGCTTCGATGATATCTTCGATCGGATAATTGAACCAATCGATTTGTTTTTTGATTTTCTGATTTTGGTCCAAAAACAACCAAGTCGTGAATTTCATTGCCGGAATTTTCATGCCTTGATACTCGTATGGATTGAAAAAACCGTCGGCAACGATCATGGTATCATTCGACACGAGCTGATTGACGGTGAGCACTTTTGAATTTTCATACACCATTTGATGATCATTCCAACTGAAATTATTCAGAATCAAATCTTGCGATGAGATTGGAGCCAAGCCGGTTTGTAATACAACGTTTTCGTATTCTATTGTATCGTTATAAAAAGATTTGAAAGCATCGAAATCTTTGCGCGCAGCGTAGAGTTCAAAATATTTCTCTCCAATTTCGTGCTTATCCTTGGTTCGACATGCGACAAAAAAGAACAAAGCGATCACAGAAAAAACAATCTTTCTCATCTATTTGCGTACAAAAGCTTCGACATCATGCTTGGTTACTGGATTGTTGGAAAGAATCAGCAAGCGTTCTACCACGTTGCGCAATTCACGTATATTCCCAGTCCAGTCGATTTCTTTCAAGGCTTTGTAAGCAGAATCATCAAATGTTTTTGCTTGCATCCCTTGCGATTCTGAAATCGATAATACAAAATGTTCTACCAGAGCGGGTATATCATCTTTGCGATCGTTGAGGGCTGGCACTTCTATAATAATTACTGCCAAGCGGTGATACAAATCTTCTCGAAACCTGCCCTCTTCTATCTCTTTGCGCAGGTCTTTGTTGGTCGCCGCGATTACGCGTACATTGACATCGATTTCTTTTTCGCTCCCCACCGGTGAAATTTTACCTTCTTGCAAGGCTCTGAGCACTTTGGCTTGAGCAGACAAACTCATATCACCAATTTCGTCTAAGAATATTGTGCCGTTGTTTGCAAGTTCAAATTTTCCTTGTTTATCTTTTACCGCCCCAGTAAACGAACCTTTTACATGGCCAAACAATTCACTCTCGATAAGCTCGGCAGGGATTGCAGCACAGTTGACTTCGATGAGCGTTTTTTTGTTTCGATCACTTTTCTCGTGAATCTGATGTGCCACCAATTCTTTTCCCGTTCCGTTGGGACCTGTAATCAATACGCGAGCATCGGTTGCAGCCACTTTGTCGATCATTTCTCGAATCTTGTTCAATGGCTCCGATTCCCCTATCATCGTATACTGTTTGCTTACTTTGCGTTTGAGTGCTTTGTTTTCTGATTTGAGTGCCGTATTGGTTTTTACCAATGATTTGTGGTTTAACGCATTACGTACCGTATTGAGTAGTCGATTGAGATCTGGTGGTTTTGAGATATAATCGTATGCACCTTTCTTGATACAATCTACGGCGGTTTCGATATCACCATGACCAGAAATCATTACAAAAGTAAGATCGGGATGTTGTTCGAGTGCTTCTGTTAGTACTTCTACTCCATCTTTTTTTGGCATTTTGATATCGGAAATGATTAAATCATATTCTACTTCATTAATTTTCTCAAGGGCAATCTCACCGTTCTCTGCTTCATCTACTTCGAAAGAAGAGTCCTCATCGAGTAAAATATTTTTCAGTACGTTGCGGATGGCTTTTTCGTCTTCGATGATTAATATTTTTGGCATGTTGTATTTTTAATTTTGCCTTCCAAATATACGTAATTTTCTGCGAGCTTAAGAAGCTTTAATGCGTTCTACGTTTTGCAATCCCAATTCTTCAACAGCAATCTCTCTCATTTCTACCTTTCTTATTTTTCCTGAGACTGTCATTGGAAATTCGGTAACAAACTTCCAGTACTTCGGGCGTTTATAGTGTGCAATGGACATACAAAATTCTTGTAATTCATCTTCCGAACAGAGTTCATTTTCTTTTATTTTTACCCAAGCCATGACTTCTTCACCAAATTTTTCGCTTGGCACGCCAATCAATTGTACGTCTGATATTTTAGGGTTTTGGTACAAAAAATCTTCGATTTCTTTTGGCGAAATATTTTCACCGCCTCGTATGATCAAATCTTTTATACGCCCCGTGATGTTGATATAGCCCTCGTGATCCATAGTAGCCAAATCGCCCGAATGCAACCAATTGTCTTCATCTTTTGCCCTTGCAGTAGATTCGGGATTGTTCCAATATTTCTTCATTACCGAATAGCCTCTTGTGCACAATTCGCCTTGTTGACCTCGTGGTAAAATATAGCCAGTTTCTGGATCTATAATTTTTATTTCGAGATGATCCATTACTGTTCCCACGGTGCTCACTTGTTTTTCTATGAGTGTACCTATTTTAGTCTGAACCGATACTGGCGAAGTTTCGGTCATCCCGTAACAAATAGAAACTTCTTCCATGTGCATGAGCGTTTTTACTATTTTCATGATTTCGATTGGGCAAGGAGAACCTGCCATGACTCCTGTACGAAGTGTGGAAAGGTTGTAACGTTCGAAATCGGGCAAATCCAACTCGGCAATAAACATGGTGGGTACGCCGTATAAAGAAGTACAGCGCTCTTGCTCTACTGTTTGCAGCGTTTTGGCTGCGTCGAAACTCTCACTCGGGATTACCATGCAAGCTCCGTGCGAAACACAGGCTAAATTGCCTATCACCATACCTAAGCAATGGTAAAATGGTACTGGTATACAAACCCGATCAATTTCTGTATAATGTAATCGAAGTCCAATGAAGTAGCCATTGTTGAGAATGTTGTGATGCGTAAGGGTAACACCTTTCGGAAATCCGGTTGTACCAGAGGTATATTGAATGTTCACCGCATCGTCGAATTGGACGATGGATTCTGCTTAGTCTAATTGAAACTTGCTGACTTTCTTCTTTTGTCCGAGAAAAGTATCCCACTGCTCTTCGAAAATGACGATATGCTCCAGTGATGGTGTTTTGTCTTTCACCTCTTCGAGCATATTTTTGTAATGACTGGTTTTAAACTTTAGCGAAGCAAACACAGCGTTAATCTCGGATTGATTCAGTACATATTCCAATTCGTGTACACGATAAGCCGGATTGATGGTCACCATAATCGCACCGATTCTTGCGGTAGCAAATTGCAAGATTACCCATTCGGCTCTGTTGGGCGCCCAAATTCCAACCCGATCACCATTGACAATTCCCATTGCCAACAATGCTCTTGCGGCATGTTCGGTGACTTCATAAAACTGAGTGTAGGTGTAGCGAATGTTCTGATCTACCGAGACCAATGCATCTTTGGTAGGATATTTGGCTACGATTCGTTTTGGTTATCGCCAATAGTTTCTCCTAAAAGCGGCACGTTCGATGGTCCGCTTGCGTATGAAATTTCTCTTATCATTTTTTTGTGGTTTGTGTATGAATATAATTAACATACTTCTAAACCACAAAAAAAGCCTCATAAAAATGAGGCTTTATAGATTCTTAAATATTTATGCTTATTTTTTCACAACCTTTGTAGTTGAAGAAGTACCATTGGTTGTTGTTTTCACGAAGTAAATTCCTTTTGCTAATGAAGATACATTAACTGTTTGTTTTCCATTAACTTCGAAAGTTTTCACAATTTGTCCGTTTGTGTTATACACTTCTACTGTTGCTTTTCCTTTTACATCAAATGAAGCTGTATTTGTCCACAAAGTGTTCAATACAGTTTTTTCTGGTGTAAGCGTGTAAACATTCATGTTCATATCCCATAATTGGATATTGTCTATGTCTAGCGCATAATCTACGTCTTTACCAATTTTTAAAGCAAAAAAGTCTTTGTCTAAGTCTGTAACATTCAAATCTGTTTTGTCTGATAAGTCTAATGTTACTTTTACCCAATTACCATTTGTATTGATAACACCTGCATATTGGTTATTTGCTGAAGAAACAACGGTGGTATCCGCAGACAAATCTCCTACGTTGTATGGATAATATGTACCATCTACTTTATAAATATTTAGTGATAAAGTTTTTCCTGCTGTTCCTTTTACCCAAAAAGTAATTTGTTTTGGTTGTGAAGTAAGTTTGCTACCTAATCTTGAGGTAAAAACATAGTCATTTTTTTGTGTATTAGTTGTAATGTTTAATGAATTTGACCCATCAACTCCTTTACCAACACCCTGTACTGCATAAGCTTTTATCCCGTATGAATTTACTCCACTTGTAAACTCTTCCCAATTTTCAAAATCACTCCCAGGTATTGCGTTTACTTGTGCAAAAGAGAATGTAGAAAGAGCAGCAACTGCTATTAAAGAATAGATTTTTTTCATGATTTTTTATTTTTTTTAATTAATATTAACCCTTTTCTTTTGAGATACAAATGTACAACTATTCGGCAAACGATTTGTTATTGTAAAAATTGATTACAATAATTTAACACAGAAAAGGGCAAGAAAATTCTTGCCCTTTTACATACTATTATAATTTCTAATATCAATTTATATTAGATATGGATTGCATGTCCGTATGCATCCTCTACAGCTTCCATAATTGCTTCTGCCATAGTAGGGTGTGCATGAACAGACTTCATTATTTCATGCCCTGTAGTTTCTAGTTTACGAGCCACAACAGCTTCGGCAATCATTTCGGTAACTCCATCCCCAATCATATGACAACCCAACCATTCACCATATTTAGCATCGAATACAACTTTCACAAAACCATCTGTTGCACCATTGGCTACAGCCTTACCATTGGCAGAGAATGGGAATTTTCCTACTTTCACTTCATAGCCAGCTTCTTTCGCTTTTGCTTCGGTAAGCCCAACTGATGCAATCTCTGGAGAGCAATATGTACAACCCGGAATATTACCGTAATCGATTGGTTCTACGTCTAAACCAGCAATTTTTTCTGCTGCTAAAATTCCTTGGGCAGATGCCAAATGCGCCAAGTCGGCACCTTTTACCACATCACCTATGGCGTAATATCCTGGAACAGAAGTTTGGCAATAATCGTTGATCACAATTTTCCCTCTTTCTGTTGCGATGCCTACTTCTTCTAATCCAATGTTTTCGGTATTCGGAACAACGCCTACTGCAGATAGTACCACTTCAGCTTCGATCACTTCTTCGCCTTTGGCTGTTTTGATGGTAGCTTTTACCAGCTCGCCCGAGGTGTCTACTTTGGTCACTTCTGAGTTGGTAAGGATTTTGATACCAGCTTTCTTAAAAGATAATGCCAATTGTTTAGAGACTTCTTCGTCTTCTACTGGAACAATTCTTGGCAAAAATTCTACAATGGTAACTTCTGTACCCAAACTGTGGTAGAAATGTGCAAACTCTACGCCTATGGCACCAGAGCCAACCACAATCATCGATTTGGGCTGTTTTTCCAATGCTAATGCACCACGGTAACCAATCACTTTTTTACCGTCTTGTGGCAATGCTGGCAATTCTCGTGAGCGCGCTCCGGTTGCGATGATGATATTTTCTGCTTGATATTCTTTAGATTCAGATGCTGTTTTTACCAAAACTTTTTTGCCAGGCAATACTTTAGCTTCACCTTTTATGATGTCTATTTTATTCTTTTTCATCAGGAATTGTACACCTTTGCTCATTCGGTCTGCAACTCCTCTACTTCTTTGTACCACATTTGGGAATTCGAAACCAATATTTTCTGGTAACTTGATTCCAAATTCTTGGGCGTTGTTGAGGTATTTGAATACTTGGGCGCTCTTGAGCAAAGCTTTTGTTGGGATACATCCCCAGTTGAGGCATATTCCGCCTAATTCTGCTTTTTCTACAATGGCAACTTTTTTTCCTAATTGCGACGCTCTGATTGCGGCAACGTATCCGCCAGGCCCACTTCCTATAACTATAATATCGTAATTCATGTTCGAAATTTGTGCTAAATTAAAAATTTACTGGTGAAATTAAAAATTTCAGATTAATGAGATTTGTATTGATTTGATTTGATGACAAAATATGTTGATTTTCTTAAAATTATTTTTCTAAATACAAACAAAATTAATTTTTTTCTCATTCGAATTTTTGATTCAAAACGTTAAAAAAAATCGTTGATTTTCATAAATTCTTTTCCAACGAACTTTATTATCTTTGCTCGAAAGCGATTTTGTGAAAAAACAACTGATTTTAGTGGGGTTTACGATACTCATTCTCGGGTTGATTTTGCTTAATCTATTCCTCGGAAAAGCCACTATAAAATTTGATGCTGTCTGGATGACTTTCTTGGGCAAATCGCCAGACGAGATGACTCAAAATCTTATCCTACACTACCGATTGCCCAAAACCATCACGGCAATTTTGGTGGGGATTGCTTTGCCCGTAGCCGGATTTCAACTGCAAGAATTATTCAAAAATGAGTTGGCAGAACCCAGTGTTTTGGGCATTTCGGCCATGTCTGGCTTGGGCGTTGCAATTGTAATTTTTCTATTTTCTACGCTGGGTTTTCAGCATTTGTTGAACGATTCTTGGATCATCATTTTTGCGGCAATGCTCGGGGCTCTTTTAGCCTTACTCATCATCGGAAGTTTTGCCCATCGCATCAAATCTTCAGCAATATTGATTATTCTGGGCATGATGTTATCTGGATTGTCGGTAGCTTTCATTGGTATTTTGCAGTACTTTGCGCCATCAGAACGCATAAAAACCTATCTCATTTGGAGTTTTGGAACTTTAAGTGCTTTGAGCTGGACTCAAATTTCAATATTTGCACTTTGCGTTTGCATTGGAACTTTCTTAGCGTGTCTCACCCTCAATCGACTTACAGCACTGTTGCTAGGCGAAACCTATGCACAAACATTGGGCGTGAACATCAGGCAATTGCGCTGGACAATTCTTATTTCAACCGCCTTGCTTACGGCTGCAGTTACCGCATTTGCTGGACCAATTTCTTTTATCGGATTGGCAGTCCCTCATCTTTGTAGAAGCTTATTGAAAACTGCCAACATGAAGTTGCTTTTTGGTTCGATAATACTGCTTGGTATAAGTTTGATGCTGTTTTTCAGTGCTTTATCAGATATGTTTCCGTTTGGTACATTACCCATCAATATCATCACTTCGTTGTTTGGTACACCAATCGTGATCAGTATTTTGTTGAAAAATTCTAAATCCTTAAACCCATGAAAGAATTGATACTGAAAAACTTATCGATAGGATATGCCAACAAACCCATTGTTGAAGGTATAAATCAAACGGTTGATCGCCCTAAATTTATAACGATTTTAGGTGCGAATGGCACGGGGAAATCGACCTTGTTGAAAACTATTTTAGGAATAGAAAAACCGCTCAAAGGTAATTTGTACATGGGAAATGAATCGCTTTCTGACGCAAAATCGGCCACTCATGCCGAATATTTTGCAACGGTATTTTCTAAATTGCCCATCGTACCCGAAATTTTGGTAAGCGAACTGATTCAAATCAACGGAAAAAATGCAATCGAAAACAAACCTTCTACGCTGGAAGAAATACAAAAAATCGCCCACAAGATAGGCATTCATCCCCTACTCGATCGATACGCCAACACGTTGAGCGACGGACAATTGCAATTGGTCATGATGGCTAGGGCGTTGCAACAAAAAACAGCATATATCATAATGGACGAACCGACTGCTCATCTGGATTTGGGCAATCAGTACAAAATTTTTGGGCTGTGTGCGAATTTGGTCGAAAACGAAAGAAAAACCATCATCATGGTGACCCATGAGGTTGATTTGGCTTTGCAATTTGCCGACGAAATTTGGTGGATCGAGAACCATCGGCTCTATGCTGGAATTCCAGAAGAAATAGCATTTGAGCATCGGATTTTGTCTAAGCTTTCGAACGAAATTTTGGCATACAATTCCGTGCAACAGACCTATACCGTTGCCACAGCGCATAAAAAAACAATTGGCGTTGTAGGCGATGATGAAATGGCTTTTTGGCTGAGAAAAGCCTTAACTCGAGATGGGTATAAAATAGTGAACAATGGAAACGAAATTATTCGGGTCGATCAAAATATAATAACCTACAAAGAACAAACTTTTTCGTCGATACAATCGATTTTAGAACATTTGAAATATCATGAGTAAAACAATTATTATAACTGGAGCAAGTCGCGGAATTGGGCGCGAATTGGCGATACAACATTTGGCATTGGGCAATAGAGTCATCGCCATCTCGAGAAACTTAGCGAAACTCGACGAGCTTGCAAATTTTGCAACGAATAATCAATACCAAAGCATCGCCATGGACCTTAGTAATTACGAGGAGATTGGCAAGATTCCAGAGCTACTTGCAGACGTAGAAAAAGCAGACGTTTTGTACAATAATGCCGGACTGTGCATCAACAAAGCATTCGAACAGGTTAGCGAACAAGATTTGACCCAATCTTGGCAAGTGAATTTTATGGCGCCTTACCGCCTGATTCAAGTTTTGTTGCCAAAATTTGATCAAACATCGCATGTGGTGAATATCTCGACCATGGGCGCCGTGCAAGGTTCAGTAAAATTTGCAGGATTATCTGCCTATTCGTCATCCAAAGCGGCTACGGCAAACCTCACCGAATTGTTGGCAGAGGAACTGAAAGAAAACGGTCCGAGAATCAATGCGGTGGCGTTGGGTGCGGTACAAACCGAGATGTTAGAAGAGGCTTTTCCAGGATACAAAGCCCCATTAAATCCGGCTGAAATGGCAAGTTATCTAGTCGATTTCGGGTTGAATGGGCATCGGTATTTCAACGGAAAAATTTTACAAGCTTCAGTTTCGACACCTTAATTTTTTATCATCCAAGAAACTTTAAATCTTTCTGAAATAGTTTGGAATATAGTTTGATTCAAGATGAACAGCACAATTAATAGAATTACAACATCGAGAAAGATTATGAACTATACTTTTATTCTTTTGCCTTTATTGCTTATTGCTCCGTTTAGCCTTGCACAAGTCAATGTGCAAAATCAAACCGTACAAATTGTGCCCAAATGGAGTGTTGGAAATACGTACGAATATCATTTCAAGAATGATGATTTCATCATCTCGATCAACGATACAGTTTCTAAAGTTTATACCAATAGCAAAAAGAAAATGAGTGTAGTAGATGAAAATCAATTCGTTTACAAAATGCAATGGGAAATCACTGATTACCAGACGAATGATCCAGATGAATTTTACAAAGATTTTCTTACCAATTCTAAGAATGTAAGCTATGAATTTGCAACGAACAAAGATGGCGAATACTTAGAATTGTTGAACGAAACAAAAGTGCAAACACAATTGATAGACATTGTTTCGAAGATGAAAAAGAAAAACAAGAAAAACGCGGTTTACCAAAGCAATGTCGACGGGCTGATGGAGATGATAAGTGCCAATGAATATGTACAATATGCCCTGTCGCAAGAACTTCACAACCTCTTGCAATACAACGGATTGTTTTTGCAAATGGGCGAAAAATATGTAGGCAAACAAGTACAAGACAATTTTTTTGGTTATCCAATTGCTTCTACAACAACGACTTGGCTAGATTCGATCAACGAAGAAAACTTGTCGTACACCATCGCTTCTACCCAGGAGTTGGACAAAGATGATTTTGAAAATCTGTGGAAATTTATGGCTCAAAACATGTTGGATCAATCCAACGTAAAACTCACAAAAGAGCAAGTAGAACGAGAAATCAGCAAATATTCAGACACCATAGAACTCAAGGTAGACAACCGCAGTACCTACAACAAAGATTCGATTTTGGTGAATTCACAATACCGATTCAGCCTGAACATTGGTACACGCAAAACCATCAATATGCTCGAAATCCAACTTATGCAGAACGAAGTCTGATATTTTTTTTAAATTTGATGAAAAATATTGAATGAGAAATATTTTTATAATTTTCCTGTTGTTGAATAGTTTTTTAGGTTTCGCACAAGAAATTGATTCTGAAACTACTGTAGACATCAAGCCCTATTTCAATATCCAAGATCACAACAACTATCAGTTTACCACACACGATATTCGGATAGAAGGAAATGATACGGTTCAGAATGATTATGTTAAATACAAAGCCTATGTAGAAGTGTTGGATTTATACAAAGATCAATATACCCTACATTGGCACATCTACGATATCGAAAATTCGAACAAAAACATTACGCGTAATCCGTTGAGTTTTTTACAAGAGCTCGACATCTATTACACCATGGATGCCACCGGAAAGTTTAGCGATTTTCAGCACAACAATTTTACATTAGTACAATTTAGAACGGCTTTAGAACAAGTTCAAGACCAATATGCAGACCAACCTAGCGTACAGAAAATCTTAGACCAGGTTGATGAACATTATGAGAAATTAGAACAAGTCAATTCGATATTCGCAAAAGACATTGCGCAATTTCATCATTTTTTCGGTCGCGGACGCTATGATGTAAACAAAACGCCAATCGTTGCCAACACCTATATAGACAATCTGTTCAACGACAATCCGACACCTGCCAAAACCGATTTTAGATTAGAAGACCATTCGCCCTATTCCAATACCTATATCTTAACTTCTACCTCGGTTGCAGACGAAGAATGGCTGAAAGAATCTTGGTTCAAATACCTTGAAAGGACAGCCAGACAAATGGATGTAGAAGCCCCAAAACGCGACGAGATCGACAGCAATATCGTATACACCATCGACACCACCAATCGTCTACAAGAAACAGGATGGCTCTCGTATAGCATGCAAGTAAAGAGAGTAAATTTCCTAGACACAGCTTTCACACAGAGAAGAAAGATCGAATATATTCCGTAAAAAACCGAGTTTTTATCATCATAATCTACAATATTGTTCACCAAAACAATGAAATAATTGCTAATTTTGCATTCTATTTTTAACTTTTAAAATATATCGTAATGCAATTGTCTGAGCAAGAGATCATCCGTAGGGATAAATTACAACAACTAAGAGCATTGGGGATAGAACCCTATCCGGCAGAAGAATTCATGGTGACTGCTAATTCTAAAGAAATTTTAGAAAATTATGAAGAAGGTAAGGTTGTAAAACTTGCAGGACGCTTGATGAGTGTACGCATAATGGGAAAAGCATCCTTTGCAGAATTGCAAGATGGCGAAGGAAGAATACAACTTTACGTATCTCGGGACGACATTTCGAATGACGAAGAAGGAACGGCATACAATACGGTTTTCAAGAAATTGCTAGACATTGGCGATTTCATAGGAATCGAAGGTTATGAATTCAAAACCAAGGTAGGCGAAATCTCGATTCACGTTACCAAACTCACGGTTTTGGCAAAATCATTGCGCCCCTTACCTATCGTAAAAACAGATGAGGAAGGCAAAATCTATGATGCATTTGTAGACCCAGAATTGCGTTATCGTATGCGTTATGTAGATTTGGTTGTGAATCCGCAGGTAAAAGATATTTTCATCAAACGCACCAAATTGTTCAACGCCATGCGCAATTTCTTCAACGAAAGAGGCTATATGGAAGTCGAAACGCCAATCTTACAATCGATACCAGGAGGCGCTGCCGCTCGACCATTTATTACGCATCACAACTCATTAGATATCCCATTGTATTTGCGCATTGCCAACGAATTGTACCTCAAAAGATTAATTGTAGGAGGATTTGAGGGCGTTTACGAATTTTCTAAAAACTTCCGAAATGAAGGAATGGATCGCACTCATAACCCCGAGTTTACAGCAATGGAAATCTATGTGGCATACAAAGATTACAATTGGATGATGGAGTTTACCGAGCAGTTGCTAGAACATTGTGCTATTGCGGTGAACGGTACCACCAAAGCCACCTTTGGCGAACACGAGATCGATTTCAAAGCACCGTACAAACGAGTAACCATGCGACAATCCATCATCGAATTTACAGGTTTTGATATCGATGGGAAATCGGAAGAAGAACTGAGAGAAGCTGCCATTTCGATGGGTATAGAAGTAGACCAAACCATGGGCAAAGGCAAGCTCATCGATGAAATATTTGGAGAAAAATGTGAAGGAAACTATATCCAACCAACCTTTATCACCGACTATCCAAAAGAAATGTCACCATTGACCAAGGCTCATCGCGACAATGCTGAGCTCACCGAGCGTTTCGAATTGATGGTTTGTGGTAAAGAAATTGCCAATTCGTATTCAGAATTGAATGACCCTATCGATCAACGCGAACGCTTCGAAGAGCAATTAAAACTCTCGGAAAAAGGTGACGATGAAGCCATGTTTATCGACCAAGATTTCTTACGCGCTTTGGAATTCGGAATGCCGCCAACAGCAGGTTTGGGAATTGGGATGGATCGACTCATCATGTTCTTGACCAACAATTCTTCTATACAAGAGGTTTTATTCTTTCCGCAAATGCGACCAGAAAAAACCGCTCCGTCTTATGAGCTTACAGAAGAAGAGAACAGCATCATTGCTATTTTACAAGCCAATCCTACCATCGAGTTGAACGAACTGAAATCTAAAGTAGCTTTGAGTGGAAAGAAATGGGATAAATCGATGAAAAATTTAGCCAAATACAATCTTACCAAAGTAAAAGTTGATGGAGACGTGAAATTGGTTGAATTTCTTGGAGAATAAAAAACAATCCAAATTATAGCAGATAAAATCCATACCTTTTGGTGTGGATTTTTTTATTTCAAAACCTCATCTATAAGGGCTTGATTTATTTTTACAAATCATTCATTATACCATTAGAGAAAAAACAATTTTAGCGTAAAAAAATCCACTCGTTTGAGTGGATTTTTAGGTAAATAATATAGGATAAAATTATTTGTTCATCTGACCTTTCTTCGTAAAATCGTAAAGCAAAGGTGAAGCTACGAATAGTGAAGAGAAAGTACCGATTGCGATCCCAATCATCATAGCAAACATGAATCCTTTGATAGAATCTCCACCAAAGATGAAGATACACAATACGATTAAGAACGTAGACATCGAGGTGTTGATCGTACGCGACAAGGTGGTGCTGGTTGATGAATTGATGATGTCGTAAAAATTCATCGATTTCTTCAGACCTAAATTTTCACGAATACGGTCTAATATAATGATCGTATCGTTTAACGAATATCCGATTACTGTAAGAATAGCGGCAATGAACGATTGGTCGATTTCCATGTTGAATGGTAACCACGTTCTAAAGAATGCAAACACTCCTAAAACGATGATAACGTCGTGTGCCAAAGCAAAAATGGTTGAAACCGAGAATTGCCAATTTCTGAATCGAATAAAAATATAGGCTGCAATAATGATTAAAGCCAAACCAACTGCAATGAAAGATGCTCGTGTGGTATCATCGGCAATCGTTGGTCCTACTTTTGCAGAAGACATCAACCCTATTGTGGCATTATCCTCAGAGAAATCTCTGATTGTCAAGCCTTGTGGTAAGTCTTTCGCCAATCCTTTGTACAACAGTCCTTTAATTTCATCGTCTACCTCTGTACCATCTTGATCTGATTTGTATGAGGTAGTAATTTTCACTTGATTCGAAGAACCGTACATTTTTACTTGCGGTGTCATTTCTTCGCCATTTAGTACGAATACTTTAGACAAATCGTTTGCAATTGCGTGTGCTTCTACTGGTTTATCGAAACGCACGGTATAGGTTCTACCGCCTTTGAATTCGATACCCAAATCGAATCCTTTGGTGAAAATTGCCACAAGTGACAAGATGACCAATGCCAACGAAATGATATAATTAATTTTACGATTTTTCAAAATATCAACACTGATGTTTTGTAACCAATGTGCTGTAAACGGTGTGAAGAATTCAACTTTTTTACCTTTTTCCATTCTACTTTCTACAAAATAACGCGTAATGAAAATTGCGGTAAATGTAGAAGTGAACACCCCAATCATAAAGGTTGTTGCGAAACCTACTACTGGTCCTTTTCCGAAGAAGAATAAAACCAAAGCCGTCAAGAAAGAAGTGACGTTGGCATCTATAATTGCCGATAAAGCACCTTTCCAAGAATAAGCAAAATCTACGGCTTGTCTCAACGATCTACCTTTACGAATTTCTTCTTTTACACGCTCATAAATGATGATATTTGCATCCATCCCCGTTACGAGCGTCAAGATGATACCTGCGATACCAGGTAACGATAAGGTCGCACGCAGCGAAACCAAGATACCGAGTAAGAATAATAAATTGATGACCAAAGCAACATTGGCATAAATACCTGCTCTAGAGTAATAGAAAATCATCCAAATCAATACGATGGTAAACGCTACTGCAAATGCTACCAAAGAAGAATTGATCGCTTCTTGCCCCAACGATGGTCCTACAACTTCAGACGAAACTACTTTAGACGATGCTGGTAAAGAACCTGCTTGCAAAATGTTGGCTAAGTCTTGTGCTTCTTCTAATGTAAAATTACCCGAAATGGTCGATGTACCACCCGCGATCTGACTTTTGATATTGGGTGCAGAGTACACCAAATTATCCAACACAATCGCAACAGCTTGTCCGTTCGGATATTGTTGATTCGGTTTTAATTCGTCTGTAATTCGTGCCCACTCTTGCGCCCCTTGTTGATTCATGTTCATGACTACAATAGGCTCATTGGCAATAGAACTTGCATTACGTTCGCCCGAAGCGCTCACCACTTTATCACCGCTTATCAAAGGTTCGTTTTGTCCGTTTGCTCCTTTTAGGGCGTATAATTCCAAGATTTTCTCTCCGTTGAAATCGAGCGGTTTACTTCCCCAAGCAAATTTGTAATTGCGAATATTTGCTGGTAATAATGATTTGAATTCACGATCTGCCAACACGCGGTTGACGATTGCAGTATCTTTTACATTGACACTGGTGATTGCATTTGAAGGTTGAGGTCCTAAAACTTCACCCAAAGATCCAATGATTTTATTGTTTTTTGAAATATTGTATTTCGATGTTCCGATACCAGCCAAAACTCCAGCGATTTGTGGTTCGTTTGCCACTTGCCAAAATTCAAGTTTTGCGGTAGATTGTAACAATTTTTTCACGCGGTCGGTATCCGAAACTCCTGGCAATTCTACCAAAATACGTCCGTCACCTTCGTCACCCAAGCGTTGTATCACTGGCTCTACTACCCCAAATTGGTCGATACGTGACGAGATTACTTGATAGGCTGTCGAAACTTTTGCTTCGATATCGGTGCGTATGAATTTTTTTACATCTTCGTCTGTTGCATTGAACGAGACTTTATCTGCATTTGCTTTTGTCCCAAACAAGTCTGGAGAAGCATATTTTGTACCACCTCTTAGTTTATCGAACTCTTCAAAAAACAGTTCAACATACGGGATGTTACCTCTTGATTTTTGAGCCTGATCGGTGTTGTCTAATGCTGTAAGTAGAATTGGATTATCTTTGTTTCCGGCTAAATTGGTAATCAAATCGCGTTCAGAAACTTGTAGGATTACGTTGATTCCACCTTTTAGGTCCAATCCTAAATTAATCTCTTTGTTTTTAGCATCATTGTAATTGTAGCTTACCAAGCCCAAATTCAGGGTGTCTTTTGCTAAACTATCTAAAATGATTTGTTCTTGTTCTGGGTTTTTCGCATATGCTTTAGCCTCTTTTTCTACCTTATTGGTGTACCAAGTATAGCTTAATTGGCGTACGCAAAGAAATCCAAAAATGATTGCAAATACTGCAATGAGCCATCTTCCTCGCATAAGTTATTCCTTTATAATATATTATTTAACGGGCAAATATAACGGTATTAAGAAAATTCTCACAATTATTTTCTTATTATTAATCAACAAGTTTTAAGGTATCGGAAAGTCATTCCGCTCTCGGAGCAAAAGTATTTCCAATTCGACAGAAAATGATGATGATCGATTTATTTTTAATCTTGAACAATCGTCAGATCGAAAACCTCCTCAAACTTCTGAAGGGTTACTTTTTTCACTTCCTCCATCGCGACTTTTCTACCCAATTCTCTCTCGAGCGAAGTTACCGCTTTGTCGGTAATTCCACACGGAATGATGTATTCGAAATAGCGCAAATCGGTATTCACATTCAGGGCAAAACCGTGCATGGTGATCCAACGAGAAGCTTTTACGCCCATGGCGCATATTTTGCGGGCAAATGGTTTTCCGACATCCAACCACACGCCTGTTTCGCCTTTGGAACGCTCACCGATGAGTCCGAATTCGCCAATGGTTTGGATAATCACCTCTTCCAAGTTTCGCATATACAAATGGATATCGGGTTTGAAAACCTCCAAATCGAAAATAGGATACCCCACAAGTTGTTCTGGTCCATGATAGGTAATATCCCCTCCACGATTAGTTTTTACGAAGGTGGCTTCTATTTTTTCTAACTGTTCGCTATTTGCCAACATATTTTCGATATGTCCACTTTTACCTAGCGTATAGACGTGCGGATGTTCTACAAAAAGCAAATGATTTTGTGTGAGTAAAAATTCGGGATTATCGAGTTTCTCTTGTGCTCTGTTGTGTTGTTTTATTTTGACATTGGCTGCCAAAAGTTCTTCTTGATAATCCCAAATTTCTTGATAATGTCGTTGCCTTCCTAAATCTTGGAAGTGAACCAAATTTTTCATTTATTATTTTTTGATGAATTTCAAGGTTTCGACGCTTCCGTTGATGTTGGCTTTTAAGATGTACACGCCAGCTTCGAGCGATTTTACATCTATGATTGATTTTTGAGCCGAAACTTTTTCTGATTTTAGCTTCATTTTTTGCCCTACGATATTGTAAACCTCAATATTTTCTACATTTTTACCTTCTACAGCCAATTGATCGTTTACCGGATTTGGATAGATTGAAGTTTTGTACTGTTGGAAATCTTCTATTCCTAAATTTTCACAATTTGCCGTAATTTTCAAAACCAAATCGAACGGAGTTCCTGCATTGTTTTGAATTTTTTTCCATTTGTTCGTTACCAAATCCAACGTCAGATCTGAATGCTCAGAATTGATTATATTAGTCGTCCCCATATAGGTTGATATCTGTGGTGTAGCAGAAAGTTTTGCATCGGTGAAGGCAATCCAATAGGTTTTCTCTACGTCGGAAGAAATAACCAATGGTGTCGAAAGGTTGAAGACGTAATTTCGCACATTTGCACGACCAGAATCTGCGTTAATATATCCTCTGATGGTATGACTACTTACAGGGACATCGTTGATACGTTGAATGAGATTCCCTGGTACTAAAAGATTGGACTCTTGGTCAAAAACAGATTCATAAACTTCTATACTTACAGAGTTGATAAAGGTATTGTCGCTATCGAATGAAATGAAGTTGAACGCAATAGATGAAATACTCAATTCTGTCGCTTCTGCAACTTTGAGATCTGCTGCTAATTTTTGTTCTCCTATAATTCCGTTATAACCAGAGGCTAACACGCTTTGCGGATTTTCTACATTACAATTCACCAAGGTTTCTTTGTTGAAAATCACAGCCTCCTGGTTGAGAATTGTTGCTTCATCCTGCAAATTCTGACCAAATACCAAAGTACCTAATGCTAAAAATGAAAGCGAAGTAAATATTTTTTTCATGTATTTCTGTTTTTATAATCCTATGCAAATTTACGTCAAAAAAAATCCAAAATAAAAACCCTTCGTTTCGAAGGGTTAAAATTTATTTATTGACGATTTTCATCTCTTTAATCAAATGGTTCGCTTTTCCATATTTTTCGATTACCCACAAAATATAGCGTACATCAACCATGATATTTCGACAAATTTCGGGATCATAATTCAAATCAGACATGGTTCCTTCCCACACACGATCGAAGTTCAATCCGATCAAATTTCCTTGCGCATCCAAGGCTGGACTTCCCGAATTTCCTCCAGTGGTATGATTGGTTGCTATAAAATTCACAGGTAATTTCCCGTTTTTGTCTGCATAGCGCCCAAAATCTTTTTTACGATACAAATCGATCAATTGCTGTGGCAAATCGAATTCGTAATCACCTGGAACATATTTTTCGATTACGCCATCCATATACGTTAAGGGTTCATAATTCACGGCATCTTTAGGTCGATAACCGTTTACTTTACCGTAAGTTACCCGCAGAGTTGAATTGGCATCAGGGAAAATTTTCTTATCAGGGAAAGTTTGCAACTGCCCTTTCATATAGGTACGCATCAAACGATTCATTTCGGTTTGATTTGCCAAATAAACTGGTGAAATATTGTTCTGATAATGAGTGAGATAATTGCGAACCATCAATACCAAAGGATCTTTGTTGATGGCGTCTATCAACTGTTGGTCGTTTTTTGCGATTTCATCTAAATGTCCGATTAGCGAAACATTTTGGATGCTTGCCGTACCATTTACTATGGTATTATTCAGCGCATTGGCAACTTCTTCTTTGGTGTAAACTTTTGGAGACTGTAAAGCTTTTGGCGTTTTGATGTTGAAATATTCAACCAATTCTTCGGTAATTATTTTATCTAATGAAGCATCGTAATCTTTGTGTAAAGAGGTGAGCGAATTGATGGTTCGTTTTTTTACATCTTCGTAATTCTCTTTACCATAAGCGTTTGCCAAAGCATTCAACGACAATGCCATACGAAGCGTTTCAGAATTGGCGCTAAAAACTTCGCTGAACAAGGTGTTTGCAACAGCATAATCAGCATTTTTTTTGTTCAACTCATCCAATTGTGTGATGATGCTTTTGTAGGTTGAATTGTTTTTATTTTTTTGAATTCGATTTAGAAATTCTTGCTCATACTCTTTTCTTTTCTGTACCGCATTACTTTTCTCTAATCCCAATTTCTCTCCAATCCATTTTTTGTGAGAATTAGAAATACGCGCTTGTTTCGAAGCATATTTGATGCGTGTAGCATCGTCTTCTCGCATTTTCTTGTCGATATGCGACAAAGCAATGGTACGAGCTCCAATACGAGCCGGATTGATCTCATCTTGAATTTGCGCTAACGATGACGCTGGTAAATATTCATCAGTCACGCCAGGGAATCCATAGACAAACGTAAAATCACCAGGTTTCACACCTGCTATGTTGATTGATAAATAATGTTTGGGTTTGTACGGAATATTTGTTGGCGAATAATCTGCTGGTTTATTGTCTTTATCGGCATAAATTCTAAATAACGCAAAATCTCCTGTATGTCTTGGCCAAACCCAGTTATCGGTATCGCTCCCGTATTTACCAATTGCAGATGGTGGTGCACCAACCAAACGCACATCGCGGTAAGTCTCGGTAAAGAATTGGTAATACTTGTTACCTTTATAGAATGGTTTTACGTACGTCTCTTGATGAGCGGGAATTTTGGTCGCTTTCACCAATTGGTCGATATTTCGTTTTACGATTACAGCTCGTTGTTCTTCGGTAGAGTTTTCGGTTACTCCTTTCAGGATTTGAGCTGTAACGTCTTTAATATCGATGATAAATGTCGCCGTCAAACCTTTGTTTGGCAACTCTTCGTTTAAGTTTTTTGCCCAAAAACCGTCTTTCAGATAATCGTGTTCCAATGAAGAGTGTTGCTGTATTTGCCCATAACCACAGTGATGATTGGTCAACAATAATCCTTGTGGAGAAATGACCTCAGAGGTGCATCCTCCACCAAAATGTGCTACAGCATTATTTATACTTTTATCGCCATTACTGAAGATATCTTTTGCAGAGATTTTCAATCCCATTTCCTTCATTTCTTTCTCGTTCAATTCTGTTGGAATCCACATTCCTCCGCCTTGTCCGAATGTATTGCTGAAGGCAAACAAACTCATCAAAAGTGATGTTTTGATAAATAATTTACGCATAATTTCTTTTTATTTTTTCAACTTTTCCAAAGATAAAGGTTTAGTAGGTAAGTTACAAAAGCTATCTAAAAACAAAAGTTATCAATTTGCTTCATCAAAGTTTGAACCTTGATAAAATACACTAGACGAGATGGAGTTTTAGAGCGTGTATTTTTTCTATTTAGCAATATTGCTTATTGCTTTCAGCTCGTCTGCATAAGGTGTTTGGTCTACCAACGTCCAATTGTGCATATGTGCAATTGTATACAACTCACTCAGATTCAACAACAGCTGATCATGAGCTTGTTTTTTGAGTTCTGTTTCGTTCACCATTTTTTTGATGTGCTCTACACCTTTTTGTTTTACCGTATTCAATTCGCCTTTTTCAAATTTATTGAAAATGCTTTGATCTAAATCGAAAAAATGAACATCGGGATACAACTCGATATGCACTGTAGGAATCGACCGTAAAATAATCCTACGATTCACCGAATCCAATTCCAAATCCATTTTAGACAAATCGTACGTAGCCTGTGCTTTGGCATTGATGAGCATGGTGATTTTTTTATCGGCACTATAAAATTTTTCTAAACCTGGTAACGATTTTTTAGAACGATAGGTATAGACATCCGAATATTGCTGCTCTGCAACAATCATTTTATTCATCCGCTCGATTTGATACGCAATCACATGCGAGTGCGAATCAGATTTATCGGCCCTGCATTGTTTGAACAACAGCAGAACAATAATGATACTCAACAAAACGATGATGACAAGCCCAAGGGTTGTGTTTAACTTTTTCAATCTTCTGCGTAATTTGGTGTATAATCTTCTTTCGAGAATATTTTAAGCAAATCTTCTTCCAAACTATTTCCTGACGGAGATTCTACAATTCTCCCGATTTCTTGACGTTTTTCGTAAATGATAAAAGTTGGAACCCATCGAATATCTTTGTTCATTTCTTCGCCATAGAAACTTTTCTTATCACGGTTCACGCCATACAATTTCATTCGACCGTCTGGGAAGTTGATCGCCTCTAATATTTTCAGCATGGCTGGAACTTCGCGCTGACTGTCTGGACACCAGGTTCCTAGAAAAATTTCCATCGAATAATCTTTACTGTATTTTTTCAGCCGAGCTATTTTTTCTGAATCTAGCGGATAGGAATTGTATTCCTCTTCGTACCATGATTTGAAGTTTTTGGTAAGCAATTGACTTTTTTCAAATTCGCCCAACAAAATCATTTCAGTGGTACCGTTGTGTTCATATTTCACTACTCGATTCATCACTTTATTGCCTTCGCAACTATTCAAAATCAATAAAGCTAAAGCCACTACAGAGATTGCCAATATTTTTTTCATAATTTATATATTTCGAGTTTAAAGGTATAAAATTATCATATTTTCAAGCCATTTTCGAAATATAGATTTCCAACTCGGAAGGTTTCTGCCTTCATAAATCTCGGAAACGGATGAGATTCTCCAACATAAAGCTCACCCTTGCAGTCGTACTCTCGCAAACCAATATACCGACTAAGATCGCCAATTTCTTGAAAAACACCTTTGGTTTTCAGTTCATTCTGATCGATATACTCTTCATAATACAATCCTAAATCCATACAGACCGATTTTTCTCCGTTTTTTACTTGCACATTGCGCAAAATCACATCTAATAATCGCTGACTGTTTTCGGGTATTTTATCGTAAAGGTCAAAATTATTATAATCTTGAATAGCAATACTTTCCAAACCCAAAAGCAGTGCGATTGCATTGTATTTTCGTGTCGAATTTCTCGTATAATCATCTAGAAAATGTCCGGCCTCGAACAAAACACAAGAATATCCGGCTTTGGTAAAATTATCTCCCGTTGAGCTTGGATAAAACTCAGCAGAATAACGCCCTATTTTACCCGGAATCAGCTGTTCTAAACCTTGATTCATATACTGGATAACACCCATTGTTTTTTGCCTGACCGCATTCACCGATTGTTCTGCATCGTAAGACGGCGCAAGAAAAGAAATTGTCGCTGTTTCGCTGGTATGCCCCACATTGAAAATGGTGCGTTGATCATGCAGATTGAAGAGAAATTCATAATCGCCCTGTTCTACAACGTCCAACAAAACCTGCAACTCTACCGATTGTTTTGCTAAAAAATCACGATTCAGATCGATACCTACCGCATTTCTACGGGTATAAAACTCGGCACCATCTGGATTGAGCATAGGTATAAAATCGAAGCTCAGCAAATCCAGTATTTCACTTTTGTTTCGCCCAAAATAGTTCAGAACATCGAGCATCGCTCTAGTTCCTGTAGATTCGTTTCCGTGCATTTGCGACCAAATCAGCACTTTTTTTGGGCCATTTCCACCACTTATTTTGTAAATCGGTTTTCTAAGAAAAGAATGCCCCACGATATATTTAGGAATATTCAATCGCTCGAGCGCTTTTTCCAAATCCTCGATTCGAAACCATTTTTGGTCAATATCATCCAATCTGAATTGCTCATATTTTCGATCTAATTCTACTGCGTTTAATCTCATCGTTCAAATTTCTGTATTCAAATTTAATGATTAAAACTCCATCACTCCGAAATATTTTTTTTCGATTTAAAGGCTTCAAATTTTATAGATGAACGAGGAGTTCAATTTCAAATTTTGCTGGCTTAAATCAAAGAAAATTCAAATTTTACTTTTGTAAATTACATTTGTAATTAACAAATTTTGGTATTTATCTGCTTTTTTGACATTTTAACAATTCAAAAATAAAATAAATATAATTACAATATTTAATGATTTAAAAATGAGGTTTTTGTAAGATTTTAATTAAACTTTTAGATCCCTGTCAGTTTATTAATTTAATACTATTTTGATCATTCGTTTTTATTGTTTACATTTGTAAAAGTTAATAACAAAAGTAAATACTGCCATGATTGACAGATTGCAGAAAATCCTCGACTTTTTGGGTCTCAGCCCCTCAGAATTTGCAGATGAAATTGACGTGCAACGTTCGAGCATGTCTCACCTATTTTCTGGTCGAAACAAACCGAGTCTAGATTTTATAAAAAAAATAAAAACAACGTATCCAGAAATCGATACCGATTGGCTTATTTTTGGCGAAGGTGAAATGATAAAAAATGCCGAAGAAGAGCATAAAAATTTTGCTGCAACAGATGATGCACATGACCACGCTCCTGCTCTATTTTCTACTGAAACCGAAAACAAAGTCTTGGAGCTTGATTTTGAAGAAGACGATAAATCATTAGAAACTCCGCCTGAATCCAATGCAATCGTAAATACTGATAAGACTTCCGAAAAAACATCGGAATCCGAAGATTTAGACCACGCCGATGAAAAAATTCGTGTGAAGAAAAATGTCGAAAAAATAATATTTTTCTACCAAGACGGAACATTTGACATCTATCATCCGTCATAAAACACCAGAAAGCTCATCTTCTGGCAGTTTGTCGTTCAAAAAAGATTAACATTTTAGTTGGAATACTTTTTGTATTTTTAGCCACGAAAAATATTTAATCATCAAAAAAAATGGGAACTTATTATGTAATTATTGGACTGATTATGCTTGCGAGCTGGGTAGTGAGTTCGAGGCTAAAAAGTAAATTTGCAAAATACTCTAAGGTATTTTTATCGAATGGCATGAGCGGAAAAGAAATTGCCGAACGAATGCTAATGGATAACGGTATTACAGACGTAAAAGTGATTTCGACTCCTGGACAATTAACAGATCATTACAACCCTGCAAATAAAACAGTAAATTTATCAGAAGTTGTCTACCACGAACGCAATGCGGCTGCGGCAGCTGTGGCAGCACACGAGGTAGGACATGCTGTACAACACGCAACAGCTTACCAATGGTTGCAAATGCGATCGAAAATGGTGCCAATTGTTAATATTGCCAGTCGATTGAATCAGTGGATTTTGATCCTCGGTATTGCCACTTTTGCATCGTCGCAAAACGCAACTTTACTTTGGATTGGTATTGCCTTATTTGCTGTGACTACCTTATTTGCTTTTGTGACTTTACCTGTAGAATTTGATGCCTCTAAAAGAGCATTGGCGTGGATGCAATCTCGAAACATTGTTCAACCAAATGAATACGCAGGAGCAAAAGACTCGTTGAATGCTGCGGCGATGACTTATGTGGTAGCTGCTGTTGGTTCGCTTGCACAACTGTTGTATTTCGTGATGATGGCAATGGGCGGACGAAGAGATTAATAATTAATAGAATTAAATAAAATTAAAGCCGCCTGAGTTTTGAGGCGGCTTTAATTTTATAATTTCGATTTCGTTCCCGTTGGAGATTTATCGCTGAAATCAAGATTTTTATCCTTTCGGTTGTTCTTCAATTTTTTAGCGATTAGGCTTAACCCAATTCCTGCAAGTGCGCCATAAATCGATCGTTTACCAAGCGAACGAGCTACCGTAATGCCAGTAGTTGCTGCCAAGGCAAGACTTCCCATTTTAGATTCTGGTTTTCGATTTCCTATTTTTTTCAATATGCTATTCAACATTTTATTATTTTTTTTGATGAATATTATACAGCAAATCCCAAACCAAACATTATTTCTATCGTTAGCTTATTTGTGACCACGCCAGTTTATCTCGATGATTTTCAAAGAAAAACTTCTTCGTTGCAGCATTTTCCAAGCGCGATAAAGTATGATCTGCCTTCAATACGAATTCTGCAGCTTGCCTTGCCATTTCTACCAATTGTTTGTCTTTGGTAAGACTTGCTATTTTGAAATCTAAAATTCCGCTCTGCTGTGTTCCCATCAAATCACCTGGTCCTCTGAGTTGCAAATCGACCTCGGCAATTTGGAAACCATCATTGGTCTTGCACATTGTTGAAATGCGCTGATAGGAAACGTCGTTGAGTTGAGTTTTGGTCATCAATACACAATAACTCTGCTTTGCTCCACGCCCCACTCTGCCTCTAAGTTGATGCAGTTGTGAGAGTCCGAAACGCTCGGCATTTTCGATGATCATCACCGAAGCATTCGGGACATTTACACCAACTTCTATCACCGTAGTCGCGACTAAAATTTGCGTTTCACCTTTGCTAAAACGTTGCATTTCGAAATCTTTTTCAGCGGGTTTTTGTTTTCCGTGAACAATTCCTACTGCATATTCAGGTAACGGAAACTCTCTTGTAATGCTTTCGTATCCGTCCATCAAATCTTTTAAATCTAATTTTTGCGATTCTTCGATCAACGGATAAACAATGTAGATCTGTCGTCCTTTTGCAATTTCGTCTCGTACAAATTTGAAGAGTTGTAAACGATGAGCATCGGTTCGATGAATAGTTTTGATCGGTTTTCTGCCTTGTGGCAACTCATCGATCACCGAAATATCGAGATCGCCATACAAGCTCATCGCCAAAGTTCTTGGGATGGGGGTAGCGGTCATCACCAAAATATGGGGTGGCAACTTCGCTTTTCGCCAAAATTTGGCTCGTTGCGCTACACCAAATCGATGTTGTTCGTCGATGATCGTAAGTCCCAAATTTTTAAACTGCACCACATCTTCTAATAAGGCATGCGTCCCGATCAAAATATACAATCGTCCGTCTAAAAGATGTTGATGGATACGTTCTCGATCTTTCTTTTTGGTCGAGCCAGTGAGCAATTCAACCTCAACATCCATCTTGGCCAAAAAATTCTTGATTCCTTGATAGTGTTGCTGTGCCAATATTTCGGTCGGTGCAATCAACGCAGCCTGAAATCCGTTGTCCACAGCCAACAGCATAGTGAGCAATGCAACCATCGTTTTACCACTTCCTACATCTCCTTGCAACAAACGATTCATTTGCTTGGATTGTCTCAAGTCTTGACGAATTTCTTTGATTACGCGTTTTTGTGCATTGGTAAGCTCGAACGGTAAATGATTTTCGTAAAATTCGGTAAAATATTTTCCTACGATCGGAAAAGGATTGCTTCTAAATTGTTGTTGATGGTTCATTTTTTTCAGCAACAAACTCAGATGCATAAAGAAAAACTCTTCGAATTTCAGTCGCGTTTCTGCCTGTTGCAATTCGTTAGGTGTTTTTGGAAAATGAATTTGCGAAAAGGCTTTTACCCGACTGATGAGATTGAATTTCTGAATCACCGAATCGGGTAGATTCTCTTCGATCATCAAGTGTTCTTGAAAAAGTTGTAACATCATTTTCTGTATGATGCGATTGCTCACGCCTTTTTTACCCAACAATTCGGTGCTCGGATAGACTGGAAACAAACCCAACGGAATCGATTTTGCTTGCTCGATTTCTTCAATTTCTGGATGCACCATACTGAAGGTACTGTTGAAAATATTGGGTTTGCCATAAATCACCACGGGCTTATTGAGGTCTTTTTGCAATTTTTCGATCTGCCATTTGGTGTATTTGAACCATACCAATTCCATCTGCCCAGTGTCATCGACAAATTTTGCCACCAATCGTTTCTTTTTACCTGTAGTCACAGCCTCCAAACTTGTCATTTTTCCAACAATTTGCACTTCGGCCATACTCGGCACCAAATCTTTTATCTTGTAATAGGTCGAACGGTCAACATACCGAAAAGGAAAATGATGGAGTAAATCTTCGAAGCGAAATATCTTCAGTTCTTTTTGTAGCAATTTGGCTCGTTCTGGTCCCACACCTTTGAGGTATTCGATCGGAGTTTTCAAAAGATTCTGATACATGGCAGGCAATTCTTTTACGAATTTATGAATTTATCATCAGTCAAAAAAAAACTTAATTTTTCTGTATCTTTACAAAAATATATTTCTTGAATACCATGTTGAATTTGAACGATTTTTACCAGCGCGCTCTTTCTTACGAGCAATACATCGAAAAAACAGAAAATCAATTAGAAGATTTGGTCGAACAAGGCGACCCGAATGACTTTGTACAATATTATTCACTTGGTCTGAAACGCATGAATCGTGTTTACAAAACCTTCAAATTTGATGCGAATTTAGAAAAAGAATTAAACACAGCGAATGGCGCAGGCGTTCGATTTCTTACCATTACAGAGGGTTGGTGTGGCGATGCTTCGCATATCGTGCCAGTCATTCACCATCTCGCTCAGAAGTTGAATATAGAAGACCGCTATATCTCGCGTGACGAAAATCTAAATCTGATGGAAAATTACAAAACCAACGGTTCTATCTCGATTCCGATTTTGGTAGCATTGGACGAAGAAGGAAAAGAAATCTTTCGCTTTGGTCCGCGTACTGCTCATGGTATGGAATTGTTGAAACGCTACAAAGAAAATCCGGATCGCTATTCGAAAGACGATTTCCATGAAGATTTGCAAATCTATTATAACGAAAACAAAGGCATAGATATCGTAACCGAAATTCTAAGTTTGATGAAATAATGAAGAAGACGCACTTATTTTTGATCGCATTGTTTGTAATCTTTATCGCTGCAATATTTTACACTCCGCTTGGTAGCATATTCAAAGACAAAATAGAAGATAAATCGCATGTTGCTGGCTTACGCACCTTATCTGACGAAGATTTTGATGTCGAACTCACCGGGTATAACGGAGCCGAAAACACCAACCTTAAAGAGTTGAAATCAAAGAACAAAGTGGTATTCATCAACTATTGGGGAAGTTGGTGTCCGCCTTGTGTAGAAGAAATGCCAACCATTCAGAATTTGTACAACAATCGCAAAAATGATGTAGAATTTGTGCTGATAGCCATACAAGACAAACCGAAAAACATCCTCAATTTTGCAACAAAACACCAATTGACAATGCCCTTGTATGAACCAGCGAGTCCGCTCTCTGAGGCGATGTTGCCAAAGGTTTTTCCGACGACTTATATTTTGAATAAAAAAGGAGAAATCGTTTTGCACGAAACCAAAACAAGAGATTGGAACGATGATGAAATTAATGATTTGATCGATCAATTGTTGAAGGAATAAAATCCTTTATAAAATATTAAAAGAAGCCGTCTCACAACTGAGGCGGTTTTTTTATATAAATAATGAATTGATTATTAGGTGATTAATATAGAATTCACTATATTTAACTACTTAATTTTCAGCGAAATGAACTATAGAATTAAAGAATATAACCAATCCCAAAACTGGTTATTTCCACCTTCGATAGAAGAATTAATTCCGACTAATCATCCAGTAAGAATCGTAAACAACGTAGTTGAGAAGATAGACTTAAAACCTCTTTTAGAAACTTACAGTCGGGAAGGTCATCCTAGTTATCATCCTAAAATGATGCTCAAAGTGATGGTTTACGCTTATATGGACAATATTTATTCCAGTAGAAAGATCGAAAAAGCCCTCAATGAGAACATAAACTTTATGTGGCTTTCTGGTAGAGAAAGCATCGACCATAATACGATAGCCCGATTTCGAAGCAATAAGTTAAAAGCCGTATTCAAAGACATCTTCAAACAAGTGGTATTGCTTTTGGCAGAAGAAAAATTAGTGAGTCTCAAACGAGTTTATACAGACGGCACCAAAATAGAATCGGTAGCTGGAAGATACACCTTTGTCTGGGGAAATTCCATCAAGACCAATCGGGAGAAAATGATCAAACAATTAGAGGATATGTGGCAATACGCGCAGTGCGTTGCTGATGAAGAAGACCAAGATCCCGAGCCACCGGAGTTCAAAAAACTTGATCCTGAAAAAGTCCAACAAGCCGCAGATAAAATCAACCGAATCCTAAAAGAAAAGTCTGACGATCCAAAGAAAAAAGCCAAATCCCGTTACATCCAAAAGAATTTTGCGCCAAACTTAAAGAAATACCAAGAACAAGAAAAGTTACTACAAGAACGCAACTCCTACAGCAAAACCGATCCCGATGCGACCTTTATGCGCATGAAGGACGACCACATGCAGAACGGACAATTAAAACCCGGCTACAATGCACAAATCAGCACCGAAAACCAAATCATCGTCAACTATACCTTACATCAAGACACCAACGACATTCATACTTTAAAACCTCATTTAGAAAACCATAAAAAACTCTACAATGAGCTTCCCGAAGAACTCACCGCAGATGCAGGATACGGAAGTGAAGAAAATTACGAACTTTTGGAGGACAAAGCAATCAAAGCCTTTGTAAAGTTCAACACCTTTGACCAAGAACAAGGCAAATCAAAGAAAAGAAAAAATCCCAAACCCTTTGAACGAGACTCACTCTATTATAATGAAGCGCAAGATTTTTATGTATGCCCGATGGGACAACGTATGGAAAAGCGCGGTGAGCGAAAAGTCCAAACAAAGTCAGGATATAAGCAAACCTATAGTTGTTATAGCGCTAAAAACTGCAATGGATGTCCGCTCAGAAGCCAGTGCTTCAAGGGGAAAAACAACAGGACAGTAGAAAGGAACCATAAATTAGAATACCACAAACAAAAAGCAAGAGAACTTCTCACATCCGATATCGGAGAAATAAGAAGAAAACAAAGAACTGCTGATGTCGAACCTACATTTGCCCAACTCAAACACAACCGAAACTTCAAAAGATTTACCCTAAAAGGAATTGAAAAAGTGGAATTAGAGTTCGGATTGCATGCTTTAGCTCATAATCTGAAAAAGATGAGTGCGTAAACAAGAATAATAACTCATCTTTTTCTAAATTATTAAATTGAGTTGGTTTTTGACCTCAATTTTTTAATCATAAAAAAACCGTCCCGATTTTATAAACGAGACGGCTTCTTTTTTTTAGGATTGATAAAAATGGCTCGGAAAAGCTTTCTCTGCCTTTTGTCTTAAAATATTCAAGCGAAACTGTGCCAACAAAAAACCATAGCCATAATTAAAAAACTGAACAAAGGTCGTGATCACCGAGAGCCATCCTACCTTTACACTTGCAAAACGCACACTGGCACTAACAAAAATGAGTACCACATAAAAAAGAATCAACACCATGGGAAGCCTAAACCAAATGACCAAGTCGGCACTTACCAAAAACGATAAAACAAAGCACACAAAAGCCAAAATACTCCCGAGAAAAAACACACTCGGAAACCAAAAGGTAAGCTTGGTAAACTGCGGATGGCGATGATTGAGAATTGGTCGTGCTACCCCAAACTGAAAAACTTGTTTGGCGAAACTTTTGAGCGTCGATCTTCTTTTGTGCCAAACTTTCGCATGCCGAAAAAGTCGGGTTTCCAATCCGTTTTCCCAAATTCGCATACTCAGGTCTGGATCTTCGCCTACACGCATTTGGGCAAAACCTTTGGTGAGTTGGTATGCCTTTCGGCTGATTCCCATATTGAAACTTCGAGGTTGAAACTTCGACAATTGTTTCTTTCCTCCTCTTATTCCACCTGTGGTCAGCATCGAAGTCATCGAAAAAGTAATGGCTTTTTGCAAATTGTTGAAACTTTCGTCGGCATCATCTGGACCACCAAAAGCATCTACATAATTTACAGCCATCTCTCGCTTCACCTCTTCGAGATAATGCGGCGGAACAATCGTATCTGAATCGAGAAAAATAAAATAATCACCTCGGGCTTTTTCCATGCCAAAATTTCGAGATAAACCAGGACCAGAATTTGTTTTATAGTAATAATGAATATCCAATTGCGATTGGAATTGCCTTACAACTTTGTCGAGTCTGTTTGGCGAGCCGTCATCAACAACAATGACTTCGAAGTTTTTTTGCGTTTGCAACGCTAGACTCGCCAACAATTCGGCAAGTTCGTCTTGTCGCTCATAAACTGCAATTATTATAGAAAATCGAATATCCAAAACGCAATTTCGTTAATTTTCGCTCTCTTTCAGTTCGATAATTTGTTGTCGCAATTCGTCGAAAGATTTGAAGTGATTCAACCTTTTTGCCGATTGATTTCGAATGCCGTAATTGGCAATTTCTAACATCAAATCTAAGGGTAAAACCTCCTCGCCTTCTCCGTTTGCATTGAAATTTATCCCAGCCAAAGAAACCTCTTCATACATCCCAATCAGCCATTGCTCTACAAATTCGCCAAAGGCAAGCTCAACAAGTTGGTGATTTTCCCATTGTCCTTTTCTCGCTTCTTTTGCTCGCTCTGCTGATGACCAAAAACAAATCACCTCGAGCTGACTTTCGTCTTCATATTCAAAATCTTCCGAAAAAGAAATCGCAAAACCATCGACCGACTGTAAAATCAGGACTTTATCATTCTGAAAAAACTCTTCTACAAATGTCTGAATATTACTCATGCGGATTTTTTTTACTCAATTTTTTAGATCCTTCGTAGACTTCATATTGCAAAAAATCGCACTCCAATTTTCCGTTGAAAATCTTCAATTTCTTCGACGGTCGCAACCCTACATATTTCTTTGCGTCTAAATCTGCTGTGATGAACCAAGCCAAAGTGTTGGGATAATGATTTTTGAGTGTATCGCCGATTTGTTTGTAAAACGCAGGATTGTCGTTTGCCAAACGCTCATCGTAAGGTGGATTGAAGACCATCAAGACGGGAAACAAATCTTTTTTGGACTCGAAAAAATCTTGATATTTTACTTCTATAAAATCTTTCAAATCTGCCGAGATGATGTTTTGTTCTGCAATTTTTATCATCATCGGACTTATTTCGTATCCAACAATTTTGTAATTGAATTCTTTGATGCGGTTCAACCTCGAATTACGAATTGCGGTAAACAAGGCTTCATCATAATCCTTCCAATTCTGAAAAGCAAAATGTTTGCGGTGCAACTGTGCCGGAATTTCATTTGCCATCATGGCAGCTTCGATCAACAAAGTTCCAGAACCGCACATCGGGTCTAAGAAATTTCCTTTTCCGTCCCAATCTGCAATCTTCAACAAACCTGCTGCAAGCACTTCGTTTATCGGCGCTGGACCAGTTTCTACACGATAACCTCGCTTATGCAAAGATTCACCTGAGCTATCCAACGACAAGGTCACTTTATCGTGGCTTATATGCAGATTGAACCTGATGTCTGCATTGTATTTCTCGACACTTGGTCGCTTACCAAATTTATCGTTGAAACGGTCTACCAAAGCATCTTTCACCTTCAGCGCTGCGTAATGCGAATGGGTAAAATAGTCTGAATTCACCGTAGAATCGATGATAAAAGTCTGATCGACATCTAAAAAATTCTCCCAATGAAATTTGGACAAACGATCGTAGAGTTGATGTTCATTTTTTACCGAAAAAGTCATCACAGGTTTGAGGATGCGCAAGGCCGTTCGCAAGCTATAATTTGCTTTGTACAAAAATCCTTTGTCACCGTAAAATTCAACCATGCGGTTTCGAATTTGAACATCGCGTCCGCCCAAAGCCTGAATTTCTTTTGCTAATATTTCTTCAAAACCAAAAAAGGTTTTGGCAATCATCTTAAACTCTTCCAAAAAACTATAATTTTTACAAAAATAGTACAATTCGGCTAAACTATCAGGCTCAAAGCTCGAATAATGATTCGCCGTTTTCGTTGGTCGTCAAAACCTCGGTCATGTATCGGAAAAAGGGTTGTAAATGCTGATAATCGTTTACGATGCGCTGTAAAAAATCAGCCTCGAAAACAACTTGATCGGGATAGGACTTCGTCAACAAAAATTGTTTGAATTTGAGGAGTTCTGCTCGAGGATGCGCTTTGTCGAATCCTTTTGGGATTAATTTTAATTGTTCTCCCGTTAGCTCACCAAAATTTGACTTTAAATCTTTATCGTTTAAAATATTCAAAAATTCATCATCAAATTCAATCGCTTTTCTTATCCGAAGCAAATCTTCCTTTTCTGGTCCCCAAAAACCACCTCCTACAAAGCTTTCGCCAGGTTGCAGATGAACATAGAAACTGCCTCTATTTTGAGGTTGTTTTCGACTGTACAAAGCACTGAAATGCAGTTTGTAAGGCGATTTGTCTTTAGAAAAACGAACATCTCGATAGATGCGATAAATCTTGAGTGGCTGAAAATCATCGTATTGTGACAATTCGGTGTACAACTCATCGAAAAAATGATTGGCGTGTGACTTTGCCGTTTCGAACTCGCATTTGTGTTCGGTAAACCATTCGCGATTGTTATGTTTCTTCAAATCGGTCAAAAAATCGAAAAGCTGTTTGTCCATATCGTCACAATTTTCATGTATTGAAATAATCAATTTCAACCGTTTATATTTCAAATATAATTACTTCACTTCCAACAAATTTAACGCATAGGTTTGCGTTTGAATTTTCTTTCCTTTTTTGAAATAGAAATCGATTCTACCCAAAAACAAACCAGCCCATCCAACTTGATTGATTAAAACATCTTCTCCTACCCTATTTTTGAAAACCTGTGGCTCGGGTAAAAAAGTATGCGTATGCCCTCCGATGATAATGTCGATGCCAGAAGTTGACCTTGCCAACACCTTGTCGCTCACCTGATTGGTTGAATATTCATAGCCCAAATGTGAAAGACAAATGACCAAATCGCAATGCTCCTCTTCTCGTAATTTTTTCACCATATCATGGGCAATTTCGATGGGATCTAGGTAAACCGTTTCTTGATAGGCTCTTGGGTCTACAATTCCTTTCAGCTCAACACCCACTGCAAAAACACCGATTTTCACACCGTCTTTTATCAAGATTTTATAGGGTTTGATCTGCCCTTCTAAAATGGTATTGGTGAAATCATAATTCGAATTGATGATGTCGAATTTGGCATGTGGCAATTGTTTTTTGAGTCCTTCTAATCTATTATCGAATTCGTGATTGCCCAAAGTTCCGACATCGTATCCCATTTTCGACATGAGTTTGAACTCTAATTCGCCACCAAACATATTGAAATAAGGCGTCCCTTGAAAAACATCTCCTGCATCGAGCAACACAACATTTTTTTCTTGTTGCCTGATCTGATGAATCATGGTTGCCCTTCTTGCAAAACCGCCTCTGCCCGAAGTTTCGGCATTTTTAGAAAGCTCGAAAGGTTCTATTCTCGAATGTTGATCGTTGGTGTGCAAAAGCGTGATTTTCTTTACCGAAGCGTCGCCTGCAAACAAATCGATCGATGGCAACATCAGCAATGTAGAAGCTGCTGCAGATTTTAATATAAATTCTCTTCTTTTCATTACTTTACAATTCGAGGTTTTTCATCAACATTCAAGGTTTTATACTTTTGGAATTGCTCCAACAACAAATCACGCAATCTGAGATTGAGCATGACCGCATCGGTAGCTTTGGCAAAAAAATACATTTTATCGCCACCGTTGTAGAGATAATCGTTGGTTACGAATTTATACGTTTTGTTCGGATCGAATTTTTCACCGTTGATGACCACATCTTGCAGAGAATTGATCTGCATATTGGCGATAGGATGACCTACGTTTTGGGTATACAGAAACTCGATCATTTCTTGCACGGCAGCACCTGGCAAAGTCAGAATCATCATTTCGTTTTCAAATGGCGATAGTTCATAGACGTTACCGATCGTAAGATCACCTTTTGAGAATGATCTTCTCAAACCACCATAATTGAGAACAATCGCATCTGCCCGAAATTTTTCTCCCTGTCCCTCGAAATGCTTTGTGATATAATCGAGCGTCAAATCTGCTGTGAGATTACAAAGTGAACATTCGAAGCCGTTTTTGGTAAGATTTACGGGCGTATAGCTGATAACTTTGTTCATTTGCCGATCCATTTCTTGTTTGTATGGTACAATCATATCGGTAATAAGCTGATCGTCTGCTACTCGCTCGTCTACCACCTGATTTTGAGTATAATGATACCGATCGACTTGATAAGATTGGGTTGAACACGACAAAGCCATCAAAATGGACGATGCCAGAAGAATTTTATAAAATTTCACACGTATCGTATTAGACCTCAAAATTCTGAAATTTATAAGAGAAATTGAAATAAATCTGCGTTTTTTTTCAAGCCTCGAAATAAAAAAGATTTGGGAATACAAAAGAAAATTATGAAATTTACCTACAATTATTTTGATACAAATCGATGAAAAATTTAGTTGGAACTGGCGTTGCCTTAATTACTCCATTTAACGAAGATAAAAGTGTAGATTTCAAATCATTAGAAAAATTAGTTGAATACAACATAGAAGGCGGAGTCAATTTTTTCGTCATTCATGGGACAACAGCCGAAGCCGCAACGCTCACCAAATCTGAAAAAGATGAGGTAATACGCGTGGTAAAAGAAGTGAATAACGGGCGCTTGCCTTTGGTTTTGGGTATCGGTGGGAACAATACAGCCGCTGTCATGGAGGAGTACAACAACACCGATCTTAGCGATTACGAGGCGGTCTTGACCGTTTCGCCCTATTACAACAGACCTAGCCAAGAAGGGATTTATCAACACTACAAAACCATTGCCCAAAATACAGATGCCAACATTATCATCTACAACGTACCCAGCAGAACTGGCTCGAATATTGATGCAGATACAACCATAAGATTGGCAAATGAATTCGAAAATTTTGTAGCAGTGAAAGAAGCATCACCCAATTTTTTACAATCGACCGATATCATCAGAAAAAACACTCGCGAAGATTTCTTAATTCTATCGGGCGATGATGAATTTGCTTTACCGATGACTTTGGCTGGTGGTAGCGGTGTGATCTCTGTAATTGCACAAGGTTTGCCCAAAATTTTCACGCAAATGATTCAAGACGGACTCAATCGCAATGTTGACGAAGCCTATCGAGCACATTATCAACTTGTAGAAATTACCCGAGCTATTTTCGAAGAGGGAAATCCAGCAGGTATAAAAGCCGTGCTTGCCAACAAGGGAATTTGTAAGCCTTATACCCGTTTGCCGTTGGTTCCCGCATCGGAAAAACTAACGCAAAAAATCAACACTATATTAACAATATTTTAAAAATAAAATTATGATTTCGGATAAAATATTAGAAGCATTAAACAGACAAATCAAGCTAGAAGGTGACTCATCTCAACTTTATTTAGCAATGGCTTCTTGGGCAGAAGTAAAAGGTCTTGAAGGAACCTCGAACTTTTTGTATTCGCATGCAGATGAAGAACGTACGCATATGCTGAAACTCATCAAATTCATCAACGAGCGCGGCGGAAAAGCCCATGTACCGCAAATCGACGAGCCAGAACAGTCATTTTCGAATCTGAAAGATATCTTCAAAGCTATTTTGAAACACGAAATATTCGTATCAGAAAGCATCAACGATATTGTAGGACTTACATTGGAAGAACGAGATTATTCGACTCACAATTTCTTGCAATGGTATGTTTCTGAGCAAATTGAAGAAGAACGATTGGCTAGAAATATATTAGACAAACTGGAGATGATTGGTGAGGATAAAGGTGGATTGTACCTATTCGATCGCGATATTGTGAATATGGACGCTTCGGAAGGATAAAGCGTAAAGAAGATATTTTAGGAAGATATTTTAGGAAGATATTTTTGTCATTCGAATAAAATATCCTTTACATCAATATTTTTTAATAAATTTGCAAAATGTTTAAAAAAATTAGTTTTGCTCTAGCCTTAGCCATGACGCTTTCTGCTTGTAATCAGCGTTACAATCAGGCGATGAAAAGTTCTGATAAAGACGAAATTTTCGAGATAGCGACAGAACTTTACGAACAAGGAAAATACGATCTAGCGTTGGAGCTGTATGGTCGAATATCGACTTCATTTGTTGGAACAGAAAAAGCAGCAGATATTGCTTACAATACAGCTTATGCAAATTTCAACGAAAAGGATTACCCGATGGCGGGGCATTTGTTCAAAAACTTTTCGGTGACCTATCCGTTGGATAATCGTGCCGAAGAGGCGCTTTTCTTGTCTGCCTATTCGTATTACAAAGGTTCGCCAAAATACAATCTGGACCAGACCAGTACATACAGTGCCATTGATGCTTTACAGAATTTCATCAATGCATATCCAAATTCTGAGCATGTGGCAGAAGCTAATGGTTACATTGATGAATTGCGAATGAAATTGGAGAAAAAAGCATTTGAAATTGCAAAAGTCTATTTCAACACCATGAAGTACAAAGCAGCTGGAGTTGCGTTTGACAACATGGCAGACGACTTTCCAGATTCTAAATATCGCGAAGAAGCGATGATCTATTCGTTGCGCTCAAAATATGAATTAGCTGCCAATTATAGCCGAATAGATGTAAAAGAATTGCGTTTGCAAGAAGCACAAACACAATACCGTTTGTTCACCAAATTGTATCCACAATCTATTTACAAAGCCGAAGCAGATAAAATTCAGGCCAATTTGACCAAAGAGATTGAGCAATACAACAATAGAAAAAAAGAAGTCGATTTGGAAAAAGAAGCACAAAAAGCAAAAGATAAACAAATCCAAAATAGTCTCGATAATCAACAAGTAAATTAAAAAAATCGTCATATGAACTTTAAAGATATTGATGCAGCAACCACTACCCTTACGTACAACCGTAATGAAATCGAAGCCAAAACAGGTAACATCTACGAGGCAATTGTGATCATGGGTAAAAGATCTGAGCAAATCAACCAAGAGATGAAAGCAGAGTTGATTCAGAAATTAGATGAATTCGCATCGCACACAGATTCTTTGGAAGAAGTTTTCGAAAATAGAGAACAGATTGAAGTCTCTAAATTTTATGAAAGATTACCAAAACCAACCTCTATTGCCATTAAAGAATGGTTGGACAACGATGTGTATTATAGAAATCCAAACGAGGATTAATGTCGATACTCCATAACAAAAAAATATTAGTGGCAGTTACTGCCGGAATAGCGGCCTACAAAGCCGCTATTTTGGTGAGAGGACTCATCAAAAAAGGAGCAGACGTAAAGGTAATCCTCACGCCCGAAGCACTCCATTTTGTAACACCACTCACCCTTTCTACTCTATCTAAACACGAAGTAGAATGGGAATTCTTTGGCGAAAGAGGTGATTGGAACAACCATGTCGAATATGCACTTTGGGCCGATTATATGATCATTGCACCCTGCACCGCCAACACCTTATCGGCGATGGCAGATGGCATATGTAATAATCTCGTGCTCGCAACCTATTTGTCTTCAAAATGTCCAGTATTCTTTGCTCCAGCAATGGATTTGGATATGTATCAACACCCAACGACCAAGCGAAATATCGAAACCTTGCAAACCAACGGTAACATTTTGATTCCGGCAGAAAGCGGAGAATTAGCCAGTGGTTTGGTTGGCGAAGGTCGTATGGCAGAACCAGAGCACATCATCGAATTTGTCGAAAAAAGCATACAAGAAAACTTGCCGTTGTATGGTAAACGCTTCTTGATTTCTGCTGGTCCAACATACGAAAATATTGATCCTGTACGTTTTATAGGTAACTATTCTTCTGGTAAAATGGGATATGAATTAGCCAAAGCAGCCAAACAATTAGGTGCAGAAGTTACCTTGGTATCTGGACCAAGTAACGAATCGGTAAATGGCTACTCGATAAATTTAGAAAAAGTAATTTCGGCACAAAACATGTACGATGCCATGCATCAACATTATCCTACAGCAGATGTTGTCATCATGTCGGCAGCCGTGGCAGACTATCGACCAAAAGAACAAGCAACCCAAAAAATAAAGAAAGATAACGAAAATCTAACGATTGAATTGGTGAAAAACCCCGATATTCTGAAATCTTTGGGCGATAAAAAAACACATCAAGTTTTGGTCGGATTTGCATTAGAAACCAACAACGAAATGGAATACGCAAAAGCTAAATTAGAAAAGAAAAATTTAGACGTTATAGTGCTCAATTCGATGCAAGATAAAGACGCTGGCTTCCAAAAAAACACCAATAAAATTACCATTATCGATCGTACTGGAGCTCATCAAAATTTCGATGCTAAACCAAAAAATGAGGTAGCTTTCGATATTTTGAATTATCTTATCACCAAAAAATTAAACTAAATGTACAAGTTATTCTCCATACTTAGTTTTGTCTTGTTGGCGACCATTACCTCTGCTCAAAACTTCATTGCAGACGTCAATATCGACTTTTCGCAAGTGCAAG
This sequence comes from Vaginella massiliensis, assembly GCF_900089075.1. GTDB lineage: Bacteria > Bacteroidota > Bacteroidia > Flavobacteriales > Weeksellaceae > Weeksella > Weeksella massiliensis_A. Next base: position 721,248 of record NZ_LT593747.1, read on the forward strand.
GTTCTAATACACAAGTATTTCAGACGTTGCAAAAATCACTGAAAGATTTTGTAAACAATACACGTTGGACACCTGCTCGACTCAAACCACACGAACGCATCGAAGCCAATTTCAACATCATGATTACTCAACGCGCTGGTAATGAATACAAAGCAACCTTGCTGGTTCAATCGCGTCGACCGGTTTTCAATTCTACCTATTATAGTCCAATGATGAATTTTTCTGACAATAATTTTAGTTTTGAATACATCGAATACGAAGAATTAATCTTCAACGACAGAAAATTTAGTGGTAAAAATCTCACCGACGTCATTACCTTTTATATCTATATGATTTTGGGATACGACGCCGATTCATTCAACCGTTATGGCGGAACAGACTTTTACAAAGCCGCTCAGAAAATAGCTCAAATGGCACAAGGCAGCAAATATTCTGGTTGGAGCGAATTAGACGGTTTACAATCACGTGTAAATTTGGCAAACAATTTCCTGAAAAGTGACGCCAACAATCTGCGAACAGCCATCTATCAATACCACCGAAATGGTCTCGATATCATGGCAGACAGCGATATGAGAGGTAAAAATGGGGTCGGAAATGCCTTGATACAACTCGATTATTACGCAAAAGGAAATTTTTTTCAGTTTTATCCTTTAGAAATTTTCATCACAGCCAAAAAAAGTGAAATTGCAAAAATCTTCAACGGAGGTCCGACTTCGACAGTGAATATTCAACAAATAAAAGAAATTCTAAACACCTTATCGCCAAAAAATTCTGATACCTGGAATAATCTGAAAAAATAAAATGTTACAACATCTTCGCGTAGAGAATTTTGCAATTATAGATCATCTGGAAGTCGATTTCGAACAAGGTTTAACCACCATCACGGGGGAAACTGGCGCTGGAAAATCGATTCTGCTTGGTGCACTGAAATTGGTTTTGGGTGAACGAGCCGATTTGAAATCATTGAGAAATCAAGAATCGAAAGGAATTATCGAAGCGACTTTCGACCTGTCGAAACTCAACCTTCGCGCTTTCTTCGATGAGCATGAATTAGACTATGACGATGAAACCATCATTCGCAGAGAGTTATTGGTTTCTGGTAAATCGAGAGCTTTTATCAACGATACACCGGTAACTATTGCGAGCTTGCAAGAATTGGCAGATCAATTGATCGACATACATTCACAATTCAATACCGCGAAAATTCTCGACAATGAATTTCAACTCCAAATCGTAGACGCTTATGCACAGCAGCAAACAACTTTAGCAACATACCAACTTCAATTCGAAAAATATCAACAAACCAAAAACGATATTTTAAGATTAACTCAAACCCTGCAGCAACTAGCGAATGATCGAGATTACAAACAATTTTTATTACAAGAATTAGACGAAGCAAAATTACAACTCAACGAGCTCGAAGACTTGGAAACCGAAAGCAAAAGTCTCACCCACGCAGAAGAAATTATACTTCAACTAAACGATGCCTATCAATTGCTAGAAAATGAGCAAGGCATTCTAAGCAATTTACGCGAAGTACAATCGAAAATTTCTAGAGTTGAAAATTTTGCCGACCAGCTTTCCAATTTGCAACAGCGCATGCAAGCTGTACGAATCGAATTGGACGATATTTCTGGCGAAATCGAAAAGCAAGTTCAGCATTTCGAAGCCAATCCAGAACGATTGAGTTTTCTGAACGAACGAATCGATTTGATACAAAATCTTCTGCGAAAACATCAAGTTTCTACCGTTGCCGAGCTGTTGGCAATTCAACAACAATTGAATGAAGAAACTGCAAGTTTAGACGATATTCAACAAGCGATAAAAGCAAAAGAAACCATTTTGCTCGAGCTAGAAAATCAACTCGAAGGATTGGCAACCAGCCTGCACAACAACCGTCAGATTTCATTAGAAGCAGTCGAAACCTACATTCATCAGACGTTAGAAAAATTAGGCATGCCAAATGCTCGTCTGCAAATCGAGCTGACCAAAGTCGATTCGTTTACCAAAACAGGAAAAGATAAGATCGCCTTTTTGTTCAGTGCCAACAAAGGCATCGAACCTCGAGATTTAGAGAAAGCAGTTTCGGGCGGTGAACGTTCACGCTTGATGCTTGCGATAAAAAAATTGCTTGCCGAACACTTGAATTTACCTACCTTGATTTTGGACGAAATCGATACCGGAATTTCGGGAAAAGTTGCCAACGACACCGGTTTGGTCATGAAAGAAATGGCCGAAAACATGCAATTACTCGTCATTACGCATTTGCCCCAAGTGGCTTCGAAAGGTAATCATCAATACAAAGTTTATAAATCAAATGACGATGAAACGACTAAAACGCAAATAAAACCGCTGAACAAGACTGAAAGATTGAACGAAATTGCGCAAATGATTTCAGGGTCGACCATTACCGAATCTGCATTGGAACAAGCCAAAATGTTGATGCAATAATATCTATGTCCAAATTTCATCATTTGCCCAATGAAGCTCGGCATGCTTTGCCAGAGCAATTCACCTTCCCCTTCTATTATACCCCGCATCCTTTGACGGTGGAAGCGGCTGATATTTTGCAAAAATATTTGAGCAATCAGGTAGAATTTGACCACAATTTTGGGTTAGATTCTAAGCAAAAAGGTATGGAAATTGGTAAAATGTTTGGTGTTTTGGTTTGTGAAAATCAACAAGGTGAACTCGGTTTTTTGGCGGCATTTTCAGGAAAATTAGCCAATCAAAATCATTGGAATTATTTCGTGCCGCCAGTTTTCGATATGCTTATAGATGATGGCTATTTTCTAAAAAAAGAAATTGAGCTTAATTCGATCAATCATCATATAGATCAGTTACAAAACGCAACTTCATTGAAAAAGCTTCGCGAAGAATTAGAACTGTATGAAAAAAATTATCAAACCGAATTACAGATATTAAAGATTAATCAAAAAAGACAAAAATACCTTCGAGACGCGAAACGTGAACATTACAAACAAACCTTGAACGAAGTCGAATTTGAGGAAGAAAATCAGAAATTAATCGATGAAAGTCTCGCCGAAAAACGTAAAATCCGCGATTTGAAGCTAGAATATGATTCCAAAATAAAAGTCGTACAAGACCAACTGAATCATTTGGAAAACGAAATTGAGCAACTGAAAAACAAACGAAAAAACAAATCGAATCATCTACAAGAATACCTTTTCGGCCAATACCGCTTTCTAAATATTCTGGGGCAACAAAAAAGTTTGTTAGAAATCTTTGGTAAAAATCCGCCCTCTGCCGCTGGCGAATGCGCCGCTCCAAAATTGTTGAATTATGCATTTTTACACAACCTAAAACCGATTTGCATGGCCGAGTTTTGGTGGGGAAAATCGCCAAAATCAGCCATTAGAAAACATCAACATTTTTACCCTGCCTGCACGGCAAAATGCCAACCCATACTCTCGCACATGCTTTTGGGAATGGAGGTAGAAGAAAATCCGATGCGAACACAAAATACCAAGGATAAAAAAATAGAAATACTTTTTGAAGATCGCGATATTTTGGTCATCAACAAACCCGAAAATTTTCTCAGCGTACCTGGAATAGCTGTAAAAGATTCGGTACAAGAACGTCTGAAATTGATGTATCCAGAGATAACTTCGCCAATGATGGTGCACCGATTGGACATGCAAACTTCAGGCTTGTTGGTAATCGCAAAAAATAAATTGAGTCATGAACGATTACAAAAACAATTTTTGAAAAAAAAGGTAAACAAACGTTACATTGCGCTACTAGACGGAATCATTGAAAATCAAACAGGCGAAATAAATTTACCATTGCGAGTAGATTTGGACGACAGACCTCGACAATTGGTTTGCTACGAACACGGAAAACCCGCCGTAACGAAGTACGAAGTAATTGGTTTTGAAGCGAATAAAACCAGAATCTATTTTTACCCGATCACTGGGCGAACGCATCAATTGAGGGTTCACGCCTCGCATCCATCGGGTTTGAATATGCCAATTGTTGGTGATGATTTGTATGGCAAGAAGGGCAAAAGATTGTGTTTGCATGCAGAAAAAATAGAATTTTTTCACCCGATTTCAAATAAAAAACTTATTTTTAGTTCAGAACCAAATTTTTAAGATTAGAGCTTATGCAAAACAAAAGTGTACACGATATCATTTACGACCAAATGGATCATTTTTTATCGAAATCGATCAACGAAAACAATCAACTTACTCTTTCGAAAGTTATGGAAATTGCTTCTTGGGTAAGTGCATACAACATTCGTCAACGCCATCTGGAACAAGGAAATATTTCGGAAGACGAAATGCAAATGGTATTGGGAGCAATTGGCAACTTTTGCTATGAGCATTTTAAAGAAAATTTTGCACAAGAAGAATTCAACTTGGTGACAACTAAAACATTAGACCTACTCAAAACACCAACTTTTGATCAAGATTCAAAAGACTATTTTGAGCAATTTTACCATCTAAAATAAGCTGAAAATTCTTGGATAATTAATTCATTCGATTGATATAATTGATTACTTTTTCGTTGAAAATTTGCGGTTGATCTACGTTGACCACATGACCTGAATTTTGGACAACGTGCAATTCTGCGGTTTTGAAATGGCGCTTGACCAATTTTTTGACGCTCGGGAGAAACATATGATCTTCTTCGCCCATGATGTAAAACGTTGGAATATTGAGCTCGACTTCTCTAAAAATTCGCAACAACGGAAGAACATCAGCCGTCAATTTAAACCATTTTAAAAACTCTTTTTGATAGATTTTTTTTGCCTCACGAATGAATAACAATCGAGATTCTCGATGCGAATTTTTGGGCATAATTACAAAAGCCAAAATTTTGTAGAGCAGCAAATACGGCATGATGTTTTTGAACAAATTTCCGATCAACATCAATACCTTTCCTCTGAAATTTAGCTTCATTACAGCTCCACCCATTACCATAGACTTCATACGTTCGGGTTGCATTTCGGCAATTTGCCTGATGATAATGGTACCCAAAGACATGCCTACAAAGTGTGATTTTTGAATTTTGAGATGGTCCATCACCTCTAGCACATCGTTGGCTATTGATTCGAAAGAATAACGCTTTTCGAATAAGGATTTCAGATTGGTTTTCGAGCGTCCGTGACCGCGCAAATCCAACAACAAAATATTGAAGTGTTTTTTGAACTCTCGAATTTGCTTGAACCAAATAGTTGAGCTACCCCCTGCTCCATGAACAAAAGTTACCCACTGATCTGATGAAGGATGCTGATAAACGCTATGTGCTAACAAGTCAACAAATTAGGATAAAAAAGCTTGCAAAAGTCAATCCAAAAATAAGAATAAGCTATTTACAAAGTCTTTTTTTAATGGTTATTTAACAAGATTGAAGCTTCTTTTGCAAAATAAGTCGAAATCAAGTCGGCGCCTGCTCGTTTGAAGCAAGTGAGACTTTCGATCATAATTTTATCATGATCCAACCAGCCTTTCTCGGCAGCAGCTTTTATCATGGCATATTCGCCCGAAACTTGAAACACAGAAACCGGAACTTGCAATTGATCTTTTACCATTTTTACAATATCCAAATATGCCATCCCTGGTTTTACCATGACGATGTCTGCCCCTTCCATCACGTCGGCTTCTGCTTCTCGCAATGCTTCCAAAGAATTGTGATAATCCATCTGATAAGTCTTTTTATCTTTCGGAATATCTTGATTATCAATAGGTGCGCTGTCTAATGCTTCTCGAAATGGGCCATAAAAAGAAGACGCGTATTTGGCAGCATAAGACATGATACCCACATTTTCAAAACCGTTTTCGTCCAAACCATCTCGAATGGCTGCAACTCGCCCGTCCATCATATCAGAAGGAGCGACAAAATCGGCTCCAGCTTCGGCATGTGATACCGACATTTTGACCAATGCTTCTACCGTTTCATCATTCAAAACATATCCATTTTTCACAATTCCATCGTGTCCATAAATCGAATACGGATCCAACGCTACATCGGGCATTACCACCATTTCGGGTGCCGTCTGTTTTACCACTTTTATCGCGCGTTGCATCAATCCGTCGCCATTCCAAGCTTCTTTGCCCGTGTTATCTTTGAGGCTTGCATCAACTTTTACATAAATATTGACTGCCCGTATGCCTAAGTTCCAAATCTCGTCGATTTCTTGAGGAAGCAAATCCAACGAATACCTAAAAACACCTGGCATCGAAGCAATTGGATCTTTCACGTTCTGACCTTCTGCAATGAAAATTGGTAAAATAAAATCTTGCGGACTCAGGTTATTTTCTCTTACCATCGATCGTATTGATTCGTTGAGTCTTAGCCTTCTATGTCGATTGATAATGTACATGATTATTTTTTTGATAAGCAAATATACGACGACTAGCTGGATAAAAGTTTAAATAAATGATCATATTCAAAAACTAATTTTAATTCTTTTTCCTGTCTAAAAACCTTATTTTTGCGCCATGCGAATTGATATCATTACCGTTTTACCCGAATTACTCGAAAGTCCGTTCAGCGCATCGATAATGAAACGTGCTCAAGATAAAGGCTTGGTCGAAATCTATGTTCACGACCTAAAACCCTATGGCAAAGGTAATTATCGACACGTTGACGATTACCCTTATGGCGGCAGTTCTGGAATGGTGATCATGTGCGAACCCTTGGACAATTTGATTTCTGAATTGGTAGCCCAACGTTCGTATGACGAAATCATTTACCTTACACCAGATGGCGAGACCTTGCATCAACAAATGGCTAACGAGTTGTCTTTGACCAAAAATTTGATGATGATTTGCGGTCACTACAAAGGTATTGATCAACGCATTCGCGATATGTGGGTCACCAAAGAAATTTCGATTGGTGATTATGTACTGAGCGGCGGTGAGTTTGGCGCTATTATTTTGGCAGATGCAATCATTCGGTTGATTCCTGGAGTTTTGGGAGACGAAACTTCTGCGCTGAGCGATTCTTTTCAAGACAACTTATTGGCACCGCCAGTCTATACCCGACCTTCGGATTACAAGGGACACAAAGTTCCAGAAATATTGTTATCGGGTAATTTTCCGAAGATCGAAGAATGGTTGCACGAACAAGCTGTACAACGCACCAAAGAACGTCGACCAGATTTGTTGAAATGAAAATGTGTTAATCATCCATTAAGAATATCGAACTCAAAAAAAGAGAACCTTTCGATTCCCTTTTTGATTTTTTTAGCCTGATTTTTTTTAATGTTTTAAAAACGATGTAATTTCTTTTCTTCCGATATGCCCAATAAAATACCTGTGGCAAAACCGTAAGTGAAAGTACCATACAAATCAGCAATCCTCCCACAATCATAATAGGCAATGGTTTCTGGATTTCAGAACCCATTCCGGATGAAAGTGCAGCTGGAAGCAATCCTAAAGACCCCATCAAAGCAATCATTACAATCGGATGGATTCGGTCGTAAACTCCCATTGAAATGGCATCTTTGAGCTTCATTTTTCGTAAGTTATCTTTCATGACGGCGATGAGAATGATACAGTTGATGGTGTTGACTCCAAACAGAATGATGAATCCGATTCCTGCCGAAATCCCGAAAACCGTTCTTGTAAGCCAAAGCGAAATAAATCCTCCGATAAAAGCAAACGGAATCGTACTGGCTGCAATAAGGGTGTTTTTAATTTTTCCGAAATTGAAATATAACAAGAACAAATTATCATTCCCAACGGATGAGGCTGTTTTAAAATCAGTATATTTGGCATTAAGAGAGGCTACTAAAAAGTGGTCGATGCCAATTCATAATTGGGGAATAATACTCAATCAGTTCTTAACTATATTTGAAAAAAGGGTTCAACTTTAATTAAAAAGTCAAACCCCATTATTTTATACTTACACACTTTTTAGGATAGTGTCTATTGATGCATTTCGGTTCGAACCAGAACGTAACTTATTGGATCGTGCAAAAGCAGTTATTAACCTAGAAAAAGGTTCTATAAAGGTTTTAGAAGCTTGTATGAGTGCCGTAAGAAGAGGTGGTGTTGTAAATGTACTCGATGTATATCCCACATATTATGATAATTTTCCGGTTGGCCAGTTTTTTGATAAAGGAATCACACTCAGAGGCGGACAAGCTCTTGTACACAAACATATTGATAAGTTATTACAGTATGTTTTGGAAGGAAAAATAGTATTAGATGATATTATTACACATCGTCTACCTCTTACTGAAGTAGCCCATGCTTACGACATTTTTAAAAATAAGAAAGAAGATTGTGTAAAAATTGTTCTAGATCCATGGGCATAATAAAAAGAAGCCGTCTCACAACTGAGGCGGTTTTTTTATATAAATAATGGATTGATTATTAGGTGATTAATATAGAATTCACTATATTTAACTACTTAATTTTCAGCGAAATGAACTATAGAATTAAAGAATATAACCAATCCCAAAACTGGTTATTTCCACCTTCGATAGAAGAATTAATTCCGACTAATCATCCAGTAAGAATCGTAAACAACGTAGTTGAGAAGATAGACTTAAAACCTCTTTTAGAAACTTACAGTCGGGAAGGTCATCCTAGTTATCATCCTAAAATGATGCTCAAAGTGATGGTTTACGCTTATATGGACAATATTTATTCCAGTAGAAAGATCGAAAAAGCCCTCAATGAGAACATAAACTTTATGTGGCTTTCTGGTAGAGAAAGCATCGACCATAATACGATAGCCCGATTTCGAAGCAATAAGTTAAAAGCCGTATTCAAAGACATCTTCAAACAAGTGGTATTGCTTTTGGCAGAAGAAAAATTAGTGAGTCTCAAACGAGTTTATACAGACGGCACCAAAATAGAATCGGTAGCTGGAAGATACACCTTTGTCTGGGGAAATTCCATCAAGACCAATCGGGAGAAAATGATCAAACAATTAGAGGATATGTGGCAATACGCGCAGTGCGTTGCTGATGAAGAAGACCAAGATCCCGAGCNGTTTATTTGGAGAATTTCTTGCAAATAATGAAGCTTCATAAGCCGTTTTTCTAAGCATTTGAATTTTTCCAACAGGTTGTAATTTTTCTATATTTTCAAAAGGGTTGAATGATAAATTCTCATATTCTTCACATGTTTTATCTAAAACTTCATTAAGAGTGAGCTTGCCTATAGATATAAAAGGACTGTCTATCCATTCTTGATTCAATTTATTTATCGGGTGCTTGGTATCGTCATAACAAAATTGTACACTCATTTCTGCATGATATGAACCATGTTTTTTAATATATTCTTCGATGGGTAATCCTGATGAACTATTGTGAGAGGTATGAATATTTAGAGGTGTTAATCTTAATTTTATCATGTATTCATTCCATCGATAAACGCCAATTGAATGATAATTACAGTCCATAATATATTTTTTTCGATTCTTAACAAATTGAATAGATTGTTTAATAAATGATGGATGTAAAAAAGACGGTAAGGATAGTAAAGTATAAAATCCTATTAAAAATAATCTGATTCTCCGCAAACACACCTAATATTTTTAGTATATTAGCGCTCAAAAAGCAGGGATTATGAACATATTCAGTTTTACGGCTCATTTCGGTTCGGAGGAAGATTGTCGTTTGCATTTCAAGGAGCAGCGTGATAAGGAAGGGGTTGTCTGCAAGCGATGCGGGGGCACTTCCCATTATTGGTTACAGGGTAAATGGAGTTATGAATGCAAAGGTTGCCGTTTCCGCACCTCGTTGCGCAGCGGTACGATCATGGAGAGCTCCAAGCTGCCGTTTCTGGTGTGGTACAAAACGATGTTCCTGATGAGTTGCACAAAAAAGGGATTCTCCACCAACGAACTCCAGAAGCAATTAGGATTGAAGCGTTACGAACCGGTATGGGCGATGGTACACAAACTCCGCAGGGCGATGGGCAACCGGGATGCAAGGTATACACTGGAAGGGATGATAGAACTGGATGAGGGTTACTTTTCGGTGGCCAGTAAGGAAATCGAGCGAGGCAAGGGTACACGTGGCCGGGGAGCCGAGGGAAAGCAGAACGTTGCGGTGATGGCCGAAAGCACCCCGTTGGAAGATATCGAAACGGGCAAAAAGGAGAAGCATGTGCGTTATTTCAAGGCCAGGGTACTGGATAGCCATCAAAGTGAAGGAATCAACGGCGTGGTCAGGGACTGCATGGAGGATGATGCCATCGTATTTTCGGACAAAAGCACTTCTTACGTTGACATCTCCGATCTGGTGGAATTGCACGTCACCGAGAAATCAGACGCCAAAACCACCAAGGAAACACTCAAATGGGTGCATATCGCAATCAGTAATGCAAAACGGACATTGCTGGGCAACTACCATAAAATCAAAAGGAAATACTTACAGTTGTATCTCAACGAGTTTATTTACAAATTAAACAGACGGTATTTTGGAGACAAACTCTTTGACAGACTAGTAATTGCGAATATAACAGGTGCATAAACGGATAATCAGAAAAAATAAATACTTTATCTTAATTATACCTTTTGCAAGTTGAAAATGATTAAGATGCATGAAAATTTTGATAAAATAACTCACATTTGTAAAAGGAAAAAGCGGAAAATTTACTAGGGGAAAATTTGCCCATGTATACTCATTATGTAATAATTTTATTGCCAAGCCATACATCGGTATTTTATAATTATCCACTAACTTCATGTGCGCATTTGATAATCTAACAATTACATCAAATTCTTTTTCTGCAAACCAATTGTTGACTTCATTATTTTTATTCACTTGAAATGTTCCCTTTAGTATACCATATGTAGTAGCGTGAACATTACGAGTTTTTATTTTATATTTATTAAATATTGATGAATAATTTACATATTTTTTTATGACAATATTTAATTTTTCTAACAAACTGATTTCATTAGGTTGTAAATAATCATATATTTTGTTGTATTGTAGTTTATTTTTCATACTGCTTTTACTGCAAATTACACACCAAATGATTATTTTATTCTAATGTTACTTCATTCATTATGAAAAAGATACAACATTAGGTTGATTTATATTATAGATAATAACCATTCTTCCATATTTTCCGATAAATATTCATTGAGCGAATGAGTGCCTTTTTCAATCATTTGGATATTAGCATGGGAATAATGCTTAATTGTATAAGCAGGAGTTAATATTTCATCGTACATTCCTAATAAAATATAAACCTTCTCTAAATCAATTACAGTTTCTGATAATTGTTCTGCTAAAGATATAGGGAATCTACTGTCTTCTATTTTACGTTGCTCAATATTTATTAATGGGTTGATTAAACCTATTTTTATTGAAAAATTTTGTAAAGTAGCAGCCAATTGAAGTGCAAAATTTCCTCCTGTTGATGAGCCTATAAATAGAATATCTTGATGAGGTTTCAAATGATTTGTTAATTGAGAAATTAATGCATTCAGTAAAATGTAATAGATTAGGTTGCCACTCTAAGGCTACACTATTTATCCAAGAATGCTTTTCTGTGAATTTTTGTATTAGACCATACTTGTAGCTTGATAATCCTGTTGTTCCAAATCCATGTATGTAAACAATCAAAAGGGATGGATTAGTATCTGACATAAAGTTTATTCGTGAAATATTTAAAACTTAAATGTACCATTTATTTATGGGAAAGAATTGTTGAGTAAATTTATTTTTCTATTTTTTCATATTTACGACCCAAAGAGGCTAATACAAATTGCAAAAGAATAATAGTTGATAAAGCTACAGTACCATCAACTATATTATTTTTTTTTAAAATCATAGAAGATAAAGTAGAACCTAGAGTTACTGCAACCACGGTGTCAAACGCATTTAATTTTGCTAAAGTACGTTTACCCGATATACGTATAAAAATAAATAATGTAAAGTAAGATACAATTGCGCATATAAAAACATGTAACAAACTTTCAAGATTATTATAAAATAAATGTTTCATAATGCTTAGATGTTTTAGAATTGATGCTTTCACACACTTTTAAATTGATAAGAATTCAACTCACTTATAGTATGCAAAAGCATTCGATTCTATGCTTAAGTTTATGTTTTTTGTGAATATATTTATATGTTTAAATCTCCTTCTTTACCTACATCTGTTTTAATACCTGTAATTGCACTTGTTGCCATTTTTAAAAAGGTAACTAACACGTCGTGCATTATAAAAAAAGTTGCTCAAAGAACTAAAAAAATAGTATATTGTACTGACTGACAATCAAATACAATTATGAGCAACTTAGAGACAAGTTACAAATTAATTTTAGAAGAATTAAGTAAAATTTCAGAATGTGATAATTTTTATTTCAAACCAATTAAGCCGAAATTATCTGATTTAGAAATAATTAGCTTGATTATTTTAGCTGAATTTAAATCTATTGATTCAGAATATCAACTTTTTAGAGAGATAAAAGGGTTTGATATCGAAACAAAAATTGAACGTAGTGTTTATAATAGGAGAAAAAGAAAATTATTCCCATTTGTGGAAGAAATCAGAATAAAAATGGTAGAAAAACTTAATGATTTAGAAAACTATTTTGTGGTAGACAGTATGCCTTTGGAATTATGCAAAATATCTCGCTCTGCAAGAAGTAAAATCTGTAAAGATGTAGATTACGCATTGCCTAATAGAGGTTTTTGTGCATCTCAAAATTTACATTTTTATGGCTATAAATTACATGCAGTTTGTTCGATAAGTGGTGTTTTTCAGAGTTTTGATTTATCCCCAGCTTCAGTTCATGAAATTCATTATTTACAAGATATTAAAATGCAATTATCAGATTGTGTGTTACTTGGAGATAAAGGATATTTATCTCAGACTGTTCAGTTAGACCTCTTTAACGAGGTAAATATTCAATTAGAAACTCCGAAAAGAAAAAATCAAAAAGACTATCATCCGCAATTTTATTCATTTAAAAAATATAGAAAAAGGATTGAGACTTTATTTTCGCAACTTTGTGATCAGTTTATGATAAGAAGAAATTATGCCAAAACTTTTCAGGAATTTAAAACAAGAATTTTGACTAAAATAACAGCTCTTACAACTATTCAATATCTTAATAAATTTGTCTTTAATAAAAATATAAACAACCTAAAATTAATCTCGTTGGTTAATGCACTACGGGTATAACGTATATATAGTCATTACATTAATATTTTTTCAGAAGAGAATATTTAAATCTAAAGAAAATAATTCAATTTTATAAAAATGTTAAATAAAAGATTTTGTTGCTATAGTGTTATTATAAAATTGTATATTCAGCAATATTAACAAAAAAATTGCTAAAATTATGGACAGATTAGAATTAGAAGGAAAATGGAAAAGAATTAAAGGTGCTGTAAAGCAAAAATACGGTGAGTGGTTTGATGATGATCAAGCATTTGCTGAAGGTAAGTTTGATGAAATTGTAGGAAAAATACAAGAAAAATCTGGTAGAACTCGTGAAGATATCGAAAGAGAAATTTCTGAGTGGAAAGAGGATAACGATTCTCCAAGATTATAAACCTACTTTTAATGACTAAGGCTGTCTTTTTATAAGACGGCCTTTTTTAGTTATAACTTATATGCAAATGAAAAAGAAAATAAATACATCTAAAAAGCATCAAGAGCAAAAACGGCCTGGAACCGAAAAACAAATGAAACCACCTCCAGAAACTAAACCTATATACGAAAAGGAAGAAAAAAAATTAGCAAATAAAGTAGCTATTATAACAGGAGGTGATAGTGGAATTGGTAAAGCTATAGCTCTGCTTTTTGCGCAGGAAGGTGCAAATATTATCATCACTTATCTTAATGAACAAGAAGATGCTAAGCAAACAAAGAAAGAAGTTCTAAATTTTGGAGTAGAATGTCAATTGATTAAAGCTGATTTATCAAAAGAAATCAATTGTAAAAAAGTAATAAACAAAACTATTGAAAAGTTTAATCATATAGATATATTAATAAATAACGCAGCATTACATTGGGAGCAAAACTCTTTAGAAGAAATTACTACTAAACAGTTGGTTCGTACGTTTGAGACAAATTTCTACTCATATTTTTGGATGTCAAAATACGCATTGCCTCATATGAACGAAGGTAGCGCTATCATCAACTCTAGTTCGGTAACTGCTTATAGAGGTAGCGACCATCTTATCGACTATGCGGCTACCAAAGGTGCAATTATTTCGTTTACAAGAAGTCTTGCGGCAAATTTAGTAGAGAAAAAAATAAGAGTAAATGCAGTAGCTCCAGGACCAGTATGGACGCCTTTAATAGTTTCAACTTTTGATGAAGAAGCCATTGAAACTTTTGGTTCAGATACTCCGATGAAACGTCCAGCTATGCCCAATGAAATAGCACCTAGTTACTTGTTTTTGGCAACTAATGACTCCAGCTTTATCACTGGTCAAGTACTACATCCTAATGGTGGAGAAATAAATAATACATAAAGAAAATTTAGTGTTTGTTAAATATTAACTTTTAATGGAAGAAATATGAGAAAAAAATGAAAATAAAAATGTCAGATGAATAAACATTTGATTGATAATAAAGGACATTTATTGACTACTAATGACGGGGTTCCTATTCATGATAATAATAATACATTAAAGGCAGGCGATCGAGGTCCTTCATTGCAACAAGATCATATTTACTTCGATAAATTAATGCATTTTGATAGAGAAAGAATTCCAGAAAGAGTAGTTCACGCTAGAGGAAGTGGAGCTCATGGGATTTTTGAAACCAAAAAAGATTTGTCAGAATATACTACAGCTCATTTTTTACAAAAAGGCGTAAAAACCGATGTCTTTGTAAGTTTTTCAAAAGTAGCAGGATTTAAAGGCTCTACAGATCTTGCTAGAGATGTTCGCGGATTTTCTGTGAAGTTTTATTCTGAAGAAGGAAACTATGATTTAGTAGGAAACAACATCCCTGTGTTTTTTATTCAAGATGCTATGAACTTTCCCGATTTAGTACATACTGTTAAGCCTGAACCTCATAACGAAATTCCTCAAGCAGCTTCTGCTCATGATACTTTTTGGGATTTTATATCATTGATGCCAGAATCTGCGCATATGATTATGTGGGCGATGTCTGACAGGGCTATACCGCGAAGTTTAAGAATGATGGAAGGTTTTGGTGTACACACATTTAAACTCATCAATAAAAAAGGTAAAGCTACTTTTGTAAAATTTCATTGGAAACCAAAGTTAGGAGTGCATGGAGTAGCTTAGAATGAAGCCCAAAAGATTTCGGGTTTCAACTCTGATTTTCATCGTCAAGATTTATGGGAAGCTATCGATAAAGGAGTTTATCCACAATGGGATTTGGGTGTGCAATTAATTCCGGAAGAAGATGAGTTTAAATATTCTTTTGATTTATTAGATCCTACGAAAATAGTTCCCGAAGAGTTGGTGCCTGTAAAAATTATAGGTACGATGACATTAAATCGTAATCCAGAAAACTTTTTTGCAGAAACAGAACAAGTAGCGTTTGATCCAGGAAGAGTTGTACCAGGTATTGATTTATCAAATGATCCATTACTTCAAGGTCGAGTGTTTTCTTACATGGATACTCA
Source organism: Vaginella massiliensis (assembly GCF_900089075.1). Classification (GTDB taxonomy): domain Bacteria; phylum Bacteroidota; class Bacteroidia; order Flavobacteriales; family Weeksellaceae; genus Weeksella; species Weeksella massiliensis_A. The sequence goes on from NZ_LT593747.1 coordinate 736,806, forward strand.
AAATTACCGTTTAGGAGGACCTAATTTTCACGAATTACCTATCAATCGATCGATTAATCAAAAACATAATAACCAAAAAGATGGTTTTGGAAGAACCGATATTTTAAAAGGAGAGGTTAGTTATTTTCCAAATAGCAAGGCTAGTGGATGTCCATATCATGCCATGCTAAAAGGTGAAACTGCTTACGAATCTCATCAAGAACCTATAAACGCTACTAAAGTTAGAAAACGAAACGATTCTTTCGCCGATCATTTTTCACAGGCAAAATTGTTTTTTGATTCTCAATCTCCAGAAGAAAAACAACATATTATCAATGCCTTTTCTTTTGAATTAAGTAAAGTTAATGATCCTAAAATAAGAGAACGTCAATTAGCAATTTTAAATCAAGTGGATGAATTTTTAGCATCTGAAGTGGGTAAGAATTTGAACGTTGAACCACCGAAAGAATTAGATGAATTGACAATAAAATTTGCTCGACAAAACATATCATATCTTTAAAAGACATGGTGAATACCGCCTTAAAATTACCTATTGGTATGAAATGACTACCAAATATACTGGTCCGTTGGAAAGGCAATTAAATGAAGGTATTGAAAAAGTAGAATGGGTAAAACCTGATGATGTCCTAAATAAGCTCGAAAATTCATATGAAAACATTAAGCTACTGTTTTAAAACTCAAGTTCATCACTTGTTTTTTTTATTTTAACTTTATATATTCAATATTTTAAAAGAACTTTGTTTAAAATTCATTCGATGCATACAGCAAAACGTATTTTTGATTTATTAGCTCACCAACAGCTTAATTATCCAACATTTCCAATGTTTTTTAAACAATATGACGAGATTTTTGGGTTATAAACATTTATGAAATGAATTATGGGATGGGACACAATAGATTGGAATTGGGATACAATTGATATTTTTAAAGCTTTACTGTCTTTAATTTTAGGTCTGCTTTTAGGATTAGAAAGAGAGTTGAAAGATAAGGCAGCAGGACTGAGAACTATAACTATTATTTCCTTAGGATCAACGCTCTTCACCATAATGTCTTACAAATTGGGAATTGTTACCACAGGAGAAACTACAAGAATTGCTTCATATGTAGTAAGTGGAATCGGGTTTTTAGGAGCTGGAGTAATTTTTAAAGATGGAATTTCAATCAACGGACTAACTACTGCAAGTATTATTTGGATTGCAGCAGCAATAGGAATGAGTGTCGGGTTTGGACATTTTGCCACAGCAATTGTATTTTTTTTCGCAACGTTTGTAACTATTCATATAGGAAAATGGTTTAATAAAACCTTACATTCTCAGTCTATTCAAAGAACACTAGAGTTAAAGTTTGAGAATAAAAGAAAGTTGCAAGAAGAATTGATAGAAGAGATTGCTAATTTTTCTGAAAGCTCATATATCAAGCAACGAATTAAGAATGACGATATGATAGTTTTATTTATAGATGTGAAGATTAAAACTATTCATCAAAAAAAGTTTATGGATTATCTCTTACGAAATGATCGTATAGAGTATTTTAAATTTTAATACAGGCACTATAACATAAACTGTTTAAGTAAAAAAAGAAGCTGTCTAGGTTTGAGACTGCTTCTTATTGTTATGATTATGAAATTGCTTCTACAGAAACGATTTCATATTCTTTAACTCCTTGATTTGTTGGCCATTTAATAATTTCACCAACTTTATGTCCAACTGTAGCTAAACCTACATCTCCCAAAACTGAATGTTTATTGTTTTTTAATTTTGCTTGTTTCGGACCAACTAATAAAATTTCAATCTCTTCATTAGAAGTAATTTCTTTAACCTTTACTTTTCGATCTACAGATACAACATCAGCAGGAAGATCTTTACGTAATACTTGCTCAGCAGTTCTCAACTCTTCTGTTAAAATTTGCTCTTGCTCAAGTGTTACTTTTCTTCTAAGAATGTGGTCTTTAATTAAATCATAAATACCTGTTGTTAAAATTACATTTGATGACATAATAATATATTTTTATAAAGTTAAGATGCAAACAATTTATAAATGATCCAATCATACGACACCAATGCGCACCGTATGAAACATATGTTTACACAATGAAATAAAGTTTTAATTTGAAAATAAAAGCGAAGTTTCCCTGTTCTTGGATCGAAACAGGGATTAATTGATAAACTCTTTTGAGCTTTTGAGAAGAGTATCGTCATGCAAATAAGCCAATGATAACGTAAGCAAAGCAGCACTGTACTTTTCTATTTTATTAAATGTCATCATTAATTATGTGATAGATTAAACACAAATTTCGCAATCAAATATCAGTAAAGCAAAAGTTAACTTGAAATTAACCAAAATACTATTCATTAAAAAAAACTTCTCATAAATAAGTATGTTTCATTAATTTTAGAATATGAATGTAAACATTGCTAAACAAATTATTGATTTTAATAAGAATTTAAAGTATGAGGGAAATCTTCCTTCTACATTTGATGTACTCAATCCATACCATGAAAATCCAGAAACTTTGGATGTGATGCGCACTTTCTACACTAAATTTTACAACGATTCAAATCCGAGAAAATTTATTGTTGGGATTAACCCAAGTCGGCATGGCGCAGGTGTTACCGGAGTACCGTTTACGGATACCAAAAGATTGAAAAGTGCTTGCGGTATCGAAATGCTTTCTGCACATACCCACGAAATTTCGTCTGTATTTGTCTATGACATGATTGATGCCTACGGTGGTCCTAATGTCTTTTACAATGATTTTTTTATCAACTCTCCTTTTCCGTTGGCCATTGTACAACGCTCAAAAACAGGGCAATGGATAAACGCTAATTATTATGATGATAAAGCATTATTTGAAAGTTTAAAACCTTTTATGATAGACTGCCTAAAACAATTTATTACTATGGGTTTGTGTACCGATGAAGTGTATGTATTAGGTAAGAAAAATGCCACGTACATTAATAAATTAAACCAAGAAGCTCAACTTTTTGAGACGATAAAGATTTTAGATCACCCAAGGTATATACAACAATACAAATCCAAAGAAAAACAGATTTATATTGATAAATACATCTTCACATTAAAAGGATTACCAATCTAGCAATTATAAAAAAGAAGCCGTCTCGTTTATAAAATCGGGATGGTTTTTTTATGATAAAAAAATTGAGGTCAAAAACCAACGCTATTCAATAATTTAGAAAAAAATGAGTGATTATTCTTGTTTACGCACTCATCTTTTTCAGATTATGAGCTAAAGCATGCAATCCGAACGCTATTTCCACTTTTTCAATTCCTTTTAGGGTAAATCTTTTGAATTTCGGATGTGTTTGAGTTGGGCAAATATCCGGTTGATTTTATCTGCAGCCTGTTGGACTTTTTCAGGATCAAGTTTTTTGAACTCCGGTGGCTTGGGATCTTGGTCTTCTTCATCAGCAACGCACTGCGCATATTGCCACATATCCTCTAATTGTTTGATCATTTTCTCCCGGATGGGTTATATTCTTTAATTCTATAGTTCATTTCGCTGACAATTAAGTAGTTAAATATAGTGAATTCTTTATTAATCACCTAATAATCAATCCATTATTTATATAAAAACACCTCAATTGTGAGATTGCTTCTTTTTTGTTTACACGATCTAGGTTATTTCGGTAAATAAGCTAGATAATGTAAATATTAATTCTTTAAAATTCTCCAAACAAAAACCTCTCTCCTATTTTTAGGTATGATTTTGGTATTAAACCCAAAACAAGTACTTTAGAGAAAACGGAGAAAATTAGCGATTAACCGAAAATCAAAGCATGAATAGAAAAAGCTTCATCCAAAAAGCGTCATTAGGTTTGGGCGGTTTATTTTTATACCAACCTATGTCGTTATTCGGAAAAACAAAACACCAAAAGGAAACTATCAAAAAACCGATCATCATTATTGGATCCGGCTATGGTGGCGCCGTTGCAGCATTGCGACTTTGCGAAGCGGGGAATAAAGTCTGCTTGCTAGAAATGGGGCTTAATTGGGAAAAATCGGGTGAAAAGTTTTCTCCCATGATTCATCCTGGTAAAAGTGCTGCATGGCTTCGAAAAAAAAGCATTGCGCCTTTTTTTAATGTTTTTCCACTAAAACCTTTTACAGGCGCGCTCGATCGGCTAGATTATAAAGACATCAAAATTTGGGTAGGACGTGGCGTAGGCGGTGGCTCTATCGTGAATGGTGGAATGGCTGTACTCCCGAAAAAAAATTATTTTGAAGAAATATTTCCTACGTTGGATGCTGATCTTTTTTATGAAAAATATTTTCCGTTGGCTCAACAGGAACTGAACGTAAATGTGGCCAATGAAGATTTCTTACACTCCTGCTCGTATTATAAATTCAATACCGTAGGCGAAGAAGAAGCCCACAAAGCCGGTTACAAAACCATGCGGGTGCCCAATGTGTACGATTTCAAATACATGGAAGCGGAGTATGAAAACAAAGTGCCACGCTCTGCCTTGGCAGGAGAAGTAATTTACGGAAACAATCACGGGAAAAATTCATTAGACAAAACCTATCTGAAAAAAGCGCTGGCTACCGGAAATTTAGAGATTTTAGATTTGCATCAAGTGAAGAGTTTTTCCTTAAATCCAGACGATTCATACACTCTGCAAGTGCATCAAATCAATACGTCGGGTGAACTTGTGCAACTCAAAGAAATGCATTGTCAGAAATTGATTTTAGCCGCCGGAACCATGGGAAGTTTAGAGTTGTTATTTCGATCTCAGGCCAAACATCAACTTCCTTTAGATGCGCATATTGGGAAGATGTGGGGCAACAATGGCAATTTTATGACCGGTAGAAATTGGGTAAAAGCTTTTTCTGGTGGTAACGGCTTTCTGCATTCTACAATTCCTGTTGGAGGTATAGACAATTGGGACGATCCGAAACATCCGTTTTTTACTGAAATTGCTCCTTTGCCTATGGGGATGAATGTGGCTACAAGTTTGTATTTGATGATCAATAAACTAGACAAATTTGGCGAAGTAACGTATCATCCTACCGAAGATAAAATAGAGTTGAAATGGGATCTTTCGCACACGCAAAAAATGAAAGAAAACGCTCGTCATTTTATCAAAAAAATGAATCGAACCAACGGTGGTACCCGTGCACATTTTTTATTTCATAATGGTTTTGGTCACGATATTTGCTACCATCCTTTGGGAGGAGCCGTTATTGATAAGGCAACAAACGCATACGGGAAACTCAATTTACATCAAAATCTCTTTGTTTTAGACGGATCTTTGATTCCTGGAAGCATCGGCGTAAATCCTTTTCTAACGATTACAGCCCTAACTGAATATTGCATGGAGCATTTGTTAGCCTCTAAAGCGTTTGAGACAGTCTAAAATTAATCAAGAAAATTTTCGCTTTTACTACTTTTCTAAATTCTGATCAATCCAACCTAAAATATCAGCAAAAACATCTTTTTTGATGAACGCCTCATTATCACTCTAATATAATAAATTTCAATTGAAAAAAAAGATTTTTAATGGATAAGTCAAGCTATTTTTCGGGTTAATTTCTGATTGATTTTTTGCTTTTAATAGTCCATTTTGTCGGCTCGGTTTTTCGGGATTTTTAGCGGTTGTTTTCGGCTCTTTTTGGTCGGTTCTGTCGGCTGTTCCGATTTTTTGTTTTTCGGGGCTTTTTCTCTTCTTTTTTTGCTTTTTTTTGCTTTGCTTTTTCGGGGTTTTCTGCCCTTTCAAAAACAGCCCAAATGCAAGCGGATAGGGCGAAAGGAAAAAGAGAGCGGAAAAACAGCGGAAAACCCGACAGCAAAGGGATTGAAGCGGTTTTGCCTGATTGGTGATAACTTTTTGATTTTGGGCTTAAAAGGAAGGAAATAAACGCCCTTTTGAGGCGGTTTTTAATGCTCTATGCTTTTATTTCTTTTCGGAAAAATATTTTCTCACCCAATAACACAAGACCACAGGCTATAATTACAGGTATGAAAAAGTTAATGATAACAGGTAAATCATTGTCGTAGAAAACAACTAATAAAGAAGAACCTAAACAGGCAAATAAATGGATAAAACCGTTTGAAAGACTTTTTACTGTAAAACTAAATATCACAAATAATAACAGGTATAACCAAATTAAAATCATTTTGGAAATACTTATTACCCAAGTATGGTGTAATAAGTTTTCTATGAATAAGGTATTATATGAAAAATCTTCACTTCTTTTTATTCCTGTATATTCCAAAAATAAGTTAACCACTATTTCAAGTAATATCTGGATAACGTAATAAAGAATACCTGTTGCCAATATTTTAATAAAATGCTTCATCACACAATCAATCAAATTTAACTTCCTCAACAGGTTGTAAGTTTCCACTATTTCCACTTACATTGATTTTATTTTCCATTGGAGGAAACAATGATCTTGGTGTATCTCCCGTAGTAGCAGGATTACTTCCGTATATAAAATATGAGTTTCCTGTTGCTTCATTTGTGATAAAAAATTCGTATGCAGGAAAACCGTCACTTTGCCCTGATATATTAAAGTCGAATGTTCCGTTACCTGTTTCAGTTATGGTAACATTCACATCATAGTTAATAGCAGGTACTCCTGTAACTAATTTATTTGAGGCATCTACCTGCATATTTACAGTAGTGCTTCCATTTTCCATTGTATTGGGAGTATAGATTGGTGTTGGCCCTGCTTTTGCAGGGTCTGATACTGCTGTTACATTTCCGCTTTTGTCATAACCTGTTGTAGAGCTTGCTCTATTGCTAAGAGTGGTTGCTGTCCTGTTCTCAAAATCAACTCTTACTTGTTGCTCTGTTCTATAAGCGGTTGTATTTACTTGATAAGAGCTTCTGTTATCTCCTGCAAAAGTTTTGGTTGTTGAAAATGGATTTGGATTAGAAAGACTCCCATTAGGAATAAAAGTTCTACCTGTTACAATGTAAGGTTCTAACCCCTCAAGTTCCCTTGCATCAATAACACGATTACCACTAAATACATAAGGCGACCAAGTATGATATTCTTCTGTTAAAGGGTCAATATTACAAAACCTCCCAATCGCATAATCGTAATTTCGCCACTTAAAGCTATCCCAGTTGAGTCTGAGTTCATCTTGTCTCTCTTGACCTTGGTATTTGTACTTATAACTATCACTACCCGAGGTTTGCATATTTATTACACCTATACTCACATGAACATCACTACTATTTACAATTTCTACACCCAAGGTCAAATCATTGTAACCTGTATGTTTCAGCCCAAAAGGACGAGTGAGATTTTGGAAATTGAGAATTTCCAAATCGAAACTTGCCAGCGTAGCTGTGTGGTTTTGCCTCATATCACTTTATTTTTTATTGGCATTCGCGAACCTCGTTCCTCGGTTTCTTCTAAGATTTTGAGATTTTGGGCAGTTTCGTCCCAAGCGTAGCTTACCCGCACGTTCCCTAAATGATCGGTGTAATTGTATACATAATTATAAGTTCTGTCACCACTAACTTTATTGGTCACCACATTTACATAGCCTTACAATGTTTGGAAAAATTGTAAATCATTGTTTTTGTATTGAAATCCACCTAAATAATCTGTGGTGGTCACTTTGATACCATCGGTTACAATTTTTCTCAACTTTACACCGCTTGCATCGTAGGCATAGTTAATTTTCTTGGTTGCATTCCCAAGAACTTCTGTAGGTAAATTTAGGTGATTGTATTTGATTTCGGAAATTCCTTTGTTCAAATCTTGTGTTAAAGAACTTCGTTCGGTTTCTTCTAAAAACTTTTATTAAAACTTTTTCTCGAACATCGTTTTCATCGTACACATAGTCATCACTGGCGTTCGTGCCATTGGCAAATCCCTCGCTGTGGTTGCTGTGATCGGTAACTTTTAGTAGTTTGTTCGATTGGTTTTGGTAGTGGTAAGAGAGCTGATCTATGAGCACGGGCGGTTTTCTTTGGCACTTTCGAAAATTTGGCCGATTAAAATTGTTTCATAAGGTTGGGTGTCTTTTACAAATCCTTCATCCATGATTTCGATAGAAACATTCGGATTTATACGAAGTAAAAGTTTAAGTTCTTTCTGAATTTCGTTTGATTGAAGGGTAAGCTCAAAATTTCTTTGTTGATTTGAAGTTCCTGCGCTTTCAGTCGGGTATTTTCTGCTTTTGAGATATATCCTTTCTCCAATTGATTTTGGTAGGCATGGGTCAAGATCGAAATGTTGTCAATCTGGTTTTGATGCACTTTAACTGATTGTTGAATGTATTGTAAATCAGTAAGCTGGTTGCGGAGTTCGAGTTTGAGTTCTCTCAATAAATCTTCAAAATATTGTTCGGCTTTAACACATCAACCTGCTCCAAAGCGATGAGTTTATTTGCGTTTTCCTGCCGTTTGTACAAGTTGTTTGAGCTCAAAAGCGATTTGCTGATTTCTTCCGAAGTTTCCAAAAAATGGTGGGGAGGATTCTACGGTTGAGTTTTTCCAAAGATTAATTTCACTTATCGACAATTCAGGATTGGGCCATAATTTGGCTTGTATGACTTCTGCTTTCTCGCTTTCGATATATAATTTTTCGGAGAGTAATTGCAGGTTGTTTTGCAAAAACATTTTTTCTGCCTCTGCACGCGATATTTGGAGTATTTCTTGTGCTTACAATTGCCATCCGAAAGCGAAAATTATACAAATAAAAGGGATGAATTTCATCTTTTGCAACGTTATATTGATATTGCAAAAATGATTTTACTGACCTTAAAAAAACTTAAAACGTATAAATTTTGGCTTAAAAATCATTAAAAAACAAAGAAAAAACATTCTCTATACCTTGTTTTGCATGATAGTGAAGGCTGATATGATGAATCGAAAAAATACGCTGAGACAAGACCAATCCAAAACCAAAACCTTGTTTGTTTTGGGCGTTTTTCCCTCTGAAAAAATGCGAGAATAAAAATTTATGTTCTTCTTCGGTAAGAGTTTTCCCTGAATTAGAAATTTTAATGACGAGTTTTACTGATGAAGAGTCGAACGTAATTTTGGCTTTTTGATCATCAGCATATTGTACAGCATTGATGAGCAAATTGAGAAAAGCTTGTTTCAGAAGTGGCTCGTTTGCCCTTATGTTCAGTAGATTTTCATCAAAATTGCTCGGAATGAAATTCACTTCGAAATGGAAGTTGGGATAAAGCGAATTGACCTCCGAAATGGCATTGAAAATAAGTTCGTCTATACAAATATTTTGTTTGACAATCGCTTGTCCAGCCTCTATTTTGGAGATTTGAAGCAAGATATTGATGATGTTTCCCAAGGATATTGCCTTTTGAGTTTGCAGAGAAATCGCCAATTTTAGTTGGACGATATCTTCAGTTTTTTGCAACTTTTCTAACTCAGAAACCAGAACGCAATTGGCGTTTTCAATTCGTGCGAAATATGCTGAATGCTGTATTTCTGAAACGAAAAAGCATCATGCGTGCGTTTGGTAAGTACATTAAATCTTTCTGACAAATTGCGCAATTCCAAAGTGGAAATGCTGATTATCAAAGGTTTGATTTCATCATTACTCAAATCGTAATCTTCAATTTTTTGAGTTAATTCTGAAATTGATTTTGAAATAATGTTGGATAAATACAACGAAATCAGCAACACGGTAATCACAATGGCAACGAAAATTACAATCAAAACTTTTTGAAGAAAAACCTTTTTAGAATAACCGAAATAATCGTAGGCTTTGCTGATGGCATAATAACTTTTGGAATCGTTTTCGAGGTAAACTCCGATCAAATCATAACCATCTTATTTGGTTTCGATCCAATTGTTGGACACCGATAAGTTGTTGAGAATTGAATTGGCATTTTGGATGTTCAGACTATCAATGCTCGAAAAAAATCAGGTTTTTATTTTTATCGTAAATGTACATTTTTTCGTCATAAAAATCGTGAATATCTTGCTTGTCGAGAAGCAAAGAAACTTCGGCAACATATTTTCGAATTCGTCAATGAGTCCGACCGTATATTTGATTTTTGAAAATTGCTGTTGCTGAAATTCTTCTTCTCTATGCGCAGAAAACAACACAAACACAATCACCAAAGACACGGCCGATACCATGATTACGGTACTCGAAAAGTAGATTAAAATTTTGTTTCTGATTTTCACGTTAAATAGCCATAAGTTATAAGAGCTGAGTTAGGAGTTATTTTTCTTTGATGTGATTATGGAGCTACGAATCATTTTTTTAATAATTCAGTACAATCGAAATTTAAACTTTCAAATTCCGAGTTTTTTATAAATTCTGTTTCTTTCAAGAGTTCAATCCAATACAATGTTTCGTCACATTCTTTTTGTGCAATACCCAATTTATGAATAAAATCTGCTTTACTTTCTGCATTTTGAGCTTCCCTTATCAACGCACCTACAGCAGTACCGCTTCGTAATAATTGTTTGCTTAAAACATATTCTTTTTTAGTACCCGACTGATACGTGTATAATTTTACTGTTCTTACGGCAAATAAAAAACTTTTCTCTTTTAAAACACTTTTACTCATAGCTTTAATCTTATCACTCATAATTCATAACTCATCACTCAAATAATATCCATAACCAATTTTAGTTTTAATTGAATTTTTCCCGAAAGGTTTATCGATTTTGTTTCGTAAAAAATTTAGATACACCTCTATTGTATTGGTATTGACGTCCATAGATGTTCCCCAAATATCTCGGATGAGTTCGTTTTTCGAGACGATTTCTCCTGGATTTTTACAAAGTTTCACCAAAATTTGATATTCTCTTGGCGTGAGTGAAATTTCTTGATTTTGCCGCGTTACTTTTTTTGAGCGACATTGATGCTGATATCCAACGCATTGATGATTTCGGGCGAATGCGCTTCGGTATTTTGACTTCGTTTGATAAGCGAATTGATTCGTAAAATCAACTCTTTCATAAAGAACGGTTTGGTAAGATAATCATCGGCACTGCTGTCGAAGCCTTTTATTTTGTCTTCGAGTTCATCGAAAGCTGTAAGCATCAAAACTGGCGTATACGTATTATAAGTTCTGAATTCTTTGCACAAATCATAACCGTTTTTCTGGGGTAAATTAATATCCATCACTACACAATCAAACGATTCTTCATTTAGGAAACGTTCTGCTAAAAAACCATCAAACACACTTTCTACTACACAATTTTCTGAAGAAAGGGCTTCCGAAATATTTTAGTTAAGTGTTGATTCGTCTTCTATTACCAAAATTCTCATAAATACAAAAGTAAAAAATTGTGACCGATTATTATGTTCACCTTCAGTTTTGCTGTCTGCAAACATATTCATAATGTTTGACCATGCTTATTTTGATTCTGAACGAAACGCTGTAAAGATGGTGGAGGTGTTCGCAAACTATACCTTATTATATAACTATATATAGCTCAGTTTTCTTATCGTGAAATTATCTATTTTCTAAAGTACAAACCGAATCAAGTCGTTAAAAAAAGAACACAAATAATAAAAAAGCTTTTTTTTATCCGTTTAAACCTTATTAGATAAATAAATATTCTGTTAAAGTTTTGGCGATATGAAAATTTTGTATAATTTTAGTATAAATTAACAAAAATTAATATTATGAAGAAAAACTTACTTACGTTGATACTTGTCGGGATCGGCTCGATAGGTATGGCAAACACAAATCCATTTAAGGTCGATTTGAAAAGCTACGGCTTTGTGTCGCCTTTTGCTAGTACTAAAACTTTGGCTGAAGATTATTGTGCTGCAACGGCTCCTTCTGTAGAGGCGATAACTTCGGTTATCATTGGTGAGATTAACAATCCATCTCCTGCTTCTGGTGTACCAGGCTACGAAGATTTCACGGCATTGGCTCCGGCAAACTTGGCGGCTGGTGATGAATACGAAATCAAACTGAAAGGGAACACTGCGGGTAATTTCACCAATACATTTACTGTTTTTATCGACTTCAATCAAAACAAAGAATTTGAAGAGTCTGAGCGTTTCAACATCGGTTTTATCAAAAACTCTTCGGGTGTTGATGATATCGAATTGGTGGGAAGTATTGCGATTCCTCAAGATGCATTACCAGGTGAAACACGCATGAGAATCTTAAAAAGATATACTGGAACCACAAATATTACCTATGCAACTAGCGGTTGTGTTTTGGGGTCTAGCTACGGACAAGTAGAAGACTATACCGTGAAAATTGGAGAACCAATAGGCTGTCTTTCGGCTCCAAACGGACTATACCCTTCGGCAGTTTTTAGATTGCCATCCAACAACGGAATTCAGTATTCTATTACCAATACTGGTTGGACAGGTGAATACTCAAATGTACGTGTAAAAGAAGGGTATACCTATAACTTTGCTACAGGTGAAGACACGCATTTCATTACAATTGCTGATGAAGCTGGTCTAAACATTATTACTGCTGGAACTGGTTCTGTAACTTGGACAGCCAACGCAACACAAATCGTGCGTTTCTACCTACACCTGGATGATGAATGTAATTATCAAAATTCTGGAAGCCACAAGCGATTGGTTTCTTCTATGGCACCAAAACAAACCGATGCTGCATTGTGCAATCCTGCAGTAGAGTCTAACAATTTCGAGAACGGATCGATAATTGGTGGTGCAAACGGTCAGCGTGTAGCGATCAACTTCGATGCTAATCCTAGTCAGATCATCAAAGCGAATAAGATAACCCTAAGCTTATTGGGTGACACTTCAGAGATTAGTTTTGATGTTTACTCGAGTAATGCTGACGGATTGCCTGATCAATTATTAAAATCTGTTAACGGGACAATTACCAACAAAGAAAGTACCGGAACACACTTCAACTTCCCTACTTTCACGTATTCAGTAGACTTCAGTGAGCCAATCGAAATCAATGGTGACGAAGCAAGTCGTTACTGGATCGAAATAAAAGCAAATGTTAATGGTATCGAAACTTCTTCTGTAACACCAAACCCTGTAAACTTGGCATGGAATTCTACCACGGCGAATACTTGGAGATTCTCTAATGCTTCAGGAGTTTATTCATTAGAAACAGAATGTTCTTACGTTGAGCCAGACGGTGATGCTTGTGATCAAGAAGCTCCATCAAACAACTTCGAAAATGGTATGTTCTTAGGAGGAACAGGAAACCAAAGATTGGCAATTGATATTCCTGTAGGTCCAGATCAAAAGCTAACAGCTACACACGTAGAGTTGAACCTATTCAACCAACCAACTCATGTAAACTTCTCACTTTATGCAGATGCTTCAAATTTACCAGGTACATTGATGAAAGATGTTGCGGGTACAATAGTAAGTTCTACTCAAATAGGAACAGCTTTCAATTATCCAATTTACAAGGTTGTGGTTAAATTTGATGCTCCAATCGTTTTAGATGGATCAGAAGGAACCAAATATTGGTTAGAAACCAAATCAGATGCTTTAGCTTTAGAATCTACCTCTGCAACAACAGTAGGATCTCGTATGGCGTTTATGAACTCTAGCACAAGCGGAGCTTGGGTATTAGGAAGCGACGAAGGAGTGTATAAATTAATCGCATTCTGCGACGGTGAAGGACCAGGTGGCGGTGATGATGAAAATGGTGATTACTGTATCCCACAAAACATTATCTGCGACGACGGTGACGTGCTTACCAATGTAACTTTCGGAGCGATCAACAACCCAACAGCATGTGGTGGCGGATACAGCGATTTCACTGCGATGTCTACAGACGTAGAGCGTGGAGGTACTTATCCGTTCACAGCAAATACAGGTACTGGTTGGACACAAGAATCGGTACACGTATGGATCGACTACAACCAAGACGGAGTTTTCACAGCAGACGAGTATACCTATATCGGCAACACGCCAGGTGTTCCTGTAACCAACAATATCACTATTCCAGCAACTGCACAAGAAGGTGCAACAAGAATGCGTGTTCGCGTGTTCGCAATGCCTGGACCAGACCATCCACAAGCTTCTGTAGATTATGCAAACAATGGTGCATGTTACGATGATTCTATGTACCCTTACGGTGAGATAGAAGACTACACTGTTAACATCGGAGGATTAGGTGTGGACAACATCAGCAAAGTAAGTGCAAATGTATATCCAAACCCAGTTCACGATGTGTTGACTATCGAATCGAAGTCGAACCTAGAATCGGTAGAAATCTTCAACATCGCAGGACAAAAAGTACATTCATTGATGAAAGTTAACAAAGCTAAAACCGAAATCAATGTAAGCAGATTGACTCCAGGTGTGTACATTGTACGTACAGTAGACGTAAACGGAAACGTAAATTCTTACAAAGTGGTGAAAAAATAATCATTGATTAACCACATAATCTCAAAGAGCAACCCCTAAATAGGTTGCTCTTTTTTTGTTATTGTAGACTGAGATAAACTTTATTTATACAAAATAATATTTAACAAGATTTAAAAAAGAGATTTTGATTAATAAATCATGAATTTATTATGTGTAAATCATTATGTGTAAATCTTTAATTATTAATTAAATACAAGGATTTATCGCCTGTAAAATCTATTAAATTTCAAACCAAAACCTTAGAAAATCTGAAAAGAATGTAAAAAAAATGAAAAAAAATTTTGACACTTCAAAAATTTAAGATAATTTTAGAAAAACTTTAAAATTAATACTAATGAAGAAAAATTTACTAACAGTATTACTTATCGGAGTAGGAACGGTAGGTTTTGCAAAAACAAATCCTTTTCAGGTAGATTTTAATGGCTTTGGGGTAGTTTCACCATTTGCTAAGACTAACTCATCATTAAACGGTAACGCTACGCCTACTGTTTTAACCGGAAATTATTCATCAGAAGCTGTAGATGCTTTAGCAGAAGCTTGTGATCAAGTTGTACCATCGAACAACTTTGAGAATGGTTATTTCTTGGGAGGGAATGATAACCAAAGATTAGCAATCGATATTCCTGTAGGAGCAGCTCAGGTTCTTACAGCTACTGAAATCGAACTTAACCTATTCAACCAACCAACTTATGTAAACTTCTCGCTTTATGCAGATGCTGCTAATTTACCAGGTACATTGATGAAAAATGTAGCGGGTACAATAGTAAGTTCTACCCAAATAGGAACAGCTTTCAATTATCCAATTTACAAGGTTGTGGTTAAATTCGATGCTCCAATCGTTTTAGATGGATCAGAAGGAACCAGATATTGGTTAGAAACCAAAGCAGATGCATTGGCATGGGAAACAACAAGCGCAAGAACAGTAGGTTCTCGTGTGGCGTATATGACTAACAACTCTGGTGGAAGTTGGACGGTAGGAACCCAAGAAACCGTGTACAAATTAGTAGCAGTTTGTGAAGGAGAAGGATCTGGAGGTGGCGACAGTGAATATTGTATGCCAGAAAACTTAATTTGCGACGACGGTGACTTGCTTACCAATGTTACTTTCGGAGCGATCAACAACACAACAGCATGTGATGGCGGATACAGCGATTTCACTGCGATGTCTACAGACGTAGAGCGTGGAGGTACTTATCCGTTCACAGCAAATACAGGTACTGGTTGGATTAATGAATCGGTACACGTATGGATCGACTACAACCAAGACGGAGTTTTCACAGCAGACGAGTATACCTATATCGGCAACACGCCAGGTGTTCCTGTAACCAACAATATCACTATTCCAGCAACTGCAAAAGATGGTGCAACAAGAATGCGTGTTCGCGTGTTCGCAATGCCTGGACCAGACCATCCACAAGCTTCTGTAGATTATGCAAACGATGGTGCATGTTACGATGATTCTTTGTACCCTTACGGTGAGATAGAAGACTACACTGTTAACATCGGAGGATTAGGTGTGAACAACATCAGCAAAGTAAGTGCAAATGTATATCCAAACCCAGTACACGATGTGTTGACTATCGAATCGAAGTCGAACCTAGAATCGGTAGAAATCTTCAACATCGCAGGACAAAAAGTACATTCATTGATGAAAGTTAACAAAGCTAAAACCGAAATCAATGTAAGCAGATTGACTCCAGGTGTGTACATTGTACGTACAGTAGACGTAAACGGAAACGTAAATTCTTACAAAGTGGTGAAAAAATAATCATTGATTAACCACATAATCTCAAAGAGCAACCCCTCAATAGGTTGCTCTTTTTATATTTTATTTTTGTGATACGACAATCATCAAACTGATGAAATCAAGGTATTAAAAGCTAAAAAATCTATTTTATAAACGTTTCAAGAACATCTCGAAACAAGTCCGTTCCGGCTTTTTCCAGCCATTCAAAAACCAACATTTCTCGGGTGATAATTTCTGCACCGTTCTGTTTCATTCGCTCCAACGCTCGCATTTTGTCATGCTCAAAACGCGAACCTACGCCGGTATCAACCACAAAAACTTCGAATTCAAATGCCAACAAATCCAAAACCGTTTGCAGCACACACACATGCGCTTCCGTCCCGAGCACAACGATTTGCTTCCTATCTTCGGCAAAATGTTGCAACAAGTTTCCCTCTGCAACAGCCGAAAAATGTGTTTTGGTCACGACCTCCTTCTCCTCTATCCTAGTCCTTAAAACTTCGAGAGTTGCGCCTATTTTTTCGGGGAAATGTTCTGTAAAAACAATAGGAATTCCAATTTTATTGGCAACGTCTACCGTCCAAATCGCAGTGTCTAAAACGGCTTCATTTTGATAAATTTTGGGGTATAATCGTTCTTGAATATCAATCACCAATAAGGTCGATTTTTTGGGTAATATTTTCATTTTAATCGATTTTTAGACTATACAATCTACAAATAAATTTTCAAATCGTTTTATCCCTTACTTTTTCATCGTAATCACCTGAAGCTTTGTAAATTTGTGAACCTTTGTTTTGATATGAAGTTTTGAAAAACAAACGACAACTTCGTAGGTGCCGATTTTTTTATAATACAGTATTATGTTGAATTTTGTTTCGAATGAAATTATACGCAAAGCCGATCTTTACACTATTGAAAATCAAGGCATTTCATCAACCCAATTGATGGAAAGGGCTGCTCATGCCTTTGTAAAAAGGTTTATAAATTTGGTAGGAAAAACCAGCAAAATCACCATTTTTTGTGGCAAAGGGAATAACGGCGGCGACGGCTTGGCTATCGCTCGACTTTTGCACGAAAAGGCTTACGAAACGATTTCGGTTTATATCGTCAATGCGTTCGAAAAAGAATCTAAAGACTTCACAATCAACAAAGAACGATTACAAAATTTAAAAATTCCAATTTCAAAAATCAATCATCCAAACGATTTTCCAACCGATTTGGATGTCGTGATCGATGCAGTTTTGGGTTCAGGTTTCAAAGGTGTTTTAAATCCATTTTTCTCAGAAATTTTCAGAAAAATCAATCAAAATTCAAGCTATATCGTTTCGGTAGATGTACCTTCTGGACTGAATATAGACCAACCCGAACTTGAGTTTTACGAGGGTATACAGGCGCATTTTACAATTTCTTTTCAGCGACCAAAGCTCTTTTTTATGTTTCCTGAATCGATTTTGTTTACAAAAAAGTTTGATTTTGTGGATATTGGTTTAGATGAAAATTATTTACAATCGTTTGCATCTCAGCACTTTTATATAGAAGAGAAAGCAATCGTTGACAGATTGAAACTCAAAAAATCTTTTTCGCACAAAGGAACTTTTGGGCATCTTTTGCTGTTGGCCGGATCGCCCAAAACCATGGGTGCGGCATTATTATGCGCAAAATCTGCTCTGTTTTCGGGAGCAGGTTTGGTGAGTGCTTGTTTAGAAAAAGAATATTTTTCTGTGATGAATGTGTTCTTACCAGAAATTATGTGCATTGAGATAGAGGATTTAGAAAAAACAACCGACCACAACTATCAAGCAATTGCCACAGGACCTGGTTTGGGAAAGGATGTTGAGGCACAAAAAAAATTAGAATGGGTGTTGAACAATCCTTATCCGACGGTTTTCGATGCCGATGCATTGAACCTCATCGCTGAAAAAAATCTATTACAAAAAATACCTCAAAAAAGCATCATCACACCGCATCTGAAAGAATTCGATAGACTTTTCGGAAAACACCATAATTGGCAAAGCAGACTGAAGACGGCTCAACAAAAAGCAGCTGAGTTGCAATGCGTAATCGTACTGAAGAATCAGTACACTTTTATTTGCGACACAGACCAAAATGTTTATGTAAATTCTACGGGAAATCCGTCGATGGCACAAGGCGGCATGGGCGATGTACTCACCGGCTGCGTTGCTGCATTTTTGGCTCAGGGTTATCCACCACTCGATGCTGCGCTGCTCGCTTGCTACGTACACGGGAAAGCTGGCGATCTCCTTCATCTACGATACGAAACCACGCCGGCATCATTGATTGCCGAACAAATTTCTAAAACGATAAAAGATTTGTACGCTCAAAAAAGGTAGGATTTACTCAACTTTTTCCCACCAATTTTCGAAGGGTTGCGAAGGTCGATTCAGGTAGACGATCTCGCCAATTTTGGGAGTTACGAGCCGAAGATTTGCTTCGTCTTTACTGTAGTTTGCGACCTTTTCCAACGGCTCTTTCCAAGGGTGATTCGCCAGTTTGAACTTTGAATTATGAACTGGAAAAAAACTTTTGGCTTGCAGGTCTTTTGCTGCCTTCACCACCTCATCTGGTAGCATATGAATGTATTTCCATTTATAATCATATTGTCCGTTTTCTAAAATAGCCAAATCAAACGGTCCAAACTTTTCACCAATTTCCTTGAGATGATTATCGTAGCCACTATCACCACCCAAAAAAAGTTTCAACTTTTCCGACTGCAACACATACGACGCCCACAAGCTGATATTTCTTTTGAACCCTCTACCAGAAAAATGCTTTGCTGGTGTAGCTGTGATGTGCAGCGTTTCACTCAACGAAACACTTTCGTACCAATCCAATTCGATGATGTCTTTCGCAGAAAAACCCCAAAATTCGAGATGTTCACCTACTCCTAAAGGACAAACAATGGTCTTGATTTTGTTTTTCAATTTCTTGAAAGTGGTATAATCCAAATGATCGTAATGATCGTGCGTGAGGATGAGAAAATCGAGGTCTGGCATCGCATCGTCATGGTAAGTATCGGCTCCGTCGAACGCATTGTTGGTCGCGAAAATCGGGGAAGCATTTTTGGTGAGAACAGGATCTACCAAGATTTTTTTCTGATCGATTTGAAGCAAATACGACGAATGTCCAAACCAAATTAAAAAATCTTCTGCAAGAGCTAAATTGATTAGATCGGTAGAAACATGCGGAATGCTATCGTGAGGTTTGGTATGTTTTACCTGCGAAAAAAAAATCTGTTTCAGAACCTCTACATATGAAACATTTTCGGCAAGAGCTGGAGTTGGCGTTAGATTATGAAATTGATTATTTTGATAATTTGCCGATTTTTCAATACGCTCCAATCGCTTTCCAGAAGGCTTTTTGCCAAATAGTGGATGTTGAAGAAAAAGGATAATTCCTAAGAAAATCAAGCCGATAAGTAGCAAAAAAGCAATCATTATTTTTTTCATTTACAATTTCATGGGTACGAATTTCGTTATTTATTTTTTAAAATGAGCTAAAAAATAAAATGACTTATTCAATTATCGTAAAGATTTTTTACAAGATTTAAAAAAAATTATACTTTTCTTTTATAATATTAATAATAAATTTAAAACGTTAAGCCTTCATAAAATCGCATTCCAATCAAACCATTGAATTTTCTGATTTCATTTTGCACATTGTGGTAACGCATGCCGCAAAAACAAACGGAAACGTAAGTATAATCACCCCAAACTGAAGCACGATAACAGAAACGACCAATGAAACGACGACAGAAACGATTACCCAAAAAGCATCTTTCTTAGATTTTCCTGCAAAAGTTATGGCACACAAGACAGCGTTGTAACTGAAAAGTCCCAAAGCAATATCGTGAGCAGAAAAAGAAAAATAGCTTGCGATCATACCCGATAAAACCGCTCCAAACAAGCCGTATACTGCAGAAATTGGCGAACTGACGAATACTGCAACGAAAAAAAGTATACCAGCAACCAAATTATCTTGAAAAATAACTTGTCCGAAACCTTTCACGGCAAAAGCAAAATAATCGATCGCCTCGGCATTTGCCAACGAAGGAGCAGACAAAATATTTGGAAAAAAGTTTTTCGAAAAATAATAGATAAACCAAATAACCAAAACAAACGGCAGTGTAAACACCGGAATTTTACACTTCATGAAAAAGTGCTGCAAAAAGGTTGTTGCTATCGATCCCAAAACAAGAAACGCCCACGCAATGAAAATGGGTTTTAGGAAAACGAACGTCCCTACGCCAACCAAAGCAGCATTGAAACCATACAAACCTTTGTTGACATCAGCTTGATTGAACCTCAGCAAAATAGCCGTGAACGTTGCGCAAACCAAAGCCAAAATTGTGGCAAATCCCATGGCAACCGAACTATAAAAAACACCCAAAAGCAAGAGCAATCCAGTGGTTGCATTTTCTTGCAACATGATTTGCCCATTCCCGACAAGCAGCTTTTTTACAAAAGAAAAACCTTTGTTTTGGATATTATTTTGAGCATAAATATTTTTAATTATCGCCATTTTGTTCTTTTAAAAAATAAGCTTTTACATAAGCCAATTATAGAAAATCTCAACGAAAAATACTACTAACGTATCCACCCTTGATTCAGTTTTATAGTCGAAGTCAAACCATTGCAACAGAAAGCAAAACCTGAGCTAAACTTTTTCGGTTTGGCTAAAATAATCAAAAATATCGAGTTCTAAAATTATCAGGAGCTGGTAATTTTCTTGTTAAATCGTTTTCAAAAAATTAATAAACTCAAAAAAAACAAAGCTTATATTATTTTGTATCACTACATGACTTTTCAATCAAATAAAATTCTTAGCTTTACCACAGAAAAGCATTTATAATTTTTTGATTATATTTGTAGTCATGGCAGTGAAAGAAAGAAATATCTTTTTTATGAGGCACATCTTGTGGCTATGCTTGGTGTTCTTTTCTTTGAGTCCGTGCAGCGTGAAAGAAAATTTGTTGAGCTCGGTCAACATCGATTATGTAAAATCTGCCAACAAAACGAAAACTACCACCATAAGTAGCAATTGTTTTTTCTCGTTTACACACAACCAGATTTACACGGCCTCTAAGAGCAATGCACAGCAATCTTTTCACGATTTTGATTGTTCTAAAACTCCGCTTTTTGCCAAAGAATCTGCAAATTATAGCCAAAATTATCTCAAAACTATTTCGGCAAATAGTCCGCCAATGTATATTCTGTATAAACGCCTGAAAATCAGTATCGCTTGAGTGTTTCTTTCGTGATAAAATATTTTTTGGTTTAATAGTTTATACTTTTTTATAATGACAAATACTGTTCAAGTAAACGGCTTTTCTGTTTTACTTCTACGTATCGCATTGAGTGGAATTTTCATCAATGCTGGTTTTTCGCATCTTATAAATGCAGAACAAACGACCAATCGCTTACAGCATGCAACCTATGGCAATTTAGCCCACAACTTTGCAGACCCTTATATTCTAGTAATAGCATCGGGTTACGCATTGCTTATTTTTGGCATGACGTTTTTGCTGGGCATCTTCACGCGTTGGTCTGCCCTGGTGTTGCTTTTGCTTCTAGTACCCATTACCATCACGATACAGATGGGGAATGGACTGATGCACGGGCCACTATGGAAAAATGTGGCACTTTTGGGCGGACTACTTTTTTTTATTCTCAATAATCCAAAATCTTATTGCATTTACAACAAATAAAACAATCATACGATGAATTTTTTTTCAATAAAAAATATCTTATTGACGATCTGCCTGTTTTTATTTCTAATAAAAATACAGGCTCAGACCTATTTCTTTCAGCGTGTATTTGATGAAACGCTTTCGCAAGCGAGCTATATTATTGGCGATTTTCAAAGTCGAGAAGCGATCGTCATAGACCCAAAAAGGGATATCGACACCTATTTAGAAATTGCTAAAGAAAACAAGCTGAAAATTACAAAAATTACCGAAACGCATATCCATGCCGATTTTTTGAGCGGTTCACGTGAATTACAGGCGGCAACCAATGCAAATTTATACCTGTCTGATGAAGGTGGTCCCAATTGGCAATATCAATTTCCATATATCGGACTGAAAAATGGTAATAAAATTACGTTCGGACAGGTCGAAATTGAAGTAATGCACACACCTGGGCATACGCCAGAGAGCCTTACTTTTATTGTAAAAGACACCAAATTTGTCAACGTACCGCACAAAGCCATTACGGGCGATTTTGTTTTCGTAGGCGATGTCGGCAGACCAGACTTGTTGGAGAAAACTGCGGGCGAATTGGGTTCACAAATGAAAGGTGCAAAACAATTATTCGCTTCCTTAGTGAAGTTTTCTAAACTCCCAGACAATCTAGAAATTTGGCCCGGACACGGTGAAGGTTCTTTTTGCGGAAAAAGCCTGAGTAATATTCCTTTTTCGATTTTGAAAGAAGAAAAACAATCCAACAAGGCATTCCAATTTCTACACAACGAAGAAGATTTTATCCGCTATATTTTGGAGGATCAACCGACGCCACCGCAATATTTTGCTCAAATGAAACAGCTCAACAAAGCTCCTCGCCCGTTGCTGATTCAGATTCCAAAACACACCCTATTACAAGCAGAAGATTTACAACAAGTTGTAGATCATAATCTTTTGGTAATAGACACTCGGAAAAAAAACGAAATAGCAAAAGGGTTTATCAAAAATAGTTTGCATATCGAAAACAGTAAAATGTTATCTACTTGGGTAGGCTCTTTGGTCGATTATCAACAGCAATTGGTGCTGATAAGCGACGAAAACCAAATGCAAGACATTACTCGAAAACTCACTCGCATTGGGATGGATAATATTTACGGATTTGTGACCGATATCGAGAAATTTCCGAGCCCTAAACAAACCTACCAACTTGTTGAGATAGAAGATTTGAAAAAACTTCTCGGCAAAAAAAATGTTCAACTCATCGATGTGAGAACCGAAAAAGAATACAAGTCCGGACATATAAAGGGAATAGAAAATATAGTGCTGACGTCATTAGAAAATAATCTTGACAAAATTTCTAAAGACAAAGAAGTTGTAATCCATTGCCAAAGCGGTGTGCGTGCTGCCATGGCGTATTCTATTCTACGAAAAAACGGCTTAGATAATGTAAAAGTTTTTTTGGGAGGAATCAATGAATGGGTCGAAAAACAAAATCAGTTGGTAAAAGAATAATAATTTTTATAAAAAAAACACTTAAAAAACTAAAAACAATGCAACAATATATCGATAATAATCGTGCTGGTCTGTTCACGCTTGCCCTTCGTTGGGTTATCGGCTGGACCTATTTCTCGGCTTTTTGGCGAAGACTTATTTTAGACAACAAACTTATCCCAGAAGAGGCTGGCTACATCGGCGAAAAATTTAATCATTTTCTTCCCAACGCTTTGGGTATAAAACCGCTTATCGAGTATTTGGTCACCCATCCAGACGCTTTGCATTTTTCTATGGTTGTGTTTACGCTTGTAGAAGCGGTAGTGGGACTATTTATTATTTTAGGACTGTTTACAAGACTCATGAGCATCGGAATTTTCTTTCTTGCAATGGGGATTCTCTTGGGTTCGGGTTGGATTGGCACCACTTGTTTAGACGAATGGCAAATTGGGGTTTTGGGCGTAGCAAGTGGCTTCGTCTTGTTTCTTTCTGGTAGCGATGCCTATTCTTTGGATAAGTATTTTATGAATAAATCTTATCGTTTTACAAAGAAAAAATGGTTTGCTTTCTTAGGTTCAGGGCAACTTCCTGTCAACAACTTAGCTCCCAAAGTTCTGCTGATGTCTTCATTTATTTTCATGCTCACCTTATTCACCAATCAATATTTTCACGGTGGCGTTTTGGGTACGCTTCACAACAAATCTGTAAAACCTAAAATTGAGATTTCTAATGTAAGACTAGACAAATCGCGATTGACGTTCGAAATCTTCCGTGTCGAAGGCGCAGATGTCTATGGTTCTTTTTTGATTGGGATAGAAATTTTGGATCAAAACAACCAAGTGGTAAAACGAATTGACCAAAATGAACTGGCAAATTTTTCGGTAGAAAACATTAAAAATCATTATGTTGCCAAAATAAAACCTGGCAAACACAGCCTTATCATTCCGTTGGGAGCCAAAGCCGATCTCTCGATTGACTTTGCAGATAATGAAATTGAAGAACAGTATACCATCAAACTTATCGACATCAGCGGCATCGAATGGACTGCGAAAATATAGATTTTCATACAACAGCTGTCGTTTTGAGCGACAGCTTTTGTTGTTGTTGCAAGAAAATATTGACCTAAATTTCTTTCTCTAATAATAATTCCAGTTTTTCTAGACCCGAATTAGTCCATTCCAATTCCCTTATTAATACAAAATATGTTTGAAGTTCAAAGGCAGAACCCAAAGCAATTTGCAAAAAGCGGGCATAATCTTTGTCACTGTGGCGACTACTTCCCTCTGCAATATTCGCAGGAATGGAGAGAGCAGCGCGTGTCATTTGTGAAATCATCCCATATTTTTCGGCTTTTGGCAAACTTTCCGATTATTTGAACGTTTCTTTCACGATTGCAATTCCCTGTTGCCAGATCTTTAATTCTTTATAATTTTTCATTGTTTTATATTTTTAATTATTATCATCTAACGGCTATCAGCTAATAGCTAACGGCGAATATTCCCTCTCAATCCCCTCTTTCCGCTCCACGTGCCATTTGATAAAAGACATCATCCATGGTATCGGTGTTGAATTTATTTTTAAGATTTTCGAGAGTATCCAGTGCTTCAATGCGGCGTTGGTTAAATCTTGTTTTATAACGTTTGGTTTTTCATTCTTTTATAAAAATATTGCCCAAATCCAAGAAAGCTAAAAACAATATTGACAAGTGAAATATTTTCCGAAAAATTGTTAATTTTTATACCGTTTAGAATATTGAACAACAAAATTACAAGATAAGGAATAATTAGAAAATCGGATTTTCATTAAATTTTTTATCGAACGGAAAAAGAATAAAGCCTAAAAACCAGTAAAATTAATGAAGCATAATAAAATTGTAAACTTGACAAATCATCGCAGATTATTGACACAATTAATATCATAAATCCAACTAAATAAAGCGAAAATATTATTCTATTTAACCTATGAATTCTAATTAAAATGTGTTAACGAATGGGGTTGGCATTCGTATTATTTTTTCTTGTAAACAGTTGTTTTCTAATCTCCACTTTTTTCAATTAAGTTGTTTTCTACTGCACTTTTCAAATCACGGCTTGCAGTTGCAGACGAAATATCTTTAAAAAAGCTCAAATAATCTTTTCTAACAAACTCATTTTCAATTTGTTCCAAAAATAGTTGTAACCTAATTTCTTCAGTAGGCTTTTTACCCGTATTTTCTAAAAGTTCTGTGAGAGAATGATCGATAATACGCAACATATATTCAATAAATTTAGTCGATTTCCCTTGATTGTCAGAATTAGACAACGCCTTGTAATATTCGTCTTGATTTTTTGAAATTAATGTTTCAAACGGAAGAAACTCAAAAATAGGATAATCTTGCATCAAAATTAAAGTTTGCCACAATCTTCCCATTCTTCCATTTCCATCCAAAAAAGGATGAATAAACTCCATTTCATAATGAAAAACACAACTTTTTATCAGCGTCAATTCAAATTTGTCATTCAAATATTCAAACAAATCTTTCATCAAATAGGGAACGTTTTGGTAGGGCGGCGCAACATGTTCGACTCTCGCCCCTTTTACAATTCCAACTCCCTGAGTTCGATATTTTCCGGGATTTTCAATCAGTTTTTGCAAGAGGAGTTTATGCGCTTTTAAAAAGTCGCTTTCTTTGTTAGGTTTTAGCTTGTTGATGTTTTTATAAACGTCAAGCGCATTTAGAACTTCAATAATGTCTTTTTGGGGACCTACGACCCGTTTATTTTCTAAAATCGCCTTAATTTGCGCCTCGGTAAGCGTGTTTCCTTCGATACTTAACGAAGAATGAATCGTTTTTATTTGATTTTGTTTTCTTAACGTCGGATTGGTTTTTATCAAATATTTGGCTGTATTATCCTGAAATAGTTGACACATTTTTCAGTTGTTTTTGACTTACTCTTATTTCTTTTGCTTTTTTCAGATATTCAAGTTTTACATTTTGATAATATTCAAATTCATTCATTCCACTTTGGTTATAACCCAAATTTTTAAGCAGAATATTATTTGACAGTTCCAATGACCAATATGCAAAGATAAAAGTCAATATTCCAGAAACTATTAGACAAATTATAGCCGTAAATAAAATTTTAGCAAATTTATTATTGATGACGAGCTTTGTTTTATTATTTATGAAAAACGGAAGAAATTGAATAAGAATAATAAGTAGAAGAGTTGGCAAGTATAAAATATTTCGAGAATTTTTGAATTCATTTTCTATTAATTATTTCTTCTTGTTAGACACAACTTTTAAAAGGATTACAGATAACGAACAGGGCTTGGCGGTCGGTCGGGAATTTGGAAAACGTCAGCCGAGCCTTAGCACAAAAATTGATAGAATTACTACTGTTGAATTTTGCACTTTATCCACACTATTCCCAAACCGCTGGTTAGTGGCTGCCTTTCTTATCGTCCACATTAATTTTTCAGTTTTAGTTTCATCATTATGTCGGTCTGCTCGTCATTACCCAATTTGAAAATATGTTCGTCAAATTCAACGAAACCGTTTTTCTTGTAAAAATTAATTGCTCTCGGATTCTCTTCCCAAACGCCTAACCATACATAGTCAGATTTTTTCTCCTTAGCGACTTCAATTGCTTTGTCATAGAGTATTTGCCCAACTTTTTTCCCGTGAAAGTCTTTCAAAACATAAATTCGTTCAATTTCAAGTGCTTTTTCGTCTTGAAGTTCATTTTGTGATTGTCCAAAGTTTAGTTTGATATAACCAATTACATTGTCGTTAAGTGTTGCAAAATAAAACTTTGCGTTATGGTCATTGAGTTCAGTCGTTAATTTCTCAGCAGAAAATCCTTCGTCCAAGTATTTGATCATATTTTCTTCGGTGTTTCTTGTCGCAAAAGTTTCATAGAAAGTTTGTCTGCCAATTTTTTGTAATTGGTCAATGTCACTAAGCGTTACTTTTTTTATTTCAATCTCAGTCATTTTCTTTTTGCAATGTCGTTTTTAAGGTTGCCACTAACGGTTTACAGCTTGGCGACAGTGGCGGAAATAGAAGCACAAAAGTTCAGTTTAGCACAACAGTAGCATAAGCCATTTTCTATTTGTTAAATTACAAAAAAAGGAAATAAAAATGGCTTATGTGGTGATAGAATTACTGACGTTGAATTTTGCACTTAACCCGCCATATTGCCAAATCCCTGTTACACTTAACCTTCGTTAGCTTTCCTAATCGCCTAAATCTGTTACTTTGGAAAGTTCATAAAAAAGACACTGGAACAGCAACAAAAGAAAGAGTTTAGACCATCTCAGAGAAAACAAAATTACCAATCATGCGTATCCCTGGTATTCCAGAACTTTCAGATGTTTTTGTTCGCCATATTGCGTCAAAATTTTTACAGAATCAAATGGGTAAACAGCTCTTTCTGCTCATTGAGATGCTGATAATTGATTTTTTTTGCTTTCATTTTTTGTTCCATAATATCTAAATCAGATCTGTATTTTAGTTCTACGCCCACCACTGCCGGACCTTCCTCCCGGTTGTTCTTTTTGGTAAACTGGAAATAAGTGATGTCATCATTTTCGCCTAAAACATCGTTTACAAATTCTTTTAATGCGCCTGGACGTTGTGGAAAGTTGACGATGAAATAATGCTTCAAACCTTCATCAATCAAGGAACGCTCTTTGATTTCCTCCATTCTTGTAATGTCGTTGTTGCTTCCGCTCACTATACACACGACATTTTTACCTTTAATTTGGTCCTGGTACAGATCCAAGGCTGCGATGCTCAGAGCTCCTGCCGGTTCTACCACAATGGCCTCCTGGTTATAGAGTTGGAGGATGGTGGTGCAAACTTTTCCTTCGGGCACCAGAACGATATCATCTAAGGTATTTTTGCAGATATCAAAAGTTTTGTCGCCCACCCTTTTTACGGCCGCTCCATCCACAAATTTATCAATGTCGGTGAGGGCAGTATTTTTACCGTTCTCCAACGATGTTTTCATAGACGCAGCACCTTGTGGTTCCACGCCGATAAGTTTGGTTTCGGGACTTAACTGCTTAAAAACAGATACTACTCCTGCTGCCAAACCGCCGCCACCAATCGGGAAGAATAAAAAATCGATTTTGTTTTTTGTATCCTCCATAATTTCCAATCCCACCGTTCCCTGTCCGGCCATCACCCATTCATCATCAAACGGATGCACAAAAACTGCATTATTTTCTTTACTAAAAAGCACTGCTTCGTTGTAGGCATCATCAAAGGTATCGCCTTTCAAGACTACTTCCACATTTTCTTTTCCGAAGAGTTTGACCTGTTTTATTTTTTGTGCAGGTGTAGTGATGGGCATAAAAATGACGGCTTTTATGTTGAGTTTCCTACAGGCAAAAGCCACTCCCTGAGCGTGATTACCCGCACTGGCGCATACCACGCCTGATTTTCTTTCGTTTTCGGCAAGCGAACTGATTTTATGATATGCCCCACGTAATTTATAAGAACGCACGGGCTGCAAATCTTCGCGTTTCAGATAAACCTGAGCAGCAAACTGCTCACTCAGGTTTTCGTTTTTTACCAAAGGCGTATGTACCGACACACCCTTGAGATTCTCCGCTGCCTGCTGTATTTTTGTCAAATCTATCATTTGGCTTGAGGTCTTAATTTTCGAACTTGCATTCCCGTTTGCCACAACTCACTTTGCTGTAATTCTTCGAGTTCTGCATTGAGTTTTTCACGGTAATCCGGCTGGCTGTTGGCTTCGATCACGATGGCCGCTTCTTTGCCAGAAAGCACGTCATCATACAATTCATTAAAAACAGGCGTGGTAGCATCTCTAAATTTATCTTTCCAGTCCAATGCGCCCCGTTGTGCGGTGGTGCTGCAATTGGCAAACATCCAATCCATTCCGTTTTCGGCTACCAAGGGCATTAAACTTTGAGTCAGTTCCTCTACGGTTTCGTTGAATGCTTCGCTTGGTGAATGGCCCCGCTGACGAAGCACATGGTATTGCGCTTCAAAAATTCCGGCGATGGCTCCCATTAAAACGCCCCGTTCTCCGGTCAAATCGCTATATACTTCTTTTTGAAATGTGGTTTCAAACAAATAGCCAGATCCAATAGCAATGCCTAATGCCAAAGCTTTCTCTTCTGCTTTTCCTGTAGCATCCTGATAAACTGCATAACTTGAATTTAAACCCTGTCCTTTTAAAAATAATGTCCGTAACGAGGTTCCCGAACCTTTTGGGGCGACTAAAAATACATCGACGTCTTTAGGCGGAACAATGCCGGTTTTCTCGTGAAATGTTACACCAAAACCGTGTGAAAAATACAATGACTTTCCTGCGGTTAAATGTTTTTTCATCGTTTCCCACGCTTGAATTTGCCCGGCGTCTGATAATAAATTCATCAGCAAAGTACCTTTTTCACAAGCAGCTTCTACTTCAAAAAGGGTTTCGTTTTCTACCCAACCGTCTGCCAATGCTTTGTCCCAGCTTTTTGTTCCTTTTCGTTGTCCTACAATTACATTTACACCGTTATCTTTCAAATTTAATGCTTGTCCGGGCCCCTGTACGCCGTAACCGATTACGGCTACGGTTTCGTATTTTAATATTTCTTTTGCTTTTTCCAATGAGAATTCTTCTCGTGTTACGACGTTTTCCAGTACGCCACCAAAATTTAACTGTGCCATTTTTTTATTCTATTTATTGTTTTATTAATTGTTTTGTAATTCTTTTAAGTATGCGCTTAATTCTTTCATCGGTTTGGTAACTGCGACTCTACCAGAGCGGGCAAACTCGAGAATACCGAAGGGCTTCAGTTTTTCAAACAAAACCTGTGTTTCTTGTTTGTGTCCTGTTTTTTCGATGACGATAAAATCGGGATCTACGGTGAGGATTTTAGCGCTGTTTTCTCTCACGACCTGCTCCACATTGCTGGATTTAAGTTCAGTTGTTTTGATTTTATATAAAGCAATTTCCTGATGCACCACTTCATCATCTTCGTGTACAAAGGCTTTCAGCACATCCACTAATTTTTCGATCTGTCCAATAACTTTATCGATTTGTTCACGGGTTGTTCGCAGAACAATGGTGTACCGATGTACATTTTTTATCTCTGTTTCCGACGCGGTGATGCTGTCGATGTTCAAGTGTCTCCTCGTGAAAATGATGGTGATGCGGTTGAGCATTCCGATTGTATTTTCGGTAAAGATGGATACGGTAAACGGGCGGTCTAAGGATTCCATTTTGTTCATTTTTTTTTAATTTACTGTAATCGAATTTCAGCAACCGAAGCTCCTGTGGGGACCATCGGGAAAACATTGTCTTCTTTGGCTACTTTCACTTCGAGCAGAAAGGCATTTTCTGTGTTTAAAAGCTGATCTAAAGCATGGCTTAAATCTTCCTGTTTTTCCACTTTTATTCCTTTGATGTTGTAAGAAGCCGCCAAGGCCACAAAATCCGGACTTTGAATGTTCGTAAAGGAATATCTTTTCTCGAAGAACATTTGTTGCCACTGCCGCACCATTCCCAGATATTCATTATTTAAAATGATGATTTTTACGCCGATATTGTTCTGCATTATGGTTCCTAATTCCTGCAAAGTCATCTGGAAACCGCCATCGCCGATGATGGCTATTACCTGTTTTTCCGGGTTGGCCAACTTTGCTCCGATAGCGGCCGGAAGTGCAAATCCCATTGTTCCCAAGCCGCCAGACGTAACATTGCTTTTGGTTTGATTGTACCCATAAAACTGCGCTGCCATCATTTGATGTTGGCCCACATCTGTTACGATGACGGAATTCCCGTTGGTTTTTTCTGATAATAAACCGATGACCAAATCCATTCTTAATTCATCAGAAAAATTTTTATTTCTGTTTTTAGACAACACCTGCAATTCATTTTCTTTTGCCTGATGAAATTCATCTAACCAACGTTGATGGTTTTGCTTTTCTACCAGATCCGTTAATAATGCTAAGGCTTCTTTAGCATCGGCTAAAACGGGCGCATCTGCTTTGATGATTTTATTAATTTCGGCACGGTCAATATCAATATGAATTACTTTTGCTTGTTTTGCATAACGAGAAACATCGCCCGTCACACGATCGTCGAAACGCATTCCGACTGCCAAAAGGACATCGCACTCATTGGATTTTACATTGGGCGCGTAATTCCCGTGCATCCCAACCATACCCACAAATTGGGGGTGATTTGCAGGGAAAGCACCCAATCCCAAAAGTGTGGAAGCCACCGGAACGCCGGTTTTTTCGGCAAAAGCCAGTAATTCTTCTTCCGAATTGGAAAGCATAATCCCTTGACCAACAATCATCAACGGTTTTTTAGCGTGATTGAGCAGCTTGCTTGCTGCTTGAAGTTGATCTACATTCAGTTTGGGTTTCGGGTGGAAACTTCTAACCGCTGTACATTTTTCGTAAGAGAAATCCAGGTTTTCAAACTGAGCATCTTTGGTAATGTCCACCAAAACAGGTCCCGGACGGCCAGACGACGCAATATAAAATGCTTTAGCTAAAGCAGGAGCGATATCTTCTGCTTTGGTGACCTGACAATTCCATTTGGTTACAGGCATTGAAATCCCCATCACATCGGTTTCCTGAAAAGCATCTGTTCCCAAAAGGTGAGAAGCCACCTGTCCGGTGATGCAAACCAAGGGCGTAGAATCGATCAGAGCATCGGCTAAACCCGTGATTAAATTGGTAGCACCCGGCCCTGAAGTTGCGAATACAACGCCTGTTTTTCTGGAAGTTCGGGTATAGCCCTGAGCAGCGTGAATAGCACCTTGCTCGTGTCTTGTCAGTACGTGGTTTATTTCGTCAAGATGATCAAACAAGGCATCGTAGATTGGCATAATCGCACCACCCGGATAACCAAATATTGTTTTAACACCTTCGGCTTTTAGGCTTTGTATCACTGCTTCTGCACCTGTGATCTGCAACCGCACCGAAGTTTGGTCTGGAGTTTCTAATTCAATTGTTTTCATTTTTTAATTTTTTTTATCGGTTACACAGCCTAAAGAGGCGCTTGAAACACATTGTGCGTATTTAAACAACACTCCTTTGTTCGCTTTTAAGGAAGGTTGTTTCCAGGCTGCTTTTCTTTTTTCCAATTCCTGTTCAGATACTTTTAAGTTGATCGTATTGTTTTTAGCGTCAATGGCAATCAAATCGCCATCTTTTACCAAAGCAATCGTTCCGCCTACAAAAGCTTCGGGTGTGATGTGTCCTACGACAAAACCGTGGGTGCCGCCTGAAAATCTGCCATCGGTAATTAATGCTACCGAATTGCCTAATCCAGCGCCCATGATCGCTGAAGTTGGTTTGAGCATTTCGGGCATTCCCGGTCCTCCTTTTGGTCCGCAGAAACGGATGACTACCACATTCCCAGGTTTCACTTCTCCGTTTTTCACGCCATCAATCACGGCATATTCATCGTCAAACACTTTGGCAGTTCCCTCAAAATAGTCACCTTCTTTACCGCTTATTTTAGCTACACTTCCTTCGGTAGCCAGATTTCCGTAGAGCATTTGCAGATGTCCGTTTGCTTTTACCGGATTTTCTAAGGGAAGAAATACTTGCTGACCTTCGGTTAAATCCTGCACCGATTCTAAATTTTCGGCAATGGTTTTTCCGGTGACTGTTAAGCAATCAGCGTGTAGTAAATGATGTTTCAATAAATACTTCATCACGGCAGGAACTCCTCCAACCTCGTGCAAGTCTTCCATCAAGTATTTTCCGCTCGGTTTCAAATCTGCCAATACTGGAACTCGGTTGCTAACCTTTTGGAAATCATCCAGCGTCAGTTCTATATCTACTGAATTGGCCATAGCGATCAGGTGCATCACGGCATTGGTAGAACCGCCCAAAACGGTGACCATCGTCATGGCATTCTCAAAAGCTTTTCGGGTCATGATGTCTTTGGGTTTGATGTCTTTTTCCAACAATACTTTAATAGCCTTTCCTGCATCAAAACATTCGGTTTTTTTATTGCTGCTCAATGCTGGATTGGATGAACTGTAAGGCAAACTCATTCCCAAAGCTTCAATAGCCGAAGCCATCGTGTTGGCAGTGTACATCCCTCCGCAAGCTCCTGCACCCGGACAAGCGTTTTTAATTACTCCTTTGTAGTCTTCATCCGAAATCGCATTGCTAAATTTTTTACCCAAAGCCTCGAAAGCCGAAACGATATTGAGCGGTTCGCCTTTCCATTTTCCTGAATGGATGGTTCCGCCATACACCATGATGGCAGGACGGTTTAATCTTCCCATAGCGATGATAGAACCTGGCATATTTTTATCGCATCCCACAACTGCTAAAACTGCATCGTACCACTGTGCACTCACCACTGTTTCTATAGAATCTGCAATGATATCTCTGGAAACCAATGAGAACCGCATTCCATCGGTTCCATTAGATATGCCGTCACTTACGCCAATGGTATTGAATATCAGACCGACTAAATTTTCCTGCTGTACACCGGCTTTTACTTCTTTAGCCAAATCGTTGAGATGCATATTGCAGGGATTTCCTTCGTAACCCATACTCACAATTCCCACCTGTGGTTTTTGCAAATCTTCTTCCGTTAATCCTATGGCATAAAGCATGGCCTGTGCTGCCGGTTGGGTTTCATCCTGCGTGATGGTTCTGCTGTATTTGTTGAGTGATTTCATTGATTTTGGAGAATTTAATTTGTTGGCTTTCTTACCAAAAGTGAATAGGCATTTTGAAGTTTTTTACCAAGCGTGGTATTCCAATTTTTAGGAAAAGTGTAATCATCTACCGATGCTATTCCCACCACTTCGGCAGCTGTTCCACAGTAAAATGCGCTGTCGGCCTGGAACAAATCTTCTTTGGTGAATTTTCCCTGTTCTACCTCCATCCCTAGTTCTTCGGCTAATTCCAAAACCGTAGATCTGGTGATGCCCGGAAGGATATTTCCCAATTGCGGCGTGAATAATTTTCCGTCTTTCTCGAAAAACAAATTCGCTCCCGGACCTTCGGCCAGGAAACCATCGCTGTCCAACAACAAGGCTTCATCAAATCCTTTATCTTTTGCTTCGTTGGTTGCCAGGATAGAATTGACATAATGACCACAGACTTTTGCTTCGATGTGGATGGATTTTGGATGCGGACGGCAATAAGAGGAAACGGTTAACCGCAGTAATTTTTCGCCTAAATAAGCTCCCCAATCCCAGGCAGCAATCATCACCGAAACGCTAGTAGGTTTTGATAAGCTCATATTTTGTCCGCAATACACCAATGGTCGGATATAGGCATTCTTTAAGTTGTTTTTTTCCAGCAATTCATAGGTGGCTTCTACCAATTCCTGCACGGTGTAGTTGAAAGGAATTTTGACCAGTTCGCATGACTTTTTTAGCCGTTCGTAATGTTCTTCGGCTTTGAAAACTTTGGTTCCCTGTTCTGTTACATAAGAGCGGATACCTTCAAATGCACCGTAACCATAATGAAGGGTCTGACTGTACAAATCGGTTGTGGACTCGTTGGCTTTTACAAATTTTCCGTCTAAATAAAGCACTGTTTCGCTGTTGAAATACATTTTTGTTTTTGTTTTTTTATTGAATTGTTATTTGATTTCCTGGGCATAAAAAAAGCCTTTCCCGAAAGTGAGAAAGGCTTACAATTTGGCATACAGCAGCATTCCTCACGGTGGCGAGTTGATAATAATAATGCTGATAATAATAGTATTGTTATATAGGTTCATTTTGTTCTTTTTTAATTGTCTGTCCATAAAAAAAAGCCTCCTGATTTCTCGGGAGGCTTCTTAGAATATTCTTTTAAATTCGTTCAAAATTATTCCTTCCCGGACTGTGAAATCACACCAGTAATAATAATAGAAGAAATAATAATTGAATTGTACATTTTCTTTGCTTTGCATTGCAAACATAAAAAGGATTTTTTTGATGACCAAAATTTTTTACGCTTTATTGAGAAATGATAAAAAAAAAGTTAGACCAGATCAGAGAAAACAAAATTATCAATCAGGCAAAGCGCGATGTTACTGGGTTTACAGATCTTTTAGCCCGTTTTGAATCCAGGGTTTACAGTCTGTGGTTGTCCACACCCTCGGCTTCGCCTAATTCTAAGGCAAAGTTTTGTAGGTCAGGAATGAAACTCTCTGTACTAAAGATTTTTTCTATATTCGGCTTTAATATTACAAAAATAATGAACCGAATAAGCGTTGTACTCGGTCCGCGGCTTAAGGTTATCTACGAAAAATGAAGTCTGATCATGCTGTTCTTAGATTATTTACTCAACTCTTTCGCCAACATTTCTGCCTGTTTTAATACAGTTTCAGTCGCTAGTAATTGCATATCTGGGGGATAACCGTATTTACGCAATAATCGTTTTACAGCCACTTTTAATTTTGCACGAACACTCTCTTTGATGTTCCAATCAATGCTTGCATTTTGCTGGATAGTATTGGTTAATTCGACCGCAAGTTCACGTAACTTTTCTTGCTGAAGCAATTCTTTTGCACTATCGTTGTTTGAAACTGCGGTATAAAATGCATATTCATACTCCGTTAATCCCAATTTTTGGGGCTCACTATCCATTTCTACAATATCCTTACTTAAATGAATTAATTCATCAATCACCTCTGCAGCTGTTAGAATTTTATTATGGTAGCGATTAATGGATTGCTCCAACATTTCTAGCAACTTTTTACTTTGAACCAAATTTGTTTTCGAGCGAGATTTTATTTCATCATTCAATAATTTTTTCAAGACTTCCAATGCGACATTTTTGTGCTGCATACCCTTCAATTCCATTAAAAACTCATCGGATAATATGGAAATATCAGGTTTCTTAATACCTGCTGCATCAAAGACATCAATCACTTGATCAGAAACCAAAGCTTGATCAATCACTTGTCGAATGGTTGTTTCAATTTCTTCATCTGTTTTGCCCGATCCTGTAGTATCAAACTTTGCTAACCTTGCTTTAACGGCTTGGAAGAATGAAATTTCATCTTTAGCATCCATCGCTTGATCGTGTGGTATTGCAATAGCAAATGCTTTTGATAAAGCAGTTACTTCGTCAATATATCTTTTCTTGCCATCCTCTAGGCCTAAAATATGATCTTCGGCTGCTAAAATCATGGACAGTTTTTTAGATGTATCAGCATCAAAATAATCTTCGTAAGGGAAACCATGATACATGGCAGAAATCACTTCAATTTTTTCTAACATGATTGCGACGGCCTGTTCCTGTGCCACCGCCGGATCTCCTTTTCCTCCTGCATCCGAATAGAAAGCCAAGGCTTTTTTCAAATCGGAAGCAATGCCTAAATAATCAACAATTAAACCTCCTGGCTTATCTTTATATACACGGTTTACACGAGCAATTGCCTGCATCAAGTTGTGCCCTTTCATAGGTTTGTCGATATACAAGGTATGCATAATCGGAGCATCAAAACCTGTTAGCCACATATCACGAACAATTACTAATTCTAATTCATCATTCGGATCTTTCATACGTTCGGCTAACATTCTGCGCTGCTCTTTTGTCGTGTGGAATTTTGCCAATTCAGGACCATCTGAAGATGCGGAAGTCATAATTACCTTTATCTTTCCTTTTTTCAAATCATCCGAATGCCATTCAGGTTTTAAAGCAATAATCGCATTGTACAAATCTGCCGCAATTCTTCTGCTCATAGATACAATCATTCCTTTCCCTTGAAACACTTCCTGACGTTGGGTAAAATGACCGACAATATCAGCAGCTATATTTTGAACACGTTGTTTCCCTCCTATTAAAGCTTCTAATTGTGTCCATTTACTTTTTGCCTTTTGAGTAGTTGTTAAATCCTCTTGGTCTAATTCATCATCTAACTCATCTACTAATTCCTTTCCTTCTTCTGTTAGTTTTACTTTGGCTAACCTGCTTTCATAGAAAATTCGAACCGTTGCACCATCTTCTACAGCCTGCGCAATGTCATAGATATCGACATAATTTCCGAAAACCGCTGGTGTATTGACATCCGTACTTTCAATTGGTGTTCCTGTAAAACCTAAGTAGGTAGCATTTGGTAAAGCATCGCGCATGTATTTGGCAAATCCATACACAATTTTTTTACCAATTACATTTCCCTTCTCATCCTTATCATCTACCGTTTTAGCACTAAAACCATACTGTGTACGGTGTGCCTCGTCTGCTATCACAATGATGTTTTCTCTAGCTGATAGCGTTTCAAAAACGTTACCTTCTTCCGGTTGAAATTTTTGTATCGTTGTAAAAATTACGCCTCCTGAATTTACCTTCAATAGGTCTTTCAATTGTTTGCGGTCCGTCGCCTGAACAGGATCTTGACGCAACAGTTGTTTGGATGCTGAAAATGTGTCGAATAACTGATCATCCAAATCATTACGGTCAGTGATCACTAAAACTGTTGGATTATCTAAGGCTAATACTATTTTACCTGTATAAAACACCATAGATAAGGATTTACCCGAACCTTGTGTATGCCAAACCACACCACCTTTACGGTCGCCTTCGGGTTGGTTTTTAACACCGGGTAAACCGTAGCTTTTGGGAGATTCCATTACTAAATTCCCCTCCGCTGGAGGGGTGCCTCCAGTATGGAGGTGGGGTGGTATATTCCCCTCCGCTGGAGGGGTGCCCGTAGGGCGGGGTGGTTTATTACCCCAATTGCCCGTCGGGCGGGGTGGTTCAAATGCAGGATGCTGTTCCAACATTTCCATTACCTCACCCAATTTGAACATGATGTCATTGACAGGTATATGAATAACGGTTAGACCCAATCTCTCTAGAAATGCATCTCTATTTGCATCATACTCCACCTTATCATCATGAGTAGCGCCGTCTATCTCGATAACCACCTGACAATTGCTGCAATAAAAATCTAGGATGTAGTTTCCAATGATTTTTTGTCTGTCAAAATCTAAGCCTTTGAACTGCTTATTTTTTACCTGGTTCCAAAATAATACTTCGGATAAATTTCCCGCTTGTCGTA
The DNA here is from genome assembly GCF_900089075.1 of Vaginella massiliensis. GTDB lineage: Bacteria > Bacteroidota > Bacteroidia > Flavobacteriales > Weeksellaceae > Weeksella > Weeksella massiliensis_A. The sequence continues at coordinate 775,033 of NZ_LT593747.1, forward strand.
ATTCTTTAGCTCTTTCTTTTAGTGCCGGATTGTAGGGTAAAGAGAAATAATTGTTGCTGTTTCTACCACCCCGGCTTTCAGCCACCCCTCCAAAGGAGGGGAATTGACCACCCCGGTCTTCGACCACCCCTCCAAAGGAGGGGAATTTTGTAGCATAACCCGCTGCTCTTACCGTAGATTCCACTGCACGGTTTACGGCATAATATTGATGGTAAGCTGCTAATTTTTTCACTGTTTGAACAGTAACAATTCCATCGGCGTCTTCTTTTTTGAATTTCTCGAAAACCACAAAATGTCTGACCAAATCCAACAATACATTTGGTTGCAACATTCCTTTAATCAATGTTTCTAACTGGCTGATTTGTTTCGATGCTTCGGAAATACCATCTGTGGTTTTCCAGGCCATAAAGCGACTCAAACCTGCTGAAATCGTTCCTGCTTTTGCCTCCAATCCATCAGAAATAACCGAAAAAGCATTGAAAGTAAACAAGGATGAAATCATTGCTTTATAGGTTTCTATCTGGCGGAAGGCAGACTGAATGGTGGTTTTATCATCCGTAGCGTTCTTTAATTCAATAACAACTAATGGTAAACCATTGACAAACAGAATAATGTCCGGTCTTTTATTGACGCCATTTTCTACGATTGTGAATTGATTGACTACTAAAAATTCATTGTGTAATGGATTTTCAAAATCAATTAAAAACACACGATCTCCACGTTCCTGTCCATTTACCCGTTTGGTGACCGGAATACCTTCCGTTAGTAAACGATGAAAGGTTTCGTTATTGGATAAAACATCGGGAGAAGCAATACGCAAGATTTGCTTTACAGCATCCTGTTGCGCGTCCGGAGGAATGGTTGGGTTGATACGGCGAACCACATTTTCCAAGCGCTCTTTTAAGACTACTTCTTCAAAAGTGTGACGCTCTGCGGATGCACTATCCGGCGCAATATCTACTCCGTTTATATATTCATATCCTTGGTTTTTTAAGAGGTCAAGCGCTAGCAATTCAATTTCGTTTTCGGTCATTAAACTAAATTATCTTTATTACGGTTAATAAAACCCCATTCAGATGATTAAAATCACCATCCGTTGTTAAAAGAGGAGCGTTAATAACTTTTGCTGTAGCAGCAATCCACAAATCATTTTTACCCATTTTGCGTGCTGAACCAACCAGCTTATTTCCTTTTGGATCGGTTAATTTTCTTTTTGAATACCCATCAATCAGACTATAAGCATCTAAAAGCTGTTTATCTCCTTGGTTAATATCAATGATTGTTAATTCATTTAGAAATTTATTTAAGGCTTGAATCTTTTTTTGTCCCCATTGATTCTGAAGACTAAAAGAGTCTAACTCTGCTTTTGTAGCTACAGAGATAATAATATGAGGATTCTCTCCTAATTTTTCGATCTCTTCTAAACACTTTTTTCCTTGTGGGGAATCTTTGAGAATATGAAGAACAGTACAAGTATCAATTATAATGTTTTTCATAGATGGGTATCTTTAAGCATTTCTTCAAATTGCCCATCACTTATTTCATCTTTTAATAACCCAGATAGCCCTTTCAATGCATTAAAAGAATTGTTTTTAGCCTTTGTTTTAGCAACATTAAATAGTTGTTGCTGAACATTTTTTGCTACTGGTATAGACGTGAAATATTTATCAGCTTCTTGTGGAGTATTATAATCCTGAATCTCTACAAAACTTAATTCACCATTGGGTTTGTAATGAGCTTTACCTCTCACTGTTATTTCATTTCCCATAAAACCAAGTAAGTCGTTTATATCTGAGTCTATCTTTGACATCAGATTAATCAACTTTTTCTCCTCCGTCAAAAGGCCTACTCTTCCTTTAGAGATTTTCATTTCATCCAACTTGCCTTTTATAACTACATTTTGAGGTTCAGGGATACTTTCTTCTAGTACCTCAATTTTTTTAAATATATCTTTCGTAAGCTTTACTTCGGCTATGGAACCACGATTCGCTAAGTAGAAAATTTCATTGTCACTGATAAAGTTTTTTTTGAAATTCACTAAAGAACGCAACAAGGGTTTGTCTATATCAATATTCGAATTTTCTTCATCCAAAGCAGCATGAAATGAACGAATCACCAAAGCCATGGGAGTTAACTCTAAAACTTCTTCTTTAGGTCGAAAAGCATCTAATTGCACACCCTTTATTGTTTCCGAAAAATGTTTACAATCAATAGTCAAAGAAGTACCTTCATTCTCATCGCCCACTATATTCTCTAAAAACATGTGTAGTGCTTTTTTCAAATGTTTGTCAGGTGCAATATCACTATAACCTCTCAGCTGTAGCATCAATGCTTTTGTGGCAATGTCTTTTGTTGACTTCGTAAGTAGAGCCAAACGGTCAAATTCAATTTTACCGTTGTCTTCATCTTCTCCTACTATTTTTATATCATAATTCATTTCCGGTTCATTTTAAAATTCAACTATTACACAAATATACTTAATTACAGCAATTTGCCGTATTCTTTGCCTTGTATAAGTCAAGCTTAAGAATTCTATTTCGTTTTCGGTCATGGTTGGTTATTTTTTAATCAATGGCAACATTGCTTTAATTATTTTTTCTAGTCCATTAATAGAAACATCCTCTTCACTTTCTTTTACATTTTCTTCTGATAAACCATTTCCGAAATATCTGTACACCAAATCTTCTTTGATTTTCTCTTTCTTATCTTCTGACAACAATTCAATAAATGGACCTAACGAAGCTAATTCCAATTCTAAATTTCTATTTTTTGTTTCAAGAACTCTGTGTCTAGAAGATTCTTTTGAAGCATAAATGGCAGGATAAGTTAGAATCGTCGCTGCCACAATCCTAACTATTGATTTATATAAATCAAAACCATCTTTTGATAAATCAATTATAGTCCAAATTAGCAAACCTGACATCACTATCATTATTCCAATACTAATCCAACGAAATGTATTTGCTGTGGTTTTATGCTCGCTGGCGATTTTCTGATAGTTACCAGTAACTCCCACATTTCCTACAATATTTACAATTTTTTTAGCTTCTTCTAATTTTTGTTTCAGATTTTCAATTGTAGATTTCGTTTCATTCTGTAAATCAGAAATTTGTTTTTCAAATGCTTCTTTGAAGGTGTTTTTTTCTTTTTCGATTTCTTCTTGATATCTTTTACGATCAGCTTCTATTTCAGAATTAAATCGTGTTTTTTCATTTTCAAAAACTGTATTATTACTAGATTTAATCTTTTCAAATTCAGTATTATATTGAGATAATACATTTTGAATTTCAACTTCTTTAGTAGATAATTGAGATTGCAATTGAATTACTAAATCATTCTTAGCTTGTAAATCTTTTTCAATTAATTTTAATGATTCTTTTAATTCTTCATTTTGTTTATTAATTGATTCATATGCCTCTTTTATCGTCTTTTGAAAATTCGAAATATCACCAGAATAATCAAATCCTTTTTTTGTAATTGGTATGGGTAAACGTGTAACTCTACTTAATGCTGAGTTAAAATTATTCAAAGCATTAGTTAAGTGTCCTTGGTTTTTACTTCCTACAAAAGCATTTAAATGGGAAACTCCTGCATTTATTTCTGAAGAAATTGCATTAAGTTCTTTTTCTGTTACTAGCGTAAATAACACTAACTTAAGCTGCATAGATGTATAAGAATGAAAACTTTCCATAAAGTTATAATCTTCAACACCTATTATATCAATGGCATTTTCAGCATTTAACGTTTCTCGTAATTGTTCTAATCTTTCAAAAATTAAATGTTCAGAAAATTTTTTTGCATCCATAATAATAATTTTAATTTTTCACCCTCACCTCGCCACTCATTAATTTAGGCAATAAAGTATCGCGAAGTTGAGTGAGGGTTTGGATTTGTTTTGAATTTTCTAATATTTTTAAATCTATTGGCTTAACTTTAATTTCAAATTTTTCAATCAAAGACTTAGGCGGTTTAACAATATCAATATTTTCAAAATCTGATTTTGATATTGAGCCAAAAACAGTTCCTGCCTCATTGAATTGTTTAATTTCATTCATCAATGAAGCTAATTTGTAATATGTGTAGCTAAAAAATGATTGATGTTCTTTATATTTAAATGCTGCAACACCACGCCCGATACAACATTTCTCATTTGCCATATTCTGTGCACCAACTGGAGCCCTTACACTAATTAATGTATCAAATTTTTCTGCAAATCTTTTGGGTTCAGTTGTAAAAATTCGATTAGTTGGAAATCTAAATCCAAAATCAGCATTTCCTTGATACAATGGAATACCTTCTCTATTTTCATTATATGTATTGCCTGGAGGAGATTGTCCCATAGTAAAATCAAATTCATCTCCCAACTTTCCTTCCTCCCAATCCTCCTTAGCTTCTTCAATAAACCACTGACGGAATAAAGTTTCAGCTAAAGCCTCTAAGGTTTGGTTTTGTTGGTGTAATAAGTCGATTTTATCATCCAAACTCGACAATACCGAAGCAATGGCTTTTTGCTCGGGAAGTGGGGGAAGTTGGATTTCAATTTCTTTTATAACGTTTCCACTTATTTCAGCAAAAGTTGTTCCTGTGCCTATAGATTGTAAATAGTCAATATTATTTTTAATCCAATAATAAATAAATTTATTATAAACTAAATCTTCATTAAGAACTAAATTCTTAAACCCTTGATTTGTGCAAATTTCATTATCTGCAATTGCTACATAGCCAATAGGTGCACGAGAAGTTAAAAGAACAGTACCTTTAGGAAGCAACCTTGTAGATGAACCTTTTAAACCCTCACTTGATATAAATCGTTCCCCTTTTGAAATATACCTCTTAGAATATCCCGTTAAATCACGAGGGGTTATCCATGGTATATCTCCATTCCAGAAATCAGGATTATCTGTTCTCGGAGTACCACCTCCTATAACTTCAGCAATATCTTTTATTTTATATTCCTTCCAATTCCTATTCTCCATCATTCTCCTTTTTTAATTTTACTCAATACATCCTTACACAAGCTATCCATCCTCGAAGAAGCAAACCATTTCTTCCCCAAATCTTTTAGCGAAGCGCCAATGTGGTACAACTCCTTTTCATCAATGATTAAAAAGCGGTCGTGGCTTTGTTTGAATAAATGGATACCTATTGCTGGATACTGCTGATTATGTTTCTGCAGATCCAAGCGCAGCTGTTGGCTAATAGTTGCCGTATAGATATTGGCTTTCACATTCTTTTTCCTTTTACTTAATAAAGTCAACACCGTGTCGTCCACATAATTATCGATAAGGAGAACAGAGGATTTGGCATTTCGTACCAGATCAGACACAAAGTTGTAAGCATCGAACACCTGTCCATTGAAGAAAACGCCTTGATTAGGAAGTTTATTAGATTCGATCTGTAAAGATATGATATCCATTTTCTTACTGAGCTCGTCCACATGGTTTTCAACTCGATCCATACGTTGATTCAGTGCATACCCTTTTAATAAATACTCTCTCAATACGTTCGTAGCCCAAATTCTAAACTGAGTACCCTGCTTTGATTTAACGCGATAACCCACAGAGATAATTACATCGAGGTTATAGAACTCTATCATTCTTCGCACGGTTCTATTTCCTTCTTTTCGAACTGTCAAGGATTCCTTGACAGTTGCCTTTCTATCTAATTCTCCTTCCTTATAGCAATTGTTGATATGTAAGCTTATATTTTGCTTCGTTTGATTAAAGAGTTGAGCCATTTGCTCTTGAGACAGCCATACAGTTTCTCCTTCTATGATTACTTCAATCCGTTCTGGTAAATCATCCGATTGGTAGAGTATAATTTCGTTGGTCATAGGACTCTTAATTGAATTTAAAAATAACAGACAGCATCGCTACACCTTGCTCTGTAAAAGCATACGGATTTACAGCGGAATGTTTTAACGATTCGAACTGGTCGCAATTTGCGACCAGTTCATCTTTTTCTTGGCTATTCAGCTGAAAACGAAATGTCTCGGGAAACCGGTCAATGTTCCGTTTTACTTGCTCATTTAACCTTTTTACTTCCACCTGGTACATTTCTGCCAGATCTCTGTCGAACATGACTTGTTTCCCCCGAATCGTAAAAATTCGGTTTTCTATATGTTGTTGGGAAAGGGTTAAATCTTTACTCATTCTTTTGGCAGTTCAATTTTCGACAAGTTCTCCGCAATAATCGTATTCAGTTCCGCTTCTTTGGCTAATTGTTCGGCTAAAGTTGTTTTCAACGAAGTAAAACGCTCTACAAAGTTGAAATCGTCTTCTTCATCCGGTAAACCTACATAGCGTCCCGGTGTGAGTACATAATCCAATTCTCGCACTTTGTCTAATGTTACGGAAGCGCAGAAGCCTGGGATGTCTTTGTAACCACCCCGGTCTTCGACCACCCCTCCTGAGGAGGGGAATGCATTACGCCAATTGTGGTAGGTAGAAGCAATTAAATCAATATCTTCTTTGCTCAACTCACGGTTTCTGCGGTTGATGAGATGCCCTAAATTACGTGCATCGATAAATAAGATTTCGTTTTCGGTGTTACGATATTTCGCATTCGGAACTTTCTTACGGCGCATAAACCACAAAGCCGCAGGTATTTGCGTATTCAAGAAAAGTTTAGCAGGTAAGTTGACAATACAGTCAATTAATCCTTCCTCAATTAAGTTTTTACGGATTTCGCCTTCTCCCGAAGTTTTAGAGGTTAAGGCGCCTTTTGCCAATACCACACCTGCTTGCCCTGTTGGTGCTAAGTGATGGATGAAATGTTGCAACCACGCAAAGTTGGCATTCCCTACAGGAGGTGTACCAAACTGCCAACGCGCATCGTTACGCAATAAATCACCCGACCAATCGCTCACGTTAAACGGTGGATTAGCGATAATATAATCGGCTTTTAAATCTTTATGTGCGTCATTCAAAAAGGAACCTTCCGAATTCCATTTCACTTGCGAAGAATCAATCCCACGAATGGCTAAGTTCATCTTGGCCAAACGCCAAGTGGTTTGGTTGGACTCTTGTCCGTAAATCGAGATATCATCAATTCTTCCCTGATGTTCTTCGACAAACTTTTCGGACTGTACAAACATACCACCCGATCCACAACAAGGATCAAATACACGACCTTTGTGCGGTTCTAACATTTCCACCAATAATTCTACAACCGAACGTGGCGTATAGAATTGTCCGCCTTTTTGTCCTTCTGCCAAAGCAAACTGACCTAAGAAATATTCGAACACGTGTCCTAATACATCAGCAGAACGTTCTTGCGTATCGCCAAAGTCGATATTTCCAATTAAGTCAATTAAATCGCCTAAGCTCGTTGGATCCAAATTTTGTTTGGCATATACCTTTGGTAAAATTCCTTTCAATTGTGGGTTTTCTGCTTCGATAGCATCCATGCCGTCATCTACGATTTTACCAATGGTGGTTTGTTTTGCATTCGATTGTAAAAACGACCAACGTGCCGAAGGTGGCACAAAGAATACGTTTTCTGCGGTATATTCTTCTCTATCTTCGGGATCTGCTCCTTGATCGATTTGTTCGGTTAATTCGGCATGCAATTTTTCAAATGCAATGGATATATATTTTAAGAAAATTAAGCCAAGAACCACATCTTTATATTCCGCCGCATTGATGTTTTTACGCAATTTATCTGCTGCTTTCCACAACGTTTTTTCTATCGTTTCTTGAACTTCTTCTTTTTTCTTTTTAGCCATTATAATAGGTTCTTAGTATGTTTTATTTTTTTAATTTTATCTAACTTATTATCAATATACCCTCCACGAAACTTTCACATTGAAAACAAACAACTATTAATACGAAATGATTTTTTTCTAATTATAGAAAAGTATGAATAACATTAATTCGAAAATAATAGTATAAAGATGAACAACATCGTTCGTTACTCTTGGATCGATTACGTAATACGAATTTTAAAAAAAATACGCTTAGCTAGTTGCTTAATATCAACTAAAATATCATCATTTAATTCTTTATTAGTTGTTCCTTCAATTAAAGAATCATAAGTTTTCATTTGATATATTTTAGTTATTTCAACTTCAATATTATCCGATAATAGTATATTGTACATTAAGTTATTTTTTGTTAAAAATAACAATTTAACACGACATTAAACGACATTCCATAATTTATTGCTTATGATGACACTTCATTTAAATTCTTAGGTTGTATATACATATATTTTTATATAAATTTATTTCTATATATCACTCCCCTTCTCCACTCTATAAAACGTAGTTTTACTTATTCCAGCTTGTTTACAAGCCTTATCAATACTTAGTTTTTTATTATCGTAAAGATGCTTTGCGTACTGGTACTTTTCTAATGTTTCTTTGGAGATACCTTTAGGTCTACCTAAGGTTTCATTACGTCTTCGTGCTCCTTCTAAACCGTGTTTGGTTCGTTCGCTGATTAGGTTGCGTTCAAACTCGGCAACTGCACTAAATATCTGAAGTAAAAACTTCCCATTGGCTGAATGAGTATCAAACTCAGGTTCTGTTATCGATTTGAAATGAATCTTTTTTTGATTGAAGGTTTCAATCAGATCGACCATATTTTTTAAGGAACGAAAAATACGATCATTCTTATATACCAATATCGTATCACCTGGTCGAGCAAATTCTAAAAGTTCTAATAAACCTTTTCTATCTTCTTTCACTCCACTCGCAACATCTGAAAATATTTTTTCGCATCCATGCTGTTTCAACAACTCGATTTGATTTTCTAAATTTTGATCCTTCGTAGAAACTCGTGCATATCCAATAATCATAAAAATAGCACTATAAAAGGTTATTTTATAAAACTAATAAAAATAACGATAAAAAGCACTGTTCAAAATAAAAAAAGGAGTACTCAAAAGTAGTCCCTTAAAACGGTCGATTTTTGGTATCATTAATTACAATAAAGCATGTAAATAATCTGCTGTTTGATTTAATCCATTTTTTCTAAAACTTTCTAATACTTGAAATTCATCCATTGGCGGGTTTTTGCGATTTAATACCAAATCTTTAAAAGCTTGGAGGGCTATTTTTGGATTTAAATCAATGATATCTGTAAGAAAATCATCTGGAAAATCCTTCAAATTATTAGTTACAATAATATTGGCATTGACTTTAATAGCAGCAGCTAATACATGTCTATCATCTTTATCAGGTAAATTTAAATTATCAATTAAACCTTCATAATTAATACTAAAGCATCGGGAAATGCCAAATTTGCTATGTTTATCCGCTTCTCTGTTTGGGAAGATTCAACTCCCTTTCGAATCATTACAGATTTCCATTCATCAAAAATGATTTTACTCTATTTTGGGGTATATAAATCATAATGAGCAAACCAAAATAATAAATCTCTAATCACGATAGGAAATATTACATTGGTGTCAAGAACAGCTTTGTATCGAACACTATGAATCATATAAACCTATTTCGTCATCAAAGTTCATAATATCAATGATATGCTTTTTCTGTTTTTGCTTCATTTCGTTTTTATATTTGATTACATCTTCAAATAGAATACGACGATGTCTTCCAACCATTGTAAAATCAATTTCACCTTGCTCTAAAAGTTTAACTAAATGAGGTCGTGAACAACCCAATATTTCAGCTGCTTTTTGAGTAGTAACTTCCGTTGCAATAGGGACAATAGATATTGGATTTCCTTCACTCATTGACTTCAAAATTTCACTTAAAAGTTTTAAAGCTTTAAAAGGTATTTTAATTCTGTCGTTTGTTTCTTCGATTTCTATTTCAGTATCATCTTGCTTCAATTGTGATAAAATTGAAGAAAGTGCTACATAAGATTCAATAGCCACTCGTTGTTCTTTCTTAGTGGGTCTTTTTATATAGTCTAATGCTTCCATAGTTAAATTGTTTTATACAAAATTAAACGAAATAAACGAAATAAACGAAATAAACGAAACAAACAAAATAAACGAAAATAAATAATTTTATACTTCGCCTATTAGAATTAAAAAACTTGCAGAATTGGTCTTATCCATTAAAATTGCGGGAATAGTCTAATATCAAATTAGTAAGATTTTCTTTTATAAAAAAATACGACTCCTCTTCTAAAAATCCTAAGGGGGCATAATCAATATAACGTTGACGATAATTGTTATACATTTCAAAACTATGTAAAAAATCTAACTCTGTTTTGCGAACATTTAAATAAGCATTTAAATCAAAATAACTGTCTCGAGTTGGAGAATATGAAAAAGCTAATAATTCTCCAATACCTTCAACAAACCAATTTAATAAATCATTAATTATAAATTGTTCAGGGATTTCAAAAGTATATCCATCCGTATCATAAAAAAGATAAAATTCTGTTTGAAAACGATTATTAAAATCTTCTAAATTTTTCGCAACAATCTCAATGTTAGATATGTGCTCAGGTTCTAATGAATTTCCTAAATCTAACGATAAACAAACGACGTTTTTTGGCATCATAATAATTTAACTTTAGCACGTTTACTAATTTAATAATTTTGCAAAATGTATGCTTTAGTAGATTGTAATAATTTTTATGCGAGTTGTGAAAGGGTTTTTAATCCCACTTTGCGCCATAAACCAATTGTTGTTTTAAGTAATAACGATGGGTGTGTTGTTGCACGTTCTAACGAAGCCAAAGCATTAGGTATTCCAATGGGAGCACCCGCTTTTGAATACAAAAAGATATTTCAGGATAATAATGTAAATGTATTTTCCTCCAACTATGCTTTGTATGGCGATATGAGTAACCGTGTAACTCGAATACTAAGAAAATACACTCCTGATTTAGAAGTTTACTCGATAGATGAAAGCTTTTTACAATTCAAGGGATATGAAAATTATAATTTAGTATCATATGCAAAAGAGATACGAAAAGAAGTGCTTAAAAACACTTTAATTCCAACGTGTATTGGAATTGCTCCCACAAAAGCATTGACTAAAGTGGCCAATAGAATAGCTAAAAAATATCCGCAATTAGAAGGAGTTTATGCTATAGATTCCGAAGAAAAACGAATAAAAGCACTACGCTGGTTAGCTATTGAAGATGTATGGGGTATTGGTAGACAATTTGCTAAAAAATTAAAGGCAAAAGGAGTAAATAAAGCATTAGATTTTACTTTACTTTCTGATGAATATGTTCGAAAGGAATTTACTGTAGTCGGTTTACGATTAAAAAAGGAGTTAGAAGGTATATCTGTTATGGAACTAGAAGATGTAAAAACTAAAAAGAATATTGCTACGACAAGATCTTTTGATAAAACGTATGAAGATAAAACCTATTTACAGGAACGCATTGCAACTTTTGCTGCAACTTGTGCCGAAAAATTACGCAACCAACACAGCAATTGTCAACTTGTAACGGTTTTTATTTTTACGAATCGATTTCAAGAAGATAAACCACAATATTACCAATCAATCAATGTAACTATCCCCTTCCCTACTAATTCATCTATTGAGATTATTAAATATGCAAAAATTGGATTAGATGCTATTTATAAAAAAGGGTATGCCTATAAAAAAGCGGGGGTTATAGTTGGTGGAATTACACCTGAAAGTGAGAAACAATTTAATATGTTTGAAGACGAGCACCCAAAGCATCGAAAACTGATGAATGTTATGGATCAAATGAATTTTAAATATGGAGTTAAAAAATTAAAAATTGGTTCTCAAGCATTAGATAAAACATGGAAAATGAGACAAGATTTATTGAGTCCTAACTATACAACAAAGTGGAATGATATACTTACCATACAATGATAACATTTAAAAAAGCACCCTATTTTGGAACTGAATTAGAAAATCTAACCATCCATGCAGAAGGAGAAAAAAAATATGTTCAAGTATGTGGAGGAATTCGTGCTGGATTTCCTTCTCCTGCAGAAGATTTTTTAAGTGATCGGATCAGTTTAGACGAACGATATTTATCGAAAGTAGAAAGTACATTTGTAAATCGTGTGAAAGGATTATCAATGTATCCGGAGTATTTAGAAAACGATATTATCATCATACGTTCCGACTATTACCCTACGGATGGAGATGATATAGTTGTGTCTATTAATAGTTCAGAATATACATTAAAACGATACGATAAACCAAATAATCGTTTGGTTGCTTTAAATAGTGATTACGCTAAAAGTGTGACTATTGATGAAAACGACGAAGTTGTGATACTGGGAGTTGTAGATGCTTTGATCAGAGATAAAAGAATGAAAAAATAATTTTATTCATTTTTTCCAAAGAAAAAATCCAAAGCCCCCTGTTTTTCTTCTGGACTAAATATCTCATCATTCACATCTACATTGCTGTGGTGCAGGTAGGTTAACACCACCAACAAAATACTTTCGAAAATCATAGGTGATCTGCGAAGCGAAACTCAGGCTTTTAACAAAAAAGAGTTTGAAAAGCTGTTTATGGAAACCGATAGTGATTTTTATAAAAGGTTATTGGAAAAATATCCGAACCTGACCAAAAATGAATTACGTCTTTGTGCTTTCCTGCGCTTGAATTTTTCGTCTAAAGAAATTTCGGCAATTACCCAACAAAGCCCTCATAGCATAGTCGTTGCACGGTCCCGATTAAGAAAGAAAATAGGTTTAGACGAAAGTCAGAGTTTGACCAATTTTTTGGTTCAGTTTTAAAAATAGAAATTTTTATCGGTTCTTTTTGTGCAACGGCTTATTGGGAGAAAAGCGTAATCCCAAAAAATAAAAGCAGTATGGAATGGTTGCTTTCATAGAAACGCGGAAAAGGTAGGGGAAATTTAAAAGTGTATAAAATAAGTTCTATAGAGAAATTATAAATAAAAATGTTCCTAATTTTTTTATTAACCTAAAATAAAGTTATGATCATTGATTCAAGGGAAATCAGCTCTTTTGCAAAATCAGCGGTTGGTTTAGTATTGGGATTTTGCAAATATGCTGATGAGGGGTGGGAAATTCTTTTTTGAGTGATCGCTACTCTTTGATTTTTTTTAACAGCATTGCATATAACGAGCCGCGTATTGGCGATGGCGGGATTTTTAGCACTGAAGTTGATGCGAAGAACGAAAGTTGAATTTTGCACTTTCGTTGATATAAAGCCGTTCAGCCCGCCAATTGCCAAATCGATGTTGTGAGTTCGATTTTTCTTTCAATTATTAATTTCTTTTTCGTATTTGTAGAATTCTGGTTTTTCGGTTTGTTCAATTAACACAAAATTCATTTTTTCTACTAATTTAATTGATGGAATATTTGCTTTCTTAATAAACCCAGTTAATTTTTCGTAATTTCTACTTCGTAAATATTCTGTCATAAGCATCATAACTTCAAAACCATAACCTTTCCTCCAATATTTCTTTCCAATTGAGCAACCAATTGTACATTCGGTATTACTAATAGGCGTTATCAGGTAAGTTCCAATTAAGTTGTTTGTTACTTTTTCAAGAATTGCGTACCTAAACTCAGTTCCGTTTTTAATGTTTTCGGCAACTTTTTTCAGCATTTCTTTTGCTTCATCAATATTTTCAAAAGGACTACTTCCTCTATATTTCATAGCTTCTTTGTCAGAATAAAGTTCGAAAATTACATGGACATCATTTTCAGCTAATTCTCGAATAAGCAATTTTTCATTTTCAATAATAATCATTATTTAGTTAGTTTCTTTCGGTTTTCTGTTTTTCTAAACTGACGCACAACGGTTCTGTGCTTTACGAAGGATCGGAAAATCGAAGAACGAAAGTTCATCCTTGCACAAAATGTTTCATAGAAGCACTTCAGCCTCCATATTGCCAAACCGATGTTACCTGCTGCCCTTATTGTTGTCGCACTATTTTTATGTCGGTTGTTTTGAGTTTTTGGCTTAACCATTGTTGTAATTTCTCGGTGTCAAACTTTTTTATTTTATCATCTGTTTGGTAAAGTAAAACTATTTCTGTTTTGCAACTGTCTGTATTTACATTTGAAATGTGTCTGCCAATAGATATGTTCTTTAACTCTGGAAACAAAATTGTAATTTCTTTGATTGTTTCGGGATTGTTAAATTTATATTTATTCAATTCGTTGTGCAGGTTATTGATTAAAATGTCTTTGTCTGATAAGATTTTATCCTGTTTTCCTAATTCGTCTAAAATTTCACCTTTTATGTCTTTTGTGTCTTGCCTGATATTTAGTTTGGTGTTTGTAATGTCGTACTGTAAAAGTTTTTGATTTAAAATGTCTAATTCCTGTGTTGTGAATTTTTTTGTCAGAAAGGCTAATTCAATCTTCTTAGGATTTGTCGTGTACGAAATGTCTTTATATATAAGTGCATAACCATTACTTGAAAATTCTTTTGAAATAAACTGCTCTACATTTTGACTAAATTTTTTCTCTTGAAATAAATTGAAAGCCAAATAAAAACTTGGGATAATCATTACAAATATTAAACTTGTAATTCCATATCTTATTTGCTTTTCAAATTTTGTGTTTAAATTATTTACAGGCTCGTATTTCAGATATTTAACGATTAAGAAAGTTGAAATACAAATAAAAACACAATTAATGCTGTACAAATAAAATGCTCCAAAGAAGTAAGAAAAATTTCCGATTGCTAAGCCATAACCTGCTGTACAAAGTGGTGGCATCAAAGCTGTTGCAATAGCAACTCCGGGAATTGGATTGCCTTTTTCTACTCGTGTTAAAGCAATAACGCCAACTAAACCACCAAAAAAGGCAATTAATACATCGTAAATATTGGGAGAGGTTCTTGCTAATAATTCAGATTGCGTTTCTTTGAATGGGCTGACAAAAAAATAAATTGTCGCAACAAGTAAACTCACAATTGTCGCAATTAGTAAGTTTATGCCTGATTTTTTTAGTAATTCAAAGTCGTAAATTGCCAATGCAAAACCCGTTCCTACAATTGGTCCCATTAATGGTGAAATTAGCATTGCACCAATTATTACGGCTGTTGAATTTACATTTAGTCCTACGGAAGCAATGACAATTGCACAAGCTAAAATCCAAAGATTAGAACCACGAAATGAGATATTTGATTTTATTGTTTCTAAAACCTTTTCTCTCTTCTCTTCGCCATTATGAAGATTAATAAAGTCAAAAAAATTGTTGCTCATCTTGTCTAAAAATTATGGCTATTGTCATGTTGCTCAAAGTTTGCACTGTCGTTCGTTTAGGGTTGCAGGTAACGGAAAAAGTATTTGCGAAGGGCGAGCTAAATTGGACGAAAAGTTCAATTTCGACCGAACGAAGCAAATTGCTTTTTCTGATTGTTAAATTACAAAAAAATGCATAATTGAAAAGCATGAGCGGATTATTTTTTCTGCTTTTCAATTTTGTACTTCTCCCCGCATTTTGCCAATACTATGTTATCTGTCGTTTTTTTAATAGAATTTTGTGTATAAATTTTTATTGAGTTTATAATATATGTACCCATTTTTAAAGTCAATAATGGTGTTGAATTTTTTTAAAAAAGCATTTCCAAAAATACCTACCATCTTATCTGTTGCATCTATTCCTTCTTTTGCAGTAGAAAGTATCATTGGTACATTATATAAAATTTTGTTTGCAAATATTAATTCAGGACATAAAACTACGGGACTTTCTAAAATTTTACCGTCAGAACCTTGTGCGGAAGCCGAACCAATTTTTGTCATTTTATTTTCAAGATTATTCTTTATAACATAGGGAGATAAAATAGTCAAAGCATCATCTGCACCACTGTCAAGACCAAAGAATCCTGAATATCGCTTACCATTAATTTGCATTGAAGTTTTAATTGTTGGATAATTGTCAATTAGATGAAGTTTGATTTTAGTGTAATTTTTATAATCTAAATCATTTTTATCTTCATCATGAAATTTTAATTGTTGTTTGTCATAATCAATTTCTATAATATGTCCTTTCATTAAATCTGCTCCAAAAACGCCATCAAAAGATGTTATGTCATAAGGAATAATTGTGAAAGAAACATTTTGCTTTTCAATTTGTCCAAAAGTTAATTTATTGTCTTTACTTAAATCTACCTCATTTGTTCCATTTGCTCCTCTGTTTAAAGATTTACCATTAATAGACAACGTTAATTTGTTTAGTGACTGCTTGTTAATTACTGAACCGTCCGCACCTGTATCAAAAAGAAATTTAATGCTGTCATTTTCATTGACCTTTGCGTAAAAATGAATGCCGTTATTTTCAGTAGTGAAAGGAATAATAGTTAAATTTTTATTTTGCGCAAATAAGTTTAGTTTTACAAAAATGACAAAATATATAATTAATAATTGTTTCATTGGGAAGGTGTTGTTTTTAAAATGACAGATAACGGTTTTGGTATTGCCGAAGGCGGGGATTTTTAGCACCGAACTTCAATAGAAATACCACAGTTCAAATATAGCAAAAAAGTTCAATAGATTTCCTTCAACCCCGCATCTTGCAAAACCCATGTTACAGGCAGGCGTTATATTTTTTATTTTAGTTAAGTGGTCTTCCTCTCGTGTGGTGCCTTGACTTGGTGGCTCTTTTGCAAAACTTAGCTTTAGCGTGGGATTTGTGCGGTTTTGCAAATGTGCCACCAAACGCGAGGGAAAACGATTGATTTCATTTATTAGTGTTATTGGAAAAGATTAATAATTCTTAAAAAGTATAATCTTCATAAAACATACTGAATAGTATAATTATATACTAAATTGTAAATAAAAAGTATAAAATAATTCTTACTTAAAAATAAATAGTATATTTTTATACTAATTTTAAGGAAAATGAATTACAATTTATTGCATGACGTGAGGGATTTGATCCAAGAATTTGAAATCAGTAATGAGGGTCGATATGAACATTCTGTTGATGGGTTTAAAAATTGGATTTCTGCCAGTAATCAGCACACAGATAGTGAGCTTGATTGGGAAGGAAAAGAAAACGGACGAAGTGCCGAAAGTGTTATCAATACGTTGATTGTGCACATGAATAGATATGCCAAAAGTTATTCTAAATCAGCGATTTTAGGGTCTGATTTTTCTACGCAGGAAGATTTTATTTACCTCATCAACCTCAAAGCATTTGGTGAAATGTCAAAAATGGAGTTGATAAAAAAGAATGTCCACGAAAAACCTGTTGGGATGCAGATTATCAATCGCTTGATTTCCCAAGGTTGGATTGA
Organism: Vaginella massiliensis; assembly: GCF_900089075.1. Lineage (GTDB taxonomy): Bacteria > Bacteroidota > Bacteroidia > Flavobacteriales > Weeksellaceae > Weeksella > Weeksella massiliensis_A. The sequence continues at coordinate 792,179 of NZ_LT593747.1, forward strand.
GCAAAGTAATTCTCTCATAGACAAACGAAGTAAAGTGATTTCCATTACCTCAAAAGGATTATTGGCTTTGGAAAATCAAATGAGTAAAATCAGAAAGGCTACCGAAATCGTCACTGGAGATTTGACCCATTCTGAAAAAATGGAACTCATTCGATTACTCAACAAACTCAACGATTTTCATCAACCGATTTATGATAAAAATATTGAAACGGAACATTTGTTAAATGAGGCTTTAAAATTCAAAAACTAATGCGTAAAAAAATAGCCATAATCGGTTCTGGATTTTCAGGTTTGTCAGCTGCAGCTTATTTGGCTCAGGCTGGTAATGAAGTTCACGTATTTGAAAAGCATGGGCAAGCTGGAGGAAGAGCAAGGCAATTTTCTACTACCGAAGGCTATGTTTTTGACATGGGACCGAGTTGGTATTGGATGCCTGATATTATGGAGAATTTTTTTGCAGATTTTGGTTACAAAACTTCCGATTTTCTACAACTGATTTCCTTAAATCCGCAGTTTGAAATGATTTTTTCGGACGAAAAAATGAACGTACCCGAAAGCATTGAAGAGCTAAAAACGTTGTTTGAAAAAACGGAAAAAGGTGCAGGAAGACAATTGGAAAAATTTATGCAATCCGCCAAGTTTAAGTACGAAGTAGGCATGCAGGATTTTGTAAACAAACCTTGCCATAATTGGTTAGAATTTGTTTCGCCAAAAATAGCCAAAAGTGCCTTGAAACTGGATTTGCTTAGCAATTTCAGAAGCTATGTTGCCAAGTATTTCAAAAATGAAAAGCTCAGAACACTCATGGAATTTCCGGTGATTTTTCTGGGTGCTTCACCCAAAAATATTCCGGCATTGTACAGCATGATGAACTATGGTGGCTATGCTTTGGGAACGCATTATCCCATGGGTGGTTTTTACCAATTGGTGTTGGCAATGAAGTCCGTTGCTGAAAAACAAGGGGCTACTTTTCATTTCAACGCTACCGTTGAAAAAATACTTTCAGCAAACAAAAAAGCAACTTATTTACTGATTAATGGCGAAGAAATTCACTTTGATTATATTGTCGCTTCTTCGGATTAAAAACCTCCAAAATACCAATGTCTCCCGATGCAGCAAGCGGAATTCCCAGTGCTGCCATTTCATCTACTTTTTCAATGGGGATTCCCCAAATCAGCAATTCTTTTTCACTGTCCGTTGATTTCAATAGTTGTTTTTTTGCTGCTTCTTGCATACGCTATCCTTTCTTAAAAATAAAAATCTTCATCCTCAAAATCATCATCGAGAAGTTCGGTGATGGTTTCGGCGGTCTTTTCAACTTCACCGGTCTCGTGATGCCAGATAAAAATTTCTTCGCCAAGTTTCTTGCCTCCGTCTGTAGTGAGCAGTACCAAGTGGTCTCCACAACCGTTTCCTGCAATGGCAACGGCATCGTCCGGGAAGTTTATCCATTCTCTTGCTTGTTTGGTTTCGAGCCCGATATGGTTGCAGGTGCGACTGATTCTCTTCTTATCCGATTGATCGAAAAACGGATAAAGTTGCCAATTGTCGTCTTCGGTAAATACTTCTCCACCGTTTTCTTGTATCATTTTGGTTTTGAAGTTGTTGGGAAACAAAACATTGAGTTCGTTTTCTGTGTCGGTAATGAATTTTTCGTCTAATGGAAATACCATATTTTCCTGTCTTTAAGGGGTAAAATTTTATTTACTCGTCATTCCTTAAGATTCAAATAATAATCATCATAAAATTCTTCATAAAGGTCTTTTACGCTTTCATCGTATATTAAAACTTCTGCAAATAACTTCTCTTTAAAATCCGGTATCAATGTTAATCTGTATTTAGTGAATACAAGAATATAATCATCCACCAGCGGATTTTCTTCCTTTAAGAACTCCTCTAAATTATTGAAGTTGATTTCGTTTCCGTTAAGTTTGAAGTTTGGTATATCACGAACCGACACGGTTATTAAAACCTCACGACCTTTTTGCTTTTCAAATTCCAAACGGTATTGAGATTTATCAAACTCTTGTTTTTCTATTTCCTCTTTACTTTGTCCTAAAGTAATACCATCAAGACGGTTTTTTTCAATGCTGATCATATTTTTGTTTTTTTGTGTTCAAATTTTATTTTGCTGTTAATGGTTTGTCTTTTTCGCCTCCAAAGTCATCGTCTATTACAAAACGAGCTTCTGTTTCGCCATCAAAAGGATCCCGATGTCTCGGATTTGCAAATCCGAGACATCGGGCCATCGGGCTTTTTATAAATTTAGTTTTCCAGTTTCATAGTCAAGAATCCCTTGTTCACTCATAAGCTCTAAATACTCTAGAACAGATGCTAAGACATCCAAGTTATCAACTGATAACGCCATGAACTTTTCAGAGAATTTCTCTATTTCACACCCCAACTGAGTTAAATATTGAGATACTGTCACCACGAACTCATCGCTCCTCAGAAATATTACTCGAAGTGTGTTATTGGCAGAATTTTTTTCAACTTTTTTAAAATACAAAACATCATCTTTACGAACTGTAGATACTAAGTCGCCCAATGAAACTTCTTTTGTATAAAAAGGAATATTATCAATTTCAAATAAGCCATTCTGCAATTCCTTTGCCCATAAACTTTCTTCGTCAACGGGCGGATAATCATTCACTACTTCTAGTTTAAAAAAAATCTTCTTATCCATAATTAATACCTACTTGTTACTTTTTTCTAAGTTACATACTCTACACAATATTTGTCCGTTTTCTATCGTTCCTGAACCCGATGTCGCGGATTTCTAATCCGTGATATCGGGGTGATTCTTATTGCATTAAATCTTTAGGCGATACTCCAGAATTATTTTTTTGATTGATATTCGCACCATGCTTAAGCAACAACTCAATAATTTTAGTGCTGTTATTCATTGCTGCTCTCCACAGTGGTGTATTACCCCAGTTATCTTTAATTTCTAATTCAGCACCATTGTCTACTAATATTATTGCCAATTCGTAAAACCCATGAATAGAAACAAAATGCAGAGGTGTCATCCCCTGGTTATCTTGTGCATTGATTTCATATCCTTTTTTAATTAAAAATTTCGATAATTCAATATTATTTTTTAAAATGGCTGACATTAAAAAGGTTCTGCCATCTCGATCTATGGCGGTACTATCATTTTCAGATACAAATTTTTCCCAATCGGAAACATTTGATTCTTTGGCAATGAGTAATTTAATCATCTCTTTTTCATTTAATTTTTTCATATTCTTGTTGCAAATAACGGTTTTCATTAAGTGAGGTTTCATAATCAAACAGCACAATGTCTGCGGTGAACTCTACCGGGGGAAGAAATTTCTAAATCAATTTTTTTGGTGTTTTCATAATTTTTCCTTTTTAATGTTTTGTATCCTTTAATAAGTTGTAATTCATTATTTTATTGTCTGTGTTTTATTTTATTCCGCTATATTAATCACAGGATAAATTTTCATCGAATAAGGCAGATACTTAATCATAACGCGGTCTCCTACTGATAACCTTTGTTTCATATCGCTATCAAGCAGCGAGGCTTTTGCGTAAGTGCCATCGGGCAGCGGGAACACAAAATAGCTTCTGTCTATGTCCTCATAATTACTCGTTATACCCGAATATGATTTTTCATACACTACTGCTTCGACTTTTGTACCGAATTGGTTGCTAAGATATTGCTCAACTCTTCCGCCTGTGATGAAGACTAACGGAATGCAAAATGGGAGTAACACTAAAGTCATTCCTGATATACCAAAAAATTTGTCAAAAAATTGCTTTCGCTCTTTTTTGTTTCTGGCACCTGCCTTAGCGGCGATTTTCTTTTTGAAAGATGTAGAAATTATAAAATGAGGAGCAACAAAGATTAAAAACAATAATAAAGGAACACCAACTACGCTTTTAAACATCATTGCTATGATTGTGGCTAAAATTTCAAGTATAATCATAATTTTGATTGCTTATTATTTCACTTTTAAATGAATTTTGTGATACGAAATTTCTAAATCAATTTTTTGCGAGTTGGTTTTAAAATGAAGATTAATAACTTTGTAATACTTGCCAAGCCCGCTCGAAATGTCTGTTTTTCAAATCCTCCTCGGTTATCCAGAAATAGAGGCAGGCTTCGTCGCCAAGAGCGATTCCGTGGTCGTTGCTCGTATTAATTTGGCAGAGCAGCTTCCAGCGAGATGCCTGCTCGCGGTATTGATTAATTTTGGGGTCGCGATATGCCGCAGAAGTTCCGCAGTAGATGCCATGATGAACCAATTCGCACATCAGTTCCATACCGTTTTGGATGTTATTGGAGTGCCCCAACAATTTGTGTATCGCTTCGCCGTTGGATATCTCATCCAGCAAATCTAAATAATCATCTTCCTGATCTTCCGTAATATCTGCATTTGCTAAATGACTTGAAATTTCGGGAACTTCCTCAACGGTTTTGAACGATAGCGATGAAGCTCTATATTCTGTGGCTCCTTCCGGGGTTGGCACCCGCTCCAGAGCCTCCTGCGGACCTTCATAAAAAAATACGCGGCTGCCGACCTTGTTCTTCGGATCAAATCCCCATGAAAAATATTTGACATCGTAAAAGAAATAAAGCATTCCGCTGGATGGAAGTTCATGCCCGGCATCAAAAGGATGAATTTCAGCCAAATTAATTTGTGCAAAAAAACTCATCAGGTCTCCCGTTTCCTCATTGGTTAACCAAGGCTGCCCTTTGGGCAAATCCGGACAACCGCCTAATTTGGAAGCTCCGGTTTTTATGGTTTGTTCATCGCTTTGCACTTCTCCCGGAAGCATGTGAATGGCGGCCCGGGCTTGGGGTGCCAGCACCTCGAATACTTCGGTGAAACCGTATTTTTGAAACTGCTCTTTTAGTTTATTCATTGAATTATTTTTTTTTAGGATTTTATAAAGTTTTTAATGATTTCTAACGGATTCATAGTATTGCTTTTGATGGCTGAGTTTATTTGTAAAATTTTTCATATCAACGGCAACCAGTGGAACACTCGCACCGGCGGGGTTATTGCGTCCTCTCCCAATTAAACACTTTTAAAAAAATTCAAATTCATTTCCAATAATTTATTTTTTTCCTCTATAGTCATAACAGGTTTGCAATTCAAAAATTCCAAATATTTTAAGGTTTTTATCTGAGATATATTTTCATATCCCTTAACTTTCTTACAGTTTTGAATAATCAACTCTTCTAACTCACAAGAGTCGTCTATATCCTTCAAATCTAAAGTTGATAAACAATTGTTTAAGAGCAAATGTTTTAACTTATGCTTATTAATCAATAACAATAGATTTTGTTTCTTATTTAATGAATTGATTATTACCAACCCCTTTAAGTTAATATCAGAAAGGTTGGATAAAGTCACTTTTGCAGGAATATTTTGAAGTTTTAAGAAATCAAGGTGGCCTAAAAATTCAATAGCACTCAAATCAAAAATGTTGTTATCTTCTAAATCCATAGAAAATGACTTGATTTTTTTCATTGCAGAGGTATTTATTATTTCACATGTAGGAAAATTGATAAATAAATTTATAATATTTCCCAAACGGCCACCATCTAATAATATTTTGGGATTCTCAAGCCCTAACAACCTGTTTATAACCAAGGTTTTTAATTGATGAAACACCCCAGAGTTTATGAACTTTTCATCTTTTAGCATACTGCATGGAATTGATAGGGCTTCAAGATTTTCTAACTGGTATACCCACTCAGGAAGTTTTTCAATAGCGTCATACTCCGCGCACTCTACTGATAACGCAGTAATCTTAGGAAAAACACATTCATTTGGGATATTTTCCAAATGTGCATAACCTTGAATCCTATTTTTAGGAATATAATAATCGTCTGTTGTGCCGGATGAAAAAATATAAAATATTATTTCATACCAATTATGAAAGAGAAAATGACTATAAAGTATAGGCTGATAATTCATCACTCACATCCTTTTTGAATAGCATGACTAGTTTTTTATACTGAAACACTTGCTCCTCCGCCGGCACGAGCATCTTGTTCGTGTCTTTTAAATGCCAACAGCAACCAGCGGGACGCTCGCACCGGCGTCTCCGAACAAGACATAAACTTCGTTGTCTTTGACCACTTTTTTATAAAGCGTTGGTATTTTTCCGCTAATTCTATTTCATTTTTTAGCATAACTTTCCTTGATATGGTTTTTATTCCTTATTCTTCCTTTTACTGATAATTTCATTCAACAATTCCGCCAGTTCTTCTTTCGAAAAATCGTCGAGATTGATGGTGTTTTCTTTATTGGAAATAGGGTTTAGAAGTTCGATAACCTTGGGTTCATCCCGGAGATACAACAATTCCCATTTTCCTGTTTGGGTTTTATGGAGGTCATTCAGCATTACAATTTGTTTGAAAGAAGCTTGGTGCGTTTGTCCACGTTCGTCTGTATAGATTACATTAAATTTCATTTGTGGTTGCTCGTTGATGTACACACCCGTTTGCGATACTTCTGTAACATCTCCGATGGCCTTTTTGCCGTAGAGCAACAGTTTGTTTTGGGTTTTACTGTTTAATCGTTCGAAAATTCTACCCGAAAATACAGAATCGAACGTTTTATAAACAAAAATCCCTACATACGGTGATACTACCCAAGGAAAGAATATGTGCAAAAATCGTAATCCTCTTCCATTGCTGTATAGATGATATTCTATAACAAAACTAACCACACAGTACAACAAGCAAAACGCAATGAATAAATAAGTAGAAATAGGAGTTTTCATTACGATTTCTCCATCGGCAAAGTAGTAGGGAACATCGGCATTACTATCGACGGGCAAGACCAATGACAAATAGTTTCCTTTCTCAAATCTCTTTTGGCTGGGTTTGCTGTCGACTAACTCGAGCGAACCAGTCATTTTTGTTCCAACATGGTTTTCAAACTCAAAGACAAGATGTAGAACTTGATCTCCGTTAGATACTTTTGTAGAAAATTTGTCATTAAACTCTTCGAGAAATTCCAGCTCTTCGTCTGTCGAATCTCCTTGTATGCTAATAACTTTCTTTTCAAGAATTTTCGCCTCAACTTTTTTCCCGTCCCGTCTCATGTTTTCTACTTTCCCTGCCATTTTCCGCGGCACAATGATGCTTTTCCAAAAACGGATGCCAATAAACACCAACCAACCCACTACTCCTATAACAAAATAAACCATTGCCATGATCGGAGAAGTTTCTATAAATGGAGGGATATCTATAAAGAACAGCGGGAATACAAACACCCAAAAGTCTCCAAAAAGTCTAAAGAAAGTTTTCATGATATTAAGTTGATTTTATTTGATACGCGCGATGATACTTTATGTTTAGAAATTGATCTATTTTAAAATAGACAATTTGTTTTTTCTGTTTTATGAAAATCGATCTGCGAATAGCTTCTTTTCGTACATGAAGTTCTCGAAATTTCATATAAAAGGATTGTTTTTCTGTCACAATTTAAAAATAAAATCACCTCCTCATGTTAATTGGATATTAATTCTTGCATCTGACAGTATTTTTCTCTCGAATGCGCATTTGAAAAACAAAAAGCGATAGGAGTCGAAATTCTAGAAAATATAAAAAAACAAGTAGAATTTTAATGTTAGATATTTTTTTTCATAAACAGACTGTAATGTCAGACTGTGTAAATAAGTCTTCGCTAGATTTCTATTTAAAACAAATAATTGATAAGAGACCTATTGTATAAAAATAACGATCTTTAATAATATTTATTTTAAAGTTTTCAGGAAAAAGCCTTTTCGGTTGAATACAAGGCTCTTATGTGGGTTATCAAAGATAGTCAAGTAACGATTTGGTAACGGTGCTTATTGCTTTGCTTTTCAACACGTTTCCGTTAGCTCACAGCAAATATACAAAATTTATTATTCTCAAAACCATACAAAGGATTTTAATATCCGATTATTACACTTGGTAAAACAGGACAAGAAAAAAGGGCTTTTATTAAACCCTTTTTACGCTGTACAGATATAGCAAACCCTACCTACCGTCCTTTTCGTCCATTTTTTTTATTAGGGCTTCACACAGGCTGTCAAGGAATTTGGTTCGGTTTATCTTACGGGCTTTCAGTTCCATAAACGTGTGGTAAAAATCGCCTAACTCAATATTAAAGGCTTCTTCAAAAGTTTTAGCTATCAATTTTATGTCTGTATTCCCATTGTTAAATACACCGTGGGAGTACAGTGCATATATGAGTTCCGTCAGTGCCGTTTTACTTGCCGTCCATTTCAATGAATTGTCCGACCCCCTTTTCACATTGATGTTATTGAGCCTGTCTTCCAAATAAACTTGTATCAGGTCATTGGCAATAATCTTGGCAACCTTATAATCGTGTGAAGTAGAAAAACGATGGTCTGCTTCAAAATAAAATGTGTCTAACCACAGCCTTATATCGTGCTTGCCACGCACAAAGAATTTTTCGTCAACGAAAGAATTATTGCTGCGGTAATACTTGTAAAAATCAAGGTTGTTTTCAAAGAACCTTTTTAGCTTTTTCAGTTCTTTGGTAAAATATTTCTTGGTACGCTTGTTCCCGTAGGGTCTTCTTGTTTCGATTTTATAGATGGCATTGTAGTAGATGAGCTTTGAAACAATAACAGGTTTCTGATACTTGAAAAAATGGATTTCTTCTTCCATATTCTTAAAGTCATTTTTCAGTACAAAGTCCTTTAAGTCGGCAAGGCTTTGTATGATATGGTGTATAACGGCTTCAATTCTTTTTATGGGGCAGTCGGTTTCAATCTCCAGTTCCTGGATTGCAGTTTCCAATTTAAGATATGTTTCATTGTAAAATTTATCCATTCGCTTCATTTTGATGTAATATATTATTGGTTAATACAGAAAAGCTAACACTGTTCGTATTAGCTTATGATGCAATTACTGCTTAAAAAAATTCAACCTCTACCGTATTGATGATGGAACGATAGATAGATTTTTGTTGCATACTTTAAAGGGTTGTAGTATGATGCAGGTTAGTCTTTGCGAATTACACCTGCATCACCTCCTTTTTTTTACCGATATTTTTTTACGGTTATGCAGTTTACAACCCTTAGTTATTTAATTTTAATAAGTCAATGCCAGCCCCACACCAAAGCCCATATCGCTATCATAGTGGGTACGTATACCTATATTCTTATTAATGATATACCTAAGTTCTCCCATATACTCTAAGTCGGTATTCACCATAAAACCACCTCTTAGTCTTTTTGAAATTGGTATATCTTCACGCATTAACTGCAATCTCACAATACCGTCGTGATATACTTCTGCCTGAAAATTGACCAGCATAGGCAATGTATACATAAACCCTAAACTGAACGCCCTGCGGGTGTCTTTCTTGTTGGTTTGTCCAAATATGTTCTTTTCGTGTTCATCTTCTCCCATTTTACGGTAGCGGTAATCAAAACCTACAAAGGGCATGAACCATTGCATTTTTCCAATGTATCTACCTAAATGCGTTTCTACTTCATAACCTTTTTGTGCAGAATATCCCAAACGCCACTCCGAGGTAAGATTCCAACGTGCATTTTGCACTCTGAACATACCGTCGTTTCCATTGGTGGCGAAGTCATTTTCTAAAAATACATACGGCATATTACTTTCTCTTTTAAGCATTCTGTATGCTTTTTCTTTGTTAGGAAGTAGTGGGTTGTGTAATTCTCCTACACTAAAAACCCGATTCATACCTGCCATCATATGATAAAGAATGTGACAATGAAAAAACCAATCACCTTCGGTATTGGCTGCAAACTCTATCACGTTGGTTTCCATCGGCATTATGTCTAAGACATTTTTCAGAGGGGCGTAGTCGCCGTGCTCATTCAACACGCGGAAATCAAATCCGTGTAAGTGCATCGGATGTCGCATCATCGAGTTGTTGTACAAGGTGATACGGAGGATTTCACCCTTTTTTACCAATATCTTATCCGTTTCAGAAAACACTTTATTGTCCATACTCCACACATATCTGTTCATATTTCCAGTGAGTTCGAAGCGCATTTCACGAACTGGTAAATCTTTTGCAAGTGTAGTTTTTTCTGTCGCTTTCAGCATACCATAATTGAGTGTTACCAGTTCAGTAGTGTTGGCCGTATGGTTTTCGTGTTGCTGATGATTTTCTGCGTTTGAGTGTCCGTGATGATGATCGTTTTGCCCAGAAACTTCAGGGTACATCACGGTATTCATATCCATTTGTTGCAGGCTCATTTCCATTCCCATATCGTGCATATCGCCATTCATCTTCATCATATCATTCATCATTTTCATTCCTTCAAAGTACTTGAGCTTTGGCAACGGGGTAATGAGTTGTTTTACTCCTGAACCTACATAGAGCGAAGCAGAACCCGAACGGTCTTCGGCAGTTGCCAAGAGTTCATAAGAAACACCTTCTTCAGGAATGGTGACGACAATGTCGTAGGTTTCTGAGACAGCTACAATGAGCCGATCTACTTCTACAGGCTCTACATCGTTTCCGTCATTTGCTACAACTGTAATTTTACCACCCGCATAGGTGAGCCAAAAGTAAGTCGAGGCACCTGCATTAGATATTTTTAACCTCACTTTGTCTCCTGCTTTGAACTGTGATAGTTGGCTTTCGGGCACTCCGTTTATGAGGAATTTATCATAATAAACATCGCTCACATCCATTGCCAGCATCCGTTTCCACTCATTGGTGAGTTTGGTCTTGAAATGTCCTTCACGAATGGCTTCGGCATAACTTTGTGTAGCACCCTTTTTTATGGCAAACCAATCGGTGGCATTGCTTAACATTCTTTGGATGTTTTCAGGTTTGTAATCCGTCCATTCGCTGATAATTACTGGAATGGTAGGCAGATCATCTATGCCTTTTCTGAAAGAGACATCATTTTCTTTTTTATTGAAAATGAGTGATCCATACATCCCAATTTGTTCTTGGTATCCGCTGTGGCTGTGGTACCAGTGGGTTCCGTTTTGTATCACCGGGAATCGGTACACGTGTGTGGTGTTTGGTTCTATCGGCATTTGTGTTAGAAGCGGAACGCCATCTTCCTGGTTGGGCAAATAAACCCCGTGCCAATGTAGTGATGTACTTTCTTTTAGCTGATTGTGCACCACAATTTCAGCAGTATCGCCCTCTGTAAAAGTGAGCGTTGGCATCGGAATTTGACCGTTTACTGCAATGGCTCTTTTTTCTTTCCCGGCATAGTTTACCAATGTGTCTTTTACATATAAATCGTATCGCACTACTTTTTGTGCGAATAATGTTTGTGTGCAAAGCAGTATCAGCACTGTTTGCAAAATTCTTATAGGTATTTTATTATATCTGTTCATGATTTGAAAAATTTTATTTAATGCTGTCTTCCATTGTGCTAAACCACGCTATCAAAACCTGCTTATCCTCCGGTGACAATACTGCATTGCGATGAATTAGTGTGTATGATGACAACGGCATTTCCCCGTCCTTAACCTGCCCGGCCATAGCCCTGAACTTGTTTCGCTGCCTGCGGATAGAATAGTCGCCAAATTCGCTAAAGTTGAGTTCCTCTTTCCCCTTTTTTATATGCTCTGCCATGTACCATGCGCCGGGCTGGATACGGCTGTACCACGGATAATGGGTATTGTTGCTATGGCAGTCATAACAGGACTGAACAAGGATAGCCTTTACATTTTGGGGTACGGCGTACACCCTTTCGATATGGGTGGCTGGCACTTCAACCGCCTGGTTCCGTAAGGGCTGAAAGAACTGTATGGCAATCAGGACGACAGCCAGCCCCAATATGATTTTCTTCTTTATGGTCATAATTATTTTATTGTGGCTTCATCTTTTTGTGTCTACTGTTTTTTCACATACTTGGCATAATTCTCCTTGTTTTCAAAATAAGAAACTTCACCGTTATTCCCTGTCACAGCAATCACCGCATTAGCTTTGTCTACCTGCTTATGGGAATAGGGGTCTATCGCTATCCGCACGGTCGCATCTTTTGGAATACGTTCCTTACACATTTCGCAACATCCGTAATAGGTTTTACCATCAAATTTTACTTCAAACTGCCTTTTGCCCATATAGGCATCGTTTACCATGCAGACTTCATCCGATGGAACCAATTCACCTATTTGGTTACTATGCCCGTGGCTTTCCGGAGTTGCCTGCGAATGCTGTGTCGCTTCATCCTTATTTGACCCTACCTGTCCGCAAGCGGTGAATAGCAGGGCTGATAAGGAAATAAAGCCGATTATTATTTTGCTCATGTCGAAACTGTTTTTTTAATTTTATTATTTACTTTCTTCAAACTCTTTTAGCTTGCGCTTCATCAGTTCAATTTCTTCCGCTTGGGTTTTAAGTATGTTTTTTTGCAGCTCTATCAGTTCCGGGTCGGTCAGGTGTGCCTTTTCGGACATCAATATGGCTGCTGCGTGATGGGGTACCATACCCTTTGCAAACTGCTTGTCCCCGACATTGATTTGTTCCCTGATACCAAACCATGAAAAGATGCCAACGGCAACCGAGATGATGGCTATCGCCCAATTCATCTTCCTGTTGGGGTACATCACTTTCATTATCGCTAATTCGATAAGCAGCATTGCCGAGGTCATCAGCAGGGTCATGTACAGGTTATTGATATTGGGTATCAGGTTCTGCCACTCGTCAATCATGGCGTACATGATAAAATACATCACTGCGAACATGGCGACAGCCATCACCGCAAAGCGTTTGTACATGCCCGAAGCATGTTTTGGATTGTGCGTGCCATGCTCCGAGGCATGACCCGCATTGTGATTGTTTTGCATATTTTCCATAACCCGAAATTTATTTGCTGTTAATTGTTTTTTCCACCTTACCGCAGGTCAGCATTTTAGAACCGTAGTAAGGGTTTTTGATTTCCTTGTTTTCGCTGAACCAAACAGCACCCTTACCGTCATTGAACATCGGGCAATGGTCCTGATACAATGTTTGCGATGTACCGAACAAATCAATCAGGTCTTTCAAATCTTCGCCAAGCGAGGCCAAATGTTCCCGCTGGTGGTGGATGTTGCCGACATTTTCCCCGATATGTTCTGCGTGTTCTTTAGCATCGTCCGCTATGTCCATGTACTTTTTGTGCTTATCGGCAGGAACGGCTTTCATGTCCACTTTATTCAGGGTAGCTAACAGCTTTTTCCCTGAACTGGCGGCAGCTTTGTCATCGTCCGAAACAAGGGCGTTCTTTAAGGACAGATAATCGGTAACTATGGGCGCAATAGAAAAGTTTTTTGCTTCTTCTTTTCCTGTTGCTTTTGCTTCCTGACCGCTCGGAGTTTCACTCACAACGGGCGCAGCTACCGTATCATCCTCTTTTGGTTGGGAAGCTGACTGTTCTTGTGATACAACAGCAGTATCACTTGAAGACTGCTCGTTTTTGTTGGATGCCTGATTGCATGATACTGTTACAAATGCCATGATAACAGCAATGATTGATAATGTTAGATTTTTCATTTTTATTTATTATTTGATTTTTAAAAAACTTGCGTTAATAGCCACTACAATGGTGCTTACACTCATCAGCACAGCACCCATAGCGGGACTTAAAACGAAACTCGGATAAAGCACGCCTGCTGCAAGTGGTATGGCTATCACATTGTAACCAACTGCCCAAAGCAGGTTTTGAACCATTTTTTTATATGTCCGTTTTCCGAAGTCAATCATCTTTACCACATCTCTCGGGTCGCTGTTTACTAGAATAATGTCGGCTGTTTCGGCTGCTACATCCGTACCCGAACCAACTGCAATACCTACATCTGCTTGTGCCAGTGCGGGTGCATCATTTACACCATCGCCAGTCATCGCAACCACTTCACCTTTGGCTTGATATTGCTTGACTTTTTCCTGCTTTTCGTGAGGCAGTACGTTGGCGATATAACCGTCCATTCCCAATTGTTCAGAAACCGCTTTTGCAATTTTTTCATTGTCGCCTGTAAGCAAAATGGATTTGATGTTCATTTTTCTTAACTCATCAATGGCTTCTTGCGAACCCTCACGAATGCTGTCTGCCAACGTGATAATACCGATAACTTCATTATCAATAAAAACATAGTTGACTGTTTCAATGTTTTGATTGATTTCTTTGGGCGTTTCAGGCTCTGTAAGATTATTTTGTTTGAAATAATTAGGTCCTGCCGCTACTATTTCCTTTCCGTTTACTACTGCTTTGACACCTATGCCAGCCATATAGCTGAAATTCTCCGACTTCCATAGTTCAAGGTTTCTATCTGCCAGCGTTTTCAAAATACCTTTTGCAATGTGGTGTTCGGAATATTGCTGAACGGCTGCTGCATATTGTATCATTTCATCAGCAGAATATTTATCAGTAAGTGGGATCACTTTTTCTACTGCGTGAGAGCCTTTGGTAAGCGTTCTTGTCTTGTCAAAAATAATGGTAGATAGTTTTCGGGTAGTTTCAAATGCGGTACGATTGCGAATGAGCAAACCATTGGTAGCCGAAAGCGTTGTAGAAATGGCAACCACCAACGGAATAGCCACACCCAAAGCGTGGGGACAAGCCGTAACCATTACCGTAACCATTCTTTCCAATGCAAACGCAATATCTCCACTACTGCTGAACCAATAAATAAAAATGATTATGCCTACTACAATAGCAAGAAAGGTGAGCCATTTAGCTACTTTATCGGCAAGGTTTTACGTATTCGATTTTGCTGCCTGTGCATCCTGAACTAGATTGATAACCTTATTGAGGTAACTGTCTTTGCCTACTCCTGTTGCCGTAACTCTTAACGCACCTTCACCATTGATAGAACCTGCAATTACTTTTCCATCTTTTTCTTTTTTTACAGGAACACTTTCGCCCGTAAGCATACTTTCGTTTACATAAGAAACGCCATCTACAATCGTTCCATCGGCAGGAATTTTTTCACCGGGTTTGATGATAATGGTTTCACCGTTTTTTAGGTCTTCGAGTTTTATTTTTATGGTTTCACCATTTCGTTCCACCGTAACATCGTTTGGCAAAAGTGCCACCAATGACTGCAAAGCTCTTGAAGCTGCCATTGTAGAACGCATTTCTAACCAATGTCCCAAAAGCATAATCACGATAAGGGTTGCCAACTCCCAAAAGAAGTCCATTCCCGGCAGACCAAAAACGACGGCAACCGAATAGATGTAAGCGACTGAAATAGCGATTGCCACCAATGTCATCATCCCAATAGCTTTGGCTTTGATTTCGCCTACCATTCCTTTCAGGAAAGGCATTCCGCCATAGATGTAAATAATAGTTCCCAATGTCAGCAATACATATTTATCTCCCGGAAAAGCGATAGTAAAACCGAACCATTCCTGTATCATTTCAGATAACAGCAAAATGGGAACGGTAATGATTAAACTTACCCAAAAACGTTTGAGGAAATCGTGGGTATGATGTCCTTCGTGTTTATCGTAACCACTATCGGAATGATGATGGTTATGTTCGTCGCTATGTGTGGAATGTTCTTTGTGGTCGTGATGATGGTGGTGTCCGTGATGGCTGTGAGCTTCATTTTTTGCTCCACTCATTGGAACTAAATCCATTCCGCAAAGTGGACATTTCCCTGGTTTGTCCTTTATCACTTGTAAGTGCATCGGACAGGTATATTTTTTCATATTCTTTTAACTTTTGAAAAGCAATGAAATGGACTTTACCACTTCATTGCTTTGTTGGTTACTTTATAGTTTCAACTGTACTACCACACGTTAGCATTTGTGAACCGTAATAAGGGTTTTTAATCGCATTTTCTTTGCTCAACCAATTTGCTCCTTTGCCTTTGTTCGCCATTGGGCAATGTTGATAATAAACAGGCGTTTCCTGATTTGAAACTTTTATCAGTTCGTACATATTTTTTGAAAGGCTCATAAAATGGTCTCGCTGATGTGCCACATCTTTGGTTTCAGCAATGTGTCCGGCATCAAAGGCAAGGTCTTTCATTACTTTCATCCAAACCGTATGTTCCTCGTTTGATAGTTTATTCATTTGCACAGCGTCAAGAGCGGTTAGCAAGTCTTTCGCTTTAGTGGAAGTGGTGTTTCCGTCAGATTTTACCAAGGCATCTTTTACCGAAAAATAGTTGTTAAAAACAGATTTCAGTTGGTTTGCTTCCTGCATTTCTGTAGATGCGGTATGACTGGAATGGTCGTGTGTTTCCGTTTTCGATTCTGTTTTAGCAACTGGTTTGTTCACCCGTTCGTACAGGCAACATTCAGGCAGCTTTGCATACAGATCATCGGGTGCAAGGAATTTATTGCTGTCATAGCCAGCTAAAGCGATACGTTTCAGGATTTCGTCCTGGTTCGTCTTTTTGACATCGTAGGTAATGGTAGCCATTTTTGTGTCTTTGTTCCAATCCACTTGGGCTACTTTCTTTACATTTCCTGCATTTTCTATGGTGGTTTCACACATTCCGCAGTTTCCGTAAATTTTTACGGTTTCGGTTTTGGCGTTTTTAATTTGAGCGTTGCTCATTCCGAATGACAACATTACCAATGCAGTCATTATATATTTTAATGATTTCATTTTTAAAATTTTAGATTACTAAATTACTTAAACTTTGAAAGCCTTTAAATCGCTTTCAATAGGACACAGCTATGGCTGTCAAGGTAAGAAATTAGCTTATTTTAGGCGGTTGCCAAATGGAGTGATAACCCGAAGAAATGTATGGGTCTGAATAAAGAAAGAATTGTTTTTGAGCAACAATTAATAAGTTGTATTTGAGTTCAGGTGTAGAAGGAATAAGGCTAAAACTAACTGTAGGGTAATGGCAAGATGAATGTCCGCATTTGCCCCCACAATCGTCATTGTCTTTTTGGTTATGCGAACTTTTATTTTTGCAACAGTCATTTTTGTCTGTCTGTGAAATTTTTTTGTCGTAACAAGATTTTTCAGTTTGTGTGTGAGATTTGCCACAAGCGTAGGTCAGCGTTGGTGTCAAAAAGAAAACCAAACAGAACAATGTCAAAATGCCTATATGTACTCTATAATTTTTCAACGCAACAAAGTTACAAATTAGATTGGTTTTTTATGTGATTTTTAAGATTTTTTTGCTTATCTGAGCAAAACCACCTATCCACTTTTCCAGGATTTACAAAATACCCTTTTTCGCCAACCACAATAAAAAATTGGCCGGAAAAAGGGCATTTCAAAAAGGTGCTGGCTTAGGCATCCAAAGGTTCTATTTTGAAGCCTGCCTTTTGCACGGTCGATATTACTTCCTGCTCGGTAATGCCCTCGGACTTCACGGTAAGTACCTTGTCCTTGTTGGCCGTGTCCACTTCCCAATGGCAGATGCCCTCTGCCTTGTCCAAGTGCGGCTTTACAGATGCGATACAACCGCCGCAATTGATGTTCGTCTTGAATTGAAATTGTTTATTTTCCATTGTTTACAAATTTTAGAGTTATCTGATAATGCAAATTTCCGTACTATTCAGTTAGTTATTGTTGTGTAATTTCTTGTTTGATTTACTGTTTTATTTCTTCCACTTCAACCGCAGGCTGTTACTGACCACGCTCACGCTGCTCAATGCCATTGCCGCACCCGCAATCATCGGGTTGAGCAGGAAGCCGTTAACAGGGTAAAGGATGCCTGCCGCTACCGGAATGCCGATTACGTTGTAGATAAACGCCCAGAACAGGTTTTGCTTGATGGTGGCTACGGTCTGTTTGGACAAGCGTATTGCCTGCGGTATCTTGGTCAGGTCGGACGAAATGATGGTCATTTTGGCGACGTCCATTGCAATGTCCGAACCTTTGCCCATTGCTATACTCACATCGGCTGTTGCCAAAGCGGTACTGTCATTGATACCGTCCCCAACCATTGCCACTACTTTACCTTTACTTTGTAACTCTTTTACAAAATCGGCTTTGTGCTGTGGCAATACTTCTGCTTTGTAATGCTTAATGCCTGTTTGCTCTGCAATGGCTTTGGCAGTAGCTTCATTATCTCCGGTTAGCATATACAGGTCGATGCCCATATCCTGCATTTCTTTGATAGCCTGTACAGATGTTTCTTTAATCTTGTCTGATATGGCTAATACGGAAAGTGCCTGTTTGCTGTCGGCAAACCAAATAACAGTTTTCGATTGTTTGCCCCATTCATCAGTTTGATTTTGTAATTGTTCCGCAATACTGATGTTGTTTTCTCTCAATAGTTTTTTATTGCCTACAAAATAGGTTTCGTTATTATGATTGGCTTTTGCTCCTTTACCTGTGATACTGTCAAATTGTGTTAAAGTTGTGGTTGTTGCTCCATCCAAGTGTTTTACCACCGCTTCTGCCAATGGGTGTTCGGATTGCTTTTCAATGCTTAATAAAATGTCTTTGGTCGCATCATCATTATTCAGCCATTGAACGCCTGTTACCTCTGGTCTTCCCTCGGTAATTGTTCCTGTTTTATCTAAAATAATGGCATCAACTTTTTTCGCTAATTCCAAACTTTCGGCATCTTTTATCAAAATACCGTTTTCAGCACCTTTACCAACTCCAACCATTATAGCCGTAGGTGTCGCCAATCCCAAAGCACAAGGACAGGCAATAACCAATACCGTAACTGCTGCCAATAGACCCTGAACAACCCCATTATCGCCACCCAAGATGAACCATAATATAAATGTAAGGATAGCGATACCTATCACAACCGGAACAAAAATACCAGCAATCTTATCTACCAACTTTTGTACGGGAGCCTTGCTTCCCTGTGCGTCCTGCACCATTTTGATGATATGAGCAAGCATTGTTTCTTTGCCTACCTTAACGGCTTTAAATTGGAAACTTCCTTTTTGGTTAATCGTTCCTGCAAATACTTTTTCGTTTTCTTTTTTCAATACAGGTACAGGTTCTCCGCTCAACATACTTTCATCCACGTAAGAATTGCCTGAAGTTACCATACCGTCCACCGCAATTTTTTCGCCCGGCTTTACAAGAATAACATCGCCTGCGTTTACATCCTCAATAGCGGTCTGTTTTTCCGTTCCGTCCGTTTGTATCACGATGACGGTTTTCGGCTGCAACCCCATTAACTTTTTAATAGCTGAAGATGTATTGCCTTTGGCTTTTTCTTCCAACAGCTTCCCTAACAGAATGAATGCAATAATAACAGCCGCTGCTTCAAAATATACGTGGGCGTGTAATCCTCTTTGATGCCAAAAGTCGGCAAACAACATATTGAATACACTGAACAGATAGGCGATACCTGTACTCAATGCTACCAATGTATCCATATTGGCTGAACGATGTTTTGTCTGCTTCCAGGCATTGATAAAAAAATCCCTGCCCAACCACAATACAACAGGTGTAGAAAATACCCACATAATTAGATTGGCATAAGGTATATCCATAAATAACATACCTATCACTACTACCGGAAGAGAAAGTATAACCGCCCAAATGGTTTTAGTTTTTAGTTTTTGAAACTTTTGAGTGTGGATGGCTTCAAGCGTTTCCTGCTGATTAGTTTCATCTTCAATCAACAAATCGTAACCGATGGACTGTATCGCCTTTTGCAATTTTGAAGCATCAGTTATATTGGGCAGGTACTCAACGGTAAGATTTCCCGTGGCAAAGTTTACAGAAGCGTTTACTACACCTGGTTCGTATTTAACGATGCTTTCAGCACTGCCCGCACAAGAAGCACAGGTCATACCCAAAACAGGAAAGGTGTTTTTTACAGTAGAAACGCCATAACCCAAATCTTTAATTACTTTTACCGCTTCGCCTACAACTTCTGTATTATTTACTGTAATGGCTGCCCTGCGGTTATTCAGTTCTACTTTGTGGGTTTCTATGCCTTTTACCTGTGCCAATCCTTTTTCAACGATTAATGCACAATGCTCGCTTTCTACATCTTCCAACGGAAGATAGATGATTTCTTTATTTTTATTTGTTGCCATTTTCGCTTGCTTTAATTAACAATACAAAATTGGCGATAATATGGATGGGAATTATTGTGGAATTATGGAATGGATTTGTAAGATTTACTTAGACCTTATCCAAAGGTTTTCTTTTATCATCCCGTATTTGCTTGAAATAGCTCGGTGTCAGTCCTGTTACTTTTTTGAATTGGTTGCTTAAATAAGCTACACTCGAATAGTTCAGACGAAAAGCAATTTCACTCAAAGACAGTTCATCATATACCAATAGCTCTTTTACCTTTTCTATTTTTTGGGCTATAAAGTATTTTTCAATGGTAGTACCCTCTATCTCCGAAAACAGGTTGGATAAATAATTATAATCGTGGTGTAATTGACTACTTAACACATCTGAAAGATTGGTTTTGGCATCGTTGTTTTGATGATGAACCAACTCAATAATTAT
The DNA here is from genome assembly GCF_900089075.1 of Vaginella massiliensis. GTDB lineage: Bacteria > Bacteroidota > Bacteroidia > Flavobacteriales > Weeksellaceae > Weeksella > Weeksella massiliensis_A. The sequence goes on from NZ_LT593747.1 coordinate 812,519, forward strand.
ATTCTTTATTTTTTCGATAATTCTACTTTTCTTATCATCAATGAGTTCAAACCCTAATAAAACTAAGGCTTTATCCAATTTATTTTTTTCTTCGGCTGTAGGTTCTTTGCTAAGTACTACTTCTCCAAGTTTTATGTTCTTTACGTTTAAACCCAACTTGTCCAATTCATTTTGTACCACCATAATACAGCGGTTGCAAACCATATTTTTTATAAAGAGTATATTCATTCCTTACTCACATTTATATTCATATCAAACTAATGCACAAATTTACGATTTAAGTTGAACTGAACGTTGTTTAAAACTTCATTCGCTGTATTCTTACCGCATTTAAAATTGCCAATAACGCTACGCCAACATCCGCAAAAACAGCTTCCCACATTGTCGCCAATCCACCTGCTCCAAGTACGAGTACAATAGCTTTGACACCGAAAGCCAAACCGATATTTTGCCAAACGATTTTCTTTGTCTGTTTACCGATGTTGATTGCCATAGGTATTTTACTTGGCTTATCGTCCTGTATGACCACATCTGCGGTTTCGATAGTGGCATCACTCCCTAATCCACCCATTGCGATACCTACGTCGCTCAATGCCACAACAGGAGCATCGTTTACACCATCGCCCACAAAAGCAACGCTTTCGCCTTTGGCTTTGATGTCTTTAACTCTGTTTACTTTGTCTTCGGGCAATAAATCTCCAAAGGCATTGTCTATCCCCAACTGCTCCGCTACATATTTCACAACGGTACTTTTATCTCCGCTAAGCATCGTTGCATTAACATTGAGCTTATGCAGTAGGGTTATGGTTTCCTGTGCATCTTCTTTGATACTGTCGGCAATCGTGATGTAACCGACAAATTTGCTGTCGTAAGCAACGGCGATAGTTGTATAAACGATGCTGTTCGGGTCTAAGTCGTATGGTATGCCGAACTTATCCATCAGTTTGAAATTCCCGACCAATAAATCCTTACCGTTTACAGTTGATTTCAAACCGTGTCCGGCGATTTCCTCCGTATTTTCCAATTGGATTTCATTATTCGGTTTCCCCACGTATTCGTGAATAGCGGTCGCTACGGGATGTGTGCTATTGCTTTCCAAAATGTTAACTAATTCCAGAATTTCGGCTTTATCAAATTCAGGATTGAAATTGACTTCCTGAACCTTAAAAACGCCCTCTGTCATTGTGCCTGTCTTATCCATCACTACGTTTTGGATATCGGAAAGAGCATCTAAAAAGTTACTCCCTTTAAACAGTATTCCGTTTTTGCTTGCAGCACCAATACCACCGAAATAACCTAACGGAATGGAAATAACCAACGCACAAGGACAAGAAATAACCAGAAATACCAAAGCCCTGTACAGCCAATCTCTAAACTCATAATTTTCTACAAAGAAATAAGGCAGTAGGCAAATAGCTATGGCTAACAGCACTACAATAGGCGTATAGATTTTTGCAAATTTCCGGATAAATAATTCCGTTGGTGCTTTTTGTGTAGTGGCATTTTGTACCAATTCCAAAATCTTGCTCAACTTACTGTCGGTGTATGCGGTCGTAACTTTTACCTGCGATACGGTGTTGAGATTAATCATCCCTGCCAAAACGGTTTCGCCTTTGTTTTTTGTATCTGGTTTGCTTTCGCCTGTTAAAGCCGATGTATTGAAAGATGCCGTTTCGGACAACAGTTCTCCGTCTAAGCCTAATTTTTCTCCCGGTTTAAGCTGTATAATTTCGCCAACGGCAACAGTTTCTGCCTTTACGGTTTGCGGTTCATTGTTTTTTAAAACGGTTACTTCATCGGGTCTTTGGTCAAGCAAAGATTTGATGTTTGATTTTGCCCTCGAAACAGCCATTGTCTGAAAAACTTCGCCAACGGCATAGAACAACATTACCGCAACGCCCTCGGGATATTCGCCAATGGCAAATGCCCCGATAGTTGCAATGCCCATCAAAAAGAACTCCGAGAAAATCTCGCCTTTGCGAATACTCTCAACGGCTTCTTTGAGTACGGGCAGTCCAACAGGAGCATAAGCCACCACGTACCAAATAATCCGTACCCAATCGGTAAACCACGTCTGCGGAAACCAATTATCCATTGCAATACCTGCAAGCAACAGCGCAAGGGAAATAATGACGGGAAGAAACATCTTGAAAACATTGTCAGTATCTCCTGAATGCGAATGGTCGTGTCCGTCATCATCACTGTGGTCGTGATTATGCCCGTCATTTTTGTGATGCCCTTTTACCAATTCCTTAGCACCTGCTTTGGTGTAGATTTTTTCTTCCTGTGTGCAACAAGTCATTTTGCCTTGTGCATCGTAAGTATGCTTGTGATTTTTGTCTGTATTTATCATAGCCTTTAATTTTTTAGGTTCGTTACACTTTTTTATTTCTTATTCTTTCTACATTATTATTCATTATATGCCTCACGATATGCTGAAAAATAAAACTTCTTGAAAGCGTTCAGTTCTTGTTGATGTTTTGCATAAAACGCATCGGGTGTATCAAAAACGCCAAAGTCCCGATTGATGCCTTTATCCTGAATAAATGTATTATTGAGGTTCCATTCAATCGGCGGGTTCTCAAAATTATCGGTATAAACCCCGAAACCGCAAAAAGTGGTCTTGCAATCACTGTTCTGTTCCTGTAATTTAGTGAGGTACGGTTTATCCAAAATCACGCCCTCCAAAAAATACCATTGCTCGTTTACCCAAACTTCAACCCAGCTATGCAAGATATTCTTAGGCGATAGTCTGTACCAAATACCTGTAATAGCTCCTTTCTGCAATGCCTTGTCAATGGTAAAGCCGTGAATACGGTTAGGTACATCTGTTGCTCTTAACAAAGCCATTAATAAAGTGGCTTTTGTGTTGCATTGTCCGTACCCGTCATTCAGCACCTGCGATGCGGAAATATAATCAGAAACATTATAGCCAAACTTTATTTCGTCCCGTACAAAATTGTAAATGGCTTGAACTTTGGCAACGGTGTCCAAGTTTTCCCACCCTCTCTGCTCCAATAGCTTTTGTATGGAAGCATTGGAGTAGTCAAGGATTTTTGTTTCTTTAAGATAGGTGTCCATAACACATTTATATTTATAACAAAGTTACACAGGGAGAGCCTGCAATGCTATTGCAAACTCTCCTTTAAACAGTTTTCACAAATTCCCTTACCAAATAATTTTAGTTCGTCGATACGGTAATTCTGACTTCCATTCTGCGGTATTATAAAATCCTCCTTACAGGTTGTCTGCTTACAAATCTTACAATAGAAATGTAAGTGCCAATCCTTGTGTGTATTTTCATCACACCCATCGTGGCACAGAATATACTTGACCGTAGTGTTCTCCTGAATACTGTGTACAATGCCTTTTTCTTCAAAAGTTTTCAAAGTCCTGTAAATCGTAACCCTGTCTGCTTTATAAAAATGGCTCTCAATTTCAGATAAGGACATTGCTGTCTGCTGTTGCTCCAAGAAGTCGTACACCAATATCCGCATACTTGTCGGATTGGTGTTCTTTGACAACAGCTTCTGTTCAATGTTTTTTTTCATTATCCAATGTTTTTTAGTGAGCGTGGGCGTGTTCTCCCGAATCATCCATTTTTGCATTCACAAAAAACGCGCCTTTTACCACGATATGCGCACCGTGCGGAATTTCACTTACAGGTGTAATTGCCGTATAACTCAATTGCGTAGCACCTTTAACGACTTCCATTCTTACAAATTGAGTTCCTTTTTCAGAACCGTGGTTATGGTCGTGAGCTTCGCCCTCTTTATGGTCGTGAGCTTCTTCTTCCCGCTCCTTGACCAAAAAGATGTAATACTTTCCGTCTGCATTGACAATAGCATCGTTGGGTACAGCCGTACTTAATACATCATCTAAACTTACCATTCCGGTTATACTCATTCCGTCAATCAATCCTGCTTTATCTCCTGTAATCTTGCTGTGAACAGCAATAGTTTTACTCTCTCCGCTAAAGGATGAGCCGATACTATAAACTTCGGCAGAATAAGTCTTATTGGGATTGTTGGTTACTACAAAATCTATTTTCTGACCTATTTTGATTAAAGGAATATCCTTTTCATACACCTGTAAGTCCAAGTGCAGGGCTGTGTTTTCTATGATTTCAGCAATAGGCGATGACACATCTACATAGCTTCCGATTTTGGCAAAAACATTGCTCACAGTACCGCTTATCGGACTTGTAACGACCAACGAGGATTTAAGATTGGAATTTGACAGGGAAGCCGGATTAATGCCCATCATTTGGATTTGTTGTTGTAACGATGCTTTTCGTGTTCTCAACGTGTTCAATTCGGTAGTGGCACTTTGCAGGTTTTTCTTTGCACCTGCATTTCCCTCGTTCAGCTCTCTTTGTCTTGCCACTTCCTGCTCTGCAAATTCTATCCGGCTATTGATGCTTAGGTATTCTTCCTGCAATTGTATGAATTGCGGATTGGAAATAGTAGCGATAACCTGACCTTTCCTTACGAAATCGCCTATCTCCACATTAAGGGATTTGATAACACCACCAAACAACGAGGTTGCATTCGCCTTGCTGCTGTTGGGAACTCTTAATGCTCCATTGGCTTTCAATGTTGCGGATAATTGCTTCTGTTCAATTGAACCGATTTCAATACCCACCGCTTTCATCTGCTCATCGGTCAGCACTGCAACATTTTCTTCTTCTTCTTCGTGTTCGTCCGTTGTTGTTTCTGCTTCCGTTCCGTGATTATGCCCATCGCCCTCTTTATGATTATTTGTACAGGCGTTGAAAGCAAAGAATGCAACGAGGACAAGAACGCTAAAAACTATATTATTTATGATACGTTTCATATATTGTATTATTTACTGATTAATGAATGGATAAGCGTTACAGCCTCATTGATTTGCTGAATGCTATTTAAATAATTAAGCTGAATGTCTGCTGTTGTCTGCAAGGCAAATAGGTACTCCACATAAGAAATATCTCCGGTACTGTACCCCAGCTTTGCAGCATTGATAATCTCATCAGCATTGGGAAGTGCCTGCTCCTTGAAATAGGTAAACTGCGCTACATATTGTTCGTATTGTTTCAAGGCGTTTGCCAATTCCGTTTTAAGCTGTTGTTCCTGCCATTGCGCATTTAATTCCAATGATTGTTTCTTGTAATCAAGCGAGCGAATTTTTGCTTTGGTGGTGGTAAAAATTGGGATTGTAATACCTACATCAACAAAACTAAACCGTTGTCCTCTGCCATAAAATTGCTCTACACCATTTTTACTGTGCATTCCTATCAGCGATATGTTATTATAACCGAACGTAAAATCAGGCAGGCTGTTTGCCCGTTCCAATTTTTTGTTCTGTTCGGCGATTTTCGCCTCTTGGTACAATAGCTGAATGCTCGGATGATTTGCAACAGCCGAACTGTCAATGAAAGAGCTTAACAGCAATGGTGTATAATCCGGTTGAGGTTCTATTAAGAAGTCTTCCTGTGTCTGCATCAAGTTTTTAAGGTTCTGATAGGCGTTCTGTCTTAAAACCTCGTTTTGCTGGAGCAATAAATTGATTTCCCCCTGTTTGATAACAGCAGTACTGACTTCAATCCGCCCTATATCTCCGGTTTTATAACGCAGTTCCGCCACACGGATAAAGTCTGCATAAATACTATCCAAATACTTCAATACCGAAGCATTATGCTCCAAATATTCCAACTGATAATAATAGGTTCTTACCTGCTTTTTCAGTTCATTTTCTGTAAGTGCCTTTGACCATTCCTGACCTTTGACCTGCTCTTTGACAAGGTTTTTCTTCGCCCCAAAGAGTGTCGGGAAGGGAATGGTCTGTGAAATTTGGAAACCGTCATTATATTCAAATCCGTCTGTGTTTCCATATTGGAAATTTACATCGGTCTTCGGCAATTCAAATGCCGTCTTGCTGAGACTTTGGGCAGCTTGAATATCCAAATTTTTGGAACGGAGCTGCGGGTTGTTCTCCACTGCTATCTCGATAGCTTTATCGACATTTATCGGAGTTTGTGCCTTACCGTTTTGAGAGAAACCCAAGAACACAAACAGCAACAACACGGGTGCTATGGCTTTCGTTTTATTGTTTTTCGGAGGTTTTTGGTTTCTCATAAATACGAGGTACAGCAAGGGCAGCACGAACAACGTCAATGCAGTTGCTGAAATCAATCCTCCGATAACGACCGTTGCCAACGGTTTTTGTACTTCTGCACCTGCACTTGTACTCAATGCCATTGGTAAAAAACCTAAACTTGCCACAGATGCTGTCATCAATACAGGCCTAAGCCTTGTTTTAGCTCCCTCGATAATTCTCGGAACAATCTCGTTCCAACCCTCTTTCTCCAGTCTATTGAACGTGGCAATCAGTACAATCCCGTTCAGAACAGCAACACCGAACAGAGCAATAAATCCGACACCTGCCGATATGCTGAATGGCATATCCCGCAATAAAAGGGCAAATACGCCTCCAATGGCACTCATCGGGATAGCCGTATAGACCAAAACGGCTTCCTTGAACGAATGGAACGTGAAGTATAACAGGATAAAAATCAAAAGCAGGGCGATAGGTACTGCTATGAGTAATCTGTCGGTAGCTTTTTGGAGGTTCTCAAACTGACCACCATAAGTAAAATAATAACCTGTCGGTAGCTTAATCTGTTCAGCCAATTTATCCTGAATTTCATTGACAACGCTGGCTACATCCCGCCCCTGTACGTTGAAGCCGACATATATCCTGCGTTTACCGCCTTCACGGCTGATTTGTGCGGGACCTAATTTGTAATCAATGTTTGCAACCTGTGAAAGCGGTATTTGGTCGCCGTTTGGTAGTGGGATAAACAGATTGCTCACATCCTCAATGGAACTGCGGTGGGCTTCATCAAGCCGTACCACCAAATCAAATCTTCGTTCGTTTTCATAAATCACACCTGCTGATTTACCTGCGAACGCAGTGCTGACAATATCGTTTATTTCCTGTACATTCAAGCCGTAATTGGCTATTCGGGTACGGTCATATTCGATATTGATTTGGGGAAGACCTGCTACCCGTTCTACCTGCGGAGCAGTCGCACCTTCTACTGTTTGAATAATAGCATTCACTTTATTGGCATAAACCAACAAACTGTCGAGGTCTTCTCCGAATATCTTAACGGCTACATCCTGCCTGATACCTGTCATCAGTTCATTAAACCGCATCTGTATCGGCTGATTGGCTTCAAAGAATACACCGGGAATAACTTTAAGTTTCTCCATCATTTCATTGGAAAGCTCGTCATAGGATTTTTTTGTTTTCCATTCGTCCTGCGGTTTTAGGATAATCATCAGGTCAGTGGCTTCGGGAGGCATCGGGTCTGTCGGTACTTCGGCAGCACCAGTCTTGCCTACGACCATTCTCACTTCGTCAAATTCCTTGATTATCCTTGATGCCTGCATAGAGGTTTCCAGACTTTGGCTTAACGATGTTCCTTGTGGCAGGATACAGTGGAAAGCAAAATCGCCCTCGCCCAATTTTGGCAGGAACTCTCCGCCCATCCGTGAAAAAAAGAATATACTTATGGTAAACAGCCCAACGGCAACCGCAATAACCACATATTTCATCCGAATGGCTTTTTCTAACAATGGTTTATAAACCCCTTGAAGATAGTCCATTATTTTGTCTGAAAAATTCTTTTTGGTAATCGGCTTTTTAGACAAACACAAAGCACTCATCATCGGGATATAGGTAAAGGACAAAATCAATGCTCCCAAAATGGCAAAACTTACAGTCTGTGCCATTGGCGTAAACATTTTACCCTCTATACCCACCAAAGTAAGGATAGGGATATAGACAATGAGGATGATAACTTCGCCAAATGCGGCACTCGTACGAATTTTCCGTGCAGATTCATATACCTCTTCATCCATTTCTGCCTGCGTAAGTCTTTGTGTGGATTTCCGCAAGCCCAAATGATGCATTGTCGCTTCAACAACAATCAGGGAACCATCTATTACCAATCCGAAATCAATAGCCCCCATACTCATCAGGTTGGCACTTACACCAAACAGCCGCATCATTCCCAACGCAAAAAGCATAGATAGCGGTATGGCTGAGGCTACAATCAGTCCTGCTCTGAAATTCCCCAGGAATAGAATTAATACAAAAATAACAATCAGTGCGCCCTCAATGAGGTTCTTTTGAACCGTACTTATCGCTCTATCAACCAAATCCATTCTGTCTAAAAATGGTTCTATGACCACGTCTTCGGGTAGAGATTGTTGGATAACCGGTATTTTTTCTTTGATACTTTTTACAACTTCAGAGGTGTTTTCTCCCTTCAACATCATTACAATCCCACCCACAGCATCTACTTCGCCATTATAGGTCAATGCTCCGTACCGGGTTGCGTGACCAAATTGTACTTCTGCCACATCTTTGATAAATACCGGAACGCTACCAGTATTTTTAACGACGATATTTCCTACATCTTCCAATGAAGTAACCAGACCAATCCCGCGAATAAAGTAAGCATTGGGCTTCTTATCGATATATGCACCTCCGGTATTTTGGTTGTTGTTTTCGAGGGCGGTAAAAATATCGGAGATACTAACGCCCATTGCCTTGATACGGTTAGGGTCAACAGATACCTCGTATTGTTTGAGCAAACCGCCAAAACTATTGACCTCCGCAACCCCCGGTGTACCATAAAGCTGTCGGGCAACAATCCAGTCCTGCATTGTACGCAAATCCATTGCGGAATATTTATCCTCGCTTCCTTTTTTGGGGCGGAGAATATATTGGTACACTTCGCCAAGACCTGTACTGACAGGAGCAAGTTCAGGCGTTCCGATACCCTCCGGTATCTGTTCCTCCGCTTCTTTCAGTTTTTCATTGACCAATTGCCGGGCAAAATAAATATCTACATCATCTTGAAATACAACGGTCACAACGGAAAGTCCAAACCTCGAAATACTTCTTATTTCTTCCACTTTGGGAAGATTGACGATGCTTTGCTCAACGGGAAAAGTAACCAATTGCTCTACTTCCTGTCCTGCCAATGTAGGGCAGAGTGTAATAATCTGAACCTGATTATTGGTAATATCAGGCTGGGCATCAATAGGGATTTTGGTGGCACTCCATACCCCCCAAATGATAAGTAACAAGGTCATCAATCCTATGATGAACTTATTCTTTATGGAGAATTTTATAATATTATCTAACACTTTTTGTTGCGATTAATGATGAATTAATAATGATAAAATCATAATGATTGTGTTTTTAGGCAATATAAATAGCCTAAAAACCGAGCTAACGCTGTTTGCGTTAAGCTGTAATCACTAAAACATTAAAAATTAAGCATTAACCTTTGGCGGTTGCCAAATTTTCCCGAAGTAGCAGGGGATAAAGATAGATTTGTAATATATTTCAGGCTTAGACAGTTCAAAAGTCTTCGCCTTAACTAAGTTATATACATTCCATTGAAGCACTATGCCCGACACCATTCCACAACAACCGCATAAACAAAACGGGCTGCAAATATCAGGTTTTTCCTGATGGTCGTGGCTTCCTTGATGGGTTAATTCTTCCGAATGGTTATGGTTTTGAAAGTTGTCCTTTTCATACATATCGGTACACGGCATTAAAAATACCGTCATCATATAAATTGCCAATATGGAGTAAAAGACTTTCATATTCTTTTGCAAAGTTAGTAAAAAAGTAATGCAATGGCATTGCATTGTTTTGAAAAATTACTATTTTATAATCATCATTTTTCATTCCGAATATTTGTTTTATAAACTGTTCAAAAAAATGTTGGCGACACTCCATCTAAATTCAAGAAGAAGCACCACCAACATTCTTAGTCCTTTATTTAATGCGTTTATTGTTCTTGCTGTATCAAATGCTGTAAGTTCGGGTCGTTCTTGATACGCTCTATTTCACTTTCAACAATGTGTACAATGTCGGATTTTATCTGGCGGTAGTTGCTTTCAATTTCCTGTATCTCTGCCTCTGCTTTATGCCCTCGTTTTCGGCTATCTTGTTGCAGTAGTCGATTACTTTTTTGCAGAGCTTCGCATCGGCGGGAAAAGTGGTGTTGTTCTCCTGAACGGTAGTGTCGGACAACACGAAGTTCGATGTACTGGTCTTTGCATCGTGCATCCTTACGCTGTAGGAGAAGATTTTCTCAATCCCCTTTTCTCCAATTCTTTTCCTGAAGTGGACGAAGTTACTTGGGTCGCAAGGAAACTGGTGCTCAAAGAAAACCCGCCCGCAAAAATGCTGCATGTAGGGGTTCATGATCCAAGCGGAAGCAAGGGTTTCATCACCTAAATTATAAAGGTTTTTCAACAGCAGACAGCCCACCATAAATCGGATCGGATGGCTCGGATTGCCCCTCTTGGAATATAGCGGGGAAAATTCTTCCTCAAAATAATTCCAGTCTATTTTCTCGGAAAGTAGAACAAGTTCGTGTTGGTTATCAATAAAGTCCACCAACATCGGGCGGAATAATTCTGGCTGCTTTTTTGGATTTTTCCCCAACATATTTGCAAGGTTTTAATGCTCCAAGATACAAAATCCTGCAAACATAAACAAGAAAAACTGAATTTACTTTGTTGATTTTCAAGACATTGATAGTGTTTTAAGGAGCAACTAATTAATGCCACTTTACGATCCTTATCTGTAAGATACGTATCCATCAATTCATCAAATTTAGACAAATAATTTGCCAATGTATTAATGATTGATTGTTAGCGGCAGTACAATTATATTTCGATTGATATTTTTACTTTTCCGCCTAAACCTTTTTCTACTATATCGTACAAGGTTTTAAGAGTTAAGTTACTTCCGTTATTTTCAACTCTTGAAATGTATTCGCGTTTTTTGTCTATCAATTCTGCAAGTTCAGACTGAGTTAGTTGTTTTTCTTCTCGTGCTTTTTTTAGGAGTAAACCAATTTTAAAAGATTCAAAATCTCTTTCAAGTTCGTCACGTCTTTCGGTTCCAACTTTTCCGTAAACGTCGTCTTTTATATTTTTCCAACTTTTAGTTTCCATTACTTTTGATTTTTTTTGTTCATAATATTCAGCCATTATTTTCAAGGCTTTTTCTATTTGATTTTTAGGTGTCTTTTGTGTTTTCTTTTGAAACCCATTCATTAAAACGACAAACTTTTCACCGTCAAAAAAGCAAAAAACTCTCCAGATATTAGAACCTAATTGAATTTTTGCTTCATACAAACCTTCAGTTCCTGTCAAATGTTTTAAATAATTTGAGGGAACACGTTTAAGAGTTTCGATAGCTTCAATGATTTTAAAGATTTTGTCTTGAACTTTAATTGGTTGTTCAGAAAGAAAATCTTCAAAATAATTTTTAAATGCTATAACTTCTCTTACTTTTATGAAAACAAAGGTGATTTAAAAGTTACATTTAGGCAAGTTTTTTAAACGGAAGTTTTCTTTATGGATTGCCACTAACGTTTCGGGCTTTGCGAAGTGGCGGATTTTGGAACACTTCACTGTCAATCAAGCACAAATGTTGATAGAAGCACTGCACTTAATTTAACCACGTCAGCCCACCTGACGCCAAAACCCTTATTAGCGGCTGCCTTTCTTGTCGTCCGAATTAATTGTTCAGTTTTAGTTTCATCATTATGTCGATCTGCTCGTCATTACCCAATTTGAAAATATGTTTGTCAAATTCAACGAAACCGTTTTTCTTGTAAAAATTTATTGCTCTCGGATTCTCTTCCCAAACGCCTAACCATACATAGTCAGATTTTTTCTCCTTAGCGACTTCAATTGCTTTGTCATAGAGTAGTTGCCCAACTTTTTTTCCGTGAAAGTCCTTTAAAACATAAATGCGTTCAATTTCAAGTCCCTTGTCTCCCTTAAACCGCCATTTTGCAAAACCCTTGTTATCGGCAGGCATTTTATTTAAGTTCATAAAAATCCCTTTTTCCTATTTTAATTTTGGTCTCGGGTTTTAGGTCAATAACAGTGTAAGGTTCAGTAAATTTCTCGTTGTTTACCTGAACTGCACCGCTTTCAATAAGTCTTCTGATAGCTGATTTGGTTTGTCCTTGTTTCAGTTGAACGCATAAATCTACCAAATTGATAATTTCATTTTCAGATTGAATATCAGTAAGTAAAATGGGTTCAAATACTTTTTCTTCAAAGTTTTTGTTTTGAAACTGATTGATGAAAAAATCTTCTGCTTTTTGAGCTTCTTCCTGATTATGGTATTGGGTAATGATATTTTTAGCAATTATTTTTTTGATGTTCATCGGGTTTTCTCCGCTTGCCAATTTTTCTCTGATAGCTTGTTTTTCTTCGATTGGAAAATCGGTTGTCAAATCTAAAAACTCTTCAATCAAACTATCGGGAACAGACATTGTTTTCCCGAACATTTCGTTGGGTTCGTCTGTCAGTCCGATAATGTTGTTCAGCGATTTGCTCATTTTTTCTTTTCCGTCCAAACCTCTCAACAAAGGCATACACATCACGATTTGAGGATTCATTTCAAAGGTTTCTTGCAATTGCCGTCCCATTGTACAATTAAAAAGTTGGTCTGTTCCACCCATTTCAATATCTGCTTGAATTTTTATGGAATCAAAACCTTGTAAAATCGGGTAAACCAATTCGTGCATTGCGATAGGTGTATTTTCGGTAAAACGCTTGTTGAAATCGTTTCGGTGCATCAGTTGGGCAACGGTAACTTTTGATAAAATTTGAATGACATCAGAAAATGAAAGTTGGTCTAACCAATCTGAATTGAACACGATTTTTGCTTTATCCACATCAATTATCTGTGATAACTGATTGAGGTACGTTTGGGCATTGTGTTGTACATCTTCTATCGACAAAGGTTTCCTGCTTTTGTTTTTTCCTGTAGGGTCTCCGATTCTGGCGGTAAAGCTACCCACCAATATCACAATCTGATGACCCAAATCCTGAAATTGCTTTAGCTTTTTAAGCACAACTGCGTGTCCTAAATGCAAATCGGGTGCAGTCGGGTCAAAACCTAATTTGATAATCAGTTTTCGGTTTTCTTTTTTTGCTTGTTCCAATTTTTCTTCCAATCCGTTTTCGGGAAGGATGATTTCTACGTTTTCTTTTAATTTGTTAATCGTTTCCATTTTTTGAAAATAAAAAAGCCCGAGCATTCGCTCGGGCTTCAGGTCATGTTATTAAAATATATGTCGTTATTTATTCATTTTGAAATAGACACAGCCTTTCCGAGCAGATATTATTCCATAATAATAATTGCTGAAAAAAGGAAGGCGTAATACGTTGTTCAAATGTTTCATTCTGATGCAAAGGTAATTTTTATTGTTTTGATGTGCAAACTATTTTCGTTGCAGGTTTTCGATATGCTTGCCGCTAACGGTCTGCCGCTTTGCGAAGGCGGGGAATTTTTGCACAAAAGTTCAATCGAAGAACTACCGTTGAACTTTGCAGTTTCGCCCCACTATTGCAAAACCCATCCTATGTTTGTAATTCCTTAAATTTATTGTATCAAAATCATAAAAAGAAAGAACCAAAATGAGCAGAATAAGATAGACAAACCCTATAAGTTTTTAAACTTCACTAACATGAGTATCCCTGCTCATTTCTTGCTGAAAACCATACAGTTTAGTTGAACAAAAAGTTCGTGTTAGGATCGTTGGTTGTATAGCAAGAAAAGTTCTCTCTTTTCAACAATAAAAGTATAAAAAATGGAAGAAAAAACCAAGTATTGTGGCATCGATGTTTCCAATGAAACCTTAGATTTGTATTTTCTTAATCAAGAAGGAATTCATCAACATTTACAAATCTCAAATACCGTTACCGGTTTCAGAAAAATGCTGAAAGAAGCAGGAACTGCAACACATTGTGTGATGGAAGCAACGGGGGTGTATCATTTGAATTTGATTTTCTTTTTACAAGAAAAAGGTTGTCAATTTAGCGTGGTGAATGCTTTACAAATCAAACGTTACATTCAGATGCATTTAGAACGTAATAAATCGGATAAAAAAGATGCTAAACGCATTTATGAATACGGTGTTGATCGAAATCCAGAAACCTACTCTATGCCTGATATGGCGTACTTTGAATGCCGTTCGCTGAACAATGCGATTCACGATTTAACCAAAGAGATTACCAAGTTTAGTAACCAAATACACAGCTTGAAAAAATGTCCGTTTGATGCGAAAAGAATAGAAAAAAGCTTTGAAAAAATCATTAAAAAACTTCAAGAAGAAAAGCAAAATTTAGAGTTAGAATTACAAGAAAAACTGATAGCATGGGATCGTGAAACCCTTGAATTAGTATCCAGTGTAAAAGGAATTGGTAAGCGTGCTGCCGCCGAATTATTGATCTACACGCAAGGTTTTAAAGACATGAATTCGTATAAACAATTGATCTCTTACGCAGGGCTGAGTCCCACCGAATATCGGAGTGGAAGTAGCATCCGAGGGCGTGTCCGAATATGCAAACAAGGAGGCAAACAACTGCGACATATCTTGTATATGTGTGCGTTAAATGCGAAGAAAACCAACGCCCATTGTCGCGCATTATTTGATCGATTAGTAGAGAAAGGAAAAAACAAAAAAGCAGCGGTCATTGCGGTGTGCAACAAGCTGCTTAAAATTGTATTTGGGGTGGTAAAAAATAGAGAATTTTACCAGGATAATTATTTACAAAAAACTACTTAAAAAACTTGTTTTTTTACACAGTTCATGTTGTGCGATCGTACTATTTTATGTATTTATTGAATAAAAAAAGTGACAAATCAGCCAAATCTATGGCTTTCTTGGTTATTTTTTGATTAGAATTTCAACACTTTTTCGGAATGTAAAAACTTTCCAAACTCATTAAATATTTTGATAAAATAGACTCCTTTTTCAAGGTTAGAAACAGAAATTTCAATCTTATTTTGGTTAACATTTAGTTTGTTTTGATATACAATTTTTCCTGTTATATCGAATAGTAGTAATGATACATTATCCTGATTAATGCCATTTACTGTTAAATTACCATTTACGGGATTAGGATAAATTTTAATTTCTAAATTTTCATTTTCTATAACAGACAAACTCTCAGTAAAGTAAAAAGCTTGATTCCCTATGTGGTCTGTAAGTGTAAGATACAAATTCTCATTATCAGACGTTATTCCATATTGAAAAACAGGGTTGTCCAGCCAACCGGTTAAAAAACTTCCTATATAAATAATGTCGAAATTGTCGAAATCAGGGTTTTCGCAGTTATCAAATGTTACACCACCACCGCTGTTTATTAATACAGATTCAGAGATATTGATTATAGCATTAAACTCGTTGCAGACTGTAGAAGTAACACTTGAAGAATTATTATCAGGAAAAAGGAATTCTATTTCATTCTCCAGCTCTTCGGGAGGATAAATTTCTTGTTGATTGTAAATTAATTTTTCTAATATCCATACGTTATTAGTTAAATCTTGATTTAGGTAAACCGAATATTTAACAGTGTCAAAATCTGCATTGGTTATGGTTAAAAACAACCAATTATTTTCTTGGTAAAAGGAATACTCGAATGGACTATTTATATGATTAACATAGAATTCGTGGAAATATAAATCATCAAACATACTATTTTCTTCTAATTCACACTCTAAATTAGAATTTGAATGACTTGTGAAAGTAAATTCATTTTCATCAATCAAAATATTTCCAAATAAATAATTGCAGAATGTAGTTCCGAAATAACCGCCATCTTCCGTTGTTGAATCTCCAATGTTTAAAAAAATATAGTCTATTTCGTTGTTTTCCGGTATTGTATATACTACATTATTAATAGTAAGCTCTTCCAGTTTCCAACAATGTTCCTTTAACGTATTTGTTTGAGAAAATGTTTGTTTAAAAAAAAGCAATAAAATCCAGACAAAAATTATACGTGTCATAATCTTAGTTTTTAATTAAATTTTTAGAATCTACAATTTGTCCGTCACAAACAAGTGTAACGATATAATGACCAGATTGGTAATTATTTAAACTAATTGTTGTTTGTGTGCTATTAGTGTTCAAGACGTAATTATTTGAAACACCATTGGTAACTCCTGTAATCATGATGTATGCTGAAGTGCTGTTTTCTATATCATAATTTACTTGGATTTGTGAATTTGCAGGGTTCGGCGATAGACCTATTAATTTGTAAGGATTAACTTTGACTTCAACTTCACCGTAATCTTTGAAACCATCTTCGGTAATTACTTCCAATTTGTATTTTTTGGTAATTTCAGGTGAAACAGTAAGATTCTGTCCTGTATAGATTAGGTTGCCATTTTCATCGTACCAATTGTACTCAGCAGCCTCAAATATGTCTTCTGCGGTTAGTATAACTTCCTCATTCTTAAAAATCTCTCTATCACTTCCAGCATTTGCATTAAACAGATTTCTCGGTTTTTTCTTAATCTCGAAAGTTTCTCCACCCATGATTTCACCAGTAGATGCATCTCTTTGGATTACATGGTATCTGTATTTATTTTTCTCTGTTGCTTTTTTTGTCAAAAAGTTAAAAGATAAATAAATAGTACCAAGCTCATTAGCATTTAGCTGGAGGTTGTCTATTATAACATTATTACCCTTTACTATTTTTTTCTTTTCATCATTTGTGTCTTCTAATTGGGATGCTGTTTTACCACCTCTTTCCCAAGCCGCATATAAAACATTGTCCATTTTAACCGCAACTTCTGCTTCTTCGTAAATTGCTTTTCCTGTTTCGGTGTCTTCTTTAACAAGCTCTAAAAAATATGTTTTTGTATAATTGTAAGGGTTGGATACGGCAAAAGCAGCACCAATGTCTTTCTTATTAGATATGTCTATAACGGTAATATTTCTCCAGGCTAAATTATTGTTGTTTCTGACCATATGATTTGGATTGGAAGTGTATGGAGAAGTTAAGGGATCATCATCTGAAATAATTTCGGCTAACAAACAGAAGTGCCAAGGATTTTCATTTATATTTTGATAGTCTTCAGGATCTGGCACATTCCAAGGAATTTCAATCAGAGCTTCTTGTCCGGGCTCAAGTGGAGGAATTACTCCTGTGCCAACTTCTCCTCCAAAATGTACTCCATTAATTACAATATCTCCATTCCAATATTCAGGATAGCTAAGAGAAGTATTGGCTTTCGCCCAATTTACTTTTACTAAATCGTTTCCTGAACTTGTTTGACAACCAAGATTTGTAACCCTTACATAAATGTAGTTGGGATTTATTCCGTCATAAGTAGGATTTTGATGTACAGGAATTAGTTTTCCATCGTTTTGATTGCGCACTAAAATATCAGAGCTTGTCCACATATACGCTGTATTGTTATTGGGTTCGTGTCCAACATCTTGCTTAGAATCTTTTATCATAAAATCCACAATCGGATTTTGTTCATCTAAACAGTCAGCAGTTTTAACCGCTCTAAACACGTTTAGGCGACCCGTTCCCAATAACCCAATATATGGTTCGTTGTATGGAATCCAATAAATATCATCTGCTGTATTCTTAAGAATATCTCTAACCTGGTCAGGAGTTAGTTCTGGTTTTACTGAGAGAATTAGGGCAGCTGCTGCTGAAACTTGTGGAGAAGAAAAAGAAGTTCCCCAACCATCATTAGAATAGGTATTGTCAGGGGCAACTACATTTGGAAGATTATAGCCTGGTGCAACGATATCAACTTTTTCATTATGTTGATGAGTATCTGCTTCCGGATCATCTAAATTTATAATTATTTGATGACAATCATTCCAAACTCCCTCATATTCTTGCCCCTGATGAGTCCAAACTGTTCCAATGGGATATGTGCTACCTACAGAAGAAACCGATATTGTATAATCATATGCAGCTGGATAAAGCAGTACTGTGGAGTTTGGTTCACACATTGCTCTATTGATTCCATTACCGGCAGAGCTAACTACCACCACACCAAAATCCTCCCATACCTCTCTGTAAGCCTCGTTATCAACAACACTAAATTCACAAGAAGATAGCCAAGCTGTATTTATAACTCTTACATCCTGTATTTGTGCAACATGATGCACCATTTGGGTTCCTGTCATCCCTGAATTTGAATAAGACGCTGTAACCATTTTTGTATTGTAACCAATAGATGCAACTCCTTTGTTATTATTAGTTACGGCTGAAGCAAAACCTGAAACAGATGTTCCATGATGAGATGTTTGGCTGTAATAAGTGGATCCTATATGTTGAACAATATTATCATTTAAATCTTCATGCTCAATATTAAAACCAGTATCGACAATTCCGATTAAAACATTTGGGTTATTTCCTTTTGTTATTTCCCAAGCCAAAGGAGCTCTTACTAAATCAAATGTTCTATCATTTTTTTCTCCTAAAATGTAAGTATCGTTTGGATATTCCATAGGGATAGTCTCGGGAATTGATTCTATAAAATCAATCTCATTAAACTGGTTTAAATCTTGTTTAAAATTTGTACTATTTAAAACAGATACTAAATAAGTTCTATTAAGTAGTTGTGAATTAGTACCCGGGAAAGCCTTTTCATATTTGTAAATAATTTTGCTATCAAAGAAATTTTCTAATGACTGTTCTGAAAAAGTTAAATCCAAATAACCATTAGAATTTGATGTCTTGGATAGAGGTTCAATAGAGTGGTTGTTTTTTACAACTACATAGTAGTTTTTTATATCTTGGGAATATACATTCATAGAAATAAAAGCCAATACAAATAAAAAGTAATTTTGTTTCATGAATTAAATTTTAAGGGCTATTATACCAAAGGTAATTAAAAATTTTTTAAAATATATACATAACCTGTTAAATATCAGAATCGTGTATGTTTTTTTGTAACCTGTTTTCTAATTAGTATGTCGCACAACGTTTTAGGGCTTTGCGTTCGGGCGGGAAATCGAAGCACAAAAGCTGATATTATTACTAAAGTTTAATTGAAAAACTGCTGTTGAATTTTGCACTTTGCCCGCCATTGCACATACACGGTGTTGGCTGTTCGTTATTTTTTGTCTGCTATGTTTATGAGTTTAATGCAAAGGCCGTCAATATTTTCGTTGATGTCTGAAACATTGGACAAGACAATAACTGCTGTTTTTTCTTGAACGTTGACGGTCATTGATGAAGAATATCCACCTGTTCCTCCATTGTGCCAAATTAAATCTTTACCGTTTTCAGATTTTAAGATGTGCCAACCTAAACCGATTTTCATATTATCGTTAATACCGAAAGTGGATTTTTGTGTCAAGGCGAGTTCTTTGTTTTTCGAGTCGAATTGTGCATTGGCAAATTTTGCCAAATCTTCTGTTGTCGATAAAATTCCTCCCCCTCCAAACAAAACGTCGAAATCCCAATTTGAAGCAGTTTTGCCGTTTTCATCTAACCCCTTTACAAGTCTATTTCCTAAATTTTGTGAGCTTACAAACGTGATTTTCATTTTGTATTTTGCAAAGACTTTCTTTTGTAACAATTCTTGAAAAGTTGTTTTTTGTGATAAACCAAGTGTGTAGCCCAACAATCCTGCACCTAAATTTGAATAGGCATAGGTTTTTGAATTAAGTTTCATCAAATTCCGCAGATACTCCTCAATGTCATTTTTGTCATAATCTTTATATGGATTATCTTCATCTGTTGGCTTTAAATTTTCAGGCAATCTAGGCAAACCCGAAGTGTGATTGGCTAAACTTTCAAAACTTATTTTGATATTGTCTTTGAAAGCAAAAGGATAAAAGGCATTGATTTCGTCTGTTAATTTGATTTTTTTATCCTCAACAAGTGAAGCCAAAACAGTCGAAGTAAAAACTTTTGTAATAGAACCGATTTCAAAAATTTTGTTTTGATTTTCGATGGATTTTATGGTGTCATTTGTTTTTATAATTCCGTAATAATTTATTTTTCCACCTTGTGTTAAGGCGATTGAAACTTGTGCGTTATTCGGAATGTTTTTTATTTTCTCAAAGATGATTTCAGCAATTTCTTTTGGGTAGTTGTTTAGTGCATTTACTACATTGTTTGTTTGTTTTGGTTCTTCATAAGGCTTGATGAAAAGTCCGTTTATTTGATTTTCGTTGTCAAGCGAAATATTTACGGCTAAAACCATTTTCTCGAACTTTGTTTTATAAGTTGCGTAAGATACTTGTTGATAAGTAATAAACTCTTTGTTTTCAATATTACCGACTTGGGTTTTCAAACCTGTTAAAAATTCTTTGGTTTTTTCAAGAGGTAATGCCTGTTTCATCTCAGGCGAAAAATCGTAGAAAATTTTTTCATACTTTTCAGTGTTGTAGTTCACTTGAAAATTATCGATCGCAGTTTTATAATTGTCGGTTTGAGCAAACAATAAATTTGTCATCAAGGTCATGATTAGAGCAAAAATTGATTTTTTCATACGGTTGGTTTTATAATGACAGCCAACGGTAACGTATAAGCGTAGTGCGGGATTAGATGCACTTCACTTTCGGTTTACCATTATGTTTATTAATGTTCAATTCGTTTAATATTAGCACTTTAGCCCGCATTACGCTTATGCCATGTTGTACAACGTTTATAGACTTCTTAATTTCTTTTCAACCATTAAAAAGGTCATTACAAAACTAATAAGCAGTAAAACTAAAAAAATACCTCGTGGATTTTTATCTAAAGCATATTTCATTATCACAGAAATAATGAAAATAAAAATCGAAGAAAATAAAAGTATTTTGGATGCCAATTTATTAGCAATTACCCAATGTTTATCTGATTTCTTTGATAATGGTGTCCTATAACCATAAATTCCGTTTCTTGATTTCGGTTGAAACACAAAATAAAGAATAGTTATTGCTAAAAAAATTAGTGACTCAATTATTCCTGTTTGTAACATAATTATAATTTTTTGATATTAAATAGATTATTAAAAGCGAAGTCATAGAAAAAAAGAAACTAACTAAACCATGAGCAACTATAATTAGGAAATGAAAAGCAATGCCAAGAAATAATGATAAAAACTTAACCTTCTTGTTAGTTAAAAATATATTGACAGCCAAAAATAATTCCAATAATAACACCCCCCACGTTATTAGAAGCATTATTAATGGAGATTTAAAAAGTGGGTTTACTAAAAATAATAAATTATCGTTTATTCCAAAAACTGAATTTGTAACCCAATAATATACCGCTGTTCCATTTACCCATTCATCAACTACAAATTTTCCAACACAAGCATGGAAGTATATTATTGATGCTTGAACTGCAATTATCAAATAAGAAAAGAAAGCTATATTTTTTTCAATGAAAGTTGGCTTAAAGTTTATTCTATTCCAATGAAATTTTCGTTTATCCAACAAACAAATGGGGATCAAGAAAAATGTTAGGATACTTCCAATTTGGTCTCCACCATCAACAATGTATGATGAAGTAGCAAAACTATATGCAACCCACCAATGTAATATACAAGTAAATCTAGGATAAACACCTATAATTACTAGTAATAAAACAGCTATAGAAATAGATTTAGTCAACACAACGTTATCCAGTAAACAATATAAACTTATTCTATTTATACCGTTGCACTTTAAGAAATCTTGATTGTTTATTCCGTATGAAAATAAAACATCGTTACTATTAAAAACTAAAGTTAGTAAAAGCCCTAACGCTAATAGACTTCTTCCAAGTCCTAAGTAATTAGTCCAATATACTCCAGAATCAATCTTTTTTTCAAAATACTTAAAAATTGAATTCATAGTTTAATTATTTTTACATTCAAAACCAACTCTAACAAGTTTTCTGTCTTGATCAATGTTTTTTGATAGTTCAGATTTGTAATAAGCCCATGGCATTGTTCTACGGACTTCAATTATGTATTCACCACATAAAGATGGCTTTTCTACCGAGACCGTTATGTAATTTAATGAGTCTAATATATGTTCTATATCTTTACTAGTATTATATTTAAACCAGTATTTAGACTCAATACCAGACACTATCTTACCAAGTTTATCTTGAATAAAACGATTTTTTCTTTTTATTCCCAAAAATTGACTGATATCAGTATTTTTGAGTGATACTTTATTTAAATCCTTGTAGGTATAAATATAAACTTGCTCCTCTCTCGGACTTCTTGTAAAGAACGCCCAACCCTCAGGGAGTAGGGCGTTCATTTTTGAATTATTAAAAACCGAATTGTTTAAAGAAAGTGCATTATTTGGCACAGAAATTACTATCATGTAAAAAAATAAAGCCATAGTTAATAAAAGTGATGCCAAAATTACTGTACGTTTCATCAACTCTATATGTTTTCAGCTATTGAAATAGAAAGTTCTTCATTATATAATGACCCTTGTTTCTGAATTTCCTCATCTGGATAAGTTACAACCTCCCATCTAGCTACAGCTGCCCATATATAAACAGCCAGCGCTACTGCACCAACCGCAACAATAACAATTGCTTCATATAAACATTTGCCCTGAGCAGAATTGTTAATAGACATTTCATCATCATTATATTTGTCTTTATATTCTTTTACTATATCCTCTGCCTTGATACCATGAACTTTCAATTTTTCATTAGCAAAAGGAATTAAATAATTCCCTACTTGGTTCAAAGTACTTGAAATTTTTTGTGGATCTTTGGAAGTAATATTCGATTTAAATTCATCAAAGTAATTAGGTGATTGTTTTTTGATGAATTCAATTGTCTCATTTTGAAGCTTCTTATATTCATCAATTTTTTCCTGACTTCCTAATGTTTCATAGATATTAATATTATCAAGAATTGGAATTGATGAAGTTGCTTCTCCATCTACAAAAATTATTGATTTAAACAACTCTTCACCACTAAGTTCATTTAAAGCACTATTTGTAGCAATATCATCTTGGTTACAACTTACAAAAAGTATTAAAGAACACATAAATAGAGCCATAATAGGATTTTCTGCAATTTTTCTTATTTTTTTCATTATCATAAAATTTTAATTAATGAGAATTGCTACTCTTAACGATTTTCAGCTTAACTCGTTTACTCTTTTCTTTGGTGTCGATTTTCAAACACTCGACTTTGGATGGATAGCCCTTTTTTTAACCGTTGTCATTTTAAATGTTGTACAACGGAAAAAGTATTTGCGAAGGGCGGGGAATTTATGGCTGAAAGCTTAAATTCTGCACGAAGGCGAGCCAAAACGAATTTTTATGAGTTAAATTTAAGAATAAAAAACGAATAAAATTCGTTTTTGGCGTAGATAGAATTACAAACTTTGAAATTAGCACTTTAGCCCCGCTTTTGGCAATACAATGTTATGTGTCGTTTTATTTATTCTGTATCAACACCTAAACCATACAGATCATTTTCTTTTTTGATATGATTCTCTAAAATTCTATTATAATATTCTCTTGATACTACTAAACCTTTTTTTATTTTAGGTTTAATTGAGTAATCTGTATCTTCATAATTTATACTCTCCATTAAAATTTGAGTTTTTTCACCACTTTTCTGATGTGTAATTTCAACAATTAATATTAAACCGGGTAAGCCCCAAAAATTTTTTGGACCTGTTCTGATTTCTATACTATTTGTATACCACGCATCTATTTTATAACCATTAATAATTGAAGTTGCTAAATTAATTTCGAAATCTTTATATTTTTTAGTTTTTTCGGTTAGATTCCAATCATAATTTGGCAATTTCTCTTTAATAAAAAACTTTTTAGGATATGTTTCTTCAGTTATAGATATTGAATCAAGAAAATTTATATATATATAATTTTCTGAATTTGAAAAAGTAATATCAAGGTCACTTGAAGGTAAAGAATTATTTATTTTAGGTTCATTTTTATAAATAGATTCGTGAAAATTAGTTTTTAGAATAAAATATGTTTTTTTATCCATTGCATTTTTCAAAGCAAAATACTGCTCTTTATCATATTTGGTTGAATCTTCAATATTCCAAAATACACTTTGTGAATATACAATATTGACTGTACCCTTTTGTTGAGAATATATAATATTTACAATCAATAGTGAAAATGTTATTAAAAAAGCTCTTACCATAAATAGATGTTTATTAAAATATAATACCTACTTCGTGAAGTTCAGGATGTATTTTTTCAATTTTTGATATTTTTAGCACATTTTTACCATCATCTTCACAATTGCATTTTTGCTCATTAATATAATTCTTAATATCAATTAAATAGATCTCTTCAAATTTTGTCCAATCGTGAAAATTATTTTGATTTACAAAAACATTCAACTTTTTTACATTAAACTTTTTTTCATCTAATTTAATATTTGTAGCTTCAAAAATATACAATCCATCTTCACTTTCAATTTTTAAAATTATGCCATCTAATCCATTAAATTTCCAAGGGCCAAATTTATAGGTATCATTTTTTGTGTAATATGCTCTATAGTTTCTTCCTCTAAAATGTGTTGTTGCAGTAAGACATTCATAACCCAAAATTGTTATTTTTTTTGTATTATCATTTTTCCATAACATTTTAGGATTATCTAAAAGTTCTAATTGTTGGGAAATTGTTTTTTCTGTTAGATAATACAAGTTATTATATTTAAAAATAGATTTTGAAAAATCTTCAGCATCAATTGTATCTCCTTTTGCATTCATAATCATTCTCCATTCACTATCACCATTATCATTTAATATTAATTCATATTTAAGTATTGAATTTACATTTTTAAAATTATATTCAATTACTTGAGAATAACTGTTTTCAAATGAGAGAGTAAGTATTATAAATAATATCGTAATTTTTTTCATAATAGAAATTAAATAATTAAAAGATTGGCCATTTTGGGCAATCTTAATTAGAATATTAACAGGCAGCAAATGCAGCCGCTTTCAACTTTGCAGCGGCACAATTAAATGCTTCTTCCCAAGTTGTTCTGCAACAAGTAACAGAAATTGTATCTCCGTCACAATCAGTTCCAGTTTGAGTTGAGCACTCAGTTAATACTTCGATAGTTTTTGATAAGTTGTTTTCACTTATCTTTTCATTGGCATTGATAACTTCATTTGAAGCAAAAGCAAATGTTCCAATTAAGAATAATGAAAATGAAAATACTAAATTTTTCATAAAAATTGATTTAAGTGATTACCTACTCTCTTATTTTATAGCGTTTTTTCGGTTTACTCCGTATATTAGCCCCTAAATAAGCTGGAGTTAAATTAATAAATTAATTACATAACTTTGGACTTATGAAATACAAGAAATGGAGCTTATCAGATAAGCTATCAATTTTACAAGAAGCAGAAGAAAATGGGGCAATAGAGACTTGTCGTAAACACAGTTTAAGTACAGGTACTTTCTACGCATGGAAGAAGAAATTCGATTCCCAAGGAGAATCAGGATTAATGCCTGCTGTTTATGACAAATCAAAAGAACTTAAAAAAGCAGAAGAAGAGAATAAGATTCTTCGTAAACTACTAAGTGATAAAGAAATAGAATTAGAAGTTCAACGCGAACTACTAAAAAAAAAGTTTGGGACATCCGATCCAAAAAAGATCTGGTAGACTACTTTTATACTAAATATCACATAAGTAAAGCTAAACTAATTCATTGGGTTGGCTTAAGTGATAGTACGTACTATTTCAAGGGTTCTGGCAAACCAAAAGGTAATAAAGCTACTTTATTAACCTATCATAAAAACCAAGGCTGGGTTAATGAGCAAACTGTTGTAGAGTCAATTAAAAAGCTTTTAGAGGATGATTTTATGGATTGTGGTTACCGCATAATGAGCGAGTATCTTAAACGCGATGGGTATACTATTAATCACAAAAAAGTATACCGTATCATGAAAGCTGCTAAGCTTTTACAAACTCGTATAGCTAGAGATCACTCAGACAAGAAGTATGTTAAGCATCGTAAAGTAAAGACTACAAGACCCTTAGAGTGTATTGAAATGGATATTAAGATGGTATGGATACCACAAAAAGGGAAAAGTGCTTATTTACTTTCTGTAATTGATGTACATACTCGAAGAATATTAAAAGACTACTTCAGCTTTAATATTAAACAAAAGCAGGTAATAGAACTACTATCAGAACTTTTTGATGAGTTAGATTATCCTAAAAATGTAGTGATTAGATCGGATAATGGTAGTCAATTTATCGCCAAAAATGTAAGAGAATATCTTTCTTTAATCGGTGTATCACAAGAGTTTACACACATAGCAACACCGGAAGAAAATGCTCACATAGAAGCTTATCATGGGACTCTAAGAAGAGAGATTTTTACTAAATATGAATACTTTACTTTTGGACAAATAGAGCAAATTTTAAAGAACTACGTAGTGTTTTATAATAACAAAAGACTACATGGATTGCTTGGAAAAATCACTCCAATGGAGAAATGGGAAAAGGACAAACACTTGATTTTAAACAGAAAAAAAGCAGCCTAAAACATTACACTTTAAAAAATTAAAAATACTCTAGGTTTATAGGGGTCAAAACACTCCGCTAATATATTTACGAATTTTTTAAAAAAAATGACACATAACGGAAAGGGGCTTTGCGAGGTGCGGGCTAAATTGTACTGGAAGTTCAATTTCGACCGAACGAAGCAAATTGCTTTTTCAGATTGTTAAATTACAAAAAAATACAATATGAAAAGCAAGTTGCGACTAAATGCATCGGGTTTTTCTACTATATATTCAACCCCGCCATTTTGCCAATACGATGTTATCCAAAAACCAAAATCTGTTGAACGATTTTTCTCTAAATTGCCTATTTATAAGGGATTAACGATTGTTAAAGTTTCAATTTGAAGTACTTCAACGCATTGAAATCCTTGATTTGTTGTACCAATTGTTGTACCTTAGAATCACGTTACATTCGTTTGCATCAGCAAGATACAAAAATATTTCACTTGTTTGCATTCGTTTAGAAAAGTAGATTTTTAACCCATAATACAATTTCCAATGGCTTCAATCAAATTAGTACTTCGCACCAACCAAGAAGATAAAACAGGACTCAGTCCATTGTATATCCGATTAATCAAGGATCGTAAAACAAAGTTTATAGCAACTGGAGTAAAGTTGAAAGAAAACGAATGGGATGATGTCAAACAAAAAGTAAAACGCAATTATCCCAATTCAACGAGAATGAATGCTTTCTTATCTCAAAAGATAGCAGATGCAGAAGCAATGGTTGCCGATAACGAGCGTAAGCGTGGAAATATCTCCGCTAAGCGATTAAAAGAAGCCATCAAAGGAAAAGATATTAAAAACTTTTTTGAGTACTCTTACGAGCGTTGTGAGCGTATAAAGGGAAGTGTATCTCCAAGAACATACAAGAATTACAAAAACTATGTAAAGAAATTCGAGGAGTTTATCGGACATAACGAAATCTATTTTGATGATATTACCGTAACAACTTTAAATGATTACGTGAATTATCTAAGCAACAAACTAAAAAACGGAAACACTACAATTCGTTATTCACTGAACATTTTAGCGATTATGTTTAAAGATGCCATTCGTGAAGAAATCATCAGTTTAAATACTTACCCATTTGCAAGTGTAAGAATCAAAAAAGACAAGAGCACAAGATTGTTTTTAAACAAAGAACAAATCGAGCAGCTAAAAAATCACAAGAGTTCATTTGGTCAAACAGATACCTATTTCAGAGATATGTTTATTTTTAGTTGTTATGCAGGAGGTTTACGTTTCAGTGATGTCGTTACCTTACAATGGAAAAACTACGATGAAAACGAACAACGTATCAGATTAAACATTCGTAAAACGAAACGTTCACATCAATTCAAGGTAGGTCAATCTGCTTTAGAAATTTTAAACAAATACAAAAAAGAAACTTCCGGACCAGATGATTTTATATTTCCAATCATTTCAGAAGCAAATTTCTTTGAACAATCCAACGAATACCAACTAAAAGTAATTGGTAGCAAAAATGTTTTATGTGGTCAGAAATTGCGTAGAATCGGTAAAGAATTAGAATTTCCGTTCTCGTTATCATTCCATTTAAGCCGACACACATTTGCAACCCAAGCTTTAGCTAACGGTATGCGTATTGAGTATGTTTCAAAACTATTAGATCACTCAGATATTGGTACAACTCAAATCTATGCTAAAATCGTAAACTTAAAATTAGACAAAGCGGCGGAACAATATATTGAATAACAGATGTTTATTTTAAAATAATGTAAGAATATAGATTTTGAAAATCAAAATATTGTACTTAATTTTGTACACAATAAAATACAAGATTATGATAATAGCAAGTGTTTCAGATTTCAGAAAAGATATTAAATCTTACTTAGATAGAGTTTCAAAGAACTTTGAAACCTTAATTATCAACAGAGGGAAAGATTCAGGTATTGTGGTAATGTCATTAGAAGAGTACAATTCTTTAATGGCTACAAATCACGAATTATCTTCTCGTATCAATGAATCAAGATTAGATGCTGCCATTGAAAAATTAAAAAGCAACCAATCTTTTGAAAGAGAATTAATCGAGGAATAAATGAAATATATTTTCGTAGATGAATCTTGGGAAGATTATTTATTTTGGCAAAAAACCGATAAGAAAAAAGTAAAGCGAATCAATGATTTATTGAAAGATATTTCACGTACTCCTTTTACTGGTATTGGGAAACCAGAGCCATTAAAACATAAATATTCAGGGTTTTGGTCACGTAGAATAGATGAAGAACATCGTTTAATTTACAAATACGAAGATGATCAGGTATTAATTGCAAAGTGCCGTTTCCATTACGATTAAATAATCCATTTTTAAGAAATAAATAAGATAGAATTCTGTTGGGTTGGAAAACTTAACAGAATTTTTTTTATGCTAAAATCGTAAACGAAGAATTAGATAAAGCTGTAGAACAGTATATTGAATAATTAATATTAAATAATTTTAGTATTTATAAAACATATCGTAATATTGCAATGATAATAAATCAATAATGGGAATAACTAAATCAGAAATATTTACAGACGAGCAAAATAAACTAGCTACTTTATTCAAAGTATTAGGACATCCTGCTCGTGTGGCTATTATTCAGCATATCATCAAACAAAATGCGTGTATATGTACGGATTTGGTAGATGAATTAGGTTTAGCACAAGCCACAATTTCGCAGCATTTAAAAGAATTAAAAAGTATCGGAATTATTCAAGGTTCCATCGAAGGAAAATCGGTTTGTTATTGTATTGATGAAAAAGTTTGGGAATCGATTCAAAAAGAATTTTCAATGTTTTTTGATCAATATATACCTATAAATAAATGTTGTTAAAGCATTTATTTACAATCAATCATCGCAATATTACGATTAATAAATAATAATTAAAGTATATGAAACTTTCAGAAATCAAAGAAATCTTACCAACATTAGAGAATGTTGAATTTCAATTAGAGGATGGTACTTTCGTACCAGAACATTTCCACGTTACAGAAGTGGGAGAAATCACAAAGAAGTTTATTGATTGTGGTGGAGTTATTAGAAACGAAAAGGTAGTCAACTTCCAATTATGGAATGCAGACGATTACGAACATCGTTTAAAACCAGGTAAATTACTAAACATTATTCGCTTATCCGAAAACAAATTAGGTATTGAAGATGCCGAAATTGAAGTAGAATATCAGTCGACTACCATTGGTAAATACGATCTTGAATTTAATGGTAAACATTTCATTTTAAAGAATAAAAAAACTGCTTGTTTAGCGGAAGATGCTTGTGGTATTCCTTCAGAAAAACCAAAAGTGAAATTGTCAGAAATCCAATCATCTTCTTGTACACCAAATTCGGGGTGTTGCTAAATATTGTAACCATAAATATTATAACAATTACCAATGATAATTTTTTAGGAGTTGTAGAAATCGATAAACAAGGATTATCAAACAGTAAACGGTATTAATATAGATAAGAATTTATAGAAACGTAAAAGTATTAATTTGTGAATGCATAAATCAGATAAAAACAATTCAATGGATGAAATATTTGATGTTATAGTTATTGGAGGCGGGCAAAGTGCATTAGCTTGTGGATATTATCTAAGACGTGCAAAACTGAAGTATATTATTTTGGATAAGCAAAATACTTCAGGCGGGGCTTGGCTCCATACTTGGGATAGTTTAACCCTATTTTCTCCAGCAGATTATAGCTCGTTACCTGGATTGATAATGCCAAATTCTGAAAATAAATTCCCTACAAAACAAGAGGTTATACATTATTTAGGACAATACGAGCAATATTATCAACTTAATGTGAAAAGAAATAGTGAAGTTGTTGAAATTAAAAAAAATGGAGATTTTTTTCAAGTTCACACGCAAGAAAGTTTTTTTTAAAACCAAAACAGTTATTTCTGCTACAGGAACGTGGGGAAATCCTTTCATTCCGAATTTAAAGGGAATAGAAAATTACAAAGGTGTTCAAATACATTCAAGTAAATATAAAAACCCCGAAGATTTTAATGGTTTAAAAACATTGGTTGTTGGAGAAGGTAATTCTGGTGCTCAAATTGTTGCTGAAGTATCAAAAAATACGACAGTAAAATGGTCAACAAAAAAAACACCTGAATTTCTACCCGATGAAGTGGACGGCTATTATCTGTTTAAAATTGCCAACGCAAGATATAAAGCAGAATTAGAAGGAAAAACATTTGATGCATCAAATTACAATTTAACCAGTATTGTTATGGTTCCACCTGTAAAAGAAGCTCGTGAAAGAGGAGTGTTAATTTCTAGTGGTACATTCCGTGAGTTTTACGACAAAGGAGTAATTTGGGATAACGGCGAACAAGAAGATTTTGATGCAATTATTTGGTGTACAGGCTTCGGTTACGATACTACATTCCTAAAATCACTAATACAACTAGATGAAAAAGGTATTGCAAAAACCAATGAAACTAAGTCTTTAGATATTGAAGGTTTATGGTTTGTAGGCTATGGTAATTGGACAGGTTATGCATCTGCAACTTTAATTGGGGTAAACAGAACCGCAAAACAAACAGTTTTAGAAATTCAAGATTTTTTATCTAAACACTTAAAAATTAATTAAAAATATGTACTCAACAATATTAAAAACTGTAGAGCAATTTCATTTTGAAAATATCAGTAATGATCGCAAAAACATTTTACAACCTTTAATAGATTACATTCAAGGAAAGGTAAATAGTAAAAAACCGGTAAACCTTAATTTTATTTGTACACACAATTCTCGAAGAAGTCATTTAGCACAGATCTGGTCACAATTTGCTTCTGCATATTATAATATTCCAAATATCAATTGTTATTCAGGAGGTACAGAAAAAACAGCTTTGTTTCCAAAAGTAATCGAAACGCTAAGCAATCAAGGCTTACAAATTCTAAAAATTGCAGATAATATCAATCCTATTTACGCCATAAAATTTGATGAAAATAGTTTACCAATTATCGGATTTTCTAAGAAGTATGATGATCCCTTCAATCCTGTATCAAATTTTGCAGCAATAATGACTTGCTCACAAGCAGATGAAGGTTGTCCTTTTATTTCCGGTGCTGAAAAGCGAATTCCCATTACTTACGAAGATCCTAAAATTTCGGATGATACAACCGAACAAACCGAAGTTTACCAACAGCGAAGTATTGAAATAGCAACCGAAATGATGTATGTATTTGCTCAAATACAATTTAATTCATGCAACCCAAATTAAAATTCCTGGATAGATACCTAACCTTATGGATTTTTATCGCAATGGTTTTAGGTGTGACCATTGGTTATATCTTTCCAAATATGTCTGTTTTTGTAGAGCGGATGAGCATTGGCACAACCAATATTCCTTTAGCTATAGGATTGGTAATCATGATGTTTCCGCCATTAGCTAAAGTTGATTATGCTTTATTACCAAAAGCACTCAAAAATAAAAAAGTGATAGGTATTTCCTTGCTATTAAACTGGATAATCGGAACGGTTTTAATGTTTGGATTAGCCGTACTATTTCTTCACGACGAACCTGATTATATGTCGGGATTAATCTTAATTGGATTAGCACGATGTATTGCAATGGTGATCGTTTGGAGCGATTTAGCGAAGGCTAATAGAGAATACACAGCAATGTTAGTCGCATTGAATAGTATTTTCCAAGTATTGAGTTACAGTTTTTTAGTTTGGTTATTCATCAACATATTACCAAGCAAATTAGGCTTAGCTAATTTTAATGTTTCGGTTTCAATGATAGAAGTTACACAAAGTGTAATGATCTATTTAGGTATTCCATTTTTAATAGGTTTTATCACGAGATACGCGCTAATTAAAAAGAATGGTATAGAATGGTACAATCGTGTATTCGTATCCAAAATTTCTCCCATAACACTTTATGCATTATTATTTACTATTGTGGTAATGTTTAGTTTAAAAGGAGATAAAATACTTGAATTACCTTTAGACGTTATCAAAGTAGCAATCCCATTAGTGATCTATTTTGCACTGATGTTCTTCATCAGTTTTTTTATCAATAAAGCAATGAAAGTTCCTTATGATAAAAATGCATCTATTTCATTTACAGCGACAGGAAATAATTTCGAATTAGCTATTGCAGTTTCCATTGCAATATTCGGTATTCACTCACCACAAGCTTTTGTAGGAGTAATTGGTCCGTTGGTCGAAGTTCCTGTATTAATACTTTTAGTAAAAGCAAGTTTGTGGTTGAAAAGCATATATTATAAAGAATAGAGCAATACATCAAATAAGAAAGTAAATCATCCTTAAAGCGACACGTTTTTCCATTGTAAGGTTTTAATTTACATTAAATTACCTTAAAAAATGTTTAATGACTAAAACTTAATGTACTATGGCGTATTTGATAAAAGAAGCTGTACAATTTAAGGAATGTACACAAGTTGCTTTACACAACGTAAACCTCGATAACTATTACAAACAAGCATTGCATCTAATTGATGAAGGATTCAGGTATTGGTTCAATAATGAAGAAATTAAAGCCATCAACCAAAACAACGAGCAATACCAAATCAAATCCCCAGAAGAAGAATTGCTTTTAACGTGGTTTGAGAAAGCAGATAAAGAAACAGCAACAGTTTTTCTAAATGCAACTCAAATAGCCACAAGGTTAGCTTTTTTCAGTAACATTAATATCAATAGCGGAACAGTAAACCAATTAGGAAAAGCATTAAAGAAACACGGTTTTATGAGGATTTCAAAAAATGGTTCGTATGTCTATGCAGTCAAAGAATTGGAATACGACCAAGTACAGAAAGAGAATAAAACATTGGAAGAAAAATAAATTCGGCATCTAAAACGATACCGTTAAGAAAATGAATATTGAGAAGGATAAGAATAAATTACCGACTGAAAGGAGCGATTTAATTTATTCCCGAATCAATATTCATTTTTAGGTTAATCGTTTTATAGCCTTGACTTTTTTGTTTCGTTTTTGTGTCAGGACAAATCCATAGGATTCATGAATACAATTTATACAAAATAATAAAGCCATGAATAAAAATGAAAGTAATCAATTTTGTTTCGTTTTGGATCAAGCCAAAATGAACATATGATATTTTGATTCGTTTTTGTGTCAAGACAAATCCATAGGATTCTTGAATATATTATTCATAAAATAATAAACCCATGAATAAAATAAATCAATTCTTAAATCTAACATCTAAAATCTCAATACTAAGTGCAAAAATCCCCTTACTTTTCCTTACTTTTTTAGAACTCAAAAAACGTTAAAATTTCATTGTAATACTCAGTTAAACACCGAATTACACCGAGTAAGAAAAGTAACCAAATTTGACCAAAAGAAAAAATTGTAAAATCACTCAAAACAAAAACTGGAAACATAAGCTAAAATCAAAGCAAAGGAGAACCATTGGTTCTCCTTTTTACATTATTATCTTCGTTTGAAACAGTTTTTTCAAAACTTCAAAAAACAAAAAAATGTTTTTGCCGAAATTTGGTTACTTAGGTTACTTTTTCAATTGCTTTTGCCATTTAATTTGTTAATTTTAACAACAATTAACCAATTGTAATAACAACACTTTGTTTAGATGACAATAAACCAAAACCCTGAACAAATTGCTCGTGATCGTATTGATGAAATGCTGCGTCAAGCAGGATGGGCGGTTCAGTCTAAAGATAAAATAAACTTCAATGCTTCAAAGGGCGTTGCAGTTCGTGAATACACTACTTCTGTAGGTCCTGCTGATTATGTGCTTTTTGTCAATCAAAAACCTGTAGGTATAATAGAAGCAAAGAAGGAAGACGAAGGACATCGTCTAACAGTCGTTGAAGATCAATCAAAAGGCTATGCGGAAGCACAGTTGAAATACTTCAAATCTTCTGAAGCGATTCCTTTTGTGTACGAAAGTACAGGAACCATTACACGTTTTACGGATTATCGTGATCCTAATCCACGTTCTCGTGAGGTCTTTCATTTTCATCAGCCTGAAACTTTATTGGAATGGGTGAAAAAAGATAAATCTTTGCGTGGTCGTTTGCACGATATTCCTGTTTTAGATGAATCGGGTTTACGTCCGGCGCAAATTACGGCTATCAATAATTTAGAAAAATCATTCAAAAAAGCCAAACCAAAAGCTTTAATTCAAATGGCTACGGGGGCAGGTAAAACGTTTACGGCGGCTACATTTATCTATTGTTTGCTAAAGTTTGCTAAAGCAAAGCGTATTCTCTTTTTGGTAGATACCAAAAATTTAGGAGAACAAGCTGAACAAGAGTTTATGGCTTTTCAACCCAATGATGACAACCGTAAGTTTACCGAACTATATAACGTGCAGCGATTGAGTTCGAGCTTTATCGCATCCGATAGTCAAGTGTGTATTTCTACCATTCAACGGATGTATTCTATTCTGCGTGGCGAAGAAATGGATGAGAACGCAGACATCGAAAACCCCAACGAGCAATCGTCTTGGCTACAACAAAAATTGGCTGAGAAAAAAGCGATTCCTGTAGAATATAACCAACAAGTGCCGATAGAGCAATTTGATTTTATCATCATTGACGAATGTCACCGTTCCATTTACAACCTTTGGAAGCAAGTCTTGGATTATTTTGATGCGTTCTTAATCGGACTTACCGCTACTCCTGACATACGCACCATTGGTTTCTTCAACGAAAATGTGGTAAGTCAATATACTTATGAAGAATCGGTTTTGGATGGCGTGAATGTACCGTATGAAGTCTATACCATCGAAACGGAAATTTCGCAAAAAGGTGGATTGATTGAATCTGGGTGGTTTGTAGACCGTCGGGATAAACTCTCTCGTGCCAAACGCTGGCAACAAGAGGATGAGGATACCGAGTACAAAAGCAACGACTTGGATAAAGCGGTGGTAAATGTTTCACAGATTCGTACCATCATCAAAGAATTCAAACGGGCATTGGAACAGGTTATTTATCCCGATCGATGGAATGCTGACCGTACCGAATACGAAGTACCAAAGACTTTAATCTTTGCCAAAACAGACTCGCATGCCGATGATATCATCAACATTGTGCGGGAAGAATTTGGCGAAGGCAATGACTTCTGTAAAAAGGTAACCTATAAAATAGACGAAGACCCCAAATCGGTGTTGAATCGTTTCCGCAACGATTACTATCCACGTATTGCCGTTACCGTAGATATGATTGCTACGGGTACGGATGTAAAACCTCTAGAAGTTTTACTCTTTATGCGTGATGTGAAAAGCATCAATTACTTCGAGCAGATGAAAGGGCGTGGTACCCGTACCATTAATGCCGATAAATTGCAATTGGTGAGTAAACAAGCGCGTGTCAAAAATCACTTTGTGATTGTGGATGCCGTAGGCGCGACCAAATCCAAGAAAACAGACAGCCGACCACTAGAGCGTAAACCAACAGTAGCGTTAAAAGAATTATTGGGAGCTGTTACCATGGGCGTGGCGGAAGAAGATGTATTTCTTTCCTTAGCCAATAGGCTGATTCGTTTGGATAGGCAAATTACGGAAAAGGAAGCCGCTAAAATCGAAGAACTTTCAGGTGGTAAAAGCTTAAAGCAAATCACCAAAGAATTGATTACCGCTTTTGATCCCGATACTATTGAAGCGGCAGCGCAAGTCATCATTCAGCAAACGCCTATTGAAGATAGAACACCTTTGTTGGAAGAAAAAGCACGACAAGAAGCCCAAGAACATTTAATTCGCACTGCGTCTTTAAGTTTCAATGGCGAACTGAACGAGTACATCGACAATGTGCGCAAGCAACACGAACAAATCATCGATCATATCAACATCGATACGGTGCTGAAATCTGAATGGGACACCACAACCGTAGATAAAGCACAAACCTTGATTCAAGAATTTGCAGAATACTTATTTGCCAACAAAAACGAAATCATGGCTTTATCTATTTTCTTCGATCAGCCGTATCGCAGAAGGGAGATTACCTTCAAAATGATCCAAGAGTTGATGGAGAAAATACGCCTAGAAAAACCGATATTTGCACCCTTGCATGTGTGGGAAGCCTACAAAACACTTGGCAAAACCCAAACCGATGCGCCAAAAGATGAATTGACCGCTTTAGTATCCTTAATCCGTGCCGTATGTGGTATCGATAGCGAACTAAAAGCCTACGACAAAACGGTGGACGACAATTTTAAGCAATGGATATTTGCGCAAAATGCCGGACAACACAACCGTTTTACGCCCGAGCAAATGGATTGGCTCCGTATGATCAAGGAGCATATTGTGAATTCCTATCATTTAGAAATAGATGACTTGGATTACAATCCTTTTGATGTACACGGCGGACGTGGTAAAATGTACCAACTCTTTGGCGACCAGATGCAAACGATTATTAACGAACTAAATGAAGCATTAGCAGCATAATGGCATTAGGATTAACACCAAAACAAATAATAGATAAAGGGACACATCCTTTATTAGTGAAGAAAGATACATGGCTTAGGGTAGAACTTGGTGATATTTGTAATATTCAAAATGGTTATGCTTTTTCATCAAAGTATTTTAATCATGAAAAAGGTTTGCCACTTATTAGAATACGTGATATTTTTCAAAAAGCAACAGAGAACTTATATAGTGGCGAGTATTCTGAAGATTTTCTTGTTAGAAGAAATGATTTTTTGATTGGCATGGATGGAGATTTTAAAATTTCCAAATGGCCCGGAGAATTAGGGTTATTAAATCAGCGTGTTTGTAGAATTATCTTACAAAGTAACCTGATGAGTAAAGAATATGTGTTTTTATGTATACAGCCTTATTTAGATGCAATTCATTCTGAAACATCAGCAGTTACGGTTAAACACCTTTCTTCTAAAACAATTTCAGAAATTCCAATACCACTCCCACCCCTACCCGAACAACGTGCCATCGTCAAAAAGATTGAAGCCTTGTTTTCGAGTTTGGATGCAGGGATAGCCGACCTAAAAAAAGCACAAGACCAACTCAAAATCTACCGCCAAGCCGTTTTGAAAAAAGCGTTTGAGGGGGAATTAACGAAGGAATGGAGAGAAAAACAAACGGATTTGCCTACTGCTGAGGAGTTGAAACAGGCATTGAAACTAATTATAGATGAGGCTTTAAAAAATAAAAATATTACAAAGGGAAATTATTTTCCGGATTATGCAAATGGTTCTTCAGGTTTTAATATTCCTAATAAATGGAATTTTTTCGCATTAAAAGCCATTGTACAACCAAATAAAACTTCTCTTAAGAGAGGCCCTTTTGGAAGTGCTTTGAAGAAAGAATTTTTTATTGAGAAGGGTGTTCCTGTTTATGAGCAAGGACATGCTATTAATGATGAACCATTTAGACATAGATATTTTATTTCAGATGAAAAATATGAAGAATTAAAAGGTTTTACAGCAGGTCCAAACGACTTGATAATTAGTTGTTCAGGGGCTACACTTGGAAGGATTTGTCACTTGCCTCAAAATGCAGATATTGGTATAATAAATCAAGCACTCTTAAAGATATCTTTGAACGAAAGAATTATATTACATAAGTATTTTATTATTATGTTTCGTAGTGAAATCTTTCAAAGATTAATATTTGAAAAATCATTAGGTACTGCAATGCCAAATATGGTAGGTATGAATGAATTAAAAGATATAGCAATACCGATCCCAAGTATCCAAGAACAAGCCCAAATCGTCAAAGAAATCGAATCTCGTTTATCGGTTTGTGATGCGGTAGAGCAGCAAATAAAAGACAGCCTTAGCCAAGCAGAAGCCTTACGCCAATCTATTTTAAAGAAAGCCTTTGAAGGAAAGTTGCTGAGCGAAGAAGAATTAACTCTTTGCAAACAAGCACCAGACTATGAACCTGCTTCAGTACTCTTAGAGAAAATAAAAGCAGAGAAAGAAGCCAACAAACCGGTGAAGAAAAAAACAATGAAAATGAAATAATAGTCAGTTTTTATGTTTACTTTATTTTGTTTTAGTCAACTTAAATGCTTACTAATTTTAAATTGTGTAAATATATATGTTGATTTATTTAACAAAAAGTAAACTTATGTGTTTACTTTTTGTTACTTTTGTCAAAGTAAATATTGACCTATTATGAAGAATAATTTACAAAGAAAACAATTAGATGAAAAGCTTAGGGCAATTTCAGCGCTTCAAAACGTTCAAACTCCTGTTGGCGGATGGTTGAAAGCCATACGTACAACACTTGGTATGAGCTTAGAACAATTAGGCAATAAATTAGGTGTTACCAAACAAAGCATACAGAGTTTAGAAAAAAGAGAAAAAGAAGGAAGCATCACAATCAATTCGTTAAAAGAAACGGCTCAGGCATTGGATATGAAATTCGTATATGCGTTATTACCAATAGATGGAAGTCTAGAACAATTAGTTGAGCGTAAAGCCGAAATCTTAGCTAAAGATATTGTCATGCGTACTACACAAACTATGGCTTTAGAAGATCAAGAGAATGCACAAGCTCGATTAAAAGAGGCTATAGAAGAACGTAAAAAAGAGATTATTGAAAGTAATCCAAAAATATTATGGGATTAAATCTGCAATACGAATATGGTCAAACACCTTTAGATCCAGAAGAATTAGAGGGGTTAAAAATTTATTCCATTTCAACAAAAGCAGAACTTGATGAATTTGAACAACAAAATATTGAAGAAGCAATGTTTTGGGCAATGAAATTGAAATATTCTTACGAGAAAATAATCTCAGAAAAGTTTATTCTAGATTTACATAAAAGAATGTATAAGAATGTTTGGAAATGGGCAGGTACTTTCAGAAATACAGAAAAAAACATAGGTGTAAAACAGTATATGATAACTCATGACTTAAGAAACTTATTAGATGATACCTTGTATTGGATAGAGAATCAAACGTATTCACCTCATGAAATTGCCATCCGATTCAAACATCGACTAGTAGCAATTCATTGTTTCCCTAATGGAAATGGTAGACACAGTCGTTTGATGGCAGATAGCATTATGGAAAAAATTTTTAATTTTCCACCATTTACTTGGGGACGAAATCAAGTCACTCTTTCGAAAGAACAGATTAGAAAAGAATATATAAATGCGATTAGAGCAGCTGATCAAAATGATTATCAACCTTTACTGCATTTTTCACAATCTTAAATAAAGCTAACAAATGACAGAGTCAGCAATTATATCAAAAATATGGAACCTTGCCAACGTGATGCGTGATGATGGCGTAGGTTATGGCGATTATTTGGAGCAAATCACCTATTTATTGTTCCTTAAAATGGTGGATGAATTAAACAAACCACCGTATAGTAAGAATATACAATTGCCGCGTATCAAAGACATTGAAGGTAAAGAAATTCCTAATGGTGATTTATGCGATTGGGAAAGTTTACGTTCCAAAAACGGAGCAGAATTAGAAAGTTTCTATTCGCAGTTGTTGCGTACGCTTTCTTCAGAGAAAGGAATGTTGGGGCAAATCTATGCCAAGAGCCAAAATAAGATTCAAGATCCTGCGAAGTTATTGCGCATTCTTAACTTAATTGACCAAGAAGATTGGTCATCTATGGGTTCGGATATCAAAGGTAAAATCTATGAAGGTTTATTGGAGAAAAACGCCGAAGACACCAAATCAGGCGCAGGTCAATATTTTACACCGCGTCCACTAATTAATATTATGGTGCAATGTGTTCAACCTAAGCCAATGAAAACCATCATCGACCCGGCTTGTGGTTCGGGTGGTTTCTTCTTAGCAGCTTATGATTATCTAAGTAAACAATCTTTGGATCGTGATGAAAAGAAATTTTTGAAAGAAAAAACTTTTCATGGCAACGAGATTGTAGCCAGTACACGCCGTATGTGTTTGATGAACTTGTACTTACACGGTATCGGAGAGATTGACGGAGAACCATTAATTAAATCATCAGACGCCTTGATATCTTCTGAATCGAATACCTATGATTATGTCTTGGCCAATCCACCTTTCGGGAAGAAAAGTTCGTACACGGTAACCAACGAAGATGGAGAGGTAGAGCGTGATGACATGAGTTATAACCGTCAAGACTTTTGGGAAACGACTTCCAACAAACAGTTGAATTTTTTGCAGCACATCAAAACCTTACTAAAAATCAATGGGGAAGCAGCAGTGGTTTTACCAGATAATGTATTGTTTGAAGGTGGTGCAGGAGAAGAAATTCGCAAGCGTTTATTAGAAACAACAGAATTGCATACCATTTTACGTTTACCTACGGGTATTTTCTATGCCAAT
Source organism: Vaginella massiliensis (assembly GCF_900089075.1). Classification (GTDB taxonomy): domain Bacteria; phylum Bacteroidota; class Bacteroidia; order Flavobacteriales; family Weeksellaceae; genus Weeksella; species Weeksella massiliensis_A. Next base: position 853,159 of record NZ_LT593747.1, read on the forward strand.
GGAGTAAAAGCGAATGTATTATTCTTTACCAATAAGGTTGCTTCTAAAGAAGCACAAACCAAAGAAGTATGGATTTACGATTACCGTACGAATGTACATCATACCTTAAAGAAAAAGCCATTAACAGAAGCCGATCTACAAGACTTCGTGAAATGCTATAATTCAGCGAATATTTACAACCGTACGGAAACTTGGTCGGAGGATAATCCTGATGGTCGTTGGAGAAAATATACCTACGATGAAATCATCGCAAGAGATAAAACATCATTGGATATATTTTGGATCAAAGATCAATCTCTAACGGATTTAGATAATCTACCTGAACCCGATATTTTAGCACAAGAAATTGTAGATAATATTGAGTCTGCTTTAGGTAGTTTTAGGGAAATCATAAAGGATTTGGAGTAAATTATAAGGTTACCAATCCCAAAATACTACATCAAGTAGTAAATGATAATCAGTAAAATATAAACGCCTATTTGCAAAGTTGGTATGTGTAAAGGTCAACAACAAAAAAGCAACTGCGGTTAATTCCAGTTTTGCGCAATACCCTAACGGGATACTTCGCAAAGCTGCCCGGGACATTAACCGCAATAACTTTCGCTGTTGCCCTATATTCAAAGGATTTTGCAAATAGGCTTCTTTCGTTCTAAAAACGAACATCCGTTTTCAAAAACCGTATTTTGGTTTTGATGAAGTAGCAGTATTGCCACAATCATTTTTGCATTTGAGATTAAGAGGAGAAGCTTGAGAAGCTTCGGGAATAATTTACTCCGTTAGGTTCATTCCACTTGTCATTCTGAACTCGTTTCAGAATCCCATCATAATTCTAACTTCTCAATACTAATTTCTAAAATCTAAGCGAAGCGTTCCATTCACCCAACTCCGCAAAACCAAGCCTAAAAAAAAGCTTTCCTTTCAGTCAAGCCCATTTTTGAACGGCTTTTCGTTATACACAAAAATGCTCGTTAGGCATTTGAGATTAAGAGGAGAAGCTTGAGAAGCTTCGCGTTTAAATGCCACGCACCCCCGCCACCCAAGAAAGTGGTTGCAGGTTCAGAAAAAGCAAAAGTTTTTTAGTAAGGTACATTGGTGTATTGCGCTAAACCGCTAGTCGCATCACATCGTTCGGTACTACACACTAACGTGTTTCGTAACCCCTCACTTTTGTGCTGCTTGTTAGCTCATTAGCCCACACCAATTGGCTCGGTGTAGCAAAACACCCTAAAGGGATGTTCAGCTACAATCCCTCGCCACCTTATTTCGATTATGGTTTGCTTTTCTTCACCTGCGCGTGTTGCCCCAGTGCGTTCTTTCCGGAATAGACACAACAAAATTCACAAAAAAGGTCGCAAAGTTAGTTCGTGGTCGTTTTACGTCAAGGTCAAGCCCTTCGGGTTTCTCACAAAATCTTCACCCATTCGGGTCGAATTTTGCTCGAAAACCTTGCCTTTAAAACGCCCAATCCTGATGGAATGGCTTTCTTTTTTTCTTTTCAATAAATTATTTTACTAATCCATCACTTTTTGAGTTTGAAGAATTCAATTATTTGAATTAATTGATATATTTTCGTACAATAATTATAATATTAGCCACTTATGAAATGGATTTTATTTTTTCCATATACAATATATGCGTACTTAAAAGACAAGAGGAAAAAAGAGCCTAAAGATGCTTATACAAGTTCTATTTTAATATTCAGTTTATATCTTTTTATCTATTTAATTTTTATCTATCCAAATATTATAAATGTAATTGGTGCTTTTTTTTCAAAAATATCTTTGATTATAAATTTACCAGTTGATTCAAAACCTATAAAGTACATTGGCTTTTTCATTTTAATGTGTTTTCCATTTTTAATAGTTAGAAAAAAACAGTTAGATAACTTAATGTATAGTATTAATGAGCGTAGAATTTTTAATTTCTTAACCCTTTTAATTATTTCTTTGCCAATACTTATGGTTTTATTCTTCTTTTTAAGAATTATAATTTTCAATTAATAAAATCAATTCCCTTAATTTCCCTAATCTAATTCCACTTTTTTAGACAACGTTCCAACTTTGATTGGGACATAAAGCGTACATATTCCACCTCTATAAATAATTGGGTGCAGTGATAACGCATAAAAAAATCTCACCATTACGATGAGATTTCAAAAAGTCCTGATAGACCTGTTAAGGTCTTTTTAGACTATTTTTTATTTGGATCATTATCAGCTTCATCAATCTTTACAGCAGTTTGAGCAACAGCACTGGCGATTGCACCGCCTAAAGCTAAATATCCAGCTACTGAAACAATGGTTGCAGGTAAAGCAATTGGAGCAGCTAAAAGAGTACCACTAATCGCAGTTAAAGCTAATCCCACATTACGAACGATTTTAAACCATTTTGGCGTTTCATTGGTTACTCGTTCTACTAAATTTAAACTATCCTTTTTCATCACGTTTATTTTTAAGATTCAACATTTCAAGAGTTGTAATTCTTGATTCTAAATATTCCACACGTTGGCTCAGTAGATCATAACTGTTTTTAAATTCAGTTTTGATTAATAAAGCCATCGTTTTTACTTCTGTAATATCCTTTTCCATTTTCTTAAAATCGGAGTGTAATTGCTTAATAAAGTAGGCAACCACAGCCAATAATAAACTTGAAACTGAACCAAAAAGGACATTTAAAACCAATTCATTTTCCATAGCTTATGATTTTAGAATTGAAAATTATTCTCAATCCGAATTTGATTTTCTTTGCTTTTGGCAATCTTCAAAAGTTTCGGATAAACCACATCATAAGCTTTACGACTATGGGTAACTTGATAATCACCATTGATCAATTCAAAACCAAACCCAGTCAACGGACATCCTGCAGTTTGTAAATAGGTATTTCCGATATGGATATACACATAGTCAAAATTCGGAAGCTGATCGATTTCAATCATACCTTCGTGAACTTTACCCATCAGATTTTTATACTTAGTATTCATACAGCCCCAAGAATTTACAATCAATAGATAATCACCCGTAGGTATTGCAGTTTGCTTCGGTATCTTATCGGCTCGTATTTTATCTTCCAAAAGGTAACATTGAAAGATTCCATCAATGTATAAATGACTCAACGTACTTTGCTTTCCTTGAGCCACACGCACAATTTTTACTCTCATCATTCATTCAATTAAAGTGAAACAAAAAAGAGCCTTTTCAAATCGAAAAGACTCTTTAACTAACCAATAGCTTAAAAAGCATCTTCGATTTTCAAGCAGTTTCCAGAGGCGAAAGGATAATAGTTTCCGTTGACTTCTTGGAAAAACTCAATACCAATACACTGTACAACCGTTACGTTATTTGCTAAAGTTGGCGCACCTGGTAAAGCTGCCGAAATCGTATCTCCGGCATACGGAGTGTTTAACGGAATATAATCCGAGTACGTAACAACATTCAATTCGTTATTAATAAGATCATCAGCTTCGTAATTTCCAGTAGTAGGATTGAACGAGAAATCAGCTAATACAGCCAAAGCATTAATCAATCGGAAATGTGTAGATCCTGCAGGAGCAGAAACTAATTCAGCAGGATTAAATGCAGCAACTAAAAAATCAGCTTCGTTTCTGTCTACATTATGTTCCACATCATAAGGCGCATTAAAAACACCATTAATCGAAAGTCGTTTGTCAAACTCAAAGCCTATTAAATATTGACGTTGAGTAGAAATTTCAACTTTTCTGTAACCTCTGGCTTCAGTACCATCCTCCAAATTGATTTTCTTCATCACCGAAGTCAATCGACCTGTTACTTGGCTATCCGCCATTTTACTCATGACTTGCGAAAGAGCAGTACGCAATGATTTTCCTGCTTTAGCACAACCACCAAACTCATTCATATTTTCACGAGTACGTTCAAACTCAGGCGCAGTTTTTACTTGCTGAGCAGTAGGACCACCAACTAAACCGGCATAAAACCCTGGTTGTCCTTTAATTTTAAAATGACGAACATCTCCAATTGTACCGATGTATTTCATCAAACCTTTTTGTCTTGCCATAACAATAAATTTTTTAGTTAAACAATTGATATTAATCGTATTACAAAGTTGGTTGATTAAATTTGTATAGACAATATGTAACTAATTGCAATAGAATGAAATACAGTGCTAAAGAACCTTATTACGTGGAAACATTTTATAATGTATTAGAAATCAAAGACGCAGATACTTTGGTAGTGAAACACGCTTTTTCGAAAGAAGAAAAAGAAATCAGATTGTATGGAATAGATGCACCAGAAATCCGAATGAATAGAAAATTAAAAACAGATGAAGAAAAATCGCATCTTCCTGCAAGTTTGTTGATCGAGTTAGGATGGGAAGCAAGAAATTACCTAACTAACGTCTTAGGTGTTAGAGATAGAATTACCATACTCACAGAAATAAAAAATGCCTACGATTTTTATCATAGGCAATTAGGTTATGTCATCCTGGAATCAGGCGAATGTTTGAATGAATTGTTGCTTCAAAATGGATATGCAAAAGCATCAAGGGACTATTATTGTTCCAAATTGGCAGAATATCAGTTGATGAATCGTACTGCTCAGCTAAATAAAGTCGGTTTATATGCTCGAATTTCCCATTTTAAGCCCAGATCAAATGTTAAAGTTTCGTTCTTTATGACTAAAAATCTTTGCTCAACAAAGACTTAAAACATACTTTTTAAATTGTTGTACTTATGTTGTACCAAATGCTATGAAATGAGTAACCAACCCACTAAAATAAAGACTTTGCAAAGAAACTTTGGATAATACTATGTTATGTGTAGTGCTGTTTCTAATCTAAAATTTCATCTAAAATTCCTTCTAAAACTTCTTCAAGTTGTTCTTCATTTATTTCTGATGAAAAGTCTATAAATGGAATATTAAATTTTTCCAGAACTTCTTTAAATCTTCTGAAACCATTTTCATTTCTCAATTCTACCCAGCCAACATTTAAACTTGTTAATTGAGCAATGTTTGTTTCAGAAAGTTTATCTGCTACAAATACTTTACTTTCTCTAGCAATTACAGCATCAGCCACCTCCGGATTTCCTTTCCCCATTAGTTTAACTTCACATTTAAAGTTTTCACTATTATTAGAAATTAAAAAGAAGTCTATTTCTCTTTCAAAATCACCGTAACTAGCTGCACCACCCCCTTCAAGCCTAAGGCTGTAATTCTCTGCTGGCACCTGATATAACTTACATAATGTTAGCATCAATGGTCCTTCTACATTTTTACCAATCGCACTATATGCACCACCTGTAATTGCAGCTCTTTTAACTGCTAAACTAGTTATAACAATTAAACTTTCATTTAAATCTAGTTCTACACTTACTTTATTAAATGTAATCTTTAAAGTTAAATCTAGACTAGGATCTTCTTCGATTAAACTACTGATTGCATTTACTAAAGAATCGTAGTTTTCTTCCGATGCAGAAATTACTACTTCTTTTTTACCAGAATTAAACATATTCGAAATTGTCTTTTTGTTTATCCCTGCATTTATAGCTCTTTGAGTTGGATTGATATCATCATTCATTACTAAATAATCTTTATACCAATCTTCTGAAATTTTTTCACCTTTCAATTTTGCTTCTACAACTTTTTTAAAGAAATCTAAGCAATAATTTAAAAATTTACTGTTAATTTCAGTTTGAGCAACTATTCTATAATCTTTTGAAGTAATCAAACGTTTGATAACATCCTTTATTACAATTTTTCTTGTGATATCCATTCTTTAAATTCATTTAGATTTAGAAAATGAGTTTTTTCATTTTCTGAATTATTTTTTGCTGCTTTTGATTTCATATATTCAAAGTATTTATCTTCTTTTTCTGTTAATAAAAAATTACGACCTAAATTTTTGGCAGTTCTTCCCATTGTACCGCTTCCACCGAATGGATCAAATACTAGATCATCTTTGAAAGAGTAATATTTAATCACTCGTTTACATAGTTCAACTGGAAATATTGCAGAATGCACTTTGTCAAAAGATGGATCAATTCTCCATACGTTAGTAGATTCATAACCATCTTCTACCTTGCTACTTTCAACCTTATCTAAACTATATTGTTTTATGTTCCAATCAATTAATTTATCTGTACTTTTTCGATAAACCATTAAATACTCTGTAACACAATTTGGTTTATAAGCAAGAGGTTTTCTATGCTGCATAAACCCCCCAATTCTATTTTTAACACTCGCCTCTGGTTTCATCCAGACAATGTCATCTATAAATTCCCAGCCCATTTCCATTAGATATTTATGAATATCAAAGGGTATTGGATATCTTTTACTAGAATGTGCGCGACTTATTCTTGGTATAATTATTGGGGAAGTATTTACAATTAAAAATCTTCCTTCTTTAGTAATTCTATGTACTTCTTTAAATACTTCAGCTAAGAATTCCAAATAAGCATTATAACTAGGATAAATTGAATAATCTCTAGCATTATAATACGGAGGCGAAGTAAATGTAAGATGTATACTATCATCTTCAATCAATTTCATAACATCTAAAGTGTCAGCATTTACTACAACATTTTTTAAATAATCGTATGATTCTGAGTGAGCTTGTTTAATATTTGCTTTCTTTTCAGAAAAGTATTCTTTATAAATGATTGTTCTAACCATTTCATTTTGGTGGTTTATCAAACTCTTTAAGTCTTCATCGACTCCACTTCCTTTGAAAACTAGTAACCCTCGAATAGCTTGACATACAATTTTAGGATCATTATCCATCAAAGCTTCTCTTAGAATTGGTTTAATTGATTTTGTTCTAAATCTTCCAATTGATGATATAGCTTCACGTCTCACAGTCGTATCAACATCACTTTTAGATATTTGGTATAGTATTTCTAAATATTTTTCATTAGTTAATTTTCCAAGATTTTTTATAGCTAACGCTCTAATTCCTGCATTTTTATGATTAAGTAATTCAATAAAAATTTCACCGCTGAAATTTTTACTCAATTGCCCTAAATTACTCAATATGAAATTTATGGATGAAATATTTCCTTCATTATCTCTAATGAGTTGAGTTAATGAATCTTCACCATTCTTTTTTATTTCTTTAATATATTCCTTTGTCAGCATTGTTTCAATTATCACATTATCTATCTGCTAAGATAAGAAATATATCATTTAAATAAACGAATTAGATTTATGCAGAAATTTTAGGAAGCATTACACATAACGTTTTCGGGCTTTGCGTTCGGGCGGGTATCGGAGCACAAAACTGTCAACCTGCACTGAACTTGAATAGAAGCACAAAGCTCCAAGTTTGCACGTCACCCCGCCTGACGCAAAACCCGTGTTATAGCCAGTGCTTCTTCTTTCTCTCATTTTGTTATACTATTAATTGTCTGTCTCAACACGTCTAATTGTTCTTTATAGTTATTCTTGTCAAAAGTCAATTGTCCGAATTTTGAATAGTCCCAAAAGTTATGACTATCAACAGTTCTGTGTGGTTGTTCAAAGTCAGCCCAAATGATTTTGTCACCCAATTCGTATGCCTTTACTTTCATTGGCCAGCAACCATCACATCCACATTCACATTCAAGCACTGAAACTTTGTCGTTATCGTCAATGTCATATTCGTCTGGGTTGGTCAGGTGTTTAAGCAAAGTCTCAGGAGTAAGTCCATCATAGCCGCCAGCGATATTTTCTGAACCTTCTTTTTTTGCGAAAGGCAGTTCATAAACTTTCAATAAGTCAATGAGGTCTTTTCCGTTAACTAAAATTGTCACAGACTTAAATTGATAATTGTCGTTTTGTTTGTCTTGTATTTTAAATTCTAATATATCCATTTGTTTGTTGTCTGTCGTTTGTTAGCATTGGCTATAACGTTTCGGGTATTTATGAAGGACGGGAGTTCTCACAAATACTTTTGTAAACATACTTTTATTTTTAATTTTAGCCAAATGAAAAAAGACGAGCCATTTGCCCGTCTTTCATAAATACCATGTTAGCTGACGTTTTTTATCATTACTAGTTATAATTAGGATGAGTTTCCATATTGATTTTAAAATTTCCGCTGATTGGTTTAATGATTTCAGGATGTTGTGGGTCATACATATCACAAGAAAAACTACCTTCCAAAATTCCTCTTTCACTATCATAGCGTGTTATCTCAAAACTTCCTGTATTCCCTAAGCTTAAAAATGAGTATTGGGCTGTAACTTCATCCTGAAGATATATAGACGTAAAGCTTGAAAAATTATTCAAATTTTCCATTGTCGCAGATTCTATAGGGTAATTACCTATTTCTATAACATCTAAAAGTCGAATATCTAAATATAAGTTATTGGGACTAGAAATAGTAATAAACCAGTCATTAATATCATCAGGATCTCTATTGACATTTAGTGTATATGATCCATAGCCAAAGCCGTGAATCCATTCGGGTTCAATAGCTTGTCCATTGAAGTTGGCGGAAAAGGTATTTCCGCCATTGTCTTTTCCACTGTCATCGTCATTGTTGCAAGCCAAAAACGAAAAGAATGTTAAAATTAGAATTATTGGTTTCATTTTTTGAGATTTCTGAAAATGATTTTGAAAAATTAAGGGTTGTGCAACGGTTACCCTAGTTAGCTGACGTTTTTTATCATTACTAGTTATAATTAGGATGAGTTTCCATATTGATTTTAAAATTTCCGCTGATTGGTTTAATGATTTCAGGATGTTGTGGGTCATACATATCACATGAAAAACTACCTTCCAAAATCCCTCTTTCACTATCATATCGTGTTACCTCAAAACTTCCGGTATCTCCAAGACTAAGCGCTCTAAAGTGTGCTGTAACACCATCTTCCAAAAAAATACAGGTTTTGGAATAAACATTAGTCCAATCTTCTAAATTAGCAGTTTCAATGGGATAAGTTCCTATGCCATTTATATTTAAAATAAATAAGCTTAAATATAAATCACTTTCAGTATTGACTTTTAGTTTCCAACTATTATTATTTTCCCAGTATCTGTTTACATAAAAAGTATAAGCACCGGTTACACCGCTTGAAATAAATCTGGGTTCAATGGTTTGCCCATCGAAAGTGGCGGAAAAAGTATTCCCGTCATTGTCTTTGCCGCTGTCATCGTCATTGTTGCAAGCCAAGAATGAAAGAAATGTTAAAATTATAATTATTGGTTTCATTTTTTGATAATTTTTTTGGTTATAATTTCATTGTTGATAGTTGCTTTGATAAAGTAAACTCCCGGTTTTAGATTTGAAACATTTATATTATTTCCTTTAGTAGTAAACACTAGATTCCCATTATAATCAAATACATTGATAGACTCGGAGTATATAGTTTCTTGATTATTTTTGTTAAATAGTTCATCACAAGGTATAGGCCTTAATGTGTAAGTATCATCATCGGAAGGTTCTATGAAATAACCTGAAGGTGGGCATGGTGGAGGAGTTAGTACAAAATCATGTTGAGTAATACCGCAAGGATTGGTTACGTGTACGCGTGCATTAACAGTCCAATAGTTATTAGGACCTTGCCCGTTTACTTCTGTATCATTATCAGATGCGTACATATTTCCACCACTAGTTGAGGAAAGTTTTTCCCAATGGATATAAGATATTTCCTGTTCTTCCAACGTTGAATTAACTCCTTTCAGATAGCCTTTAGCCCAGTTGCTTATACCCCCCATATCACTTTCTAATTCTACGAAAACCCGTGCTTTACCAATCCATACTTCTTTGCTTATACTATACTGTCCGGGTATATGAGCAGTAATGATGACTGAACCAAATGCATTTGGAGTTGCACTGAAAACAAATTGTGAGGCATCTTGTTGCATAATAACAATTTTACTTGGGTCAGAAACAGACCAAGTAGTTCCTTCTTTCACGTTGCAAGACTCAAAATAAAGTCGGATATTGTTGCTTTCACATAGATTTGTGCCTTGTTGTTTTAAATCTTCATCGGTAAGTATAAAAGAAGGAGTTTGAGGATTGCCTAAAATCTCTTGTCTTATAAAATTGGAAGCTCCCGTTGATAAAAAAGTATGATTTTCATTTTGATTGGGAGCAAAATATGAATCGAAGGGCGTATTGCTACAAGTTAGGTTTCGTCCACTTATGTCCTCAAATAAATACTGATTTCCTTGGTAGTCCAATGCACTTTTGGTAGGTAAGAAGCTGAAAGCATCAGAAGCCAAATTTTGCTTAACTCCGGTAACGAACCAGTCAAATCCCCATTCAGTAAATTTCAGGATTCGGTCATCCAGGTCATCTATACTTGAAATTCCTCCCGATGTGTTTTCGTAGCTTCCTAAATAAGCATAGGAATTAGCATGACGCTCTCTTTTCCAAACGTTAAATATTAAGAATTTCAACCTCCAGTAAAAAACTCTGGCTCTTGCATCGTGATGGGTTAAATTTAAACGAAGCTTGCCGTTAAGCAAAACCCAAAATAAGTGCATTTTCCCTTCATAGTATTTTTGGTTGATATTATTTGTTCCGATGCCGTCCAATCTACCATTCGTTACCGCTATATTTCGGGATTGTTGCGGATAACCCATCGCATTTAAATCATTGTAAAAACGATTATGAAACCCCTGAATACCTATTGGGTATTCTGAACCACTACCATAATGGTTAACCAACATTTGTTTTGGAGCAGGAAGAAAAAGGTCATCAGTTAAATCATCAAGTTCTTCGTCCATCCAACCCGGAACCAAATCATCTATGAAATCCATCGTATATTGAGCTCCGGAAGGAACAACCGCACCTTGGTGTGGTGAATCTACAGAAACATATAAATCCGTATCGTGATTCATATTGTGAAGTTCCATATAACGAAGTGCATAACGAGCTACTAATCCACCCATACTGAAACCAATAATTTTTATAGGCTCTGCATTATCCGCTTTACTGGCATTGATGCGGTTAATTAGCTCTATCAAAACCATGGCATTGCGTTCTATGTAATCACTTCCTCCACGGATTTCTTTACCGTTTGACGTTGTATAATTTCGAAAATCTAACGTAAAGACATCGTAACCTGAACTTATGAGTTGATCTCCTAAATAATTGATATTTAATAAATCGTCAAAAATATCTTCATTATCAAAGCTATCGCTTGGGTCATATCCCTCTACCACAATGATCGGTTTATCCACACAGTTTGTACCACTATGATTTTGGTATCTTCCTAATCCTGCATAGGCTTGGCTTTCGTCATAGCCCTGAAATGTAAGTGTAGAATAAAAATAACCTGATGTGGGCATATTACAGGAATTCGTACCTTCTGTAGAATTTGTTTGTACTTCAATTTTTATTTTTGAAGCATTTATTATCTCAAATTTTGCGTTTGTTGTTTGTGTTTTGTTATTCGAAAAAGTGGCTTTAAATTTTATTAATTTTTCACCGTAAGTCGGATAAGATATTGTAACAGATTGTCCTTTATTAACGGTTCTATATCCTTGTCCGTCATTAAAGTCTATTTGCAGATTGGTAATCTGATATTGTGCAGTTTCTTTCCAAAAACTACTATGTAGTTTGAAAGTTACTGTTTTACTCTTAAAGTCTTTTTTTAGTGGTGAAGCCACAAAAGAATTTTCTATTTTTTTGTACAAGGGAACAGATGAATTGCTGTTTTCATAAAGTAAGCTGTCTGTTCCAGCTACATACAATGCTCCCGTTGCAAGTGGGTCTCCATTAAATACTGCAAAATCTACATTTAGTATTCCAATGTTAACAGTATTGCCACTATTTTTATTTGTTTGATAAAGAGATTCAACATTGTTAAATCTATTTAGATAGTCGGAACGTTTTAAATCGTCCAATGCCATGAAGAAATGAAAATTGTTACTGGTTGGCGTAGGTAGCGCACTTTGCGATTCAGAAGATTGTTGACCAATAATCAATGTTGGCGGAGAAAATGCAGTGAGGTTTGCTTTCTGAAAAGTACGTTCATACAATATGTTGCTTGGAACATTTGTTTGATTTAAGTGTTGGATTTTTTCTTCGATTTTGCCTTGAATTGAATCTAATAAAGATTGGCTAATTCCAAAAATAGGAATTAATAAGAGGATTAAGAGGATTTGTTTCTTCATAGAAATTTGGTTTTTAAGGTTAATTTTTTCGTTTAAAATGTCAGCTAACGTTTCGGGGCTTGGCGTCAGTGGCGGAAATTGAAGCGAAAAGTTTCAATTTAGCGACACAGTAAGCAAAAGCCAATTTATTGAATAAATTTAAGGAAAAAGTCAATATAATTGGCTTTTGCGGAATATAATGCCGAAACTTCAAATTTTAGTCTTAACCCGCCATTGAGCCAAACGCCTGTTACCTGCTGGCATTCTTTTAAATTATATTCAAGTCTTTAAATACTTTTTTGGTAATTTCTTTTCTGCAACTTCCGAAATCAGACCTTTTCATTTTTCTGTCTTGTAAAAGTCTTGTTGCAAAAATATAAGTCCCATTTTTGGTCTCAATGTACCCTGTCCACCAACCTGTATTGATGTTATTTTCCCTTGTCCAACCTGTCTTAGCCCTTATAGTATATTCTTCATTTTGTTCCGTAATCATTACGTTTTTAACAATGTCAATATTTCGCTTAGAAAAGGGTAATTTTTCTTCATAAAAAGATTTTACAAATTCGACCTGATTTTTAGGCGAAATTGCAAAGTCTCCAAAATTCCAAAAATCGGCTTCAGTTTGGGATAAATTATTGTTTCCATACTTGCTCTCTGCGAGGTGTTTTCTATAGGTATCTTTTCCGATTTTCTTTGCAAGTTCTACAAAAACCCAACCTGCTGATAATTCAAAGGCTTCTTTGACTGGCATATCGTGATAAATTTCGGGTCTATAACCATACTTAACTGTATCTGTACTACCAACCCATTTTATTATTTCGTTTTCATCTTTGATAGTATTAGTTTCAAGAGCAATCAATAAATTTATAATCTTGAATGTAGATGCTGGAAGCGTTTCAATTTCTAATCCAACTGTGTCCGATACAATCCATTTATCATTTCTAATGTCATAAATAGCAATTGTGCCTTCAACTCCGCAACTGTCAAAATAATTTTGGAAGTCGCCCCGTATATTTATGTCGTTCTTAGCCAAAATATTTGATTTTCCATCTGCTTGTCTGTTAGACGAACATCCATAAATAAGGAAAAGTGTTACAATAAAAGAAAATAAACTTTTTGATTTCATTAGTTTCTTGAATTTACGGTTTGGTTTTTTATGCTTGCAGGTAACGGTCCGGCAGCTTGGCGAAGGAGCGGACTAACGAAGCCGAAATTTTCAATATAGCACTACCGTAAGCAAAACCGCTTGGTGTTGCGAACTTACAATTTTTATCGCAAAAACCAAGCGGTTTTTGCGACAATCGAAGACGAAACGTTCAACTTAGACGGAACTCCGCTCTTTTGCCAAACTGCTTGTTATAGGCTGTGGTTCTGGTCATTGCATTGTTTTTTAACATTTGCTAATTAATCATCAACACGTTTAATATCGTTGTAATATTCTTCTTTCAAATCTTCAATCTTGTCTTTCAATTCTTTTCTCAATTTTCCAGGAAGTGTTTTCAGCTTTTTTAATTGGAAAGCCAGTACAATAGCTGAAATACCCACACAGATAAACGATAAAGCCGTCATCACGACTAATGATATTCCTGTGAAAATCGGATTTGCGATAAGTAAGAATGAAAATATAATCCCCAAAATACTCAAGATTGCTAGATTACCCCATTTTATCACACCGTAATTTTTCAGTTCAAAGGAAAATCCCAATCCTTGAAAAGAACGGAACAGTAAACTAAATCCTATGAAAAATGGCAATGTAGTTGCTGCAACGTCAGGTTTTGATACTAAAACGATACCGATAAGTAAACTAAAAATTCCACTTGTAAGATACCAACCCCAACCCTCGAGTTCATCTTTATTCTGAACGGAAAACACTATTTCCAAAATTCCTGAAAATAGGAAAGTCAGACTAAAAAAAATGGTCAGCGTTAAATAAGTCGCAACAGGAACGCTAAATAAATAGCCCCCAAGTAGGATAAATAATACACCAATGATTGCTGGAATATACCAGTTTTTTACGGTGTTTCGAACTGTTTTAAGAAATGTTGCCATACGATTTGATTAATTTAATTGTTACAAAATTATATTTATTTACTATTCACGGCTTTTTTTATACCATAGCCTATAACGGGAAAGGGCTTGGCGAAGGCGGGGATAAGAAAGCCGGAAATTCCAACTAAACCCGAACCGAGCAAAAACCATTTTCGTTTTTTCAAAATTACAAAAAATAAAAAAACTAAATGGTTTTTTGCGGCGAAAAGTGCTGAAATCTTCAAAATGATAACTTCAACCCCGCTTTTGCCAAACCCATGTTATCTGCCGTTTTTCTTATATTCACATTGTTGAACATTGCAATTTTCAATTTTTTCTTTTAGTTCATCATAGTTTACGCAATTTGTTAATCTGGAAAGAGAATTTAAAGTAATTGAACTTTGGCTTCTTTGATAATTATCAATAACACAAGTTGGAAGAACATAAAATTCCCATTGTTCCATTTTCATTGGGTCAATTGTTTCTTGGTCTTTGTTATGTAATAGGCAGAAAACGTAAACATCTGCGTGTCTTTTTGGTTCTCCTCGTGACATTCCATTGTCGGCATCCCAAAATTGAGCAGTTCTAATTGAAAATGAAATTTTTGAATATTGTTTTTGAGCCCAACTTTGAATGTATGCAGCAGATTTAACTTCAATTTTTATTCCTGTTTCTGAAGTTACATCATAAGCATCCCATTCATCACGTAAATTTTTAGGGTTCATTCCAACAGCAGTTCCAACAATAAATTCTGCAAATCTTCCACGAGTTGCATTACTCAAAATGTCAGAAACACTCCATTGCCAAAATTCAAGTAAAGAATATCCTACACTTTTTTCATTAAAAGTCAAATGTTCGTTTCCAATTTTTGGTGTCGCTTTTATCGTTTTAAGTTCAATTTCATTCATTTATGCGGGATTTTTTATAAAATGGCAGATAACGTTTTGGGGCTTTGCGAGGGAGCGGATTTTTAGCACTACCTTTGATACGAAGCACGAATGTTCAAATTTACGAAAAAGTTTCAAACGAAGCCATTCAGGCCCCGCTTTTGGCAATACCTTGTTATGTGCTGTGTTATTTATTTTTTATTAATTCAACTCTTCTATTTTGTGATTTTCCTTCTTCTGTATTATTGTCGGCAATAGGGTTATTTTGTCCAAAACCTTCTGATGAGAGTCTGTTTACATCAATACCACTTTTGATCAATTCTTTTTTTACTGTTTCTGCCCTTTGTTTAGAAAGGTCTAGATTGTGTTTTTCATCACCTGTATTATCCGTATATCCATTAATGGAAATTTTTAGCATTTTGTCTGTGTTAAGGGCTTTTGTGATTTCAGCAACTGCTTCTTTACCATCAGCTTTTAGAGTAGCTTTATCGGTATCGAAATTGATGTGCAGAACCGCTTTGCCTTTGTCATTTAAATCTTTTTGTATTTGATCTGCCTTCAGCATTGAAATGGTTTGTTTAAATCCTTCCTTCTGCAAAATATTGATTTTTCCGACACCCGATGTAGCCGACAATTGAATGTAAACATCGCCTCCATCTGCTCTGCGAATAACATATGTTTTGATGTTCTCTCCGGCATAGCCAATTGAACCATCTTCTCCTAAATAAGTAGCTTGGGGGTGGTATTTTTCATATTCCTCGTTAGTGATAGTACCATCAAATATTTTCACGCCACCAATAGCTTTTATAGCTTCGTCGTAACTCTTCTCAAAAAAAGCAACCGACCAATCGTTGCTCTGATTCGATTTTGTCCAAACCCCTGTCTTCCAAACTTTTCCTTCAAGAGGTGTCATCACACCATCAATAGCAAAATATAGCTTATCAAATTTTCTTTCTATGGGTTTATTAAGTGCAACTAACCCTTCAGGAAAACTAAAAAAAGGAAAGTCGCCTAAATCTTTATCAGAAACAGGAATTGAATTTATATCGAATTTACCTGTACTATTGGGTTGTTCGTTTGTTGGTGTTTCAGATCTTACGGTGTCCTGATTGTCGGCTTTCTGAGTTTTGCCTCCGTTATTACACGAAAAGGTAATGATAGCTATCCCAATAATTGCAAATTTTTTCGCTGAATTTTTCATATTGTAAATATAGTTTTTTGGTGGTTGGTGTAAAACATAGCACATAACGGTTCAGGTATTGCCGAAGGCGGGGAAATAGAAGCACTAAGTTTCAATTTTGCACCGCAGTTAGCAAAACCAATTTTTTTATTTGCTAATATACACTTTTTGAGCAAATAAAAAATGGTTTTTGCGGAATAGAAATCCCAAAGTTGAGTTATGGATTTTAGTCCCGCTTTTGGCAATACCTTGTTGTGCGATCGTACTTTTAAGTTTGTATATATAAGAAAGCGATAAATCAGTTAAGTTTATCGCTTTAATATTCTTTAGTATTTGAATATTTTCTCTGTATGTAAAAACTTACCAAACTTATTAAATAATTTAATAAAATAAATTCCTTTTTCAAGGTGTAAAACAGGAATTTCAATCTTATTTTGATTAACATTGAGTTTGTTGTGATAAACAAGTTTTCCTGATACATCAAAAATTTGAATAGAAACATTATTTTGGTTTAAACCTCTTATCGTTAAAATTTCGTTTACGGGATTAGGGTAAACCGTATAAAACTTGGTGTCATCTGATTCTGTAACAGATAGATTTTGAGAATAATAAATAGCCTGCTGTCCTGAATTATTGGTTAATGTCAATCTCAATAAATTGTCTTCGCTTTCAATAAAATAACCTGTAGGCATACCATATATGAAAAAGAAAAAATAATATTCTTCAAATTCACAATTTTCTGTATATTCACAATCTGTTGTTTCTGAATAGAATTCATCATAATTTATTTGTGTATCATTTATAGGGTTTCCCTCAAAAACACCGTAGCATGTCAAAGTTCCAACGGCATCAGTTATCATATAATCTTCTTGATAAAAATTCATTGTGATGCTTTCTAATTCATCATTATTTGGAGGAAGAATATTTTCACCAACAGAAGATATCATTTTATCAAGTGTCCATGTTCTATCAAATAGCAAGGGGTTTTGTGCTACTATTTTAGTACTAATCAAAACCAATATGAATATAATGAAATTCTTCATATTATCAATATTTAATTAAATTCTTAGAATTTACAATTTGTCCGTCACACACAAGCGTTACAATATAATGCCCTGCTTGGTAATCGTTTAGATTTATTGTGGTTTGTGTACTGCTGATATTTAAAACATAGTTATTTGAAAATCCATTAGTAACACCTGTTACGATGACATATGCTGATGTGCTGTTTTCTATATCATAATTAATCTGAACCTGTGAAATTGCAGGATTTGGCGAAAGACTTATTAATTTATAAGGATTTACTTTTACTTCAACTTCCGAATAATCCTTGAAACCGTCTTCTGTAATTACTTCTAATTTGTATATTTTGGTGATTTCGGGTGAAACTTCAAACTCTTTTCCTGTGTATATTAAATTACCGTCTTCGTCATACCAGTTGTAAACGGCTGCTTCAAAAATATCTTCGGCAGTCAAGGTTACGGTTTCGTCTTTGTCTATTTCCAAATCGTTTCCTGCGTTTGCCGTAAATAGGTTTCTTTCTTTCTTCTTGATTTCAAATGTTTCGCCACCCATAATTTCGCCTGTGGAAGCATCTTTTTGAATGACGTGATACCTGTAATTATTCTTTTCAGTAGCTTCTTTTGTTAAGAAGCTAAAAGACAAATGAACAGTACCTAATTCATTAGCATTAAGCTGTAAATTATCTAAAATTACGTTATTTCCTTTTACGATTTTCTTTTTTTCATCGTTCGTATCATCAAGTTGGGAAGCTGCTTTACCTCCTCGTTCCCAAGCGGCATATAAAATGTCGTCCATTTTTACACCTACTTCTGCTTCTTCATAGATTGGTTTGCCTGTTTCAGTATCCTCTTTTATGAATTCCAAGAAAAATGTTCTCGGGGTGTCAGACGGATTTGTTACGGCAACTGCAGCTCCAATATCTATTTTATTGGAAACATCTATGACCGTAATGTTTTTCCAAGCAAGGTTATTATTGTTTCTAACCATATGATTTGGATTGGGAGTATGTGGAGAAGTTAAAGAATCATCATCTGAAATGATTTCGGCTAATAAACAGAAGTGCCATGGATTGTCATTTATATTTTGATAATCTTCAGGGTTAGGAACATTCCAAGGAATTTCTACCAATGCTTCTTGTCCGGGTTCAAGTGAAGGTATTACTCCTGTGCCAACTTCTCCACCAAAATCAACTCCATTAATTACAATGTCTCCATTCCAATATTCAGGATAAGCAAGCGAAGTGTTTGCCTTTGCCCAATTTACTTTCACTAAGTCATTTCCTGAGCTTGTTTGGCAACCAAGATTGGTGACTCTTACATAAATGTAGTTGGGATTTATTCCGTCATAAGTAGGATTTTGATGCACAGGAATTAATTTCCCGTCATTTTGATTGCGTACAAAAATATCAGAGCTTGTCCACATATATTCTGTATTGTTATTGGGTTCGTGTCCAACATCTTGCTTAGAATCTTTAATCATAAAGTCCACAATCGGATTTTGTTCATCTAAACAATCAGCAGTTTTAACCGCTCTAAACACATTTAGGCGACCTGTTCCTAATAACCCAATATAGGGTTCGTTGTATGGAATCCAATAAATATCATCTGCCGTACTTTTAAGAATATCCCGAACTTGATTAGGGGTTAGTTCAGGTTCGACCGACATAACCAATGCCGCCGCTGCACTTACCTGAGGTGATGCACAAGAAGTCCCCCAACATTTTGTATATTCGTTGTTGCCTTGGATTCCACCAGGGATTGCATATCCCGGAGCAACAATATCAACTTTGTCGTTATGTTGGTGGGTATTTGTATCGGGATTGGATAAATCTATTCCATTTTGGTGACAATCATTCCATTCTATTAAATGTTCTCCATCCTCATTAATATTCACATAACCTATGGGGAAAGATGTTCCTACAGAAGAAACAGCAATGGTATATTCGTGAGCAGCAGGATAAACATAATTATTCGGCCCACCACAAGTACTTCCATTACCGGCAGCAGATACCACAACAACTCCAAAATCTTCCCAAATTTCTCTATAAACCTCTTGTTCTATTTCCAAATAATCAGGGTCTGTACCACAAGTAGATACCCATGCAGTATTTACAACTCTGACACCAGGTACTTGTGCCAAAAAATGAACCATTTCAGTTCCACTATGAATATATATGTCATCGTAAATATCATAGTCATAGGAATATCTATCTCCGGTAATAAGTTTTGTATTATATCCTATTGATGAGACACCTATATTATTGTTTGTTGTGGCAGATGCGTAACCTGAAACAATCGTTCCATGTCCACCGGAACTTGATACATTACCAAAATGTTGAAATATATTATCAGATAAGTCTTCATGATTTGTATTAAATCCACCATCCGCTATACCAATCATAACATTTGGGTTTCCTCCTGTAGTAATCTCCCAAGCCAAAGGGGCACGAACTAATTCTAATGCTCTTTCATTACCTTCGCTTAATAGGGTAATGTCGTTTGGGTATTGAAGATATTGTAATTCAGGTATTTCTGTTACAAAATCTATTTCTTGTAAATTTTTTGCCTCATTTAAAAAATTCGTAACATTTTGTGTGGAAATCCTGTATATTCTTTGTAGAAGTGAAGAGTTTGTACCAGGAAATGATTTTTGATACTCAAAAATAACTTTACTATCAAAAAAGTTTTGTAATGACTGTTGAGAAAACGTCAAATTCAAAGACCCATCAGAATTTGATGTTTTGGAAAGGGGTTCAATAGAGTAGTTGTTTTTTACAACCACATAGTAGTTTTTTAAATCTTGAGAAAATAAATTTACAGAAATAAAAAACAATACAAATAAAAAATAATTTTGTTTCATAAGTTAAATTTTCAGGGTTATTGGAACGAATGTAGTTAATTTTTTCTAAATATAACTTATTAAATATCAGAATTTAGTATATTTTTTTTAACTATTTTCTTATTTTAGTATGTCGCACAACGTTTTGGGGCTTTGCGAGGGAGCGGATTTTTAGCACTACCTTTGATACGAAGCACGAATGTTCAAATTTACGAAAAAGTTTCAAACGAAGCACTTAACCCGCTCTCTTGCAAAACCCTTGTTATAGCCAGTAGCAATATTATTCAATCAATTTTACAATTCTTGTTTGTTCCTTTTTTTCTTCTGTTGCTGGAATTATCTTGAAAATTACTTTTGCTCCGACTACAATTTTAGAAATAAAAGGATAGTTTGGATTTACTGAAAAATAATGCTCTTTTCCGTTGCATTTTATGAAGCCAACTTTTCCACGCTCGTTGTCGTGTAATATTCGTACTATTTCGCCTTCAAGATTTTGACTTGTTTGCGAGTTGTTAATATTAGAATTGTTTTGTGTTGGGAAATTCAATACTTCTATACTTTCTGCAATGTCTTTGTTTTCAAAGTTTTTCATTGAATAAAACTCAACATTTGCTCCTTTTAGATTGTCAATAGATTTTAGCTTTCTTACTAAATCTTTTTTCAAGAAACCTAAAACAACACCGTTTGAATCTTTGATTTTTCCGCCTTTACCATTATGATGGATAGAAATTATTACGCCTTTTGTTTTTGTTTTATTTCCATATCTTTCATTTTGCCAAAAGGCATTTAATGTTCTGATTATTTCTTTTACAGGCTTAACATTCAGTCTATCTGTTTTGAAATATGAAAAAAGTTTGTTGTATTCTAATTTATCATTCCATTGTTGCTCTTTCAGTATTGAAGCGATAAGTTCAGCAAGGACACTTGCTTCGGAAGCTCGGTTTAATTTGAATAAAATTCGGGCTTGAAGTAAATACAACCCAATTAAAAAATGTGGTTCGTTGCCATAAAAAGTTGCATCAACAGCATATTTCCACGCCTTTTCAAAATTATTCTGCTCAAAATATATTTGTGAAATATCACGATACAAAAACCATTTGCCACTACCTGCCTTGCTGCTCAATAATTCTTTAAACAGTTCTTCGCTCTTTTCCGAATTGCCAAGACCATCTTCTGATAAAGCAATTCTCATTTTAAACCATAAATCATTATCGTAATGAAACTTTTGAATTGATTGAAGTGCAATTGAAGATAGTTCTTTACAAGATTCATATTCTTTTAGTTTCAATAATGCTTTTGTTTTGAGAGCAAAATATTTTTCAAGGTCAGATGATAATTCAACTTCGCCTCTTGTCTGTGTTTCTCTGGATTGTGCTTTGTCAGACAATAAGTTGTAATCTAACCCTGACAAAAAATCGTTTATTTTTCGAGCATTAAATAAATTTTCAGCGTGTGCATCACACAGTTTTAAAATTGAAATTGTTGTTGGACAAGGAAACTTGTCATCTTCTTTTAAATTCTTTTGTGGTGATAAATTTATGAGCGATGAAATGTGTTGTTCATTGTTTATTATTTCTGTTCGCTCTTTTCCTTTTACACACTTGTCAAAAACAAGCCAACCATACAATCCACATACTTTTTCATCTTTATATTTTTCTGCCAATTCACTTGCCCAAGAAACATCAAATGAAGTGGCAAGTCTCATTGCCTTAATTGTGTAAAAAGCGTCCCAACTATTAAATTGGTCGGGATATTGCTCATACATTGACTTGTAAATCTTGACAGCTTCATTTGGATTAGATTCCAAATTGTTTTTAGCTTTAGAATCAAGTTCTTGCTTTGTTTCAATTTGGTTATCCATCTAAGTTTTCTTTTAGTTCGTTAAAAACATTTTGAATTTCAGCCCAAAAATCAATGTTGGTGCAAGATGTTGCAATTATTGATGTAAAAAATCCGTCTCCGTCATAATACAAATCTGCAATAAGAGTTTCCGTACCGTTATTGAATTGTATTGTGTCTTTGTACGGAACTTGAATGATGTAACCAAAACCAATTTCTTTTGCTTTCAATTTTTGATGTAATTGTTCATAAGCCGATTTTCTCCAATTACTTTGAATAAATGAAAAGTCCGAAATTTGATTTTCTGATTTCAAAAGATTGATGAGTTCTTCGCCAAATTCCTTTGGTGTTGATTTCATCAATGTAGGCATTTTAAATTGTCCCTTTTTATTGTAGATAATTGAAACATTAGCTATTTCCCCCATACTTCCTTTGATTTCATATTGTTCTTGAAATGCAGGGTGGTTAATTAGGTTTATTGATAAGTTGTTTTGAGCAATTTTGTTTTCAACAAATTGAAACAACTGCAACAATGAAGATTTGTTTTCAATGTCGGAAAATTTGAATTTTTCCGAAGTCGTTTTGTTGAAATTTGATAAGTCAGCCGTTGTGTCTGCAATGTAAAACAACTCTTTTCCTTTGTCAATTTTCGGAACGGCTGGATTTATCGTCAATTTGAAAAACGGACTTATCGGCTCGTAATTGATTAAGCTAACTTTTTGGGTGGCTCTGATTAAACCCGTGTAAATCCATTTGAAATACGTTTCGTTCGTTTTTCCACCGCCCGTTTCTACATTAAAATATATTTCGTTCCATTTGTAAGACATTGATTTGTGAACCGTCAAAGCCCAACCGAAACGGATTTGTGCCGAGTTTTTAAACTTGTAATATTCTGATGATGGAACGTTCCGCAATTGCTTTTTAAGTGCTTTTTGCAGTTTCGTAATTCCCTTTCTTGTTTTCGGGTCGTATTTTTCCAACAAACTTTTTAGTTCATCATCTGCGTGATATTTACCGTTTTTAAAATTGGAAATTTCCTTTTCCGCAAGTTGATTGAGTAGAATGTTGAACGAAATTATTTCTTCTTTTGAAAGTTCGCCTTTGTCGCTCAAACGGAAATTTTCAAAACTTAAAATTGTTGCTTCGTGATTTGTTCCGTCTAAATGTAACTTGATTTCTCTGAAATTTAGAGTTACATTACTATCTTTTCCTTTCAGTTTTATGCTTTCGGAAACAATGTTATGAGAAACTTCTAAAACGGTCGCAAATTGTCCGTTGTAAATTTTTGTTGGCTCTGCAAATGGGTCGCTTTCATCTTCCACACGGATATTGTTTACAAAAATGATGTAATCGCCTTTTGTTAAATCATTTCCGTTTTTCAGAATGGAATTTTTAATCCAATAATTTACTTTTTGAGCATCAGAATTTGAGTAACAAAGAATGTGAGAGTTTGCATTTAGCGAATTTTCTATTTCAGTTTTTAAATCCTCTTTTGCTACAGTTCTAATGTTGTCCGATAAGTTGAAAGAAAGATTATTGAATGATTGCTGACGAATACAATTAACGGCTTTGAGAGCTTCTGAAACTACAACCGATTTGTTTTCTTTATCAATTAGTTGAAATGCTTTATTTTTAAAGCCGTACTCTTCACTTAAATATTCGGGATTTAATGAGGCTTCTTCTTTTTTGCCTAATGATAATTGAAAACTATCTCCGATAAAAATCACTTTTCTTTTGGTGTTTTTTAAATCTGAAAATTCCAAAAAATCTTTCAGCAACTTACCTGAACCAAATCTTAAATCGACTGATTGATGATAATTATCCGAAATTAAATGACTCTCATCAACGATAAAAATGGCTTCTTCTGTGTCGTCAGATTTTTTTAGTGGAACGATTTCCAAATTCAAAGAATTTTCATTTTCCTCTTCACTTTCTTGTTCGTTTACGATTGTTGAATTTCCTCCGTAAATGTATGAGTAAATGCTTTCAAATTCTAAATTTGAACTTTTCAAAAGATTGTTGGAAATTCTGCTTGATGAAGCAAATAATTTCACTTCCGTAATTTGATTATTAAACGCAACTTCTTGAATGAACGGAATTATATGCGTTTTTCCACTTAACGAAGTTCCTTGTAAAACAAAAATCTTTTCTTCTTCGGACTTAATGAAGTTTTCAATTTCATTTAGAGCCGATTTTTGGTCAGGATAAAGATTTTCAAAATCTAATTCGGTATGATAAGAGGTGAAATCGTTTGTTTGGTCGTATTTTTCAGAAGTGTCAAACTTATCGGCTCTGAAAACTTCTTTAAAAAGGTCAAATGATTCTTTTGATAGAGAAACTTCTTTGTCAGAAATATCTATAATATCTCTTATTGTTTCAAGATAATTATTCTTATCAAAAATGAAAAAGTTCAGTTCTTCATTTGACGGAATTTTTCCATTCAATTCAATTGGTTTCTGAAAACAAACGGCTCTAACAGTATGAAACGCATTAAACGAACTGCCACGAAGTGGCAGTTTCGGTTGTATGTGTTTTTCTACCACTTTGATAAAGCGTTCTTTTTGTGTTTTCAGTTGTATAAACGGGTTTATAGAACTTCCGCCTTTTATCTGTTCGCCATTTTCGTTTGTCCAAGTACCAAAGTCAAATTCTGATTTTGCATTTTTAGGAAGTGTGATTTTACCACCAAAATTTTTGAAGTCAATTATACAAACTGCTTTTGGCGTAATCAGTAAAGCATCAATTTGAAGTCTGCTTTCTGCTTCACATTCAGAATTGGCAATAAGTAACCCGTCAAGCGAATACTTGTCAAACATCTTTTTTAGATTATCTGCAAACTCTCTGAAAAAAGTGTTTTCGTAATTTTTTGTCGCTGTTCCTTTTCTGATTTCAAGCATTTCTGTTTTGTCAAAGTTTTGTTTCGGGGCAGTGTCGTCCTGCTATTGGCTATAACGGTTTGGGTATTGCCGAAGGCGGGGAATTTATGGCTGAAAGCTTAAATTCTGCACGAAGGCAAGCCAAAACGAATTTTTATGAGATAAATTTAAGAATAAAAAACGAATAAAATTCGTTTTTGGCGGAGATAGAAGCACTAACCTTGAATTTAGCACTTCACCCCCGCTTTTGGCAATACCTTGTTAGCNTTCGGCTTGGCGATGTGGCGGATTTTTTGCACAAAAGTTCAATAGAATTACTGCCGTTGAACCTTGCACAAATGTTTCATAGAAGCACTTCAGCCGCCATATTGCCAAACCGATGTTACCAGCAGTTATTTTATTCGGGTTTAATTTCAACAGTTGCTTCATTTCTCTCAATTCCTTTTTTAGGGTCTTTTAATAAAACTAATTTTTTGTCAACATATTCTGTCCAGTCGGCTGAATAATATTGTTTCTGTCCTAAAACGCTGTCAGGAACAATCTCGAAACTTAAGCTCTTTATTGCATTTCCTCCACCAATTGATGTTCCAAAAAATGTCGAAGGATTAAATCCAACAAGATTTTTGTCAAGATTTTTTCCGTCTAATTGTTCAACTATTGGTCTTGAATATGTTTTGTTAAATGTCCATTCGTTTAAATAGCCAATTCCGTTACTGTCAACAGTCAAAATGTTGTCTTTTACGTTTGATAAAATGAGATTTATTTCACCTTTATATCCATTAGGAACTATGATTTTCAAAGTCGGTGAATACAATTGGTAGTGAAAAGCTAAAAATGAAATTGTTGTCGTTATCGAAAGAATTGTCAGAAATGAAATCTTTTTGAAAATTAGCTTTAACAGTCCAGATAATATTAAGCAACCTATAATAATTCCGACAATAATCATTCCGCCAAGAAAAAGTCCTGACAAAATCATTCCTCCTGGAACGTTTGTCAACTTGATAAGCAAAGTTGTCAAAAGTCCAACGGATAAAATTCCGAATATGATTTTTAGTTTACGGTCTGTCTTCATAATTGCTGGTAACGGTTCTCATATTTGCGAAGGCGGGGATTTTCAGCACTAAACTTCATTAGAAGCACAAAGCTTGAATTTAGCACGTCACTGTCATAGAAGCACCAAACCCCCGCTTTTGCAAATATGATGTTGTGCGTTCGTCTTTTTATTGAATTATTTTTAGTTTTCTGAATGCTTCTTTTGTTGAATTCAATCGAATAATTGGAAATTCGTCCATATTTGTTTCTTGCTTTTCAACGTTTGTAGCAAAAAAGTACACTGAGTTATTCGTTTCTAAATATCCAACTAACCAACCATTATTCATTTCATTCCTCATTCCCCAACCTGTTTTTCCACTTATAACATAATTTTCAGTTTTTTCAATTTGCATTATGTCTTTCATTATATTTTCTGTTTTTTTTGAAATCGGTAATTTTGAGAAATATAATCTTTCTAAAAAGTCGATTTGTTGCATTTGAGAAAATTTGGATTTTCCTTCAAGCCAAAAATTATCAATGGTTAAAGTGTCGAAAACCATTCCTTTGTAATCTAATTTTCTCAAATATTTTTTCATTCTTTTTACACCAACTTTTCTAGCAATTTCTTGATAACAAGGAACACAAGAAACTTGAAACGCTTTTTTAAAAGTCAAATCTTCTTCCCATATTTTAAATCTCCGTTTTTCACCATTCCATTTGAAAATTGCAGAATCATTTTTAATTATTCCAGTTTCTAAAGCAATTATTGAGTTCGGAATTTTGAAAGTTGATGCTGGAATTACTCCAGTTTTTGCCCAAGAAAAATCGTTAGAATAATATATTTTGTTTTTTACGTCATAAATTAAAATTGATCCGTTTACTTCTAAACTATCCAAAATATTTCCAAATTCTGTTTTTACAACTTCTTTTGTATTTAGTTTTTTAGTTTGGCAATTTGCGGTAAAGTTTACTAATATAATTATATTTAAAAGTATTATTATTTTTCTCATTTTAATTTTTGTTTCATTAAGGTTTATGTCGCTTCAAGATGACGCACAACGTTTTGCAGCTTGGCGAAGTGGCGGATTTTGAAGCACTTACTTCCTTTTTAGCACAAAAGCTCTTTTGAAAACTGAACTTTCTTTTTAGCACCATTTCCGCCATTTTGCCAAACTGCTGTTGTGCGTAGCTCTTGTTATTCGTTAAGTTGGTTTTCAATATCCATTTTTTCATGTAAAACTCTTATAACTTCTATTTCATTAGATTTCGTTTTCTTGAAAAATATTAAATGGGATTTTATTTTTGAACATCGATAGTTTTTTTTAATTCTTTTTTGTCTATCATTTTGTATTTTTTAGTATTATAATTCTTTTTTAAGTTCTTGTATTTTATGAAAGATTAAAGGAGGAAAATTCCCATGATAAATTTCGCAAATGGTACACTTTTTTAATGCTAATGGGTCTTCATTTTCAATTTCTTTCGCAGGGAAAATGCTAAAAACCAATTCGTGATAAATTAATGTATTATAAAACTCCTTATCTTCTTTAACTAGCTTTGAAATTTTGTTTTTCTGTAAAATTAATTTAGCACTGTTTATGATGCCCAATATTTCTCTAACTCCGTCAATTTTTAGAATATCATCATCATTATGAATATTAACATTCATATCTTCAATATCTTGAAAAAAATGTTTTATTGCTCTCTTTCCAAAAATTAAACTGCTTCTACCACTAAAATCTTTATCATAGCTAAAGCTTTTGATGTTATTTTGAAAAAAAGAATACAACTCATGTATTTGTTCCAAATCATGTCTTATTAATGACTGCTTAGTGTTTTCTTGATTTTGTTTACTTCACTAACATTTGCTCAAGAACAACACCAACATCAGCCAAATAAAGAAGAAACACTTAAATTGCTGAAGAAAAGTATAGTTTCTGAAGAACATGCTGCCGAATTTGGAAAAATTGTAATTCAAGATGGCGGAAGAATGAAGCCTATCAATACGTTTTCATCTGAATTGCTTCGAAAAGTATCTAAAAGTGATACCTATGAAGGCATGAATTCCGATCAGGCGTTTATTTCCATGACACAATATCCTCAATATTGGTATGGTTTACCAATTATTTACTTGAAAAGAGGAAATGATAGCATTCGTAAAATTATTGGTATTGAAAAAGAGGCTAAATATGCACCATTAGTTTCGTTTTTTGATGAAACAGGTGCTTATAAATTGGCTAGTTATTTAGAAGATGCTTCGAAAGAACCGGTTCCAAATCAATTCCAAAAGGATTTTATTGATGCAGACAAAAAGGTAAACTTATTATATTCGGCTTTAAGCGGACAAATCTTGAAAGTATTTCCTATTCCAGGTGATAAATCTAACAAATGGGTTTCTTATTTAGAAATTGGCGAACCAACAGGAACTGCTTTAGATTCAATTAAAAACATCATGCCGTTTTATTTGGATGCGATTCAAAAATCCTCACAAAACAATGATTATAAAATGCCGAACAGCTTGTTAACAGGCTTAAAGAAATACCAACATAAATTTGGTGGCTCGGTAATGTTGGAAGACAGTAAAATCAATTCGGAAATTCAATACAACAAATATGATATTTTCAAACGATTATATTATATGTACATGTTTGCTGGAATTTTAATGCTAGCCTTCTGTATTGTTCAAATCTTCAAAAACACCAAAAACATTCGAAGAATAATAAATGTGTTCCACGGATTAATCGCCTTGTTTTTTGCTTTCCATTTAGCAGGATTAATTGTCAGATGGTACATTTCAGGTCACGCACCTTGGAGTGATGCTTATGAAAGTATGATTTACGTGGCTTGGGCAACAATGTTTTTTGGTTTGGCTTTCGGTAAAGATTCTAAATTAACAGTTGCTTCAACTGCTTTTGTAACGTCGATGATTTTAATGATTGCACACTGGAACTGGATGGATCCTTCAATTGGAAACTTACAACCGGTTTTAAACTCCTATTGGTTAATGATTCACGTAGCAGTTATTGTAGGGAGTTACGGTCCGTTTACTTTGGCCATGGTTCTAGGTTTAATTGCATTATTCTTGATGATTTTTACAAACGAAAAGAACAAAGCAAAAATGAAAATGAGTATTGATGAAATTACATACATCAATGAATTAGCTTTAACTGTCGGACTAGTAATGCTTACCATTGGAAACTTCTTAGGTGGACAATGGGCAAATGAAAGTTGGGGGCGTTACTGGGGTTGGGATCCAAAAGAAACTTGGGCTCTAATTAGTATTATGATTTATGCCTTTGTAATTCATGCTCGTTTTGTACCTGCTTTACGCGGACGATGGATTTATAATGTAATGAGTGTTTTAGCTTTTGCATCTATTATTATGACCTATTTTGGCGTAAACTTCCACTTAAGTGGTTTACATAGTTATGCTTCCGGAGAACAGCAGAACGTAACATATTACTTTATTATCTTAGTAATTGTATTGATAATCGCAGCAATTGCATATTTCCCATACCGGAAACATTTTAAGAAATAGATTGAATATAAAAAAGGGAAAATATTAATTTTCCCTTTTTTTATGATTTGAATTTTCAGCTTTGCGCGAAGTTAAAAAATGTTTTTTCTCGTTGTATTTCATTTTAGCATAATGTTGTTGAATAGTGTTAATAAAACTTAAAATCACGCCAATTCCAACAATAATATAAAGTATAGTGAAAATTTTTCCTTCGTCAGTTTGCGGTGTAAAATCCCCATAACCAATCGTTGTTAAGGTAACCATTGAGAAATAAAGTGAATCCACATAGCCCCAGCCTTCTAAATAATGATAACTTACCGTTCCAATTAGCAAAATTATTGCAGTCGTGATTAGCAAATCGCGGTATTGTTCGTCTTGTAGAAATAATAAAATAGTTTTTAGAAAAAACATAGGTCAACTGGTTTCTTTAAATTATAAATATTAGGCAACATTTATAGTTTGTTTATGATAGTAAAGGTAATTAAATTTGGTTCTATATTGTTTATAATGGGTAAATATAAAAATATTATTTTTGTTTATGCAAAATTCAGTAGAAATATTTTCCATAGCATTAGGTTTAGTAGAGCCTTGGTATGTTAAAGAAGTTGTTTTTGACAAAGAACGCCTTCAATTAGATGTTTATTTAGGCTTTAAGAAAGGTCATTTGTTTTTAGCAGATGATACACAATATTATACTGCTTATGATACAGTTGAAAGACGATGGGAACATCTTAACTTTTTTCAGCATAAATGTTATCTACATGCTAAAGTTCCAAGAGTAATGCAGTCTGATGGGAAAATTAAAACCCAAGAAGTTCCATGGGCAAGAAAAGGAAGCGGTTTTACTCTATTGTTTGAAGCTTTTTCAATGTTGTTAATAGAAAACGAAATGCCTGTGAATAAAGTTGCTAAACTCCTACAAGTTTATCCTGCTAGAATTTGGAATGTCTTTGATTATTGGATTTCTATTGCTCATAAAGAAGATGTTATTGATTCTTTAACCAAAATAGGTTTTGATGAAACTTCGGTTAAAAAAGGACATAACTATATTACTCACATGGTTGATTTAGAGCAAAAACGAGTACTGTTTGCTTGTGAGGGAAAAGGAGCAGATTGTATTGAAAAGAGTGTTGATTATCTAAAAGAAAAAGAAGTAGAAATTGCAGAGATTAAGCAGGTTTGTATAGATATGTCACCAGCATTTATATCAGGTTGCAATACAAATTTACCAGAAGCGGAAATTACTTTTGATAAATTCCATGTAGTCAAAGAAGTAAACAAAGCAATGGACGAATTACGAAGATTAGAACGCAAAGGAAACGATTTATTAAAAGGGCATAAATACACCTTTCTTAAATCAAAATTAACCCCTGAAATCAAATCAGAAAAAGACTTTTTAATGGAATTATATCCTAAATTAGGTCAAGGCTACCAGTTACTCGAAATGTTTAAAGATTTTTGGGATATAAAACAAAAAGCAGAAGCAGAAACCTATTTAGCTTTTTGGTGTGATTATGCAGATGATTCTGGAATTTATCCATTCCAAAAAGCATCAAAAACAATAAAAGCACATTGGTCAGGAATTATAAACTACATCGAAAGTAGAATAAATAATGGTGTAATTGAGGGTATAAACTCAAAAATTCAGCTCGCTAAAAAAAGAGCTAGGGGTTACAGAAACACAATCAACTTTATCAACATGATTTACTTTACTTGCAGTAAACTAAAATTTAATTACCCACTGTATTCAACATAGAGTCGTTTTTTCTAATGTTTCCAAAGTCACGAGCAATTTCAAAATTGACAACTATATATTCAATTTCGTCAAAAATTAAATTATAGTATCGGTCAGCTTGTTCAATCGACCAATTTTCTGCTGTGTAAATCCAGATTTTATTAATGTCATCTAATGCTTTTTCGCTAATTATATATTTCGACATTATTTTCCGAAGTTTGCTTTAAGTTGTTCAAAATTTTTGTTACGATCAAAATTTTTAATCTTTGCACTTTTTTCTCCTATTTTAAGTTCGTTGATTAAAGATTTTGTTTTGTTTTCTTCATGTTCAAAAATTCTCAAAGCAGTTCTAACAACTTCACTTACAGAGTTGTATTTACCAGAAGCTATTTGCTCGTTAATGAAGTTTTCAAAATTGTCGCCTAATAAAATTGAAGTATTTCGTGCCATAATCTTTTTTTATCAAAGAAGCCAATTATTGGTATTTTATACAACATTTTTTTGCTTTTTTTTGGATAGAGTTTCGCACAACGTTTGGCAAATTGGCGATGGAGCCGACTTTTAGCACAAATGTTGAATAGAATTACTAATCTTTAACATTGCACAAAAGTTCAATAGAAGTACTTCACCGGCTCTATTGCCAATTTGTTTGTTATGTGCCGTTTTATTCCATTTTATACATTTAACAATTGCTGAAACGTAAAGTCGGGTTTAAACATTTCAATTTCGTTTTGAGTTGATTCTTCTTATGCTTCTTTGCCATAGATAAACATTTGCTGTTCATAATTTTCAATAGCCTCTTCAATGCTGTTAAATTTCCCATTGGTCAGATTATCCGACAATATCAAGGCATCCATCAACCCACTGTTTACGCCTTGTCCTGCAAAAGGAGGCATCAAATGAGCAGCATCTCCAATCATCGTTATGGGTAATGGACGCTTACTTTTCCAAGACTTATCTAAGGGAAATATTCGTGTCGCTAACCCTACAAAAGATGATGTCAAACGAATCAGTTCTTTGTAGCGTTCGTCCCAATCGGAAAATTTTTTCAGGAGAAAATCAACGACACTATTTCTGTCTTGAAAATCTACCCGCGTTTTGCTTTTCCATTCATCAGGTGTTTTAAAACTTATTCCAAAATGCAATGCACCATTATTATTAGGATTCGCAAATAATAAATTACCTTGATGAGCAGCCATTAGCCGGTTTCCATTGCAAAGCTGAAAAAATCCAGGACAGTTCACCTCCGGTTGATGAATATCGGCTTGTATATTGAAAGTACCTGTTTCTTCAACTTCCGTGTCGGTAACAAATTTTCTTACTTTAGACATTCCACCATTGGCAATAATAACCAAATCTGCTGTTTCACTCGGTTTATTCTCAAAAGTTAGTGTCCACTTCTTCTTACCAGGTTCAAGCATAACAAGTTTTCTATCCCAAATAACCGTGTCGTTTTCTAAACTATTCAACAAGATAGCCCTTAAGTCATTTCTGTTTATTTCAGGATTGTCAAATCGATTTTCGGGCTTTACATTTTTTGTGGATAAAATATTGCCTTTTTCATCAGCAATATTTACACCCATTGGTAAGGCTAAGTCATAATAAGTTTGTAACAATCCCGCTTTTTTCATTGCTTCCTGACCTGAACCTTTGTGTAGGTCAAGGGTTCCACCAAAAATTCTTGCCTCTCGGTCGTTGTCTCTTTCGTAAACTGAAACGTCTATGCCGTTTTGCTGTAATAATTTTGCCATAGTCAGTCCAACGGGTCCACCACCAATTATTGCAACGTTCTTATCACTAAGTAAATTCATTTGTTTGTCTGTATCTATTCGCATTGTCATTCAAAAATGGCACATAACGGGTCGGGTGTTTGCGAAGTGCGGGTGTAAATATTCCCAAAATTATGGTATAGTCCCGAACCAAGTAAAACACTTTCCTTTTTGCTAAAATAATGAAATTGTAAAAAGAAGGTGTTTTGCGTATAATGTTTCGTGGTGTTTGGTTCTGGCACATTAGCCCGCATTTTGCAAACACCATGTTATGTGTCGTTTTATTTAATCTTTATCTACCCCTAAACCGTACAATTCATTTTCTTTTTTAATATGTTCGTCTAAAATTCGATTATAATATTCTCTTGATACTACTATATTATTTTTTATTCTAGGTCTAATAGAGTAATCTATATCTTCATAATTTATACTTTCCATTATAATTTGAGTCTTTTCACCACTTTTTTGATGTGTAATTTCTACAATTAATATTAAACCGGGTAAGCCCCAGAAATTTTTTGGACCCGTTTTGATTTCTATACTATTTGTGTACCATGCATTTATTTCGTAACCATTAATGATTGAAGTTGCTAACTTAATTTCGAAATCTTTATATTTTTTACTTTTTTCCGTTAGATTCCAATCATAATTTGGTAATTGCTCTTTAATAAAAAATCTTTTTGGATATGTTTCTTCAGTTATAGAAATCGAATCAACAAAATTTTTGTAAATAAAGTTTTCTGAATTAGAAAAAGTAATATCAAGGTTGCTGGAAGGTAAAGAATTATTTAATTTAGGTTCATTTTTATAAATAGATTCTTGAGAATTAGTTTTTAAAAGAAAATAGGTTTTTTTATCCATTGCATTTTTCAAAGCAGTATACTGCTCTTTAGTATATTTAGCTGAATCTTTAATATTCCAAAATACACTTTGTGAATATATAATATTAATCACATTCTTTTGTTGTGAATATATAATATTGGTTAGTAATATTAAAAAGGTTATTAAAAATGCTCTTATCATTATGGTCTTTTATTAAAATACAATTCCTTCATCGTGAAGTTCAGGATCTATTTTTTCAATTTTTGAAAGTTTCAAGACATTTTTGCCATCATCTTCACAATTGCATTTTTCCTCACTTATATAATTTTTAATATCAATTAAATATATCTTCTCAAATTCTGTCCAATTGTGAAAATTATTTTGTTTTACAAAATTATTCAACTTATCTAAATTAAATTTTTTCTCATCTAATTTAATATTTGTAGCTTCAAAAAGATACATTCCATCATCACTTTGAATTTTTAAAATTATGCCATCTAGCCCATTAAATTTCCAAGGGCCAATTTTATAGACATTATTTTTAGTGTAATATGCTATATAGTTTCTTCCTCTAAAATTCGTTGTTGCTGTAAGGCATTCTTGTCCCAAAATGATCATTTTTTTAGAGTTATCTTTTTTCCATATCATTTTAGGATTATCTACAACTTCTAATTGTTTAGAAATTGTCTTTTCTGTTAAATAATATAAGTTATTGTATTTAAAAATAGATTTTGAAAAATCCTCATCATCAATTGTATCTCCTTTTGCATTAACAATCATTCTCCATTCACTATCGCCATTTTCATTTAATATTAATTCATATTTAAGTATTGAATTTACATTTTTAAAATTATATTCAATAACTTGAGAATAAGTATTTTTAATTGAGAAAATAAAGATTATAAATAATATTGTAAATTTTTTCATAATAGAAATTAAATTATTAAAAGATTGCCCAAAATGGGCAAACTTAAATTAAAATATTAACAAGCAGCAAATGATGCTGCTCTTAACTTGGCAGCAGCACAATCATAAGCTTCTTCCCAAGTTGTTCTGCAACAAGTAACTGAAATTGTGTCTCCGTCACAATCAGTTGCAGTTTGAGTTGAACACTCAGTTAACATTCCAATCGTTTTTGATAAGTTGATTTCAACTAACTTATCATTTCCATTGACAACCTCACTTGAAGCAAAAGCAAAAGTTCCAAAAAGGAATAAGGAAATTGAAAATACTAAATTTTTCATAAAAAATTGATTAAAGTTATTACCTACTCTCTTATTTTATAGCGTTTTTTCGGTTTACTCCGATAAGCCTTTAACAAATTTAATAAAAAAAATGACACATAACGGGAAAGGGCTTGGCGAAGGCGGGGATAAGAAAGCCGGAAATTCCAACTAAACCCGAACCGAGCAAAAACCATTTTCGTTTTTTCAAAATTACAAAAAATAAAAAAACTAAATGGTTTTTTGCGGCGAAAAGTGCTGAAATCTTCAAAATGATAACTTCAACCCCGCTTTTGCCAAACCCATGTTATCTGCCGTTTTTCTTATATTCACATTGTTGAACATTGCAATTTTCAATTTTTTCTTTTAGTTCATCATAGTTTACGCAATTTGTTAATCTGGAAAGAGAATTTAAAGTAATTGAACTTTGGCTTCTTTGATAATTATCAATAACACAAGTTGGAAGAACATAAAATTCCCATTGTTCCATTTTCATTGGGTCAATTGTTTCTTGGTCTTTGTTATGTAATAGGCAGAAAACGTAAACATCTGCGTGTCTTTTTGGTTCTCCTCGTGACATTCCATTGTCGGCATCCCAAAATTGAGCAGTTCTAATTGAAAATGAAATTTTTGAATATTGTTTTTGAGCCCAACTTTGAATGTATGCAGCAGATTTAACTTCAATTTTTATTCCTGTTTCTGAAGTTACATCATAAGCATCCCATTCATCACGTAAATTTTTAGGGTTCATTCCAACAGCAGTTCCAACAATAAATTCTGCAAATCTTCCACGAGTTGCATTACTCAAAATGTCAGAAACACTCCATTGCCAAAATTCAAGTAAAGAATATCCTACACTTTTTTCATTAAAAGTCAAATGTTCGTT
Source organism: Vaginella massiliensis (assembly GCF_900089075.1). GTDB lineage: Bacteria > Bacteroidota > Bacteroidia > Flavobacteriales > Weeksellaceae > Weeksella > Weeksella massiliensis_A. The sequence goes on from NZ_LT593747.1 coordinate 888,869, forward strand.
TCCAATTTTTGGTGTCGCTTTTATCGTTTTAAGTTCAATTTCATTCATTTATGCGGGATTTTTTATAAAATGGCAGATAACGGGAAACGCATTGGCGAAGTGGCGGATAAATTGGACGAAAAGTTCAATTTAGCAGTAACGTAGCCGATGTGTTTTCACAGAAGCTAAATTATTAAAAAAAATCTGAATGTGGAACACATTCGGCGGAATAAAATGTAGAAAGTTTTAAGTTAGCACTTAACCCGCCATTTTGCCAATGCGATGTTATGTGAAGGAATTTTTAGTATCTTTGTATTCAAATAATTCACATTTTATGTATTTCAGCAAGCCTTGGTAATTAAAAATTAAAGTAAATGATTAAATCGTCTTTTTTGAGATGATTACTTTTTAGTACGTTAATTTTTAATTTAAAATAAGGTAATAATGAAAAATATAAAACCTTTAACTTTTCCGTTTAATTCGGAAAATAATACATCTATAAAGCAAAGTCTTTTTCAATTTCGAGAATATTTTGATTCTTCTACAATTGTTGGTTTAGGCGAAAACTCACATTTTATAAAAGAGTTTTTTAAATTCAGACATCAAGTTATTGAGTTTTTAGTAACTGAATGTGATTTTGACACCTTGGCATTTGAGTTTGGTTTTTCTGAAGGATTAGAAGTTGATAAGTGGATAAAATCACAAATTCCATTCGACGATTTGGATAAGTTACTGTCACACTTTTATTATCCAAATGAGTTTAAAGATACTTTGCTATGGCTTCGTCGGTATAATCAAGACAATAATAATCAAATTACCTTTTTGGGTGTTGATATTCCTAAAAATGGAGGTTCTTATTTTCCAAACTTTCACATTGTGTCTGATTATTTACAAAGACTTTCAATCGTTTCTTCTGATGTCTTACAGAAGATTTTAAATCTTGCTGAAAAATTTGATTTCTATTCGACTTCTCAGCTTGCGTTAAATTTATCGCTTTTTGACGAAGCAGAACATAATGAATTAAAAGCATTGCTATTAAAAGTTTACATTCGTTTGGTCACTCTTCAACCAAAACTGGAAAGTTTAGAGTTTCAATCGATACTTCATCAAGTTAAAGGCTTGATTTATATGAATTATAATGCTGATGCTATGGAAAGCTTCATTACTGAAAAGGGAATTGAGGGAGATATGGGAGCAAAAGACCAGTATATGGCAGAAAGTATTGATTGGTTTTTGAAAAATTCACTTGGTAAAAAGATTATTTTAGTTGCCCACAATGCTCACATTCAAAAAACTCCGGTCGATTTTGACGGATTTATTAGTTGTTATCCAATGGGGCAAAGACTTTCGATGACTTTTGGAGAAAAATACAAAGCATTTGCAATAACTAATCTACGTGGAGAAACTGCCGCATTGTATCCTGATAATGATTATCAATTTGGTTTTAGGGTTGATAAATTTCCACTTGATTCTCCAGAGTCGGATTCTGTTGAATTTTTTATGCAGGAATTATCAGGAAAAGAATGCTGTTTAATAATCAATAAAAGTAAGGAATTAAAAAATTGTAGTAAGATTCGTTTTGATTCTATACATCTAAAAACTGAAATAGTAGATTCTTTTGATGGGATTTTCCTAATAGAAAAATCAACTGTTTCAGAAATAGTGGATTGAGAATAATGTAAATTTGATTTCGAAACGGTACTTTCTTTTTTGGAGGTGCCGTTTTATTCTTTCACATAACGGTTTGGGTATTGCCGAAGGCGGGGAATTTATGGCTGAAAGCTTAAATTCTGCACGAAGGCAAGCCAAAACGAATTTTTATGAGATAAATTTAAGAATAAAAAACGAATAAAATTCGTTTTTGGCGGAGATAGAAGCACTAACCTTGAATTTAGCACTTCACCCCCGCTTTTGGCAATACCTTGTTAGCTGTAGTTCTTTTTTCAATTTTTATTTAAAGAGTTTTGAAAAGGTTATTTGTATAGTCAAGAAGTTCACGGTTTCCAAATTTTCCGTGTCCTGGAATTATCAGTTGTACAGAAGAATATTCTTTTTTTACTTTTTCTATAGTTTTTGACCATTCTGCAACATTAGCATCTTCCAAATTTCCTTTTCCTGCACCAAGTTCTTTTATCAAACATCCTCCAAACATTATATTTTCTGAAGGAAAATAGCCAACAACATTATCTCTTGTATGACCTTCACCAAAGAATTTTGCTTCTACCTTTTTGTTACCAACATTTAATATCAGTGAATCTTTGAATCCATTTTGCGGAACATTAAATCCTTTTTCTTTTGTAAACTCGATGGTTTTAAAATTAGCATAGGAAGGGATTTTCATTTTATGAAATTCTTTCAGTCCTCCAACACAATCGAGGTGAAAATGAGTGGCAACTATAGCTACTATCTTATTGTTCAATTTATTATTTACCCAAGATAGTAATTCGACTGAACTGGTGGAATCTGCAGGTGTGTCAAAAATAATCACTTCATTTTTATCCTGAACTAACATTCCGTTGCAATCGACTTTTCCGAAATCTTCGATAAGAAAGTAGGAAGTGTGTTGATAAGTATGTTCAGAAAGTTGAGTGATTATTAAATCATCTGTTTGATAAACTATTTTAGGTTCAAAGTTTTGGGCTTTCTTAGTTTGTGAGCAAGAAAAGAAGGTTACAAGAATAAAAATTGAAAAAATTACGTTTAGGATTGATTTCATTTTGAAGAGTTTTTTTAGAATTACAGCTAACGGAAAAAGTATTGGCGAAGTGCGGGCTAAATGGAACGAAAAGTTCAATTTAGCGAGAACGTAGCCGATGTGTTTCCACGGAAGCTAAATTATTAAAAAAAGCTGAATGTGGAACACATTCGGCGGCTAAATATGTAACAACTTTCAACTTAGCCGTTACCCCGCCATTTTGCCAATGCGATGTTACCTGCTGTGCGTTTTTAAAATTCTGTTGTTTCTTTTTTCAATTAAGTCAATTGTATTGGTTTTATACTGCTTGTATTCTTCGATAGATTCTGGTAATGGTGAGCGAACAAAATTGTCAAAAGGCAATGAAAATTTCACTTGATAAGTTTCATCAACAAAATCTTGTAACATAAAGAAGTTTACATAATTTTCAAAGTCTTTAAATAAATGGAAAAAGTCATCATATCTTGAAATTGCATCATAAAGTGGACTTTTTTCCTCAATATAAAATCGTCGAATGCATTCCAAAGTTAAATCAAATCTATCGCAAATTTTTCTATTTACACCTCTCGCTTGATTTATTGTAAATCCGCCTTTTTTGTGAGCAGGAAAAACAATATGTCCTCCTATTGTTCTTGCTTTATGTTTAAATTCTTCTTTTTCCGTTTCACTTAGCCAACTATCAAATTTTCCGTTATATTTTCCAACATAATGAGGACACATTCTGTCACTTGATAAATTGTCACAAAGATTATTTTTTAAAACAATTCTTCCATATTTACCTCCAATTGTCAATGTTTCTAAGTTAAGAACTCTTGTACAAGGTAAATTTTTACTCCATAACATTTTGTGATTTTCATACAATTTTGGACTGTCTGTATCAGGGTCTCCACAAATACTATCATTTCGAAAATCAAAATTTATATCTATTTCAGTCATAAGGTTAAAAAGATTTCTGCTTTTCCCGATTTTTGGGGGCGCATTGCAGGTAACGGGCCGCGTATTGGCGATAGTGGCGGATTTTTTGCACAAAAGTTCAATAGAATTACTGCCGTTGAACCTTGCACAAATGTTTCATAGAAGCACTTCAGCCGCCATATTGCCAAACCGATGTTACCAGCAGTTATTTTATTCGGGTTTAATTTCAACAGTTGCTTCATTTCTCTCAATTCCTTTTTTAGGGTCTTTTAATAAAACTAATTTTTTNCAGGAAAGTTAGGAATTCCTAATTTCCGCCATTCACCATAAGATACATATCCTCCAGTATTTTCTCCAAATGTTTTTACCTTGGCACTTTGTTTTGCCGTCAATATAAAACCTTCTGTTGAACTTGCATCTTTTCTATTCTGAAGGATATAAACTTTTTTCGGATAAGAATAAATCAAATCTATTTTTGAAGTAGTTTTTACAAAAGGTTCAAATCCTCCGATATGTTTTCTTAATTCCTCAATTTCTCTATCTGCATTTAAACTATCTTGTTTCGTATTTATACCATACATATATCTTTCATTATAATAGTCCTGAAAATTATCATTACTAACCCATATCGAAGATGCTGCAATTGGGTTCTGATAAGACTTTTTATCCATTATAAAAGGAAGTAAAGGATAATAACTTAAATCACTTCCACCTCCGTTGTTTCTAACGTCAATAATCAAATTTTCTTTAGAAACTAGTTTTTGTCTATTCATTTTGATGATAGAATCTATCAAAGATTTGTTTTCGTAATCAAAAGTGTTTATTCTGATATAGTTTGTTGCTCTGCTTAATTCTTTAAAATAAGTAGAGTCAGAAGGTGTAAAGTCATCTACTTTTTTAATGTCCTTATCATTTCGATAAAAGGTTAGACTTCTACCTAATTTTAATGTATCACCATTAAGTTCAACTTTATAGGAAGACGGTTTTTGCCCGAAACTCCAAAAAATCGCAAACAACTCTCCTTTATAATTTTTATAAAATTCAATTTTTAAATCTCCTTTATATCCTAAAAATTGATTATTGTTATTAAAATTTTCGGTTAAAACTCCAATATACTCTCTTCCTTTATGTTTGTTTTTTTGTATCTGAACAGAGAATAAACCATTTTTATAATGCCAATTTCCTAGTATTTTTTTTGAATTATTTTTTTTCAGTTTATGATTTTCAACATTTTCTTGTAGGAATTTTTTTACAGATGTTGTATCATTAAAAGATTTAAAAGGGTAATATTCGTTTGTAACATATAGTTCTTGATGAGAATCTCTTAAAAATGATAGATAATATTGTACAATTCCTAAACATTCTTTTTCTGTCGTTATTTCTGTAGCTATTTTTAGTGTCTGAGTTTTATGTTTATTATACTCGTTTTGTCTCTTATATTCAATTACTTGATGAGCATAAGAAGCTGAATTTTTTTCAATTTGATTTGTTATATAATCAAGTACTTTTAGACAATCACATTTTTTTTGTGCAATTAAATAAGTAGAAAAAAAAGTAATTGCTATAGTTAAAATTATTCTCATAGTTTTTTGTAAAATATCGCCTAACGTTTCGAGGCTTTGCGAAGGAGCGGATTAGAAAGATTAAACTTTCAATTTAGCACAAACGCAAGCAAAACCATTTTTTCTATTTGCTAAATTACAAAAAAGAGCAAATAAAAAATGGTTTTTGCGGATAGAAAGCACAGATGTTGAATTTTGCACTTAACCCGCTCTTTTGCAAAACCGATGTTACCTGCTGGCGTTCTTTCGGTTTCATTTCGCCAATTTCAATATTCTATACGCTCCTCTTGCCACAACTACAAATACAATAGCTCCGATAATCAAATCGGGATAACTCGAGTTTAACCAATTGACCAAAATTCCCGCAACGATAACTCCCGAATTGATTATAACATCGTTTGACGTGAAAATCATCGAAGCCTGCATATGTGCTTCTTTGCTTTTGTTCTTTTGCAACAGGTAAAGACAAAGTACGTTTGCTATCAATGCCAAAACAGAAACAATAATCATTGTTTTGAAATCGGGCATCGCTTCTATTCCGATAAAACGTCTGATAACTTCAACAAAACCGATAACGGCTAACAGGATTTGAAAGTAACCTGCAAATTTGGCGATATTGTTTTTTCTTGCAATCGTACCCCCAACAGCAAACAAAGCCAATGCGTAAACGATGCTATCGGCAAGCATATCCAAGCTATCCGCTACCAATCCCATTGAGTTGGAAAAAATACCGAACAACATTTCCAATCCAAAGAAAACGAAATTGATAATCAATACCGTCCATAGTAGTTTCCGTTGGCTATTGCTTGTATCTGTTTCAACAACTGCGTTAGTTTCTTCGGTTGAAATCAGCGTTGTATTTAGGTTCAAGGTTTCCAAAGCCGAAAAAATCGGCTCTGGGTTTCCACTATGGTAAACATTTAGTTTTCTATTGGGAATATCAAATTCCAATGACTTTACCGTATCAAAGTTTTGCAGTTTCATACGGATTAATTGCTCCTCACTTGGGCAATCCATTTTTGTTATATTAAATATGGTTTTATTCATCTTCTTAAAGTCTAAATTTTATTCCCCCGTTAATTACAAATCCGTCCAATGGTGCATAGATGTCTTTAAAAACAGGGTTGGTTATTGTGCCTGTATAAATGTTGTCAAAACGGGTCTGCCTTGTATCAAGGAAATTTTCAAAGTTGATGTACAAAGAAAATCTTTCCCAAATTTTTTCAGCCATAAAGCCACACATCACATAGTCTTTACCTGTTGTTCCGTCATTGAGCTTTTGCGGACTAAAATAATAGGCTTCCAAACCGATTTTCCATTTATCCTCTATTTCATACATCAGTACAGAGTTAATGCGGTGTTTTGGTGTTAATGGATTTTCGGTATTTATTCCGTTTTCAATCAATCGGGTATCGGTAAAAGTGTAGCCCAAAAACAATTTAAAATCATCATAACCGATTTTGATATTTGTTTCTGTTCCTTTGGTATGAATGTAGCCCGATGAATTGATGAACTGATAAGTATTTGCAGTTATATTTTGAAGCAACAAAGGGTTATCCAAATAGGTGTAAAAGAATAAATGATTTATGCTGAATGTCCAATCATCGCCTATATTAGTACGGTAGTTGATGTCTGCATTTGCTCCGTAGCTCCTTTCTAATTTATTGGTTTTATCGTTAATAGGCATTACGTTTTGATATTGTATGCGTTCGCTTTCTTCGGTAAAAATGGTTGGTGTTTTGTAGCCAAATCCGCCCCCGACACGTGAAGTCAATCCATTTGCAATCTTAAACAATGCCGATACTCTTGGCAAAAAAACAGCTCCATAATCAATCACATAATCCGTCCTTAAACCTGCTTCCAATTGAAGCCAATCGGTAGCCTTAAAAGAATTTTGAACGAAAGCCCCGAATGTGGTATGAGTATAATCCCTCAACGGAAATGCAGTAATCTGTTTTTCTTTAAAATTATCAGTCCAAATATTAACGCCTGTTACCCATTCCGATTTTTCTTTGCTGTGCGTATAGCTTGCTTCCGTAAAAGTAGCGGTCTGCGTTCCCTCAAATTCGTAATTCGGAATAGCCGTATTGCGGTTAAAATAACTTACGCTGTTTTTGAATTGTACAAAACTGTTTTCGTTTACAGTATGGTCAAAAACAAATTGAGTGGAATAACGCTGTGTTTTGTTTTCTTCAAAATATTGATGGGTGTTATCTCCTTTGCCTTTGATGTAGAGCATATCGCCACCCAAACGGTTTTCAATGGTGGTATTGATACCAAAGTTCATTTTTGTTTTATCATTGAAGTAAACAAATAATTTAGGGTTCAGTACATACCTTTCAAATTGGGGAATGGCAGAAAGCCCGATTTGTGCAGGGTCGTAAGCTCCGTTGCGATTGTGCGAAGCAAATATTGTCGTTCCGATTTTCTTAAACTTCTGTCCGTAAAAACCGTTGATGTCTAAACCTCTGCCCGATGTTCCGTTTAAATGAAAGCGTAAATCCCTTTCTTCCGTTGGTGTCTTGGAAATCAGATTGACCAGACCTGCTATTGCTCCACCACCATACAGCGTAGATGTTGAACCCTTAATAACCTCAACCTGCTTTAAGTCAAGCGGTGGAATTTGCAACAAACCCAATCCGCTCGAAGCACCCGAATAAATAGGAAAACCGTCTTTTAAAATTTGCGTATATCGTCCGTCAAGCCCCTGAATACGAATACTTGCATTGGCACTTGTGGGCGATGTGGTTTGTACGTGGATGCCTGTGCTTTCTGCCAAAAGCATACGAATATCCCCTGCTTTCATATTGCCTTTTTCGTCTAACTCCTCACTTCCTATAAACTCAATACGTGTGGGGATATTTTGGATAGTTCTTGTACTTCTTGTTGATGAAATAACGATTTCTTCCAAATCTTCCGATTGTTCATAAAGTAGGATTTCAATCGGAGCTGTATCTTCTAACGGAAAATTAAAGCTGTCGGTACGTTGGGCAAAACCGATATAACTAAATTGAATTTCTTGCAAACCGTTTGCAATACCTGTTAATATAATCTGTCCGTTTTCATCGGAAATTGTGGCGATTGTAGTGCCTGTTACCTGTGCGGTTACGCCCATTAAAGGCTCTTTTTTTTCGCTGTCTTTAATTACAGCTTTGAACGTATTTTGTGCATATACACAAAGGTTGAGTGTCATAAAAAATGACACAAAGAGTATTTTTTTCATTGAAAAATAATGCTTAATATTTAATAAATAAGTAATAACGGTGGAAAGCACCGTAACAAATCAGTTTGGGCGGAAAGCACCATATATTAAGCCAATTGTGGAGGATGCCAAATAGAATAAGGAAAGTCTGAAATAGGCGGTGTTGGCATTGTGCCTAATTTTCTTTGGGGTTCTTTTACTGAATGTTTAATCGAAAAATGAAAGTTGGTTAAAACAAATCCCGTACAGGTGTTGCAGTTAAAAAAAGGCGAACAGCAACTGCAATCTTCGTCTTGTTCGTTTTGTCCTTGCTCGGTGGTATGTTCCTGCATACATTTATCCTCAATAAAAGACGGTACGGCTGATAACAGCAATACATAAACGGCTAATATTAAAGATATAAATTTCATTTTACAAAGTTAGGTAAAAATTGTTTCGTTATTTTTTGATTTTCCCGAAATGTCGTTTTTTAGCACGAACGTTGTTTTACGCTTGCAGGTAACGGGAAAGGGCTTGGCGAAGGCGGGGATAAGAAAGCCGGAAATTCCAACTAAACCCGAACCGAGCAAAAACCATTTTCGTTTTTTCAAAATTACAAAAAATAAAAAAACTAAATGGTTTTTTGCGGCGAAAAGTGCTGAAATCTTCAAAATGATAACTTCAACCCCGCTTTTGCCAAACCCATGTTATCTGCCGTTTTTCTTATATTCACATTGTTGAACATTGCAATTTTCAATTTTTTCTTTTAGTTCATCATAGTTTACGCAATTTGTTAATCTGGAAAGAGAATTTAAAGTAATTGAACTTTGGCTTCTTTGATAATTATCAATAACACAAGTTGGAAGAACATAAAATTCCCATTGTTCCATTTTCATTGGGTCAATTGTTTCTTGGTCTTTGTTATGTAATAGGCAGAAAACGTAAACATCTGCGTGTCTTTTTGGTTCTCCTCGTGACATTCCATTGTCGGCATCCCAAAATTGAGCAGTTCTAATTGAAAATGAAATTTTTGAATATTGTTTTTGAGCCCAACTTTGAATGTATGCAGCAGATTTAACTTCAATTTTTATTCCTGTTTCTGAAGTTACATCATAAGCATCCCATTCATCACGTAAATTTTTAGGGTTCATTCCAACAGCAGTTCCAACAATAAATTCTGCAAATCTTCCACGAGTTGCATTACTCAAAATGTCAGAAACACTCCATTGCCAAAATTCAAGTAAAGAATATCCTACACTTTTTTCATTAAAAGTCAAATGTTCGTTTCCAATTTTTGGTGTCGCTTTTATCGTTTTAAGTTCAATTTCATTCATTTATGCGGGATTTTTTATAAAATGGCAGATAACGTTTTGGCGCTTGGCGCAGTGGCGGATTTCGGAGCACTAAACTGTCAATACACCACAAAAGTTGATGCGAGGTAGAATGTTCAATTAACCACTTCACCCGCCATTGAGCCAAACGCTTGTTATGTGGCGTTATTTAGTTTCTTGTTCATTTTTTCTGCGAGTTTATAAAATTCCGAGAAGTAGCTCTCATCGTATTTTAAGTCTTTTTTGAACTCTTCAAGATACAGTGCTTTCAGATTATCTTTTGCTGATTTTCTCTCAGTTTGATTTTCTGATTGTAAGCCAAAAACAAGTTCGGGATTATCATTATTTACTTTGGTTTTTATAAAGTCTGGTAAAAGACCTTCTACACATCTGTCACTGGCTTGTCTAATCCAATTACAAAGTAATCGCTATCTTTAATGTACCCTGCTTTTTCAAAATTTTGTTTGACATTTGAGATTGCATCCAAATCAAGGGTGACAACAAGTTTATTAAATCGCTCCTTTATAAATTTTAGCAAAACTGGGTTATTTAAAAATCCAAATCCGCCATATGGGTAAAGTTCGCCTGAAAATTTAAGACGTTTTTCTCCGTGTTTCTTATCTCTTAATAGATTAAAATATTCAATATCAATTGAACCTTCGAGTAGCATAATATTATTTTCTTGGCTAAAAAATGCTTCTTTAAGAGTTTCGAACTCAGGACCAACCATACCTAGGGCCAATTCAAAAGGTTCTCGCCAATTAGTGCCTTCTATTTCTTCAATTTTTGATTCTCTAATTTTATTGCGTTGAATATTTCTTTTTACAAGAATATTTGATTTTGGATTGTGATGACTTAGCAAATAAGGACTGTGAGTTGTGGCAATAACTTGTATTTCCAACTCTTTACTTAAATCTTGTAAAATCCTACCGAATTCTGACTGGGCAGATGGATGTAGGAATGATTCAGGTTCTTCAATTATCACAATTGGTGTAATCTTGTTTGATTCATCATCTTGGTCAATCAAATTTTTAGCATTGAAAATACTGCTTAATATTAAAGTTCTATTTTTTGTGCCGCTTCCCCATTCATCAAGCGGTAGTTCAAAGTTTTTTTCACCTAACGATATTTCATATGGTATCCTTTCGTAATCCATATCGAAACCACTAAATGTTAAACCTACTTCATATTTTTCTTGCAATCTACCAATTAACTCCTGTAGTTCAGATTTATGTTTTTGAATTGCTTTTGATAATTCTTTGTTGATTTGGTTTACTTTACCTTCAATAGACTCTTTGGCTTTTGTGCTTAAATTTTCAAGTTGTCCGTGATTTGTTCTTCTAAACGGACTTTGAGGTTGAGTTGAATTGTGAAAAACGATTACTTGAGCGAAATGAATTCTACGCAAAATCTCACCAACCTTATATTTGTCTGATACAGATTTATTTTCTACAGTTATCTCTGTACTCGAATCTTTAGGATTAGTATTTAAGATTATTTTGATTATTAGCTGTGTATCTTTTATTTCAAATTCTTCTTTATCGTCTTTAGAGTCTTTAAGAAATACTTGCAAAAATTTAATTAGTCCAATATCCGCTTTACAGTCTAATTGAATTCTTACAGTTAGTTCAATGCTTTCTTTTGATGCTTTTGGTTTCCATACGGGAAAATCCGTGTGATAATTTAGCCTATGTCGGTTACTCACTGGCCCCAAAACATTTAAAATTGCTCTAATTATATTAGACTTGCCTGAATTGTTTTTGCCACAAATTGCAGTGTAAAAGTCTTCAAACTCAATTATGCAATCTTCAAATGACCTGAAATTCTTTAAATGTATATCTTTTATTTTCACTAGTATCGTTTTTTATAATGCCACATAACGATAAAAGGCTTGGCGATGCTGGGGCAACTTAGCACACAAGCTCAATAAATAACCTAAAGTTTAATTAATTACAGAAAAATGAATACAAGTACTTCAACCCCAGTTTTCGCCAAACCTGTGTTACCCGCAGTTCTTAAATTAACGGTAAAAAAGGAATGGTTTGATTTGATAAAATCAGGTGAAAAAACAGAAGAATATCGGGAAACTAAAGATTATTGGTCTTATAGATTAATCAAAGAATTAAAGTTTTCTGGTTTAAAAGATTGGGTAAAAATCAAAGAATTAAAAGGGAAGAATTTCATTCCTTATTTTGGAGGAATGCCTAAAAAAGTAATAGAAAATAGTATTCGATTTTCTGAATATAAATATGTCGAATTCAAAAATGGATACTCAAAAGATGCTCAAACAATCATAACCGAATGTAAAGGAATAACAATTGGGAAACCTACGAAGCAAGGCTCACAACTTTTCAAAGAGGATGTTTTCATTATTTCTCTTGGAGCGGTTGTTTGGTCGAATTGCGGGTAACGTTTTCGGGCTTTGCGTTCGGGCGGGTATCGGAGCACAAAACTGTCAACCTGCACTGAACTTGAATAGAAGCACAAAGCTCCAAGTTTGCACGTCACCCCGCCTGACGCAAAACCCGTGTTATAGCCAGTGCTTCTTCTTTCTCTCATTTTGTTATACTATTAATTGTCTGTCTCAACACGTCTAATTGTTCTTTATAGTTATTCTTGTCAAAAGTCAATTGTCCGAATTTTGAATAGTCCCAAAAGTTATGACTATCAACAGTTCTGTGTGGTTGTTCAAAGTCAGCCCAAATGATTTTGTCACCCAATTCGTATGCCTTTACTTTCATTGGCCAGCAACCATCACATCCACATTCACATTCAAGCACTGAAACTTTGTCGTTATCGTCAATGTCATATTCGTCTGGGTTGGTCAGGTGTTTAAGCAAAGTCTCAGGAGTAAGTCCATCATAGCCGCCAGCGATATTTTCTGAACCTTCTTTTTTTGCGAAAGGCAGTTCATAAACTTTCAATANAGACTTCAAATTCGAAATTGCAACGCATCGGGGTAAAAATGTGATTTGGATCGATTTCCCTTATTCCGAAGAGAATGTTCGAATCCTTTCGCGATTTTGCAAACCTCGTTTTTCGTATACCGCCAAACGCTGGTACACGCCGTATACCAAAGCTAGTCTCGAGTTTTTTGGTTTAGAAAAAAATTATTTGCACGCTATCCAAAAAATTCACCCTGTCAATCGAAAAACTTTCTCCAACTATATCGACCACCTGAAACTGAAATCTTATAGCCCAAAAACAATCGATAATTATCGCACCGAGTTTTCTACTTTTCTCAAATTCATCGACAATCAGCCAGCAGAAACCGTTACACCAGACGAATTGCAAGCTTATTTTTTGTACTGTGTAACGCAAGGTAAATTATCAGAAACGGCGATCAATAGTCGTATAAATGCGGTAAAATATTATTATGAAAAAATCCTGAAAAACGAACGCATGTTTTTTGACATTCCTCGTCCCAAAAAACCTTTACAACTCCCCAAAACATTGAATAAAAAAGAGATAAAATCACTCTTCGAGGTCACCGAAAATCTAAAACATAGAACCATCCTCAAATTGTGTTACGGCATGGGACTGCGTGTAAGCGAGATTGTAAACCTGAAAATTGCCGACATCAATAGCCAAAATATGGTGGTGAGAATAGAGCGCGGCAAAGGTAAAAAAGACCGCTTTGTTGGCTTGCCCGAAAGCATTTTGCAAGAACTGCGCACCTATTATTTGATCTACAAACCTCAATATTTTTTGTTCGAAGGCAACCAGAAAAACGCCATGTCGGTGCGATCGATTCAAATGATTTTCAAGAATGCGATGCAAAAAGCAAAAATTCAGAAAAAAGTTGGCATTCACAGCCTGCGACACAGTTATGCAACGCATCTGCTCGAGTTGGGAACCGATATTTCTCACATTCAGAAACTGTTGGGGCACAACAGAATCGCCACAACTTTGGCGTACACGCACGTCACCAACAAGACTTTGCACACGGTGATTTCGCCGTTAGACAAACTTTAGAAATTCGTATTTTTTCTATTTTTCATCCATTGAAATTCATTAATAAAGCAGAAGAAAATTTTTTACTTTCTTTATATAAAATCTTTCTGATTATCCGTTTATGCACCTGTTATATTCGCAATTACTAGTCTGTCAAAGAGTTTGTCTCCAAAATACCGTCTGTTTAATTTGTAAATAAACTCGTTGAGATACAACTGTAAGTATTTCCTTTTGATTTTATGGTAGTTGCCCAGCAATGTCCGTTTTGCATTACTGATTGCGATATGCACCCATTTGAGTGTTTCCTTGGTGGTTTTGGCGTCTGATTTCTCGGTGACGTGCAATTCCACCAGATCGGAGATGTCAACGTAAGAAGTGCTTTTGTCCGAAAATACGATGGCATCATCCTCCATGCAGTCCCTGACCACGCCGTTGATTCCTTCACTTTGATGGCTATCCAGTACCCTGGCCTTGAAATAACGCACATGCTTCTCCTTTTTGCCCGTTTCGATATCTTCCAACGGGGTGCTTTCGGCCATCACCGCAACGTTCTGCTTTCCCTCGGCTCCCCGGCCACGTGTACCCTTGCCTCGCTCGATTTCCTTACTGGCCACCGAAAAGTAACCCTCATCCAGTTCTATCATCCCTTCCAGTGTATACCTTGCATCCCGGTTGCCCATCGCCCTGCGGAGTTTGTGTACCATCGCCCATACCGGTTCGTAACGCTTCAATCCTAATTGCTTCTGGAGTTCGTTGGTGGAGAATCCCTTTTTTGTGCAACTCATCAGGAACATCGTTTTGTACCACACCAGAAACGGCAGCTTGGAGCTCTCCATGATCGTACCGCTGCGCAACGAGGTGCGGAAACGGCAACCTTTGCATTCATAACTCCATTTACCCTGTAACCAATAATGGGAAGTGCCCCCGCATCGCTTGCAGACAACCCCTTCCTTATCACGCTGCTCCTTGAAATGCAAACGACAATCTTCCTCCGAACCGAAATGAGCCGTAAAACTGAATATGTTCATAATCCCTGCTTTTTGAGCGCTAATATACTAAAAATATTAGGTGTGTTTGCGGAGAATCAGAAATCTTTCTCAAAATCGAGCTTTAATTAGTAAATTCGACAACAAAATGCTAAGATGAGTTTCTTTTGACAGGTTAAATGAGTCTTCTATTTTGAATATCAAATCATTAAAAAAAATGTAATCGTCGGAAGAAAACTTAGCTGCAAAATGTTATAAAGATGAATGTAAATTTAGAAAACTTCAAATTCTATAAAAATTTAGAAATACGTTGGAACGATTTAGATCCGATCGGGCATGTAAACAATGTGTATTATTTTGAATATTTTCAGATCGGAAGAGGCTATTATATGACCGAAATGTCGAAAAATTGGGATTGGATGAAACACATGTTTGTCATTGCCAATATTTCTTGCCAATACTTCAAAGAACTGCGCCTTACGCACCGCAACGTGCAATTGGGCATACGCATATCGGCTATTGGCAACAAAAGTTTCGATTTTGAATATGTAATCGTGAGCGACGACAAAAACGGAGAGCGAATTGTGCACGCACTGGGCACATCTACACAGGTATTGATCGACCTATCGATCAACAAATCGATAGAAATTCCGGTATGGTTGCGAAGCGATATGATTGCCTACGAACCAAATTTGTAATTAAATTTTCGTTTTTTTTTCGAAAATTTATGTTATTTTTAAATAAACTCCTTTCGGTTTTGATAAAGCGATATGAAAACACTCTTATTATTCAGACATGGTAAAAGTAGATGGGACGAGCCTGTGGCAGACAAAAAACGACCGTTGAGCAAAATAGGCATCAAACGCACCATAAAAGTGGCCACCTATCTCGAACAGCATTTCGATTTTACCAATTTCGAATTGCACTCAAGCTATGCCAAAAGAGCGAGCGAAACCGCAAAATTGGTTACCGAAATTTGTAAAACAACCTGTACCACATCCAAAGAGCTCTATACATTTTCTGTAGATGAATTGGAAAGCTGGATAAGAAAACAATACCCCCCTAACAACCTTATTATTTTTGGACACAACCCTGCATTTACCGATTTTATCAATCAATTTTCAGATGCTGAGCTCGACAATCTCCCAACCTCTGGAGTGGCGAGAATAGATTTTGAAATCGATCAATGGCAAGATATGAAAAAAGGAAAGTTAACGATGTTACTAAAACCGAAAGATTTATGAAAACAACACGATACATCAATCGCGAAATAAGTTGGCTTCGATTCAACGAACGCGTTCTACAAGAAGCTGCAGACGAATCGGTTCCGTTGCTCGAACGCATCCGTTTTTTGGGCATTTATTCCAATAATCTCGACGAATTTTATTCGGTGCGATATTCGGCCATTTTGCGCTCAATCCAACTGAAAAAAGTAAACAAGGTTTACAAAAACATCATCGAAAATCAGACAGACGAAGAGCTCATCGAGCAAATCAATCAAGAGGTTGAAAACCAGAGAAAAATATACGATGATTTGTACGATGTCTTATTCGAAAAGCTGAAAGAACACAATATTTTCGTCATCGATCACGAGAACGTTCCTACAGAATACATCCCTTATCTTACCGAGACGTTTTACAAAGAATTCGACCATACCGTGGGCTTGATGATTTTAGAAGATCACCTAAAAGCGCCACAACTTCGCGACGGAAATTTTTATTTAGCTGTAAAAATGCTGATAAAAAACAAACCCAAATACGCCATTGTTTCGGTACCAACCGATACATTTCCACGCTTCATTACGCTGCCAAAAATCAACGAAAATCAGTATGTAATTTATATCGAAGATATTATCCGATACCACCTCAAAGACATTTTCAAGATTTTTGAATTCGATCATATCGAAGCGCATTCGATCAAGATTACCCGAGATTCTGAATTGGATATAGACAACGACCTCGAACATACCATATTGGAAAAAGTTGCTATCGGATTGGAAGGTCGAAAAAAAGGCGAGCCCGTACGCATGGTCTACGACCGGGAGATTGCAGAGGATACCTTGAAATATATTCGAAAAAAGTTGAACCTCGATGAATACGACAGCATCAATCCTGGGGGAAAATATCATAACAAAAGCGATTTGATGAAATTTCCAACCTTGGGAAAAAGCGATCTCACCTACGAAAAAATAGAGCCGATTGTACAAAAAAGCTTCTTGAAATATCCTTCATTTTTCAAAGGAATTACAGAAAACGATCAGTTGTTGTATGCGCCTTACCATGATTATTCTCTATTTTTGAAGTTTTTGCGAGAAGCAGCCATCGATCCGAAGGTAAAAAAACTGAAAATCACCATCTATCGCGTCGCAAAAGATTCACAAGTGTTGAAATCGTTAATCAACGCCGCAATCAACGGGAAAGAGGTAACAGCCGTTTTGGAATTGCGCGCCCGATTCGATGAAGCCAACAATGTAAACTGGTCGAAACGATTGCAAGATGCTGGAGTAAATGTGATTTTTGGTGTTCCGGGGCTCAAAGTGCATTCGAAAATTGCGTATATTGAGCGGGAACCCGAAGAAGGATATGCAACAAAATACGGAATTGTAAGTACTGGAAATTTCCATGCTGGCACCGCAAAAGTCTATTCAGACTTTACCCTTTTTACAGCCAAAAATGACTTGGTAACCGAAATCGAACAATTGTTCAAATTCTTCGATGCCAATTATTTATCGCATTCGTACCGTAAATTATTGGTTTCACCTTTCCAAACCAGAAAGCGTTTAGTGAAGTTTATAAAACGAGAAATAAAAAATTATAGAAAAGGTTTGGCCGCAGGCATCAACCTGAAATTGAATAGCTTGAGCGACAAAGAAATCATCGATTTGCTCTACGAAGCTTCGAACGAAGGCGTGCCTGTACGATTGGTCGTAAGGGGAATTCACTGCCTTGTGCCACAAATCGAAAATCAGTCGGATAACATCAGAAGCATCAGCATAGTCGATAAATTTTTGGAGCATCCACGGGTTTATTGGTTTGTGAATAATGAGCAACACGAAGTTTATATTTCGTCGGCCGATATGATGGAACGAAATTTAGACTTTAGGATAGAAGTTGCTTGCCCGGTTGAAGATCCTAAACTGAAACAAATCGTAATGGATACTTTTGATCTTGGTTTTAATGACAATGTGAAAGGTAGAATTCATGATCTAGACTCTAGTCTTCGATACCAAAAAAATGATAAAATACCAATTCGATCGCAGTTTACTACTTACGATTATTTAAAAAAATTAGAACAACAACATGAAGATTAAAAAACTTGCAGCCATCGATATAGGTTCAAACGCCATACGCCTACTCATCAACTATGTTTACGAGGAAACCAACAATCCGCCTGTATTCAACAAAACAGCTTTGGTGAGAATGCCTATACGCTTGGGACAAGATGTATTCAACAACAGTAAAATATCAGACAAAAATATCGACCGAATTGTAGACGCCATGCAAGCCTATTCGCTGATGATGAAAGTCTACGAAGTTGAACATTATAGAGCATGTGCAACATCGGCAATGCGTGAAACAAAAAACGGTCAAAAAGTCATCAACAAAATCAAGAAAAAAGCCAATATAGCAATCGAAGTTATCGACGGTAAAACGGAGGCAGAAATGCTATTCTGTGCAGGGTTGAATAAATTTCTTACAGAAGATAAAGCCTTCCTCTATGTAGATGTTGGCGGAGGTAGCACCGAGCTTACCTACCTGAAAAACAAGCAAGTACAAGCATCACAATCGTTTGCCGTAGGAACCGTACGTTTGTTGGAACACAAAGAAGCTTCTGACGTTTTCCCGTCTATGCAAAAATGGATAAAAGATACTATTGAGGAAGAGGAAATCGAATTGATCGGCGCTGGTGGAAATATCAACCATGTTTACAAATATTCTGGTGTAAAATTGGGCTTACCAATGAGTGTGAGTTATTTGAATCGTCACAACAAAATACTCCTCAAACTGAATCCAGAAGAACGGATGACTCAATTCAACATGAAACCCGACCGAGCAGATGTTGTCGTTTATGCGTTGGAGATATACAATAAAGTAGCCAAATGGTCTAATGCTAAAAAAATTCATGTCCCAAAAATCGGACTCTCCGACGGAATTATTCGTTCGTTATATGAAGAAGTTAGATAGGGTGAAAAAGTTATTTCTTAAAAGTTATAAGTTAAGAGTTATAAGTTGAAAGGTGAAAATTGATAATTGAAAGCTAATAGCTAACGGCTAGAAGCTAACCGCTTTCACTTTTCTTCAAAAAAAAATCCTCAACTGTTGGTAGTTGAGGATTTGGTTAAAAAGACTGGCGACGACCTACTCTCCCGCAGTTGCAGTACCATCGGCGCTGAAAGGCTTAACTTCTCTGTTCGGAATGGGAAGAGGTGAGCCCTTTCGCTATAGTCACCCTAAGATTGTGCGCTTCTCTAAGCGTATTTTTTTTGACTTCTACTGGTCGATGCTATAGGTTAACAGTTTTTTTTCGGTTTTTTGATTTCGCTTTTTTACTTACACAAGAAAGATTAACAACGCCTAGCACTTAGCTGTGTTTGTTTGATTTTGATTGATTGATTCTTAATCGTTGTTGAAAAAAGTCTATGGGTAATTAGTACTACTCGACTATGACATCGCTGCCTTTACATCTATAGCCTATCAACGTG